>NZ_CADFDU010000001.1:0-637797 GCF_902833045.1 Burkholderia sp. BCC0322
GATACTTTTGCTATCTGATCCGAGGATCAGCTCGCTTCCATCAAGCGCCCACACTTATCGGCTGTTAATTTTTAAAGAGCATTCTGCGAGGAACTTTGCGTTTCCCGGCAGCGCTGCGTTTTCAGCAGCAGAGAAGCGAGATTATGAACCGTGTTTCGCAACTCGTCAAAAAATATAAGGCGCCGCACGCTGCCGCGTGCGGCGCCTTATATAGAAGCAACGGAATCCGTCAGTCCGCGCGCACCTGGCGCGCCACGATCTCCATATAGTGATCGAGATCCGGCGTGACCTTGCCCTCTTCCTTCGCCGTATCGTCCCAGCGGCGCAGACGCAGCGCGTCCTCCGCGAACGAGCGCTGCAGGAACGCCGCCGCCTCCTCCTCACTGAAAATACCGCCCTGCAGCGCGAGGCTGCGCACCGAGTCCGGCGACAGGCTCTCGAAGTAGCCGGCGTCCGTGCGGCACAGGCAGCGCTTCGCGTCGACGTGCAGCCGGATCGGCTCCAGCACCGCATCGGAAAACAGCGGCCGCAGGAACGGCAGCACGTAATACTGATGCAGATCGTCGATCCCGCGCGCGCTTGGCGTCTCACCCTGGCGATTCAGCAGATGCCCGAGATCATGCAGGAACGCCGCCGCGACCAGCGCTTCGTCTGCCCCCGCCTCTTCCGCCAGCCATCCGCTCTGCAATGCGTGCTCGAGCTGCGTGACCGGCTCCCCGCTATAGGCCACATGGCCATGTTCGCGATACAGCCCGTGGATCTCTTCCACCGTCAATGCCATTCATTCACTCCCAAGGCAGCGAAAACGTCTTCAGGTTCGTGAAGCTCTTCATCGCCTCCTGAACGCCTTCCTTGTAACCGAGCCCCGAATCCTTGATCCCGCCGAACGGCGACAGCTCGATCCGGTACCCGGGCACTTCCCATACGTTCACCGTGCCGACGTTCAGCTCGTTCACGAACCGCACGACCGCGGCCGTGCTGTCCGTACACACGCCCGACGACAGCCCGAACGCCGTCCCGTTGCTGATCCGGATCGCGTCGTCGATCGTGTCGAACGTGATCACCGGCGATACCGGGCCGAAGGTCTCCTCGCGCACGATCGTCATCGACGGATCGACGTTGTCGAGCACGGTCGGCGCATACAGCGCGCCGCGCCGCACGTTGCCGGTCAGCAGGCGCGCGCCCTGCGCGACCGCCTCCTCCACGCGCGCCTCGAACAGCCGCGCCGCTTCCTCGTCGATCACCGTGCCCATTTCATTCGCGGGATCGAACGGATCGCCGTACTTCCATGCACGCGTCTTCTCGACGAGCAATTCGGTGAACGCGGGTGCGATCGAGCGATGCACCAGTATCCGCTTGACGGCCGTGCAGCGCTGGCCCGAATTCCGGTACGAGCCGAGCACGGCGAGCGACGTCGCGCGCTCGAGATCGGCATCGTCGAGGACGATCAGCGGATCGTTACCGCCCAGTTCCAGCACGATGCGGCGGTAGCCGGCCCGTGCGGCAATCGCCTTGCCGATCGCCACGCCACCTGTAAAGGTGATCAGCGCCGCATGCGGGTGCGTGACGAGTTCGTCCGCGATCTCGCGCGGATCGCCGGTCAGCACCTGCAGCATCGGCTCCGGCAGTCCGGCCTCATACAACAGGTCGGCCAGGTAGTACGCCGACAGCGGCACCTTCTCCGACGGCTTCACGATCACGCGATTGTTGGTCGCGATCGCCGGTGCAATCTTGTGCGCCACCTGGTTCATCGGATGATTGAACGGCGTGATCGCGACGATCACACCGTCGAGCGGCTGCCGCTGCGAGAACACGCGGCGCGCCTTGCCGTGGGGCGTCAGGTCGCACGAGAAACTCTGCGCGTCGTCGCGCAGCGCCTCGACCGCTGCAAACTTCAACACGTCGGCAACGCGGCCGATCTCGTAGCGGGAGTCCTGTTTCGACAGCCCCGATTCGAGCGTAATCAGGTCGGACGCTTCCTCGGTGCGCTCACGCAGCAGCGCGGCCGCACGCTCGAGGATCTGCGAACGCTCGTACCGCGTGAGTTTCGGCCGATACGCCATCGCGTAATCGAATGCCGCGCGCACATCGTCGACGCTCGCCAGCGGCGCCGTCCCGACGCGCGTGCCCGTGTAGGGGTCCATCACGTCGAGCGTGCGTTCGCGCGTCGCACGCGTGCCGCACCAGCGCAGCACCTCTGCACGAAACGCCGGGTGATCGTGTCGGGGATGAGCCATCATGTCGCGACCCGGTTCAGCACGAAATCGAACACGTCGAAGTTGCGCGGGCGACGCGCAGGATCGGCAGGCACGATACGCCGGTTGAACAGCAGCGGTACTTCCTGCTCCGACACGCCGCCATGCGAACGCAGCGGCACCGTGAGGCCCGACAGGTCGTGTTCGCGCTCACGCGTGCCGAGCGTCATGTCGCGGCGGCCAATCACGACGAGATCGCCGATCCGGTCGGCCGGCAGCTCGAAACGGGCGGCGGCTTCCGCGTTGTCGAGCACGAGCTCGACGCCGTCGAGGCCGCCGACCCGCCACATCGCCTCGGCCCGGTCGACGCCCGGTGCCAGGTAGAGGGTTGCAAACGAGCCGAGCGCACCGTGATGCACGACGTACGGATCCGTGATCGGCAGGATCACGCGCGCAGCCTGCGCACCGTACCAGGCGTCGAATGCGTCCTGCAGATAGATGACGTTCGGCCGGCCCGTCGCGGGATCGTGCTTCGCGTTCATCCCGTGATCGGCGGTCAGCCCGATCGCCCAGCCGAGCGCGTCAAGCTGCGCGAGGTAGCCGTCCATCATCGCGTAGAACGCATTCGCACCGACACTGCCCGGCTCGCACTTGTGCTGCACGTAATCGGTGGTCGACAGGTACATCAGGTCGACCTGGCGCGTCTGCGCAAGCCGCACGCCGGCTGCGAACACGAATTCGGACAACGCCGCACTGTAGACGTCCGGCGACGGCAGGCCGACCCAGTCGAGCACGTCGACGATCCCGTTTTCCGCGAGATTCGCCTGCGCGGCCTTCTCGGCCGAAAAGCAGATGCCGTTCAGTTGCCAGCCGAGCAACCGGCGCAGCTTGTCCTTCGCCGTCACGACGGCGACCCGCGCACCGGCGTCGGACGCCGCGGCAAGCAGCGTGCCGGCCCGCAAGTAGGCCGGGTCGTTCATCATGACTTCGGCGCCGCGCCCGCCGTCGGCGGCCGGATCCCAGAAGTAGTTGCCGCAGATCCCGTGGACCGACGGCGGCACGCCGCAGACGATCGACAGGTTGTTCGGGTTGGTGAAGGTCGGCACGACACAATCGGCGCGCCACGCCGTGCCTTCGGCGATCATCCGGCCGATGAACGGCGCGACGCCCGCTTCCATGGCGCGTTCGAGATAGTCGTACTCGCAGCCGTCGACGCAGACGACGACGGTCGGCTCGACCGGCAGCCGGTAGTGCCGGCCGTTGACGTCGACGGCGCGTCCTGCGAGATCCGTCGACGCGCCGGCTGCCGACGCGTCACCGGGCTGGCGCAATGCGAACGCGGCGTTCATGCTGCCACCCGCTTGCCGCGCGGCACGCGCGCAGCGATCAGCAGCAGCGCCGCGAGCGACGCGCCGAGCATCAGCAGCGACAGCGCCGATGCCGGAAGGTAATACCCGCGCTCCACCTGGCCGATCACGACGATCGGCACGGTGGCGAAGCCGGGCGGATAAACCGTCAGCGTCGCGCCGAGCTCGCCGAGCGACAGCGCGAAGCCAAGTGCGAGGCTCGCGCGCAGCGCCGGCACGAGCTGCGGCAGCAGCACGCGGCGCAGCACCATCGCGGGCGGCGCACCAAGGCTCGCCGCCGCTTCGCGCAGCACGGTCAGCTCCGGACGCAGCGCGGCGGCCGCGCAGCGATAGCAGAACGGCAAAATCAGCGCGAGCTGCACGAGCACGACGATCGCCGCCGAGCTCGACAGGTCGACCGGCTTCTGGTGATACGCAATCAGCACCGCGAGCCCGAGCACGACGCTCGGCACGCCGTTCGGCACCATCACGAGCGCGTCGACCACCGCGCCGAGGCCGCGCCGGTCGCGCCCTTCGAGCGCCAGCGCAAGCCACAGCCCGAGGATCGTGCCGACCGCAGACACGCCGAAGCCGATTTCCAGGCTCGTCAGCAGCGCGTCGTATTCCGGCGACCCGAGCCGCTCGAACCAGCGCAGGCTGTAGCCAGCCGGCAGAATCGTGCCCGACCACTGCGTCGACACGCTCGACAGCGCGACGACGATGACGGGCAACACGAACAGCCAGAAGCACGCGAACGCGGCCAGCGCGAGCGCCGCGCGCGACGCATGCTTGAGCACCGTGTCACCCCAGCCGATGTGGTGGCGCGGCACGGCTTGCCCGATACGAAATTCAGCGGACATCGTTGCCTCCCATCGCACGCCGGTTCACCCGGCGATAAACCGTATACAGCGCCAGCGACAGCGCGAGCATCACGACCGCGCCGGCCGACGCGGTCGGCAGGTCGAGGTCGACGGTCGCGCTGCTGTAGATCGCAACCGGCAGCGTCACGAGCCGCGCGCTGCCGAGCACAAGCAGAATCCCGAATTCGTTCAGCGTCAGCAGGAAGCACAGCACGGTGCCGGCGGCGATGCCCGGCCACGCGATCGGCAGCACGACGCGACGTGCAAGCATCCAGCCGGACGCGCCGAGGCTGCGCGCGGCTTCGATCAGCCGCAGGTCGAGCGTCGCGAACGACGCGAGCGTCGGCCGCACGACGAACGGCGTATAGAACACCGTCTGCGCGAGGATCACGCCGCCGATGCCGAACAGGAAATCGAGCGGCGGATTCTCGAGATGGAACAGGTGCTGCAGCGCGATGCTGATCGAGCCTTGCGAGCCATACAGGAAGATCAGCGTGAACGCGACGAGGAACGACGGAAACGCGACGTATAGTTCCAGGAAACGCGTGACGAGCGACGCGCCCGGAAACGGCTTGAAGAACAGCAGCGCAGCCAGCAGCACACCGAGCACCGACGCGGTGCCGGCGCTCGCGAACAGCACGCCGAGCGTCGTCAGCAGCACGTTGCGCGTGTCGGGATTGCCGAAGAAGGTACGGTACGCGGCGAGACTCAGCCCGTGGTCGCCCGACACGCTCAGCAGCACGAGCCGCACCAGCGGATAGATGACGAGCGGGCCCAGCACGACGATCGCGAGCGCGGCCAGGTGCAGGTCGCCCATGCGCTTGCGGCGCCGCGCGGCGGCGGCGTGCGCGGCGGCCGACGCGAGCACGTGCGGCGGCAGGCCGGCGTCAGGGCTCGATAAGGACGACATCGTCTGCCTCGCAATGCAGGGAAACGCGCGCACCGCGCTCGGGGGCCGCACCGCGGCCGCGTTGCATCGTCACGCGCACGGGTTCGTCGGGCGCCGCGTCGATCACGACCGCGATCGACAGGTCCGCGCCCTGCCATTCGACGGATGACACCGTGCCGTGCAGGCCGCCCGCGGCAAGCGGCATCACGGTGAGGCGCTCGGGGCGCACGCACGCGACCTTGCCGCGCACTTCGTGACGCGGATCGCCGAGCGGAAAGATCACGTGCGGCGGCAGCAGGTTTGCCGGGCCGAGATAGCGTGCGACGTAGCCGTCCTGCGGCGCGTCGTACAGCTGCTGCGGCGTGCCAAGCTGCGCGATGTGGCCATCGCGCATCAGCAGCGCGCGATCGGACAGCACGAGCGCGTCGTCGCGGTCGTGCGTCACGCAGACGACGGTCAGGTTCGGCAGGCGCTCGTGCAGCGCCTTCAGTTCGCTGCGCACCGACGCGCGCAGGTTGGCGTCGAGCGCCGACAGCGGCTCGTCGAGCAGCAGCACGTCCGGCTCGATCACGAGCGCGCGCGCCAGCGCGACGCGCTGCTGCATCCCGCCCGACAATAGTGCGGGCAGGTGGTGGCCCGCATCGCCGAGTTGCACGAGCTTCAGCGCATCGGCGACGCGGCGCGTCACTTCCGGCGACGCCATGCCGCGTGCGCGCAGCCCGAATGCCACGTTCTCGAACACCGTCAGGTGCGGGAACAGTGCGTAATTCTGGAACAGCAGACCGAGATTGCGCTTGTGCGGCGGCGCATAGGTCAGGTCGCGTCCGGCAACGGTCAGCGTGCCGGTCAGGCCGTCGGCCTTCACGAACCCGGCGATGAAGCGCAGCAGCGTGGTCTTGCCGCAGCCGCTCTTGCCGAGCACGGTCAGAAATTCACCGGCACCGATCGACAGCGACAGATCTTCCAGCACCGTGCGTGCGCCGTAGCGCACGCTCAGGTGTTCGATCTGCACGCCGCCCGGCGCGCCGGACCGCAGCGTCGCTCGCGGTTCGGCGGCGCCGAATGCGCCGGGATGGGTCAGGGTGGTTTCCACCGGGTTCATCCTCTTGCTCACAAATACAGGCGGCGTGCGCCGATCACTTCGGCTTGACGACGTCGAGCTGCTTGCCCGAGCTGCCGATCACGTCCTTCTTCCAGCGCTCGATCCACACCGGCTTCTTCGCCATCACCTGTGTCCAGTCGACCGGGATCAGCTTCACGCCCGCGATCGCCTTCTTGACCGCTTCGCCGTTCTTGCCGGCCAGCGGCACGTCCGTGCGGCCCGGGATGCCGTACATGTCCGGCACCTTCGACTGCACTTCCGTCGACATCAGGTAGTCGATCAGCTTCTTGCCGGCGTCCTGGTTCGGGCCGCTCTTGATCAGGCCGATGCCGTACGGGAGCTGGAACGTGGTCGGCTGGTCGCCTTCCTTCGCGGCCAGGAAGATCGGCTTGACGGACAGCGCGCCGTGTTCGGCATCGTCGAGGTCCATCTGCAGGTCGCCGTTCGCGACGCTGATTTCGTTACGCGACAGCAGCACGTTCAGGTAGCCCGTGCCCTTCGTGTGGAACTTCACGCTCTGCGACAGCTTCGCGAGGTAGTCGAATGCCTTGTCTTCGCCCATCAGCGACGTCGTCAGGATCAGCACGGCCATCCCGTCGCCGGCCGTGGCCGGGTTCGAGTACGCGACCTTGCCGGCGTAGGCCGGCGACAACAGGTCGGCGAACGTCTTCGGCTGGTTCTTCACGACGTCCGGGTTGATCGCGAACGAGAAGTAGTTGTTCACGAACGTCGCCCACGTACCGTCTTCAGCCTTCGCGATGGCCGGCACGTTCTTGTAGTTCACGCTCTGGTACGGCTGCAGCAGGCCCATCTGGCCAGCTTGCTGAATGAACGGCGGCAGCGTGACGATCACGTCGGCCTTCGGGGAATTCTTCTCGATGTTCGCGCGGTTGACGACTTCGCCGCTGCCCGCCGTCACGATGTTGACCTTGACGCCTTCCTTCTTCTCGAAGGCCGGCAGCACATCACGATAGAGGTTCTCGAGACCGTCTGCCGTATACAGCACGACCGCGCTCGCCGCATGCGCGGGCAGCGCCGCGCCCATCAGACCGGCGACGCTGGCGGCCAGCGCCAGCTTGCGGAACGCGCCGGCAGCGGCGCGCGAGGGTTTCTGCAGTGTCATCTCACTTCTCCGTAGGCGGAACACCAAATGGCCGGGGCACGATCCGGCTCTCCTGTTTTTTCCGGGCAGGGCCGATCGACGACCTGCCTCGCCGCCGCGCTGAGGTTAGGTTTCGCACGGCAAGCGAAGGATCACAGCGTTCGATGACAAAGCCGTGACGAATGCCACAATTTCCAAAAAATGACACATTTTGCCAATATCATGCAAGTCATCCAGAAATGCCACCCGGCGTTTCTTCCGACCTTTGCAAGGGAAAACCATGTCCGATCCGATTCTTCTCACGCCCGGCCCGCTCACCACGTCCGCCACAACCCGCCACGCAATGCAACACGACTGGGGCTCGTGGGATGCCGCTTTCAATCAACTGACGGCCAGCGTCTGCGCGGACCTCGTCGCGATCGCGCACGGCGGCGCCGAGTACGTGTGCGTCCCGATGCAGGGCAGCGGCACGTTCTCGGTCGAAGCCGCGCTCGGCACGCTGGTGCCGCGCGACGGCGTCGTGCTGGTGCCCGACAACGGCGCGTACTGCGCGCGCATCCTGAAGATTCTCGGCCGGCTCGGGATCGAAGCGATCGCGTTGCCGTTCGGCGAGGACGCCGCCGTCGATCCGGCCGCGATCGAAGCCGCGTTCGCGCGCGAGCCGCGCATCACGCACGTCGCGCAAGTGCACCTGGAGACGAGCGCCGGCATCCTGAACCCGCTCGACGACATCGCCGCCGTGTGCCGGCGCCACGGCAAGCGGCTGATCGTCGACGCAATGAGCTCGTTCGGCGCGCTGCCGATCAGGCTGGCGGGCAGCGGCATCGATGCGTTGATCTCGGCGAGCGGCAAATGTCTCGAAGGTGTGCCGGGGATGGGATTCGCGATCGTGCGGCGCGACGCGCTCGACGCGAGCGAAGGCAATTCGCCGTCGCTCGCGCTCGATCTCCACGATCAGTACGCGTACCTGATCAAGACGGGCCAGTGGCGCTTCACACCGCCGACGCACGTGATCGCCGCGCTGCGCGCCGCGCTCGACCAGTATCTCGCCGAAGGCGGCCAGCCGGCACGCGGCGCGCGCTATGCGGACAACTGCCGGACGCTGGTCGAATCGATGCACGCGCTCGGCTTCACGCCGTTCCTCGACGCGAGCGTGCAGGCGCCGGTGATCGTCACGTTCCACGCGCCCGACCACCCGGCCTACGATTTCCGCCGCTTCTACGACGCGGTGCGCGACGCGGGCTTCATCCTGTATCCGGGCAAGCTCACGCAGCTCGAGACGTTCCGCGTCGGCTGCATCGGTGCGATCGACTCGAACGATATCCGCCGTGCGGTCGCCGCGATCGCGCGGGCGGTCGAATCGCTCGGCATCGCGGTGCAGCGCGCATAAGCGCTGTATTCGCCAGCCGGCCCACCCGCCGGCGCGCGCAAGCAAAAAAGCCCGGCGGCCTTGCGGCTGCCGGGCTGACGCAACGGATGTGCGTGGAGCCAGTGCTTACAGCTCGATTCGCTTGATGTCGCCGACGACGAAGATGTAAGACGCCGCACCGATCAGCGCGATCACGCCGATGAAAACGAGCGCGCCGACGAACGAACCGGTCGACGCGACGATGAAGCCGACCACGAGCGGCGTGATGATCCCGGCAAGGTTCGCCGCGAAGTTGAAGATGCCGCCCGTGACGCCGAGCAGGCCGTCCGGCGCGATGTCGGACACGAGCGTCCAGCCGAGTGCGGCCATCCCCTGCGCGAAGAACGCGACCGACATGATCGCGATCACGGCCTCGTTGCTCTGCACGTAGTTCGCGAGAATGATCGTCGATGCGAGCAGCAGGCCCGCGATGATCGGCAGCTTGCGCGCGAGGTTCGCGGACTTGCCGCGACGCAGCAGCCAGTCGGAGAAGATCCCGCCGAACATCACGCCGACCGATGCGGCGATAAACGGCATCACTGCGAAGAAGCCGATCTTCAGCCAGCCCATGTGGCGCTCGGTGGCGAGGTAGGTCGGGAACCAGGTCAGGAAGAACACGAGTGTCGAGTTGCCGGCGAACTGGCCGAGGCAGATGCCCGCGAGCTGGCGCTTCTTCAGCAGCTTTCCGGCCATCGACCAGCTGAATGCCTTGCGCTCGCCCTTGCCACCTTTGTCACCGTCCTTGCGCACGCCGTGCACCAGGCCACCGCCCGCCTCGATATAGGCCAGCTCCGCCGAATTCGCGCCCGGATGGTTGCGCGGCTCGTGATAGAAC
Source organism: Burkholderia sp. BCC0322 (assembly GCF_902833045.1). GTDB lineage: Bacteria > Pseudomonadota > Gammaproteobacteria > Burkholderiales > Burkholderiaceae > Burkholderia. The sequence continues at coordinate 9,738 of NZ_CADFDU010000001.1, forward strand.
TTCCACCAGACCAGGCCGAACACGATACCGACCGCACCGACGACCCAGAACAGCGAGCGCCAGCCGAACGCCCCCATCAGCGCGAACAGCACCGGACTGAAGAACGCGAGGCCGATGTACTCGCCGACGGTGTAGGTACCCGTCGCCATCGCGCGCTCGCTCTGCGGGAACCAGGTCGCGACGACGCGGCTGTTGGTCGGGAAGCACGGCGCCTCCGTGACGCCGAGGCCGAGACGGCAGGCGAGCAGCGTCGCGACGCCGGGCACGAAACCTTGCAGGAACGTGCAAAGCGACCACAGCGTCATCGACCAGTAATAGGTGATCTTGCTGCCGAAGCGGTCGAGGAACAGGCCGCCGGGCACCTGCATCGCGACGTACGTCCACGAGAACGCGGAGAACATGATGCCCATCACGGCCGCGTTGATGCCAAGCTCCTTGGTGAGCTGCGGCGCAGCCACCCCCAGCACGGTGCGGTCGAGGTAGTTGATCATCGTGCCGATCGCGAGCAGCGCGAGAATCTTGTAGCGCGCCGAGGTGCGCCGGACGGTGCCGGACGCCTGCGCCGGCGCGGCGCTCGTATGGGTGGTGTGCTGCATGGTCGTCTCCTGGTCTCTCTTTCTTGGGGGGTCAGCGCGCGACGAGCGACTGAAAGTGATCGAACATCCGCTCGGCGTCGGGCGTGCGTCCGGTGAAGATCTCGAACGCGTCCACGGCCTGGTAGACGGCCATCCCGCCGCCCGGCAGCGTGGCGCAGCCGGCCGCGCGCGCTGCGTGGATCAGTTCGGTTTCGAGCGGGAAATACACGATGTCGGCCACCCACATGCCCGCGTGCAGCAGCTCGGCCGGCAGCGGCAGGCCCGGATGCTTGGCCATGCCGGTCGGCGTGGCGTGGATCAGGCCCGTCGCGGCGCGCATCGCGCCCGCGAGATCGCCGCCGGGCGCGACCCGTGCCGCGGGGAAGCGCTGCTGCAGTTCGGCCGCGAGCGCGGCGGCGCGCGCGCCGTCGACGTCGAAAATCGTCAGTTCGGCCGCGCCCATCTGCAGCGCCGCATGCGCCACGGCCGCGCCCGCGCCGCCCGCGCCGAGCTGGACGACGCGTTCGAGCGACGCGCCGGGCAGCCCGCGGCGGAACGATTTCGCGAAGCCCGACCAGTCGGTGTTGTGACCGATCCGCTTGCCCTCCTTGAACAGCACGGTGTTCACCGCGCCGAGCGCACGCGCGTCGTCCGACAGCGCGTCGAGGTGCTCGATCACGCGCTGCTTGCACGGGTGCGTGATGTTCAGGCCGTTGTAGCCCATCCGCTGCGCGGCATCGAGCAGTTGCGGCAGTGCGTCGACGGTCACGCCGAGCGCATCGAGATCGATGCGCCGGTACACATAGCCGAACCCCTGGCGGAATCCTTCTTCCTCGTGCATCGCGGGCGACAGCGAGCCGCCGATGCCCTGGCCGATCAGGCCGATCAGAAACGACGGGCGGCTCATCGTGCGGCCCCCTGCGCGAACAGCGTCGCAAAACGCTGCAGCGCGAATACGTAGCCTTCGGTGCCGCAGCCGCAGATCACGGCTTCGGCAATCGCCGACACGTAGGAATGGTGACGGAACGCCTCGCGGCGATGCACGTTCGAAATGTGCACTTCGATCACCGGCTTCGCGATCGCGGAAAGCGCATCGGCCAGCGCCACCGACGTATGCGTATAGGCAGCCGGGTTGATCACGATGCCGTGCGTGTCGTGACGCGCGGCATGCAGCCAGTCGATCAGCTGGTGCTCGGCGTTCGACTGACGAAAGTCGATTTCCAGCCCGAGCGCCTCTCCCGCCGTGCGGCAGCGCTGCTCGAGGTCGGCGAGCGTTTCCGCGCCGTAGATATGGGGCTCGCGCGTGCCCAGCAGATTCAGGTTCGGGCCGTTCAGCACCAGCACCTTGTGCTTGCTCATCGTGGTTCTGCTCCTTAAACAGGGGCAGACCATGACCGGCACCGCCCCGAAGACATCGGAATTTGGCGCTAGTGTGCGCCCGCGAATCGGGACTGTCTTTTCGGGTTTTCGCTAATTTGTACCAACTAGTTAGTTTGTACAATACGCATCACTAGCCTAGTAAATTCGGGATATGGCGTTCGCCGGGAATTCAACGACTGGTTCACTCCGGGCCGGCTCGACCGGCGCCATGCCCCGCTCATCCGCAGGATTCGCCCATGCAGCGCTCAATTGCCACCGTGTCACTGTCCGGCACGCTCGCCGAGAAACTCGCCGCCATCCAGGCCGCGGGCTTCGACGGCGTCGAGATCTTCGAAAACGACCTCGTCTACTTCGATGGATCGCCGGCCGACGTCCGGCGCATGGCCGCCGATCTCGGCCTCGACATCGTGCTGTTCCAGCCGTTTCGCGACTTCGAGGGCGTGAGCGCGGCCCAGCTCGCCCGCAACCTCGACCGGATCAAGCGCAAGTTCGACGTGATGCATGCGCTCGGCACCGACCGCATCCTGGTGTGCAGCAACGTGTCGGCCGACACGATCGCGGACGACGGGCTGCTCGTCGACCAGCTCGGCGCGCTCGCCGAAGCCGCGCAGCAGGCCGGCGTGGTCGCCGCGTACGAAGCGCTCGCGTGGGGCCGCGTCGTGAAACGGTACGGCCATGCGTGGAAACTCGTGAATGCCGTGAACAACCCGCACCTCGGCCTTGCGCTCGACAGCTTCCATACGCTGTCGCTCGACGATTCGCCGGACGCGATCGCCGACATCCCCGGCGACCGGATCGCGTTCGTGCAGATCGCCGATGCGCCGAAGCTCGCGATGGACGTGCTCGAATGGAGCCGCCATTACCGCTCGTTCCCGGGCCAGGGCGACTTCGACCTCGCGCGCTTCACGGCGCGCGTGATCGAGTCGGGCTATACGGGGCCGCTGTCGCTCGAGATCTTCAACGACGGCTTCCGCGCGGCGCCGACCGCGATCACGGCCGCCGACGGCCATCGTTCGCTGCTCTATCTGGAAGAGCTGACGCGCGAACGGCTCGCTCGGGACGGCCGCGTGCCGGCTGCCAGCCAGCCGCTGTTCGCGCCGCCAGCGCCGCCCGCGCACGTCGGGTTCCAGTTCATCGAATTCGCGGTCGACGCGCAGGCAGCGGCGACCGTCGGCGAATGGCTCGGCCGGATGCGCTTCCGGCTCGCGGGCCGCCATCGCTCCAAGGACGTGACGCTGTTCCAGCACGGCGCCGCGTCGATCGTGCTGAACGCCGAGCGCGACTCGTTCGCCGATGCGTTCTTCCAGCAGCACGGGTTGTCACTGTGCGCATCGGCATTCCGCGTCGACGATGCGAAAGTGGCGTTCGAACGCGCGGCCGGCTTCGGCTATGCGCCGTTCTCCGGCCGTGTCGGGCCGAACGAGCGCGTGCTGCCGAGCGTGCAGGCGCCGGACGGCAGCCTCGAGTATTTCGTCGACGAAGCGCCGAACGCGCCGACGCTGTACGAATCGGACTTCGTGCTGACCGACATCGACGGCCCGAGCGAAGTCGGCCCGCTGACCGGTATCGACCACGTGTGCCTCGCGTTGCCGGCCGACGCGCTCGATACGTGGATCCTGTTCTTCAAGACGGCATTCGGCTTCGAGGCCGAACGCAGCTGGCTCGTGCCCGATCCGTACGGGCTGGTGCGCAGCCGCGCGGTGCGCAGCGCCGACGGTTCGGTGCGGATCGCGCTGAACGCGTCGGTCGACCGGCACACGGCGGTTGCCGAATCGCTCGACCGCTACCACGGCACGGGGCTGAACCACGTCGCGTTCCGCACGGACGACATCGTGAAGACGATCGCCGCGTTCGCGGCCGACGGCGTGCCGTTCCTGCGTATTCCGCCGAACTACTACGACGATCTCGCCGCACGCTACGCGTTGCCGGACGACCTGATCGACACGCTGAGCGCGCACCACCTGCTGTACGACCGCGACGAGCACGGCGGCGAATTCCTGCACGCGTATACGGAACTGGTCGACAACCGCTTCTCGCTCGAGATCGTCGAGCGGCGCGGCGGATACGACGGCTACGGCGCGGCGAACGCGGCCGTGCGGCTCGCCGCTCAGGCACAGCGCAGGAAATAAGGGAAGGAAGCCGACAAGGATTGAAAGGCTGCTTCAAAGGGCCGCATCCCGCGCGCACCATCGTGGTGAATCGCGGGGTCGTGCACCGGCCCGCACGGCTGGCAGCGATCCTGCCGGAAACCGCCTTCCCTGTGGCGTTACATCCGGTAACCCGTACCGCAGCGCAGCATCCCGTCGCCCGCCATGGTTTTAAGAATCGCTTAAGTCTTCGACGGCACCATCCGCAACCAGTACCCGATGGTTATCTCGAAAAGGAGGAAAGCGATGAGCGCCGTAGAAGCACCCGCGGGCCGCCAGGCCGCGCCCCCTGCAAAGAAGACGATGCTGCGCCGTCTGCTCAGTCATCATGAAATCGCGACGCTGCTCGTGCTGCTGCACGCACCGATCGGCGCGAACGCCAAACCCGAACTGCCGGCGCTGCAGGAAGCCGGTCTCGTCGAGATGATCAAGCTCGACGCCGATACGGCACCCAGCTTCCGGCTGACCGAAGACGGCACCGCCGTTCTGAAAGGGCTCGGCTACCGCTGAGCCGCCGTTTTCACCCCTTTCCCGTTTTCCCGCCTCACCCCGATCCCAGCGACTCGCCGCCCCTTTCGGCGTGTCGCGTCACCCTGCCCGCTCCTGCAGCATCAACCGGTATTCCGTCGGCGTCACGCCGACCGTCGCCTTGAACTGGCGCGTGAAGGCGCTGTGATCCGTGTAACCGCATAGCGCGGCGACGTCGGTCACCTTGTCGTGCGTGACGAGCAGCGCGGTGGCCGCGTCGAGCCGTGCCTTCAGCAGCACCTGACGCGGCGTCAGGTGGAACACCTTGTGGAAGTAGCGCTCGAGCTGCGCGACCGACATCCCGGCCATCTGCGCGAGGTGCTTCAGGTTCAGCGGTTGCACGTAATGATCCTGGATGTGCTGGACCACGTCGGCGAGCCGGCTGTACGCCGGGTGCGAGCCCTCGTGGGCCTTCAGGTCGCGCGAGATGCCCGCGAGGCCGACCACCCTGCCCGCCGCGTCGCGCAGCGGCTCCTTGCAGGTCAGGCACCAGCCCGGCTGGCGCCCCGGATACAGGTGCAGTTCGAGCTGATCCATCAGTTGCTGGCCGGCGTTGATCGTCGCCATGTCCTGCTCGAAATAGCTGCGGCCGAAGCGGCGCGGAAACACTTCGTCGGCCGTCTTGCCGAGCAGGTCGCGCTTGTCCTTGTAGCCGCAGCGCATCGCCAGCGTGCGATTCACGATCGCATAGCGGCCGCTCGCATCCTTCACGAAGAACGCGACGTCCGGCAGCGCATCGAACACCGGTTCGAGCAGGCGGAAGTGCACGAGCATCGCGCCGAGATCGGCGTTGTCGGGCTGGTAGCGCAACGTTTCGGACAGGCTCATGGGCGGTACGGCAAGCAAGGTCGTCATCCCGGCAACCGCGAAGCGAGTGGCAGATGGCGTCGATTATAGGAGCGCCCCTTCGATCGCGTCGCACCGATCGCAAAGGCGGGCAAGTTGGCGGTAGCCGTCGCATCGCGCCACCGACCGGCCGGCATCGTCACGCGATATGCGATATTCGTTGCATGCGCAACCACTGCGCGGAGCATGCTGCGGCCGGCCGCGAATCCGCTTGCGTCAACGTGGCAACCACGCGTGCACCGGTGCCGACATGCCGCACGCATACCGGCGCACCCGCACACCGGCACCGCACGCCCGAACTCGGCAGCATAAAAATGTGGACGTGCAGCGTCTTGGCGCGTTTGCGCACTCGGGATGACGATATCGGCACATATCAGGGTTATCGACGATATGCCGATATCGTCGCCGGCCGCGCATCGAACGCGCAAGACGCACGCATTTTCGCTATCTAGACTTCGCTTCACGGTCACGAGACGACCTCGCGCCGCGGCAGCAATCGGCATGCATGGCCTGCGGCATCGGCCGTCATGTGCGCCGATTCCGGCACAGCCCGGGCAGCACGCGGCAGGCACGCACGGCCCTCGCATCGGCCTGCCGACCGAACCGTCTCGCCCGGTTTACCGCCGCCGGCCGCCAGCCGGCGGCGGCCCAACCACGCCATCAAGGGGAAGTGAAAGTGAAGCTGAAGGTATCGCACGTCGCGCTGGCCGCTGCCTGCGCACTGTCGGGCGCGCACGCCATTGCCGCCGACGTCGTCAAGATCGGTTTCGCCGCACCGCTGACCGGCCCGCAGTCGAACTACGGCACGGACATGCAGAAAGGCGTGCAGCTCGCGATCGCCGATTTCAACGCGACGCATCCGACGATCGGCGGCAAGCCCGTCACGTTCCAGCTCGACTCGCAGGACGACCAGGCCGACCCGCGCACGGGCACGACCGTCGCGCAGCGGCTGATCGACGACAACGTCCGCGGGATCATCGGCCACTTCAACTCGGGCACGAGCATTCCCGCGTCCGACCTGTACGATCGCGCGGGGCTGCCGCAGATCTCGATGGCCACGTCGCCGCAATACACCGCGCGCGGCTACAAGACAACCTACCGGCTGCTGACGAGCGACGCGCAGGCGGGCCGCATCGTCGGCACGTACGCGGTGAAGACGCTGCGCTTCAAGCGCATCGCGATCATCGACGACCGCACGGCCTATGGTCAGGGCATCGCCGACGAATTCGCTAAGGCCGTCGAAGCGGCGGGCGGCACGATCATCAAGCGCGACTTCACGAACGACAAGGCGCTCGATTTCTCCGCAATCCTGACCAACCTCAAGGGGATGAACCCGGACGCGATCTTCTACGGCGGCGGCGACGCACAATCGTCGCCGATGATCCGCAAGATGCGCCAGCTCGGGATGAAGTCGGCGTTCGTGACGGGCGAGATGTCGCGTTCGCCGACGTTCCTGAAGGTCGGCGGCGACGCGGCCGAAGGCGCGATCGTCTACATGGGCGGGCTGCCGAAGGAAAAGATGCCCGGCTTTGCCGGCTACGCGGCACGCTACAAGGCGCGCTTCAACGAAGACGTGATCACCTACTCGCCGTACTCGTATGACGGCACGATCGCGCTGCTCACCGCGATGAAGGACGCGAACTCGACCGATCCGAAGGTGTACACGCCGTACCTCGGCAAGGTGTCGGTCAAGGGCGTGTCGGCCCCCAGCATCGCGTACGACACGAAGGGCGACCTGAAGGATGCGCCGGTGACGATCTACAAGGTCGAGCACGGTGCGTTCAAGCCGGTCGATACGATCGCCGGCAACTGATACGCGAAACCCTGCCCCGCGCGGCGCGTCAGCGGCTCACCGGTCGCCCGCGCCGCGCGCGCATCGGCTTCGGCTTCGCGGTCCGAAGCGTTCCTCGGCGCGCGCCCGCGCGCGTGCATTTCGCGCTCCTGTAGAATCCCCCCACCCGCTTTGACGCTTCGTCTGCGCCGCGCCCCATCCCGGTGCGGCGGTGCGTGTTTCGTGCCTCACCCGGCATGCGGCACGCCTCGACGATGCCAGCCGCGCCTTGTCAGTCCATGCCGATAGCGGGCCCTGGAGACGCAGCACCGACAACAACATTCAAAAACCGATCGTCCTGACCATGCAAGCTTCCGAATTGAGCGGCGTGCCTCGCGCCGCCGAACGCGCGCTCACGCGCAGCGATTACAAGACCCTTGGCCTTGCCGCACTCGGCGGCGCCCTCGAGTTCTACGACTTCATCATCTTCGTGTTCTTCGCGCCGGCGATTGGGCAACTGTTCTTCCCGCACGACATTCCCGACTGGCTGCGCCAGTTGCAGACGTTCGGCATCTTCGCGGCCGGCTATCTCGCCCGCCCGCTCGGCGGCGTGATCATGGCGCACTTCGGCGACCTGTTCGGCCGCAAGCGGATGTTCACGCTGAGCGTGCTGATGATGTCCGTGCCGACGCTGCTGATGGGCCTGCTGCCGACCTACGACACGATCGGCATCCTCGCGCCGATGTTGCTGCTGCTGTTCCGCGTGCTGCAGGGCGCGGCAGTGGGCGGCGAAGTGCCGGGCGCGTGGGTGTTCGTGTCCGAGCACGTGCCGTCGCGTCACATCGGCTACGCCTGCGGCACGCTGACCGCGGGGCTGACCGCCGGCATCCTGCTCGGCTCGCTCGTCGCCGCCGGCATCAACAGCCGTTACTCGACCGCCGAAGTCGGCGCGTTCGCGTGGCGCATCCCGTTCCTGCTCGGCGGCGTGTTCGGCCTGTTCTCCGTGTACCTGCGCCGCTGGCTGCATGAGACGCCGGTGTTCGCCGAGATGAAGGCGAAGAAGGCGCTCGCGGCCGAGATTCCGCTGAAGGCCGTGCTGCGCGACCATGGCCGCGCGGTGATCGTGTCGATGCTGCTCACGTGGATGCTGTCGGCCGCGATCGTCGTCGTGATCCTGATGACGCCCGCGCTGCTGCAGAAGCAGTTCCACCTGACGCCCGCGACGACGCTGTTCGCGAACAGCGTCGCGACGCTGTGCCTGACGGCCGGCTGCATCACCGCGGGTTCGCTCGCGGGCTGGATCGGCGCGAAGCGCGTGCTCGGCATCGGCGGCATCGGGCTGGCCGCGTGCTATTACCTGCTGTTCGCGCAGGTCGCGGCCGACGCGTCGACGCTGCCGCTCTACTACGGGATCGCAGGCTTCATGGTCGGCACGATCGGCGCGGTGCCGTTCGTGATGGTCAAGAGCTTCCCGGCCGTCGTGCGCTTCTCGGGCATCTCGTTCTCATACAACGTCGCGTATGCGATCTTCGGCGGCCTCACGCCGGTGATCGTGTCGCTAATGATGAAGTCGAATCCGCTCGCGCCGGTCGTGTATGTCGCGGCGATCTGCGTGCTCGGCGCGATCGCCGTGCAGTTCTCGAAGGATGCGAAGGACGTGAAGGACGCACGCTGAACGTCGGCGCGCACGCGCCGGCCGGATGAACGAAGGGCCGGACCCGCCGCGTGCGGGTTCGGCCCTTTTGCCTGCTTTCAGCGCAACCGCGCGGATCGGCTCAATTCAGCGCAGCACGCCGTACGACGAACTCGGCCGGCGCAGCGCGTCGATGCTCGCGCCGCCGGCGCCGGTGACGAACAGCAGCAGGAAACCGCCGGCGATCGCGACGTTTTTCCAGAAGTGAATCACCATGTCGTGCTGGACGGCGGCGTTCGTCGCGTCCCAGAAATTGTGCGCGACCATCGCGGTCGCGATCGTGTAGACCGCCATCAGCAACGCGAGCGGCCGTACCTTGTAGCCGACGATCAGCAGCAGGCCGCCCAGCCCTTCGATCGCGACGACGATCGGCGCGACGACCTGTTGATAGGGCACGTTCATCCCGTGCAGATACGCGACGAAGTCGCTGTAGCCGAGCAGCTTCATGATGCCGCCCCACAGGAACAACGCCGCCAGCGCCAGGCGCGCGAAAAAAATGACGCCGGAATCGACGGTACGCGTCATGCCTCTCTCCTCGTATGCAATTCGGCCGGCCGCACCGATCGCGCCCGTAAAGCTCAGGGGCGCGCGGCCCTGCTGGGCCTGCGGCAAATGGGCCAGCATAGAGGGTCTTTCCGCGGTGTCCAAGAAAAAGGTTGTAGCAAATCTTTACACTGCCGCGGCGGCACCGGCAGCCCGGCGCGCTGAAAAACGCGTTTAGCCCGCGTCGCTCAACAACACGCCCTTCTTGAAGATGAAGCAGCCGTAGCCGCGCAGCTCGCCGGTGACGATCACCGCGTAGGCCTGCTGCGCGCGCTCGTAGAACGCGAACCGGTCGACGCCCGTCAGCGGCACCGCGCGCCCTTCCGCGCGGTCGATCTCGGCCTGCACCTCGCGCTGCACGGGCGGCACGGCCGCCGCATCGCCGACGACTTCCATCCGCCACGCGGGCGTGTCGACGAACGTGTCGAGCGGCAGCACGGACAGCACCGCGCGCACGACGCGCGCCGAATCGGCGCCGTCGATCCGCAACGCGCGGCCGACCACCGTGTGCTCCGCGACGGATTCCGCCGGGAAATTCGCGTCGCAGATCGCGATTTCGTCGCCGTGGCCCATCGCGCGCAGCGTGTGCAGGATGTCGGCGTGCAGCAGTGGATCGAGATTCTTCAGCATGTCGGCTAGTCTCCGGGATCAGGAACGAATGCCTAACGTTACCCGATCCCGGCGGCCGCCGCGCACGCATCGCTCACGTTACGACGTCGCGGCCGGCATTTCGTCGATGAAGCCCGTGACTGACGCGAGGCGGCCCGACGCGTCGACGGTGCCGAAGTCCGAGCCCTTCACGATCGCCGCGCCGTCGGGCGACACGAGCGCCCACGAGAACCGCAGGTGCTGGCCGAACCCGTCGACGTCGGTCGTGCGGCGGAAGCGGAACGCGGGGAAGCGCGCCTGTACGGCCGCGATCATCGCGTCGATGCCGGCGTGGCCGTCACCGGACATCAGCGGATCGCGATAGGCTGCATCGCTCGTGTAGGTCGCATCGATCAGCGCGCGGCGGCGCGCGACGTCGGGTTCGTTCCAGGCGTCGATGTAGCGGTCGATCAGGTCGGCGTGAACGGACGAAGCGGATTGGGCGGTGTTCATGGCGAAGCTCCTTGTGTCGATGAGGGGACGATGCCGCGAACGTGGCGTGTTCCGTGTTCGCGTGCAGTCATCGTCGCCGGCCTCGCGCGGGCGGTCGATTACGTACGAGGTAAGGAATTCGACACCTGAGGCGCGGCGCGTTGCGCTCGATCACCGTTGCTCGCCGTTGCCGCCGCATCGAAATGAAAACGGGCGCCCGAGGGCGCCCGCTTCGTCCGGCGGCAACGGCCGCGCGCGTCAGGTCACCGGCGCCGGATTGAACAGCGTCAGCGCATTCGCGAGCTTCCATTGCTCGGCCCACGTGCGGCGCTTGCCGCTCGCGACATCGAGCATCAGCCGGAACAGTTCCCAGCCGGTATCCTCGATCGTGGCCGCGCCGGTCGCGATCTGCCCCGCATCGAGGTCCATCAGGTCGTGCCAGCGGCGCGCCAGGTCGCTGCGCGTCGCGACCTTGATCACCGGCACCTGCGCGAGGCCGTACGGCGTGCCGCGACCGGTCGTGAAAATGTGCAGGTTCATCCCGGCCGCGAGCTGCAGCGTGCCGCAGATGAAGTCGCTCGCGGGCGTCGCCGCGTACAGCAGCCCCTTCTGCTTCGCGCGATCGCCGGGACGCACGACGCCGGCGATCGGCGCGCTGCCCGACTTCACGATCGAGCCCATCGCCTTCTCGACGATGTTCGACAGGCCGCCCTTCTTGTTGCCGGGCGTCGTGTTCGCGCTGCGGTCGACGCGACCGCGCTGCAGGTAGCGGTCGTACCAGTCCATCTCGCGGATGATCTCGCGCGCAACGTCCTCGTTCGCCGCGCGCGACGTGAGCTGCGCGACGCCATCGCGCACTTCCGTCACCTCGGAGAACATGATCGTCGCGCCCGCGCGCACCAGCAGGTCGGCCGCGAAGCCGACGGCCGGGTTCGCGGTGAGCCCCGAGAACGCATCGCTGCCGCCGCACTGGACGCCGACGACGAGATCCGACGCAGGGCACGTCTCGCGGCGGCGGCGGTCGAGCCGCTCGAGATGCGATTCGGCCATCTTCATGATCGAATCGATCATCGAGTTGAAGCCGACGTGCGCGGCGTCCTGCAGGCACACCACGCCGCCGTTGCCCGCCGCGCCGTCGGCCGCGACCGGAATCGTGCCGGGCGGCAGCAGCCGCTCGGGCTGCAGCTTCTCGCAGCCGAGGCTCACGGTCATCACCTCGCCGCCGAAATTCGGATTCAGGCTGATGTTGCGCAGCGTGCGGATCGGGATGTCGGCATCGGGCGCGTCGATCGCCACGCCGCAGCCGTACGTGTGCTCGAGCCCGACCACGTCGTCGACGTTCGGGTAGCGCGGCAGCAGCTCGGCCTTGATCCGCTTCACCGCGTGCTCGACCACGCCCGACACGCACTGCACGGTCGTGGTGATCGCGAGGATGTTGCGCGTGCCGACCGAGCCGTCGGCATTGCGGAAGCCCTCGAACGTATAGCCTTCGAGCGGCGGCAGCGGCGGTGCGGCGCGTGTCGCGAGCGGCAGGTCGTCGAGGCCCGGCGGCTCGGGCATGCGCATCGTGCGTTCATTGACCCAGCTGCCGCGTCGCAGCTCGACCAGCGCGTAGCCGATCACTACGTTGTAGCGGACGATCGGGTCGCCGGCCGCGAGGTCGACCAGCGCAACCTTGTGCCCCTGCGGCACGCCTTCGCGCAGCGTCAGCCCGTCGGCGAAGGTCGCGCCCTCGGGCAAGCCGCCGTCGTTGACGACGATCGCGACGTTGTCGTCCGGATGTACGCGGATATAGAGCGGGGAAGCAGTCATCGGAATTCCTGGAGGCTATCGTCCATATTGTTAGTCATCATACGACATTCGACTCTGATCGGCGACGCTGCGTAAACCCTTATCCGGAAAGACCCTACTATTTATCTGCCAGCAAACCGCTTGCGTCACGTCTTCTCACGTTGTACGATGACATACAACGACATCGCCAATGTGGCCCGTATGCCGTTCCCGACGAACCCAGCACTCGCGCTAGACGGACGACCCAACCATGACCTCACCGCAAGAACTCAAACAGATCATCTCCCACGGCCTGCTGTCGTTTCCGCTGACGGATTTCGACGTCGACGGCAGCTTCCGCCCGTCCACCTATGCCGAGCGGCTGGAATGGCTCGCGCCTTACGGTGCGAGCGCACTGTTCGCGGCCGGCGGCACCGGTGAATTCTTCTCGCTCACGCAGCGCGAGTATTCGGACGTGATCCGCGTCGCGACGGAAACCTGCAAGGGCAAGGTGCCGATCCTCGCCGGCGCGGGCGGCGCGACGCGCGTCGCGATCGAATATGCGCAGGAGGCCGAGCGCCTCGGCGCAAGCGGCGTGCTGCTGATGCCGCATTACCTGACCGAAGCCAGCCAGGAAGGGATCGCCGACCACGTCGAGCAAGTGTGCCGCGCGCTGAAGATCGGCGTCGTGGTGTACAACCGCGCGAATTCGAAGCTGAACGCCGACATGCTCGAGCGGCTCGCCGACCGTTGCCCGAACCTGATCGGCTTCAAGGACGGCGTGGGCGAAATCGAAAGCATGGTGACGATCCGCCGCCGCCTCGGCGACCGCTTCGCGTACCTCGGCGGCCTGCCGACGGCCGAAGTCTATGCCGCCGCGTACAAGGCGCTCGGCGTGCCGGTGTATTCGTCGGCCGTGTTCAACTTCATCCCGAAGACGGCGATGGCATTCTACGAAGCGATCGCGAAGGACGACCACGCAACGGTCGGCCGCCTGATCGACGAGTTCTTCCTGCCGTACCTGAAGATCCGCAATCGCCGCGCGGGCTATGCGGTCAGCATCGTGAAGGCGGGCGCGAAGCTCGTCGGCCACGACGCGGGCCCGGTGCGTGCGCCGCTCGTCGATCTCACCGACGAAGAAGTCGCGGAGCTCGACGTGCTGATCAAGAAGATGGGCCCGCAGTAAGCGAGCGTGGCCGGCGCGGCGCCTTCATCGGCGCCGCGGCCGGCTGCTTGTGCGGCGCGCGCCGGGTTGACCCTGTCGCACCGCTTGTATCGGCAACTGCGTACGCATCCACCCCGAAGCGTGCCGCCTCCGTCGGGGCGCTCCGCCCGACGCCGCCCGCTTCGCGGGCCGGCCCTCTCCGTCACATCTGCGCGATGATCCCGACGATCCGGTAGCGCACGTTCCCCAGCTTGACCCGCGTCGCCTCGATCTGGTCCTGCGCGCCCGTACGCGCACGCGCCTTCGATTCGCCGTCGAGAATCTGCCCGAGCACGTCGCGGTCGACGACCGCATCGAAGAACCGGCCGACCGTGATCGTCGCCGACTGCTTCGCGGTCGCGAGCTGGCTGTTCGCCTGCGTCAGCGCTTCGGCGCGCAGGCCCTGGTCGCGTTCATCGATGCTGCGCCGGTATTGGAGCGCGAACACCAGCGCTTCCATATCTTGCCGGAAACGTCGGACGGCCTGCCCGAACACGAGCGAATGCGCGTCGGCGCCCGTGACGAGCCGCCCCTGGTTGATCGTCACGTCGAATTCACTGCCGCCCAGGTCGCGCTGGAATTCCAGCAGCGCATTCGCGAGCACGCGCCCTTCGCTGTACTGGCCGATCTGGGTGCGCACGGATTTCGCGACGTCGCCGATCGCTTTCCACAATCCGGCCGCGAACAGGTGATCGCCACGCTTGTTGATGTTCATCGGAGGGTTCCCTCGTTGTCTTTTGTCAGTCTCTCAGGCTCGCCCGCGGACCGCGCGGTCCGGAGCTTCGCTACTGTAGGAGATATTCCGGCGACGCGGAAGACGGCGAGATCGGCGGCACGAACGCTCGTCATGCAAAAAAGGCGGAAGCGGCCCACCGGCCACTTCCGCCTTTCTGTTTCTCCACCCCGACGCACCGGCCGCCGGGGAATCGCGTCGTCAGTCGATCCGCGCCATCACTCCGCCTTCCCGTCCCGCAGCCGCGGAATCGCGAGCGGATTGCGCTCCTGCAACCCTTCCGGCAGCAGATCGTCCGGGAAATCCTGGTAGCACACGGGCCGCAGGAACCGCTCGATCGCCGTCGCGCCCACCGACGTAACGGCCGGGTTCGACGTGGCCGGGAACGGCCCGCCGTGCACCATCGCGTCGCATACCTCGACACCCGTCGGGTAGCCGTTGACCAGCAGGCGGCCCGCCTTGCGTTCGAGGATCGGCAACAGCCGGCGCGCGAGCGGCTTATCGTCGGCGTCCATCTGCAGCGTGGCCGTCAGCTGGCCTTCGAGCGCTTCGAGCACGCGCGCGACTTCGTCGAGATCGCGGCAACGCACGATCAGCGACGACGGACCGAACACCTCGTGGCCGAACGCCGGCTCTGCCAGGAACGCCGGTGCGCCGACTTCGTACAGCGCGCCGCCGGCCTGGCAGTCGGTCTGCGCCGCCTCGCCCGCGCCGATCTCGCGCACGCCCGGCAGTTCGGCCAGCTTGCCGCGGCCGTTGCGATACGCATCGGCGATGCCGCGCGTGAGCATCACGCCGGCCGGCTTCTTCGCGAGCGCCTGCGCGGCGACCGTTTCGAAGCGGTCGAGATCGGGGCCGTCGATCGCGAGCACGAGGCCCGGGTTGGTACAGAACTGGCCAACGCCGAGCGTCAGCGAATCGACGAAGCCCGTCGCGATCGCGTCGCCGCGCGCGGCGAGCGCAGCCGGGAACAGCACGACGGGGTTGATGCTGCTCATTTCCGCGTAGACGGGAATCGGCTGCGGGCGCGCGTTCGCAAGCTGCACGAGCGCCATGCCGCCCTGCCGCGACCCCGTGAAACCGACCGCCTGGACCGCCGGATGGCTGACGAGCGCCGCGCCGGTCACGCGGCCGGGGCCGACCAGCAGCGAGAACACGCCCGCCGGCATCCCGGTTTTCGCGACGGCTGCGCTGATCGCGCGGCCGACCAGCTCGGACGTGCCGAGGTGCGCCTCGTGCGCCTTCACGATCACCGGGCAGCCGGCCGCGAGCGCCGACGCCGTATCGCCGCCGGCCACCGAGAACGCGAGCGGAAAATTGCTCGCACCGAACACGGCGACGGGGCCGAGCCCGACTTTCTGCAGCCGCAGGTCCGAACGCGGCAGCGGCGTGCGCGCCGGCTGCGCGGGATCGATCGACGCGGCGAGGAAACGCCCGTCGCGCACGACGCGCGCGAACAGCCGGAGCTGGCCGACGGTGCGGCCGCGCTCGCCCTGCAGCCGTGCGACGGGCAGGCCTGTTTCAGCGTGCGCGCGCTCGATCAGCGCATCGCCGAGCGCGACGATTTCATCGGCGATCGCTTCGAGAAACGCCGCGCGGGCCGCGAGCGGCTGCGCGCGGTACGTGTCGAATGCATCGCGCGCGAGTTCGCATGCGCGCTCGACGTCGGCCTGCGTCGCGACGCCGAACGTCGGCGCGTCGATCGGCGCGCCCTTCGTCGGGTCGAATGCGTGCAAGGTACCGGCCGAGCCGGCCACCGCGTCGGCGCCGATCAGCATCTCTCCAGTCAGTTGCATGGGGTGTGCTCCGTGGTTCGGGAATAGATGGGTCATTGTAGCTCAACAGATATGATGTCCGCCCACTAAACATCGATATTCACATCACCTGCCGACCCCAGGCCAGAACACGCGAAGCCCTTATTTCACGGGCAATCCCCGTTATTTTTACTATTTCACGTCACCATCCAGAGGGAAAACCCGAGGTTCCTGCGTCTGGCTGTTGCCAATAAACTGCCATCATGTCATACGACGACGTACATTAAGGTGCCTAAACAGACTCCCTCCCGCGCGCTTGCGCTCGACCTCGCGCGCACCGCACGCCGGACCGCCGTGCGCTACTGGATCCTGGCGATGCTGTTCGTCGTCACGACGCTCAACTATGCGGACCGCGCGACGCTGTCGATCACCGGCACGCCGATCCGCAAGGCGTTCGGCATCGATCCGGTGACGATGGGCTACATCTTCTCGGCGTTCAGCTGGGCGTACGTGCTCGCGCAACTGCCGAGCGGCTGGCTGCTCGACCGCTTCGGCGCGCGGCGCGTGTATGCGGGCAGCATCTTCCTGTGGTCGGCGTTCACGCTGCTGCAGAGCACGATCGGCCTCGGCGGCAGCGCCGCGTTCGCGGTCGCCGCGCTGTTCGCGATGCGCTTCGCGGTGGGCATCGCCGAAGCCCCCGCATTTCCCGCGAACGCGAAGGTCGTCGCGAGCTGGTTCCCGACCGCCGAGCGCGGCACGGCGTCGGCGATCTTCAACGCCGCGCAGTACTTCGCGGCCGTGGTGTTCTCGCCGCTGATGGCGTGGCTCACGCATGCGTACGGCTGGCACCACGTGTATCTGTGGCTCGGCCTCGCGGGCATCGCGCTCGCGTGCCTGTGGCTGCGGGTCGTGAAGGATCCTGCCGACCACCCGGGCGTGAACCGCGCGGAACTCGAGCACATCGAGCAAGGCGGCGGCCTGGTGCGCACCGCCGCGCGCAGCAGCAGCGGTGCGCGCGCCGAAGGCAGCCGCGTCGCCGGCTGGTACTACGTGCGCCAGCTGCTGTCGAACCGGATGCTGATCGGCGTGTACCTCGGCCAGTACTGCGTGAACGTGCTGACGTACTTCTTCCTCACGTGGTTTCCGATCTACCTCGTGCAGGCGCGCGGGATGTCGTTGCTGAAGGCCGGCTTCATGACGTCACTGCCCGCGATCTGCGGATTCCTCGGCGGCGTGCTCGGCGGGATGTTGTCGGACGGGCTGATCCGCCGCGGCGTGTCGCTCACGCTCGCGCGCAAGATCCCGATCGTCGGCGGGATGGCGCTGTCGATGGTCATTATCGGCTGCAACTACGTCGACAGCGAAGTGCTGGTGATCGTACTGATGGCCGTGTCGTTCTTCGGCAAGGGGATCGGCTCGCTCGGCTGGGCCGTCGTCGCGGATACCGCGCCGAAGGAAGCGATCGGCCTGTCGGGCAGCCTGTTCAACATGTTCGGCAACACGGCCGGCATCGTCGCGCCGATCGCGATCGGCTATCTCGTCGGCGCGAGCGGCTCGTTCAATGGCGCGCTGGTGTTCGTCGGGCTGAACGCGCTCGTCACCGTGTTCAGCTATCTCGTGATCGTGAAGGACATCAGGCGCGTCGAACTGCGACATCGCGACGCGTGACGTTCGGCTTCGATACAAAACGGCGGCGGCCGCGTGAAAACGGCCGCCGTTGTTGCATTTGACCTCAGGTATCCGCTGTCAGATCGACGAATGCGCGACGCGCAGCATGTCGTGCACGCCGGATGTCATCAGCGCGAGGAACGCGAGCAGGCCGACGTAGCAGAGCGCATAGGTCGCCTTCGTCTCGACCGACGTCGCGTAGTACACGCGGTTCTCCGGCGCGTCGGGATCGTAGCGCCACGCACGCTTCAGCTGCGGCAGCGCGAGAATCGCCATCACGATCAGCAACGGGCTCGGACGATAGACGAACAGCGCGATCAGCACCGGCACGCCCGCGAACCAGATGCGCGGCGACAGCACCGCGGTGATCCGCCCGCCGTCGAACGGCGACAGCGGAATCATGTTGAACAGGTTCAGGAAGAAGCCCGTGTACGACAGCGCGAGCAGCAGGTTGCTGTCGTAGTGGCGCGCGCCCGCGTAGCAGGCCA
The DNA here is from genome assembly GCF_902833045.1 of Burkholderia sp. BCC0322. Classification (GTDB taxonomy): domain Bacteria; phylum Pseudomonadota; class Gammaproteobacteria; order Burkholderiales; family Burkholderiaceae; genus Burkholderia. Next base: position 27,918 of record NZ_CADFDU010000001.1, read on the forward strand.
GCGCACCGAGCGTGCCGACGAACGGCCCGGCGAGCCCGACGTACGCCTCGGTTTCCGCGTCGTGCGGCATCTCCTTCAACTGGATCCACGCGCCGACAAACGGGATGAAGGTCGGCAACCCGACGTCGAGCCCGCGCCGCTGCGCGGCGATGAAGTGGCCCGCCTCGTGCACCAGCAGCAGCGCAACGAAACCGGCCGCGAACCGCCAGCCGTAGAACAGCGCGTAGACCGCGATCGACGCCAGCATGGTGCCCGCCGACACGAGCACCTTGCCGAGCTTGAGGCCGCCGAAGATCAGCAGCAACAGCTTCGTCATTCCTTGCGCTCCGTGCCGGAGGCATCGGATGCGTCGGCGACGACCGGCACCGCGGACGGCTTCGGCTTGCGCCCGAAGAAGCGCTTCACCGCCGCGCCGCCGGCCAGCAGCGCGACCGCGCCGATCTTGAAGAACTTCACCGCGAACGCGCCGATCAGCGCGAGCAGGCCGAGCTTCTTCGCGCCGACGCCGACGATCAGCGCCGCGAGGCCGTACTCGGCAACGTGGTCGGTCGACTTGTTGAAATCGGCGTAGCGCTTGCCGTCGTTGAAACTGATGTTCGACAGCAGTTCGTCGGCCGACGCCTTGTATTTCGGCAGATCGGCGAGCGTCGACGCCATCGTCAACGACAGGTAGCCGTCACGGCCGAGCACCAGCGTCCGGTAGTTCACGCCGTCGTTCTCGGCGTTCGGGGCCGCGCCTTTGTCGCGGATGATCGCGGACCACACGAGCCGGTGCGTGGCCGCATCGTAGGCGGGCGCCTTCGCCCAGCCGACCACCTCGGTTTCCGGCAGGCCGCGCTCCTTGCGCCCCGGGTTGTCTTCCTCGGTGCCGGCCTGCAGGCTCTTCAGCAACTCGTCGGGTTTCCAGTCCTTCGCATCGTCGTCGCGGATATAGCCGCTCGGCTCGAACGACACGACCGAGAGCCAGTCGGCGTCGGGATCGTCAGGCAGTACGAGGCCGACCAGCTTGGATTCGTCGATCGAGTTGCCCATCGAGCGCAGGTAGCGGCCGGCTTCGGCGGCCGGCACGAACGATTCGCCGGCTTTCAGCTTCAGCACGGCTTCGTGTTTCACATCGATGTCGGTCGGGCCCTTCACGACCGCGTCGTTGGCGGCCGCGGCGGCGGCCCGCATTTCCACCTGCGCGGCTTCGGTCTGCGCGTGGCTGGTGGTCGCGGCGAATGCAAGCGTCGCCACGCAGGCGAGCCGGACGGCGAGTTTTTTCATTATTGGATTCCCCTGGAATGCCTTGTCGTCAATATGCACGGCGTCGGCCCAGGCGTTTTCAATCGCGGGTCCGGCGTCGTCTCTCAGTTGGCACGGGGGCTATGGTAACGCAGCGCGGCGACACGCCCGGGGAACGGCGCGCTGCTTACGTGCCAGGTAATGCCCAAGGTGCGCGGGATTGCCTATCATCTGCTGCATGAACCCGACCGCCGCCCTCCATTCGCCCTCCCCGTCCGCCGGCCGCACGCCCGGCGTCGGCCCGCTGCTGCGCACGTGGCGGCAGCGCCGGCGCCTGAGCCAGATGGCGCTCGCGCTCGACGCGGAAGTCTCCGCGCGCCACCTGAGCTTCGTCGAATCGGGCCGCGCGCAGCCGAGCCGCGAGATGGTGCTGCATCTCGCGGAGCGTCTCGACGTACCGCTGCGCGAACGCAATGCGCTGCTCGTCGCGGCCGGCTTCGCGCCGCTGTTTCGCGAACGGCCGTTTTCGGATCCGCAACTGGATGCCGCGCGCCATGCGGTCGAAGCCGTGCTGCGCGGCCACGAGCCCTACCCGGCGCTTGCCGTCGACCGCCACTGGACGCTGCTCGCCGCGAACCGGATGCTCGGCGCGCTGGTCGCGCAGGCCGACCCGGCGCTGCTGCAGCCGCCCGTCAACGTGCTGCGCCTGAGCCTGCATCCGGACGGGCTCGCGTCGCAGATCGTCAACTGGCACGAATGGCGCGCGCACATCCTGCATCGCCTGCAGCGGCAAATCGATGCGAGCGGCGACCGCACGCTGCACACGCTGCGCGACGAACTCGCCTCATATCCGGCGCCCGCCGGCCAGCCCGACGACACGCATGCGCGCACCGACTTCGCGGATATCGCCGTGCCGCTGCGGCTGCGCACGGCGGCCGGCGAGCTGACGTTCTTCAGCACGACGACCGTGTTCGGCACGCCGGTCGACGTGACGCTGTCGGAACTCGCGATCGAGGCATTCTTTCCGGCGAATCCGGAGACGGTGGACGCGATGCGCGCGCTGGCGGACGCGTTGCCGGCGCAATGACGGCCATCAGCGGCGCTCGAACGCCAGCTTGACGCCGAGCGCCAGCAAAACCACACCGCTGACGCGGTGCATGCGGGTCAGGATGCGCGGGTTACGGCGGATCGATGCCGACAGCAGGCCGGCGAACAGCGCGACCGGCCCCTTGACGAGAAACGTCAGGCCGGCGAACGTCGCGCCCAGCACGAACAGCGACCGCATCGGATGCGCGGCGCCCGCGGGGACGAACTGCGGCAGGAACGCCAGGTAGAAGAGCGCGACCTTCGGATTCGACATGTTGGACAGCGCGCCTTGCGCGAACGTGCGCCACCGCGATTCCGGCGCGCCGCGGCTGCTCGAGAGCGTGAGCTCGCCCGACGCACGCAGCAGCGTGATGCCGAGATACAGCAGGTACAGCGCGCCGACCACCTTCAGCGCGGTGAACAACCATTCGGATGCCTGAAGAAGCGCGCCCAGCCCGAGCGTCGCGAGCATCGTGTGCACGAGCAGCCCGACGCTGACGCCCGCCGCCGTCACGAGGCCGGCGCGCGTGCCGCCGGACAGCGTGCGCGACATCACGAGCACCATGTCCTGGCCCGGCGTGACGATGATCAGAAGGGACGTGGCGATGAACGGCAGCCAGGATACGTGCAGCATGGGAGATCTCCTGAAGGGGATGGCCGGAACGGGAATCGCGCGCATCGCACAGGCCGGCCGGTCGTCAGATTATCGGCGCGTTGCGGTGGAGATTGGATGCGTATTTGGCTATTCTAAATGCCGAATTTAGCGCTATTCTCTAGCATCCGCATAGATGGTAGTGAAAAATGCCAACCAGACTGGACGCAATCGACCGGCGCATTCTGCGCGCGCTGCAACAGAATTCGAACCAGACGAACGCCGAACTCGCGCAACAGGCCGGACTCTCGGCCACGCCTTGCCTGCGCCGCGTTCACCTGCTCGAAGAGCAGGGCGTGATCGACGCCTATGTCGCGCTGCTGAACCCCGCCGCCGTCGACCTGAGGTTCACGGCGTTCGTGCGTGTCACGCTGGAGCGCCAAGACAAGAAGACGGTCGAGCGCTTCGCACGCGAAATGGAGCAGGCGCCCGAAGTCCTCGAATGCCACCTGATGGCCGGCAGCTACGATTACCTGCTGCGCGTGATCGCGCGGGATCTCGACGACTATCAGCGCTTCCAGATGGAAACGCTCACGCAGATCGAAGGCGTACGCAACGTCGAAACCGAGATTCCGCTGAAGCGGATCAAGCAGACGGTGCGCCTGCCGATCTAGGCATCCAGAAACGTGACAGCCTGCCCCGCCGGCTCCCCGCTCAGCGCGCCGTCGCGCACGGCGACCTGCCCGCGCACGACCGTATGCACGGGCCAGCCCGTGACCGCGCATCCGTCGTAAGGCGTCCAGCCGCTCACGCTGGCGATCCATTCGTCGCGGATGACGCGGCGCGCGTGCAAATCGACGATGCTGAAATCGGCGTCGTAGCCCACCGCAATCCGCCCTTTCCCCTCGATGCCGAAGATGCGCGCCGGCCCGGCACTGGTCAGGTCGACCAGCCGTTCGAGGCTCAGGCGGCCCGCATGCACGTGATCGAGCATCAGCGGCAGCAGCGTCTGCACGCCGGTCATGCCGCTCGGCGACTGCGGGTAGGGCCGGCGCTTTTCGTCGCGCGTATGCGGCGCGTGATCGCTGCCGATCACGTCGACCACGCCGTCGCGGACGGCCTGCCACAGGGCATCCTGATGATGCCGCTCGCGCACCGGCGGATTCATCTGCGCGAACGTGCCGAGCCGCTCGTAGCAATCAGGCGCGTGCAGGCTCAGGTGATGCGGCGTGACCTCGACCGTCACGCGATGCCGGTGCCGCGCGAGGAACGCCATTTCCTCTGCGGTGGACACGTGCAGCACGTGCAGCCGTCGGCCCGTCTCGGCAGCCAGCGCGACGATGCGCCGCGTCGCGGCCAGCGCGCTTTGCACGTCGCGCCAGTGCGGATGGTCGCGCACGTCGCCGCTCGCCTCCGCGAGCGCCCTGCGTTCGCGCAGCCGCGCCTCGTCCTCCGCATGCACGGCCATGCGCCGCCGCCCGTTGCGCAGGATCCGGCGCAACACGGTTTCATCGTCGGCCAGCAGATCGCCGAACGAACTGCCCATGAAGACCTTCACGCCCGCGCAGCCCGGCAGCCGCTCAAGCACCGGCAGCCGCTCGGCGTTCGCGGCCGAGCCGCCGATGTAGAACGCGTAATCGCACCACGCACGGCCGCGCGCGAGATCCAGCTTCGCCTGCAGATCCTGCTCGCCCAGCGTCAGCGGATGCGTGTTGGGCATCTCGAAGATCGTCGTGACGCCGCCGAGCACCGCGCCGCGCGTGCCGGCCTCGATGGTTTCCTTGTGCGTGAGGCCCGGCTCGCGGAAATGCACCTGGCTGTCGACGACGCCCGGCAGCACATGCAGCCCGCCGGCGTCGAGCCGCACGCCGGCGCTCCAGGTGCCGTGCAACGCGCCCAGCGCGACGACGCGGCCATCCGCGCACGCGACGTCGATCCGCTCGGCGCCGTTGGGCGTCATCACCGTGCCGCCGTGCACGAGCAGGTCGGCGTGGCGACGCTTCGGCCCGTCGGTCCCTTCAGGTCGAATGCGTTCCCCCATGACTCAGAACTCGTTCTGGATGTGCTTGTAGCCCAGCACCAGCGCGTTGTTCGTGCGCGCGACGTCCTCGGAGAAGTCGCTCGCGTCGGCCGTCACCTGCGGCAACGCGGCAAGATCGGTTTCCGGCCCGATGCGCTCGGTCGAGCGCACGTAGAAGCCCGGCGGCAGGCGGCAGCCGTCGACGACCGCGTTGTAGCGCACCACGCAGCCGTCGTCGATGGTGCAGTTGAACAGCACGCTGTTGAAGCCGACGAACACGCCGTTGCCGACCTGGCACGGCCCGTGGACGATCGCGCGATGCGCGATCGACGTGTGCCGGCCGATGGTGACGCTCGCGCCCGACTTCGAATGAATCACCACGCCGTCCTGGATGTTCGAATGCGCGCCGATCACGATGGGGGCAATCCGGCCGTCCGGGTCCGTTTCGTCGGCGCGGATCACCGCGTACGGGCCGATGAACACGTTCTCCTCGACGATCACGCGCCCGCACAGGATGGCGGTCGGATCGACGAACGCGCTCGGGTGAATCTGCGGCAGGTCGCCGCGCGGGTTCTTTCTGATCATGAGGATTCCTGCGGAGAAAGGAGAGGGTCGCGTTTGAGCCGCTCGTACAAACCCGGATCGCGCCATTGCGCGGCGATGGCCGGCGCGAACACGATGTCGTCCAGGTCGATGCGACCCATGCGCGGATTGAATGCATCGTCGCGAAAACACTGCGCGTAGCCGGTCTCGGTCTCGTGCACGATGACCGAATGCAGCCGCACGTCGGCCTCGCCGTTCGACATGCCGGTGCGGGACAGCACCGCATCGACGAGGCGAAAGAACACACGCGAGAACTGCTCGGCGCTCGGCGACACGGGCAGCAGCACCCAGCGCTCCGAGTGGCGGCGCATGCTGTCGAGATAACCCGGATCGTCGCCGGACCAGAGCGTCACCGCATGATCGAACGCGTCGATCAGGTCGCGCACGTCGCCCTTGAGCAGCCCGAAGTCGTAGATCATCTGCCCGTGATCGAGCGCGTGCGCTTCGAGCACCAGCTCGACACGGTACGAATGGCCGTGGATCGAATGCGAGCAGCGCCGCGTGCTGCAGCCGCGCACGACGTGCGCGTTCTCGAACCGGAACAGCTTGCGGATCAGCATGCGTCGGCGCCTTCGCGAACCGGCGCGGCCCAGGCCACCGCATCGTGCGGATGCAGGCTTTCCAGATGGCGCACATGCACCCGCGGGTTCGCGTGGTGGCCGTCCAGCGCGGCCTGGACCCGGCGCGCGGCATCCTCGACGAACATCAGGTTCTCGCCGTTCAGCACCGCGAACGCCTGCTCGTCCGCGCGCTTGACGGCCGTCTGCACCGGCGTGCCGAGCGCGTGCTCGATGCGATCGATCAGGTCGATCAGCCCCAGCGTCGCGCCCTCGGCGGGCAGTTCCACGCTGACGACGGCTTCGCTGCGCTGACTGTGCGGCGTGGCCGCCGTCGCGTGCCGTTTCAGCCATGCGGCGACTGCCGCCGGTTCCACGCGATCGTCGCGGCCGAACGCCGCCAGGAATGCCTGCTCGACCCAGTGCCGCGACAGCGCGGCCGAGCACGGGCACGTCGACGAATAGACGGACGTCACCTGCGCGCGCAGCGCGAACCTGGAATCCGTCAACGTCGCGTCGATCTGGACCGGATAGGCCTTCCACCCGGCCAGCCCGTCGGTCACCAGCGCCGCACGACGCGCCAGCAAGTCGAAGCGCAGCCGCAGCCGCGCACTGCGCGTGTCGCAGTCGCGATGGCTGTCGACCATCGCCTGCAGCAGATGCTGAAGGCCGGCCGGCGACAGCGCCGTGCCGTCGCCGAACCCGTCGAGCAGCCGGTACAGCCGCGACATGTGGATGCCCTTCACGTGCGGCGCGGGCAGATCGACCTGCACGTCGGCGCGCGCATGCACGTCGCGACGGCAGCCGGGCTCGGCCACCGCAACGGGCAGGTCGATGCCCTGCATGCCGACCCATTCGAGCGGGCGGCCGCCCGGCGCGGCATCGGTCAGGGAAATATCGGGAAGGGGTGCGTTCATGCTCGGAATCCGGTGGAGCGCCTTCTCCATCCGGATCGATGCAGGAAGCGCGTTCAGGTCAGGGCCAGTCGTGAAACGGGCTGTCCCACGTGGTCCAGTGTTCGGGGCCGCTAGCCATCTCGGCGTCGGTCAGCAGACACGCGTCGAAGCGCGCGCGCAGCGCGGGCTCGTCCATGTCCATGCCGATCAGCACGAGCTCCTGCCGCGCATCGCCGACGTGCTCGTCCCAGCGCGCGCGGATCTGCGCGACGGCTTCCGCGTCCTGCGGCCAGCGCTCGGGCGGCACGGCCGCCCACCAGTGACCGGCCGGCCCGTGCCGGGCGACCGCGCCGGCCTGCGACCACGAACCGGCGACGGTCGGGTGGGTGGCGAGCCAGAAGAACCCCTTCGAGCGGACGACGCCCGGCCATTCGCTTTCGACGAGATCGAAGAAACGCTGCGGATGGAACGGCCGGCGCGCGCGATAGACGAAGCTGCGGATGCCGTACTCGTCGGTCTCCGGCGTGTGCGTGCCGCGCATCTCCTGCAGCCAGCCCGGCGCGCGCGACGCGGCTTCGAAATCGAACAGGCCCGTGTCGAGCACGCGCTCGAGCGGCACCTTGCCGAATTCGGCGATCTCGATCCGTGCGCGCGGGTTCAAGCCGCGCAGCAGCGCGACCAGCCGCTCGCGCGCGCTTGCGTCGATCAGGTCGATCTTGTTGATCACGATCACGTCGCAGAACTCGATCTGGTCGATCAGCAGATCGACGACCGTGCGGGCATCCTCGTCGCCCATCGATTCGCCGCGCGACTGCAGGCTGTCGCGCGACGCGTAGTCGCGCAGGAAATTGAACGCATCGACCACCGTCACCATCGTGTCGAGCCGCGCGACTTCGCCGAGGCTGCGGCCGTCCTCGCCTTCGAACGTGAACGTCTCGGCCACCGGCAGCGGCTCCGAGATGCCGGTCGATTCGATCACGAGCTGGTCGAACCGCCCTTCGCGCGCGAGCCGGTCGACCTCGATCAGCAGATCCTCGCGCAACGTGCAGCAGATGCAGCCGTTGCTCATCTCGACCAGTTTCTCGTCGGTGCGCGACAGCCCCGCGCCGCCGTCGCGCACGAGCGCGGCGTCGATGTTGACCTCGGACATGTCGTTGACGATGACCGCGACGCGCCGGCCCTCGCGATTGTTGAGGATGTGGTTGAGCAGCGTCGTCTTGCCGGCGCCGAGGAAGCCGGACAGGACGGTCACGGGAAGCCGCGTGGACGGATGGAGTGCAGTACTCATCGGGCAATTCCGGAAGAGGACGTTGAGGAGAGAATGATATATTGTATCGCAACGATATAACATATCATTTCAGGCGTCCAGCAGGCCGTCACACGGCGGCGATTCGCGCTCCCGGCGCGGCCATCGATCATGTCCGGCGTATCGCGCAACGCGGGCGGGTCGGCGATCGTGATGCAGAGCCGCAACAACGGCACGGCGGAACAGACCGGCAAGACCGACAAGGCGTTCTGGACCGTGCCGGCAGTGGGCCGCCGGGTCAAGTCGGTCGAGGCGTACTACGACGCAAGCGGGGTGCACAACGCGCGCTATTCGAACGAACGGGTGTCGTTCAAGCGCGCCGGCGTGGAGGGCGGCGCACCGCTGGCCAGCCGGCCTGCGGTCGCACCCGCACCCGTGGCCGTACCGACGGCAGCCCCGCCGCCGGTCGACCAGTCACGGTGCGCGCCCACTTACGTATAGAGCGACGCCGGGGGCAACGCCCCGGCCAGTGCGAACCGGCCCACGTCGCGCAGCCGGTAGTTGAGCGGATCGTGCAGCGTATGCGTGCGCGCGTTCCGCCAGAAGCGGTCGAGGCCGAGCGACGCGGCCGTCGCGCGTGCGCCGCATGCGTCGAACAGCGCCTCGCCGTTCTCGAGCGCGGCGCGCTGCGCGACGATCTTCGCTTCCGATACGGCCAGCGCGACTTCGGCGCGCCCGTCCGCCGTCAGCGCGTCGTGCTGCGTCCATGCGCGCTGCAATGCGTCGGCCGCACGATCGGCGAGCGACGCCGCGGCGATCGCATGCACGCGCATGTCGCCGAAGCGCTGAAGCGTGTACGGATCGTCGCTCGCCTGCGCGACATCCGACTGAATCCACGGGCGGCCATGCGTCAGCACGTAGTCGCGCGCTTCCGCCAGCGCACCTTCCGCCAGCCCGACGAACAGGTTGGTCAGCACGAGCTGCGACACCAGCGTACGCAACGTCGCGCGCGGGGTCGGTGCGTTTTCCGAGCGGTGCAGCACTTCATCCGCCGCGAGCGTCACGCCGTCGAAACTCACGCTGCCGCTATCGGTCTGGCGCTGGCCGATCGGATCCCAGTCTTCATTGACCGTGATCCCCGGACGATCGGTCGGCACGACGCCGAACACCGTGCGGCCGGTGTCCGGATCGTGCGCGGACACCGTCATGCGCTGCGAGCCGCGCGTGCCCGAGCAGAAGCCCTTCACGCCATCGAGCCGGTAGCCGCCGTCGGGCGTCGCCGTGGCCACGAGTCGTGTGTCGAGCGGATTGACCGCATTGCCCCACCACCATCGCTGCTCGACCGTGCCGCGCAGATAGCGCTCGCGCTGCGCGGCGTTGCCCCACACGTCGACGCTCACCACCTGCAGGCACTGGAATCCGACGAGATGCGCGAGCGCGCTGTCGACGCGCGCGATCTGCCGGATCGCGTCGTAGATCCCGGGCCATGCGGCTTCCTGCCCGCCGAACGCACGCGGCACCGCAAGCGTCAGCAGCCCCGCATCGGCGAGCCACTGCTTCTCTTGCGCCGCGTGACCGCCCGCGCGGTCGCGCGCGGCGGCAGTGGCGCGCAACGCGTCGATCGCCCGGGCCAACCCGGCGCGGTCGAAGGCGGGTACCTCGGTATCGGGCGCGAAGGTCGCCGGGCCACGGGGATCGTTCATGCGACGGCTTCCTGCGCAACCGCCTCCCCCGACAGCGGCACGAGCGCGTCGAGCTTGCGGCCGGTCAGCCGCGACAGGATCTCGCGCCGCCAATCGTCGTAGATCGCGCGGTATTCGGCGATATCCGCGCCGAACACGTGCGCGGTGTGCGCGTACTCGTCGTGCAGATAACCGTCGAGCCGCGCCTGCGTTTCCTCGTCGGCCGCGATCACGCGATCGATCAGCGCGTCGCGCTCGGCGGCCGGCAGCGCGTTCAACGTATCGAACCACCACTGAACGATCTGCACGCGATGCCACTCCTCGTCCGGCCGGATCCGGTTCTCGCCATGCTCGCGCATCGCGGAATCGCCGATGCGGCCGGTCTTGCGCTGAATCCACAGCTTCGCGAGGATGTGCAGCTCGTAATGCCATTCGAATGCGAGAAAGCCCGCGACGTCGCGCACCGCGATGTCGCCGATGCGCGCCCAGTGCGCGGCGACGAGCCGGTCGACTTCCGGCAGCGGGTCGCGCCCCGTCAGTTCGGTCACGCGTTCGCGGCCGATCACCGCGTGCGCGCCGTCATCGCCGAGCTGGCGCGACAGGATCAGCTGGAAATGCGGGTCGTCGCGGAACAGCGTGTCGATCGCCTTCGCGACGACCTGCACGATGAACAGGTCGTGCGACGCCATCTTCGTGTAGTAGTCGGCGACGGCGGCCAGCTCGTCGTCGTTGCGCGGCTCGCGCGGCGGTGTGGCGAGCTTGGCCGGGAAGTCCGGACGATGGCGTCGCGCCACGTCGAGAAACAGCGCCTCCTCGAATTGTCCGTTCCATTCGCGCGGCGCGCCGATGGGCAAGGTCATAGGGTTCTTTCTCTCAGGATCATGAATGAAGCGAGCGGACGCTTGTGGCGCCGCTCAGGTACGCCGGGTCACACGTCGGACCAGGCGGTCGCCCGTGATTTGCACGGCCGAGACGAGCGCGATCAGGATCACGATCACGGTCGCCATGACGGTGGTGTCGAAACGCTGGTAGCCGTAGCGGATCGCGAGATCGCCAAGGCCGCCCGCGCCGACGGCGCCCGCCATCGCGGTCGAGCCGATCAGCGCGACGACGGTGATGGTGAATCCGCCGAGCATGCCGGGCAGCGCTTCGGGCAACAGCACGTGCCAGACGATGTGGCGGCGCTTCGCGCCCATCGCGAGCGCGGCCTCGATCAGTCCGCGGTCGACTTCGCGCAGGCTCACCTCGGCGATCCGCGCGAAGAACGGGATCGCGGCGATCGACAGCGGCACGACGGCCGCCCAGACACCGATCGTCGTGCCGATCAGCACGCGCGTGAACGGCAGCAGCGCGACCAGCAGGATGATGAACGGCGTCGAGCGGAACACGTTGACGAGCGCGCCGAGCACCGCATTCACGCCGCGCCGTTCGTAGATGCCGCCGGGCGCGGTCGTCACGAGGATCACCGCGAGCGGGATGCCGATCAGCGCGGCGATCGCGGCCGACGCGGCGACCATCGACAGCGTGTCGCGGATCGCGTCGAGCAGTTCGGGCCACCAGAGGTCAAACATAGCCGAGCACCTCCGCGTGATTCGCGTGGCGGCGCGCACGTTCGAGCAGCGCGGCAACCGCGCCGCCGCGAGCCGGCGATTGGCCGGCGTCATCCGCGCGCGGCGCTGCCGCGATCACGAGCCGCCCCTGCGCATGCCCCTGGATGCGCTCGATCCCGCCGTGCAGGAAACGCACCGAGCCGCCGAGCGCCGTCGCGAGCGCACCGACATCCGGCTCGCCGCCACTCTCGCCCGTATAGCGGACGTCGAGCACGACCTGCGCGCCGTCGGGCAACGCGGCCTGCTCGGGCAGCGGCTGCACGCGCGCGGCCAGTTCGGCCGGCAGGTCGTGCACGAGCGTGCTGAGCAGCGCGCGCGTCGCGCCGTGGCGCGGATCGCCGAACACGCGCCACACGGGGCCCGTTTCGACGACTTCGCCCTGTTCGATCACCGCAACCGTGTCGCACACCGCGCGGATCACTTCCATCTCGTGCGTGATCAGCACGATCGTCAGCCCGAGGCGGCGGTTGATGTCGGCGAGCAGCGCGAGGATCGACTGCGTCGTCTCCGGATCGAGCGCCGACGTCGCCTCGTCGCACAGCAGCACCTCCGGATCGTGCACGAGCGCGCGGGCAATGCCGACGCGCTGCTTCTGGCCGCCCGACAAGCTGGCCGGATACGCGTCGCGCTTCGCGGCGAGGCCGACGAGCTCGAGCAGCGCCTCGACCTTGCGCACGCGCTCGGCCTTCGGCACGCCGGCGATCTTCAGCGGCAGCGCAACGTTCTCGAACACCGTCTTCGCGGACAGCAGGTTGAAATGCTGGAACACCATGCCGGTACGGCGCCGCAGCGCGACGAGCCCGTCCTCGTCGAGCGCGCCGACGTCGACGCCCTGCACGCGCACACGGCCCGAGCTCGGCCGCTCGAGCCCGTTCACGAGCCGCAGCAGCGTCGACTTCCCGGCGCCGCTGCGGCCGATGATCCCGAATACCTCGCCTCGCCGCACGTCGAGCGTCACGTCGCGCAACGCGGCGGCGTGGCCGCGCGGCGTCGCGAACACCTTGCCGACCTGCTCCAGCGACACGGCCGCTCCGCCGGCCAAGTCGGCCGACGCGGCCGCTTCATCATGCGTCGCGGCAGCGGCGCCGGCGCGAGCGGCCGACGTGTCGATGAAACCCAGCGTATCGAACAATTGCGTCATCACTTCGCCCCGTCAGGTTCACGCATGCGCGGGATGCGCAGCGGGATGGGCGGCGTCACGCGCGCGGGCCGGCCGGTGCTGTGCACCGGTGTGCCACGCCGGCAGGCGCGCACCCGCGCCGAACAGCTTCTCGCGCAGCGTCGGCGCGGGATCGTAGTCTTCCTTGTAGACGCCGCGGTTCTGCAGCTCGGGCACGACCCAGTCGACGAAATCCTCGAACGACTCGGGCATCACGGTGCGCGTCAGGTTGAAGCCGTCGATGCCGGTCTCGTCGATCCACGACTGCAGCTCGTCCGCGACCTGCGACGGCGAGCCGACGATCGGCGCATAGCGGCCGCCGAGCGACATCTGCTCGAGCATCCGACGCACGGTCCACGTGCCGGCCGTGCTCTTGCGCGAGATCGCGTCGACGGCCGACTGGATCGAATCGGTCTTCACGTACGAGATCGGCTCGTCGAGGCCGTACTTCGCGAAGTCGATGCCGGTCGAGCTCGCGAAATGCGCGAGGCCGGCTTCGGGGCTCGCGTAGCGCCGGTATTCGTCGAACTTCTCGCGCGCGAGCCGCTCGGTTTCGGCCGTCACGACGCTCACGCCCGCGAAGATCCGGATCGACGCCGGGTCGCGCCCTTGTCGTGCGGCGGCCGCGCGGATGTCGAGTGCCGCCGCGCGCGCGGCGGCCTTGCTTTGCCCGTTCACGAACACGCATTCCGCGTGACGGCCGGCAAACTCGACGCCGCGCGCGGACGAACCGGCCTGGTACAGCACCGGCGTGCGCTGCAGCGACGGCTCGCTCAGGTGAATCGCGTCGAGCGAATAGAACGGCCCGTCGTGCTTCACGCGCCGCACCTTGCCCGGCTGCGCGAACACGCGCGCCTGCGCGTCGCGGATCACCGCATCGTCGTCCCAGCTCTGTTCCCACAGCTTGTAGACGACATCCATGTAGTCGTCCGCGCGCTCGTAACGGTCGTCGTGGCCGATCTGCTGCGCGAGGCCCATCCCGCGCGCGGCGCTGTCGAGGTAGCCGGTGACGATGTTCCAGCCCACGCGCCCTTTCGTCAGATGATCGAGCGTCGACATGCGGCGCGCGAACAGGTACGGCGGCTCGTAGGTCAGGTTCGCGGTCACGCCGAAGCCGAGATGCCGCGTGACCTGCGCCATCGCGGGCACCAGCAGCAGCGGATCGTTGACGGGCACCTGCACCGATTCGCGCAGTGCGGCATCGGGGCCGCCGCCGAACACGTCGTACACGCCGACGATGTCCGCGAGGAAGATCCCGTCGAACTTGCCGCGTTCGAGCGTCTTCGCGAGGTCGGCCCAGTAATCGAGATCGGTGTAGTGCGCGGAGCGGTCGCGCGGATGCGTCCACAGCCCGTGGTTGATGTGCCCGACGCAGTTCATGTTGAACGCGTTGAGCAGGATCTTCTTGCGGTTCGCCGTCGTCATGCCCGCCTCCGTCACCATGCGATCGCGTACAGCGAGCCGAACGCGTTGTCGAGCGCACGGCGCACGGCCGGCGAGTGCTGGTAGATCGCGATGAACTTGCGGATGCGCGGATCGTTCACGCTGTCCGGCCGCACGACCCACTGGATCGCGAAGATCTTGTTCTCGGTGCCGTCGAACAGCAGCGCGCTGTTCGGGTCGGTCGTGCCGGCGAGCTTGATGAAGCTCGGGTAGCCCTGCGCGAGATCGACGTCGTCGAGCGAGCGCGCGAGCTGCGACGCCTCGAGCGGGATGATCTTCAGGTGCTTCGGGTTCGCGACGATGTCGTGCGTCGTCGCGCGGTAATCGGCGCCCGGCTTCAGCGTGATGAGCCCCGCGCGCTGCAGCAGCAACAGCCCGCGCCCGCCGTTCACCGGATCGTTCGCGATCGCGACCTTCGTGCCGTCCTTCAGCTCGCTGAAGCTTTTCACCTTCTTCGAATAGAGGCCGATCTTCATGATCGTGCCGGGCGCGATCGACACGAAGTTGTAGCCGCCCTGCCGGTTCGCGTTCTCGAGGAACGGGATGTGCTGGAAGTAGTTGACGTCGATGTCCTTGTTCGCGAGCGCCGCGTTCGGCGTATTCCAGTCGGTGAATTCGACGATCTTCACGTCGAGCCCCTGCGCCTTCGCCTCCTTCGCGGCGACCTTCAGCGCTTCGATCTGCGGGCTGGTCGAGATGCCGACCTTCAGCGGCGCGGTGTCGGCGTGCGCGCCATCGAGCAGCGCGACGCCAAGCAGGGCGGCGGCCAGCAGACGCGCGACGCGGCCGGCGGAAAAGCGGGCGGAAAAAACGGCATGCAGCATGGAAACCACTCTCCTGTCCAAAGACGGTATCGACGGATGAGCGACGCCGCGGCGAACGCCCGGGCGTTCTCCGGACCGGGGTCAAACGCGTCGGAAAAGGATCAGCCGATGATAGAGAGCGGCGCGGGGACGGTCTACGAAGCGATTGTGCGAAGAAAATCGCGCGCGGCGATATGGCGGGCGGCCGCACCGGATAGAGCCTGGCCCGGCGCCCAGGCCGAAATCTCGGCCTGGGCGCCGGGCAAATTCCGAAATCTCGGCCAGCCGGTCGAGCGCCTCATTCCGCAGAAGAAACAAATCCCTTGCAAATCAATGCATTAAAAATATTCCGGTCGGCCGGATTTCTGGCACGGAGGTTGCGTGATAGACGGCACACAATGCCGCGAAGCGATGCAGGCATTCCAACATCAGGAGACACGTCTTGCAGACCTCTATCCATACCCCGCCCCATCCGGAGCCGGTTTCCGGCGCCGCCGCCACCCCGCGCGAGCGCTTCTGGCCGGAAGGCTGGTGGAAACTGATGGAAATCCGCATCGGCATCATTCCGCTGCCCGTCTACTTCATCCTGCTCGCGCTGATCGTCGGCTTCTCGGTGACCGGCAAGGTGCCCGGCGAGATCTCGATGGCGATCGCGGTGCTTGCGTTCTTCGGCTTCACCTGCGCGGAACTGGGCAAGCGCCTGCCGCTGTTGCGCAACATCGGCGCGGCCGCGATCTTCGCGACCTTCGTGCCGTCGGCGCTCACGTACTACCACGTGCTGCCGAAGCCGGTGCTGAACCTCACCGTCGAATTCACGAAGTCGACCAACTTCCTGTACCTGTTCATCGCGTCGATCATCGTCGGCAGCATCCTGAGCATGGACCGGCGCGTGCTGATCCAGGGCTTCGTGAAGATCTTCATCCCGCTCGCGGCCGGCTCGGTCGCGGCGGCGATCGTCGGCACGGCGGTCGGTACCGCGCTCGGCCTCGGCGCGCGCCACACGCTGCTGTACATCGTCGTGCCGATCATGGCGGGCGGCGTCGGCGAAGGCGCGATTCCGCTGTCGATCGGCTATTCGGAACTGATGCACCTGCCGCAAGGCGAGATGTTCGCGATGGTGCTGCCGCCGGTGATGCTCGGCAGCCTGACCGCGATCATCCTGTCGGGCGCGCTCGACATGCTCGGCAAGCGCCTCCCGCACCTGACCGGCAACGGCCGCCTGCAGGTTGGCGAAAGCGGCGACATGACGCCGGAAAACGAAGAGATTCGCGGCCACGTCGACGTCACGCACATCGCGGGCGCCGGCATCACGGCCATCACGCTGTACCTGGTCGGCCTGATGGCGCACAAGCTGTTCGGCCTGCCCGCGCCGGTCGCGATGCTGTTCCTCGCGGTGCTCGTGAAGCTCGCGCGCGCGGTGTCGCCGCCGCTGCAGGAAGGCGCGTTCGTCGTCTACAAGTTCTTCTCGACCGCCGTCACGTATCCGCTGCTGTTCGCGATCGGCGTCGCGATGACGCCGTGGGACAAGCTGACCGCCGCGTTCACGATCGTCAACGTCGTCACGATCGTGTCGACCGTCGCGACGCTGATGGGCACCGGTTTCGTGGTCGGCCGCCTGTTGAAGATGTACCCTATCGACACCGCAATCGTGAACGCCTGCCACAGCGGGCAAGGCGGCACCGGCGACGTCGCGATCCTGACTGCCGCGAACCGGATGCAACTGATGCCGTTCGCGCAGATCGCGACGCGTATCGGCGGCGCGATCGTCGTCACGGTCACGCTGATCCTGGTCGCACACTTCGGATGACGCGCCGCCGCGCGCACCGTCGCGCAGGCTGCTTCGCACGCGCCGCCGCCGGCCCAGCCGGCGCGCGGCGCGCGTCGTTCAGGGCGTCGTGTCGGGCGTCCCGCCGTGCGGACGGTTGCGGGCTTCGATGAGGGCGAACGTGCAGAAGAGCTTCAAGGGAATCCCGTGGTGGGGCTGGGCATCGGCCGGCGTGCTGTACATGTGCGTCGCAGCCGCGGCCGTCGATTTCGCGTGGGAACGCGCGATCGACGCGCTCGAGGAAGCCGGCGAGCACCGGCTCGACCTGTATGCGTCGAGCCTGAAAAGCGAACTCGGCCGCTTCGAGATCCTGCCCGGCCTGGTCGCGCGGCAGGACAGCGTGCGCACGATGCTGAAAGCCGCGCCGAACAGCGCCCCCGAGCTCGTGCACACGGTCGACACCTACCTCGAAGCCGTGAACCGCGACGCGGGCAGCGGCGCGGTCGACGTGATCGACCTGCAGGGCGACGTGATCGCCGCCAGCAACTGGAACGAGACGCTCAGCTTCGTCGGCACCAACGTGTCGTACCGGCCGTATTTCAAGGACGCGCTCGCGCGCGGCAGCGGCCGCTTCTTCGGCATCGGCACCAACACCGGCGTGCCGGGTGTCTACTTCGCCAGCGCGGTGCGCGACGACGGTGTGCCGATCGGCGTGGCGGCCGTCAAGATCAGCGTCGATCCGCTCGAATCGGCGTGGCGTGCGCCGGGCGTCGCCGCGATGGTCGTCGACAGCAACGGCGTGGTCGTGATCTCGACCGAACCCGCGTGGAAATTCACCGCGCTGCGCCCGATCACCGCGCAGCAGCAGCATGACATCCAGGCGTCACGGCAATACGCGGGCCGCACGGTCGACGCGCTGCCGTACCGCCGCATCGGCGACCGCAGCGCGGCCGCGTGGTTCGGCACCTTCCCCGATATGCGTCACAGCGGCCGCACCACGCGCTATCTCGTGATGTCGCGCCCGGCGCCGCAGGCCGGCGATTCGCTGATGGTGCTGCTCGACATCGCGGGCGCGCGGCGCCAGCAGCAGACGGCCTTCGTGTTCGTCACCGGCGCGTTCCTGATCGCCGCGCTGCTCGCCGGCTACGCGATCCAGCGCCGCCGGGCGATCGTCGCGCGGCTGAACGCGCAGGACGCGCTGCGGCGCGCGAACGACCAGCTCGAGCTGACCGTCGCGCAGCGCACGGCCGCGCTGACGGCCGCGAACGAACGGATGCAGCGCGAGATCGTCGAGCGCGAGCGCACCGAGCAGCGGCTGCGCGCGTCGCAGCAGGAAGTCGTGCACACGGGCAAGCTCGCGGTGCTCGGGCAGATGGCCGCCGGCCTCACGCACGAACTGAACCAGCCGCTCGTCGCGATCCGCACGCTGTGCGACAACGCGCGCACGTTCTTCGAGCGCGGCCAGCCGGCGCCGGCGCTCGCCAATCTCGAGCGAATCGGCAAGCTCGTCGACAGCATGGCCGTGCTCACCGGCGAGCTGAAGACCTTCGCGCGCAAGCCCGACGTCGAACGCGTCGCGGTCTCGCTGAACGAGGCCGTCGCGCATGCACGGCTCATCTACGACGCGCGGATCCGCGACGAAGGCGTGCAGCTCGACGTGAACATCGCGCCCGGCACCGCCGTGTCGGCCGAGTCGAGCCAGCTGCAGCAGGTGATCGTCAACCTGCTCGGCAACGCGCTCGACGCGGTACACGACGCGCCCGTGCGCCGCATCGTCATCGAGGCCGCCGGGCCGGACGAAGCCGGCCGCGTGCGTTTCACCGTCGCCGACAGCGGCGCGGGCATCGCGCCCGAGGTGCTGCCGCACCTGTTCGAGCCGTTCGTCACGACCAAGCCGCGCGGCCAGGGCCTCGGGCTCGGCCTCGCGATCACGTCGCGCATCGTCGAGGCGTTCGGCGCGAAGATCGCCGCGACGAACCGCGACGAAGGCGGCGCGCAGTTCAGTATCGAATTCGCGGCGGCCACGCTGCAAAGGACAGAGCATGGAAGATGAGATTCGGGTGCTGGTCGTCGAGGACGATGAAAACGTCCGGATCGGCGTCGAGCAGGCGGTAGCGCTTGCCGGCTTCGCGGTCGATGCGTTCGCGTCGGCCGCCGACGCGCTGCATCACGTCGCGCCCGGTGCGCCGGTCGTGATCGTGTCGGACGTGCGGATGCCGGGCATCGACGGGCTGCAGCTGCTCGATCGCGTGATGGCCATCGACGCGCAGATCCCGGTCGTGCTGATCAGCGGCCATGCCGATATCTCGACGGCCGTCGGCGCGATGCAGGTCGGCGCGTACGACTTCATCGAGAAGCCGTTTTCGTCGGACGTGATCGCGGGGCGCGTCGCGCGCGCGGTCGAGAAACGCCGCCTGACGCTCGAGGTGCAGGGCCTGCGCGCGGCGCTGAACAACTGGCAGGGCATCGAGGCGTTCGTGCTCGGCAAGTCGCCCGCGATGGCCGACGTGCGCAAGAAGATCCTGCGTCTCGCCGATACGTCGGTGTCGGTGCTGATCACCGGCGAAACGGGCACCGGCAAGGAGCTGATCGCGCGCAGCCTGCACGACTTCGGCAGCCGGCGCGACGCGCATTTCGTCGCGCTGAACTGCGGCGGCCTGCCCGAGCAGGTGTTCGAGAGCGAACTGTTCGGCCATGAGGCCGGCGCGTTCACCGGCGCGATCAAGAAGCGCATCGGCAAGATCGAATGGGCGGACGGCGGCACGCTGTTCCTCGACGAGATCGAGACGATGCCGATTCCGCTGCAGATCAAGATGCTGCGCGTGCTGCAGGAGCGCGTGGTCGAGCGGCTCGGCGCGAACGAGCTGATTCCGGTCGACTGCCGCGTGGTCACCGCGTCGAAGGCCGATCTCGCCGAGCTCGCGGCCGACGGCCGCTTTCGCGCGGACTTGCTGTATCGCCTCAACGTCGCGCAGATCGAGCTGCCGCCGCTGCGCGAGCGGCGCGAGGACGTGCCGCTGCTGTTCGAGCATTTCGTGCTCGCGGCCGCGCGGCGCTTCGGGCAGCCGGCGCCGGTCGTCACGGCTGCGCAGGTATCCGAACTGATGACACATGCGTGGCCCGGCAACGTGCGCGAACTGCAGAACGTGGCCGACCGCTTCGTGCTCGGGCTGACCGGCGAGAGCCTGCTGTCGTCCGGCGGCACGCCGGCCGCGGGCGGCACGCTCGCGGAACAGCTCGCATATTTCGAGCGGATGCTGATCGAGGACATGCTGCAGCGTCACAACGGCAACGTCGCGGAGGCGAGCGAAGCGCTCGGGATGCCGAAGAAAACGCTCTATCACAAGCTGCGCAACCTGCGGATTCCCGCACGCGGCGACGCGGCGGCCGATGGCGGCGAGTGACGCGAACGAGGACACGCACGGCATGGATCGCATCGAAGTCACCGAACAAGGCCGCATTACCGGCCACCTGATCCGCGGCGTCACGCGCGCGCAGAAAACCTTCCGCCCGAGCGACTGGCCCGAGCGCCTCGCGGGCGTCATCACGCTGTTCGTCGGCGAACGACGGCCCGGCTATCCGTGCGCGCTGTCGCGGCTCGCGATGCCCGTCGTCGACGGCGGCGTCAAATGCCTGGTCGTGTCGGACGAATTGCGCACCGTCTGCGCGGACGCATTCGACTTCGCGATGCAGTTCGCGGCCGACAACGACCTCCCCGTCGAGCTTCAGGCCGCGCCCGTGCTGACGGTGCGCTGACGCGCGGGCCGCTTTCGCGGCTCGCGTGCTTCCCGTTTTCCAACGGTACGATGCGCAGGCGCGCAGGCCGCCGCACGCCCTTTTTCGGCCATTCCGGCACTTCGACCTACCGTCAGACGATTGAAAGCATCGATACCCGTCCCCTTCCGACAAGGGTTTCCGGCCGAACCATCAATAAAATTGATCGTCGCAATGAAAATTATGCGTTTTCCTTGCAGGTCGCCGTGATGCATAGTTGCGTCGTGTTGACGCACCTTTGAGTCTTTCAGTCATGAACATGCGAATCGAGCCGTCCGTGCTCGCGAACCCCGACCTGCAATTTGCGACGCTTTCGTCAGGCATCAGCCTGCCGTATGTCGAGCGGGGCAGCGGTGCGCCGATGGTGTTCGTGCACGGCTCGCTGTGCGATTACCGCTACTGGGATCCGCAGCTCGCGTCGCTGTCGGCCCACTACCGCTGCATCGCGCCGAGCCTGAGCCATTACTGGCCGGCCGTCGAAGCGGGCATCCAGGACGAGTTCAGCTGGCAGAACCACGTCGACGAGCTCGCCGAATTCATCGATGCGCTCGATCTCGGCCCCGTGCACCTGGTCGGCCACTCGCGCGGCGGCAGCGTCGCGTTCAACGTGGCGCGTCAGCATCCGCACCTCGTCGAGTCGCTGACGCTCGCCGATCCGGGCGGCCCGCTGCAACAGCCGGGCGTGCGCGAAGCCGCGCTGCCGGCCGCCGCGATCGCGCTGCGCACGAAGGCCGTGAACCTGATCGGGCAAGGCGACGTCGAATCGGGCCTCGAGATGTTCGTCGATTCCGTGAGCCTGCCGGGCGCATGGAAGAAGAGCACGTCGCGTTTCCGCACGATGGCGATCGACAACGCGAGCACGCTGCCGAAGCAACTGCGCGACCCGCTGCCCGCGTATTCGCAGCACACGGCCGGCGACATCGCATGCCGCACGCTGCTGATCGACGGCCAGCGCAGCCCGAAGATGTTCCGCAACAACGTCGAGACGCTGTCGCAGTGGATCGGCAACGCGCAACGGCAGACCGTCGCCGGTGCGTCGCACGGGATGAACGCCGCGAGCCCCGCCGTGTTCAACCGCTTCGTGCACGAGTTCGTCACCGCGTAAGTTCTCCCGGGCGGCGTTCGTTCCGCCCGGTTTTCCTGCTTCATTCGGAAACGGTGCGGCCCGCCCCGCATCGCTTTCCTGTCGCCCGCCGCACGTCACCGGCGCATCCGCCGCGCGAATCCAGACACCTCTGCACGATCCGCGTCCGCGTGCCGGACACCGGCGCGGCGCATCGCATCACGCCGCCGGCTCCGCCTTGCGCGTCACCGCATCCGGCAGCCCGAACACGCTGTCGAACGCCCAGTTGTACGTGAACGTGAAGATCGGGAAGAACACGATCAGCACCGCGTCGTACAGGAACGCCTGCAGCAGCGACACGTCGAGCCACCACGCGATCAGCGGGATCAGGAACGTCACGAGCGCGACCTGGAAGCCGATCGCATGCAGCACGCGGCGACCGACCGTGCGCGTCGTCGCCGCACGCTTGCGCTCCCACGCTTCGAACGCGAGGTTGTACAGGAAATTGACGGTGACGCCCGTCGTCGAGATCATCACCCCCATCGCACCACTCGTCGCCACGCTCGCGCCGCTCAGCATGCCGAGCACCGACGAGGCGATCAGGATGCCGAGCACCTCGAACATCACGACGTAGACTATGCGTCTCTTCCACCCTTGCATGACCATCCACCTTCCATCGAACAAGGTGGCGAGACTATCAGCGGGTAGCACGTCCGCAAAAGTCAGGTCCTTTCAATTTTTCTGACAGGAAGCCCTCGCATGCTGACCAGCGACCACATCGACATGCTGCTGACCGTCATCGACAAAGGCTCGTTTTCCGCCGCCGCACGTGCGCTCGGCCGCACGCCGTCGGCAGTCAGCATGGCGATCGCGAACCTCGAGGCCGAACTCGGCCTCGTGCTGTTCGATCGCGGCACGCGCGAACCGACGCCGACCGCCGCGATGGCCGCGCTGCTGCCCGACGCGCGGTCGATCGCCGAGCAGTTGCAGGTGCTGCGCGCCCACGCGCAGCACCTGTCGGAAGGCGTCGAAGACACGCTGCGGCTCGGCGTCGCGGCCGAAATCGACCCGGCGCCCGTCGCCCGCGCGCTGACGGCGGTCGCCGCGAAGTATCCGGCGCTCGCGATCAGCGTCGTCACGGCGCCGCAGGACGCGATCGTCGACGCGCTGCATCGCACCGCCATCGATCTCTGCGTGGCGTACTGCGGGCTCGACCTTCATCCGCAGGAGCAGATTCATGCGCTGTGGACCGAGACGCTCGTCGCGGTCGCCGCGCCGAGCCATCCGGCGATCGTCGAAGGCGCGCAACCCGAGGCGATCGAGCGGCTGTCGGGCTTTCGGCAGATCGTGATCGCCGATCCGGAGCGGCCGCTGACCGACATTCGGCCGCTGATCGGCAACCGCACGTGGAAGGTGACCGACATGGCGACCGCGATCGCGCTGGTGAAGGCCGGTCATGGCTGGGCGAACCTGCCGGCCTCCGTGATCGGCCGATACGTCGCCGACGGCGAACTCGCGCCGCTCGTGTTCGCGAACATCCGCAACGGGCTGCCGCTGCCGGTTTACCTGCGCCGGCCGAAACACACGGGGCTCGGCAAGGCGGCCAGCGAACTGGTCCGCGCGCTGCGGGCTGCCGGCGATGAAAAATGACCGGCGCGGCGGCAAACGCCGCCACGCCGTCGGTCAACGCATGACGGTTTGACCGTTAGTTGCGGTTAGTGCGATGCCACGGCCGCACTCTGGATCGAATCGACGAGCGCCGCGTTGTCGTAGCGTCGTCCGGCAATGCCCCATCCACCGTCGACCGCATGGACGACGTTCACCCAGACTTGCGCAGGCGTCAGCCGCCCGCCCGCACGGCGCAGCACGATCGCGGTCGCCCGTTCGACGAATTGGCGCTGCCGGTCGGGCGCCGCCAGCGCCACCGCGGGCAGCTTCAGCTCGACGAACGCGGCAGGCTCCGCGCGCCCGTGCACGAAGGTCCGGTGCCGCGGCAGCACGTTGAGCGTGCCCACGACGTTCGGCGCCAGGAACGCATTCCCGGTCAACCCCTCGACTTCCAGCAACGCATCGGTCAATTCGGCAAACACCGGCCCTTCGTCGTCCGGCGTGAAAACCCCTTCGGATACTGTCAGCGTAATCGGCATCGCACTTTCTCCTGGTCAGGTCATCGGTTGGGTGACGTGATATAAATACCAGTCACTCTCTATACAATAGACACTGATCGCTCTCTTTGCAAGATAAAGAGTGATCACTCTGAAGCGAGCCTGTCATGCGTTATACCGTCGAGCACAAGCACGAAACCCGCACGCGCATCCTCGATGCCGCGAGCCGCCTGTTCCGCCAGGAGGGGTATGGCGGTTCCGGCATCGGTCCGCTGACGAAGGCGGCGGGCGTCACCAACGGCGCGTTCTACGGCCATTTCAAAACGAAGGGCGAAGCATTCCGGCAGGTCGTCCTCGATGGCCTCGACCAGCTCCGGCAGGGCGTCGCGACGTTCAAGGCCGAGCACGGTGCGCGCTGGCGGCGCCCGTTCGTATCGTTCTACCTCGGCCCGCGGCGCACGTGCGAACTCGGCGAAAGCTGCGCGCTGCCCAGCCTGTCCCCGGAGGTGATGCGCGCCGACGATGAAACGCGCGACGCATACGCGCACGCATTGCGACAGATCGTCGACGAGTTGTCGGCCGGGATGGACAACCCACCCGACGACGACCGCGCGATCGCGCTCCTCGCGCTGCTGTCGGGCGGGGTCACGCTCGCGCGCGCGGTGCGCGACCCCGAGCTGGCGCAGCGCATCGCCGATGCGGTCGGCCGGTACGCGGTGGCGATCGCCGAACGCACTGACGTGCAGCCCGAGCAACAGAAGTAACCAGCCGCCAACAAAAAACCCCGATCCGCGTCGCCACGGATCGGGGTGCTTCGATCGACCACTTGTTGCAACGGCCCGCCTCGGGCCGGCGCGTCAACGCGCGGCTACCTCCGCCTTGACGGACGCCGCATCGCCGACCGCCGTCGGCGCATTACCCCACCCGCCGCCCAACGCGCGGATCAGGTTCACGGTCGACACGGCCTGCGCACCGGTCAACTGGTTCGCCTGCAGTTGCGACTGCAGCACCGAGCGCTCGCTGTCGATCACGTCGAGATAGGCAACCTCGCCTTCCTGATACTGCGTGCGCGACAACGTCGCCGCACGGCGCGACGCATTGACGGCCGCATCCTGCGCGCGGATCTGATCGTCGAGCAGGCGCAGGTCGGCGAGATTGTCCTCGACCTCGCGGAACGCGACGAGCACCTGCTGCCGGTAGTTCGCGACCTGCTCGTCGTACTGCGCGCGCGCCTGCTGCACGCCGGCCGCACGGCGTCCGCCGTCGAACAGCGGCAGCGTCAGCGCGGTGCCGGCGAACGGCCCGAGCAGGAACGTGCGGCTCGACCACAGGAACAGGTTGCCGAGCGTCGACGCTTCATAGCCGAACGCCCCCGTGATATCGAGCTTCGGGAAATACGCGGACTTTGCAAGGCCGATCCGCGCGTTCGCGGCCGCCATCGCACGCTCGGCCGCCGACACGTCCGGGCGGCGTTCGAGCAGTGCGGACGGCAGGCCCGGCGGAATCTTCACCGCGACCGGCACGATCGGCGTCTCCTTGAACCCGAAATCCGCCGGCGCCTTGCCGAGCAGGATCGCGAGCGCATGCTCGGACGCCGCACGCCGGCGCGCGACGCCGACTGCATCGGCCTGTGCGCTGGCCAGCTCGTTCTTCGCGCGCGACACGTCGAGTTCGCTGATGTCACCTTCGTTGAAGCGGCGCTGCACGAGCTTCAGTGCCTGCTCGCGCAGATCCACGGTGCGGCGGTACAGGTCCTGGTCCGCATCGAGCTGACGCAGTTCGAAGTAGTTCTGCGCGACGTCCGCCTGCAGCGCGAGCTGCACCGAACGGAACAGCGCTTCGCTCTGCGCCTGGTCGGCGCGCGACGCCTCGACGTTGCGGCCGACTCGGCCGAACAGGTCGGCTTCGTACGACACCGTGCCCTGTGCGCGCCACAGCGTCGCATTGGTCGGGCCCGTGCCCTGCGGCTGGAACTGCGACGCCGACGACAGCCCTTCGCGCGTCGGCCCGAAACCGGCGCCGATCTGCGGGAACCATTGCGAGCGCGCCGTACGCGTCGCCGCGCGTGCTTCCTCGACACGCGCGGCCGCGGCCTTCAGGTTCTGGTTCGCGGCGAGCGCCTGCGTCTCGAGCGAATCGAGCACCGGGTCGCCGAACACCTTCCACCATTCGCCGCGATGTTCGCCGTCCGACGGCTCGGCCGTCTTCCACGTGCCGGCCTGTTCGCCCGCGGCGAGCGTCGGCGCTTCCTTGAACGCGGCGGGCGTCGGCGCATCCGGGCGCTTGTAGTCGGGGCCCACCGCGCACGCGGCGAGCAGCGTCGCGAGCAGGGTGCTCGCGGCCGCCACCTTCGCGAAGCGCATCAGGCCATTCGTGTTGTGCAAGTTGTTCATTGTGTTGTCCTCAAGCATCCGAAGCCGGCACGCCCTGGGACGGCACACCGTAGCCGGCCGAGTCCTTGCCCGCGACGTGGATCTTGCCGCCCGCGAGCGTGCGCAGCACGACGTAGAACACCGGCGTCAGCATCAGCCCGAACAGCGTCACGCCGAGCATCCCGAAGAACACCGCGACACCCATCGCATGGCGCATTTCCGAACCGGCACCCGTCGACGTGACAAGCGGCACCACGCCCATGATGAAGGCGATCGACGTCATCAGGATCGGGCGCAGCCGCAGCCGGCTTGCCTCGATCGCGGCCTCGAGCGGCGTCCTGCCGTCGTGTTCGAGTTCACGCGCGAATTCGACGATCAGGATCGCGTTCTTCGCCGACAGCCCCACCAGCACCATCAGGCCGATCTGCGTGAAGATGTTGTTGTCGCCCTGCGTGAGCCACACGCCCGTCAGCGCCGACAGAATGCTCATCGGCACGATCAGGATCACCGCGAGCGGCAGCGTCAGGCTTTCGTACAACGCGGCGAGCACGAGGAACACGAGCAGCACGCTGATCGGGAACACGTACATCGCCGAATCGCCGGCAAGAATCTGCTGGTACGTGAGGTCGGTCCATTCGAACCGCACGCCACGCGGCAGCGTCTCGTGCGCGATGCGCTCGATCGCGGCCTGCGCCTGGCCCGACGAGAAGCCCGGTGCCGGGCCGCCGTTGATGTCGGCCGCCGTGTAGCCGTTGTAGCGCACCACCATTTCCGGGCCGAACGTCGGCGTCACCGTGACGAGCGACGACAGCGGCACCATCTCGCCCTTGTCGTTGCGCGTCTTCAACTGCAGGATGTCGTCGGCGCGCTGGCGAAACGGCGCATCGGCCTGCACGCGCACCTGGTACACGCGCCCGAAGCGGTTGAAGTCGTTCACGTACAGCGAGCCGAGATACACCTGCATCGTGTTGAACACGTCGGTCACGGGTACGCCGAGCTGCTTCGCCTTCACGCGGTCGAGATCGACGTTCAGCTGCGGCACGTTGATCTGGTAGCTCGTGAACAACGGGCCGAGCTCAGGCGCCTGCTGCGCGCGCTTGATGAAGTCGTTGGATGCATCCGCAAGCCGCGCATAGCCGACCGCGCCGCGATCCTCGATCTGCATCTTGAAACCGCCGAGCGTACCGAGGCCGAGCACCGGCGGCGGCGGGAACACCGCGACGAACGAGTCCTTGATCGCGCCGTACTGCTGGTTCAGCGCGCCGGCAATCGCACCGGCCGACAGCGCCTTGCCGTGCCGTTCGGAGAACGGCTTCAGCGTGACGAACACGATGCCCGCGCTCGAGCTGTTCGTGAAGCCGTTCACCGACAGCCCCGGGAACGCCACCGCGCTCTCGACACCCGGCTGCTTCAGCGCGATCGAGCCCATGTCGCGGATCACCTTCTCGGTACGGTCGAGCGATGCGCCGTTCGGCAGTTGCGCGAACGCGATCAGGTACTCCTTGTCCTGCGCGGGCACGAAGCCGCCCGGCACGACCTTCGACACCAGCACGGTCGCGCCCACCAGCACGAGGTACACGCCGAGCATCAGCGTCTTGCGCGACAGCACGCCGCGCACGCCGCGGCCATAGTTCTCCGCACCGCGATGGAACACCTTGTTGAAGCCGCGGAAGAAGCCGCCGAGCACGCGGTTCATCACGCGCGTGAGCCAGTCTTCCTTGTCGCCGTGGCCCTTCAGCAGGATCGCGGACAGCGCCGGCGACAGCGTCAGCGAGTTGAACGCCGAGATCACCGTCGAGATCGCGATGGTCATCGCGAACTGCTTGTAGAACTGGCCGGTCAGGCCCGACATGAACGCGAGCGGCACGAACACGGCGACGAGCGTCAGCGCGATCGCGATGATCGGCCCGCTCACTTCCTGCATCGCCTTGTAGGTCGCTTGCCGCGCGTTCATCCCGCTTTCGATGTTGCGCTCGACGTTCTCGACCACCACGATCGCATCGTCGACCACGATCCCGATCGCGAGCACCATCCCGAACAACGACAACGCATTGATCGAATACCCGAACGCGAGCAGCAGCGAGAACGTGCCGATGATCGACACCGGCACCGCGATCAGCGGAATCAGCGACGCGCGCCAGGTCTGCAGGAACACGATCACGACGATCACGACCAGCGCGATCGCTTCGAGCAGCGTGTGCACGACCGCCTTGATCGACGAACGGACGAACTGCGTCGGGTCATAGACGATCTTGTAGTCGACGCCCGCCGGCATGTCCTGCTTGAGCTCGGCCATCGTCTTGCGCACTTCGTCCGAGATCTGCAGCGAGTTCGCGCCCGGCGACTGGTTGATCGCCATCGCGACGGCCGGCTTGTTGTCGAGCAGCGAGCGCAGCCCGTATTCCGACGCGTCGAGCTGGATCCGCGCGATGTCGCGCAGGTGCGTGACGCCGCCGTCCGGCGTCGTCTTCACGACGATGTCGCCAAACTCGTCTTCCGTCTGCAGACGGCCGCGCGCGTTCACCGACAACTGCAGCGGCGTGCCCGGCAGCGACGGCGATGCGCCGATCACGCCGGCCGCGACCTGCACGTTCTGCTCGCGGATCGCCTGAACGACGTCCTCGGCCGACAGCCCGCGCTGCGCGACCTTCTGCGGATCGAGCCACACGCGCATCGCGTAGTCGCCCGAACCCCACAGCTGCACCTGGCCGACGCCCTGGATCCGCGACAGGCGATCCTTCACGTTGATCAGCGCGTAGTTGCGCAGGTAGGTCATGTCGTAGCGGTTGTCCGGCGAGATCAGGTGGACCACCATCGTCAGCGTCGGCGAGCTCTTCACCGTCGTGATGCCGAGCCGCTGCACGTCTTCCGGCAGGCGCGGCAGCGCCTGGTTCACGCGGTTCTGCACGAGCTGCGTGGCCTTGTCCGGATCGGTGCCGAGCTTGAACGTGACGGTGATCGTCATGTTGCCGTCGCTGTTCGCCTGCGACTGCATGTAGAGCATGTCCTCGACGCCGTTGATCTGCTCTTCAAGCGGCGACGCGACCGTCTCGGCGATCACTTTCGGGTTCGCGCCCGGATACTGCGCCTTCACGATCACCGAAGGCGGCACGACTTCCGGATATTCCGAGATCGGCAGCAGGAACATCGCGATCACCCCGCCGAGCAGGATGATCACCGATAGGACTCCTGCGAAGATCGGTCGGTCGATAAAGAATTTTGAAATGTTCATGTGTGGCTCTGTCTGGTTGAACGCGGATACGAAGCGGCGGGCCGCTTACGAATCCGCCTTCGCCGGTGCGGCCGGCTTCGCGGTGCCCGCGAGCGGCGCGGACGGCGCGTCACCGCCCGTCATCGGGACCATGTGCGGCTTCACCTGTTCACCGGGGCGCACGCGCTGCGTACCGTTCACGACCACGCGATCGCCGGCGGAGAGCCCACTCACGATCACGCGCTGGTTGCCGTGCTGCATCCCCTGCTGCACCTCGCGGTAGGACACGCGGCCCTGCTGGTCGACGACGAACACGAACTTCTTGTCCTGGTCGGTGTTGATCGCCGCGTCGTCGACGAGCAGTGCCTCGTGCGGCGCGCTGCCGCCCACCTTCACACGCGCGTAGAGGCCCGGGACGAGCGCGCCGTCGGCGTTGTCGAAGCGCGCGCGCACGCGGATCGTGCCGGACGACGTATCGAGCCGGTTGTCGACCGAGTCGATCTCGCCGCTGCGCGAGTAGCCCGTTTCGTTCGCGAGACCGAGCTCGACCGGCACCTTGCGGCCACTGCGCGCACCGCTGATGTATTGCAGATAGGTCTGCTCGTCCGCGTCGAACGATGCGTAGATCGGCGACACCGACACCAGCGTCGTCAGCGGCGCGGCCGATGCACCGGCCGACACGACGTTGCCGAGCGTGATTTCCGCGCGCGACACGCGGCCCGACACCGGCGCGGTGATCCGCGTATAGCCGAGGTTGATGCGCGCCGTTTCCAGCGCCGCTTCGGCGGCCTTCAGGTTCGCCGCCGCCTCGCGCGCCGCATTCTGCTTCTCGTCGTAGTCGCGTTTCGCGATCGCGTTGTCGCCGATCAGCCGCTGCGCGCGCTGCCAGTCGGTCTGCGCGTAGCCGTTGCGCGCCTGCGCGGCCGCAAGCTGCGCAGCCGCACGATCGGTTTCGGCCTGGTACGGGCGCGGGTCGATCACGAACAGCACGTCGCCCTTCTTCACGAGCGCGCCGTCCTTGAAATTCACCGCGACGATCGTGCCCGACACTTGCGGGCGCACGTCGACTTTCTCGACCGCTTCGAGGCGGCCCGAATAACTCTGCCAGTCGGTCACGGTCTGCGGCACGACGGTCGCGACGTCGACTTCGGGCAGCGGTGCTGCCGCTTTCTCCGGTGCGTTTGCGTTCACGCGCATCGCGCCGAACGTTCCGAGGCCGACGACGGCGAGCGTCACGATCGCCGCTGTCGCGATTCGGGAACGGGAGGTGCGTAGGATGGCCATGTGGATCTCCAGTAAACGTGGATTGGTTTTGGTTATTCGGAACGATTCGGCTGGCGCGCCTGGAAGCGGCACTGGAAGAAGCGCACGGCTTCCTCGAATGCGGCTTCGTGCGTCGCGAGCGCGGCGTGCGTGATGTCCGGATAGCGGATCACCTGCGTGAGCACGCCCGACGAGATCAGGCAGCTCGCATATTTCTCCGCTTCGACGTGCAGCACGTCGTTCTGCGCGGTGACGACGAGCGTCGGCGGCAGCCCCGCGAGGCGCACCGATTCGAGCGGCGCCGCGTACGGGTGCATGCGCTGCGCGGCCTGCGGCAGGTACGCGCGATAACATGCCGCGCATTCGCGCGCGGTAATGTCCGACGCGAGGCGCTCGGCGTCGCCGATGCGCGTCATGCTCGGGTCGAGCATCGGCCCGAACAGCGCCTGCGCGGCGATCGACACCTCGCCGCGGTCGCGTGCGATGAACGCGAGGCAGTTCGCGAGCTGGCCGCCCGCGTCGTGACCCGCGACACCGATTTTCTTCGGGTTGCCGCCGAACGCGCGGGCGCGCGTCGCGGCCCACACGGCGGCGCGATACGCATCCTCCGGCGCGGCCGGAAAAGGAAAGGCCGGCGCGAGCGAATAATCGACCGACACGACGAGCGCTGGTAAGCGTTCTGCTAAAAAACGCGCGGCGAAATCGGCGTCTTCGAGCGAACCGCGGACGAAGCCGCCGCCGTGGAAATAAAGCACTACCGGCAACCCGGTCTTGTCCGGGCGGCGGTAGAGGCGCAGCACGATGTCCTGCGCGTAGCCGGGAATTTCCACTTCGGCGACCGTCAGCGCCACGCCCGCCGTGGCTGGCGCGGGCAAAGCGGCTTTCAGGAATTTGCTGAATTCAGAAGCGTCCATGACGATGCAGCATCCATTTCGAGATGGAACGAATTCTGGGTCCGGCAGACATTGGGATAAATGCCTATAATCCGGCAACACAATTCAACGCCCCCGAACAATCCGAGGCTGCGTTTACCCACGAGGTAGCGCAGCCTTGTCGTTCCGGAGGCTCATTAGATTGCGGAGGTTGTGATGGACCGGCTTCAGGCCATGCAGGTGTTTACTCGCGTCGTCGATACAAGCAGCTTCACCAAGGCAGCAGAAACGCTCAGCTTGCCGCGAGCGTCCGTCACGACGATCATCCAGAATCTCGAAGCATTCCTCGGTGTGCGGCTGATGCACCGGACCACCCGCCGGCTGTCGCTCACGCCGGACGGCGCCGCGTATTACGAACGATGCGTGCGGATCCTCGCGGACGTCGAGGAAACCGAGGCGAGCTTCCAGGCGAACAACCGGAAGCCGCACGGAAAGTTGCGTATCGACATGCCGGGTTCGATCGGACGGCTGCTCGTGATTCCGTCCCTGTGCGAATTTCATACGCGCTATCCGGACATCGACCTGCAGCTCGGCCTGTCCGACCGGCCGGTCGACCTGCTGCAGGAAGGGGTCGATTGCGTGATCCGCGTCGGCGCACTGCAGGACTCGTCGCTGGTCGCGCGCCGGGTCGGCCTGTTCGAATGCGTGACGGTCGCGTCGCCCGACTATCTCGAGCACCACGGTGAGCCGCAAACGATCGACGACCTGAACCAGCACAAGGCCGTCAACTACTTCTCGAGCCGCACCGGCCGCACGATCGACTGGACGTTCCTGATCGAAGGCAAGGAAGTCGAGATGAAGATGGAAGGCATCGTGTCGGTGAACGACGCGGATGCGTACGTGACCTGCGGGCTCGAAGGCTTCGGGCTGATCCAGCCGCCGCTCTTCATGGTGCTGCCGCATCTGCGCGAAGGCCGGCTCAAGGAAGTGCTGCCCGGCGTCAAGCCGCTGCCGATGCCGATCTCGGTCGTGTATCCGCACAGCCGTCATCTGTCACCGAAAGTGCGCGTGTTTGTCGACTGGGTCGCCGAAGTGTTCGACCGCTGCCCGCTGCTGAGCGGCAAGGGCAGCCTCGACGCGACCTGCAGCAAGCGCACGTTCGAGGAAGCCGAGCGCGCACCGGCGCTCGACACGCCGGTCATCAACGAGTGGGTCGCGTAACGTCCGACCCGCGCGACCGAATCGCGCAACTGAACGACACGCGCGGGCCGCGAGGCCCGCGCGTCGCCCCGCCTCCGCGCCCCGCCTCGGTGCCCCGTTTCCCGCCCGGCGCACCCGATCCTTCCCGAATCCGCAGCAAACCTTTGTGCCGTGCGACGCAATCGTCCGCGTGCGTCGCCGCGTACCGTCGTCGCTCCCGTGCGAGGCCCGCTGCAAGCCGGTTCGAGCGGTTTCCGCATAACCCTGCCGGGTGTACGGATGTCGATTGTTCCACTGACGCGACAATTCAATTCGCATCCGCCGCATTTATCGCGACGGAACAGATACCTAGAGTAAACCCTGTCGCGCACCTCGTTGCGCATCGAACAGATCCCGCTTGATGGGACCGGAGTCAGCGCTGAAGCGCTCACTCATATCGACACAGGAGTTTCGCCATGAACCGCCGCCATCTTCTCTCCGCCTTCGCCCTCGCGCTCGCCGTGTCCGCACCGGCCTTCGCCGATTCGGGTACGCCGCATGCCGGCGACTACGGCAATACGTCGTGGTACTCGCAGCACTACGGCCCGCGCACGCGCGCCGAAGTCAGCGCGGAAGTCGAGCAAGCACGCAAGGACGGCACGCTCGCGTATCTGCGCAAGGCCAATTCGTATCCGCAAGGGCTCGAACTGGCACAAGGGGCGTATCGCTCGATGCCCGAAAGCAACCAACTCGCCGGCGGAGGCCGGTAAACGCGCAACGCCGCGCAACGGGTTGCCCCGTACACGGCGTCGCGATTCCCCTATCGACGACTCGCCGAGTCAGTCAGTTGGATAGTGAATTGCAGGAGCACATGATGAACGATCAACTTCCTTCGCCGCTCGATCACTGGGACGACACCACGCCGGTGTGGACGCCGTTCCGTTCGGCCCCGCACGCGCACTGATCGCCGGCTGGACCATCACCCGGCCTTTACCGGCGCGGCACCCCGTCGCGCCATTCGCCCCAGTGCGTCACGATGTCCTGAACGAGCGGATTGCCCGCGCGGTACAGGTTTTCGGTCGCCGGGGCGAAGCCGTCTCCGAGCAGTGCCTGGGGCCCGCGAACGCTTGAGACACACAGCCGCAGCCGCGATCGCTGCGACACGATTTGTGACGTTAAACAAGCGAATTCCAGCGACCTGACCTTGGCCATGCGAGGCGCCTCGATTGACACAGGAAAAGTCGCCTGTTTGATCGCGTTTTACGTATTCGTCGGAGCCCGATCAACCGTTCCGGGCAATACGAAGCCGTTTCGCTCTCGACTTCCGCCAGACTGCATGTTTCGCAAGGAAACGCCTATTGGCTAGAGAAAGCGTGAGTCTTGTCGCGCCTTTATTCACACTTCTCAAGCTTCATCTCTCTCCCCGATTCTTTCCGGCAAGTCCATTGTTCGCCCCGGGTACTTAGCATGAGCACTCCCAATGATGTTCCTATGGAGAGCTTGTATGACTGCGTCATCCCAAAGCGGCGAACGGAACGTCCGAACATACCGGCCGGCCGTTCGAGACGGTGATCGGACGACGACTCGTGGCCGCGTCGTTGCCCACTCTTCCACGATATTCGACCACGGCAAGCATGTCGCGCTCAACGGAGATCGCGCGACATGCGGCAACTGCGAGGGAAGCTTCAGCATTTTCGGGACTGGCAAAGGATTGTTCGGGAACGGACGGGATGCCGTCGTCGACGGCGACCTGGTGATGTGCCCATGCGGAAGCAACCGTGTCATGGCCGGGCAGGATTCAAGCATTTTTCTTGCACACGGCCTCGGCTCCAGTCATCTGTCCACTGCCTCCCAGGCAGTTTCCTCCACCGGCGAGGTCTACGACGAACAGTTTCAATTGATCGACCAGATCACCGGGCGCCCGTTAGCAAACGTCCGCTATCGCATTACTTCGGACACAAACCCTCACTCAACCATCCAGGGCACGACCGACGACGCCGGGCTGACGCGACGCGTTATCACCTTTGGCTACGGAAAGCTGCATCTGGACATCCAGACAGGTTGAATCTCTTGCGCCCGGGCATGCACCGCCACACGCCACATCACCCCGCCTACATCAGGAAAACCGATGCCGCCTAGAAATTCCGATCCCGCGAACGACGAGGAATGGATCCGAGTCGCAACCGTACCGACCAATACGAAAACCGATTCCCGCGCCCCCATCTCGCTATCACTCGACGGACCGCCAATTTGTCCGAACATGACGGATTCAGCGTTCAGGAAGCGGATGCTTGAATTGCGAGACGATGCGGTTGCGATCACCCGGCAGCGCCATTTGGAAATGACGCGATGGTGGCCGTCCACGGAAGCACGCGTGATCGAATGGTTCGGCTCATCACATGTTGATGTTCGACGCAGGCTGGCGTCGGGACTCGACGCGCTTGCCAGCGTGATGGCCGGCCTCGGCCCGGAAAACTTCGTTCGCACCGGCTCCGATGCCGACCGCGCGACAGGATGCCTTCCGAACATGAAGCATCTTGACGCCGAGGTTGCGCATGTTTGCCGTCCGGACACCGCGACTCATACCATTGCCATCAATCTCCCGTTCTGCTCGCTACCCGAGCGATCGGCCGGCAATCTCTCCTCGCAGCAACTGACCATCGTTCACGAATGCGCCCATTTTGCTGACACGTTCGGCGCGGGCGACCATCCAGGGGCATACGGCCGCACTGCCTGTGCCCAGTTCGCGAGACATTATCCGGACATGGCGATCAGCAACGCA
This sequence comes from Burkholderia sp. BCC0322, assembly GCF_902833045.1. GTDB lineage: Bacteria > Pseudomonadota > Gammaproteobacteria > Burkholderiales > Burkholderiaceae > Burkholderia. The sequence goes on from NZ_CADFDU010000001.1 coordinate 63,225, forward strand.
GACAACATCGCCTGGTTCATTCTGGCGCGTTAGATCGGAGCGACTCATGCGATATGCCATTGCCACACTGACTGCCGTCCTGTCACTCCCGATACAAGCCGATGCATGCAAGATCATGTTGACCGACAGCATGCAGTTACCGGTGAATTCGGTGGAAATCGGCAACAGCGACAGACTCTCCGTCGTCAGACACTACCTGACCGCCAAGGAGTGGACGCGCGAGGGCACCTCAGTATCGATTGAGGCGACAGCCTACGATTGGGAAAAACAACCGGTTCACCTCGCACGACAACGCGGCGTACAGATGAAATCATTCCTCGTGCAACTCGGCATGGTGCCCGACGACATCCATGTCGGCGAGCGAATCGTGTCGCGCCGGAACGGCAAGCTCGATCCCGACGACGCAAAGCAGCTTTGGGTCCAGTTCGTTCCCAAGTGCCCGCCCGCAGGGTGCCAGAGCCTCTGCAATTCGCCTGGCACACAGGGCGTCGCCAGTTATGCAGTGACACCCGAGACACCCGGCCCCCCGCCCGGCTCGAACCGCTTTACATGCGATGACGACAGGGAACCCGCGCAGGCACGTTTCGTGACGTCCGAGCACTGGACCGCTCGAACACGGAACCAAACGTTGTTTTTACTGGATGGCGACAAGAAGCCGCTGGCACGCATCTGCTATCGGATCAGCACCAGTGCAACGCAATACATCGGAATGACGGATGAGCGCGGTCAAACTGCAACCATGCAGCTATTAGGGCCTGAATATACGCGAATCGAACTCAAGCTCGCCCGGCCCACACGGTGATTTCCTGCGTCCGGTCGCTCCGGGCGACACAGCGTCACCCGGAGTTCTGCCACGCGCGGACGATTGAGCTGTTCCCACGCGTCGCTCGGTCAACTTACCGGCGCGGCACCCCGTCGCGCCATTCGCCCCAGTGCGTCACGATGTCCTGAACAAGCGGATTGCCCGCGCGATACAGGTTTTCGGTCGCCGGGGCGAAGCCGCCCTGGTCCGCGTAGTTGAGCAGGTTGTCGGCACTCGTCTGCCCCGCATACGGCCGGTCGAAATCCGATCCGGTACGCAGCACCGCGACGCGCGACAGGTCGACCCGCTTCACGCTCGCCGCGCGCTTGAGCGCTTCATACGTCGCGTTGTCTTCCTGCGCGGTCATGCAGTACGTCCCCTTGCCGTCGGTCAGGATCTTCGTCCACTGGCGCGCGCGTTCGCCGATCAGCGTGCCCGAGAACCACGTGTTGCCCGATGACGTGTCGCACTGAATCACCGTCGGCGGCCGGTTCGCCGGCGCGTAGTTGAACTTCGCGCGTGCGGCCTGCGCCTGCGCGCTGTCGGCGAGCACGACGTTGCGCGACAGCGCGACCGCGGCGTCGGTCAGTTGCGGATTCAACTGGAACACTTCGGTGCGATAGTCGAGCGGCGGCTTGTCGTTCGGGCTCTTCGTGTTGATGCCGAGGAAGCCGGTATTCCAGCCGGCCGGAATCTCGCGTGCATCGAGTTCCCACTGCAGGCTGAAATCGACGAGGTACTTCGACCACGCGGCCGAACCGACCGTGCCTTGCGCGGGGTCGACGCCCGCGATGCCGGAGATCAGGAAGTACGTGCGGCGCAGATCGAAACGCTGCGAGAACGTGAGCGCCATGATCGTCGCCGACGCGTTCGCATAGCCCATGCCGGTCGTGACCACGCACACGTCCTGCTTGTTGCAATGCACGTTCGGGTAGTCGGGCGACAGACCGGGCACGGCAATGTCGCGCCACGGGCCAAGCCGGTCGAGCCAGGCCTGGCCCTCCGGACCGAACATCGTGATGATCATGACCTTGACCGGGCGGCCCTGTGCACCGGTCTCGGACAATGCGTTGTTGCCCTGGTTGTCCTGCGCGATCGACGGCGCGGTTGCGCAGGCTGCGAGCGAGAATGCGGCAGCGGAAAGAATGGAGCGAGTCAGCATCGGCGTTCCTTGTTTCGAGGATGTTGGGTGAGAACGGCTCTCGGAGACTGCGCGACGGAGTATAGAACGCGCGTGCCCGATGCGGAACCCGACTACGAAACGGCGCCGGTGCGCCGGTGCGGGTGGGGTGTGCGCGGAAATCGTGGCGGACATGCTCTCCGCGCGACGACATACCATCAGGAATACTATCCGGTTGATCGACACCGGCACGCCAATCGCACCTGCATGCACATCGCCCGGCGAACCGCTACAACCGCGCCAGCCCCGCCACCCCGTAACCCAGCACGACCAGCGCCGCGACCACATGGCTCACCGCAAGGAGCCCCGACGATTTCACGATGCGGCCGATCACGCTGCCGCCGAATGCGAACACGAGTTGCCCCGCGAGACTGCCCGCAAACACGCACGCGGCACCGAGCAGCCAGTGCCGATGCGCACCGGCGGAAGCCGTCGCATAGCCATAGAACAACAGGATCGTGAGCGGGTTCGCCAGCGTGACGAAGAACATCGATGCGAACGGCCGGCTGCCCGGCTGTCGCGCGTCGCCATCGAGCGTGCGGCGACGATCTCGCAGCGCCTGCCACAGCATTCGTGCCCCCATCGCGAGCAGCACGAGCGCACCGGCCAGACGAAACAGCGACAGATGCGCGGCGAGCGTGCTCGCAAGCATCGCGCCAAGCGTGAACGCGACGACCGCATAGCAGCCGTCGGCCGTCGCGACACCCACCGCCGCGCGCACGCCGCTCGCGGTGCCGGCGCGCATCCCGTAGTTCGCGATCATCAGCGCAACGGGCCCGACCGACAGCGCGATCATCAGCCCGAACAGGAAGTCGTTCATCGGTCGTCGATGTCTCCGATGGAAGGCATCGATTCCGGCGACCGCAAAATGATCCGGCGTGGCGCTTCGGCGTCAGGCGACATCGACGCGTGCCGGCCCGTCCACCATCTCGCCGATCACGCCCGCGCGGTCGAAGCCGTCGGCACGGAAGCACGCGAGCACGTCGTCGACGGCCTCGGGCGCGCACGCGACCAGCAAGCCGCCCGAAGTCTGCGGATCGGTCAGCAGCGCCTGCGCGACGGGCGGCAGCGTCGCGGCCAGTCGCACGTCCGCGCCGTACGCGGCCCAGTTGCGACCCGACGCGCCGGTGAACACGCCGTCCGCGACGAACGCCTCGACGCCCGCGAGCCACGGCAGCGACGCATAGTGCACGCGCGCGGTGAGGTGCGCGCCGCGCGCCAGTTCGAGCGTATGGCCGAGCAGCCCGAAGCCCGTGACGTCGGTCAGCGCATGCACGCCCGGCAGCGCGGCGAGCTCGGCGCCCGGCCGGTTCAGCTTGGTGGTCGTCGCGACCATCTGCGCATAACCCGCGGCATCGAGCTGGTTCTTTTTCAGCGCGGCCGACAGCACGCCGACGCCGAGCGGCTTGCCGAGCACCAGCACGTCGCCCGCGCGCGCCGCCGCATTGCGCTTCACGCGCGACGGATGCACGACGCCGATCGCCGCGAGCCCGTAGATCGGCTCGACCGAATCGATCGAATGGCCGCCGGCAACCGGAATGCCGGCGTCCGCGCACACCGATTCGCCGCCGCGCAGCACGGCCGCGATCGTCTCGTGCGGCAGCACGTTGATCGGCATGCCGACCAACGCGAGCGCGAGGATCGGCTTGCCGCCCATCGCATAGACATCGGACAGCGCGTTGGTCGCGGCGATGCGGCCGAAGTCGAAAGGATCGTCGACGATCGGCATGAAGAAGTCGGTGGTCGCGACGATCGCCTGCTCGTCGTTGAGGCGGTAGACGGCCGCGTCATCGGACGTCTCGGTGCCGACCAGCAGATCCGGGAACAGCGCGGGCGGCGTCGTGCGCTTCAGCAGCTCGGACAGCACGCCCGGTGCAATCTTGCAGCCGCAGCCGCCGCCATGCGACAGGCTCGTGAGGCGCGGAACGGCAGGCTGGGCTTGAGTGGCTTCGGTCATTGTCGGCATCCGGTGAATAACAGCACTCCATTATCGACAATTCCATGCGAGCGCGCCCGATACCCACATAATGACGGCGCCCCTCCGCTCCCGCCCCTGTCCGCACCTTCGTTCATGGACCACCTCTTCATCGGCCTCGTGCTGTGCTCCGCATTGCTGCACGCCATCTGGAACGCCTTCCTCCACGTCAGCGAAGACCGGCTCGTCCAGCTCGGCACGATGTCCCTGCCGTATTTCGCGTTCGGCTTCGCCGGCGCGGCCCTGCTGCCCGCACCGGCGCGCGCCGCATGGCCGTATATCGCCGGGTCGGCCGCGCTCGAGGTTGCGTACTGCTTCACGCTGGCGCGCGCCTACCGCAGCGGCGAGTTCGGGCAGATCTACCCGATTGCGCGCGGGATCTCGCCGCTGCTCGTGTCGATGCTCGCGCTCGTATTCCTCCACGAACAGCCAACGCCGTTCGGCTTCGCAGGTATCGCGCTCGTGTCGTTCGGCATCATGTCGCTCGCACTGCGGCGCGGCTTCCGGTTCTCCGGCGAAGGCGTGCCGTTTGCGCTGCTCACGGGCGTGTTCATCGCCGCGTATTCGATCTGCGACGGCATCGGCTCGCGCGTGTCCGGCAGCGCGCTCGGCTACATCGCGTGGGTGTACGTACTGTGGAGCGTGCCGCAGTTCGTGCTGGTCTGCGCCGTGCGAGGCGGCCCGCGCGCGGTGCTCGGCTCGCGCACCGCACTCGCGCAGGGCGCGATCGCCGGCACGCTCTCGCTCGCGGCGTACGGCATCGTGATCCTCGCGTACCGATACTTGCCGGTCGGGACGGTGTCGGCGCTGCGCGAAACAAGTTCGATCTTTGCGGTCGCGATCGGCTGGGTCGTGATGCGCGAGCGGCCCGGCGCGCAGCGGCTCGCCGCGTGCGCGCTGGTGGTCGCCGGCGCGGCGCTGATCCGGTTGTAAGCGGAAAGCGCCGCGCCCGCGGCCTGCCGCCGCGTCAGAACTTGTGGCGGATCCCCGTCACCGCGACGACCTGCGTGCGTGTGCTCGACGGATTCGAGATCCCTTCGATCGCGGCCACCGTGTTCGACGACGCACGCTGGTAGAACGCGTTCACGTAGATATCGGTGCGCTTCGACAGGAAATATTGCGCACCGACGCTCGTCTGCAGGTAGTGCGAGCTCGGCTTCGGCCCCTGCGACGCAAGCACCTGCGTATAGGTTTCGCCGAGCGCGAACTGCAGCGCGGGCGTCATCAGGTAGCGCACGCTGCCCTCGTAGTTGTTGAAGCGCATGGCGCCGCCCGTCTGCAGGTTGAACAGCGAGCTCGTGTACAGCAGCCCGAACGTCGCGGCCCCCCACGCATACGCGCCACCCGCGCCCCAGATCTGCTGGCGCGTCACGCCCTTGATGAACGTGTAGTAGTTGTCGGATGCCGCCGCGCCGGTGGTGTCGAGCGCCGGATGATCGACGCGCACGTAGGCCGCGCCGAGTTGCAGCGGCCCGTTCTCGTAGCTCGTGCCGATACTCCACACGCGGTTTTGCGCGAACGACGTCGAATTCGAGAAGCCGTACAGGCCGACCGCACGCAGCCCGTACCAGGTGGGCGTCTGGTACTGCACCGAGTTGTTGGTGCGGAACGTGTTGTTCAGGTCGTCGGTGTCGAACGGATGCAGCGCGTACTGCGTGAGCGCGGTGGTCGCGCCGATCTGCAGCGGCTCCAGCACTTCCTGCGCCGCGTTGTACTGGCGGCCCATCGTCAGCGTGCCCCAGCGGTCGTTCTCCAGCCCGACGTATGCCCGGCGACCGAACAGCCGGCCGCCCTGGCTCGCGGCGCCGCTCTCGATGTTGAAGCCGTTCTCGAGCCGGAACACCGCGCGCGTGCCGCCGCCGAGCTCCTCCTTGCCGAGCAGCCCGAAGCGCGTGCCCTGCTCGTTGCCGCCGGTCGCCTGCCACGCGGCGTGGCCGTTCTGGTTGTTCGTGTACGTGATCCCCGAATCGACCACGCCGTACAGCGTCACGCTCGACTGTGCGTGCGCGTGCATCGCACCGGCCGCCGTTGCGATACCCGCCAGCGCAACCATCATCCCTTTTCGCTTCATCTCCGACCCCTTTATCGGTTGAATATGGGGAGCGATTTATTTCGCTCGAAACGTGTTTTATTGAATAAAACATCGTCTTATTTATTGTTGAATTTGCTGATTTGAAGCGTCAAGTGACGTCAAAAATCGTACGCGCGGGTCAAATTCACCTGAATCGCAAGGTGTTTCGAGGAATGAAACAAGCCCAATAATCATGGGCATGACAGGCCGATCATGGCGCGCAATCCCGGTATCGCAAAAAGCCCTTGACCGCGATTTTCAGCCGTTGTGAAATATTGATACGCTGTTTTAATGATTAAAACATTTGCACGAGACGCCTCGAGAAACTAGGTAAAGAACCTGATCCCCATGCTGACGTTTAATTGCAACAACGCGACTGCCGGCGCATCGCCTGCCTATTTCGTCGCGACGCCGACGGTGCCGGCGCTGCCGATCGTCGTCGACTCGCCGCACAGCGGCATCGCGTATCCGCCGGACTTCGCCACCGTCGCACCCGACGACGCGATCCGCACGACGTGGGACGCGTACATCGACGAACTGTGGGCCGGCGCCCCTGCGCGCGGCGGCACGCTGCTCGGCGCGACGTTTCCGCGCGCGTACATCGATCCGAACCGTGCGGAAACCGATATCGACGCGACGCTGCTCGCCGAGCCGTGGCCCGAGCCGCTGTCGCCACAGCCGTACACGCAGCGCGGGATGGGGTTGATCCGGCGCGACGCGCTGCCCGGCGTGCCGCTGTACGACCGCAAGCTGTCGCTCGCGGAGGTACGCCACCGGATCGACGCGTACTACCTGCCGTACCGCCGCGCGCTCGCCGGCATCGCCGAGCCGCTGCATGCGGCGCACGGCGCGCTGTGGCACATCGACTGCCATTCGATGAAGTCGCGCGGCAACGCGATGAACGTCGACGCGGGTGCGTTGCGGCCGGACGTCGTCGTCAGCGACCGGCGCGGCACGACCGCCGATCCGGCGTTCACCGAGTGGACCGCGCAGTGGTTCGCCGGCGCCGGCTATCGCGTGCAGGTCAACGACCCGTATCAGGGCGGCGACCTGCTGACCGCACTCGCCGATCCCGCACGGCAGCGCCACGGCATCCAGATCGAATTCAACCGCGCGCTGTACATGGACGAGGCCGCATTCGCGAAACATGCAGGCTTCGCCACGCTGAAGCGCTCGGTCGACGCGTACCTCGACGCGCTCGCCGAGTACGTCCGCGCGCGCATCGCACCGCAGGGAGACTCCGCATGACGACCTACATCGTCGACGCCGTCGACAGTGCGCTGAAGCTGCTGACCTACGTGGCCGAGCATCCGAACCTCGGCGTGACCGAGCTCGCGTCGCAACTCGGCATCAACAAGTCGCGCACGTACCGGATGCTGTGCACGCTTGAACTGCATCGCTTCGTCGTGCAGGACCCGCGCACGTCCACCTATGCGCTCGGCCCGCAGGCGTTCGTGATCGGCGTGGCCGCGTCGCAGCAGAACGCGCTCGTGCGCGCCGCGCACCGGCACATGCTCGCGCTCAACCAGGCGATCAACGAGACCATTGTTCTGCGCGTACGCGAAGGGCTCGAATCGGTGTGCGTCGCGCGTTGCGAAACGACACACGCGGTACGCACCGTCGGCGCGGTCGGCAATCGCCGGCCGATCCATTTCGGCGCATCGGGCAAGGTGCTGCTCGCGTTCGCGCCCGACGCGGTGCGCGACGAATATCTCGCGCAACTGCGCAGGAACGGGCAAGCCGACGACCCGGCGAAGCTCGCCGGCGAACTCGACGCGGTCGCGCGCAAGGGCTACGCGGTGAGCAGCGGCGAAGTGACGCCCGGCGCGGTCGGGATCGCCGTGCCGGTGCGCGACCTGACGGGCGCGACGGTTGCGTCGGTCAGCGTGACGGGGCCCGAGGTGCGCGTGAGCCACGCCGACATACCCGACTATCTCGAACGCCTGCAGGCGTGCAGCCTCGCCATTTCCGCCGAACTCGGCTACGTCCCGGCGCGCGCCGCGCTGCAACCGGCCTGACGGCCCGCTTCTTCTTCGACGAGGATCCGATGTCCGCCTCTTCCCCGAACCCGGCCGGCGCGCACGGCGCCGACACCCCCGCACTCGCGGCTGACGATCCGACGGCGCCCGCCGGTCACGCGCCGCATCCGCACGGCAAGATGCTGCATCCCGTCGTGATGATGCTGTGGGTGCTCGCCGCGGCGATTGCGCTCACGTGGGTCGTCGACTCCGGCCAGTTCGCGCGCGACGGCCGGCTCGTCGTGCCGGGCACCTATCACGTGGTGCCAAAGACCACCGCCCTCACGACGCTCGTCGCCCCGGCCGTCAGTCACAGCACGTCCGCTCAAGCGCTGCCGGCAAGCCTCGTCTCGGCGTTCGTCGCGGTGCCGCAAGGGCTGCTGAAGAACGCGCCGTTGATCGTGATGGTGATGTTCGTCGGCGGGATGTTCGGGGTGATGCGCCGCACCGGCGTGGTCGACGCGGGCATCGACCGGCTGCTGCAGCTCACCGGCAACAACGCATACCTGCTGACACCGATGCTGATGATCCTGATCGGGCTCGGCAGTACGCTGCTCGGCTTCATCTCCGAGTACCTCGTGATCATTCCGATGGTGGTCGTGATCGCGCGGCGCCTCGGTCTCTCGGACCTGTTCGCGGTCGCCCTCGTCGCGCTCGCCGCGAAGATCGGCTATATCGCGTCGGTCACGAACCCGCTCGCGCTGGCCGTCGCGCAGCCGCTCGTCGGCGTGCCGCTGTTCAGCGGCGTCGCGCTGCGCGCGGTCGTATTCGTCGTATTCCTGACGATCGGCATCCTGTACCTGCTGCGCTACGTGCGCAGCACCGGCTATCGGGCCGGGCAGACCGCCGCGGGCCATGCCGCGCACGCGGCCGCGAAGCTGTCGCTGCGCCACAAGGCAACACTGGTCGTGTTCGCCGCCGCCGTCGCGATGCTGATCTACGGCACGCGCGAGCTGAAGTGGGGCAACGTCGAGCTGGCGGCGTTCTACACGGCCGTGAGCATCGCGACGGCCATCATCGGTGGGCTCGATTCGCGCAGCGCGGCCGACGCGTTCGTCGACGGGATGAAGAACATGATGCTCGCCGCGCTGCTGATGGGGCTCGCCGCTTCCGTCGAGCTGCTGCTGCAGAACAGCCTCGTGCTCGACACGCTGATCAACTTCTTCACGCGGCTCGCGGACGGGCAGTCGCCGGTGTGGGTCGCGAACGGGCTGATGGGCGTGCAGATGGTGCTCGACGTGTTCATTCCGTCGGTGTCCGGCAAGGCCGCGGTCAGCATGCCGATCATCGGGCCGATCGCGCAGCTCTCCGGCGTGAGCGGCCAGACGTCGGTGCTCGCGTTCGTGCTCGGCGGCGGATTGACGAACCTCGTCACGCCGACGTCCGGAATGCTGCTCGCGTATCTGGCCACGGCGCGCGTCGATTTCGGCGCGTGGATCCGCTTCGTGCTGCCGCTGTTCCTGACGCTGCTCGCGCTGTCGTGCGTCGTGCTGACGTTCGCGGTGTGGATCGGGTATTGAGATTCGCGGCAGGTAGCGCAGGACGCGCATGCTCTCCCGGCCGTCCAGCGAGCATGACACCGTCCGGCCTCGATGGCGGCGGCGACCATCGCCACGCAATGCCGCAACCGCGGGCGCCGTTCAGGCCACCTCGACCGCCTTGCCAAACGCCCGCTCGTCGATCGCCTCGGCGAGCGTCGCGAACGCGGTCGCGATCTCGTCCTCCGGCACGCACGCATAGCCGAGCAGCAACCCCGACGCCGCACGTTCGCGGTCCGCGTAATACCCCGACAACGGCCGCACGACGATATTGCGTTCGAGCGCGGCCTGCGCGACCGCGCGATCGTCGACGCCTTCCGGCAACTGCGTGACCAGATGCAGCCCCGCATCGCTGCCGAGCGCGTGCAGCGTGTCGCCGTAGCGTTGCGCGACCGCGTCGAGCAGCACCTCGCGGCGCTGCCCGTACAGCGTGCGCATCTTGCGGATATGCGACACGAAGTGCCCTTCCGCGATGAATTCGGCCAGCACCGCCTGCTGCAGCAGTTGCCCTTCGCGATACAGTTCGGCGCTCGCGGTCGCGAAACTTTCCGCGAGCGGCTCGGGCGCGACCAGGTAACCGACCCGCAGCCCCGGGAACAGCGTCTTGCCGAAACTGCCCACATAGATCACCTGCCCGGCGGTATCGAGCCCCTGCAGCGACGCGAGCGGCCGGCTGCCGTAGCGGAATTCGCTGTCGTAGTCGTCCTCGATGATCCAGCAGCCGTGCTGGCGCGCGTATTCGAGCAGCATCCGCCGCCGCGCGAGACTCATCACCATCCCGAGCGGATACTGGTGCGACGGCGTGACGAGCATCAGCTTCGGCGGCTCGGCGAGATCGGCGGCGCTCGGCGCGATCCCTTCGTCGTCGACCGGGATCGGCCGCGTCGTCAGCCCCGACACGTTCAGCACGCTGCGCACGCCCCAGTAGCACGGATCCTCGGTCCAGATCACGTCGCCGGGATCGGTCAGCAGCCGCACCGCCAGGTCGATCGACTGGTGGATGCCGGTCGTGATCACGATCTGCTCGGGCGTGCAGCGCACCGAGCGCGACGTGCGCAGGTAGTCGGCCAGCGCCTCGCGCAGCAGCGCGAGGCCGCCGCCCGGCGCGTAGGTCAGCAGGTCGGGGCGCAGCCGCCGCCAGTATTTGTTGTGCAGCCGCGTCCACACACGCGCCGGAAATCGCGACACGTCGGGCACGCCCGGCATGAACGCGCCGCCCTGCCGTTTCGACACGCCGGCCCCTTCGACGAGCCGCGTGCCGCGCGCGGACAGCCGCCGCACGGACGGCTGCACGAACGCCGGGCGAGCAGTGGCCGCGTCGGGCGGCGCGCCGACGATCTCGTCCGGCGCGCTGTCGGCGACGAACGTGCCGCGGCCGGTCGCCGAGTTCACGTAGCCTTCGAGGGAAAGCTGTTCGTAAACCTGCGTGACCGTGTTGCGCGCGATCCCGAGCTCGGCGGCCAGCAGCCGCGACGACGGCACGCGCGTGCCGGCCGGCAGTTCGCGCGACAGGATCGCCTGCTGCAGCAGCCGGTGAAGCTGCCGGTAGATCGGCTGCTCGCCGCCGCGCACGAGGCGCTGCGCGAGCCAGTCCGACAACACGCTCGCGCGCATGATTGGCTCCTGAATATTTATTGAAATGGCTCTGATTACCAGAGCCAAATGTGATTATAGTCGCCTCCATGGGCTGCCAATGCGCCCGATTTTCTACTCACCGGAAAGAACATCAAGGAGATGACCGTGAAGAATGCCGACCTGCAGGCCCGCAAGAACGCCGCCACCCCGCGCGGCGTCGGCGTGATGTGCGATTTCTACGCAGCCCGCGCCGAGAACGCGGAGCTGTGGGACGTCGAAGGCCGCCGCTTCATCGATTTCGCCGCGGGCATCGCGGTGCTGAACACCGGCCACCGCCACCCGAAGATCGTCAAGGCGATCGCGGATCAGCTGAACAACTTCACGCACACCGCTTACCAGATCGTCCCGTACGCGTCGTACGTCGAGCTGGCCGAGAAGATCAACGAACGTGCGCCGGGCGATTTCCCGAAGAAGACCGCGTTCTTCACGACCGGCGCCGAAGCCGTCGAGAACGCGATCAAGATCGCGCGCGCCGCCACCGGCCGTCCGGGCGTCATCGCGTTCTCGGGCGGCTTCCACGGCCGCACGATGATGGGCATGGCGCTGACCGGCAAGGTCGCCCCGTACAAGCTGAACTTCGGCCCGTTCCCGGGCGACGTGTTCCACGCGCCGTACCCGAACGCCGTGCACGGCGTGACGACCGCCGATTCGATCAAGGCGATCGAGATGCTGTTCAAGGCCGACATCGATCCGAAGCGCGTCGCCGCGATCATCTTCGAACCGGTCCAGGGCGAAGGCGGCTTCAACCCGGCGCCGGCCGAATTCGTGCGCGCGCTGCGCAAGATCTGTAACGAGCACGGCATCCTGCTGATCGCCGACGAAGTGCAGACGGGCTTCGCGCGTACCGGCAAGCTGTTCGCGATGCAGCACTACGACGTGCTGGCCGACCTGATCACGATGGCAAAGAGCCTCGCGGGCGGCATGCCGCTGTCGGGCGTCGTCGGCCGTGCGGACGTGATGGACGCGGCAGCGCCCGGCGGCCTCGGCGGCACGTACGCGGGCAACCCGCTGGCCGTCGCCTCGGCACACGCGGTGCTCGAGATCATCGACGAAGAGAAGCTGTGCGAACGCGCGACGCAACTCGGCGACGTGCTGAAGGCGAAGCTGAACGCGCTGCAGGCGGACGTGCCGCAGATCGCCGACGTGCGCGGCCCGGGCGCGATGATCGCGGTCGAGTTCCTGAAGCCGGGCTCGGGCGAGCCGGATGCGGAGTTCACGAAGCGCGTGCAGGCGCGTGCGCTCGAGCGCGGCCTGCTGCTGCTCGTGTGCGGCGTGTACTCGAACGTCGTGCGCTTCCTGTTCCCGCTGACGATCCCGCAAGCCGTGTTCGACGAAGCGCTCGTGATCCTCGAGGAAGTGCTGAAGGAAACGGTCGGCGTGCCGGCCTGAGTTTCCGTCGACTTCTCAATTGAATGCGCCGCCGCCGTCTTTACGACGGCGGCGGCCGTTTTATCCGTCCTTTTCGAAGCAGGTGATTCACATGAGCACGGTTCAGGAAACCCTGGCACTGAAAGACCCATCGCTGTTCCGCCAGCAGGCGTACGTCAACGGCGAATGGCAAGGCGCGACGAACGGCGAGACGTTCGAGGTCCGCAACCCGGCGACGGGTGGCCTGCTCGGCACCGTGCCGGCGATGGGCGCGGCCGAGACGCGTCACGCGATCGAAGCCGCGAACGCCGCGTGGCCGGCATGGCGCAAGAAGACCGCGAAGGAACGCGCGGTCGTCCTGCGCAAGTGGCACGACCTGATGATGGAAAACGCCGACGACCTCGCGCTGATCCTCACCACCGAGCAGGGCAAGTCGCTGGCCGAGGCGAAGGGCGAGATCGGCTATGCCGCATCGTTCCTCGAGTGGTTCGCGGAAGAAGGCAAGCGCGTGTACGGCGACACGATCCCGACGCCGGCGAGCGACAAGCGCATCGTCGTGACGAAGGAAGCGATCGGCGTGTGCGCGGCGATCACGCCGTGGAACTTCCCGGCGGCGATGATCACGCGCAAGGTCGGCCCGGCGCTCGCCGCAGGCTGCCCGATCGTCGTGAAGCCGGCCGAGGCGACGCCGTTTTCCGCGCTCGCGATGGCGGTGCTGGCCGAGCGCGCGGGCGTGCCGGCCGGCGTGTTCAGCGTCGTCACGGGCGACCCGAAGGCGATCGGCGGCGAACTGACGTCGAACCCGATCGTGCGCAAGCTGTCGTTCACCGGCTCGACGCCGGTCGGCCGCCTGCTGATGTCGCAATGCGCGGCGACGGTCAAGAAGGTGTCGCTGGAGCTCGGCGGCAATGCCCCGTTCATCGTGTTCGACGATGCCGACCTCGACGCGGCCGTGCAGGGCGCGATCGCATCGAAGTACCGCAACAGCGGCCAGACCTGCGTGTGCACGAACCGCTTCTACGTGCATGAAGCCGTGTACGACCAGTTCGCGCAGAAGCTCGCGGCAGCCGTCGGCCAGCTGAAGGTGGGCCGCGGCACGGAGCCGGGCGTCACGCAGGGTCCGCTGATCAACGAAGCGGCCGTGCTGAAGGTCGAGGCGCACATCGAGGACGCGCTCGCGAAGGGTGCGACCGTCGTGACGGGCGGCAAGCGCCACGCGCTCGGCCACGGCTTCTTCGAGCCGACCGTGCTGACGGGTGTCACGCCGGCGATGAAGGTCGCGAAGGAAGAGACATTCGGGCCGCTCGCGCCGCTGTTCAAGTTCGGCAGCGACGATGAAGTGATCCGCCTCGCGAACGACACAGAGTTCGGCCTGGCCGCGTACTTCTACAGCCGCGACATCGGCCGCGTGTGGAAGGTTGCCGAAGCGCTCGAATACGGGATGGTCGGCGTGAACACGGGCCTGATCTCGAACGAAGTCGCACCGTTCGGCGGCGTGAAGCAATCGGGCCTCGGCCGCGAAGGCTCGCACTACGGCATCGACGACTACGTCGTGATCAAGTACCTCTGCCTCGCCGTCTGACGTAACGGTTCAGGGCCCGTCGCGTTAACGGCAGGCCCTGACCGCCCGGCCGGAACCGGGCGGTCCGACGCGGGCCGGCGTCCCTCTCCGTCGTGCCCGCGTCATCTCTTCCGGCGCGCTCACCGAAACACGTTCACCGCCTCCACCAGCCGCGTTGCCTGCTGCTTCAGGCTCTCCGACGCTGCCGTGCTCTGCTCGACCAGCGCCGCGTTCTGCTGCGTGATGTTGTCCAGATGCACCACCGCCTGGTCGACCTGCGCAACCCCGGTGCTCTGTTCAGCCGTCGACGAGCTGATCTCCGCGATCAGGTCCGACACGCGCTTCACCTGCGTGACGATGTCCTCCATCGTCTTGCCCGCGCCGTCGACGATCCGTGCGCCCGATTCGACGCGCTCGACGCTCGCGCCGATCAGCGTCTTGATCTCCTTTGCCGCATTCGCGCTGCGCTGCGCGAGCGCCCGCACCTCGCCGGCAACCACCGCGAAGCCGCGCCCCTGATCGCCGGCCCGCGCGGCTTCGACCGCCGCGTTCAGCGCAAGGATGTTGGTCTGGAATGCGATGCCGTCGATCACGCCAATGATGTCCGAGATCTTCCGCGAGCTGGCGGTGATCTCGTTCATCGTCGCGACCACCTCGCTCACCGCCTGCCCGCCGCGCCCCGCCGCTTCGCTCGCGGACACCGACAACTGGTTCGCCTGCAGCGCCGTCTCCGCATTGCTCGACACGGTCGCCGTCATCTCGGCCATCGACGCGGCCGTCTGCTGCACGCTCGTCGATGCCTGCTCGGTGCGTGCGCTCAGGTCGTTGTTGCCCTGCGCGATCTCGTTGCTCGCGCGCTGCACGTTCAGCACCTGTTCGCTGACGTCGTCGACGAGCCAGCGGAACATCAGCCCGAGCTGGTTGATCGTGCGCAGCGTCATGCCGATCTCGTCGACCCGATTCATTCGCACGCCGCTACGGCTCTCGCCGGTCGCCACGCGCAACGCCTCGTCGCGCAACTGCATGAGCGGGCGCGCAATCTGCGCATCGAGCCACAGCCCCGCAGCAGCCGCAGCGCCGGCCGTCACCGCCGCGAACGCCGCGAGCCCGCCGCCGGCCAGCCCGCACGCCCACCCGCCGGCCACCACGACCGGCGCGAGCACGCACAGCGACAGATGAAGCCGCGCGCGCACCGACATCGTCTGGAACAGCGACGTTAAACCGGCCACGCCCTTGCGGACGATCAGCCCCTTGTGAAAATGCCGGTTGCCGGCCCGCCCTTCGCGGAAGTCCTTGTAGAGCGCCTCCGCAGCCGCGATCTCGTCGCGCGTCGCCTTCGTGCGCACCGACATGTAGCCCTTCGGCTCGCCGTTGCGCATCACCGGAATCGCGTTCGCACGCACCCAGTAGTGATCGCCGTTCTTGCGGCGGTTCTTCACGAGCGCGGTCCACGGCTCGCCGCCCTTGAGCGTTGCCCACATGTCGGCGAACGCCTCCTTCGGCATGTCCGGGTGGCGCACCACGTTGTGCGGCTGACCTTCGATCTCTTCGGGGGAAAATCCGCTGACCTGGATGAATGCCGCGTTCGCGTAGGTGATGTAGCTGTTCGCGTCGGTGGTCGACATCAGCGTCGCGTCATCGGGAAAATCGAATTCGCGTTGCGTGACGGGCTGGTTGTTGCGCATGGTGTGGAGCTCCGGGTAACGGATCTTGCGTCCGCTTGGCGATTGATTCGCGACCCCGCGCATTTCGGTCTATCCGCATGCGCATTGGTCTGACACCTGCGCTTTCGGCACATTCCACGAAAACATGATGGTGTATTCGGGAAAATATGCATTAAAAATGCACAATCTTTCTTTTATCAAACAATTTGTTTATTGGTGAAACTAAACACCAGATCAGGCAACGGTTTGGCGGCCATTCGTCTGATCATTCGGCGTAATTTATCCAATCTCCGGTCGATGCATACACGCAAAATATTAAATACGAATACTTCTCGTTTGGTGCATTTTTGATTGAATGGAAAACCTGAACGCGTATTGCGCGCGTCAAATACGATGCATGGATCGGGCGCGCACATTGCGTGCGCGCCCTGACGATCACCGGAACACGTTCACCGCATCCACGAGACGCGTCGCCTGCTGCTTCAGGCTCTCCGACGCCGCCGTGCTCTGCTCGACCAGCGCCGCGTTCTGCTGCGTGATGTTGTCCAGATGCACCACCGCCTGGTCGACCTGCGACACGCCGGTGCTCTGCTCGGCCGTCGACGAGCTGATCTCCGCGATCAAATCCGACACACGCTTCACCTGCGTGACGATGTCCTCCATCGTCTTGCCCGCCTCGTCCACGCGCCGCGCGCCCGACTCGACGCGCTCGACGCTCGCGCCGATCAGCGTCTTGATCTCTTTCGCCGCATTCGCGCTGCGCTGCGCGAGCGCCCGCACCTCGCCGGCGACCACCGCGAAGCCGCGCCCCTGTTCACCTGCGCGTGCCGCTTCCACGGCCGCGTTCAGCGCAAGGATGTTGGTCTGGAATGCGATGCCGTCGATCACGCCGATGATGTCGGCGATCTTGCGTGAGCTGGCGGTGATGTCGCTCATCGTCGCGACCACTTCGCCCACCGCCTGCCCGCCGCGCCCGGCCGCCTCGCTGGCCGACATCGCGAGCCGGTTCGCCTGCAGCGCGGTCTCCGCGTTGCTGTCGACGGTCGCCGTCATCTCGGCCATCGACGCGGCCGTCTCCTGCACGCTCGACGCCGCCTGCTCGGTGCGCGCGCTCAGGTCGTTGTTGCCCTGCGCGATCTCGTTGCTCGCACGCTGCACGTTCAGCACCTGTTCGCTGACGTCGTCGACGAGCCAGCGGAACATCAGCCCGAGCTGGTTGATCGTGCGCAGCGTCATGCCGATCTCGTCGACGCGGTTCATTCGCACCCCGCGCCGGCTTTCACCGGTCGCGACGTTCAGCGCCTGCTCGTGCAGCCGCTTCAGCGGACGCACGATCTGCGCATCGAGCCACAGGCCGGCCGCCGCCGCCACGCCGACCGTCACGCCGGCAAACGCCGCGAGCCCACCGCCGGCCAGCCCGCACGCCCAGCCCGCGCCGACGACCGCCGGGGCGAGCACGCACAGCGCCGAATGCACGCGCGCGCGCACCGACATCGTCTGCGACAGCGACGCGATGCGCAGCAGGCCCGTGCGGATCACCAGCCCCTTGTGGAACCGGCGCTGGCCGGCCTTGCCTTCGCGGAACGCGCGATACAGCGCATCGGCGGCCTCGGATTCGTCGTGCGGCGCCTTCGTGCGTACCGACATGTAGCCCTGCGGCTCGCCGTTGCGCATCACCGGAATCGCGTTCGCACGCACCCAGTAGTGATCGCCGTTCTTGCGGCGGTTCTTCACGAGCGCGGTCCACGGCTCGCCGCGCCTGAGCGTCGCCCACATGTCGGCAAACGCTTCGCGCGGCATGTCCGGGTGGCGCACCACGTTGTGCGGCTGGCCGACGAGTTCCTCGTTCGTGAAGCCGCTCACCTGCGCGAACGTCGTGTTGGCGTAGGTGATGATGCTGTCTGCGTCGGTCGTCGACATCAGCGTGACGTCGTCGGAAAAATCGAATTCCTGTTGGGTAACGGGCTGGTTATTGCGCATGCAAGGCTCCGAAAAGCGGATCTGTCGTCCGCGCCGCGCTGACTTCACGCTCAGTAGCCGAAAAACGGTTTATCGCTTTACGACAGTCTTCATCGTACTGTCGGCATATTGGGGAAAAACCTTACCCTTTCATCGCATAAAATATTCAATTCGGCTGCCGCCATGATTTCGATCAAATAATCCGGAAATAATCTCGGCGCGTGTCCATCCGCATGTCACGCCGCGCTGCACGGCATGTCATTGCCGTCAGCCGTTGCACGCGGCGAAACGATTCCGTTTATCCTGCTCCATTCAATCGGCATTCGAATTCGATGAAAAAGGCATTGCACGAACTGAATCGGCTGTCCTGGAATACGGCGACAGTCGCACATAACAGTCACAAGGGCGACCAGGCCGCGTACTTCCGCGACGGCGGCTCGACGCTGTTTCCGGAAGAACGCGAACTGCTCGGCGACATCCGCGGGCTGCGGCTCCTGCACCTGCAGTGCAACGCGGGGCAGGACACGCTGAGCCTCGTGCGCGAAGGCGCGGATGCGACGGGCGTCGACATCTCCGACGAAGCCATCGCGTTCGCACGGCAACTGTCGGCCGACGCGGGCCTGCCCGCGCGTTTCGAGCGCGCCGACGTGCTCGACTGGATGCCCGAGGCCGCCGCGCGCGGCGAGCGCTTCGATCGCGTGTTCACGTCGTACGGCGCGATCTGCTGGCTGTCCGACCTGAACGCGTGGGCACGCGGGATCGCCGCGCTGCTCGCGCCGGGCGGCCGTTTCGCAATGGTCGAGTTCCATCCGTTTGCGCTGGTTTTCGACGAACGCTGGAAACCGCACTACGACTATTTCAACGGCGACGCGACCGAAGAGCCGACAGGTGTCGGCGATTACGTCGCCGCATCCGGCACAGGGCTCGGCGCGCTGCACGACCATCCGGGCGTCGTCGATTTCGCGAACCCGCATCCGAGCTACGAGTTCATGTGGGGCATCGGCGAAGTCGTGAACGCGCTCGTATCGGCCGGGCTCGCGATCGACCGCCTGACCGAATATCCGTATGCGAACGGCTGGAAGGGCTTCGACGGCATGCGCGAGCTGGATGGCCGCCGGATGGTGCCGCCCGACGGCATGCCGCGCCTGCCGCTGATGTATGCGATCGCCGCGCATCGGGAGGCCGCATGACGCGCCGCACCGCCGCCGAGCGCGACGCACTTTCCGCCCGCCTGCTCACGCGCGACGAGGTGCCACGCGTGTGGACCATCGACCGGCGCGAGATCATCGAACACCTGTATGTGCTGCGCGACGGCGCGCTCCATCTCGTTCCCGACTTTTACGACGTCGCGGGCTGGCCCGACGGCGAAGCCGACCACTACACGCCGATCCTGCTCGACTGCCACGATCGCGGCGGCTGGTGCCTCGGCATGTTCGACGGCGCACGGCTCGTCGCGACGGTCGTCGTCGACAGCGAGCCGCTCGGCCCGCACCGCGACATGCTGCAGTTGAAGTTCCTGCACGTGAGCCGCGACTGGCGCGGCTGCGGGCTCGGCGAGCAGCTCTACCGCGCGGCCCGCGAGCAGGCGCGCGCGATGGGCGCTGCGCGCCTGTATGTGTCGGCCACGCCATCGCAGAACACGATCGACTTCTACCTGCGGCTCGGCTTCACGGTCAGCGCATCGCCCGACCCGGCGCTGTACGCGCTCGAGCCGGAAGACATTCATCTGGAAGGACCGACCGCCTGACGCACCGGCACGCGGGTGAAGAAGCGTTCGCGGACACCGGGATCGACGCGCGCGATGCGCGCCTCATGCGATTGTCGCAGGCCGGATAACGACGATGCGCGGCACGAGAAGCTCGTGCCGCGCATCGATTCGGAAACGCTAATGCGGTCAAGCAGCGAAGCAGGCCGTGCCCGGCCGCTTCGCCACGAGACGCGGGTCAGACGCGTTCGATCGCGATCGCGATGCCCTGGCCGACGCCGATGCACATCGTGCACAGCGCGAAGCGGCCGTTCGTGCGATGCAGCTGATACATCGCGGTCGTCACGAGACGCGCGCCCGACGCGCCGAGCGGATGACCCAGTGCGATCGCGCCGCCGTTCGGGTTCACGCGCGGATCGTCATCGGCCACGCCGAGCATGCGCAGCACCGCGAGACCTTGCGATGCGAACGCCTCGTTCAACTCGATTACGTCGAACTGGTCGATCGTCATCCCGAGCCGGGCGAGCAGCTTCTGCGTGGCCGGCGCGGGGCCGATGCCCATCACGCGCGGCGCAACGCCGGCCGTCGCGATCCCGAGCACGCGTGCGCGCGGCGTCAGGCCGAAGCGCTTCGCGGTGGCTTCGTTCGCGAGCAGCAGCGCGGCGGCGCCGTCGTTGACGCCCGACGCATTGCCGGCCGTCACCGAGCCGTCCGGGCGCACGACACCCTTCAGCTTCGCGAGCGTTTCGAGCGACGTCTCGCGCGGATGCTCGTCACGCGACACCACCACCGGATCGCCCTTCTTCTGCGGAATCGTGACCGCAACGATTTCCTCGGCGAGCGTGCCGTCCTGCTGCGCACGCGCGGCCTTCTGCTGGCTGCGCAGCGCGAACAGATCCTGATCGGCGCGGCTGATGTTGTAGTCGACCGCGACGTTCTCGGCCGTCTCGGGCATCGAATCGACGCCATGCAGCTGTTTCATCAGCGGATTGACGAAGCGCCAGCCGATCGTCGTGTCGTAGATGTCGGCCTGGCGCGCGAATGCGCTCGCGGCCTTGCCCATCACGAACGGCGCGCGCGTCATGCTCTCGACGCCGCCCGCGACCATCAGCGCGGCCTCGCCGGACTTGATCGCACGCGCGGCCACGCCGACCGCATCCATCCCCGAACCGCACAAGCGGTTGATCGTGGAACCCGGCACGCCCTGCGGCAGCCCCGCGAGCAGCGCCGACATGCGCGCGACGTTGCGGTTGTCCTCGCCGGCCTGGTTCGCGCAGCCGTAGATCACGTCGTCGATCGCCGTCCAGTCGACGTCGCGGTTGCGCTCGACGAGCGCCTTGAGCGGCACCGCGCCCAGGTCGTCGGCGCGCACGCCGGACAGTGCACCGCCGTAACGCCCGATCGGCGTACGGATCGCATCACACAGAAAAGCTTCGGTCATCAGTGTCTCCGGTCCCAGGACAGGCTGGGGAATGAACAGGTCGCGCCCCTTGCATTGCCCACCGGGATGCGCTTAAATGTTCTATATACGAACATAAGATCGTGTATCGAACGTTCAACGCATCATAGGGAGTGCGGGGACGACCTGTCAAGCGCCCGGTCCGCCGTGCGGTTGGCGTGTCGGGCCCCATGCGCTATCTTCTCGGCTGCACGATATTCCAGGCGCTCATGACAACCGAAGACACTCAGACGAAACCCGGCGACTCCTATGTGCAGTCGTTCGCGCGCGGCCTCGCGGTGATCCGCGCGTTCGACGCGGCCCGTCCGGAGCAGACGCTCACCGAGGTCGCGTCGGCCACCGGGCTCACGCGCGCGGGCGCACGCCGGATCCTGCTCACGCTGCAGACGCTCGGCTACGTCGAAGCCGACGGCCGGCTGTTCCGGCTCACGCCGAAGATCCTGGAACTCGGCTTCGCGTACCTCACGTCGATGCCCTTCTGGAATCTCGCCGATCCGGTGATGGAGCAGTTGTCCGCGCAGATCCACGAGAGCTGCTCGGCGGCCGTGCTCGACCGCACCGAGATCGTCTACGTGCTGCGGGTGCCGACCCGCAAGATCATGACGATCAACCTGTCGATCGGTAGCCGGCTGCCCGCGTACTGCACGTCGATGGGCCGCGTCCTGCTGTCCGCGCTCGACGACGCCGCGCTCGACGAAACGCTCGCGCAAAGCGGCATCCGCGCGCATACGCCGCGCACGATCACCGACCTCGGCGAACTGAAGGCGGCGATCGCACAGGTGCGCCAGCAGGGCTGGGCCGTGGTCGACCAGGAACTCGAAGTGGGCCTGATGTCGCTGTCCGCGCCGATTCGCAACCGGCGCGGGCAGATCATCGCCGCGATGAACATCAGCGGCAACGCGCAGCGGCATACGGCGAAGCAGATGGTGAAGGAGTTTCTCGGGCCGCTGCAGCAGGCCGCGCAGACGGTGTCGGAGCTGGTCGCGCGGCGCGGATGAGCGAAGGGGCGCGCGTCGCGCGCGGTGGGCCGCGCCTGCACGGCGCCTCCCCCGCGAACCCGGCCAACATCCGGCTCGATGGCCGTATCGGCGACACCGCGATTCCCGAAAAAAAGACGGGCGGCACCCGGCCGCCCGCTCAATGCTCTGACTCTGTTGCAACGTTCTTCTCACGGAACACGGAGCAAACTCCGCGCGACACAATTTAGTGACGCGCGCAAACCCGGTCAATTTGACAAGAACGAAATTACGTCGCACACCGGTAGGACACCGCGCCGCTCATGCACCGAGCAACATCCCCTTGCGCACCGGCACCGTGCCCGTCACGCGGCCGAGCGGCGCACCCGCCGTCACGAAACGGATCGCGCGGCGCATGTAGAACACGCCGTCGGTGCCGCTCGAGATCGTCGTGATCGCATCCGTCAGCGGATCGACGATGTCGAACAGCGGATCGCCGGCGCGGATCGTCGCGCCGATCGCTGCGCGGTGCACGAGTATCCCGCTCACCGGCGCGTAGAACTGCTCGCTGCCCGCGAGCGGCGTGGCCGGCGCGGCGAGCGGCGGCAGCGGCGCGCGCTCGCCGTGCACCGCGCCGCGCCACACGAGATAGTCGACGAGCGCATCGGCATCGCGTTCCGCATGTTCGTACGTCACGTCGCGCTGGCCACGGCACTCGACCGTCACGGCCACGGTGCCGGCCGCCATCGGCGTGCCTGCCGGCAAGTGCTGCCGCAATTGCGACCACATCAGGTGATGCGCATCGTCAAACGCGTGCCCGCCCGAATCTTCGGCGAGCAGCGACACCGCCGCGCCGAGATAACGCGCGAGCGGCTCGACCTCCGGCCATGCGGTGTCGCTCGTGTACACGTGCATCACGGCTTCGAGCGAACAATGCAGGTCGATCACCACATCGGCGTCGAGCGACAGTTTCAGCAGCGCCAGCTGCAGCGCATCGAATTCGGTGCGCGGCGCGATCTGGTCGAGCGCCGCGCCCACGCATTCGCGCACGATCGTGCGATTGCGTTCGCCGTCGTCGCCGAGGCGGTCGCGCGCACGCGCGGCGATCTCCGCGAGCGGCAGGAAGCCGCGATTGAAGTTGCGGCCGCTCGCAAGATCGAAACGGCCGACGAACTGCCCGAGCAGATGATGATTGAGGCCGACCGGGTTCGCGACCGGCACGAGCACGATCTCGGCCGCGAGCCGGCCTTCGGCATCGAGCTGCGCGAGCCGCTGCTTCAGCACGAACGCCGCGAGCATCGCGGGCGTCTCGTCCGCGTGCAGCGCGGCCTGCAGGTAGATCTTGCGGCCGGTGCCGGCCGGCCCGAAATGAAAGCTCGTCAGCGTGCGCTGCGTGCCGAGCGACGGCGACAGGAGCGGCGTGGTGCGAATCTGCATCGATGGTCTCGAACGGATGAAAACGGGGAAGCGGGTGAAAACGGCAGCAAGCGCGGCGCTCAGTCGCCGTACGGGTTGAAGTCGAAATACTGCTTCGCGATCCGCTCGTACGTGCCGTCCTTCAGCATCGACGCAATCGCGCCGTCGATCGACGCCTTGAGCGCCGTATCCGACTGCCGCATGCCGATGCCGACACCGCGATCGCCCATGTCGAGCGGCGCGCCGACGAACGCGAAGCCCTTGCCCTTCGGCGTACGCAGGAAACCGTAGTCGGCTTCCACGGTGCCGAGCAGCGCCGCATCGAGGCGGCCGTTGGCGAGATCGGCGAACACGTCGTCCTGGCTCTTGTACGGCACCACGCCCACGCCGGCCGGCGCCCAGTGCGCGAGCGCCCACGATTCGAACTGCGTGCCCGACTGCACGCCGACGTGCTTGCCCGCGAGCGACGCGGCCGTGCTGTCCACACCGCTCCCGGGCCGGGCGACGAGCCGCGACTTGAAGCGGAACAGCTTCGACGAGAACAGGATCTGCTTCTCGCGCTTCTCGGTGATCGCCATCGACGACAGGATCGCGTCGATCTTGCGCGCCTGCAGCGCGGGAATCATCCCGGAGAATTCGAGCTCGACCCACTGGCAGCGCAACTGCGCGCGGCGGCAGATCTCGTTGCCCAGATCGACGTCGAAGCCCTTCAGGCTGCCGTCGGGCGCCTTCGAATCCATCGGCGGATAGGTCGGATCGATGCCGAGGCGCACCGGGCGCGCATCGAGCGCGTGCGCGGCGCTGGCCGCGAACGCAAGGCACAGGGAAACGAGCGGAATGAGGGTGCGTTTCATGGTCGACGAAGGGCGGAACGATGAGCAAACGGCACGAGCCGGACTGCTGCGATCGTAGTGCGCCCGCGCCCCCGCCGGAATCGCCCGCTGCCTTATCATGATCACATTTCCCGATCACCGGCCTCGCGCTTGCCCATGGCGTTCACGCTCTCCCAGCTCCGCATCTTCCAGGCCGTCGTCGAGCACGGCAGCCTGCGCGCCGCCGCGCGCGCGCTCGATCTCGCGCAGAGCGGCGTCACGCAGCAGCTGCAGAGCCTCGAGGCAACGCTCGGCGCGACGCTGTTCACGCGCACCAATCGCGGGATCGTGCCGACGGCAGTCGGCCAGCGGCTGCTCGCGCGCTCCGGTTCGATCCTCGGCGAATGCGAACAGGTCGAGCGGGAAATCCGGCAACTGAGCGGCGCGTACGAAGGCACCGTCACGCTCGGCCTCGTGGCCGAGCCGCTGATCGACGCGTTCGCGCCCGTGCTGAGCGCGTTCCGCGCGCGCTTCGACAAGGTCGACGTGCACCTGCGCACCGGCACGTCGCGGATGATGATCGGCTGGCTGCGGGAAAGCGCGGTCGATTTCGCGATCGCGCTCGTCGCGAAGCAGACCGACACGACCGATCTCGCGGTCACGCCGCTGCGGACATCGGCGCCGGTGGTCGTGTGCCGCAACGGGCATCCGGCAATGCATGCGCGATCGCTCGCCGAACTGGCCGACTACGCGTGGGTGTCGACGCGCTCGCCGAACCTGAGCGCCGACCCCGTCGTCAACCGCCTGCTCGCGTACTTCGACGCGCACGGCCTGCCGCCGCCGAAGATCCTCGCCACCGTCGAAGGGATGTTCGAGACGCTGCAACTCGTCACGCAGACCGATTGCCTGTCGCTCGAAACCGAAGCCGTGACGCGGCACGGCCCGTTTTCCGGCGCGCTCGCGAAGGTGCCCGTGCGCGAACAGGCCGAATCGCAGGACATCTGCCTGCTGCAGCGCGCGGCCGTGCCGCTCACGCCGGCCGCGCAGGAACTCGCGACGATGCTCGCGTCGTACCTGAGGGTGGTGCGCGGGCGGTAAGCGCGTATCGCCGCTTGCCGCCCGTCGTGCTGCGCGATGCTTTGCGTCAGTCGATCGAATCCCGCGCCGTCTCGCGCAGCATCGCCACCGCGATCAGCGACAGCACCACGCACGCGGCCACGTAGCCGGCCGGTGCGAGCTTGCTGCCGGTCGTCTTGACGAGCCACGTCGCGATCAGTTGCGCGCTGCCGCCGAAGATCGTCACCGCGAGCGCATACGCGATCGAGATGCCGGTCGCGCGCACGTGGCGCGGCAGCGACTCGCACATCAGCGCCATTTCCGATGCCGAGCCGAGCGAATAGAACAGCAGCATCAGCGCGGTCAGCGGCAGGATCACCGACAACGTCGGGTGATGGTTCATCAGCCAGAACGCCGGAAACAGCAGCGCGACCAGCACGCCGCGGCCGACGAAGATCGGCAGGCGCCGGCTGCCCAGCTTGTCCGACAGCCAGCCGAACAGCGGGCACGTGACCAGCATCACGCAGCCCGATGCGACACCCACGAACATCGACAGTTTCATCGGCAGCCCGAGCGTGTGGATCGCATAGGTCGGCATGTAGAACGTCAGGATGTAGGTCGACACCGTGCCGCCCATCACCGTGAGCATCAGCAGCAGCACCGTGCGCGCGTGCTTCGAGAACAACTCGTGCAGCACGCCGCGTTCGATGCCGTGATGGCTGTCGCCGGGCGCATCGTCGGCGAGCCGGCGGCGCAGGACCATGCCGACCGGCGCGATCAGCACGCCGACGAGGAACGGCAGCCGCCAGCCCCAGCTCTCCAGCGCGTCCTTGGTCATCGTGTTCGACAACAGCGCCGCGAAGCCCGAGCCCATCAGCGCGGCGCCGCCTTGCGTCGCGAGCTGCCAGCTCGCGCGGAACGCACGGCGCGACGTGCCGCCCTGTTCGAGCAGCGTCGACGTCGCCGCGCCGAATTCGCCGCCCTGCGAGAAGCCCTGCATCAGCCGCGCGAACACGACCAGCAGCGGCGCGGCCACGCCGGCCTGCGCGTACGTCGGCGCGATCGCGATCAGGCCCGTGCCGAGCGCCATCAGCATGATCGTCAGGTTCAGCGCGGCCTTGCGCCCCTTGCGATCCGCGTAGACGCCGAGCACAACGCTGCCGAGCGGCCGCGTGAAGAAGCCGGCCGCGAACGTCGCGACCGACAGCAGCAGCGACGTGGTCGGGTCGCTCGACGGGAAGAACAGCTTGCCGATCAGCACCGCGAAGAACCCGTACACGGTGAAATCGAAAAATTCCAGCCAGTTGCCGATCACGGCCGCGGCGATCGCGCCGCGCCGCGTGACGGCCGGCGCGCCCGGCGTGCTGGTTTCGGCAGCCCCCGTCGAAGCGGGGTGCAGCGCGAGATGGTCTTTCTGCATCGTTATCGTCTCCTCTCAATGCGGCCGGCAACGCCGGCCGCTCGCCTCGCCGCCGGCCTCACCGCCCCAGGTAACGCTCAACGAGACGCGTCCAGTACGCCGCACCGATCGGCAGGTTGCGATCGTTGAAATCGTATTTCGGGTTGTGCACCATGCAGCCGTCCTCGCCTTCGCCGTTGCCGAGCCGCACGAACGAGCCCGGTCGCTGCTGCAGCATGAACGCGAAATCCTCGCTGCCCATCAGCAGATCGGTCTGCTCGACCACGTGCGCGTCGCCCACGAGCTCGCGCGCGACCTGCGCGGCGAAATCCGTTTCGGCATCCGAATTGACGACAACCGGATAACCTTCGATGTACTCGACGTTCGCGGTTGCGCCATAGCTCGCGGCCTGCGTTTCGGCCAGCTCGGTGATGCGGCGCTTGAGCAGCGCACGCACGTCGGGACTGAACGAGCGCACGCTGAGTTCAAGGCGCGCGCCGTTCGGGATCACGTTGTTCGCGGTGCCTGCGTGCATCGAGCCGACCGTGACGACCGCCGGCTGCGCGGGATCGACGTTGCGCGCGACGATCGTCTGCAGCGCCATCACGATGCTCGCCGCGACGACCACCGGGTCGACCGTCAGGTGCGGCCGCGCCGCGTGGCCGCCGACGCCTTCGATCGTGATGATCGCCTTGTCGCCGGCCGACATGAACGGGCCGCGCCGCGTGAGGAACACGCCGGGCGCCGCGCCCGGATGGTTGTGCATGCCGAACACGGCGTCGCACGGGAAGCGTTCGAACAGGCCGTCGTCGATCATCTTCTTCGCGCCGCTGTCGACGCCATGCTCTTCTGCGGGCTGGAAATACAGGTGCACGGTGCCGGAGAAGTTGCGTGTCTTCGCGAGATGCTGCGCGGCGCCGAGCAGCATCGTCGTGTGGCCGTCGTGGCCGCAGGCGTGCATCTTGCCGTGCGTGCCGCTCGCATAGGGCAGCCCCGTCGCCTCGACGATCGGCAACGCGTCCATGTCGGCGCGGATGCCGATGCTGCGCGTGCCGTCGCCCACGCGCAGCGTGCCGACCACACCCGTCTTGCCGACCCCGCGCGTCACCTGCCAGCCCCACTGTTCGAGCTTGTCGGCGACGAGCGCGGCCGTGTCGTGCTCTTCGTACGCGAGTTCGGGGTGGTGATGGATGTGGTGACGGATCTCGCGCAACCCGCCGGCGGCGGGCATCAGATCCTCGATTTCGGTGAATCGGGTATCGGTGGTCATCAAGGGGCTCCTGCTGTTTGTCTGCGTGTCGGCCGCACGCGGACGGTGCGTGCGGGAAAGCGAGCCACTATAGCGAGCCGATATCGGTTCAATAAGATGCTGAATTTTTCACCGCGATAAGATTTTTTAATCAGGGTTAGTACGGGTATGGCTTGCCGGATCGGCGATGCCCGGCGCGCTCGACACGCGCCCCATTGATTTTTGAGACGAACGGTCTATTATTCTCACATGGACGTTCGAACTGATCCGCCTCGCCGTCGAGGCAGGCCACCGAAACAGCACGAGGACCTCGTCGCCACGCGGGACATGCTGCTGCGCACCGGGCTGGAAGTGCTCACCGAGAAAGGCTTTTCGGCCACCGGGCTCGACGAGATCCTGGGTCGCGCCGGCGTGCCCAAGGGCTCCTTCTATCACTACTTCGACAGCAAGGAAGCGTTCGGTCTCGAACTGATCGACCGTTATGCCGACTTCTTCGCGCGCAAGCTGGACCGTCATTTCAGCGACCCGGCACGCTCGCCGCTGCAGCGCGTGCGCGCGTTCGTCGACGATGCCCGGGACGGCATGGCCCGCTACGCCTACAGCCGCGGCTGCCTGATCGGCAACCTCGGGCAGGAAATGGGCGCGCTGCCCAAAAGTTTCCGCGCACGCCTGCGCACCACGTTCGAGGACTGGCAACGCCGCCTCGCCGAATGCCTGGCCGCCGCGCAGCAAGCCGGCGAACTGGCCGGTTCGGCCGATCCCGCCGAGCTGGCCGCATTCTTCTGGATCGGTTGGGAAGGCGCCGTGCTGCGCGCGAAGCTGGAGCGCAACGACGGGCCGCTGACGCTGTTCGCGCAGTTTTTCTTCGATGGACTGCCCCGCCGCTGATTTTTTTGCCATTAACTAGACGATCGGTCTAGAAAGGAGGACACATGTTTCGAGGCATCGTGATCGACAGGCATGAAACCGGCCAGCAGGCCCGGCTCCAGACGCTGGACGACGCGCAGTTGCCCGCGGGTAACGTCACGGTACGCGTGGGCTATTCGACGCTGAACTACAAGGACGGGCTGGCGATCACCGGCAAGAGCCCGGTGGTCCGCACGTTCCCGATGGTGCCCGGCATCGATCTCGTTGGCGAAGTCGAAGCGAGCACGCACCCGGACTATCGTCCCGGCGACCAGGTCGTGCTCAACGGCTGGGGCGTCGGCGAAACGCACTGGGGCGGCCTCGCGCAGAAAGCCCGCGTCGATGGCGACTGGCTGGTGCCGCTGCCGTCCGCCTTTTCGCCGCAACAGGCGATGGCCATCGGCACGGCAGGCTACACCGCGATGCTGTGCGTGATGGCGCTGGAGCGGCATGGCGTGCGCCCGGACGACGGCGAGATCGTGGTGACCGGCGCGGCAGGCGGCGTGGGCAGCGTCGCCACGGCCATTCTCGCCAGGCTCGGATACCGCGTCGTCGCCGTGACGGGCCGCCCCGCCGACGCCGACTACCTGCGGCAGCTCGGCGCGGCGGAGATCCTGGAGCGGTCGCTATTCAGCGAACCCGGCAGGCCGCTGGGCAAGGAACGATGGGCCGGCGCGGTCGACGTGGCAGGTAGCCACGTGCTCGCCAACGTATGCGCGACCACGCGGTACCGCGGCGTCGTGACGGCTTGCGGCCTGGCCGCCGGCATGGATTTCCCCGCGACCGTCATGCCGTTCATCCTGCGCGGCGTCACGCTCGTCGGGATCGACAGCGTCATGTGCCCGCGCGCCGACCGCCTGGAAGCGTGGCGCCGGCTCGCGTCCGACCTCGACGTCGAGAAGCTGGGCGCGATCGGTCACCAGGTCGGCCTGGGCGACGTCATCCCGCTTGCAGGGGAATTGATCGCCGGCAAGGTTCGCGGCCGCATCGTCGTCGACGTCAACGCGTGACGCCGCTGACGGCCACCGGCGTATCTTTTCCAGGCCGGTGGCTCGCGCATCGAGCGCACCCGCGCCACTTTATCCAGGAGACCTCATGACCGCCCCGAACCCCGCCGCCATCAGCCGCTTTCCCGTGCCCGCGCTCGACGATTTGCCCGAGGACATTCGCGAACGCATCGCGGCCGTTCAGGAAAAGTCGGGCTTCATCCCGAACGTGTTCCTGACACTCGCGCATCGTCCCGACGAGTTTCGCGCGTTCATGGCTTACCACGACGCGCTGATGGACAAACCGGGCAACCTGAGCAAGGCCGAGCGCGAGATGATCGTCGTGGCCACCAGCAGCGTGAACCAGTGCCAGTACTGCGTGATCGCGCACGGTGCGATCCTGCGCATTCGCGCGAAGGATCCGCTGATCGCCGACCAGGTCGCCACCAACTACCGCAAGGCCGACATCACCGCCCGGCAGAAGGCGATGCTCGACTTCGCGATGAAGGTATCGCAGGCCGCGCATCAGGTTGGAGAAGCAGACTTCGACGCGCTCAACGCGCATGGCTTCGTCGAAGAAGACGTGTGGGACATCATGGCGATCTCGGCGTTCTTCGCCATGTCCAACCGCATCGCGAACGTGACGAACATGCGGCCGAATGCGGAGTTCTACGCGCTGGGACGCTGAGTACCTTCGCCCCGCCTGAAACCCGCTGCCCGTCATCGCCGCGGCACGCGAACGTCCAACCGCACACGCCGCCTCGACGGCAACTCGTGACTTATACCGCGTGCAACACGGCCCACAACGCGCGAAACCCGGCCTCCCGGTACGCATCGGCCCGCGCCGGATCGCGCGCGATCGACTCCATCGCCATTTCCGCGATCGACGTAAACAACGCCGAGCAGAACGCATGCGCAATCCATCAAAACCGTGCACTATTAGTGTTTTCACGTACGGGTGCGTTCTCGTATCGGCGCCCGGTACCTCGACGTTCGTTTCATGTTCACCGTTTCAAACCGCGAACCTCCCATGACGAATCAGCCTACCCAGACCGGAGCCGACCGGCCCGTCGACATGATCATCTTCGGCGGCGGCGGCGACCTGGCCGCCCGCAAGCTGTTGCCCGCGCTGTACATGGCGCACCTGCACTGCAACCTTCCGCCCGAGACGCGCATCATCGCGGTCGGCCGCCGCGACTGGGGCATCGACGGCTATCGCAAGTTCATGGACGAGCAGTCACGCCCGTTCATCGACGAAAAGGCGTTCGACCCGCAGGCGTGGAGCCGTTTCCTCGACCTGTTCAAGTACGTGCTGATCGACGTGAACGCGCCGGACGACTACCTGCGGCTCGCGGAAGCGGCGCGCGGCGATGCGATCCGCGTGTTCTACCTGTCGACGTCGCCGGAGCTGTTCACCACCATCTGCGACAACCTGTCGGCCGCCCATCTCGTCGACAAGCATTCGCGCGTCGTCCTCGAAAAGCCGCTCGGCCACGATCTCGCGTCCGCGAAGGCGATCAACGATGCGGTCGGCAAGCACTTCGAGGAATCGCAGATCTATCGGATCGACCACTATCTCGGCAAGGAAACCGTGCAGAACCTGATGGTGCTGCGCTTCGGCAACCCGATCTTCGGGCCGCTGTGGCAGGCGCCGAGCATCCGCAGCGTGCAGATCACGGTGGCGGAGACGGTGGGCGTCGGCAGCCGCGCGGGCTTCTACGACCATACCGGCGCGCTGCGCGACATGGTGCAGAACCACCTGCTGCAGCTGCTGTGCATCGTCGCGATGGAACCGCCGGTGTCGCTCGACCCGGACGCGGTGCGCGACGAGAAGCTGAAAGTGCTGCGCTCGCTGCGGCCGATGGCGGTGGCCGACGTCGCGCGCGACACGGTGCGCGGCCAGTACACGGCCGGCGCGGTCGACGGCCAGCCGGTGAAGGGCTATCTCGAGGAAGACAACGTGCCGGCGGACAGCCGCGCGGAAACCTTCGTCGCGCTGCGCGCGCACATCAACAACTGGCGCTGGGCGAACGTGCCGTTCTTCCTGCGCACCGGCAAGCGGCTGCAGCGCCGCCAGTCGGAAATCGTGATCGAGTTCGCCGACATGCCGTTCTCGATCATCCCGACCGGCCCGCGCCACTACAGCAACCGTCTCGTGATCCAGCTCCAGCCGGAAGAGTCGATCCAGCTGCAGATGCTCGCGAAGGAACCGGGCAGCGGCATGAACATGGTGCCCGTGAGCCTGAACCTCGACCTGCAGCAGGCGATTCCGGAGCGGCGCGCGGAAGCGTACGAGCGGCTGCTGATCGACGTGATCCGCGGTCGCCTCACGCACTTCATGCGCCGCGACGAGCTCGAAGCCGCATGGTCGTGGGTCGAGCCGATCCTCGACGGCTGGAAGCAGCTCGGCGACCGGCCGCGCCTGTACACGGCCGGCACGTTCGGGCCCGCGGCTTCGTCGGCGCTGCTCGCGCGCGACGGGATGTCCTGGTCCGAAGAGGCGTAACCGCCACGCGACGGCGTGCCGGGGTACGGCACGCCGGATCGCGCGTCAGATCGCACGGGGCATGACCCGCCCCGTCGTTCCCGCCGCCTAGCGCGGCTCCATCCACGATGCAGCCTTGCGCCGCCCCGGCACATCGTTGCCGCTGCCGCCCAGCGCCTCGATCAGGTAGTCGACGAACGACGCGATCCGCGACGAGATCGCGGTATTGCGGTAGTACACCGCGTGGATCGGCTGCTCGACCTCGAGCGTCTGGCGCGCGAGCACCTGCACGAGCCGCCCCGCGTCGCGATCCTGCGCCGTCATGAAATCCGACAGGCAGACGACGCCCGCGCCATCGAGCGCGAGCTGCCGCAGCGTCTCGCCGCTCGACGACCGGATGTCCGGCTCGATGCGGCGCGGCTCGCCGTCGGTGCCGAGGATCGGCCACACGTTCAGCGATTCGGGCTGCGTGAAGCCGAGCAGCGTGTGCTTGTCGAGATCCTCCACCTTGCGCGGCTGGCCGTGCGCGGCAACATATCCGGGACTTGCAAGGATGCGTATCCGGCTGGTGCCGACGCGCCGGCTGTGCAGCGTCGAATCCTTCAGCCGGCCGATCCGGAACGCGACGTCGGTGCGCCGCTCCAGCAGGTCGATGATGCCCTCGTTGCTGTTCAGCTCCAGCTCGACTTTCGGGAAGCGTTCGCGGTAGCCGCGCACGAGCGGCACGATCACGTGCAGCATGAACGGCGTCGCCGCATCGACGCGCAGCCGCCCCGACGGCATCTCGCGCCGCGCGAGCATCTGCTCTTCCGCCGTCTCGACCGATTCGATGATCGCGCGCGCGTCCTGCAGGAACGCGCGCCCTTCCTCGGTCAGTTCGAGCCGGCGCGTGGTCCGGCGCAACAGCGTGGTCTTCAGCTTCTCCTCGAGCCGCCCGAGCGTGCGGCTCGTCGCCGACACCGTGAGGTCGAGCTGCTGCGCGGCCGCCGTGATCGAACCGGAATCGACCACGGCGGCAAAGGCCTGGAGTTCGTCGAGCGTAATCTTCATCGCCTCATTCTTGATTTCAAATCAAAACAATTTGGTTTATAGCCCCGTTTTTCAGCAAAAGTAAAGGCGGCACACTGCGCTCCATCCTCACCGGACCCTGGAGCATCCATCATGCCACTCGCCCTGCTTGCGCTGACCATCAGCGCATTCGCCATCGGTACCACCGAATTCGTGATCGTCGGGCTGATCCCGACGATCGGCGCCGACCTCGGCGTCAGCCTGCCGTCCGCCGGCCTGCTCGTCAGTCTTTACGCGCTGAGCGTCGCGATCGGCGCGCCGCTCCTCACCGCGCTCACCGGCCGCGTGCCGCGCAAGACACTCCTCGCGGCGCTGATGGCGCTGTTTACCGTCGGCAACCTCGTCGCGTGGCAGGCGCCCGGCTACGAATCGCTGATCGTCGCGCGCATCCTCACCGGCCTCGCCCACGGCGTGTTCTTCTCGGTCGGCTCGATCATCGCGACCACGCTCGTGCCAAAGGAAAAGGCCGCCAGCGCGATCGCGACGATGTTCAGCGGGATGACGGTCGCGTTCGTCGCCGGCATTCCGCTCGGCACCTTCATCGGCCAGCACTTCGGCTGGCGCGCAACGTTTCTGGTTGTCGCGCTGTTCGGCCTCGTCGCGTTCGTCGGCGCAGTCGCGTTCGTGCCGCGCGGGTTGCGGCAAACGGCGCCGGCGCCGCTCGCCCGCCAGTTCCGCGTGCTCGCGCAGCCGCGCCTGCTGCTGGTCTATGCGATGACCGCCGTCGGCTACGGCGGCTCGCTGATCGCGTTCACGTACATGGCACCGCTGCTCGAGCAGATCGCCGGCTTCACGCCGTCGCAGGTCAGCCTCGTACTCGTCGGCTACGGCGTGTCGGTCGCGTTCGGCAACGTGTGGGGCGGCAAGCTCGCGGATAGCGCCGGCCCCGTGAAGGCGCTCAAGCGGATCTTCCTGCTGCTCGCGATCGTGCTGCTCGCGCTCACCTTCACGATCCACGTCAAATGGCTCGCCGTGCTGACGATGCTTGCGTGGGGCGCGGTGGCATTCGGCAACGTGCCGGGCCTGCAGGTGTACGTCGTCAAGCAGGCGCGGCACTTCGCGCCCGACGCCACCGACGTCGCGTCCGGTTTCAACATCGCCGCGTTCAACCTCGGCGTCGCGGGCGGCTCGGCACTCGGTGGCGCGATCGTCGCGCATGTCGGCCTCGGCCATACGCCGTGGATCGCGGCAGCCGTCACGCTCGGCGCATTCGCGCTCACCGCGCTGAGCGGCCGACTCGACCGCAGCGCGGGCCTGCCGGAGCGCACGGCCGAACCGGTTCAGCTCGCGCACTGAACGCCATCTCGTTGCAGGAATTTGCACACGTGAACGCATCGCCCTCGCGCCCGCCGTTCGCCGGCAAGACGTTCGACGTGCGCTGAGACGGCCTCACCACGCTCAACGCGTACGACGGTGACGGCCGCCGCCCCGGCGTACCCGGCCTCGCTCGCCACGCGACGCTCGCGCAACGCGCCGACACGCTTGGCCTCCGTGCGCGCCGGGTGCGCGACGTGCCGGTGTACGCCCCCGCCGCATAGAGCCCGTGGCCACCACGCCGGATACTTGATTTCAGATCAAATATTTTTGACTTGAAACGGCGTTTATCTCACCAATCCAAAACGCCAGAATGACTTCCATATCGAACCCGTTCCATTCTCCCAGGAGCAGATGATGAGCAAGATTCCCGCATTCGGCCTCGGTACCTTCCGCCTGCAAGGCCAGGTTGTCATCGACTCGGTGCGCAATGGTCTCGAAGTCGGCTACCGCGCGATCGACACCGCGCAGATCTACGGCAACGAAGCCGAAGTCGGCGAAGCGATCGCCGCCTCGGGCGTGGCCCGCGATGACCTGTTCCTCACGACCAAGATCTGGGTCGACAACTACGCGCCGGACAAGCTCGTGCCAAGCCTCGAGGAAAGCCTGCGCAAGCTGCGCACCGACCATGTCGACCTGACGCTGATCCACTGGCCGGCCCCCGACAACGGCGTCGCGCTCGACACGTTCATGACCGCGCTCGCCGATGCGAAGGCGCAGGGCCTCACGCGCCGGATCGGCATCTCGAACTTCAACATCGCACTGACGAAGCAGGCGATCGCGGCCGTCGGCAAGGATGCGATCGCGACGAACCAGATCGAGCTGAGCCCGTACCTGCAGAACCGCAAGCTCGTCGAGTTCCTGAACGCCGAAGGCATCCACGTCACGTCGTACATGACGCTCGCGTACGGCAAGGTGCTCGGCAATCCGGTGATCGGTGCGATCGCGCGGCGTCACGACGCGACGCCCGCGCAGGTCGCGCTCGCGTGGGCATTGCAGCTCGGCTACTCGGTGATCCCGTCGTCGACGAAGCGCGAGAACCTCGCGAGCAACCTGCTCGCGCAGACGCTGCGCCTGACCGACGAAGACATGGCGCAGATCGCCGCGCTCGAACGCAACGGCCGCGAAGTCGATCCGGCCGGCCTCGCACCGGCGTGGGACTGAATGCGCCACGCCTCTTTTGATCCGCCGAGGCCCGCAGGCCGCGGCACCGACAGGACATCCCCATGACCCAGGACCCGCTTTTTCAACCGCTGCGACTCGGCGCGCTGACGCTGCCGAACCGCATCGTGATGCCGCCGATGACGCGCTCGCGCGCGAGCCAGCCCGGCGACGAAGCCAACGAACTGATGGCCGCGTATTACGCGCAGCGCGCGAGCGCCGGCCTGATCGTCAGCGAAGGCACCTATATCGCACCGCTCGGCAAGGGCTACGCGTGGACGCCCGGCATACACACGCCGTCGCAGGTGGCCGGCTGGCGCAAGGTGACGGAGGCCGTGCATGCCGCGCACGGCCGCATCTTCGCGCAGCTGTGGCACGTCGGCCGGCTGAGCCACACGAGCCTGCTCGGCGGCCAGCAGCCGGTGTCGTCGTCGCCGCTGCAGGCGAAAGGCGTGAACGTGTTCGTGGCCGGTGAAGACGGCCGCACGCCGGGCTTCGTGCAGGCGTCCGAGCCGCGCGCGCTGACGATCGACGAGATCCGCGAGATCGTCGATCAGTACCGCGCCGCCGCGCGCCACGCGATCGAGGCCGGCTTCGACGGCGTCGAGCTGCACGGCGCGAACGGCTATCTCGTGAACCAGTTCATCGACTCGAATGCGAACACGCGCACCGACGCGTACGGCGGCTCGCTCGAAAACCGGCTGCGCTTCCTGCGCGAAGTCACGCAGGCGCTGATCGAAGGCACGGGCGATGCATCGCGCGTCGGCATCCGCCTCGCGCCGCTGACGACGCTGAACGGCTGCGTCGACGACGATCCGGAAGCGACCTACCTCGCCGCTGCGACGCTGCTCGGCGAACTCGGTGTCGGCTACCTGCACATCGCGGAAGCCGACTGGGACGACGCGCCGCTGATGCCGGTCGCATTCAAGCAGCAACTGCGCGCCGCGTACCCGGGCGTGCTGATCTACGCTGGCGCATACACCGCCGAGCGCGCGCGCGACGCGATCGCCGCCGGCTGGGCCGACCTCGTCGCGTTTGGCCGCCCGTTCGTCGCGAACCCCGACCTGCCCGAGCGGCTGCGCACCGGCGCGGCGCTCGCGCCGCACGACCGCGCCACGCTGTTCGGCGGCGGCGAGCGCGGCCTGACCGACTATCCGACGCTGGCGCAGGCCGCGGCCTGAGCCGGCATACCCGAGACTGCTCATGAGAATCACGCTCCCTTCCCGCCTGGGTTTCGGCACCGCGCCGCTGGGCAACATGTACCGGGACATCCCGCACGAAGAGGCGCTGGCCACGGTCGACGCGGCGTGGGAAAGCGGTATCCGCTATTTCGACGCCGCGCCGCTGTACGGCGCCGGCCTCGCCGAGCTGCGTCTCGGCGAAGCGCTTGCGGGACGTCCGCGCGACGCGTATTCGCTCGGCACCAAGGTCGGCCGGCTCGTACTCGACGAACACGAGGACGCGTCGCAACGCGATCTCGGCGAAAAGGGCGGCCTGTTCCGCCACGGGCTGCCGAACAGGATCGTCTACGACTACACCGAAGACGGCACGCTGCGCTCGATCGACGCGAGCCTCGAGCGGCTGCGCACCGACCGGCTCGACACCGTGTGGATTCACGATCCGGCCGTCGATTTTCACGGCGACGCGTGGCGCGACGTGTTCGACGTCGCGATGTCGGGCGCGGCCCGGGCGCTCACGCGGCTGCGCGACGAGAAGGTGATCCGCGGCTGGGGCCTCGGCGTGAACCGCATCGAGCCGTGCGAACTCGCACTCGAACGCGCGGACCCGGACGGTTTCCTGCTCGCCGGGCGCTACACGCTGCTCGACCATGCAGGCGCGCTCGAACGGCTGATGCCGGAAAGCGCGGCGCGCGGGCTCGGCATCATCGTGGGCGGCCCGTACAACTCCGGTGTGCTGGCGGGCGGAACCCATTACGAGTATCAGCCGGCCACGCAGGCCATGCTCGACCGCGTTGCGCGCATCCGCCAGATCTGCGAACGATTCGGCGTCGATGTCCGCGCGGCGGCGCTGCAATTCTCGCTCGCGCACCCGGCCGTCACGGCCGCGATCCCCGGCGCGAGCCGGCCCGATCGCATCGACGACAACCTGCGTCTCGCGGCGGTGTCGATTCCGTCCGAACTGTGGGATGTGCTGAAGGCCGGGCACCTGATTGCCGCGCATGCACCAACGCCGGCAGGCGCGTAATGGCGCGCGGTTGCGTCGCAGCATGCGCCCGCGCAACCGCGTGCATCCGCGGCGGCTATCGTCGCGATTGCCATTTCCGAATGGCGGCCTGTACGATCGGCGTCTAGCCTTTACGGGATCGACTCCGCCCCGTGCCCCTGACCTGAAAGGACGCCCGCCATGCCAAGCCGCTCCCCGACACGCGACATGCTGCTGGCCCTCGTAGCCGGCGTTTCATTTGCGGCCTGCACGGCGCCAGCGTATGCCGACGCCGGTCTCACGCCGCCCGAACCCGCGACGGCCGTGCTGTCGACCACCGCGACCGGCGTGCAGATCTATGCGTGCGAATACGATCACGACCATCGGCTCGCGTGGACATTCCAGCGCCCGGAGGCGATGCTGTTCGACGCGAGCGGCACGCTCGTGGTCCGGCACGGCGCGGGGCCGTCGTGGGAAGCGCTCGACGGCAGCCGCATCACCGGCAAGAAACTCGCGGAAGCGCCGAGCGCGCGCGCCGGAAGCATTCCGCAACTCCTGCTCGCCGCGACGCCGGCCGCAACGGGCGCGACCGGCACGCTCGCCGGCGTGCGCTTCGTGCAGCGGCTCGATACCGTGGGCGGCACACCGCCGGATGCAGGGTGCCCGACCGAGCATGCGGTCGGCCGCTTCCCGTATTTCGCGCGCTACGTGTTCCTGAAATAACGCACGACGGCGCTCGACGCGCCGGGCACCGTCGCGGTGGTGTCCGACATGCGACGGATTGATCAGTCATCCTATCCTTGATCAACGGATGCAACCGGCATTCAGGTCGCGCTGCGCTCAGCCGATCCGCATCGACAGCTCGACATCGCCGCCAAACGGAACCGACAGATAGCCGTTCTCCAGCGAGCGCACGTAAGCGAGATAGTCGGGGCTGTATTCGGCATTGTCGGCAACGACGAACGCACCGGGCCGCAACCGCTGCTCGACGAGTGCAAGGACCTCGGGATACAGCGCCTTCGCACCGTCGAGCAGCAACAGGTCGACCGAATCCGGTAAATCGGCGGCCAGCGTGCGCAGCGCATCGCCCTCGCGAATCTCCACGAGATCGGCAAGCCCTGCCGCACTCAGGTTCGCCCGCGCCCGCACGACCTTCGACGGCTCGAATTCGCTCGTGATCAGCCGGCCCCCGCCGTTGTCGCGCAGCGCGGCCGCCAGATGCAGCGTCGAAATGCCGAACGACGTACCGAATTCGACGATCGACTGCGCACCGCCGCTGCGCGCGAGCATGTACAGCAGCATGCCCGTCTCGCGGGACACGGCAAGCGGATAGTCCTTCAGGCGCGCATACAGATCGGTGTAGTCGGTCTTGCTGCGCATCAGCCGCGCTTGCTCGTCGCGCGACAGGCGGGCGAAGTCCGGGCTCGTCGCGGGCGACGCGGCGTCGGCTTCGTCGAACAGGCGGGCCAGCAGCGAAGCCAGCGGGTCGAGCGTCAGGGTGGTCATGCGAATCTCCGGGTTCGGGTTGAGTGCGTCGTTGCACCCGATTAGAATATGACGAAGTATTCAGGTTTTACTATTCGCATTGGCACATCGCTCATGACCGACCGCCCGAACACCCGGATTGCCACGCGCAAACAGCCTCGGCAGGCCCGCTCCACCCGGCTCGTCGAGGACGTCCTGCAGGCCGCTGTTCAGGTTTTGGCGAGCGAAGGCGCGCAGCGCTTCACGATGGCGCGGGTCGCGGAACGCGCCGGCGTGAGCGTCGGCTCGCTGTACCAGTACTTCCCGAACAAGGCGGCCGTACTGTTCCGGCTGCAGCACGACGAGTGGCGGCAGACGGCCGAGATGCTGCGCGGGATGCTGGAGGACGTGAACCGGACGCCGCCCGAGCGGCTGCGCACGGCCGTTCACGCGTTCATCCGCTCGGAATGCGACGAGGCGCGGATGCGCATCGCGCTCGACGACGCCGCGCCGCTCTATCGCGACGCGCCCGAGGCGCAGGAAGCCAAGGCGGCCGGCAACCGCATCTTCCAGGCGTTCATGCGGGAGGCGCTGCCGAATGCGCCGGCGGCCACGCGCGCGCTCGCGTGCGACCTGATCACCACCACGCTCACCACGGCGGGCAAGGCGTTTTCGGAAAGCGCGCGCTCGCCCGACGAAATCGACGCATATTCGAACGCGATGGCCGACATGTTCTGCGCCTATCTCGACCATCTCGCGCACCATTGAGGCCGGGGCGACGACGAGAACCGCCCGCGCGATGGCGATATCGTCCGGATGCAGGTTGCGCGTGGCGTCGAACGCCGTCCCCGGCTCCCGTTTCCACCGGCCTGCCCGGCTGCCATGCAAGACATTTGTAATTTTCGATGCCTCCCCCGCTTCCCCCCACCCCGTCGACCCCGCATTCAAATAATCGCCTTAACGGATTCGAACTAGGCGTATACACGCGTGTCGTCACGACGGAGCCCCGTTGCACGCCGATATAAGCGCTGAGACATGCGCTGCATGCTCATCCCCCAATGGGACGTGATGGGCGGTTCGCCTAACCTTCGCTACGGCAAAGCGCACGTGACGGGGTCGACACCATAACGCGTCGCACGACGCGACACCCTCGCGATCGTTTCGATTCGCACGTAACGACACGGATCACGCGTCATTCGTCCCCACGACGTTGCCGACAATCCCAACTAGATACGAGACACCCTGACGACGGCTCGCTACGGGCCGTTTCAGCATGCTGATAAAGGAGCAAGCTCATGAGTGATACCCCGGTGCAGCCGACGGTCGGCGTCGGCGCGGAAGAAACTGACTTTGGCACCAAGGGAGTCATCGACCGGTACTTCGGCATTTCGTCGCGCGGCAGCACGCAGCGCCGCGAGATCATTGCCGGCGTCACGACCTTCCTCGCGATGGTCTATTCCGTGTTCGTCGTTCCCGGCATGTTCGGCAAGGCCGGCTTCGACACGAGTGCCGTGTTCGTCGCGGTCTGCCTCACCACCGCGTTCGGTTCGCTGCTGATGGGCCTGTGGGCGAAGCTGCCGATCGCGATCGGCTGCGCGATCTCGCTGACCGCGTTCACCGCGTTCGGCCTCGTGCTCGGCAAGGGGCTGTCGCCGACGGTCGCGCTCGGCGCCGTGTTCCTGATGGGCCTCGTGTTCACCGGCATTTCCGTCACCGGCGTGCGTTCGTGGATTTTGCGCAACCTGCCCGCGGGCGTCGCGCACGGCACCGGGATCGGCATCGGCCTGTTCCTGCTGCTGATCGCATCGAACGACGTCGGCCTCGTGATCAAGAACCCGGGCGCCGGCCTGCCGGTCTCGCTCGGCCAGATCACCGCGTTCCCGGTGA
The DNA here is from genome assembly GCF_902833045.1 of Burkholderia sp. BCC0322. Taxonomy (GTDB): domain Bacteria; phylum Pseudomonadota; class Gammaproteobacteria; order Burkholderiales; family Burkholderiaceae; genus Burkholderia. The sequence continues at coordinate 104,482 of NZ_CADFDU010000001.1, forward strand.
TCATGTCGGTCATCGGCCTCGCCGCGATCTTCGGCCTCGAAAAGCGTCGCGTGCCGGGCGGCATCCTGCTCGTCGTGATCGCGATCTCGGTGTTCGGCCTGATCTTCGATCCGAACGTGAAGTACCACGGCATCTTCGCGCTGCCGTCGCTGAGCGCACCGGGCCATGCGTCGCTGATCGGCGCGATGGACATCAAGGGTGCGCTGTCGATGGCCGTGCTGCCGAGCGTGCTCGCGCTGGTGATGACCGCCGTGTTCGACGCGACGGGCACGATCCGCGCAGTTGCGGGGCAGGCCGGCCAGCTCGACGAGAACGGTCGCATCATCAACGGCGGCCGTGCGCTGACCGCCGATTCGCTCAGCTCGATCTTCTCCGGCATCCTCGGCGGCGCGCCGGCGGCGGCCTACATCGAGTCGAGCGTCGGCGTGGCCGCGGGCGCGAAGACGGGCCTCGCGGCCGCCGTGGTCGGCCTGCTGTTCCTCGTCGTGATGTTCTTCTCGCCGCTCGCGGGCCTCGTGCCGTCGTACGCCACGGCACCGGCGCTGATGTACGTCGGCCTGCTGATGCTCGGCAGCGTGAGCAAGCTGCACATGGACGACATGGTCGACGCGATGTCGGGCCTCGTGTGCGCGGTGTTCATCGTACTGACCGCGAACATCGTGACGGGCATCATGCTCGGCTTCTCGACGCTCGTGATCGGGCGCATCGCCAGCGGCGAATTCCGCAAGCTCAACGTCGGCACCGTGCTCATCGCGGCCGTGCTCGTCACGTTCTATCTCGGCGGCTGGGCGATCTGACCGCGAATCGTGCGCGACGTCGCCAGCAGAAGGACGGCGCGCATCGGGACGACATCGTCTCCTCCACTATCGTCGTTGATGGTCTCCGGGCCTGCGAACGCAAGTTTCCGGGCTTTTTTTGTTGATGCGCGCAGCGCGCGCGCATTGCGTAAACGGCGCGCGCGAATCCGCACCCGGTGCTACGATCGCACTTTGCCTTCAGGAGCCCCCATGGACGCGCTCGGCATCGTCTCCGAATCGAGCACCCGGACCTCGGCGCGCAAGCCGCCGTTCATCCCGTCGTTCGGCTTCCATGAAGTGCACGAATCGAGGCCGATCGATGCCGCGCCGGCGCGCATCATCGACACGGTCTCCACGCTCGACATGCGCACGGATCCGGTCGTCGATGCGCTGCTCAACGTCCGCGAATTCCCGGCAACCGTTGCCGCATCGCTGCGCCACGGCACCCCGCGAGTCGAACGCGAACGCTTCGGCCTCCACGCATTCACGCTGCTGCATCGCGACGAAACGTCGCTGTCGCTCGGCCTGATCGGCCGCTTCTGGCGTCCCGACCTCGGCGTGCTCAAGATCGCCGACGCGGCGGCGTTCGTGCAGCACGACGACCCGCGCGATGCGAAGCTGGTGCTGTGCTTCGAAGTCGTCGGGCTCGCGTCGGGCGCGCACCTGCTGCGCACCGAAACCTTCGTGCATTGCCCGACCGCCCGCACGCGGCTGCTGTTCATGCCGTACTGGCTCGCGATCCGGATGGCGAGCGGCTGGATTCGGCGCCGCACGCTGACGGCGGTCGAGATGGCGCTGGCGTAGCGACTGCCTCTGCCGATGGCCGATTCGCACCGGCCTGCACATCAAAACGACTTGATCACGACGAACTCGACGACGATTGCCGTCGCAATCACGACCGCCCCTGCCGCCTGCCCGAGCCAGGGCGCCGGCGCGACGACGAGATCGTCGCGCTCCATGCGCCGCAGCGTGCCGGCCAGCATCCCGTGCAGCACCGACCGCGCGACGAAGACCGCGAGCTTCAACGAAAGCCACGCAGCGCCCCGGCTCGCGATACGTCACCCCCGTGGCGCAAACCATGCGCACGCAACCGTCAGGATCGCTACAGAATGCCGCCATACCTCGTCGCCCGCCACAGAATCACGCTAACCCGACCCGACCGATGACCCGCATCCGCAATCCCCTGAACATCGCGCAGCTCCAGGCGTTCGTCTCCGCCGCGCATCTCAAGAGCCTGCGCGCCGCCGCGCGCGAACTCGGCGTCACGCAGCCCGCGATCACGCATACGATCCGCGAGCTCGAAACCGCGCTCAACGCGGAGCTGCTCGCGCGCAGCGTGCGCGGCGTCGAGCTGACCGCGTGCGGCCAGGCGCTGCTGCCGCGCGCCGAGCAGCTGCTCGGCGACATCCGCCGCACGGTCGAGGCCGTCGAGCAGGTGAAAGGCGAGATGTCGGGGCGCGTCGCGGTCGGCACGATGCCGTCGATCGCGCTGACGGCGCTGCCGCACGCAGTGACGGCGTTCCGCCGGACGATGCCGAACGTCAGCCTGCATCTGGTGGAAGTGACGGTGCCCGACGCGCTCACGCAGTTGCGCAACGGCACGCTCGACGTCGCTGCAATGCACCATGTGCCCGCGCTCGACCGCGACTTCACGCAATCGCCGCTGCTGTCGACCGAATTCTCCATCGTGATGCGCGAAGGCCACCCGCTTGCGCATGCGCGCCGGTTAGAGGAATTGCTCGACGCCGAGTGGATCGTCACCGTCGGCGCCGAGCAGTTTCCGCACAGCGTGATGGTCGGGATGTTCGAGGCGCGCGGGCTGCCGCTGCCGAAGCGCCTGCTGCGATCGCCGATGTCGTTCGCGGTGACGCTCGGGCTCGTCGCGCGCTCGGACGTGATCGGCTGCTTCACGCGCCCGCTCGCCGCGATGGTCGCGCCGCTCGGCATCCGCACGGCCGAACTCGAGGAAAGCATGCCGCGCTTCGACCTGTCGATCATCTCGCGGCGCGACCTGCTGCCCACGCCGGCCGTCACGCAATTCATCACGTGCCTGCAGCGCGCGGTCAACGAAACGCTCGGCTGAATCGTTCCTGTGTCTGAAACGGCGGCACCCCCGCGCGCCGCCGCCGGGCCCGGTATCGGGGCTTGTCCTAGGCGCCCTGCCGGTATTTTGTCTTGATAATCTTGCGCACGTCGCACGCCCGCATCGGGTGGGCGAAACGGACAGCCTGTCGCGAAGCCGCGCCGGGCCGAAGGCTTACGGCGCGGCACAACCGCGCACCCATCGAACAAAACGAGGAGTCACCGAGTGAAAAAGATTCTTGCGGCTGTGACCGTAGCCCTGCTCGCCGTATCGGCAGGCACCGCGTATGCGAAGGACTGGACGACCGTGCGGTTCGGCGTCGACGCAAGCTACCCGCCTTTCGAATCGAAAGGCGCTGACGGCAAGGTGGTCGGGTTCGACGTCGACCTCGGCAACGAAATCTGCCGCCGCATGAACGCGAAGTGCGTGTGGATCGAAAACGACTTCGACGGCATGATTCCGGCACTGAAGGCCCGCAAGTTCGACGGCGTGCTGTCGTCGATGTCGATGACGCCGGCGCGCGAGGAACAGATCGCCTTCTCGGCGAAACTGTTCAACACGCCGACGCGCCTCGTCGCGAAGAAGGGCGCCGGCCTGATGCCGACGGCCGAATCGCTGAAGGGCAAGTCGGTCGGCGTCGAGCAGGGCACGATCCAGGAAACCTATGCGAAGACTTACTGGGCCTCGAAGGGCGTGAACGTCGTGCCTTACCAGAACCAGGACCAGGTCTACGCCGACCTGATCTCGGGCCGTCTGGACGGCGCGCTGCAGGACGCGGTGCAGGCTGAAATCGGCTTCCTGAAGACCCCGCGCGGCGCGAACTTCGATTTCGCCGGCAAGGACATCGACGATCCGAAGACGCTCGGCAACGGCGCCGGCATCGGCCTGCGCAAGGAAGACACCGACCTGAAGGCGAAGATCGACGGCGCGATCGCCGGCATGCGCAAAGACGGCACGTACGACAAGATCGCGAAGAAGTACTTCGATTTCGACGTCTACGGCAAGTAATCCGCCAGCGAAGGCACGCTTCGCTTCGGCACGAACGGGCTCCGCAAGGAGCCCGTTTTTTTTACGCGCGCGGCGCCGGCTGCGTTATTTTTTCTGCGCCAACCTGATGATTCTCAAAGAAAATCGACGTGCTCTGGCGCCGGTTTGATGGCGGCGAGGGGGCAACGTACAATCGATCCTCCACGCACACCGGATCATTCGCGGCTGCGCCGCACCCCCATCATGCAAACGCAGACCCATCCGCTGATTTCCCCCGCCGTCGGTACCGAACGCCACATCACGAGCTTTCACTACGGCCCGCGCGGCGGCAAGAAGGTCTATATCCAGTCGTCGCTGCATGCGGACGAACTGCCCGGCATGCTGGTCGCCACGCTGCTGCGCCGCAAGATCGCGGCGCTCGAGACGGCCGGCAAGCTGCGCGGCGAAGTCGTCATCGTGCCCGTGCCGAACCCGATCGGCCTGTCGCAGCACGTGTTCGGCGATCACCTCGGCCGCTTCGAGCTCGGCTCGATGCAGAACTTCAACCGCAATTTCTACGATCTCGCGGCACTCGTGCTGCCGCGCGTCGAAAGCCGCCTCACGCACGACGCGCAGCACAACCTCGTCGCCGTGCGCGCCGCGATGCGCGAAGCGCTCGACGAGCAGAAGCCGCGCACCGAGCTCGACTCGCAGCGCCTCGCGCTGCAGAAGCTGTCGTTCGACGCCGATATCGTGCTCGACCTGCACTGCGACAGCGACGCGGTGATGCACCTCTACACAAATCCCGATCTGTGGGCGGACGTCGAGCCGCTGTCGCGCTATCTCGACGCGCAGGCGTCGCTGCTCGCGCTGAATTCGGTCGGCAACCCGTTCGACGAGATCCACAGCTTCTGCTGGTCGGACCTGCGCAGCCGCTTCGGCGACCGCTTCCCGATCCCGAACGGCGCGATTTCCGTCACCGTCGAGCTGCGCAGCGAGCGCGACGTGTCGTACGAGTTCGCCGAGAAGGACGCGCAGGCGATCGTCGAATACCTGACCGAGCGCGGTGTCGTCGACGGCACGCCGGCGCCGCTGCCGCCGCTCGCGCATCCGGCCACGCCGCTCGCGGGCACCGATCCGCTCGTCGCGCCGGTGTCGGGCGTGATCGTGTTCCGCACGCCGGTCGGCGCGATGATCGAGGCCGGCCAGGCCGTGGCCGACATCGTCGATCCGCTGACCGATCGCGTCGTCACGCTGAAGAGCAGCGTGTCGGGCGTGCTGTACGCGCGCCAGATCGTGCGCTTCGCGACGGCCGGCATGGAAGTCGCGCGGATTGCCGGCGCGACCGCGATCCGCACGGGTTCGCTGCTGTCGGCCTGAGCGGCCGGCCCGCGCGCCGGAGAACGGCGCGCACCGCGCTCACCCGCGCGCAGCAACGAAATCGCCCGCTTGCGCGGGCGATTTGCTTTTCGGAATGCCCGGGCGATCCATCCGGCCGGGCGGCGGCACGCGTGAGCGCTCAGAACGCCGGCACGATCGCGCCACCGAACTTCTGGTCGATGAACTTGCGCACGTCGTCCGATTCATAGGCCGCGACGAGCTTCTTCACCCACGGCTTGTCCTTGTCCTGCGCACGCACCGCGATCAGGTTCGCGTACGGCCCGCGCAGGTCCTCGATCGCGATCGCATCCTTCACCGGCGTGAGCCCGGCCTTCACCGCGTAGTCGGTGTTGATCGACGCGGCATCGAGATCGGGCAGCGCGCGCGGCAACTGCGCGGCGTCGAGTTCGACGATCTTGATCTTCTTCGGGTTCTCGGCGACGTCGAGCGGCGTCGCGTTCACGCCGTTGGTGCCGGCGCCCGCCTTCAGCTTGATCACGCCGTACTTCTGCAACAGCAGCAGCGCGCGGTTGCCATTCGACGGGTCGTTCTGGATCCCGACCTTCGCGCCCGCCGGCAAGTCCTTCAGCGACTTGAGCTTCTTCGAGTAGAAGCCCATCGGCGCCGTGTACGTGAGCCCGACGTTGACGATCTTGTAGCCACGCTGCTTGATCTGGCTGTCGAGGAACGGCTGGTGCTGGAAACCGTTCGCGTCGAGATCGCCGGAATCGAGCGCCGCGTTCGGCTGCACGTAGTCGTTGAATTCGATGACCTTGATCGCGAGGCCTTCACGCGCGGCGACCTTCGTCACCTCGGTCCAGATCTGCGCGTCGGGGCCACTCATCGTGCCGATCTTCAGCGTTTGCGGGTCGGCGTGTGCGCCGGGCGCCGCGAATGCCAGCGCCGCGGCGAGTACGCCGAGGCCGGTCAGGAATGAACGTCGCATGGTGTCCTCTTGTCCCGTGTCGTTTGTTGGAACACGGATCGTGGCATGGGGCCGGAACGCCGCCAACCAAGCTTATTTCATGTGCATATTCCCGCCGCTGATCGATTCTCAGCCGAATTCGGTATAACCCCCGATAGCGCAACCGGGCAGAATTCGGTGTCGCATCGACGCCACACATTCTTCATATGACAGTCGCTGTCATATTCATTACGTGGCCTCTCGATAAAGTTGCCGCCGGTCCGTGAAAGCGCCCAGAGAGAGCGCCGGAACCGCAACTGGACACGCCATTTATTCGCTCGGAGAATCCTTTGAACAAGAAACTGTTGACCATCGCCGTTCTGGCAGCAACGACCGGCGCAGCTCACGCACAAAGCAGCGTGACCCTGTACGGCGTCATCGATGCAGGTATCAGCTACGTGAACCACAGCAAGACCGCTACCGGCAGCGGCAAGCTGTTCAAGTATGACGACGGCGTGGCCCAGGGCAGCCGTTGGGGCCTGCGCGGCACCGAAGACCTCGGTGGCGGCCTGAAGGCGATCTTCGTGCTCGAAAACGGCTTCAACAGCGGCAACGGCACGATCGGCCAGGGCGGCGCGATCTTCGGTCGTCAGGCTTACGTCGGCCTGAGCCAGTCGCAATACGGCACGGTCACGTTCGGCCGCCAGTACTCGTTCTCGACCGACGTCCTCGGCTCGAACTACTCGACGGGCGGCAACACGGTCGCGGGTAACTACGCGTACCACGTGAACGACATCGACCAGCTCACGTCGAGCCGCATCAACAACTCGGTGAAGTTCCAGAGCGCGAACTACTCGGGCTTCACGTTCGGCGCGTTGTACGGCTTCTCGAACTCGACCGACTTCGCTGGCGCACCGGGCACGGGCGCCACGAACACGGGCGGCTCGTCGCGCGCATACAGCTTCGGCCTGAACTATGCAAACGGCCCGTTCTCGCTCGGCGCCGCCTACACGGACATCCGCTTCCCGAGCCAGTCGACGCCGGCGTTCTCGACGTCGATCGCGAACATCGCGCTGACCAACATCCGCGACCTGCGCACGTACGGCGTCGGCGGCCGCTACGTCTTCGGCCCGGCAACCGCATGGGCCCTGTGGACGCGCACGCAGTTCACCCCGATCGCTGCCGGCGCATCGGGCACGTTCTACAACGCATACGAAGCAGGCCTGAAGTACGCGATCACGCCGGCCCTGTCGGCAGCAGCTGGCTACACGTACACGAACGCCACGCAGAGCGGCAGCTCGGCGCACTGGAACCAAGGCAACCTGGCGCTCGACTACGCACTCAGCAAGCGTACGGACGTGTACGGCCTGGTGATCTACCAGAAGGCGTCGGGCAACAACGTGCAGGCGCAGATCGGTTCGAGCACGAGCTACTTCAGCACGTCGGGCACCGGCTCGTCGAACCAGCTCGCCGCTCGCGTCGGTATCCGTCACAAGTTCTAAAGCGTCCGCTTAACTCGCGGATCACGACGGCAAGAAGCGCCCCGCTCCACGCGGGGCGCTTTTTTATGTGCTTTTAAGTTTCGCTTAATTCTGGGCTGAGAGGATGCTCTCACCCCCCCTGTTGGCCGCCTGAGCATCGGCGGCTTTTTTTTTGAACCGCCGACGGCGCCGCCATCGATTGCCCACAAGACAGGATCGGAGGCCATGATGATCGAAGATACCGTTTTCAGCCATCTGCACGCGATTCTGACGTGCCAACACTCGCTGCCGGTCCAGAGCTGCCGCGTATCGGTCGAAATGCAGCGCCCGTGGGGCCGCCCGTACCGGCTCGTCGAATGGACGATGCATCTCGACGCGCCCGCGCGGCGCCAGATCGTACCGGCCGAATCGACCGACGAAGAGATCGCCGAAGTCGTCGCCTCGCACGTGCCGGGGCGGCTTTACGGCGATGGCCGCCTGCAGTTCTGAACGCCTTCCCGTTCATCCGCTTCCCGCATTTCGGTCACGCCGCACGCATCGTGCGGCAGTTGGCCTCGTTTGATGCTGCAATGAAACCTGCTACGCTGCGCGTTTTCGTCCACGCAACACACGATGGAAAACGCATTCAACGAACGTGGCGTGATGATCACGCGCAACGGCCTGTCGGCCGCCGGTCAGGTATTCGCACTGCGTGACATCCGCCAGGTCGATGTCGTCAAGATTCCGAAGAACCGCCTCGTGCCGTCGCTGATCTCGCTGATCGGCGTGGCCGCCGCCGTCGCAGGCGGCATCGCCGGATCAAGCGCCGTGCTCGTCGTCGGCGTGATGCTCGCCGTCGTCGGCTATCTGGCGTGGACCACGCAGGATGTCACGTACCGCCTGATGGTCGAGATGCCCGACGGCAAGCGCGAAGCGCTGTCGAGCGTCGACGTCGAGTTCGTCGAACGCGTCGCACAGGTCGTGCGCGATGCGCAGGCCGCAACGACGGCCGGCTGATTCCGTTCGCCCTCCCCTGCACGCTTCGAAACGCTGCGCCCGGCTGTGCGCAGCGCGTTTCGCGTCGCGCAACGGCGCAGCCGATTACCTCTTCGAATCGCGTTCCGCCCCCCTCGCCAACACCGCGCCTGCGCTGCATACGCTGACCGCCTAGTATGGAAAGAGCGGCTCGCCGCCGCATCGTCCGAGGAGGCCAGCATGAACGTCCAGGCGCTGTCCGGCACGCTTCGCGCGCAGGAACTGCTGATCGTATCGATGATCCGCGCGCTTCCCCCTGACGCACGCCGTGTGCTCGTCGAGCTCTACACCGAACAGATCGCATTCGCCGAACAGGCCGGCCTCGAAGGCCACGGCGATCGCGCGACGCATGACGCGTTCATCACGCATGCTCGCAACCTGCTGATCCGCATCGAAGCGCTGGCCTGACACGCCAGCGCTTTTTCCCGAATTTCCCGCCACGGCTCGCCCGAGCCGCGCAGGTAAGCGCTCACCCACACGAGCCGCTTTCCGTTCTTGTATTGATAATAATTCTCATTTACACTGGTAAAGTTATCAGTATCCTTTCAATTCGCCGCTCGCCGCCTTCCGTGCGCGGGCGGGCCAGCCAGGTGAACGCGTCACCCAGCCAGCCTCCGGGCTTGTCATCATCAATGGGAGACCACCTGTGCATTGCTATACGCTGGCGCGGCGGCCGATCTGTGCCGCGCTGTTCGGCGCGTTCGGCCTGTCCGCCGCCTCGGCTCACGCCGATTCGACGCCGCAAGGCGCCACCCCGCCTTCCGCCATCCTCGTCGCCGCATCCACGCGCGGCGACCCGGCGCTGCTCGACCCCGTGACCGTCACGGCCAACCGCACCGCCACGGCCGCGAGCCGCACGGCGGCGTCCGTCTCGGTGATCACCGACGAGGATCTGGAGGAACAGCAGGCCACCAACATCAAGGACGCATTGCGCTACGAGCCGGGCGTCACCGTGCGCCGCACCGCGTACCGGCCCGGCAGCGCCGCGCTCGGCGGCGGCCGGGACGGCGATTCGAGCATCAACATCCGTGGCCTCGAAGGCAATCGCGTGCTGCTGATGGAGGACGGCATCCGCCTGCCGAACGCGTTTTCGTTCGGGCCGCTCGAAGCCGGGCGCGGCGACTACGCCGATCTCGACACGCTCAAGCGCATCGAGATCCTGCGCGGGCCGGCCTCGGCGCTCTACGGCAGCGACGGCCTGACCGGCGCGGTGAACTTCATCACGAAGGATCCGCGCGACCTGCTGTCGATCTACAACAAGCCCTACTACTTCTCGTTCCGGCCGAGCTACGACTCGGCCGATCGCAGCGTCGGCGCGACGGTATCGGCCGCGGGCGGCAACGATCGCGTGCAGGGAATGATCATCGCCGACGGCCGGCGCGGCCACGAAGTCGACACGCGCGGCAGCAACAACTCGGCGAGCACGCTGCGCACCACGTCGAACCCGCAGGACGTCTATTCGGAATCGCTGCTCGGCAAGCTCGTGCTGACGCCCACCACGCGCGACACGATCAAGTTCACCGCCGAAACGGTGCAGCGCCGCGTGAGCACCGACGTGCTGTCGGCGATCAGCCCGCCGACCACGCTCGGCCTCACGACCTACGACCGGCTCGAGCGCAACCGCTTCAGCGTCGGCTACGACTTCCGCGACGATGGATTCCGCTGGTTCCAGTCCGCGCACGTGCAGTTCTACTATCAGGACGCGAAGCAGGACCAGTATGCGTTCGAGACGCGCGGCAGGGCGGCTTCGCGTTCGCGCGACAACCAGTACAAGGAGCGCACGTTCGGCGGCTCCGCGTTCGCCGAAAGCGGCTTCGCGACCGGCCCGTTCGCGCACAAGCTGCTGTATGGCGTCGACGGCAGCGTGTCGCGCGTGACGAACCTGCGCGACGGCACGGTGCCGGGCGTCGGCGAAGCGTTCCCGAACAAGGCGTTCCCCGACACCGACTACACGCTGTTCGGCGCGTTCGTGCAAGACCAGATCGGCTACGGCCGCCTGCTCGTCACGCCGGGCCTGCGCTTCGACACGTACCGGCTGAGCCCGACCGAAAACGATCCGCTGTTCACCGGCAAGGCCGTGTCGACGAGCGCGAACGAACTGTCGCCGCGCGTCGCCGTGCTCTACGAGATCACGCCCGCGGTCATTCCGTACGTGCAGTACGCGCACGGCTTCCGCGCGCCGACGCCCGACCAGGTGAACAGCAGCTTCTCGAACCCGGTGCACGGCTACACGTCGATCGGCAATCCGAACCTGAAGCCCGAGACGAGCGATACGTTCGAAGCCGGCCTGCGCGGCAAGGCCGGCACCGGCTACGGCGTCGTGCGCTACAGCGCCGCCGCGTTCACGGGCCGCTACCGCAACTTCATCTCGCGCACGACGATCGCCGGCAGCGGCCGGCCAACCGACCCGTTCGTGTTCCAGTACGTGAACTTCGCCGACGCGCGCATTCACGGCCTCGAAGGCCGCGCCGAATGGGTGATGCCGAACGGCGTCACGCTGAAGACGGCGATGGCGTTCACGAAGGGTTCGACGCAGAACGATGGCGCGGCCAGCCAGCCGCTCAACACCGTCAACCCGTTCTCGGCCGTGTTCGGCGTGCGCTACGAGCCGACCGAGCGCTGGTACGTGCAGACCGACCTGCTGTTCCAGGCCGCGAAGCGCGGCAAGGACATCGACAAGTCCGACTGTTCGAACAAGGCGTGCTTCTCGCCGCCGTCGTCACTGGTCGTCGACCTGCGCGGCGGCTACCGCTTCAACAAGCACGTGAGCGCGACGATCGGCATCCGCAACCTGTTCGACCGCAAGTACTGGAACTGGTCGGACGTGCGCGGCATCGCGGCCGATTCGCAGGTGCTCGATGCCTATACGTCATCCGGACGCACGGTCGCCGTCAGCATGAAAGTGGATTTCTGATGCGCGCCGCCCGCGCTGCCTCCCCCAACCGTTACTTGAAGGAGTCCGACATGATGCAATCCGCCCTTCCCGGTCAACCGGCCACGCCGGCCCGCGCGGCCGCCGCGCTGCGCGACGCGTTCGTCAAGCTCAAGACCGAGCGCCAGCTGCGCAACCGCGACGCCGCGCAGGCGCTCGGTGTCAGCGAAGGCGAGGCGCTCGCCGCGTTCGTCGGCGAGCACGTCGTGCGGCTCGACGCGCGCTTTCCGGCGATGTTCGAGGAAATGCCGCGCCTCGGCCGCGTAATGGCGCTCACGCGCAACGACACGGCCGTCCACGAGAAAGATGGCGAATATGCGCAGATGAGCCATGACGGCCCCGTCGGCCTCGCGCTCGGCGATATCGACCTGCGCATCTTCTATCGCCACTGGGTGTCGGCGTTCGCCGTGCGCGACGAAACCGCGCACGGCCCGCTGAAGAGCCTGCAGTTCTTCGACGCGCAGGGCCATGCGATCCACAAGGTCTACCTGCGCGCGCACAGCGACCACGCCGCGTACGACGCGTTCGTCGAGCGCTGGCGTGCGCCGTCGCAGGAGCCGGGCCTCGAGGTCGCGCCCGCTGCGCCGAAAACACCCGAGCGCGCCGACACCGAGATCGATGTCGCGGGCTTTCGCGCCGCGTGGGACGCGATGACCGACACGCACCAGTTCTTCGGCATCACGCAGCGCTTCGGCGTGAGCCGCATGCAGGCGCTGCGCCTCGCCGATCCGCAATACGCGTATCCGGTCGAAACCGCGCATGCGCTGCGTCACGTGCTCCAGCAGGCGGCGCAAAGCGGCCAGCCGATCATGGTGTTCGTCGGCAACGCGGGAATGATCCAGATCCATACCGGCCCCGTCGCGAACGTGCGCGAGGTCGGCGCATGGATCAACGTGCTCGACCCGGGCTTCAACCTGCACGTGCGCGAGGACCTGATCGCCGCCGCGTGGGTCGTGAAGAAGCCGACGAGCGACGGCATCGTCACGTCGCTCGAGCTGTTCGACCGGCAGGGCGACCATGTCGCGCTGCTGTTCGGCGAACGCAAACCCGGCAAGGTGGAACGCGACGACTGGCGCGCGCTCGTCGCGACGCTGCCGGCCGCGGCACGCGGGGGCGCGCGGTGAGCGCGCGACCGTTCGATCCGCGCCGCCGCGCGGTGCTGGCGAGCGCGGCGGCCGGCGCGCTCGCGGGCGCGCTGCCCGGCAGCGTGCTCGCCCAGGGTGGGCAGGCCGCGCCGAAACGCGTGGTCGTGATCGGCGGCGCACTCGCGGAAACCGCGTTCGCGCTCGGCGGCGCCGAGACGCCGCGCTACCGGCTCGTCGGCGCCGACACGACCTGCACGTACCCCGACGCCGCAAAGCGGCTGCCGAAGGTCGGCTACCAGCGCGCGCTGTCGGCCGAAGGCCTGCTGTCGCTGCGGCCCGATCTCGTGCTCGCGTCGGCGGAGGCCGGCCCGCCCACCGCGATCGCACAGGTGAAAAGCGCCGGTGTCGCGGTGACCACGTTCGACGAACGCCACGACGTCGATTCGGTGCGCGCGAAGATCACGGGCGTCGCACAGGCGCTCGACGTGCGTGGCGCGGGCACCGCGCTGCTGCAGCGTTTCGACCGCGACTGGCAGGCCGCGCGCGATGCGGTCGCTGGCCGCGCGCCCGGCGGCGCGCAGCCGCCGCGTGTGCTGTTCGTGCTGAACCACACCGGCAACCAGGCGCTCGTCGCCGGCCAGCGTACGGCCGCCGACGCGATGATCCGCTACGCGGGCGCGCGCAATGCGATGCAGGGCTTCGATCACTACAAGCCGCTGACGACCGAGGCGCTGGCAGCCGCCGCGCCCGACGTCGTGCTGATCTCCGACGAAGGGCTCGCGGCCGTCGGCGGCCGCGCCGCGCTGCTCGCGACGCCCGGCTTCGGCGCGACGCCGGCCGGCCGCGCGCAACGCGTGGTATCGCTCGACGCGCTGTTCCTGCTCGGCTTCGGCCCGCGCCTGCCGCTCGCCGTCACGACCCTGCACCGACGCCTGTCGGATGCGCTCGCCTGATTCCGGAATGCCCCGATGCCCGCTCACGCTTCGCCTTTCCCCGCCTCGTCGCCCGCGTCGCGCTCCGGCGCCGCGTGCATCGGCACGTCGCGCCGCTTCGCGCCGTTCGCGCTGGTTGCGCTCGCCTGCCTCGTGTGCGCGATGTCCGTCGTCGCCCTGTGCATCGGTGCGTATCGCATTCCGCTCGCGCAAGCCTGGGCCGCGCTGACCGGCGATGCGGCCGCACAGCAGGCGCGCGCGGTGCTGTTCGACATCCGCGCGCCGCGCGTCGCGCTCGCGTTGCTGGTCGGCGGCGGCTTCGGCGCGACCGGCGCCGCGATGCAGGCGCTGTTCCGCAATCCGCTCGCCGATCCGGGGCTCGTCGGCGTGTCGAGCGGCGCCGCGCTCGGCGCGACGACGATGATCGTGCTCGGCCCCGCGCTCTTTGCCGCGCACGTGAACGCGGCCGCGTTGCCGGTTGCCGCATTCGCGGGCGCGCTCGCGGTCGCGGCGCTCGTCTACCGGCTCGCCGCATCGCGCGGCCGGCTCGCGCTGCCGCTGCTGCTGCTCGCCGGCATCGCGATCAACGCGCTGGTCGGCGCGGCGATCGGGCTCCTCACGTTCGTCGCCGATGATGCGCAATTGCGCTCGCTGACCTTCTGGAGCCTCGGCAGCCTCGGCGGCGCGCAATGGCCCGCGCTGGCAGCCGTCGCGCCGTGCGTCGCGATCGGCTGCCTGCTGCTCGCGCGCGAACGCGACGCGCTGAACGCGTTGCAACTCGGCGAAACCGAGGCGCTGCACCTCGGCGTGCCCGTGCAGCGGCTGAAGCGGCGCGTGCTCGTCGCGGTCGCGCTCGCGGTCGGCGCGCTGGTGTCGTGCGCGGGCATCATCGGCTTCATCGGGCTCGTCGCGCCGCATTGCGTGCGGCTCGCATGCGGCCCCGACCAACGCATCGTGCTGCCCGGCGCCGCGCTGCTCGGCGCGCTGCTGACGCTCGGCGCCGATCTCGCCGCGCGCACGGTTGCCGCGCCCGCGGAAATTCCGCTCGGCGTGCTGACCGCATTGCTCGGCGCACCGTTCTTTCTGGCGCTGCTGTGGAAGAGCCGCGGCGCGCTCGGCGGCTAACCATTTTCTCACGACGACCATGCTGACCGCCCATCACCTCGACGTTGCCCGTCGGCACAACGCGATCCTGCGCGACCTGTCGCTGTCGATCGAACCCGGCCGCGTGACCGCGCTGCTCGGCCGCAACGGCGCGGGCAAGAGTACGCTGCTGAAGACCTTTACCGGCGAACTCACCGGCGGCACCGCGCCGAACGGCGTGCGCGTGACCGGCGACATCACGCTGAACGGCGAACCGCTCGCGCGCATCGACGCGCCGCGACTTGCATGCCTGCGCGCGGTGCTGCCGCAGGCCGCGCAGCCTGCGTTTCCGTTCAGCGTCGACGAAATCGTGCTGCTCGGCCGTTATCCGCATGCACGGCGCAGCGGTGCAACGTCACGTCGCGATCGCGACATCGCTTGGTACGCGCTCGAACGCGCGGGGGCCGATGCACTCGTCGGCCGCGACGTCACGACGTTGTCGGGCGGCGAACTCGCGCGCGTGCAGTTCGCCCGTGTGCTCGCGCAGCTGTGGCCGGACGACGAAGCGACGGACAGCGGCCCGCGCTACCTGCTGCTCGACGAGCCGACCGCCGCGCTCGATCTCTCGCATCAGCACCGCCTGCTCGACACCGTACGCGCCGTCGCACGCGAATGGCAGCTCGGCGTGCTCGCGATCGTGCACGATCCGAACCTCGCCGCGCGGCATGCCGATACGATCGCGATGCTCGCCGACGGCACGATCGTCGCGCACGGCACGCCGCGCGACGTGATGACGCCGGCGCATATCGCGCGGTGCTACGGATTCGCGGTGAAGATGGTGGAGACCGGCGACGGTGCGCCGCCGGTGATGGTGCCCGCTTAGCGCGGGCGCCGGCGCGGGCACGGACGCGTGTCGCATGTCGCATGAGCATTGCGCCGCGCGATGTCACGCTTGATCGATAGCAACGACTTTCACAACACATCATTCGCGCCTCGCACATCCCTTCAAGGAGGCCCACATGCCGCTTCCCATGACCCGCATCATCCTGTACGTCCAGGACGTCGCGTTGCTCAAGACGTTTTACCAACGGTATTTCGATCTGCCCGTCGTCGAGGAAATCGAACACGAGTGGGTCGTGCTCGGTGCCGGCGCCATCGAGCTCGCGCTGCATCTCGCCGGCCCGGCGTTCCGCCACGCGGTGCAGACTCATGCGGAAGCGCGTGCGGCAGCCAGCCACGTGAAATTCGTGTTCTCGATCGGCCAGGACATCGGCGCGCATCGCGAGCGGCTGGCCGGCAACGGCGTGACGGTGCGAGATCTCAAGCGCTATGACGGGTTTGCGTACACGATGTACGACGGCATCGATCCGGAAGGCAACGTCTTCCAGGTGATGCAGGCAGACTGACGTTCGCTCCGGCCTGGGCGTTCACCGGTGCGCCGTGGCCGGCTTGATCCGTGCCCGCGCGCCGAGCGGGCGGCACGCCCTCCCGTTCAATGCCCGACGTCCGCCGCGCCGAACGTCCGCATCTTCCAGCCGAGCCGCACGGCGAGCATCCGCATCGTGAAGCCCGCCGCGAGCGCGACCACCGTCGCGACCCCGGCATCGATGCCAAGGTGCTGCATCCCGACATACAGCGCACCCGTCACGAACGCGACGCTCGCGTACAACTCCTCGCGCAGGATCAGCGGCATCTCGTTGCACAGCAGGTCGCGCAGCATCCCGCCGCACGCGCCTGTGATCGCGCCGGCCAGCACGACGATGATCGGCGCGGTGCCCGTCGACGCGCCGATGTCGCAGCCGATGATCGTAAAAGCCGCGAGGCCGATCGCGTCGACGGTGACGAACAGCGTCTTCATTCGCGCGACATGCCGTGCGACCCACGACGCGACGGTCGCCGCGACGAGCGTGATCACCAGGTACTCGGGATGCGCGATCCAGCCGAGCGGATAGTGGCCGAGCAGCACGTCGCGCACGGTGCCGCCGCCGAGCGCCGTCACCGCGCCGACGAGCGCGAGCCCGAAGCGATCCATCCCGCGGCGCATGCCCATCAGCGCCCCCGACATCGCTTCCGCGACGATTGCAATCAGATAAAGCGTATGCATGATGCGCGTCAGTCATCCGTCCGGAACAGGTCGAGCACACGTTCGCGCTCGGCCGCGTCGACCGCGGCAGGCATCGGCTCGGCAAGCTTGCCGTTGTTGCCCGGCGCGTCGGACGTATCGGCCGCCGCCGCCGCCGCGCCGCACGCGAAGCGGCTGCGGATGTACGACGGCACGTCGGCCGTGCACGTGCCGCGCGTGTATTCGGCGTAGACGAAGTCGCCGTCGACGAGCGCGACGTCCTGCGGCGGGGTTGCCTCGACCGGCGTACGCCCGTCGACGGCCGTCTTCATGTAGTCGAGCCAGACCGGCAGCGCGAGCGATGCGCCGGTCGCACGCCCCATCGGGCGCGGCGTGTCGTAGCCGAGCCACGCGACCGCGACGATGCCCGACGAGTAGCCGGCGAACCAGACGTCCTTCGAGCCGTTCGACGTGCCCGTCTTGCCGGCCGCGTCGTCGCGGCGCAGCGCCAGCGCGCCGCGCGCGGTGCCGGCCTTCACGACGTCGCGCAGCATGCTGTCCATCACGAACGCGTTGCGCGCCGATACGACGCGCTCGCCCGCCGGCGCCGTCGCCTCGTACATCGCGCCGCCGTGACGCTGCTTCACCGACAGGATCAGGCGCGGCTCCATCCGCGTGCCGCCGTTCGCGAACACGCTGTACGCGCTCGCCAGTTCGAGCGGCGTCACGGCGCCCGCGCCGAGCGCGAGCGGCAGCGAGGCCGGATTGCGCTGCGCGTCGAAACCGAAGTGCACCGCATGTTGCTGCACGTAGCGCGCGTCGGTGGCCTGCATCAGGCTGACCGCAACGAGGTTCTTCGAGCGCATGAGCCCGCGTCGCACCGGAATGAAGCCCTCGTAGTTGTTGGCGAAATTGCGCGGGCGCCACGGCCGCGCGCCGGTTTCCTCATGGGTGAGCGTGCGCTGCGTATCGTCGACGAGCACGCCCGGGAAGTAGCCCTTTTCCAGCGCCGCCGAATAGACGAACGGCTTGAAGCTCGAGCCCGGCTGGCGATACGCCTGCAGCGCATGGTCGAACACGTTGCGGTTGAAATCCGCGCCGCCGACGAGCGCGAGCATGTCGCCCGTGGCCGCGTCGAGCGACACGAGTGCGCCTTCGAGCCCGTTGCGCGCATCGCGCTTCGCGCGCGGCTGGCGGCTCAGCGTGCGTTCGAGCGACGCTTCGGCCGCGCGCTGGTCGCGCATCGAGATCGTCGTCGTCACGTCGAGGCCGAGCGTGTAGGCGTCGTCGTGAAAACGCTCGACCATCATCCGGCGCGCGCGCTCGGCGACGTACGGCGCCGCGATGATCCCCGGCGGCGGCGTGGTCG
Source organism: Burkholderia sp. BCC0322 (assembly GCF_902833045.1). Taxonomy (GTDB): domain Bacteria; phylum Pseudomonadota; class Gammaproteobacteria; order Burkholderiales; family Burkholderiaceae; genus Burkholderia. The sequence goes on from NZ_CADFDU010000001.1 coordinate 122,570, forward strand.
CCAGCGCGATCGGCGCGTCGACGGCCGCGTGATACGTCGCGTCGTCGAGCTGGCCGAGCACATGCATGCGGCCGAGCACGTAGTTGCGCCGCGCGGTCGCGCGTGCCGGATTGACGACCGGGTTGAACGCGGACGGCGCCTTCGGCAGCCCCGCGAGCACGGCCGCCTCGCCCGCGCTCAGCGCGTCGAGCGGCTTGCCGAAATACACGTTCGCGGCCGCCGCGAAACCGTAGGCCCGCTCGCCCAGGTAGATCTCGTTCATGTACAGCTCGAGCAGCTTGTCCTTGCTGTATTCGCGTTCGAGCTTGGCCGCCATCAGGATCTCGGCGAGCTTGCGGCTCAGCACCTTGTCGCGCGTCAGGTAGAAGTTGCGCGCGACCTGCATCGTGATCGTGCTGCCGCCCTGCCCCGGCTGCCCCGTCACGACGTTCGCGAACGTCGCGCGCGCGAGGCCGCCGAAATCGACCGCGCCGTGCTGGTAGAACTTCGCGTCCTCGGCCGCGAGCAGCGCCTGCCGCATCAGCGACGGGATGCGTTCGAGCGGCACGAACTCGCGCCGCTCGACGCCGTATTCGGCCAGCAGGTCGCCGTCGCGCGAAAAGATCCGCAGCGGCAGCGCGGGACGATAGACGGCGAGGTGCTCGACGGACGGCAACTGCGTCCAGATGCGCTGGATCGTCCATGTGCCGATGCCCGCGCATGCGAGCGTCAGGCCGAGCAGCGCGCCCGCGAGCGTGCGCCACACGCGGCGACGGTGTGGCCGCGGCGCGGGTGGCGACGGCGGGGATGCGGTGTGGTCGGTCATGTCGGGCTCCTTCTTCGATGCTGTGACGGCCGCTGCGCGAGAGGCACCGACTGGTCACGAAAGGCGCGCATTGTCGAAGGGATGGCGCGAAACCGGAACATTCTTTAGCCAAAGTTTGGCTGGCTAAATTTTATTTAGGAAAGTGTGCCGGGGCTGCTCACGTGGCATCTGCGACCGCATGACGCACGTGTCGGGCGAACAATGCTGCGCGCGATCCGGTTCGCCTGTAGCATCACGTGATGTTCGATCGATACCTCGGCCTGTGGGGCCTCGTTCCCGACGGCGACCCGATCCTGACTGCGAGCGGCGGCCTGCTGCCCGTCGTCTGGCAATCGCGGCCGGCGATGCTGAAGGTCGCTACGTGCGATGAAGAACGTCGTGGCAATGCGCTGATGACCTGGTGGAACGGGCAAGGCGCCGCGCAGGTGTGGCGGCACGACGGCGATGCCGTCCTGCTCGAACGCGCGCAGCCGGCGCCCACGCTGGCCGGTTATTCGGCATCGGGGCACGACGATGATGCGATGCGCATTGCGTGTGACGTCGTCGCGCGGCTGCATGCGCATCGTGCTTCCGAGCCGCCGTCAGTCGTGCCGCTGCACGACGGGTTCCATGCGCTGTTGTCGGACGCCTCAGGCAGCGACGTACTGCACCGCTCCGCAACGGTCGCTCACCAGTTGCTGGCCGGGCCGCCCATCGACGAAGTCGTCCTGCACGGCGACATCCATCACGGCAACATCCTCCATTTCGGCGAACGCGGCTGGCTCGCGATCGACCCGAAAGGGCTGCGCGGCGATCGCGCGTTCGACTACGCGAACCTGTTCTGCAATCCCTCGCACGATATTGCGGCCGATCCCGTGCGCTTCGAGCGGCGTGTCGCGCTCGTGGCCGATGCAGCGGAGCTGGACCGCCGCCGGCTGCTGCAGTGGATTCTCGCGTGGTCGGGTTTGTCGGCGGTGTGGTTGATCGAGGACGGGCTGCTACCCGATACGCGTTTGCAGGTCGCTACGCTCGCGGCGACTGCGCTCGGCCTGTAGCAGTACGCGTCGCCAGCGAAAACAAGTTCGTCGCGAATTTACGAGGAACGTGGGGAAGACCGACCGCGGTCGGCCAGTTTGCGACATTCGACAACGCATCCTGGATGGGTGGCAATCCGCGTATCGGGGATCGGCACTTTCAACGGGATCGGGATGGAGGATCGGGTAGCGCTACAGCTGGCTGATGAGCCCGTCGTTCCGATCGCCGAGAGTCTCGCGATGACCGTAGCGGCATGAAAATGAGGCGATAGCGAAATCTGTTTTGCTGACAGATCGACGGAGCGAAGCGACCGCGTGGCGTCGTGAGCAGCGCCGTCATTCGGCGGGCGTGATGGATGGCTTCGCTTCTCGAGGTGCATGGCCGAAGCAGGCCTTGTAGGCACGACTGAAAGCGGCCTCCGACTCGTAACCAACCGACCTTCCAACCTCGCCCACGCGCGCGTCACCTTTCGCCAGCATGTCCCGGGCGACGCTCAAGCGCCATTCATTGCGGTAACGCAACGGAGACTTGCCGACGAGCGCATTGAAACGTTCGCAAAAGTTGGAGCGGGACATACCCGCGACGGCAGCCAGACCATCGATTGTCAAACCACGTGGCGACTGCTCATGGATGGCCTTCAAAGCGCGGGCAATACGCTTATCCGCCAATCCGCCCAACCAGTTCGATGCGTGACCATGATGAACCCAGGCACGCAACGCACGCACCACCACGAGATCGATCATGCGGGAGACCATCAAGGCGGATCCCGCCTCGTCATTGTCCGCCTCATGCAGAAGAAACTGCATGATGTTCGGCAGCCAGTCGCCTGTCTCCGCCTGGCGAAGGTGGATCATGACGGGTAGCGTCAGAAGCAGATCCGGCTGGCTCGCCGGATCAAACCAGAAGTGGCAGACGACCACATTCGCCGGTTGGTCCAGGGCGGAAATGCGCAGGCCGTCAGGTCCGCGCGGCAACAACAGCAGTTCGCCGGACCGAATCTCGGAAACGTCTGCCTCATCGCCGGCAATTTGCACCACGCCTTCCATGACTGCGTACGCGTGCGCCGCCCGCGCCGACATGTCCAACTGCGCGAATGGCTGCAGCATCGACGAAAAGACGCGGTCGCCTGTCATGCGCATACGCGCAAGAACCTGAGACAGGAGATCACCGTTAGCCAGACCAGCCAGCGCCCGATCCGGAAAAATGGTCAAGTTTTTCCCAGGTTCAGTCATGTCAATTCGGGTTTCGTGAGCCTAAAGTAAGCGTCGACCACCAACGAAATCACGCAAGACAAGGATTGAAACCATGTTTGGAATTTCGCCGCTCGGCTGGATACATACTCTCGGCAGTCTACCCGCGATCCCCATGGCCGTGTACATGTTCGCGCGTTACGGCAGGATCGTTCCACGGTCAGTTGCCGGGCGGGTGTACTTCGTTACCATGTTGATTGGTTCTCTGACCGTGTTCGCCATAGCGCATCAAGGTGTCAGCTACATCATCGGAGTCGGGGCCGTCGTGCTGTTACTGGCTGGGTATGGCGTTGCATATCTGCCTCTGCCCGGTCGAGCCGGTATCTACCTGGAAACCTTCTGCCTGACGTTGACAGCATTCGTGCTGATGGTTCCCACGGTTACCGAAACGTTGAAGCGTGTGCCCGACGGACATCCGCTGGTCAGCGATCCGAAGTCGCCACTGCTTCTCGGTGCCCAAGCCGCGCTCCTCGTCGCGCTCGTTCTGGGGCTGATCGCTCAAACGCTTTATCTTCGCAGGAAACCGCAGGCTACCCGTTCGGTGAAAATCTAGAGAAGGGATGAGAAGCGACGCTTCCGTTGCCGTGTGAATACGACAATAGCTATGTACTCCGGATTATATCGACCTGATATCGATCCGACTTCGGTGGGCTGATCGAAGCGGGTACAGAGTATCGAAAGAAGGTCGCACCACCAATTCGGATCGTGTGCGCTTCAAGGCAAGTCACCTCGTGCTCATTTCGCATCCGGTAGAGGCCGCGAACCTGATCCTCGATGCGACCGCCGGCCAGTGCAACGCAGGCGCTGTCAGCACGCTTGCGACGCGTCCAGCCCAGTGTTCGGTCCAGTCAACCGCTCGGTGCGAACGGAGCTGGGATCGGCGTACTTCGCCACGTCGACAGTGGTATTTGTCAGGCGAGCGCACGCTAAACGGCCGCTTCGGAGATCTACGCATGGCCGCTTCGAGTCGGCAAGCAACGTCCCCATAAACCCGCGAATATTCCCAAAAAAGCCCGCCGGCATCCACCGGCGGGCTTTCACATCCAACTGCCTGAACGACGCTTAACGCGCCGGGTTCAGCAACAGGTTCATGTGACGGTTCACGTCCTTGTACAGCAGGTAACGGAAACGGCCAGGGCCACCCGAATAGCACGCCTGCGGGCAGAACGCGCGCAGCCACATGAAGTCACCCGCTTCGACTTCGACCCAGTCCTGGTTCAGTCGATACACGGCCTTGCCTTCGAGCACATACAACCCGTGCTCCATCACGTGCGTTTCGGCGAACGGAATCACGCCGCCCGGCTCGAACGTCACGATGTTCACGTGCATGTCGTGGCGCATGTCGCTCATGTCGACGAAGCGCGTCGTCACCCAGGCTCCGTTGGTGCCCGGCATCGGGATCGGCTCGACGTCCTGCTCGTTGGTCACGAAAGCTTCCGGCAGCGGAATGCCGTCGACGGCCTGGTAATGCTTGCGCACCCAGTGGAAACGCACCGCGGCATCGCTGACGTTGTGCAGCGTCCAGTCCGCGCCCGGCGGAATGAACGCGTAGCCGCCCGGCTTCAGCACGTGCTTCGTGCCCTGCAGCGTCAGCTCGGCTTCACCTTCGACGACGAACAGCACGGCTTCGGCGTTCTTGTCCTGCTCGGGCTTGTCGCTGCCGCCGCCCGGGTTCACTTCGACGATGTACTGCGAGAAGGTTTCGGCGAAACCCGACAGCGGGCGGGCGATCACCCACAGGCGCGTGTTCGTCCAGAACGGCAGCCAGCTCGTGACGATGTCGCGCATCACACCCTTCGGGATCACCGCGTACGCCTCGGTGAACATCGCGCGATCGGTCAGCAGATCGGTCTGCGGCGGGTGGCCGCCATGCGGCGCGTAATACGTTGTCTTAGACATAGTGCATCCAGGCAATGGGTTGGTCCGGCCCCGGGCACCAACGACATCGGGCGGCACACGCACAGGGCACGCATGCGGCGGCGGGACGTCGTTGCCGGGCTGGCTTGAAGACGCATGCGCCTTCGTTCGGTGGGCCAGGCTTCGCGACGGGTTCGTCCGGTTCTTCGGACGCGGCGGCCCATGCTTGTGGGCCGGCGACCGGGCCGTGGCGCTCGCGACCATGCGGCGAGGCGCGGCCAGCGGCACGGTGCGATGCCATACGCGAGCATCGCCGACGATAGCGAAGTCGTTCGCAATCGACCAATTAAATGTTGCGATGGATTCCATTCGATTTCCCACTACCCACCGGCACCCGTGATGCGTGTTGAGGCCGCGTGGCGCGACGGTCTGGCTATCAGGGAAATCGTGACGGGCCGGGCAACGCGCACGTTCGCCGGGATGCAAGCGGTGCAAGCGGCGCAAGCGAATGACCGCTGCCATTCCGGTCGCGCACGCGGGTTGCGATACATCCGGTTACGCAGACTGGCGTGCGACGACGTGCGCACGGCACCAGGCAGCACCGCGCCAATCACGCGCCGTCGTCAAGCCGGAGAACGGGCCAACGGGCATCGAACGGAACGCGAATGGTGCCGACACTGCCTGGACGCATTCAGTCGCGAGAGTCGATGTCGTCGGAAAACGGGGAGAAGCAGCGAGGAGGGAAATTTGCCAGCCCGTCGATCGGGCATCGGGCTGCGGCCAAATCGGCCGGAATGGGTTCGCCGGTCTGGCCGGCGATGGCGGCCCGGCAGGCCGCCGGGCCGACTCTCGCGTCGGGTGCCGACGCCGTCGGCGCGCCGGTGCGCCGTTCGCGCACCGAGCCGCGCGAGCGGCGATCAGTCCCAGTCGCGGTGGTGACGGTGCTTGCGGTGGCGATAGCCGCGATCGCCGTGGTCGCGTTCGTACGAACTGCGCGACATGTTGCCGCCGAGCGCCGCGCCGGCGCCGCCGCCGACAGCCGCACCCAGCAGGCCGCCCGTGCGGCCGCCCATCGCGTTGCCCGCCGCGGTGCCTGCGCCGCCGCCGAGGGCGCCGCCGATGATCGCGCCGGTGCGCTCGCGACGGTTCGACGTCACCGCGCCACCCGCGCCGCCGCCAATGGCGCCGCCGATTACCGAGCCCGTGCTGCCGCCGAGCGCACCGCCGACCGCTGCGCCGGCTACCCCGCCGAGCGCGCCGCCAAGCGCGTTGTTCATGTCACCTGCCATGGCCGGCAGTGCAGTCGCGCCGGTCAACGCGGCGACGACGAGAGCGGGGGCGATTTTCTTCCACATTCCCGTATTCTTCCTTGTTCGCAATCTGGTTATTGAAGGTCCGCTCGGTACGACGATCTGAATCGATCGACGTCGGATCAGGCATTGTGCCGAACCGCGGACCAATTCATTTCAATGAGCTTGCGGCGAAGAATAGCACCGGTCCCACATCCTTGCCGTGGACATTCTGGTAACAAGTTGTTTACGAATAAGCGACGTCGAACGCACCCGACGGGATGCCCGCAAACCCGCGCCGGCATTGGCTTCGCGGAGGATCCGGCGCGGCTGGACGACAAGCCGGCCATGTGTGGCGTCGCACGTTTGCGACACACGTGGCAACACATCGGGAACGAATCGTGGGCGGGGCCCGAAACGACGGCGGGGAAGCAATGAAGGGGGTCAGTACACGCCGGGCAGCAGACGCCAGGTCCGCGCGCAATACGCGTCGTATTCGGCGCCGAATTGCGCACGCAGCAGCGCCTCCTCGGAGCGGATGCGCGCGACGAGCGGCACCATCGTCAGCACGACGAGCAGCACGCCGACGCCCGAGCGAAACGCCAGCGCCCAGCCGACCGAATTGACGAGCAGGCCGAGATAGCTCGGATTGCGGATGCGGCTGTAGATGCCGTCGGTCACGAGCGTATGGCCCGGCTGGATCGCGACGAGCCCGCTGAAGCGCTTGCCGAGCACGAATACGGGCCAGATGCGCAGCACGCCGCCCGCGATGTACAGCACGACACCGATCCAGCGCACCGCATCGCCGCCGAAGGTCCAGAAGTCGAGCCGGTCGGTCAGGGCAGGCAGGTACGCCAGCAGTAATCCGCTGATCCCGAACGCCGCGAGCACCCAGCGGTTGTCGCGGTTCTCGCGCTCGCCGCTGCTCAGGTTGCCTTCGGTGAACAGCGCGGCGATGGCCATCGCGAACGTCGCGACGACGACGACGGCCAGCGGCGGATGCGAGAAGAAGGCCGCGAACCCGCCGCTGCCGAGCACCGCGAGCCCGAGATAGACGAGCGTGGAGATGCCCGACAGGGCGGCGACCTTGCGGGTGACTGTCATGGCTGCCTCACCGGCATGCGGAATGCACTTTCCTGTGAAGTATAGGAACCGCGCGCACGCCGTGCAGCGCATCGCCGTCATGCGATACGCGAATCTCGCGCGAATCTCGCGCGCAACGCGTTGGCGCTGACCGATGCGGCCCGCGCCAACGCCCGGTGCCGGATCAGCGGATGCGGAAGTTGCCGCCGATCCCGACGCTGACGGGCGGCGCGTAATACGCCGGCGCATAGCCGTAGTAGGCGGGCGCGGGCGCGTAGCCGTACGGCGGCGCGACGTAGCAGCCGGACAGGCCGCCGATCAGGGCAAGCGTGATGAGAAGTCTGGTCATGGCTCGATTCCCGGCGCGAAAGACGAATGGCACCTCGCGAACGCCTGGCCGCCGCGAACGGCGGCGGCCGGCACGAAGCGGCGATCCGCCCTTCCTGTCGCTCGATGAAGCAATGCGCCGAGTCTAGCGCCGGGTTGGCCGGGCCGAGTTTCGCCGGCGGTTACACGTGTTACCTCGCATGACCGCTGAAACAGGCGATGGCGCGGCGGCCGGCCGGTGCGCCGGCCGTGCCGTCGCCCCGTGCAATCGACGCGTTACACGAAGCGCGCGCGAATGCGCTGCGCAAGCGCTTCGAGCGTCGCCGCGTCGGCGATCTCGCGCGCATGCATCCGCAACTCCGCGCCTTCCCAGCGCGGAATCACGTGGAAGTGCACGTGCGGCACCGTCTGGCCGGCTGCCGCGCCATTGAACTGGCCGATGAACACGCCGTCCGGCTCGAGCGCCGCGCGCACCGCCGCCGCGACGCGCTGCGTCATGCGAATGCCGGCCGCGGCGGCATCGCCGGACAACTCGAAGATCTGCGCGGCCGGCTCCTTCGGGATCACAAGCACGTGGCCGTCGGCCTGCGGCATCAGATCCATGATCGCGAGGGTCGCGTCATCTTCCGCGACTTTCACGCACGGCAGTTCGCCGCGCAGGATTTTGGCGAACGGGTTGTTGTTGTCGTAGGACATGGCGTTTTCCGATAACGGTTGGACTGGGAGAGTGGGAAAGCGATGCCGGACGATTATCGGCCGACGGCGGGACCGATGCCAACTCGTTCGCCGTGCGACGGTAGCCGAATCGTCGCGTGGGACGCGGAAGGCATGACGGGTCACGCACCGGCCGCCGCACGGTCGCCGTCGCGCGTCACGCCGCCGTGATTGCAACGCATCGCCCGAACCTGCGACACTGCCGGATCGCTGCCTGCCGGCATACCACCGAGGACGCTCGCGCATGACGATCCACTTCAAGAAGCTGATCCTGCGCGGCGTCGCGCTCGCCGTCGTCGCCGCGCTCGGCTACACGGGCACCATGCTGTCCCGGCTCGCGCCGATCGCAACCGGCTATGCGGCGAAGGCACTGTGTTCCGGCGTGTACGTGTCGGGCCGCCCGGCCGCGTCCGTGATCGACGTCGACATCATGGCCGGCGTGCATCCGCTGCTGAAGCTGGTGCGCCCTTCGATCGACCCCGACCATCATCGCGCGACGGCGACCTTCGCCGGCTTCGCCGAACGTGAAGCCGACTTTCGGCCCGGGCTCGGCTGCACGCTCGCGATCGGGCCGTCGCCCGGCGCGTTGCCGGCCGCGCTGCCGCCGCTCCCCGATCCGCTCCCCGATCCGCTCCCCGATCCGCCGCCCGCGCAGCCGGCACCGGCCACGCCGCCGGCCGGCATCGACGCGCAGAAGCTGCAGACCGCGCTCGACCGCGCATTCGACGAGCCCGATCCGGCGCGGCCGCGACGCACGCGCGCGGTCGTCGTGATGTGGCGCGGCCAGGTGATCGCCGAACGCTATGCGCCCGGCTTCACGGCCGACACGCCGCTGCTCGGCTGGTCGATGACGAAGACCGTGACGGCCGCGCTGGTCGGCGTGCTCGTCGCCCAGCACAAGCTGTCGGCCGATGCGTCGGCCCTGCTGCCCGAATGGCGCGACAGCGGCGATCCGCGCGCGGCCATCACGCTCGACGAACTGCTGCGGATGACGAGCGGCCTGCAATTCAACGAGAACTACGACGACGCGCTGTCCGACGTCGCGTTGATGCTGTACGAGCAGCCCGATACCGCGCGGTTTGCGTCGGCAAAGCCGCTCGTCGCGACACCCGGCGCGCGGTGGTCCTACTCGAGCGGCACGAGCGCGATCATCGCGCGCGTGATGCGCGAAGCATTAGGCGGCAGCGAGGACGACTACCTCGCGTTTCCGCGCCGCGCGCTGTTCGCGCCGCTCGGGATGCGCAGCGCGGTGTTCGAGCCCGATGCATCCGGCACGCTCGTCAGTCCGTCGTACATCTATGCGAGCGCACGCGACTGGGCGCGCTTCGGGCAGTTGCTGCTGCAAGACGGCGTATGGGACGGGCAACGGCTGCTGCCGGAAGGCTGGGTGCGCTACCTGACGCGCGCGACGCCGCAGTCCGAGCGACAGGAGTATGGCGCGCAGCTGTGGGTCAAGGTGCCGGAGCCGTTCAACGATCGCGATCCCCATGCGGTCGCGATGCCGGCCGACGCGTTTCATGCGGTCGGCCATGAAGGCCAGTTCGTGAGCGTGGTGCCGAGCCGGCAACTGGTGGTCGTGCGGCTCGGGCTGTCGCGGCCGGAATCCGCGTGGAATCACGAGGCGTTCCTCGCACGCGTGCTCGACGCGGTGCCCGCGCCCGGCGCATGACAATGGGCCCGCGGGCCCGTGCATGCCGTTCATGACGCGGACGCGGCGGCGATTGCCACGCCGCCGCGCCGCGCACGACCTGCGAGACATCACGGGTTCGCGCTGCCCGCGTATTTCCGGAAGCCTTCGCGCGTCGCGAGACGTTCGATATAGCGCGATACCGCCGGGAAATCCGGATGCTCGAACGGCGTGCCGAACCAGCGGTTCACCGACAGGCCGATCGGAATGTCCGCGAGCGTGAAGCTGTTGCCGGCCACGTACGCGCCGGTCGCTTCGAGCTGCGCGTTCAGCACCTGCATGTGCTTCGTCCAGCCCGCGATCGACTGCGCGATGCCGGCCGGATCCTGGTGATCGGGCGATTTCCGCACGAGGCCGAGGAACGCGCCCACCCACGAGCGGTTCAGGTCGGCACCCTGCCAGTCGATCCATTGATCGACCCGCGCGCGCGCCTGCGGCTCGGCCGGATACAGCGCGTCGTCGCCGTAGCGGTTCGCGAGATAGCGGATGATCGTGTTCGATTCCCAGAGCACGAAATCGTCGTCCTTGATGACGGGCACGAGACCGTTCGGATTCAGCGCGAGATACGCCGGGTCGTTGGTCGTGCGAAAGCCCGCGCCCCAGTCTTCCTGTTCGAACGGCAGATTCAGCTCGGTGCACAGCCATAGCACCTTGCGAACGTTGATGGACGGGATCTTGCCGAGGATGTGCAGCATGCAGTCTCCTTGTGAGGTCGGATGCGGAGCGCCCGGGACGCACGACACGTCGCGAACGCATTCACGCCGAATTTATACACGACCACGCGGCAAACGACAGGCCGTACGCGAAAAATCCGCATGCGGCCGATTCGTCAGGTCGCGCAGCGCATGCTCGGCCGTCGGGAACCGGAACATGAATCCGTCCTGATGCAGCCGCGCCGGCATCACGCGCTGCCCATCCAGCAGCAGCTCGGCCATCTCGCCCATCGCGATGCGCAGCGGCGCGGCCGGCACATGCAGCCAGGCCGGGCGGTGCAGCACCTTCGACACGACCTGCACGAACTCGCGCTGGGTCAACGGCGCGGGCGCGACCGCGTTGTAGACGCCGTGCATGCCCGGGTTCGCCATCGCCCGCGCGATGATCCGCAGCACGTCGTCCCGATGGATCCAGCTCATCACCTGTGTGCCGTCGCCAAATCGCCCGCCCATCCCGAAGTAATGCGGCAACAGCATCGGGCGCAGCGCGCCGCCGGGGCCGAACACGACGCCCAGTCGCAGCACCACCGGGCGAACGCCGTGGCGCGCGAGCGGCTGCGCGGACTGCTCCCACTGCCGGCACAGCTCGGACATGAAGCCGGTGCCGGCGTTGCTGCTTTCGTCCAGTCGCTCGTCGGCAGGACGCACGCCGTAGTAACCGATCGCCGATGCCTGGATCCACGTGCGCGGCTTGACCTCGGCGGTCTCGACCCAGCGCATCAGCGATTCCGTGACGCCAACCCGGCTGGCGAGCAGCACCGCCTGCCGGCGCTTGCTCCAGCGCGCCCCGAGCACCGGCGCGCCCGCGAGGTTGATGACCGTGTCGAAACGCTCGTGAGGCAGCAGTTGTTCGACGGACGCGACGCTGCGCACGCGGCCGTGAAACAGGTAGGCCGCGCGCAGCGGATCGCGCGCCAGCAACGTGACCGCATGCCCCGCATCGAGCAGCTGGTTCACGAGGGTTTCGCCGATGAAGCCGGTCCCGCCGGTCACGAGCACGTTCCCGGGCGGCTGCCCCGCGAACGGATTGGCGATCGGTGCGGAACGTGCGATCCGGCAGGCCGCCATCCCGTCGCGGATTCCCGATACCGTCACGCCGACGGCGAACAGGCTCAGCACCCGGCCTCGCCAGCCCGGATCGATCGCCTGCAGCGCGGTCGGCTCGTGCGCCCACGCAGCCAGTTGCATCGCGATCATGCCGAACAGCGCGCCGCCGTTGACGGCCAGCAGCGTATGCAACACGCGCTCGGTTGCGGGCAGCTTGCGGCTCTGATCCTCGACGACGAAATCCCACAGCGTCAGCACCACCTCGACGACGACCACCGCCGCGATTGCCGCGACCCACGCGCCGTGAAAAGCGACGTTCGCGATCGACGCGAACACGAGGCCGTAGAGCACGGAACGCACCGCGTGAATCGCCAGCTCGAGCCGCGCGCGCGGGCTGTGCGGGAGATCCTGCGTGAGTTCGTGGTGATAGAGCGTATCGAATGCGCCCATCGCGCCCTGCACGATCAGCAGGTTGAGCGCCCAGTCGAAAGCAGGCAAGGTGTTCATTCGGTGTCCCTCCTCCACAGCCAGACGAGCGGCGGCACCATCGCGACGAGTGCCGCCGCATCGATCGCCACGTGGCCCGATACATGGGCCTGCATTGAAAACAGCATGTCCTGCGGCGCCCAGATCGACAGGCCGGCCAGCAGCCATCCCCACACTTCGCGCCGGCGCAGACGGTTGCCGAGGTGGACGAGCGCCAGCATCCAGACCGACGCGCACTGCACCGTCGCGCCGATCAGCGACATCCACCAGATCTGCTGCGCCCGCGCCGGTTCGGGCGCCGCGCCCGCCCAGAAATGCAGCTCGACGGCGCGGTGATACGCGTCCAGCCATGGCGCGCCGGCCATCCACGGAACGGCCATGCCGACGAGCAGGTGTGCGATCGCCGCGCCATACATCCAGGTCACCACGATGCGTCGCGCCGCGTCACCCGCCGCACGATCCGCCGCGGGTTCGGCGGCACGGCCGCGACCGCTACCGCACGTCGCCCCGTCGCACGGCACGTCGGCGCGATAGCCGAGCCAGCGCGACACCGCATGCCGGTTGCGCGCGAAGCGGCGATACAGCGGCGCCAGCGCACCGCGCACGACCGGCGCGCGAAGCAGCCGGACGAGCCAGCGGCGCCCGGTCAGCGCATGGGCGGCCAGGATGCTGTCCACGCCGGTCAGCATGCGTCCGTCGGGCAGGCGCGCGTGCAGCTCGCGATTCAGCGCGGGCAGGTCGACGCCCAGCGGCGCGGGATCGAAACCCGGCTCGGCGATATCGACGAAAGCCAGCCGCCGGCGCGCGTCGCGGGCCCCGAGACGCCTGATCTCCGCAACGCATAACGGACATCGTCCGTCGAAGTACAGCACCAGTTCACTTGAGCTCATGATTCGCATTCCTTCTTTTTGTCTGTCGCATGCCTCATGAATCGATCGACTGCTTTCCGTCATGCCGCATCGCCGCTTCCGTGCAGCGGCGGCAGCGCGCTCACATCGGCTTGAGCACCATCAGGAAGTAGACGGTCAGCATCGCGAAGAACGCCGGATAGCCGAGCAGTTCCCAGCGCTTCGCATAGCGCCAGTACCGTTCCGGCAGTGCGGCCGCGCCGTGCGCATGGGCAAGCTTCGCCATCGCAGCCAGTTCAATCTGCAGCCACACGACCGGCAGCCAGCACGCGCCGGCGATCGCATACAGCACGATCGACGCGACGAGCCACGGCGTATGCCACGGCCAGCCGGCCGTGTGCGCGAGCCAGAGCCCCGATGCCGGCTGGAAGATCACGGCCGGCGTCGTGAACCACCAGTCCGCGCGCACCACGAGCCGCGACACGGCCGCGATCGCGGGCACCGAGCGCGTGCGGTTCGCGAAGAACAGGTAGAACGCGGTGCCGAACCCCGTGCCGACCAGCAGCACCGAGGAGAGGATGTGAAGCGCCTTGATGACGAGATAGGTATTCATGCTTGTTCTTCTTCTGAAAAAAGGATCAACAGGATCGCGAGAATCGGCACGTTCTTGAGCACGGGGCCGAACGGTTCGGCGAGCAGGCCCGGCATCGTGACCGCGATGACCGCCGAATACGCGACGATCAGCGCAGCTTGCGCGACCCACAGGCGGCGCGACGGCGCGACGACGGTTGCGATGCCGAACGCGAAGTCCAGCGCGCTGGCCGCGTAGAGCGCGATCAACGCAGGCAGCCCGGTCAGGTGCGCGGGCGCGAGCAGCGCGAGGCTCGCGCGCAGCGGATGGATGAACGCGCTGGCGATGGCCGTCCAGATCCACACGATCGCAAGCGCGCCGCGCAGCAGCGGACGACGCCACATCGCAAGCGCGTCGCGACGCAGCGCGGCCGATTCCGGGCCGATGAAACCGTCGATCCCGCGTGGCGGCCGGCCGAGCATCGCCGTGGCCGCTGCCGGATCGCCCGTGTTCCCGCTGCGCAGCATGGTCCACGTGTCACGCGTGAACATTGCCCCCGGCAGCGTGCCGAGCAGCACGGCCACCGCGCCGGCCAGCGGGCCCGGCAATGCGATGCGGACGGCCGGCGGAAACCCCAGCGCGGCGCGATAGCGGGCCAGCATCTCGCGGTATTCGATTTCGTCGGCGCCGACCACGTCGATCACCGCGCGGCCGGCCGCCGGCGCATCGACGCATCGCGCGACGACTTCGGCGAGATCGTCGACGTGCACGGGACGCAGCCTCTGATGGCCCCCCGCCGGCAGCACCTGCACCGGCAGGCTCGCGAGCATCCGGAACAGCCGCGCCGACGCGCCGGCCGTGCCATAGACGAGCGCGGGACGCACGATCCGGAAGTCGATCGGCAGCGTCTGCAGGAAGCGGTCGGCTGCGTACTTGCTCGCGAAGTAGCGCGTGTCGCCACGCTCGACGCCCAGCGCCGAGATCTGGATCACGCGCCGCACGCCGGCGCGGCAGCACGCGGTGAAGAGCGCACACGGCGCGGCGCGATGCACGGCGTCGAGCGTCGCGCCGCGCCGATCGGCGAGGATGCCGACCGCATTGATCACCACGTCGACGCCCTCGAGCCGCGCGAGCCACGTGTCCGGGTCGACGTCCTGCGCGAAGTCGATCCCGACATCGGACGGACCGAGCGCATGACGCACGCCGCGCAGCACTCGGTGGCCGCCGGCTTCGAGCTGCGCGCACAGCGCCCGCCCGATGAAGCCGTTCGCGCCGCACACGAAGACGGTCATGCTGCGCGCCCCGGTGCGGCCATGCGGGCGGCTCGATGGCAAGACAGCGTCCATTTTCATCCTCTATTTACAGTTATTTCTGTATAGACAGAAATAACAACCCCGAAAAAAGCGGGCTGGCTGCCCGCACTGCGCGTCCCGCTTACTTCGACGGCTTGCGCCGGACCGTCTGGCTGATCTTCGCGCCGATGCCGAGCGCCTTCATCAGCGTATCGGGCTTGAGCCGCAGCATCTCGTCCGACCAGGTCGTGAGCGTCTCGACGAACTGCAGCGTGTCGCGGATGCGCTGCTCGGTCTCGCGGCTCTCGTTCGCGATCTCCGGATTCGTCAGGCAATCGCGCAACACCGTGAGCGTCGGCTCGATCTCGCGCTGCCGCCGCCCTTCGACGATCAGCTTGAACAGTTCCCAGATGTCGGTCGACGTCTCGAAGTGATCGCGGCGATCGCCCAGCACATGCACGACCTTCGCCAGCCGCCACGCCTGCAACTCCTTCAGGCTCGTGCTGACGTTGGAGCGCGCCACGTTGAGCGTCTCCGCGATCTCGTCGGCCGCGATCGGCCGGCCGGCCAGATAGAGCAGCGCGTGGATCTGCGAGACGGTGCGGTTGACGCCCCACCGC
This sequence comes from Burkholderia sp. BCC0322, assembly GCF_902833045.1. Classification (GTDB taxonomy): domain Bacteria; phylum Pseudomonadota; class Gammaproteobacteria; order Burkholderiales; family Burkholderiaceae; genus Burkholderia. The sequence continues at coordinate 138,173 of NZ_CADFDU010000001.1, forward strand.
GAGCCCATTTCGCCCCAGTGGAGAATGAATCGTTCGACAATCGGTGTGAGTTCCATGACGTGAAATTTAGGCATTTCAGTTATTTCTGTCAAGAGAGAAATAACCAAACGACCCGCCGGGTTCCGGCCGCGCCCGCCCGCGATCTGCCGCATCCATTACAATGCGCGGGATTTTCCGAATTCAGGCCGTCCCAGCCTTTCTGACTAGAGTAGAGGTTTCCATGATCATCAAACCGCGCGTGCGTGGCTTCATCTGCGTGACGACTCATCCGGTCGGCTGCGAAGCCAACGTCAAGGAACAGATCGACTACGTGACTTCGCACGGCCCGATCGCCAACGGCCCGAAAAAGGTGCTCGTGATCGGCGCGTCGACCGGCTACGGCCTCGCCGCCCGGATCTCGGCCGCCTTCGGTTCGGACGCGGACACGCTCGGCGTGTTCTTCGAGCGCGCCGGCAGCGAAACGAAGCCCGGCACGGCCGGCTGGTACAACAGCGCCGCGTTCGAGAAATTCGCCGCCGAAAAGGGCCTCTATGCACGCAGCATCAACGGCGACGCATTCTCCGACAAGGTCAAGCAGGTCACGATCGACACCATCAAGCAGGATCTCGGCAAGGTCGATCTCGTCGTCTACAGCCTCGCGGCACCGCGCCGCACGCATCCGAAGACCGGCGAAACCATCAGCTCGACGCTCAAGCCGATCGGCAAGACGGTCACGTTCCGCGGCCTCGACACCGACAAGGAAGTGATCCGCGACGTCACGCTGGAGCCGGCGACGCAGGAAGAGATCGACGGCACCGTCGCCGTGATGGGCGGCGAGGACTGGCAGATGTGGATCGACGCGCTGGATGAAGCCGGCGTGCTGGCCGACGGCGCGAAGACCACCGCGTTCACGTATCTCGGCGAGCAGATCACGCACGACATCTACTGGAACGGCTCGATCGGCGAAGCGAAGAAGGATCTCGACAAGAAGGTGCTGTCGATCCGCGACAAGCTGGCCGCGCACGGCGGCGACGCGCGCGTGTCGGTGCTGAAGGCCGTCGTCACGCAGGCCAGCTCGGCGATCCCGATGATGCCGCTGTACCTGTCGCTGCTGTTCAAGACGATGAAGGAAAACGGCACGCACGAAGGCTGCATCGAGCAGGTGTACGGCCTGTTCAAGGACAGCCTGTACGGCGCGACCCCGCACGTCGACGAAGAAGGCCGCCTGCGTGCGGACTACAAGGAACTCGATCCGCAAGTTCAGGCGAAGGTCGTCGCGCAGTGGAACCACGTGACGAACGACAATCTGTACGAGCTGACCGACTTCACCGGCTACAAGACCGAATTCCTGCGGCTGTTCGGCTTCGAGATCGCCGGCGTCGACTACGACGCGGACGTGAACCCCGACGTGAAGATCCCGGGCATCATCGACACCACCGTCTGACGGTACGGCCCGCCGCACCCGCTGCACGCGCAGCGGGGGGCGGGCCCGGGATTCCGGTGCGTCAGCGCGGCGCCGGTTCTTCCAGATACACGCCCGACGACAGCGTGGCCTTCACCTGCCGCGTGAACTCGTCGGTCGACACTTCTTCCTCCCCCGCTTCGATCGCTTCGTACGCCTGGCGCACGACGTCGGCCGGCGTCGCCTTCGGCACGTCGAGGCCGGCCGTCAGGTCGGTATCGATGAAGCCGGCATGCAGCCCGACGACCTGCGTGTGCTGCTCGCGCAGCGAATGGCGCAGCCCGTTGGTCAGCGCCCAGGCGGCCGATTTCGACACGCCGTAGCCCGCCAGGATCGGCCGGTTCACCCAGCTCGCAACCGACAGGATGTTCAGGATCGCGCCGCCGCCATGGCCGGCAAGGATGCCCGCGAACGCGCGCGACATCGCCAGCATCCCGAACACGTTGGTTTCGAAGTGATCGCGCAACGCGTCCGGCGCACCGTCGTCGGTCAGGCTGCCGAGCCGCGCGATGCCCGCGTTGTTGATCAGCAGCGTGACGTCGCGCGCGGCATCGGCCGCCGCGGCGACGGCCGCCGGATCAGTCACGTCGAGCTTCACCGGCACCACGCCCGGCAGCGTCACGGTCGCCGGATCGCGCGCCGCCGCATAGACCTTGCGCGCCCCTCTCGCGAGCGCCTGCTTCGCGAACTCGAGCCCGAGCCCGCGGTTCGCGCCCGTGACGAAAACGACTGCACCTTCGATCTTCATGTTCGTTCCTTTCGCATGATGAATCGCATGCGCGCCGGCTCGCCGCGCGCGTGAGATCCGGTGGAAAACCAGCCTGCCATTGCGTACCGAACCTGCGTACCGAACCGTGGCGCCGCCGCCGGCAGACGGCGAACCGCCCGCTGCCCGTGACCCGGCGGCGCCAAAGACTTCGACTGAATGCCATCCGGTGTTCCGGCCGTGGCTTTGCACCCTCCGCCAAGTCGGCTACACTCGATGTCAATGTCGATCACCATTGTCTTTGCGGTGCATTGTGTTCGCGCAATTCACCCATGTCAATTGCGATCACCATTGTGTTTTCCAATCGACGCGATCGACAAAATAAGGGAGGGATCTATGGGCGTATCGAGACAGCAGGCTGCCGAAAACCGGAGCGCGATCGTCGCGGCCGCCGAGCGGCTGTTCCGCGTGCGCGGCGTCGACGCAGTGGGGCTCACGGAGCTGATGAAGGAAGCCGGCTTCACGCAGGGTGGCTTCTACAACCACTTCAAGTCGAAAGACGCGCTGGTCGCCGAGGTGATGGAAAAGGCCATGCAGGACCGCGCGGATTCGCCGAACGCCGGCAGTCTCGACGCGCAGGTGGCGCAGTATCTGTCGGCCGCGCATCGCGACAACGTCGAGGCCGGATGCCCGCTGTCCGGTTTCGCGGGCGATGCGCCGCGACTGACCGATGCGGCGCGTGCGTGCTATGCGCACGGCCTCGCCAGGTATCTCGATCGGCTGGAACGGATGGTGGCCGTGGAAGGCGCGACGCCAGCGCAGACGCGTCGCGACGCGGTCGCGGCCTTCAGCCAGATGGTCGGCGCGCTCGTGCTGTCGCGCGCAATCGCCGGCACCGATCCGGTGTTGGCTGACGAGATCCTCGCCGCAGGGCGGGACACGCTCACCGCCGGGCGCGACGATCCGCTCGCGCCGGCATGACGGACAAGACGCCGCGCGGAGCGCCCCTGCCGCGCTATTCAACCGCCCGCGCGGCCTCCCACAGCGGCTGCCCGCCGAGCGCCGCATGCCACGCATCGAAACGCGTGCGCCACGACTCGAACGGCTCCGCCAGCGGATGGCGCGGATCGTCGCTGAGCGAATACGCCATCCCTTCGATCAGCCAGCGCGGCTTGGTCGCGACGGCCAGGTTGCCGAGTACTTCGGCCTGCCGGTGATGGATCAGCTCGTGCGCGAGAAAGTAGGTCTGCCAGCCGCGCGGTGCGACGATCACGCCGAAATTCCCGAGCGTCAACGCCGCGCGTTGGCCCAGGCCGAATGCATCCGCACACGCCCGCGTCGAGCAGAACACGACGCGCGGCGCCTCCTGGAATGCGCCAACGGCTGCCGCCGCGCGCGCATAGCCGTCGCGATAGAGCTGCCGCGCATCGCCGAGCTTCGCGGCATCGTCCGTGCAGATATCGGCGCTCGGGCACGACACGCCGGGGACCAGCGCGGGTGCGACGACGCGCAACGGCTTGACGAGCGCATACGCGGCAATCGGCAGCGCAACGAGCAGGCCCGTGAGGGCGAAAGCGACATGGGAGCGTTTCATCGAGGCGGTGGTTCCGGGGCGTACTGCTGCAGTTTTCCTGCGTGACTATAACGGACTGGCGATATCTCCGGCCCTGCCTGATTCCCGGCCAACGCCCAATTGCCGGCTTGCGCTCGCCGCATCCTTGTCCTCTACCGGCTCGCAACGGCCGCACGACAGGGACAGGACATGAACGGAAACGAACGGCTCGCCGGCATTGGCTACGGATTGCTCGCGGCGCTCATCTGGGGGCGGCTTTCGCAATCGTCACGGCCGGCATGGCCCTGAGCCTCGTCAGCCGGTGGCGTGCGGGCCATGCGCCGGCCATCCGGCGGCTGAACCCCGCTGCACATGGCTGAACCGGACCCAGACCATCAGGCGATATGCCCGGTGCCCGCGTCGCCGGCACCCGTCGGCCGGCGGCTCCAGCGAATGCCCAGCAACAGGAGCGCGACACCGGATGCGAACAGGATCGCCTCGATCAGCACCGTATCGACATGCCAGTACCGCGTCAGCAGCACGACGGCGAGGTCGAATGCGAAATGGAGCGCAATCGCATACGCCAGCCAGCGTTTCGTCCCGCGCACGAACGTCTGCAACACGATCAGCGACAGGCCGACATGCGCAGCCAGCGCGCTCGTGCGTTCGAGCAGCGCGAGAAACGGCGACGCCAGCGTCATGCCGGCGAACTGCGACCCGATCAGCGACCGCACGCCCTCGGGCACCACGACACCCGCGTGCGCGAGCAGATAGCCCGTGCCGAGCGCGAGAAACCCGACGCCGACCAGCAGCATCGCCTCCAGCCCGCCGTGCCCGAGTCCGAGCATCACGGCCGTCGGCGCGTCATGCCGCTTCGGCAGCAGATAGCGGAAGGCAACCCAGCGCCCGCATTCCTCGAAGAGCCCGGCCGTCAACGCCGCAAACACGAGCATCGGCAGGTGCCAGCGCGGGTCGTGCGCGAGCCAGCGGTACAGCGGAATCTGCCAGGACATGCGCAATACCGGCTGGAACACGAAGAAGGTCAGCATCCCGTAGAAGAACACGCGCCACGGCACCTGCGTGCGGCGCCGCCACGCGGCCGCGAGCCACGCAGGCGCGAGCAGCGCGACGAGACCGGCCGCCAGCGTGAGGAACACGAGCATCGGCGCAACGGATTGCATCGCGCGCCCGGCTATGCGAGTTGCTTGTGGAAATACGTCGTCGCGCAGAGCGTGCCGTCAGGCATCAGCGCGTAGTTCGGCACGACGCCCACACGCTGCCAGCCGGCCCGCTCGTACAGCCGCTCCGCGTCGCCGCCCGTCACGGTATCGAGCACGAGCACGGTCTTGCCGGCGTCGCGCGCGGCCGTGTCGGCCGCCGCCATCAGCCGCGCGGCAATGCCCTGCCGGCGCGCGTGCCGCGACACGAGCATCTTCGAAATATCCGCGCGATGCGGCTGGTTTTCGGGCTGCGCGGTCACGACCTGCACGGTGCCGACGATCCGGCCGGCCGCGTCCTCGGCAACGAGCAGGATGCGCTCGCCGTTCGCGACGCCGTCGGCGACCTTCGTCCAGAACGCGACGGCGGTCGGCCGCTCGATCGGCAACATGAAGCTGACGGACGCGCCGCCCTCGACGCAATCGATCAGCACGTCGGCCAGCGCATCGATACAGGTCTTCGCTTCGTCCGCGCCGACACGGCGAACGGTAACGGATTCGGTCATGCCATCTCCGGTAGTCAGGTGGGCCGCACGCGCGGGTTCGGCGTGCGTCCGGATCGGAAGGAGCACCGGCCGGTCGTCGCGGCTCGCGCAACGGCGGCGGGCTTGCGGCAACGCCGCACCCGGTCGGCGCGTGTTACTGCCCCATCATCCTACGCGATGAAAATTTCCGTTGCAGCGCCGTTCGGATAGCCGACGACGCTGCCGGCAGCCGCTACGAAGCGGGCGTGATGCATTCGGACGCCCCCACCCGCGAACGTCATGAAGCGCCCGGTTTTTTCGAGGGCCTGAACATCTGCATCACGCAATTCGACGCCTTCGCGGCCGCGCTGCGCTGGGCGTGGCGGGTGCGCGGTCATTGCATGCCGCGTCGCGCACGTCTAGGATTCCTGAAGGAAGCGTGACGACACGCCGGCCGCCGGCGCGCACCGTCGCGCGCACTCCGCGGGAGGCAACATGTTGCACACGCACACGCAATCGACCCGGGTCAGCCGGCACCTGAACGCGCCGCGCAGCCGCGTCTACCGCGCGCTGCTCGATCCGCACGCGGTCGAGCAATGGAAGGTGCCCGACGGCATGACGTGCCGCGTGCATGCATACGACGCGCGCGAAGGCGGCGCGCTGCGCGTGTCGCTGAGCTACGACGCGCCGTCGGCCGGCGCCGGCAAGACCACCGTGCGCACCGATACCTATCACGGCCGCTTCGTCACGCTCGTGCCCGACGAGCGGATCGTCGAGATCGACGTGTTCGAGACCGACGATCCGATGCTGCGCGGCGCGATGACGATCACGATCACGCTGTCCGACGAAGCGGGCGGCACGCGCGTGGACGCCGTGCACGACGGGGTGCCGCCCGGCGTGCCGGCCGCCGACAACGAGACCGGCTGGCAGATGGCGCTGGCGAGGCTCGCGGCGCTGGTGGAGGCCACGTAGCGGCCGTCCGCGCCGGCGGCGGGCAGGCGATGCGGCAGCGCGAAACGCCGCCGCGTGCGACACTGGTCCGCACCCGACCCATCCGGATCCGCACGAGGAGACTCTCGCGATGAACGCCGCGCGCACCGCCACCTGGTATTTCGATTTCGTTTCTCCGTTCGCCTACCTGCAGCAGGAACAATTCGACCGGCTGCCGGCCGCCGCCGCGTTCGAGCCGCGGCCCATCGTGCTCGGCGCACTGCTCTCACACTGGGGCCAGAAAGCGCCGGCCGAGATCGCGGCGAAACGCGTCTTCACCTATCGCCACGCGCAATATCGCGCGGACAAGCTCGGCATCCCGTTCCGGATGCCGCCCGCGCATCCGTTCAATCCGATCAAACCGCTGCGCCTCGCGATCGCGATGGGCAATTCCCCCGACGCGATCCGGCAGATCTTCCGGCATATCTGGCACGACGGCCGGGACGTGTCGACGCCGGAAGGCTTCGCCGCGCTGTGCGAAGCCGTCGGCTTTCCGGAAGGCGTGACGGCCGTCGACGCCCAGCCGGTGAAGGACGCGCTGCGCGCGAACACCGACGATGCGATCGCACATGGCGTATTCGGCGTGCCGACCTTCGAACTCGACGGCGACCTGTTCTGGGGCGAGGATGCGACCGACATGTTCGCCGACTGCGCGACGTCGCGCGCATGGCTCGATTCGCCCGAGGTGCGCCGCATCAGCGCGCTGCCCGAAGGCATCCGGCGCGGTTGAAGCCGCCGTGGCCGCCCGGCGCCTCTCGCGTCGGGTGTCAGGCGTCGCGCCCTTCGACGAGCCCCGGCACCGCCTCGCGCATCATCGCGGCGAACCGCACGAGCCGCGACGGATAGAACTGCGCATGCGGGTAGGTCAGGTAGACGGGCAACGGCGCGGCCTGCCAATCGGGCGCGAGGTGCACGAGTTCGCCGCGCGCGAGGTGATCGGCCAGCATCCATGACGAGCCGACGCACGCGCCCACCCCCAGCAGCGCCGCACTGCGCAGCGCGTACAGGTTCGCGGTCGTGATGCGCGGGCGGATCGCGATGCGTCGCGTCTCGCCCGTGACCGAATGCGTGAGCGCCAGTTCAGTGCGGTAGTACGTGCGCAGCGCGAGCCACGGCAGCGCGGCCAGCGCGTCGGGGTCGGCCGGCACGTCGGCGCCGTTCAGCACGGACGGCGCGGCAACGACGAAGCGCGGCACCTTCGAAAGCCGGATCGCGACGACGGCCGGATCGGTCGGCTCACCCACCTGGATCGCGCAATCGATGCCGCTGCCGACGAAATCCCGCACCTCGTCCTGCAGCAGCCACTCGACCGACACGCGCGGATAGTCGCGCAGGAACCGCGCGAGCGGCTCGACGAAACGCTCCTGCCCGAACGCGTGCGGCACCGCGACCCGCAGCAGTCCGTCGGGCTCCTCCTGGGCGCCGCGCAGATCGGCCTCGAACGCCGCCCAGTTCGCCAGCAGTTCCTTCGCGCGCTTGAAGCAGCGCTCGCCGTCGACGGTCAGCCGCATCGTGTGCGTGGTCCGCTGCAGCAGGCGCACGCCAAGCGAGCGTTCGAGCGCCTGCAGCCGCCGGCTGATCGTCGGCTGCGTCGTATGCAATCGCGCGGCAGCGGCCGACAGGCTGCCGGCCTCGACTATGCGCACGAAGGTTTCCATCAGCTCGAAACGATAGCCCGCGCCGTCCACCGGCACGGCCCGAATGGGCGGAGACCCGCCAGCTGCGGGAGAGAAGGGAGGTTTTTCGGTCATGCGTGGAGCGTATAACAAATCTGCGCAGGACGGCACTACCGTCGCCGGCTGCGTACCGCCACACTCGCGTCCATCCCTTTATGCCACCGAGGATGTACGCGATGTCCACCCCGTCCCGTCTCGATGCCGCGCCCCGCGCCGCACACGCCCCGGCCCACCCGGCCGCCCATTCGATGCCCGACCGCCGACTCGTGCTGCTGCTCGCGGCCGCCGCCGGCCTCGGCGTCGCCCCGCTCTACTACGCGCAGCCGATGCTCGGCGCGCTCGGGCCCGATCTCGGTGCGTCGGCACGTGCGATCGGCTTCGTGCCGACGCTCACGCAGCTCGGCTATGCGCTCGGCATCCTGCTGCTCGCACCGCTCGGCGACCGCTTCGACCGCCGCCGCGTGATCGTGACCAAGGCCGCGACGCTGGTCATCGCGCTGCTGCTCGCCGCCATCGCGCCGTCGCTCGGGCTGCTGCTCGCGGCGAGCTTCGCGATCGGCCTCGCCGCGACGATGGCGCAGGACGTCGTGCCGGCGGCCGCGACGCTCGCGCACGACACGCATCGCGGCCGTATCGTGGGCACGGTGATGACAGGGCTGCTGCTCGGCATCCTGCTGTCGCGCGTCGTGGCCGGGTTCGTCGCCGAGACGGCCGGCTGGCGCGCGATGTTCGCGCTCGCGGCCGCCAGCGTCGCCGTGATCGGCATCGTGGCCGCGCGCGGGCTGCCGCACTTCGAGCCGACCACGCGCCTGCCGTATCGCGCACTGATCGGGTCGCTCGGCGCGCTGTGGCGCCAGCATCCGGCGCTGCGCCGCGCCGCGCTCGCGCAGGGGCTGCTGGCCGTCGGGTTCAGTGCGTTCTGGTCGACGCTCGCGGTGATGCTGCACGGCGCACCGTTCCACCTCGGCAGCGCAGCGGCGGGCGCCTTCGGCCTTGCAGGCGCGGCCGGCGCACTGGCCGCGCCGATTGCCGGACGCCTGGCCGACCATCATGGCCCCGAGCGCGTCACGCGCATCGGCATCGGCATCGCGACGGTGTCGTTCGCGTCGATGGCCGCCGCGCCGTTGATGTCGCCGCATGCGCAGCTCGTGCTGCTCGCGGGCGCGACGATCGGCTTCGACCTGGGCGTGCAGGCCACGCTGATCGCGCACCAGGCGATCGTCTACCGGATCGACCCGGCGTCGCGCAGCCGCCTCAATGCGGTGCTGTTCGTCGGCATGTTCATCGGAATGGCGGCCGGCGCCGCGATCGGCAGTTTGTTGCTCGCGCAACTGGGCTGGAATGCGGTGACCGCGCTGGCCGTCGTCACGTCGCTGGCCGCGCTCGCCGTGCGGATCTGGCGCCACTGAATTTCCGCATCGCACACGCGTGGCGGGCAGGCCCACCGGGCTTGCCCGCCTTTTCTTTCATTTTCGATCAGCGCACGCATGCCGCTGCGCATGCCTGGCAGATTCGTGCGCATTCGGCATGAAAAGCGCCCAATCCGCTCAAGGTCCGCACCGGCTCGAACGAATGTCCAGTTCAACCGATTATTTTTCCGGCGGCCGGATGCATCGATGCGAAAACGCCGGACGATTCGATGCGCCCCGCCACGCGGCGCTCACCCATCCGGCCCCACCGCACGGCCCCGTTTTATCAGGGGATTCCCGGTATTTTTTTGCATTTTCTTCGAAATAACGGGTGACATACTTGCCCCCCGTTGCGCTCCGGTGCGAGCGCGCTTCCAGATCCTGCCGGCCGCACGACATGAACCATTTCGACACCACGATCCAGATCTTCGTCACCCGCATCACGTGCGGTCCGCTGATGCATCACGCGATCCGCTCGCGCTTCGCGCCGCAGGTGCTGGCGATGATCCGGCGCTTCCCCGCGCCGGCCTGTACGCTCACGTTCCTGCCGTGCTTCGAGCTGATCGCGCAGTTCGACGCGTTGCCGACGCTTGCACGGTCGGCCACCCACACGATGTAACGGGGAGACGCCACGATGCTGCCGCTGCTTACGTTCCGCCGTCGCCCCGGCACCCGCTGCCGGCCATGCGCGGCAACCGCGCGCCGCGCGACGGCCGCGCCGATCAGTCGCGCTCAGGCGCGCCCAGCGGAAAGAACGATCGAAACGGCCGCGCCTCGTCGACCGCGCGCGCGAACGACGGCCGCGCCAGCAGACGCTGGCGGTACGCAATCACGTTCGCGAACGACGGATCGATCCGGTGCGTCCAGTCAGCGTAAAACAGGAACGGCGCCGCGCCGCAGTCGGCGAGGCTGAAGCGATCGCCGGCCGCCCATTCGCGATCGGTCATCTTCTTGTCCAGCCACGCATACGACGTCTCCAGCATCGCGCGTGCATCGGCAACACCGCGCGCATCGCGCTCGGCTTCCGGACGCAACGCGTCGTGCACGACCTTCTGCTGCGGCGTCGACACGTAGTTGTCGAAGAAACGATCCATCACCCGCACCTCGAGCGCCGCATGCGGATCGTCGGGCAGCAGGCGCACGGGGCCCGGATGATTCAGGCCGAGATACTCGATGATGATCGACGCCTCGATCACCGTGCGGCCGGCATCGACGAGCACCGGAAAGCGTTTCAGCGGCCACAGCGCGGCCAGTTCCTGCATCGGCTTCGGATCGTCGTGCGCGAGCACGCGATACTCGAACGGCGTGCCGTTCTCGTATAGCGCAGTCAGCACCTTCTGGCAGTAGGACGAAAAGGGGTGGGCATACAGGGTCGGCATCATCGTGCGGTCTCTCAGGGTTTCGGCGCCGCGTGATGCGGCGCCACATGATCGGATACCTTGACGACGAACGGCACGCTGCCGTTTCGACAGCGATCCGGAATTTTTTGTCGTGCGACTCGGGCCGTTACGACCGGCCGTCCATCACGACGCGCCCTTCGGCGCGCCAGCGCAGCATCCCGCCGCCGAGATTCGCGACCGCGTCGAAGCCGGCCTTCCGCAGGATCACGGTCGCCTGTGCGGATCGCCCGCCGGCCCGGCACACGGTCACGACCGGCCGGTCGCGCGCAATCTCGCCGGCGCGCGCGGCCAGTTGGCCGAGCGGGATAAGCGTCGCACCGGGCAGATGGCCGAGCGGGCCCGTGAATTCGTCCGGTTCGCGCACGTCGACGACCTGCACGGCCGGCAGATGATCCTCGAGCCATTGCGGATCGATTTCCCAGAATCCGGCGAACGTATAGACGAGCGGCGCCCAGTCGGCTGTCGCCTGCGCATCGGGCGCGTGCGCGGCGACACCGCACTGCAGGTTCGCCGGTACCGCGACGTCGATCTGGCGCGGATGTGCGAGCCCGAGGTTGCGCATGTAGCCCGCGAAATCGTCTTCGCTCAGATCGCCGCCGAGACGCGGATTGAAGCGCCGCTCCTCCCCGACGCTCGTCACCGTGAGCCCGCGATAGTCGTGAGCCGGATACAGCAGGCACGCGGCCGGCAGCGTGAAGAGCCGGCCGTGCACCGCGCGATACAGCGCGCGCGGGTCGCCTTGCTGGAAGTCGGTGCGGCCCGTGCCGCGAATCAGCAGGCAATCGCCGGTGAACGCCATCGATTCGTCGTCGAGCACGAGGCTGATGCAGCCGCTCGTGTGGCCGGGCGTCGCGCGCACGGTCAGGTAGCGTGCGCCGAAGGCGCAGCGGTCGCCGTCGTTCAGGTAACGATCGGCGCCCTGCGCGCCGCTCGCGGCCGAGATCGCGATCGTGCTGCCCGTGCGTTGCTTCAGCAGCCATGCGCCCGTCACATGATCGGCATGCACGTGCGTGTCGACGGTCGCGACGAGCCGCAGCCCGAGTTCGTCAAGCAGCGCCGCGTCGCGGCGCACCTGCTCGAACACGGGATCGATCAGCAGCGCTTCGCGCGACGCGCGGTCGGCGAGCAGGTACGTGTACGTCGACGATTGCGGGTCGAAGAGTTGCCGGAAGATCATCGCGAAGTCGCTCCGTCGCTGGTTGCTGCTTGTTTGATGCGTGCTTCATACGGACTTGATGCGCATTGCCCGGCCCGCGCCGCACCGCCGCTGTCGCGCGGGCCGCCCCGTCGTGGTCCTCCGGCATCCGGCCCGCACGGCGCGTCAGCGCGGCTGCGTCACGTAGCGCAGGTACGGCTTCAGCGTCCGGAAGCCTTCCGGATACTTCTGCTTCGCAGCATCGTCCGACACCGACGTCGGAATGATGACATCGTCGCCGGGCTTCCAGTTCACCGGTGTCGCCACCGTATGCTTCGCGTTGAGCTGGAGCGCGTCGAGCAGGCGCAGTACCTCGTCGAAGTTGCGCCCCGCGCTCATCGGATAGACGAGCATCGCCTTGACCTTCTTGTCCGGCCCGATGACGAACACCGAGCGCACGGTCGCGTTGTCGACCGCCGTGCGCGGGCCGCCGCTCGCATTCGGGTGAATCATGTCGTACAGTTTCGCGACCTTCAGTTCGTCGTCGCCGATCAGCGGATAGTTGACCGCGTGCCCCTGCGTTTCAGCGATATCCGCCACCCACTTCCGGTGATCACTGACCGGATCGATCGACAGCCCGATGATCTTCGTGTTGCGCTTGTCGAATTCCGGCTTGAGCCCGGCCATGTAGCCGAGTTCGGTCGTGCACACCGGCGTGAAATCCTTCGGATGGGAAAACAGGATGGCCCAGTGGTCGCCGATCCATTCATGAAAGCGGATCGTTCCCTCGGTGGTCTCCGCGGTGAAATCGGGCGCGTCCTCGCCTAGTCGAATCGACATGTTCGTCTCCATCAAGTGGGAATCGTCACGACGCCCGCGTCGCGGCTTGCGCGCGACGCGCGATCGTCCGCGCGCGAAGTGCCGGCATGGCACATGCCGGGTTTCGCGCGTTCCTATAGCGTAGGTCAAAATGCACGCGCCACCGGCGTGCGGCTTACCGTGGTCGATTCCGACGAAGAATGCGGTGCAACCGGACGTTGCGCCGCACCCGGCCGCTGGTACGCACTGACTTACACTTCCGGCGGCTCCCGCCTTACGTTCACTGGAGTTCCACCGACATGTCGATGACGATCGATCATCAAGGCTCGCTGCACCTCAAGAGCGCGGAGCCGTGCTGAGGCCCGGCCGGCGCGCTGCCCGCCACCGCCGGTTCGACTTCATTTCCACACCGAGGTCAATTTCTTGCCTACAGTTGCAGGACCGCGAAAGTTCGGTAACCAATGATGAAACGTTGGTTTTGCAGACACGGTAAAACGCCCATCGCCGACTAGCCGAACCTCATTCATCGGGTTAAACGCCCTGGTTGTGTCAATGAATCAGCGGGTCGGCCAGGCACGCGGGCAGAAGCGGGAAGAAGCACTGCTGTATCAGGCATTCGAAGATGGGGCACCATCGACTGCCATGCTAGCCCCGTACTGTGTTTGCGCACCCACACCGTCGTCGCGATCCGCCGAATCACAGCGCAGACTCTATGGGTCGTATTCGGAATACGCGCCCCATGCTTCGATCTTCATCCCGCGTCGACCAGATCTCACGCGGTCCAACGCTCGCCTTGCATCGTATTGCTGCGTCTCCAAAGTAAAAAAACGCGAGGCTTTCACCTAGCGGATTTCGTCTTCTATTGGTGCATCCGCGCCACGGGGAGGGACCGCGCCTACGCGTCGTCAATGATCCAGCACATAATCAAAAAAGAATCGATAACAATTTCATTTAATTCACCCCCCACGACGCTCGAAAAATTGAGCCCCGCATCACCACAAATCCAACATTTATTGATCCGAAAAATTCACCAAAATCCAATTTGCATTCTTGCAAATCCCCCTCGATCAACCTATTCTGAATTTCAAATTAACGCCCCAGATAAAAATACACATTGAATAATCAAACATCCAAGACCACTCTCGCTTGATCAATTTTTCCCGCCATTGTTAATGGAAACGATCGCGAGAATAAATCACCCACTCGATCAAATCTCTTAAAGGGATGATTGCCGCCACCAGGAATCATCAGTCGAGCTCGCGCAATTATGTGTCGGATTGGGGGTCAGGTTCACCACGTCGTGGTTGAGCCCATATGCGGGATCCGCACAATCACACGAAAGGAAACCAAAATGAAGAAAACGCTCGCGTCGCTCGCTATCCTGGGGACGCTCACATCACCCTCATGGGCCGAAACGGCTCTCTCCCCCCCAACTTGCCAGAACCCGATCGGCTCGTGGCGCAATGAGCTGGGCTCAACCATGAAAATCGGCGCCGTTTCGGGAACGGGTGCCATTCAAGGCACGTATATTTCGCCTTCCGGAACGACAGGGCAGACATTTTCGCTCTCCGGTTGGTACTATGCCGCGCCGCCTTCAAATAGCGGGCTTGATCAAGTTACGCTGCTTACTTTTTCCGTAAACTGGAACAATAGTTCAGCCAGCTACAACAGCATTACGACGTGGTCAGGACTTTGTCGAGTGACGAACGGCACGCCGACTATCACCGCGCTCTACTACTACGCAAACGCTTTCGCCCAATTTTCGTGGAAGCACACCAATGTAGGGCAAGATGTTTTCACACCGAGCGGCTCACAGTAAGGAGGCCGCATTCCCTATTCCCGAACCCAGCTCACGTGTCAGTGTCAGGACTTGAAACGAAAGCGCCCCGCTGCCGAAGAATCGGCGCCGGGGCGCGGGTTGAGCCGCTCACAAAAAAGCCCTGAGAACTTTCGCATTCGGGGCTTCGGCATTCATTTCGTCAGGGCGAACGCCCGCCCAACAGATCCCGACAGACAGTTGTCGTTGTTGGTCGCGGCGCTCCCGCGATTCAGTACGTCTGTCGTGCGATTGTTGCGACACGAGTGCGCGGTCGCCCACGTATCCAGTGACGCGGTAAAGGATGCGCGGAATCTACGCGATCCGCTCTTGAAATGGACTCCGTTTCATCCCCGCAATCGCCGACACAATGCGTCGTACACCGATCCATCTACCGTATCCAACAGCGCGAGCATGCCGTGAAAGCGCCACGACCGGTTCCGCCGATACGCGTCGAGCGATACGCCGAGCGCGTGCGCGCCGACCAGCGTCATCGACCTGCCGCTTGCCGGAACCGGAACAGTCGGGACAAATGTGCCGCCCCTTCCGATCCGAAGCCGACGGCGCAGCGATTCTCCCCCACCCGCCGCAGTCGTCGCTTAGTTCGCATTCCAGAAAGACCAACGACCCGTTACGCCTTTCGAAGAACGGGATACGTTTCCGACACACACACTTTTCCGCTGCCCCCACATACATTGCACACGTGCATTGACATCGTGACGGGACGCACGCGACGCACGACACCCGCCCCCCGGCACTCCACGCACTGGCCGTTCACCCTCTCATCCAGCAACCGGAGCGCGAACCGCTCGACGATGTCGAGGGGCGTGGTGAATTCGGCCTGAAATTCTGAAATCGAAATCGTCCGGTTACAATGCCGATCGACCGGCGCGGACGGAAGGAAAGGCGCGTTACCAAGGTCCGTCCGAAAGCGCGGCGGCGTCTATTGCCTCGATCTTCGTACGCCAGGCGGAGAAAGAATACGCCGCTCTTGTGGGACTGCCGACCGGAAGGAAGCGGACGAGTATCACGACAAGCTGAAAGCGGAACGGTGACGCGTGCATAAGCTCGGGGAGCGGCGACGCTATGTCTGCGAGGAGGCCGTGGCGAGATACCTCAACGAGCACGCGGCGAAGCGAAATGACGTCCACTTCGTGGGCCACCCACGACACTTCGGCACGTATTTTCAGGGGCGCCGCATCGCCTCCCGAACGTCGGCCGAGATCATGGAAGCGCTTCCGGAAAAGTGTGGCCGCTGGCGTCCGGACGAGGCGGCCTCGGTAGCAACGCGAAACCGGTCTCTTGCAACGATACTCGGCATGCTCAACGCGGCCGCAAGGTCGGAGTGGATCGATCGAGCACCGATACTGACGTGCACCAAAGCGTCCAGCAACCGGATTCGCTGGATCGCGAACTCAATCGCGACTGGATGCGTGATGTTGCAGCCTTCGGGTTTGCGACCGGGCTTGGACAAGACAACATTCTCGGCCTCGAATGGTCGCAACTCGATCTGATGACTGGTCGCGCATGGATTCATCCAGATCAGGCGAAGGCGGGTAAGTCGATCGGCGTTGCGCTGCACTGAACAGCGAGGCGATCGGACTCATCCGCAAGCAGATCGGCAAGCATCACCGGTCTGCGTTCGTCCGAAACGGCAAGCGGATCACGTCGTGGGATCGAGAACAATGGCTCGCCGCATGTGTGCGGGCCAACGTCGAGAATTTTCGATTCCACGGTGTGCGGCACACTTGGGCTAGCTGGCGCGCTCAGCATGGCCCACCGCTCGAGCGACTGAAGGAACCGGGTGGAGGGTCGAGTGACGACATGGTTCTCCGGTATGCGCATCTCACGCCAGACCATCTGGCTCCGCATGTCGAATCGGTCACGGTTTGATCCCAAGGTGGAACCGATTGGCATGTCACACTGGATCACCAAGCGTCATGATCGGCCGCAACGCCATAACCAACAAGGCTTCATCGTTTTGAGTATCACAATCTGTCTCGGGCTATCTGATCCATGTCTCTGACGATCGATTCGAAGCAAGCCGCCGCGCTGCTGGCCGTCGCCGACACCGGCAGCTTCGAGCAGGCGGCCGTACGGCTGCACGTGACCGCATCCGCCGTCACGCAGCGGATTCGCGCGCTGGAGGCCAGCCTCGGCACGCCGCTCGTGCTGCGCACGCGGCCGTGCCGCCCGACGGTGGCCGGGCAGCGCGTGCTGCAGCACCTGCGCCGCGTCGCGCTGCTGCAGGCCGACCTGCAAAGCACGCTCGCGACCGAGCGCGAATCGCCGATCTCCGTCACGATCGCGCTCAACTCCGACAGCCTCGGTACGTGGTTCCTGCCGGCGCTGACGTCGGTGCTCGCGGGCGAGCGCATCCTGTTCGAGTTGATCGTCGAGGATCAGGACCACACGTTCGCGCTGCTCGAAAGCGGGATGGCGGTCGGCTGCGTGACGACCGAGCCGAAGCCGATGCGCGGCTGCCTCGCGACGCCGCTCGGCACGATGCGCTACCGGCTGCTCGCGGCCGCCGCGTTCGCGGTGCGCTGGTTTCCGCGCGGGCTGAACCGCACGAGCGCGCGCAAGGCGCCCGTCGTCGCGTATTCGCGGCGCGACACGCTGCAGTCGTCGTTCCTGAAGGAGAAGTTCGGGTTGCCCGAGGGCGCGTACCCGTGCCACTACGTGCCGGGCACCCATTCGCACTTCGCGGCGGTGCGCCACGGGCTCGGCTACGCGATGGTGCCGGAGCCGCTGATCGGCAGTGCGCCGCTCGACACGCAGGGGCTCGTCGATCTCGCGCCCGCGCATCCGACCGACGTCACGCTCTACTGGCACGCGTGGACCGTGCAGTCGCCGACGATGGCGTCATTGTCCGAGCGGGTCGTCGAAGCGGCGCGCCGGCTGCTCGCGCCGCTGCCGTGACGCGCGTTTGAGCGGCGCGGTACACCTGACGGCAAGAATCCCCGCCGCGCCGCCTATACTTTTTCCATCGGCCTCGCGCGCGCCGCGCGGCCGATCACGCACACCCGGCCATTCCCTTTCCCGCAAGGAGAAGATCATGTCTCGCCGCTACATCGATTGCCGCGAGTTTCCCAGCGCGATGCATTGCTCGGTCGCGATTTCCGCCGACTCCGACAACGAACTCCTGGAGGCCGCCGTGCAGCATGCGGTACAGGTGCACCAGCACACCGACAGCGCCGAACTGCGCACGCAACTGCAAGCGCTGTTCCACGACGGCACACCGCCCGCCGACGCACCCCGCAAAGCGTAATCCGCCGGCTCGCCCGATATCGACAGACGGATTGCCGCTTCGCCGCTCCGCCTCCTGCTTTGCGCCACATCGGGCCGGCGCCCCGCCGGCCGGCGCATTCCACCTTACGCGCGGCGCTGCGCGAAATACGTCCCGACCGCGTCGATAAACGTATCGATATCGGCGCGCGACACGTCGCAGTGCGTGACGAAGCGCGACGCGTACAGCATCTGCGTGAGGATCCCGCGCGCCTTGAGCCACGCCTCGAGCGGCGCGCAATCGGCTTCGGGGAATTGCGCGAACACCATGTTCGTCGCGTGCGACAGCACCTTCACAGAGTCGATGCGTGCGAGGCCCTCAGCGAGATGCGCGGCATTCGCGTGATCGTCCGCGAGCCGCTCGACGTTGTGGTCGAGCGCATACAGGCAGGCCGCCGCGAGAATGCCCGACTGGCGCATCGCGCCGCCGAGCACCTTGCGCCAGCGCTGCGCACGCTCGATCAGCACACGATTGCCGACCAGCACCGAGCCGACGGGTGCACCGAGCCCTTTCGAGAAGCAGATCGACACGCTGTCGAACGGCGCGCACAGCTCGGCGATCGAACGGCCCGACGCGACGGCCGCGTTGCACACGCGCGCGCCGTCGAGGTGGAGGGACAGCCCGCGGCTGCGCGCGAACGCGGTGGCTTCCTGCACATAGCTTTCCGGCAAGACCTGGCCGCCGATCGTGTTTTCGAGCGCGAGCAGGCGCGTGCGGGCGAAGTGATTGTCGATCGGCTTGATCGCCGCGGCGATCTTCGCGAGCGGCAGCGTGCCGTCCGGCGCGTTCTCGATCGGCTGCGGCTGGATGCTGCCCAGCACGGCCGCGCCGCCGCCTTCGTACTTGTAGGTGTGCGCGAGCTGGCCGACGATGTACTCGTCGCCACGCTCGCAATGGGCCATCAGTGCGGCCAGGTTGCTCTGCGTGCCGCTCGGGAAGAACAGGCCGGCTTCCTTGCCGGCCCGCTCCGCCATCACCGCCTGCAGGCGCAGCACGGTCGGGTCGTCACCCCATACGTCGTCGCCGGTTTCGGCGGCAGTCATCGCGGCCAGCATTGCCTGGCTCGGACGTGTCACGGTATCGCTGCGTAAATCGATCATCGCTGAGTCCTGGGTAAACGCGGACCGGAACCGATGCGTCCGGCCCTGCCGAAACGAGACTCAGAGTGTACGCAATTCATGCGGCGTGTGCGTACCGACGGTTGAAGCGCGCACGGCGCACTGGGCGCACCTGCGCGCCATGCCGCACGGCACCGCCCGTACCACCGTCAGTAGCGCGGCGGCGGCGGCTGAACGCCCGCCGGCGGCATCGGCGGCGCCGCGCGCGGTGCGCCGCCATATCCGCCACCGCCATACCCACCACCGCCACCACCGCCGCCACCGCCGCTCATCCCGCCCGGCACCGGCACACGGTTGCCGGTCGCGTACATGCATTGCAGATAGCCGTAGTCGTAGCGGCGCTGAATGTCGTAGGCCGAGCCTTGCGCCGCACCGGCGCCGACCACGCTGCCCGCGAGCAGCCCCGCGCCTGCGCCGACGGCCGCCCCCGTGCCGCCGTTGAACGCCGCGCCTGCTGCCGCACCCAGTGCCGTGCCGACGGCCGCGCTGCCGACCGCGCTCGCGGTCGACGCCTGGCCCGCGCTCACGCCGCCCGATTGCTGGAACGCATATTGACGGCAGTTCGCATCGTCGGCGCGGAACTGGTCGAACGACTTGCCGGTGCCGGGCAACGCCATCACGCTCGGCCCGGTCGGGATGTACGCACACGCGCCGAGCAGGCCGGCCAGCGCCAGCGCGGCCGGCACGCGCAAAGGTCGAAATACGGATTTCATCGTCGCGTCTCCGTCACTGCGGCCGCGCCGGCACCGATCGCCAGCCCGACTTGCAGGTCTTCACATATGGGTAGTAATGCTTCGACGCGTCGCAGTAGTACCAGACGTTCGCGTCGCCATCGTCCTGCGGCTGCCCCTTCTCGACGTACTCGGGCGGCGGCCCCGGATCGACGGGCACCGCGACGACGGGCGGCGGGTAGTAGTAAGGCGCAGGGACGACGGGGTAGTAATACGGATAGCCGGGGCCGATATAGACTCCGACCCGGGCGGCATGCGCCGCGCCGCCCGTCGCGATCGCCACTGCGGCCACCGCGCCCAGTGCGAGCTTCAATCCATTCACGTCACGTTCTCCGGCTGGCGGTTCGTCGATGCGAACCCGACATACCGAACGCTACGCCGCGCGCGATCCGCCATCCATTACGGGCGCACGCGCCAATGTTGCGCGGCGTTACCAATGTGACAGACCCCATCGGCCACGGCCCGCCGGCGCGGCCGGGCGCGTTACGCGATAACGCATTGCAACGGTTCGGCCGCGCACCGGCGCCGCATGGGGCAATGTCACGCGGCGTTTGCATCCGCACCAAACCGTTCCGATGACGCGACGCGCCATATTGACGCACGTGCGTCAGACCGCCACGCCGCGACCGCGCGCGCCGCAAGCGGCCTTCTTGATACGAATCAATGATTTATCCCGAAATTGCGCACGGCGGGCTGGACATCTGCGACGAGTTGGCGCATTTCGCGGCGCAACATCGCGGCCCATACTCCAGCCAACCCCGACGCCCGTGCGCCGGGGTCCGCCGGCACCCGCCGGCGGGTATCGTCAGCCTCGGTCAACTGGTATGGACACCGCTCTTTCGGCCCTCGATCTGGCCCGCCTGCAATTCGCGTTCACCGTCTCCTTTCACATCGTCTTCCCGGCGCTGAGCATCGGCCTCGCCAGCTTCATCGCCGTGCTCGAATATCGCTGGCTGAAAACCGGCAAGCAGTACTACAAGACCCTCTGCCTGTTCTGGTCGAAGATCTTCGCGGTCGCGTTCGGGATGGGCGTCGTGTCCGGCGTCGTGATGAGCTACCAGTTCGGCACGAACTGGTCGGGCTTCTCGAGCTTCGCCGGCGCTGTTACCGGGCCGCTGCTGATGTACGAGGTCATGACCGCATTCTTCCTCGAGGCCGGCTTCCTCGGCATCATGCTGTTCGGCTGGAACCGCGTGAGCCCGCGCGCGCACTTCGGCGCGACGCTGATGGTCGCGATCGGCACGCTGATCTCCACGTTCTGGATCCTCGCGTCGAACAGCTGGATGCAGACGCCGCAGGGCTTCGAGATCGTCGACGGCCGCGTCGTGCCGACCGACTGGTTCGCGATCATCTTCAACCCGTCGTTCCCGTATCGCCTGTTCCACATGGCGATCGCCGCGTTCATCGTCGCCGCGCTGGTCGTGGCCGCGACCGGTGCATGGCACCTGCTGAAGGGCCGCCGCGACAAGGGCGTGAAGAAGATGTTCTCGATGGCGCTGTGGCTGCTGCTCGTGCTCGCGCCGCTGCAGGCCGTGATCGGCGACCAGCACGGCATCAACACGCTGAAGCACCAGCCCGCGAAGATCGCCGCGATCGAAGGGCTGTGGGAAACCGAGAAGGGCGGCACGCCGCTCAACCTGTTCGGCATTCCGGACATGAAGGCGGAAACGACCCGCTACGCGGTGAAGGTGCCGCACCTCGGCAGCCTGATCCTCACGCACAGCTGGGACGGCGAGATCCGCGGCCTGAAGGAATTCCCGCCGGAAGACCGCCCGAATTCGACCGTCGTGTTCTGGAGCTTCCGGATCATGGTCGGCCTCGGCTTCGCGATGATCGGCCTCGCCGCGCTCGCGTGGCTCCTGCGCCGCCGCGGCCGCCTGTACGAATCGAAGGGGTTCCAGCGCTTCGCGCTCGTGATGGGCCCGACCGGCTTCGTGTCGCTGCTCGCGGGCTGGGTGACAACCGAAGCAGGCCGCCAGCCGTGGGTCGTGTATGGCGTGATGCGCACCGCGCACGCCGTGTCGCCGCTGTCGGTACAGCAGGTCAGCCTGTCGATGATGACGTTCGTGATCGTGTACTTCCTCGTGTTCGGCACCGGCGTGTACTACATGCTGAAGCTGATGAAGGCCGGCCCCGCGCTGCCCGACGTGAAGCACGACGACACACCGGACACGCGCCCCGATCACACCGCGCGCCGCCCGATGTCGGCCGTCGACGAGCCGCTCGAGACCGTCTGAGCCCCACCCTTTCCGCACACGAGAAATCCTATGGACGTCACCGTAATCTGGGCCGCGATCATCGCATTGGGGCTCTTCATGTACGTCGTGCTCGACGGCTTCGACCTCGGCATCGGCATCGTCTTCCCGTTCTTCCCGGACGAGAAGGAACGCGACCTGATGATGAACACGGTCGCGCCCGTGTGGGACGGCAACGAGACGTGGCTCGTGCTCGGCGGCGCCGGGCTGTTCGCGGTGTTCCCGGTCGTCTATTCGACCGTGCTGTCCGCGCTGTACCTGCCGCTGATCTTCATGCTGGTGTGCCTGATCTTCCGCGGCGTGTCGTTCGAGATCCGCGCGAAGGCGCGGCGCACGAAGCAGCTGTGGGATCTCGCGTTCATCGGCGGCTCGGCCGGCGCGACGATGTTCCAGGGGATCGCGCTCGGCGCGTTCCTGCAGGGCATCAACGTGAAGGACGGCGCGTTCGCGGGCAATGCCTTCGACTGGCTCACGCCGTTCAGCCTGCTGACCGGCCTCGGCCTGATCGTGACCTATGCGCTGCTCGGCTGCTGCTGGCTCGTCGCGAAGACGGAAGGCGACCTCCAGCGGCGCCTGCATCGCGTCGTATGGCCGCTGACGGTCGTGCTGCTCGGCTTCATCGCGGTCGTCAGCCTGTGGACGCCGCTGCAGGATCCGGCCATCGCGCAGCGCTGGTTCGATTCGGGGCTGTTCTGGCGCCTGCTGCCGGTGCCGTTCCTGGTCGCCGGGTGCGCGGTGTGGATGCGTCGCGCGGTGCGCGACCGGCATGACATGACCCCGTTCGTGCTTGCGCTGGCACTCGTGCTGCTCGGCTACGTCGGCCTGCTCGTCACGCTGTTCCCGTATGCGATTCCTCAGACGATGACGATCTGGGAAGCCGCGGCGCCGCGTTCCAGCCAGACCTTCACGCTGGTCGGCGCAGCGGTTATCCTCCCGATCATCATCGCCTACACGACGATGGGCTACTGGGTATTCCGAGGCAAGGTGCGCCATGAAGACCAGCATTACTACCACCACTGATTCCGCCGAACGCCCCGCCGCGGCGCCACGGTCGCGGATGCGCGGCTGGATGTGGTTCGTCGTCCTGTGGGCGGGCGGCGTGATCGGCGCCGTCACGCTCGGCTATGCGTTCAAGATCTTCATGAACCTGACGCTGTTTGCAGTGAAGTAGGCCTCACCCGCGTGGCACGCCGGGGCGCATCCCGGCGCTGCCACGCCGCCGGGGCGGTCGCATGCCCCCGCTTTCACACACCGAGCGGGCACGCCGCTCACCGCTCGCACTTCGTCGTGCACATCGCCTTGTCCACTTCCGTGAAGAACGCCTGGTAGTACTCGGGCTCCAGGACGGTCTTGGTACGCGAATCGCCGGCACTGTCCCACACCGTGCGATCGAATCGTGCACGCACGATCGCCGCGTGCGCGTCCCGCCCCGCCCGAACCGTCACGATCGCGGCCACGCGTTCGTGATCGGGCTTCGTCGGCAGCATTCCGATACGCGCCTTCAGCGCACCACGCAACAGCTGACGCCATTTCGGGATCAGCGTGTCGCTGCGCCCCGCTTCCACCAGCCCCGAATCGCGATCGACCGTCACCGGCGCATAACCCTGCGCGCGCAGCACTCCAGCCACCGCGTCGAGCGCGCGCGCCTGCGTCGCATCCGCATAGCAGCGGTCGCTGAGCATGCGCAGCGTCTGCTGCTCGCTATCGGTCAGGTCGACCTCGGTCTGGCTCGAACTGTAGCGCACCAGCGATCCGCCGCTGCCGATCTGGCGTTCGTTGTCCGGCTTCGTCGCGCATCCGGTCAGCGCCGCGAACAGTCCGGCACAGGCGAGCGCCAGCGCGCCGCGGCCGCGCACGGGCGACACTGCGGCCGGGCGGCGCATCGCGCGCCGCGCCGCGCGCCGGAGGCGAAGACGGTGGCGAATTCCGGTTGCTCGTGCATCGGGTGGCGATATGATCGTCATCGGGGCGTTCTCTCCTGTCGGCGCCATCATAGGGAGGCGCCCCAGCCGCCACAAACGACATTTTTTAACCCACGGTGTAGCTTTTCTTCACGATTTCACGATGCGCCGATTGCCGCCCCTCAACGCGCTGCGCAGCTTCGAAGCTGCGGGCCGCCTGCAGAGCCTCACGCTCGCCGCCGACGAGCTGAACGTGACCCAGAGCGCCGTCGCGCAGCAGATCCGCGTGCTCGAATCGTTCTTCGGGCAGAAGCTGTTCGAGCGCGACGGGCGCGCGTTGCGGCTCACGCCGCGCGCGCGGCACTACCTCGTCGACGTCGCGAGCTGTCTCGGCCGGCTCGCGCAGGCGACGGGGCAGATGTTCGAACCCGTCGGCGGCCATCCGGTGCGGATCAACGCGTCGGTGTCATTCGCGCACGGATGGTTGCTCACGCAACTGGCCGTGTTCCAGGCCGAGCATCCGGATATCGACGTGCAACTCGTCGCGACACCCGACAACGAGCGCGACCAGTTCGACGAAACCTGCGACATCGTGGTTCGCCGTTATACGCCGGAGCTGCGCCGCAAGGGATTCGTGTCGCGGCCGCTGCTCGCGAACGTCGCGGTGCCGGTGTGCGCGCCCGGCCACCCGGTGCTCGAACAGGTGCGTACGCCGGCCGACCTGCGCAACGCGCCGCTGCTGCATTACGCGGGCTTGCCGCAGGCGTGGCAATACTGGTTCCACCAGGCGGGCTCGGCCGTCACCGAGACGCTGCGCGGGCCGTTCTATCGCGAGTTCTTCCTGATGACCAAGGCTGCCGCGAGCGGGCTCGGCGTGTGCCTCGCGCCGCGCGCAGTGGTGCGCGACGATCTCGAACACGGGCGGCTCGTCGCACTGTTTCCGGAGGTCCACCTGGAAGGGCCGCCGTTTCACTGCCTGTATCGCGACGACGACGATCCGTCGCTGCGCACCTTCGTCGACTGGCTGCTGGCGCGGGCAGAGGCGCTGGAGGGGGCGACGCCGGGATAGCCGGCGAGCGGGAGAAAGCAGAATCCGATGTAGCAGCCCGAGACGGACGCGCTGCCGGCGACAGGACGGATGCGCCGTCACGTCCGGCTATGTGACGTGTTCTGTCGCAGGACGCCGGGCTTCAATCCCCGCATGCCGAAGATGCGGTTCATCGTCTGCACCGTCCCGTCGCCCCGACCTCGTTCGATATCCTGAATCGTCTTCGTCGGCACACCCGCGAGCTTGGCCATGTCCGCGCTCGTGAGCCGCATCGTCCTCTTCGGATGGCGCCAGGATTCCCTTCCGCGATCGGTCACCGCCCGCGCAGCGCCGACTCGATCTTCCGGTCGGTCTTGTACTGGCTCAGCGCATACACCGACCAGATCGCGGCCGGCAGCCAGCCGATGATCGTGATTTGCAGGATCAGGCAGATGATCCCGGCGATCGGGCGGCCGATCGTGAAGAACTGGAACCACGGCAGCAGCAGGGCAAGCAGCAGGCGCATCTGGATTCCTCTCGAGGTGTCGTTGAACGTTCGTGCATCGCCAATATGACGAGTTGCCCACGCCATTTCAAGTCCGCTGCAGACGATCGCCGGACGAGAAGCCGTCACCCCATGCCACCGGGCTAGGGCCTGTTCACGCTAATAACGGGCTTGCGCTGGCCCCACGAATGATTTTTTCCAAACAGGGGAACGTGCGTTATGAGCGTGAACAGGCCCTAACCCGAATCGGCCAGCCACCGCGCGACCCGCGCAACGAGCGGATCCGCTTCGTCGAAGCATTCGGCGCCGGCCACGCGCGGCGCGTCGCAAATCGCGAACACCGGCTTGCCCCACTGCAACCCGAGCGCGATCTCGGACAGCGTGCCGAGCCCGCCGCCAACCGCGATCAGGCACAGCGACGCACGCGCGACGAGTGCATTGCGCGTGATGCCGAGCCCGGTCGGCAGCGCGACGCTCAGGTAGGGATTCGCGAGCGTCGCATCGTCTTCCGGCAGCAGCCCGATCGCACATCCGCCGGCCGCATGCGCGCCGCGTGCGGCCGCCTCCATCACGCCCTGCTTGCCGCCGCCGACGAGCGCGACGCCCGTCGCCGCGAGCGCGTGCGCGATCCGTTCCGCGATCCGCATCTGCTCGTCGGTCGCCTCACGCGGACCGATCACGCCGACCGGCATGCGATGCCGCCGCGTGCCGCGCTGCCGCTGCGCGAGTTGCGCCAGCGCATCGCGCGCCGCGTCCGACCACTCATCCATGACGTCGTTGCCGTACAAGGCCTTCCCCCAATGCAAGAACGCAGGTGCAGATCGCCGTCAGCACGATCGACAGCACGGCCGCCTGCGAGAAATCGGTTTGCCCGTCCGACAGCTTCAGGTACATCAGCAGCGGCAGGATGTTGATCTGCGTGCCGGCCAGCGCGAGCGCCGTGCCGTAGGTGCCGAGCGCGATCGCCGTGACGAGGCACCACGCGGACGCGACCGACGGCCACAGTTCGCGCCACGCGACGTCGAGCCACGCGCGCCACGGCCGCGCGCCGAGCGTCAGCGCCGCCTCGAGCGGCCGCCGGTCGAGGTTCGCGAGCGCCGGGTAGATCATCAGCGCGACCCGCGGAATCAGGTAATACGCATACGCGACCGCCAGCCCCGGCATCGTGTAGATCGCGCCGCCCAGCACGTTCGGGTCCGCGCCCAGCGACGCCGCCAGCGTGGTGACGAAACCGGCGCGGCCGAACGCGAGGATGAAGCCGTAAGCGATCACCAGCCCGGAAAACGCGAGCGGCACGCCGAGCAGCGCGAGCGCCCAGTGGCGGCGGGCAGGCGACTGCCCCGCCAGCGCGAACGCGACCGGCACGCCGACACCGACCGACAGCGTGCCGGCGCCGACCGCCAGCGCGAGCGAACGTGCGATCGCATCGGCGACGAGCGGATCGCGCAGCACCACACCGAACGCACGGCCGCCGTCCGTGAAGGCCGAGCCGACCAGCGCGGCAAGCGGCAGCACGAAGCACACCGCCAGCAATCCCGCCGCCGGCACCGCGCCGAAGCGGCGCAGCGCGCCGCGTTCCGCCAGGGAGGTCTTCATCGCGCGCGCCTCAGTTGCCGAGCGTCGCCTGCGACCAGAGCTGGTCGACCTCGGCCTTGCGTGCGGCCGCCTTCGCCACGTCGAGCGGACGCACCTGCGGCGCCTTCGGCAGCTTCGCCGCGACGTCCGGCGCGACCGGCGTGCCGGGCACGGCCGGCCGCACGAAGCCCTGCGCGAACAGCGCCTGCCCGACGTCGCTCATCACCAGGTTGAGCCAGAGTTGCGCGGCCGACGGGTTCGGGCCGTTCTTCACGAGGCTCATCGCATACGGCGCCGATACGCTGCCGTCCTGCGGAATCACGACGTCGGTCGCGTCGCCCATGCCGTCAACGTACTTCGCTTTGAGGCCATCGTTCTCGTAGCCGATCAGGATCGGAATCTCGCCCTTCACGAACTTCGCATACGGCGTCGTGCCCTCGACGCGCAGCACGTTGCCCGCGCTTTTCAGCTTGCCGAAGAATTCCGCGCCGGGCTTCGGGTTTTCGACGCTGCCGCCGTTCGCATACGCGGCCGCGAACACCGCGACCTGCCCTTGCCCGGTCGAACGCGGGTCGAGATAGACGACCGCGTTGCGGTATTCCGGCTTCAGCAGGTCGGACCACCGCTGCGGCACGTTCTTCACGAGCTTGCGGTTGACGAGGAACGCGATGTTCAGCGAGTGCACGGCGAACCAGCGGCCGTCCGCGGCGCGAAACACGTTCGGCAGCTTGTCGAAGTTCAGCGGTTTGAACGGTGCGACGACGTCCTTGCTTTCGGCATCGAGCGCCGACGCGGCGAAGTAGTACGCGGTATCGGCCTGCGGACGGCGGCGCGACTTGTCGAGTGCGACCACGGTCGCGGCCGAACCGATGTCGTTGTACGTGATCTCGACCTTCGGATAGCGCTTGCGGAACTCGGCGAACAGCGCCTTCCAGTTCGCCCATTCGGGGCCCGTGTCGAACGACACGACGAGCCCTTCGTCGGCAGCCTTCGCATACAGCGCGTCCTCGCCCGGATACAGCGGCGCGGCGAACGCCGGCGCGGCAGCCAGCGCCGCGAACGCGCAGAGCGCCAGCACGCCGGCGCGCATGGTCTTCACAAGAGGGTGGCCTGCAAGCATCGGGGATCTCCGTTGAATGAAAAGGGTCATTGGGCGGCCGGCGCGGCCGGCAGCACGAGCAGATGGCGCGGTTCGATCGCGATACGCCGTGTGGCCGGCACGCGGCCTTCGCACAGCAGCGGGCCGGCCGAACCGGCGGGAATGAAGTCGTAGCGTTGCGTCGCGCCGAAGTAGCGCACTTCGCCCGGACAGCCGTCGATGCGGTTCACGCCGTGCTCCGGCGGATCGGCCTCCACGTGCTCGGGCCGCACCAGCACTTCGATCTCGGTGCCCGGCTGATACGCGCCGGTCTCGGCGCGCAGCGTCGCGAAACGCACATCGACCGTGTCGTGCGCGATCACGCGTCCGCGCAGCAGCGTCGAATGCCCGACGAAGCGCGCGACCTGCGCGGATGCGGGCCGCTCGTACAGGTCGCGCGGCGTGCCGACCTGCAGCACCCGCCCGCCGTCGACGATCGCGACGCGATCGGCCATGCTCAGCGCCTCGTCCTGGTCGTGCGTGACGAGCAGCGTCGTCGCGCCGCACGCCCGCTGCAGCGCGCGGATTTCGTCGCGCAACTGATGGCGGATGCCGGCATCGAGCGCCGCCAGCGGCTCGTCGAGCAGCAGCAGCTTCGGTTCGATCACGAGCGCACGCGCCAGCGCGACGCGCTGCTGCTGCCCGCCGGACAGCATCGCGATGCCGCGCTCCGCATGCGCCGCCAGGCCGACGCGCTCGAGCATTTCGCGCGCACGCCGCCGTCGCGCGTCCGCCGCGACGCCGCGCATCCGCAGCCCGTACGCGACGTTGTCGGCCACCGACAGGTTCGGGAACAGCGCGTAGTGCTGGAACACCATGCCCACCTCGCGCCGCCACACCGGCACGCCCGCCATGTCGGCGCCGCCGATCGCGATGCGGCCGCGGCCGCCCTCGAGCAGGCCGGCCGCGAGCCGCAGCAGCGTGGACTTGCCGGAACCGCTGCGCCCCATCACCGCGAGCAGTTCGCCTTGCGCGGCGGACAGCGTGACGTCGTCGACGCCGTGTCGCGCGCCGGGATACTGGAAACTGACGTGTTCGAACTCGAGACTCATGACGGACTCACTTCATACGTTGCACGGTGCCGACCGACACGAGCGTCGCGAGCACGGCGAGGACGAGCAGGACGACAGCGGCCGCGCATGCCATCCCCGACGCGCCGTAGAACGCCTGCAGCAGCACGATCGGATAATTGCGGTAGCGAAAGCCGGCGATCAGGTTCGAGATCTGGAATTCGCCGATCGACAGCGCGGCCACCATCACGAGCCCCGAAAACAGGCTGTGCCGCAGGTTCGGCAGCACGATCGTGAAGAACTGGCGCAGCGGCGTCGCACCGAGCGTCGCCGCGCAGGCCTCGAGGCGCGCGAGCCCGAGGTGGCGCAGATCGCTGAGCAGCGTCTGCAGCAGGTACGGCAGCGTCAGCACCGCGTGGGCCGCGATCATCAGCGGCAGCGTGCCGAGCCATGGCAGCGTGTCGCCGCTGAAGATCGCGATGTAGCCGAAGCCGAGCGTCAGCGCGGGCACGGCCACCGGCATCAGCATCACGATGCGCGTCGCCATGCCGCGTCCGGCCTGCGCGCGATGATGCAGCGCATAGGCGAGCGGCACGCCGATCAGCGCGTTGAGCGCGCAGCACGCCAGCGCCACCGTCAGGCTCACGCCGAATGCGCGCGTAAAGCTGCGATTGCCGGCCAGGTCGGCGAACCAGTGCCCGGTGATACCGGTCGGTAGTAGCGTGTTCGTCCACGACTGGCCCACCGAGCCGATCAGCAGCAGCGCGATCGGCAGCAACAGGTAGAGCCCGAATACCGCGACGAGCGCGTTCAGCACGAGACGTCCGGCGCTCGGACGCACGGGCCTGTTACGCGAAATCGGAACACCATCGGCCGGGGCCGGGGCGGTAGACGCAGGCATGGAAACACTCGCGGACAAGAGACGAAGGCGCCGCGCAACGCCCGCCGGGCGGGGCCATCACGCGTTTTACGGATGGCCGGAGTGTGCGGATCCGACATGGCATCGTCATGAAAAAAACGTACAAAGCCCGCATCGATCCGTGCGCCGAGGGAATAGTCGCGATGAAGCACCTGTATCCGAACGTGTCGGAACTGCACGCATTCACCTGTTCCGCGAAGTACCTGAATTTCTCCTACGCGGCCCGTGAACTCGGCCTGACGCCCAGCGCGGTCAGCCGGCAGATCGCGAATCTCGAGGCGCTGTTCGGCGTGAAGCTGTTCGTGCGCGAGGGGCGCAGCCTCGCGCTCACGCGCGCCGGGCAGGTGTACCACGCACGTGTCGCCGGCCCGCTGCGCGAGATCGGCAACGCGTCGATCGAACTGCTGAGCGCGCGCGAAAACGGCGACCTGCTGACGATCGCCAGCGTGCCGACGTTTACGACCAAGTGGCTCGTCCCGCGGCTGTCGCGCTTTCTGGCCGTCGCGCCGAGCGTCACGCTGAGCTTTCGCCGCCATCTCGCACACGGAGACATTTTTCCGTTCGGGCTCGACGCGGCGATCCGCTACGGCGACGGCGCCTGGGAAGGGGTCCGAAGCGATTACCTGGACGGGCGAACCTTCGTGCCGGTCTGTGCCAGCGAATTCCGAGAGCGGCACGCGTTGCGCACCCCCGCCGACGCCGTCACGGCGCCGCGCCTCGTGCACGAGCAGGCCGAAATCGCATGGTCCGCGTGGGCGGAACGCCATCGCGCGACGCAGATGAACGCGCTCGCCGGGCCACGCTTCGAACAGTATTCGGTGCTGATCCAGGCCGCGCAGGCGGGCCTCGGGCTCGCGCTCGTGCCGCGCTTCCTGATCGCGGACAATCTCGCGGCCGGCACGCTCGTCGAACCGTTCGACGCGCCGGTCGAGGTCGACGCGCAGGGGCACTACCTGTGCTATGCGCCGGATCGCCTAGAAACGAGCGAAGCGTTGCGGCACTTCAGGGAATGGATGCTGGACGAATGCGCGCGGGCGTAAGCCGGCCCGCATTCGTCATCCGACGGGACGCGCACCGCCGCACGCCCCGCGTTGCCGGACATCGCCGGGCGGCGGCGTCCGGCAGCCGCCGTCAACGGCGGATGCCGAGCCCCGGCAGCACCTCCGTGCCCTCGGCCACCACCGCATGCAGCAGGCGCGGGTTCGCACCGAGCAGCCCGAGGATCGTCGGCGCGACCTGCTTCGTGCCGACCGTGTCGGTCACCGTGCGTGCGCGATGCAGGCCCGGATACGACACGAGCAGGCCAAGGTGGCTGTCGTCCGGTGCGTTGCCGCCGTGCTCCTCGTCCTTCTTCGTGCTCGACGTGTAGATCACGCCCGGATTCGGCTGGACGATGATGTCCGGCGTGCGGCCGTTGGCCGGATCGCCGAAGCGCTCGGCAAGCGCCGCGCCGTACAGGATGTCGGCCTGCGAGCCATCCGCGCAGATCCCCGGCGCATTGCAGCCCAGGTTCGCCTTCAGCGTCTGCACCACGGCCGTGCGCTGGTTGCGGTCGCGCAGCCAGATCAGGCCGACGTCGTCGGTCTGCACGAAGCCCGTGTCGACCAGGCCTGAGCCATCGTTCAGGTTGCCCGTCTTCGTGTTGTTCTGGCCGAAGTTGCCGTTCGGGTCGAGGTAGTTGTTCGTTTCGAGCAGCTTCGTCAGCGTGTCGCCGTTCTTCACGAGCTTCGTGCGATCGGTCGGCGACTGGCCGTGCTTCGCCGTGACGATCACGGCCGTCGACGAATACAGGTTCGCCTGCTTCAGCGCCGCGACGATATGGCCGATCGAATTGTCGACGTACGTGATCGCGTTCGCGACCTGCCCGTTCGGCGTGAAGTTCGCGTCGAGATAGCCGCCGCCCGTCGCGACCGTCGCCTTCTGCGCGACGCTCAGCGTCTGGAAATTGGCGCCGAACAGCGTCGGCACCGGTGCGCGCTTCGTGCCCGTCGAGTCGCGGCCGTTGATCTGGTTGATCAGCGCCTGCACGTGCAGGTTGTCGAAGCGCGCGGTGTGCGAGTAGACATCCGTGTAGTTCGTGCCCGTGGCCGGGTCGATCGAGTTGATCTCGGTGCGCATCAGATCGTCGACGCCGGTGCCCGACGGCCCGTTCAGCCAGTCGTAGCCCCATGCGTGCTTGTCGGCCCACGCGGTGGTCGCGTTCGGGATGCCCGCCTTCACGGCCTCGAACACCGTGTTGGTCTTCACGTAGTTGTGCGGATAGACCGGCACGCACTTGCCGTTGATCTTCGCGTTCGGGATCGCCTGCGGGTTGAACGCGCCGCCGCCGTCCAGGTGGACGAGCGCGCCGCCGTTCTGGGCATCGATGCCGGTCGTCTCGTCGAACACGACGTTCCAGCCCTGCTTGCCCGAGCAGCTCGTGTCGCCCGGCGCGTACAGGTTGCGGTCATACGACACGTCGTAGAACAGGCCGGCCGTCTTCGGCGAGCCGCCCGTCACGAGCGCGGCGAGGCCGGGGAACGAATCCGACAGGCCAGGCGTATAGGCATTCGTGTACGTCACGCCGCTCTTCGCGAGCACCGCGATGTTCGGGCACGTGTTCGCGCCGATGCAGCGCGCCAGATCCTGCTCGTGCAGGCCGTCGACGCTGATCAGCAGCACGTGCTTCACGACGCGGCTCGCGTGGTCGCGGTCCTCGCGCTGACCGTCGCCGTCCTGCTGCGCCGCGTGCGCACCCGCGCCGGCAAGCGCCAGCGCGCCCGCCACCACCGCCACCAACCTCCGCTGCTTACCAAGGAAAGACATGATCACCCCACCTCATCGATTGACGTTGAACTGCGTGACTTGCCGTCAGGCGCGCAAAATATCGCCCGATCGTGCGGCGGTCGCATGAAGCGGGGCTTTCTGTTTTCTATCAAACGTAACCAATCGCAAGTGACACGAAGCGGTCGCAAAGCAAGGTGACCTGGCGCACGCTGCAATGTGCGCGTTTGCCTGCCTGCACCGCGCGGAGGCATCGGCCAAACCTGACGCGGCGTCACTTGCCGCATGATTTTTTTTCCGGCTTGGCGCGCGACTATTGGCGTGTGATAAAGGGTTTTCCCTGACCCGGAGCACGAGTATGTCGACCCTGGAAGCCCTCCGGTTCGTGCTGGACGATGCACGCACCCCCGAAATCATTCGCCACCACGTCGTCGACGCGTTGCAGTACGCGTTGCGCAACTACGGACAGGTGTTCACGGCGAAGGAAGTCGAATGGCTGGCGCAGTGGGACGACGCGCGTCTGCCGCTGGCCGCGAAGAAGGAGCTGGGCAAGCGCGAGGAACCGGCGATCGCCGCGCGCTGAAGGAAGCACGCCGCCGCGCCCGAACGGATGGCCGGACGCGGCGGCGGATGGCCTGCTTACTGCAGGCCGAAGTCGACGCGGGTGGTCGCGCCCTTGTCCTCGATGCCCTTCGCATCGAGCTTCGGCGCGACGACGAACACGCGGCTCGAATCGATCTTCCCGTCGAGGTACTGGCGCACGGCCTGTGCGCGCTGCTGCGCGAGCGCACGCAGCGCGTTGTCGTCGGCCGGCGCATGTTCGGCGAGCGCCTGCTTCATGTCGGCGTCGGGCAGCGTCTTCTGCAGGCCGATCAGGTTGCGCGGCTTCTTGAAGTCGGCGGCCTTGTACGCGCGCGTCAGGTACTTGCTGTACTCGGCCGGCTCGACCTTCACCGACATCGGGTCGATACTCTCGCCCTGCCCGACCACGTCCTTCAGCTTCTGCTGGCGCACCAGCCGCTCGACGTATGCTTCGCCGAGCCCGGACGTGTCCTTCGCCGGATCGACGCGGCCGATCAGGTCGAGGCGGATCGACGGCTTCTCGGTCAGCATCTTCACGACCGTGTCGAGCTTCTTCTGCTGCGCGTCGTCGAGCCGGTACGAGCCCGGCGCGAATTCGACGTAGCCGAGATCCTCGCCGCCGCTGCCGAACGCATGCGCAAGCAGCGAGAACGGCGACGTGACGGCCTTCGCGATCAGGTTCAGCACCGCGCGCCAGATCAGCCCGCCGACGCTGAACTCCGGATTCGACAGCGAGCCGGACACCGGCAGGTTCACGTCGATCTGGCCGCGCGTGTTCTTCAGCAGCGAGATCGCGAGCTTCACCGGCAGCTTGGTCGCCGTGTCGTTCTCCACGTGGTCGCCGAACGTGAGCTGGTCGATGAAGATGTGGTTGTTCGCCTTCAGCTGGTCGTTCTCGAGCGCGTAATGCAGGTCGACGTTGAGCTTGCCCTTCGTGATCGGATAGCCCGCGTACTTCGCGGAATACGGCGTCAGGTTGGTCAGCTCGATGTCGTGCGCGGTCGCGGTGAGGTCGAGCGCCGGCTTCTCGATCAGCGGATTCACCGAACCCTTGATCGAGATCGGCCCGTTGCCCGCGAGGTTCGCGGCGACGTCGACCGGCGCGGACGTCGTCGAATCCGTGCCGAACGCGCCGACCGTGCCCTTGATCGCGACGAGGTTCGCCGTGTAGTTCGGCTTGATGAAGTTGTCGGTGTACGTGACGCGGCCGTTCTGCAGCAGCAGCTCGCCGAAATGCATCCGCACCGGGTTCTGCGGCGGCTGCGCGGCCTTCACGACCACCGTCGCCGACGCGGCGGCCGGCGCGGACGCCTGCTGCGCGGCCGCCGGCGCAGGTGCGGCCTGCGGCGACAGCGGCACCGGCTCGCCCTTGCTCGCGTCTCGCGTGAGCGATTGCGCGGGGCCCGACTCCTTCGCGACCACGTCCTTCAGGTTCAGGCGCCCTTGCGCGTCGAGCAGCACGCGGCCGTAGAAGTTCGAGAACGTCACGCGCGCGGCGTCGACGTCGGTGCCCTTCTCGTCATAGTTCGCCTTCAGGTTCGTCAGCGCGAGCGAGCGCCAGCCCGCGAACGGGTCGGAGGTTGCCTTGTCGAGCATCCGCACGTCGACGAGCGCGACGTCGCCGCGATAAGTCGCGCGCGGCGCGTCCTTCACCTGCGCGAACGTCAGGTTGCCCTGTGCGTTGAGCAGCGCGCTGGCGATCGTCGCGTTCAGTGCGCTGCCGAAGTACGGCTCGAATGCGGCCGCGTCGAGGCGGTTGCCGTTGATCTTCAGGCCGAGCTTCAGCGGCTGCGCGGTCACGTCGCCCGTCACGTTCAGCGAACCCTTGCGGTTCAGCGTCGCCTTCAGCTGCACGGGCAGCGGCTTGGTCAGGTCGTCGCTGATCTTCTGCACCGACAGGTCCAGCGGCTTGAACGCCAGCTTCACCGGGCGCGGCGTCGACAGGTCGGTGAAGTTCGCGGACGCATCCTTCACGTTCAGCGCGTCGATCCGGTAATGCCACGACGGCGCGGCGGCCGCGGCCTTGCGTGCGACCGTGCGCTTCGGCACCGACGCCTGCGCGGGTTCGGCCAGCGCCGCGAGGTCGATCTTGCCGTCCTTCAGGCGCTGCACGTCGAGCGCAAGCCCGCTGGCGTCGACGCTCGCGATCTCCGCGGTGCGCGTGGCCACGTCGATCTTCGCGATCTTCGCGCTCGCGTCGGGCAGCACGATCGCGGGCGCCTTCGCGTCGGGCGTCGCGATCTTCAGCGACTTCAGGCTGACCGTGCTGTCGGCGACCTGCGCGGCGAGCGGCGTCTTGCCCCAGTCGGCCTTCGCGTTGACGGTCGCGCCGAGCGTGCCGTCGAGCACACGCGCACGGGTCGCTTCGCCGAGGTACGGCTGCAGCGCCGGCAGCGCGAGCGCGGCGACCGTCAGCTTGCTCTCCACCTGCTTTTCCGCGAGATTGAACGCGCCTTCGGCCGTCACGTCTCCGCCGCGCGACAGCGACGTCGACAGCGTGTATTTCGCGGGCGTCTTGCCCTGCATCGAGAAGCCGTCGAG
Organism: Burkholderia sp. BCC0322; assembly: GCF_902833045.1. Classification (GTDB taxonomy): domain Bacteria; phylum Pseudomonadota; class Gammaproteobacteria; order Burkholderiales; family Burkholderiaceae; genus Burkholderia. The sequence continues at coordinate 174,152 of NZ_CADFDU010000001.1, forward strand.
CGTCGCGGCGAGCTTCGTGAGCGACAGCGCGGTGGGCGTCGCCGGCACGCGGTCGTCCACGTTGACCGTGCCGCCGTCGATCGCGAAGTGACGGATCGTCAGGTCGAGCGGCGGCGCCTCCTTCGCGACGGCTTCGGCCTTGGCGCCGCTGGCGGCCGTTTCGGCGGCGGCGGAAGCGCCCGCGGCGCCCGACGCCGCCGTCTTGCCTTCGGCAGCCTTCGGTGCGGCTGCCGGCTGCGCGGCGAGCTTCTCGACGTTCAGCACGCCCTGCTTGTCGCGCGACAGGTCGACCACCGGCTGGTCGATCCGGATCTCGTCGAAGTGCAGCGCGTTGCGCAGCGGCTCGAGGCTGGCCGCCGCGACGTGCACGCCGCGCGCGGCGAACAGCGGCGCGGATGCGTGGTCGGTCACCTTCGCGTCGTTCAGGTCGACGGTGCCCGATACGCGCAGCGCGGGCGTCTCGCCGCTCATCACGAAATCGATCTTGAGGTCGCTGCTGAGCAGGCCGCTCGTCACGGCCACCGGCAGCTTCGCCGGCACGTACGAGATCAGCTTCGGCACGTCGAGGCCGTCGAATTTCAGCGCGATCTCCGATTCGCGCGACTGCGCGAACGGCTTGGTCTTGCCGTCGATCGCGATCGGGCTGCCGTCGAAGCGCGCCCGCAGCTTCGGCTCGACGAAGATGTCGGTCTTCGATGCCAGCGTCGCGATGTACGGAATGCCGAGCGTCCAGTTGTCGACGACGTGCTTTTCGTTCAGCAGGCGGTCGTCGAAATCGATCCGGCCGTTGTTGACCTGGATGTTCGATACCGAGAACTGCGTCGGCTTGCTTTCGGGCTTGGGCGACGGCGTCGAGAACTTCTCGATCAGGTCGGTGAAGTTGAAGCGCTGCGCGTCGTAGCGGACGATATGAAAGCGCGGCGAGTCGAGGCGGACTTCATTGACGATCGGCGCGCCGCGCAACAGCGACGACCACGACGGCCGCACGACGAGCTTCGCGATGTCGATGAAGTCGCCCTGCCCGCTCTTGTCGCCGAGATGGATGCCGTCGGCTTCGAGGTTCAGCGTGTACGGGTTCAGCGCGATGCGCTGGATCGTGGCGGGCCGGTCGAGCTGCTTGCTCAACTGCTGCTCGGCGATATGGCGGATCAGCGGCGGCGCCGCGAAGAACCCGAGCAGTCCGAATAAAACGAGGAAGATCAGCAGGCCGATGCCGATGCGCCGGGTCCGGCGCGAGCGTGCAACGCCACCGAGGGCATGGAGGGTCGATGATACGGTTTCTTTGTCTGCGCTTGCCATGCTTGAATGTCTCGGGATGGGATGCCGGGCCGCACCGGACAACCGGGCAGCCGCGCACGCTATGCCGAAAGTATAGGCTCAGGAGGTGACGGTACGGGGTTCGGGCGCCGTCGCGCCCGCCGGTCGGACAACGCCGCCGGTCGTCCGTTCATTTCCGGACGATGACCGGCGGCATCCACGATCCGTCGCTCGCCTGCGGCTTCGGCGCGTACAGGCGCAATGCGAGTGCGAAATCGGTGCGCGGCGCCGGCAACCAGTTGGCCGCATGCGTGCCGCCCGGCGACGCCGACACGACGATGTCGATCGAGCCGTCGCGGTTGCGGCGCAGGCGGTCGCGATCGCCGAGCGAGCGGCGCGCCGACCCGACGTCGGGCAGCGCGCCGTTCGTCGTGTAGGGCGTCAGCGTCCAGAACGCGTGCACCGGCGGCAGCGCGCCCGGCGCGAAATGCAGCACGTAGCGGTTCGCACCGTTCAGCGCATGGCCGTCGCTGTCGACGCGGACGACCGCGAGCGTTTCGTCGTCGCGCGTCGCGGTGCCGAACTGCGTGTAGGCCGCGTACGCGCGCAGCGTGTAGTCCTGACCGTACTTGCCGGCCGTATCGCCGATCCAGCTCCAGCCGTTGGCGTTCAGCAGGTTCGACGGCGGGGTCGCGAGCCGCGCGCGCGCCTCGGCGACGCCGGCCGTCGCGGCCGCGAGGCGGTCACCCGTCCACAGCACCGGGTAGCCGGCCGACACGCCGATGTCGCCGAGCAGTTCCAGCGCGTGCGCGTCGTCGCCCGGTGCCGGGTTGTCCTGCAGCGCCTGCGCGAAGCGCGCGAAGAACGCCTTCGGATCGAGCGCCGCCACCTGCTCGGCCGGCGTGCCGCCGCCCACCGCTTCGGACGGCGCGCTGCCCGCATGGACCGCGACCGACGCGCCGCGCGCCGCGCCTGTGTAGACAGACAGCGGCACCACGCGGATCGCACGCTGCAGTTTCTTCGCGTTCGTCAGGTCGCGCCCGCCGCTCGTCTGCAGCCGGACTTCGAGCCACGCGTTGGCCGACGGGACGTCGATCCGGACCGCGCCCTTCGGCAGCGTGCCCTGCCAGTCCTTCGCGGCGAAGGCAATCGTTTGCGATCGCGCGCCGCCGCGCGCCCCGCGTCCGGCCACGCTCGACGACGACCACAGCACGTTCGTCCACATGTCGAGTGCGCGCGCATCCCAGTAACGGCCGCGGGTGTCGGGCAACGTGACGATCACGGGTTCGGTAGCGACGTCGAGCCAGCCGGTCGAGTCGAGCGTATCGACGCCCGGCAGCGGCGGATTGACTGCGCCGACAGGCGGCAGCGCCTGCGCGTGGCGCAGCGTGTTGAGCGGCGCCTGCCCCGGTTGCGCACCGTCGCCGCCCGTCGCCGCTTCCTTCGCGACGTCCATCAGCACGAGCGGATACGCGTAGACGTAGGAGTCGGCGACTTCCGCGCGCATCCAGCCGGTTTTCCGCTGGATCGCATCCGGTTGCGACGCGCACCCTGCTAGCAACGCCGCCATGGCCAGCGACGCGCACACGCGCCGCAGAGAAACTGATTCCTGCTGGTTTTCAATCATCGATTACTGGCCGAATATCGTTCTTTTCAGTCAACGCCTTGTTCGACTTGCGAATGGCGAAAACAAGGCACCCCAGCCTGCCCGGACAACCGTTTCGGTACGGTTCGTAACGGTGGGCGCTGATGTCAGGGCGGTATCATAGCGCCTCAGGGCATCCCCCAATATGCCGATTAGCTGGCCGCGCGTATTTGGGGGCCGATCAGGTCCGAAATCTTCCGCCGGATCCTCAGGCAAATCGGGGTGCCATCGAGGCGGTTTCGGCCGGCTTCGGATCTGTCTCGGCGCCGCTCGAGCCGGCATCCGGATGGACCAGTGGCGCCACTATCGACGCCATTCCGCACGGCAAGCGATTGGAAGATCCTCGAGCAAATGGGGCGCGAGCCCGCGATTCGACGATCCGTTCGAGGTCTGCGAGGCACACGTCGGACCGCCCCCCAATCCGGTTCAAGCCACGCCATTTTCAAGACATGGTGGCAAGGCGCCCCTCGAGCGAACCGAACGATCGCGGGCAGGCACTTGACGCCCGGCTTTCCGCCCGCAAGCCGGGCGTTCGCTTTTTCCAGTCCGTGGCACCCTGTGAACAGTCATGGCCTCGCGTCGATCCGCCCGCCTTGCATCGCATCGTCATGCACCGCTTGACCTTACCATCATGGGAATGTTGATACTGGGATCATTGGCGGCAAGAGCCGCGCATTCAGGGAATCCGACATGACTGAACCACTTGGCTCCGCAGCGCTGCATACGATCGCATTGAGCATCGACGGCATGCATTGCGGCGGCTGCACGGGCCGCGTGCAGCGGGCGCTGGCCGCGGTGCCGGGCGTCGTCGAAGCGACGGTCGACCTCGACACTCACACGGCGACCGTGACCGCGCACGAAACGGTCGACGCCGCACAACTCATCGACGTTGTCGGCGCGGCCGGCTATCGCGCCGCCGTGCGTGCGTCGGTGCTCGAAGCCGCCACGGCAGCGCATGCCCATCCTGTCGAAGCGCAGCCCACGCCGATGGCTGCGGCCACTTCCATTGCCATTGCCAGCCGGCAGCGGCCGGCCGACAGTACCGTCATCGAACTCGATATCGACGGGATGACCTGCGCGTCCTGCGTGTCGCGCGTCGAAAAGGCGCTGGCGAAGGTGCCGGGCGTCACGCGCGCGTCGGTCAACCTCGCGACCGAACGGGCCACCGTCGACGCCGCGGCGAACATTTCCGCCGCGCAACTGGTGGACACCGTCAAGCAGGCCGGCTACGGCGCGACGCCGACCGTAACGGATGCCGGCGTCGCCGCGTTCGCACCTTCGTCGCCTGCCGCGCCCGCCAGCATCGAACTCGATATCGACGGGATGACCTGTGCGTCCTGCGTGTCGCGCGTCGAGAAAGCGCTGGCGAAGGTGCCGGGCGTCACGCGTGCATCGGTCAACCTCGCGACCGAACGGGCCACCGTCGACGCCGCGCCCGACGTGACTGCCGCCCGGCTCGCCGAAGCCGTGAAAGAAGCCGGCTATGGCGCAACGCCGGTTGCCGGCGGGACGATCCCACCGGCAGCCGCCACCGCCCCCGCCGATCTCGAACTCGACATCGGCGGGATGACCTGCGCGTCCTGCGCCGGCCGCGTCGAAAAGGCGCTGACCGCCGTGCCGGGCGTCGCGCGCGCTTCCGTCAACCTCGCGACCGAGCGTGCGTCGGTACACGGCGCCGGCGCGCTCGATGCCGCCGCGCTGATCGCGGCCGTCACCACAGCCGGCTACCGCGCGTCGCTCGCCGCCGCGTCTTCAGACGGTGCGACGACCGGCACTGCCGCGCAACCGGCCAGCTCGCCGCAAGACCCCGACGCCCGCAAGCGCCGCGAAGCGATTCGCGAACGCAACCTCGTGATCGGGTCCGCCATGCTGAGCGCGCCCCTTGTCGCACCGATGCTCGTCGCGCCGTTCGGCATCGACCTGATGCTGCACGGCTGGCTCCAGCTCGTGCTCGCATCGATCGTCCAGTTCGGCTTCGGCGCGCGTTTCTATCGCGCAGCCTGGCATGCGGTGAAGGCGCGCACCGGCAACATGGATCTGCTCGTCGCGCTCGGCACGTCGGCCGCGTACGGGCTGAGCCTGTGGATGCTGCTGCGCGACCCCGCGCATCCCGGCCACCTGTACTTCGAGGCGTCGGCCGTCATCGTCACGCTGGTGCGCTTCGGCAAATGGCTCGAATCGCGCGCGAAGCGCCAGACCACCGACGCGATCCGCGCGCTGAACGCGCTGCGTCCCGACCGGGCGCGCGTCATCGAGCACGGCGTCGAGCGCGACGTGCCGCTGGCGCAGGTGCGCGTCGGCACGCACGTTAGCATCCGCCCCGGCGAGCGCGTGCCCGTCGATGGCCGGATCGTGTCGGGCCGCTCGCACATCGACGAATCGCTGATCACCGGCGAAAGCCTGCCCGTGCCGAAGGACGACGGCGACGCCGTCACCGCCGGCTCGATCAACGGCGAGGGCGCGCTCGTCGTCGAAACCACCGCGATCGGCGCGGAAACGACGCTCGCGCGCATCATCCGCCTCGTTGAATCCGCGCAGGCCGAGAAGGCGCCGATCCAGCGGCTCGTCGATCGCGTGAGCGAGGTGTTCGTGCCGACGATCCTCGGCATCGCCTTGCTGACGCTGGTCGGCTGGCTGGTCGCCGGGGCCGGCACGGAAACCGCGATCCTCAACGCGGTCGCGGTGCTCGTCATCGCGTGCCCGTGCGCGCTCGGTCTCGCGACGCCCGCGGCGATCATGGCCGGCACGGGCGTCGCGGCCCGGCACGGCGTGCTGATCAAGGATGCGCAGGCGCTCGAACTCGCGCAGCGCACGACCGTGATCGCGTTCGACAAGACCGGGACGCTGACCGAAGGCAAGCCGTCCGTGACGGCGTTCGAAGCCATCGGCGTGCCGCATGACGAAGCGCTCGCGCTCGCGGCGGCGGTGCAGCGCCGGAGCGACCATCCGCTCGCGCGCGCCGTCGTCGCCGCGCACGATGCCGACCTGGCGGCACGCGGCGCTGCGGTGCTGCCGCCGGCCGTCGTCGCCGAGGCGCGTGCGGTGGCCGGACGCGGCGTGGAAGCACGCGTCGGCGGCCAGTTGCTCGCGCTCGGCAGCACGCGCTGGCGCGACGAACTCGGCATCGCGGTGCCGCCCGCGCTCGACGCCCGCGCGGTGGAGCTCGAACGCGCGGGCAACACGATCTCGTGGCTGATGCGCGCCGATGCGCCGCGCGCGCTGCTCGCGCTGATCGCTTTCGGCGACACCGTGAAGCCGGGCGCCCGCGACGCGATCGCGGCGCTGTCGGCGCGCGGCGTCGCGAGCGTGCTCGTGACGGGCGACAACCGCGGCAGCGCGGCCGCCGTCGCGGCGACCCTCGGCATCGGCGAGGTGCACGCACAGGTGCTGCCCGACGACAAGGCGCGCGTCGTCGCCGAGTTGAAGCGCACGCATGGCGGGATCGTCGCGATGGTCGGCGACGGGATCAACGATGCGCCCGCGCTCGCCGCGGCCGATGTCGGCATCGCGATGGCGACCGGCACGGACGTCGCGATGCACACGGCCGGCATCACGCTGATGCGCGGCGACCCGGCGCTCGTCGCCGACGCGATCGACATCTCGCGGCGCACTTACCGGAAGATCCAGCAGAACCTGTTCTGGGCGTTCGTCTACAACCTGGTCGGCGTGCCGCTCGCGGCGCTCGGCTGGCTGAACCCGGTGATCGCGGGCGCGGCGATGGCGTTTTCCAGCGTCAGCGTCGTGACCAACGCGCTGCTGTTGCGGAGATGGAAGGGGCGCGCGCGGTGACGCGTGCCGGGGACGTATGTCGAACGGCCGGATGGCCGTTCGACACTTTCGGCAGGCGAAAGTAGCGAGAGAGTGGGCCCGCGCTGGCCGATCGCGGCGAGTCGAATCGCCAGCGCATGACGACACGGGGCCGGCGGCGGCTTCAGTCCGAAATGACTGACTTGATCAAGGTCGTCGTGATCGGCGCGAAACCGCAAGCACGATACAGCGCGCGGGCCGCCGCGTTGTGATTGAACACCGACAGCCCGATCTCGGTGACGCCGTACCGGCGCGCCTCGGCGTCGAGCGCCTCGAGCGTGCGCGTGGCCCAGCCCTGGCGGCGCCGGGACGGGGCGATGTCGAGGTCGTAGATGAACAGCGTGCGGTTCGGCCCTTCGGGCACGATCGCGTACCAGAGGTCGCCCACCGCGTCGCCGCTGGCGCCGTCGATGAGCACTACGAGGGTCTGGCCGGAAGTACGCAGGCCGTCCGGCAGCAGCGTGTCGAAACAGGCGCGCGCCCGGTCGGCCGCGTCTTCGACAGCATTTTGTCCGGATGAAACGAGATCGTTCGCGTAGCCGTCGATGGCTCGCGTGCGGTATGCGTGGAATTCGCTGGCCGTCATCGGTCGCATCTGCAGCATGGCCCGGTCACCCTGAACGGAATCGGACTTCCAGTGTAGCGGGACGGTCGCACCGGCGCGCGATGCGGCGGCGGAAAGCGGGCAGGCAGGTGCGCCGAGCGCCGCGCTGACAGCGAATCAGCGAATCAGCGAATCAGCGAATCAGCGAATCAGCGACGGTACAGAACGATCGGCACGAGGTGCGCACGGCGCACGCGCTCAGCTTCGGCACGACGCGCAGCGTACGAGTATTCGGCGTCGAGCGGCAGGTGCGGGGACACGAAAAGGTCGTCGATCTTTTGCAGCAGGGCGAGGATGAAGCTCATGTGAGACTCCTGACAGATGTGGCTAGGGTTTTCCCTTAGATTGACTCCATTCTAAGGGTTTTCCCTGAACTCTGCCAGCACACCGCATCAGTTTGCCGCATGGACGCAATGGCCGATCGCCAGTACATGACGGCGATCCTTGCGCCGTCGGGCTCCCAGGATAGGGTCGAAACGATTAACGCGTACGGCGAGCACGCTTCGCGACGGCCGCCTCGCGATTCGCGTTGCGCTGAAGCCTGTCGACCTGCGAAAGAAGCGCTTCGTGATGCTCCTCGAGCGTCATCAGCGTTGCCTGCTGCGTCGACAGATCGGCCGCGAGGCGATCGATCCGCTGCTGCTTCGTGGCCGCATCCTGCTTCAGGTGCGCGATCTGCCGCGTCTGCATCACCAGCGCGACGAGCCCGGCCAACACGACGACGGCCAGCGCCAGCAGCAGGCGGTTGACGCGGCGCATCTCGCGATCGGCCATGCGCGTCAGGCCGTCCACGTCGGCCTGCAGGGCGGCGAGCCGGTCGGTCAGCGGGCGCAGGTGTATATCCGGATCGAAGGCTGGCACGGCCGGTTGCGCGCGCTCCGCCGACGGCTTCGTGACAAAGGAGGCAGCGGAAGCCATCGGCTGCGTGACGGGGGATACGGTGGCGTCGGCACGCGGCGCGGCGTCATGGGTGTTCGCGGTGTTCGCGGTGACTGCCGGCTTGGCCGGCTGCGTCGACATCTGCGGCTCGACCGGCGCCACCGGGTCCGGCGTCGTGCTCGCGCCGGCCGCCTCCGGCGCCGTGTCGACGCTCGTCACGACCGGCGCGGATGGCCCCGCTGTCGCGTCGCTTGCACCGGCCGCCGCCCGGCGCTTGCCGCCCGACGACGCACGACGTTCCTTCACGGCGCCATCGTAAGATTGCCGTTCGCGGGATTTGCCGGCGGCAGCAGCAGCCACAGCCTTCTCGACTTCACCGCCAGCCGCTCGAGATTCGGTCGCCTTCGCCGCAGCATCATCGGTTGCTTGCAGCTTGGTCGCCACCGTGGCGGCGCCATCGTCCGCAGGCACATCGGCGCCCTTCGTCGCAACGCCATCGCCCACGGAAATATCGACAGCCTTCATCGCAGCGGCGCCAGAAGCCGGCACGACGCCGGCGTTCGCAACATCGTCGCCTTCAGGCGCCGAAGCGCCATGCGCCACCGTCGTGATTGCCGGCGTCGCCGCACCTTCTGCTGCTTCCACCTGTCCTGCCGCGGCCACCCCTTCCGGCGCGCTGAACCCGTCCAGCGCGGCCTGCCGTCCGGAGGCCACATCGTCCGCGACATCGACGGCCGCGTCGAATTGCGCACCCGCTTCGTCACGCGCCACAGCCGGCGCGCGCTCACCCGGCTCGGGCACCGGATCGCCAAAAAGGTCGAGCGTCCGTTCGTCCCGCGACGCCTCACCGGCCGGGGCACTGCCAGGCCGCGCCGTCGCCCTTGCGGATGTACTGCCCGCGGCGGCAGCCGAACGCTGACGAGAACGGGCCGACGAACGATTGGAACGGAAGCGGGAGCGAGGCGAGGAAACGGATTCGGTCATGGAAATCGGATGGAATGGCCCGCAAGCGCGGACCCGGATGTCGAACGGAATCGGTGGTCGGCCATTGTCGCATGCCCCGTTGCCGATTCAGCCTATTCGTCGCCCGACAACCCGTTGCCCTCGTCGAAACGCGTCACACCGTTCAGCGCACGCAGCTTGTCGCAGATCGCCTGGTATTCGAGTTCCGACACGCGCGCGAGCGCGATGCGCACCTCGTCGTGCTCGCCCGTGTCGTCGGCACGCTGCACGATGAACTGCTTCACGCGCGCACTGTCCGGGCCGAGCGCCGCGTGCAGCGAATCGAAGTTCAGCGTGCCGCTCATGACCGTCAGCGCGAGCTGGCGCCGCTGTCGCACCGTGAAGTAGCGTCGCTCCAGCGGCTTGATGCCGGCCAGGATGATCAGGATGATGATCGTCGCCGAAATCGACGCGACGTAGAGCCCGCCGCCCACCGCGAGGCCGATCGCGGCGACCGACCACAGGCTCGCGGCGGTCGTCAGCCCGCGCACGATCTCGCCGCGCAGCAGGATCGAGCCCGCGCCGAGGAAGCCGATGCCCGACACGACCTGCGCGGCGATCCGCGACGGATCGAGCACGACGTGCTCGTTGCTGCCGAGCACGTCGGCGAACCCGAACGCCGACACGATCATGATCAGCGTCGAACCGACACAGACGAGCATGTGCGTGCGCAGGCCGGCCGCCCACGCCAGGCGCTCGCGCTCGAAGCCGATGACGCTGCCCAGCGCCGCCGCGAGAACGAGCCGCGTCACGAGCTCCAGGTTGCTCAGCATGCGATTTATCTCCTTTTTTGGTGCCGGCCGCGCGGAATGTTTTATCCTTGGCCCCGGCCGCGCCGATCCTCCGGGCCGCGCCGACACGTTCAGATCCAAGCGCTCAACCCCGTCATGTCCGTTTCCGACTCCGCTTCCGCCCAGGCCGCCCAGGTGCGCCACCATTTCGCGCACGTCGTCTTGCCGATCTGGCGGGGTTCAGGGTTCGACCACGCGTTGCAGCTACCGTTCGAGGCCGTCGATCCGGCCACCCACGCGCCGCTGCCTGTCACCCGTTATCGCGCAATGGCCTGCGCGCGGCAACTGTTCGTGTTCGCGCAGGCCGGCGACACCGCGCACGCAGCCACGCTGTTCGACGCGCTGGGCCGGCACTTTCGCGACCCGCGCCACGGTGGCTGGCACTACAGCGTGGACGCGCAGGGCGCACCGCTCGACACGACCAAGGATCTCTATACGCACGCCTTCATCGTGTTCGCGTGCGCCGCGTGGTATGCGGCATCGGGCGACGCCGCCGCGCGCCGGGCGGCCGAGGACACCGCCGCGCTGATTCAGGACCGTTTCGCGCCACGCCCCGGCGACGCGCTGCTCGATGCGGCGCGCCGCGCCGATTTCTCGTCATCCGGCAGCGGGGCGCTGCAGAATCCGCTGATGCACCTGACCGAAGCGTGGCTCGCGGCGGCCGATGCATTCGGCGACGCGGCGTTCGACGATGCACTCGCGCACACCGCGCAGGCCGTCGAGCGCACGTTCGTCGACCCGGCAACCGGCTGCGTGGCCGAGCTGCCGCTCGGCGCGGCCGACAACCGTTTCGAGCCCGGCCATCAGTTCGAGTGGTTCTATCTGGTCAATGCGGCCGGCGTGCGGCTCGCGCAGACCGGGCTCCCCGGCGCGCTGGCGCGTGCGTTCGCGTTCGCGGAGCAATACGGCGTCGACACGCAGACGGGCGGCGTCTGCGCGGCGCTCGACGCGCAAGGCGCGTGTATCGACGGCACACAGCGGATCTGGGCGCAGACCGAGTACCTGCGCGCGCTCGCGACGCACGGCGGCACGCCGGCCTCCGCGCCGCTCGCGCGGCAGATCGAACGCTTCGCCGCGCGCTTCCTGCATCCGCGCGGCTGGTTCGAGTGCAAGACGGCTGACGGGCAGGTGTCGCGCGCCGACATGCCGTCGACGACGCCCTACCACCTCGCGACCGCCTACGCGGCGCTGCCGGCCGGTTCGTAACCCGCGTCGGCGAACGACGGCGCCGCGCGTTCGCCGCGTGCGGCGCGGCCATCGCCGAGTTCGAACACCGACACCGCCTGCATCAGGTGCGCGGTCTGGTCGTTCAGCGACGCGGCCGCCGCCGCGACCTCCTCCACCAGCGCCGCGTTCTGCTGCGTCAGTTGATCCATCTGCGTGACGGCCTGGTTCACCTGCTCGATCCCGACGCTCTGCTCGACCGACGCCGCCGTGATTTCGGACATCGTCTGCACGACGCGCGTGATCGACGCCGACACCGTCCGCATCGCGTCGCCGGCGCGCTCGACGAGTTCCGCGCCGCCGTTGATCTGCGCGACCGAATCCTCGATCAGCGCCTTGATCTCCTTCGCCGATTGCGCGCTGCGCTGCGCGAGCGAGCGCACTTCGCCCGCGACGACCGCGAAGCCGCGCCCTTGTTCGCCTGCGCGCGCGGCTTCCACCGCCGCATTCAGTGCAAGGATGTTGGTCTGGAACGCGATGCCGTCGATCACCGAGATGATCTCCGCGATCCGCCCCGAGCTTTGCGCGATACCGCGCATCCGGTCGATCACGCTGTCGACCACGCCGCCGCCGTGGCTCGTCGCCTCGAGCGCCGCGTCGGCCAGCGCGCTCGCCGCGCGCGCACTGTCGGTGTTCTGCCGGACGGTCGCCGTCAGTTCCTCCATGCTCGCGGCCGTTTCCTCGAGCGATGCGGCCTGGGTGCCCGTGCGCGCCGACAGGTCGGCGTTGCCGCCCGCGATCTCGCCCGCACCGAGGTGGATCGCGTCAGACGCTTGACGCACGGTGCGCACGGTGCCCGCGATGCTCGTCTGCATCGCGGCGAGGCCGCGCAGCATCCGGTCGATCTCGAACACGCCGCCTGCCCGCACGACTTCATCGAGCCGGCCCTGCGCGATCCGCTCGAAATGGCGGCCGGCTTCTTCCAGCGGCGCGACGACCGCGCGCCGCGCGGCCGCGTAGATCGCCGCGCTCGCCGCGAGCATCGCCACCAGCAGCACGATGCCGACCGACTTGAACCAGAGCATGCCACCGTCGATCGTGTCGAGCGCCGTGCGGCTCGATGCGCCGCCATAGTCGGTAAAGCGGCGCAGCTCGGCGATATAGGCGTCCTGGATGCTCTGCGTCGGCTGATCGAGGAATGCCTGGATGTTGTCGGCGCCGAGGAACTGCACGAGTTCGCCCAGCGCGCCGCGCAGCGCGCGATAGCGCTCGGCGAGCGCCGCGACGCGCGCGCGGTTCGCATCGTCGACCGGCTGCGCGGCCGTCAGCGCGGCGAACGCCTTGTCCGCTTCCGCGAGCGAAACGCCTGCATGGCGAATGATGTCCTCGGGTTTCGGGCCGCCGCGCACCATCCGCGTGCCGGCGCGCGACAGGTTGATGCGCGCGTCGAGCAACTGCTGGGTCGCCTGGCTGGCCGCCTCGACCTGCGTGATCGCGACGTTCGACAGATCGTCGACCCCGCTGCGCGTCGATTTGAGCGCCCAGAAACCGAGCGCCTCGATCGCGAACAGGAAAAGGCAGAACACGGTCAACACGCCGAGCAGACCCGACGCGAGCTTGATTTTTCCAAACATGGGGGAGATTCCTGGAAAGCGGACGATGAGGCAATGCCCCGGCATTAGCGGCATTTCTTCGTCGGACTTTAGGTGCGGACGGCGGCGAAGTGCGCGTTGCCCGCGCATTCCCGTCGAATTGCCCGCAAACAGGGAAATCTACGACATTCGACGCAATAATCGCGTCGCCTCGCGCCGGAAATTGCACGAAATGCGGACGAATTTCCTTGCTTATCCGCATCCCCCTTCCTAGAGTTCAGCGCAAGCGGGCACTCATTTCGAGGAAAGTCGATGACCGACATCACGGACCACGCGCGCGGCGCATTGCGTGCGCAACCGTTCAGCATGCTGCTGGGCACGCAGCTGATGCACATCGGCGACAACGAAGTGTCGCTGTGCCTGCCCGTGCGCGAAGAACTGCGGCAGCAGCACGGTTTCGTGCACGGCGGCGTCATCAGCTACCTCGCGGACAATGCGCTGACGTTCGCCGGCGCGCTCGTGCTCGGCCCGCGCGTGATCACGGCGGAATACAAGATCAACTACCTGCGGCCGGCCGTGAACGGCACGCTCGTCGCCCGCGCGAAGCTCGTCTATGCGGGCCGGCACCAGGCGACCTGCCAGTGTCATGTGTTCGTCATCGACGGCGATCACGAGCGGCTCGTCGCGATCGCGCAGGGTACGATCAACCGCGTCGGCGACGGCAAGATGCCGGATGCGCCTGAGGAAACGGCGTGAGCAGTTCTCCGCGCTCGAAGGATCGCCCGTTCATCCAGAAGACGATGAGCGCGTAGTCGAGCCGAGCGGTCAGATATGTGGACAAGCTTGCCGCCTCCGTGCGAGGCACATGTGGTTCTAACGCTTGATCGCGGCAAGATAGACCGCATCGCGCTCGCGTCGACCGACCGCCACGACCAGTACGAGCACTTCCGAATCGCTCACTTCGTAGACAAGCCGGTAACCGACGCTGCGTAGCTTGATCTTGTAGCGATCCGGATGACCCTGCAGCTTTGCAGACGGTATCCGAGGATTCTCGAGCCGTTCGGCGAGCCGGGATTTGAACGGGTCGCGAACGGTGCGATCGGGCTTCTTCCACTCTTTCAGAGCAGGTTCGAGAAAGGCAAGCTCAAAGGTCATTCAGCTTGACCTTGACGACCTTCTCCTTGGCGCGCTTGTCGGCAAGCGCGTTGTCTTCGATATCTTCAAGGCGTTCGACCATCGCCTCCCACGTCTTCGCCGGGATGCAATAGAACGCGGGTTCGTTGTGATTCAGGATCGCGACCGGGAAACCCTCTCCCGCCGCGACCGTGCCCATCGGATTCCGCTTCAGTTCCGAAACGCTCGCCGTAACGTTGGCCAGAATGGTATGAGGCATGTCGACTCCTTCTTCAACAGGAAATCGACCGTACTCTATTTGGCACCAAATTTAGATCTCAAATTGGCATCAAATATTCTCGCAGCCTTTCGCTTATGTGTATTTCGCGACTGACTCAATGATCTCGACATGCTGGCGCTCCTACTCTGCCCCGCCCCCCGCCAGCGGTAGAAACCGCGGCGCCACCCGCGCCCGCACGTTGCCGTTCTCATCCGTCCGATAGATCCCGCGCGCCGCGTTGTGCGGATGCGCGGCCGCGTCGGCCACGCTCAATACCGGCGCGAAACACGCGTCGGTGCCCTCCAGCAGCGCGCGCCAGTGCGCGGACGACTGCTGCGCGAACACGTCGGCGAAACGCGCCTTCAGCGCGGGCCAGCGCGCGCGGTCGTACTGCGACGCCGGATCGACGTCGGTGAGCCCGAGCCGGTCGACCAGCAGCGCATAGAACGGCGGTTCGAGCGCGCCGATCGTCACGCATTCGCCGTCCGCGCAGCGATAGACATCGTAGAACGGTGCGTCGTGGAAGAGGCTCGGCTGCGCGCCGTCGAGCTGCCCGTTCGCGCGCGCCCACAGCGCAAGTGAACCGAGCATCGACACGATGTCGACGATCGCGCCGTCGACCACGCGCCCCGGCCCGCCGCCGCGCATATCGAACAGTGCGCAGACGATCCCGAACGCGAGCCCGAGCGCGCCGCCCGCATCGCCGACGACGGTCGGCGGCAGGCCCGGCCGGCCGTCGTTCGGTGCCGATAGCGACAGCAACCCGGTCAGCGCGACGTAGTTCAGGTCGTGCCCGGCCGCGGCCGCGAGCGGGCCGTGCTGGCCCCAGCCGGTCATCCGCCCGTACACGAGCTTCGGGTTGCGGCGCGCGCAATCCTCGGGCCCGAGGCCGAGCCGCTCCATCACGCCGGGCCGCAGCCCCTCGATCAGCGCGTCGGCCTGCGCGATCAGGTCGAGCGCCGCATCGCGGCCGGCGGGCGCCTTCAGGTCGAGTTCGACGATCGTCTTGCCTTCGCGCAGCAGGTCGCCGTCGCGCCCCCGCAGCGCGTCCGGCGCGCTCGTGCGGCCGGACGGGCGTGCGATCAGCGTGATCCACGCGCCCATCCCGGCGAGCATCCAGCCCGCGAGCGGGCCGGGGCCGAGGCCTTCGAATTCGACGATGTGGATGCCGGAAAGCGGCGCATCGAGCGGCATGCGATTCTCCTGTCGACCAGCGTTAGCGCTTTAGCGCTTACGCTGGTCCCATGCTTCGCGGTCGACCAGCGCCCGCACTTCGGCACGGATTCCGGTCCCGTGCGTGGCGCAACGGATCACGTCCGCCACGCGCGCGTCAAACGAAAAATCCCCGCGCGGCGGAATCCGCTTTGCAGGGATCGGGTAAACCGGCGCGCATACCGGTTGGCACGCCGAAACCGGCATGCGTCAGAACGCATCCCCCGGCACCCGCACCCAGCCCTCCATCAGCACGCGTGCGCTGCGGCTCATGATCGCCTTGGTGACGGTCCACTCGCCGTTCTCGAGCTGCGCTTCCGCGCCGACGCGCAGCGTCCCCGACGGATGCCCGAAGCGCACCGCGTTGCGTTCGCCGCCGCCCGCCGCCAGGTTGACGAGCGTGCCGGGGATCGCCGCGGCCGTGCCGATCGCGACCGCCGCCGTGCCCATCATCGCGTGGTGCAGCTTGCCCATCGACATCGCGCGCACCAGCAGGTCGACATCACCCGCGTTCACGCGCTTGCCGCTCGATGCAACGTAATCGGCCGGCTTCGCGACGAACGCGATCTTCGGCGTATGCTGCCGCGTCGCGATTTCATCGAGCGTGTCGATCAGGCCCATGCGCAGCGCGCCGTGCGCACGAATCGTCTCGAACTTCTCGAGCGCCTTCGCATCGCCGTTGATCGCGTCCTGCAGCTCGGTGCCCGTATAGCCGATCGCTTCCGCTTCGACGAAGATCGTCGGAATGCCCGCGTTGATCATCGTCGCCTTCAGCGTGCCGACGCCCGGCACCGCAAGATCGTCGACGAGGTTGCCGGTCGGGAACATCGACCCGCCCGCGCCCTCTTCCTCGGCGGCCGGGTCCATGAATTCGAGCTGCACCTCGGCGGCCGGGAACGTGACGCCGTCCAGCTCGAAATCACCCGTCTCCTGCACCGCGCCGTTCGTCACCGGCACATGCGCGACGATCGTCTTGCCGATGTTCGCCTGCCAGATTCGCACGGTCGCGATGCCGTCGCGCGGCACGTGCGCCGGATCGACGAGCCCGCCGCCGATCGCGAACGGGCCGACTGCCGCCGACAGGTTGCCGCAGTTGCCGGTCCAGTCGACGAACGCCTTGTCGATCGAAACCTGCCCGAACAGGTAGTCGACGTCGTGGCCGGGCCGCGTGCTCTTCGACACGATCACCGTCTTGCTGGTGGACGACGTCGCGCCGCCCATCCCGTCGATCTGCTTGCCGTACGGATCGGGGCTGCCGATCACGCGCAGCAGCAGCGCGTCGCGTGCGGCGCCCGGCACCTGCGCGGCTTCCGGCAGATCCTGCAGCCGGAAGAACACGCCCTTGCTGGTGCCGCCGCGGATATAGGTCGCGGGAATCCTGATTTGAGGAATGTGAGCCATGTCTGTGTTCTCAAGTTGCGCGGGTCACGCCGCCTGCGACGATTCGAGGAAGTCCTGCGCGAAGCGCTGCAGCACGCCGCCCGCTTCGTAGATCGACACTTCCTCGGCCGTATCGAGCCGGCACGTCATCGGCACCTCGACGCGCTCGCCGTTCCTGCGGTGAATCACGAGTGTCAGGTCGGCGCGCGGCGTGCGCTCGCCGATCACGTCGAAGGTCTCGGTGCCGTCGATGCCGAGCGTCGTCCGGTTCGTGCCCGGCTTGAACTCGAGCGGCAGCACGCCCATCCCGATCAGGTTCGTGCGGTGGATCCGCTCGAACCCTTCGGCGGCGATCGCCTCGACGCCCGCGAGCCGCACGCCCTTCGCGGCCCAGTCGCGCGACGAGCCCTGGCCGTAGTCGGCGCCGGCCACGACGATCAGCGGCTGCTTGCGATTCATGTACGTCTCGATCGCTTCCCACATCCGCATGACCTTGCCTTCCGGCTCGACGCGCGCGAGCGAGCCCTTCTTCACCGCGCCGTCGACCACCGCCATCTCGTTGACCAGCGTCGGGTTCGCGAAGGTCGCGCGCTGCGCCGTGAGGTGGTCTCCCCGGTGCGTCGCGTACGAGTTGAAATCTTCTTCCGGCAGGCCCATCTTCGCGAGGTATTCGCCGGCCGCGCTGTCCAGCAGGATCGCGTTCGACGGCGACAGGTGGTCGGTCGTGATGTTGTCGCCGAGCACCGCGAGCGGGCGCATCCCCTGCAGCGTGCGCTCGCCGGCCAGCGCCCCTTCCCAGTACGGCGGGCGGCGGATGTACGTGCTCTGCGGCCGCCAGTCGTACAGCGGCGCCGCGCGCTCGCCCGCATCGGCGCTGCGCGCGAACATCGGCTCGTAGACCTTGCGGAACTGCTCGGGCTTCACGCTCGACGCGACGATCGCATCGATCTCCTCGTCGATCGGCCAGATGTCCTTCAGCGTGACGGGCTTGCCGTCCTGGTCGTGGCCGAGCACGTCCTTCTCGATGTCGAAGCGGATCGTGCCGGCGATCGCATACGCGACGACGAGCGGCGGCGACGCGAGAAACGCCTGCTTCGCATACGGATGGATGCGGCCGTCGAAGTTGCGGTTGCCGGACAGCACGGCCGTCGCGTACAGGTCGCGATCGACGATCTCCTGCTGGATCTTCGGGTCGAGCGCACCCGACATCCCGTTGCAGGTCGTGCACGCGAACGCGACGATGCCGAAGCCGAGCTTCTCGAGTTCCGGCAGCAGGTTCGCTTCTTCCAGGTACAGCTCGACCGCCTTCGAGCCGGGCGCGAGCGAGCTCTTCACCCACGGCTTGCGCGTCAAGCCCTTCGCGTTCGCGTTGCGCGCGAGCAGGCCCGCGGCGATCACGTTGCGCGGATTGCTGGTGTTCGTGCAGCTCGTGATCGCGGCGATGATCACCGCGCCGTCGGGCATCTCGCCCGCCTTCTCTTCCCACTGGCCGGCGATCCCGCGCGCGGCGAGATCGGACGTCGGCAGCCGCTTGTGCGGATTCGACGGGCCGGCCATGTTGCGCACGACGCTCGACAGGTCGAACGTCAGCGTGCGCTCGTATTGCGCGTTGTCCAGCGTATCGGCCCACAGGCCCGCCGCCTTCGCGTAGGTCTCGACGAGCTTCACCTGCTCGTCGCTGCGGCCGGTGAGGCGCAGGTAGTCGGTCGTCTGGCCGTCGATGAAGAACATCGCGGCCGTCGCGCCGTATTCGGGCGCCATGTTCGAGATCGTCGCGCGGTCGCCCAGCGTGAGGCTCGCCGCTCCCGCACCGCGGAATTCGAGGTATGCGCCGACCACCTTCTCCTTGCGCAGGAACTCGGTCAGCGCCAGCACGATGTCGGTCGCGGTGATGCCGGGCTGGCGCTTGCCGGTCAGCTCGACGCCGACGATGTCGGGCAGGCGCATCCACGATGCGCGTCCGAGCATCACGTTCTCGGCTTCGAGCCCGCCGACGCCGATCGCGATCACGCCGAGCGCGTCGACGTGCGGCGTATGGCTGTCGGTGCCGACGCAGGTGTCCGGATACGCAACGCCGTCTTGCGCCTGGATCACCGGCGACATTTTCTCGAGGTTGATCTGGTGCATGATGCCGTTGCCCGGCGGGATCACGTCGACGTTCTCGAATGCCTTCTTCGTCCACTCGATGAAGTGGAAGCGATCCTCGTTGCGGCGATCCTCGATCGCGCGGTTCTTCGCGAACGCGTCCGGATCGAAGCCGCCGCATTCGACGGCGAGCGAGTGGTCGACGATCAACTGCACGGGCACGACCGGGTTCACCTTGGCCGGGTCGCCGCCGCCGTCGGCGATCGCGTCGCGCAGGCCGGCGAGATCGACGAGTGCGGTCTGCCCGAGGATGTCGTGGCACACGACGCGCGCCGGGAACCACGGGAAATCGCGGTCGCGCTTGCGTTCGACGATCTGCTTCAGCGAATCGGCGAGGATCGCCGGATCACAGCGGCGCACGAGGTTTTCGGCGAGCACGCGCGACGTGTACGGCAGCGTGTCGTAGGCGCCGGGCGCGATCGCTTCGACCGCGGCACGCGCGTCGAAATAGTCCAGCGACGTGCCGGGCAGGGGTTTGCGGTGGGCGGTATTCATGGTGTGGGGCGGGAAATCAGGGTATGACGTCCGGCGCGCGCCGGCGCCCGTCTCGCGGGGCCGGCGCGCGGCTGGCGTTTCAGCGCTTCTCGATCGGCACGAACTGCAGGTCTTCCGGACCGGTGTAGTTCGCGCTCGGGCGGATGATCTTGTTGTCGATGCGCTGCTCGATGATGTGCGCGCTCCAGCCGGACGTGCGCGAGATCACGAACAGCGGCGTGAACATCGCGGTCGGCACGCCCATCATGTGATACGACACCGCGCTGAACCAGTCGAGGTTCGGGAACATCTTCTTCGCTTCCCACATCACCGATTCGAGGCGCTCGGCGATGTTGTACAGCTTCAGGTCGCCCGCTTCCTTCGACAGCTTGTGCGCGACGCCCTTGATCACCTTGTTGCGCGGATCGGAGATCGTGTAGACCGGGTGGCCGAAGCCGATCACGACTTCCTTGTTCTCGACGCGGCGGCGGATGTCGGCTTCGGCGTCGTCCGGCGAGCTGTAGCGGCTCTGGATTTCATACGCGACTTCGTTCGCGCCGCCATGCTTCGGCCCGCGCAGCGCGCCGATCGCGCCGGTGATCGCCGAGTAGATGTCCGAGCCCGTGCCCGCGATCACGCGGCCGGTGAACGTCGACGCGTTGAATTCGTGCTCCGCGTACAGGATCAGCGACGTGTGCATCGCCTCGACCCACGACTTCGACGGCGTCTTGCCGTGCAGCAGGTGCAGGAAGTGGCCGCCGATCGAGTCGTCGTCGGTTTCCGTCTCGATGCGCTTGCCGTTGTGCGAGAAGTGATACCAGTACAGCAGCATCGAGCCGAGCGATGCCATCAGGCGGTCGGCGATGTCGCGCGCGCCCGGCAGGTTGTGGTCGTCCTTCTCCGGCAGCACGGTGCCGAGCACCGACACGCCCGTGCGCATCACGTCCATCGGGTGCGCGGACGCCGGGATCTGCTCGAGCGCTGCCTTCAGCGCGCTCGGCAGGCCGCGCAGCGCGCGCAGCTTGGTCTTGTACGCGGCCAGCTCGGTCATGTTCGGCAGCGTGCCGTGCACGAGCAGGTGCGCGATTTCCTCGAATTCGCACGATTCGGCGACGTCGAGAATGTCGTAGCCGCGATAGTGCAGGTCGTTGCCGGTCTTGCCGACCGTGCACAGCGCGGTATTGCCGGCCGTCACGCCCGACAGCGCCACCGATTTCTTCGGCTTGAATGCGCCTGCGGCGGCCGGTGCAGCTGCGTCTTTCGTCTCGCTCATGTTTCCGTTCTCCAATGTGTATCGGGGGTATCAGCGGTCGGTTGAACCGGCGCCGCGGCGCCGGGCCCGACCGATGCAAAGCCGTCGGCCGGACTTGGCGCTTCAGCGCCCGGTGCGGCCCCGTGCAAAGCTCTCCGGAATCGTGTCCCGGCGCGCGGGCGCGTTACTTCTTGCCCTGCGCGAACAGCTCGTCGAGCTTGCGCTCGTATTCGTGATAGCCGAGGAAGTCGTACAGCTCGGCGCGGGTCTGCATCGTCGGCACGGCCGCCTTCTGCGTGCCGTCGCGGCGCACCGTCTCGTAGAAATTCAGCGCGGCCTTGTTCATCGCACGATACGCGCCGCAGCAGTACAGCGCGATGTCGACGTTCGCCTCGCGCAGCTCGTCGGTCGTGAAGAACGGCGTCGAACCGAACTCCGTCAGGTTCGCGAGAATCGGCACCTTCACGGCGGCCTTGAAACGACGATAGTCGTCGAGCGTCTTCATCGCTTCCGGGAAGATCATGTCCGCGCCGGCTTCGACATAGGCCACCGCACGCTCGATCGCCGAGTCGATCCCTTCGGCGGCAGCGGCGTCGGTACGCGCCATGATCACGAACTGGTCGTCGGTGCGCGCATCGACCGCGGCCTTGACGCGATCGACCATTTCTTCGATCGGCACGACTTCCTTGCCCGGGCGGTGGCCGCAGCGCTTCTGGCCGACCTGGTCTTCCATGTGCACGGCCGCGACGCCGGCCTTGATGAACGAGCGGACCGTGCGCGCGATGTTGAATGCGCCGCCCCAGCCCGTGTCGATGTCGACCAGCAGCGGCAGGTCGGTCGCGTTGGTGATCCGGTTCGCGTCGATCAGCACGTCTTCCATCGTGCTGATACCGAGGTCGGGAATGCCGAGCGAGTTCGCGGCCACACCGCCACCCGACAGGTACACGGCCTTGAAACCGACGGCCTGCGCCATCTTGGCGGCGTAGGCGGTGATCGCGCCGACCACCTGCAGCGGCTGCTCCGCCGCGACTGCCGCGCGGAATTTCGCGCCGGCGCTCTGAAGATGCGTATTGCTCATGAACGGCCTCCTGAAGGAACGACCATTAACAGCAAGGACCGGGCCAGCTCACGTAACGTCGCTAACTCACTGATTCTTAAGCACCCGGCACGGGCGAGACAGCGGCTGATGATTTCAATTTGGCAATTTCATGTTTCAAAAATGAAATCTCGCGCGCATAATCGACCGCCATGGACCTCTCCTCGACCAAGCCCGTCGGCCCGGCCGATCGCGCGGTGCGCCCGCGCATCTGGGCGATGGGCATCAGCCGCCTGCGCGATCTGTTTCGCGAGATCGCCGGCGAATTCGACGAACGCGCCGACGTGCGCATCGTCACGCGCGCCTATGAAGATGCGCTCAGCGCGATCGCCGAGGCCGGCGCCGCGCGGCCCGACGTGATCGTCGCGGCCGGCTCGAACGGCGGCTTCCTGAAGACGCGTGCGCCGGTGCCGGTGGTGGTCGTGTCGCCGACCGGCTTCGACGTGATGCAGGCGCTCGCGCGCGCACGGCGCGACGCGTCGCGGATCGCGCTCGTCAGCGCCGGGGAAACCCCGCCCGAAGTGCGCCGCTTCGTCGCCGCATACGGCCTCGACGTGCAGTTTGCGTCATATCAGTCCGCACAGGAAGCGGAAGCCTGCGTGCACGAGCTGCGCGACCGCGGCATCGAGACGATCGTCGGCCCCGGCCTCGTCACCGATCTTGCGGCCAGCGTCGGCATGGGCGCGGTGTTCCTGTATTCGCACGCATCGGTACGCAAGGCGGTCGATACCGCGCTCGAAGTCGCGTATGCGACCCATGCCGAAGCGTTCCGCCGCCAGCGGCTCGACAACCTGCTCCAGCACCTGCGCGACGGCGTGGTCGCGCTCGATGCGCGCGGCCGTGTCGAGGCGATCAACGAGCGCCTTGCGTCGGCGCTCGGGGTCGAACCCGCGGCGGCCGTCGGCCGCGCGCTCGTCGACCTGCGGCCCGAGTTGCGCACGCTGCGCGGCGAGGATGGCGACGCGCTCGCGACCGTGCGCGGCGTGCGCTACGTCGTGCATCGCGGGCCGCTCGTCGATCGGGGCGTCACGTCGGGCAGCGTGCTGACGTTCCAGGAATCGCGCGCGGTCGAACGGCTCGATCGTGCGCTTCGTTCGCAGCCCACCACGCAGCAGTTCGCGGCGCGCTACGCGCTCGACGACGTGGTCGGCGCATCGGCGCCGATGGCGCGCGTGCGCGATCTCGTGCGCCGCTACGCGAAATCCGACGCGACCGTGCTCGTGCTCGGCGAAAGCGGCACCGGCAAGGAGATGATCGCGCAAAGCCTACACGCGCTGTCCGCGCGGCGCAGCTACCCGTTCGTCGCGGTCAACTGCGGCGCGTTTCCGGAAGCGCTGCTCGAAAGCGAGTTGTTCGGCTATGAGGAAGGCGCGTTCACCGGTGCGCGGCGCGGCGGCAAGACCGGCCTGTTCGAAGCCGCCCATCGCGGCACGCTGTTTCTCGACGAAATCGGCGAAATGCCGCCGTCGCTGCAGAGTCGGCTGCTGCGCGCGCTGCAGGAGCGCGAGGTGATCCGCCTCGGCTCGACCGAGCCGATCCGCATCGACGTGCGCGTGATCGCCGCGACGCACCGTCCGCTGCTCGCGGCCGTCGAGGCCGGCACGTTCCGCGCGGATCTCTATTACCGGCTCAACATCCTGAACGTCGGCCTGCCGCCGCTGCGCGAGCGCGCAGCCGACATCCCGGCGCTCGCGGCCACGCTGCTCGTGCAGGCCGCGCGGCGCGAGCCGCGCCTCGCCGAACGCCTGCGCGACGCCGGCGATGCCGCGCGCGTGCTCGGCGCGACGCAGGCAACGTTCGCGCGCTACCGGTGGCCCGGCAACGTTCGCGAACTGCAGAACGTGATCGAGCGGATCGCGGTGGAGCTGGCCGAGGAAGCCGATGAAAACGATGCCGCCGCCGCATGCGCCGCGCTCGATGCCGACGCGCTGCGGGCGATCGCACCCGAGCTGTTCGCGGCGCCACCCGACGCGGCCGACAGCGACGATGCGCAGACACTGCAGGCGCGCCGCCGTCGCGCGGAAGCCGACGAGATCCGCGCGGTACTCGACGCATGCGGCGGCGACCGCGACCGCGCGTGCGCGATGCTCGGCATCAGCAAGACGACGCTGTGGCGGAAGTTGTCGGCGAAGTAGCGCGGCTGACGCGCAGTGAACGGGCCGACCGTCAGTCGGCCTTGTGATAGTGGCGGTACGCCTTCGCGCGATTGCCGCACGACGACATCGAACACCAGCGGCGGCTGCCGTTCTTGCTGTCGTCGATGAACAGCCACTGGCAGGCGTCGTTCGCGCAACGCTTGACCTTCGCAAGACGCGCACCGCCGAGCAGGTCGATTGCCGACCACAGTACCGGGCTCAGCAGCCCGGCCAGCGTCGCACGCCCCTCCCCGATCCGCCACGCGTAGCCGCCATCGATACGTGCCAGCGCGACGCGCGGCGCCGCTTCCGCCAGGAAGCCGCCGAGCAGCGCGAGATCGTCGGCGAGCGGCTCATGCTGCTCCGCCTGCGCACGAAAGAGCCGATACAGCGCCTCGCGCAATGCGAGCGCGCGCGCCAGCATCGCCGGCTCACCCTCTTCTTCACCGTGTGCGCGGCACGCTTCGGCCAGGGCAACCGGCACGCCTGCCTGCTCGCGGCACCACGTCAGCAGGTCGTCCATCGTGCCGAAGGTTTCCGTCGGCGGGTCGCTGCCACGCCAGTACAGCGAGTTCGCAAAATCGAGGCTCAGGGTTTCGGGCGGTGTCGGGATCAGGCAGTCCATCGTGACGGAAGGTTGCGTATCGCTCATGCCTGGATCGTATCTAACCACCATGCCGGTTGACAAGCTCGCGGGCGCTTCCTAGCATAACCGGCATGGTGGTTAAAAATGGTTTGCCGCACTGACGTCCCCCTTCAGTTCAAGGAGCCACAGATGATCGATCGCCTTTCCTGCGGAGTTATCCACAACGACCGCAACCGAGCGTCCTACGACAGCGCGCTCGGCTACAAGCGGCTGGCATGGTGCTTATAGGCGGGTTTGCCGCACTGACGTCCCCCCTTCAGTCCAAGGAGCCAACAGATGATCGATCACCTTTCCTTCGGCGTTGCCCACATCGGCCGCAGCCGCGCGTTCTACGACAGCACGCTCGGCGCGCTCGGCTACAAGCGGCTGTACAGCGACGATGACTCGATCGGATACGGCGCGACCGAGCCGCAGCTGTGGTTGCAATATGCGCCTCGCCCCGTCGCCCCTGATCCCGACTCGGGAATGCACCTGTCGTTCAAGGCCGCTTCGCCCGTCGAGGTGGACGCGTTCTACCGTGCCGCACTCGAGCACGGCGGCCAGGACAACGGCGGACCCGGCAAGCGCGAACATTACGGCCCCGGCTACTACGCGGCGTTCGTCGTCGATCCCGACGGGTATCGGCTGGAAGCGCATTGCGAACTCGACAACGTCGTGTGATCGAACTCGCGTACACCGCGTACAAACGGCAAGGGCCCGATTCCGCATTACGCGGATTCGGGCCCCTGGCATTGAACGACCTGTATCCGGCGGTCGTTCGACGGTTTCGCCGGGCAGCGCGTTATCGCGCGTCGCGCGTGCGCTGCTGTTGTTCGCCGAGTCCTTCGACACCGAGGCGCACCACCTGGCCGGCCTTGAGGAATACCGGCGACGGCTTGATGCCCATGCCGACGCCCGGCGGCGTGCCGGTCGTGATCACGTCGCCCGGCTGCAGCGTCATGCAGCTCGACAGATAGGCGATCAGCTGCGCGACGGTGAACACCATCGTGCGCGTGTTGCCGTTCTGGTAACGGTGGCCGTCGATTTCGAGCCACAGTGCGAGACGCTGCGGATCGGGCACCTCGTCGCGCGTGACGAGCCACGGACCGATCGGCCCGAACGTGTCGAAGCCCTTGCCCTTGTCCCACTGGCCGCCGCGCTCGATCTGCCATTCGCGCTCGGACACGTCGTTGACGACGCAGTAGCCCGCGACGTAATCCAGTGCGCGCGCTTCGTCGACGTCCTTGCAGGTCGCGCCGATCACGACGCCGAGCTCGACTTCCCAGTCGGTCTTGACCGAACCCTTCGGGATGTCGATGCCGTCGTTCGGGCCGCAGATCGAACTCGTCCACTTGCCGAACACGACCGGCTCCTTCGGCACCGGCATGCCGGCCTCGGCCGCGTGATCGGCGTAGTTCAGGCCGATGCCGATGAACTTGCCGACGTGCCCGACGCACGCGCCGATGCGTGGCTCGCCCGGCACGAGCGGCAGCGTGGCCGGATCGATCGCGCGCAGCCGTGCGAGCCCCGCGTCGGACAGCACGTCACCGGACAAATCCGGCACATGGGCAGACAGGTCGCGAATCCGGCCGTCCGCGTCGAGAATACCGGGCTTTTCCTGGCCGGACGGGCCATAGCGAAGCAGTTTCATCGTGGTCAACCTCTGTTGTCGAATGGGACAGGATTCCGGCCGACGCGGCCCTTCGCGGCCGCGCGCCGGACTGATTGTCGATCGTCGATTGCGCGCGTCGGCACCGCATCCGGCATGCCGTCGACACGCGAGGGTCGCGCGGGCGCAGCGATCGTGGCGCCGCACGGAAGTATGGCGCACATCGAACGGGCGGCCGCCGGTCTGCGCATCGGCGACGACGGCCCGGCACCCGCGACATGGTCCGGCCCGTACCGGCCGGCTTCATGCGCGGCCGCACCGTCGCTGGCCCGCCAACCTTTGTACCACCGGCCGTGCGCGATGAAATGACGCGCGACGGATACCGACTATTGGTGCGCCCGCGGACGCTGCGGCGCAGCATCACGGATAGCGCCGCCGCCCGATTTCCTTTCGAACACCTTGAACCGGTGCCACCTGTTACAAATACTGGGTATTCGGGGCTTCCCTGTCATCCTGAAAATCAACTGATCCGTTCTTATCCGGTAACGATCGGTAAAAAGACGCTGCATTGCACACTAAATGTTTGTTGTTAAGCTCGAACGGCGGCCTTCGTTGCCACACGCGGGCTCGACACAAGCGGGTTGCAGAATTAGTCAGCGTGCGTCGCCAACCGACCGACGGCAATCCCCCAACCTCACACCGACAATGCAAACAACCAACGACCTGCTTCCCGGCTGCGACGCTCGGGAATCGATGGGCGCAATCGACCGCTATCGCGCACCCGCGCTCGACAAGGGTCTCGACATTCTCGAACTCCTGTCGGAGCAGAAAGAAGGCCTCACCCGCACCGAAATCACGAAGGAACTCGGCCGCAACGCGAGCGAGATCTACCGAATGCTCGAACGCCTCGTCGCGCGCCGCTACGTGATGCGCTCGACCGGCGGCGACCGCTACACGCTCAGTCTCAAGCTGTTCTCGCTCGCGCACCGGCACCCGCCGATGAGCCGGCTCATTGCCGAGGCGTTGCCGCCGATGCAGCGTTTCGCCGACGCCTCCGAACAATCGTGCCACCTGTCTGTCTACGATCGCGGCAACCTGCTCGTGATCGCGCAGGTCGACGGGCCCGGCCCGTGGGGCGTGTCGGTCCGGCTCGGCTCGCGCGTCGGGCTCGCCGATACGGCATCGGGGCGCGTGATGCTGGCGTTCCAGAGCGCCGAGCAGCGCGCGCACATGCTCGTCGAGCACCGCAAGGTCAAGGGCGAAGCGCCGCTGAACGAGCAGGAGCTCGCGCACGCGTGCCAGTCGATCCGGCAGGACGGTTACCTGCGCCAGGACAGCCGCCAGGCGTACGGCGTGACCGACCTGACCGCGCCAATCCTCGGGCCGTCCGGCCATGCGATCGCGGTGCTGACGTGCCCCTACATGCGCCGGATCGATACGCACATGGCGCCGTCCGTCGACGCGGTCGTCGAAGGGTTGCGCGACACGGCCGCCCGTTTGTCGATGTGCCGCGACGAGACCTGCTGACGCGCAGGCTCGGCGGAGCGCACCGGGTATGGCGCCGTTGCGTCGATCCCGGTCGCGCGCAACACCTGCGCGCGGCGCGGCGCACGGCGCCATATCGTGCGCCCACGGCGCTACGCTAAAATAGCGGCCCTCTCAAAAACTACGGCGGCCGGTTGTCTGGGCCGCCGTGTCCGATGGATGTCATGGCCAAACTTCTGAACGATCAAGAATTCCAGCGTTTCTCCGAACTTCAGCAGAAGCAGGCAAGCTTCACGATCACGCCCGAAGAGGCGGACGAGTTGCGCGATATCGTCGCGCGCGCGCAGAAGAAGCGCGACGATCGTGCCGCCGCAATGCAGGCGATCGAGAACTACATCGAGCAGTTCGACATCACGCCCGACGAACTCTTCTCGCCCGAGCAGATCGGCGACGCGGCCCGCACCTACGGGCTCATCACGGCGACCAAGAAGGAACGCACGCTGCCGCCGTCGATCACGTTCAACGGCAAGCCGTACCAGTGGACCAAGACGCTTCCGGACGACGTGCGCGGCGCGCTGTTCGAAGCATTCACGTCCGGCGAATCGGTCAAGCGCTTCATCGCGATGCCGAAGGACACCGCGCGCTGTGCACTGACGATCGCCCGCCTCGAGCGCGAAACCGGCGCTGTCTATGCCGATCCGCACCTCGAGGAACTCGCGATTTCGCGCGACCAGGTGAACGACGCGGCATCGAAACTCGCTGCCTGAATGTAGTCACGGGCACGGTTCATGCGTGCCCGCCCCCTGCGTGACGCCGGCCTTGGCCGGCGCTGCGCTTGCGGGAACCGTGCGTCCGGATGCTCCCGAAAAGTCTCACCTTGGCATCCCGCAAGCGCTCACCCAAGCCTCCCGAAAAAGCTCACCAAGACTCCCGAAGACCCTCACCCAAGTCTCCCGGATGTTCTCACCGACGCTTCCCGCAGATCCTCACCAATGCGCCCCGGAAAGGCTTCCCAATGCCTCCCGGAGACACTCACCGGCGCTTCCCGGGAAGGCTCACCAAGCGCTCCCGTATCGGCTCACCACCGCCATCCCGGAGAAGCTCACCGGCGGCTCCCGAAAAATCTCACCTTTTGGGCAAGTTCGAATTTTCGAGGGTGGAATGCGGCAGTCAATGCGTGCAGACGCCTTGCGGAAAGCAGCGACGCAGGACGGATATCGCGGCGCGCGGTACGCGTCTCGCGGTGCCTGATCGGCGCCATGCGTGCGTCGATATTTCCGTTGCGAACAGGCGCCGACACGTTCGCGGTTGCTTCGCTCGCCAGGCAGGTTCGACTGCCCTGCATTCCTGTCGGAAACCATCCACAACGTGCCGGGAGGCGGAGGCGCCGACTGCATGCAACCTCTGCGTGCGTCGCGCCGACGACACCCGCTACGGCTGCAACTTCATCCTGAAGCCCACGACGCCCGGCTCCTCCGTCGTCGACACCGCAAACCCGCACGCCTTCGCCAGCGAGATCATCGCCGAGTTCTCGCGCAGCGCCTCGCCGATCATCCATGCGGTTCCGCGCGAGCGCGCGTAGTCGATGATGCGCGTCATCAACAGCCGGCCTAGCCCCTTGCCCTTCTGATCGGGTCGTACCGCGATCGCGAACTCCGCCGTTTCGTTGTCGGGATCGGCCACCGCGCGCACCACCGCGAGCGTGTGGTCGCGCCCCGACACATCGGTGAACGACACGATGAACGCCATCTCACGGTCGTAATCGATCTGCGTCATGCGCGCGACCTGCGAATGATCGAAGCTGCGCACCGCACCGAAGAAACGCATCCGCAGATCGTCCGGTGTCATCGCGCCGAGCAGTTCGTTGTGCGCGGCCTCGTCCTCCGGACGGATCGGGCGGATCGTCACCGTCTCGCCGTGCCACTCGAGCGTCTGCTCGAGATGACGCGGATACGGCATGATCGCGAGCCGGCTGCGCCCCGCCGCCAGCGTGATGCGCGGCGCGATCACCTGCGCGCGGTCGGACAGCACCCGCAGCGTGACCGACATCGCAACGACTTCGCGCACGTCGCAGACCACCTGCGACAGCGCCGTCAACGCGTCGAGCGTCGGCTCGATGGGCGTGCTGCGTGCATACGGCGAGCGCTCCATCACCGCGCGGGCGAGCACGGTGTTCAGCGGCGGCAGGCCATAGACGACGAACGGCGCCGATACACCGTCCGCGGGCGGCACGGCATAGCGAAACACCGGGCCGAAGTTCGAATCGTCGTACATGTCGACGGTGACATCGACGACTTTCCTCCCGGCCGGCTCGACGACCGGCTCGCCCTGCAGGCCGAAATGGGACAGCCAGCGCAGCGCGGCTTCGCCGGTCATCTCATGCTGACCGGCTTCGACCATCCGGCGCGCATCGGCCTGCGCGGATGCAACGCGCTCGGCCGGCTGCAGCGGCGTACCCTCCGGCGTTTGCATCAGCAGTTGCCGCCCGAGGTTGTAGTCGACGAGACGCGCATGCGCGCGCGCGAGCCGCTTCGGCGTGGTATGCACGGGAATGCCGTTCGCGTGCAGTGCATCGCGCGTCGCCGCGTCGACCGCGCCGAAGAAACACGCGAGGATGCCGCGATGCGCGTACTGCCGTGATTCGATCAGCGTGTGCGCAACCGCATCGGCCGGCGCGCTGTGGGAAGTCGAATGGACGACGAACAGCGTGCCTGTCTGCGGGAACGGCGCGAGCGCCTTGAGCGCCGCGGCAAAATGCTCGGGGCGCGCATCGTCGCCGAGCGCCAGCGGATTGCCGGGTGACGCGAGATGCGGCAGCGCAGCCGACACCGCCGACGTGGCCGCGGGCGACCAGTCGGCCAGCACGTCGCGTACCTCGGCCACCGCATCGACCGCGAGTTTCGCGACACCCGCATCACTCGTCACGAGCGTGGCCGCGCCGCGCGCCGTGACGCGGCCGACGCCGAGCGTCTCGATCTCGTCGAGCAGATCGTCGAGCGCATCCACACGCACCATCCCCGCGCGCTGGAACGCCGCCGTATAGAGTGCGTCGCCGGGATCCGTGCGACCGGTGCGCAATGCAAGCACCGGCTTGTTGCGTGCGGCCGCGCGCGCGGCCGACATGAACTTGCGCGCGGCGCACACGGTATCGAGTTCGAGCAGGATCGCGCGCGTGCCGGGATCGCTCGCGAGATAGTCGAGCACGTCGCCTGCATCGACATCGGACTCGCCGCCGAGCGCGACGACATGCGAAAAGCCGAGGCCCCGTGCATCGGCCCAGCCGAGCACCGCGTTCGTCAGCGCATTCGATTGCGACACCCATGCGACGCCGCCCGATCGCGCCGTATAGGCCGGCGCGCCGAAATGCGCATGCCGCGCAGGCGACAGCACGCCGAGGCTGCCCGGCCCGACGATACGCAGCACGAACGGCTTCGCCGCCTTCAGCGTGCGATCGAGCGCGGCGCGATCGGCGTCGGTGCGCGCCTCGCCGACGATCACCGCGGCGCGCGTGCCAAGCTCGCCGAGCTTGCGCACGATGCCGGCCCAGGTCGCGGGCGGCGTGCAGATCACGGCCACCGACGGCGGCGCGGGCAACCGGCCGACATCGGCAACGACCGGATGCCCGTGCAGGTCGCGATACTTCGGATTGACGGGCCACACGGGCCCCTCGAATGCACCGTCGAGCACGCGCGACCACACCATCGCGCCGATACTGCCCGCGCGCGACGACGCGCCGACGACCGCAACGGACTTGGGCTGGAACAACGCGTCGAGATGGCGAACGGTCACATCGGCTCCCTGCGGTAACGAAAGACGACCCGATCGGCATGCGGCACGGACAGCCCGTACGCCGATCGACGCGAACCCCAAGCATAGGCGAAGCGCATGCGGCTGCCTATATGCCGAACGGCCGACTGTTCGACCCACGTCAACGCTTGCACCATGGGCCTGCAATACGAGCACGGAAGCCATCGCCGCGCGCCGGCCGAGCAGATTCGCTCGGCGCACCCGGTGCAGGCATGCGGCGCGACGCTGCGTCCGCTTCCTCAAAGGTGAGGATTTACGGGAGCCATGGTGAGTATCTTCGGGAAATGCACGGCGCCACGCGCAAACACGCGAAAGGTGATCGGAATTCGCTGCATGCGTGCACCACGAGAATGGCGCAGGCCAATGCGCATGGGCTGCGCAATTGCGCGGCTGTTTACCGGAATTCGCCGCGATATGCCGTCGAATCGCAGCGAATACGCAAAACGTGATTCGTTAATTGCGCGGTGTCGCCATTCAGTACGCCGTCGGAAATCGCGCCGGGAATGCACAAAAACAAAACGGTGCGACGGCCGCATGGCCGTTCGCACCGTCAGTCAATACGCGAAAGGTGAGGTTTTTCGGGAGTCAGTCCTTGATCAGGAAACGTGCGCGGTTCTTGCCGAGCCACGCCGGCGAGCGCCCGCGGCCACTCCACGTTTCGCCCGTCTTCGGGTTCAGGTATTTCGGCGGCGACGTACGCTTCGGCTTTGCTTTGGCAGCGGCCGCGCTCACCGGACGAAACCCGAGCTCTTCCGGCGTAATGTCGTATTCCTCGATTTTCGCGCGGATATCGGCAATCGCATCGGCAATCGCCTTTTCGCGTTCCTTGTCGATCTTTTCCTGAAGCCGTTCGAGCTGCGCGGTCAGTTGCCTGTAGGTCGCCATATCGATGGGACTCCGTGAGTGTTATTCGTGAAAAATAGATGACTCTCAGCCAACAGTAAAACGCTTCGCCCGCTCGTGGTCCCCTCGGCGGGTTATCTCGGGATCAGTAACCGCTCTTCTTCTTGCACGCGAAGAGAAGATTTCGCGTGGCGTCATCACTCGATTGCTGAAGCACTTCGAAATCCCCGTTGCAGATCGCCCGGGCGTTGTCCGTGCAATTGCTCCAGTCGCTCCCGGTGCATTGCACCTGGGTAGTCGGACGCCCGTCCGAAGTGAACAGCGGCGCGCTGCCGCCACACCCGCCGAGCCCTGCAACCAGAGCCAACACGATGGCCGCCCGAGGCCGCCGACAGACCGACGCAAGCATGTGTTTCATCGTTGTTCCCGTCAACCTTTTTTTGAATGTCGCGAGTATGCCATGCGCAGCCCTTCGGCCGTCAGTTCGGCGTACGGCCGGGTTGCCCGCGCGCCTTGTACGGCAAGCTCTTGCGTGGATCGTCGGTGATGCGAACGAACACCTGCTCGACGTCGGGAAGCGCCTCGAGTTCGCGCTGCAACGCCTGCCGATCGAACGCCGTGTCGGCACACCCTTCGACATAGATGAAACGTCGCTGCACGGTGATCCACAGGCTCGTGCCATGCAGTCGGTCGGAGCCGGCGAAGTGCGCCTTCACGGCGTCGGCGATCGGTGCGTCATACATATAAGAATTCGGCTTCGTGCAGCGATGCGCGAGCCAGCAGGTGGTGCCGCGTTCGGCGCGGTAGTGCGCGTCGTCCGTCATCTCGGCCCGGGTCATCCACGGGCCGAGCGGCAACGGGCATTCGGCCACGTCCCGCGACAGCGCGATGAACGGATCGTTGTACCAGTTGCGCCGCGCCTCGGGCGCATCGGTGTCGCCGGACTGCGCGAACGCAGAGGTCGCCAGCAACAGGGTCAACCACCCCGCGATGCCGATCCGTTTCATCGTGATCTCCTGTTCGATGCCTCTCGTCCGAGCGCGTCGGTTTTGCCGATCGGCTTACCGGTCGATGCCCAGCGCCGCCAGTTTCTTGTAGAGCGTCGCGCGACCGATCCCGATGCGTGCCGCCGCTTCCACCACCTTCCCGCCGCATGCCGCCAGCGCATCGGTCAGGAACTGGCGCTCCCACGCCGCCAATGCATCGGCATACGAGGCGGCCGGCGCAGCAGGCACCTCGCCCGCGCGCCGGTCGACCGGCGACACGACGAGCGGCTGAGCCGGTGCGGCACCGTCCGTCGATACGCGCACCGGCCCGAGGAACGGCGCGAGCGCGCGCGCATCGATCACCGACCGGTCGGACAGCATCAGCGCGCGTTCGAGCGTATTGCGCAACTCGCGCACGTTGCCCGGCCACGGATACGCACACAGCATCCGCAGCGCATCGTCGGTCAGCTCGCAATGGGCGGCGCGCCCGTGCTGCGCGGCCAGCTCCTCGAGCGCCGCGTAGACGAGCGCCGCGATGTCGGACGCGCGCTCGCGCAGCGGCGGCGCGTGGATCGTCAGCACGTTCAGCCGGTAATAGAGATCCGCGCGAAAACGCCCGGCCGCGACCAGCGCCGGCAGGTCGGCGCTGGTGGCAGCGATGATCCGGACGTCCGCGCGCACGATCCGGTTCGAGCCGACCGGCTCGAATTCCTTGTCCTGCAGCACGCGCAGCAGCTTGCCCTGTAGCGGCAGCGGCATGTCGCCGATCTCGTCGAGAAACAGCGTGCCGCGATCGGCCAGCTCAAACTTGCCGACGCGCCCCTTGCGATCGGCGCCCGTGTAGGCGCCGGGCGCCGCGCCGAAGAATTCGGTTTCGAGCAGCGTATCGGGAATCGCAGCAACGTTGACGGTCACGAGCGGCTGGAGCGCACGTGCCGACGCCGCGTGAATCGCATGCGCGAGCAGTTCCTTGCCGGTGCCCGTCTCGCCGAGCAGCAGCACCGGCGAATCGACCTGCGCGGCGCGGCGCGCCTGGCGCTTGGTTTCGAGGCTCGCGGCGCTCGTGCCGACGAAGCTCGCGAACGTGTATTTTGCGCGGCGCGCCTGCGCGAGCGATCGCTGCGTCGCGATCAGCTGCTGCTGAAGCTGTGCGTAGCGGGAAAAGATCGGCGTGAGCGTCTTCAACTGGTCGAACAGCGCGAAGCCGATCGCGCCGACCGTCTCGCCCGCCTCGTTCTTCAGCGGCAGGCGCGTGACGACGAGCGGCTCGCGGCCCGTCTCCATGATGTCGAGCAGGATCGGCTGCCCGGTCGAGACGACCTCGCGCATCAGGCTGTTCGGGATCACGGCCTCGCAGTCGAGGCCGACGGCCTGCTGCGGATCGGCGAAACCGAAGCGCGCCGCGTACCGCTCGTTCATCCACACGACGCGCGCATCGCGATCGACGACCACCGTGCCCGCACTCGAATCCTCGAAGGTCCGGAACAGCGACTCGGCGGCGCGCCGCAACACGTCGCCGTAGTTGACGGGCAGGCGGACCCAGTCGTTCATCATCGTGTCTTCGTCTCCGTGTATTTTCGACCGGCTGTCTCCAGAACGAGACGGATTATCTCACTCTGGAGACATGCCGCAAGGCGTTGCCCGGGAAAGCCCTGTCCGATTCCACGGGCTGGCCGGACGGCCATTTCGTCTCCGGATGGAGACGTTTTATGTAGAATCCTCAGACAACGACCGGCGCGGGCCCTCCGGTCTCCGGCGGACCCACGTCCGGCGGCGCAATCCGGCCGATGGCACGAAACCTGCACGAACCTGAGCCGGTCCGCGACGCGTCGCGCGATCGAACAACTATCAAAGCCATTAGGAGACTCCCCTTGTCTTTCGTGATCGTCCTCGCCGCGCTGGCGTTCCTGATGTACGCCGCGTATCGCGGCTACAGCGTGATCCTGTTCGCGCCGATCGCCGCACTCGGCGCGGTGCTCCTGACCGAACCCGCCGCCGTCGCACCGGTCTTCTCCGGCATCTTCATGGAGAAGATGGTCGGCTTCGTCAAACTGTATTTCCCGGTATTCATGCTCGGCGCCGTGTTCGGCAAGGTGATCGAACTGTCCGGGTTCTCCGAATCGATCGTTCATGCGGCGATCCGCTACATCGGCCGCTCGCGCGCGAATGCGGTGATCGTCGCGGTGTGCGCGCTGCTCACCTATGGCGGCGTGTCGCTGTTCGTCGTGGTGTTCGCGGTGTATCCGTTCGCGGCCGAACTCTATCGCCAGAGCAACATTCCGAAACGGCTGATGCCCGGCGCGATCGCGCTCGGCGCGTTCTCGTTCACGATGGATTCGCTGCCCGGCACGCCGCAGATCCAGAACATCATCCCGACCACGTTCTTCAAGACGACCGCCTGGGCCGCGCCGGCGCTCGGCACGATCGGCTCGCTGTTCATCGTCGTCGTCGGCCTCACGTATCTCGAATGGCGCCGCCGCTCGGCGATGGCGAAGGGCGAGGGCTACGGCACGTCGCTCGTCAACGAGCCGGAACGCGTCGAGGCGACGTCGCTGCCGCACCCGGCGCTCGCGATCCTGCCGCTGATCCTCGTCGGCGTGTCGAACTTCGCGTTCACGAAGCTGATTCCGCAGTGGTACGGCGCCGCGTCGTACACGGTCGCGCCGGACGTGCTGCCTGGCGTGCACGCGCCGGTCACGACGTCGATCAAGACCGTCGTCGCGATCTGGTCGGTCGAGGCCGCGCTGCTGCTCGGCATCGTGCTGGTCGTGCTGACCGCGTTCAATCGCGTCAGCGACCGCTTCGCGGCCGGCTCGAAAGCCGCCGTCGGCGGCGCATTGCTCGCCGCGATGAACACCGCGTCGGAATACGGCTTCGGCGGCGTGATCGCCGCGCTGCCTGGCTTCCTGGTCGTCGGCGATGCGCTGAAAAGCATCCCGAACCCGCTCGTCAACGCGGCTGTGTCGGTCAGCTCGCTCGCCGGTATCACGGGCTCGGCGTCGGGCGGCATGAGCATCGCGCTCGCCGCGATGTCGGACCTGTTCATCAAGGGTGCGCAGGCCGCCAATATCCCGCTCGACGTACTGCACCGGGTCGTCGCGATGGCGAGCGGCGGCATGGACACGCTACCGCACAACGGCGCGGTGATCACGCTGCTCGCGGTCACGGGCCTCACGCACCGCGAGTCGTATCGCGACATCTTCGCGGTCACGATCATCAAGACGCTCGCGGTGTTCTTCGTGATCGCCGTGTACTACACGACGGGGCTCGTGTAACACCCGCCACAGCGGCCCGCCGCCGGGCCGCTGTCCGCCGGCTGCGCACATGCGGCCGGCTGCTCCTCCGCTCCCCCCCTTTTGCCGGGCGCCGTCCAGGCACGCTCCGCCGGCTCACGCATTGTTGTCTGCAGCAGAACACTACGTTGGGCGTAGCGGCATTTTTCGCGAGTCGGGCGAGGCCTACACTGCTTTCGACGGTCGCCGTATGCGATCGGCACCGTCGAAAACCTGGAGGTATCCGCTCATGAATCCGCTGATCCGCACCATCGCCCTGGCTGCCGCATTCGCCGCTCCCCTCGCCGCGCACGCGCAAGCCAACCAGCCGCTCACGCGGGCCGAGGTTCACGCTGAAGTGGCTGCATTGAGAAAGGCCGGCTTCCAGCCGAGCGACTGGTTCTACCCGGCCAGCATTCAGGCCGCCGAGGCGAAGATCGCCCGGCAGCAGGGTGCGTCGCGGGCCACGGGCGCCGGTTACGACAATCGCGGCGCGTACGCCACGGGCCAATAGCCCGGTTTCGAATCCACCGGCAGCGTGCGCGTCAGCGCCGCGTTCCCGGCCTGCGCAGCGCGCACCACGCCGCCCGCTCAGCGCGGCTCGATGCTCGCTTTCGCGTAGGACTCGCGCTCCAGTTCGAGTATTTCCGCGCACAGCTGCAGGTGCGTGCCGGGCGGCGCGACGACGTGCCGCTTCAGTTCCGCCAGCACCTGCTCCGAAAGTTCGCGCTTGACGTCGGTCGTCCGGCCGCTCAGCACCGCGAGCTTTGCGTGGACGAACGCGCGCGGCGCAGGCGACGTTCCGACCGCGAACGTATCGAACCGCAGCGCGCGGCTCTTGATGTCGCGTTCGTCGAAATGGCCGGACGCGGCAAGCGCGGCATTGAGCGCGCGCAGGGTCGCGCCGGCGTCGAACCCGTCGAGGTTCGCGGAATATTCGAGCGTCAGGTGGGGCATGGTGTCGGTGGCCTCGCTGGTATCGGGAAAAACGCCGGACGGCATCCCGAAAGCCTGCGCAGCGCCACCGGATGCTATGCCTTGACCGGCTGGATCAGGCGCGCGCAGGCGCTTGCCTGCGGATCGCCGGCGGGCAGTTTCCCACAGATGCCGTCGAACTGCTTCGCGATCGACCTGACCGATGCATCGTGTGCACCGCTGCCGCGCCAGCGGTTCAGCTGCGTGACGACCTTGGTCAGCGCGCGCAGGTTCGCGCCGTAGAACGCGTCGCGCGTCTTGCCGGCCTGCGCGAGCACGCTCGCGGCGATCCCTTCGATGCGCACCGAATCGTCCGGCGCCAGTTCGACCGCATTCGCGAAATAGCTCGCGCCCCAGCGCAGCTTCGTCGCCGGCCCGCTTGCCGAGTCATATGCCTTGCGGTACCACTCGAGCGCCGCGGCCTTGTCGCCGCGCGCCTTCGCATTCGCGGCCAGCCCGGACATGAAGTAGTACGGCGTGGACGAGCGCGGCAACTCGGCCTTCAGCAACGCATCCGACTCGTCGTACAGCCCTGCGTCGGTCAGCGTGTCCGCGCCTTCGCTGACGAGCGCCTGCCGTTCGTATGCATTCGCGGCGCCCTGCACCGACGTGGCGATCTGTTTGCGCGCGGCGTCGGCCAGTGCCGGCGCGGCCAGCGGTGCCCCCTTGCGTGCATCGCCGCGCGCGAGCAGTACGCGGCCGTGCAGCGCCATCAGCCGGTCGATCGACGACAGCGTCGTGTCGGTCGACAGGCGCTCAAGCGCCGCGTCGTACGCGCCGCGCAATTTCGCGCGCTGCGCGTCGTCCGCGCCGAGGTACGCGACCACGCGCGCGGGTGCCGCAACCAGCACGTCCGAATCGGCGCGCGACAACGCAGGATCCTGCAGCACCGTGCGCAACGAACCGGCAAGCGCCGCCTTGTCGAGCGCGCCGGCCTGCGCCGGATCGTCGGACGCGGCGACCACGGCCGACTTCAGCGCGAAGCGCGCCGATTCGGCCTTCGCACCGGCCGCCCGCGCGCGTTGCGCGAGCGACTGCAGCGTCTCGGCGACGCGATCCGCCGCCACCGGCAGCGCGCCGTCGGTATCCCACGAATAGTCGGCCAGCAGGCGCCATTCGTCCGGCGTCAGCGATGCGCCATTCTTCAGCGCGGTCGCGAGGGTCTGCCGCACCGGGTGCGCGGCCGTCATCCCGAGCGACAGCGCCTGCATGTAGCGATCGAGATCGGCTTCGCCGGGCAGCCGCGTCACTTCGGTGCCGTCGGGACGGAACAGGATCATCGTCGGATAGCCGTGCACCTTGAAGCGCTCACCGAGCTTCTGCGCGCTTTCGGTATCGCCGTCGAGATAGACGGGCACGAAGAACGACGAGCGGGCCTTGAATGCCTGCTGGCTGAAGATCGTCGACTTCACCTGGTTGCACGACGGGCACCACACCGCGCCCCAGTAGAGCAGCAGCGGCTTGCCGGTGCGTTTCGCCAACGCGAAGGCGGCGTCGACATCGCCGTGCTGCCACGCGATGCCGGGCGGCAGGTGCGTGCCATCAGACGATGCGCTCGCCACCGGGGCGCCAGTGGGCGTAGCAGCGGCAAACGCCGCACCCGCGGCGGCGAGCAGGCAGGCGGCAGTCAGATTGCGGAGAGCGGTTTTCATCGAAGCGGGTCCGTTGAAAGAGACGGTTGCGGGAAGGCGCGGCGCGCGAAGCGATGGCTTTGAATTAACAGCCATGAAGCGGTGACGATGAAGCCGGCCGGCGTGCAACGCCGCGCACGATCGTTACGGAAAAGCGCACGCCGGCCGCGGCGACCGGCAAATCGTTCAACGATACGACGGGCACAGCCGGGAGAAAACGAACGAATTCTCGAATGAATATGACGCGCGGCATCGCGGCTGCACGCGCTGTCGGATACGCGTCGGCCGAGCCTTCACTGTCGCGCCTTGATCCGCGCCATGTGATACACGGACGCATGCACGCCGTCGCGCAATGCATAGCCCGGCGATTCACCCTCGATCCGGAAGCCATGCTTCTCGTAGAGCGCGATCGCCGTGCGGTTGTCGGTAAACACGGTCAGCTCGAGACGCGCGATGTTCAGCCAGTTTTCCGCGAGGTCGATCGCGGCCGCGAGCAACCGGCTGCCGACGCCGCGCCCGTGACACGCCGCGTCGACCATCATGCCGAGCCCCGCCGCATGGCGCCGGCGCGGATTCTGTTCGGGATGCAGGCCGAGATGGCCGACCACCGCGCCGTCGATTTCGGCGACGAGGCTCACGCCGTGCTCGCGTGCGCCTTCGAGCCGCTTCTGCCATTTCTCGAGCGACGGAAACGGATGCTGCAACGTATTCGCGTACACCGCGGGATGCGCGGCGATCTGCCGGATCGCGTCGACGTCATGCGTCTCGCTGTGCCGGATCGTGATGTCGGTCATGGGTGGGCCGGTTCCGAAAAGTCGCGCCAGTCGCGCGGACTGCGCACGTGCGCAGCAACGGATCGAGCTTATCCGATTTCACGCATTTGAAACACGGGTGTCATGCGATGCCGTTGCACCCGCAACGACACGCGATCACGCGACGCCACCGCGAACAGGAAAAATCCGACCGATTCCACACACTGCAATCGGTAATTCCCAACCCGCTTCCGGCGCACATTGCTTTCCGATCGATCGTTGCGCACGCAACGTCACGCACGCGACATGCGATGTCATGTCTTCATCACGCCGACGTCACGCCACCTCCCTAGACTGGGCGCCGCCCAACCGGGCATGCGCCGGGCCCGCGCGTGCCGATGTGGGTCGTGTCGCCATGGAGCCGTGGCGGCTGGGTCAACTCGCAGGTGTTCGACCATACGTCGACGCCGCTCTTGCCCGAAAAACGCTTCGGCGTCGCGAAGCCGCAGATCAGCGCGGACCGCCGCGCGGTGTGCGGCGACCTGACGAGCGCGTGTAACTTCCGCTCGCCGAACAACGAACCGCTGCCGACGCTCGCGGGCCATACGACGAAAAACCAGGTGACGCGCTGAGCGCCGCGCAACAGGCCGCGCCGAAGATCGCGCCGCCGGCCGTGCCGTCGCAGCCCGCGCAGGCGACCGGCATGCGCCCGTCGCGCGCTGCCTTACGAACTGCATGCGAGCGCGCGTACCGATGCCGGCAACGGCACGGTCACGCTGAAGTTCGCAAACACGGGACGCGCCGCCGCCGCGTTCCACGTCGATGACACGCTGCAGCTCGACCGCCTGCCGAGGCGCTACGTCGTCGAACCGGGCAAGACACTGCACGGCGATTGGGCCACGGGCGCCGACCATGGCGGTAAATATGACCTGTGGGTGCCGGGCCCGGACGGCTGTCACCGCCGCTTCATCGGCGACCTCAGCCGCCTCGCCGGGACGCGCGCGCCGCATCCGGAAGTGCGCGCCGGCCATGCGGGCGCGAGCGGCAACCTCCATCCGCGGCTGCGCAACCACGGCGGCGGCGCGGTGCGCTTCACCGTGAAGTCGAACCAGGTCTGCAGGCAGCTGTCCGGCGCGCGGCGCACACGATGATCGCGATCACGGCCACGGCAACGAGGACGGCAACAGCCAGGCTCGCGGCCACGATCACGGCACCGGTACCACGTGGACGGTCACGGTGCGCGCCGGCGACCAGGCCGAGCTGCACTGGAAACTCGACTCAACCGGCCACTGGTACGACTTCATCGTCACCGCGAACAGCGACGCAAGTTTCTCGCGCCGCGTCGAAACCGGCCGCCACTCGGTCAGCGACCCGGCGATGGGGCTTGCCGAGCGCTTCCGATGCCGCCGCGGCGACCCGCGTTGCGCCGCGCGTCGCCGCCCGGGCCGGCCCGGCCGCGAACGGCGCTCAGGCGCCGGCCGCGCTTGCGCCCGATCCGGCGCAAACGCCCGCCCCGCGCGGCTCAAACATCAGAAGGATCGATGCTTCAGCCCTCATTTCGCCAAACGAAAATGCTCCGAATTGCAGCCCGTTCGCGTTAAACTGCGTCAAGCTGTATTCAACAACGACATCTTCGCCACGACGGCATCCACGATACGAGGATAGGTTCGATGCGCACTACCGGCTCATCCGGGGCAATGACCCTGCTCACCGAACACGACCCGGCCGACGGCCGCGAATTGCGCTCGCTCCGGCTCGAAGCAACCGGCGACGGCAAGAGCGTGCTGCTGATCGAGATCGACGAACGCAAGCCCGGCATCCACCGCGAAGTCCGCTACGAGATCACGCCGGCCGAACTGATCGCGGCGATCCGCTCGCACGGCGCCGAGCTGCCCGGCGAAAACCACGGCGCAGCGTCGCTCGCCCGCACCTCCTCCTGATTTGATCTCGGACGGTGAGCCGCACGCAGGTCGCCGGCTCACCGACATCCCCCTGCCGCCGTCAGGCGCTTTGCGTTATTCCCGCCGCTGACTTGAAAAAGGCCGATAATCGGCCCATCTGCGTGCCTTCCGCACGCGTTTTCACTTCGGCCAGCCGTCATGCTCCTCCGCGACCTCGTCGCCCAATACGGGCCGCTTCTCGTCTTCGCCAACGTACTCGCGGCAGCCATCGGGCTGCCGGTGCCCGCGATGCCGACGCTCGTGCTGTTCGGCGCGATGTCCGCGATGCATCCGGCGATGATCGGCTCGCAACTGGTCACGGTGGTCGCGCTGTCGGTGCTCGGCGCACTGATCGGCGACACCGTGTGGTATCTCGCCGGCCGGCGCTTCGGCGGCACGACGCTGAAGACGATCTGCCGGCTGTCTCTGTCGCGCGACAGCTGCGTGAAGAAAACCGAACGCTTCTTCGGCCGCTACGGCGTGCGCGTGCTCGCCGTCGCCCGCTTCATTCCGGGGCTGTCGCTCGTGTCGGTGCCGATGGCCGGCGCGTTCGGCACGCGCTATCGCACGTTCGTCGGCTACGATGCGCTCGGCGCCGCGCTGTGGACGATCGTCGGGCTGGTGATCGGGGTGATGTTCTATCGCCAGATCGACTGGCTGTTCGCCGGTGCGGGCCAGCTCGGCCGCGTGGCGCTGCTGGTGGCCGTCGCGGTGCTGGCGGTGTACGCGGCGATCCGCTGGATGCGCCGCCGCGCACTGATCCGCCAGCTCGCGAGCGCGCGGATCGGCGTCGATGAGCTCGACACGATGCTGCGCGATACAGCCGCGCCGGTGGTCCTCGACGTGCGCTCGCCCGAGCACCGCAAGCTCGACCCGTTCACGATTCCCGGCGCGCAGTTCGCGGACGAACGCCAGATCGGCGACATCGTCGCGCGCTATCCGTTCACGCAGAAGTTCGTCGTGTACTGCTCGTGCCCGAACGAGTTCACGGCCGCGTTGATGGCGAAGCGCCTGCTCGACGCCGGCTTCACCGATGCGCTCGCGCTGCGCGGCGGCCTCGATGCATGGCGCGATACCGGCCGCCAGCTCACGTCGCTCGTGGAAGACATGCCCGCTGCGAACGATCCGGTCGCGGGGCTGCACAAGCCGGCCTGATCGTTTCGATCGAAGGCCGGCCGTGCGATGCGGGGGCGCATGCGCCCCCCGCGATCAGAACGCGTGCAGCGGCAGGTTCACGACCAGGCGGTACTCGGTGTTCGTCGCGTCCGAGTAGTGTGCCGAACCGGCGTGCCACATTGCGATGAACGTGACCTTCGTGTCCTTCAGCTTGCCGCTCTGGAACGTGTACGACGGGATGAAGCCGAACTCGTGGTGACGGCCCTGCACCGGCGCGCCGTTGCTCCAGTAGATGCTCGACTTGCTCGGGTCGTTCGCCGCGCCCGCGCTGCCGTCCGCACCCCAGCCCGTGACGCCCCAGACCATCGCCTTGAAACCCGGCAGGCCCGCTTCCTTGCCGTAGAACGTGTAACGCAGCTGCAGCGACTTTTCGTGCGGCGCGTTGTAGTCGACGTCCATCGAGTTGGTCAGGAAGATGCCGTTCGTTTCGTTCAGGTAGTCGAAGAACTGGTCGCCGAGCACCTGCTGGAAGCCGAGCAGCAGCTCGTGCGGGCCGTGCTGCGCGGCCAGCGACAGGCTGTACGCGTTGTTGTTGATCTTGCCTTGCAGCGCATCGCCCGTGTCGTGCGTCGAGTAGACGTTGCCGAAGCCCGTCCACTTGATCGTCTGCGGGCTGCCGATGCTGTGCTTCACCGACGCGTAGTACTGGTGCCACACGTCGTCAGCCTGGTTCGCGTACAGCGCGATTTCGCC
Organism: Burkholderia sp. BCC0322; assembly: GCF_902833045.1. GTDB lineage: Bacteria > Pseudomonadota > Gammaproteobacteria > Burkholderiales > Burkholderiaceae > Burkholderia. Next base: position 217,774 of record NZ_CADFDU010000001.1, read on the forward strand.
GTTCGGCGAGTAATCCCACGTGCCGCCGACGTACGACAGGCGGTTGATGCGTGTGCCGCCGTATTGCGTCGTCAGGTTGGTGAGCGTCGTGTGACCGCGCGCGTCGGTCTTCGTGAAGCTGCCGGCCTCGAGCATCACGTTCTTGAATTCATTGCTGACGAGGGTCGCGCCGAGGAACGTCGGCGGCAGCGCGCGGTTGTCGTGCTGCTCCATGAACGGGTTGTCGACGGCCTGCAGACCGTACTTGACCACCGTGTTCGAAATGCGCGCCTTCACGTCGTAGATGCCGGGATAGGCCCATGCGAGCTGGTTGCCGCCACCGCCGCCCTTCGCGATGTGCACCATGCTGCCGGCGCCCTGGCCGCCGTCGAGTTTCAGCGCCGCATACAGCGATGCGTCGAAACCGATACCGATCAGGCCCGTCGTATAGCCCGACTCGAAGTTCGCCATCGCGCCCTGGACCCACGCGTGGCGATGCGGGCCGCCCTTGGCGTCGAGCACGTCCGCATAGTTGCGGAACAGGAAGTCGAGATGGCTGTCGGCAATGAAGCCCTTCGACTTCGACTGGGCCGACGGCTCATCGGGCGGCGTAACGGCCTGGGTTGCTTCGGCGTTGATAACGGCGTTCGGGGTGGTTGCCTGCGCAACGGTCGTGCCCGGTGCGGCCTGTGCGACCGTCAGCGGTGCGGGGGCCGCGTCGTCGGCGTGCGCGACGCCGGTCAGCGAAACACCGGCGAGTGCCGGCAACCCCCACGCAAGCAGCATTTTCGATGCCGTCCCGATCGTCTTCTGTTTTTTCATCGTCATTCTCGTCTTGTGTTGATATCGTCCACGCCGGTTGCGATCCGCGCCCGGCCCCCCGGCGCGCCCGGTTAAGGACGCGCCTGTACCCGCGGCGCGAAGATCGTTCGCGCCGCACCTACCCCTGTTGACCTGCCTTGGTTATGTTTGCTGCGTCACTTCAGCTCACGCCACACCCGCGCGGATGCACGCGACACGCGCGGCCGACCCCTGCCGAACCTCCGGCAGCGGCACGTCCTGCGCGCACGCTTCGATCGCGACCGGGCAGCGCGTGCGGAACGCGCAGCCGGACGGCGGGTTGAGCGGCGAGGGCATCTCGCCCGCCAGCAGCATCGGACGGCGAGCACGCTCGCGCGCCGGCTCCGGCGTCGGCGCCGCATCGAGCAGCGCCTTCGTGTACGGGTGCTGCGGCACGCCGTACACGTCATGCCGCGTGCCGAACTCCATCACGCGGCCGAGATACATCACGAGCACACGCTGGCTGATGGCCTTCACCACCGCCAGATCGTGCGCAACGAACAGATAGGACAACGACAGTTCGCGTTGAAGGTCGCGCAGCAGGTTCACGATCTGCGCCTGGATCGACACGTCGAGCGCCGATACGGGTTCGTCGCAGATCACGAGCTTCGGCTCGCCGATCAGCGCGCGTGCGATGCCGACGCGCTGGCACTGGCCGCCCGAGAATTCGTGCGGATACCGCAGCAGGTGATGCGCGTTCAGGCCGACGCGTTCGAGCATCGCGACCACGCGGCGGCGCACTTCGGTGCGGCCGAGGCCGGCCTGGTGCGTGACGAGCGGCTCGGCGACGACCTGCTCGATCGTCATGCGCGGATCGAGCGACGCGAGCGGATCCTGGAAGATCATCTGCACTTCGCGCCGCATCGCGTTGCCGCGCAGGTGATCGGGCTCGACGGTTTCGCCGCGCCATTTCACGGTGCCGGCCGTCATCGGCACGAGCCCGATCAGCGCGCGCGCAAGCGTCGACTTCCCGCAGCCCGATTCGCCGACGAGCCCGACCGTCTCGCCGCGCTTCACGTCGAACGACACGCCGTCGACCGCGCGCAGCGTGCCTTTCGGCGACCACGGATAGCCGCCGAGCGGCACACGGAAATGCACTTTCAGACCATCGACGGACAGCAGCGTGTCGTCCGTCGCGCCGGCTTGGCGGCGTTCATCGACGCTCATCGCAGACCTCCCGTCAGATCGGCCACCGGGCGGTGGCACGCGCGCACCGCGCCCGTGGCGCCATAGGTTTCGAGCACTGGGCGCGCGGAGCCGCAGCGTTCTTCCGCATACGTGCAGCGCTTCGCGAACGCGCAGCCGGCCGGCGCGGTGCCGGGCATCGGCGGATTGCCGGGAATCGCGACGAGCGGCGCATCGTCCGCGTCGGTCAGGCGCGGCAGCGCGTTGAGCAGGCCGATCGTGTACGGATGCGACGGCGCCGCGAAGATCGAATCGGCCGGCGCGTATTCGACCGTGCGGCCCGCATACATGACCATCACGTCGTCCGCGAGGCCGGCGACCACGCCCATGTCGTGCGTGATCAGCACGATCGCGGTGCCGCGCTCGCGGTTCAGCTCGCGCAGCAGGTCGATGATCTGCGCCTGCACGGTCACGTCGAGCGCGGTGGTCGGCTCGTCGGCAATCAGGATTTCCGGCTCGGACAGCAGCGCCATCGCGATCATCACGCGCTGGCGCATGCCGCCCGAGAACTCGTGCGGATACATGCGGATGCGCCGCGCCGCGTCGGGGATGCGCACCGATTCGAGCGCCTCGATCGCGCGCTTCGTGGCTTCCCTGCGCGACAGCTTGCGATGCAGCTGCAGCGTCTCGGTCATCTGCCGCTCGATCGTCAGGAACGGATTGAGCGACGTCATCGGATCCTGGAAGATCATCGCGATCCGGTCGCCGCGTACCTTGTTCAGCGCGCGCGTATCCATCTCGAGCAGGTTGTCGCCGCGATAGCGCGCAACGCCCGTCGTCGTGCCGTTGCCGGCCAGCAGGCCGAGCAGCGCCATCACGGTCTGGCTCTTGCCCGAGCCCGATTCGCCGACGATGCCGAGCGTCTTGCCGGCTTCGAGCGAGAACGACACGCCGCTCACGGCGTCGACCGGCGGTGCGTCCTTGCGCGTGAAGCGCACGCCGAGGTTGTCTACTTCCAGCAGTGCAGCCATTTCAGCGATCCTTCGGGTCGAGCGCGTCACGCAGGCCATCGCCGACGAAGTTCACGCAGTAGAGCGTCACGCACAGCATGACGGCCGGAGCCAGCAGCAGCCACGGCATCGATTCCAGTTTCTGCGCGCCGTCCTGGATCAGCACGCCCCAGCTCGTCATCGGCTCCTGCACGCCAAGGCCGAGGAACGACAGCACCGATTCGGTCAGCACGATGCCCGGCACCGAAACAGTTGCATATACAACGACCACGCCGAGCAGGTTCGGCACGATGTGACGCAGCACGATCGACGTCGGCGTCACGCCGATCGCGCGCGCCGCATCGACGAACTCGCGGCTGCGCAGCGACAGCGTCTGGCCGCGCACGACACGCGCCATGTCGATCCACGAGAACGCGCTGATGGTCAGCACGACCAGCATGAACGAGCGGCCGAACAGGGTCATCATCAGGATCGCGATCAGCAGGTACGGGATCGCATACATCATGTCGACGATACGCATCATCACGGAGTCGACTCGGCCGCCCGCGAAGCCCGCGGTGGCGCCCCATGCGACGCCGAACAGGCCCGACACGAGCGTGCCGAGCACGCCGACCTCGATCGACACGCGGCCGCCGATCAGCGTACGCACCAGCAGGTCGCGGCCGAGCTCGTCGGTGCCGAGCCAGTGCTGGTTCGCCCAGGTCGGCGGCAGGCTGATCGAGCCCCAATCGCTCGCGGCGGGGTCGGCCGCGAGCAGCCACGGGCCGACAAAGCATGCGAGCGTGATCAGCGCGAGCAGCACGAGGCTGAACACGGCCGCACGGTTGTGAAGGAAGCGCGCCATCGCAAGCGCGAGCGGCGAGCGCGAACGCGGCGGCGAGTCGGTCTGCACGGGCAGGCCGACGACAGGAGTAGTCGGAGTCATCGCTGTGCCTCGCTCAATAACGGATGCGCGGATCGAGCCACGCGTACGCGAGGTCGACCAGCAGGTTGAACAGCACCGCGCAGACGGTCGTCAGCACGACGAGGCCGAGCACCAGCGTGTAGTCGCGGTTGATGGCGCCGTTCACGACGAGCTGCCCGAGCCCCGGCAGCGCGAACACCGATTCGGTGACGACGGCCGCCGTGATCGACGAGATGCAGACCGTGCCGAACAGCGATACGACCGGCATCAGCGCGGGCTTCAGCGCGTGGCGCAGCACGATCGTCGAGCCCGGCAGGCCCTTCGCGCGCGCGGTGCGGATGTAATTGCTCGACAGCGTCTCGATCATCGAGCCGCGCATCACGCGGGCGAGCAGCGACATGTTGATGAAGGTCAGCAGCACGATCGGCAGCAGCCGGTATTGCCAGCCGCCGTCACCCCAGCCGCCCGCCGGCAGCCAGCCGTTGCCGGCCGAGGTCTTCAGCAGGATCGCGAAGATCCACACGAGCACCGGGCCGAGCACGAACGGCGGCACGACGTTGCCGACGTTGCCGATCAGCATCACGACGCGGTCGATGAAGCTGTCGCGGCGCACGGCCGCGACGGTGCCGAGCAGCACGCCGAACCCGATCGAGATCGGGATCGACACGCCGCCTACGCCGAGGCTCACCGGCAGCGCCTTGCGCACGAGATCGTTCACGGACCAGTCGACATAGCGGAACGACGGACCGAGATCGCCGTGCAGCAGCGCGTCGAGATACAGCAGGTACTGCTTCCACAGCGGCTGGTCGAGGTGGTACTTCGCGTTCAGGTTCGCGAGCGTTGCCGCGGAAAGCTGCTTCTCCGTATCGAACGGGCCGCCGGGCGTGAAGTGCAGCAGCAGGTAGCAGACGGTGACGACCGCGAGGATCGTCGGCACCGCCCACAACGTGCGTCTCAGTGCGTAGGCCAGCATGATTGCTCCGCTCAGTGCTTGATCAGGTACATGTCCTGCGAAGCACGCATGTCGATCACGTTCTTCAGCGAGTAGCCGCCCACATAGGGCTTCACGAGGCGGTCTGCCGAGTACTGGAACAGCGGCACCATCGGCGTGTCGTTCAGCGCGAGGTCGTGTGCCTGCGTGAGCAGCGCGGCACGCGCCTTGTCGTCGAGCTTCTGGTTGCCTTCGTCGACGAGCGCATCGGCCTGCTTGTTGCAGTAGCCGACGGTGTTCTGCGCGCTGCCGCAACGCAGCAGGTCGAAGAACGTCATCGCGTCGTTGTAGTCGGCGAACCAGCCGTCGCGCGCGATCTGCACCTTGCCGTCATGCCGCTCCTTCATCAGCACCTTGAACTCGACGTTCTCGAGCTTGGTGTTGATGCCGAGCTTCGTGCGCCATTCCGACGCGGCGAACAACGCAACCTTCTTGTGCAGGTCGTTGGTGTTGTAGGTCAGCGTAAACGACAGCGGCTTCGCATCCGAGTAGCCGGCCTGCTTCAGCAGGTTCTTCGCGTAGTCGACGCGCTTGGCCATCGGCCACGACGCCCAGTCCGGCGTGAACGGCTGCACGCCCTTCGTGCCGTTCGGCATCAGCCCGTACATCGGCTTTTCGCCGGCCTGCGTGAGCTTCGAGGTCAGCACGTCGCGATCGAGCACCATCGACAGCGCCTGGCGCACGCGCTTGTCCTTCAGCGCCGGATCGTTGTTGTTCAGGTAGTAGTAGTACGTCGCGAGCTGCAGGCCCTGGCGCAGTTCGCCGCCGAACTGCTTGCTGACCTGCTGGAAGATCCCCGACGGAATCGAGTAGCTGTAGTCGATCTGGCCGGCCTGGTACATGCGCATCGCGGTCTCGTCGCTTTCGATCGGCAGGTACGTGACCTTGTTGATCACGACCTTCGGCGCGTTCCAGTACTTCGCGTCCTTCGAGATCACGATACGGTTGTTCGGCTGCCAGTCGACCAGCTGGAACGGGCCGTTGCTGACGATGTTCCCCGGGCGCGTCCACGCGTCGCCGAGCTTCGTCACCGTGTCCTTGTTCACCGGGGCGAGCGGCACCATCGCGGTCAGCTCCGGGAAGAACGCGACCGGCACGTCGGTCGTCACCTCGAGCGTGTACGGGTCGATCGCACGCACGCCGAGCGTCGACGGCGCGGCCTTGCCGGCGATGATGTCCTTCGAGTTCTTCACGAACTCGACGAGGATCGTGTATTTCGAGCCCGTCTTCGGATCGACGAGGCGCTGCCACGCATAGACGAAATCGGCGGCCGTCACCGGCTGGCCGTTGCTCCACTTCGCGTCGTGGCGAAGCTTGAAGATCCACGTCTGCGGCGTCTTTCGCTCCCACGAGAGCGCGACGCCCGGCACGACCTGGCCGGCCGCATCGATGCGGGCCAGCCCTTCGAACAGGTCGAGGCCGATCGTGTTGCCGGTCCATGACTCGATGTGCGCGGGGTCGAGCGACTCGACTTCGGCGGGCACCTGTCGCGTCAGGTCCTGTTGAGGAGCGAGCACGACGTTCGACGGAACGGTAACGGCGTGGGCGGCAGGCGTCAGGGCGAGCGCGGCCAGCACGGCCGACATGGCATGCAAGGATTTCATCGTGGCAGTCTTGAGAAGGGTTGTTCGGTGAGCGTCGCGCGGCGGATGCCGCGGATTACGCTTGAGACGCTGACGGGCGCAGCGATTGAGGAGGCCCGTGATTCTCGTATTGCATATTAGTATTCCTTACGTTTCTTTCGACAGGCATTCCGTCTTCGAAACGAAGGAATACCTGTGCGTTAGAACAGCCTTGGCGTACCCACCCAGACCACCACCGACTCGATCTTCGCGGTGTTGACCCAGCTATGCGGGACCGTCGACTGATAATGCGAGCTGTCACCGGCCTGCAGGACGAATGTCTTGCCTTCCAGCGTCAGCGACACTTCCCCTTCAATCACATACAGGAACTCCTCTCCTGCATGTGTCGTCACCTCAGACCGCTTCTGCCCCGGCGGCATCCTCACGAGGATCGCCTCCAGCTGGCGCCCTTCGGATACGTTCGTCAGCCTCGCGAACAGGTTCGCCGAATCGGCAAACCCGAAGAAGCGCAACTGCTCGCCGCGGCAAACCGAGCGTTCCTCGCTCGGCGTATCCACAAAGTACTGCACCGTCACACCGAGCGCGTGCGCGATACCGGCCAACGATGTCAGCGACGGCGACGCGAGCCCGCGTTCGACTTGAGACAGAAACGGCTTCGAAATCCCCGCGGCGGTAGCGGTGTCGTCGAGCGTGCGCTTGAGTCGTTGGCGCAACGCGCGAATCTTGCTGCCCAGAGCGGCGGGAGCGTCTGCCGACCGCGAGTTTTCAGTGGGGGGAACCATAGCAGGCCGAAAAGTAGTCGTCAAAAAATGTTTGATGGAAAATAACTAAGTTAGAACGATATAGCTTAGTCTTCGGGTTCGCCCACGTCTTCGGTGTTGAGCCCGGTGCACTAAACGGGACACGAAGCGAGCGAAATGACGCGCTATCTTGCCAGACTCGCCGGCTTCACAGGCAAGCTGCAAGCGGCTCTCCGGGAATCTTCGGAGGGCCGGCACGAAAGCTTACAAATAGATGATGAGACGAATGTTCCTGAAAGCTGCTGCCGCATTGGGAGTTTCCCTAAGTGGCAGATACGTGACGCACCGGACCGGCAGCCGTTACCATGCGCGCGCCGGTCGGGGCCCCTCCCCGCCACACCAGGCGGAGTCAGACCCCGGCCCGGGCTAACCGCCCGACTGTTCCATCGCCAGCACGAAGCCTACCCGGCCCATTGTGCACCGGCGCCAGTTCGACCCCTAGACGACGCGCGATCCGTGCCGTCCGTTTCAAACGAGATTGATGATGCAACCACCTGTTTCACAAACCCGATCGTTCACGACGGTCTTCCTCATCGAAATGTGGGAGCGCTTCGGCTACTACGGCATGGCCGCGCTCCTGGTCCTCTTCATGGTCGACCGGCTCGGTTTCACCGACAGCCATGCGAACCTGACCTGGGGCGCGTTCACCGCACTCGTCTATGCGGCGCCGTCGATCGGCGGCTGGATCGGCGACAAGGTGCTCGGCGCCCGCCGCACGATGATCATCGGCGCGGCCGTGCTGTGCACCGGCTACCTGATGCTGTCGGTACCGAACGATCAGCTGACGTACATGTACGCGTCGCTCGGCGTGATCGTCGTCGGCAACGGCCTGTTCAAGGCCAACGCGGCCAACCTCGTGCGCCGCATCTATGAAGGCGACGACGCGCGCATCGACAGCGCGTTCACGATCTACTACATGGCAGTCAACATCGGCTCGACGGTGTCGATGCTCGCGACGCCGTGGATCAAGGATCACTGGGGCTGGCACACCGCGTTCGCCGTCTGCTGCGGCGGCATGCTGCTCGCGATCCTCAACTTCATGCTGATGCATCGCACGCTCGCGCACGTCGGCTCGCTGCCGGACGAGCAGCCGATCCGCTGGAAGCGCCTCGGCGCGGTCGCGCTGGGCGGCGTCGGGCTCGCGCTGATCACGCTGTACGTGCTGCAGCACAAGCAGCTCGCGGTCGCCAGCGTGTGGACGGCAGCATTCGCGATCCTCGCGATCTTCGCATACATGATCGCGAAGTCGGAGCGCTCGGAGCGCGCGGGCCTGATCGCGGCACTCGTGCTGATCGGCCAGGTGATCCTGTTCTTCATCTTCTACGTGCAGATGTCGACGTCGCTGACGCTGTTCGCGCTGCGCAACGTCGATCCGCGCTTCATGCTGTTCGGCACGACGCTGTTCACGTGGAGCGCCGCGCAGTTCCAGGCGCTGAACCCGATCTGGATCATGCTGCTGAGCCCGGTGCTCGTGTGGGTCTACAACGCCGTCGCGAAGGGCGGCCGTGACCTGCCGGTCGCCGCGAAATACGCGCTCGGCTTCGGCGCAGTGGCTGCGGGCTACCTGGTGTTCACGATCAGCGGCCGCTACGCGGTCGACGGCCGCGTGTCGTCGTGGTTCATGGTGTGGGGCTACGGCCTCTACTCGCTCGGCGAACTGCTGGTGAGCGGCCTCGGCCTCGCGATGATCGCCCGCTACGTGCCGGCGCGCATGAGCGGCTTCATGATGGGTGCGTACTTCGTCGCGACGGGTGTGTCGCAGTACCTGGGCAGCGTCGTCGCGAACTTCGCGCAGATGCCGTCGCACGAACTGCCGGCCACCGAATCGCTGCCGCTGTACCTGTCGCTGTTCGAGAAGCTCGGCTGGCTCGCCGCGATCGGCATGCTGCTCGCGCTGCTGCTTCTGCCGCTGATGAACCGCCTGTCGCGTCAGCACCAGCGTTGTGCAGAAGAGCGCCGCGAAGAAGCGCTGCAGGCGCAGGGCGTCGCCGCGGCTCAGTAAGGACTATCCCTCGGCGTGCTGCGTGCACGCCACATTCTCCCGCCGGTTGCGCGATTGCGTCCTACACTGGTTGCAAGCAGTGCATCCGCCGCGATGCGCACTGGCGGGAGAAGACCATGAAAAGCAAGACCACGAGGATACTGAGGATACTGTCGGACATCCGGTACGCGCAGCGATGCACCGCACTGCGCGCCGCCCGGGCGGCAGCCGAAGCCGACGCAGTACTCGCGGAACAAGACGATCCGGCGCCCGACGAACGCGACGACGCCGAATCCGACGACGCCACCGCCGTTCCCCGCTCCCGTATCGGCTCACCTCACTGACGCCGCGCGGCACACTCCGTGCCGCACGCGCCGCCTCCCGCGCCGCTCATGCGGCCGCGCTGCGCCACCGCGCGATCCACGTACCCGAACCGGCCACGGCCATCATCAGCCCGAGCGCGCACGCGTCGGCCGCGAGGCCCACGCCGACATGCCGCAGATCGGCGCTCCGCACGACCGGATGCAACAGCGAATCGATGACGAGCGAGATCGCCGCGCCCGCGACGAAGCAGATCAGCCCGCGCTGGCCCACGGCCACGACGGGCCGCACGCCCTGCGCGATCCGCGCGATCCAGCCGAAACGCACGCAGTCGGCCATCAGCCACGCGATGGCCGCGAAGCTCACGACGCGCGGCAGCGCGAGGTCGCGCTTGAACACGCCTTCCGGCAGCGGCAGCCCCGAGAACAGCTTGTAGCTCGCGCAGCCGAGCACGACCGCGCACGCGAGCCCGGTCGCAGCTGCCCCCCAGCGCCCGAGCGCGATGCGCCGGTAGAACGGCTGGCAGCGCGCGAGCACCCCGGCGACGAACATCAGTTGCCATGCGAACGGATTGAAACTCCAGCGGAACCCGTCGGTATCCAGCAGCTCGGGGCCGAGCCAGCCCGCCGCCAGCCAAGAAGCAACGCTGAGCGCAACCAGCAGCCACGGATGCCGGCGCGCGAACGGCACGAGCACCGGCGACGCGAGCGCGAACAGCACATACATCGGCAGCACCGACGCGAGATAGGGCTGGCGCTGGAACGTCAGCAGCTCGGCGAGGCCCGTGAGCGGCGAGGCGAGCATCACGCTGACGTCGTCGAGCGCGAGGTTCGGCGCATCGATCCCGTAGTGGTCGAGCACGGCCGACACGACGAGCATCAGCGTCGAGGTCGCGAGAAACGCGCGGTAGATCTGCATCGCGCGGCGCACGAACCGCTTTTGCGCCGCGCGGGCGCCGTGTCGCTCGGCAATCGCGCCATAGGCGCTCGCGGTCGCGAAGCCGCCGAGAAAGACGAAGACCTCGGCCGCATCGCACAGCGCGAATGCGTGCAGCGTGACGCGCGACAGCACGCTTGCGCCGATGTGATCGACGACGATCATCAACAGCACGAGCCCGCGGAAGAAATCGACTTCAATCAGGCGGCCGCTGCGCGACGGCTGAACCGTGGCGGGCAGCCCGCTCAACGACATGAGCGCACCTGCACGACAACGGTGCGGCACGCACCGGAAAATGAATCGGGGAGAAGGCGGCGAGCGTGATCGGCGGCGATACGCAGATGCCCGCATCGCGCCAGCCCGGCCGGCCGGGCACGGAGATGACCGTTCATCGAAAGGCTGCATACGAAGGGGGTCGGTGAGGCCAGTCTAGTGGCCGATCCGGGCAGACCCTAAGTAACAAAGTGCAACCGAATCTTCTGTTCGATTACGGGCGCGAGCCTTGTGGGGCAAAGCAGGCGGCGTTGCCAGACTCGCGTCAGCGCGACGCCAGTTTGCGGCCAGCATCGATGGATTCGACCGCTGCGGCGGCGTGGTTTTGCGATGCCCGACGCGGCACGTGGCACGCGGCAGCGGCATCGCGATCAACGTTTATCTGCGCGCCGGCAGGCGCCGCATCAGCATGGCGCTATGCCACGCGGTCAGCGCAACGGCGACCCAGATCGGCCCATACGTCGCGAGCTTCGCGACGCTCAGCGTTTCGCCGAGCAGCAGCAGCGACACCACGACGAGCAGCACCGGTTCGACGTAGCCGAGAATACCGAACAGCGCCATCGGCAACATCCGGCTCGCCTTCAGGTAGCTCGCAAGCGCGAGCGTGCTGAGCACGCCGAGGCCCGGCAGCAGCGCAGCCCACAGCACCGGGTGGCCCGCGACGCGCGTCTCGCTCGTCACGACCATCGCGAACGCGATCGGGCAGAGCAGCGCGATCTCGATCGCGAACGCGGCGAGCGAATCGGCGTTGATCCTCCGGCGCAGCACGAAATACGGCGGATAGCCGAGCGCGACGACGAGCGTCGGCCACGCGAACGCGCGCGTCGCCCACACTTCGTGCGCGACGCCGAGCGCGGCACACGCGACCGCCGCCCATTGCAGCGGATCGAGCCGTTCGTGATAGTAGAAGCGGCCGACGAGCACCATCGTCAGCGGCAGCAGGAAATAGCCGAGCGACACTTCGAGCATGCGGCCGTGCAGCGGCGCCCACAGGAACAGCCACAACTGCACGCCGAGCAGCGCGGCGCTCACGGGCAGCGCAAGCAGCAGACGCCAGTCGCGCACGCTGCGCCGAAGGAGGTCGACGAGCGCGGGCAAGCGGTCGCGCAGCGCGATCAGCGCGAGCGCGCCCGGTGCGGTCCACAACACGCGCCACGCGAAGATGTCGAGCCCGGTGAGCGGCGCGAGCAGTTTCGCGTAGGCGGACATCAGCGCGAACAGCATCGACGCCGTCACCGACAGCATGAGGCCGCGCCCGGCCTCCGGATACCCCGTCATGATCGTTCCGCGCCGCTTACTGCTGCTGGAAGCGCTCGAAGCGTCGTTCGGTCCGGCGCTCCTCGAACGTCACTTCGGTCACGCGCGCGGCCGGCGGCCCGTGGCGCAGCCACGCGAGCATCCGGTCGATCTGCGCGCCGGGGCCCTGGATCATCGCCTCGACGGTACCGTCCTCGAGATTCGCGACCCAGCCGCGCAGCTTCAGCGCATGCGCCTCGCGCACCGTCGCATGACGGAAGCCGACGCCCTGCACGACGCCGCGCACCCGCACGTAGTAGGTCTCGATCCGTTCGTCCAGTTCATTGCGGCTCATCGCGTCGCCCTCCCGTTGCATTCAAGCCCGGCATTGTAGTCGCGTCGGCCGCTTCGCACACGGGCCGGAGCCTGTTCGCCGCGGTCACGGCCTCGCGTCGCCGCGCGCGCCGACCACGTACAATCTCGCCCGTGCTCAACCGCCGCGCCGCTCGCGCGCGGCCCTGAAGGAAACGCATGACTGATACCTCCCGCGATCTCGTTCTCGTCACCGGCGCGTCCGGTTTCGTCGGCTCGGCCGTCGCACGCATTGCGCAGCAGAAAGGCTATGCGGTGCGCGTGCTCGTGCGCCCGACCAGCCCGCGCACGAACGTGGCGGACCTCGACGCCGAGATCGTCACCGGCGACATGCGCGACGAGGCGTCGATGCGCGCCGCGCTGCGCGGCGTGCGCTACCTGCTGCACGTGGCGGCCGACTACCGGCTGTGGGCGCCCGATCCCGACGAGATCGAGCGTGCGAACCTCGAGGGCGCGGTCGCGACGATGCGCGCGGCGCGCGCCGAAGGCGTCGAGCGGATCGTCTACACGAGCAGCGTCGCGACGCTGAAGGTGACGAGCGCGGGCGACCCGTCCGACGAAAACCGGCCGCTCACGGCCGAGCAGGCGATCGGTGTCTACAAGCGCAGCAAGGTGCTCGCGGAACGCGCGGTCGAGCGGATGATCGCCGACGAAGGGCTGCCGGCCGTGATCGTCAATCCGTCGACGCCGATCGGCCCGCGCGACGTGAAGCCGACGCCGACCGGCCGCATCATCGTCGAGGCCGCGCTCGGCAAGATTCCCGCGTTCGTCGACACGGGGCTGAACCTCGTGCACGTCGACGACGTCGCGCACGGCCACTTCCTCGCGCTCGAGCGCGGCCGGATCGGCGAGCGCTACATCCTCGGCGGCGAGAACCTGCCGCTGCAGCAGATGCTCGCGGACATCGCGCAGATGACGGGCCGCAAGGCGCCGACGATCGCGCTGCCGCGCTGGCCGCTGTACCCGCTCGCGGTCGGCGCCGAAGCGGTCGCGAAATTCACGAAGAAGGAGCCGTTCGTCACCGTGGACGGGCTGCGGATGTCGAAGAACAAGATGTATTTCACGTCCGCGAAGGCCGAGCGCGAACTCGGCTACCGTGCGCGCCCGTACCGCGAAGGGCTGCGCGATGCGCTCGACTGGTTCGGCGCCGCAGGCTACCTGAAGTAACACAAAGCGGCGCGCTTCCCGCCGCTTTGCGCACTTTGTTACACGTCCCGCGCGGCCCGCTACCGGCGCAGCGGGTAAAATCGCGGGTCTTACGCAGAGAAGACACGCATGAACCTGAACGATCAGATCGATTCGCTCAACGCGGGCGTCGATCAGCTCCTCCACGATCACCACGCCGCGCAGCAGGCGGCCCGCAGCGCGGAAGCCTTCGCGCGCGCCGCGGCAGCCGAAGCCCAGGCCGCCGCGCAACGTCACGCCGCCGCGGAAGCCGAAGCGCGGGCCGCCGCAGAACGCCACACGGCGGCAGCCGCCGAGGCCGAAGCCGCGCAACAGCGCCACGCGGAAGCCACCGCCGCCGCCGAAGCCGCCGTCCACCGTCATACGGATGCCGCCGCGCAGGCCGAAGCCGCCGCGCAGCGCCATACGGAAGCCACCGCACTGACCGAAGCGCTCGCGCAACGTCACGCGGATGCCGAAGCCGCATCGCAACGACACGCAGCGGCGATCGCCGAAGCCGAAGCCGCCGCGCAGCGCCATCACGCCGCCGCGACCGAAGCCGATGCGGCCGCGCAGCGCCATGCGGCCGCGACCGCCGAAGCCGAGGCCGCCGCGAAGCGTCACGCGCAAGCGACTGCCGAAGCCGAAGCCGCCGCGCAGCGCCACACGGCTGCGATCGCCGACGCCGAAGCCGCTGCGCAACGCCACAAGGCTGCGATCGCGGAAGCCGAAGCGCTCGCGCAGCAGCACATGCAGGCGATCGCGGAAACGCAGGCCGCCGCGCAGCGTCATGCCGACGCGACCGCCGAGGCCGAAGCCGTCACGCAACGCCATGCCGAAGCGATCGCGCAGGCCGAGGCGGCCGCGCAGCGCCACGCCGACGCCACCGCGCAGGCCGAGGCCGTCGCGCAGCGTCATACCGAGGCGATCGCACAAGCCGAAGCGGCTGCGCAGCACCACGCGAAGGCCGTCGCCGACGCCGAGGCGCTGGTCGAGGCCGTCGTCAAGGAAGCCGCGACCCACGCGGTCGCCGCCCCGGCCGTGGCGGCCGAAGTCGTCGAACCTGCACCGGCCGACGCGCCGGCCGCGGATCCGGCCGTGATCGCGCCGGCTACGGCCGAAACGGTGGATTCGACGGCCGATGCCGAAACGGCCATCGTCGCGACGGCGCAAGCCGACACGCCGGTTGAAGCCAAAGCCGACGCGGCCACCCCGGCCCCGACCGACAAATCGACGCTGCACGTGGCGCGTCCGTCGCAGAACGAACTCACGCTGACCATCAACGGCGAATCGATCACGCTGCATCCGGAGCAACTGGGCCAGCTGATCGAGGAACTCGCGCATGCGCGCGCGTCGATGCAGCCGGAGCCGCCGCCCGGCATCCCGGCCGGATGGCGCTTCGTGACGACGAAGAATCCGATGATGGCCGTGCAGAAGCAGACGAACGGCGACCGCCTGCTGGTGGCCCGCCACACGGGCTACGGCTGGGTGCCGTTCACGTTCTCGCCGGACGTCGTGGTCCAGATGTACATGATGCTGACGCAGCGCTAGGCACCGGCAGGCCGCACCGCCGAAAACGAAACAGCCCGACCGGTTTCCACCGATCGGGCTGTTTGCTTTCCGGCTGGCGGGTGGCACGCCTCCCGGGCAACGCTCAGCGATCCACCGGCGCCTGCACGCGCGCCTTCCACTGGCCGCCCTTGCCGCGCCAGTAACGCCACGCGGACGCGAACGTCGCACCGACGTAGAACAGCGCGACGAGCGGCAGCGCCGGCGCCCACAGCGGCGAGCGCCGGTAGTAGCGCAGCATCGGCGCATATGCGGCGCACATCGACGCCCACGCGAGCCACGCGGGCCATGCTCGCGCGCCGTACGCGAGCGCGGCTGCGGGCGGCACGAGATAGATGATCGTCATCCCGAGCAGCGTGCCGGCCAGCAGCAGCGGCGAATAGTGCAACTGCGTGAACGCCGTGCGCGCGATCATGTTCCAGATGTCGCGCCAGCTGTCGTACGGGCGCAGCGATACGCTGCGGTCGGCCAGGTCGAGCCGGATCGGATGGCGGCCTTCGCCGCGATGCTTGATCTGCGCGGCGAGGCTGCAGTCGTCGATCAGCGCGCCGCGGATCGACTCGATCCCGCCCGCTTCCTCGAGCGCCGTGCGCTTGACGAGCATGCAGCCGCCCGCGGCGCCGGCCGTCCGGTTGCGCGGATTGTTGATCCACGAGAACGGGTAGAGCTTCGCGAAGAAGAACACGAACGCCGGGATCAGCGCCTTTTCCCAGAACGAATCGCAGCGCAGCCGCACCATCAGCGAGACGAGATCGCGGTGCTCGGCCTGCGCGCGCGTGACGAGTTGCGCGACCGCGTCGGGCGGGTGGCCGATGTCGGCATCCGTCAGCAACAGGTAGTCGGCCGCCAGGCCGAGCGTCTGCACCGCGGCGATCCCCTGCGACTGCGCCCACACCTTGCCCGACCAGCCGGCCGGCAGCGGCTTCGCGGCCAGCACCGTCAGCCGGTCGGCGCGGTTGATCGCGAGCGCGGCCGCCCGGGCCGCGTCGGCGGTACCGTCGTCGCTGTGGTCATCGACAATGATCAGATGAAAATCGCCCGGGTAATCCTGCTCGAGCAGCGAAGTCGCCGCCCGGGCGATCACGTCGGCCTCGTTGCGTGCCGGCACGACCGCGACGACGGCCGGCCAGCCGGCCTCGGCCGCCGCGCCGCGCGCCTCGGGCGGCAGCGGCCGCGCGGGCACCGCGCGCCAGAAGCCGCCGCGCGCGACGAGCAGCACGATCCAGATCATCAGCGACAGGCCGGACGCCAGAAAAGCGAGAACCAGCATCATCGGCACGCCTCCTGTCGGGCGCCGGCATCGGCACAATCAATCAGGGTCAGGAACAAAACGCCCGAAACCGCACGGGCGGCCGGGCAATACGCGTAAGAATCGACGGTCATCGAATGGCCTTGAAATGAGCGCGACGCCAGGCAGCCGGAGCGGCTGCCCGCGAAACCGCATAGTTTACTGGGTTCCGCGCGCGCCAGCGCCGACGCGGCTCTCCCGCAAATGCAACACGCCAGATACAGCACCGAAGCAAGGACTTGCCGATGAGGTTAAAATGCGCGATTAATTCGGGGTTCCGGGGCCTGGCCGGCCGGTTCGTTCCTGCCTTCATAACATCAAGCCGGGGCGAGCGAGCGAGTGCCAGCTCCTCGAACCTCGGCGTCTGTCGTCGGAGTTCGCTCACCTATGCGAGTCATCCTTGCCCAGCCTCGCGGCTTTTGTGCGGGGGTTGTCCGTGCGATCGAGATCGTCGATCGCGCGCTGCAACAGCACGGTGCGCCGGTCTATGTGCGTCATGAGATCGTGCATAACCGGCATGTCGTCGAAAATCTGCGTAATAAAGGGGCACGATTCGTTGAGGAGCTCGACGAGGTGCCTCACGGCGCTGTCGCGATCTTCAGCGCGCACGGTGTCGCCCAGACGGTCGAGCGCGATGCGCAAACGCGCGGGCTCGACGTGCTCGACGCCACCTGCCCGCTCGTCACGAAAGTGCACGTGCAGGGTCGCCAATATGTCGCGGCGGGCCGCCGGCTGATCCTGATCGGCCATGCGGGCCACCCGGAAGTCGAGGGTACGATCGGCCAGATTCCGGCCGAGGTGATCCTCGTGCAGAGCGAAGCCGAAGTCGATACGCTGACGCTGCCTGTCGATACGCCGGTTGCGTACATCACGCAGACCACGCTGTCGGTCGACGATACGCGCGGCATCATCGAAGCGCTGCAGCGCCGGTTCACCGACCTCGTCGGCCCGGACACGCGAGACATCTGCTACGCGACGCAAAATCGCCAGGCCGCCGTGCGCGAACTGAGCGAGCAGGTCGACGTGCTGCTCGTGGTCGGTGCGACGAACAGCTCGAACTCGAACCGCCTGCGCGAGATCGGCACCGAAAGCGGTGTGCCGAGCTACCTCGTCGCCGACGGTTCGGAAGTAAAGGCCGAATGGTTCGCGAATGCGAAGACCGTGGGCCTGACCGCCGGGGCGTCCGCGCCCGAGGAGATGGTCGAAGATGTAATCGGCGCGCTGCGCGCGCTGGGTCCCGTCGACGTCACGACGATGGCGGGCCGAGAGGAAAAAGTCGAATTCAAGCTGCCGGCGAAGCTCACGCAAGCCGTCGCCCGCGAAGTTTAAGGAGGACATCTCTTGTCTATTCCGCTGCTCCAGCAAGTCCGCGTCGGCGCGTACATCACGCGCCAACACCTGTCCGGCAACAAACGCTATCCGCTCGCGCTGATGCTCGAGCCGCTGTTCCGCTGCAACCTCGCGTGCAACGGCTGCGGCAAGATCGATTACCCGGACCCCATCCTGAACCAGCGCCTGTCCGTCCAGGAATGCCTGGAAGCGGTCGACGAGTGCGGCGCACCGATCGTGTCGATCGCAGGCGGCGAGCCGCTGCTGCACAAGGACATGCCGGAAATCGTCCGCGGCATCATGAAGCGCAAGAAGTTCGTCTACCTCTGCACGAACGCGCTGCTGATGGAAAAGAAGATGGACGACTACCAGCCGAGCCCGTACTTCGTCTGGTCGGTCCACCTCGACGGCGACGCGCAGATGCACGATCACTCGGTGTCGCAGGAAGGCGTGTACGACAAGGCGGTCGCGGCCATCAAGGAAGCGAAGCGCCGCGGCTTCCGCGTGAACATCAACTGCACGCTGTTCAACGATGCGATCCCCGAGCGCGTCGCGAAGTTCTTCGACACGCTCAAGCCGATCGGCGTCGACGGCATCACCGTGTCGCCGGGCTACGCGTACGAGCGCGCGCCGGATCAGCAGCACTTCCTGAACCGCGACAAGACGAAGAACCTGTTCCGCGAAATCCTGAAGCGCGGCGAAGGCGGCAAGCGCTGGTCGTTCAGCCAGTCGTCGCTGTTCCTCGACTTCCTGGCCGGCAACCAGACGTACAAGTGCACGCCGTGGGGCAACCCGGCGCGTACGGTGTTCGGCTGGCAGAAGCCGTGCTACCTGGTCGGCGAAGGTTACGTGAAGACCTTCAAGGAACTGATGGAAGACACGAACTGGGACAACTACGGCGTCGGCAACTACGAGAAGTGCGCGGACTGCATGGTTCACTGCGGCTTCGAAGCGACCGCCGTGATGGACACGATGGCGCATCCGCTGAAGGCGTTCGCCGTGAGCCGCAAGGGCATCAAGACCGACGGCCCGTTCGCTCCGGACATTCCGATCGACAAGCAGCGTCCGGCCGAGTACGTGTTCTCGCGTCACGTCGAGATCAAGCTCGAGGAAATCCAGCGCGCCGGCAAGGGCAAGCTGCAAAAGTCGGCGAAGCCGGCAGCAGCAGCCTGAGCGCGTTTCGCCGCGCGGAGGCCATGCCTCCGCGCCGGCGGGAAAAAATAAAGCGCCACGGAGTTCCGCTCCGTGGCGCTTTTGTTTTGGGCCGCCGTTTTGCGTCGTGTTTCGCCGTCACCGTAGGGCCGCGACGGCCCGTGCGATCGTCGAAACCGAAGCCGAAGCCGCGCGATTACCGCAGCCACGCCGGTGCGGCCGGCCCTGTCTCCTCCAACCTCCCTGCGAAACCGCTGCGACGCTACGCGGCCGGCGATTCGGCCGCATGCCTGCGCATCTTCTCCGCCGCGCTCGCGACGAGCGCCGGCTGGCCGCTCGACGCGAACGTGCAGACGTGCTCCCACAGCTCGGCCAGCCGATGCCGCGTGAGCGTCGCGACACACGTGTCGTTCGCCGCGAGCACATGCTCGAGTACCGCGCATTCGTCGTCGCGCAGCATCCATGCGCCGCTTTGCGCCGCGCGCGCCAGGCCCGCATCGAGCGCACGTTCCGCGTCGACGCACAGGTCGATGTCCGCGTCCGCGCTCACCGCATCGTCGAGCGCCAGGAACACCAGGTAGACGCTCGTGCGCAAGCGCATCAGCAGCGCCTCGTTGCCGTGCCCGCCACGCAGCGCGACGAGCGCCATGTGGCATTTCAGCGAGATGTCGCGCGCATGCACGGGCGGCAGCGGCAGCAGCCACTCGCGGGTCAGCGGCACGTGACGACGGTGCTTCCGGGTGCCCTTCATGACTGGCCCCCGCTTGCGGGCGCATCGGCCGCCGCGACGGCCGGCCATGCGATGCGGCACGCAACGGCGTCACCGCGCGCATCGCGCGGGTGCTTCGCACGACGCCGCGTGCCGTGCCCAGCATCGCGTCGCTGCGTCGCCCGCGCGTCCGGCAGCCGGTGCGGCGTCGACGCGCGCACGACGTCGGCAAATCCGATCGTGCAAGCCATGCTCGTCTCCTGCATCAGAACGTGTTCTCGCCCTTCAGGTAGTACGCGGTCTTCACGAGGAACGCCTTGACCGGATGGCCGCCCTGCACGTCGCGCGCGGCGCGCGCTTCCATCTCGGCCCGCTCTTCGCGCGACCGGTCCGGCACCGGATTGTGGACACGTTCGAGCGCACGCTGCATCGCCAGCGGATAGTTCTGGTTGCCGGCCGACGTCGCGCGATAGCCGGCGCGCGTCATCTGCATCAGTTGCGCGTCGGTTTCGGCACGCGCGGCCGACCAGGTCGACAGGGCGGCATTCGGTGCGCCGTCCGGCGCGACCGGCTGCGCAAAACTGACGGCGGGCAGCGCAACGAGTGCGCAGGACAGTGCAGCGACGGGAACGAGGGATCGCATAGTGGCCTCCAGATGGTTGTCCCCGCATCGATCGGGTTCGACGATGCGTTGAAACCATCGTATGACGCGCTGCATTCCGCATGAATAGCCGATTCCGCAATTGATATTTTCGGCTTCGAAATCCGGTGCGCAAACCGCGTCATACGCGAATCCCGCCAAACAGGAATTTCTTTATTTCATTCAACGCCCTGATCGCATTGGTTCAGACGATCCGGAGCGGCGCACGCAGCGCTTTTTCAATTTCCGAAATGACGTGTTGCCGGTGCGATCGCGGCTCGTGCACCTGCCGGCAAGGCTTCCGGCGTGATATCGCGCGGGCGGATACCGGGTATTCCAAACCCCGGCCTGATCGAATCGAACGGCTCTTGTGATCCAGGACAAGTCATCGCATCCGGATTGCCGGATAGCGACACGACGCGCACGCCAAGGACGCGCGATAATCACGCATCGGCCGTTTCGCACGGCACCTCATGCACGCCCATTTTTATCGAGTCTTTCCATGGCTGCCTTCGACACCACCGCCATCCACAGTTGGCACGCGCACGTCTATTTCGATGCGGCCAGCCGCGACGCGGCCTGGGCATTTCGCCAGGTCGTCGACGAACGGTTCGGCGCGGTCATCGAACTCGGCCGCTTTCACGAACGCCTGGTCGGCCCGCACCCGGCCTGGTCGTACCAGATCGCGTTCGACGCCGCACGCTTCGACGACATCGTGCCGTGGCTCGTGCTGAACCACGGCGCGCTCGACATCTTCCTGCATCCGAATACGAACGACGAACTGCGCGACCATCGCGATTGCGCGGTGTGGATCGGGAAATCGTATGAGCTGAATCTCGACGCGCTGGCCGGATAAGGGCCGGCGCGCGGGCACCTGCCCCGCAGGCGACATCCATGTTTCGGGCCGACGTGAAACGTCTCGCGGCGGCGCGCCCATACAGTGGGTTCCGTTATCGATGCTTCCGGAACCTGCCATGTCACACGCCAACGCCAACGCCGATGTCCGGCATATTTATGAAGGCTGGCACGCGGCCGTGGTCGCGCGCGACGTCGATGCGCTGATGGCGCTGTATGCCGACGACGCGGTGCTCGAAACGCCGCTGATCGTCGTCACGCTGCCCGATCACGGCTCCGGCGTGCTGCACGGCAAGGCCGCGATCGGCGCATTCTTCGCCGCGGGCCTGCGCAATCCGGGCAACCGGCTCGGGCGCTGGTACCGCACCGGGCTGTTCCTCTCGAACGGCCGCCAGCTCACGTGGGAATATCCGCGCGCCACGCCGGACGGCGACCAGATCGATCTCGTCGAGGTGATGGATCTGCGCGACGGGCTGATCGCGCATCATCGCGTGTACTGGGGGTGGGTCGGCTTTCTCGCGCTGCGCGCCGCCGCGCCGGCGTCCGACCGCGCATGACGGCCGCCGCGCCGAACCGCGCCGCGGCCCGCCGCGTGCTCGCCGCGACCTGCGTGAGCTACACGCTCGTGCTGCTCGACGCGTCCATCGTCAACGTCGCGCTCACCGACATCGCCCACACCTTCGGCAGCCGCGTGGCCGGCCTGCAGTGGATCGTGAACGCGTACACGCTCGCGTTCGCGAGCCTGCTGATGACGGGCGGCACGCTCGGCGACCGGCTCGGCGATCGCGACGTCTATGTCGCGGGGCTCGCGGTATTCGTCGCCGCGTCGGCGCTGTGCGGCGTCGCGCCGACCCTACCGGCGCTCGCGATCGCCCGCGCGTTACAAGGCGTCGGCAGCGCGATGCTGGTGCCCTGCTCGCTCGCGCTGCTCAACCGCGCATTCCCCGAACCGGCCGCGCGCGCCTCGGCGATCAGCCTGTGGATGGGCTGCGGCGGTATCGCGATGGCGTCGGGCCCGCTGATCGGCGGCCTGCTGATCCATCTGTTCGGGTGGCGTAGCCTCTTCTTCGTGAACCTGCCGCTCGGGCTTGCCGGCATCTGGCTCGGCCGCACGGTCGCGCGCGCCGCCGGCGACGGGTCACGGCAGTTCGACTGGGGCGGCCAGGCCACGGCCATCGTCGCGATCGCGGCGCTGATCGGCACGCTGATCGAAGGCCCGTCGCTCGGCTGGCGCTCGCTGCCGATCATCGGTGGCGCGATCACGAGCGCAGTCGCGTGGAGCGCGTTCATCGCGATCGAAGCGCGACGCCGCGAACCGATGCTGCCGCTCGCGTTCTTCCGCAACCGGCTGTTCGCCGGATCGACGTTCGTATCGATGGCGTCGGCGTTCGTGTTCTACGGCCTGCTGTTCGTGCTCAGCCTGTTCTATCGGCAGATCCGCGGCGCGAGCCCGCTCGACACGGGGCTCGCGTTCCTGCCGATGACCGCGATGGTCGCGCTCGGCGGACTGTGTTCGGGCAAGCTGGCCGCGCGCTTCGGCGCGCGCGGCTCGATGTGTGCGGCGTTCGCGCTCTATGCGGCCGGCGCGCTCGGCATGACGGGCATGACTGCGGCGACGCCCGCGTGGCTCGCCGTCGCGCCGATGCTCGCGATCGGCTTTGCATCGGGATTCATCTCGCCGGCCGCGACATCGCCCGCGCTCGGGACGGTCGAACGGCACCGCGCCGGCGTGGCGGCGGCCGCGCTGAACGCAGCGCGCCAGAGTGGATCGGCGCTCGGTGTGGCGATCTTCGGTGCGTGCATCGCGACGCTGCAGCCGTTTCCGGCGGCGATGCGGGTGGCGCTCGGCATCGCGACCGGATTGTCGGCCCTCGCCGCGACGACGTGGTGGATCACGGCGCGGCCGACACCGGCAACCGGCGAACCGGCCGCGCCGCTGCGAGCCGCCACGCGCCGCTAGCGCATGCTGTGGCGAGCTCGCGGCGGCTCATCGCGTCGGGATCGGTGCGGCACGCCGCTCACGCGACATACATCGCGACGCTGACGAACTGGCACAGGCTCCCGGCCAGCACGAACAGATGCCAGATGCCGTGCCCGTGACGGATACGTTCGTCGTTGATGAAGAAGTAGATCCCCGCGCTGTAGATCAAGCCGCCGGCCACGAGCCACGCGGTACCGACCGGCGGCAACGCATGGATCAGCGGACGCACCGCGACGAGCGCGAGCCAGCCCATCATCACGTACAGGATCATCGACAGCATGCGCGTACGCCGCCCAAGCGTCAGTTCCTGCACGATGCCGAACACGGCCAGCCCCCAGCTCACGCCGAACAGCGACCAGCCCCACGGGCCGCGCAGCGTGACCAGCGTAAACGGCGTGTAGCTGCCGGCGATCAGCAGGTAGATCGCCGAGTGGTCGCACTTCTGCAGAATGGCTTTCAGGCGGGGTTTGCGGACGCTGTGGTAAAGCGTCGAGATGGCGTAGAGCACGCAAAGCATCGCGCCGTAAACGCTGAAACTCACCACCTTGTACGCGTCGCCCTTGAGCGCGCCCATCGTCACCAATGTTGCCAGCCCTGCCACCGATAGCACTGCGCCGACGAGATGGGTAATGCTGTTGAAACGCTCACCGGCATGCACGACGGGTTCCTCCTGTGCGGGTTCATTGGGGGCCAAAAGCTCAAGCTCACATGATACCGGCCGGGAAACGAAGCCGGGTTGCGGACGGATCAAGCCCGACACACGCACAGTTGCTCGCCGCTGCATGCCCGGCGCGTCACGCACGCCGCCGCATCGCAAAGCTGCCCGTCCCGCCGGGCGGCCATCGCGGCAGCCGTCAACCGACGTTGCCGGACGGCGGCTCCCACTCGGCCACGAGCTTCAGCAGGCCGGGAAAACGCTGGTCGAGATCTTCCGTGCGCACGCGGCTGCGCCGCTCGAGCCCGTATTGACGCTGGCGCAGCACGCCCGCGTCGCGCAGCGCCTTGAAATGATGGGTGAGCGACGATTTCGGGCGATCGAAGCCGAACCAGCCGCAAGGATGGTCGTAAGCCTCGGATTCCAGCATCAGCTTGCGCACGATCGTCAGCCGCAACGGATCGGCCAGCGCGCCAAGAATGGTTTCGAGGCGAAGCTCGGCGACGCCCGGTTCCGGCAGCGGATCGGGCAAGTCCGCAGGCGCCGGCACGATGTCGGCCGCCCGTTCAGGATGAATTCGTTTCATGTCCGCAAGCTTATCACCCTGTACGAGTTTTTTCGAACTAAGCTATAGTTCGAAAAAACTCGTACAAGGAGTGTGTTCATGTCCGACGCCGCCGTTCCCCAATCGCCATGCGCCGCCTCGCGCCCCGTGCCGCGCATGGCGCACGCCGCCTGGATGGTCACCGCCGTCTTCATGCTCTCCAATTCGCCGACGCCGCTGTACGTTGCCTGGCAGCACGCCCTCGGCTTCTCGTCCGGCACGCTGACCGTCATCTTCGCGCTCTACATCGTCGGCCTGCTCGGTACGCTGCTCGTCGCCGGCCAGCTTTCGGACCGTTACGGGCGCAAGCCGGTCCTGCTGCCCGGCCTCGCCGCGGCGCTGATCGCGTGCGCGTTGTTCGCGACCGCGTCGTCCGTCGCCATGCTCGCGGTCGCCCGCTTGCTGACGGGCATCGCGGTGGGCGTCATCGTGTCGGCGGGCATGGCGTCGGTGATCGATCTCGCGGGCACCGAGCGGCGCAAGGCCGCGCTGCTCGCGTCGGTCGCCATGGTGTTCGGTGCGGGACTCGGGCCGTTGCTCGCCGGGATTGCCGCGCAAACCGCCGCCCATCCGGTCACCCTCGTGTTCGGCGTCGAATTCATGATCCTGCTGAGCGCGTTGGCCGTCGCCCTGCGGCTGCCGCGCAACCGGCCCGCGCAGGCGCCTGGCGACGCGCCGCCGCTGCGCCTGCCGTCCGTACCGGCGCACAACCGGCGCCATGTCGCCAGTGGCATCGCCGTGTTCGGGCCGGGCATCACCGCGACCTCCTTCGTGCTTGCGCTGGGTCCGTCGTTGCTGGCGCGCCTGCTGCACGTGCGCAGCCCGCTGCTCGCGGGTGGAATGGCCTGCGCGATGTTCATTGCCGCCACCGGGGTCCAGTTCGTCGCGCGGCGCGGATCGATCCGTACGACGTTCGTTGCCGGCACGGTCGCCACCCTGCTGTCGATGGTGATGCTGTGCGTCGCCGTGCATGCGTCGTCGGCCGCCGTTCTCGTCGCGGCGGCGCTCTTCGCGGGCGCGGGGCAAGGCCTCGGGCAACTCGGCGGCCTGACGCTGATCGGCCTGCACGTGTCGGACGCACGGCGCGCCGAGGCGAACGCCGTCATGAACATCGGCGGCTACCTCCCGGCGGGACTGATGCCCGTGATGACCGGGTACGCGATCGACCGCGTCGGGTTCACGGCGGGCGCGACCGGCTTCGCCGTCGCGTTGGCCCTGATCGCGCTCGCCGCGGGGGCGGCTGCGGTTCTGGCGCTGAGGCACGACAACGACTGACGGCCGTGCGCGACGGCATGCGTTGCACGAGCCGATCGCCTTGCGCCGACAAAAAAAGGCGTCATGGCTTTCACCCCATGACGCCTTTTCCCTTCGTTCGTGCCGTTTCACGCGCTCAACAGCACTTCCCCGCTCCCGACCCGTACCGCGCATTCTGACGCTCGCGGAAGAACGCCTCGTACGTCATCGGCTCGCGGTCCGGATGGGTGGCGCGCATGTGCGCGACGTAGGTATCGTAGTCGGGCAGGCCGACCATCAGCCGCAACGCCTGCCCGAGGTAACGCCCCGCGCTGCGCAGGTCGCTGCCAAGATCGCTGAACATCGCGGCCTCCCCTTAACGTCCGCTGCCGAGCGCCTGCGCGGCCGGCATGGCTTCGTACGGCGTCTCGCGCACGGTCGGCTTCGACTCGCGGCGCGCGCGCAGCACGGCGATCACGCCGTACACCGCGATGCTCACCACGACGAAGATGAACAGGCCCGCCAGCGCCGCATCGATGTAGTCGTTGAAGATGATCCGCTTCATCTGCGCGATCGACTTCGCCGGCGCGAGCACCTTGCCCTCGTCCACCGCGGCCTGCAGCTTCGCGGCGTGCGCGAGGAAGCTGACCTTCGGGTTCGCGTCGAAAATCTTCTGCCAGCCGGCGGTCAGCGTGCAGATCAGCAGCCATGCGGTCGGCACGATCGTCACCCATGCATAGCGCTCGCGCTTCATCTTGAACAGCACGACGGTGCCGAGCACCAGCGCGATCGCGGCAAGCATCTGGTTCGAGATGCCGAACAGCGGCCACAGCGTGTTGATGCCGCCGAGCGGATCGACCACGCCTTGGTACAGGAAGTAGCCCCACGCGGCCACGCACAGCGCGGTGGCGACCAGGTTCGCGGGCAGCGACTCGGTGCGCTTGAGCGCCGGGTGGAACGTGCCGAGCAGGTCCTGCAGCATGAAGCGGCCCGCGCGCGTGCCGGCGTCGACGGCCGTCAGGATGAACAGCGCCTCGAACAGGATCGCGAAGTGATACCAGAACGCCATCATCGCTTCGCCGCCGATCACCTGGTGCAGGATGTGCGCCATGCCGACGGCCAGCGTCGGCGCGCCGCCCGCGCGCGCGATGATCGTCGTTTCGCCGACGGCCTTCGCGGTCTGCGTCAGCATGTCGGGCGTCAGCACGAAGCCCCATTGCGTGACCGTGTTGGCCACCGCTTCCGGCGTCGAGCCGAGCACGGCGGCCGGTGCGTTCATCGCGAAGTAAATGCCCGGCTCGATCACGCACGCGGCGACCAGCGCCATGATCGCGACGAACGATTCCATCAACATCGCGCCGTAACCGATGAAGCGCGCGTTGGTTTCGTTGTCGATCAGCTTCGGCGTCGTGCCCGACGAGATCAGCGCATGGAAGCCCGACACGGCGCCGCACGCGATCGTGATGAACAGGAACGGGAACAGGTTGCCCGACCACACCGGGCCCGTGCCGTCGACGAACTTCGTCAGCGCGGGCATCTTCAGTTCCGGCGCGACGACCAGGATGCCGATCGCGAGGCCGAGGATCGTGCCGATCTTCAGGAACGTCGACAGGTAATCGCGCGGCGCGAGCAGCAGCCACACCGGCAGCACCGATGCGACGAAGCCGTAGCCGATCAGGATCCACGTGAGCTGCGTGCCCGTGAACGTGAACCACGCGGCGAGCGTCGGCGAATCGTGCACGTGCTGGCCGAACGCGATCGACGCCATCAGCAGCACGAAGCCGATGATCGACACTTCGCCGATGCGGCCCGGACGGATGTAGCGCGTATAGACGCCCATGAACAACGCGATCGGAATCGTCGCGGCGACGGTGAACGTGCCCCACGGCGAATTGGTCAGCGCCTTCACGACGATCAGCGCGAGCACCGCCAGGATGATCACCATGATCAGGAACGCGCCGAACAGCGCGATCACGCCGGGCACCGTGCCGAGCTCCATCTTGACGAGGTCGCCGAGCGAGCGGCCGTCGCGGCGCGTCGAGATGAACAGCACGATGAAGTCCTGCACCGCGCCGGCGAACACGACGCCGGCCAGGATCCACAGCATGCCGGGCGTGTAGCCCATCTGCGCGGCGAGCACGGGCCCGACGAGCGGGCCGGCGCCGGCGATCGCGGCGAAATGATGGCCGAACAGCACGTACTTGTTGGTCGGCACGTAGTCGAGGCCGTCGTTGTACTTGACGGCCGGCGTCATCCGCAGCCCGTCGAGCTGCATCACCTTGCTGGCGATGAAACGGCTGTAGAAGCGATACGCGATCAGATACACGCAGACTGCGGCGATCACGATCCAGAGGGCACTGACGCGCTCGCCGTGTGCGAGTGCGATCGTGCCGAACGCGAACGCGCCGAGCAGCGCGACCGCAATCCAGAGCAGGGTACTGGAAGCCCGATTCATGGCGTCTCCTGGTCTCCAATGTGGTTTTGATGGCATGCGGCGAAGTGGCCGCACACGCGTGACGTCGATGCGTCGCGCCACGGCCTCGCAAAGGCCGTGACGATGGGCCGTAGTATTCCGTGCGACAGGGGGAGCTTACAAGCGGATAACTACGTATGCGGAGCTACGTAGAATTACGTAGATGTGTGCGCAACGTTCGGGTGGAGGCGTCGAAAATCGCCCCTCCCTGCCTGTCGCGGCACGATGCAAAACGGCCGGCAACAGAGGTGCCGGCCGCTGGGGTGAAACGCCTGATTCCCGCAATGCGCGGCCGCCGTCCTCGCAGACGGCGCACCGCCACGGGATGCACGGCTACGACTGCCGCTCGACTGCCACGACCGGCTCTGCCCGGCTTTCGCGCACGCCGCTTGCCGCCGCCGGCTTCTCCCAGAACGTCGCGTTCGCGATGCCGAGCGCGGCCGGATCGAACGACGGCTCGCGTCCCGCGCGCTTCTGCGCTTCGTAGTCGCGCAGCGCCTTGAGCGCCGGCTTCTGCAGCAGCAGGATCGCGACGATGTTGAGCCACGCCATCAACCCGACGCCGATGTCGCCCAGCGCCCACGCGACGCTCGCGCTCTTCACCGCGCCGTACAGCGTCGCGAGCAGGATCACCGCGCGCAGCACGAACGTGCCGGCGGCGCTACTGCGCGCGCGGCTCAGGTACGCGACGTTGGTTTCCGCGATGTAGTAGTACGCGAGGATCGTGGTGAACGCGAAGAAGAACAGCGCCATCGCGACGAACGCCGCGCCGAAGCCCGGCAGCACCGATTCGACGGCCATCTGCGTGTAGCCGGGGCCGGCCTCGATGCCGGCCGCGCCCGAGAACAGCGCGCGGCCGCCCGGCGCAACCACGTTGTACGCGCCGGTGATCAGGATCATGAAGCCCGTCGCCGAGCAGACGAACAGCGTATCGACATAGACGGAGAACGCCTGCACGAGCCCCTGCTGCGCCGGGTGCGTCACTTCGGCGGCAGCCGACGCGTGCGGGCCCGTGCCCTGCCCCGCTTCGTTCGAATAGACGCCGCGCTTCACGCCCCACTGGATCGCCATGCCGAGCACCGCGCCGAAGCCGGCCTCGAAGCCGAACGCGCTTTCGAACACCAGCTTGACGACGCCCGGCAGGCGCTCGATGTCGAGTGCGATCACGACGCACGCGATCAGGATGTAGCCGAGCGCCATGAACGGCACGACGATTTCCGCGACGCGCGCGATCCGCTTCACGCCGCCGTAGATGATGAGCCCGAGCAGCAGCACGAGCACCGCGCCCGTGACGGGCTTCGCGATGCCGAAGGAATTCTCGATCGCGGACGAGATCCCGTTCGCCTGCACGCCGGGGAGCAGCAGCCCGCACGCGAGCACGGTGGCAATCGCGAATGCCACCGCATACCAGCGGATGCCGAGCCCCTTCTCGATGTAATACGCGGGGCCGCCGCGATACTGCCCTTCGCGCCGCACCTTGTAGATCTGCGACAGCGTCGATTCGACGAACGCGGTGCTCGCGCCGAGGAACGCGACGAGCCACATCCAGAACATCGCCCCGGGCCCGCCGAACGTGATGGCCGTCGCGACGCCCGCGATGTTGCCCGTGCCGACGCGCCCCGACAGCGACATCGCCAGCGCCTGGAACGACGACACGCCTTCCGCCGACGCCTTGCTGCCGCGCATCAGGCGCAGCATCTCGACGAAATGGCGAACCTGCGCGAAGCGCGTGCGCAGCGAAAAGTACAGCCCTGCGGCAAGGCAGAGAAAGATGAGCGCGGGGCTCCAGATGACACCGTTGAGCGATTCGACGAGTTGTTCCATGAGGCGTTTCTGTTGAAGGCGAGGATGGCGCGTGGCGGAGGGTCGGATCCGTTGCGTGACCGCGCGGCGTCACGACTACAGACAAATCCGAATTTATCTTTCATTTATATTACATGTCTTACGATCTGCTTCGACATTGGGGTGTCCCCCAAGCGACGCGCGACGAACCCGGGCGGCGTTGCAACGACGTGATCGGCAATCGGGCGGCGCGGCGTGCGCCGGGCGCCGCGAATCTCACGGCGCGGCATGGCCCCGCGCCCGAACCGCCTTGATCCCGGCCCGCGCGCACCGTACAGTGATCGCCTGCCTCGATACCGGAACCGCCATGCCGATCGGATTTCAGAAAATGCACGCGAACGGCGACGACTTCGCAATCGTCGACCTGCGCGGTCAGGATCGAGCGCACGCGATCGACGGCAACCTCGTCCGGCGCATGGGCGACCGCCATCGCGGCATCGGCTTCAACCAGCTCGCGGTCGTGTCGGACTGCGACGACGCGGCGGCCCGCGTCGCGTTCTGGAACGCCGACGGCTCACCGCTCGACACCTGCGGCAGCGCGACACGCGGCGTCGCGTGGCGATTGATGCGGGAAACCGGCCTGTCGTCGCTCGTGCTGCGGACTCCCCGCGGGTATCTCGTGTGCTCGACGGAGGCGAGCGGCCTCATCAGCGTCGAGATGGGCAAGCCGCTCACCGGCTGGCGGGACGTGCCGCTCGCCGAGGCGCTCGACACCCTCGCGCTGCCGCTGCCCGGCGCACCGGCCGCGTGCAACATGGGCAATCCGCATTGCACGTTCTTCGTCGACGATCTCCGCGCGATCGATGTCGCGGCGCTCGGCCCGGCCATCGAAACGCATTCGCTGTTTCCGCGGAAAACCAACGTGCATTTCGTTCAGGTCATCGATCGCACGCACATTCGCCTGCGCATCTGGGAGCGCGGCGGCGGCGTGCCGCTCGGTTCGGGATCGTGTTCGTGCGGGGCGGTGGTCAACGGCATCCGGCGCGGGCTGCTCGACGCTACGGTACGGGTGGAATGCGACGGCGGCGACGTCACCGTTCAATGGGACGGCACTGACAGCGTGTTCCTGAGCGGGCCGGTCACGTTCGGGTTCGACGGGTTGTGGGTGGACGGGGAGGTGACGGCAAGCTGATCGCAGGCATTCGCGGTGCGGCGTGAATCACGATACCGATTCGCGCCGGATGCGCAGCGGCAATGCAGCCACATCGTCGTCGATCGTCAACGTGATCCGTTCGCCGCCATGACGTGGCGCCCGGCCTCCAACGATCGCGCCGACGCGCGGGGCCATTCATCGCCCGCGGTCGGCGTGGCCCGGCACGTGCCGGGCCGCATGCATCAGTGCTTGTCGTCGAGCTTCTTCGGCTTCGGCGGCGACGGCACCTTCGCGTACTGGAACGCGGGCGTCGCCTTCAGCGCATCCTTCGTCGCACCCGGCAGGTAGATGTTGCCGTTGCGCACGTCGAGCGACGCGATCGGCACCGCGACATCGTGCGCGGCCACGCCGAGGAAGCCGCCGGCCGACACGATCGCCGCCGACACCGAGCCGTCCGGTGCGACGATCAGGTCGCGCACGGTACCGACCTTCTGGTTGTCGTCGTTGTAGACGGCCTTGCCGAGCACGCTCTTCTTCACGCTCCAGCCTTCGAGCAGCGCCTGCGATTGCTCGACGGTCACGCTGATCGGCTGCGCGCCCGCGATCTGCGCGTGCGCGCTGACGCTCGATGCGAGGACGGTTGCTGCGATGAGGGTCTTGTAGAAAGCCATGCTGTCATGTACTCCGGTGAATTGTTGTCGGTGTCGGCGGCCGGCCAAGCCGCCTCCATGCCTGCGCCGCGTGAAGCACCGCGGCTCGCGCACGACGCAGCGCACCGGCCCATGTTAGCGCCACTCGCGCAACGCTGCATCGGACGCGATGACGCAGCCCCGCCACGCTCGCCGCGCGACGGCGACATTACGGACACCGCAACGAGTCGCGCACGCGGTCAAACTCCGGCAGGTAACGCGCGTAGTTTTCCTCGCGCGCGGTGTAGATCAGCGCACAGGTCTTCGTGTCGCCGGACGTCAGCACGGCCGCCTGGTGCACGATTTCATCGTTGAACGCCCGCTTGTGCTCGCACGTCATTGCGGGCCGGCCCGCTATCGTGCCGTGCTCCGGGTGCGACCATGCGATCGCGCTGCCACCGTCCTTGAACGCATCGACCATCCCGTCACAGAAGCTCGACAGCGTGTCGTCGCTCTTGTCGCCGATGACGAACTCGATCCCCGCCGACATCAGCCCGAACCTGAAACGCCGGATCCGGTAGGTCGCGTCGCCGCGATCCTCCGGCTGGTTCGCGACCCGCCATCCTGCCGGCAGATGCAGCTCCGCCGGCGCCGGATAGTCGCGCACGAGCCGCAGGTCGTTGTCGAAGTTCAACACGCTCGCGACACCCAGCGCCACGATCACCACGGCAATCGACAGCCAGACGCCGAGCAGCGTCAGCAGGCCGATGCCCGCCGCACGCCAGTTCGATTGCAGTGCGCCGCCGGCGGCCCGATGCGCGTCCACGGCCGCGCGTTGCGCGTGCCGTGCGTGGAAAATCGTCCCGGCGAGACCGGCAATGACGACCGCATGCACGAGCGCGTGCGGCACCACCGCGGTTTCCGGTATCGCCACCGCCGCGTACAGCACGATCGACACGAGCGTGACGAGTGCCGTGACGAGAATCTGCCGCCGTGCGAGCGCGCGGTGGCCGAGACGCCGCGCGTTCGCCGCGAGCAGGATGCCGCCGGCGAGCGGCGAGCCGAGAAATGCCGCCCAGCCGACGCCCGCCATCGTGTACAGCTTGCCGGGCGGGATCGGCGCCGTCGATGCCGTCATGCCGGAAGCAGCGGGTTCGCCCGGCATGGCCGGTGCGCCGCCGGACGGGACATCGCTCATGTCGGCATCGCCTGCGTCACGCGCTGCGCGACTGCGCGCGTCGTTGCCGCACGGCGTCGGCCAGCACGTCGAGCACCGGTTCCGTCTGCGTCCAGCTCAGGCATGCATCCGTGATCGATACGCCGTACTTCAGCGGCACGCCCGGCTTCAGGTCCTGGCGCCCGGCCTCGAGATGGCTCTCGACCATCACGCCGACGATTCGCTGCTCGCCCTGCGACAGTTGCCGCGCGAGATCCTGCGCAACGTCGATCTGACGATCGTGCGACTTGTTCGAGTTCGCATGCGAGCAGTCGACCATCACCTGCTCGCGCAAGCCGGCCTTGCGCAGCACCGCGCAGCTCGCCTCGACATGTTCGGCGTCGTAGTTCGGGCCGTTCTTGCCGCCGCGCAGGATCACGTGCGCGTCGTCGTTGCCGCGCGTCTCGAAGATCGCGGCCATCCCCATCTTCGTCATCCCCATGAACGCATGGCTCGCCGCCGCGGCAACGATCGCGTCGGACGCGACCTGCACGCCGCCGTCGGTGCCGTTCTTGAAGCCGATCGGGCAGCTCAGGCCCGACGCGAGCTGGCGATGGCTCTGGCTCTCGGTCGTGCGCGCGCCGATCGCACCCCACGCGATCAGGTCGGCGATGTACTGCGGGCTCAGCAGGTCGAGGAATTCGGTCGACGCCGGCAGGCCCAGCGCATTGATGTCGAGCAGCAATTGCCGCGCGGCGCGCAGCCCTTCGTTGATGCGGAAGCTGCCGTCGAGACGCGGATCGTTGATGTAGCCCTTCCAGCCGACCGTCGTGCGCGGCTTCTCGAAGTAGACGCGCATCGTGATCAGCAGGTCGTCCTGCAGCGCATCGGCGGCCGCCTTCAGGCGGCGCGCGTAATCGAGCGCCTGGTCGTGATCGTGGATCGAGCACGGGCCGACGACAAGCAGCAGCCGGTCGTCACGGCCGTGCAGGATGTCGCCGATTGCGCGGCGCGTATCCTCGACGAGCGTCTGCGTGGCGGGCGGCACCGGCAATTCGTCCAGCAGCAGCGCCGGCGAGATCAGCGGGCGCACGGCGCCGATGCGGACGTCGTCGATGCGCGTGGTGTCCTGCGTCGCGTCGGCGCTGCCTACCTCGCGATCGTGGGAAGGATTGTCGAGGTTCTGCATGGTGATTCTCCGGGGGACGTCTGGAATGATGGGCAGGCTCGATTATGGCACCCGGGCGGGACGGCGGCGGATTGCGGCGGGGGAGCGGGTGCGGCTGCATGGCGGCAGCGCGACGGAGATCAAAAGGCGAAAGAAAAAAGCGACCCGCGCAGGGTCGCCCGGTCATGCGCCGCATCGCACGGCGCGGCGGCGCGGCGGCTAGTGCGGCGTTTCGGGCGCCAGCGAATTGCTCGGCAGCAGCGACGTCAGCCAGCAATTGCTCGGCGCGGCTTTCCCGTTGAAACGGTCGTAGAGCCACGGCAGCATGCCGGCCACCCACGGCACGATCGCGCCCGCATGTTCGAGCGGATACTCGTTGTACGTGACCGGCGTGCCGCTCGCGCAGAACTTCTGCGCCAGTGCGCGCACGTCGTACGCCATCATCACGCCGTCGCCCACCTGGCTGCTGAACGTGCCATCCAGCGCGCCCGCCGTGCCCTGGCCGATGAACATCGGGATCGTCGGCGATGCGGCCAGCCCCGCATTCACCTTGTTCGCATACGTCACGTACACGGGAATGCTGTTGATGTCGTTCGCGTATTGCGGCTTGAACAGCGTGCCCCAGCGCAGCCCCGTGTACTTCGGCAGGATGTACGCGAGCGACTGGCTCTGGATGTCCTTGAACACGGCAACGCCGGTATCGCTGAGATAGGGTGTGAGGTCGAAGCCGTAGCCGCGCGACAGCCCGGCCAGCGCGGCCGCGGCTACGCCGCCCCAGACGATGCTGCCGTCGACGTAGCGCAGGTTGTGCGCGGGGTCGACCAGCACGCCGCCTTCCGCCGCGCCGACGAGCTGCCTGTTGATCTCGGGCGCATAGCTCGGCGCGAGCTGCGCGGCCCAGTTCGTCGCGATCGCACCGCCGGAATAGCCGATCATCGCCACCTTGCTCGACGGGTTCAGGCCGGTCGACGCCGTATTGAGCGCTGCGCGAATCGAGTCGAGCGTGGTCATCCCGTACTCGGGGCCGGCAGCGAAGTCGGCGCTCTGGCCTTCCGTATCGGGCACGATGATGTTGTAGCCGAGCAGCAGCAGCGTCGACAGCGGAATCGATTCCGCGCTGTAGAGCAGCGTGCCGATGTTGATGACCTTCGTGACGTCGCGGTCGCCGGCGATCACCTGCGACGGCTCGTCGTACGGGTTCAGCGAATCGTAGGCCGACTGGTACGAGATCGCCCGGCCGTTGCTGACCGGGCTCCGGATCACGGACGTCACGTTGACGACCGGCTGGTTCAGCGCGTTATGGGTGCGATACAGCAACTGCTGCGCGGTCAGCGCGGTGGGAATGCCGGCCACGTGATAGGTGACGCTGCGCGTCTTGAGCACCGTGCCCGGTGGAATCGATGCCAGCGGCGTCGTACCGGTGTACGTGTAGAACGGGTCGGACACGGTCGGCGCGGCGGCGCTGGCCGGCGGTGCGGCGACGGCCAGCGCGGCGGACACGGCCGCCGCGGCCATCATGAAACGTCTGGAGGACATGGTTGGGGGCCCCTGGGATAACCTGCTTGCATCGAAGGAAGTCCGGCGGTGTTACAGACCATCATGCGTACCGCTTCAAAACCGTTTCCGAGCCATCGACTGTCTCCTGTGAATGAGTAATCCGGCTTGTTCTGAATCTGTCGTTTTAGTAGGAGTACAAACCGCATTCATTGAAGCACAACGCGCGCGCACCCGATGGGCGTTTTCCATTGTTTGAAGGTAAACGTCTAAACCGCCGCCGCGTGATGCGAGGCGCACCGGCCGTTCGGCCGACTGTCCGTGTTCTGTCGAAGTGCCGTACGATCACGGCTGTCCGGTACCGAAGGCCGCATCGTGCGATGCCGGCCGCGCCGTGCACCGCTTGCCTGTAACCGATCGCCCCTCCCCTGCCCAACCGACTCGCCACGATGACCGTCTCCGAACTGCTCCGCGCCATCCGCCAACCGTATGCCGACCTGCTCGCGAAAGCGGCCGCACAACCGGCCGTGATCGTCGAACCGGCCTACCGGCGTGCCGACGGTACGCTCGCCGCCGAAGGGCCGCTCGCGTTGCCGTGCCGGGCCGACATCATCGCAACCGAAGGCGAATCGGCCGGCCAGCCGGCGAGGGTCGATTCCGCCACGCAGCTGGCGTTCGAGCCGCTGGCGTTCGACCTCGAAACAGCAGCCGTGTCGATTCGCCCGTTCGTGTGGGACTGGGCCGCGATCGAGGCCGGCGGTCTAGCCGAAAGCGCGGCCGTCGAAGCGTTCAAGACGTGGTTCTTTGCGTGGTTCGATGTCGACGACGAAAACACGCCGGCCGAAGATGGCCTGCACGGGATCGTTCACTACCTGTCGGAACCGGTTCGCACCGAACAGGGGTGGCGCGTCGATACGGATCTCGGCTCCGCGCCCGAGACGGCCGTCGAGGATCTGCTGTTCCGGCTCGTCGATGCGGGCGCCACGCGGATCGTGCTCGGATAATGCCGTACTTCATTCCTCACCGGCCCATCATGAAAACAACCTTTGCCGCCCTGATGCTCTGCGCGTCGCTGCCCGCGTTCGCCACGGTCTCCACCGAGGTGTACTGCTTCAAATCGGACGGCGACAAACCCGTGCGCTTCGAGATGCGCACCTACTACGACGACGCCGTCAATTGGTCAGGCGGCATGGTCCGCTATGCGAAAGCAAAAACGGCGCTGCCGCTGGTGGTCGAGCACGTGGACGAGGAAGTGCTCGCCGAGGGCCGACCGCACCAGTTCACGACGACCTGGGTCGAGATGGTCGACGGCAGGATCAATGGGCGGTACGAGATGACGTCGCAGGGCGCGATGATCTATTCGATGACCTATACCAGCGCGCGCACCGGCAAGCAGACCGCGTTCGGCAGGGCACTGGACGTCGACGCGTCCGAACAGACCGGGTGCCGCTGGTGATGCGCCCGCTGATCAGGATGATGCTCGCGCTGATCGCGCTGCGCGCGGGCTTCGCGGATGCCGCGCCGCGCACGGTCTACGAAGGAACGCTGCAAGGCGCCGGCGCCGTCGTGATGGAACTCGACGATCGCCCGGCTGCGGATGGTTCGATCTCGGGCCGCTACTTCTATGCGCAGTACGGCGTCGATATTCCACTGCACGGTACGCCCGCGGAATTGATCGAACCGGTCGTGCGAACGCAGTTGCCGGACGATGCGCGCGTTCCATTGGGATTCAACGAGCAAGCCAATTTCGATCATGCCGCCGCCACCTGGCAGGGCACGCGGGACAAGGCCGGCTATCGCGGCCGATGGACCGACGCGCGCACCGGCAAGACGCGCAATTTCGCGCTGCGGCGCATCGCCGAATACGATCCCGACGCGGTTGCGCCCGGCTCCGTCGAAGCGATCACCAACCGCATCGCCGGCGGCGTCGGCAGCGGCATCGCAAGCGGCGTGGCCATCGACATGCGGCAGGCGCCCTATGCAACGCTGAAGCTCGCCGGGCACGCGCAGCCGGCCGGCCCCGAGATCGGAGACGGCACCGTCGCGTACCGGATGTGGCGCGATCCGCGCACGGAGCTCATGTATCCGCGCCTGAGCCGTCATCCCGATCCGGCGGTCATGGCGCGAGTCAACCGCTTGCTCGAGCAGCAGCACTGGCAGAAGAATCTCGCCGCGCTCGAATGCGCGTCGACCCGCTATACCGACGACGAGCCGGCGGCCGGTTCGCTCGGCGGCTACGACGACGAACAGGTGACGGTCACGTGGCTGTCGCCTGCGGTACTCGGCATCGTGGAATCGGGCAGTACGTACTGCGGCGGCGCCCATCCGAACAATCACTACGATCCGGTCACGTTCGACCTGCTGCGCGGCACGTACCTCGACTGGAATCGCGTGATCGATGCGACTACGGCAGGCAAGGATGGCGACCCGGCAACGAGCCCCGCACTGGTGAGTTTCATCACGCGGCTGCGCGATAAGGGCGAATCCGGCACTCGTGCGACGGATGGAAGCGGCGATTCGATCGCGTGCGCCGACGTGTTCCCGGAATATCTGGCGTTCGGGTTCGATGCACCCGGCAAGCTGTCGTTCAGCGTCTCCGGCATCGGGCACGCGATGGGTGCGTGCCTCGGGCCGCAACTCGACGCTTCGTTTGCGGCGCTCGCGCCGATCCTGAAGCCGGGCGGTTCGCGCTATCTCGTACCGGGCGTCAAGCTGAAGTAACGAGGCGGTGCGTGCGATTTCCGCATCGCACCCCGGCCCGGCCGCGTGGCGGCGGGGCCGGGCAATGCACACGCACCGCAGCCGCTTGTGTCAGGACGCGTCGCGTTGCGCGTCGACGTCGATGCCCAGTTCGCTGGCCATCCGCTGAACCAGCGCACTTAGCCGCGCCACTTCGTCCGCGAGGCGCTTCTGTTCGGCCTTCAGCGCTTCGAATTCCGAAGGCGGAACGGAATCGGCGCCGCCGGCATCGGCGCTCGCGAAGTCGGCCATGTTCACTTCGCCGCACATCAGGTGCATCCAGCGGTTCTCGCGCGCCCCCGGCGCACGCGGCAGCCGGACGACGAGCGGTTGCGCGCGCGCCGCGAGCTCGTCGAGGAACGCCTCGACCGACGAAATATCCGCGAAACCGTGCAGGCGCGCGCTGTTCAGGCGCAGTTCGGCGGCCGTCTGCGGGCCGCGCAGCAGCAGGATCGTCAGCAGCGCGATCGCCTGGCTCGGGATGCCGAGCACGCGGTTCATGTTGTGCTCGAAACGCGGCACACGGCTGCTGCTGCCTTCCATCACGAGGCTCAGGTGCTTCAGCCCGTCGAGCGCGGTCGTGACTTCATCCTCGCTGACGTTCATCACCGGTGCGCGCGCGGTTTTCTGGTTGCAGCCCGCGGTCAGCGCGTTCAGCGATAGCGGATAGGTGTCCGGCACCGTGTGCTGTTTCTCGACGAGCACACCGAGAATGCGGGCCTCGAGAGGCGTGAGTTCGCGAAGGGCGCGTGGCGTGGGCGTATCCGGCGTGGTGTTCATGAGTGGCGTCGCAGCGTGCAGCAGGTGAAGGGAAACGGTCGCGGCCCGTCCGGCATCGCGCACGGGCGAGCCATATGATAGCTCGCGTCGCGTAGCCGGCGCCGCGCGGTGTGCGGGCGCGCGCACTTGCCGCAGCAGGCTTTCGTCCAACCTATCGGCCGGCCGGTGCCGTGCGGCGGATTCCGCCTCCCTGCACGCGGCGGCGTTTGCGCGACGCGCAGGCGGGCGCTACGATATGCGTCACCCTGACGCCCGCGGCGGCGCGCGACCGCATTCGCACGCCACATCACGCATCGCCCGTCCCGCACGCGTTGCCGCCACGCATGTGCTCATCCCGTTCATCCCTTCGAACCACTCACCTCCATGACCGCATCCTCTTCCGCTCCGCACGTGCGCGCCATCGTCACCGGACACACGCGCGGCCTCGGCGCGTCGCTCGCCGAACAACTGCTGCTGGAAGGCGTCGCCGTGCTCGGCGTGTCGCGCAGCCGCCATCCGTCGCTCGCGTCGCAGGCGAGCGACCGTTTCGCCGAAATCAAACTCGACCTGTCGGACACGTCGGCCGTCGCGGCCTGGCTGGCGAGTGGCACACTGCGCCGCTTCGTCGACGGCGCGTCGCTCGTGCTGCTGTTCAACAACGCGGGCATCGTCGATCCGATCGGCCCGCTCGCTGCGCAAGACCCGGCAATCGTCGCGCGCGCGGTCGGCGTGAACGTCGCGGCACCGCTGATGCTGTCGGCCGCGCTCACGCAAGCGGTATCGGCCACGACGGAATGCCGGATCCTGCACGTGTCGAGCGGCGCGGCACGCAATGCGTACGCGGGCTGGAGCATCTATTGCGCAACCAAGGCGGCACTCGATCACCATGCGCGCGCCGTCGCGCTCGACGCGAACCGCGCGCTGCGGATCTGCAGCGTCGCGCCGGGCGTCGTCGATACGAGCATGCAGGCGACGATCCGCTCGACCAGCGAAGACAATTTCCCGATGCGCGAGAAATTCGACCAGCTGAAGTCGAGCGGCGCGCTCGCGACGCCCGAGGCGGCCGCGCGACAGCTGATCGGCTATGCGCTGAGCGATGCGTTCGGCTCGGCGCCGACGGCGGACGTGCGGGAATTGCCGAGCCACTGAGCCAGGGCCCGTCAACGCCCTTCGAGCCGCTGCGTCCAGTCTTCGACCTGCCGCTCCGCCCGGCGCTTGTCGAGCATCTTGCGCCAGCCGGGCGGCAGTATCGGCACGTCGCACAGCGCATCGAGCGCGGCCATGTCGAGCGTGCGCCGGTACAGCACGTCGAGCACGGTCGACAGCGGCCATTGCGGATAGCCGCGCCGATGCAACGCCAGCACGTCACCCGGCGCCACCCAGCCTTCCTGCAGCACGCGGTAGTACCAGCCCGTCCGGCCGCTCTGTTGCACGAGCGCGGCCATCCGCGGATGATCGAAACGCGTGTTCAGTTTCCAGCACGGCTGCCGCGACTGCGACACCTGAAGCACGGCGCCCCCCAGCGTGAACACGTCGCCGAGACACACGTCGCGCTCGGTCACGCCATGCGTCGACAGGTTCTCGCCGAACGCGCCCGGTTGCGCAAACACGTCGCGAGCGCCGATTTGAGCCGACCACCACGCGTAGTGATCGTGCGCATAGTGGTGGACCGCCTTGTCCGGGCCGCCGTGATGCCGCGCATCGGCCTGCTCGTCGCCGGCAAAGCCGAGCGTGCCCAGCCACAGACGCGAGCCGACCGGCTGCTTGTCGATCGCGCTGGCGTGCGGCGTGCCGGCCAGCGGCCGGCTCTGGCCGACCCGCACCGCGCCGATGGCGACCGAAATCGCCGGCCATGCCGCATCGTTCATGTCGTCACACCGTCGGGCAGCGCTGCGAGCAAGCGTTCGAGTTCGCGCGTGCGCGCGTCGCCGAGCGGCATCAGCGGCTTCCTCGGTTCACCCGCATCGAAGCCGCGCAGGCGCAACCCGGCCTTCACGGTCACCGGCAACCCGCCGTTCACGATGAACTGCAGCAGCGGCAGCTGCGCATGAAAAACCGTCCTGGCGCGCGCCAGGTCGCCCGCGCGCATCGCGTCGAACAGCGCCAGCGGCAACGCCGCGTTCAGGTTCGGCGCGGCCGTGCACCATCCGGCCGCGCCCGCTGCGAGCGCGGCGAGCGCCATCGGATTGCTGCCGTTGTAGAACGGGATCGCGCCGTCGCTCAGCTGCGCGAGCCGGTGCATCCGCCCGATGTCGCCGGTGCTCTCCTTCACCATCGTCACGTTGTCGACGCGCCGGCAGATCGTCGCGATCAGGTCCGGCGACATGTCGACGCCGCTCGTCGCGGGGTTGTTGTACAGCATGATCGGAATGCCGATGGCATCGCCAATCGCGCGATAGTGCGCGACGATCTCGTCGTTGGCGAGCTTCCAGTACGACACCGGCAGCACCATCACCGCATCGGCGCCGGCCCGTTCGGCGAAGCGCGCGCGGCGCACCGCGCCCGCCGTGGTGAGATCGGAAATGCCGACGACGGTCGGCACGCGCCGGCGCACCGCGCGAATCGACGCGGTGGCGACCGCCTCCCATTCGGCGTCGGACAGGTATGCGCTTTCGCCGGTACTGCCGAGCGGCGCGATCGCGTGAACGCCGTCGGCAATCAGGCGCTCGATCAGCGCGTCGAGCGTTTTCAGGTCGATGGCGCCGTCGGCGGAGAACGGTGTAACCGGGTAGGCAATGATGCCTTTCAACTGGATGGACACGATAGGTATTCCTCAATGATGATCTGACATGACCGTGACGAATCACGCGCTCATTCGATGCAGTCCTGGTGCGTACGCAACGCCCTGCGCGCGTAGTAGTCGAACGTCACCGCATCGCGCTTCGGCTTCGAAATCCAGTCGTGCGCTTCGCGCGCCAGCGCCGGCGGCACCGGCTTGATCTCGCCGGCCGACATCGCGAGCAGTTGCAGCTTCGCGGCCCGCTCGATCAGCAGCGCGAGAATGCACGCTTCCTCGATCGTCTTGCCGACCACGAGCTGGCCGTGGTGCGACAGCAGGATCGCGCGCTTGCTGCCGAGCGCCTTCGAAATGATCTCGCCCTCCTCGTTGCCGACCGGCACACCGGGCCAGTCCTTCAGGAACGCGCAATCGTCGTACAGCGGGCAGGTGTCCATGTGCGACACGACGAGCGGCTGCTCGAGCATCGACAGCGCCGCGACGTGCGCCGGATGCGTATGGATGATGCAGTTCACGTCCGGGCGCTCGCGGTAGATCCATGTGTGGAACCGGTTGGCCGGATTCGGAATGCCTGCGCCATCGACGACATCGAGATCCTCGTTCACGCGCAGCAGGTTCGCCGCCGAAATCTCGTCGAAACCGAGCCCGAGCCGCTGCGTGTAGTACGTGCCGGCGTCGCCCGCACGGCAGGTGATCTGCCCGGCCAGGCCCGAGTCGTGCCCGGCGTCGAACAGGATCCGGCACGTGAGCGCGAGCTTCTGCCGCACGGACCAGCCGCTGTCGCCCACCTCGTCGTCCAGACGCCGCTCCGCCAGCGCGACCAGCGCCTCCTTCGTCAGATTCAGCGTTTGCGCCATGTTCACCTCCTGAATGGATCGGGTCGGTCGCGCCGTCCGCGGCCGCTTTCCCGAAGCAAAATGACACACAATACACCACAGGACACTTCGTGT
Source organism: Burkholderia sp. BCC0322 (assembly GCF_902833045.1). Classification (GTDB taxonomy): domain Bacteria; phylum Pseudomonadota; class Gammaproteobacteria; order Burkholderiales; family Burkholderiaceae; genus Burkholderia. The sequence goes on from NZ_CADFDU010000001.1 coordinate 260,344, forward strand.
CATGCGATACAATCGGTTTTTCGAAGGACACTTGGCGCCCCATGACGATTCGCCTGAAACTGCTCAGAAAACAGAAGGGCTGGACACTCGACGTGCTGGCCGACGAGACGGGCCTCACCAAGAGCTACCTGTCGAAAGTCGAGCGCGGCCTGAGCGTGCCGTCGATCGCGGTCGCGCTGAAGCTGTCGAAAGCGCTGAACGTCGACGTCGAGCAGTTATTCTCGGAAAGCCACAACCGCGAGCTGATCACGGTCACGCGCGCGGGCGAGCGCACGGCGATGGGCGCGGCAGCCGACAGCCACGCGCATCGCTTCGAGAGCATCGCGGCCGGCGTCGCACCGAAGAAGATGCTGCCGTTCGTCGTGCATCCGCCGCACGCATTCGTCGCGTCGACGTTCCGCGAGCACGAAGGCGAGGAGTTCCTGTTCGTGCACAAGGGGCGCGTCGAAATCGAATTCCCGAACGAGACGGTGCAACTCAAGACCGGCGATTCAGTCTATTTCAACGCACTCATCCCGCACCGCACGCGCAGCCTCGGCACCGCGCAGGCGGAGCTTCTGGTCATCGTCAGTCACGACGACTAGCATCGTCACCTTTTCGCGCAAGGATCCCCGATGGTCACGAAGGCCACCGCACCGTTCCAGCAGATCAAGACGCTCGTTCGCCAGAATGTCGAATCGGGCGACTGGCGCCCCGGGGATCGCATCCCGTCCGAGCTCGATCTCGCCGCGCAGTTCGGCGTCGCACGCATGACGGTCAATCGCGCGCTGCGCGAGCTGACCGAGGAAGGCGTGCTGAAGCGCATCGCGGGCGTCGGCACCTTCGTCGCCGAGGTGAAGCCGCAGTCGAACCTGCTGATGATCGCGCACATCCGCGACGAAATCCGCGCGCGCGGGCACGAATATCGCTGCCGCGTGTTGAGCCAGTCGAGCGAACCCGCGTCCTTCGACGTCGCGGCCGCGTTCGGCCTGCCGGTCAACACGCCGGTGTTTCATGTGGTGTGCGTGCACGAGGAAAACGGCCGCCCGATCCAGCTAGAGGATCGCTACGTGAACCCGGCCGCCGCACCCGGCTTCATCGACCAGGATTTCCAGGTCGAGCCGCCGTCCGAGTACCTGTACAACAACGTGTCGCACGACGAGCTGGAGATCGAGCACGTGGTCGATGCGTCGTTGCCGACCGGCGAACAGGCGCGGCTGCTCGACATGCGCGCCGACGAGCCGTGCCTCACGCTCACGCGCCGCACCTGGACAAACGGGCAACCCGTCACGTTCGTGCACTTCCTGCATCCGGGCAACCGCTACCGGCTCGGCTCGCGCTTCAAGCCGGGCGCCGGACGCCACCCGACCTGATCCTGTTCCCGCGCACGCAAACACACGGCGGCCGTTTCGTCAGCAAACGGCCGCCGCGCCCGTCATGCACGCCCGCCGGTGTCAGATCGCGCCGGCCTGCCCCGCGCCACGCGACCACACGACCGGAAACAGCGGGTGATCGAGCGGCGCGCCGTCGGGCAACTGCTCGGCGAGCCCCGGGAAATCGGGCGACGTCTTCCAGCGGCGCGGCGCGTGACGGATATCGTCGCCGACGAAGCGGATCGAGAACGCGCGGCGGCGGTTCTGCGTACCGCCCGACGCATGCAGCGTGAGCATCCGGAAGCACACCATGTCGCCGGGCTCGAGCGCCCAGTGACGGATCGGAAATGCCGCGCGGTCGCCTTCGATGTCCGGCAGATCCGCGAGGCTGCCTTCCGGGAACCACTTCGCTTCCTTGTCCATGAACGTGCGCGGCATCAGCCACGGCCCGAGATGCGAGCCCGCGACGAATTCCAGCGTCGATTCGAGCGGCACCGGGTCGACCGGAATCCACATGCTGACGTTGTCGTCGCCTTCGATGTTGTAGTACGGCTGGTCCTGGTGCCACGGCGTGCGCTGCCGCGTGCCGGGCTCCTTCACGAGCAGGTGGTCGTGATGGAGCCGCACGTGTTCGGTGCCCATCAGCGCGGCGGCGACCGACGGCGCCGGCGAGCGCACGATGAAGTCGCGATACGCGTCGTTGTGCTGCCAGTTGCAGAAATCCTCGAAGAACCAGCCCGGATCGTCGGGCCGGCTCGCGACTTTCGCACGCGCGCTCGGCTGTGCGAGATTCGCGTCGATGCCGGCGCGCAGCGCGGCGACTTCGTCGGGCGAGAAGATGCCCTTGATGCAGACCGCCCCTTCCTCGCGGAACGCGGCGATCAGGTCGGGGGTCACGGCTTGCGCGACGCGGTCCTGGATACTCGTCATGGTGTGCCTGTCGATTGAATGAATCACGGGATCACGGAATCACGGTGCGGAAGTCAGCTGCTGCTTCGCGCCGTAGATGTCGAAGTCGAAGTATTTCGCGGCGATCTTCTGGTACGTGCCGTTCGCGCGGATCGCAACGATCGCGTCGTTCAGCCGCTTCTTCATCGCTTCGTCGCCCTTGCGCACGCCCATTGCGACGCCGTAGCCGGTGATCCGCACGTCGGTCACGTCGGGGCCCGCGAACGCGTAGCCCTTGCCGCGCGGCGTCTTCAGGAACGAGTAGCCGGCCTGTGTCTTGTCCTGGAAGGTCGCGTCGAGGCGGCCGTTGACGAGATCCTGGTACACCTGGTCCTGGTTCTGGTACGAGACGATCGTCACGCCCTTGGTCGCCCATTCGGCCTTCGCGTACGCTTCCTGCGTCGTGCCCTGGTCGATCCCGACGCGCTTGCCCGCGAGCGATGCGGCGTTCGGCAGCAGCTTCGAGCCGACCGGCGCGACGAGCGCGCCCGGCGACGCATACAGCTTGTTCGAGAAGTCGATCTGCTTGAGCCGCTCGTCGGTGGCCGTCATCGCGGACATGATCACGTCGAACTTGCGCGCGCGCAGCGCCGGAATCATCCCGTCGAAGCCCTGCTCGACCCACACGCACTTCGCATGCAGTTGCTCGCAGATCGCGTTGCGCAGGTCGATGTCGAAGCCGGCGAGCGAACCGTCGGGCTGCTTCGCCTCGAACGGCGGATACGTGGGGTCGATGCCCCAGCGGATCGTCGACGTGTCCTGCGCGAATGACACGAGCGGCGCGAACGCCAGCGCGGTAACGAGGAGCTTTGCAGTGCGGTTCATGGCGTGTCCTTGAAGGTCTCGACGCGGCGGGCAGGCGCCGGCGTCCGGTGGGGAGCGGTGCGCGAAAGACAGGGACTTCGATGGAACTGCGAAGCAGTCTAGACCGCTTAATTTTCGAGCGCAAGCAGGGGAAAGGGGGGCGGGGTAGATGGGAGACATGAACCGGGAAGGAAGAATGCAATCGCGCCTGCAACTTGACTGTCTGACAGGAATTTCCTCGCATTCCTGGGGTATTTGACCTGCGGGATGCACACCGGCACAGGGCGTGTTTTTCCGGCTATAGGTGAGATGACGATGTCTATACCGGTAATCCCGGCACGGTCTCGCCCAATTCGGCCGCGCCGCGCAGCCGGCCTTCGCGCGCGCCGCCGTCGGCGGCCACCACCGCCGACGCAAGCGAGGCCAACGCAAACGAGCCGATGATCGCGATCCGTTTGAACAACATCCCGTTTCCTCCTTGCGTGCCGCGTGCACCAAAGCGCGGCCGATGCAATGCGTCCGGCACCCCGTGGCGCCGCACATCGCCGCGCCGCGTCCGGCGAAACCGCGATTGCCCACGGTATCCGGCCATGTTAAAAGTCGTCGCACGCATTTGGAAATGAAATGCTCGAATCCACAAAAGTGCAGAAATGAATAGACCTCTGTTCGACCTCGACCTGCTGCGTGCGCTCGTGATGGTCGCCGACTGCGGCAGCTTCACGACGGCGTCCGCGCGCCTGCATTCGACACAGTCGACGGTCAGCCAGAAGGTGCGCCGGCTCGAGGAAATCGCCGGGCACCGCCTGCTCGACCGCGGCACGCGCGACGTGCGGCCGACCGACGCGGGCGTGACGGTGCTCAGCTACGCGCGGCGCATGATCGCGCTGAACGACGAGATGCTGGAGGCGCTGTCGGGCGCCACGGTCGCGCTGACGATCCGGCTCGGCGTGCCCGACGATTTCGCGGCAGGCCGCACGACGCATGCGCTCGCGGCATTCAAGCGCGCACATCCGCAGGTGAAGCTCGAAGTGACGTGCGGGCTGAGCCGCGACGTCAGCGCCGCATACGACCGCGGCGAGCTCGACCTTGTGCTGATCAAGCAGCGTCGCGACAGCCGCGAGGCCGTCGTGCGCTGGCCCGAGAAGCTGCGCTGGATCGACAGCGCAAGGCATCCGTCGATCGATCTCGACCCGGTGCCGATCGTCGCGTTTCCGCCGCGCGGGCTCTATCGCGACGACATGATCAAGGCGATCGAGGAGCGCGGCCGCCGCTGGCGGATCAGCTTCACGACGTCGAGCCTGAGCGGCATCCAGGCCGCCGTCGCGGACGGGCTCGGCATCAGCGTGCTGCCCGCGCGCGTGGTGACGGACGAGCACGTCGTGCTGACCGCGAAACAGGGCTTCGCGCCGATCGAGCACATGGACATCGCGATCCTGCATCGGCCGACGGCCGACCCGATGGTCAGCGAACTGACGAAGGCGCTCGCGGCGATGCTGGAACTCGAGGAGTAGCAAGCAGGCCGGATGCGGCCGCACTGTGAAGGACGCCGCTGCGCCGCCGGCACCGCCGATGCGGCAAGCTCGCGGACGCATCGAAACACCGATGCACCCCATCCCCGTCAGAACATCGTGTTCCCGTTGGCGGCCTGCTCGGGCACGGGTTGATTGACGTCCCAGTGCTCGACGATCTTGCCGTTCTCGAGCTTGAAGATGTCCATGATCGCGCTGCCGCGTGTGCCGGGTTCGCGCACCGCATGCACGTGCAGGATCACGTAGTCGCCGTCGACGAACGAGCGCTTGATCTCGCTGTGCGACCGCGGATATTTGTCACGCAGGAATGCAACGAATTGGCGGAAGCCGTCGCGGCCGTCGGCCGCATTCGGGTTGTGCTGCACGTAGCGATCGCCGACGTACGCGAGCGCGGCGCCCGCATCTTTCTCGTTCAGGCCTTTTTCGTAGAACGCGAGCACCGTCCGCCGGTTGGCTTCCTGCTGCGCGTCGGTCGGGCCGGCCGCCACCGCATGCGCGGCGTTCACGGCGAACAGGACTGCCGCCATCCATCGTGCGGCCCGTGCCGCTGTCGTGCGTCGCATCGTCGTCTCCCGGGAAATCCGGCTGAAAACCCGATCATACCGGGGCGACGCCGCGCTCACGCTTCGCTCAGGCCAGCGCGCCGTTGCGCGCGACGATCTTCCCCGACGACACGACGAGCCGCCGCAACGGCCGCGCGACGACCGCCTCGGCGAACGTCAGTGCATCGACGAGCACGACATCCGCGCGGCTGCCCGGCTGCAGCCCGTAGTCGGCGAAACCGCACCCGCGCGCCGCGCCGTGCGTCACGCAGTCGAGCGCGACTTCCAGCGCATCGTCGCGACGGAAATCGTTGCGCATGCCGATCAGCATCGCGCGTTCGAGCATGTCGGGCGACCCGTACGGCGTCCACGTATCGCGCACGCCGTCGTTGCCGCCGATGACCGTCACGCCCGCCGCGCGGCACGCGGCCACCGGCGGCACGGGCACCGCCGCCGGCGCGGTCGTGACGAGCCCGACGCCGAGTCCGGCCATCCGCGCGAGCAACGCATCGCGCTCGCGTTCGGCGATATCGCCGAGACAGAACCCGTGGCTGATCGTCACCTTGCCCTGCATGCCGTGCGTGGCCGTGCGCTGCAGGATCAGGTCGAGCGAGTACGCGCCCATCGATCCGCGCTCGTGCAGATGAAGGTCGAGCCCGCGGCCGTGACGCTCGGCGATCGCGAACAGCACGTCCACCGCCTCGACCGGATCGCCTTCGATCGCGCACGGGTCGAGCCCGCCGAGCAGATCGGCGCCGGCGGCGAGGGCTTCGGACAACAGCGCATCGGTGCCCGGCCGCTTGAGCACGCCCGACTGCGGAAACGCGACGATCTGGATTTCAACTTCCCCGCGCAGCGTCTCGCGCGTCGCGAGCACGCCGTGCAGATGCCGCAGCCCGGCTTCGGTATCGATGTCGACGTGCGTGCGGATGCGCGTCGTGCCGGCCGCGAGGAACGCGCGTGCCAGCGCGAGCGACGCGGCGCCGGCGTCATGGCCGCTCGTCGCGCGATAGTGGCGTTCGTTCTCGATCCGGTCGACGAGGCGCGGCCCGACCTGGTTGCGATACCACGGCATTCCCCAGTGCGTCTTGTCGAGGTGCGTGTGGCCTTCGACGAGGCCGGGCAGCGCGAGCGCGCCCGCGCCGTCCTCGATCACGCAGCCGGCGGGCGCGTCGAGCGACGGGCCGATGCGCGCGATCCGATCGCCTTCGATCAGGATGTCGAGCGCGGCGTCGGCGCTCGGGCGGACGTTGCGGATCAGCAGGTTCGTCATGTCGGTTCCGGGGTAGTCGGTTGGTGCAAGGCAGTGCGAGGAGGGCACGGCGCGTGCCGTGCCGCCGGTCGGGTGGGTCAGCGCGCCAGGCGCAGCGCGGGGGCGAACGGCGCGCCCGTGTCGATTTCGCCGCGACGGAACACCCAGCGCTCGGCCGGCACGCCCGCGACGGCCGCCGCCGCGTTCGGCGCACGCACCGCGACGAACGTCGCATCGCAGCCGACCGCGATTCCATAGTTGTCCTTTCCGATCACGCGCGCGCCGGCGTGCGTCGCCATGTCCAGCGCGATACCGAGCGCTTCATCGGTGTAGAAGCCTGACCGATAGCCGACCATCATCGCGCGCTGCAGCATGTCGCCGTTACCGTACGGCCACCATGCGTCACGGATGTTGTCGTTGCCCGCGAACACGTGCACGCCCGCATCGCGCAGCGGCTGTACCGGCGGAAACGCGCAGTCGCCCGGCGCATTCGTCAGGATCGACACGCCGGCTTCGGCCAGCGCCGCCGCGGTGCGTTGCAGGTCGTCGTCGCTCACCTGGCCGAGCGCGTAAGCATGGCTCACGTTCACGCGGCCGCCGAGCCCCGCCGCGCGCGTGCGCGCCGCGATCCGCAGCAGCTGCGCGATGCCCGTTTCACCGGGCTCGTGCAGGTGAATGTCGATCTTCGCGCCGCGCTTCTCGGCGATGCCGAACACGATGTCGAGCTGGCCGTCCGCATCGCCGTCGAGCGTCGTCGGGTCGATCCCGCCGACCACGTCCGCACCTTCGCGCACGGCGGCGTCAAGGATCGCGGCGGTGCCGGAGCACGACACGACGCCCGCCTGCGGGAACGCAACCAGTTCGATTTCGACGATGCCGCGCCATTGCTCGCGCACGGCCATCACGGCCTGCAGGTTCGACAGGCCCGTGGTCGCATCGACGTCGACGTGGCTGCGCATCGCGACCGTGCCGAATGCCGCGGCCTGCGCGATCAGCGCATTCGCGCGCTCGACGATCGGCCGCGCGGCCGCGAGCTGGCGCTTCTCGACCGCGAGCCGCTCGCGCAGCGTGCCGACCGGTTCGTGCGGCACCCAGCGATCGCCGACGAAGCTCTTGTCGAGGTGGAGGTGGCCGTCGACGAAGCCGGGCAGCACGACGCGGCCGTCGAGGTCGATCGTTTCCGCGCCGGGCGCGGCGGCGCAATCGGCGCCGATCGCGGCAAAGCGGCCGTCACGGACGACGAGGTTGATGGGCTGGCCGCCGGCGTCGACGGCGTTGACGAAGAGACGATCGGTCATGGCTCGGAATGTGGGGCGGTCGCGGCGCGACACCGGCGCGGACAGGGAAAGGAACCGCAGCCGGCGCGACGCGACCGTTGGCAGGGAATCGAGCCACGATATCGGACGCCGCCGCCCGAGGCCAATTAAATGTCGCGATGCCGCGCATTCGATTTCGCGATGCGCGTCGCGAGGGATCGCCGGGCCAGGCCCGGCGATGGGGCGGGATTGCGGTGAAGACGGGGAAAAGCCGATGGCCGCGCAGCGTCGGCCTCACCCGAAAGCGGGCGTCCGGAAGCCGCGTCGCGCCCTTGTCGGGCGTCGCTTCGGCGCCCCGCCGGGACGGCGATTTACGCGGCAACAGACTTTACACGTTGTTACCCGGCCGCACCGGACGCGCTTCCACCCATTCCTTATACTCACGCCGAGTTCGCCACCCGTCCCGGCATTCGTCGGCGAACCCGTTGCCGATGCAGGAAACACCATGATGCACATGCCTTCCACGAAGACCGTTCTGTTCGCCTCGCTCGTCGCCGTCGCGGCGCTTCCGCTGACCGCCTGCGTCGCACCGGGCTACTACGGCGCGCAGCCGGGGTATCCGCAGCAGCAATACGCGACGCCCGGCTACGCGCAGCCCGCGTATTCGCAACCGGGCTACGTGCAGCAGCAACAACCCTATCCGAACCAGGCGCCGCAACCGTACGACCAGTACGGGAATCCGCAGCAATACGGGTCGCAGCAGCCGTATGACCAGTACGGGAATCCGCAGCAATACGGCAACGGCTACGGCACGCAGTACGGCACGGTCTCGAACATCCAGCCGGTCAACGGCTCGGTCGGCCCGTCGGGCGTGGCCGGCACCGTCGTCGGTGCACTGGTCGGCGGCCTGGTGGGCAACCAGTTCGGCCGCGGCCACGGCCGCGATGCGGCGACCGTGATCGGTGCACTCGGCGGTGCGGTGGCCGGCAACCAGATCGGCCAGCAGATGGGCGCCGCGCAAGGCCCGAGCAGCTACCGGATCGACGTGCAGGTCAGCGACGGCACGATGCGTTCGTTCGACGTGCAGTCGCCGGGCAATCTGCGGCCGGGTGATCGCGTGCAGATCAACGGCAACCAGCTGGCGCGGTATTGATGCCGATACGGTGCGCCTGACCTGAGCGGGCGCATCGTCGCGCGTTTGACGTCGTGCGCCGGTTCGGCGCGACGGCGCACCTGCTTCGCCTCACTCTCGCCTCGCTCGTCCGAGCGCTCCGGTATCGCCGTGTCGACGGCGATGCGGCGCGGCCAGGCGACGCGATGTGACATCGACCGCGCGGCGATGCCGAACACCGCCACGCGACCTCCGGATTCCTATTACGATAAGGACGATGCATCCTGCGGCCGCAATGGCCCGCGCCGGCATGCACGACCTTCAACCGGAACGCCCCCATGACGATCACGACCCGCCTGCTCGACGCGGCCGACGCTGCCCGTTTCCAGACCCTTCGCCTGCGTGCGGTCGACACCGCGCCCACCTCGTTCCTGCCGACGCTCGAAGAAGAATCGCAGGTGCCCGTCGACGAATTCGCGACGCGCATCACGCCGACCCACGAACGTGCCGTGTTCGGCGCGTTCGACGGCGATACGCTCGTCGGCATCACCGGCGTGCGCCGCGATGCGCGCATGAAGATCGCGCACAAGGCGACGACCTGGGGCGTGTTTGTCGATCCCGCGTATCGCGGGCAAGGCATCGCGCAAACGCTGCTCGAAAGCGCGACCGCGCACGCGGCGCAGGCGTGGGGCTGCAAGCAGCTGATGCTGTGCGTGAACGAGGTCAACGGCACCGCTGAACGGCTGTATGCGTCGCAGGGGTTCGTCCGGTTCGGCACGGAACCGCGCTCGCTGTTCGTCGACGGCCGCTTCTACGACGAGCATCACATGGTCAAGACGCTGGCGTAACGCATTCAATCAGGTTGGCGTTCGCGTGCATCGACCAACCGCGCGCGAACGCCCCTCACCTTCACCTCTCGTCACCGCTAGTCGGTAATCGTCGTATTGACGGCCGGCCCGGCGATCGTCACGTTCATCAGCGTCATCGCGCTCACGTTGAACGCATGGATCGGCCCACGTGACCGTCGGTGTGCCCGACGCGACCGGGGTGCCGAAGTCGCAGTTGCTGATCGTCACGCCGGAAATCGGCTGCACGGCAAGCACCGGCGGCGCGCGCCGGAGTGCGTCACGTCGGCATCGCGCCCGCGCAGCGCGAGCCGCGACACGTACGCGAGCGACGCGGCGATGCGCGCAGCCGCGCCATGCTCGCCCCAGACGAGGTCGACCGCCGACGCATTGGGCATGCGGCCTCCCGCAAAGGCCCGGTCGCCGCGAGCGGTCCGCCGAGCATGGCGCCGCCGGCGAGCGCGCCGGTCCAGCCGATGAAAGCGCGACGCAACGCGCGCTTCGACGAGGGCGATCGGGCAGGCGAAGACGAACGGCGATTGTTTGCAGCCGTGGGAGCTCCTTCAGTGCATGGGGTATCGACGCGCCAGACGGCGGATCGTTACTTGTACGTTGTCGTATCATGATGCGCAGTCCGAACGCGACCGCAGCCGAGCCCGTATTTGTCGCTTATCCTTTTTTTAACCGGGATAATGCCTCGAATGTATGCGCTCACTCACATCGCAAAAGAGTAATTTCAGAGATATGTTGTCGTACATTTATGCGCACAAACTTCAACTGAAACACCCCGGCCGACACCGTCCGCCGGGGCAATGACCTACTCGCCAGCGGCCGCTACCGCACCCGTTGCCGGCTCGCGTCCCGCCGAAGCGGCCGGTTCGAACATCAGCACCAGATCGCCGTGGTAACTCCCGTTGGCCGACGTCGCGCCACTGACGGCCGGCGCATGGGCGCTGACTATCAGGTTGCGCGTTTCGTCGTAGCCGTCAAAGCCGTCGTGACCGGGCCTGACCAGCGTGATCGTCCGAGCGGCGCCGGATGCGATTTCCGCGTCGCCCGCCTTGCCCGTCAGCACGACCTTCGCGTTGGCCATGTCGTCGCGACCGTTCGACAGCCGCAGCGGCTGCAACAGCGCGACGTTGATATCGGGGTTCGTCGTGCGCACGCGGATCGGCAGCGTCGCGGCGAACGCCTGCTGCGCACGGTCCGTCGCGTTCAGTTCGACCACGTCGTACCACGCGGAATTGTCCGGCTTCGACACGAACAGGCTGTCCCCGATATGCGCCGTCAGCGTGATCTTCTTGACGACCGCTTGCGGCGACGTCGGGCCTGCATGAGCGATGCCGGCCAATGCGCCGCACACGGCGAGTGCGGCAAGCTGCTTTCCGATCTTCATTGTGTTGCTCCGCATTCTGGATGGATGGTTGAAATCCGATCGCCGACAAGCCGGCCCGCTTCGAGCCCACGATCCCGTCATTGCTGGAAAATCCGGTATTCGCTTATCTCTAAATTAACAAGAAAATCCCCGCGGAATTCGACACGCCCAGCCGCATGCACGAGCGATCGAATCGTCCGGATGCATTCGTAACCGCGTATCGGATTCCCCCGTCATCCAGCAATGACAAGCTCGGGCGAACACCTCACGCCACGGCGTGCATTAACGATAGGCCACGATAACCGGGATAAATATCCATGGAAACCTTCACGGTTCTTTTCGATTTCCATTCACCAGTGCCATCTCCAAATCAAATAAAACTCGCACGGTAAGCACCTGCCGTCACGCTCGCCAACGTCATCGTCAATCGCAAGGGATATTCGTGCGCGCCCATTCGCCTCGGTAATTCCGCCCCTGTTCAGCCCCCCTCCGCCCGCGCTATCGTTTCCGCATCTTCACAGCCCAGGAGCCGCCTTTGCCTTCCCGTCACGGAGTCGACCTCATCCGCGCCCGCACGCTGTTCGATCGCGAGCGCCGCGCATTCACCGAAGCCATGCCGGTCTCCCGCGCCCTGTCCGCGGAAGCATCCGAGCATCTGCTGTTCGGCGTGCCGTTGCACTGGATGCAGGACTGGTCGACGCCGTTCTCGCTGTACGTGAAGGAAGCGCGCGGCGCGACGTTCACCGACGTCGACGGCCATCGCTACGTGGACTTCTGCCTCGGCGACACCGGCGCGATGTTCGGCCATGCGCCCGAACCGGTCGCGCGCGCGCTCGCCGAACAGGCCACGCGCGGCTACACGACGATGCTGCCGAGCGAGGACGCCGCGTGGGTCGCACGTGAACTCGCGCGCCGCTTCAGGCTGCCGGTCTGGCAGTTCGCGCTGAGCGCGAGCGACGCGAACCGCTTCGTGCTGCGCTGGGCGCGCGCGGCCACCGGCCGCAATACGATCGTGGTGTTCAACGGCTGCTATCACGGCACGGTCGACGACGTGTTCGTCGATCTCGTCGACGGCCGCCCCGTGCAGCGCGACAGCCTGCTCGGGCAGTCATACGACCTGCTCGCGAACACGCGCGTCGTCGAATTCAACGATCTGGCTGCACTCGAAGCGGCGCTGAAAAGCGGTGATGTCGCCTGCGTGCTCGCCGAGCCCGCGATGACGAACATCGGGATGGTGCTGCCCGATCCGGGCTTCTGGGCGGCGGCACGCGAACTGACGCGCCGCTACGGCACGCTGCTCGTGATCGACGAGACGCACACGATCAGCAGCGGCCCGGGCGGCTATGCGGTCGCGCACGACCTCGAGCCGGACATGCTGGTGGTCGGCAAGCCGATCGCGGGCGGCGTGCCGTGCGCGGTGTACGGGTTCAGCGCGGAATTTGCCGAACGCGCGAAGCAGGCGAAGCTGAACGCGCCGCCCGGCCATTCGGGAATCGGCACGACGCTCACCGCGAACATGCTCGCGATGCATGCGATGCGTGCGACGCTGGCCGAGGTCGCGACCGACGCGGCCTATGCGCACATGTTCGCACTCGCCGCGCGGTTGGCGACGGGGCTCGAACAGGCGATCGCGAAGCACGGGCTGCCGTGGTGCGTGACGCGCATCGGCGCGCGTACCGAGTTTCAGTTCGCGCCCGTGCCGCCACGCAACGGGACGCTCGCCGGCGCGCAGCTCGACAGCGAACTCGAACACATCGTGCACCTGTACCTGCTGAATCGCGGCGTGCTGATCACGCCGTTCCACAACATGATGCTCGTGTGCCCGCAGACGACGGCCGACGATGTCGACCGACTCGTGACGCAGTTCGACGCGTGTCTCGGCGAGCTGGTTTGACGCAGTGACATTCGCGGCAGGCAGCACATCGCGCGAGTACGGCCGCGATGGGTTGCCTGCGGCGTCGCTCGTGTCGCCCGTCTCGCCTGACAGTGAAACGGACCGCCGCACGGCGAGCCGTTTCCCGTCGCGTGCGCGTCATGCAGCGACGCGCTGCGCCGCCTTCAACGCCCGCCGCGCCACTTCCGCGAAATACCGCGCCCCCACCGGCAGGATCTCGTCGTTGAAATCGTAGCCCGCGTTATGCAGCGGCACGCCGCCGCGCCCGGCCGCCTCGCCGTTGCCGATGAACATGAAATTGCCGGGCACGGCCTGCAGGAATGCGCCGAAATCCTCCGAGATCATCATCGGCTGCACGTCGGCGTTCACCGCATCCGCGCCCGCGACCTGCGCCGCCGCCTGCACCGCCGTATCGACCCACTCCGGCGAATTCACCGTCGGCGCGAACTCGTGCGTGTACTCGAACGTGCAGGTCGCGCCGTGCGTGCGGCAAACCCCTTCGCTGATCTCGCGCATCCGCGTTGCCAGCAGCGCCTGCACGTCGCGCGAATAGCTGCGCGTGTCGCCCTTGATCGTCACCGTCGACGGCAGCACGTTGCGCAGCCCGTCGGTGATGAACTCCGTGCACGAGATCACGGCCTGCTGGCCCGGATCGAGATTGCGCGACACGATCGTCTGCAGCGCGAGCACGACCTGCGCGCCGATCACGATCGGATCGATGCCCATGTGCGGGCGCGCCGCATGCGTGCCGCGCCCGTCGATCCGGATCACGAAGTTGTCTTCGCTCGCCATGATGCCGCCCGCACGCGTCGAGAACGTACCCGCGCGCATGCCCGGCATGTTGTGCGCGCCGAAGATCGCGTCGACCGGAAAGCGCTCGAACAGCCCGTCGGCCATCATCGCCTTCGCGCCGCGGCCATGCTCCTCGGCCGGCTGAAAAATGAAACGCACGGTGCCGTCGAAATCCTTGCGCTCGGCCAGCAGTTGCGCGGCGCCGAGCACCATCGACATGTGGCCGTCGTGCCCGCACGCATGCATCTTGCCGGGCGTGCGCGACGCATGTTCGCGGCCCGGCGCGTGCTCGGCGATGTTCAGCGCGTCCATGTCCGCGCGGATGCCGATCGCGCGACGGCCGGTGCCTGCCGTCAGGTTCGCGACGAGCCCCGTGCCGCCGATCCCGCGATGCACGTCGAGCCCGAGCGTCGTCAGGATGCGCGCGACGTAGTCCGACGTGTTCACTTCTTCGAAACCCGTTTCCGGATGCTGGTGCAGATGGCGGCGCCAGGTCTTCAGTTGCCCCTGCAGCGTGCGTTCTTCGGTTGCGTCCATGGCGTTGGCCTCGTCAGTCGTAGTCGATCGGGATCGGTCGTGATGTCGTTCAGGCCGCCACTGCCGCGCGGTCCAGCCAGTCGCGCTGCCGCGCGAGCACGGCGTCGGCCGCCTCGCCGACGCAGCTCCGGTACACGGACGGCGCCGTCGCGCCTTCGGTATTGATCGCCAGCACGCGCGAATCCGCACCCAGCCCCACCTGTCGCGCGAGCGCGGGGTCGCGCATCAGCACTGCCAGCCCCGCGACGCCGGCCGCGCCCGATTCGCCGGCCACGAGCGGCGCGTCGCGTTCGCTGCCGGCCGCGAGGCCGCGCATCGCCTGCACCGCGTCCTCGTCGTCGATCAGCATGAAGTGGTCGATGCACAGCTCGAGGAAATCCCATGCGAGCGGCGACGCCTCGCCGCACGCCAGGCCGGCCATCACGGAATCGACGCTGCCGGTCGCCTTCGCCGCCCGCCCCGCGAGCGCACTCTGATACAGGCAGTCGGCCTGGCGCGGCTCGACCACGATGAAATGCGGCCGCTGCGCGCCATCGCGCTCCCACAGGTAGCTCGCGACGCCCGCGGCGAGGCCGCCCACGCCGCCCTGCAGCAACACATGCGTGAACGGCCGCCTGTCGTCCTGCGCCGCCTGCGCGGCGGCCTCGGCGGCGATCACGCCATAACCTTGCATCACGTCGCGCGGAATCGCTTCGTAGCCGTCGTACGACGTATCCGACACGACATACCAGCCGTTCGCCTGCGCAAGCTGCGCCGCGCAGACGACCGACTCGTCGTAGTTCCCCGCGATGCGCACGATCCGCGCGCCGTACGCCGAGATCGCGCGTTCGCGCTCGGCGTCGACGTTCGCGTGCAGCACGATCACGCACCCGCAGCCGATCGCACGCGCGGCGGCGGCGAGCGCACGGCCGTGATTGCCATCGGTCGCGCTGATCACCGTCAGGTCGGCCAGCTCCGCCGCGTAGCGGCCGGTGACGAGCCCTTGCGGATCGAGATCCTGCGTGCGCCGCAGGCGCTTCACGAGCCGCACCAGTGCGATCGGCGCACCGAGCGCCTTGAAGCTGCCGAGCGGCGAGCGGCACGACTCGTCCTTCACGCTGACGCTCGCGACGCCAAGCCGCGCAGCGAGATCCGGCAGCGCGCGCAGCGGCGTGCGCGCGTGGCCGACGAGCGGCCAGTGCGACAGCCACGCGCCGCTTTCGTCGGCCGACGCGATGTTCATCACGCGGCGCAGCGCGTTCGGGTAGGCGGCGCGCGACGCGCGGGGGTTGGCGATCAGCATGGGGAAAGGCTCCGGTGCAGGACCGCGCAGGCGGCCCGTCGGGTGGTTCGGATCGGGCAAGCGCGGGTTGCGTTCGCCGTCGTTCCGAAAAATAATATTGCGCATGCCGGTCAATAAAATCGCCAAAACAGTTGCCTGGACGCAAAAAATTCTCATTCTTTCGAGGTTTCGCGCACCATCATGACGACCCCACTCGATGCGTTCGATCGCAAGCTGTTGATGGAAGTGCAGCGCGACGCGCAGACGCCGCAAAGCGAACTCGGCGCACGCGTGAACCTGTCGACGGCGGCGGTGAACCGGCGTTTGAAGCGTCTCGCGGAAAGCGGCGTGATCGAGCGCTACACAGCCGTCGTCGCGCCGGACAAGGTCGATCATCCGCTGACGATCGTCGTCAACGTCGAGGTCGAAAGCGAGCAGATCGACCAGCTCGACGCGATGAAGCGCACCTTCGAGCGCTGCCCGCAGATCCAGCAGTGCTACTACGTGACCGGGGAATGGGATTTCGTGCTGATCCTGGCTGTGCGCAACATGGATCAATACAACGCGCTCACGCGCGAGCTGTTCTTCGCGAACAACAACGTGAAGCGGTTCAAGACGCTGGTGAGCATGAGCCGCGTGAAGGTCGGGCTCGAGGTGCCGGTCGAACCCGGCGAGTGAGCGAGTGAGCGCTTGCAAACACGAGGCGACCGGCGCACGCCGGCCGCCTCTCATCGACGGCTACGTCAGCGGCAGCTGAAGCTCGCCGCCGAATTCACGTCGCCGGAGCCGTTGTAGCGCGCCACCTGCGGATACGGGCACAGCGGCCGCGTGCGCCCCGCCCCCCACGATGCGGGCACGTCCGCATTCGGCACCGCGTTCGTCGCATCGCGCGCAGTGGCCACCACCGTACCGGGCGCTTGCCCCTGCTCGACCCACGCGACGAGCGGCGTCAGCAGGTCGAACTGGTCGGCCGCCGGCCCGCCCGAGCAGTGGTTCATTCCCGGCACCGGATAGAAACGCGCGAAATCCGACGCATCGCCGCCGTTCGCCTGCGCGACCCGCGCATACCAGTCGCGCGTGTCGTCGAACGAGAACACCGGGTCGCCCGTGCCGTGATAGACCAGCAGCTTCGCACCGCGCGCCTTCAGCGCGGACAGGTTGGTCTCGTCGGGCGGCGTCATGAACGACCACGCGGATTGCGTGTACACGCCGCTCGTCGCGAAAATGGCCGGCGCGTCGTTGTCCATGTCGAAACCGAGCGCGAAGCCGGGCACGTTCGCGAGCACCGCCGCGGTTTTCGGCGGCGACATGAACGTGAACGCCATCGCGACCGGATCGAGCGTGATGGAATTGGACTGCTTCCACGCGGCCCAGCCGCCGCCGGCGATGCCCGGATCGTACGGAAAGCCCGCGTAGAGCGCCGTGCCCGCGCTGTTGCGTGCGCCCGTGAACACGTTCTCGAGCGCGGTCTTCTGCGCGGTCGTCAGGCACGCGCCCATGCGTGTGCCGTTCGCACAGGTCGGGATGTCCGCATCGACGCTGAAATGCGCCTGGCACGCGGCGACGTCCTGCACCATCCCGTCGGCCGCGCCGTCGAGCGCATCGCATTTCTCGAGGATCTTCGCGCCGACGAACTGCCGCTCCGCATCGGTGAAACCGCTGCGGATATCCGGCAGCCCGTTCGACCCGGTCGCCGATGCGATCTTCGCGAACTGCTGCGCGCCATACATCTCGCCGATCGCCGCCTTCGGCAAGTGGAAGCCCGGATCGCCCGCGATGATGCCGTCGTAGTCGGCCGGGTTGCGCACCGCCGTGACCATCGCGTGGCGGCCGCCATTCGAGCAGCCGCCGAAGTAGCTGCGATCCGGCGCCTTCCCGTACGCGAGACGGATCACCTGCTTCGCCATCGGCGTCAGCGCATCGACGGCGCCATAGCCGTAGTCGATGCGCGCCTGCGGATCGAGGCCGAACAGCGGGTTCTGCGCGCCGCTGTGCCCGGAATCCGAGCTGATCACCGCGAAGCCCTGGTTCAGCGCATCGGTCAGCGGCCCGCCGCCGCCGATCTCGCCGGTCGCGGTCACGATGTTGCCGTCGAGCCCGCCGTTCGCCTGGTAGAAGAAGCGGCCGTTCCACGCCTTCGGCAAGCGCATCTCGAAGCCGATCGCATAGGTCTTGCCGTCCACCGCGCTCACGCGCTCGTTCATCTTCCCTTCGATCACGCAGTGCTCGGCGATCGGCTTGCCGGCTAAGGTGAGCGCGCCGGCGGCCGCGGTCGCAACCGACGTGAACGACGTGTTCGCATACGCGAGCTTCGCGGCGAGCGCGTCGCAGGTCTGCGCCATCGCGGCCGGTGTCGCGGCGCTCAGGTGCGTCGGCACGGAATTCACCGAATCGTCGCCGCCGCAACCGGCGAGCATCGCGGCGGTGAGCGGGGCAATGCAGAGGAATGCAGATTGTCTGTTCAAGATAGCTCCTGTTCGTCAGACTGCCGGATCAGAACATGTGCCGGACGCCGACCATCGCGCCGAGCTGCCCCATCCCTTCGCCGGGCGTCGTGCCCGGGCCGCCGCCGCTGACCGCGTAGCGTGCATGCGCGCTGTTCCACAGGTACGACGATTGCGCATAGACGGCCGTGCGCTTGGTCAGCAAATAGGTCGCGCGCAGCGTCGCCATCGTCGCGCGCGTGTCGTGCGCGCTGTTGACGATCCGGTAGCCTTCGCCGTCGACGACGAAATCGGGCTTCACCGCGTACGACGCACCGACGAAGAACAGGTCCGAATGCGCGCCGGGCGCGGCCGGCGAACCGGTCGACACGCGCCGGCCGATCCAGCCCGCGCCGATCTTCGCGCCCGCCGCCTGCGCGTAGGCGCTCACGTGCGTGCGCGCGTCCTTGCCGCCGCTGCTCGTGAAGGCGACCGGCGCGACGCCGTCGAAGAAATTCGCGGCCGCGCCGGTGCCGCCGCGCTGCTCCTCGTACGACGCCGCCGCGCCGAAATACGCGCTGTCGTACTTGAGCATCACCGACCAGTTGCGGCACTGGAGCGTATCGCCCGGCACCTGCCCCGCGCACGTGCCCTGCCCCGGCGAGTTGCCGGTGCCCGCGCCGTCGCGGCCGAACGAATACGCGGCGCCAAGCGTCACGCCACGGTACGTGCCGATGTAGGTCGCCGCGTTGTCGGCGCGCCCGTTCGGCACATATGCGTCGAACGAGCCGAGCCCGTAGATGTCGGGGCCGATGATGTCCGCGCCCTGCAGCGCGAGGTACGTCATCGTGTACTGGCGGCCGAACGCGAGCGTGCCGAAGCCGCCCTTCAGCCCGACGAACGCCTGCCGCCCGAACAGCCGGCCGCCCTGCCCGAGATCGCCGCCGCGCACGTTGAAGCCGCTCTCCAGCGTGAAGACCGCCTGGTAGCCGCCGCCGAGATCCTCCGCGCCGCGCAGCCCCCAGCGCGACGGCAGTTCGCCGGTCACGGCCGGCATCCGCACCACGTGGTCGCCGGCCGCGTTCGCGTGCGACACGAACTCGACGCCCGTGTCGATGATCCCGTACAGCGTCACGCTCGATTGCGCGTGCGCGCCGGTCGAGGCCAGCGCGCATGCGCCGGCCGCCAGCAAGGCTTTGGTGTGCTTCATGGTTAGTGTCTCCAGACCTGCGTCGATATCGCGCTCTGCCGGCGCTCGTGGGTGAAAGTAAAGAAACTCAGTCGTGTGCCTGCGGCCTGCGGATCAGCACCAGCGCCGCGACGGCGGCGACCAGCGTGACGGGGATGCTCGCGCCGATCACGACCGACGCGCTGCGCCCCATCGCGAGCAGCTCGGCGGCCGCGAGCGGGCCGACCACGGAGCCGAGCCGGCCCACCGCAACCGCCGAGCCGACGCCGGTGCCGCGCATCGCGGTCGGGTAGTAGATCGCGGCGAGCGCATACAGCACCGACTGGCCGCCGACGACGAACATCCCGGCCGCGAACGCGGCGGCGGACAGCCACACGAGGCCCGGCGCGATGGCGAGCGCGGCGAGCGACAGCACGATCCCCGCGTACATGCCGCCGACGACCCGCGACGGCCGCATCCGGTCCATCGACATGCCGATGCCGAGCACGCCGAGGCCGCTGCCGATGTTGAAGAAGATCTGCACGATCCCGGCCTGGCTGCGCGCGAGCCCCTTCGCCGCCATCAGCGACGGCAGCCAATTCAGCAGGAAATACAGCACGATCAGCGTGCAGAAATAGCTGAGCCAGAGCGCCAGCGTCGTGCCGGTGCGCGAACCGCCGAACAGCGTGTGCGCGACGCCCGGACGCGCGCCGCCCGATGCGTTGACGTCGAGGAACGCGCGCGATTCCGGCAGCAGCGCGAGCAGCAGCGGGGCAAGCAGCAGCGGCCCGATGCCGCCGACGTAGAAGATGTGCCGCCACTCGGTGTCGCCGGCCAGCAGCACGCCGATCAGCGACGCGATCACGCCGCCGAACGGAATCCCGCAGTACATCACGGCCACCGCGCTGCTGCGCGAGCGCGAGTCGACCGCTTCGGACGACAGCGCAATGAGGTTCGGCATCGCACCGCCGAGGCCGAGGCCAGTGAGCGCGCGCACGACGACCAGCATCGCGAAGCTCGACACCTGCGCGGTCGCGATCGACAGCAGCCCGAACAGGCAGACCGACGCGATCAGCACGTGCTTGCGGCCGATCCGGTCGGCGAGCCAGCCGCCGAGCATCGCGCCCGGCAGCAGGCCGAACGTGCCGGCGCTGAACGCGAGTCCCATCTGCGAAACCGTGAGCCCGAACTCGTGAGCCATGCGCGGCGCGGCAACGCCGACCGACTGCAGGTCGAGCCCCTCGAGCAGCGCGATCGCGAAACACAAACCGAGCGTCGTCGCGACGGCCGGCCTCTCGGCAACGGAAGTGTCCATGTCGTCTCCAAACCTTGTACTGCGCGTCATGCCGGGACGCATGCGCGGCGTCTTTGTCGTGATCGGACCATGCATCATAAATTATCAGGTAGCCTGATTCATTGTCCGAAATAAAATCCGCTCGACCAGCCGGTCATGCGGACCGTCATCCCATCGAAGGACGGGACGATTTAATAACAGGTAACCTGATATTTCAAGTGTGCGGTGCGCCGGTGTTAACCCGCAACGCACGCGGAAGCCGGCCGGGCAAGGCCGTGCGGAACGACGAGTGAAGCGAACGTGTGGTTCAGTCGCGCAGGTTGCGCACGAACAGCTCGAGCGTGCGCTGGACCTGCGCGGCGTCGGCGGCGGTGAGGTCGTCGCCGAGCATCCGCCGTTCGAGCGGCCGCAGCACCCGTTCGCATTCGCGCAGGATCGCCGAACCTTCGTCGGTCAGGCGCAGCAGGATCACGCGGCCATGATTCGGATCGGCCTCGCGCGTGACGAAACCTCGCGCCGCCATCGCGACCATCACCTCGTTGGCGGATTGCGGCGTGATGAACGAGCGCACCGCGAGCTGCGCATTGGACAGCGCGCCGCGCGCCTCGAGCACCGACAGCGCCGTGTATTGCGCGAGCGTCACGCCGAGCGGGGCGAGCGCATCGCTCATCTGGCGGCGCAGCAGCCGATCGAGATTGCCGATCAGGTAGGTCAGCCGCTGCTGGGCACGCATGGGCGGCCTGGCCTCGGTGGCACGGGCAGCGCGTTTCGCGCCGGCCGGTTTGACGGGAGTCGAACTCATGAAGGTGTCGGGAGGAATATCGCGGGCCATCTTACCTCACGCGGCCCGCATGGCGGACAGGCTCGCATCGCCTGATTCGTGGCGACCGGCGCACTGTATACAACATCAGCCCGCCTAGCAGGTTTCGCTCGTGGTTTACCCGCTGATTTGCACGATTCAACTTGAACACACGGCAGCGATGTATACAATTTTATCAAGTAACCTGATAACTCCGCACGCCTGCCCCGGCAATGCGGCACTGCCCCCGATATCCGCCATGACCGACCTCGACGCTCCGACTTCCGACACCCGCGCCGCTTCCCCGTCGCAAACGGTCCGCACGCTGCTCGGCCTGCGCGAGCTCATCGTCGGCGGAGAGCTCGCGCCCGGTGCACGCATTTCCGAACTGTGGGTCGTCGAGCGGCTCGGCGTATCGCGCACGCCGGTTCGGGCGGCGCTGATCCGGCTTCAGGAGGAAGGGCTGGTCGAGCCGATTTCGACCGGCGGGTTTGCGGTGCGCGCGTTTTCGGCGCGCGAGATCGGCGATGCGATCGAACTGCGCGGCACGCTCGAAGGGCTCGCCGCGCGGTTCGCGGCCGAACGCGGCGTGCCGCCGTCGATGCTGCACGGCCTGCACGCGTGCGCCGACGAGATCGACGTGCTGCTCGCCGGCCCGCTGACCGACGACACGTTCTCGCGCTACGTCGACGCGAATGCCCGTTTCCACCGGCTGCTCGCGGCAGCGGCCGGCAGCGACGTCGTCGCGCGGCAGATCGACAAGGTCGCGACGTTGCCGTTCGCGTCCGCGAGCGCGTTCGTCGTCGTGCAGTCGCTCGATCCGCGCGCGCGCGAAACGCTGATCGTCGCGCAAGCCCAGCATCGCGCGGTGCTCGACGCGATCGAACGCCGCCAGGGCGCGCGCGCCGAAGCGCTGATGCGCGAACACGCGCAGATCGCGCACGACAACCTGCGGCGCGTGCTCGACAGCCAGCGCGCGATGACGAAGCTCAAGGGCGGCAACCTGATTCGCCGCGACGCCGGCTGACCGGCGCGCGGCACCTTCGCGCGGCGCACGACGCGCCGCTCATCCGACGATAGACACGGCGTGGGGACACGCCATGGAGGAGACGCATGTTCCTGAAAAACGCGTGGTATGTGGCCTGCACGCCGGACGAATTCGCCGGCAAGCCGCTGGGGCGGCAGATTTGCGGCGAACGCATGGTGTTCTTTCGCGACGCGGACGGCGCGGTCGCCGCGCTCGAGGATTTCTGCCCGCACCGCGGCGCGCCGCTGTCGCTCGGCACCGTGCGCGACGGCCGGCTCGTGTGCGGCTATCACGGGCTGACGATGGGCGCGGACGGCAAGTGCACGAGCATGCCGTGCCAGCGTGTCGGCGGCATTCCGGCGATCCGCCGCTATCCGGCCGTCGAGCGGCACGGCTTCGTGTGGGTGTGGCCGGGCGACCCGGCCCAGGCCGATCCGGCGGCGATCCACCCGCTCCACTGGGCCGACGATCCGGGCTGGGCGTATGGCGGCGGCCTCTATCACATCGACTGCGATTACCGGCTGATGATCGACAACCTGATGGACCTCACGCACGAGACCTACGTGCATGCATCGAGCATCGGGCAGCCGGAGATCGAGGAAGCGCCGCCCGCAACCAAGGTGAACGGCGACACGGTCACGACCAGCCGCTTCATGGAAGGCATCGTGCCGCCGCCGTTCTGGGCTGCCGCGCTGCGCGGCAACGGGCTCGCCGACGACGTGCGCTGCGATCGCTGGCAGATCTGCCATTTCACGCCGCCGAGCCACGTGATGATCGAAGTGGGCGTCGCGCATGCGGGCAAGGGCGGCTATCACGCAGACCCGCGCGACAAGGTGTCGAGCATCGTCGTCGATTTCATCACGCCGGAAACCGAGACGTCGATCTGGTACTTCTGGGGGATGGCGCGCAGCTTCGCGGTGGACGACCGCGCGTTGACCGAGACGATCCGCAACGGGCAGGGCGCGATCTTCGCCGAGGATCTCGACATGCTCGAAGCGCAGCAGCGCAACCTGCTGCGCTGGCCGGACCGGCCGCTGCTGAAGCTGAACATCGACGCGGGCGGCGTGCAGTCGCGACGCGTGCTCGACCGATTGATCGACCAGGAGCGCGCCGCCGCGCTGCCGTGCTGACCGCATGCCGCGCCGCCGCCGCATGGCGGCGCGGCACGCCTACTTCACCCTTCCCCATGAAAGTCACGCTCATCCGCAAACTTCCCGTCGCGACCGACATCTGCGCGTTCGAACTCGCGCCGGCAGACGGCGCGGCGCTGCCGCCATTCACGGCCGGCGCGCATATCGACGTCCACGTCGGCGGCTTCGTCCGCCAGTATTCGCTGTGCAACAGCCCGTCGGAGACGGGCGTCTACCGGCTCGGCGTGCTGCGCGAGCCCGCGTCGCGCGGCGGCTCGCTCGCGATGCACGCATGCGAGCCCGGCACGACGCTCGACATCAGCGCGCCGCGCAACCACTTCCCGCTCGACCCGCGTGCCGCGCACACCGTGCTGCTCGCGGGCGGCATCGGGATCACGCCGCTGCTCAGCATGGCCGCGCACCTGATCGACACCGGCCAGTCGTTCGAGCTGCATTACTGCGCGCGCGAGCCGGCACGCGCCGCGTTCCTCGACCGGCTCGACGCGCCCGGGCTCAAGGCCCGCACGCGGCTCTGGTTCGACGATGCGCCGGACGGCCGGCGCATCGATTTCGCGCAGGTGCTCGCGAAGCCCGATGCGGGGACGCATCTGTACGTGTGCGGCCCCGGCGGGTTCATCGGCGCCGTGCTCGCGGCGGCCGCGCAGGCCGGCTGGGATCCGGCGAACGTGCATCGGGAGTATTTCGGTGTGGCCGGCGTAGGTGCGGCCAACTCAGGCGTGGACGCCGCAGCCGCCCCGGGCGAAGAGGGAGGCGACCAGGCGTTCCAGGTATCGCTCGCGCAATCGGGCCGCGTCGTCGACGTGCCGGCCGGCACGACGATCGTCGAAGCGCTGCGCGGCTGCGGAATCGAGGTGCCGGTGTCGTGCGAGCAGGGCGTGTGCGGCACCTGTCTCACGCGCGTGCTGTCCGGCACGCCCGATCATCGCGACGTCTACCTGACCGACGACGAACGCGCGGCCAACGATCAGATGCTGCCGTGCTGTTCACGCGCGGTCTCGCCGCTGCTGGTGCTGGATCTGTGAAAGTGCGTGCGGCGCGGCGGACGCGCCGCCCGCCGCCCGTTCACGCCGACGGCCGGCTTTGAGCCCCGGCAACCGGCAACGACGCCCGGCACCCGGCCTCGACGAGCGCGAGCCGATGCGCGAACGCCGCCAGCGGATAGTCGAAGAAGTAAGCGCCGAGCGCGCGCTTGTCCGTGCGGAACGGATCGTCGCACGGCGCGTCGCCGACGATGCGCAGCGTGCGCGCCCACGCGAACGCGAGCAGCAGCCACCCGAGCAGCGCGAGATAGTCGTCCGCGACGCGATACGGCAGATCGGGTTCGACCGCGCTCGTGCGCATTACGTCGGCTGTCACGCGTTCGACGTCCGCGCAGCACGCGGCGACCCGTGCGCCCGCATCCCGCACGCGCTCGCCCGTACTATCGACACAGCGCGCCGCCTCCGCCCGCACGAGATCGAGCAGCATGCCGAGCGCTTCGCCTCGATCGGCCAGCACCTTGCGCACCAGCAGGTCGATCGCCTGGATCTCGTTCGTCCCTTCGTAGAGCATCGACACGCGGCAATCGCGCACCGTCTGCTCGATCCCGTATTCGTGGATGTAGCCGTACCCGCCGAACACCTGCAGCGCGTTCGACGCGGCCGCGAATCCGTTCGCGGTGAAAAACGCCTTCGCGACCGGCGTGAGCAGCGACGCGAGCCGCGACGCGGCCTGCCGCCGCGGCAGCTCCGGATCGTGCGCGGCGATGTCGAGCCCGTGCGCGATCCAGTAGCCGATCGCCCGCTCGCCTTCGACGATTGCTTGCGCGTCGAGCAGGATGCGGCGGATTGCCGGGTGCGCCGCGATCGGCGCCGCCGTGCCGGCCGCGCGCCCTTGCACGCGTTCGTGCGCATAGGCCGACGCGGCCTGCCACGCGCTTTGCGCATGCCCGACACCCTGCATCGCGACCTGCAGCCGCGCGGCGTTCATCATCACGAACATCGACGCGAGGCCGCGATGCGGCTCGCCAACGAGCCAGCCGACAGCCTCGTCGAAGCGCATCGCGCAGGTCGGGCTCGCCTTCAGTCCCATCTTTTTCTCGATGCCGTCGCACCAGACGCCATTGCGCTCGCGCCCGGCCGGGCCGTCGCGCCACTTCGGCACGACGAACAGCGACAGGCCTTTCGTGCCCGCCGGCGCATCGGGCAGCCGCGCGAGCACGAGGTGCACGATGTTGTCGGTCAGGTCGTGCTCGCCGCCGGTAACGAACAGCTTGCTGCCGCTGATCCGGTAGCCGCCGACGGCCGGATCGGGCACCGCCCGCGTGCGCAACAGGCCGAGATCGCTGCCGGCCTGCGGCTCGGTCAGGCACATCGTCGTCAGCCATTCGCCACTCGCTATCTTGGGCAGCACGTCGCGCTTCAACCGCTCCGAGCCGTGCGCGCGCAGGCACGCGACCGCGCCGTGCGTGAGCCCCGGCGACATCAGCCACGCATGGTTCGCCGCGGCAAGCATTTCCTGCAGCGCGACGTCGAGCAGATGCGGCAGGCCCTGCCCGCCGCAGTCCGGATCGAGCGCGAGTGTCGGCCAGCCGGCGTCGACGTAGTCGCGATACGCGTCGCGAAAGCCGTCCGGCACCGTCACGTCGCCACGGTCGAACCGGCAGCCGTCGAGATCGCCGCTCGCGTCGAGCGGCGCGATGCGCCCGGTCACGAAGCGCGCGGCCTCGTCGAGCACCTGCTGCGCGATCGACGCATCGAGATCCGTCCATTCGGGCACGCGGCGCCACAGCGCCGGTGCATCGAGCCATTCGTCGATCACGAACAGCATGTCGCGCAGCGGCGCGCGATATCCGGTACTCATCGTGCGCGCCTTACGCGCCGCGCGCCGCGCCGGCGACGATCACGCCGGCATCGGCCGCGTCGCGCGCATACATCGCTTCGACCACCGCCGCGCGCTGCGTCAGCACCGCGCGCTGGTTGATCGACCCCTTGTCGGTGATTTCGCCGAGATCGAGCGACGGCGGCGTGTCGAGCAGGCACAGCCGCGTGATGAACGTCGCGCTGCCGGTCGCGTCGCGGTTCAGCCGCTGCAACAGGTCCGCAAAGAACGCGCGCACGGCCGGCGCCTGCAGCACGGCGCGCACGTCGGCGTCCGGCCCCGCGCCCGCGAGGCGGCGGCAATCGTCGACGCGCGGGAAGATCATCGCGCCGACGTCGTCGCGATTCATCCCGGTCACGACCGCGTCCTGCACGTACGGCGCGCCGTTCGACACGATCCGCGCGCGCATCGGCCCGACGCTCACGAAGGTTCCCGTCGACAGCTTGAAATCCTCGGCGATCCGGCCGTCGAACATCAGCCCGATCTCCGGACGCTGCGGGTCGACGAAGCGCACCGCGTCGCCGCTGCGGTAGTAGCCTTCGTCGTCGAACACCTCGCGCGCGTCGCCGCCGCTCGCGCGCCAGTAGCCGGCCATCACGTTCGGGCCGCGAAAGCGCGCCTCGAGCTTGCCGTCGACCGGCACCAGCTTCGCGTCGCAGCCGGGCGCGGGCAGGCCGATGTAGCCGGCGCCCGACATCGGCCCGGTGGTGAACATGCACGACGGCGCGGCCTCGGTCATCCCGAGGCCCGCCATGATCCGGATGCGCTCGCCGCAGTGCGCGAGCGTCACGCGCTCGAGCCGGTCCCACGCGGCCTGCGACAGCCCCGCGCCCGCGAAGAAATACATCTTCACCCGCGAGAAGAAGGTCGCGCGCAGCGCCGCGTCCGTTTCGAGCGCGATGGTCAGCTCCTCCCAGCCTTTCGGCACGTTGAAGTACACCGTCGGCGCAATCTCGCGCAGGTTGCGCAGCGTCTCGTCGAACTTGCCGGCGACCGGCTTGCCATCGTCGATGTACAGCGTGCCGCCGTTGTACAGCGCAATCCCGACGTTGTGGCTGCCGCCGAAAGTGTGGTTCCACGGCAGCCAGTCGACCAGCACCGGCGGCTCGATGCCGAATTGCGGAAACGTTTCGAGCAGCATCTGCTGGTTGCTGCACAGCATCCGGTGCGTGGTCGGCACCGCCTTCGGCAGCCGCGTCGAACCGGACGTGAACAGGAACTTGGCGATCGTGTCGCCCGAGATCGCCTCGTGCGCGGCGTCGACGCTGCCCGGCGCGGTGTCGAGCAGCGACGCGAAGCGCGTGACGCCGCGCATCCCGTCCGGCGCCGACACGACCACGCGCTCGACGTCGGGCCGCACCGTCGCATCGAGCGCGGCGCGGAACGCATCGCCATCGGCGGCAAACACGAGCCCCGGCGTCAGCAGCGCCAGCGCGTGACGGAGCTTGCCGTAGTCGCTCGACACGAGCGAATACGCGGGCGACAGCGGCGCATACGGAACGCCGGCCCACATTGCGCCGAACGCCACCTGCAGGTGTTCGAGATCGTTGCCGGACAGGATCGCGACCGGCCGCTCGGCCGACAGCCCGCGATCGAGCAGCGCCTGGCCGATCACGCGCGCGCGTTCGAGCATCTGCGCATAGCTGATGCCGATCCACGCGCCGTCGGGGCCGCGCCGCGCGACGAGCCAGCGATCCGGGTGCGCTTGCGCACCGCTGACGAGCCGATCGGTCAGCCGACGCGGATACGCGCCGAGCGCGGTCGATGCACACAGGGTCCAGCAGCCGTCGCGCTGCGCGATGTCGGGCGGTGCCGCACCGATCGCGACGGGGCGGTAGCCGGCAGGGGCGGGCTGCACGGCGGCAGTGCCGTGCAGTTGGGTCGGATCCGCATCCAAGGTCTGTCTCCAGTCGGTTCCGCCTGCGCGCTGGCAGCGCGCGGCGGAAACTTCATTGTGTCGTTGTCGGTGCCGCGATGCGGCGGCCCGCTCAGATCGGGTAGTGGCGCGGCGCGGTCTGCACGGTGATCCAGCGCAGGTCGGTGAATTCGGCGATCGACGCCTTGCTGCCGAACCGGCCGTAGCCGCTCGCCTTCACGCCGCCGAACGGCATCTGCGCCTCGTCGTGCACGGTCGGGCCGTTGATGTGGCAAATGCCCGACTCGATCCGCTTCGCGACCTGCATCGCGCGTGCGATGTCGCGGCTGAACACCGCGGCCGACAGCCCGTATTCGCTGTCGTTCGCGGCGGCAAGCGCCGCCTCGTCGCCGTCGACGCGCTGCACGGTCACGACCGGCCCGAACGATTCGTCCGCGTAGAGCTTCATGTCGCGCGTGACGCCATCGACGATCGTCGGCTGCATCACCGCGCCGTCCACTTCGCAGCCGAGCGGCAACGCCGCGCCGTGCGCGCGCGCGTCGGCGACCAGCGCCGCGATCCGCTGCGCGGCCGCCGCGCTTTCCAGCGTGCCGAGCACGACGCCCGGCGCGGCCGGGTTGCCCGCCTTCAGCGTACGCGCCTTCGCGACGAGCCGTTCGACGAATGCATCGGCGACTGTCCGGTCGACGATCACACGCTCGGTCGACATGCAGATCTGGCCCTGGTTGAAGAACGCGCCGAACGCGACCGCGTCGACCGCCGCATCGAGATCCGCGTCGTCGAGCACGAGCACCGGCGCCTTGCCGCCGAGTTCAAGCAGCGCCGGCTTCAGGTGCTGCGCGGCGAGCATCGCGACGATCCGGCCGACGCGCGTCGAGCCGGTGAAGTTGACACGCCGCACCGCCGGGTTCGCGATCAATCGTTCGACGATCGCGGGGGCATCCTGCGGCGCGTGCGTGATCACGTTGACGACGCCGTCGCCGAGCCCCGCGTCCTGCAGCACGCTGCCGATCAGCCGGTGCACGCCCGGGCAGCCTTCGGACGCCTTCAGCACGACCGTGTTGCCGCACGCGAGCGGCATCGCGAGCGCGCGGGTCGCGAGAATCACCGGCGCGTTCCACGGCGCGATGCCGAGCACGACGCCGCACGGCTGGCGCACCGCCATCGCGAGGCTGCCCGGCACGTCGGACGGGATCACCGCGCCGTCGATCTGCGTCGTCATCGCGGCGGCCTCGCGCAGCATGTTCGCCGCGAGCATCACGTTGAAGCCGTACCAGTTCGCCATCGCGCCGGTTTCGGCACGGCCGGTCTCGATGAATTCGCCGGCGCGCGCGTCCATCCGGTCGGCCGCCGCGAGCAGCCGCCGGCGGCGCTCGGTCGGCGCGAGCGCCGCCCATGCGGGAAACGCGCGCGCGGCCGCCGCGACCGCGGCATCCGCATCGGCGAGCGTCGCCGCGGCGGCGCACGACGCCACCTGTCCCGTCGCCGGATCGATCCGGTCGAACGTGCCGCCATCCGACGCGCCGCGCGACACGCCGTCGATCAACAAACTCACTTCGTGCATTTCGCTGTCTCCGCTCAGTCCGGTTGCGTGCCGCGTCGCGCGTCAGCGCTTGTACGCCTGCAGGCCCGGCTTGATGCTCTTGTCGTCGAGGAACTGCTTGAGGCCCTGCTCGCGGCCGCCTTCCGGATCGCGGTAGTTCGCCTGGTCGAGCTTCGCGTACAGGTAGTCCTCGTTCTGCTCCCACGTCAGTTCGCGGCAGCGCTTGAAGCCGTGCTTCGCATTGCGGATCACGACCGGATTCTTGTCGAGCAGCTTCGCGGCGAGCGCCAGCACTTCGTCGCGCAGTTGCGCACGCGGCACGCTCTTGTTGACGAGCCCCATCTTCGCGGCCTGCTGCCCGGTGAAGGTATCGCCGGTCATGATGTAGTACAGCGCCTCGCGATGCCCGACGGTATCCGCCATCGCCTTGCTGACGAGGTTGCCCGGCGGGATGCCCCAGTTGATCTCCGACAGCCCGAACACGGCTTCGTCGGCCGCGATCGCGAGATCGCACGCGACGAGCGGCGAGAAGCCGCCGCCGAAACACCAGCCGTTGACCATCGCGATCGTCGGCTTCGAATACATGCGCAGCAGTTGCCACTGCCAGCGGCTCGCGTCGCGGCGGATCTTCTCCTGCAGGATCTCCGGGCCCGCGTCCACTTCGCGGAAATACTCCTTCAGGTCCATCCCGGCCGTCCAGGCATCGCCCTCGCCGGTCAGCACGAGCACCTGCGCCTCGGCGTCGAGCTCGACCGCTTCCAGCACGTCGATCATCTCCGTGTTCAGCGTCGGGCTCATCGCGTTGCGCTTGTCCGGGCGGTTCAGCGTAACCCACGCGATTCCGCCTTCGACCGTGACCTTCACCGTTTTCCAGCGACCTTCGTAACTCATCTTCGTTCTCCAATGACCGTGCCGCCCTACGCGACTCGATGCCAATTTACTATCAGGTAACCTGATATGTAAAGTAGAATGGAAGCGGCTCGGGACAAACCCCTAAACGGGCACGAACGCGCGGTTTCGCGCCGCGCGGCGCCTGCGTTTCACGACATGAGGAGACACGCTTGGACATCCGCAACCTGATCGCCATCGACACGCACGTGCATGCCGAAGTGTCGTGCTGCCAGCCGCCCGACCTGTTCGCGAAGGCATTCGACGATGCGGCCGACAAGTACTTCGGCACGGTGCTGAAGCAGGGCCGCCGGCCGACGATTCCGGAGACGATCGCGTACTACCGCGAGCGTCGCATCGGCTTCGTGATGTTCACCGTCGACTGCGAGACGAACATCGGCCGGCGCCGCATTCCGAACGAGGAGATCGCGCAGTTCGCGCAGGAGAACGCCGACGTGATGATCGCGTTCGCGAGCATCGACCCGCACAAGGGCCGCTTCGGCGCGCGCGAGGCGCGCCGCCTGATCGAAGAACACGGCGTGAAGGGCTTCAAGTTCCACCCGACGATGCAGGGGTGCTTTCCGAACGACCGGCTCGCGTATCCGATCTACGAGGTGATCGCCGAATACGGGCTGCCGGCCGTGTTCCACAGCGGGCATTCGGGGATGGGGTCGGGCATGCGCGGCGGCGGCGGGTTGCGTCTGAAGTACTCCGAACCGATCCATCTCGACGACGTCGCCGCCGACTTCCCGGACATGAAGATCGTGATCGCGCACCCGTCGTGGCCGTGGCAGGAGCAAGCGCTGTCGATCGCGCTGCACAAGCCGAACGTCTACATCGATCTGTCGGGATGGTCGCCGAAGTATTTCTCGCCGGAGCTGGTGAAGTACGCAAACACGCTGCTCAGGCACAAGGTGCTGTTCGCGTCGGATTTTCCGCTGATCCGGCCGGATCGCTGGCTGGAGGATTTCCACGGCGCCGGGTTCCGGCCCGACGTGCACCCGCTGATCCTGAAGGACAACGCGGTGGCGTTACTGGGGTTGGGGCTCGACGCGCCGCGCGCGTGACGCGCCAAGTGGTGAATGCGCCGATCGTGGCGCGGCGGCAGGCGCGGCCGGCGCGGTCGTGCGACGATGCCGCGCCCGCCGGCCGCTGGCCGCGCCGAAACGCTCAGATGGCGCGCTTCGGCGTGAACCGCGCGGTCGGCAGCCCCGCGTGCCGCGTCTGCGCGACGAACACGCCGCCCGCATGCGCATCGCTTGCCAGCGCGTCGTCGCTCAACCCGACGCGCGCGCTCGTCACGTACAGGCGGCCTTCGCCATCGAGCGCCGTGCAGCTCGGCTGCGCGGTCGGCACGTCGACGCGCGCCGTCTCGATGCCGTCCGGCCCGTAGCGCACCACCCGTCGCCCGCCCCACTGCGCGTTCCACAGGCCGCCGTCGCGATCGATCGTCGAGCCGTCGGGGTCGCCTTCCGCGTCTGTCAGGCGCGCGAACGGCCGCACGTTCGCGACGTCGCCGCCCGCGCGGTAATCGCAGACGAAAATCTCGCGCACGAGCGAATCGCAGAAATACATCTTCGAACCGTCCGGCGAGAACGCGATGCTGTTCGCGATCGCCGCCGGCGGCAGCGCGAGCCGTTCGAGCGTGAGATCCGGCTTCAGCCGGTAGAACCCGCCGACCGCGCGCGGCGGCTCGCCGCCTTCGTCCTTCATCCCGAACACGAACGCGCCGAACGGGTCGCAGCGCCCGTCGTTCAGCCGCGTCGGCAGGTCGGGTTCGACGTCGACGATCCGCGTGAACGCGCCGCTGCGCAGGTCGAAGAACGCGAGATGCGTCGCGAGCCCGACGAGCAGCACGTCCGGATCGCCGGTCAGCGCGAAACACGCGAGCCGCTCGGGCATCGGCCACGGCGTGAGGCCGGAGCCGTCCGCGCGGCATCGCCACAACTGCGCGCCTTCGATGTCCGTCCAGTACAGCGCGTGCGTCGCATCGCACCACGTCGCGCCTTCGCCGAGCGTGTTGCGGCTGTCGGCCAGCAGCGTCGCCGACGCGGCCGGATGATTCTGTTGCATGCCGTCTCCCAGTATCTGTCGCGAATATACGTCGCGTTCGCAGGCGGCGCGCTGCCGGTCAGATCTTCATCGCGCGCCGCTGGTTGCGACGATACTGGTCGAACAGCACCGCGAGCAACAGAATTCCGCCGCGTATCAGATATTGGTAAAACGTCGGCACGTTCAGCAGGCTCATCGCGTCCTGCACCGCGCCCATGATCAGCACGCCGACCAGCACGCCGGAGATCGTCGCGACGCCGCCCGTCAGCGACACGCCGCCGAGCACGCATGCGGAGATCACGCCGAGTTCGAGGCCGACCGACGTCTTCGGATCGCCGAGGCTCATCCGCGACGCGAGCATCACGCCGGCGAAGCCCGTCACGAGCCCCTGCAGCACGAACACTGTGATCTTGATGCGCATCACCGGCAGCCCCGCGAGCAGCGCTGCCTCGCCGTTGCCGCCGACGGCGAGCACGTTCTTGCCGAACACCGTCTTGCGCAGCAGGAAGCCGAACACGACGAAGCCGACGATGTTGCTCCAGATCGGATACGAGATGCCGAGGAACGAGCCGGCCCCGAGTTCGAAGAAACGTTCCTCGGAGATCATCACCGCATCGCCGTTCGACGTGATGAACGCGAGCCCGCGCACGACTTCCATCATCGCGAGCGTGACGATCAGCGAATTGATCCGGTAGCGCGCGATCAGCACGCCGTTCACGAGCCCGACCGCGCCGCCCGCGAGCACGCCGGCCACGGTGCCGAACAGCACGCTGTGCGTCGCGGTGATCAGTGTCGACGCGACGACGCCCGAGAACGCGACGATCGACGCGACCGACAGGTCGACCTCGCCGAGCGCGAGCACGAACATCATCGTCACCGCGATCGAGCCGATCAGCGTGACCGACAGCAGCAGGCCCTGGATGTTGCGCGGCGTGAGGAAGTCCGGCACGGTCAGCGACAGCGTCGCGAACAGCACGAGAAACACCATCACGATGCCGGAGCGGTTGATCAGTTGCCACACGCCGCCGCGCGCCCGCATGGGCGCGGCGGCGGCATCGGGGGACGGAGAGGTACGTTGGGGTTGCATTGCCTGGCTCATGTCATTTGCATTCCGGTTGATCGTTGCGGGGCGCTAGCGCGGCAGCGCGAGCTTGATCAGCGCGTCGGGCGTCGCCTGCGCCTTCGCGACCTCGCCCGCGATCCGTCCTTCCTTCATCACGATGATCCGGTCCGACACGCCGATCACCTCGGCCAGATCGCTCGACACGAGGATCACCGTGCGCCCCGCTTCCGCGAGTTCGTAGAACAGGTTGTAGATTTCCGCGCGCGCGCCGACGTCGATGCCGCGCGTCGGCTCGTCCATCAGGAACACGTCGATGCGTTCGGCCAGCCAGCGCGCGAGCACGACCTTCTGCTGGTTGCCGCCCGACAGCGCGCCGATCGGCGTATCGCCGTCGCGGGTCTTGATCGCGAGCCGCTCGATGTAGCGTTGCACGAGCTCGCGCTCGCGCCGCGTGTCGAGCAACATGCGCGCCGGGCTGAAATGCCGGCGCGCGCTGATGTTCAGGTTGTCGGCCACCGACGCGATCGCAACGATGCCCTCCTGCTTGCGGTCTTCCGGGCACAGCGCGAGGCCGGCGCGTACCGCGTCGCGCGGGCTCCCGAACGCCACCCGCTTCCCGTTCAGTTCGACATGTCCCGCGCTCGGGCGCGCGGCGCCGTACAGCAGCTTCATCAGCTCCGAGCGGCCCGCGCCGACGAGCCCGAAGAAGCCGACGATCTCGCCGCGCCGCGCGGTGAACGACACGGGCTCGGACAACCCGGGCCCCGCCAGCCCTTTCGCCTCGATCAGCACGTCGCCGGCCGCGCGCGGCCGGTAGCCGTACACGTCCTCGATCGAGCGGCCGACCATGCAGCCGATCAAGCGGTCGCGATCGAGATCGGCGACGGAATCGAACGTGTCGATGCGGCGGCCGTCGCGAAACACGGTCACGCGGTCGCACAGTTCGTAGACTTCCTCCATCCGGTGCGTGACGTAGATGATCGCGCGGCCTTCCGCGCGCAACGCACGGATGATCCGGAACAACTGCGTGGTCTCGCGCGCGGACAGCGAACTCGTCGGCTCGTCGAACGCGATCACGCGCGCGTCGCGCATCAGCGCCTTGCCGATCTCGATCATCTGGCGCTGGCCGATCGACAGGTACTTCACCGGGGTGCCCGGATCGATGTGCTCGCCGAGCCGCTCCAGCGCATCGAGTGCACGCGCGGCGAGCGTGCGTTCGTCGACCACGCCGAGCCGGCTCGGCAGTTGCCCGAGCATCAGGTTCTCCGCGACCGTCAGCTCCGGCACCAGATGCAGCTCCTGGTAGATGATCGCGATGCCGGCCTCCAGCGCCGCGCGCGTCGACGCGAAACGCTGCACCGCGCCGTTCAGCGTCAACGTGCCGGCCTGCGGCTGGTTCACGCCGGACAGCACCTTCAGCAGCGTCGATTTCCCCGCGCCGTTCTCGCCCATCAGCCCGTGCACTTCGCCGGCACGCACCGACAGCGACACGGCGTCGAGCGCGCGCACGCCCGGGAACGTCACCGTGATGCCGTCGAGCGCGAGCAGCGGGGCGTCCTGTGGCAGTGCGCCGGCTTCACCGTCGTCGTGGCGGGACACGGCCGTCATCGTCTGCATCGTCATCGCGTTTTCGCCTCGCACCGCTCAGATGCCGAGCTCGGCGCGCACGGCCTGCCAGTTCGCGCGCGTCATCAGCTTGCCGCTCGTCTGCGTGTCGGGCGGCGGCGTCTTGCCGTTGCGGATCCACTCGACGAGGTTCTGCGTGCTGTCCTTGCCGTGGTTCGTCGAGCTGACGGCGATCGTCCCGTAGAAGCCGGTCGGCTCCTTCTTCTGGAATTCGGCGAACGCCTCGCCCGCGCCGTTGATGCCGACGCCGATCACGTCCGTCGCCGGGATGTGCAGCTGCTCCGTCGCGCGCACCGCGCCGAGCACGGTTTCCTCGTTCAGCGCGTAGACCACCCACTTCTTCACGTTCGGATGGCGCGCGAGCACCGGAGCTGCCGCACTGAAGCCGCCTTCGTCGTCGGTTGTCTTCTGCGGCGCATCGAAGATGTTCTCCTTGCGGAAGCCGTTCGCGAGCAGCGCCTGCGTCGCGCCGTCGGTGCGCAGCTTCGCGGTCGGCAGCTCGTAGTTCGTGATCCGCAGCGCGCCGACTTCCTCGGGCTTCCAGCCGCGCCGCTTCATCTCGTCGGCAATGGCCTGGCCGACCTGGTTGCCGATCTTGGTCGCCGACATCCCGAGGTGCGGCACGTTCGGCAGCGGCTTGCCGGTCGAATCGACGAGCTGGTCGTCGACGGTCACGAACTTCATGTTGTAGCGCTTCGCGCGTGCGGCGATCGCCGGGCCGAGGCGCACGTCCGGCGCGCAGATCACGAAGCCCTGCGCGCCTTGCGAGCCGAGGTTGTCGATCGCGGCCAGCACCTTCTCGCCGTCGGGCGTGCCGATCTTCACGACCGAGAAATTCTCCTTCTGGCCGAGCGCGGCCGCCGCGTTCTGCTCGTTGATGAACCAGGCCTGCTCGGGCATCTTCACCAGGAAGCCGATCTTCAGCGGCGCGTCGGCGTGCGCGGCGCCCTGCATGCCGAGCGGCGCGATGCAAAGCGCGGCCAGCAGCGCGCGCAGGGTATGGCGGCGAATCGTGCGATTCATGTCGTGTCTCCTTGTATCGACTGGGGTCTTCATCATTCGTCGTGCGCGGTCGCGGCGCAGCG
The DNA here is from genome assembly GCF_902833045.1 of Burkholderia sp. BCC0322. Classification (GTDB taxonomy): domain Bacteria; phylum Pseudomonadota; class Gammaproteobacteria; order Burkholderiales; family Burkholderiaceae; genus Burkholderia. The sequence goes on from NZ_CADFDU010000001.1 coordinate 296,696, forward strand.
CGTCGGCACGGTCATCGGCCGAACGCGTCGGTCTGGACGCGCCGCCCGAACAGAAACGCATCGGCAACGAGCCGCAGCGGCCGCACGTCGACATCGCTTGCGCCGCGCGCGATCAGCGCGCGGAAGTGCGCGTACAGCGCCGGATACTCGCGTTCCGGCCCAAGCTCGACCGGCTCGCCCGCGATCGACAATTGCGCGCCGCCGCGGCTGATCGCGAGCACGCCGTCGGCCGTATCGACCGCGATCTCCCACTGCTCGACCGGGCCGTGCCGCCAGTCGAATTCCGCGCGCACCGGCACGCCGTCGGTATCCGCGCAATCGAGTTCGGCCGCGATCGGCGTCTGCACGTCGCTCGGCACGATGAGCGTCGCCTCGCGCAGCACGAGCTCGCGCGGCAGGATCCGCGTGACGATCGACAACGCGTTGATGCCCGGATCGAACACGCCGAGGCCGCCCGGCTCCCAGATCCACTGCTGCCCCGGATGCCAGCGCCGCACGTCCTCTTTCCAGCGCACCTGCACCGCGCGGATCGTGCGCGCGGCGAGCCATGCGCGGGCGGGCTCCACCGCGCTCGCGCAGCGCGAATGCCAGGTCGCGAACAGCGTAAGGCCGCGTTCGCGCGCGAGCGCCTCCAGCGCGGCCACTTCGCCGAGCGTCGCGCCCGGCGGCTTCTCGAGCATCACGTGCTTGCCGGCTTCGAGTGCAGCACGCGCCTGCGCGTAGCGCACCTGCGGCGGCGCGCACAGCGACACGGCGTCGAGCTCGCGCTCGGCGGCCAGCAGCGCGCGGAGGTCGCGATAGTTGCGCACGCCGGTGACTTCCGCGTGGCGGCTCGCGCAGGCCGCCAACGCGAAGCCCGGTTCGGCGGCGATCGCCGGAAGATGCTGGTCGCGCGCGATCTTGCCGATCCCGACGACGCCCAGCGAAACCTGATCATTCATCGTGCATGTCTCCTTCGCGTATCGCTCAGTGCGCCCAGCGCAGCACGAGCGGATCGAGCCGGCGCGCGATCGCGAGCAGCTCCGCGCGCGTGTCCGGATGCAGTTCCGGCATCGGATGCCGCGGCCGCTCGCACGCGATCACGCCGCCTTCGCGCATCAGCGCCTTCGCGGTGAGGATCCCGGACTGGCGGTTCTCGTGATTGATCAGCGGCAGCCATGCCTGGTAGCGCGCGTACGCGTCGTCGTGGCGCCCTTCGCGCCACGCTTCGAGGATCGGCCGGATGCCGTCCGGATACGCACCGCCCGTCATCGCGCCGGCCGCGCCCGCATGAAGGTCGGCGAGCAGCGTGATCGCCTCCTCGCCGTCCCACGGCCCCTCGATCGCATCGCCGCCGAGCCGGATCAGCTCGCGCAGCTTGTTCGCGGCGCCGGGCGTCTCGATCTTGAAGTACGCGACCTGCTCGATCTCGCGCGCCATCCGCGCGAGGAACGGCGCCGCGAGCGCGGTGCCGCTCGCGGGTGCGTCCTGGATCATGATCGGAATCTCGATCGCGTCGGACACACGCGCATAGAAATCGAAGATTTGCGCCTCCGGCACGCGGAACGTCGCGCCGTGATACGGCGGCATCGCCATCACCATCGCCGCGCCGAGCTGCTGCGCGCGCAGGCTGCGCGCCGCGCACACCTGCGTGCTGTAGTGCGACGTCGTGACGATCACCGGCACGCGGCCGGCGACGTGTTCGAGGATCGTGCGCGTGAGCACGTCGCGTTCGTCGTCGGTGATCGCGAACTGCTCGGAGAAGTTCGCGAGGATGCACAGCCCGTCCGAGCCCGCGTCGATCATGAAATCGACCGCGCGTTTCTGGCTCGCGAGGTCGAGCTCGCCGGTGTCGGTAAACGTCGTCGGGACGACGGGGAAGATGCCGCGATAGCGCGGCGTGCTGCTCGAGGTCATGGTTCGGTCCTGCGTCGGTCGAAGCGGCATTCAGCCGGAAAACAATGCGTTCAGGATTCGCGGGCGAGCACGCCCGCGGCCGGCTGCGGCGCGCGCAGCGTCACGCGGACCACGAACGTGATCAGCATCGCGAACAAAAGCGTCGCCGCGAGGAAATACAGGCCGGCCGCGAGGCTGCCGGTCGCCTGCTTGATCAGGCCGATGCCGTACGGCCCGACATAGCCGCCGAGATTCGCGAGCGAATTGATCGCGGCGATGCCCACCGCCGCGCTCGTCCCGGTCAGGAACTCGCCGGGCAGCGCCCAGACGACGGCCTGGATCGAGTACAGCGAGAACGCCGTGAGGCAGATGAACAGGAACTGCAGCGCGGGCTGCCGCGCCCATGCGCTGGCGGCCATCGTCAGCGCCGCGGCGGCCGACACGACGACGATGTGCCAGTAGCGTTCGCGCGTGCGATCCGAATGACGCGGCACGACCAGCAGCCCCACCACCGCGAACAGGTAAGGCACGGCGGACAGCAGGCCGGTGGCCGTGTCGCCCGCGCCGAACGCGTGAATGATCGTCGGCAGCCACAGCGACAGCCCGTAGATGCACAGCGGGAACGGCAGGAACAGCGCCGCGAGCAGCAGCACGCGCCGATCGGCCAGCGTGGCGAGCGGGTTGCGGTGCGCGTCGGGGCGGTACGTGTCGCGATCGGCGGCGAGCTGGCGCGCGATCCAGCGCCGCTCGTCATCGTTCAGCCAGCGCGCGCGATCCGGCGATTCGGGCAGCAGCCGCAGCGTCGGCCACACGAGCAGCACGGCCGGCAGGCCGCTGGCGACGAACAGCGCCTGCCAGTTCGACAGCCCGAACAGCCCGTGCGTGGACAGCAGCCAACCCGCGAGCGGCCCCGTCACGATGCCGGCGATCGGCTGTGCGAGCACGAGCAGCCCGATCACACGCGCGCGGCCGCGCATCGGGAACCACTGCGTGAGGAAATACAGGATGCCCGGATACAGGCCGGCTTCGGCCGCGCCGAGCAGGAAGCGCAGCACGTAGAAGCTGGTTGGCCCCTGCACGAGCGCCATCGCCATCGTGATCACGCCCCACGTCGCGAGAATGCGCGCGAACCACACGCGTGCGCCGAAGCGGCCGAGTGCGAGATTGCTCGGCACCTCGCACAGGAAATAGCCGATGAAGAACAGCCCCGCGCCGAGCCCGTACGCGGCGTCGCCCAGGCCGACGGCCGCATTCATGTACAGCTTCGCGAAACCGACGACCGTGCGGTCGACGTAGGCCACCACGTAGATCAACGCGAGAAACGGCACGAGCCTGCGCGTGAGCGTGCGCATCAACCGCCGTTCGTCGACGGCGGCCGACGGGCCGGATTGAGCCGCGGCCGGTGTCGCGGACGGGTGCTGCGTCGTCGTCATCGTGTCTCCATGGGTGGGCTGCGCCGGCGTCGTCGCCGGTCTGTCCTGCTTCACCTGTGCCGTGTGTCGCGCACGCCGCTCAATGCGAGTGGCTCGGCACGTCCGCGCCGCGCGTGCCGACCAGGAAGTCGAGGTCGCACCCCTCGTCGGCCTGCAGCACGTGATCGATATACAGCCGCGCGTAGCCGCCCTTGCCGAGCTGGCCGGCCACGCCCGGCGCCGCGGCCGGATCGACGTCCGACAGGCGGCGCTGCAATTCGTCATCCGTAATGTCGAGATGCAACGTGCCGGCCTCGCAGTCGAGCTCGATCCAGTCGCCGTTGCGCACGGCCGCGAGCGGCCCGCCGGCGGCGGCCTCCGGCGCGACGTGCAGCACGACCGTGCCGTACGCGGTGCCGCTCATCCGCGCGTCGGAAATCCGCACCATGTCCTTCACGCCCTGGCGCAGCAGCTTCGGCGGCAGCCCCATGTTGCCGACCTCGGCCATCCCCGGATAACCGCGCGGCCCGCAGTTCTTCAGCACGAGCACCGAGCTCGCGTCGACGTCGAGCGCTTCGTCGTTGATCGTGGCCTTGTAGTGGTCGAAGTTCTCGAACACCACCGCGCGGCCGCGATGCTTGAGCAGCTCGGGGCTCGCCGCCGACGGCTTCAGCACCGCACCGCGCGGCGCGAGATTGCCGCGCAGGATGCGGATGCCGCCGTCCGCGATCAGCGGCCGGTCGAGCGGGCGGATCACCTCGTCGTCGTAGTTCGGCGCTTCGCGCACGTTGTCCCACAGCGATTTGCCGTTCACCGTCAGCGCATCCGGGTTCGGCAGCAGCCCGCCTTCGCCGAGCCGGCGCAGCACCGCCGGCAGCCCGCCCGCGTAATAGAACTCCTCCATCAGGAAGCGACCCGACGGCATCAGGTCGACGATCGTCGGCGTGTCGCGGCCGATGCGCATCCAGTCTTCCAGTTCGAGCGGCACGCCGATGCGGCCCGCGATCGCCTTCAGGTGGATCACCGCATTCGTCGAACCGCCGATCGCCGCGTTCGCGCGGATCGCGTTCTCGAATGCCGCGCGCGTCAGGATCTTCGACAGCACGAGCCCTTCGAGCGCCATCTCGACGATGCGGATGCCGGACATGTGCGCAAGCACGTAGCGGCGCGAATCGACGGCCGGAATCGCCGCGTTGTGCGGCAGCGCGACGCCGAGCGCCTCGGCCATGCACGCCATCGTCGACGCGGTGCCCATCGTGTTGCAGGTGCCGGCCGAGCGCGACATCCCGGCTTCGGCCGACAGGAAGTGATGCAGGTCGATCTCGCCGGCCTTCAGCGCTTCGTGCAGCTGCCATACGGCCGTGCCCGACCCGATGTTCTTGCCTTCCAGCTTGCCGTTCAGCATCGGGCCGCCCGACACGACGATCGCCGGCACGTCGCAACTCGCCGCGCCCATCAACAGCGCGGGCGTGGTCTTGTCACAGCCGGCGAGCAGTACGACGGCGTCGATCGGGTTGCCGCGGATCGCTTCCTCGACGTCCATCGACGCGAGGTTGCGCGTGAGCATCGCCGACGGCCGCAGGTTCGATTCGCCGTTCGAGAACACCGGGAATTCGACCGGGAAACCGCCCGCCTCGAAGATCCCGCGCTTCACGTGCTCGGCGAGCTTGCGGAAGTGCGCGTTGCACGGCGTCAGTTCGGACCACGTATTGCAGATGCCGATGATCGGCCGGCCATCGAACTCGTGATCGGGGATGCCCTGGTTCTTCATCCAGCTCCGGTACATGAAGCCGTTCTTGTCATTCGTGCCGAACCATTGGGCGGAGCGCAGCCTGGGTTTTGTTGCCGACATCGTCAGTCCTGTGGTGACGGGATACCGGCGCAGTCTAGGCAGAATTTTGATAACTCGCTAATGACGTTTTGGTCGATTACGATATCCAATTCGATATCGATATAAACCCGTACGATGCCCGAAGCCAGTCCGTGGGGAAACCGTGGCCGCCTGAAGACGCGCCAGCTTCTGCTGGTCGTCGCGCTTGCCGACGAAGGCAGCATTCACCGCGCGGCGGCCGCGCTGAACATGACGCAGCCGGCCGCGTCGAAGCTGCTGCGCGAACTCGAGGAATCGATCGGCGCGGTGCTGTTCGAACGCCTGCCGCGCGGGATGCGGCCGACGCTGTACGGCGACGCGCTGATCCGCCACGCGCGCGCGGCGCTCGGCAGCCTCGACCAGGCGCACGAGGAACTGGCCGCGCTGAAGGCCGGCCATCTCGGCCATGTGGCGGTGGGCGCGATCACGTCGCCGGGCCTGCGGCTCGTGCCGCCGGCCGTCGCCGCGGTGAAGGACACGCACGCGAACGTGCGCGTGTCCGTCGCGATCGACACGAGCAATGCGCTGCTCGAACACCTCGCGCAGGACAAGCTCGACATCGTGCTCGGCCGGCTGTCAGCCGAACACGACAAGCTGCACCTGCGCTACGAGCCGCTGACCGGCGAGCCGGTCGCGGCCGTCGTGCGGCCCGGCCATCCGCTGCTCGCGCAAGCACCGCTGTCGCTCGCCGACGTGCAGCGCGCCGCGTGGATCATGCCGCCGGCCGGCAGCGTGCTGCGCCACCGCTTCGAGCTGGTGTTCCAGCGCGCGAGCCTCGCGCCGCCCGCGAACGTCGTCGAGACGGCCGCGCTGCTGTTCATCACGCAGCTGATCGAGCAAAGCGACATGATCGCGGTGCTCGCGGAGGACGTCGCGCTGTACTACGCGCGACATGGCATCGTGTCGGTGCTGCCGCTGGAGATGGATTGCCGGATGGACGATTTCGGGATCATCACGCGCACCGACCGGCTGCATTCACCGGCCGTCGCGGTGATGGCCGACGCGATCCGAGCGACCGCGCGGGAGGTGTACGGGATCGCGTTGTAACGTCACGCGGCCGCGCACTCGACGCGCGGTTCGCACCGGATCGGAAAGTTCACGGAGTTGGCGATATAGCACTTCGCATGCGCATCGTGATGCAGCCGCTCGGCCAGCTCGCGATCGTCGCCCGCGCGGATCGTCACGCGCGGGTGCAGCACGATTTCGGTGAAGCGCCCCTGCTCCGCGGTGTCGAGCATCGTCCCTTCGGCGTCGTCGACGTACGCGAGCACGCGGATACCGGCTTCCGAGCAAAGATGCAGATACCACAGCTTGTGGCACGCCGAGGCCGACGCGAGTAGCAGGTCCTCCGGATTCCAGCGTGCCGCGTCGCCGCGAAACGCCGCGTCCGACGAGCCCGGAATGTCCGGCTTCGAACCGGCGCGGATCACATGATCGCGGCCATATTCGCGATACCCCGACGTGCCGGTTCCGCGGTTGCCGGTCCACTCGACTGCCACGCGGTACGTGTGTTCGCCATGCGCCATCTCGCTCTCCTTCGATATTGGAACGTGAGGCCGTCATTGTGGCATCGGAAACCCATTTGGTATACCATTATTCCAAAATGGGGAATCACGGAATGGAAGCCAGACTCGATTCGACGGCGGACGCGGTGGCCGCATCGCTGCGGGAAATGATCGTCAACGGCGAGCTGCAGGCCGGCGAGCGGCTCGTCGAACGCGACCTCGCCGAGCGCTTCGGGATCAGCCGGATTCCGATGCGCGAAGCCATCCAGCGGCTGGAGCGCGAAGGGCTGCTGGAGATCTTCCGCAATCGCGGTGCGGTCGTGCGGATGCTGAGCGCGTCCGACGTGCGGGAGATCTACGACATGCGTGCGCTGCTCGAAGGCGACGCAATCCATCGCAGCGTGAAGCGGCTCGACGACGAGACGCTCGCTCGCGCCGAGCTCGTGCATCGGCTGCTCGGCGAATCGAACGTCCCGCGCCGGCAAGGCGAGCTGAACCGTGAATTCCATGCGTTGCTGTATTCGTGCTGCGGCAACGAGCGGCAGTTGAAGGCAATCGCGGAGCTGCGCAGCCAGGTCGAACGATACGAGCGCCTGCAAGCCACGCTGCTCGCGGACACGCCGTCGTTCCAGGTCGAGCACGAAGAGATCCTGCAAGCGTGCCGCGAGCGCAATGCGCGCGGCGCCCGGGCGATGACCGTCGCGCATCTCGAGTCGGCCCGGCGCATCGTGTTGCGGCTCGTCGAAGGCGGGTGACGCCGGCACGTGGTCGGGCACGGTCATGCGCGCAATCGCGCCGACCGGTGCGGGCGGCCCGGTTTTTCGCACGTCCGGGGCGTGCTGCGCCCGCATGAACGGCGCAGCGCGCGTATCCACCGCTACCGTGAATCGCGCCAGTCGGTGAGCCGTCATTCGGCTTTCCGCCCACCGTTACCGAATTCGCACGGCGCCAACCATCGCCACCGGCGGCTTCCCCGAACCCCAACGCTGTCCCGAGGCTCCCCGGCAAATCCGACCGCCCCGCCGCTCCCTCCGACGCCCTTCGGCACCCGCGCAACAAGATCAGCTTACGATTGCAAATAACTCTCATTTGCATTAGATTTCGGCGCGCAAATGAACTGTTTGGAACACGGATGCCGGCGCAAGACGGCCCGCGGTGCCCGAACGCGGACCAATCTCTGAAGGACGGGGTATGAGCAGAAAGAACTGGGCGGCCGCACCGCTGGCCATCGTCGTCGGCACGGCCGGCCTGAGCGCCGCCGACGCTCAGGAACTGTCGCTGCCCGCGATCGAAGTCTCCGGGCAGCGCACGACGGCGCCGTTTCGCGCGCCGGAATCGACGAGCGCGACGCGCACCGAGACGGACGTGATGGAGATTCCGTTCGCGGTCAGCAGCGTCGACAAGAAACTGATCCAGACCGTGGCCGCCACACGCGGCGAAGACCTCTACGACTGGGTCGCCGGCGTCGCGCGGCAAAACAACTTCGGCGGGCTGTGGGACAACTACGCGGTGCGCGGCTTCGCCGGCGACGGCAACACGTCCGGCACCGACTACCTCGTCAACGGCTTCTCGTGGAATCGCGGCATCGGCGTGCCGCGCGACACCGCCACGCTCGAGCGCATGGAAGTCCTCAAGGGGCCCGCGTCCGCGCTGTACGGCCGCGGCGACCCCGGCGGCCTCATCAGCTACACGACGAAGCAGCCGCAGTTCGCGCGCGCGAACACGATCGGCGTGTCGGCCGGCAGTTACGGCGCGCTGCGCGAGACGCTCGATTCGACCGGCCCCGTCACGCAGTCGCTCGCGTACCGCTTCGTCGCGATGAACGAGAACAACGGCAGCTTCCGCGATACCGTGTCGAGCAAGCGCTACCTGTTCGCGCCGTCGTTCACGTGGGACATCGGCGCGGACACGACGCTGCACTATGAATTCGAGACCGTCCGGCAGCGCGCGCCGCTCGATCGCGGCGTGGTCGCGGTCAACGGGCAGCTCGGTGCGGTGCCGGCGTCGAGGTTCCTGGGCGAGCCGCGCGACGGCGACTACGACGTGCGCAACTCGGGCCACCAGTTCACGCTCGAACATCGCTTCAATGCCGACTGGTCGGTCAACGCCGGCTTCGCGCAGCGCGACACCGACCTGTCCGGCCGCTCGTCCGAGGCGTTCGCGCTGCAGCCGGACGGGCGTACGCTATGGCGCCGCTACCGGCAGGTCGCGTTTCATTCGAACGACGTGCAAGGGCGCGTCGAGGTGGCCGGCAAGGCCCGCACCGCCGGCATCGGCCACACGTTCGTGATGGGCGTCGACGCCTATCGCTTCAACTACGACCAGTTCGTCGCGCGCTCGACGCCGACGGCCGCGGCGCCGTATGCGATCGACATCTTCGATCCGGTTTACGGCCAGCCGGCGCCCGTGCCGCGCACCGCGACGAACCTGCTCGAGCGCGACGACGGGCAGGGCCTGTACGCGCAGGACACGCTCGCGTTCGGGCCGCACTGGAAAGTGCTCGCCGGGCTGCGCTGGGACCGCTTTCACCAGTCGGTCGAGAATCGCCTGACGGGCGTGACGACGACCCAGCTGCAAACGGCGCTGAGCCCGCGGCTCGGCATCGTGTACGAAGCCAGCCCCGCGCTGTCGTTCTATGCGAACACCGCGTATTCGTTCCGGCCGAACAACGGCGCCGACGTGAACGGCCGCGCGTTCGATCCGGAGAAGGGGCACGGCTATGAGGCCGGCGTGAAATGGGCCGGCACGCGCTGGCTCGCGACCGTCGCCGCGTTCTACGTGAACAAGCGCAACGTGCTGACCGCCGATCCGGGGAATGCCGGGTTCTCGCGTGCGGCCGGCGAAGTACGCAGCCGCGGTGTCGAATTCGAATGGAACGGCGAACTGGGCCACGGGTTGCGCGGCATCGTCAATCTCGCCTACGTCGATGCGCAGGTCACGCGCGACAGCGTGCTGACGCCCGGCGCACGGCTCGTCGACATTCCGCGGCTGAGCGGGAGCGCGCTGCTGATGTACGAAACCGCGCTGCCGCTCGTCGACAAGGCCGGCGCGGGCGCGGGCGTGATCTACGTCGGACGCCGCGCGGGCAACACGGCGAACACGCAGGACGGCTTCGAGCTGCCCGCCTACGCGACCGTGCAGCTCAACGGCTACGTGCAGGTCAACAAGCATCTGCGCGCGTCGGTCGTGCTGAACAACCTGTTCAATCGCACGTACTACGCCAGCTCGTACAACAGCCTGTGGGTCACGCCGGGCGCGCCGCGCAGCCTGTTCGCCTCCGTCGCGTACTCGTTCTAGAACGGCCGGCCGACGTGCATCACACGCCGGACGCAAACCGTGCGTGCGGCGTGCAAAACGCAATCACATCGCAGACGTCACGGGCCTCTCCACCCATTGCCCGCAACGTGAAAACGCCGCGCACGCCGCCCCTCGCTACATGGCGGCGCGTCGCCCGGACACCGCCGCCGTCGTACCGCGCACCACCAACCGCGGCAACGACGCAATCCGCACGCGAGACGCATCGTCGATCCGGCCGCCCGCCTCGCGCAGCGCGTTGAGCAGTTCGACCGCGAGCCCGGCGGCCTCGGCGGTCGGGATCGCCACCGTCGTCAACGTGGGACGCGTGTCGCTCGCCAGATGAATATCGGTAATGCCGACGATCGACAGGTCGTCGGGCACGCGCCGGCCGCGATCGGCCGCCGCGTGCAGCGCGCCGATCGCGGGCAGGTCGTTGGTGGCGACCAGCGCGGTCAACCGCGGATGCGTATCCAGCAACCGCCCCGCCGCGCGCACGCCGCCTTCGATCGAATCGGGCTCTGCCGCGACAATCGTCGCGTCGAGCCCCGCTTCGCGCATCACATCGACGAAGCCGTCGTAGCGCGCCGCCTGCACGCCGCTCGCCGACCCGCCGACGATCACGCCGATCGTCCGGTGCCCGAGTTCGAGCAGATGCCGCGTCGCGATCCGCCCGGCTTCGCGGAAATCCACCGCCACGCACGGCAAACCTTCGGGCGGCGCATCGGGCCGCTCCCACAGACACAGCACGACCGGCACGCCGCGCGCCGCCACATCGAGCAGATCCGGCAGATGCAGGTTCGCATTGGTCACGAGAATGCCTTCGGAGATCGTGCCGGCGATCTGGTCGAGATACGCTCGGCCCTGTAACGGATCTTCGTTCGTATTGCAGACGATCAGGAACTGCCCGTTGCGGCGCACCGCGCGCTCGACCGCCAGCGCGAACTCCGGATAGAACGGGTTCGCGATGCTCGACACCATCAGCGCGACCGTTGGCGCGCGCCCTTCCGCCAGCGCCCGCGCGGCGAGATGCGGCCGATACCCGAGCGCCTCCACGGCTTCCAGCACCCGCGCACGCGTCGCCTCGCCCACCCGGCCGCGGTTGCGCAGCACGTTCGAGACCGTCGCCGCCGTCACGCCGGCGCGGCGGGCCACTTCATCGAGTGTCGCCATGACTTGCTCACTATATGAGACGTTGATCCAGTATTTGCTTCGCTCACCGAAGCGGCGCACTATCCCCGCACACCCTGCCGCCTGACCGACGGGCGCGACTCGGCCGCGATCGCATCGCCTCTTTTTTTGATCGCGATGATTAAGCGCTTAATCACTGATGAAAGCGCATTAGAACATGGAGCGGAGACAATGGCGAGCATCTCGATGCGGCGCGTGCAGAAAGCCTACGGCGATCACGCGCCGGTCATTCGCGACGTCGATCTGGAGATCGGCGCGCACGAGTTCTGCGTGTTCCTCGGGCCGTCCGGATGCGGCAAGTCGACGTTGCTGCGCATGATCGCCGGGCTCGAGGATCTGAGCGCGGGCGAGCTGTCGATCGACGGCCGCCGCGTCGACGACGTGCCGGCCGCCGAGCGCGGTGTCGCGATGGTGTTCCAGAGCTACGCGCTGTTTCCGCACATGACGGTCTACGAGAACATGGCGTTCGGGCTGAAGCTCGCGCGCGTGCCGAAGGCCGAGATCGACCGGAAAGTGCGTGATGCCGCGCGCATCCTGCAGCTCGACATGCTGCTCGATCGCAAGCCGAAGGCGCTGTCGGGCGGCCAGCGCCAGCGCGTCGCGATCGGCCGCGCAATCGTGCGCGAGCCCGGCGTGTTCCTGTTCGACGAACCGCTGTCCAATCTCGACGCGGCGCTGCGCGGCCAGACCCGCATCGAGATCGCGAAGCTGCACCGGCAGTTCGAACGCGCGAGCGTCGTCTACGTGACGCACGACCAGACCGAAGCGATGACGCTCGCCGACAAGATCGTGCTGCTGCACGCCGGCGCCGATACCGCGCAGCACGGCAGCATCGCGCAGGTCGGCGCGCCGCTCGACCTCTACCACCACCCGGCCAGCCGCTTCGTCGCGGGCTTCATCGGTTCGCCGCGCATGAACTTCCTGCCGGCCGTCGTGACCGCCTGCGATGCGCATCGCACGGCCGTGACGCTCGCGCCGTCCGGCGAAACCTTCGTGCTGCCGCGCAACGGCGCGGCGCTCGGTGCGGGCGCCGCCGTGACGCTCGGCATTCGTCCCGAACACCTGACACTCGGCGCCGCGCACGACGCGACGGCACTCGCCCGCGACGTCGCGCTCGTCGAACGCCTGGGCGAGCAGACGTACGTGCACCTCGACCAGCCCGGCGGCCACTCGCTCATCGCGAAAGTGCCCGGCGACGCGCGGGTGCACAGCGGCGAACGCGTGCTCGTGCATGCGCCGGCCGCGGCGTGCCATCTCTTCACCGAAGACGGCCGCGCGGTGCCCGCGTGCGCCGACGTCCACGTTCACCACTACGCATAAGGATCGGGCATGCGCCTCGGAGTCTGTTACTACCCGGAACACTGGCCGGAAACGATGTGGGCCGACGATGCCCGCCGGATGAAAGCGCTCGGCATCGAGCAGGTGCGGATCGCCGAATTCGCGTGGAGCCGTATCGAGCCGTCGCCGGGCGAGTACGACTGGGGCTGGCTCGATCGCGCGGTCGACGTGCTCGGCGCAGCCGGCCTCGAGATCGTGATGTGCACGCCGACGGCCACGCCGCCGAAATGGCTGGTCGATCGCCATCCCGACATCCTCGCGATCGGCGCGGACGGCCGGCCGCGCGCGTTCGGCTCGCGCCGCCACTACGACTTCTCGTCGCCGACCTATCTCGACGCGTCGCGCCAGATCTGCACGGCGGTCGCCGAGCGCTACGGCCGCCACCCGGCCGTGCGCTACTGGCAGACCGACAACGAGCTGGGTTGCCACCAGACCGTCGTCAGCTACTCGCCGGCCGCGCTCGTGCGCTTTCGTGCGTGGCTGAAGGCGCGCTACGGCACGATCGACGCGCTGAACCGCGCGTGGGGCACCGTGTTCTGGAGCATGGAGTATCGCCATTTCGACGAGGTCGACGCGCCCGTCGGCACCGTGACCGAGGCCCACCCGTCGCATCGCCTCGACTACCGGCGCTTCGCGTCGGACGAAGTCGCGCGCTATCACCGGATGCAGGTCGACGTGATTCGCGCTCATTCGCCGGGCCGCCCGGTTGCGCACAATTTCATGCAGCTTTTCACCGAGTTCGACCATTACGAGGTGGCGCGCGACCTCGACATCGCGACCTGGGACAGCTATCCGCTCGGCGCGCTCGAGGAGCAATGGTTCGCGCCTCACGTGAAGGCGCGCTGGCTGCGTACCGGCCACCCCGACTTCGCGTCGTTCAATCACGACCTCTATCGCGGCATGTCGAAGCTGCCGTTCTGGGTGATGGAGCAGCAGCCGGGCCCCGTGAACTGGGCGCAGTGGAACCCCGCGCCGCTGCCGGGCATGGTGCGCCTGTGGAGCTGGGAAGCGTTCGCGCACGGCGCCGGCTGCGTGTCGTACTTCCGCTGGCGGCAGGCGCCGTTCGCGCAGGAGCAGATGCATGCGGGCCTGCACACCCCCGATGACAAGCTCGACGAAGGCGGCCGCGAGGCGCAACGCGTCGCGCGCGAGATCGCGGCCGTGCACGACGCCGGCGCGGACGCGGACGGCGCGGTGCGCGCCCCCGTCGCGCTGGTCTTCGACTACGACGCGAAGTGGCTGTTCGAAGTGCAGCCGCAGGGCGCCGATTTCCATTACCCGCGCTTCGCGTTCGAGTACTACTCGGCGCTGCGCTCGCTCGGCCTCGACGTCGACATCGTGTCCGCGCACGCGCCGCTCGACGGCTACCGGCTCGTCGTCGTGCCGCCGCTGCCGGTCGTGCCGGACGATTTCGCCGCGCGGCTCGCGGCCTCGGGCGCGCATGCGGTGTTCGGGCCGCGCACCGGCTCGAAGACCGTCGACCTGCAGATCCCGCCGACGCTGCCGCCCGGCCCGCTCGCGTCGATCCTGCCGGTGCGCGTGTGGCGCGTCGAATCGCTGCGGCCGAACGTGACCGAGCGGATCGACGGCACGCTGCGCGACGGCGCGCCGCTCGCGGGCGAGGCGCGCCACTGGCGCGACTTCGTCGAGCTTCACGACAACACGCGCAGCCTCGTACGCGCACGCTTCGCCGACGGTCACCCGGCCTGCGTGTCGCACGGCACGCTGCACTACTGGGCCGCGCTGTTCGACGATGCGACCACCGTCCGGCTGTTCGCCGATGTCGCGGCCGAAGCCGGTCTCGCGCCGACGCCGCTCGGCGACGGCGTGCGCGTGAGCCGGCGCGGCGGCCTGACCTACGTTTTCAACTATGGCGACACGCCGCACACGATCGACGCGGTGCCGCCGTCCGCGTTCGTGCTCGGCACGGCGCAAGTCGGGCCGCAAGACGTGGCCGCGTATCGAAGCCGTTCGTAGCAACCGCCGCCGGCGCCACGATGCGCCGGTAACGTACAACGACACCCAGAACTGGAGACACGTATGACACATCGCCCCCTTCGCGTCGCTGCCCGGCTCGCCACGGCCGCCGCTGTCGCACTGGCATCGCTCGGCATGACGGCGCCCGCCGATGCCGGCACGCTGACGATCAACATCGCGTTCAAGGGCGCGAGCCAGCGCGCGGTCTGGCAGTCGACGCTCGACGCGTTCCGCAAGGCGCATCCCGACATCGACGTGAAGGCCACCTTCGTCGACGAGGAAGCGTACAAGGTGCAGCTCCCCGCGTGGCTCACCACCATCGCGCCGGACGTCGTGAACTGGCACGCGGGCGAGCGGATGGCGTACTACGCGAAGCGCGGGCTGTTCGAGGACCTGAGCGGCGACTGGGCGAAGAACGGCTGGGGCGCGATGTACGCGTCGACGCGCGACGCATCGTCGTACAACGGCAAGCAGTACGCGGCGCCGACCGTCTACTACTCGTGGGGGCTGTTCTACCGCAAGGACCTGTTCCACAAGGTCGGCATCGCCGACGAGCCGAAGACCTGGGACCAGTTTCTCGACGCGTGCAGGAAGCTGAAGGCGGCCGGCATCACGCCGATCGCGATCGGCGGCCGCGACGCCTGGACCCTCGCCGGCTGGTTCGACTATCTCGACCTGCGCCTGAACGGCAACGTGTTCCACCAGCAGCTGATGGCCGGCGACGTGCCGTACACCGACCCGCGCGTGAAGAAGGTCTACACGACGTGGAAATCGCTGATCGACGCGGGCTACTTCATCGACAACGCGCTGTCCTACGATCTCGACGGCGCGCAGCCGTTCCTGTTCCAGGGCAAGGCCGCGATGATGCTGATGGGCACCTTCATCGCAGCGGGCTTCCCGCCGAACGTGAAGCAGGAAATGGGCTACTACCGCTTCCCGATCATCGACCCGAAGGTGCCGACCGCCGAGGATGGCCCGGTCGAATCGCTGCATATCCCGACGAAGGCGAAGAACAAGGCCGACGCGCACACGTTCCTCGCGTTCGTCGAAACGCCCGAGATGGGCGCAAAACTCGCGGAAGGGCTCGGCTCGCTGTCGGCCAACAGCAAGTCGCCCGAGCCGGCCGATCCGATCTCGCGCACCGGCTTCCGGATCCTTGCCGACACGAAGGGCGGCGTCGCGCAGTTCTACGACCGCGACATGACGAAGGAAATGGCCGACGAGGGGATGAAGGGGATGCAGCAGTTCCTGGCCAATCCCGCGCAGCTCGATACGGTGCTCGCGCAGCTCGAACAGACCCGCAAGCGCATCTACAAGAAGTGACCGCGTGACCCAACCGGCGGCCCCGCGCCGCCGCGCCCGTTCAGGAGGCTTGCCGTGTCCAGTCCGATCACGTCCACCCCGCCCGCCGGCACCGCACCGCCGCCGCGCGGGCCATCCGCCACGGTGCTGACCGCGCGCCGCCCGTCGCCCGCCGTGCGGCGGCAACGGCGCGCCGCGTGGCTCTTTCTCGCGCCGGCCTGCGCGATGGTTGCCGTCTATGTGATCTGGCCGATCCTGTCGACGCTGTGGCTGAGCCTGTACAACTGGGACGGGATGACCGAGCGCACCTTCGTCGGTCTCGCGAACTACGTCGAACTGCTGCAGGCGCCGACGTTCTACACCGCGCTGCGCAACAACGTGATCTGGCTCGCGCTGTTCATGCTCGCGCCGCCGCTCGGCCTCGCGCTCGCGTTGTACCTGAACCAGGCAGTCAGCGGCATCCGGCTCGTGAAGTCGCTGTTCTTCGCGCCGTTCGTGCTGTCCGGCGTGGTGGTCGGCCTGATCTTCTCGTGGTTCTACGATCCGACCTTCGGGCTGCTCGCGCTGATCGCCGGGCACGGCATCCCGGTGCTCGGCGACGCGCGCTATGCGACGTTCGGCATCGTGTTCGCCGCGCTGTGGCCGCAGACCGCGTACTGCATGATCCTGTACCTCACCGGCCTCACGTCGCTCAACCCGGAACAGATCGAAGCCGCGCGGATGGAAGGCGCGCGCGGCTTCGCGCTGCTGTGGCACGTGGTGCTGCCGCAGTTGCGGCCGACCACCTTCATGGCGATCGTCGTCACGGTGATCGGCGCGCTGCGCAGCTTCGACCTGATCTCGGTGATGACGAGCGGCGGCCCGTTCGAGAGCTCGACCGTGCTCGCGTATTACATGTACGACCAGGCGATCAAGTACTACCGGCTCGGCTATTCCGCGTCGATTGCGGTCGTGCTGTTCGCGATCATGCTCGTCTACATCGTGTTCCAGTTGCGCCGCCTGCTGCGCAACGAGCAATAACCTGACCGGTGGCCATCATGTTTCCGACTCCCGTTGCTCAATGGAAGCCTGTCTCGCGCAGGCTGTACAAGTTGTCGCTGCCCGTTGCGCTGCTGATCTGGCTGCTGCCGATGATCGCGGTGTTCGTCACGTCGGTGCGCTCGACCGAGGAACTGGTCGAAGGCCACTACTGGGGCTGGCCACGGCACTTCTCGATGATCGAGAACTATCGCGACGCGCTGACGACGTCGCCGATGCTGCATTACTTCTGGAACAGCGTGCAGATCACGGTGCCGTCTGTTGTCGGGTCGATCGCGCTGGCGGCGATGGCGGGTTTTGCGCTGGCGACCTACAAGTTTCGCGGGAGTACGGCGCTGTTCGGAACGTTCGTCGCCGGCAACTTCGTGCCGGTGCAGGTGTTGATGATTCCGGTGCGGGATTTGTCGCTCAGGCTGGGTGTGTTCAATACGGTCGAGGCGCTGATCCTGTTTCACGTCGCGTTCCAGACGGGGTTCTGCACGCTGTTTCTGCGCAACTTCATCAAGCAGTTGCCTTTCGAGTTGATCGAGGCCGCGCGGATCGAGGGGGCGGGGGAATGGACGGTGTTCTGGAAGATCGTGCTGCCGTTGATCCGGCCTGCGTTGGCTGCGCTGGCGATTCTCGTTTTTACGTTCGTGTGGAATGACTACTTCTGGGCGCTGTGTCTCACGCAGGGCGATGAAGCCGCGCCGATCACGGCGGGTGTGGCCGCGTTGAAGGGGCAGTGGACGACGTCGTGGAATCTTGTTTCGGCCGGGTCGATTCTGGCCGCGTTGCCGTCGGTCGCGATGTTCTTCGCGATGCAGAAGCATTTTGTCGCGGGGCTGACGTTTGGTGCGACCAAAGGCTGAACGCACGCGGCCCCGCGTATTCGTATCTCCCCCTCCGCATCGTGAGGTTGCCCGCTTCGGCGGGCTTTTTTTCGACTACGCAACGCCTGGCGAACCGTGCCCAATAGCCATAATTTATCCCCGACACTCAGCAAACAGCGTAAACTCCAACCTATCAAAATGATAGGTGTGCGATTGGGGCAACCATCCAAACGACAGCTTGAGAAGCACATCCGGGTATGTGCGGCCATTTCAGCGAACATCGTGTTCGTCGGCCATGCACGCGACCGGATGCGGCAGCGGAAGATCAACGATCCGATGGTGCTGGAAACGCTGCGCAAGGGCGTCATCGTGAGCGAGCCTGAACCGGACATGCGGGCATCGGGCCTGCGCTGTGTGATGGAGCGGTATGTGTCGGGCGTCAATGTCGGCGTGGCCGTACTCGTGGATCACCCTGCTCCTCACCTCACGGTGATCACCGTGATGGAAGTCACCAAACGCTGAATTGACGCACCAAGGGGCTGATATGTATCACTACACCGACGGTGGCCTGAAGAATGTATGGCTGACGAACGGATATACGCTGCACAAGACACCCTATGGCGACGGTGTGTCCATCAACGATCTGGACGGACTCTGCACCGCAATCTGTCTCGCGCTCGCGAAAAAAACCGCTCCGCTCACGGGGGTCGAGTTTCGGTATGTGCGCAGCGCCGGCCTGATGCAATCGCAGAGCGGACTGGCCAAGCTGCTCGGCAACAACGAGCAGGCGGTCGCCCGCTGGGAGAAGTCGGGCAAAGTGCCGCGCTGGGCCGACAAACTGGTTCGCCTGCTGTACCTCGCACACGCGGACGGCAATATTCCTATCGCGTCGGCAATCGAGCGCATCAACGCGATCGAGCGTGCAGAAAAACAGCGAATCGTGCTGAAAGAAGCCAAGTCCGGCTGGGCATCCAGGCTCGAAGCGCAGGACGATGCCGACTGCACGGCCACCTGACAAAAACCAACGCGCCTAAGTCCACCCTTCGAGCCGCAACGTCGACCGTACGAGCCGCTGCTCCTCCTGCTCGATCTCGCGCAAATACTCGACGCACTGGCGGATATGTTCGCTCGCGGTCTTGCGCGCCTGCTCGGGCAGCCGCCCCGTCACCGCGTTATAGAGCCGCGCATGCTGCCGATCGATCTGCTTCTTCAACGGCTCGCGGTGGTAAAGATTATTCACCGACGCAAACACCGAACTGAGCAGCAGATCCGTCAGCGACTGCAACGTATTCACGAGCACCGGGTTATGCGACGCCTCGCAGATCGCGAGATGAAATGCATGATCGAGCTTCGCACGCGCGGCGGGATCGAGATCCTGCGCATCGGCCGCGGTCATCTCCTCATAGCGACGCCTGATCAGGATGAAATCGGCCGGTGTGCCGCGCAGCGCCGCGAGCCGCGCGGCCTCCGTCTCGAGCATTCCGCGCACCTCGAACAGGTCGTACAGCGTGCGCGGCTGCGAGCCGAGCAGATGCATCATCGGCGTGATCTCGCGCTGCGGGGTCAGGCTCGCGACGAACGAGCCCTTGCCGTGCGTGGTGTCGATGATCCCGCGCGCGCGCAGCAGCTTCATCCCTTCACGCACGGCCGTGCGCGACACGCCGAGCTTCTCGGTCAGCCGCCGTTCGGACGGCAATGCCTGCCCGGCTTTCAGCACGCCGTCGACGATCAGCTTCTCGATACGCTCGGCGACGACGTCGGCCACGTTCCGCGCCGGGCCTGCTCGATCCTGCATTTCCATACTGGTATGACCACTTCGAAAGGGTATCGGCGATTTTCTCACAAAGCCTTTACAGCGTTGGGCTGACCGGCTGACATCGAAGCGGATTTCCGATCACCTTCCAAAAACTGGTATGACCATGCGTGTTACGTCTGGACACGCATCCGCCATCCGCCAAGAATCCGTCCATTCGGCGCACCGCCCATCGCGCGGCGCCGCATGAAGGAGACGGAGACACCCGATGAGCTTCACCTACGACGAACGGATCGACGGCCCGCTGGCGACCGTCGGCCGCGACGCACTCGTTGCCGCGCTGCACGCGGCAGCGCCCGGCCTCGACGTGCTGCACGAACGCGAGGCGCTCAAGCCGTTCGAATGCGACGGGCTCGCCGCCTATCGCACGGTGCCGCTCGCGGTCGTGCTGCCCGACACGGTCGACGAGGTGCGCGCGGTGCTGCGCGTCGCGGCCGCGCTCGGCGTGCCGGTGGTCGCGCGCGGCGCGGGCACGGGCCTGTCGGGCGGCGCGATGCCGCTCGAAAAAGGCCTCCTGCTCGTGATGGCGAAGTTCAACCGGATTCTCGACATCGACCCCGATGCCGGCATCGCGCGCGTGCAGCCCGGCGTGCGCAACCTGGCCATCTCGCAAGCGGCGGCGCCGTACGGCCTCTATTACGCCCCTGATCCGTCGTCGCAGATCGCCTGCTCGATCGGCGGCAACGTCGCCGAAAACGCGGGTGGCGTGCACTGCCTGAAATACGGCCTCACCGTGCACAACATCCTGAAGGTCGAGATCCTGACGATCGACGGCGACACGCTCACGCTCGGCGCCGACGCGCTCGACGCACCCGGCTTCGACCTGCTCGCGTTGTTCACCGGCTCGGAAGGGATGCTCGGCATCGTCACGGAAGTCACCGTGAAACTGCAGCCGAAGCCGCCGAGCGTGAAGGTACTGATGGCGAGCTTCGACGACATCGCTAAAGCCGGCGCGGCGGTCGCGACAATCATCGGCGCGGGGGTGATCCCCGGCGGCCTCGAAATGATGGACAACCTCGCGATCCGCGCGGCGGAGGATTTCATCCACGCGGGCTACCCGGTCGACGCGCAGGCGATCCTGCTGTGCGAACTCGACGGCTCGCCGACCGACGTCGACGAAGACGCCGAACGCGTCGCCGCGCTGCTGCGCGACGCGGGTGCAACCGAGATCCGCGTCGCGCGCGACGAAGCCGAGCGCCAGCGCTTCTGGGCCGGCCGCAAGAACGCATTCCCCGCGGTCGGCCGCATGTCGCCCGACTACTACTGCATGGACGGCACGATCCCGCGCCGCGAGTTGCCGCGCGTGCTCGAAGGCATCGCCGCGCTGTCCGCCGAATACGGGCTGCCGGTCGCGAACGTGTTCCACGCGGGCGACGGCAACATGCACCCGCTGATCCTGTTCGATGCGAACCGGCCCGGCGAACTCGACCGCGCGGAAGCGCTCGGCGGAAAGATCCTCGAGCTCTGTGTCGCGGCGGGCGGCAGCATCACCGGCGAGCACGGCGTCGGGCGCGAGAAGATCAACCAGATGTGCGTGCAGTTCAACGCCGACGAGATCACGTTCTTCCACGCCGTGAAGGCCGCATTCGATCCGCAGGGCCTGCTCAATCCCGGCAAGAACATCCCGACGCTGCACCGCTGCGCCGAATTCGGCGCGATGCACGTCCATCACGGCAAGCTGCCGTTTCCCGAACTGGAGCGCTTCTGATGCCACGTGACATCGAATCGATCGACGACAGCGCGGCGCTGGTGGCCCAGGTCGACGCGGCGATCCACGACCGCCAGCCGCTGCACATCCGCGGCGCCGGCACGAAGGCGTTCCTCGGCCGCCCCGTCGAAGGCCGCACGCTCGACGTGCGCACGCATCGCGGCGTCGTGTCGTACGACCCGACCGAACTCGTCGTCACCGCACGCGCGGGCACGCCGCTCGCCGCACTCGAAGCGATGCTCGACGCGGCCGGCCAGGGGCTGCCGTGCGAGCCGCCGTCGTTCGGCGGCGCGGCAACGGTCGGCGGCATGTTCGCGGCGGCGCTGTCGGGCCCGCGCCGCCCGTGGGCCGGCGCGGTGCGCGACTTCGTGCTCGGCTGCCGCGTGATCACCGGCCACGCGAAGCACCTGCGCTTCGGCGGGGAGGTGATGAAGAACGTCGCGGGCTACGACGTGTCGCGGTTGCTCGCGGGCAGCTTCGGCTGTCTCGGCGTCGTAACCGAGGTGTCGCTGAAGGTGCTGCCGAAGCCGCGCGCGACGTGCGATCTTGCGTTGCCGCTTGCCGTGGACGAAGCCGTGCAGCGCATCGCCGCGTGGCGGCGGGCGGGGCTGCCGCTCGCGGGCGCATGCCACGCGGACGGCGTGCTGCGCGTGCGGATCGAGGGCGGCGAGGGCTCGGTGAAGGCCGCGCGCGACACGATCGGCGGCGAGCGCATGGACGATCGCGACGATGCGTTCTGGGCACGGCTGCGCGACCTCGCGCTGCCGTTCTTCGACGATCCGCGCCCGCTGTGGCGCGTGTCGGTGCCGGCCGCCGCGCCGCTCGACGCATTGCCCGGCGCGCTGCTTGCCGACTGGGGCGGCGCACAGCGCTGGCTGAAGAGCGACGCCGCACCGGCCGACGTGCAGCGGCTCGCCGCGCAATGGGGCGGTCACGCGAGCTGCTTCACGCCGGGCACGACGCGCGAGCCATTCCAGCCGCTGCCGCCCGCGTTGTTGCGCGTGCACCGGCAGCTCAAGGCGCAGCTCGACCCGCTCGCGATTTTCAATCCAGGCCGGCTGTATGCCGATTTCTGACGCGAACCCGACCCCGACCCGCCGATGCAAACCAATCTCAGCGAAGCAAGCAAGGCCCTCGCCCGGGCCGACGAAGCGGAAGCGATCCTGCGCGCGTGCGTGCACTGCGGCTTCTGCAATGCGACCTGCCCGACCTACCAGGTGCTCGGCAACGAGCTCGACGGGCCGCGCGGGCGCATCTACCTGATCAAGCAGCTGCTCGAAGGCGAGCCGTGCGGCGAGCGCACGCAGCAGCATCTCGACCGCTGCCTGACGTGCCGCAACTGCGAGACGACCTGCCCGTCCGGCGTGCGCTATCACACGCTGCTCGACATCGGCCGCGCGGAAGCCGAGAAGCGCGTGCCGCGGCCCGCGCGCGAGCGCCTGCTGCGCGCGGGGCTGCGTCATGTCGTGCCGCGCCCGGCGACGTTCGCCGCGTTGCTGAAGGCCGGCCGCGCGCTGCGCCCGCTGCTGCCCGGCACGCTACGGAACAAGATCCCGGCCGCCGCGCCCGTGGCCGCACCGCGCCCGCCCGTGCGCCATGCACGGCGCGTGCTGATGCTCGAAGGCTGCGTGCAGCCGTCGCTGTCGCCGAACACCAACGCGGCCGCCGCGCGCGTGCTCGACCGGCTCGGCATCAGCGTGAGCCCGGCGCGCGAAGCCGGCTGCTGCGGCGCGACCGAATACCACCTGAACGCGCAAGATGGCGGTCTGGCCCGCGCGCGCCGCAATATCGACGCATGGTGGCCCGCGATCGAAGCGGGCGCGGAAGCGATCGTGCTGACGGCGAGCGGCTGCGGCGCGTTCGTCAAGGAATACGGCGACCTGCTGCGCTCCGACCCCGTCTACGCGGACAAAGCGCGACGGGTCAGCGCGCTCGCACGCGATCTCGCCGAGGTCATCGCGGCCGAGCCACTCGACACGCTGGCCGGGTCGGCGCCACGCCGCATCGCGGTGCACTGCCCGTGCACGCTGCAGCACGCACAGCGCCTCGGCGGCGCGGTCGAACGCATCCTGGCGCGGCTCGGCTTCGATCTGACGAATGTCGCCGACGGCCATCTGTGCTGCGGCTCGGCCGGCACGTATTCGCTGACGCAGCCCGAACTCGCGACGACACTGCGCGACAACCGGCTCGACGCGCTCGAAGCCGCGCGGCCGGACCTGATTGTCACGGCGAACGTCGGCTGCCAGACTCACCTGAACGGCGCGGGCCGCACGCCTGTGCGCCACTGGATCGAGCTCGTCGACAACCCCCTCGTCAACTGACCTGATTCCGGAGAAATGCCATGCAGACGAAACCCGAACTCGAACTCGCCGATGCCGACCGCATGCTCGCCGCCGCCCGCGCGGAAGCGGAACGCCACGGCTGGGCCGTGTCGATCGCCGTCGTCGACGACGGCGGCCACCTGCTCGCGTTCGCGCGGCTGAACGGCGCATCGCCGGCCAGCGCCACCATCGCGCAGGACAAGGCACGCGCGGCGGCGCTCGGCCGTCGCGAGACGAAGGCGTATGAGGATATGATCAACGGCGGCCGCACCGCGTTTCTCAGCGCGCCGCTGACGGGGTTGCTCGAAGGCGGCGTGCCGGTCACGGTCGGCGGCCGGATCGCGGGCGCGATCGGCGTGTCTGGCGTAAAGTCCGAACAGGACGCGCAGATCGCCCGCGCCGGCACACAAAGCGTCGTGGCATAGGAGAGGGCCTGTTCACGCTAATAACGGGCTTGCGCTGGCCGCCAGAAGGGCCGAGCGCAAGGATTTTGACGAAGCGAATACTCGACGTATTCGCAAGGAGCATGACGCAGCGATCGGCCCTTCTGGTGGGCAGCCCCACAAATGATTTTTTCCGATCAGGGGCACGAGCCTTGCCGGCCGCATTGCGGCGTCGCGCGTCGCTTGTTTGGCTCGGCCAAACGGCGCTCCTTGCTCCTTGCACTACGGCCGGCAAGGCTCGTTCGCAAGCCCGTTATTAGCGTGAACAGGCCCTCTAGCCGCGCGCGATTTTTTCCCCGGGAGGATTAACGATGATCGACCAAGCAGGACTGCAAGTCGCGCCAGCGCTGAGCCAGTTCATTGAAAACGAAGCGCTGCCGGGCACCGGCATCGACAAGGCCGCGTTCTGGAGCGGTTTCTCGGCCCTGGTGCACGACCTGGCGCCGCGCAACCGCGAGCTGCTCGCGGAACGCGACCGCCTGCAGCAGGAACTCGACACCTGGCACCGTGCGCACCCCGGCCCCGTGCGCGACCACGCCGCGTATCGCGCCTTCCTCGAACACATCGGCTACCTCGTGCCGGTCCCGTCGAACGTCGCGGCAGCCACCGCGAACGTCGACAGCGAGATCGCCACGCAGGCCGGCCCGCAGCTCGTCGTGCCGCTGTCGAACGCGCGCTATGCGCTGAACGCCGCGAATGCCCGCTGGGGCAGCCTGTACGACGCGCTGTACGGCACCGATGCGCTGCCTGAAGACGGCGGCGCCGAGCGCACCGCGACCTACAACCCGACGCGCGGCCAGCGCGTGATCGACTACGCGCGCAACGTGCTCGACAACGCGGCGCCGCTCGCGAGCGGCTCCCACCGCGACGCGCTGCGCTACCGCGTGCAGGACGGCCAGCTCGCCGTCGAAACCGCCAAGGGCATCGTGGGCCTCGCGCAGCCGGCGCAGTTCGTCGGCTACCAGGGCGCGGCCGGCGCGCCGTCCGCGATCCTGCTGAAGCACAACGGCCTGCACCTCGAGATCCAGATCGACGCGTCGACGCCGATCGGCCGCGCCGATCTCGCGAACGTGAAGGACGTCGTGCTCGAAGCCGCGGTCAGCACGATCATCGACTGCGAGGATTCCGTCGCGGCAGTGGACGCCGACGACAAGGTCCAGCTCTACCGCAACTGGCTCGGCCTGATGCAGGGCATGCTGGTCGAGGAAGTCGCGAAGGGCGGCAAGACCTTCACGCGCCGCCTGAACGCCGATCGCGAGTACACCACGCCCGCCGGCGGCACGCTGTCGCTGCACGGCCGCTCGCTGCTGTTCGTGCGCAACGTCGGCCACCTGATGACCAACGGCGCGGTGCTCGACCGCGACGGCAACGAGATTCCGGAAGGGATTCTCGACGGCGTCGTCACGGTGCTGTGCGCGCTGCACGACCTGAAGGCGAAGCGCAACTCGCGCACGGGCTCGATCTACATCGTGAAGCCGAAGATGCACGGCCCGGTCGAAGTCGCATTCGCCGATACGCTGTTCGCGCGCATCGAGGATCTGTACAACCTGCCGCGCAACACGCTGAAGATGGGCATCATGGACGAGGAGCGCCGCACCAGCGTGAACCTCGCCGCGTGTATCGCCGCGGCCGCCGCACGCGTGGCGTTCATCAACACCGGCTTCCTCGATCGCACCGGCGACGAGATGCACACCGCGATGGAAGCGGGCCCGATGATCCGCAAGGGCGACATGAAATCGTCCGCGTGGATCCAGTCGTACGAGCGCAACAACGTGCTCGCGGGCCTGTCGGCCGGCCTGCGCGGCCGCGCGCAGATCGGCAAGGGCATGTGGGCGATGCCGGACCTGATGCACGCGATGCTCGAGCAGAAGATCGCGCATCCGCGCGCCGGCGCGAACACCGCATGGGTGCCGTCGCCGACCGCCGCGACGCTGCACGCGCTGCACTACCACCTCGTCGACGTGCAGGCCGTCCAGCAGGAACTCGAGAAGACGCCGTACGCGAGCGAACGCGACGCGCTGCTCGAAGGCCTGCTGACCGTGCCGGTCGTCGAGCGCGCCGAGTGGAGCGAGGCCGAGATCCTGAGCGAAGTCGAGAACAACGCGCAGGGCATCCTCGGCTACGTCGTGCGCTGGGTCGAACAGGGCGTCGGCTGCTCGAAGGTGCCCGACATCCATGACGTCGGCCTGATGGAAGACCGCGCGACGCTGCGCATTTCGAGCCAGCACATCGCGAACTGGCTGCGCCACGGCGTGATCACCGAGGCGTTCGTGCTCGACGTGTTCAAGCGGATGGCGCGCGTCGTCGACCAGCAGAACGCCGGCGACCCGAACTATCGCCCGATGGCGCCCGACTACGACCAGTCGACCGCGTTCAAGGCCGCGTGCGCGCTCGCGCTGCAGGGCACGTCGCAGCCGAGCGGCTATACCGAGCCGCTGCTGCACCGGTTCCGCCTCGCGTTCAAGGCGCAACAGCACGGCGGTTAAGCGCAAGGCGTGCTTCACGAAACGGGCGGCCGCGACGGCCGCCCGTTTCATTTTCGGGTTCGCCCGGCCGTTGAAACGGATAATCGGCGCATATCGTCTGCCTTCATTTTTCGCGGGCGCGTGCCGCTCACCGGATGGACTCGACGGCTGCTTGCCGCGCGCAATGGCCCGTTATGCCGCGAAGCCTTGCGCCACAACGCTCTGCCCGGAATTCGCAAGCGCGGGATTACACGGTAATTTGATCCGGATCAACCGTCCGCAACATTTCGCGCGCGTGCGAACGCGCGCGTTATACTCCGTTGAATTCGCGTTGCCCGATTCATCGGATCGTTGAATCGGCGCAGATGTCACCAGTGAACGCTTGATTTACCGGTATATCTGGCCGCGATTACCGATAATCGGCGTCCATTTTCTGCGCCGGGCGGCAGAAGGCGTCGAAATGGCCGCGTCACGGATCGCCGCCTGCACGTCATACGAACAATCGCATCGGCCCGCCTCCCGGCGGCAATGCCCACCGATCCACGGGACCATGGCAGAAACCGACTACGCAATGCCCAGCGAATCCGGCCTGACGAGCCGTGTCGCCGCTCATCTGCGCCGGTTCCTGCTGCCGCACCTGATCTTCTATACCGGGCTGCTGATCGTGCTGGTCCTGCTGCTCCTGTGCGGGATCGTGCTGTACGAAGGCCGCATCGACGCACGCGACCGCTCGACCGCGATGCAGCAGAATCTCGCGCTGATGGCGTCGTGGGACATCGAGCGCAACATCGAGATCTATTCGCTGTCGCTGCAGGCCGTCGTGGAAGGCGAGAACGACCCCGCAGTCGTCAAGCTGCCGATGCCGCTGCGCCGCCAGGTGCTGTTCGACCGTGCGACGACCGCCAAGTACCTCGGCGGCATCTACGTGCTCGACGCGAAGGGCGACATCGCGGTCGATGGCGGGGGCGACGTGCCGCGCAAGGCCAACTTCGGCAACGAACCGTACTTCACCGTGCACCGCGACCACCCCGACGCCGGCCTGTACGTCAGCCCCCCGTATCATTCGCGGCTGCGCGGCGGCTCGCCGAGCATCGCACTCAGCCGTCGGATCACGAAGCCCGACGGCTCGTTCGGCGGCGTCGCCGTCATGTCGATCCGGCTCGAATATTTCCAGAATCTGTTCTCGCGCCTGTCGCTTGGCGATCGCGGCTCGATCGCGCTGATCAACACGGACGGCAAGATGCTCGCGCGCGAGCCGTACGACCCGAAGATCGTCGGCCGCGACATCAGCCGCGCCAGCACGTTCCGGCGGTTCATGACCGCCAGCGAAGGCAGCTTCGCCGACACCGCGTCGATCGACGGCGTGCGGCGCCTGTACGTGTTCCGGCACCTCGAGAACCTGCCGCTCATCATCATGGTCGCGCGCTCGGAAGCGGATACCTACGCCGCGTGGTACGACCGTGCGATTCCGATCGGCTCCGCGATGGTCGCGCTCGCGATCGGCTTCGTCGGCCTGTCGCTGCTGCTCGACGTGCAACTGCGCAAGCGCCACCGCGCGGAAACCGAGCTGCAGGCGCTGGCGCGCACCGACGGCCTCACGGGCCTCGACAACCGCCGGATGCTCGACGTCACGCTCGCGCGCGAATGGCGCCGTGCCGCGCGCTCGCAGCACGCGCTGTCGCTGCTGTTCATCGACGTCGATTACTTCAAGCGCTACAACGACACCCAGGGGCACCAGGCCGGCGACGACGCGCTCGCCGCGGTCGGCCACTGCATCGCCGGCTGCCTGCGCCGCCCGGCCGATTACGCGGCGCGCTACGGCGGCGAGGAGTTCGTCGTGGTGCTGCCCGACATCGACACGGACGGCGCGGTGACGATCGCCGAGACGATCCGCACCAGCGTCCTCGATCTGGGCATCCGGCACGACGCCGGCGCCTCCGGCCGCCTGACGGTGAGCATCGGCGTGACGACCAGCTATCCCGAACACGACGACGACATGCAGCGCGCGCTGAAATTCGCCGACGATGCGCTGTATCGCGCGAAGGAAGGCGGGCGCAACCGCATCGTCGTGCACGCGGCCACTTCCGGCGGCCTCGCGGCGCGGCAGGCCTGAACGGCCGGGGATCCACGCCACGCCGCCGAGCCAAGGCAGGGCGGCCGCCGGGCCGCCGTCGCCGCCCGTGCACAAAATCGCCGACAATGTCGCCTCGACATACCGCCGCACGCCGCCGCACGGCTGACGCGCCCGGCCGGTCCGCGCCGGTGCGCGGCCGCTTCGCACCATCATGAGACTCAAGGCAAAAATCTTCCTCCTGGCCATCGTGCCGTTCCTGCTCGCGATCGCCGGCATCGGCTTCGGCGTGCGCCAGCAGGCGACGTCCCTCGCGCGCACGCAGCACGCGACGATCCAGGCCGCGTACCTGTCGAGCAAGGAAGTCGAGCTGAAGCACTACGTCGAGCTGGCGACGAGCGCGATCATGCCGCTCTACGACGCGAGCGGCCGCAACGCGCGCGACGACGCGCTGCTGCGCTTGCAGGCGCTCGCGATGCTGCAGAAGATGGATTTCGGCCCTGACGGCTATTTCTTCGTGTACGACCTGCACGGCAATTCGCTGATGCATCCGCGCGAGCCCGAGCGGGTCGGCCACAACTACTGGTCGATGCGCGACCCGCAGGGCGCGCTGACGATCCAGCAGCTGATCGGCGCGGCATCGAGCGGCGGCGGCTACGTGCGCTACGCATGGCAGCGGCCGTCGACAGGCCGCGTCGCGCCGAAGCTCGGCTACGTCGTCGCGCTCGAGCGCTGGGGCTGGATGGTCGGCACCGGCATCTATCTCGACGACGTCGACACCGCGCTGCAGCGCATCGACGCGCGCGCTTCCGCGAACATCGAGCGCACGATGAGCTGGCTCACCGCGATCGCGCTCACCGGCGCGGCGGCGATCGCCGTGTGCGCGCTGGTGCTGAACGTCAGCGAATCGCGCAGCGCCGACGCGAAGCTCAAGCTGCTCGCGCAGCGTGTGGTCGAATCGCAGGAGCAGGAGCGGGCACGGCTGTCGCGCGAGCTGCATGACGGGATCAGCCAGATGATGGTGTCCGCGAAGCTGATGCTCGAATCCGCGCTCGCACGTTTCGAACGCGGCTCGGCGCGCATGCCCGAGGCCGAGCAGGCGCTGGCTTCAGGCGTCGGGCGGCTCGGCGACACGCTGCGCGAAGTGCGCCGCATCTCACATGCGCTGCGTCCGTCCATGCTCGACGACCTCGGCCTCGCAGCCGCGCTCGAACAGCTTGTCCGCGAGCTCGGCGCCGAAAGCGGCATCGACATCGGCTATACGCAGGTTGCGCACAGCGGCGCCCGGCCGCTGCCCGAAGCCGTCAATACCGCGCTGTTCCGGATCGCCCAGGAAGCGCTCAGCAACATCGTGCATCATGCGCAGGCGTCGCGCGCGGCCGTCACGCTCGACGTCGGCGCGCAATCCGTCGTGCTGACCATCGCCGACAACGGCTGCGGCTTCGACGCCGAACGCTCGCAGGCCGACGCGCGCCACGGCATCGGCCTGCGCAACATGCGCGAGCGCCTCGATGCGCTCGGCGGCATGCTGACGATCTCGTCGCAGGTCGGCCACACGATCGTCGCCGCGCGCGTGCCGCTGCCCGGCGCCGCGTCATGACGCACCCCATGACAGGAGACCTTTCACGCATGAGCGCCCCCGACACCGCCCGGCCCGTTGCCCGACTGCTGCTCGTCGACGATCACCCGCTCGTGCGCGACGGCTTGCGGATGCGGCTCGAAGCGGCCGACCTGTCCGTGGTCGGCGAAGCCGGCAACGCCGACGAGGCGCTCGCGCTCGCCGCGTCGCTCGAACCCGATCTCGCGCTGATGGACGTCGGCATGAACGGGATGAGCGGCATCACGCTCGCGGGCGTATTCCACGAGCGCTTTCCGGGCATCCGCGTGCTGATGCTGTCGATGCACGACAACATCGAATACGTGACGCAGGCCGTGCGTGCCGGCGCGAGCGGCTACCTGCTGAAGGATTCGCCCGGGAGCGAGATCGTGCGCGCAATCGGCGCGGTGCTGGCCGGCCAGACGTTTTTCAGCGAAGGGCTCGCCGCGCGGATGATTCACGCGAGCGCGACCGCATCGCCGCTCGACCGCCTCACGCCGCGCGAACGCGACATCCTCGACGCGCTGGCGCAAGGGCTGTCGAGCAAGCAGATCGCGCAACAGACGGGGTTGTCCGTGCGCACGGTCGAGACGCACCGGCTCAATTTGAAGCGCAAGCTGGAGATCGAAGGGCAGGCCGAGCTGATCAAGTTCGCGGTGGAGCATCGGCGCAGGTAGGACGCCATTCCGGTTGCGCACGCCACGCGCAAGTCGGCTTCCAATTTCATAGTTGTCCAATCGACTTCACCCCGAGGGCGATGGAATCCTTTCGCTTGCCGAACGCGCATCGTGCTCGTGTTTCGCATGACGTCTGCATGACCGGCACATACGGCGTGCCCGCACCGAAACCGGCGGAAGTGCGCGTCGGCGAACTGACGGCCGCGCCCAGGACGCTGCTCCTCGCGCAGCGCGTGGAGGCAACGACCATCGGCGAGATCGTCGAGCACGCGCAGGTCGGCGAAGGGCACGTTCCATCACTCCTTCGAATCGAAGTCCGACATGCTCGCCGCGCTCGCGCAGCGCTATACGTCGTCGTTCCTCGATCGCCTGCCGCTCGCGGTGGACGCATGCGCCACCGACGACCGGCTCGCGCGCCTGCACGCGTGGATCCGCACGAACATCGAAACCAGTGCGATAACGACGATTGCCTGCGGATGCTCGACTCGGGCACCTGGCGCACAGCCACACACCCGGCGCCCGAGCGCTAACGCCGTTCAGTCAAACTGAACAGCATTATTTGTTGGTGGTATCGCGAAGTGACAATTGTTCATCTTACGAATCGTTGACACCGGTACGATTCGCTTCGTCCAAGTGTAACCAGGCCGAAAACACAATATTCGGTCGCGTGATGCCTTTTCGGGTTGCCCGTTGGATGTCGCGTCGCGCTATCGAACGGATATCGCGTCGGCGTCGTATCTCCTTCAGATCGCTTCTTTCAGAAACCAGAAACCATGCAAACCAAACTCATTACCGCCGTGTTGTTCGTGGCTGCAGCCACTGCGTCGCAAATCGCATCCGCAGCCGACGGCACGATCACGTTCAACGGCACCGTGCTCGCGCAAACCTGCACGATCAACGGTAACGGCAGCGGCTCGAACAACTTCAATGTCCCGCTGCAATCGGTGTCGACCAGCGCGCTGGCCGCCGCAGGCCAGTATGCCAACCGCACGCCCTTCAACATCTCGCTGACGGCATGCACGCCGGCGTCGGGCACCGTCCACGCCTACTTCGAGCCGGGTCCGACGGTCGACACCGCCACCGGCAACCTGATCCTGGCCGCAGGCGGCGCGACCAACGTCGAGATCCAGCTGCTGAACGGCGACGGCAGCTATTCGCCCATCAAGATCGGTGCGGCTGACGCCTCGCAAAACTCGAAGGCCGTCGCAATCAGCGCGGCCGGCGCCGCCACGCTGAACTACTACGCGCAGTATCTCGCGACCGGCGCTGCAACAGCGGGCGCGGCAACGTCGAGCGTGATGTACTCGCTCGTTTATCAGTAATCAATCATTTAGTTATACGTAGCAGATGGAGTGGGGCGGCACGACGTCGCTCCACCCGTCGTGCTAGCTACCGGCATCGATCCCTATCATGAAGCTTCGAAAAACACTCCGGCGCGCGATCGCCACCGCGTGCGTCGCATCGCTCGGCTACCTGGCGACACCTGCCGTTGCATCGGTGGTGATCGGCGGCACGCGCGTGATCTATGGCGCGAGCGAGTCCGAGGTCACGCTCAAGCTGTCGAACGCCGGCCAAGCGCCCGCGCTCGTGCAATCGTGGGTCGATGCAGGTGACGCGCGCAGCGCGCCGTCCGCGATCAAGGTGCCCTTCACCGTCACGCCGCCGATCGCGCGGATCGATCCGTCCAAGTCGCAGACGCTGCGCATCGTCTACACCGGCGAGCCCATGCCGCAGGATCGCGAGTCGGTGTTCTGGCTCAACGTGCTCGAGGTCCCCCCCAAACCGGGCGCGGCCGACGCGGACATGAACCATATCCAGCTCGCGTTCCGTTCGCGCATCAAGCTGTTCTATCGTCCGGAAAAACTCAAGGGTTCATCGGCCGATGCGCCGGCGCAGCTCACCTGGCGGCTCACGCAGGCCGACGGAAAACCGGCCATCGAGGCGCACAACCCGACGCCGTTCCATGTGTCGTTGACCATGATCAGCGTGCAGTCGGGCGGACGCAGCGCGATCTTCGAAGATGGCGGCATGGTCGGGCCGGGCGAGACGCGCGCCTTCCCGCTGAAGGGCGACGTGCCCGGCGCGGCCGGCGCCAGCGTGCGTTACACGGCGCTGAACGACTACGGCGGCTCGGTCAGCGGCGAGACGCCATTGCGGTCCGGCCCCGCGGCGCCGCCTCGATGATGCGCGGCTGACCCCTTCCATTGCGCGAGGCGCGGGTAGCGCGCCACGTCCTTTCCACGGCAAGACCCAGCATGCCCGCCCGGGCAGGGCGCAGGCTTGCCCACGCTCGGGTGCCTATCGTGATCCAACGTCTTTCCAGTTTGCCGTCATTCATGCGCTGGCGCCCGCGCCCGTGCTTCCTGCTCGCGCTGTCGATGTTCGCATCGACCGGCTCGATGGCGGAGACCACCGGCGCCACGCAAGTGGCGGAAGTCCAGTTCGACGACCTGTTCCTGCAGCGCCCGGGCGGCGCGCGCGTGGACGTCAGTCGCTTCGCAAAGGGCAATGTGGCGGCGCCGGGTTCGTATCGCGCCGACCTGTACGTCAATACGAACTGGATCGGCCGCGCCGAAATCACGCTGCGCCAGGTGGGCGACAGCCGGAACAACGTCCAGCCCTGCTTCGATCGCGAGCTGTTGCAGCAGGTCGGGGTGGATCTCGCGAAGCTGTCGCCCGAAGCGACGCACAGGTTGACGGACTCGAACCATGCCTGCGCGACGATCGGCATGCTGGTGCCGGACGCCGTCGCCACCTTCGACAATGGCGAGCAGCGGCTCGACGTCAGCATCCCGCAGGCCTCGCTGAGCCGCGCGGCGCGCGGCTACGTGGATCCGCGCTACTGGGACGAGGGCGTGCCGGCCGCGCTGCTGTCGTACAACGGCAACCTCTACCGCGCCAACAACCGGGGCGCCTCGTCGACCCAGGCCTACCTGGGCCTGACCGCCGGCCTGAACGTCGGGCCCTGGCGCTTCCGCCACAACGGCAACACCACCTACGACACGCACGGCGGCACGCACTACCAGAGCGTGCAGACCAGCCTGCAGCGCTCGATCGCGCGCCTGAAGGCGCAGCTCGTGATCGGCGACGCGTTCACCGACGGCACGATGTTCGACAGCGTGGGCTTTCGCGGCGTGCGGATCGCCAGCGACGAGCGCATGTATCCGGAATCGCAACGCGGCTATGCGCCGACCATCCACGGCATCGCCAACAGCAATGCGCTGGTGCAGGTGCGCCAGAACGGCAACATCATCTACAGCGCCAACGTCGCGACCGGCCCGTTCGAGATCGACGATCTCTATGCGACCGGTTATGGCGGCGACCTCGACGTCATCGTGACCGAAGCCGATGGCAGCATCCATACCTTCAAGGTGCCGTATGCAT
This sequence comes from Burkholderia sp. BCC0322, assembly GCF_902833045.1. Lineage (GTDB taxonomy): Bacteria > Pseudomonadota > Gammaproteobacteria > Burkholderiales > Burkholderiaceae > Burkholderia. Next base: position 330,789 of record NZ_CADFDU010000001.1, read on the forward strand.
CGGCCGTCAGTTCGCTGCGGCCCGGCATCACGCGTTTCAGCGTGACAGCCGGCCAGTACCGCAGCCCGCTGCTGTCGAGCAAGCCGGCGCTGTTCCAGGCGACCGTACAGCACGGTTTCACCAACCTGATCACCGGCTACGGCGGCATGACCTCCGCGCCCGGCTACCTGGCAGGCCTGCTCGGCGCCGCACTCAACACCGGGCTGGGCTCGTTCGCGTTCGACATCACGCAGGCCAACACCGATCTGCCCGGCATGGGCACGCGCCACGGCCAGAGCGTGAAGCTCTCGTACAGCAAGCTGATCAGTCCGACCAACACCAACATCGCGGTGGCCGCCTACCGCTATTCGAGCAGCGGCTACCTGGGCCTGCAGGACGCCATGCAGTTGCGCGGCCAGCAGACGGGCGGCGTGAACGGCCAGCTGTCGGGCGGCGTACGTCGCGGTCAGTTCCAGGTCATGCTGAACCAGGGCCTGCCGGAAGGCTGGGGCTCGTTCTACCTGTCGGGCTCGACCGTCAACTACTGGAATCGCGGCGGCAACGACACGCAGTTCCAGGCCGGCTACAACAATAATTTCCGGCGCATCAACTACGGCGTGTCGGCCGCGCGCCAATTCGACGCGACGCAAAACCGCTGGGACAACCGATTCATGTTGAACGTGTCGATCCCGCTGAACCTCGGCTCGCGCACGTTGTACTCGTCGACCAGCCTGCAGCACGACAGCCGTGGCACGACCCTGGTCCAGCAGTCGCTGACGGGTTCGCTCGGCGTCGACAACGCGCTCAGCTACGGCGTGAACGTCGGCCGTACCAGCGGCGGCGGCGCCGGGGCGACCGTCAACATGGGCGGCAACGTGTCCTACATGTCGCCGTATGCGACCTTCTCGGGCAATGCTTCGAAGGGCACCGGCTTTACGCAGTACGGCGGCGGCATCTCGGGCGGCATGGTGGCCTATGCCGGCGGCCTGGCCTTTGCGCCGACCATGGGCGAGACGATGGCGATCGTCGAGGCCAAGGACGCGAACGGCGCACGCGTGACGGCCGGCAGCGGCCTGCGCATCGATTCGTTCGGTCATGCGCTGGTGCCGAGCCTGACACCGTTCTCGACCAACGAGGTGGAGATCGATCCGAAAGGCGTGCCGATGAGCGTCGAGCTGAAATCCAGCGCGCAGCACGTCGCGCCGACCGCGGGCGCGGTGGTGCGGCTGAAGTACGAAACCGAGGGCGGCGGGCGCGCGGTGATCATGCGCGCGCGCATGAGCGACGGCGAGCCGGTTCCGTTCGGCGCGGAGGTGAGCAATGCGGCGGGGCATAACGTCGGCACCGTGGCGCAGGATGGCCGCATCGTGCTGCGCGGCGTGAAGAGCGATGCCGGCACGCTGAAGGTGAGGTGGGGCGATACGGATGACGACAGCTGTTCGCTTTCCTACATGTTACCGGCGGCAAGCAAGACGAGCAGGCAACGCTGGATCGATGCGGAGGCGGTATGCACGAAATGAGCGAAGCGGATGCGATGAACCTGGGAAAGAAGACGAACGAGAACGAAAAGCCGGCTGCGATGCGCAGGCAGACCAAAGCGGCGCATCGCGTGAGCCGTCTGGCATTCTGGCTGCTGACGCTGGTGGCACTGATGCTCGGCTTGGGTACCCGTCCCGTGTTCGCCGCGGGAACCATCAGTTGCTCGGGAACGGCGCAGACGGTGACGCTGTCGATGCCGGCCTCGGTGACGATTCCGCGCGATGCAGCGGTCGGCACCCTGCTAACCGGCTGGTTCAGTACCTCGAACGTTCCCAACTACTACACGTGCACGGTATCGGGTGTGGTTGTCGCCGGCATGGTCTTTGAACCGCAGTCGCTGACCAAGGCCGGCATGACCGTGGCCGGGCCAAGTGGTGCAACCTATACGGTCTGGAATACCAATGTGCCTGGCGTCGGTGTCGCGATCGGCGTGACGACGTACGCGAACCAATGCGGAACTCAGGCCTGGATCGATCTTTCCAAGTCGACTACTTCGCAGATCCCGATCCCATGGGCAGGCTGGGTCTGCAACACGAGCGGCACGGTTACTTCGATCACCAACGGTGGCCAGATCCAGGCGGCGCTGGTCAAGACCGGCCCCATCACGGCAGGCACGGTGACGGGCGGCGTGATGGTCGTGGGAGCGTCGGCAACGGGCACCGGTGGCAGCGCCCCATATACGGTCGCCGCCTCGCCCCTCGTGTCGTTTTCGCTCACCCCGACCATCGTGAACGTCTCGGCGTGCACCACGCCGAATGTGACGGTCAACATGGGCTCACCCCTGCAGTCGGAATTCACGGGCATCGGCTCGACCAACAAGCAGGCCGTCTCGCTCAACGTGGCGGTCAACGCCTGCCCGACCGGCCTGAACGCGATCCAGTACCAGTTCATCCCGGTCAATGCCGTGCTCGACGCCACCAACGGCGTGCTGGCGCTGTCGAGCGGGTCGACGGCCACCGGTATCGGCCTGCAACTGAAGGACAGCAGCGGCAACGCGCTGAAGTACAACACGCCGTACACGCTGACGAGCTACAACAAATCGACGGGCGGCTCCTACGCGATCCCGCTCACGGCCCGGTACTACCAGACGGCCGCCAGCGTGACGCCCGGCAGCGCGAACGCGGTGCTGACTTTCACCATGACATATCAATAAGCACTGCGTATCAGGATTTGACGTAAGCGGGGCGATACGGACGCAATGGGCGAGCGGATGCGATGGACCAGGTAAATATCATGAAACGGAACGAGAAGCCGGCCGAGACGCGCGGGCAGACGAAATCGGTGCGAGGCACGAGCCGCCTCGCGTTCTGGCTGCTCACGCTGGCAATGCTGATGCTCGGTTTGGGCACACGTCCGGTGTTCGCCGCGGGAGCCATCAGTTGCTCGGGAACGGCGCAGACGGTGACGCTGTCGATGCCGTCCTCGGTGACGGTCCCGCGCGACGCTGTAGTCGGCACCATGCTGACCGGCTGGGTCAGTACGCCGAACGTCCCCAATTACTACACTTGCACGGTGTCGGGTACGGCGGCCGCAGGGATGGTCTTCGAACCGCAGTCGATGACCAAGGGCGGCATGACCGCAGCTTCGCCGAATGGTGGGACCTATACGGTCTGGAATACCAACGTGCCTGGCGTCGGTGTCGCGATCGGCGTGAGTACTTACGCGAACGGTTGCGGAAGCCTGCCCTGGAAGGATCTCGGCGTGCCGTCCGCGCCGTTCCCCAGCCCGTGGACGGGGAACGCCTGCAACGCAAACGGAATTGTTACCTCGATCAGTAACGGCGGTATGGTGCAGGCGGCGCTGGTCAAGACCGGCCCGATCACGGCAGGCACGGTGACGGGCGGCGTGATGGTCGTGGGAGCGTCAGCGACGAGCACTGGCGGCAACGTGTATACGGTCGCCACCTCGCCCCTCGTGTCGTTTTCGCTGACCTCGACCATCGTCAACGTGGCGGCTTGCACCACGCCGAACGTGACGGTCAACATGGGTTCACCCCTGCAGTCGGAATTCACGGGCATCGGCTCGACCAACAAGCAGGCCGTCTCGTTCAACGTGGCGGTCAACGCCTGCCCGACCGGCCTGAACGCGATCCAGTACCAGTTCATCCCGGTCAATGCCGTACTCGACGCCACCAACGGCGTGCTGGCGCTGTCGAGCGGGTCGACGGCCACCGGCATCGGCCTGCAACTGAAGGACGGCAACGGCAATGCGCTGAAATACAACACGCCGTACACGCTGACGAGCTACAGCAAATCGACGGGCGGCTCCTACGCGATCCCGCTCACGGCCCGGTACTACCAGACGGCCGCCAGCGTGACGCCCGGCAGCGCGAACGCGGTGCTGACCTTCACCATGACGTATCAGTAGGCCGCGGACAGCGGGCCTTGATGTGTGCACGCGGTCACGTCGGTCGTTCGACTGCTCTCCGGGCACCCCGGGTAAAGGACAAGGGCGCCCGAGGGCGCCCTTCGTACTTCCGGATTCGGGACCGCGCGGCGCGCCGTCAGTTCGTCCGCGAATTGTGCTTCTGCAGATACGCGATCAGGCCGTCGATCCCGCCCGACGCGAGCTGGCTCTTGAACTGGCCCTGGTAGACCTGGATCAGCCACGCGCCCGACATGTCGATGTCGTAGATCTTCCAGTCGTTGCCGACCTTGCCGAGACGATAGCCGACCGACTGGCTGTCGCCCGGCGTCGTGACCGTCGACTGCACGAGCGCGTCGGCGCCCGACGCGCCGCCGGCCTTGAACGAGAACTTCGCATCCTGGCTGCCGAGCTGCGCGAGCGACGCGGCGTAGGTGCGCGTCATCAGCAGCTTGAACTGCTTGTACAGCTCCTGTTGCTGTTGCGGCGTGGCCTGCTTCCATGCGTCACCGACCGCGATGCGGGTCGTGCGCTCGAAGTTGGTTGCGGGCAGGAAGCGCTGCTCGACGACCGCCGAGACCTTCGCCATGTCACCGCCGCGTGCGGCCGGATCGGCCTTCATCGCGTTGACGGTGCCCTCGACCGCATTGCGGACGATATCGACCGGCGCGCTCTGCGCGAAAGCGGAAACCGACACGGCGGCCGCCGCGACGAAAGCAAACAGATGACGTTTCATACGAATATCGCTCGATGAGAAAAAACGACCGGTTGATTGCACCGGCCGACGGAGCAAAGTATACCGGGCCTGACGCCCCGGTGCGCCGCCGTGACCGACTGTTACCTTTCAGCTTCGTTTGTCACAGGTGCGGGCGACGGCACGGCAGGGCAGCGAGGCGCCGATTATGTAAATATCCCCTTACAAAACAGCCGGCCACCGGTATCGATTCCGCCGCCGCGAACAAATCTCCTTCCCGCCCCGAAACCCGCAACGTCACGTCCTTCGCCACGCCGCGCCGGTATACTTGGCTACTTTGCCCTTGCCAGCCGCTCCCCACCGCCACATGGTGACATCTCTCATCGTCCGACTCGTTGCGTGGTCGGTGCGACGCCCCGTCTGGGTCGTCGTCCTGTCGCTCGTCATCGCCGCGCTCAGCGGCGTCTATGTCGCGCAGCATTTCAAGATCAACACCGACATCAGCAAGCTCGTCGATGCGGAGCCGCAATTTGCCGCGCTCGGCCAGGCCGTCGATCAAGCGTTCCCGCAACGCAACGGCACGATCCTCGCGGTCGTCGAGGCGCCTGCGCCCGAATTCGCGAATGCCGCCGCGCATGCGCTGACCGAAGCGCTGCAGAAGGATGCCGAAGCCGGCCGCATCGGCCAGGTTGCCGAGCCCGGCGGCGGGCCGTTCTTCGAGCACAACGGGCTGCTGTTCCTGTCGCCGCAGGAAGTCACCGATACGACCTCGCAGCTCGCGAGTGCGCGCCCGCTCGTCAACGAACTCGCGAAGAACCCGAGCCTGACCGGGCTCGCCACGACGCTCTCCACCACGCTCGGCCAGCCGCTGCTCACCGGCCAGGTGAAACTGCCCGCGATGGCGAAGCTGCTCGCACGCAGCGCCGCGACGGTCGACGACGTGCTGGCCGGCAAGCCGGCCGCGTTCTCGTGGCGCGCGCTGGTCGACAACGACGCCGCGCGGCAGCCCGCGCGCGCGTTCGTCACCGTGCAGCCCGTGGTCAACTACGGCGCGCTGAAGGCCGGCGCGGAAACCAGCCAGGTGATCCGCGACGCGGCCCGTTCGCTCGACCTCGAGAAGCGCTTCGGCGCGGCCGTGCGCCTGACCGGCGAACAGCCGCTCGCCGACGACGAATTCGCGTCGGTCGAAGACGGTGCGGCGCTCAACGGCGTCTTCACGCTGCTCGCCGTGCTCGTCATCCTGTGGCTCGCGCTGCGCTCGAAGCGGATGATCGGCTCGGTGCTCGTCACGCTGTTCGTCGGCCTCGTCGTGACCGCCGCGCTCGGCCTCGCGATGGTCGGGTCGCTGAACATGATCTCGGTCGCGTTCATGGTGCTGTTCGTCGGCCTCGGCGTCGACTTCTCGATCCAGTACGGCGTGAAGTACCGCGAGGAACGCTTCCGCGACCCGCGCATCGACCACGCGCTGATCGGCGCCGCGCACTCGATGGGCATGCCGCTCGCGCTGGCCACCGCGGCCGTCGCGGCGAGCTTCTTCTCGTTCATTCCCACCGCCTATCGCGGCGTGTCCGAGCTCGGCCTGATCGCGGGCGTCGGGATGTTCGTCGCACTGCTCACCACGCTCACGCTGCTGCCCGCGCTGCTGCGCCTGTTCGCGCCGCCTGGCGAATCGAAGACGCCGGGCTTCCCGTGGCTCGCGCCGGTCGACGATTACCTCGATCGCCATCGCAAGCCGATCCTGATCGGCACGCTCGTCGTCGTGATCGGCGCGCTGCCGCTGCTCGCGTTCCTGCGCTTCGACTTCAACCCGCTGCACCTGAAGGATCCGAACAGCGAATCGATGGCGACGCTGCTCGCACTGAAGGATTCGCCGGAAGCCGCCGTCAACGACGTCACGCTGCTCGCGCCGTCGCTCGCGGATGCCGACGCGGCCGCGAAGCGCCTCGACGCACTGCCCGAAGTCGGCCGCACGACCACGCTGTCGACCTTCATCCCCGCCGACCAGCCGGCCAAGCGCGCGGCGATCGCCGCCGCCGCGAGCGACCTGCTGCCCGCGCTGACGCAGCCGCCCGCGCCGCCCGCAACCGATGCACAGCGCGTCGCCGCGCTCAAGCGCGTGTCGGACCTGCTGAGCTACGCGGCCGAAGATCACCCGGGCCCGGGCGCGGCTGCCGCGCAGCACCTGTCGGCGTCGCTCGCGAAGCTCGCCGCCGCGGACGCCGCGACGCGCGACCGCGCCGAGCGCGCATTCTCCGATACGCTGCGCATCGCGCTCAACCAGCTCGCGTCGCTGCTGCAGCCGCAGGACATCACGCGCGAATCGCTGCCGCCGCAGCTCGTGCGCGACTGGGTCGCGCCGGACGGCCATGCGCTCGTGCAGATCTCGCCGAAGGTGCCGAAGGGCGTCGACCCGAACGACGACACGATGCTGCGCCGCTTCGCGAAAGCCGTGAAGGCCGCGGAGCCGGGCACGACCGGCGGGCCGATCTCGATCCTGCATTCGGCCGACACGATCATCAACGCGTTCCTGCATGCGGCGCTGTGGTCGATCATCTCGATCACGATCCTGCTGTGGGCCACGCTGCGCCGCTTCGGCGACGTACTGCGCACGCTGGTGCCGCTGCTCGTGTCGGGCGTCGTGACGCTCGAGATGTGCGTCGTGCTCGGCATGCCGCTCAACTTCGCGAACATCATCGCGCTGCCGCTGATGCTCGGCGTCGGCGTCGCGTTCAAGGTGTATTTCGTGATGGCGTGGCGCGCGGGGCAAACCGGCTTGCTGCATTCGAGCCTCACGCATGCCGTCCTGTTCAGCGCCGCGACGACGGCGACCGCATTCGGCAGCCTGTGGCTGTCGCACCACCCGGGCACGTCGAGCATGGGCAAGCTGCTCGCACTGGCCCTGACCTGCACGCTGATCGGCGCCGTGGTGTTCCAGCCCGTCCTGATGGGCAAACCGCGCGTCAAACGCGCCAAGAACCAATCGCAAGGAATCAATGAATAAGGTGCGAATCATTGCGGCGACCGTTGCCGCCAGCGCGGTGCTGTCCGGCTGCGCGACGGGACCGAACCGCAACCCCAATGACCCGCTCGAGCCGATGAACCGGGCGATGTACAAGTTCAACGACACCGTCGACACGAACATCGCCCAGCCGATCGCAAAGGGGTACCAGAAGGTCACGCCGACGCCCGTGCGCACCGCGATCAGCAACTTCTTCTCGAACCTCGGCGATCTCGGCAACATCGCGAACAACCTGCTGCAGCTGCGCATCACGGATGCAACCGAGGACCTGATGCGCGTGGCGATGAACTCGGTGTTCGGCGTCGCCGGCCTGATCGACATTGCGACGCCGGCCGGGCTGCCGAAGCATCACCAGGACTTCGGCCTGACGATGGCGCGCTGGGGCGTGCCGTCGGGCCCGTATCTCGTGCTGCCCGTGTTCGGGCCGAGCACGATCCGCGACGGCGTCGGCCGCGCGGTGGACGTGCGCTTCAACCTGCTGAACTACATCGAACCGGCCGCGCGCAACCCGATGTACATCGCGCAGTTCATCAGCGCGCGTTCGGACCTGCTCGGTGCAACCGACCTGCTGAAGCAGGCCGCGCTCGATCCGTATTCGTTCGTGCGCGACGCCTACCTGCAGCAGCGCAAGTCGCTGACGTACCGCAGCCAGTCGTCGTCGGGCACGCTGCCGACGTACAACGAACCGGGTGAATCGGGTAGCGCGCCCGCATCGGCACCGGCCGCGCCGGGGCTGCCGAACTACGAGGATCCGGGCGAGTCGGGCGGTGCGTCGGGCACCACGCCGAACAACGCGCCGGCCGCGCCGGGGCTGCCGCAGTACGACGATCCGGGTGCCGATAATGCGATGCCGGCGAGCGCGCCTGCTGCCGCTTCGGCCGCAGTACCTGCCGCACCGGTTGCGGCATCGGCATCCGCACCGGCGACGCCTGCGAGCAGTCCGGCCGTGCAGCAGTAATGCTGTAACGGCGATCGTCGCAAAGACAAAGAGCGCTGCAGATGCAGCGCTCTTTTTTTGTCCGCGAGAAACGGAAAACCGGGAAGGGAAGGGGCGAGAAACGCGGCCCGTGCCGCTCAACCGATCCGCATCGCGCCTGCACGCTCGAACGCGTGCCGCGCCTGGATCAGCGTCGTACGCGCCGCGCGCGCATCGCTCGCCACCTGCAGCAGCGGGCCGAGCTGCGACGGCTGCTTCAGCAACTCGCGCAGGATCGGCAGGATCGCCGTACTGCCGTCGTCGCGCAAGCCGGCCGTCGCCGCGCGCGGCAGCGTGCGCCACGCCGGATCGACGATCGCGCGGCACACCGCGAACGGCACGCCGCGCGCGGCCGCGAAGGCCGCCGCGATATGCGACTCCATATCGACGGCGAGCGCGCCCTTCGCGTGGTGCAGCGACGCCTTCTCCTCTTCGCTGACGACCGGGGCGCCCACCGCCGCGATCGTACCGCGCGTGACGCGCGCCCAGACGGGCGTGTCGTGCAGCGCGGCGACGAGCCGTGCGCTCCAGCCCGTATCGGTCTCGACACGACCGAACGGCCCGTCGATCGCGTTCGCGATCACGAGTGCGCCGGGCGCGAGGTCGGGCGCGAGCCCACCCGCCGTGCCGAAGCTCACGATGCCCGTGCAACCGCGTGCGGTCGCCTCGGTCAGCGCGCGTTCGAGCCGGTCGGCCCGGGCGGCAAAGACGGCTTCGACGCCTTTGCCGCGCGCGATGCGCGCCTCGAATGCCATCCCCGTCACGGCGATGACGGGCAACGTGCCGGTGGGTTGCGGCGCCACGCTTACAGCCCGAACGTCACGCGCGTCGTGTTGTCGCGCTTCAGGTTGCGATAGCGGGCGAGCGCCCACAGCGGGAAGAACTTGCGATAGCCGTGGTAGCGCAGGTAGAACACGCGCGGGAAGCCCGTCGCCGTGAAGCGCGCCTCGTCCCACAGGCCCGCTTCGTTCTGGTTGGCGATCAGGTAGTCGACGCCGCGCGCCACCGCCGGGTGGTTCACCTCGCCGGCCGCCATCAGGCCGAGCAGCGCCCACGCGGTTTGCGACGCCGTGCTCGGCGCCTGCTCGAAGCCGCGATAGTTCAGCTTGTAGCTGTCGCCGTCCTCGCCCCAGCCGCCGTCCTTGTTCTGGATCGACAGCAGCCACTGCGCGCCGCGCTTCATGCGCGGATCGTCCGGCGTCAGGCCGGCCGCGTTCAGCGAGCACAGTGCCGTCCACGTGCCGTACACGTAGTTCATCCCCCAGCGGCCGTACCAGCTGCCGTCCGGCTCCTGCTCCTTCAACATGTAGTCGAGCGCACGGCGTGCCGGCTCGCTGTTCAGCGGCGTCTCGCCGAGCTGCGACAGCATCGACAGGCAGCGACCCGACACGTCGGCCGTCGGCGGATCGAGCAGTGCGCCGTGATCCGAGAACGGGATGTTGTTCAGGTAGTACTGCGTGTTTTCCGGTTCGAACGCGCCCCAGCCGCCGTCGCTGCTCTGCATCCCGACGACCCACTCGCGCGCACGCGCGATCGAATCGCGATAGGCGTCGTTCTGCTTGAGTTTCTGCGCGCGATCCATCGCCACCGCGACCACCGCCGTATCGTCGACGTCGGGGTAGTGTGCGTTCGCGTACTGGAATGCCCAGCCGCCGGGGCGCACGTGCGGGCGGCGCGAGATCCAGTCGCCGCGCACGTCGAGGATCTGCAGCGGGCGCAGCCATTCGAGGCCGCGGATCGCGGCGTCCTCGGCACGCGCGTCGCCCGTTTCGAGCAGCGCATGCGCGGCGAGCGACGTATCCCACACCGGCGACAGGCACGGCTGGCAATACGCTTCGTCGTCGTGCACGACAAGCAGCTTCTCGATCGACTTGCGCGCGATCGCGCGGTTCGGGTGATCTTCCGCGTAGCCGAGCACGTCGTACATCATCACCGCGTTGGCCATTGCCGGATAGATCGCGCCGAGGCCGTCCTCGCCGTTCAGGCGCTCGTCGACGAACGACACGGCCTGGCGGATCGCGCGTTCGCGCGTGTAGTTCGGGAACAGGCCGTCGACCGCGCGCAGCGCATGGTCGACCACGCGGAAGAACGCGAACCAGCCGGGGCTCTGGTGACCCTGGCGCGGCAGCAGCCCGGCGTTGACGGGCGGATCGATGAACAGTTCGTCGATACGCACGCCGCGCGGATTCTTCGCGAGCGGGCGCTTCGCGTTCAACACGAGCAGCGGCACGATCACGGTACGCGCCCAGTACGACACCTTCGACAGATGGAACGGGAACCACTGCGGCAGCAGCATGATCTCGACCGGCATCATCGGCACCGCGCGCCACGGAATCGCACCGTACAGCGCGAGCTGGATGCGCGTGAATACGTTCGACATCTCCGCGCCGCCCATCGCGTGAATGGCACGGCGCGCACGCTGCATGTGCTCGGCGTTCTCGTCGTCGCCGATCACCTTCAGCGCGAAATACGCCTTCACGCTCGCGCTGATGTTCGGCGCGCCGTCGGTAAACAGCGGCCAGCCGCCGTCGGCCTGCTGGATGCGGCGCAGGTACTTGCCGATCTTCTGCTCGAGCTCGAGGTTCGGCGTCTCGCCGAGATAGTGGACGAGCAGCACGTATTCGGCGGGAATCGTCGAATCGGCTTCGAGTTCGTAGACCCAGTGTCCGTCCGCGTTCTGCGCGGCCAGCAGCGCATCGGTCGCGCGCGAGACGGCTGTGTCGACGCCGGCCGGCACGGCGCCGGCGGACAGGGTAGCCATTTCGGTGAGATCGTTCATCGGTCCCTCTCTTATTGTGTCTGGAGCACGTCCGCGGCCATCTGGCCGGAGCGGATCGCGCCCTCGATCGTGGCGGGCAAGCCGGTGGCAGTCCAGTCGCCCGCCAGCACAAGATTGGTCCAGCGCGTACGCACGGCCGGACGTTTCATTTCCTGCGACGGCACCGCCGCAAAACCCGCGCGCGGCTCGACGACGAGCTGCCACGCGGGGATGGTTTCCGGGTTCGCGCCGGTCACGCGCGCGACGTCTTCCCAGATGCGCCGCGCGAGCGTGTCGCGTGGCGTGTCGAGCCAGCGGCCCGCGTCGCGGATCGTCGCCGCGAGCTGGCCGCCGCCGGTGCGCACCGCATCGACGACACCGTTCACGACGGACGTCTGCAGCGGATTGCCGGCCTGCGCTTCGACCGCGAAATACGCGGTCACGACCGCGCTGAACGTGTCGGGTGCGGTGAGTTCGGGCACGAGCGGCTGCGCGACCTCGGGCGGCACGGCCAGCACGACGGCGTCGCCCGGCGCGAGATCGATCCGCTCGCCGCCGACCGAGATCGCATCGACCGCATTCCCGTGCGCGCCGAATTCGAACGCATCGAGCCGCGCGTTCAGCCGGATCTGCGCGCCACCGTGCTGCAGCATCCGCAGCGCCGGTTCGACGAAGGCGCTGCCGAGGCCGTGGCGCGCGACGAGCGGACGACAGCCGGGGCCACCCGCGGCAAACGTGCCGTACAGCGCCGCGCGCGCGAGTTCGGCACTCGCGTGGCGCGGCTCGACGTTCAGCACACCGAGGAAATACGGCCGCAGCCAACGTTCCCACAGCATGCCGTCGCATCGCATCGTCTGTGCGAGTGAGCGGCCCATGAGCGCGAACGCGAGCGGGGCGAGCGCGAGGTAGTCGAGCGGCGTCGTGCCCGGCGCGCGCGACGCGGCATCGAACAGCCACGACGGCCAGCGCCCGTTGCCGAAGCGCAGCGTCCAGCGCTGCTGCGACGCAACGTCGACGACCGGAAATTCAGGCAGCGCGGGCCCCGCGAGCTGGTCGGCCGCGCCGATCGCGCGCAGGTAGCGCTGCGTCGCGGGCTGCCCCGCGAACACCGTGTGCAGCCCGCTGTCGAGCGTCGTGTTCAGCGTCCCGTCGAACCACGAGCGGCAGCGGCCGCCCGCATGCGCGTGCGCGTCGTGCAGCACGATGCGTCGCCCGCGACGTTGCAGCTCGACCGCGGCCGACAGGCCGGCAAGGCCGGCACCGATCACGTGGACGGTCCTGGGCATCGACTCGGTCGGCTCAGAACAGCGCGTAGCGCGCGGCGATCATCAGCATGCGCGCTTTCGGCTTGCGCAGCGGTGCGCGCGGGAAGGCAAAGCCGCGTGCGATTGCGGCTTCGAGAATGCAGCGATACGCACCCGACATGATGCGCGGCGCCTTCACCTGCGCACGCGAGCAGGTATCCATCACCGCGTCGGCCTGGCGGAAATGCTCGAGCGCGCGCTCGACGAGCGTCGCGCACACGCGCGGCAGCGCCGGATCGCGCACGATCTTCGCCGGGTCGGTGATCGCGATGCCTTCGCGCGCAAGCAGCTCGCGCGGCAGATAGCAACGGTTGATCGCGGCATCGTCGTCGATGTCGCGCAGGATGTTGGTCAGTTGCAGCGCGCGGCCGAGGTGATGCGACAGCTTGATCCCCTCGGCTTCCGGCATCCCGAAAATCCTCACCGACAGCCGGCCGGCCGCGCTCGCCACGCGATCGCAGAAGAGGTCGAGCGTCGGCTCGTCGGGCGCGCAGATGTCTTCAACCGCATCCATCGCCATCCCGTCGATCATCGCGTGGAAATCGTCGCGCTGCAGGTTGAATGCGCGGATCTCGCGGTCGAGCGCGGCCAGGTGGCGCGGCGGGCAGCCGGCGAAGCACGCGTCGATGTCCGCGCGCCAGCGGTCGAGGCCCGCGTTGCGCTCGGCGCGCGGCAGGTCGCTGTCGGCGATGTCGTCGACCGCACGGCAAAACGCGTAGACCTGGAACATCGCATCGCGCTGCACGGCCGGCAGGATGCGCATCGCAAGATAGAAAGAACTGCCCGATGTGACGGCAGCGGCGTCGGTTTCTTGTTCGTCCACGACGGAATGGGAAACGGCCAAGGCGAGCTCCACGGAGACACCCACGCGGGGCGATTGAAGAAGCCATGCCCGGCTGGGATGGTCAGGGTGTCATGCGTGCGAGATATGCGAACGATCGACGCAGACAGGCACAAATTACCGGCCGGAAGCCGGAATTGGGCGAAAGTATAGCAATCTTTGAAGTTCGATGGCGGACACGCGCCGTGTGCGGCGGCGTGCCGGAAGCGGTTGGCCGGCAAGCGCGGCCGGCCCGGGCGGAACCCGGCGCCGGCGGCGCGTCAGCCGTAAACGATGTCGCGCTGCAGGTCGAGCGCAATGAGCCCCATTTCGGAGGTGAGCTGCAGCATCGCGCGGCGTTCGAGACGCGAGCCCATGAAGCTCGTCACGCGGCCGTCAGGCTCCGCGGTGAACTGGAAGACCGCGCCGCCCGTGCCGAACCACGCGCCCGGCACATCGGGCGATTCCTGCCAGTCGATCTGCGCGAACACGCGCGCGATGCCCGCGCGCACCAGGTCGCCCGGGCCGATCGGCGGCGCGATGTCGCCCAGGTCGTCGAGCGAGTAGGGGCCGGGTTTGTCCGGCTTCCGGTAAAAGAGGTAGTCGACGTTCATGGGGCGCAATCGCAGGCAAAGTAACAAATTAGCGTGCTTCGGGATAAATTCAAATCGGATACGAACGAAATGTGGCCTGTACGAGACAAGGGGGACAGATCGAATCCGGCCCATCTGGGCGCACGCGGGTTCGTCTAAGATGACACCTTTCGCAAAATCTGAAGACCCGGACATCATGGAGACGAACGCAAGCGCCACCCCGCAGTCCGATCATCCCGTTTTCGTGCTCGTGCACGGCGCCTGGCACGGCGCGTGGTGCTACGCGCACGTCGCGGCCGCGCTGGCCGCACGCGGCCACCTGTCGATCACGCGTGACCTGCCCGCGCACGGCATCAATGCCCGCTTCCCCGCTTCCTACTTCGCACGCCCGCTCGACAAGGACGCGTTCGGCGCCGAGCCGTCGCCGGTCGCGAACACGACGCTCGACGACTACGCCACGCAGGTGATGCAGGCGGTCGACGACGCGTACGCGCTCGGCCACGGCAAGGTCGTGCTCGTCGGGCACAGCATGGGCGGCCTCGCGATCACGGCGGCCGCCGAACGCGCGCCGGAAAAGATCGCGAAGATCGTCTATCTCGCGGCGTTCATGCCCGCGTCGGGCGTGCCGGGCCTCGACTACGTGCGCGCACCTGAAAACAACGGTGAAATGCTCGGCCCGCTGATGCTGGCGAGCCCACGCGTCACCGGTGCGCTGCGCATCGATCCGCGCAGCGGCGACGCCGCATATCGCGAACTCGCGAAGCGCGCGCTGTATGACGACGTGCCGCAGGCCGACTTCGAGGCCGTCGCGAACCTGATGACCTGCGACGTGCCGGCCGCGCCGTTCGCGACCGCGATCCCGACGACCGCCGCGCGCTGGGGCGCGATCGACCGCCACTACATCAAGTGCCTGCAGGATCGCGTGATCCTGCCCGCGCTGCAGCAGCGCTTCATCGACGAAGCCGACGCGTTTGCGCCCGGCAACCCGACCCACGTGCACCAGCTCGACAGCAGCCATTCGCCGTTCATGTCGCAGCCGGCCGTGCTGGCCGGCGTGCTGGCCGACATCGCGAAAAGCTGAGCGCGGCACGCACCCAGGGCATCCGCTCCGCCCGCGGCGGGGCGGAAGCGCCGCCTACGCGTATGCGACCGACCGGTCGCGCCCGAGCCGCTTCGCGCGATAGAGCGCGGCATCGGCCTCGTTGACGAGCACGTCGCAGGTCGGCGCCCCCGTCCTCGCACACGCGCCGCCGACGCTCGCCGTCACCGGCACGCTGACCCCCTCGGCATCGACCGGCGTGCTGCCGATCGCATCGCGCACCTTGTCGGCCACCCGCATCGCCTCGTCGAGATTCGTGCACGGCAGCAGCAGCGCGAATTCCTCGCCGCCGAAGCGGCCGAACGTATCCTGCGCGCGCACGATCGACGCAACGCGACGCGCGGTCTCGCGCAGCACGGCATCGCCGACCGCATGCCCGAAACGGTCGTTGATCGTCTTGAAGTGGTCGAGGTCGAACAGCAGCACCGACATGTCGCCGCCGTAGCGCTGCCAGCGCGCGAATTCGTCACCGAGCCGCGCCTCGAAGAAGCGCCGGTTCGCGATGCCGGTCAGGCCGTCGCGATTCGCGTGCTCGCGCAGCTTCGCGACCGCTTCCTCGCGCTCGCGCTGCATCACGCTCACATGCGTGACGTCCGAGATCGTCACGCACACGGCCTCGACCTCGCGGCCGCGCGTGAGCGGCATGAACGTGCAGTCCTGCTGCATGTAGTCGACGCCGCCCGTGATCGGCCGATCGTGCTCGAAGCGGAACAGATAGGGCCGCTGCTCCCACGAGCTGAACGCAAAGCTGCCGAGCTGGAACACGCTCTCGAGCTTGCGCGACAGCCATGCGCGCGGCAGGTCGGGAAAGCAGTCGAACAGGTTGCGGCCGATCACGTCGGCGGCCGGGATACCACTGTGGTCCTGCATGAAGCGATTCCACATCAGCACGGTCATCGCGCGGTCGAGCACGAACAGGCCGAAGCCCACCCGCTCGATCACGAGGTCGCTCAGCGACGGAGAGGCGGCCGTCATAGCGCGGACAGCAACGCGTCGAGCGCGTCGCCCATCAGCCGGATCGAATCCTCGGCCATCAGCATCACGAAGTGGGCACGGAACGCGTGGTCCTCGAGCCCGAAGTTCACTTCCAGCAGCAATGCCACGCTCCATGCCAGCTCGGTCGGCTGGAATACGTCGTCGAACGACACGTTCGCGCCGAGCAGCCCCGGCGGAAAAAACACGGGCTTGCGGCCGAGCTCGTCGAGGATCGACGCGACGCACGCACCCATCAGCACGTTCGCGACGTCGAACACGACTTCGTCGGGCGTCGCCATCCCGCCGTACACGCCGTCGCCGAACGTGCGGTCGACGACCGACATGAGCCGCGCAATGCTCGCGGTGCGGCACAGCACGATCGCTTCGCCCTTGATGTCGGAACGGAAGCCCTGGCGCACGGCGGTCACGTTGTCGTGAATGCCCGTCATCTCGCGCAGCGCATCCCCCGCGTCGGTCGCTTTCACGACCCGCACGCGCGGCACCGACAGCTCGATGAAGTGCCCGAGCAACAACGCGAGCCGCGCGGCGGCGCGGCCCATTGCGAGGTTGGCGATCTCCTGCAACGCGTCGCGTTGCTCCGCCGTGAACACCGAGTCAGGCATACAACCCATACTCCTTGAGAATGGGCAGCAATGCCTCCGACGTCACGGGTTTGGCTACGAATGCGATCGCGCCCAATTCACGCACGCGTGCTTGCGCCTGCGGCTGGATATCGGCGGATACCACGATCACGAACGTGTTCAGATCTTCGTGGCGCAGTGTCTCAAGAACCTGATATCCACTCATGTCGGGCATCGTCAGGTCCAGAAACATCACGGAAGCTTTGCCGTCACGATAGAGCGCCAAGGCCTCTCGACCATTCGCGGCATACGCGACTTCGACGTCCCAGCCTCCCGGCAGCGCCTTTGTCAGAAGTTTGCGAGCGAGCAGCGAATCGTCGGCAATTACAATCGGCAAAGGCATGGAGCGATGCGGTATACGGAATGGTCTCTCTCGCGTTAACGACCGCGCGGCGCACTTCTTTAGGCGCCATGCGTTCGGGTGCGGGCAACCGCCTTGCGGCCACGCGCGGGCGCCGCGACGCGGATGCGCGCGACGCGCCGCGCGGCGAACGCCGGCGGGCGCATATATCTGTCATAGGGAAAGCAAGGCGCGATTCTCTGAGTAAAACGGAGGCGATGCAACTCGCCATTATCACCATTTCGAACAGAATCGGTCCGAACCAGCGCCATTCCGAAAACAAGCGCGACCATTTTCGAGATAAGCACGCAAAATTTTTCCTTGTGTACGTTTGCGCTGCCGGATTCGTCGCGTTTTCAATCTGACAATCTCCCCTGTCGGAATCGACAGGATTGCGGGCGTCCGGGGCCGCGCGGCGGCCTGTCGCAACTCGTTTATGATGGCAGGCACCTCTGCCTCACCCGCCTTTTCGATGACGTCCGACCGGCCCGCCGATTCCCACGCTCCCGCCTCCCCACCCGCCGACGACTGGCAGGACGACGGCAACTATGCGTCCGGTGCGCCCGAGCACGATTTCGCGGTGCGTCGCGTGACGCTGATCGTGCTGCTCGTCGCGGCGATCGTGCTGCCGTGCATCTACGTCGTGGTGATGGCGTACAACGACCTGAAGACGCGCGAGGCCGCCGCGAGCGACGTGACGATGCGCACGGTGCGGGTGGCCGAGGAGCACGCGCTCAAGGTGTTCGACCTGAGCGAGACGCTCGATGCGCGCATCGTCGATCTCGTGCAGGACATGGACG
Organism: Burkholderia sp. BCC0322; assembly: GCF_902833045.1. Taxonomy (GTDB): domain Bacteria; phylum Pseudomonadota; class Gammaproteobacteria; order Burkholderiales; family Burkholderiaceae; genus Burkholderia. The sequence continues at coordinate 348,690 of NZ_CADFDU010000001.1, forward strand.
ACGCGACCGTGCGCAACCGGGAGTCCGACATCCACGAAGCGCTGAACACGATCGGCGGCGGCTATCCGCAGGTGGCCGCCGTGTCGATCTTCGGCGCGAGCGGGATGCTGCTCGCGAACAGCCTCTACTATCCGGCGCCCTATGCGTCGATCGCGAACCGCGACGACTTCGCCGGCATCCGCGACGGCAAGGTCATCGAACACATCTCGCGGCTGATGATGGGGCCGCTCAAGCTCGAGAACATTCCCGTGTTCAACACGGGCGTCGCGCGTCGCCATAGCGACGGTTCGTTCGCCGGGATGGTGTCGATCGCGCTGAAGTCGTCGTATTTCAACGCGTTCTACCGCGACCTGCTCGGCGGTGCGAGCACGCCGATGACGATGGCGCTCTCGCGCTCGGACGGCGCGGTGATCGCGTCGTATCCGCCGCCGCCGGCACTCGCGCACACCGATCGCGCCGTCACGTTCGGCGACGCGCGCAACGATCCGCGCGCCGGTGTCGTGCGCGTGCGTCACGACGGCGCGAGCAGCGAGATCGTCGCGTATCGCCAGGTCGGCAGCTATCCCGTCTACGTGACGTGCGCATATCGCACGTCGGCGATCTGGCATGAATGGTACGAACACCTGAGCGTGCTGTTCATCTCGATGTTCGCACCGTCGGTCGCGCTGTGGTCCGTGATCTGGCTGTCGCTCAAGCGGCTGAAGGCGGAAGAGGAAGCGTGGGATCGCTGGCAGGCCGAAGCGTCGATGCGGCGCTCGATCGAATCGGCGTACCGGCAGTCGCGCAAGATGCAGGCGCTCGGCAACCTCGTCGGCAGCGTCGCGCACGACTTCAACAACCTGCTGATGATCATCTCGAGCAACGTGCAGATCGTGCGGCGGCGCGGGATCCAGCATCTCGACAAGGAGCTCGGCGCGATCGAACGCGCGCTGAAGAACGGGCAGTCGCTCACGCGCCAGCTCCTCGGTGTCGCGCGCAAGCAGCCGCTGCACAACGAGACGATCGACGTGGGGCATTGGGTCGGCACGTGCCACGAATTACTGAAGACATCGCTCGGTTCGAAATCGTCGCTGGTCGTCGCGATCGAGCCCGGTGTCTGGCCGATCCGCGTCGACGTCGCGGAGCTCGAGCTCGCGGTGATCAACCTCGCGGTCAACGCGCGCGACGCGATGGCGACCGGCGGCCGCTTCACGGTCGGCGCGCGCAACGTGACGCTGCGTCGCGAGGACGGCTTTCCGCTGATCGGGGATTTCGTGCAGATCTCGCTCGACGATACGGGTTCAGGCATGGCGCCCGATGTGCTCGCGCGCGCGTTCGAACCGCTGTTCACGACGAAGGCGCAGGGGATGGGGACGGGGCTCGGCCTGCCGCAGGTGTTCGCGTTCTGCGAACGCTCGGGCGGCCTCGCGACGATCGACAGCGCGGTCGGCGCCGGCACGTCGGTGCGCCTCTACCTGCCACGCGCGCGCGCCGAGGATGTCGTCGCGCGGCCACCGGCGGTCGCGCACGACGCCGGGGCAGGCGCGCTCGCCGGCCTGCACGTGCTGCTCGTCGAGGACAACAGCGAAGTCGCGGCCGGCACCGAAGCGCTGCTGTCGCTGCTCGGGCACCGCGTGACCTACGCGCCCACCGCCGACGACGCGTTGCGCCTGATCGAAGGCGCAGCCGCGAACGACGCGTTCGACCTCGTGATTTCGGATATCCACATGCCGGGCCGCCTGAACGGCATCGACCTCGCCGAAGCAGTCGAGCAGCGGCCGGAGAAACTGCCCGTGATACTCGTCACGGGTTACGCGGAGGAGCTCGACCGCACGCGCACCGTCAACGTCCGCGTGCTGTCGAAGCCGTTCGACATCGCGCTGCTCGACGAGATCCTGCTGGGCATCCGGGAAGCGCGCGATGCACGACACGCGCGGCACGCCGGCACGTGACCCGCTGCGTGCGGGCCGGCGCCGCCGGCGTGAAAGAAGGGTGTGCCGCTCAGGCCGACTTCAGCAAGCGCACCCAGCCCGTGTAACGATCGACGAAGCCTTGCAGGAACTTGCGGGTGTCTTCGCTGACGATCTGGCCCTGGTCGTCGATGCGCGCCGGATCGTGCTTGATGAACATCTCGGGCTGCCCGAGCGTCTTCACGTCGAGATACGCGAGCACGTTGCGCAGGTGCTGTTGCGCGAGCGCGGTGCCGGTCGCGCCCGGCGACGTGCCGAGCACCGCGCCCGGCTTGCCCGACCACGAGTTGGAACCCCACGGGCGCGAGCCCCAGTCCAGCGCATTCTTCAGCACGCCCGGAATCGAGCGGTTGTACTCGGGCGTGACGAACAACAGCGCGTCGGCGGCCTCGATCGACTGCTTGAAGCGCTTCGCGACTTCCGGGAAATCCGCGTCGTAGTCCTGGCTGTACAACGGCAGCTCGCCGATCTCGACGAACTCGAACGAGAAATCGGCGGGGGCGAGCGAGATCACGGCGTGTGCGAGCGCGCGGTTCCACGACGCGCGACGCAGGCTGCCGACGATCACAGCGATGCGATAGGACATGGCATTCTCCTTCCGGTGAGTGAGGAATCGGATCGATTGCTTCCGAACGAGCGACAAAGGTCTGTTTATAGGCAAGCCAGCCCGCGAACCGCCCCACGGGGCCGCCCGGTCGACTTTCCACAAGGTTTTCCACAGAAATTGTGGATAACTCGGCCGTTGTGTTCCGACGTTACAGATTGCCCGCCGCGTGCCGTCACCGACACGCGACACAGGGTTCGGCAAGCATAGCGCAGCGCGCCGGCCGGTTTCGTGAATTCGTGACGGAACATGCATTGCAGGCCGGGACCGCGCCCAGTAAGCTGCTCGCACCGCGACGCGCCCGCTTGGGCAAGTGCGCTTGCCTCGAGACACCGCAACCCAGACATGCCGGCTGCTTACGACGACCCCGCCTATCTCACGCAACTGCGACGCGACCTGCTGCGCTTCGCGCGACTCCAGCTCCGCGATACCGACGCGGCCGAAGACGCCGTGCAGGAAGCGCTCGCCGCCGCGTGGTCGCATGCGGGCGATTTCGCCGGACTGTCGGCACACAAGACCTGGGTGTTCGGCATCCTGCGCAACAAGCTGATCGACGTGCTACGCGCGCGGCAGCGGACGGTCAACCTGTCCGCGCTCGATGCCGAACTCGACGGCGAATCGGTGCTCGATCGCGAACTGTTCAAGGAAAACGGGCACTGGGCCGCACATGCGAAGCCGCGACCGTGGCCGCGCCCCGAGACGCTGTTGCAGCAGCAGCAGTTCTGGATGCTGTTCCAGGCCTGCCTCGATCACCTTCCGGAGCAGATCGGGCGCGTGTTCATGATGCGCGAATTCCTCGACGTGGAAATAACGGACATTTGCAGCGAATTGACGCTGACGACGAATCATTGCAGCGTGCTGCTGTATCGGGCGCGCACGCGCCTGCGAACCTGCCTGAGCGAACAAGGACTGACGACAGAAGATGCTGCCGGGGAAATGTACTGACGTGACGCGACTGCTGTCGGATGCTCTCGATCGGCATCTGACCCTGCATGAACGCCTGCAGGTGCGCATACACCTGCCGACCTGCAGTGGCTGCAGGGCCTATCGCGGCCAGATCACGCTGCTGCGGACGGCCGCGAAAGCGGCGGCGGGGCGGGAGCCTGCCCCGGATGATGACGGTGGGTCGTCCGGGAAAAGCTAGGCCGGATTGCGTGATGGCGATCGTTAGGGCGGTGGCGGGTGGTGGTGGGCAGTGGCGTGCTGCCCGGCGATCGTGCCGGCTTCGATTGCCGGCGCTTGCGCTAGTGCTCGCGCCGGGCTGACGCAATCAGAAAAATACGGCGGCCAAGAATTATTCGAACAGCACCTGCACCGATTCGGGCGGCCGGCCGATGGCGGCCTTGCCGCGATAAACGACGATGGGCCGCTGCAGCAGGATCGGATGAGCGGCAATTGCCGCATAAGCTTCCGCATCGGTCAGATCGGCGCGAGCAAGATTCAGCTCCTTGTACGGCTCCTCACCGTCGCGCAGCATGTCGCGAACCGGACGGCCAAGCTGCCGATGCAGCGCTTCCAGTTCCTCGACCGTCGGCGGCGTCTTCAGATACTCGACGACATTCAATGGCGCACCGGTGGTATTCAGCGACTCGACCAACGCAAGCGTCTCGCGCGACTTCGAGCATCGGGGGTTGTGGTAGATCGTGATCATCATTCAGGCCTGGAAGGTAGAGCCCTGTATTGTAGCTAGTCTGCATCGGCGGCTTGGTGGGGCGGTGGGCGCGGGATCTCGGGTGCGGATTCGCTGCTTCGTAGAGGCAGAGGCGGATGAAGCCGTACGACGGCCTGCGAGAGGAGAGTGCTGTTCGGGATGCGCTTCAATGAATTGGTAGGTTTATGCGCATAAAGGTGAGCGGGACTCTATCGCGGGGGGATGAATAAAGGTCCCGCACGCCTGATCAATACGAAGAGGGGCGATCTGAAAAGGGCGTCGCCGGTAGCGTCGCAGGCCGGTGTTTATGCGCATAAAGAGCGGGCGATTGCCGGGTAGGGTATCTCGTGATCCACGGCGTGGTGAGTACTGAAATTTCGGCGCGTCGGTGTGCTGCCTGCTCGGTGTGCTGCCTCGCAAGTAGATCGACGCGCACTGGATTCCGGCGCGGCGCGGTCGGGCGGTGATCCTTCGTCACTCGCCGTCTACGCTCGCGGTTTATGCGCATAAACGTAGCGTCCGGATACCGTGTCGTGTCGACGTACGCTGGCTCAGTGGCATACCTCGACCTGCATGCCCAGCCAGGCGCACCACTCACATCCCACGCCCAGAAGCACCGCCCCTCCCGGTGCACAATCCAGCGCCACGGTTTCCGCGGCGTTTATGCGCACAAACTCTGCGGCTCTCAGGCAAGACCACCCCATCGGAGAGAAAGGGTAGTGCCCCGGGATCCTGCGGCAACTCGCTACGCCACGCGTGAAGACTCAACCACCGAGGTTACTCATCGACGTCTCCGGCATCCGCCACACCATCCAATCGAGCCACCGGTCATCGTCGCTTCGTTTATGCGCATAAACCGATAGCCCGAATGGCCAACGCGTAGTTGAAGAACGACAATTTCATTGAAATTAAAATATCGTCCTGTAGAATTCCAACGACCAAAATAGGAGTGAAAATTGGCCGCGGAAATCATTGCAGTCACTCAACAAAAAGGTGGCGTCGGCAAAAGCACGATTGCCATGCACCTCGGTGCCGCGTTCCATGAAAAAGGGAAGCGCGTCCTCGTCATCGACGCAGACCGTCAAAACACACTGGTTCACTGGTCAAGCGCGTCCGGCGACAGCGACACCGGCATTCCGTTTCCGGTCGTCAACCTGGCCGAAGCCGATGGCCAGATCCATCGCGAGATCAAGAAGTTCATCAACGACTACGACATCATCGTCGTAGACTGCCCGCCGTCGATCACCGAAAAGGTATCGGGCGTGGTCCTGCTGGCCGCATCGATTGCCGTGATTCCGACGTCGTCGTCGCCGGCCGATTACTGGTCGAGTGTCGGGCTGGTCAAACTGATCCAGCAGGCGCAGGTCATGAACGAAGACCTCCGCGCCGTCTTCCTGCTGAACAAGACCGAAGAGAAACGCATGCTGACCCGCGAGCTCAAGCGCGCGCTCGAGGAACTCGGCTTCCCGTTGCTGAAGACGCAAATCCCGACCCGAGAGGCGTACAAACAGGCGATGGCGCTCGGTCAGACCGTGCTGCAGATGAACGATCGTGGCGGCAAGCTGGCCGCCTCAGAAATTCGCGCATGCGCCGACGAAATCGTCGCCATGCTGCCCTGACTTTATGCGCACAAAGGAGTCACATGAAACCCTCCCAATTTGCCAAAGGATTCCAAGCGCGCCCGGATATCACGACGAGCGAGAAGCGCACGGCGCTCGATCGACTCAATGCGATCGACGGCATCGTCAAGTCCGAGACGCCCGCTCCGGCACCGGCCCGATCCGCGAAAAAAGACATCGTGCCGCCGCCCGCTCCCGAATTCACGCTCGATCCGTCGATCGATGAATCGGCACAATATCGCGCGTGGCGTCTCGAGAACCGCTATGCGCCGGGGCAGGTGATCGAGCTGCCGCTGAAGGCAATCAAGCATAGCCCGTTCAATCCGCGGCACTTCTATCTGAAATCATCGATTGCCGAACTCGCGGTCAACCTCGCGAAGCAAGGGCAGCAGCAGGCGATCCACGTGATTCCGGACTACGAGAACCCGGGCACGTATTTCGTCAGCGACGGTGGCCGCCGCGTGCGGGCACTGAAGGAAGCGAACAAGGAATCGGTCAAGGCGACCGTGATCGACGTGCCGATCGGCATCCAGAGCTACAAGCTCGGCTACGATCTCAACGTCCAGCGCGATTCGCAAACGGTGTTCGACAACGCCGTCGTGTGGCGCCGCTTCCTCGACGACAAGCATTTCCAGAGCCAGAAGGAGCTCTCCGAGCATCTCGGCCTCGATGAATCGACGGTGGCCGTCGCGCTGTCGATCGGCAAGCTGCCGGAAGCGATCATGCAGGAAATGGTCGCGCGCCCCGATCGCTTCGGTTCGAACATGGCGTATCAGGTCGGCCGCTATCACAATGCGCGCGGCACCGAGGCCACGCTGCGGTTGATCAACAAGATCGTGTCGGACGATCTCAGCACGCGCCAGGTGTCGGACATCGTCAAGGGCCGTGTCGCGGCGCAAGAAACGCCGAAGGCTGCAGGCCGTCAGCGCTATGCGCAGCGTCTCGAAATCAAGCTCGGCGGCAAGTCGGTCGGCGACCTCAAGTCGTATGGCGAAGATCGGATCGAATTGCGCCTGCGCGGTCTCCCAAAGGACAAGCGCGACGCGATCCTCGAGCAGCTCGAGCGGATGCTGTTGTCGGAGTGATGGAATCGGCCGGCAGGGCCGGTGAGGACGCCGGGCCCGCCAACTGAAGGCGGGGCCGGCGGCGGCCCGTCAGCGGGCCTGAGCGGGCCTCAGGCGGCCCGCGACTGGTTTAGCGTGAACGACAGCAGGTCGCCGTCCGTCGGCTCGCCCCAGGTCCTCTGGGCCAGCCAGTCGAAAAAGGCCGTCTCGGCCAGTTTGGAATCGAGGCCGCGCTTGCGCCAGTCATCGCGCAGATGCGTGCCCATCGTCGGCAGCGCCTCCGATTCGAACGACTCGCGCGCCACTTCGCGCTCGGCGTCGCCCTGCTCTTCGTACAGCACCTTTGCTTCCTTGCGGCGGAACGCCGCAAACTCGCTCAGCAGGCGAGCCTTCAGATCGTCCGGCTGGGCCGCGGCGATCTTCGGGGACGGCGCGCCGGCAGGCAGCGCGTCGACCGACTCGACCGGCGGCGCATAACCCTTCTTCAGCGCATCCTTGAACAACGCCGGCGCGCTGCGCACCGGCGGCAGCGTCGTGCTGCGCATCCGCTGCTCGGTCATCTGGAGCGCGGCGCGAATGCGGTTCTCCTCGCTATCCGCATAGAGCGTCTGCGCTTCCTTCAGCGGGATCCCGAGCTTCACCATCCGGTCGACCAGCGTGCTGTCGAACACGTTCGGGTGCTCATCGAGCGCGAGCATCGGCTGCTTGCGTTCGGTCACGCGGAACTGGATCTCCGCGACCCGGCGCCCCTCACGGTGCTCGATCAGCTCGACGAAGATGTTGGTAACCGCGTTGACTTCCGCGATCGCGGGGCGCAGATAGTCGCGCTTGAAGTACTTGTACTCGCGCTTTGCCTCGTCGCCGGCTTCCGTATCGGGCGTGCCCGACAGGATCGGCCGCCACCACTCCCACGGCTCGCGCATCGTCAGGTGACTCGGGTTCGTCAGGTAGCGCACACAGATCTCGTACAGCGCGAGTCCGGCGCTGCTGCGCAGCTGGCTCTGGAACTGCAGGCTCAGGCGCGCATACTGAACCGGGTCGAGCAGCTTCTTCTTGATCTTCGGCGCGAACGAGAATTCGACCCACACGCGGCGGGTGGCCGGATCCTCGAGAATTTCCGCGTCCGCGATCAGGGTCGAGATCCCCCACTTGCGGCCCGGCTTCTGGCTCGACGTCCCCGTGCTCCATTCGACCTGCACCGACACCATGCGGCGCAGGTGTTCCTTCACCAGTGCGGTGTCGTTCGAATCGAAGGCGGAGTTGGCGACGATGTCCGACAGCAGTGCGCGATACGTATCGCCCGAGTCGTCGGCCTGCTGCGCCACGGCCAGCAGGACATTGAACAGCTTGCGAGTGAGGAGCGTGATCTTGCCGCTCTTCGGCTGAATCGCGATCGCCTCGACGGCCTTCCGCAATTCGGCTGAACTGGCACTCACCACATCCACATCGGTTTTCTTGGCGCGCTTCGTCGTGGCCATACGTCGGGTCGGAGGAGAAGTTTTCCGGAAGGATAGCGCCTGCGGTGAAGTGCGTCCAGAACGACATGCTCACCATAGCGGGTGAAGCGCGCGTGCAAAACGGCACTCACCCCAGGCGCTCCCGAAAACCCTCACCGCTGCGGATTTGCAGCGTTCCGGACTCGTCCAGACGTGCTGCGGGATGCGCCGATTCACAGAATTTCACCTGTGCGCGACACGTGCGAAATGCGCTCCCGTATCGGCTCACCTTTCGATTTGTCGCAATTTTACGACTGCGCGGCTGTGCGTTCGGCACAGGGTTGCGATCCCAGGTCACCGCGCTTCCCCGACGGCCCTCATCGGCCTGTATGCATGTACAGGCCTGACTCACCGGGAGATCGGGATCGGGTCCGGCGTCCCGAAAGACGCCCGCGAAACCGGCCCGCGCAACCCGATCGGGCCTGCTTTCGCGGCCCGGGCGCGCATTGTACAGTGCACAAACCGTATCGGGTCCCGAAAATACTCACCTTGAGCACAGTGTGTTCGTTCGTCCCGATATCGACGAATGCCCGACACGCGGGGGATTCGCTACCCAAGCCTCCCGAAAACGCTCACCTTACGGAAAAATCGCTGTGCCCCCACAGGCATGCGAGAGGCTCCCGAAAAACCTCACCGTAACTGGCTCGGTATCAAAAATCCCAATGCCTTCCGATACTTATGCACAAAAGGCATTTGGCAGTGCGCCCCCAACATCCCCCGAAAAGCCTCACCTTTCGCTGGAAATCCTTCATACGACAACCGCATGTCGCCCCCCGAAAAATCTCACCTGTGCCAAAAAGGGGCACAGCGAAAACCAGATTTCTTCCAGCCCTGGCGGGCTTTTCGGCGAATTCAGCCGTGCACAGGTCCCGAAAAGCCTCACCTGTGACCATTTTTCGGGCAAATGCCATTCCCGAAAAGTCTCACCTGTTGCCTGAATTACAGCCTGTGGTTCGCGCCCCGAAAAATCTCACCTTAACGGGATCCGGCCAGGAAAACCCGGATTTCCCTCCCGAAAAACCTCACCTTTAGGGCTTCACAGGCCCCCAGGAGCGCTATTGCTGTGCAAAATGGCGTTCGTTTCCCGGAAATCCTCACACCAAACTCCCGTGGAGTCCCGTGAAACCTCACCTTTCACAAAAACTGCCCAAAAGATGGGCAGAATCGGGGCACGAAGAAGGTCCTGCAAACTCTCACCTATGTCTGCACAGGCAGAAAACTGTGCAGTCAGGCACAGCGAGGGTTCCGTGGCTGTGAGGCCCCGAAAAGCCTCACCTTTGGGAAATCTCGTGTTTCACTGTGATCCCGAATCCGCTCACGACCTTTCCCGCAACGGCTCACGCAGCTCCCTGAACCCAATCACGTCAGCTCCCGCAGAAGATCACCTTGGCTCCCGTAAAACTTCACCTTGCCGGCCGGAAAGCCTTGCAGCATAAGGCTGTGCCGTGGCGTTAACGTTTTTAACTAAGGGTTCAAGGGTGTTTACTTCTAATACTCTCAAGACATCGGCCGACGAGTTTTCCACAGACACCCCAACCCCTGAACACCGACCGGCCATCGGATCCGTGTTCATGTGAAACAAATGCCCAAATTCCGGGCCCACAGGAAAATGCTTGCAACACAAGGACTTGGCTGATTTTCTTCGCTTTGTTTCACGGAAAACTGGGCCACAGTCGTCCAGATTGGCTCACAGACCCGATTTCTGTGGACAGAGATGTAAATTCGCAACGTTGTGCCGAAACAAGTATCAATAGATACGTATTTCGTTATTATTGACACATTTCAATCTCCGTGAGCACAGCGATGACCCTGGACGAAATACGCCAAGCCATTCGGGATGAACTGGAATCGCTGCGCGCGAACGGTGCACGGCGGCAGGAATTGTCCCTGCACGCGTGCAAGCGATTGTTTTTCGATCTCGGCATCAGGCCATCGGCTGCCAACGTCCGCGATCTCACCCAGACCGGCAGCGCCAGCGATATTCCGAAAGACATCGATCATTTCTGGGAACGCATCCGTTCCGCCTCGAAGATCAGGCTCGACGGTGCCGCGATCCCGAAAGCCGTCGAGGAAAAGGCGGGAGCGTTGCTTGGCGCGCTCTATGAAGAAGCGTTGAAAGCCGCGCGGGACAGCCTGGATGGCGATCGCGAGCAGGTTCGCGCCGGCATTGCCCATGCCGAACAGCGATTGCGCGACGCAATCGTCCGCCAGGAGACGCTCGAAGGCGCGCTCGCGCGTGGCGAAGCGAAAAACGAGCAGTTGCAGGCTCGCGTAACCGAACTCGAGGTCCAGCTCGCGTCGCAAACGACACACGGTTCGGCCAGCGAAGCGACGTTGCTCACCACAGTCGCTCGACTGGAAAAGGAACTGGCTGCAGCCGCCGGCCGCATCGAAGCCGAGCAGGCGCAGAACGCGACGCTGCGTGATCGCATCGATGCGCTGCAGGCCGAACTGCAGCAGCGCACCGAACACTATGCGCAACAAATCAAGGACGCCGTGGCCGAAGCCGAGCGCCGCGTCAAGCCGATGCTCGTCGAGCTGGATTCGTTACGCAGCATGGCGTCGTCTTATCAGAGCGGTTTGCGCGACGTTCAGCGCAAGGAGTTCGACTTCCTGCAGCAACTGAGTTCGGCCAAGGCGCGTGCCGATCGGCTCGAAGAACAGTTGCGCAGCCAGGCCGATGAACTGGAACGTGCGACACGCGATGTGAGTTCGTTGCGCGCGAGCCGCGGCATGAATCCGGAAATCGCCGCGCTGATCCGCCGCCTGGCCGATGCCGGGCAACTGGATGCGGAGGCGTTTGCCGCGATCGGCACCTCGCTGGATCAGGAGATTTCGGTGCCGGCCCGATGTCCGCATTGCGACGGCGAGCCGGAGCTTTCACACAGCGAAGAAGGTTTCGAAGTGGCCTGTCCCGAGTGCGAGCACGCCTCAGGGGCATGGCCGTCCCGATTCGAAGCCGTCGCGCGCTTTGCGCGCACGTGACGCCAGGATCGGCTGCGCCGCACGGGTGAGATGATCCTGGGAGCCTGAGGTGAGATTTTTCGGGAGCAGTGAAACGGTGAGGCTGTGCCACACAAGGCTGCTCACGGGTCGCTTCGTGTGAGCAGCCGTTTGGCGATCAGTGAGTTTCGTCGCTGTCGGACGCGTCACCATTGCTGTTGGCCAAACCGTCGCGCCAGGTTTTCCATGCGCGATGCAGGCGGTTCGACGAGATCGGCCGCATGAAGCCCAGCCATTTGCCGACCCGTTCGGGCGGCACGTCGTGCTCGAACAGTTCAGCCGCATAGGTATTGCGCAGCGTTTGCGGGCTCGCGCGCGCGGTGCGCGACGACGTGAGCCCGGCGGATTCGACGATCGCGTCGATCGCGCGCAGCATCGTCGCCTTGTGCATCGGCCGCCCGGCATGGGAGGCCGGAAACACGAGTTCCCCCGGAATGTCCTGGCGCTTGCGCTCGGTGAGCCAGGCTTCCAGCAGGGCGATCGCGAACGATGCGAGGTGGGCTTCGCGAGCGAAATCCGGATGCGTCGACGCGATCTGCAGCGATGTTCCACTCGTATTGATGCAACTAATCGTGAGCGCTCGAGCTTCGCCGGTTTTAATGCCGGCACCGAGAAACGCGGCGACGAGCGCACGGTCGCGCCGCTCTTTCCAGTAAGCAGAACCGGATACGCCGATCGGTGAAAACAGGTACGCGAGCAACGTCGCGCGCTCGGCAGGCGTGAGGAAACCGGTCGGTTCGTTGTCGCGCGCCTTGCGCCAGTTCGCTTCGCCATCCTGAGCAATGAACCGGGCCGGGTTGGTCGACGCGTATTCGGTGCGCCGGATGTGATCGAGCACGCGCTCGATCAGCCGCAAGTAGCGCATCCGCTGGGTTTTCCGGATCGGCAGCTCTGCGACGAAATTCGCGATGGTTGCGGTATCGACCGTTGCCAGATTCTTCTGGTGTGCGCGCATCCACGTGAGGAACGCGCCCCATTGCGCGCGATAGACGTCGGCCGACGAGCGGCGATAGTCCTGCATGGCGAGCCATGCATCGAATGCGGCTTCCGGCGAGACGATCCAGTCGGATGCGCCACGGTCGAACAGATCTGTTTCTTCCGGGCGTGCGAGGGTGTCGGGCGAGACGGGAAGAGACATGTGACTTACTCCGTTAGTTGCGTATATGGTAGCCCTTTCCGCAACGTCTCGGGCAGCAAGAGGCTGGGTGAGGCCGCCTTAACGCGGCGGCCCGGGCGAGGAGTCAGTCGCCCCATGCCTTGGACGGGCGGTGAACGCGCTCGTGCGGCGCCGTGTCATTCGACGCGGTTGACGCGGCTTCATATGCGAGAACCGCGAACGAAAAAACGGCGGGCAGCGCATTCGAGCGCCCGAAGTCGATCGGATCGTCCGTTTCGGGAAACGTCATATCCAACTGCCGTTCGAACAATTGACGCATGCCGGCCTCGTGCCGGCTGGCAAAGCCGAGATCGGCGAGTGCCTCGGCCTCGATGGCGTGCAGCAGGCGCCACGTCAGCGGGACGCGCTGGTGGATGTAGCGCCCGGCGATATGCCGGACGATCTGCTCGAGGTCGTGCGCGGCAGCCTTGAAGCTGAGCGCGGCCAAATTTTGTTCTTCTGTCATTGCAGGCTCCTGTCGACCGGGCGGGCGCCTCGGTGCGCCGGCTCCGGCCCATGCATGGCGGAATGTCCGTATACTGTACAAACATACAGTGTTTTCCGCAACTGGCCTGCAATTGGCCCTTCGGCCAGCTATACGCGCCGTCAGCGATGTATCACGATCAGCAGTGCACGCGCTTCGGCCTTGCCGGGATTGCGGATTGCGTGCGGCTCATCGGCTGGATAGCGCGCGGTGTCGCCCACCTTCAGGCGCCGGCTGGCTGCGGCGGCTTCGATTTCCATCGCGCCCTGCAGCACGGTGAGGTGCTCGCGCGTGCCGGGCTCGTGTGCGTTCGATATCAATGCGCCGCCGCCCGGCAGCGTCAGCTCGTACCACTCGAACTTGCCGGCGAGGTCGATCGGGCCCCACACGCGCAACTGGTAGCGGCCGTCATGGCCGGCGAGCGTCGGGATGTCGTGCGGGCCGTCTACTCGAATGGTTTCGGGCGCCTTCGGCTGCGAGAACAGCTCGTCGAGCGTGATGCCGAGCGCGTTCGTCAGCCGCCACGCAACGGCGATCGTCGGGTTGGCCTTGTCGCGTTCGATCTCGGAGAGCATCGATTTCGATACGCCGGCCGCGCGCGACAGGTCGTCAAGCGTCAGCTTGCGTTCGTTGCGCAGCCGCTGGATCTGCTCGCCGACACGCGGCGGCGTGGCGGCCGGCGGTTGCGGTGCGGCGCTGGCAGGCGTGCGCCGCGAACCGGAGGAACTTGCCATTTGGATTCCGTTCGCTTAGAGTTGTTCGGTATTTCGAATTCTAGTTCGGAATATCGGATAAATGCGGTCAACCGAACGACCGACTATAACAGTAGCAGGCCGTTGCGCCGCCGCCACGAGTGGCGCGTTGCGGAATGCGAAACCCTGTCAGGAGCTTTGCGATGCGTGATGCCTTTCTCGCCCAGGTGCGCGGGACGCTGGACCAGATCCGCGCGGACGGTTTTTACAAGACCGAGCGCGAGATCGCGAGTCCCCAGGCGGCGGACGTGCGGCTCGCCGGTGGTGCCGGCGTGCTCAATTTCTGCGCGAACAACTATCTGGGTCTGGCGAACGATTCGCGCCTGATCGACGCGGCGAAGGCCGGCCTCGACCAGGACGGCTTCGGCATGGCATCGGTGCGCTTCATCTGCGGCACGCAAACCGTCCACAAGCAACTGGAAAGCGCGCTGGCCGCGTTTCTCGGCACCGAGGACACCATCCTCTATTCGAGCTGCTTCGACGCGAACGGCGGGCTGTTCGAGACGCTGCTCGACGAGAACGACGCGGTGATCAGCGACGAGCTGAACCACGCGAGCATCATCGACGGCGTTCGCCTCTGCAAGGCGAAGCGCTTCCGCTACAAAAACAACGACCTGTCCGACCTCGAGGCGAAGCTCAAGGAAGCCGACGCAGCGGGCGCGCGCCACAAGCTGATCGCGACCGACGGCGTATTTTCGATGGACGGCATCATCGCCGACCTCAAAGGCATCTGCGATCTCGCCGATCGTTACGGCGCGATCGTGATGGTCGACGATTCGCACGCGGTCGGCTTCATCGGCACGCACGGCCGCGGCACGCCCGAGCACTGCGGCGTCGAAGGCCGCGTGGACATCATTACGGGCACGCTCGGCAAGGCGCTCGGCGGCGCATCGGGCGGCTACGTCGCCGCGCGTCGCGAGGTCATCGAACTGCTGCGCCAGCGCTCGCGTCCGTATCTGTTCTCGAACACGCTTACGCCGAGCATCGCCGCGGCATCGCTGAAGGTGCTCGAACTGCTCGGCAGCGACGAAGGTGCGAAGCTGCGCGAGCGCGTGCGCGAAAACGGCGCGCGGTTCCGCAAGCAGATGACCGAAGCCGGCTTCACGCTCGTGCCGGGCGCGCATCCGATCATCCCGGTGATGCTCGGCGACGCGCAACTCGCGACGAACATGGCCGACAAGCTGCTCGACGAAGGCGTCTACGTGATCGGCTTCTCGTTCCCCGTCGTGCCGCGTGGTCGCGCGCGCATCCGTACGCAGATGAGCGCCGCGCATACGCCCGAGCAGATCGACCGGACGGTCGCCGCGTTCGTGCGCGTCGGCAAGTCGCTCGGCATCATCTGAAGGAGGCGCGACCATGAAAGCACTGGCAAAGCTCGAACGCGGCCCCGGCCTCACGCTCACGCGCGTGAAGCGCCCCGAAGTCGGTCACAACGACGTGCTGATCAAGATCCGCCGCACGGCGATCTGCGGCACCGACATCCATATCTGGAAGTGGGACGACTGGGCGCAAAAGACGATTCCCGTGCCGATGCACGTCGGTCACGAGTATGTCGGCGAGATCGTCGAGATGGGGCAGGAAGTGCGCGGTTTCGCGATCGGCGATCGCGTGTCCGGCGAAGGCCACATCACCTGCGGTTTCTGCCGCAACTGTCGCGCGGGGCGCCGCCATCTGTGCCGCAACACGGTCGGCGTCGGCGTGAACCGCGAAGGCGCGTTCGCCGAGTATCTGGCGATTCCTGCGTTCAACGCGTTCAAGATTCCGCCGGAGATCTCCGACGATCTCGCCTCGATCTTCGATCCGTTCGGCAATGCGACGCACACGGCGCTGTCGTTCAACCTCGTCGGCGAAGACGTGCTGATCACCGGTGCCGGCCCGATCGGCATCATGGCCGTCGCGATCGCGAAGCACGTCGGCGCGCGCAACGTCGTCATCACCGACATCAACGACTACCGGCTGGAACTCGCGCGCAAGATGGGCGCGACGCGTGCGGTCAACGTCGCGCGCGAGTCGCTGCGCGACGTGATGTCCGACCTGCACATGACCGAAGGCTTCGACGTCGGCCTCGAAATGTCGGGCGTGCCGAGCGCGTTCACGAGCATGCTCGAGGCGATGAACCACGGCGGCAAGGTCGCGCTGCTCGGCATTCCGCCCGCGCAGACGGCGATCGACTGGAACCAGGTGATCTTCAAGGGGCTCGAGATCAAGGGCATCTACGGTCGCGAGATGTTCGAGACCTGGTACAAGATGGTCGCGATGCTGCAGAGCGGCCTCGATCTGTCGCCGATCATCACGCATCGCTTTGCAGCCGACGATTACGAGAAAGGCTTCGCCGCGATGCTGTCTGGTGAAAGCGGCAAGGTGATTCTCGACTGGACAGCCTGAGTGCTGAAGGGGCGGTGCGGCCTGTTTGCCGCCTGCCCCGTTTTGGTTTTACGTCTGCGTCTTCGCAGTCGAAACACGTGAATCCGGGCTCAAGGTGAGACTATTCGGGAGCTGTGAGTGTGCGCCGAATCGCGACACGATCGCACACCGGTGACCTGCAATCGCACGTTCACTTCACCTGTAGGCAGTCGCCGGGCTTTCCGCCAGCACGCCGTTCGGCACCTGCTCCCCCTCTTCCGGGCACTTCCCTCCTGGCTTGCCGCGTGATCGTCCGCGACGCGCGCCATGCGATGCCGTGCCGAACCGCGCCATCAAGCGTGAGCCTTCACGCCTCGTTGCGACTCACTCATGCGAGAAGCGATCGACATCGACAGACATCGATCGGTGC
Source organism: Burkholderia sp. BCC0322 (assembly GCF_902833045.1). GTDB lineage: Bacteria > Pseudomonadota > Gammaproteobacteria > Burkholderiales > Burkholderiaceae > Burkholderia. Next base: position 365,241 of record NZ_CADFDU010000001.1, read on the forward strand.
GCTGACCGCTACTTGATCCGTTCACCATTCGACCCTCGCGGGTCGAGTTGAAGACTCAACACGACGAGCCAGCGCTTCGGGCACCGCGGCGCGATGTCGGCCGGATCGCCCTGCGCGCCGGGAGCGGTGACGAACCCGTGCTGCGCCGCGTATTGATACGCGCGCAACGCATCCGCTTGCAGCCAGAAGCTGACGAGCGCGCACGTTACGAAGCGGAACAGCAACACCGTCGCGGCATCCGGCGCGAAGCCGGCCATGACCAGCAGGCTTTCGAACGCGAACGCCAGCGCTTGGGCGACCGCGATCGTGAGAATCGTCAGCTTCAAGACCCCGCGCAGCCGCCGCGCCGCGCGCAAGCGCGCCTGCCGCACGTCGAGCCGGGTGTGATCGTCGCCGCGCTCGCGCTTCGGCGCCTCTTGTTTCATGATGCCGCACCCACATGCCGCGCAACGTCGAACTGTGTCGTATCGCAGGCAACGATGCGCTCGTTCGCGACGCTGACGGATTTGCACAGGATCGCGCTGTCGTAGTTGTGTCCCGGAAAGCGCATCACGTCGAGTGGCTGAAATCCTTCGCGACGATAGAAGTCGATGAGCCGGACCGCCGCGTACGGCGCGTCGAGTGCGAGATGCGTCGCGCCGCGCGCAGCGGCCCGCCGTTGCGCGAACGCGAGCAGCGAACGGCCGATGCCGCGATCCTGCCAGACGGGATCGACGGCCAGTTGGCCGAGTGTCGCGACGTGCCGGCTGCGGTACGGATCGCAGCGGGAATCCGGATCGTGCGAACGCATCGTCATCGTCGCGACCAGGTGTGCATTGCCGAGCGCGACGAAGCACTCGCCGGTGAGCACGCGTTCGCGTGTCGCCGAGGCCGGCTGATCGACGCACGGGCAGTTGAAGCCCAATGCGCCGAGCGGCGCAAACGCGCGATGCAGCAGCGCGGTCAACGTGTCGTACGAATCGTTGCGCGGGTCGAAGCGCCGCACGACGACGCGGCCGTCGAGCCGCTTCGCATAAGCCGCATAGGCGCGCGCGGGGCGCGCGGATTCCGGTCGCTGCATGATGTCCTTTCGCCCAGACAGGGTGACCGAAGTGTAGTGAGCGTCGCGCGTCCGCTTCAAGAAAAAATGTCGTAAACGTGGCGGGCCGCGGCGCGCGGCCAGCGCGCGATTCATCCCTTTCGCCGACAGGGCTATTTCATGCGGGTGTTGACGATGGAGAACGATCGTTCTACCTTAAACCCATGAACACACCTCACGACTCCTCCGGCGAACCGGGCGTTCGCGACCGGCTGCTCGATGCAGCCGAAGCGCTGATCTATTCGGGCGGCATCCATGCAACCGGCGTCGATGCGATCGTCAAGCGATCCGGCGCGGCACGAAAGAGCTTTTATTCGCATTTCGAATCGAAAGAGGCGCTGGTGGTCGCCGCGCTCGAACGCCGCGACGAGCGCTGGATGCGCTGGTTCGTCGACGCAACGCTGGCGCGCGGCAAGGCGCCGCGCGTGCAGTTGCTCGGCATGTTCGACGTGCTGCGCGACTGGTTCGGGCAGCCCGACTTTCATGGCTGCGCTTTCCTGAACGCGTCGGGCGAGATTCCCGACGCCGACGATCCCGTGCGCGTCGTCGCGCGTATGCACAAGGCGCGTCTGCTGGCATTCGTGCGCGAGCGGTTCGATGCGTATGCCGACGAAACGGGCATCGAGCGCCGCGGGCTCGCGCGCATTGCGCGTCAGTGGCTCGTGCTGATCGACGGCGCGATCGGCGTGGCGCTCGTCAGCGGCGATGCAAACGCCGCGCGCGATGCACGCGCGACAGCCGAACTGCTGCTCGACACCGTTTCGCGGTAGTCGAAGCAGCGAATCCGAACCGGCCGCGGTTGTCCGCGGCTACAACCTGAACAGGAGCAACTCATGTCCGCTTCCCCCGAAGTCCGTCCGCCCGTTCCGCCCTTCACGCTCGAAACGGCACGCCAGAAGGTGCGCGCCGCCGAGGACGGGTGGAATACGCGCGACCCGCAGCGCGTGTCGCTCGCCTATACGCCGCAAAGCCGATGGCGCAACCGTGCGGAATTCGTGACCGGCCGCGACGAGATCGTCGGGCTGCTGCAGCGCAAGTGGACGCGCGAGCTCGACTACCGGCTGATCAAGGAACTGTGGGCGTTCGACGGCAATCGCATCGCGGTGCGCTTTGCGTACGAATGGCATGACGATGCAGGCAACTGGTTCCGTTCGTACGGCAACGAAAACTGGGAGTTCGATGAAAACGGGCTGATGGCGCATCGTCACGCGTGCATCAACGACCTGCCGATTCGCGAACAGGATCGTCTCTTTCACTGGCCGCTCGGCCGTCGTCCGGACGATCATCCGGGGCTGTCCGATCTCGGGCTGTGACGCGCGCGTCGACTCGACGGATTGGTGAACGCATCACCGCGATTCAACGGTGAGGAAATTCGGGAGCCAGTGTGCCGAAGGTGAGATTTTTCGGGACGAGGTGAAACGTCGCGTCGGACTGTGTGCTTCGAGCCGCTCGATGCGGCATCGTATCGGGCCAGGCGCACAGGCCGCACACGTCGACGTCGTGCGATGCACGTATCGGTGTGCTTCACCGCGTGATGCATCTCACCGATCGCACAGGGCCGGCAGTGGATTGACGATCGGTGTGCGTGCGCGCGATGTGCAACTCACCGATCGTGTCGACGTCAATGACGGATAGCGCGAGTCGTGTGCGTGGCGGGGCGACGTTGCCCACCGCTCGACTTCACCGTGCGGGCGCTACCCGGCGCGCGCAATCACGCCGGGCGTGATCGTCAGCCCGCGATCCGCGCGGCGATCGCCTCACCTACTTCCTGCGTCCCCGCGTTGCCGCCGAGGTCGCGCGTATGTGGCCCGGCGCGCAGCACGTCCTCGATTGCGGCGACGATCGCATCGTGCGCTTCGCGTTCGCGGCCCACGCCGTTGCCGAGGAAGTCGAGCATCAAGGCCGCCGACCAGATCATCGCGACCGGGTTCGCGATGCACTGCCCCGCGATGTCGGGCGCGGAGCCGTGCACGGGTTCGAACAGCGACGGAAATTTGCGATCGGGATTCAGGTTCGCCGAGGGCGCGATGCCGATCGTGCCCGTGCAGGCCGGCCCGAGATCCGACAGGATGTCGCCGAACAGGTTCGACGCGACGACGACGTCGAAGCGGTCAGGCTGCAGCACGAAGCGCGCGCATAGAATGTCGATGTGCTGCTTGTCGACGGCGATGTCGGGATAGCGTTCGGCCATCTCGGCCGTGCGCGCGTCCCACCACGGCATGCTGATCGCGATGCCGTTGCTCTTCGTCGCGACGGTGAGGCGCTTCGCGCGCCGCTGTGCGAGGTCGAACGCGAACTTCAGCACGCGCTCGGTGCCGTGGCGCGTGAAGATCGACTGCTGCATCACGATTTCGCGCTCGGTGCCTTCGAACATCGTGCCGCCGACCGACGAATATTCGCCCTCGGTGTTCTCGCGCACGATCATGAAGTCGATGTCGCCCGCGCGGCGGCCGGCGAGCGGCGACGGTACGCCGTCGAACAGGCGTGCGGGCCGCAGGTTGATGTACTGGTCGAATTCGCGGCGGAATTTCAGCAGCGAGCCCCACAGCGAAATGTGATCGGGCACCGTCGCCGGCCAGCCGACCGCGCCGAACAGGATCGCGTCCATGCCCGACAACTGCGCCTTCCAGTCGTCCGGCATCATCTTGCCGTGCTGCGCGTAGTAGTCGCAGCTCGCCCAGTCGACCTGGACGAAGTCGAAGCGGATGCCGAAGCGCGCGGTCACGGCATCGAGTGCGCGCAGGCCCTCGGGCATCACTTCACGGCCGATCCCGTCGCCGGGGATCACGGCAATTCTGTAGGTCTTGTCGGTCATGCAAAGCTCCTTGGCTGGTGGGCCGGCCGCGGGGTGAGGCAGCGGCGCGTCACGTCATTCTATTTATTTCCATCCGGATTAAAATCGCACTAAAGGTTAATCGACTTTCCACGAATCGTGAACAAATCGCCGAATCTCGACGACCTGCGCGTGTTCAGCCTGGTCGTCCGCCTGACCAGCTTCAGCGCGGCCGCCGAGCAGCTCGCGGTATCGCCCGCCTACGTCAGCAAGCGCATCGCGTTGCTCGAGGCGCAGCTCGGCACGCGCCTGCTGCATCGTTCGACGCGCCGCGTGACGGTCACGGAAGCCGGCGAACGCGTGTACGCGCGCGCCGAGAAGATCCTCGACGACGTCGATCATCTCGTCGAGGACGTATCGACCACGCGCACGGTGCCGCGCGGCACGCTGCGCATATCGAGCAGCTTCGGCTTCGGCCGGCACGTCGTCGCGCCGGCGTTGCTCGACTTCACCTCGCGCTATCCGCAGTTGAACGTGCGGCTCGATCTGTTCGACCGGCTCGTCGATGTCGCGGGCGAAGGCTACGACCTCGATGTGCGCATCGGCGACGAGATCGCCGATCACCTGATCGCGCGCCGCCTCGCCGCGAATTACCGCGTGCTGTGTGCATCGCCCGACTATCTTGCACGGCGCGGCACGCCACGCTCGCTCGCGGATCTCGCGTCGCACGACTGTCTTGCGATCAAGGAGCGCGATCACCCGTTCGGCGTGTGGCGGCTGAACGTGCGCGGCGAAACGGCCACTGTGAAGGTCGGCGGCGCGCTGTCGACGAACCATGGCGAGGTGGCCGTGCAGTGGGCGCTGGCCGGCCGCGGAATCGTGTTGCGCTCGATCTGGGAAGCCGCGCCGCTGATCGAACGCGGCGCATTGTGTCGCGTGCTGCCGGATGCAATCCAGCCCGCGAACATCTGGGCCGTGTATCCGGAGCGCGTTGCGGCGTCGGCGAAGGTGCGCGTCTGCGTGGATTTTCTGGTGGAGACGCTGGCCGGTTTGAATGCCGCCGCGGGTGACGAGACGGCCTGAAACCGGCTAAAGGTGAGCTTTTACGGGAGCATGCGCGGAACGTCGGCAGGCACCCGTTTCCGGCTCGCAATCGCGTCGCGCGCTGGTAGCGACCCCCTTGCATCGACGCATCGGCGGCCGCGCTTTGCCGGGCCGGCCGACGAGGGTGCTCGCACGTGCCTTATGCCGCTTTCGCCACGTCTGCCGCACCGAGCATCAGGTCGAGATTCTGCACGGCAGCCCCGGATGCCCCTTTGCCCAGATTGTCGAACACGGCGGACAGCAGCACCTGGCCGTGCTCGGCATTGACGAACACGCCGAGCCGCAGGTCATTGGTGCCGTTCAGCGCTTGCGGATCGAGATGTGTGATCGCTTGCGTGTCCGCGAGCGGCGTGACGTCGACATGACGCGCGTCGGCGTAATGGTGCGCAAGACACGCATGCAGCTGCTCACCGGTCACGCCGGCAGGGAGCAGCCGCAATTCGATCGGCACGGTGAGCACGATGCCTTGCCGATAGGCACCGTAGGCCGGCACGAACATCGGACGATGCGTCAGGCCGGCATGCAGCCGGATCTCGGGCACATGCTTGTGTGCGAGTGCGAGGCCGTAGACCTGCAGCGGTTTCGTGCGCGTGGCGCCGTCTGATTCGAATGCGTCGACGGCAGCCCGCCCGCCGCCCGAGTACCCGGAGACGGCATGGATGCTCACCGGGTAGTCACGCGGCAGCAGGCCGGCCTGCTGCAGGGGCCGCAGCAACCCGATCGCGCCGGTCGGGTAGCAGCCCGGATTGGTGACACGCCGCGCGTGCGCAATCGCCTGCGCGTGCCCGTTCGCCATCTCGGGAAAGCCGTAGACCCAATCCGGCTGCGTGCGATGGGCCGAACTCGCGTCGATCACGCGTACCGCCGGATTCCGGATGAAGCCGACCGCTTCGCGCGCGGCCGCGTCGGGCAGGCACAGGATCGCGATGTCGGCTGCGTTGATCGCTTCGGCGCGCCGCGCGGGATCCTTGCGCTCGGCATCCGGCAGCGTAACGAGCTGCAGGTCGTCGCGCCCGCGCAGGCGTTCGTGGATCAGCAATCCGGTCGTGCCTTGATCGCCGTCGATGTAGACAGTGGGCTGGCTCATGATGGTCGCGTTCCTTCGGTTCGGTCGTCGGGAAAGCCGTATCGTCCGCCGAACGCCTAGAATAGGAAAAGTTGAATTTACTGACTGCCAGATTCAGTTTTCTTGAACGAGAGGTGGGGAATGCGCGAGATCAGCCTGGACCGCCTGCGCACGCTGGTCGCCATCGCCGACCAAGGGTCCTTTGTCGCCGCGGCGCAATGGCTTCATCTCGCGCCGCCGACCGTCAGTCTTCACATTGCCGAACTGGAAAGCCGCATCGGCGCGCCGTTGCTGTCCCGCACGCGTGGAAACGTACGGCCGTCGGCCATCGGCGAAGTGCTGGTGGAGCGGGCGCGTCGCCTGCTGGCCGAGGTCGAATCCACGCTGGACGACGTGCAGCGGCAGGTGCAGGGGTTGACCGGGCGCGTACGCCTCGGCGCATCGACCGGCGCGATCGCGCACCTGCTGCCGCAGGCAGTGGCCCGGTTGCGCGAGCAGCATCCGGACATCGATGTCCAGATCGCGGTGCTTACTTCGCACGACACGCTGGCGCGCATTGCGCAGGGCACGCTCGATATCGGACTGGTGGCGCTGCCGCAGGCGGCGGTCGCCGGGTTGTCGATTCGCGCGTGGCGGCGCGATCCGGTGATGGCGTTTCTGCCGGCGGACTGGCCGCTCCCGGCGCGCGTCACGCCCGGCTATCTGGCCGCCCGTCCGCTGATACTCAACGATGCGACCACCCGCCTGTCGCGGCTCACGACCGAATGGTTCGCGCTCGGCGGCCACCGGCCGGAGCCGCGGATCGAACTCAACTACAACGATGCGATCAAGAGCCTGGTCGCCGCGGGTTACGGCGCGACGCTGCTTCCGCACGAGGCGGGCGCCCCGCTACCCGACGCACGCATCGTCATGCGGGCGTTGCGCCCGGCGTTGTGGCGGGAACTGGGTATTGCGCATCGGGCGGGGCCGGTCGAACGGGCGACGCAGCACGTGCTCGATGCGTTGTGGGCGCTGAAGGTGCGATAGCGCGTGGAATGCGGGACAGCCGGCGCGGCGGTTCGTACCGCACGCCGATACGCATCCACCGCGCGCCGTCTCAGAGCCGGTTGTCCTTCGCGAGCGTCAGCACGCGTGCCCAGCGCTGCGCATCACGCTTGTCCATCATCGGCAGCTTCCATTCGCCGCGCACGGCATCGCGCACGCGCACGACGAGATGCCAGCGGCCGCCGATCGGTGCGGCCTGACAGCCGTCGAGTTGCGACAGCGTATAGCGGCCGTCCGCGCCGTCGTGCGACAGCCACAGCAGCCCCTGCGTCGCGGACACACGGAGCTCGCCCCACGCGCGATGCACGACGTGGGTCCAGCCTTCTTCCTTCGTATTCGGTGCGATGTCGCGGCGGCGCTTGATCCACCACGCGACCAGCGCGATCAGGATCGCGGCGGCGAGCACGGCGGCCGCGATTGCGACCGGCTGGCCGAACTGCGCGGCGATGACGTGAAACAGGTGAACCGCGCCCCATCCGGCAGCGATGAGCGCGAACAGTGCAATGAAAATCGGCATGGCTGATCGGAGAGGAGGACGGACCGGCGCATGCATCGCGCCGATCCGTCGCACACGGCATTACCGTTTGCGGTGAATGTCGTGCGTCACGAAGCCCGAGTCGTTGTTGGGCAGCGCGAGGCCGTCCTTGACCGCGAGCGTCTTGCGGATGTCGTCGAGACCCGCGGACCAGTGGTCACGCATCGTCGACAGACCGAACTGATAGTCCTTGTAGTGATGCTCGTACGCCTTCTGCTGGTAGATCAGGTGCTGGATGTTGTACTTCTTGCTGCACGACATCGCATCGGCCTCGATGCACCACGGATCCGCCTTGCGCTGCTCTTCCGGCACCTGGTCGAGCACGTGGCGCAGCACGTTGCGGTAGCGTTGCTCCCGCTGCAGCGTGTCGGTGACGAAACGCGTGCGGCTCGAATACTGCACGTCCTTCGTGCGTTCGGCGACGTCGGCCATCGTGCGCGGCAGCGGCCCGCGTGCACTCCACAGATCGACCTGGAACGCGAGCGTGTCGCGACGCGGCCGGGCGCGGAGCACTTCCATCAGCGGCGTGTTCGACACGACACCGCCGTCCCAGTAGTACTCGCCGTCGATCTCGACCGGCGGGAACGCGGGCGGCAGCGCGCCGGACGCCATGAAATGCTCGGGCGCGAGACGGATGCGCGAGTTGTCGAAGTACACGAAGTTGCCGGTACCGACGTTGACCGCGCCGACCGACACGCGCGTTTCGCCCGAATTGATCCGGTCGAAATCGCACAGCTTCAGCAGCGTCGCGCGCAGTTGCGACGTGTCGTACCAGCTGATCTTCTCCGGATGATCCGACACGCCCGGCAGCGGCGGCGGGAAGCGCGGCACGAAGAAGCCCTGCTGGCCCTGCATCATCGCGCTCGCGGCCTGCGACGCGGTGAAGAACGTGCGGATCTGGTCGATGCTGTTGAACAGCGCGAACTCGAATGCGGCCGGAATCGTCGGGAAGAACGCCGGCTTGCAGATCGTCTCCCAGAACTCGCGCAGCCGCTCGACACGATGCTCGGGCGCGTTGCCCGCGATCAGCGCGGTGTTGAGCGCGCCGATCGAGATGCCCGCGATCCAGTCGAGCGGAATGCCCGCCTCGTGCAGCCCTTCGAACACGCCGGCCTGGTACGCGCCGAGCGCGCCGCCGCCTTGCAGCACGAGCGCGATCGTCTCGTACGGCAGCGTGCGCGCGGCGGCCGGTGCGCCGGCCTCGTGATGCAGGTCCGCCGCATCGACGGCCTGCTTTTCGGTGCGGGCGTGCGGCTTCATTGCATGAACCAGCCGTGGCTGACGATGAACGACTGGCCCGTGAGCGCGGCGCTCGGGAAGGCCGACAGGAACAGCACCGTCTGCGCGACGTCCTGAACGGTCGTGAACACGCCGTCGACCGTATTGCCGAGCATCACCTTCTTCACCACCTCCTCCTCGCTGATCCCGAGCTCCTTCGCCTGCTCCGGAATCTGCTTGTCGACCAGCGGCGTGCGCACGAAGCCCGGACACACGACGTGCGAGCGCACGTTGTGCTTCGCGCCTTCCTTCGCCAGCACGCGCGCCAGACCCAGCAGGCCGTGCTTGGCCGTCACGTACGCCGACTTCAGCGGCGACGCTTCGTGCGAGTGCACCGAACCCATGTAGATCACGACACCGCCGCGATCGTCCTTGTACATGTGCTTGAGCGCGGCCTTGGTCGTCAGGAACGCGCCGTCCACGTGGATCGCCTGCATCTTCTTCCAGTCGGAGAACGAGTAGTTCTCGATCGGGTTGACGATCTGGATGCCCGCGTTCGACACGAGGATGTCGACCGAGCCGAACGTTTCGGCCACCTTGTCGATACCGCTGTTCACGGCGTCCTCGTTCGTCACGTCCATCGCGACGCCGATCGCCTTGCCACCCGCCTTGACGATCTCGTCGGCAACGGCGTTCGCGCCGTCCTGGTTCAGGTCGGCGATCGCGACGGCCGCGCCCGCCTTCGCGAGCTCGAGTGCGATTTCCTTGCCGATGCCGCTCGCGGCGCCCGTGACGACTGCGGTCTTGCCATTCAGGTTGCTCATGTTCGAATTCCCGTGGTGAAAGGATTGACAGGGAGAAAGGACTGCGGACGTGTTACTGAGCCAGGTAATCGTAGACGACTTCGCCGAGGCCCAGTGTCAAATCTGCGACCAGGTGGCGGGCTTCGACGATTTCGAGCACGGGCAGGTCGGCCACGGGCGCGAGCGCGTGCGGCGCCAGCTCGAGCGATGCGGGGCCCGTCCATGCGCCCTTCATCTTGATGTCCTGCATGTAGTAGCGTACGAGTTCGCAGACGCGCGCGGTGCCGTCGACGTGCGGGATGATCTTCAGCAGGAAATTGGGGCCGGCGAGACGCTTGGTCTGCTCGTCGATGTCGAGTTCCTTGTGCTTGTAGCCCATCGTGCCGGTGGCGACGCGCACCTTGCCGTAGTCGAGCGTGCCGAGGAGGTGGTCGGTGTTCACGTGCAGCGTGGGCGACGCGAGCTTCTTCGGGAAGCCCCACAGTTCGCGGCCGCCGGCGATCGGCGGGTGATCGTCGAGATACATCGCGAGCGTATAGCCGCCCGGCTGGCCGTTGTATTCGACGGGAATCACCTGGCCGCTTTCGGTGTAGTCGCCGAAGCCGGTCGAATCGGCCATGCGGATGAATTCGTAGTGGACGAGCGGCTCGGTGACCTGCAGCGGCTCGGGGACGATTTCGCGGAGGCGATCCGGATCGGTGCGATACGTGATGATCAGAAACTCACGATCGACGAAACGGTAAGGGCCCATCGGGAAGGCAGGGCTGGTCAACGGCATCGCAAACGCTTTCGATCGGACATCGCTGGGTTTCATGCGGACTCCTTGTTGTTGATCGCTTCGTGGGTGAGTGCTCGTAAGCTCGTAATGCTATGCCTGTGCGTTGCCGTTGTGCGATGCCGCATTTGGAATTAATTGTTGCCGATTTCGAAGCATTCGCAGCGTAAATATTGAGATGAATGACGCAAACGGCCTGGACGGCACCCGGCGTCCCGATGTTTCCACGCGTCGATGACGCCGCGATGTGAAAAAGGTGAGCCTTTACGGGAGACGGTCGCGCGGGAATGTGACAATTATGTGAACTTGTGTTGCGGTGCAGGCTCTAAGTGCGTTCGCCGCGGCGGGCTTCGTCGCGTGCGGCCACCCCCGTGCGGCCACCCCCGTGCGGCCACCCCATTAAGCATCGCTTAAGCGCGTGCGTCTTAGCATCGTTCGTATCAGGCCGGGCAACCGGCCGATTTTTTACGCCCCACGCAACCGGATTCATGCAGACCTTCAATCTCACCCTCTTTTCCGCCATCAACGCCGGGGTTGCGCCGCAGCCGGGCGTTGCCCGCCTCGCCATCTTCGCCGCCGACTGGCTCGTGTACGCGTTGCCCGCGATGCTGCTGCTGACCTGGCTCTTCGGCGCACGTCCGACGCGGCGCCAGGCGATCGAAGCCTGCGTCGGCGTGTGCGTGGCGCTCGCGCTCGCGCAGATCATCGGACATTTCTGGTTCTCGCCGCGCCCGTTCATGGCCGGCGTCGGCACGCAACTGATTCCGCACGCGCCGGACAGCTCGTTTCCGAGCGATCACATGACGTTCGCGTGGAGCATGGCGGTCGGGCTGATGCTCGCCGGCACGACCCGGCTCACCGGGTTCGTGATGGCCGCGATGGCCGTGGCGATTGCATGGGGACGTATCTATGCGGGCGTGCACTGGCCGTTCGACATGGCGGGCGGCGTGCTGGTCGGCACGGCCGGCGCGCTGGCCGCGCACCTGTATGGGCACCGCGTGACCGCGCTGCTCGAACGGCTCGGCGATTCGGTACATGCAGTCGTGATGGGCCGCCGGCACGCGCCGTAAGCGGCAGGAGATCGGGTAGGACGCCGTCACCCGGGTGTCTTGGCAGATTCGGCCGATGCGGACGGGCCGCCGCCCGCATCGTGCAGTTCAGGCGTATCGGCCGGGTGTTGCGCGGCGTCGCGATCGAGTGCGCTTTCCTTCAGGATCGCGCACATCGCGACGAACAGCGCGAGTACCACCGCGGCAAGGCCGCAATAGCCGGCGATCTTCAGGTTGCGAAGGAACGGCGACGCGTGGCTTTCTTTTGTCATGACCGGGCGCTCCTGGGCGGGCTGCGGCGGCTGTCGCCCGACAGCGGCGTCGCTCACACAGATATATACCAGTCGCGATAGCGGTGCCAAGCCCGCTAGTGCGCCGGCGCCACGATTGTGTCATCGGCCGGTCAACTTCAATCGGGTACCCCTTTCCCGGGTACCCGCGTCCATCAGTCTTCCAGCGTTTCGTGCACGGCCGCCGCGCCGCGCTTCCAGTAGGCCGCCGCGCGGATGCGCGACTTGTCGACGCCGCGCTCGCCGGTCAGGTGCTGGCGTACCGCGCGCATCGACAGCGCTTCGCCCGCCGCCCACACGTAGCCGTCGCCGGACGGCGGCAGAGGCAGGTCGCGCACGGCATTCAGCAGCACGTCGCCGCCTGCCGCGTCGGCTTCGGCGCGGAAGCGCCAGATTTCATGCACGTCGGCGCGCGTGTCGAACCCGATCTGCGCGGTGCGATCCGCGACTTCCAGCACGACGGCCACGCGCGCACCGGCCGGCAACTCCTCGAGACGCCGCGCGACCGCCGGCAGCGCCGTATCGTCGCCGATCAGCAGGTGCCAGTCGAAACCAGTCGGGACGACGAACGAACCGCGCGGACCGCCGATGCCGAGCCATTGGCCGGCGCGTGCCTGTGCGGCCCACTGTGACGCGGGGCCCGGGTGGTTCAGCACGAATTCCAGATCGAGTTCGCAGGCGGCGCGGTCGAAGCGGCGCGGCGTGAAGTCGCGCGCGACCGGCTTCGGTTCGCCTTCCGGAAACTCGGGACCGTTCGCGCCGAGCGTCGGCAGCACGGGCCGTTCAGCGCCGGGCGGCGGGAAAAATACCTTCACGTGATCGTCGAACGACGCGGATTCGAAATCCGCGAGATCGGGGCCGCCGAGCGTGACGCGCAGCAGGTGCGGCGTCACGGCGTGCACGCGCAGGACCTGAAGCAGGCGGAACTTGAGGGGGTGGCGCACGCGGGTCACGGTGCGCTCGGATGTGTTCTGCATCAATCCGTTTTCCTGATGGTTTGACGGGGCGGCGCGGCTTACGCGCCGGCGCCGCCTTCGATTTCGGCCGTTGCGCGGCGCATGATGGCCGCGATGCGGCGCTGTTCGTCGGCGTCGGCGGCGCTCTTGTGCAGCAGCGCGCGCTTGAGCGCGAGGCGTGCCTCGACGAACTCCGGCAGCCAGCCTGCTTGCGCTTCTTCCTGCGTTTCGTTGCCCGCCGATTCCCCGGCGAACGCGCGGCGCATGAATTCCATCTTGCGCGCGAGGTGCGTGAGGCGGGCGAACAGCGTGTCGACGCGTTCGCGCTGCGCGTCGAGATGGGTGCGGCCGGCGTCGGTCAGCGCATAGCGCTTGCGGTTGCCTTCCGCCTGCGACGCGACGAAGCCGACTTCTTCGAGATACGTGAGCGCCGGATACACCATGCCGGGGCTCGGGCTGTAGAAACCGTTCGAACGCGTGTCGAGCGCCTTGATCAGCTCGTAGCCGTGGCTCGGTTGCTCGGCGACCAGCGCAAGCAACAGCAGCTGGAGATCGTCGGAGCTGAACTGGCGGCCGCGCGGCATGCCGTCGTCGCCGAAATCGCCAAAGCCGCCGCGCCCGCCACGGCCACCGAACGGGCCGCCACCGAATGGATCGTGGCCGCGACGGTGGCGGCCGATCGCATGCCAAAGACCGGCGAACCAGTCCGGGCGAGCATGCGCACCATGACCGTCGCATCGGGCATGGCCGCGGGAGAGGGTGTGTCGCATGATCGAGTCCTACATGTCGTAAAACATATCTAAAGATATATTTCGAAAGATAGGTCGTCAAGGGGATTTATTGGGGTTGGATGGTGGGGTGGGGTGTGTAGGTTGGCAAATGCAGGGTCTCAATGGCCGATATCGGCGACCGGTGCGGCCTGTCCCCTTCATGATTGCGGGCTCCCTCGACGTGTCGGCCTGCATCCCGGATGTCGTCATCTTCACGCCCACGCCTGTCACCGGACCGACCGGCGTTGGGATGGATGCAAATCATCCAGTAAGCGGCATTTTTCGACGCTTTACGTCGAAATTGCCGGTCCTTGAGATTTTTTTAGTCGCACCGAGACGATATGATTTCTTCAGCCCCAACATCGTCGGCCAATCCATGAAGCGCGCCAGCATCGCGGCGACGCGGCCCCGCAAGCACGAGAGAGTTGTATGCCGGACACGCCAATCGTCATCGTTGAACACGCCCGCAGGCGAACCGCTCAAGTCCGGGCCGGCGATGTCCCCGCCGCCTTGCAGGATGGTCCCAAGTGGGTGTGCAGGATCGTCCCGGATCACGCACCGAGGTCCCGCGAAGGGCACCGATCCGCTGCACGCGCGGCTGAAATGCTCGGCCGACTGAAGCCTGCGAGCGTCGTGTTGACGGACCCTGTCCCGAGCGCCGGCGGCTGGCTGGCGCGCTCGTCGACCGATGAGGCCGGCCGGTGCCGCGCCTATGCGCATCTCGGTGCGAACCGGATCCTCGAGATGGTCGGAATGCCGGGTGTCGGCCCGTGGCTCGACGAGCACGACACCTGGTGGCCCGGCGCGTACGAGTTGCCGCTGCTCGAACAGTTGGCCGCGAACGAATCGCCTCTGCGCGACCTGCTTGATGCGACTGCACCCGCTCATTTGCTGATGAGCCTGACCGAAGTCGACGGCACCGCACTCGTGACCGAATCGGACGATGGCATCGAGCGTCCGTTCCGTATTCCCGCGGGTGTGGATACGGTCCATTTCGCACCCGTATGCATCTGCGGGCCCGTAGCGCAGTGGCGCGAAACGCTCGTCACCGCGTTCGACCGCGTCCGGCATCTGGTCGGGCTCAGATCGGCCCGACCTTTCTATCTTTGACGCAAGCACCCGCTTTCCGGCAGGCCACGCCATGACCGATGCACTCGACTCCTTCGACCGCAAGATCCTGAATATCGTCCAGCGCGATTGCACCGCGACTGCGGACGCCATTGCCGAGCGGATCGGCCTCTCCACGTCGGCCGTGCAGAAGCGGCTGAAGCGCATGCGCACCGAGAAGATCATTTCGGCGGAAATCGCCGTTGTCGATCGCGCGGCGGTCGGCAGGCCGATGACATTCATCGCGGCGATCGAGATCGAACGCGAAAACTACGAGACGGTCGCCAGGTTCCGCGAGTGGTCGAAGGCGCATGACGAAATCCAGCAGATCTACTACGTGACCGGCTCCGTCGACCTGATCGCGATCATCACTGCACACGACGTCGAGGCGTACGACCGGTTGTCCGCGCGGATCATGCAGAGCAACCCGATGATCCGCCGGATCAACACGAACGTCGTGCTGAGCGCGGTCAAGGTCGGGCTGTTCGTGCCGGTCGACAAGGACGGCGACGACGAACCGACGGCCGCCTGACGGAGTTGTTTCGCTCGGGAACTGGCGATTCGCCCGTCCCGCATGACAAACCGCAACGGGTGACTGCCTGAATCGGGCGAAACGACTAATTTGAAAATCGATTCGCATCACTAACCTGTGTCATGTGGTCAATGAACAGGAGATGATCAAGATGGAACTCAAACTGGCACTGGTCGGTTTCGGCGGAGTCAATCAGGGACTGGTCGAACTGCTCAAAAAGAAGCGCGCGATGCTGGGTGCGGCGGGACTCGACGTATCGGTGACGATGGTCGCCGACCTGCGGCTCGGGATCGCGACGAATCCTCGCGGCATCGCGCTGGACGTGCTCGACGAAACCGCTCGGCGGGGCGTCGATGCCGAAGCGCTGCGCCGCGATCCCGGCACGCTGGTGTCGCCGGACGTCGGTCTCGCTGCGGTGCTGAAGGCCATCGCATCGGACCATGTGGATGTCGTCGTCGAGGCGACCTTCACCGATCCGAACACCGGTGAGCCTGCGCTGTCGCATTGCCGTACCGCGCTCGAATGCGGCAAGCACGTGATTACGACCAACAAGGGGCCGATCGCGCTCGCGCAGCCGGCACTGGCGCGGATCGCCGCGCAATCGGGTGCTTGCGTGATGTACGAGGGCACGGTGATGAGCGGCACGCCGGTGCTGCGGCAGCTCGCGACGTCGCTGCGCGGCTGCGACATCAACGGCTTCGCCGGCATCCTGAACGGCACGTCGAATTACGTGCTCGGCGAGGTCGAGGCCGGCGCGAGCTTCGATGCGGCGATCCGGGATGCGCAGCAGCGGGGCTATGCGGAGGCGAACCCGGCGGCCGACGTCAACGGTTCGGACGTACAGCTGAAAGTCGTCATTCTGGCGAACGCGCTGTGGAATGCCGGCCTCGAGCGTGGCGACGTGACGTGCCGCGGCATCGTCGAGCTGACCGAGCACGACGTGCGCGCGGCGGCGGCGGAGCGCATGTCCTGGCGCCTGATTGGTTCTGCCGTCCGGCATCCGGACGGCACCGTGACCGCGAGCGTCGAACCGCGCAAGCTGCCGGCCGGCCATCCGCTGCTTGCCGCGAACGGCGTGACGAACGCGATCACGTTCGACACCGACGTGCTCGGCGGGGTGACGATCAGCGGGCCCGGTGCGGGGCGCGAGGAAACGGCGTTCGCGATCCTCTCCGACCTGATCGAACTCGCGGACAGGATCGGCGCAACTGCGCACGAGGTGGCCGCATGAGCGCGCGCGATGCGGTGATGACCGACTGCACGGGAGCCGGCATAGCCGATGTCCGGTCGCCGTATGACGGCTCGATCGTCGGCCAGGTTCGGGTGTCGCGTGCCGACGCGGCGCCGGCCCTCGTCGAGCGCGCGCTCGACGGCGCGCGTGCGGCCGCAACCATGCCGCGCAGCCTGCGGGCCGACATCCTGTTTCGTGCCGCTGCGAGCGTGGAGGCACAAGCGGAGACATTTGCACGCAGGATCGCGCTCGAAGCGGGCAAGCCGCTGCGGCAGGCACGCAAGGAGGTCGCGCGCTGCGTGAACACGCTGCGCCTGTCGGGCGAGGAAGCGAAACGACTCAACGGCGAGACGATCCCGTTCGACGGCTATCCGGGCTCCGAGGATCGCAGCGGCTACTACACGCTCGAACCGCTGGGCGTGATTCTCGCGATCACGCCGTTCAACGACCCGCTGAACCTCGTTGCACACAAGCTCGGACCGGCGATCGGGACCGGCAACGCGGTAATCCTGAAGCCCTCGTTGCTCGCGCCGCTGTCCGCACAGGCGCTCGTCGAGGTGCTGTGGGAAGCCGGTGCGCCGCGCGACGCGCTGCAGATCGTGCATGGCGGCGCGGATATCGCGTCCGCTCTGGTGCGCGACCGGCGGATCCGAATGGTGACCTTTACGGGCGGCCCGCAGACCGGCGAGGCCATCACCCGCGATGCGGGACTCAAGAAGGTCGCGATGGACCTGGGCGGAAATGCACCTGTGATCGTCATGGCCGACTGCGACCTGAAGGATGCCGCCGAATCCTGCGTGTCGGGCGCGTTCTGGGCGGCGGGGCAAAACTGCATCGGCACACAGCGGATCTTCGTTGCCGAGGCCGCGTATGAGCCGTTCGTCCGGTATTTCGTCGAACTGACCGGCAGGATGGTCGTCGGCGATCCGCTGGACGACGCGACCGACATGGGGCCGATGATCGGGGAGGAACAGGCGATCCGCATCGAACGTTGGGTCGACGAAGCCGTGTCGCGCGGTGCGACGGTGCTGACCGGCCATCGGCGGCGCGGCGCGCTGTATGAACCGACCGTGCTCGCGGATGTGCCGCACGACGCGCGTGTCTGGGCCGACGAGGTATTCGCGCCAGTCGTGACGATCGAGAAATTCGCCGACCTGCACCACGCGTTCGACGCGGCCAATGCGTCGGAGAGCTGCCTGCATGCCGGCGTGTTCACCAGCCGCCTGGAGGTGGCGCTCGACGCGGCCGAGCGCCTGCAGGCGGGCGGCGTGATGATCAACGATTCGTCCGATTACCGCTTCGACGGCATGCCGTTCGGTGGTTTCAAGCATGGGTCGCTGGGCCGCGAAGGCGTTCGGTTCGCGATGACGGAAATGACGCAGCCGAAGGTGGTCTGCTTCAGGCGCAACCGGCGGCTGTCGAGCTGATGCGCAAGCGCCGGCGCCTGGCGGGCCGGCGCGGCGCGAACCGGAGCGGTTTGAGCAACGTATCGAAGAAGGAGTCGAGGATGCCAGCAGCAATTCCTGCATGCAAGCCGGCGGCGGACGCGCTGGTGGTCGAGGATATTCACAAGTCGTTCGGCGGTGTCGAGGTGCTGAAGGGCATCTCGCTGACCGCGAGGAATCATGAGGTCGTGTCGATCCTCGGCAGTAGCGGGTCGGGCAAGAGTACGTTCCTCAGGTGCATCAACTTGCTGGAAATGCCCGATCGGGGCCGGATTTGCGTGAACGGCGAAACGCTTGCGTTGAAGCAGGCAGGCCGCGACGGCGCGCGCGTCGCGGCCGATGCGCAGCAGGTGATGCGCGTGCGCCGCAAGCTCGCGATGGTGTTCCAGCAGTTCAATCTCTGGGCGCACATGACCGTGCTGCAGAACGTGATGTTCGTGCCGGTGCGCGTGCTTGGCGTGCCGAAGCGCGACGCCCGCGACAAGGCGATCGCGATGCTTGAGCGGGTCGGGCTCGCCGGCAAGTGCGAACACTATCCGAACCAGCTGTCGGGCGGCCAGCAGCAGCGCGTCGCGATTGCACGTGCGCTCGCGACCGATCCCGACGTGATGCTGTTCGACGAGCCGACGTCCGCGCTCGATCCCGAGCTCGTCGGCGAAGTGTTGAAAGTGATGCGCTCGCTGGCCGACGAGGGACGCACGATGCTCGTCGTCACGCATGAGATGGGGTTTGCACGCGAAGTCGCGAACCGCGTCGTGTTCGTCCACCAGGGACGAATCGAGGAAGACGGCAGTCCCGATGAGGTGTTCGCGAGCCAGAAATCGCCGCGTTTCCAGAAGTTTCTGTCCAGCATCATCTGATGCGGATTCAATGTCAACCGGAGGGGAAACCATGAAGAAGCTGCTTCAGTTGCTGTGCGTGGGCGCGGCATTGCTCGGATCTCTCGCGCATGCCGAGCAGGTCGTGCGGATCGGCACACTCGCCGATTACGCGCCGTTCGAATACAAGGATGCGTCCGGCAAGCTGCAGGGCATGGAGATCGACATCGGCAAGAAGATGTGCGACACGATGAAGGTCAAGTGCCAGTGGGTGACGATGGATTTCGACGCGCTGATTCCGGCACTCAAGGCGAAGCAGATCGATGCGGTGCTCGCGCAAATGTCGAAGACGCCGGAGCGCGAGCAGTCGGTGGACTTCACGCGCATTTTCACGACGGCACCCGTGCAGCTCGTCGCGAAGCAGGGTTCGGGCATCACGGACAGCCCTGCCACGCTGCGCGGCAAGACGATCGGCGTTCAGACGGCATCGACGCACGAATCCTATCTGCGCCGCCGCCTGCCGGCGAGCAAGTCGGGGATCAACGTGAAGGTCTATCAGACGCTCGACGAGGCATGGCTCGATCTCGAGGCCGGACGCGTCGATGCGGTGCTCGCCGACAACACGGTCGCGTACGACTGGCTGACGAAGGCCGGCAGGAAGGAAGGTTTCGACTTCGTCGGCAAGCCGATCGCCGATGCGGAAATCTTCGGCGACGGTACGGCGATCGCGGTACGCAAGGGTGACGCGCCGTTGAAGGCGCTGTTCGACAAGGGCATCGCGCAGGTGCAGGCGGATGGCACGTTCGCCGCAGCCAACAAACGCTATTTCCCGTTCATCATCGCGCCGCAATAACCGCGCATCGGGACTGCGCGGCCGCCGGACGGCGGCCTGCGCGATCCGGGCTCACAAGGAGCGATATCACGATGGACATCTTGGTGAACTACGGCGCGCAGATCGCGGCTGGCGCGCTGGTCACGCTGGAGCTCGCGGTCAGCGCGCTATGCGTCGGCATGCTGCTCGGCATCGCCTGCGCATCGGCAAAACTGTCGAGCCTGGGCTGGCTCAGGCATGCGACCTATGCGCTGACCAATTTCCTGCGCGGCATTCCCGAGTTCCTGATCCTGCTGATCTGCTACTTCGGGCTGTCGCGTCTGCTCAACGCGCAATTCGATGGCGCCGTGGTGATCAGCCCGTTCTCCGCCGGCGTGATCGCGCTCGCCGTGGTGTTCGGCGCCTATTCGTCGGAGATGTTCCGCGGCGCATTCATCGCGGTGCCGCCCGGGCAGATCGAGGCCGCGCGCGCGTACGGGATGACACGCCTGCAGACGCTGTGGTACGTGCGCCTGCCGCAGGCGTGGCGCATCTGCCTGCCGAGCCTGAACAACATGTGGCAGAACTTGCTGAAGGACACGTCTCTGGTATCCATCGTCGGGCTCGAGGACATGTTGCGCAAGGCGAACATCGCCGCGCAGTTCACCAAGCAGCCATTCGTTTTCTACGTGACGGTCGGAATCGTCTATTTCGGCTTTCTCGCTGCATCCAACCCGGTGTTCGCTTGGCTCGAGCGCATCGCGGGCCGCGGTTACGCAAAACCCATCTGAGGAAAGCCAGGCGATGAACGACTTTCTCTCCCTCATCGTGCAGTCCGGCCCCGACGTCGCGCGCGGTATATGGATCACGCTCGCGCTGCTGGTGCTGTCATGCACGCTTGCGTTCGTGCTCGCGGTGCCGCTGGCTGTCGCGCGCACGTCGGCGTGCCGGTGGCTGTCGACACCGAGCCGCCTGTTCATGTCGGTGTTTCGCGGCACGCCGCTGCTGGTGCAGATTTTCGTGCTGTATTACGGGCTTGCGCAGTTCCCGATCGTGCGTGCGTCGCCTCTGTGGCTGCTGGTCGGCGGATCGTTCTCGTGTGCATTGTGCGCGCTGACGCTCAATCTCGCGGCTTACATGGCGGAAGACATCCGGGGCGGGATCGCCGGCGTCCCCGCCGGCGAGAAGGAGGCCGCGCTCGCGTTCGGGATGAGCCGCTCCATGCTCACCTGGTTCGTGATCGTGCCGCGCGCAATTGGCATCGTCGCGCCGACGCTCGGCAACGAGATCGTGCTGCAGCTGAAGTCGACCGCGCTGGCCAGCACGATCACCGTGCTCGACCTGACCGGTGTCGCGCGGCGCATCTCCATCGAAACCTATACGACCGACGCGCTGATGCTGGCCGGCATCGTGTACGTCGGTATCACGGCTGTGCTTTCGACCGTGCTCAAACGCGTCGAGGGCCTGCTGAATCGCCATCTGGGCAGCGCGCGTGCCTGACGGGCGCCGCATGAACGCGACACAACGAACGATCCGAGGACGACATGGGATACAAGCTTGAAACGCTGGCTCTCGCCGCGGACCGCGACGTGACCGACGAGAAGTCGGTTGCGCCGGCGATCCACTATTCGGCGGTGTTCAAGGCAGCCGGCAGCGAGGAATTCGCGGAGATGTCGAGCGTGCCGCAGCATCCGCGCAACTACACCCGCTACGGCAATCCGGTTCACGAGCGCGTGAAGGCGATCATGGCGGAGCTCGAGGGCACCGAGACCGCGCTCGTCACGGCATCCGGAATGGGCGCGATCGCGACCGCGATCCTCAGTGTCGTGAAGGCCGGCGATCACGTCGTCGGCCAGACGCGTCATTACATGAGCACCACGAAGATGCTCGACGACCTGCTGCGCCGGTTCGGCGTCGAGGTGACGTTCGTCGACCAGACCGACGTGGCCGCGTTCGATCGCGCGATCCGGCCGAACACGCGGCTGATCGTGCTCGAGTCGCCGGTCAATCCGCTGCTGCTCGTGACCGACATTGCTGCGGTGACTGAAATCGCGAGAGCCCGCGGCATCCTGACGCTCGCGGACAATACGTTCGCGTCGCCGGTCAACCAGCAGCCGCACCGGCTCGGTGTCGACATCGTCGTGCACAGCGCGACCAAGTATCTCGGCGGCCATCACGACCTGACCGGCGGCGTGATCTGCACGAGCCGCATGCTCGCCGAGCAGATCTGGCATACGCACATCACGCTCGGCTCGGTGCTGTCGCCGATGGACGCGTGGTTGCTGCTGCGCGGGCTGCGCACGCTGCCGATGCGCGTCGAGCGGATCAACGCGAACGCCCAGGCGCTCGCCGAATTCCTCGAGGCGCATGCGAAGATCGAGCGCGTGTTCTATCCGGGCCTGCGCAGCCATCCGCAGCATGGGCTCGCATGCCGGCAGATGCGCGGCTTCGGCGGCGTGGTCGCGTTCGGCGTGCGGGGAAGTTACGTCGAAGCGCAGCGCTTTGTCGAGGCGCTGCGCTTGCCGCTGAATGCGGGCAATCTCGGCGGCGTCGATTCGCTCGCGATCCATACGGCATCCATGTGGGCCGGCACGATGTCGGCGGAGCAAATGCGCGCGGCCGACATCCCGCTCAATTTCATCCGCTATTCGGTCGGCATCGAGCACATCGACGACCTGAAAAGCGATATCGCGCAAGCATTGGAGCAGATCTGAAACGGGCCGGCGCGCACGCTCGATCGACGTCTCGCGTGCGTCGCGCGAACCCTTGAATCGATTCGGGCACGAGATGCGCGGATTGCAACCACGGAGCACGGACTATGCATGACATCACAGTACTCGACGGCGGCATGGGGCGCGAACTGGCGCGGATCGGGGCGCCGTTCAGACAGCCGGAATGGTCGGCGCTCGCGCTGATGGAAGCGCCGCATTACGTCAGTCTCGCGCACGACGCGTTCGTCGCGGCGGGCGCCGACGTGATCACCGCGAACAGCTATGCGGTCGTGCCGTTCCATATCGGCGAGGAGCGGTTCCGTCGCGACGGTGTCGCGCTCGCGGCCCTAGCCGGGCAGCTCGCGCGGCAAGCGGCGGACCGCGCGGGGCGGCCCGTGCGCGTCGCGGGATCGCTTCCGCCGACGGGCGGTTCCTACCGCCCCGACCTGTTCGACGCGGCGCGCGCGGATGCGATCCTGGCGACGCTCGTCGAAGGGCTCGATCCCTACGTCGACCTGTGGCTGGCCGAGACGCAGAGCCTGACCGACGAAATCGGCGCGGTCCGGCGTGCGCTGGGCGGGAATCCGAAGCCGCTGTGGGTCTCGTTCACGCTGCGCGACGACGTCGACGCACGTGCCGCACCGGTGCTGCGGTCGGGGCAGTCGCTCGACGAAGCGATCGAAGCGGCCGTGTCCGCGCACGCGAGCGCGCTGCTGTTCAACTGCAGCCAGCCGGAAGCGATGGGGGCGGCGATCGACGCGGTGCATCGCACGCTCGTGCGCTCGGGCACGACGCTCGCGATCGGCGCCTATGCGAACGCGTTTGCGCCGCAGCGTGCCGATGCGCGTGCGAACGAGGAACTCGACAGCTTGCGCGGCGACATCGATCCGCCCGGTTACGCAAAATGGGCGCGGCAATGGCTCGCGCTGGGCGCTCAGATCGTCGGCGGCTGTTGCGGAATCGGCCCCGACCACATCGCGGCGGTGCGCGACGCGGTGGACGCCCGCGGCGCCGCGCATCCAGGGTCCGGCCAATGAAGATCGACGGCCTCGACCGGAAGATCATCGACGCATTGTGTGTCGATGCGCGGATACCGCTTGCAGTGCTGGCCGACAGGATCGGTCTGTCCAGGCAGGCGGTCCGCAACCGGATCGACCGGCTCGAAGCGCTGAACGTCATCGCCGGGTACACGGTTCGGCTCGCATTGCCCGACGATGTCGTGCCGGTGCGCGCCGTGATGCTGGTTTACCGCAAGGACCGGATGCGCGGTGCGGACGTGCTTGCCGCACTCGAACGGATCGCCGAGGTTCGCGATTGCGCGGTCCTCAGCGGCGAGGTCGATTTGCTCGTGCAGATAGAGGCCGCCACACACGAGCGCATCAGCGATATCTGGGCGACGATCAGTGCGATGGACGGTGTGCAAAACATGACGACCAGCTTCGTGCTCGATTCGGTTGTCCGCAAGCGTTGACCAAACTGGCGCGATGGGGAAAGAACTGGTGGGGCTGGATGGTGCGGTGCCTTCCACAGGTTGCCGATCAGCCGGAAATCGCCGCTTCCGATCGAGACGCATTCTGATTCAAGGTCACTTCCGCCGCCAAATCCTGTCATTCGCCTGCATTTTGGCTGGGACATTCGAATCTCGGCTCAACCCGGGTATCGGCCGCTCGCCTTGTCGTGCCGGCAAACTAAAAGAAAGAGGCACTTCGGCGACACGCGAAGATGGGCCGGCAAGGTGAAGCGGGTTTCTGAATAGGTGGGGCGGAAACCGTACTGCGGAAGGACGCCGAGACCAGTCAGCCCTTCCCCTGTTTTTTGTCGCTGAACATTGCTTTACCGCAACCCGTCTGCCACCGGTCCCTGAAAGATGTGTCCGGATGATCTCGCCCTATTAGTAGTGACAAGGTAACCGTACCGAGTAGGCGGTTCTCTTAACAAGGGGACGTTCGCATTCACGAGAAATTTGCAGGTCGCGATACGGAATCGTGAGATTTCCGACAGAGGAAATTCTCAAGAACGTGCCTGACTTGTTGATTTGTATAGGGGGCGGTTCGCTGAGGCCCTGCAGCGTGCGGCGGAGATGGCCGTCGATGCCTCCCACCGAGTTCGTTGGCGAGCCGGTCGCGACGACCGGACGGTCGGCGCCTTGCCGACGTCTGCAGCCTTTGCCAGCCATTGGCCGCGACACCCCTGAACTTCGCAGTAATTCATGTAATGCAATCTGCTAAAACACCGGTGACCATTATTTAAATCGATTGAACTATTTAATTTATTTTCTTTTGATCAAACAAAATTTCCGTGCCGGCAAAGGTATTTAAATTCACCCCGTCATCCAATGTGGTGTTTCTGCTTGATGCAGGCCTGTCAAGGCTCGCAAGGCAGTGAAGATTTTCGACCCTTTATACATCGAATTGAAGCGTTGCCGAAAATGTAAAGCATTGCAATATCAAGGCGGGATTTGAGTATTTCGGTTGCGGCGCATGATTTTGTTTGGCAGGATTTTCATCAGGTTGCTCGAATTTAAAACAACAAAACAGCCGGCCATTCAATCAGCCGAAATAACGCGCGCCGGATGAGCAACGATTCGAAAAGAAGCTGACGAAAAACTGGTAACGAGGCGGCGAACGGTCGACATCGTTCGCGATCATTGAATCAATCGCTTTCCCGGGCGTCGATGCGTCACTCGAGCGATCCGGGCGAATCCGATACGGGGCAGCCATGGCGATACTCAAGAACGATTCTTCCGGGGAAGCGTGCCTGCTCCGCGCGTATCACGTGTTCGGCCGCGATTCCGCGCGCTGCGATACGGTCATCCGCGACGCGTCGGTGTCCCGTGTCCACGCCCATATTCGCTGGGTCGGCGGGCTATGGGAGCTCCACGATCACAGCAGCAACGGTACGTCGGTATCGGGCGTGACGCTGCGCGACGGCGAGCACGCGGTGCTGCAGCGAGGCGACGTGATCCGGTTCGGCAGGGCGGGTGTCGCTCCCTGGCGCGTCGATGCGCTCGACGATCCGGCCGATACGCTGTGGCCGGTGCGGGGCGCCGCGCATCCGATCGTGCTCACGCCGCGCCAGATCCTGGCGGCCCACGCCGCGCAGCCGGTCACGATCGTCCGGACGCCGGCCGGCGAATGGCTGTGCGACGACACGTTGCCGCCGCGCGCGCTCCATGACGGCGACGAAGTGTCGACGGGCGACTTCACGTGGCGCGTGGGGCTCGTGCGCCACGGCTCGACGATGACGCTGCGCGCGCCGGCCGATCCGGCCGCGCCGGCCCGATTGCTCGAATTCTTCGTCAGCCGGGACGAAGAGCACGCGCGTGCGCTGCTGCATGTTCGCGGCGGCGTGGTCGACCTCGGCGAGCGGGCGCATCACTACAGCCTCGTCACGCTCGCCCGCGCACGTTCGGCCGACATGCAGGCCGGCTACGACGCCGCCACGCAAGGCTGGATCGAACTCGATCGGCTGGCGCGCATGCTCGGTATCGATACGTCCCATCTCAACGTGCAGATTCATCGCGCCCGGAGCCAGTTCGCGGCGCTACCGGGGCTGGATGCGAGTCAGCTTGTCGAGCGGCGGCGCGGCAGCGTCCGCTTCGGCGATTTCCCGTTCCGCGTCATGCGCGGCGAGCGCCTTGAATGCCAGTCGGTGCCGGGCGTCGAGCCGCGCATCGGCATGCATCGTCCGGCGCCGGTTCCGGTCGTCCACTGCTCGTGAACGCGGAACGACAGTCCGGGTTGCCGACGGCGACACGCGCACCCGTCGTCCCGCACGCGCGTGAATCGCCGCAGTCCGCCGCGCCGTTCGCGACGTTGGCCGGCCAGCGGCATTACCAGCTCGGTGCGTTGCTCGGCGAAGGTGGCAGCGGCATGGTGTTCCGCGCGACCTGCGACGAGACGGGGCAAGACGTCGCGATCAAGCTGATGCGGGACGATGTCGCGCGGACCGCAGCCGAGCGCGCGCGCCAGCGCATGCGCTTTCAGCGCGAGACAGGCCTGTGCGAGGCGCTGCGGCACCCGAACATCGTGGCGCTGCTGGACAAGGGGGAAGCACCCGACGGGCGGCTGTTCGCCGTGTTCGAACGCGTGCAGGGCCGAACCCTGCGCGACCGGCTGGCGATGGAGGGACCGTTGTCGGCCGTCGACACGGGACGGCTGATGACGGAGGTGCTCGATGCGCTCGCGGCGGCGCATCGCCGCGGCATCGTGCATCGGGATCTGAAACCGCAAAACATCGTGATCGCGATGGCCGACGACGGGCCGCACGCGAAGCTTCTCGATTTCGGGATCGGTGCGCTGTTGCCCGGTGCGACAGATCTCGCGCCCCAGGCTGCGACGCTTGCGGCCGAGGTGCTCGGCTCGCCGTCATATTGCGCGCCCGAGCAATTGCGCAACGAACCGCCGACGCCCGGAAGCGACCTGTATGCGTGGGGCCTGGTCGTGATCGAATGCCTGACGGGCGAAGTCGTGATGCAGGGCGCAAGCGTCGCCGACATTCTTTATCAGCAGCTCAGCCCGGTGGATATCGCGCTTCCGCCGTCGATCGCATCGCATCCGCTCGGCTCGGTGCTGCGGCTCGCGTTGAGCAAGAATCCGGCGCAGCGTGCCGCCTCGGCCAACGAACTCGTGGCGCCGTTTCGCGCGCTCAATTTCGCCGCGCTGGTGGGCCCGTTCGATGCCGGCCGTACCAGCCGGCGCACGCGGCCGCGCCCGTTCACGCCGCGCAGCGAGGCGGCCGCGACGGCTGGCGAATACCGGCAGGTCACCACGCTGTGCTGTTGCGTGACGATCGCCGGAGACGGCCGGCAACGCCATGCGGGAACCGATCATGGCGCCCTGCTCGACCGCTACGAGGCGCAATGGCTGACGAAGTGCGTGGATATCGCCGTCGGCTATGGCGCGCTGGTCGACGCGCGGCTCGGCGACACGCTGCTGTTCCATTTCGGCCTGCAAGGCGACATCGACCGGCCCGCGCGCCGTGCGGCGCGTGCGGCACTCGACATGGTGCGGGTGGCCGGCCGCGCGCGGTTGCCGGCGCCGGCCGACGCCCACGATGCCGTCGGCGGCGCAGGCTGGCACGTCGACGTGGCGGCTGCGATTCACGTCGGGCAGGTTCTCGCGCATGCGTCGCAGATCGCGGGCGGATCGACGCCGGCCGCCGCGTCGCGGTTGTTGCGGCTTGCCGCGCCCGGGCAGATCCTGATCAGCGACGATGCGCGGCTCGCGCTCGAACCGCATGCCGACTTCCGGCCGACCGTGTTGCGGCTGGCGCGCGCGGGCCTCGCGCCGCAGCCGGTGCATGAACTGCTCGGCGAGTGTCGGGCCGATACGCCGTTCGATTCGCTCGACGACGGCGTGAGGGCGCCGATGATCGGCCGCACGCGTGAACTCGATGCGCTGCTGCGCGCGTGGCGGGCGACGCGCACACGCCATCGTCGTGCGATGCGTGGCGTGCCGCGGCTCGTCGTCGGCGATGCAGGAATCGGCAAGTCGCGCCTCGTGCACGCGCTGTGCGAGGCCGTGCGCGCACAGGGCCACGCGTTTGCGCATTGCGGGTGCCTGCCCGAGCGGGAGAATCATGCGCTGTTTCCGATCCTGCGGTTCATCGGCGCGCATTGGCAACTCGACGCCGACAGCCCGCCCGGCACCACGCGCGCGGCGATCGACGCGATGCTCGCCCCGCTCGAATGCGATCGGGTGGCGGCCCGTGTCACGCTCGCGACCTGGCTGGGGCTGCCCTGCGATGCGAACGAGGCGCGATGGTCGAGCGCACGCGAACCGCACGCGCTGTTCGACGTCCTCGAGCAATTGATCGTGTCGCTCGGCAACGGCGCGCCGGTGTTGCTCGTCGTCGAGGATGTGCAGTGGATCGACCACTCGACCGAGGCGTTTCTTGCGTACCTGCAGCGCTCGCCGCGCGCGGCGGCGCTCTGCGTCGTGCTCACTTCGCGACCCGCCAGGCTCGCGCGCTGGCGCGGCGCGACCGAAGGCCTGATACTGCGCCGCCTGCCGCGCGACGATGCGCGGCGCCTGATGTCGGCGTGCCTGGGCGAGGGCGCGCTCAATCCGGCCTGGCTCGACCCGCTCGTCCATCGTACGGCGGGCATTCCGCTGTTCATCGAGGCCGTCGCGCGCGAGCTGGCGACGAGCGGTGCGGACAGCCCGCACGCGGGGCTGCGAACGACCGACCCGTGCCCGCTGCCGCTCAGTCTCGGCGGAATACTCGGGCGCACGTTCGACCGGATCGACGACGCGCGCGACACCGCGCAGCTCGCCGCGACGATCGGGCTCGAGGTCGATGCGCACCTGCTGGCCGCGGCATCGCCGCATGATCGCGCGACGCTCGACGCGCACCTGCAACTGCTGCTTGAAGAGCGGATCATGTTTGCGCGGCATCGGCGCGATCGCGTGTTCTATTCGTTCCGTCACGCGTTGATTCGCGACGCGGCATACGCGTCGATGCCGCCGGCCGTGCGGCGCGCGAACCATGCGCGAGCCAGCCGCGCGCTGGCCGCGCAAGCCGATCGTGGCGACGCCACACCCGCATTCGGCGTCGACGGACACTTCGTGCGCGCGTGCATGTGAATCCGGCATTCGGTGCACGGATGTCCCAGCGTCGCCAGAACCCGCGTTCTACAGTGGGCCAGACAGGCCGATCCGGCTTTCAGCGCCGGATCGGCCTTTAATCCGGAGACAGCCACATGACAGCCGAGTACACCCTTCAACACCGTATCGCAGGCGAGGCGTGCGATGCCGCGCAGGGCGAATGGTTCGAGAAATTCGAACCCTGCACCGGACACCTGCTTGCGCGCGTGGCGGCCGGCACCGGCGCCGACGTCGACCGGGCCGTGCGTGCGGCCAGCGCGCAATTCGACGGCGGGCACTGGAGCCGGTTGCCCGGCGCGGCACGGGCGAAGCTGCTGCATCGGCTGGCCGACCTGCTCGAGCAGGACGCGGAACGCTTCGTCGAACTGCTGGCGCGCGAACAGGGTCGCCCCGTCATGGAAGTGCGCATGATGGACCTGCCGATGTCGATCGACACGCTGCGCTACTTCGCCGGGTGGGCGGACAAGCTCGAAGGCCGCCAGATTCCGACCGGCGGCTTCATGGGGCGTCCGACCGTCAACTACACGGTGCGCGAAGCGGTCGGCGTCGCCGGCCTGATCGTGCCGTGGAATGCGCCGCTGATGATCGCGTGCTGGAAGCTGGCGCCCGCGCTCGCGGCCGGCTGCACGGTCGTGCTTAAGCCGTCGGAGGACGCGCCGCTCGCGGTCGGCGCGCTGGCGGACCTGGCGGCGCAGGCGGGCTTTCCGCCGGGTGTCGTGAATCTCGTGCACGGCATCGGCGCGTCGGTCGGGGCCGCGCTGGTCAATCACCCGGGCGTCGACAAGATCAGTTTCACCGGCAGCACCGAGGTCGGCCGCACGATCGCGCGCGAAGCCGGCGCACAGTTCAAGCGGCTGACGCTGGAACTCGGCGGCAAGGCGCCGCAAATCATCTTCGACGACGCGAATCTCGAGCAGGCGATCGCCGGCGTCGCGATGGGGCTGTTCGTCAACCAGGGGCAAACGTGCGCGGCCGGCACGCGCGTGCTGGTGCAGCGTCGTCACTACGACGACGTCGTCGGCGCGCTCGCGCATGCGGCGCGGTCGGTCAGGGTCGGCATGCCGTTCGACCCGGCGACGCAGATGGGCGCACTGATCAGCGCCCGCCACGCCGATCGTGTGAAGACGCATATCGCCGCGGCGCTTCGCGACGGCGCGACGATGGTCGCGGGCGACGAGCCGGTGCCGTCGCAAGGCTTCTTCGTGCGGCCGACAGTGTTTGCGAACGTTGACCCGGCGATGCGCATCGCGCGCGACGAAGTGTTCGGGCCGGTCGGCACGATCATTCCGTTCGAGACGGAAGACGAGGCCGTCGCGCTGGCGAACGACACCGTCTACGCGTTGTCCGCGTCGCTGTGGACCCGCGATCTCGCGACCGCGCATCGCACTGCCGCCCGTCTGCGGGTTGGCGCAGTGGCGGTGAACGCGTGGAGCCCGCTCGATGCGCGGCTGCCGTGGGGCGGCTTCAAGGAGAGCGGCGTCGGGCGCGACCTGTCGCAAAGCGGGCTCGATGCGTACCTGGAGGAGAAGGTCGTCACGATCGCGATGTAGCCGCGCACGTGCCGGCACGGAGACACCACGACAACAAGATCGCGGGCGTTGCGTTGCGCGCCCGCCCATTCCTATCGACAGACACATGACTACTCAAGACCTGACCTTCGATTACGTCGTCATCGGCGCGGGTTCCGCCGGATGCGTCGTGGCCGCGCGGCTGATCCAGCAGAATGCTGGTTCGGTGCTGTTGCTGGAGGCCGGCACACGCGACGACAATCCGTTTCACCGGATTCCGGGCGGCGTGATGCAGGTGTTCCAGAAGAAATCGTGGCCTTACATGACCGAACCGCAGCCGAACGCGAACGGCCGCAGCATGATCATCGCGCAGGGCAAGGTGCTGGGCGGCGGCAGTTCGGTCAACGGGATGATCTACATCCGCGGGCAGCGCGAGGACTACGACGACTGGGCGACGCAGTGGGGGTGCACGGACTGGCGCTACGACGACGTGCTGCCGTATTTCATGAAGGCGGAAGCGAACGAGAGCCTCGGGCCCGCATATCACGGCCAGACGGGCCCGCTGCCGGTCAGCGAGAACCGCTATCGCCATCCGCTGACGGCTGCGTTCATCCGGGCCGGGCAGGAGATGGGGCTGCGCTACGTCAACGATTTCAACGGCGAAGTGCAGCAGGGTATCGGCTATTACCAGACGACGACGCGCAACGGCGAACGCGCAAGCACTGCGCAAACCTATCTGGCGTCGGTGCGCAACGACGCGAAGCTGAAGGTGGTGACCGGCGCGCTCGTGCACCGGATCCGGGCCGATGCGGGGCGTGCGGTCGCGGTCGAATTCAGCGAGGGCGGCAATGCGGCCGTGTCGGTGCGCGTGCGCAACGAGGTCGTCGTGAGCGCGGGAGCGATCGGGAGTCCGAAGGTACTGATGCTGTCCGGCATCGGGCCGGCGGAGCATCTTGCGGCGCTCGGGATCGACACCGTTGCCGCGTTGCCGGTCGGCAGGAACTTTCACGATCATCTGCACATGTCGGTGCAGGCGTCGATTCGCACGCCGGCGAGCCTCTACGGCGAGAATACGGGGCTCCGGGCGATGCGCCATTTCCTGCAATGGAAGTGCTTCCGGAGCGGGCTGCTGACCAGCAACATCCTCGAAGGCGGTGCATTCATCGACACGCTGGGCACCGGGCGGCCGGACGTTCAGTTCCATTTTCTGCCGCTGCTCGACAACTTCGACAATACGCCGGGAGAGAAGCCGCCGGCGAGCGAGCACGGCATGTCGGTCAAGGTCGGCCATCTGCAACCGAAATCGCGCGGGCAGGTGGGGTTGCGCAGCAAGGATCCGTCGGACCGTCCGAGGATCGATGCGAATTTCCTGAGCGACCCGGCCGACCTCGACGGCCAGATCCGGGCCGTTCAGGCCGGGCTCAGGATCCTGTCGGCGAAGGCGCTGCAGGCGCACGTGAAGGAAATCGTCGCGCCGGCCCGGATCGATCCGGACGACCTGACGGCGATCGAGGCGTTCGTGCGGCAGGACATCAAGACCGTCTATCACCCGGCCGGCACCTGCCGGATGGGCGCGGACCCGCGGACGTCGGTGGTGGACCAGAAGACGTTGCGCGTGCACGGCTTCTCCAATCTGCGCGTGATCGATTGCTCGATCTGCCCGCAGGTGCCGAGCGGCAATACCAATGCGCCGGCGATCATGATCGGCGAACGCGGCGCCGATCTGCTGCTCGGTCGATGAAACGGGCGGCGCAGGGATGACCTGCGCCGCCTTCGCGTCGGGCGATGCCGACGCGATTGCGTTCGAATCAGAGCGGAAACACGGCCTTGAGCCAGAATGCCGCGCCTTCCGGGCGGTTTCGTACGTCGGTTTCCATCTGGTATTTGGCGGTCACGAACCAGCCTTTCCCGCTGTCGTACTTGATCGACGGGCCGATCGCGAACGCACGGCCACGATTGCCGGCGATGGTCTGCCCGGCCTGCGAGTCGTCCGTCATCTGCCGGTAGACATAGCCGCCCGCGCCGACCGTCAGCCCGTTGCCGAAACCCCAACCCGCCGAATAGTCGACGATGAATTCCTGGCCGGACTGATAGTCCGTCGCATGGTTGCGCTGATTGAAGGTCCACATCAGCTTCGCATCGAATACCGGCCCGGTGCGGCCGCCGTACGAGATGCCCGCGATCGGCTGGATCGCCCAGTAGTTCCGGCCGATGTTGGCCAGGTCGCTCTTGTCGTACTGGCCGGTCGGTGCGAAGAAATCGACGGCGAGCAGCGTGTGGAGCGTCGGCGTGACGTGCCAGCCGAGCGCCGGCCCGAACGTCATGTCGCCGACGCCGGTCTTCCGTTGCGACTGCCCGCCCGCGTGCACGTCGAGCATGACGAGCGGAAGCAGCGCATGCATCGCCAGCGATGCGCCGGCAAACGTGTAAGGCGTCACCCACACGATCCGCGGCGTCACCGAATAGGCGGTGATGTCGAAGTCCGGTGGCGCGACGTTGCGGCCGTCGTTGTCGCGCAGTTCGCCGGCGTGGTAGCGCTCTGCATAGATCAGCGCATAGAGCCCCGGCGGCGGCAGTGCGCAGCACAGGTAGCCTTCCGCCCCGGTCGGGTAGACGGAGCCGCCGCCTTCGGTGGCGTGAGCGCCGTGCGCGATGACGAGCGCGGACAGCATCACGGAAAGGGATCGTCGTTTCATCGGTTGTCTCCTCCTGCGGCGCGTGAGCGGCCGCCGATTGTCTTTGGGCGGCGTGCGTGACCGCATGGGCCTCGCACGTGAAACCCGGCCGGACGCCGTTTTCCGCCCGTCAGCAGGGTGCCGCGCCCGTTTTTCGCTCGCATGTGTTTGCGTGCAGAGCCGTCAGGAGTGCGGTGCATCTAGGGGAAATCTTTACTGCGTCAGGTAGCGTTCCGGCCGCGCATGGGAGTTGTGCGAATATTCTTTTGCGTCGTCGCGCCGTACGCTCTGACTCGATCCCCTCTCATCGATGCCGGCCGGGCGCGTGTTGCCGCACACGGCGGAAGTCGGGCGAGTCGATCGTCGCGTCCGCTGCCTGTGTATGCAGGCGGCCAGGCAATGGACGTCCTTGAAGGCCGGATATTTCTGGAGGCGAACGTCATGATCGATTCGGGATCTCACCTGCCCCGGCAGGCGGGCGGCATCGCGTGCTGGTCGGAGCAGATCCGGCATCGGTTCTTTCCGCTGGAGTTGAACGCCGGCGCATCCGGCGAATTCGACGCGAACGTCGACGTGTTCGACCATGCGCGCTGCCGCGTGGCGCGCATTGCGGCGAGCGCGCACAGCGCCTCCATCGGGCGCGATGCGTGCAAGACGCTGAAGCACCGCTACGTCAAGGTGATCTGGCAACTGAGCGGCGTGGCGAGACTCGAGCAGGGGGCGTGTGAAGTGATCGTGCCGTCCGGGCATTTCACGCTGTACGAGGCGAGCAGCCCGTACTGGATTCAAAGCGACGCACACGGTGAGTTCGTCACGATGCTGTGCGAGGTGGCCGATCATGACGCGCTGCTGGCGTTGGCCCGGCACGCGATCGGCCGCACGATGCCGACGACGGGCGGCGCGGCCGTGGCGCTCGCCAGCCTGCAGGCGATGATCGCCGAGGGCCGGCGCATGAATCCGCGCAGCCGCTTCGGCGTGCTGGAGCTGGTGGCGACGCTGCTCGCCGAGGCCATCGATTTCACGGACGGCACGGCGCCCGCGTCGCGGCGCAAGATCCGCGAGACGTTGTTGCGGGACGCGCAGCAGTACATCCATCGGCATCTGGACGACGGTGAACTGTCGCCCGATCGCATCGCCGCGGCATTGAAGGTATGCCGCCGCACGCTCTACCAGGCGTTCGAATCGATCGGCGAGCGGCCGCAGGCGATGATCCAGCGCCTGCGGCTCGAGAAGTGCCACGAAGTGCTGTCGCAGACCGGTGCCGACGGGGCGAGCATCACGCGTCTCGCGCTGCAGTCGGGTTTTTCCGATCCGGCGTATTTCGCGCGCCTGTTTCGCCGGCGCTTCGGGGTTACGCCGTCGCAGTGTCGGGATGCCGCGATGCAGGACGGGGGCGGGACGGAATCGTCGCGTTCGTCATGATTGCGCGAACGCGCGCCGCTCCGAAAAGCGGGCGGCACGCGTGCGACGTCGAAGGCGGCGGGCCGGGCCGAAGCTAAGTCCGCGCCTGCTCCCGCGCCGCCGGGCGATCCGGACGCGGGATCGCCGACACGATTCACCCGCGGTAGAACCTAGAACCGCGTGCTGAACCCGATCCGCGCGATCGACTGCAACGCGCCGCTCGACGCGCCGTTCGCGTCCATCACGCCGTTGATCTGCGCGCTGCTGCCGTGGCTCGCGCGCTGATGCACACCTGCGACGTACACCATCGTGCGTTTCGACAGCCAGTACTGGACGGCGGCCAGGAACTGGTGCGCGTGCGCGTCGTCGAGCGTGTCGTTGCCTTTCATGTACGTGTAGCTCGCGCCGATCACCCATGCGGGCGACGGTCGCCATGCCGCGCCGGCCTCCGCCGACCACGCGCCCACACCGTTTTGCGCGTTGTGCACGGTCGTGAAGAGCGCCTTCGCGGTGACCGTGCCGAGCGTATAGTGCGCGCCCGCGCCCCAGTTGCGCACGCTGGTCGGCGGCAGCCCGTCCGACGCGCCGTACTTCTGGTTCGTATAGGCCGCGCCCGCGCCGAACGGCCCGTTGTCGTAGCTCGCGCCGACGCTGACCGTGTTGTTCGCACCGATCGACCCCGCGACGTTCCCGAAGCCGTACAGCGCGCCGAACGTCAGGCCCGACAGCGACGGGCTCGTGTACTTGACCGAATTCGCGACGCGATTGCTGCCCGCGACGCGATCCCAGTCGAATGCGCCGGTCGGATTGTTCGGCAGCGCGAGCTTGTCGAACGGGCCGTTGCGAAAGCCGTACAGGCCGACGAGATCCTGCGCGATCTCGTTGCCGCTCGCGGCCAGCGCATCGACCATGAATTCGTACTGGTTGCCGAGCGTCAGCGTGCCGTACCGGTCGTGCTGCAGGCCGACATAGGCGGTGCGTGCGAACAGCCCGCCGCCGATGATCGAGCCGTTGCCGAGCGAATACTGGTTGACGAGCCGGAAGATCGCGTGCGTGCCTGCGCCGAGATCTTCCTTGCCTTCGAAACCGAGCAGGTTCGGGAAAAAGATGTTGTCGTCGAATTTCGCGGCGCCGTGGCCACCCTGATTGCTGACATAGCTGATGCCGGCATCCATCAGCCCGAACATCGTCACGCTGCTCTGCGCGAACGACGCGGCGGGCATGGCGCATGCCGCGAGCGCCAGAAGGGTCTTTTTCGTCATCTCCAATGTGCTCCTCACATGTTTCCGATCGGGTCGGATATTTTTGATTGGACTACTGATTGATATGAACAAACGTGAACCGAATGAGTCGACGATTCAGCCGCGGCCGAAGGAAGCCGCGGCGTGCAACGGGCATTGGTAGCTCTGGTCGACCGCCGATGCCCCCGCACGCGCTGCGCTAGACCGTCGAATACCCGCCATCGACCGGCACGACCGCTCCGGTCACGAACGATGCACTGGGCGAGCACAGGAACAGGATCACGTCCGCGACTTCGTCAGCCGTGCCCCAGCGCCCGAGGGGCGTGCGCTCGAGGATGCGTCGCGATGCCTGCGTGTCGGCCATCAGGCCGCTGCTGAGCGGCGTGTCGATCCAGCCGGGCGCGACCGCGTTCACGCGAATGCCGCGATCGGCCCACGCCTGCGCGAGCGAGCGCGTGAGCTGCGCGATGCCGCCCTTGCTCGCGCTGTACGCGGGGCGGTCCTTGCTGCCGAAGTACGTGTACATCGACGCGACATTGACGATGCTGCCGCCGTGCGCCGAGAGTGCCGGCCGCGCGGCGTCGGATGCCCGCATGACCGACGTCAGGTTCACGTTCAGCACGAGCTCGAACTGGTCCATCCGGTATTCGTCCCCGTGTCGGCTGATGCCGACGCCGTTGACGAGCACGTCGAGCCGCGGCAGGGCCGCGATCGTGCGCGTCAGTGCATCGCTGTCGGTCACGTCGAGTTCCACGCACCGGATGCCCGCATGCGCGGGCGCATGCGGGCCGGCCGCGTCGAGCCCGAGCGCGACGACCGACGCGCCGGCTTGCGCGAACCGCATCGCCGTGCGCGCACCGATCCCCGACGTGCCGCCCGTCACGACGACGGACTGGCCTTCAAACGCCCACTGACGACTCATGCTCGACGCTCCCGATGGTGTGTGCGCGACGGGCCGGCCGTTGCGCGGGTGAAACGAGGATCTTGATCTGCGCGCGGTCGGCGAGCAGCGCGTCGAAGCCGTCGGCGACGGCATCTTCGAGCGACACCGTGCGCGTGACGATCGACGTGAGATCGAGCGCGCCCGACGCGACGATGCGAAGCAGGTCTTCGTACGCGTGCCGGTAGCCGACGCTCGCCGTGAAGGTCAGCTCGTCGTTGACTGCGCGGAATGCGTCGAAGCCGGCATGCGGCATCAGGCCGACCATCACGACGCGGCCGCCCTTGCGCAGCGCCTGCATTGACGATTCGAACGTGACGGGCAGCCCGGCCGCTTCGAAACTGGCGTCGACGCCGAGCCCGCCCGTGGCCGCGCGGATCGCGTCCTGCAGCGCGGGCGCACCGAGTGCGCGTGCGTCGAACGTATGTGTCGCGCCGAAGCGCGTGGCCGCCGCGAGCCGTTCGGGCGACACGTCGACGGCGACGATCGTCGTCGCGCCCTGCAGCTTCGCGAGCATGATCAGCAGCAGGCCGATCGGCCCGAGCCCGAACACCGCGCAGGTCTCGCCGAGCCGCAGTTCGGCGCGCCGCAGCGCATGCAGCGCAACGGCGGCCGGCTCCATCACCGCGGCCTGTTCGAGGCTCACGCCGTCGGGCAGCCGATGCAGCATGTAGGCCGGCACGACCGCGAAGTCGGCCATGCCGCCGTCGCCCATCAGCCCGGCGAAACCCATCGACACGCACAGGTTGTACGACCCCGAGCGGCAATACGCGCACTGGCTGCAGCGATACTCGGGCTCGACCGCGACGCGATCGCCCGCGCGCAGCGCCGTCACGCCGTCGCCGACTTCGACGACGGTGCCGCAGAACTCGTGGCCGAGCGTCAGCGGCGCGGTGCGGCGCGACAGCGCATGCGGCGTGTCGACCGGGATCGCGTGCGGGCCGTCCGCGTATTCGTGCAGGTCGCTGCCGCAGATCCCGCAATAGGCGACCGCGATGCGCACCTCGCCAGGTCCGACGCGCGGCGTGTCGATTTCCACGAGACGGACGTCGCGCGGGCCATGCCATTGAAGTGCCCGCATGTCAGCGTCCTCCGAGGTTTTGCGTATCGAGACGGCTCGCGGCCGTGCCGTCGAGGACACGCTTGCGCAGCACGGCGGGCGCGGTCTCGACGAGGCCGAACGACAGCACGCACGCGAGGATCGCGCCGGCGGCCGACGTCCACATCGCGAACTGCAGGCCGTACTTGTCGGCCGCGAAGCCGGCGACGGTCGGTGCGACGAAGCCGCCGATCAGCTCGCCCGCGCCCATGATCAGGCCGAGCGCGCTGGCGATCGCGCGCGGCGGCACCGTTTCGGCCGGGATCGTCGCCATGAACAGCGTGAAGCAGCCGAGGCCCGTGTACGTGGCGAACACGAGCGCGCCGAGCGCCCAGAGCGAGACGGCATGGATCATCACGATCGGGCAGACGGCCGCGACCAGCGCGAACGCGATCATCGTCGGCTTGCGGCCGATCCTGTCGGAGATCGCCGGCACCGCGAAGCCCCAGAACACCCACGCTGCGCCGAGGCAGGTCATGACGACGCCCATGTCGGACGGCGACAGGTGGCGGCTTTCCACGAGGAACACCGGCGCGAACGAGATGATCACGATGAACCACGTGAGGAAGAAGCAGCTGATCAGCATGCAGAGCAGGATGTTGCGTTCCTTCAGCAACGCCCAGCGGCTGACTGCCGCGCCGCTCGCGGCCGGCGTGCCGGCGGTATCGGCCTGCGCGTGCCGCACGCCGCCGGGCGGCGCTTCGCGCACCCAGCGCCAGATACAGAACGCGATCAGGAAGCCCGGCACGCACGACACGTAGAACGCTTCGCGCCAGCCGTACGCGGTCGCGATGCCGATGACCACCGGCGGGCCGATCATCGCGCCGAGCAGGCCGGCGGCGGAGCCTTGCAGCAGGCCCATGTTCAGCCCGCGGCGGCTCGGCGTCGAGCTCTCGACCATCAGCGATTGCGACAGCGGCAGCACGGGGCCTTCGGCGATGCCCATCAGCGCGCGGAACGCGATCAGGCTCGCGAAACCGCCGACCAGCCCCGACAGCGCGGAACACACGGAAAAGCCGAACACGGCCGCGATCAGCAGCGGCTTGCGCGTGCCGCGCGCATCGGACCACGCGCCCGTCGCGGCACCGGACAATGCCCACGTGAGCGCGAGCGCGGACGACACCATGCCGAGCTGCGTGTTCGTCAGGTGCAGCTCGGCCGACATGAACGGGAACAGGAACGACAGCGCGAGGCGGTCGAAGAACACGAAGCCGAACGTCATGAACAGGATCAGCAGCAGCCTGTTCTCGTACGTCCAGGCGGATCTGGAGGAGGAAGCGGATGTCATGGTGAGCCTCGCCGCGCGTCAGCGGAACAGCTTCTCGATCGCTTGCGCGCCGAGGCCGACCTTCTCGTAGTGCGCCTTGCACATCGCGATGTACGAATGCACGTCGAAGTAGCCGTCGGGGTTGCCTGCTTCGTCGAGCCAGATCAGCGGCCCCTTGACGATGAAGAACGCGCGCATCGGCTCCGGGTGATCGAACGCGACGAGCGTGTGGCCTTCGCCCGGCGTCTCGTATACGAAATCGCCGCGCGTCGCGGTCCATTCGTGCTCCAGATAACCCCACTTGCCTGACAGCGTGTAAGCGAACACCTCATGCGGGTGATAGTGCCGGTTCACGAGCCCGGCTTCCCTGGCCATCAGGATATCGCACCATTTGTTCTGCGACGGCGAGATCCACAGCGGCCGCGACGAAACCGTTTCGGTGAACGGAACGTAATAGCGCTCGTCGTCGGTGGCCGCGTCCGCGATGTACGCTTCGGGCAGCGCATCGGGCTTGAACGGATTGGCAATCGGCGGAATGTTTTGCCAGAATTCGGCTACGGCTTTGTCGACCACGGTGTGTCTCCTGATGTATGAGTTGTCGTGGGCTCGACTTTAGCCAGCCGGTGCGCGCCGCTCTTGACTGGGCTGGACGAATTGCTTGACCGCGCCGGACATGGCATCGCACCAGAATCCAGACGAACCATCCCCCAATTCGTGCTGCTCCGCACGACAGGCGCCGGCAGGAGGCGACGTGACGAATTCGACCGTTTTTTCCCGCACGCGAGGCTCGACGGCCGACGTGCCGGCGCGCGACCGGATGGCGTACTGGGACGCGTTCAACGCGGCGACGCTGGTCGGGCTGCGTTGTTCGTCGCTGTCGCCGGCCGGGCTCGAGGTCGAGAAGACCGATATCGCGCTGCCGGGCCTCGGCGTCGCGGACATCCGCGGCCAGGATCACGTGATCGAGCGCAGCCCCGCGCTGGTGCGCCAGTTGCCGAAGGAGTCGCTGTTTGCGTGCCAGATCCTGAGCGGGCGCGCGTATTTCATCCAGCGCGATCGCTGCCTGCTCGCGGACGCCGGCGATGTCGTCGTCTACGACACGCGTGTGCCCTATCTGTTCGGATTCCTGACGCCGATGCGGCAGCTGCTGATCGATATTCCGATGACGACCTTCGACGACCGGCTCGATGCGGAACTGGCCGCGCTGCCGCTGCGGATCGCGCCGAAACCCGGCGCGGGCGCGATGCTCGGCGCGACGTTGCGCGCGAGCGTCGAGCGCTTCATGAAGGATCCGGTCGAGCGTGACGCCGCACGGTTCGCCGAGCACACGCGCACGCTGATCGCGGAACTCATCGATGCGGAGGTGAACGGCGCGGGCGCGTCGCGTGCGTCGCTGTCGTATCTGCTGACCGCGAAGCAGTACGTCGCGACGCATCTCGGCGACCCGGAACTCGGGCCGCAAGCCGTTGCCGACGCGGTCGGGCTGTCGCTGCGGCATCTGAGCCGGATCTTTGCGGCCGAAGGCGAGTCGATCACGCAGCACATCTGGTCGGAGCGGTTGTCGCATGCGCATCGCGAGCTGACCGATGCGCGGCTGCGCAAGACGAGCGTCGGCGAAATCGCGTTCCGCTGGGGCTTCTCGAGCCAGGCGCACTTCAGTCGTGCGATTCGCGAGCGCTACGGTGCGTCGCCGATGGCGCTGCGCGAGGCGGCGCGTGTGACCGGAAGCTGATTCCGGTAGTGGAGGTGGCGGCGCGTGTCTCCCGCGCCGTGCTTCGGTTCAGTGCAGTGAACGGCGGCGCACGCGTGCCGCGCCGCGTTTCGTCACTCCGCCAGCATGAACGCCGCGCAGCGCTCCGCGATCATGATCGTCGGCGCGTTCGTGTTGCCGGACACGATGCGCGGCATCACGGACGCATCGCAGATCCGCAAACCGTCGACGCCCTGCACCGCGAGGCGCGGCGTGACGACCGCATGCTCGTCGTTGCCCATGCGACAGGTGCCGGCCGGGTGATAGACGGTTTTCGCGCGGCGCCGCACGTAGTCGGCGAGTGCCGTGTCGGTCAGCGCCTCGGCTTCGCGCACGATGCGGGCGAGCGACGGCGCGCGGATGATCTGCCGCGCGAGCGCGACGCCGCGCACGAGGCCGTCGACATCGGCCGGATCGGACAGCGCGCCGCTGTCGAACAGGATCG
Source organism: Burkholderia sp. BCC0322 (assembly GCF_902833045.1). GTDB lineage: Bacteria > Pseudomonadota > Gammaproteobacteria > Burkholderiales > Burkholderiaceae > Burkholderia. The sequence goes on from NZ_CADFDU010000001.1 coordinate 406,291, forward strand.
GCGCGGCCGGATCGTTGCCGCGCAATCGAACGGAGCCGCGCGAGCGTGGCCGGAGCAGGCACGGGTTGATCGACAGGCCGTGGCCGGGCAGCGGCTCGCGGTCGACGTCGCCGACGAGCGTCGGCAGCACGTGAAACTGGATGTCCGGGCGGCCGCTGCCGGTGGTATCGACGAACGCGCCGGATTCGACGACGTTCGACGTCAGCAGGCCCGTGCGGCACAGCATCCACTGCAGCCCGTGCCGCAATGCCTTCAGCCCGCGATCCTCGCCCAGCAGGCTGACCGGCGCGTGGCTGCGGCCGTAGATCGAGACTTCGAGGTGATCCTGGTAGTTCGTGCCGACGTCGCGGCTGTCGTGCAGTACGTCGAGGCCGTGCGCGTGCAGGTGCGCGCCGGGCCCGATGCCCGACAGCATCAGCAGCTTCGGCGTGCTCAGCGCGCCGGCCGCGAGCACGATGTCGGCGTGCGCGGTGGCCGAACCCGTCGCGCCGTTTTCCGTCCGCCAGTCGACGCCGGTCGCCCGCCGGCCGTCGAACCGGATGCGCATGACGCGGCACCCGGTCAGCACGCGCAGGTTCGGGTGGCCGATCGCGTCGGCGAGATAGGTGGCCGCGGTACTGCCGCGCTGCCCGTCGAAGATCGTCGTGTGGTAGAAGCCGACGCCCTGTTGCGCGGCGCCGTTGAAATCGTCGTTGTACGCGATGCCGGTTTCCTGCGCGGCCTTCACGAACGCAAGGCTCAGCGGGTGGCGGAAGCGCGTGTCGCCGACCCTCAGCGGCCCGTCGGTGCCGTGAAACGGCTCGGAGAGCCGCAGGTGCGATTCGGCGCGCTTGAACACGGGCAGCACGTCGTCCCAGCCCCAGCCCGTGCAGCCGAGCGCGGCCCAGTCGTCGTAGTCGTCGCGCGTGCCGCGCACGTACAGCATCGCGTTGACCGAACTGCCGCCGCCGAGCGTGCGGCCCTGCGGCACGTAGGTCCTGCGTCCCGCCGCACCGGCTTGCGGCTCGCTCTCGAACGTGACCGTGCGCCGCGTGCCGAGCACGCGGATGAACGTCGCCGGAATCCGGATGAACAGGCTGTCGTCTTTCGGGCCGTCCTCGAGCAGCAGCACGCGCCTGCCGGCCTTCGCCAGCCGGTGCGCAACCGTGCAGCCGGCCGAACCGCCGCCGACGACGATATGGTCGTACGTCTCCATCCCGCTTCTTCTCCTTGCTGTCGGGCGGCGAAACGAGTGCCGCCGCGCAGGAAGCCAGCTTAGCGGCCGCTATGCGGCCCCATTTGACCGGGACGGACGCCGTGCTTGCCTCGCAGGGACACGGCGGCGGGTGGCAAGTGGCGGGCGGTGGACGAACTAGCGCGCGTCGGCCGGCGCCGGCGCGCGGGTATCGCTCGGCGTCTCGCCGAAGCGCGCGCGATAGCTGCGGCTGAAGTGCGCGCTGTTGTTGAAGCCCCAGCGAAACGCGATCTCGCTGACCGTCAGGTGCTTCAGCGACCGGTCGCGCAGGTCGGCGCGACAGCGTTCGAGCCGCCGCGCCAGGATGTAACGCGTGAGCGGCATCCCTTCGATTTCGAAGATGCGCGCGAGCTGGCGCGGCGACAGGTTGATCGCGCGGCTCACCGAGTGGCTGTCGAGATCGTCGTCGGCGAGATGGCTGTCGATGAACGCCTTTGCGCGCGACAGCGTATGGACGGTCGACTTGGTCGGCGACGCGTCGCCGTCGCGCAGCCGCAGCATCGACTGCACGAGATCGAGGATCGCGGCGGCGCGATGTTCGCGCGCATCGGGCGTGGGCGCCTGCGGCGCGGCGAGCAGCGAATAGACCTGCCGCACGGCCCACGACGCGATGCCGTCGTCACGGTCGATCTTGACGAGGCTGCGGTAGCGCCACGGGCCGACGCGCGCCTCGAACACGTCGCGCGGCACGTCGAGCACGGTCATCGCCATGTCGGCGGGAAAGCCGTGGCCGTACGGCATCGACGTGTCGTAGAGGACGAGGTCGCCGGGCCCGTGTTGCATGCAGTCGACGTCCTGGAACGTATAGCCTTGCCCTGCGTGCATCAGGCAGATGAACACGGCGTCGCGCGGGTCCGCATGGATGTTGTGCGGGGTGCGCACGACCGCGTGCCGGTTCGCGACGATGTCGCAGGCGCCGAACAGCCCGAGATCGCGCTTGCGCAGCGACGCGTCGATGCCTTCGGACGATTTGCCGCTGCATTCGATCCGCACGAGCGTGCGAGCGACATGGTCGACCCAGAAGTCGACGCGTTCGTGGCCGCGTACGGCGCGCGTCGAGATCGTGGCGATCTCCGTGCTGGTGTCCGGCATGACGTTCTCCCAATGACCGCTCGTGCGGCGCAGTCTCGGGCAGGGCGAATGGCGCGGTCAATCCGTGAAAGACCCGGGGCGGACGTGTGACGCGCCTGCAGCGGGGCGTTGCGGGCGGAGGCGCGATCGATGTCCGGCCGAGTCAAAGGAAGCGGCCGTGCGAGTCAAGACACGTGTGCGATTTCGGGTTAGGTCGTGCCGGCTTACTTCGATGCAGTCGATTGCAGACCGAGCGACACGACCTGCTCGTAACCCATCTTGCCGCCGCGGAATTCGACGCTGACGTACCCGGCCCGCCGCGCATCGGCGACGTTCGCATAGATCGACGTCATCACCATGCCCGCGTCGCAGTCGAGCGGGATCGTGCGGTCGATGCTGCCCGTCGCGATGTTTATGGCCCGCAGCGACCGCATCGCAATGCCGCACTTGGCCGACAGTGCATAGACACCGACCAGCATGTGCGTCTTCGTGCGATACCACATCGGAATCTCGACGGTGCCGTCGAACTGGAGGTGATCCTGATCGTTGTCGTTCAGTCTCCCGACTTCGTGCAGCGTGATCGGGAATGCCTTGCGACCGTCGTCCCAGGTGCCGGTTGCCGTTTGACCGGCGACGTTCAGCGCGATCGGGCAGGGCTTCGGCCGCGATGGCGATGCGGCGGGCACGACTGGCGATTCGGCACTCGATGCGGGCGGCGATGCTTCGCACAGTGTCGTGCAGCCGTCGGGCTCGCGGCGGCCCCGCAACGGGATCGGCTTGCGATGCGCGTCGTAGTAGTAGCTGCCGTCGACGCGCCAGCGGCCCGCGTCGTTGCGGTCGATGGCGTCGTAGGTCTGCAGCGATACGTGGACGGGCGCATCGCCGATCGTGCCGGTGTAGTTGACGACTTCGTACCAGCCTGCGCAAGACGTGGCCGGCGCGCACGCGCACAGCACGGCGAGCGTGGCGGCGAACGGGGAGACGTAGCGGGCGTGACGGGGGTGTCGGGGCATGGGCGGTCTTTGTGCGTGGCGTTGGGTCGGGCATCGTGGGTATCGACCCGGCCGCGTCGCGTTGCGCGGCCGCTCGCCGGGATGCACGCCATTGTATTCATCCGCCAGTCCCGGATCGCCTGCATCCGCGAATACGGCGACACGGGCATGCTCGTGACACAGGCCGGTCGCGGAACCGCGCAGGCTGCGCGATCCGGTCGACCGGCCCGCTGCCGACGACTTCAGGCCGCACTGGCCTCGTCGATCCGGCGAATGTCGTCCTGATCGAGCTGAACGCGGATCGCTTCGCCGAGCGATGCCAGCTGCGCCAGCGACGTCGCGCTCGCGATCGGCGCGGTGATCGTCGGCCGCGCGATCTGCCATGCGAGCGCGATCGCGGCCGGCTGCGTGCCGTGCTTCGCCGCCACCGCATCGAGCGCCGCGAGGATGCGCAGCCCGCGTTCATTGAGATACCCGGCGACGCGATCGCCGCGCACGCTCTTCTTCAAGTCGGCCTCGCTGCGGTACTTGCCCGACAGGAAGCCGCTTGCGAGCGCGTAGTAATTGACGACACCGAGCTTCAGGTCGCGCACGACAGGTTCGAGATCGCGTTCGTAGTCGGTGCGATCGAACAGGTTGTATTCAGGCTGGATGACCTGGTACGCGGGCAGGCCGTCGCGCTTGCTGATGTCGGCCGCTTCGCGCAGGCGCGCGCCGCTGTAGTTCGATGCGCCGATGATTCGCACCTTGCCCGCGTCGATCAGCGTTTGATAGGCGCCGAGCGTCTCTTCGAGCGGGGCCGTATCGGCGAGATCGCTGTGCGAGAAATACAGGTCGATGTAGTCGGTCTGCAGACGGCGCAGCGAATCGTCGGCGGCTTTCAGGATGTTGTCCCGGGTCAGCCCCGCGCGCGCGGCCAGCAGGCCGACCTTGGTCGAGATCACGACCTGCTCGCGCTTGCCGGAACGCTTGAGCCACTTGCCGATGATCGTTTCCGATTCGCCGCCGCTGTTGCCGGGGGCCCAGGCCGAATAGACGTCGGCCGTGTCGATGAAGTTGATGCCGGTGTCGGCGAGCGCGTCGAGCAACGCAAACGACGTGTGCTCGTCGACGGTCCAGCCGAAGACGTTGCCGCCGAACGCGAGCGGCGAAACCTGGATGTTCGACGTGCCGAGGGTGCGTAGTGCCATGTTCTGCTCCGATTTCTGCTGGGTGACGGAATTGAACTGCGGGATGGGCCGGGACGATCGCGGCGAGACGACGGGTACGGGTGCGGTCACGCCGATGCCGCGGGACGCCGGACATTCTCGCCGATCGCTCCGATTCGTGCAGTCGGCGCGCGGCCGCGATGGCGGACGGCTTGACGCAGATGACGGACGCCTCGTCCGTTGCGTGAGCGCTTCGCGTGGCTGCATTCGATCGGGAACCGATTTTTGTTGCGGCTGGCGTGACGGGGCACGGAACGGCGCGTGGGCGGAAGTGGGCGGGAAGGTGGCTGCTCCGGCGTTGCGCCGGAGCGGGCGGGACGACGGGCGGCAGGCAACCGCCCGTGCGTGGGTGAGCCGGTCAGCGCAACTGCACGGCGGCGAGAAACAGCACCATGCTGCCGATCGCGCCATCGAGCACACGCCACGCCACCGCCTTGCGGAACCACGGCGCCAGCAGTCGCGCCCCGTAGCCGAGCCCGAGGAACCACACGACGCTGACCGACATCGCGCCGATCGCGAACGCGAGCCGCGCGCCTTCCGGCTCGCGTGCGCCGGCCGTGCCGATCAGCAGGAACGTGTCGAGATACACATGCGGGTTGAGCCACGTGAACGCGAGCGTCATCAGCACGATCGCGAGGCCGCTCTGCGGCGGCGGCGCGATTGCGTCGCCGCGCACGTCGAGCGTTTCGTGGCCCGGCTTGAACGCGCGGCGCAGCGCGTTGATGCCGAACCACGCGAGATACGCGAGGCCGACGTACAGCACCGCGTGGACGAAGGTCGGATAGCGTTCGACGAGCGCCGATGCGCCGCCGACGCCCGCGCCGATCAGGATCATGTCGGACAGCGCGCACAGCAGCACGATCTTGCCGACGTGCGAGCGCATGATGCCTTGCCGCAGCACGAAGGCGTTCTGCGCGCCGATGGTGACGATGAGCGATCCGCAGAGTGCGGCGCCGTGGGAAAAAGCAAGCCAGTTCATGGTGGGTGACAGCAGTGGAAGCAGTAGACGGATGAGTCGGGTAGCGCTAGTCTGCGGTCAGCATGAAAATAAGAGAAGCTAAATCACCTAATGCAGATTAAGGAAATCTAATGCTCGACTACGCGTTGCTCGATGCCCTCGCGGCCGTGATCCGGCACGGTTCGTTCGAGCGGGCGGCCAAGGAGCTGAACGTCACGCCGTCGGCCGTGTCGCAGCGCGTGAAACTGCTGGAGGAGCGGGTCGGCAGCGTGCTCGTCAAGCGCGGGCAGCCGTGCGTCGCGACGACGTCGGGTGCGCTGCTGTGCCGGCATACCGAACGCGTGCAGCTGCTCGAGGCCGAGCTGGGTGGCAGGATGCCGGCGCTTCCGGGCCAGATCGGGAGCGCGTGGCCGACGTTGCGCGTGGCCGTCAACGACGACAGCGTTGCGACGTGGCTCATCGACGCGGTCGGGCCGTTCTGCACGGAGCGCGAGACGTTGCTCGACCTCGTGATCGACGACCAGGATTACACGGCCTCGCGCATTCGCGACGGCAGCGTGCAGGGCGCCGTGACCGCGCAGGCCGAGCCGATCCAGGGGTGCCGCTCGGAGCGGCTCGGGCGCATCCGCTATCGCGCGGTGTGCTCGCCGGCGTTTTACGAACGCTACTTCGGCGCGGGCATCACGCGCGATGCGCTGCGCCGTGCGCCGTGCGTGATGTTCAATCCGAAGGACGGGCTGCAGGCGCGTTTCATCCGGCGCGTGACGCGCGCGGATCTCGATCCGCCGCAGCACTGGATACCGCACGTCGCAGGCTACCTGCGTGCGTGCGAAACGGGATTGGGATGGGGGATGTGCCCGGACCGGATGGTCGACCGCCAGCTGGCGGCGGGAGAGTTGGTCGACATGTCGCGCGGGCGAACGATCGACATCGATCTTTACTGGCAGAGCTGGCGTTTGTCGATCGGCTGGCTCGACGATTTCAGCGCGGCGCTGAAGGCGCGCGCCGCGCTGTTTCTCGATTGATCGATCGCTTGACGCAGGCGGCGCGCGCGAGGTGCGCGCCGTGCGGCATCACATCAGACGTGATGCAAACCGTCGAAATCGACGATCTGGACGTGGCGGCCCTGCATTTCGATCAGGCCGCGCTTCTGGAATTTCGACAGCGTGCGGCTGACCGTTTCGAGCGTCATGCCGAGGTAGCTGCCGATGTCTTCGCGCGTCATCCGCAGGTTGAATTCCGACGGCGAGTAACCGCGCTTCAGGTAGCGTGACGATACGTCGAGCAGGAACGCGGCGACGCGTTCTTCGGCGTTCAGCGAACCGAGCAGCATCGTTTGCGACGTTTCGCGCACGATCTGTTCGCTCATCAGCTTGTGCATGCGCAACTGCATCGAACCGGCTTCGGAGCACAGCGCCTTGAGCGCGCTGTACGGAATCACGCAGACGGAGCTGTCTTCCAGCGCGACCGCCGTGCGCGGATGCGTGTCGTCGCAGATGCCGTCGAGGCCGAGCGCTTCGCCGGCGAGATGCAGCCCGGTGACCTGCTCGCGGCCGTCGTGGCGCGTCGCGACGGTTTTCAGCGAACCCGAGCGTACCGCGTACAGGTTGTCGAATGCGTCGCCTTCGCGGAACAGCGCTTCGCCGCGCTTGACGGGGCGTGCCGCGCAGATGACCGACTCGAGACGACTGAGCGCTTCGGGCGCCAGGCCCTGCGGCATGCACAGGTGCCGCATTGCGCACGACGAGCAGTGCGCGGCCTGGCGGGGAGCCCAGCCGCCGGCATGAGGCGTGGCGGCGGGACGTGTGGCGACGGGCGTCAGCATGATCGTTTACTCCGGCGTTGAATCGACGGAATCATTGTCCCACCGCAACTTGCCGCTGTCGGGTGACAAAACGTCGCGACTGCCCGCGCATGCCGGATGCTGCTCACGCGGCCGGTGTGTCGACGTTGGCGGCCGCCGGAATCAGCAGCACGGGCAGGCTCGCGTGGCGCACGCATTGCTCGGCGATGCTGCCGAGCACGAGACGGCGGAACCCGCGGCGGCCGTGCGTGCCGAGCACGAGCAGATCGGCATCGAACGCTTTTGCGCCGTCGAGGATCAGCGACGACACGTCGTTGAGTGACGTCGCTTCGCTCAGCTTCGTCTCGCCCTTCACGCCCGCCGCCTGCATCAGCGCAGTGAAATCCTTCGCGAGTGCGTTGCCCTGCTCGACGAGCTGGTCGCGCAGCACGGACGGATCGTAGCCGGGTACGTTGTAGTAGATCGCGGCGTTCTCGACGACGTAGAACGGTTGCAGCTCGGCGCCGTGCGATTTCGCGAGCGCCAACGCGGCATCGAACGCGTGGCGGGACGTGTCGCTGCCGTCGACGGCAACCAGAATACGCTTGTACATAGTGTCTCCGAGTGGCGGGTTGAAACGAAGTCGGCCGGATGGCCGATCGGGCTGGGCAATGCTGCGAGGCAGAGTAAACCAATAGCCGGGACTTTGCAGTGCGGCGCCGATCGCGCCGCGCGACGGCGTTGCTTCGGCTTCTGCGGCGTACTGACATGCACTTGGCGCAGGCTGCGCCGCGTGTCGCGCGCCGTGGGCGTGGGGGTGCTGTCTACATCGTCGGCGGAATTGCATGCGCGCGCATCGATGTCGCGTGTGGCACACGCACACGCAAGCGCATACGCAAGCACATACGCATCGCCGCGCACGCCGATCGCATCGACACGACGCGACACGACGGTCACGCGGAGGCATCGCCCGCATCGCCATTCAATCGCAATCGTGGCGATTCGACATGACCTCGATCAATGCACGTGCGTCGAGGCGATTCACGGCATGCATGACACCGCCAGTGTCGCCGCGCGGAATCGTTCGCTTTTGCATCGCGCAGTGACTCGCACACGGTCGGCGTGCAGCGATGGCGTACGTCGATCCCCCAGCCATCGGCTGTCGGCCGATACCGGTTCGCAAACGAACGATCGATTCAAACGCCGCGCCGGCTATCTCGGCACGGCCGTCAGCTCGAAGACGCGCTCCGGCCGCCGCTGGTGGCCGGGCCAGTACGCGCTGCCGTACATCCGGTGGACGGGGCCGAACAGCGCGTCGCTCATAGGCGGCGGCGCGTCGAAGCCTTTCTCGATCACCATGTAGCCGGCACGCAGCGCGAACGCCGGATGATTGCCGCCGGGGCGGCTGTCGAAACCGGCGAAGCCGTCGCCAGCTTCCGGCATCGCGTTGACGAGCGACGCGTTGCTGCGCGTGATCTGGTCGGGCGAAATCGGCCCGCCGCCGGCGAGGCGCGCCGCCTCGCGGTTCTTGCCGTCGGTGTCGACCGTGCTGTCGTGCGTGTCGTCGTTGTCGAGCTCGATGCTGCGGGGATGCGAACGTTCGGTTTGACCGGATGATTCCATCGCGGCTCTCCTCGCGGCGAAGCGTTCCGGATCGAAGCAAATCCCGTTCCGGGCATGACGGGAAAAGGCGCGCGGGCGATCGCCGCGGTCGCGCGACGCGCACTGATTTGTCGTGATTTATTTCAGCTAGAAGACGCGTTTTCTACAGAGTATGATTCTTTTCCTGCGAAGCGGCGACAGGGGATTGGGCCGCGCCGCCTCTGCCCGCGCCGGGGCGCCGCAGCACCCTTAAGACGGGTAGTGAACAACAAGGCAAGGGACTAGAGGTGGCGGATTCATGCAAGCGACTACTGCCTTCACGCACCGCGGTTATCTGTTGAATTGCGCGCCCGCGCGCGCCAGCGACGGTTCGTTCAAACCCTACGTCGTGATCTCCCGATCGAGCGACGGGGAACTCGTTGCGAACCGCTTTTTTCCGATCGAGCTCCAGTTCAACGACGAAGGCGACGCAATCGCGCACGCGCGCGATTGGGCCGTGCGTTGGATCGACGCGAGCAGCGTCACGATCTGACGCCGCCGCGATTCGGCGCAATCGGCCGTCCGGCCGATTGCCGGCGTGCCGCCCCCGGACAAAAAACGCGGTAATCTTGCGGAACCCGTCACTATATTTGCGGCCGTGCGACCGAGTGCGGCCGCCCGCATTGGCATATGTCGACATCACCCGCCCGTCAGTGGGGCCTTGAAGAAATCGTCGCCGGCTTGCGCGAGTCGCGCGAGGAACTCCATCGCACGCGCCATCCGCGCGGCATCCGCGAACTGCCGTCGCGCGATGCGATCTGCAAGATTGTGACCGGCCTGCGCGCGTCGATGTTTCCGACGCACTACGGCGCACCGGATCTGACCGACGAAAGCGTCGACTTCTACGTCGGTCACACGCTCGAAAGCACGCTGCGCATTCTGTCCGAACAGATCCGCCGTGCGCTGCCGTTCCTGCCCGAGCATGCCGATACGCCGTTCGCCGAGCTCGACGAACGCGCGTTCGAGATCGCGCGCGAATTCGGCCGGCAGTTGCCGGCGGTCCGCGCGCTGCTCGTCAGCGATATCCAGGCCGCGTATGCCGGCGATCCGGCCGCGCAGCACATCACCGAGATCCTGCTGTGCTACCCCGGCGTGCTGGCGATGATGCATCACCGGCTCGCGCACGCGCTGCACCAGCTTGGTGTGCCGCTGCTGGCGCGGTTCATCAATGAAATCGCCCACTCGGCCACCGGCATCGACATCCACCCGGGCGCGCAGATCGGCCCGAGTTTCTTCATCGACCACGGCACGGGCGTCGTGATCGGCGAGACGGCGATCATCGGCGAGCGCGTGCGCGTGTACCAGGCCGTCACGCTGGGTGCGAAGAGCTTCCCGGCCGATGGCGAAGGGGCATTGGTCAAGGGCAATGCGCGGCACCCGATCGTCGAGGACGACGTGGTGATCTACGCGGGCGCGACGATTCTCGGCCGCGTGACCATCGGGCGCGGCTCGGTGATCGGCGGCAACGTGTGGCTCACGCACAGCGTGCCGCCCGGCACGAGTGTCGCGCAGGGCAAGGTTCGCGAAGGCGGGAGCGGCGAGAAGCCGTAACGCGGCGCGCGGCGGCCGGCCGCCGCGCGCGTCGGTCAGTGCTTGCCGTCGGGCGCGCGGTGCTTGTACAGCACATCCTGGTCGACGCGGATCAGGTTCTGCCCCGCATCGACGACGAAGTCCACCCCGTTGTACGCGTTGCCCGTCAGCATCAGGATCGCGCTCGCGACGTCGTCGGGGCCGGCGATGCGTGCGAGCGGCGTCGATGCGCGGCTCGCGTGTTCGAAGTCGGCCTGCGTCTGGTCGTCGCTCGGCAGCATCAGCCCGGGGAATACCGCGTTCACGCGCAGCACCGGCGCGGACGACAGCGCGAGCATCTGCGTGAGGTTGCCGAGCGCGGCCTTCGCGACCGTATAGCTGAAATGGTCGCGGTGAAAGTTTTCCTTGATCTTCTGGTCGACCACATTCACGACGACACCCTGCGTGCCGGCCGCGCGGGCCCGTTCGTAGAACGCGCGCGTGAGCAGGATCGGCGCGCGGCAGTTGACCGCCCACGCCTGGTCGAACGCGGCGAGGTCGAAGCTCGGGAAATGGTCCTGCCAGAACACCGATGCGTTGTTGACGAGCACGTCGAGGCGCCCGAAGCGCGCATACACCTGGTCGATCAGCGCGGAGATCTGGGCGGCGTCCGACAGGTCGGCCTGCAGCGCTACCGAATCGTGCCCGCCCTCGGCGATCGCACGGGCCGCTGCCTGGGCGGCATCGGCCGAACGGTCGTAATGCACCGCGGTGCGATAGCCGTGCGCGGCGAAATACTCGGCGAACGCGCGCCCGGCCCGGCGCGCGGCGCCGGTCACGAGCACGACGGGCGCGTGCGCCGTTTGCTTCGTCTGCTCCATTACGTATTCGTCAGGTTGACTGAAGAAGGATTGGCGACGATCGACAGGAATTCGCGCCGTGTCGACGGATCGGTGCGGAACGTGCCGAGCATGCGCGACGTGACCATCTCGACGCCCGGCTTGTGCACGCCGCGCGTCGAAATGCACTGGTGCGCGGCTTCGAGGATCACGCCGACGCCCTTCGGCTGCAGCACGTCGAACAGCGTGTCGGCGATCTGCACGGTCATCTTTTCCTGGATCTGCAGGCGCTTCGCGAACGCGTCGACGAGGCGTGCAAGCTTCGAGATGCCGACCACGCGATGATTCGGCAGATACGCGACGTGCGCGCGGCCGATGATCGGCACCATGTGGTGCTCGCAGTAGCTCTCGAAGCGGATGTCCTTCAGCACGATCATTTCGTCGTAGCCGTCGACTTCGCTGAACGTGCGCGCGAGGATGTCGCGCGGCTCCAGCGCATAGCCGGCGAAGAACTGCTCATAGGCGCGCACGACACGGGCGGGCGTGTCGATCAGGCCTTCGCGCGCGGGATCGTCACCGGCCCAGCGCAACAGCACGCGAACCGCGGCTTCTGCTTCTTCACGGCTCGGGCGGGATGCGGCCGTTTCGGCCGGTGCGGACTTCTTTTTACCCATCTATCTGCTCCATCGAATGCCGCCGCCGGGGCGGCGCGGAATCCGGGCATTGTTTCATGCTTTCGCGGGGCGTGCGCGAGGCCTGGCGCTCACTTCGGCCATTCGTCCTGCTCGTCGTTGAACAGCGACGCGACCACGCCGCGCAGCCACGCGGTACGCGGATCGTTGTGGTACTTGCGATGCCAGTGCTGCTTCAGGTCGAAGCGCGGCAGGGCGAGCGGCGGCTCGACGGGCACGATGAACGCATGCTCGGCCGCATACGCGTAGCCGATCGCATGCGGGACCGTCGCGATCAGGTCGGTGCGGCTCAGGATGAACGGCAGGCTCATGAAGTGCGGCGTCTCGAGCACCGCGCGGCGCTGCATGCGCTGCTTCGCGAGATATTTCTCGAGCACCTCCTGGCTGCGGCCTTCGGCGCGTACGACCGCATGTCCGCACGTGAGGAACTGCTCGACCGTGAACGGCGGCGCCTGCTCGAACGGATGGCCGCGCCGCATCAGGCAGACGAACCGGTGCGTGAACAACCGCTGCTGGAAGAAGTTGTTGCCGTCGAGATCCGGGAAGTAGCCCACCGCGAGATCGATCGACCCGGCCTCGAGGCCGCGCCCGACTTCGTCGTGCGCGAGCGAGACCGAGCGCAGGTTCGCGTGCGGCGCGCGCGTCGCGAACGCCTGCAGCAGCTTCGGCAGGAACACGATCTCGCCGACGTCCGACAGCGCGATCGAGAACGTATGCGTGCTCGCGGCCGGATCGAAGTCGTGCGGCGCGACGAGGCCGCGCTCGATCTGCGCAAGCGCGTCGCGGGCGGCCGGCAGCAGCGCGAGCGCGCGCGGCGTCGGCTCCATCCCGCGCGACGTGCGCACGAACAGCGGATCGCCGAAGTACGCGCGCAGGCGGCCGAGCGCCGTGCTCACGCGCGGCTGGCTGACGCCGAGCAGGTCGCCGGCGCGGCTCACGTTGCGCGTGTCGTCGAGCGCGACGAGGTAGGGAATGAGGTTCAGATCGAGCGCTTCCATCGCCAGGCCAGTATCTTCAAAACGTATACAACATATCTCCTGAATCGCGTTGCCGCATAGTCGGGAAAGCGCTCAAATGTGTTCCATTACTCGAACCAATGTTCCGCAAAGCATGGGACCGGAGTAAGCGCTGAAGCGCTAACTCCGGTCGACAGGAGACAAACAATGCGCACTCAAGTTGCAATCATCGGCGCCGGTCCGTCCGGCCTTCTGCTTTCCCATCTGCTGCGCCTGCAAGGCGTCGATTCCATCCTCGTCGAAGCACGTTCGCGCGAATACTGCGAGAACCGCATCCGCGCCGGCGTGCTGGAGCAGGGTACGGTCGACACGCTGAACGAAGCCGGCCTCGGCGACCGGATGCGCCGCGAAGGGCTCGAGCACCACGGCATCGAGCTGCTGTTCTCCGGGCAGCGCCACCGCATCGGCCTGTCCGCGTTGACCGGCGGGCGGGCGATCACCGTGTACAGCCAGCATGAAGTGGTGCGCGACCTGATCGCGGCCGGCGTCGAGCATGGCCACGCGATGCACTTCGAAGTGAGCGACGTTGCGTTGCACGACGTCGAAGGCGAACACCCGTTCGTCACGTTCAAGCATGCCGACGGCCGCGAAGACCGCATCGACTGCGACTACATCGCCGGCTGCGACGGCTTCCACGGCATCGCGCGCCAGACGATTCCGGTCGAGCGGCTGAACACGTTCGAGCGCGTCTACCCGTTCGCGTGGCTCGGCATCCTCGCCGATGCGGCGCCGTCGCTCGACGAACTCGTCTATGCGCATCACGACAACGGTTTCGCGCTGTTCTCGATGCGCTCGCCGACGGTCACGCGCTTGTACCTGCAGTGCAAGCCTGATGAAGACCTCACCGAATGGTCCGACGCGCGGATCTGGGACGAGTTGCACACGCGCTTCTCGAACGACACGGGCTGGACGCCGACCGAGGGCCGGATCACGCAGAAAAGCGTGACGCCGATGCGCAGCTTCGTGTCCGAGACGATGCAGCACGGACGCCTGTTCCTCGCCGGCGACGCCGCGCACATCGTGCCGCCGACCGGCGCGAAGGGGATGAACCTGGCAGTGGCCGACGTCCGCGCGCTGTCCCGCGCGCTCGGTGCGCGCTACCGGACGGGCGATGCGACGCCGCTCGACCGGTATTCGGCGACCTGCCTCGAACGCGTGTGGCGCGCCGAGCACTTCTCGTACTTCATGACGAACATGTTGCATGCGTCGCCGGAGGATTCGCCGTTCGTCAATCGCCTGAAGTTTGCCGAGCTGAAATACGTGACGCGCTCGCGGGCCGCCGCGCAGTCGCTTGCCGAAAACTACGTCGGGCTGCCGTTCGACGATGTGACGGCCCCCGAGGCAACCCGCCTTGACAACGCGCTGTGCGCGACTCTATGATCGGCCATCGTTCGCTAAACGAATCTAGGTTCGAATAGCGAACAAAACCGGGATCGAGATCGGCCCCGGCGCGGCACGCGGCACGCGCGTGTCCCCTCGACAGGCCGCGCACCGAGCCGCGGGTTCGTATCAGGAAGAGACATGGTCAACAAGATTTTCGAATCGCTTCAGTCGGCGGTGGCCGACATCCACGACGGCGCGACAATCATGATCGGCGGCTTCGGCACGGCAGGCATGCCGTCCGAGCTGATCGACGCGCTGATCGAACAGGGCGCGCGCGACCTGACGATCGTCAACAACAACGCGGGCAACGGCGAGACGGGCCTGGCGGCGCTGCTGAAGGCGAAGCAGGTGCGCAAGATCATCTGTTCGTTCCCGCGCCAGAGCGACTCGCAGGTGTTCGACGGGCTGTACCGCGCCGGCGAGATCGAGCTGGAGCTCGTGCCGCAGGGCAACCTCGCGGAGCGCATCCGCGCGGCGGGCGCCGGCATCGGCGGCTTCTTCACGCCGACCGGCTACGGCACCAAGCTCGCGGAAGGCAAGGAAACGCGCGTGATCGACGGCAAGCCGTATGTGTTCGAGACGCCGATCCACGCCGATTTCGCGCTCGTGAAGGCGTACAAGGGCGATCGCTGGGGCAATCTCGTGTATCGCAAGACCGCGCGCAATTTCGGGCCGATCATGGCCAGCGCCGCGAAGGTCGCGATCGTGCAAGTGTCGGAAGTCGTGCCGCTCGGCGCGCTGAACCCGGAACACATCGTGACGCCGGGCATTTTCGTCCAGCGCGTCGTCGAGGTGCCGCAGGCCGCGCACGCGGCCGAGCTGGCCGCCGAACACGCATCGCAAGCCGCCTGAGGAGACCCGAAATGAAACGACTGACCCGCGATGAAATGGCCAAGCGCGTTGCCCAGGACATCCCCGAAGGCGCGTACGTGAACCTCGGCATCGGCGTGCCGACGCTGGTGGCGAACCACCTCGACCGATCCAAGGAAATCTTCCTGCACAGCGAGAACGGCCTGCTCGGCATGGGCCCCGCACCCGCGCCCGGCGAAGAGGATGACGAACTGATCAACGCCGGCAAGCAGCACGTGACGCTGCTCACCGGCGGCGCGTATTTCCACCATGCGGATTCGTTCGCGATGATGCGCGGCGGTCACCTCGACTACTGCGTGCTCGGCGCGTTCCAGGTATCCGCGACCGGCGACCTCGCGAACTGGCATACGGGTGCGCCCGATGCGATTCCGGCGGTTGGCGGCGCGATGGACCTCGCGATCGGCGCGAAGCAGGTGTTCGTGATGATGGAGCACCTGACGAAGCAGGGCGAGAGCAAGATCGTCGCGCAGTGCTCGTATCCGGTCACCGGCGTGCAATGCGTAAGCCGCATTTATACGGATCTCGCCGTGCTCGACGTGACGGCCGACGGTCTTGCCGTGAGCGAGATCTTCACCGACCTGTCGTTCGACGAACTGCAGACGCTGACCGGCGTGCCGCTGATCGACGCGACGCAAAAGGCCGCTGCCTGAACCGCAGGCGTGCCGGCGCGTGCGCCTGCGCGCATGCCGGCACGCTTGGGTGGACAATAGGCGCACGCCGTTTCCCCAATCTGATGCCATGCTCGAAGACAGCGCCAGCCTGACCTCCCTCATCTGCGGCACCGAGCCGCTCAACCGGATCTGGTCGCCTCGCGCAACGATCCAGCGGATGCTCGACGTCGAGGCCGCGCTCGCGCGTGCGCTCGCCGCGCAGCAGGTGATTCCCGCCGCCGCGGTCGCGCCGATCGAACGCGCGTGCGATGCCGGCCGGCTCGACGCCGACGCGCTCGCGCACGGCGCGGCGCTTGGCGGCAATCTCGCGATTCCGCTCGTCAAGCAGCTCACCGCGCAGGTGAAGGCCGACGACCCCGAGGCCGCGAAGTTCGTGCACTGGGGCGCGACGAGCCAGGACATCATCGATACCGCCACCGTGCTGCAGTTGCGCGACACGCTCGACGTGCTCGAGCCGATGCTCGACGAAGCGTGCGCATCGCTCGCGACGCTCGCGCGCACGCATCGCGCGACGCCGATGATCGGCCGCACCTGGCTGCAGCAGGCGCTGCCGATCACGCTCGGCCTGAAATTCGCGCAATGGCTCGATGCGCTGCTGCGCCATCGCACGCGCTTTGCCGAATTGCGCGAGCGTGCGCTCGTTCTGCAGTTCGGCGGTGCGGCCGGCACGCTCGCGAGCCTGCGCGAGCACGCGCGCGGCGTCACGGCCGCGCTGGCGGCGGACCTGAAGCTCGCGGCGCCGGCCGTGCCGTGGCATACGCAGCGCGATCGCATTGCGGAAGCCGCATCCTGCTTCGGGATGCTGACCGGTACGCTCGGCAAGATCGCGCGCGACGTGTCGCTGCAGATGCAGACTGAAGTCGGCGAGCTTGGCGAGCCGGCCGCCGCCGGCAAGGGCGGCTCGTCGACGATGCCGCACAAGCGCAACCCGGTCGGCTGCGCGGCCGTGCTGACGGCTGCCGTGCGCGCACCGAACCTCGTCGCGACGGTGTTCGCGGGCATGGTCCAGGAACATGAGCGCGCACTCGGCGGCTGGCAGGCCGAATGGGATGCATTGCCCGACCTCGCGCGCCTGACCGGCGGCGCGCTCGCGCAGATCGCGCAGATCGTCGCGGGCCTCGACGTGAACACCGAACGCCTGGCCGCGAACCTCGACCTGACGCGCGGGCTGATTCTCGGCGAAGCGGTGATGCTCGCGCTCGGCGACAAGATCGGCCGACTCGACGCGCATCACGTCGTCGAACATGCGTCGAAGGAAGCCGTTCGCACCGGCGCGACGCTGTTCGATGTGCTTGCCGCCGACGCGACCGTATCGGCGCACCTCTCGCGCGACGCGCTCGCGCGGCTGCTCGATCCCGCTCATTACGTCGGCGAGGCGCAGGCCTACGTCGACGCCGTGCTCGCGCTGCACGCGGGCGCGCAATCACCAGGAGAACATTGATGCCATTCGCCACTGTCAACGGCGTGAAACTGCATTACCGGATCGACCGTACCGCGCGCGACGACGCGCCGTGGCTCGTCTTCTCGAACTCGCTCGGCGCCGACCTGCAGATGTGGGCACCCCAGATCCGCCCGCTCACGCAGCACTTCAACATCCTGCGCTACGACACGCGCGGCCACGGCCATTCCGATGCGCCGGCCGGTTCGTACACGATCGACCAGCTCGCCGGCGACGTGATCGGCCTGCTCGACCACGTCGGCATCGCCCGCGCGCATTTCTGCGGGATCTCGATGGGCGGGCTGACGGGTGCTGCGCTGGCTGCACGTTTCCCGTCGCGCATCGTTCGCGCGGTGCTGTCGAACACCGCCGCGAAGATCGGATCGCCGGAAGTGTGGGCGCCGCGTGCGCAGAAGGCGCGTGCCGAAGGGATGGCGGCGCTCGCCGACGCGGTGCTGCCGCGCTGGTTCACGGACGCATTCGTCGAACGCGAGCCGCGTTTGTTCGATGCGATCCGCGACACCTTCGTGCATACCGACAAGGACGGCTATGCGGCGAACTGCGACGCGCTGAACGCGGCCGACCTGCGCGAAGAAGTGAAAGGCATCGCGTTGCCGGTGCTCGTCGTGACCGGCGCGAAGGACATGTCGACGCCGCCCGACCAGGGCCGCGCGCTTGCAGCCGCGATTCCGGGCGCGCGGCACGTCGAATTCGACGCCGCGCATATTTCGAACATCGAGTGCACCGACGGCTTCAACCGCGCGCTGCTCGATTTCCTGACCGCGTGAGGCACCGGCGATGGACGACCAGGAACGTTACGAAGCAGGGATGAAGGTGCGCCGCGCGGTGCTCGGCGACGCGCACGTCGACCGCTCGATCGAGAACCGCACCGAGGTGACCGACGAATTCCAGAACCTGATCACGCGCTATGCATGGGGCGAGATCTGGACGCGCGACGGGCTGCCGCGCCATACGCGCAGCCTGCTGACCATCGCGATGATGGTGGCGCTGAACCGCGGCGAGGAACTCGCGCTGCACCTGCGCGCCGCGCGCAACAACGGCGTGACGCGCGACGAGATCAAGGAAGTGCTGCTGCAGACCGCGATCTACTGCGGCGTACCGGCCGCGAACTCCGCGTTCCATCTCGCGGACAAGATCTTCAAGGAACAGGATGCGGCCGGTTAAGTGCCGGCTGTAGTTCGATGTCGAGGCGAGGCCGCTGATGGTCGGCGGGCCTCGATGATGAATGATCGCGCCGGCAACGCATCGGCGCGTGAACAGAAGAATGGCGCGGCTGGGAGGCCGCGCTTCTTGCATCTATATCGGTGTTGCATGGGACTGGCGTAACAACGCCGGCCGACAAGGAGACTAGCGATGAATCGCACACCCGTGGTCGATGTCCAGACCTTCATCAACGAGCAGCCGTTCGGCGGTTTTCAATGGCTCGTATTCCTCATGTGTTTCGTGATCGTGCTGCTCGACGGCTTCGATACGGCTGCGATCGGCTTTATCGCGCCGTCGCTGCTCGGCGAATGGAACCTCACCAAGCCGGATCTTGCACCGGTGCTGAGCGCCGCGCTGTTCGGCCTCGCGTGCGGCGCGCTCGTGTCGGGCCCGCTGTCCGACAAACTCGGGCGTCGCTCGCTGCTGCTCGGTTCGGTATTCCTGTTCGGCGTCGCATGCCTGATGTCCGCATTCTCGACGACGATCGGGCACCTGACGATCCTTCGTTTCATCACCGGCGTCGGGCTGGGCGCGGCGATGCCGAACGCGGTCACGATGATGGGCGAGTTCTGCCCGGACAAGCGCCGAGCAACCGTGATCAACCTGATGTTCTGCGGCTTTCCGCTCGGCGCCGCGTTCGGCGGTTTCCTGGCTGCCTGGATGATTCCGCATTTCGGCTGGCGCAGCGTGCTGATCCTCGGCGGCGTGACGCCGTTGCTGCTCGGTGTGCTGTTGCTGCTGAAGATGCCGGAATCGGTGCGCTTCATGGTCGCCAACAATCACGCTGTCGACAAGATCCGCGCGACGCTCGCGCGCATTTCGCGCGATGCGCTGAACGCCGGCTCGTTCGCGATGACCGAAGCCGCGCCGCAGACGGGCAGCAAGGGCCTCGGCGTCGTGCTGTCGCGCTCGTACATCGTCGGCTCGGTGATGCTGTGGCTCGCGTACTTCATGGGGCTCGTGATCTTCTACGCGTCGATCAACTGGATGCCGATCCTGCTGAAGGATGCCGGCCTGACGCCGAAGAGCGCGACGCTGATCTCCGCGTTGTTCCCGCTTGGCGGCGTGGGTGCGGTGCTGTGCGGCGTGCTGATGGACCGCTTCAACGCGAACCGCGTGATCGCCGTGTGCTACGCGCTGACGGCGGTGAGCGTCTATGCGATCGGGCAGGCGGCCGGTAACGTCGGGCTGCTCGTGCTGGTCGTCTTCGTGGCCGGTGTGCTGATGAATACCGCGCAATCGTCGATGCCGGCGCTCGCCGCTGCGTTCTATCCGACCGAAGGGCGCGGCACGGGTGTCGCGTGGATGCTCGGCGTCGGCCGCTTCGGCGGGATTGCAGGATCGTTCCTCGTCGCCGAACTGACGCGCCGGCATGTCTCGTTCACGGGCGTGTTCGCGACGATCGCCGTCGCGGGCTTGCTCGCGTGTGTCGCGCTGCTGATCAAGCAGATGGCACGGCCGCATGGCGTGACGCAGCCGGCAGGCAAGATCGAGTCGCTCGGGCATTGAGCGAAGCGCGGGCCGGTGCGATGCGCCGGCCCGCCGATACGGCGGCCGCCGGCTATTCTTCCGCGTCGTGTTCCTTCACGAAGTTGCGCAGATACGCGCGCAGCGCGGCCTCCCGGCCGCGATGATCGGCGAGGTTCGCGGCGCCCATGTCTTCCTCTTCGCCGAACATCGTCGGCGGGGCGCAGTAGATGCCGATCTCGATGTTTTCGCGCAGCACGCGAATCTCGTGCGTGAGCGGATGATATTCGGCGATCCAGTGCATCCCCTCGATGTGTTCGCCCGCCCTCAGCAGTGGCTTCATCGGCACTCTCCCGGCAGCGGCGGCGCAACCAGCGAAACGGTTGCGCGCGCCCGTCACAAAAGGGTACGCCTGCATCGGGCGAATCTCAACGGGCGCACGGCGAGCACCCACTACGCCAGCAGGTGTGCGACCAGCGGATACAGCGACAGGATCAGCAGCACGGCCATCGTCACGTTGAAGATGCGCAGCGCGCGGGGGTTCGACAGGAAGCGTCGCAGGCCGAGCCCGAAAGCAGCCCATAGGCTGATGCACGGGAAGCCGATCAGGATGAACACGACGGCCATCCATGCGGCGTTCATTCCGTAGTCGGCGGACAGGCGGATCGTCGTCGCGGCGGTCAGCACCATCATCCATGCCTTCGGATTGATCCACTGGAACGCGGCGGCTTCGATGAACGTCATCGGACGCGGCTTGCCGCCGTGCGCCTTCACTTCGCCCGACGTGCCGATGCGCCACGCGAGGTACAGCAGGTACGCGACGCTCGCGGCTTCGAGGATCGTGTACAGAAGCGGCATGCGCTTGAACGCTTCGCCGAGGCCGAAGCCGACGCAGAGCATCAGGATCGCGACGCCGGTGCTGATGCCGAACAGGTGCGGCATGGTGCGGCGGAAACCGAAGTTGACGCCGGATGCGAGCAGCATCGTGTTGTTCGGGCCGGGCGTGATCGACGTGACGAGCGCGAACAGCATGCCGGCGGGCAACGCGCTCAGGGTGAGGAATTCCATCGCGGATTCTCCGTTCGGTTCTGGACTGGGATGGAGGTCAGTTTAGCGATGGATTTCTGTACAGTACCGGTACAGTTGGATTGACGATTGCCGGTACGGGGAGAGGTGGGTGGGCTTGTGTTGCGAGTGTTTGTTGTTGTCTCTCAGAAAAGATGTCCGCAGTCTCAATAAGTTGTCTTTGAATAATTGGCTACCTTCCATGCGTTGGGAATGTAACCCGTATGGATAGGCAGAAAATGATCGGAGAATATTTGGCAGTGACGGCCTACGACGCAATGTTTAGTCGATGGTGTCAGATCGATGTCGTCGCATTGGCGATGCCCAATCGCCGTTTCACGTCTGGGGCGTGTCTCCACAAGCCAATGGGGGGGCGATGCTTAGTGCAGGGCGCAAGCCATCTGCCGAAGCCACTCGGCTCGTTCGGCTAACCCTCCCCGTGCAGGTCGATGTGGCACTTGAGCGCATCGCCAAGATCGGCTTCTACGGCCGCTCCGAGTCGGAGGTTGTCTTTAGCGAGAACTTCATCGAATCGCCGGGGATGGCTTTGTCGATCGTCTTGATGGCCTGACGAAGTAAACCTAGAGGCTCTGTGCAGCTTTTCTGCGGTACAAACTCCGAATTGTCATACCAATCGTGGCGATGTGAACCATGGCTATTTATGTCGCTTTGCAACCCGGCCCATACTTGTCCTGAGAGTGTAACTTTCGCGCAACAGATGCTTATCGGCCGGCCGGCACCGTTCATCCGTCACCGCAAATCTGCGTGTCGTTTGAACACCTATAGATCAATTTTCGTCGATTTCCTTGCGTACGCCGTTCAGAAGTTTGACGAATGAATCGACCCTACTCGAGAAATATACGAGCCGACACTTGTACAAAAAGGGAAATTATTTTCTTCTCCTTTTCAGCGTTTCCATAACGCATGCCTCTATTTTTTGATCCGAACGATGGTTCTTCCGCCTTTGTTGTGGCGTAGAAGAAGAAAAAATTTACTTGTCCGACGGCTGGGTCACCACATACATTGAGAGATAGGACATGTGTAGGTGCAAGGCGATGACTCCATTCTCAAATGCATTGGTGTACTACCGAAAGCGAGCTGGTCTCAGTCAAACGAATGTGGCCAAGCAACTTGGGGTCGCGATTCAATATGTCTGGAAGCTCGAGCGCGCGGTTAAGCCGCCGCCATCGACCGAACAAATTGAGCGGATAGCTGCGGTACTCGGCATGCGCAACGCCGATGTCGCTTCATTGCTCGAGGCCGCTCTGGACTCGCAAAGGAAATTGCGGTTAGCCGCAATTTTGCGGACCCGCAACGTGTGTCTCCGGCTATCCAGCCGCACCGGCCTCGAGCGATGTGACGTAACGCAGCAGGTCTTCAGTGCGTCCCTCCGATATCAGCTCTTCGGCAGTCTTGTAGCCAAAGGTCGGCAGTGGTTCATTGCGATACCAAAACAGCGTGCTCCGTATATCTCCGGAGATATCGGTTGCAGCTCGGATGACCCGCAGCGCGTCTCGAAGATACTTTTGCACGCTTTCGGCGCCGGGAAGACGACTGATGGTATTGCGATGGACATGGGCCAGCCGTGCGAGTGTCTGCATATCGATATGCAGGGCGGCCGCGAAGCGTCGCGCCGAGACGATCGGCGCAGCGCTCTCCGAGTCCTTCAAAGACGCCAGGAAGTGATCGAAATCGAGGGGTGGCGTTGAATCTCGGGCCAGACCGGGGCTCATGGAAGCTTTCTTGGCGCACACTATATGCACATTTATAGCACAAGAAGTGCCGACATCGCTGGCCGCTGAAACGCTCATCCATTGTGCTGCCGGTCGCCGAGTTCCGCCGAGGCGCCTAGGTAGGGGCGTGACATTCCGAAGGACAACTTTTCTGAGAATTTTCGTGGCCAAGGACATCTTTTCTGAGACAAGAAGCATGCGGTGTTCTCAAAAAAGATGTCCAAGTCCTTGATCTGTATAGGGGCCCAAAGACACCTTTTCTGCGAGCCCACATTTGTTGTTGGTTCTCAGAAAAGATGTCTGCAGTCTCAATATGTTGTCTTTGAATAAAAAGCGACGTTTCACTGGATATGTGCTCTATCTGCGGCGCCATGAGTCGAATATAGAGTCGATTTTTGCGGTAAGAAGACCTTCGAGCGATCTTGTGGCGATTGGTGGCGTGCTTGCCAAGTCCGCGAAGCCGGTACGCTGCGCGACGTGGCGGACGAGGTGATCGACGTCCCGCTGCCGCCGCTCAACGGCGATCGTCTTGGTCTCTAACAGCGCGGCACCTGGAAACCGGCGCCCGTCGTGCAGATTGAGTCGTGCTAGGTTTATGCGCCGGAACGAGTAAAAGCCACGGGACCATGGGCCAACAACAAGACCTTTACGACCGCTGGAAACGGGCGAAAGCGCAACTGAATGATCTGTTCAAGAAGCCAGAAAACACGCTCATCGTTCACTACCTTTGCGAGCTTCTTTACGACCAGACCAAGGCGGACTCGCCGCGCGTCACGTCGATCGCGGTGAGAAACTTGCAATCCGCGCAGACTTATTCGCTCTCGATCCATTTTGCCGCCGAGCGCGCTCACGCCCTCGACCAGATTGAAAATCGGCACGACGAGTTCGAGCAGGCGATGCTGAATGACTTTTTTGCTTTCGCACGCGACCATCAGTTTCACACCTGGCTGCACTGAAACCCGTGCTGTAAGCAAGGCGCTCAGTCGGTAAGGGGCACCACGCCAAACTTGTTGCACCAGCAACGAATCGTTTCGCATGTGCCCACGACACCAGGATCGAGCAGCAACTCCATGATGTCCAGCAGGCTCAGGTTGAACCGGAAATACCAGTGAATCGCACAGCTAATGACGACAGCCTGGAAGCGGTGGTCACGATAAAGCGATTTTGTCATCTTTATTGTTTCGTTTTACCGTCATATCGCCTCAAACTTGAAAATTCTAAAATAAGTGCATAGTGCGTTATATCGCAGATGAAATTTATTTTCATGAAAACGAGGTTGCAGTATCAGTGCGCGATTTCTAGAATCAGCTTTAATACAAAGACGTGAAGACTCCGCCTTTTGCGGCATTTCCCGGGGGCGCACAATGAAAGCGGCTTGCATCGCTGGATGGGCAATGTTGATGCTTGTGGCCAACGAACCCGCGCTGGCGCAATTGGCCGCGCAGCCTTTTCTTCCTCCGCCAAAGCTGGCAGAGAAGGGGCCGCTGGAAGCGCTGGCGACAATCGAGAAGCAACCCTCTGCGACGACATGCAATCCTTCGGGCGATATCACGCGTGACGGGCAGACCGTCACGCTCAACCTGGAGGTCGAGAAGCGAGAGAACCAGATCTACAACCCCGGCAATCCCAACGGAGCGGAGGATCGCGTCAGGCTGAGGTCGTATGGCGGCTGCCTTTCCGGCCCGCTGCTTGAACTGAAACCCGGAAACACGCTGCGGGTGAATCTTGACAACCGGCTGGACAAGCATGACCCGAGCTGTCCTGGCGGGCGCGATCCGGCGGGCGGGAGGCCAGGCTGCTTCAACACGATCAACATGCATTTCCACGGACTGCATGTGTCGCCTGCCGGAAACAGCGACAATGTCCTGCTCAACGTCGGCCCGCAAACAAAATTCGAGTACGAGATCAACATCCCGTCCGATCATCCATCGGGCACCTTCTGGTACCACGCGCACCGCCACGGCTCAACTGCGCTACAAGTCGCGAGCGGAGCGGCAGGGCCGCTGATCGTGCGCGGCAATCGGCGCTACGTCGGTGCAGCGCCGGGAGACATCGATACCATCCTGCACGACGCCTCGGGACGGCCGATCCCCGAGCAAATCTTCCTCTTCCAGCAAATTCCGTACGCTTGCTTCGACGACGAAGGCAAGATCATCCAGGCGAAGGGCCAATGGTCATGTCCGGCTGGAAAGGTCGGTGTCGTTGAAGACTTCAACGAGCAACTCTCTTCGTCAACCGTATGGGACGACAGCGGCCGGTTCACAAGCATCAACGGCGTTGTCCAACCGACGCTACGTAACGTAGCCGCTGGGGAGATTCAGCGCTGGCGCTTCATCCATGCAGGCATCCACGACACGATCAACTTGCAGATCGTGCCAATGGCCACCAATACGCCTGAGTCCCGGGCGGCACTCGCGGGCGTACTGACGGGTTCGCGCAAGGAGCAGCTGGCCGCGGTCGCGGCACTCTGCCCGGTGCTTGTGCCGGACAAGAGCAAGCCTGTCGACCTGGTGCCACAATTTGAAATCGCATCAGATGGCCTGACCCGTACGGCCATACGCGCGATCGGCGTCGATAAGAAAAGCGTGAGCGGCGGCATCGGCAGCAATTTCCTGCAGCCGGGCTATCGCAGCGACGTGTTGATCGCGTTCCCGCGGCCAGGTACCTATTGCATCCTGAACCAGGCTGCAACGCCTGCGGAGCGGGCCAACGCTGGCCCCCATGGCGGGCCGGGCGGCCAAGGGCCAAACGAGACGCAGCTGCTCGCAACGGTGATCGTGTCGGACGGCAAGCCTGTGGCTGGCGATCTCAAAACCTATGTCCAGCAGGCTCTCTATGACGGGAACAAGGCCGACAAAACGCTTCCACCCGCGGCCCTGAATGGGCTGCTGGCAGGTGACCTGACACCCTGGCGTGCCATGGACGACCTCAGGAATGTGGCTGTCAACCCCGCTGTGCAGAAGGTCGATTTCTTCATCGGCAATCCGCCCTTCCCGCCGGCGCCGCCTGCCACGCCGCCAGCCAAGCCGGGTGCGCCTTGGACTGGCCCGTTCGGTTTCTACATCAACTACAAGGCCTACGATCCAGACCGCGTCGACTTCACGCGCCAAGTGGGGACCACGGACGACTGGGTGCTCACCTCGCAGGGCGAACCGCATATCTTCCATATCCATGTCAACCCGTTCGAGGTGATGGATGTCCGCTACGCGCCGCCAGGTGCGCAGCCCAAGAGCATCTTCGGCCCGAACGGAGAGTGCCTGGTTCCGCCCGACGACATCGGCCTGCAAAACCAGTATTGCGGGATGTGGCACGTCTTCAAGGACACCGTCTTCGTGCAGAACAACTACCAGGTGCTTGTGCGCACGCGTTACGACCGCTACATCGGCGAGTTCGTTATCCACTGCCATATCCTCGATCACGAAGACGGCGGGATGATGACCAACATCCGCATTGTTCCGGATGCGACGGCCCCCGGCGGCGGCATCGGCATGGTTGGCATGAATCACGCGAACCACAACCATCCGACCGGCGACTTCCCCTAAGCCAGCGTCAGGGCTTCCACACCGTAGCTTGGCGATACCATCGCTCATGCCTGCGGTGCTGATTGGCCTACGCCATGAGTTTTCTTTCGTCGAAATTCGGGAACCGCTTCCCGTATGAGTTGATGGGCAACCCCACCATCGAGGTAAATATCCCGCTGGGGACGGACTGACGGATCAGGTGCCTCTTCGCAACAGGCGCCGCTGTGAGCCCTTCCCGGAGTGACCTGGAGATACGCCATGACGCAAGAACGTCCGCCGTTCCACATCACGATCCCGATCTATCCCGGTGTTGACCTGCTGGACGTGGCCGCGCCGGTCGAGCTGTTCAGTTGGATGGCCGAAACCTGGACCACGCGGGCGACGACGATCACCCTGGCTGCGGAGCACCTGTCTCCGCTCAAAACTCGCGATGGCCTGATCCTCACGCCGCAGCGTCGATTTGCCGACTACGCCGAGCCTGTATCCCAAACACACTTGTTATGGGTGCCGGGTGGGAATCCGAGTGCCCTGCAGCAGTTGATGCAGGGTGGCCCGTATCTGGACTTCCTGAAGGCGCAGAGCGCTGGCGCGGACTACGTCTCGTCCGTATGCGAGGGTGCCATGCTGCTCGCCGCCGCAGGTCTGCTCGATAACTATCGGGCGACCACGCATTGGGCGTTTATCCCTTGCTTCAGCCAATTCCCCGCGATCAAGGTAGCCGAAGGCTTCCCTCGCTATGTCATCGACGGCAACCGGATCACCGGCGGCGGCATTTCGTCAGGACTGGATGAGGCGCTGGCCATCATAGCGCGTGTCGCAGGATCGGATGTCGCCAAGCAGGTCCAGATGACCACGCAATATTTCCCGCAACCGCCTTTCGAGCAAACCATCGTTCCGGCCACGCACTGCCCGCTCGATCCGTGATGCCGATGGCGAAGTGCCTCGTTGACCTTCGTGGCACGGACTTCACTTTTGCCGCGTCGCTGGTACGACGGCTGTCCATCGACTACGATGCCGATCGCGAATAATCCGTGGCGGTGTTCCCTGGCAGCGACACTGCCTCGAGATCGCAACGTAGCGAACAAGCAGAGCGATCTCCGGTGCGTACCAAGACGTTCTCGTGTGGGCATGGCCGGCCGAGGCCAACTCGGAGTTCCTCCAGTGCTTGGCATCGAATGGCGTGGCCGGATCTGACGTGCCGCAATTCGCCGCGACGACCCAGGCGACAGTCGCATTTCCTGAACGTCTTCCGTTGGCGGGGGATTTTTTCAAAGACAACTTTTCTGGGAATTCCCGCGCCCAAGGACGTCATTGCTGAGACGGGCGACATCGAGTTATCTCGGAAAAGATGTCCGAGATATTGATTTCGATAGGGTGCCAAAGACATCTTTTCTGAGAGCCCACATTCGTTGTGATGTCGGAGTTGATTGGCCTGATCCACGCGCACCCGGTCGATCACCTCGCGACCGCATTTTGGCCACGACGTGGTACAGATCGAAGACGATTTCCGCTTGCGGGCAGTGTTCGTTGATCTCCGGCTCACAGGCCGTGGTCATGTCGATCGCGACCGCTTCGATGCGTTCGGCACCGCCTTCAGGCAACTGTTCGAAGAAGGTTCGAGCCGTTTCGCGCGAGCGTCCGGGGCCGATCCAGAGCACCTGGTGGCTGATCGGATCGACGACCACTGTCGCATAGCGATGGCCCTTGTGAAGGGCAAATTCGTCCATCGCCAGATAGCGCACTTGCGTCCAGTGGAGTTGCACAATACTGGTTTGCAGACTCGCTTTGTCGATGGATATGACCGTGTGCCAGTTCAAGTCGTAGCACGCTGCCACGGCTTGCACACTGGTCGACTTCAGCAGCACTTCGTAAGCCTTGGCAAACTGGGCCGTGACTCGCGGGTAGCGCTCCTGTCAGTCCAGTTTCTCGAGCCGAGGGCCGCCGCAGTGTTCACACCAGACCCGCCGGCGCGGAACGCGCAGTACCACTCGATACTCGAACAGCGGCAAATCCCGCCCCCGTCGGATCGTCGTCTCATGAATGTACTGGCAGCGCTTGCCGCACTGTTCGCAGTACATCCGCCTTGCTGACCGGCTTGAGATCCAGCGATAGCGTTCGGCTGCTCTCTGACGGCCACTCCACCCGTTCAACACGGTAGCCCGTCCAGCAGCTCAGCGCCTGCAGTGCTTTGCGATCCAGCAATTTGGCATCCAACGCCCGTTTCTAGCAGCATCAGATTACCAATTGCCTCGAAAACGTCCACGGCTTTCCACGATGAACCCAAAAAATACCCGTCTGGTTTTCGGTTGTAAGGTCATCGGTCTGAAACCCATACTTGAACCATATCCAAGTGAGGAACAGTCCATGAAATTTGCCCAACTCCATCAACAAAACGAACCGCTGCTGCTTGCCAATGTCTGGGATGCCACCAGTGCTCGTGCGGCAGAAGCCGCCGGCTACGCGGCGCTCGGAACCTCCAGTGCAGCTATTGCCGATTTGTTGGGCTATGCCGACGGAGAAGGGGTCAGTTTTCCGGAATTGAAGGCACTGGTCGCTCGTTTGCGATCCGTATCCGATCTGCCGCTGACCGTTGATGTCGAGGCTGGCTATGGCGCGACTCCCGAGGCCGTGGTAGCCAATCTCCGCGAACTGGCCGCTCTGGGCGTGGCCGGTGTCAATCTGGAGGACAGCATGGTGCGTGAGGGGCAGCGTACCCTTGTGGACGCAGATACCTTCTCGCGGCGTCTGCACGATATCGATACGGGCTTGCTAGCATCCGGAGTCAAGCTGTTTCTCAACGTGCGCACCGATACCTTCCTGATGGGCGTCGCCCATGCACGTGAAGAAACCCTTGCCCGCGGTCGGCGCTATGCGGAAAACGGGGCAAATGGTCTCTTTGTGCCCTGCGTAACCGATGAAGCGGATATCGCCGCGATCGTCGACGGTATTTCACTTCCGTTGAACGTGATGTGCATGCCGAATTTGCCGTCGTTCGAGCGATTGGCTGCACTGGGCGTCAAGCGCGTCAGCATGGGCAATTTCTTGCACCAACATGCGCTCCAAGTATTACAGAAACTTTTCATCGACGTGCGAGCAAGCCAGTCTTTCAAGCCGGTATTCGATCATGCAAGTCACTGACACTCGGCAGATCGATACTTATTACCGTGCGCTGGTTGAGCGCGCGGCGGACCATGTCGGCATCTTCTACGTTGGGGTGAAGACCACTGGTGTGTTTTGTATTGCGACATGCCGGGCGCGCAAGCCAAAACGCGAGAACGTCGTGTTCTATACAGAGCTCAAGGAAACACTCGACGCCGGTTATCGACCCTGCAAGGTATGCAAGCCGACCGAGAACGCTAACACTGCGCCACCCGAGGTGGCGGAGGCCATCGACTGGGTGCGCACCCATCCTAAGGAGCGCCTGAGTGATTATCTCCTCAGGCAACGCGGTCTTAGTCCGGAGCGTATTCGTCGCTGGTTCCAGCAGCACTACGGGATGAGTTTCCAAGCGTTCCAGCGTTCGCTGCGGATCAATACGGCGCTGGAGGAACTGAAGGCCGGTCGGAGTACCACCGAGGTCGCGTTAGACAGTGGATACGACTCGCTCAGCGGATTCGGCTACACCTGCAGGAAACTGACGGGGCGCGCGCCGACCGAGGCGACGAATGTCATCCTCATCCATCGCTTCACCACGCCCTTGGGACCGATGTTCGTGTGCGCCAGTGAGCAGGGCGTATGTCTGCTGGAGTTCGTTGATCGGCGGATGCTGGAAACCGAATTCAAGGATCTCCAACGACTCTTGCGGGCACGCATCCTAGCTGGGGAAAATGCTCACACGCGCCAAGCCGAGCGCGAAATCGGCGAATACTTTGCCGGCACGCGCAAACAGTTTGATCTGACACTAGACACGCCCGGGAGCCCATTCCAGCAATCGGTATGGCAAGCGTTGCAGGCCGTCCCCTATGGAAGTACGGCCAGTTACGGTGAGCAGGCGGAGAAACTCGGCAAACCCTTGGCAGTGAGGGCAGTAGCGGGCGCCAATGGGGCTAATCGAGTCTCGATTGTCATACCGTGTCACCGAGTGCTGGGGAAGGATGGGACGCTAACAGGTTATGGCGGTGGCCTAGCTCGTAAGCAATGGCTTCTGGATCACGAGAAGCGCCATGCATAAATGAATGATTTTCTGTTGGTCGACTTTGGAGCGGTCGGCCTTTTTTAATGTCGATGGCGCTAGATCACGGTATCGCTAGCAAAAATTTCCGTGCCCTCGTAGGACGTACCCTCCGTAGCTCTGTACAGTCGAGCCCCCTCGCCTGCCTCAAGCGAAACGACGTAGCGAATTACGTCGTCAACGTATCCTTCCAACACTAGATGTGTAACCGTCTTATTAGTCTGCGGAGTGGCGCCGCGATCTTCCGTTGTGATAGTCGGCGAATTGGCCGCGGCCAGATGCGGGTCGAGCTTGGCATCGCGATCCCCGACAGCCCCAGGCGGGTCAATTCCGGGTGAACATCAACGAGAGCGCCGCCCGCGGCCCGAACCAATCAGCCGATGCAGGACGCCGGCAGCCTGATCACATGTCGAGGACCGAAGCTCCGCTCACCTTTCCGTCGATGATGTCCTTTCCCTGCTGCCCGGCGGCACGCCTTGCCATTCCAAAGTCGGAGAATGCATGCGGTTGGCCCAGCCTGAAAACACGGCTTGCGGTGGAGGTTGCGATCGCGCCCGGGCGACATATCCGTACCGCGATGTCATACCCTTCGGCGTAACGGGAATGTCCGTCAAAGCGACTGAATGTGCGGGCGAAGACGAGGGGATGAAGTTCGTACCCCTTGTAGAAAATATGCAGGTGTGTCGACACGTTGGTCACTCCACAGGGGACGACTCGCTATACTCTCGAACGAGGTTTCTCATTTCCGCTGCCGCAGCCGGCTCAGCAACTCGAGCACCATCGTGTCGGCGTCGTTGTTGATCATTTCCGCTCGCAACAGCAGGCCGCCAACACGAACGGTTGCATCCCAACTATCTTCCGTCATGACCTGATGGTTGCGTGCAAGCTGCTCGGCAAGTGTCAGGAGCGCCGCCATTCTTGGCGACTCGCCGGAAGTCCGGCGTTCCTCTCTTCCGGCAATTAGCCGGAACAGACCCAGGACCGACTCGGCGGTAACGGAAGGGATAGTCATTCGAACTTTATACGCTCTTTCGATCCGCCCCGCCCATATATTCACGCCGGCCCCAGAACCTGCCTAGTACCGCCTCGCATACCCCTCGCGATACAGCGACGCGCCGATCGACGTCAGCAGTGTGACCTCATCCTCGCTCAATCGACTCCATGCCTCCGCCAACCAGCCGGCGAACTCGGCGCAAGCATGGTCCAGATCGGCGGCAGCCCTTCCCTGTGCGTTCATCCGCTCGAAGATTGTCATCACGTCATGGGGTGTCATGGTCGGTTCCTTGCAGCAGCATTGTGCAACGCCCGCGCGACGCGCTGACGAACGTCGTGTTATCGATCGAGGCTGCGTAACGACCGAGCCGCGAGGCTGGTTCAATCGATTCCCTGCGTCTTTTCGTACCCCTGGATTTTTTCTTCGAGCAAAGCGCGCGCGAGCGACCGAGCGGCGTCGCGCGCTTCCACGTTCGTCGCAAAATCCCCTTCGGTATCGTGTTGTTCGGAGAAGCCTGGATCCTCTCCGATGCGGTGCAAGTGGACGATGCCGCGATAGCGCCCAGACACGGTCTTCATCACACGAAGGCGCGCCACGTGCGTATGGGTCGTACACACTTCGTCATCCATGATGCCTTCCTTGCCAAGACACTTGGTGAGACAACGACATAGCCGACTTCACCCGCCCGTCGGCGTCCGTGAGCGTGGTTCCCGGAAAACTTCGGCAAGGCGGCGTTATCGCCGCCCGCGCGGAGATGTCAATGTTTGCGATGCATCCACCCCAAGTGATGGGAATCCAACCATTGAACGACGTGCATACCTGGATGTTCGCTCTGGAAACGACGCGCCAACGCGACTGCAACCACCGCGATCACCGCAAGACCAACCACCCATCCAATCATCGACTGAGTCATGACAGCCTCCTTGTGGAATGCAGCCATGACTGAATTCTAGGCGTCTTGCAGGAAGGATTCCGAAGTCCTGCGTCATGCCGCGCAGACGAACCGCCTTCCCAATCATGGGGACGGTACGCTCGCCCTCTACCTGATCGGTAGCGCCCCATATCCAAGGTTCACGAACAACCGCTCGTTGCGTGCGAGCGGGTGCGAAATACACGCTTTCTTGTGGACAATCGGACGAAGGGGAGCGAAACAGAAAATGCCCGCTCATCAAGCAGGCGTTTGAAGAGATGGGGTGGGAACATGCGGCGGAACCACGTCCAAGCCGGTAAGCCTCGCCCCCTGTTTTCTTTCGCCGAACATAGGCTGGCTACGACGTGAGAGCAGCCCCGCAATTTTGCAAACCCGCGACGTGTGTACCCGACCCTATCCCGCCGCACCGGCCTCGATCGATGTGACGTCAGGCAGCGGGTCTTCAGTGCGTCCTCCGGACGTCGCCCGAGATATCGCTAGCCGCTCGGCTGATTCGAAGCGCACCCCGAAGGAGCTTCTGCGCGCTTTCCGAGCCCGTCAGCCGGCTCAGTGTATTGCGATGAAAATGGCGCGGCCGCGCGAATGTTTGCATATCGATATGCAACGCAGCCGCGAAGCGGCGCGCCGAGGCGATCGGCGCGTCGCTCTCACGCTCCGCTCTGATCCCGGATATGACGGGCGTGACCACTTCTATCCGTGCGCGATGTACGCGACGGCGAAGCGATGGCCGATCCCTGCGGTAGGTGCCAGGTCGGAACTTGCGCTGTCGCGACACCCGGTGGCGCCCGGCGGCATGCTGACCGCGATGGTGATGCGGGATTTCGGACGCCGCGTCTAGAGGATTCGGTTCCATGAACCGCTTTCCGATTTCTCTGGCTCGACGAATGCCCAGATCGAGCGGCAGCAGGTGCAGCGACAGTACATGACCGAACCCGCTGAATCGTGGCCTTCGGAAGCAAAATGAGGTTGAGGAATGATTTCGGAGAGGACGCCGCTTGCGACGGCTGCGTCACGACGACGGGTGTATTGCTGATATTCCTGACGCGACGCGAACGCTTTGGGCTTGCCGACACCGAGACAGTGTAGGCAAGCCGGAAGCAGGCGCGCGATCGCGCCGTTGCTTTGCGCTTCACTCCCTCGCATGAGTTTCAGCCATTCACCGCGTGGGACTTGTGCATCCACACGCGCTCTTTCGCCGTCAAGCCACGCGCGTACCTGATGCAGGGCGATCTCTCGTTCGCGATAGCGGCGGAGCATGTTCTGAATATCCTGGTCCATTGCGGTGCGTACCTGATTTTCGATGAACGTTGTCCGGCAGAAACACGGTGAGGGACGCGATTCCGTGTGCGCGAATATTCCCGGTGGTGGCGACGTGCCGCGAGAGGCGATGCCTCGAGGTCCGGAAGCACTTGAATTGCGCTTCCTTCCGGTGTGCTCAAACCGGAGGGTGACAACGATTCAGCGTTCCCGACTGCGTCCGCGTCGCGATCGGAGCGCCGCGTCCCGTCAGTCGTGCCGCGTCACGCCGCGTCGCGCACCGCCATCGCGAGCGGCAGCATCGCCGGCCCGATGGAGGCGAGCAGCCGCTCTTTCGATACCCCGTCGCGGGATTGCACTGAAATGCCGTGCAACTGCGTCGCGTAGAAATCGGCCAGCGCCTTGATGTCGGTGCCCCGCGCGAGTTGCCCCTGTTCGGCCGCGAGCTGCAGGCGCTCGACGATCGAGTGTGTGCGTGCGCGCCGATGGGCGGCCAGCCATTCCATCACCCCTTCGTTTTCGGCGGAGTAGTTGGTGGCGGCGGAGACCACCATGCAGCCGTGCGGCTGGCCGCGCCGGGTATAGGCGGCGACGGCGTCGCGCAGCATCCGTTCGACGGCTGCGCGGACATCGCTTTCCTCGACGAGCGCGCGATCGGCGAAGCCGCCTTCGCCTTGCTCGTAGAGCGCCACGGCCTCCTGGAACAATGCTTCCTTGCTGCCGAAGGCGGCATAGATGCGCGCTGACGCGATGCCCATCGCTTCGACCAGGTCGGACATCGACGTGCCTTCGTAGCCGTGTCGCCAGAACGCCAGCATCGCGCGTTTCAGCGCCGTGTCGCGATCAAATTCTCTCGGTCGTCCCGCCATATCCCTTTCGTCCGTCGTCACATCGTGCACCGATTTTATCGCGCGCCGTGTTGACACGTGCCGTACCGCTACCCTATTCTTTGTCGATCAACAAACAATAGGAGTTGATCATGCGTACCCTCAAGGGCCCCAGTCTCCATCTCGCGCAGTTCGCCGACGATGCGGTGCCGTTCAACAGCTTGCCGAACATCGCGCAATGGGCGGCCGGCGTCGGCTTCAAGGCGTTGCAGATTCCCGCGTGGGAAGGCCGGCTGTTCGACGTGGCGACGGCCGCGGAAAGCCAGGCCTATTGCGATGACGTGAAGGGGATGTTGGCCGAACACGGGCTGGAGATCAGCGAACTGACCACGCACATCTTCGGGCAACTGGTCGCCGTGCATCCGGCGTACGACGCCATGTGCGACAACTTCGCGCCCGAGGCCGTGCGTGGCAACCCGAACGCGCGTACCGCGTGGGCGCTGGATCGGCTCAAGCTGGCCGCGCGGGCTTCCCGACGCCTGGGGCTGACCGACATGGGCACGTTTTCGGGCTCGTTCGCGTGGCCCTACCTGTTTCCGTTCCCGCAACGGCCCGCCGGCCTGATCGAGGCGGCCTTCGACGAGCTGGCGCGCCGCTGGCGGCCGATTCTCGACGTCTGCGATGAAAACGGCGTCAACCTCTGCTACGAGATCCATCCCAGCGAAGACCTGCACGATGGCGTCAGCTTCGAGCGTTTTCATGCGCTGGTCGGCCAGCACGC
This sequence comes from Burkholderia sp. BCC0322, assembly GCF_902833045.1. Lineage (GTDB taxonomy): Bacteria > Pseudomonadota > Gammaproteobacteria > Burkholderiales > Burkholderiaceae > Burkholderia. Next base: position 441,567 of record NZ_CADFDU010000001.1, read on the forward strand.
ACGCTGCAAGATACTGTTCGATCCGAGCCATTTCGTGCTGCAGCAGCTGGACTATCTCGCGTACATCGATATCTACCGCGACCACATTCGCATGTTCCATGTGAAGGATGCCGAGTTTCGGCCTTCGGGCCGACAAGGCATTTACGGCGGCTACGGTTCGTGGCTCAAGCGCGCCGGCCGGTTCCGCTCGCTCGGCGACGGTCAGGTCGACTTCAAGGCGATTTTTTCGAAATTTGCTCAGTACGACTATGCAGGATGGGCCACCCTCGAGTGGGAATGCTGCCTCAAGGACCAGGAGGACGGCGCGCGCGAAGGGGTTGCGTTCATCAACGACCACATCATCCGGGTGACGGAGCGCATCTTCGACGACTTCGCCGGTGCCGCGGTCGATCAACGGCAAATCCACGACATGCTCGGCATCGCCTGAGCCGCCCCCCATTGCGAGGAACCATCAATATGTCCGCTCAACTTCAATCGTCAGCCGACGCTCAACGCGTTGCCCATCAATACGTCCGCGTCGACGGCCAGCGCATTCATTGCGTGACGGCCGGCGCAGGCACCCCGGTCCTGCTGATTCCGGGATGGCCGCAAACCTGGTACGCATGGCGTCATGTGATGCAGGCGCTCGCCGCGCGCGGCTTCATGGCCATCGCGGTCGATCCGCCCGGCACCGGCTATTCCGACCGGCCGCATGCGGGTTACGACACGGGCCACACGGCGGCCACGTTGCATCGCGTGATGGTGCAACTGGGCTTCGATGTGTACCAGGTGGCCGGCCACGACGTCGGCATGTGGGTGGCCTATGCGCTGGCGAGCGATCGGCCCGAGGCGGTGAAGTCGCTGGCGCTCACGGAGGCGGTGATCCCCGGGCTGGCGCCGGCGCCGTCGATCTTCGCTCCGCCGGAACAGAACATCTTCCTGTGGCATTTCATGTTCAACCAGCTGGCCGACCTGCCCGAGACGCTGATTGCCGGACGTGAACGCGCCTATCTGGAGTTCATGTTCAACCGCTGGTCGTTCCGGCGCGATTGCGTGGCCGTCGACGTGTATATCGACGCCTATGCGGCGCCGGGCGGCCTGCGCGGCGGCTTCTCCTATTACCGTGCGATTCCGGAGACGATCCGGCAGAACCAGGCGCGGGCGCAGCGCAAGCTGACGATGCCGGTGCTCGCGATCGGCGCCGAACATGCCACCGGCGATGCGCCGCTGGTCACGATGCGCGACAACGCGACGGATCTGCAGGGCGCGGTCGTGCCCGATTGCGGCCACTTCATCATGGAAGAGGCGCCCGACGCATTCATCGGCCATCTGCTGCCGTTCCTGGAACGGAGCCGCTGAACATGCCGATCGACGACAACATCGCCGCGCTGCTGGCGCGCCTGGCGCTGGCTGAAGCGCCTGCGTCGCTGGGCGCGTTGCGGCAGGCGACCGAGACGACACTGCGAGGCTGGCACGGGCCGCTGGAAGCGGTCGACCGCACGGAAACCTTCGCGGTGCCCACGCGCGACGGGCGGCAGATTCGCGTGCGGGCCTATTGGCCGGCGGTCGCGGCGGCGCGCGCGGCACGGCGGCCAGCGATCGTTTATGCGCACGGCGGCGGGTGGTGCCTCGGCACGCTCGAGCTTTACGACAATCCTTGCCGCGCGCTGGCCAACGCGACGCAGTGCGTCGTGCTGTCGGTCGATTACCGGCTCGCGCCGGAGCATCGGTTTCCGGTGCCGGTGGACGATTTCTGCGATGCGCTGGACTGGGTGTTCGGCGAGGCGGACGGCCTGGGGCTGGACCCGGCGCGCATCGCCGTCGGCGGCGACAGTGCCGGAGGCAACCTTGCAGCGGCTGCCTGCCTGGTCGCACGGGAGCGGGGCGGCCCGTCGATCGCGCATCAACTGTTGCTGTACCCGCCGCTGGATGCGTCGATGAGCACGACGTCCTATCGGACCTGCGGGCAGGGCTACTACCTGACGCAAGCCATCATGCAGTATTGCTTCGACCTGTACCTGACCGATCCGGCCGATGCCGGCTCACCCTGCGTGTCGCCGCTGCGGGCGGCTTCGGTCGGGGGTCTGCCACCGGCCACGTTGCTGGCGTGCGAGTACGATCCGGTGCGCGACGACGCGCACGCGTATGCGGAACGATTGCGGGAGGCCGGTGTGCCGGTCGAATTGGTCGTGCTGCCGGGGATGATCCATGCGTGCATCCATATGGTCGGCGTGACGCCGGCAGCCCGCCAGGTGTTCGACGTGGCCGGCGCGTGGATGCGCAGGGCGTTCCAGCGGTGAGCGCATGGCCGTGCGTGGAGGGTTGCACGGTCCGGCGGCCATGCGATATCAGGAAGACCGGTGCGATTTCCGCGATGTCGACGGACTTCCTGTCCGACAGCAGGTTGTCTAGATTCTTCTCCATGCACGCACTTTTCATCACGACCACCACCACGACCGCCCATGGCGGGCCGGGAGGAGGTTGCGCGTCGTAGGTCAGTGCGTCGAACTCACCCCAAGCCCCGCCGGAAACGGATGGGGCTTTTTTCATGCTCCGCCTGGCCGGCCTCGAACGTCAGCGGAGAACATGATGGATGAGTGCGCGCGTCGGGATGGTTCCGTTTTATGGGAATCGCGCTGGCCGGCCTGCTCGCATTCCGCGGGCAGCGCCCGGAATAGCCGGGGCCACGGTCGCGGCGGCGTGAACTACCTGCGCCTCCGAACCCGCGCCTTTGCACACTTGAACCACAGTCGCATCGCACCGACGCCGCCGGCGACCGGAATCCGCGGCAACAGGAACCGATCGTCGTACGCATCGGCGCAGCCGCGCCGGGTCGTCGTCGCGTTGTGGTACCCCGCGGCGGCGACCTGGTCGCGCACGCGCGGGTCCAGATCGCCGTACGGGTAGCAGAACGATTCGACGGGCTGGCCGCTCAACGCTTCGAGCCGCTGCTTCGATTCGATGATCTGAACCGCCGATACGTGCGCCGGCACGTGCGACAGCGCGACGTGATCGAGCGTATGCGAGCCGATTTCATGGCCGTGATCGCGCCATGCGAGCATGTCGGCGTACGTCATGAGCGGCGAGCGTGCGGTATCGGCGCCCGCGTCCCAGTCGTTCTCGCCGCCGAACCGGCCGGCGACGAAGTAGCAGGTCGCGGTGAAGCCGAACGCGTCCAGCACGGGCATCGCATGCGTCAGCACGTTGCGAAAGCCGTCGTCGAACGTGATGCCGAAGACCTTCCCGCTGCGCTCGCCGCGCAGGTACGGTTGCAGTTCGCGCACGCTCAGGCCGCGGTAGCCGAGCCGCCTGAACAGTGTCATCTGGCGGCGGAACGCGTCGGGCGCGACGCTCAGGCCGCGCAACCGGTCGAGCGGCGGCGGCGTGCGGACCTGGTGATACATCAGGATCGGGTAGCGCGTGGCGGGCAGCAGCATGAGCGGGTCGCGAGAACGGGGAATGACGCGGCCTTGCGGAAAATCCGCAGGGTTTTGAAGTCGCCGACTTCGACGAAATCGGCATTTGCCGCCCATTGCTCGATGATCGGCTCGGCCTTCCGGTACGCCGACGAGCCCTTGTAGAACAGCAAGTGGCCGTCGCGCGCGGTATGGCGTGCGAACAGGTCGAGCACGTCGGCGTCAGTCTTCGCGCCGTAGCGGCTGTTCGTCTCGTCGCGGAATTCGCACAGATGGAACAGCGTGACGACGTCGAACGCCGGCAGCAGGTCCGAGTTGCTCGTGTAGATGTCGCCGAAATAGGCCAGATAGGTCTTGCTCACCTCCGGTTGCCGCGTGACGAGATCGACGTACGACTTGTATTCCTTCGGCGACGCCGTCACGCCGAAGACGGTGTTGTTCAGGTGCGGCCGCGCGCATTCCACGCCGACATGGTGGTGGCCGCCGGTGCCGAAGTGATAGATGCGGATGCCGTTGAGGCGCGCGGTTTCCAGCCATTCGACGAAGTGCACGTCGCACGGGCACTCCTGCGTGCGCAGGTCCCAGTACTTCTTCCAGATGTTCATGGCCATCAAACGGACCTCATGGACGTCACCCGACGATACGGGTTGTGGCGAATCGATTTCTGGTAGACGGACAGCGTCGCGTCGACGAATCGTTCGAACGAGAACTCGCGCTTGCCCTTCAGCCGCGCGTTGTGTCCCATCGCTTGCACGCACCCGGGCTCGCGCATGATCGCGCGCAGGATTGCCTCGATCGCTTCGGGTTCGCGCGGCGGGACGACCCAGCCGTCCACGCCCGGCTCGACGTTCTCGGGCAGCCCGCCCACGCGCGTCACGATCACGGGGCAGCCGAGCGACATCGCTTCGCGGCACGCATACGACAGGCTCTCCTGGTACGACAGCACGAACGACACGTCGACGATCGAGAACGGTGTCCGCACGTCGTCGAGCCGGCCGGTGAAAGCGGTGCGCGCGGCCATGCGGTGCAGCGCGATCTGCTCGCGTTGCTCGCCGGTCGGCTCCGCGCCGACCAGCAGCACGCGAAACCGCTCGCGCTCGTGTTCGGGCAAGCGGCCCAGCGCCGCGATCAGGTCCATCCAGCCTTTCTCCGGCGTGGTGCCGGCGCTGCTGCCCAGCACGATCGCGTCCGCGCCGGACGGCCCGAACAGCGCGATCTTGCGGCGGCGGATTTCGTCGCCGGCCAGTCGCTCCGCGGCCTGCCGGCGCACGCCGTGCTTGACGACCGTCACGTTTCCATACGGCGACCGGAGCGCGAGCATGCCCGCCACGTAGTCGCTGACCGCGATGGTGTGGTCGGTTGCCAGCCGGGCGCGCAGCACGTTGCCGAAGCTGTCGGCGCGATAGGTGTTGTGCTTGGTGAGCACGACCGCCGGCCGATACCGGCAGCCGAGCAGCGCGAGCATCACCTGCCGGTGATCGGCGGACCCGTTGACGTGGATGACGTCGAAGCGCTCGGCGACGATCCGCTGGCGCAGCCGGAGGATTTCCTGGCACATCCGGTTCCAGCGCGGCTTGAATTCCATGTCGAAGATGGCCACGTCGGGACTGTCCTTCAGCAGTCGCGACAGGCGGCTGCCTTCCGGTGACGCAACGGTCACGCGATGATGCCGGCTCATCGCGGCGGCGAGATCGCGGACGTAGGTGTCCTGGCCGCCGCCGTAGTCGCCGTGGAAGTTGGTATACAGTATGTTCATCACGATGCCGCCTTTCCTCGATCATTCATTGGGCAGGATTACTGATAAAAATGAATACCTCAGCCGGTTGAGAGCAATGATTCGAATCCGGTTCTGTGCTGCCGATGCACGATTGCGCATCGGCGCCCGGGCGGGACGTCACCTCGAATCGTTGCCAAATATTACAGACGCGTTACGGGCCGTAGTGTCAAGGTCTGCGCATCTTTGTGAGAATGTGTCGCGATCGTTGGCCGTGTCGTCACGCAGTGCGATGCCGCCTTGGGGGCGAGGGGGAGTCCGGCGACGTGTTTCCACTCGCCGGCACATGAACCGTGGCGAGCCCGGTGCGAACGGCGAGGTGGCCCGGTTACCCCGCCGCCGACCGCGCAGGAAACGGGCAGGATCGCGACAAAACCCGCCTTTTCGACGACATCCGGACGCCGATCAACCCGGCTGACTTTCAGATTTGAAAGCCGGGGTGCCATTTGCGTTAGAATGCCCCCCCTTGTCCGCCATGGCGACTGCCAACGGCGGACTTGTCGCACCCAGTGAGACATGGGTTTCGATTCGTAGCCGGGCGCGAAAGCTGTGCCAGCCGTTAGCAACATACGCTTTGTGATTTGGATTACTAATGAAGAAGAAGCACAACATCACCAAGTACATCGTTGTCGCGATGATCCTTGGTATCGCAGTGGGTTACGCCTGTCATAGCGCATTTCCCGACCCGAACATGGCAAAGGAGGTGGCCGGCTACGTGTCGTTGCTGTCCGACGTGTTCCTGCGCCTGATCAAGATGATCATCGCGCCGCTGGTATTCGCGACGCTGACCGTCGGCATCGCGCAGATGGGCGACGGCAGCGCGGTGGGCCGCGTCGGCGTCAAGGCGTTCGGCTGGTTTTTCATCGCGTCGTTCACGTCGTTGCTGCTCGGCCTGCTGACCGCGACGATCCTGCAACCGGGCAGCCATCTGAGCCTGCCGCTGCCGGCGTCCGATGCGGCCCTCGGCCTGAAGACGGGCGCCTTCACGCTGAAGGACTTCGTGGTCCACCTGGTGCCGAAGTCGATCGCGGAAGCGATGGCGAACAACGAAATCCTGCAGATCGTCGTCTTCTCGATCTTCTTCGGTACCGCGCTGTCCGCACTCGGCGAGTCGGGCAAGCGCCTGACCGGCGTGATCGACGATCTCGCGCAGGTGATGCTGAAGGTGACGGGCGCGGTGATGTGGTTCGCGCCGGTCGCGGTGTTCGCGGCGCTGGCGTCGACGATCACGACCCAGGGGCTCGGCATCCTGCTCACGTTCGCGAAGTTCATGGCGAGCTTCTACCTGGCGCTGGCGCTGCTGTGGGGCGTGCTGACGCTCGCCGGCGTGACGTTCCTCGGCAAGCGGGCGTTCACGCTGATCCGGCTGATTCGCGAGCCGTTCCTGCTGTCGTTCGCGACGGCGAGCTCCGAAGCCGCGTATCCGAAGCTGCTGGACGCGCTCGACCGCTTCGGCGTGAACCGCAAGATCTCGAGCTTCGTGCTGCCGATCGGCTATTCGTTCAACCTCGACGGCTCGATGATGTACTGCACGTTCGCGGTGCTCTTCATCGCGCAGGTGTACGGCATCCATCTGCCGCTGGGCACGCAGATCACGATGCTGCTGATGCTGATGGTCACGTCGAAGGGGATGGCGGGAGTGCCGCGCGCGTCGCTGGTCGTGATCGCGGCGACGCTCAACCAGTTCAACATGCCCGAAGCCGGGTTGCTGCTGATCATGGGCGTCGACATGTTCCTCGACATGGGGCGCTCGGCCACCAACGCCGTCGGCAACTCGATCGCGGCGGCCGTGGTCGCGAAGTGGGAAGGGCAGCTCGACGACCCGCGCGACGACAACGATCCGGACAACGGACGCGGCATGCAGGTGAAGGTGCCGGAGACCTCGGCATCGGCATGAGGCACGGCCGTGCGGCAGCGCAGCGGTAGTGGCGCGTTGGCTGCTCGCCGGTAATCGATGATCGCCGGCCTGGATTCGATATGGATTCAGGTCGGCGATTGTGTTTGGCGGAATCATTCCACCCTGAATGCGGCGGACTGCCCCGATTCCCTGAAGCCGGCGCTCGCCGTTTCAACCGGTCGTCGTTGATCGAGCGGCGATTTTCCCGATCCCCGATCCGACGCGTAAGTGACCATTCACTGCCGCGCAGCCGCGCTCGCCGTCAGCACGCATGAGCGCGACAGGCAATGCATCGAGGCCGAACCCGTGAAAAGCGCAACGGCGCGAGCGGTCCGCAATTTTTTTCGATTTATATGGCGCTATTCTCGCGCTGCGCATGATCGAACCCATGCGGCACGTAATACCGACTGCGCCGGATGATTCAGGGGAAATATTGACGCCTCGCGGCTTTCAAGCCATCCGGCCGGCCCTTCATGTGAATGTTCGCACCCTTCAGGAGCGCATCCGTCATGGTCGCCAGACAACGGTTTCAGGCTGCACTTCTTGCCGCAGCGATCGCCGCGATTACCCCCTGCGTTCATGCACGCAACACCACCGACTGGCTGGCGAACACGTATGGCACGCTCGCGGCCCACGTCGGAAACGTCGCGCGCTCGATGTGGGTCGCGCCCGAAGGCGTGATCTACACGGCATCGATGTGGGACGAGGATGAGGGGGGTGTCGCGATCTACCGGAACGGCAAGAGCGCCGGCTCGATCGGCACGCACTCGGAGTTCCAGGGCAGCGCGATCACGGGCAACGCGACCTCGCTGTTCGTCGCGCTGCAGGCGGGCAAGACGTACGGCAGCGGCGCGGTGGGGCGCTACAACCGCGCAACGAAATATCGCGACCGCGTCATCCAGGTCAGCGCGGCGACCAACCAGCCACGCATCGACGTCGTCACCGGGCTCGCGACGGCCGGCTCGCTGCTCTATGCGAGCGACTTCTACGGCAATCGCGTGCGCGTGTTCACCACCGACGGCCTGTGGCAGCGGGATATCAGCGTATCGGAGCCGGGCGCGCTCGCGGTGGACGGCGCGGGCAACGTGTGGGTGGCGCAGAAGCGCGCGGGCTCGATCGTCGGCTTCAGCCCGGCCGGTGCGCTGCTGAACACGATCCGGATGCCGGCCGGGTCGCAGCCGTCGGCGCTGTATTTCGATGCGGCGGCCGGGCAGTTGCTGGTGGGCGACGCAGGCCCCGACCAGAACATCAAGCGCTATACCGTGTCGGGCCGGCCCGCGCTGGCTGGCACATTCGGCGTGCGCGGCGGCTATCTCGACACGACGACGGGCATCAAGGGGCAGGTCGGTGCGCAGCGCTTCACGCGCATCGTCGGGCTCGGCAAGGACACCGGCGGCACGCTCTACGTGCTCAACAATCCGTGGGGCGGCAGCTGGGATCTCGGCCGCAACGGCGCGACCGACATCCATGCGTACAGCAGCACCGGCAGCCTGCGGTGGACGCTGCAGTCGTTGAACTTCGAAGGCATCGCCGCACCGGATCCGGTCACGGATGGCGCGCTGTTCTACGGCGGCACGCACGTGTACCGCGGCAGCGCGGGCGGCACGTTCGTCGCGAATACGGTCGACCCGTTCACGTATCCGGCCGATCCGCGCATCGACATGAGCGACACGCAGCGCGACGAGCATTTCGGGCTGCTCGCGTCGGTGGGCGCGAACCGGATTCTCGTCGCGGCGGGCCAGAACCCGCCGATTTTCTACTTCTTCCACTTCGACGCGGCGAACGGCTATATCGCGATCCCGGACGGCTCGATCCCGGGCCCCGCGTTCAACACGACGCGGCGCGTGACGAGCGGCTTCAGCATCGACAGCAAGGGCGACGTGTGGGCCGGCCTCGACAAGACCGGCGCGATTACCCACTACCCGCTGGCCGGCTTCGACGCGAGCGGCAAGCCGTCGTGGGGCCCGGGCGTCGCGACCCGCGTGCCCGACAGCATCCAGCCGCTCACGCGCATCGTCTATCTCGCGGACAGCGACACGATGGTGCTCGCGCAGGGCGCCGTCGGGAGCAACGACTGGACCTCGATCGGCACGCGCATCGAGGTGTATCACGGCTGGCGCGCGGGCAACACGACGAAGCCGGACCCGGTGATCACGCTGCCGCACAGCGGTGCGAAATCGATCGACGCGGTGGGCAACCATCTGTTTGTCGGCTACTGGTTCAGCAGCAGCGGGCCGATGTGGCCGAACGTGGACGCGTTCAACCTCACCACCGGCAACCTCGACACCACGCTGGTCAACGCGAGCCCCGCCACCGTGGATACCAGCAGCGCCATCGATGCGATGTACAGCATCCGCGCGTACCGTCGATCGAACGGCGAGTACGTGGTGATGAAGAACAACGTGAAAGGAAACAGCATCACCGTGTACCGGTGGACGCCCTGACCTTGACGAGGCGCGCGCGGCCGCCTCGACCCCGGTCGGCGGCCGGGCGCGCGAAGCAATGACGGCATTCGTCGCGATTTCGCCGGATTTCCACGCCGTTTCCATCGAATTTCCACATCACGCGTTTGTCATGACCGGCGTGCGCAACGCGCGCCTCATCGCCCGCCGGGCGGCCGTCCCCCAACCACACGACGCGGAAAATCGGTTCCGGGCACAATGACAGCGGCACCGGCACGCACTGCGCGTGCCCGCGACGATGAACCGAATCGACTGACTGGTAGCGCCGGCGCATTGCAGCGCCGGCGAATGTGCGCGGCAGCCCCATGCCGTGTTTTTTGAGCCGAAGTGACGAAACGATGAAGATGAAAACCACACCGAACCGCCTGTTGCTGATCGCCATGCTGGCCGGCGCGCTGAGCGGTACTGCCCACGCAGAGACGGCGGCGCCCACGGCGACCGTTGCGACGGTCAACGGCACACCGATCACGCAGGCCGACGTCGATGCGTTGCTGCGCGCGTCCGGTCAACCCGATTCGCCGCAGATCCGCCAGGCGATCAAGAACCAGCTGATCACGCGCGTGCTGGTTCAGCAGGCCGCCGAGAAGGCGAACTACGCCGACAAGCCCGAGGTCAAGGCGGCGGTGCAGCAGGCGAAAGCGAATGCCGAAGTGCAGCTTTACCTGCGCGACAACGTGAAGCCCGAGCCGGTGACCGAGGAACAGGTCAAGGCGCGCTACGACGAACTCGTGGCCACGCTCGGCAAGAACGAGTACAAGCCGCGCCTGATCATCGTCCAGGACCCGGTGACGGCCGCGACGGTGCTGAGCGAGCTGAAGGCGGGCAAGTCGTTCGAAGGGCTGGCGCGTCAGTACAGCATGGCGCCGAGCCGCGATGCCGGCGGCGAACTGCCGTGGGTGAGCTTCCACACGCCGGCGACGGAAGGCAAGACGTCCGGCTTGCCGTTGCCGGTCGCGCAGGCGCTCGAGAAACTGAAGGTCGGCGCCGCGACGAGCGATTCGATTCCGGTCGATGGCGTGCGGGCGATCGTGAAGCTGGATGCGAAGCGGCCGACGCAGGTGCCGAGCTTCGCGACCGCGAAACCGGGGCTTCAGCAGCAACTGCAGGCGGCCGCCGTGGAGAAGGCGAGTGCGCAGATGATCGGCAACTTGCTGAAGGACGCGAAGATCACGCAGTAATGCGGCGACGTCGACACGCCGGACGTCACGCGCGCCAGACCATGCTCGCACTCGTTTCGGTTTCCGATTCGCTGTGGAAGCCGAGCCGTTCGTAGAGCCGCCGCGCCGGGTTGCCATGCAGCACGCTGAGCGATACCGGCACGTGCGCGCGTGCGGCGTCGCTCAGTAGGGCGTTCAGCACCGCTTCGCCGATGCCCCGGCCCTGGCGCGCGGGGAGGATCTGGATCTGGTGAACGTGCCACTCGTCGGTCGCGCGCGTCACCTTCAGCAAGCCGATGGCGTCGTCGCCTTCGCAGACGATCATCGCATCGTCGAAATTCGCGCGAATGCGCCGGTCGTGCGCTTCGTCATCGGTCGGCGCGCCAACGCGTTGCAGGTGCTCGGTCATCGTCAGGCGCCGCAGGTTCAACAGGAACGGCAGGTCGGCGGCAGACGCCGCGCGCAGGCGGATTGCGTGTGTCATCGGGCGGACTCGTTCGTTCGGGCATTCGGGATCGACGACGGGAAGGTGGCCCCCGCGGCGCATCATTCCCGATGGCGGGCAGCCAGTCAAAGGGCGCGGCGCCGAATCCGGCGCGCATGCGTGGCCGGTCATGCGGCGTGCCGGCCGGACGCCTTTTGCACATCGGCGAGATTGGCGATCAGCGTGTCGACCACGACGCGTTTCAGGCTCACGAGCGCGGAAGGCGCCTCGCCTCCCCCCGCGTGGACGCACACGTCGACCGACGGCAGCGGCGGCAGGCCGTCGCGCTCGCCGAGCGGCCGCAGCGTCGGCGGCACCCCCGCCATCGTTCTCGCCGTGATGCCCAGTCCGCCCGCAACGCCGGCCCACAGGCTTTGCAGGCTGCCGGTCGTGTAAGCAAGCCGCCACGGGATGCCGGCCTGGTCGAGCGCATCGGTGCCCGCCTTGCGGAACAGGCACGGCGGCTTGTACAGCGCCAGATCCAGCGGCGCGCCGGCGCGCGGACGCACGTCGATGCCTTGCGGCCCGATCCACGCCATCGGCAGCGTGACCAGGTGTTCGGCGTCGGCGCGATGCCCGCGGCCCATCGCGAGCACGATGTCGAGTTCACCGCCATCGAGCCGGTCGAGCAACGCGCCGTTGCCGTCGACGACGATGTCGACGCGCACGCCCGGGTGCGTGCGCTTGAACTGGCCGAGCGCGACGGGCAGCCACGATTCGGCGAAGTCGCCGGGCAGCCCGAATCGCACGGCCCCCTCGATCGCCGCGCCGCGGATCGCGCCGACCGCCTCGTCGTTCAGTTCGAGAATGCGGCGCGCATAGGACAGCATCAGTTCGCCGGCCTCGGTCGGCACGAGGCCGCGCCCCTGGCGGCGAAACAGCGGCTGGCCGATCTGCGTTTCGAGCTTGCGCATCTGCTGGCTGACCGCCGACTGCGAGCGGCCGATCCGGTCGGCGGCGCGGTTGAGGCTGCCGAGCCGATCCGCGGCGAGCAGCGTGCGCAGCGCATCCATGTCGAGATTCGGAAGCGTCATGATTCGGTTTTACTTATGAATCGATTTCGAATTATCGTATTTATTGCACATTCTCGTCGCTACCATCAAGTGAACCGGTCGTTCCGGTTCACGGGGATGCGCGCGGTACGCGGCTGTGGATCTCCGTGAGGTTGCTTCCCTTCTTTTTGACGAGGACAGTGAATGAACATCCGCTCGATATTCCGCCAAGGCTTTCCCGGCATGCTGCTGGCCGCATCGATGATGCCCGGCGACGCATCGGCCGCGCCGTCGCTCGCGGGGACGTGGACGCTGGTCGCGGCAGACGTACAACATCCCGACGGTACGATCGGACGCGACTTCGGTGCCGATCCGAAGGGGCTGCTGCTGATCGACGCGCACGGGAACTATTCGCTGCAGATCTTCAGGTCGGAACGCCCGCGCTTTGCGTCGAACGACAAGGCGACCGGCACGCCGGACGAATTCCGGGAAGTCGTGCTCGGCTCGAGCACCCACTACGGCACGCTGACCGTCGATCCCGCGAACCACAAGCTCGCGTTTCACATCAGCAATGCGTCGTACCCGAACTGGGCCGGGCAAACGCAGACGCGACGCTATCAATTGAAGGACGGCGAACTGAGCTACCGCGTGCCGCCGCGTGCCAACGGCGACATACCGATCTCGGTGTGGCGGCGAGTGGATTGACGCGAGAGGGCGTCACGGCCCCGGCGACTGAACCTGCAGGCCGGCCGGGCGATGTTCGAGGCCATCCGTGACTGCGTATTCGGTTTTTGCTTGGTCCGAGGTTTGCCACTGCCACTGCGGCATGCGTACCTGGCGGGCGAGCACGTTGCCCTTGCTGAAGCTGATCTGACCATAGTCATAGTTCATGCACGACAGGAAGCCGGCGTCGGTGATCGCCGCGTGAATCTTCGCCGTGCCGTCGTACTGCCGCCGCTGCCGCCGCTGCTGCCGCTGCTGCCGCTGATGCCGCTGATGCCGGGTACGATCCACCGGCCGCGGGCGATTTTGGCCGCCCGGCCAAAACGACGTTCCGACATGCCCCTGACGTACCGGGCACACACCGAACTTTTCCGATATTTTCCCGGTCACAACCGCCAGCGTGCGGGCGCACCGTCGCCCGCACGCGCTTCCGGCTTCCGGTATTCCCCGGCCCGCCCCGTCCGAATATCATTCGCACATCGCGCGCCTGCCGCCCGCAGGCGCAGCACACAGGGATTCTCGATGGACACCAAACGATCGCGGCCGGGCCTCGCCGCCGCGCTGCTCTGGGCGGCGCTGTATCTCGCGACCGGCTACATCTCGCACCAGTTCAACGGCCCCGTCCGGCTGACCGGCTATATCTGGCTGCCGGCCGGCGTGACGGTCGGCGCGTTCATGCTGCGGCCGATGCGCGAGTGGCTGACGCTGGCCGGCGCATTCCTGGTCGGGCAGCTCGCGCTGAGCGGCATCGAACAGGGCAATCTGGTCAACGCGGTGCTGTTCACGGTCGACGAGGTCGGTGCGGCCGCGCTCGCGGTGTGGCTCGTCCAGCGCGTGCGCTTCTCGCTCGAAGGGCTGTACTTCCTGCGCTCGGTGATCCTCGCCGGCCTGATCGCGGGCGTGGTCGGCGCGATCGGCGGCGCGGCCTGGTACACGGTGGTCAAGGGCGCGCCGTTCTTCGACGTGTGGTCGGTGTGGGGCGCGTCGGATTTCGTCGGCGTGCTGCTGGTCACGCCGGTGCTCGCGTCATGGTCGCGCTTTCGCGCGCACCGCTCGGGCGACCACGAACGCTTCGACCTGGTGCTCGGCATGGTCTCGTTCGTGCTGGTCGTGGTCGTCGCGCTCGTGATCTTCGACGGCGACACGTCGCGGAAATTCGGCACCGGCGCCGGCTTCGCGCTGACGTACATCCCGCTGTTCCTCACCGTCGCGGTGACGCTGCTGCTCGGCGGCCGCGCGGGCTCGTCGTCGGTGCTCGCGCTCGCGCTGATCGTGATCGAGCAGACCGCGCAGGGTGACGGCCCGTTCTCGTCGTTTCACGAGCATTACGGGAGTGCGCTGCTCGAGGCGCAGCTTTATCTGGCGGTCGCGTCGCTGCTGGTGCTGACGGTGAGCACGCTGAAGACGACGCGCGAACGCGTGCACGAGCATGCGGCGGTCCTGCAGAACAACATGGAGCTCGCGCTCGCGAGCGCCGGCCAGATCGCGTACGTGCTCGATCCGGAATCGGGGCGGATCGAGTGGAGCGGCGACGTCGAGCGCGTGTTCGGCGTCGGCGTCGATGCGTCGCAGATCGCGAGCGTGCCGCTCGTGCTCGAGCGCGTGCAGCCGGGCGACCGCGAGGCGCTGCGCGACTACTGGGATGCGGAGATTGCAGGCGAGGACCGCGCGTCGCTGTCGCTGCGCATCGTGCAGCGCGACGGCGGCACGCAGACGATCACCGATCACGGCGCGCCGCTGCTCGATTCGAATGTCGACGTGACGGTGGTGGCGGGCGTCTGGCAGCTCGAGCGCGTGTGGCCGGCGGCGGACGAATGAGCGGACGCGCGTCATGAGCGGCCGCACGGGCGTCCTGCTGATCCACGGGCTCGGCGGCACGCAATACGATCTCGGTTCGCTGCACAAGGCGATGCGGCGCGCGGGCGGCGATACGCACATGATCACGCTGCCGGGGCACGGCACACGCCCGGAGGATCTGGTCGGCGTGCGCGCGGAGGCATGGCTCGACGCGGTGACCGAGCAGTATCGCGCGCTGGAAAACGACTACGACACGCTGCATGTCGCGGGCATGTGCATGGGCGCGCTGGTCGCGCTGCTGCTGTGCCACCGTGTGCAGCACGCGCGCGGCCGGCTTGCGCTGCTGGCCACGCCGGTGTTCATCGACGGCTGGTCGACGCCGTGGTACCGGGCGTTGCGGCATGTGCTGTACCGCGTGCCGGGTGTGGCGGAACGGATGCGTGTCGAGGAAGGCGATCCGTTCGGCATCAAGAACGCGACGATCCGCGCGATCGTGAAGAAGAAGTTCGAGCGCGAGGACAGTTTTCACTATGCGTGGGTGCCGCTCGCGTGCGTGCGGCAGGTCGACCGGATGCGCGGCTGGGCGCTCGAGGCCGCGGCCGGCACGCCGTGCCCGACGCTCGTGGTGCATGCGCGCGAGGACGAACTCACGAGCCTGCGCTCGGCCGATTTCCTGCTGGAAAAGATGCCCGACGCGCGCGGGATCGTGCTGGAGAACAGCTATCACATGATCTGCGCGGACAACGATCGCGACGACGTCGCGCGCCACGTGCTCGAATTCTTCGGGTTCGATCCGGTGCATGCGGTGAGCCCGGCGATGGCGCGCAGGATGGGGCGGCTGGCGTCGTGAGACGTCGTGCGAAGCGAGCCGACGGTACGGCTGCGGCAGTGGCCCCGCGCCCAGTCTGGAATGACATCAGGTTATTGGGATCATGAATCCATTTGAAGAACTGTCCGGGCGGATCAAGGCGATGCAACGCCAATTGAACAGCGAGCGGTTTCTCGAGCTTCGCATCTACCGGCGTGACGCGTACATCTATCAGCTTTCAAGTACCGTGAATCATTCGATCGCTTGCTGGTTGAGCGAAAACCATGTGCCGTTGAGGACACTCATCGATAGGGGCCGACGCTTCATGAAGGAAGTTCCCGCCGGTCCGGGCAAGCCCGGCTGGGAGATGTACTACGATTTGGTGAATGCCTATTTCGATACGATGGAAGAGGCGCTCAACGTCCTGGAAAAAAACTAGTGCAGAAAGAACCGGGATGTCCCGGTTCGCGGTGCCGTTCGGTCATTCGTACTCGACATGGGAAGCGAAGGAGGGGTATTGCTGCGCCATGTTCCGCAGGCAGTCGCTCATCAGCTGCGCGTCATGGGGAAAGCGGCGTTCGAATTCAGGCCAGCCCTTCAGCCGAAGAACAAGCGGCATATCGACAAGCGCGGTAATGGCATCCCAGAAAGCATCCCAGTTTCTTCCGTACCAGCGCGGGAAGTTCAAACGTTCCATCAACCGCATGTGCAGTTGCGCGGTTGATTCAATATCGTCAAGTTCGATTTCCACCAGCTTGTCGCGTGCCATCATGGTCTCCGACGGATAGGTCGCGCAGTATTCATTTTCCGACCCGTGCGAAGCATGATAGCGCGCGGTTGGCCGTCAGGCTTCCGGCCGGCGTGCGATCCGCTCCCGGATTTCAGGCGACGCCAGGCACGTGGCCACGGCTTCGTAGCCGGGCGCACCGGGGTAAGGCGCCACGCGCGAAGGCGGGCTGTGATTGGCCGGGCACAGCAGCAGGGTTTCGTCGCGACCGACCGCCGACAGATCGAGGATCGCCGACGAGCGCGTCAGCAGGAACAGCGGCCGCATGCCGGCGGCGGCGTGTTCACGCAGACGGGCAATCAGTGCCTGTTGCGTGGGCCGGTCGAGATCCTGTTCGATCATGTCGACAACCAGCGCGCGCGGGCCTACGGCTTCGAGACTGGCGAGCAGCGCGGTCAGCGCCGCCGATGGCGTCGCACCTCTTTCGGCGAGCCACGCCGAGGCGCGCTCGACACGCGACTTCAATGAAGGATCGGCGCGCAGCGCGGCAATCGCATCCGCACCGTCGTTTTCCAGCCGATCGAGGCCGACGAACACGGCGCCGGGCAGTGAGTCGGCGAGCCGGCGCGCCAGCCGCGTCTTGCCGCTGCCGAGTGAACCGATGATGTAGTTCAACGGGCGGATGTCACGACACTCGAACCATTCGCCGCCCCACGGCCACGGCAGGCTGAATGCCACGCCGGCACTGTTGTCGTCGACGACTCGCGTCAGTTCGCCGTCGGCCGGCATCCGGCCGCGTGCGAGGCCGGCGCGGATCGCGCGCACGCGGTCGACCTTGCGCACGAGATCCTGAATGCCGTGATCGAGCGCCGCTTCGTGAGCGGCCAGCGCGTCGTCCAGGCTGCGCGCGTCACCGTCGAGCACGCTGGCCACCTGCGCGAGACTGAGGCCGAGCGCACGCAGCGCCGCGATGTCGGCCGCGCGGGCGAGCGCGTCCGGGCCATACGCGCGGTAGCCGGCCGGCGTGCGCTCCGGCGTGACGAGGCCGTGCCGCTCGTACAGCCGCAGCGCCTTGATCGATACGCCGAGCCGCGCGGCGGCGGCCGATGCGCTCAAACGGGGCGTGGACGTGCTCATCCGTCACCTCTCTCTGCTGTCGATTCGTTGCGCTCAGCATAAAGGCGATCCCAAGGGCCGGGTCAAGCGCGACGGCGCGTGAATCGATGAAACGCGGGCGCACCGACGTCGATCCGGTACACCCGTAGCGCGTTGTCATGCCAGATGGCGCGGCGCTCGGCGTCGGCGAGGTGCGTCATCGCACGAGCGAACGTGCGCAGCAGCGCGGGATACGACACGCGCAGCCCGGCCACGGGAAAGTTGCTGGCGAACAGGCAGCGCTGCGCGCCGAATATCGCGATCGTGTCGCGGATGATCCGCGCGTTGTCCGCGTCGTTCCACTCGGCGTCGCGCAAGCCGAGTTCGGAAATCTTCACGGTCACGCGCGGCGACGCGGCAAGCGCCTCCATGCCGCGCCGCCAGTGCGCGAGCCCTGCATCCGAGCGATCCCACGGCAGCCCCGCATGTTCGAGCACGACGTCGACATCAGGTGCATCGGCCAGCAGCGCGGCCGCCTCCTCGAGATGCCAGAACGGCACACGCAGGTCCCAGCACAGGCGATGCGCGACAAGGCGTTCCAGCGCGGCCGGCCAGCGCGGATCGCGCAGCGTGCCCGGCCCGTCGACCGATGCATCCGGCGCGGCCGCGGTGCGCGGCTTGAAGCGCACGCCGCGCACGCGCGGCCATGCGGCTTGCTCGGCGAGCCGTACATCCGCATCGCCGGCGAGCAGGTCGACCCACGCGACGACCGCCGACGGCAGCCCGTGCGACGCCGCGACCTCGTGCAGCCAGCGCGTTTCCGCCAGTGCCTCGTCGCGCGCACGTTCGGCCTCGACGTGCACGCTGGCGACGATTGGCGCACCCTGCGCCGCGTGCCGGAGATCGTCCACCCCGAAATCGCGGCACAGCGCCGCGTAGTCGCCGAACATGAAGCGCGCCGGATCGTAGTCCTCCTGCAGCCACGGATAGTGCGCGCCCGCATCGAGCCGCCACAGGTGGTGATGCGCATCGACGAGCGCATCCGGCATGCCGTCGAGCGGCGACGGGTCGCGCATGTCAGCGTGCCCCGGCGAGCACGTACGACGCATCGGGCTCGCGCAGCGTCGCCAGTGCGCCGACGAAACGCCAGGTATCGAGATCGAGCTCGCGCACGTAGTCGTCCTGGAACGACACGTACGCGACGCGTCGCGACGGATGGAACGACAGCGCAGTCGGGTTCGCGGGCAGCGCGATGCGCTCGATTTCCTCGAGCTGCCGTGCATCGAACACGGAGATCGACCGCTCGCCCGAGTTGGTGAGCAGCAGGAGGTCGCGGCCGTCCGGCGCGGTCGTGCGGTAGATGCGGTTCGGATCGCTGCGCGTCTTCACGCGGCGGCCGCAGGTCATCGTTTCGGTGTCGATCTCGACCAGCGTGTCGTCACCGCGATTCGCGACGAACAGCGTGCGCTCGTCGCTCGACAGCGCATTGCCTTCGGGGCGCGGGCCGGGCATGACCGCACGCGGCGCGACCGTCGCGTCGCGCGGATGGAACTGCGTGACGGTATTCGACAGCAGGTGCACGCCGTACGCACGGCTCGCATCGCGCGTGAGCGTGACGAGGTGCGTCTTCACGCCGCCGGACGGCACGGCCATGTTCGGCACGGGCTGTTGGGTCGGCTCGTCGAACACGAGCAGCATGTCGTGCGCCTCGCTCATCGCGTACAGCCGGCCGTCGCGGTCGCTCGCCATCCCGTGCGGCCGGTAGTACGGCCACAGGTCGAGCATGCGCGTGTGCGTGCGTGCGGCGAGATCGATCTCGGCGATCCGGTGGTCGCCTTCATGGCCGCGCGACCAAGCGGTCTCGATCCCGAAGATGCCGACGTACGCAAAGCGTTCGTTCACGTCGACGGTGAACTCGTGCGGGAAGTTCGGCAGCACGACGTGCTTGAGCGCGGCTTTCGTGTCGAGGTCGTAGAAGCTGAAGGTATGGGCGCATTTCTGCACCAGCAACAGGATGTCGTTCATGGTGAGTCTCCGTAATTTCGTTCGGTGTCCCGCGTATCCGGTCTCAGTCCTCGCAGCGTTTCGGCAGCGTCAGCGCGAGCAGGCCGGCCACCGCGAGCGTGATCGCGAGGCTGTACACGCCGGCCGCCGCGCTCACGTGCTGGGTCAGCACGCCGACCGCATACGGGCCGCAGAAGCCGCCGAGATTGCCGAGCGCGTTGATCAGGCCGCGCGCGCTGCCGGCCGTCTCGACGCTGCAGAGCTTCGGCGGAATCGCCCAGAACACGCCGGCGGCCGCCTGCAGGAAGAAGCCGCAGCCGATCAGGAACGCGAACGACACGGCCATCGACGCATGCGTGAGCACCGACAGCGCCAGGCACGCGGCGAAGCCGACGAGCGGCAGCAGCACGAACAGGCGGCGCTTGCCGGTTCGATCAGACAAATAAGACGTGACGAACATCCCGATCACCATCGCGACATACGGCAGCATCGCGAGCAGGCCGACCTTGCCCATCCCGGTGTGCGTGAGGTTTTTCAGCAGGGTCGGCAGCCACATCGTATAGCCGTAGATGCCGACCTGATAGCAGAAGTTGATGGCGATCAGCAGCCAGATCGTCGGGTTGCGCAGCATCTCGCCGAACGATGCGGCGGCTGGCGTGCCGGCCGCGCGCTTGCGTTCCTGTTCGTCGCGCAGCGCGTCGAGGATGTAGGCCTTTTCGCGCGGCGACACCCAGCGCGCGGTCTCCGGGCCGTCGTCGGCGAACAGCAGCCACACGACGAGGCACAGCAGCGACAGCGCGCCCGCGCTGAAGAACAGGTGATGCCAGTCGTACGCGGCGAGGATGAAGCCGGACAGCGGCGCGGTGATCATGCCGGCGAGCGGCACGAACATGATGACCATCGCATTCGCGCGGCCGCGTTCGCGGTCGGGAAACCAGTGACTGACCATCGTCAGCACGACGGGCAGCATCCCGCCCTCGGCCACGCCGAGCAGGAAGCGCAGCGTCAGCAGTTGCCAGGTATGCGTGACGAGCCCGGTCAGCACCGACAGCACGGCCCAGCTCACGAGCGACCACGCGATGAAGGTCTTGCCGCTGCCGAGCGCCGCGCGCCGGCCGCCGGGAATCTGCAGGAACAGGTAGCCGAAGAAGAAGATGCCGCCGGCGAGGCCGGCCATCGTCGCGTCCATGCCGAGATCGGCGTTCATCCCGCCGGGCATCGCGAACGCGATGTTCACG
The DNA here is from genome assembly GCF_902833045.1 of Burkholderia sp. BCC0322. Lineage (GTDB taxonomy): Bacteria > Pseudomonadota > Gammaproteobacteria > Burkholderiales > Burkholderiaceae > Burkholderia. Next base: position 462,120 of record NZ_CADFDU010000001.1, read on the forward strand.
CGGTCCATGTAGGAAATGATGCAGGCGAGCAGCAGCGGCGGAATCACGCGCAGCCAGCGGCGGCGCGGAATGGCTTCGCCGGCTTCGTATGCCGGGGTGGCCGGGTTCAACGAATTCATGATGTCTCCAATATTGTCGATCTGCGGCAGCGATCTTCTGATGGACCGCTGTCACGCCGTGACGAATCCGCACGGGGCTAACCGCCGATGTGCAACGCAGGTACGCATTTCCCATCGGCGCGAACGTCTGTCCGGCTGCGTGGCGTACGCGTCGGGCCGCAGCCGTGAAGCGCACACCGCAGGCGTCCGGACGTCTAATGCCCCCAGCGCAGCACGAGCGGGTCGAGCCGCCGCGCCGTGTCGAGCAAGCCGGCGCGCACCTGGGGATGCAGTTCGGGCCACGGCGAGCGCGGTGCGTCGCACGCGATCACGCCGCCTTCGCGCATCAGCGCCTTCGCGGTCAGGAAGCCGGACTGGCGGTTCTCGTAGTTGATCAGCGGCAGCCAGCGCGCGTACTGCTCGACGGCTTCGTCGCGGCGGCCGGCGAAATACGCGTCGGTGATCCGGCGAATCCCGTCCGGATAGCCGCCGCCCGTCATCGCGCCGGTCGCGCCGGCATCGAGATCGGCCAGCAGCGTGATGCCTTCCTCGCCGTCCCACGGCCCCTCGATCGCGTCGCCGGCAAGCGCGATCAACTCGCGCAGCTTCGACGCGGCGCCGGCCGTCTCGATCTTGAAGTACGACACGGCGTCGATCTCGCGGGCGAGCGACGCGAGCAGCGCTGCCGGCAGCGCGACGCCGCTCGCGGGTGCGTCCTGGATCATCAGCGGAATGTCGAGGCCGTCGGCGGCTTCGCGGAAGAACGCGCGCACCTGCGCTTCCGGCACGCGAAACGTCGCGCCGTGGTATGGCGGCATCACCATCACCATCGCCGCGCCGAGCGCCTGCGCGTGCCGGTTGCGTGCCGCGCAGATCCGCGCGCTGAAATGCGACGTCGTGACGATCACCGGCACGCGGCCCGCGACGTGCTCGAGCGTGGTGCGCGTGATCAGGTCGCGTTCGTCGTCGCCGAGCGCGAATTGCTCGGAGTAGTTCGCGTGGATGCAGATGCCCTGCGAACCGGCGTCGATCATGAAGTCGAGGCAGCGGCGCTGGCCGTCGAGATCGAGCGCGCCGTGCGCGTCGAAGATCGTCGGCGCGACGGGAAAGACGCCCTGGTAGCGTGCGTGCATGGCGGGCCTCACTCGACGATGTCGAACTGATCGAGGAACTCGGTCTTCAGCGTGAGGCCGAGGCCCGGCACGTCGTCGCGCAGTTGCACGAAGCCGTTCTCGGCCACCGGCTCTCCGTCGAAGATGTAGTAGAACAGCTCGTTGCCGACCTCGACGTCGAACATCGGGAAGTACTCGCTCATCGGCGACGCGAGCGTGCTCATCGTCAGGTGATAGTTGTGCATCTGGCCCGCATGCGGAATCACCGGCACGCTGTACGCCTCGCACAGCGCGTTGATCTTGTGCGCCATCGTGATCCCGCCGACGCGGTTCGTGTCGTACTGGACGACCGACACGGCCTTGCGGTCGAGCAGTTGCTTGAAGCCGTACAGCGAGAACTCGTGCTCGCCGCCGGAGATCGGAATGCGCGTCAGCTGGTTCAGCTCCGCATAGCCGTCGATGTCGTCGGCGATCACCGGTTCTTCCAGCCAGCGCGGCTGGTATTTCTCGAGCTTCGGCAGGATGCGCTTCGCGTACTCGAGGTTCCAGCCCATGTAGCACTCGAGCATCAGGTCGTTGTCGTAGCCGATCACCTCGCGGATCGCCGCAACCGACTTCAGGTTCTCGGTCACGCCTTGCTGCCCGTGCGCGGGCCCGTAGCCGAAGCGCATCTTGAACGCGCGGAAGCCTTCCTTCAGGTAGCGCTGCGCCTCGTCCTGCATCTCTTTCAGGTCGGTGCGGTAGAGCTTCGAGTAGTAGCAGGGGATCTTTTCCTTGGTGCGGCCGCCGAGCAGCTTGAACACGGGCTTGCCGACGCTCTTGCCGAGGATGTCCCAGATCGCGATGTCGACCGCCGAGATTGCCGCCATGCCGATGCCCTTGCGGCCCCACGCGTGGGTCGCGCGATACATCCGCTGGTTCAGGTATTCGTAGTCCCACGGGTCCTGGCCGATCACGAGCGGCGCGAGGTACTGGTCGATGATCACCTTCGCGACATGCGGTGCGAGCGCGACGTTGCCGAGGCCGACGATGCCGTCGTCGGTCTCGACTTCGACGACCGTCCATGAGTGGAAGCGGAACGTGCTCATCGTTTCCTGCGGCGCGTACAGCAGATCCATCGCGTTCGAGCAGAAGTTGCCCTGGGGCGGAACGGTCTTGCCTTTCCACTGGAATACGCGTGCGCGCACGGAACGGATTTTCATGATGGTGTCTCCGGTAATTGATGTTGGCGGGTGCGGGAGGCGCGCGAACGTCACGCCGAAACGGTGGTAGTGCGGCGCGCGGCGCCCATCCGGCACGCGATCTGCAGCGCTTGCCAGGTCGCGCCGACGTCGGCCGTGCCGCGGCCTGCGATGTCGTACGCGGTGCCGTGCGCGGGCGTCGTGATCGGCACGGGCAACCCGCCCTGCACGGTCACGCCGCGCGAGAAGCCGAGCAGCTTGATCGCGATCTGCCCCTGGTCGTGGTACATCGTGACGATCGCCTGGTAGTCGCCGGCCTGCGCCTTCAGGAAGATCGTGTCGGCGGGGAACGGGCCGTGGAACGGCGAGTCGGTCGGCCAGTCGCGCGACTGCAGCTTGCGCACCGCCGGCTCGATGATGTCGACTTCCTCGCGGCCGCAGCTGCCGCCGTCGCCGCCGTGCGGGTTGAACGCGGCGATCGCCACTTTCGGCGCGGCGACACCGTTCGCGAGCAGCGACCGGTAGATCAGTTCGGAGGCCTGCTCGATCCGCTCGATGCTCAGGTAGCGCGGCGCATCCTTGAGCGGAATGTGCGACGAGATGCGCGCGGTCCACAGCTCGCCGAGCGTGTTGAATTCGCAGAAGTAGCCGGTCACGCCGAGCGCTTCGGCGAAGTGGTGCAGCTCGTCCTCGTGCTTCAGCCCGCCGAGCTTCATCGCGTACTTGTTCAGCGGCGCGAAGCAGATCGCGTCGATGTCGCCGGCGAGCGCCGCGTCGAGGCACAGGTCGAGCACGGTCAGCGTCGAGCGGCCGCCGGCCGCGCCGGGCTGCCCGACCGTGACGTCGGCCGGGGCGATCGTGTCGACGGCGACGAACGCGGCGCGCGCGGTCGAGCGCCGGCCGCGCGCGGCGGCGAGCGACGCGACGGGCTCGACGTCGACCGTCACGCCGGCCACGCGCTGGCCGGCTTCCCACAGCCAGCGATCGCCGATCAGCACGAGATTCGCGCGGGTGGTGGCGTCGGGGCGTGCGAGCAGTTTCGCGATCAGCTCGGCGCCGATGCCGGCGGGGTCGCCGAGCGTCAGCGCGACGACGGGCAGGGGGGCGGCGGGCGAAGGGGTGGTCATGCGGTGTCTCCGGTGGCGGCGCGTGGCCGTTTGTCTATGGGGTTGATGCTAGGTAGACGGAATGAGTCGGTAAATTGAAAACTCTTGATGAATCGATAACCTGGAGTAATCAGAGATGGGCTCGATCGACCGACGAGACTCGACCCCGCAGTTGCTGAACCGGCTGCGCATGCGGCAGATCGCGCTGCTGCTGGCCGTGGACGAGTGCTCGACGCTGCGCGCGGCGGCCGACCAGATGGGCCTCACGCAGCCGGCCGCGACGAAGATGCTGGCCGAGCTGGAGAGCGCGCTCGGCCAGCGGCTGTTCGACCGTGTCGGGCGCGGGCTCGTGCTGAATCCGGCCGGCGAGCGCGTGCTCGGCTATTTCCGCGGCATCCGCGGCAGCATGGAGGCGCTGAATCGCGAGCTTGGCGAGCTGCAGCTCGGCAGCGCGGGGCGGCTCGCGATCGGCAGCATCATGGCGGCGTCGCCGGGGCGGCTCACCGAGGCGCTGGTGCAGTTGAAGGCGCGTTACCCGCTGCTGGCGATCGACATCGCGGTGGATACGAGCGACAGGCTGATGCCGCAGCTGCGCGAAGGCGTGCTCGAAGTGGTGATCGGGCGCCACGTCGGGACCGATTGCGACTTCCGTGTGGTCGACGACGAGGCGCTCGCGATCATCGCGGGCCGCGACCATCCGCTCGCGGGCGCGGGGCCGGTGGCATTCGACGCGCTGCTCGATTACGCGTGGATCCTGCAGCCGGCCGGTAGCCCGGCGCGCGAGGTCGTCGAGCGCGAGTTCAACGCGCGGCATCAGCCGATGCCGCGCGGGCTGGTCGAAACGGGGTCGATCCTGACCACGATGAACCTCGTCGACCGTTCGCCGATGCTCGGCGTGATTCCGCTGACGGTGGCGCGGCGCAATGCGGCGCACGGGCTCGTCGCGATCATCGATTACACGCTCGAACAGAAGCTGCCGTCGTACGGCAGCCTCGTGCGGCGCGACCGGCCGCTGAGCATCCCCGCGCAGCAGTTTCTCGCGCTTTTTCACCGGGACGGGGCCGGGGATGACGGCGGCGCGTAACGGCGCGGTTTGCCAGCCCCGGCGGCCGAGCCAGCCGCGACGGCCGAGGTGGCCGAACCAGCCGCGCTGGCCGAGTCAGCCGGGTAGGCCGAATCAGCCTAACCGCCCGAGCCACCCGAGCCACCCGAGCCACCCGAGCCACCCGAGCCACCCGAGCCACCCGAGCCACCCGAGCCACCCGAGCCACCCGAGCCACCCGAGCCAACCGAGCCAACCGAGCCAACCGAGCCAACCGAACCAGCCAACCGAGCCAACCGAACCAGCCAAGCAAGCCAAGCAAGCCAAGCAAGCCAAGCAAGCCAAGCAAGCCAAGCAAGCCAAGCCACCACCATCGCGAACCGCAGTGAATCGTGACGCCGCCGCCGGCAAGACCGCCGACGCAGGCGAACCCGAAGCGACCCGCTTCAGTGTGCCGACGGCGCGGCGGGCGCGTCGGCGAGTGTCGGCATCGACGCCGACAGCGTGCGTTCCGGGCGAATCCGCAGCGCGGCGACGATGCCGATCAGCAGCATCGCGACCGAGCCGATGAACGGCACGGTCCAGCTCCCCGTGCGATCGACGAGATAGCCGAACAGGATCGGCGACAGGATCCCCGAGATCGCGGAGCCCGCGTTCATCATCCCGCTCGCGATGCCGGCGTGGGTCGGCGCGATGTCGCTCGGCACGGCCCAGATCGGCCCGATCGTCAGTTCGAGGCACAGGAACGACCCCGACAGGCACAGCGCGACGCCAGCCGTCGAGTGCACGACCGCGAGCGGCAGCAGGCACACGAGCGCGCCGACGAAGCTCGCGACGATCACGCTCTGGCGCGACAGCGCGAGGTTGCCGGTCTTCCGGTAGATCCGGTCGCACAGCCAGCCGCCGAGCGTGTCGCCGGCCACGCCCGCGAAGAACACGCCGGATGCGAACAGCGCGGTCGACTTCAGGTTCAGGCCCTGGCCGTTCAGGAAGAACGTCGGCAGCCACGTGAAGAACAGCCACGCGGTCCAGCCGTAGCAGAAGTAGACGAAGATGGTCGGCGCCATCCGGCGGAACAGCGGCCCCCACGGCGTCGGGCCGGCGGGCGGCGCGGGGCGCGCGGCACGCGGGCGGCCATGGCCGGCTTCGTCGCCGAGCGGATACTCGCGGAAGCCGACGATCCACCACGCGAGCCACACCAGCGTCACCGCGCCGATCACGAAGAACGCCGCGCGCCACGACAGCCAGGTCATCAGCGCGGCGACGATCGGCGGCGTGACCGCGTTGCCGAGCCGCGAGAACGAATGCGTGAAGCCCTGCACGACGCCGCGCCGCTCGCGCGGGAACCAGTGGGTGATCGCGCGGGCCTGGGCGGGCAGCGTCGCGCCTTCGCCGATACCGAGCAGCAGGCGCGCGGCGAACAGCAGCCCGAGGCTGTGCACGAACCCGGTGGTGAAGGTCGACACGACCCAGATCAGCCCGCAGCCGATCAGCGTGATGCGGGCGCCGAACCGGTCGGCGATCCAGCCGCCGCCGACCTGGCAGATTGCATACGAATACGCGAACGCGGAGAATGCGACGCCAAGTTCGGTATTCGACAGGCCGAGTTCGGCCTTGATCGCGCCGGCCGCGGTCGCGAGGTTGACGCGGTCGACGTAGAGGATGAACGAAAGCGCGCACAGCAGCCACAACGTGTGGCGCCGTTGACGAGGGTCGTTGGGCATGTGTCTCACTCCATTCTCGTGCGCGGCGTGGCAATGACGCCGCGTTCACTGGCCGGGCCAGCATCGCGCGGCCGCGCGGACGCTGTCTAATGAATCTTTGGGATCAATCGATAACCCCAGGTATTCATTCCCGTTTCCGCCGCATCATTCGCAGCAGCCGTACCCGACGCAATGGAACACCACAGGTGAAGAATTGACCGACGACGAAGAACTTTCACTCCGCCGCGAGAGCCGCTTCTGGGAACTGCCGCCGGTGAAATGGTGGATCCGCGGGCATGGCCGCGACGGCTATTCGTTTCGTCTGCTGCTGTGGCCGCCGGTGATCGTGTTCGTGCTCGAATTCCTTTGCATGCTGTTCGACGCGCTGTACACCAGCATCGGCATCAGCGCCGTCGCGACGCTGTTCCTCGGCTTCGCCGGTTACCACGGCGCGCAGCGCGAATGGCTGGTGCCCTCCGCGACCACGCGCGCGCTCGTGAAGGCACGCATGAAGAAGGCGGCCGAGCGGTTCTCGTCGCTCGGCGTGGGCGCGACGGTGCTCGCGATCTTCGTCGCGGCGACCTCGCTGTCGCTCGTGATGTCGGGGCAGCCGGTGCTGGACAGCGTGTCGAAGGAGGCGGTGTCGATCTTCATCGCGCTGGTGTTCCTGCCGGTGTACGTGTCCGGCGCGGTGCGCAAGCTGGCGATCGCGCGGATCGAGGAGCTGGAGGCGCTGCGCAACGCGACCGTCGGCACGAAGCTGATATTCGACCGGGCCGGCGCCGTGCGCGCGGTCGTCGTGCAGGGCGCGGCCGGGAAAGGGAAAGTGTCCGTGCTGGAGTACACGGTGCTCGGGTTCAACCCGCCGCTCGAACAGGTCGGGCGCGAACCGCGTGCGTGACGGTTAAAGGCGGTGTAACGGCGACGTAAAGGCGGCGTCCTAAGCCGGAAAGCGCGCGTTGTCCGGCGCCGCCACGAGGTTGTCGGGCCACTGCACTTCGAACCGCGTACCGCCCGCGCCGGTCGGCACGCAGACGGCTTCGCCATGATGCGCGTGGGCGATCGCCGCGACGACGGCAAGCCCGAGGCCGCTGCCGCCGGGCTGCGATTCGTCTACCCGCCGGAACGCCTTGAACACGTGCGGCGCGAAATCGGCCGGGATGCCGGGGCCGTCGTCCTCGACGCGCAGCCGGCAGATGCCTTGTTCGATCCGCGTCTGGATGCGGATCGTGCCGGGCACCGCGTGGCGGCGCGCATTTTCCAGCAGCGCGAGCAGCGCCTGACGGATGCGCACCGGGTCGCAGCGCATGCGCCGCGTGTCGAGGTCGAGCACCGGATGCTGGCCGGCGGCCTGCAGCGCATGGGCGAACACATCGACCACGGCGCGCACGTCGGCGGCGAGATCGGCTTCGCGGATCTCGATGCTCAGATGGCCGCCATCCGCGAGGCTGACCACGCGCAGATCCTCGATCAGCCGCGTCAGCCCTTCGACTTGCGCGAGCAGGCTGCGGAACTGCGCTTCGTCGGGCTCGAACACGCCTTCGGCGAGCCCTTGCAGGCGCCCGCGCAATACCGTGACAGGCGTGCGCAGCTCATGCGCGATCGCGGCGTTCCAGATCGCCTGCTCGTTGGTCACGCGCTGCAGCTCGTCGGCGAGCGCGTTGAAGTTGTCGGCGAGCAGCGCGGCTTCGTGCAGCGAGCGGTCGCCCGCGACGGCGCGCGCGCCGAGATCGCCGCGCGCGACGCGGCGAATGCTGTCCGTGACCGAATTGAGCGGCACGAGGATGCGGCGCGCGAGATTGACGGCGACCGCGACCGACAGCACGAGGCCGACCGACGTGGTTGCGATCAGCCACAGCCATTCCGGCGCGGTCGGCAGCCAGTTCTTCGTGTTGAAATGCGTGGGCCAGTAGTTGAACGCGACGTAGTAGAAGAGGATGGCGGTGAGTACCATCAGCAGCGTCACGCCGAACACCATCCCGGCCATCGTCAGCGCGATCTGCCGGCTCAGGCCGTCGAGCTTCACGTTCAACTCCAGAGCTTGTAGCCGACGCCGCGCACGCTGACCGGCACGCCCCGCACGCCGAGATCGTCCAGCTTCTTGCGCAGCTTGCTGACGTGGCTGTCCACCGTGCGCTCCAGCGCGTCGCCTTCCGGCAGGCAGGCGGCCATCAGCTCGGCGCGGCTGAACACGCGCCGCGGCGCACGCGCGAGCTGCGCGAGCAGCTTGAACTCGGTCAGCGTCAGCACGAGCCGGTGCCGTTCGCTACCCACTTCGAGCGTGGCTTCGTGGTGTTCGAGGTCGATCTCGAACGGCGCGACCCGCAGCACGCGCTGTTCTTCCTGGCGGGAGCCGGCCATCGAACGGCGCAGCACCGCCTGCGCGCGCGCAACGACTTCGGCGGGATTGAACGGCTTGACCACGTAGTCGTCGGCGCCGATGCGCAGGCCGGTGAGCTTGTCGATGTCCTGGTCGAGCGCGGTGAGCATGATCACCGGCGTGTCGCCGCGATGACGGATTTCGGCGAGCACCTTCCAGCCGTCGACGTGCGGCATCTGCACGTCGAGCAGCACGAGGTCGGGCTTGAGCTGCAGGTGCAGCTCCAGTGCGCGGCGGCCGTCGGCCGCGTGCACGGTGCGCAGGCCGCCGCGCGCGAGATAGGCGGTCAGGATCTCGGCGATCTCGGGTTCGTCCTCGGCGATGAGGACGAGCGCCTGGGCGTCCTGGCCGGCGCTGGAAGGGGGCGGGAGATCAGGCAGGGCCATTCGAGTGAGTCCATCGGGTTTCCATCGAGCCGCCATACTACCGCATGGGAAACGCCGTCGAACGGAGGCGGGGCGGTGGTGCGCGGCGGCGTGTTTTACCGATGTGCGTCGAACGCGGACACGATCTCGTCGATCGTCGCGCGGATGCGTGCGGTGTGGCGCAGGTCGCGATGCGTGACGAGCCAGACCTCGTACGGCGCGTCCCGCATCTGCGCGGGCCAGATGCGGGCGAGGCCGTCGCGTTCGCCCATGTGCACCGGAACCTCACCGATGCCGAGGCCCGAGCGCAGCGCGGCGCGCATCATCAGGCTCGAATTCATCCGCGCGACGATGCGCCCGGCGTCGATCGGCTCGCCGGCGATCGCCGGCTTCCGGCTCGCCTCGACATACGGCTGGTAGACGACCAGGTCGTGCCCCGCGAACGCACTGCCGCGCGCGGGCTCGCCATGCCGTTGCAGGTAGTCGTGCGAAGCGAACAGGCCCATGTCCCAGCAGGCGAGGCGGCGCGCGACGAGATCGGGGTTGTCGGGCCGCACGGTGCGCACCGCGATGTCGGCCTCGCGTTTCGCCAGGTTCAGGATATGAGTCGACGTGTTCAGCGATACGCATACGTCGGGATGCTTCGCATGCAGCCGCGCGATCGACGGCATCACGAATTCGAGCGCGAGCGCATCGGTCGTCGTGATCTTGACCTCGCCGGCGAGCCGCCGGTCGACACCCTGCGTCAGCCGGACGAGTTCGTGCGCGTGCTGCTCCATCGCCTCGGCGGCGCGCAGCGCCAGCTCGCCGACCGGCGTGGTCAGGTAGCCCTTCGACGAGCGCAGGAACAGCGTCGCGCCGAGCATGTGCTCGAGCTGCGCGAGCCGGCGCCCGACCGTCGCCTGGTCGACCCCGAGCGTTTGCGCCGCGCGGCGCAACGTGCGTTCGCGATGAATTGCGAGGAACACGCGCGCGTCGTCCCAGTTCATCGATTGTGCTGACTGATGCATTTTTGCATTCCTCGTTCGGCAATTCACTGCGTGCCCGCGAGCGGCACCGTCCCTAGACTGTCTTCACACCCATTGTGATGCCGCGATTCGAGGACGGTCCGCGAATCGGCCGCGCATCGACGAACGTTGAGGATCATATCGTGACTGATGACGTGAAAACCCTGCCCGCCGACATGACGGCGATTGAAATCGTGCGCCCAGGCGGCCCCGAGGTGCTCGTGCCGACCACGCGCCCCGTGCCGTCGCCGGGTTCGGACGAAGTGCTGATCCGCATTCATGCGGCAGGCGTAAACGGCCCTGACGTGTTCCAGCGCAAGGGGCTGTACGATCCGCCGCCCGGCGCGTCCGACATTCCCGGTCTCGAGGTCGCCGGCGAAGTCGTCGCGGTTGGCCGCGATGTCACGCGCTTCGCGATCGGCGACGAAGTCTGTGCGCTGATTCCGGGCGGCGGCTACGCGGAATACGCGGTAGCGGCCGAGAGCAATACGCTCGCGATTCCCGAAGGCCTCGACATGACGGAAGCGGCAGCGATGCCCGAAACCTTCATGACCGTCTGGCTGAACCTGTTCCAGCGCGGCCGGTTCGCGGCCGGCGACAGCGTGCTGATTCACGGCGGCGCGTCGGGCATCGGCACGACCGCGACGATGCTGGCGAAGGCGTTCGGCGCGTCGACCATCATCACGACGGTGGGCTCGGAAGCGCAGCGCGACGCGAGCCTGCGGCTCGGTGCGGATCTTGCGATCGAGTACCGCAACGAGGATTTCGTCGACGCGGTCAAGCGCTTCACCGACGGCAAGGGCGTGGACGTGATCGTCGACATCATCGCCGGCGACTACGTCGCGCGCAATTTCGCGGCAGCCGCGATAAACGGTCGCATCGTTCAGATCGGCGTGATCAACGGGCCGGCGAAGGAGCTCGACCTGTTCCCGATGCTCACCAAGCGTCTCACGCACATCGGCTCGACGCTGCGCTCGCGTACCTACGAGGAGAAGGCGCAGCTCATCCGCGAGCTGGAGGAAGCCGTGTGGCCGCTGATCCGGCAGGGCGCGGTGAAGCCGCAGGTCTACCGGACCTTCGATCTTCGCGACGCGAGCGCGGCGCACGCGCTGATGGATTCCGGCCGCCACATCGGCAAGATCGTGCTGCGCACGCGGGCTTCCGCCGCAGACGGCAAGCATTCGGCGTGATCGGGCCGCGCTTCAGCCCCGCAGACGTTGGGGGGCTGAAGGGCTTGCCTCGTCACGCGACGGCACGAATCATCGTGAGGGGATCGTCGATGGTTGTCATACAAGAAATTCAGGAGTTCGCGTAGTTGTTCGGTGGCAAGTTTGCGTTCGCGAGGTTGGCCGAGGCGGATTGAATCCACCACCGCCAGCAGTTTATAGAGCGTTTCATCGCCACGAACTGCGGTTGTCACGGACTTGTATATCGGTTCCACTGCGAGCCCGAGCGTGTCCCCATGCGGATCGCGCCAGACAGGGGGAGTGCTCTCCGGCGCTGCGCAGTAAGCCCTGTCGGAATACCTCGCGTCAGACCAAGCGTCTGCGCCGGAAATACGAATTTCACGCCATACGAAAGAAATTCCTCAAGTCCCCGGCGGTTAACGACTGGCCGAACACCATGCCGCGGTGGCCTGGCGAGGCCATTCGCACAGCAGCGCCAAAGTGCGTTGCTCACTTCGGATTTACCGATGCCGGCGGCGCTCGACAAGCCGCGCACACTATAACGGTCTGATTCAAGATTCAATTCCAAGGAGCGGGCGAAGGGATCGTCCAGATGCTCGTGTGCCGGTCTGACATCAGGTGTGAGGTCTTCGAGATGCTCGTTAAGGGGCGGGTACCCGGCACTAGCCTGCCGCTCCAGCTCGGGGCGATCTGGCGGCGAACGGCCGCGAGCGCACGGAAGTTTCTGCAAGCGTAGCGCCACGACGCCGGACGCGCGGTGAGTACGCTATGGATAGTCGAAATACTTCGCGACCCCGTGCCTGTCACCATCGAAATCGACGGTGGGACACGAGCCGATCTCGGGGCGCCCGCCCCAGGTGAGATGCAGCACCGAATAACGGTCGGGCTCGTCGACGTGGGTGCAGATCACGTCATCGCAACCCAGTGCGTGAGCGATCACTTTCAGATTCCGCCGGTAGAACGGATGCCCGGGGTGGATTTCGATTTCAAGTTCCGCCTGGATGCGTGTGTGATCGGTATCGCACGCGCGTGACGGATCGTCGATTGTGCACCACTCGTCCGAACCTGCCGCCTGGTCCAGCTTCGTTTCGCCGTTGGAGGTCATGGGTTGCTCGTCTCGCGCGTCATGCCCGTGAATCGGCTGCCGGCCATCCCGGCGTCGGGACGGGCGCTTCGGGGATGGCCGGCAGGGCCGGCCGCCATTGTTTCATAAGCGACGCGGCCTGCCCGGCTGACGCGCCGCGGCCTCAGATGCGATCCAGCAGCACCAGTATGACGACGATGATGACGATCAGCCCGACGGTGCTCGAGGGCCAATAGCCCCAACTTCGGCTGTGGGGCCATGCAGGAAATGCACCGATGAGTATGAGAATCAGGATGATGATAAGGATCGTACCGAGCATCGCACCCCTCCTGGAACGGATTGGACATCGCGGTTCTCCCGCCGAATGCGACTGGAGCAAGCTGCGTGCCGCGATGGCGCCCGCCGGGCAACGGCAAGGTCCGGACGGGACGCGAATTCACGAGATGAATACCCCCGGATTCAGAAAATAAAGTTTAAAAATGCGCCCCTGCCCCCTATGCTGAATCCTTCTGATCTGGCGGGCATGCAATGGCTGAACTTTTTCTGGTACGGCACGGGCAGGCGTCCTTCGGCGCGGACGACTACGACCGGTTGTCCGCGGCGGGCGAGCAGCAGAGCGTCTGGCTCGGCGAATACTTCGCGCAGCAAGCGCTCACATTCGACCGCGTGATCTGCGGCACGCTGAACCGCCACGCGCAGACGGTCGACGCGATCCTGCGCGGGATGGGCCGCGAAGGCGCGCCGGTCGAGCGCCACCCGGGCCTGAACGAGTACGACTTCCACGGGCTGTTCGCCGCCGCCGCGCACGACTACCCGGACATCACCCGCCTCGCGGCCGGCTCGATGAAAGAGCATTTCCGCGCGCTGCGGCAGGTGCTGCAGCTCTGGTCGGAAGACAAGCTCGGCGATTCGGCCCCCGAGACCTGGGCGCACTTCCAGCAGCGCGTGGCCGACGCCCGCGCGGCCATCCGCCACGGCGGCGGCCAGCGCGTGCTGGCGGTGAGCTCCGGCGGCCCGATCGCGGTCACCGTGCAGCAGGTGCTGGCCGCGCCGCCGTCGAGCGCGATCGCGCTGAACCTGCAGATCCGCAACTGCAGTCTTTCGCAGTTTTTCTTCAACGCCGATGCGTTCCACCTCGCGTCGTTCAACGGCATCCCGCATCTGGAGGATCCCGAACGACATGCGCTGCGAACCTACGGCTGACCCACGAACGATCGCGACGATGACGAACCCTACCCAGCAACTCGACGTAGCCCGCCTCACGCGCTATCTGGAAGCGCACGTGCCGGGCTTCGAAGGCCCGGTCGACACGGAGAAGTTCGCCGGCGGCCAGTCGAATCCGACTTTCCTGCTGCGTGCGAAGAGCGGCCGCTACGTGCTGCGCCGCCAGCCGCCGGGCGAACTGCTGAAGTCCGCGCATGCGGTCGACCGCGAATTCCGCGTGCTGAGCGCGCTGTCGGGCGCCGCGGTGCCGGTCGCGCGTCCGTATCACCTCTGCGAGGACCGCGACGTGATCGGCAGCCTGTTCTACGTGATGAGCTACGAGGACGGCCGGATCTTCTGGGATCCCGCGCTGCCGGAACTGCCGAAAGCCGATCGCGCGGCGTGCTACGACGCGTTGCTGCAGACGATGGCCGCGTTGCACGACGTCGATGTCGACGCGGTGGGCCTGGCCGACTACGGCCGCCCCGGCAACTACTTCGAGCGCCAGATCGGCGTGTGGACGAAGCAGTATCGCGCGGCCGAAACCGAGCGCCTCGACGCGATGGAAACGCTGATCGACTGGCTGCCGAAGGCGTGCCCCGCCGACACGGGCCGGCCGGCGCTGGTGCATGGCGATTTCCGGATCGACAACCTGATGTTCGCGCGCGACAGTTATCGCGTGAAGGCCGTGCTCGACTGGGAACTGTCGACACTCGGCAACCCGCTCGCCGATCTCGCGTATTTCTGCATGTGCCTGCGGCTGCCGTCCGGCGGGCAGGTGCGCGGGCTCGCGGGCCAGGATCGCGCCGAACTCGGCGTGCCGGACGAAGCGGCGATCGTCGCGCGCTATTGCGAACTGCGCGGCATCGAGCCGATCCGCGACTGGCACTTCTATCTGGCCTTCAGTTTCTTCCGGCTCGCGTCGATCACGCAGGGCGTGAAGGCGCGCGCGCTGCAGGGCAACGCGTCGAGCGAGCAGGCGCTGCGCGTCGGCGCGATGGCCGGGCGGCTCGCCGAACTGGCCGTCGGCGTGATCGACGCGCATCGCTGAAGCCGCCGGGCACGACAACACATCAATGGAGGAGCACAGCAACATGGCAACGAACCTGTTCGACCTGACGGGCAAGATCGCACTGGTGACGGGCGCGAGCCGAGGCATCGGCGAGGAAATCGCGAAGCTGCTTGCAGAGCAGGGCGCACACGTGATCGTGTCGAGCCGCAAGCTCGACGATTGCCGGGCCGTGGCCGACGCGATCGTCGCGGCGGGCGGCCGCGCCGAGGCGCTGGCGTGCCACGTCGGGCGGCTGGAAGATATCGCCGCGACGTTCGAGCATATCCGCGGCAAGCACGGGCGGCTCGACATCCTCGTGAACAACGCGGCCGCGAACCCGTATTTCGGGCACATCCTCGATACCGACCTCGCCGCGTACGAGAAGACCGTCGACGTGAACATCCGCGGCTACTTCTTCATGTCGGTCGAGGCCGGCAAGCTGATGAAGGCGCACGGCGGCGGCGCGATCGTCAACACGGCGTCGGTGAATGCGCTGCAGCCGGGCGACCGGCAGGGCATCTACTCGATCACGAAGGCCGCGGTCGTCAACATGACGAAGGCGTTCGCGAAGGAATGCGGGCCGCTCGGCATCCGCGTGAACGCGTTGCTGCCGGGTCTCACGAAGACAAAGTTCGCGGGCGCGCTGTTCGCCGACAAGGACATCTACGAGACCTGGATGGGGAAGATCCCGCTGCGCCGCCATGCGGAGCCGCGCGAAATGGCCGGCACCGTGCTGTATCTCGTGTCGGACGCGGCGAGCTACACGAACGGCGAATGCATCGTCGTCGACGGCGGCCTGACGATCTGAGCGCGCGATGAAGATCGACAGCTACGCCGGGCAGGCCGTGATGATCACCGGCGCCGCGAGCGGCTTCGGCGCGCTGCTCGCGAGCGAGCTGGCCGCGATGGGCGCGCGCGTCGCGCTCGGCGACCTGAACGGCGAAGCGCTCGAACGCGTGGCCGCGCCGCTGCGCGCGGCCGGCGCCGACGTGATCGCGCAGCGCTGCGACGTGCGCGTCGAGGCGGAGGTTGCCTCGCTGGTGCACGCGGCGGCCGAGCGTTTCGGCCGGCTCGACGTCGGCATCAACAACGCGGGCATCGCACCGCCGATGAAGGCGCTGATCGACACCGACGAAGCCGATCTCGACCTGAGTTTCGCGGTGAACGCGAAGGGCGTGTTCTTCGGGATGAAGCACCAGATCCGCCAGATGCTCGCGCAGCGCGAAGGCGTGATCCTGAACGTCGCGTCGATGGCCGGGCTCGGCGGCGCGCCGAAGCTGGCGGCCTACGCGGCGTCGAAGCATGCGGTGGTCGGGCTCACGAAGACGGCGGCGATCGAATACGCGCGTCACGGCATTCGCGTGAATGCGGTGTGCCCGTTCTACAGCACGACGCCGATGGTCACCGACAGCGATATCGGCGAGCGCCGGGACTTCCTCGCGCAGGGCTCGCCGATGAAGCGGCTCGGCCGGCCCGAGGAGATCGTCGCGACGATGCTGACGCTGTGCGCGAAGGAAAACACTTATCTGACCGGGCAGGCCGTCGCCGTCGACGGCGGTGTCTCGGCCTTCTGAAGAACGAACGGAACACGGAATCCCGAGGAGTCGATCATGGACTTTGGCTACACCCCGAAAGTGGAAGAACTGCGCAGCCGCGTGCGCGCATTCATGGACGCGCACATCGTGCCGCGCATCCGCCAGTGGAACGAGGAAGTGCACGCGGGCCAGTATCCCGTGTCGTTCATGGAGGAACTGAAGGAGCGCGCGAAGGCGGAAGGGCTGTGGAACCTGTTTCTGCCGCACCTGAAGGACGACGAGCCTGGCACGGGCCTGACGAATCTCGAATACGCACCGCTCGCCGAGATCATGGGGCGGGTGGGCTGGGCGTCGGAAGTGTTCAACTGCAACGCGCCGGACACGGGCAACATGGAACTGCTGCACATGTTCGCGTCGCCGGCGCAGCGCGAACAGTGGCTGAAGCCGCTGCTGCGCGGCGAGATCCGCTCGGCGTTCGCGATGACGGAGCCCGATGTGGCGTCGTCGGATGCGACGAACATCACGACGCGCATCGAGCGCGACGGCGACGAGTACGTGATCAACGGCCGCAAGTGGTTCATCACGAACGCCGCGCATCCGAACTGCAGGATCTTCATCGTGATGGGCAAGACCGATCCCGAGGCCGAGTCGCACCAGCAGCAGAGCATGATCCTCGTGCCGCGCGACACGCCGGGCGTGACGATCGTGCGCAACATCACGGTGGTCAATCACGTCGCGCCGGAAGGGCACTGCGAGATCACGTTCGACAACGTGCGCGTGCCGGCGAGCAACCTGCTCGGCGAGGAAGGCAGCGGCTTCGCGCTCGCGCAGGCCCGCCTCGGGCCTGGCCGCATCCACCACTGCATGCGTTCGATCGGCGCGGCCGAGCTCGCGCTGGAGCTGATGGTCGACCGCGCGCAGTCGCGCGTCGCGTTCGGCAAGCCGCTGAACCGGCACGGCACGGTCGGCGAATGGATCGCGCGTTCGCGCATCGAGATCGAGCAGGCGCGCCTGCTGGTGCTGAAGGCCGCGTGGATGATCGACAAGGTCGGCGCGAAGGCCGCCCGCAAGGAAATCGCGATGATCAAGGCGCTGGTGCCGACCGTGTACACGGACGTGTGCGACCGCGCGATGCAGGTATTCGGCGCGGCGGGGTTGAGCCCCGATACGCCGCTCGCCGACCTCTGGACCTGGGGCCGCGCGCTGCGCTTCGCCGACGGCCCGGACGAGGTGCACCTGCAGGCGATCGCGCGGATGGAAATCAAGGGCGGCGAGCCGGGTTCGACGGCCCCGTACCTGACGCCGCCGCCGCGCGCCTGAGCGTCGCGCCGCGATGCGCAGGGCCGTGGACGAACGGGAGGCGCACGCCGTAAGATGCCGGCAAGGAGATCCGGCGATGCGCCTTTCGAAGATTGACCTGAACCTGTTCGTCGTATTCGATGCGATCTACACCAAGCGCAACCTGACGCGGGCGGCCGAGGTGCTGAACCTCACGCAGCCGGCCGTCAGCAACGCGCTTGCGCGGCTGCGCAAGACCCTGAACGATCCGCTGTTCGTCAGCACGCCGGCCGGGATGATGCCCACGCCGCTGGCCGAGAACATCGTCGGCCGCGTGCGCGAGGCGATGCAACTGCTCGATTCGAGCGCGCACGAAGGCGACGTGTTCGATCCGGCGTCGTCTACGCGTGTGTTCCGGATGAGCATGAGCGACCTGACCGAAGCGCTGCTGCTGCCCGCGCTCGGCGAACTGCTGCAGACGCAGGCGCCCGGCATGCACGTGCGCAGCTATACGATGGACCGCCGCGAAGTGGCGACCGCGCTCGCGAACGGCTCCGTCGACCTCGCGATCGACGCACCGCTGATCGGCGATCCGCACCTGCACCAGGCGCTGCTCGTGCGCGACCGCTATGCATGCATGATCCGCGACGGTCACCCGTTCAAGGGCGACACGCTCACCATGGACGACTACCTGTCGATGGGGCACACCCACGTGTCGAGCCGCCGCAAGGGCAGCGGGCACGTCGACGCGGAACTGACGCGCCTTGGCCTGCGCCGCACCATCCAGATGCGCGTGCAGCACTACATGGTCGCGCCGCTGATCGCGATGCGCGGCGATCTCGCCTTGACGGCGCCGCTGCGGCTGCTGCAGCGCTATCCGGCGCGCATTCTCGAACTGCCGTTCGAGATGCCTGCCCTCGAATACTTCTGCTACTGGCATCGCAGCGCCGATCAGGATCAGGGCAGCCGGTGGCTGCGCGAGCAACTGATGACGCTGATGGGCGGGAGCGGCGACGCGGCGTGACGAAGGCGGTTGCGCGTCTCGTGCTGCTCGAATGGATCGAGCCGCAGCCGTTGCTCGACGGCACGCGCGTGCTGTATCACACGCTCGTCGCGCTCGATCGTTCGCTCGCGGGCGCGGCGTAACGGCGGCCGGGTCGCTACACCGCCCGTTGCCCCTCTCTCGGCCCGTGCCCGGTCCACCGCTTGAACGCGCGCCGGAAGTTGTGCGCGTCGCTGAACCCGACTTCGTGCGCGACGTCCTCGATCGACAGCCGCGGGTTGCTCAGCAGCGTGAATGCGCGCTTGCGGCGGATCGTGTCGATCACCGTTTGATACGACACTCCCTGATCGGCAAGCCGCCGCCGGAGGGTGCGCTCGCTCATGCACAGCTGCGCGGCGATCTCGGCGAGCGACGGCGCATGGCGCAGGTCGCGCCGCATGATCCGTTCGATCGATTCGAGAAATTCGGTACCTTCGGGTTCGGGCGGCAGCGCGTCCTGCAGGAATTCGAGCGCCTGGCGATGCGCGAGCGGATCGTGGGTCGCGATCGGGCGGTTGCCGAGTGCGGCGTCGCACGAGAACAGGTTCTGCTCCTGTTCGAACCGCACGGGGCACGGGAACACGCGCGCGTATTGCTCCGCATAGGCCGGCGGCGGGTAGCTGAGATCGATGACCTTCGGCTGGAACGCGGGGCCGACGAGCGAGCGCCCGATCTTGATGAAGCTGCCGAACGCCTCCTCGACGAGGAACGCCTCGATGTCCGGTTCGAGGAAGACGTTGGTCGCGCGGACCGACAGCGTGCGCGCATCCGAGACAACCTCGAAGCGCATCAGCGGCCCCGTGTGGCGCTGCAGCTCGATGCCGACCACGATCGCATCCTTCAGCGTCGGGCTCGTCAGCATCGCATAGCCGACCAGGCCGATCGACGCGATCGTCTCGCTCGTGCCGAGTTCGAGGCCGAGCGCCCGCCCCGGCGCCATGTCGAGCGCGCGGCGGATCATCGTGCTCGCCTGGCGCAACGAAATCCGGCACGACGGATTCGACAGGTCCGCGACGTCGAAGCCGAGCCCGAGGCACAGCCGCGTGGGGTCGATGCCCAGCTCCTTGCTTGTCTCCGCGAGGCACCGCAACAGATGGACCGGCAGATTCGCCGTCGTATAACGGTCGGTATCGTCCATGGATGCTCCGTATTTTTTTCCATGGATTGTACTCGTCCCGCCCGGCCGGAGGCCTGGCGCCGCCCCCGTCACGATTGCCCACATCACGCGCGGCGCCGCTTCAGAAGTAGTGCCGCAGGCCGACCGTCGCGCCGAGCTGCGTGGTGCTCGTGCTCGGTGCCTGCCCGTTGATGCCGACGAGCTGCGCGCCGATCAGCCCGCCCCGATAGATCGCGTAGTCGACCTCCGCATACAGCATGCTGCGCTTCGACAGGCTGTAGCCGGCGATCACCTGGAACTGGCGCGCGCGGCCGTCGAAGTCCGGTGTATAGCCGGACTGCGTGGTCCACCATGCGTTGACGGCCGCGGTGAACGTCTGCGTGAAGCGGACCGTCAGCCCCGCGAGCGCCATCTTGCGGCGGCGGAACCCGCCGGGCACCGACGGATCGACCACCTGCGCGGGCGAGATGATGCCGAGCGCCGCGAGATCGGTCGGGCCGAAAGGGCCGTTCTCGAACGACGTGAAGTCGTTGTCGCGCGCGTTCTCGATATAGCCGGCGTTGACGGTCGCGTTACCCAGGGTCACCGAGCCGTCGCCGCCGTAGACGTCGAACTTGCCGTGCGTGACGTCGTCCCAGCTGCGCATGAACGATGCGCCGATCGTGAACGGCCCCTTGTCCGGCGCATACGCGACCGCCGCGCCGGTTTGGGCGCCGAGCACGCCGCCGCCCGCATGGCCGCCGGGCGAGTACTGCGCGAGCAGGTACAGGCTGCCGAGCTGCGCGCCGTACTGGATCATGTTGCTGGTGCGTGCGGCCGCGAGCATCGTCTGCTCGGGCTTGAACAGGTTGAAGTACGGATCCTGCGGGCCGGCCCACAGGTTCGAGCCGTAGGTCAGCGACACCATCTCGAACGGCACGTTGTACTGGCGGCCGAGCGTGAGCTGGCCGAGCGACGTCGACGTCAGCCCCACGTACGCGACCTGGAAGAAGTTCGGCGAGCCGGCCGGCACGATGCTGCCGCTGTTCGGGCCGAAGTGGCTCTCGACGTTGAACTGCGCGGACAGCCCGCCGCCGAGATCCTCCTGCCCCTTGAGGCCCCAGTAGCTTTCCGTCAGGCCGCCGCCGTCGGCCATCGAGATCCTGCGGCCCGTCGACACCGGCGAGCCGTCGGCGCCGTAGGACACGCCGTGCGTTTCGTAGCGGATGCCCGCATCGATCACGCCGTACAGCGTCACGTTGCTTTGCGCGTGCGCGCCGGTACCGGCCAGGACCAACATCGCGCAGCACGCGGCGCGAACGCTATCGTGACGATTCATTATTCTGGACTCCGCATCGACATGGGGAGGCGGCTCGCACCGCCGGAAACGACTGTAGAAAGCCAAATTTGCGCGGGCCAAGGCCGCGGCGGCCAATCTCGTGGTGCGTCGCGGCCACCGCATGACGCAGTGCGCTCAGGGCGACGCGCGCGCCACCGCACCGGGCGCCGCGCGGCGCAGCGCAAGCCGCACGAACGGGGCGGCGGCCAGCACGGCCACGCACAGCACGTGGGCGACGCGCGTGCCGCCGAAGCGGCCGAGCAGCGCGCCCGACAGCGCGGTGCCGATGCCGGCCGCGAAGAACGTGACGACGAGCGTGCGCGCGACCAGCGAGCCGTCCGGGTCGACGTCGGACAGCATCCCCGTGAGGAACGGCACGATCACGAAGAACGCGCTGTTCAGCACGAACTGGCTCAGGAAGTACGCGCTGCCGCCGCGCGCGCTGAAGAACCATTCGATCGACGCGATCATCGCGAGCTGCGCGGCCCAGATCAGCGCGAGCCGGTGCGGGTGGCTGGCCGGATGCGACGGAATCGCCGCGCCGACGAAGCCGAGCAGCGACGACACCGACAGCAGCACGCCGATCGTCGTGGGCGACAGCCCGGCGCGCTCGCCGACGAAGCCGGCGATCGCCCATTGCGACGCCTGCACGCCGTAGACGAGCGCGGTCACGACCCAGATCGCGATCACCGGCCGCCACGGCAGCGTGCCGGCGCGCACGTGGGTTTGCGCGGGCGCGCTCGCGAATGCGTCGATGCCGCGGATCGCGGGCGCCAGCATGGCGACGACGGCCGCCAGCAGCGCGAAGACCCAGTGCCCGAGCCAGCCGGCCGGCAACGCGGAGATCAGCACGAGGATGCCGCCGTTGATGACGCCCGCGAGCAGGTTGATTTGCCCCCACAGGCGGTCGGTCGACGCGCGCTGCGACACGCCGGATGCGACGACGACGAACAGCATTCCTTCGAACAGCCCCGTCATCCCGCGCGCGACTGCCGCGGACACGATCTCGGGCGCGACCGCGCTGAGCGCCTGCCCGGTGATCGTGCCGACCAGGCCGGCCAGCGTGAACGGCCGCGCGGCGCGTGCGATCCGGTGCGACAGCAGTGCGCAACTGATCGCGATGCCGAGGATCTCGGCGCTGACGAGCGCGGTCGCGGTGCCTTCGTCGAGCCTGAAGCGCGTCATCACGGCTGCGACGAGGAACGGCGACAGGATCAGGCCGTTGGTGGCCGCCGCGAACGCGAGCGCCAGGCGGACGACGGCGCCGGCCGACGGATCGGGACGCGCCTGCGCGGCCGCGTGCAGCGTTGCTGTGCTCATGAGGCCTCCTGGTCGGATCGCGGCCGATCGTGTGCGATGCCGGCCGTTTCGTGTATCGGGTGTGTCCCTCGGCGGGCCGGTGTGGCGCCAGCGGAGGCGGATGCGGCTGCGGCCGCGCTTGCGCTTCGCGGCAGGCCGAACAGCGTGCGCAGGTACGGCGTCAGGAAGCGGCCGTGTGGGTCCATCCGTTCGCGCAATGCGAGGAAATCGTCCCAGTGCGGATAGCACGCCGCCAGCTCGGCGGCTTTCATCGCATGCACCTTGCCCCAGTGCGGCCGCCCGCCGTGATTGCGGCAGATCGCCTGCACGCCCGAGAAGTACGCGTCGAACGGCATCCCGCGATACTGGTGCGCCGAGATGCGCACGCTGTCGCGCCCGTAGTCGGGACTCAGCCAGATGTCGTCACCGCGCACCCAGCGGTATTCGATCGGGAACATCAGCGGGAAGCTGCGGCGTGCGATGAACGCGCGGATTTCGCGCAACGCGTCGGCGCCGCGTTCGGCCGGCACCGACCATTCCATTTCGTTGAAGCGCACGCGGCGCACCGTCGACAACATCGCGTAGCTCGCATCCACGTGCCGGCCGGCCGACACGGTCGATGCGCACAGCCGGCTCAGCGCCGGGCATAGCGACGGCACGCGTTTGCCGAGCCCGCACAGCGCGCCGAACACCGTGTTCTCGAGGAACGATTCCGATGCGCGGCTCGCCCAGTGCACCGGGTCGGCCGGCTCGTCGGTCATGTCCCATGCCTTGGTCAGCACGCTGTCCGTATGCGGGAACCAGTAGAACTCGAACGAGCGATGCTTCGCGATCAGCGCGTCCGCTTGCGCGAGGCAGTCGTCGAGCCGCATGCCGCCGCGCTCGAGGCGCAGCCTGAACGCGGGCACGAGGCGCAGGCCGATCTCGGTCAGCACGCCGAGCGCGCCGAGCCCGATCCGGCCGCCGGCGAACAGGTCGGGATGCGTATCGGCGCTCGCGCGGATCTCGCTGCCGTCCGCGCACATGAAGGTCAGGCTGTCGATTTGCGTCGACAGGTTGCCGAGCGTGATGCCGGTGCCGTGCGTGCCGGTGCTGGTCGCGCCGGCGATCGACTGCACGTTGATGTCGCCGAGGTTCTCCATCGCGAGGCCGTGCGCGGCGAGCGCCGGGCCCAGCGCCCGCAGCCGCGTGCCTGCATGCACGCGCGCGACGCGCCGGTCGCGGTCGACGTCGATCACGCCCTGCATCGCGTCGAGCGACAGGATCACGTCGTCGGTCTGTAGGAGCGGCGAGAACGAATGACCGGCGCCGGCCGCGCGCACGGTGGCGCCGGCTGCCGCCGCGTCGCGCAGCAGCGCCGCGAGCCCGGCGTGCGACGCAGGCGTCGACACGGTTGCATCAGGACTGCAGACATATCCCGACCAGTTGCGCCACATGGCATTGTCTCCGTGGTTGTCGCTTGAATGGGGTTAACGGGTTGACCGGTTGGAACGACGCGCAGCGCGCCCGCTAGAAAAAACTCTTGCCTTCGCCGCGATAGGTGGGCGCCTCGCCGACCACACGGCCGCCGCGGATCAGCAGCAGCGTGTTGAAGCGCTCGCACAGTTCGCCGGCCTTCGCGTGGCGAAACAGGATCGGGTCGCCGATCACCGGTGCGACGCCGCGCGGCACGCGCACGGGCGTCTGCACCTCGCCCGCGCCTTCGTTGTCGATCAGCGTGCAGCCGGCCGGCAGCCACGGCCGCGGCAGGCGGCTCTTGCCGGCCGGGCCCGACGCGATATAGCCGCCGCCCGAACAGGTCACGATGCCCGGCCGCGGAATCCGCACGACCGGCAGCGCGAAGCCGGCGGCCGGCTGCGCATGAAACGCCGCGTAGTGATCGAACAGCGCCGGCGCGTAGAGGCCGGAGCCGGCCGCGAGTTCGGTGACCGATGCGTCGCCGAGCGTGCTTTCGAAGCTGCCGGTGCCGCCGCCGTTCACGAAGCGCAATGGGCGGCCCGCCGCCGCAAGCGCCTGCACGGCCGCCTGGCGGCGTGCGTTGATCTCGCGCGCCGAGCGACGCTTCAGGTGGCGCACCAGCGCTTTGCGCGCGCCGTTGCCCGGCGCCGTGTCGGCCAGGCCGGCGATCTGTCCTTCGTAGCCCATCAGCCCGTCGAGCCGCACGTGCTGCCGCTCGCCGACCCGGTTCGCGAGCGCGAGTACGCCGGCCACGTCGCGCACCGGCGAGCGGTACATGCCGAAGTACAGGCCCGGATACGCGGACGACATGTCGAGATCGATCGCGAGCGGGATCGTCACGCGTTCCTCTTCCGCGATGCGGTCGATCGCGTCGACCTGCGCGGCGTCGTCGACCATCAGCGTGATCGAGCGGCCGCGCCTGAGCTGCGTGGCCACCGCGCGCAGGTCGTCGGGCTCGACGGTCGGATACGCGACGACGATGTCGTCGAAGCCGCCGTCCGCGAGCCACGCGGCTTCCGCGGCCGAGTAGCACAACAGCCCCTGCATGAACGGGCCGGCGGCGAGCACCGCGCCGATCAGTTCGCGCGAGCGCACCGACTTCGTCGCGAGCCGGATCGGCAGGCCGCGTGCGCGGCGCTTCAGGTCGGCGAGGTTCGCGTCGAGGCAGTCGAGGTCGACGAATGCGGCAGGCAGCCGGCGGCCCGCGAGCGCGTCGCGATAGGTCGGATAGTCGTGGACGGCGGCGGGCGCGCGATGCGGAAGGTCTGCACGGCTCATGGAACGGGCTCGACTGGGTGGGGGGTGTGTCGCGCCGACCGTTCGGCGCGTGTCGGAAACCAGCATAGGGCGCGCCAAAATCACGACCAAGCGCTCAGCGGGTCGTTCGACGGGTCTTTTCCGGCCATTCGTATCGGCCACGCCGATGCAGGGCCCTCGCGCTGCGCGCGGCTGGATCGCCGCTTGCTTGGCGTCGCGGCACACATCGCGCGTGTTGGCCCGAACCACCGCCGGGCGGGCGTGGCGCGCGACATTGGGCGCCTGGCCGTGCGACAACGAAATGCGTTTCAAACGTGTTGCCGGAGGTGGCCAACGCGACCGGGTTTAGTGCCTGCGTTCTAGCGCCGCTTTTGACTGCATGCCGGATTCGACCTAGAACCTACTCGCGGATGCACCGGCGAAGAACGGCATGACGTGACGAGGAGGCGACGTGAAGAAGAACAGGGCACTCTGGCGGCGCACGGGCGCGATCGCGGCGATCGGCGTGGCCGTCGTTGCAGTCTGGCGATATGAAGCGACGACACCGGCGCAAGCCGCGTCATCCGGCACACCGGCTGCGACGGCGAGCGTGGCGCCAGGCGCGGCCGAATCGTTCGGCACCGGCGCCGGCGCCGCGACGCGCGGCCCCGAGGAACGGCGGCTCGACGTCGATGCCCTGCGTCGCAGCCTGGCAGGGCGGCCCGATGCGGATGCCGAAGTGAAGCGCATCGTCGCATTCGCGCGCTTTCGCGACGAGGTCGCCGCGTACGGCGATCGCCGCAACAGCATGCCGCAAGCGGAGCGCGCCGCACTCGCGCGCCGGATTCTCGACGAACTGCCCGACCATGTCGCGCGCAACGAGATCGTGCCCGTGCAGGCCGAAGCGCTGAGCGCGGCGCTGCTCACCGATACCGAAGCCGATCCCGCGACACGCAGCGCGGCGATCCGGTCGATGCGTGCGCAATGGGACGCCTATGCGCAGCAGACGCTCGGCCCGTCGCCGGCGCAGGACCCGCGCTATCTTTCGTACGAACAGCAGAGCCGCGACGTCGTCCGGCAGGTTCAGGCGAGCATTCCCGATCCCGACCAGCAGCAAGCCGTCATCGCGCAGCGCCTGCAGGCGTTGCGTGTCCAGCTGTTCGACGGCGCTTCACCGTCCGGCGTGCACTGAGCGCCGAATCCGCGACGCCGGGACGGCGCCCGGCGGCCGCGTCATGTCCATCGACAAGGAGGGGAGATGTCCACAGCACGATGCCTGCTGCGCGCGGCCGTTGCCGCGCTGCTCGGTTGCGCGGCACTGAACGGCCAGGCGGCCGATACGACGATGCCGGATCCGTCGATTCCTTATTATTCGTGGTACGAAGTGACGTTGCCAGAAAGCACCGGTGCATCGTGCGGCAACGGCACGCCGATGCGCTTCTACATCAATCGCGCGCAGTCGGACAACCTGCTGTACATGATGGAGCCGGGCGGCGCGTGCTGGGACTACGGCACCTGCACGCAGACATCGACCGGCGCCGAGGCCGGCCTCGGCGGTTTCAACCCGGACGGCATCCCGCACAACTACATGAACGGCACGGCGAACGAGAGCCTGCTGTCGTCGTTCCTGTCGCCGCTGCTCACGCGGATGGATCTCGCGCACATTCTCGTCGGCGAACCGAAGGTCGAGACGCAGCAGTGGACACAGGTTTTCGTGCCCTATTGCACCGGAGATATCCACATGGGCAGCGCCGTGCGCAACTACACGTCGCCGAGCGGCGACTGGCGGTTGCAGCACTACAGCGGGTTGAAGAACATCCAGGCCGTCGCGCAGTGGCTGACGTCGCACGGCTTCGGCAAGCCGAACCGGCTGCTCGTGTACGGGATGAGCGCGGGCGGCTACGGCACGCTCGCGAACTACGCGACGCTGCGCAACACGCTGCAGCCGCAGGCGCATAGTTCGCTGCTCGACGACGCCGGCACCGTGTTCAACACGCCGTTCGATGCGGACGCGGCCACGCATCCGTCGGTCGGCCTGTACGACCGGGTGCGCACCGAGTGGGGGATGACGGGCCCCGACGGGATGATCACCGTGAACAGCCGGCTGACCCGCCATTTCGATCCGGGCAACATGGGGAGCGCGTATGCGGCGCTGTCGGCGACATTCCCGCACGACCGCTTCGGCTTCTCGAGCTACCGGCGCGACAAGATCATCGCCGCGTATCACTATCGCGCGTTCGTGCCGGCCGTGATCGCGGCGCCCGACGACGCGACGAAGGATGCGCTGTCGCTCGCGATGTTCGACCAGGAGCTGGACGGGCTGAAGCAGACGCTGAACCCGCTGCCGAACTTCGGTTACTTCATGCCGTGGGCGCGCAACGACTTCATCGACAACCACCAGGTGACGGCGGTCAGCTTTACCGGGTCGGGGATCCACGAGAACGGCATCGACGCGGATATCGGTACGTTCGTCGACAACCTGCTGAACCAGCAGGACCCGGCCGATACGCCGGTAATGAAGGCGTTCCGCACGCAGCAGTGGTCGGACTTCACGTTCTCGACGTTTCTTGCGTGGATCGACAGCATCTTCAACCTGACCGGCGAAGCGGGGCCGATCTCGGGGCACCGGGCGTGACGCGGGACGCTTGAGCAAGCGACGGCGGCCCGCGTGCCGCCGTTCCGTTCGGCCGGAGGCGCGTGCGCGTTCAGAACGGCTCGTCGTCGAACCGGGACGAAGCGGGTCGGCGCTTCATGTCCTTCAGCCAGTCCCGGACCTTTTCCGGGTCGTCGAATGCGTGCAGCGCCACGGTCAGGTCGTGGTTGCTGCGCTGCATGCCGGCGATGTCGCGCGTGAGCATGCGCATCACGGTGTCGGGCGCGACCTTGACCGACGGCGCGATCCCGTAAGTCCGCCGGAAGCCGGTTTCGACGTGCTGGATCTCCTGATCCAGCTCGCGGAGCTGCTCCTCGAGAATGCCGTTGTAGCGTGTCAGCCGGTCTTCGCTCAGGCCGTCGATTGCGCGCCGGTCGATCTGTTCGATTTCCAGCTGCAGTTCCAGCAGTTGCAGGAGATTGCCCTTCGCATACGCGTGGTTGACCCGCTGCATCAGCACGGTCTTGCGCGCCTGCTCTTGCGGATCGGTCTCGCGATCGGGATGGAGCGCGCTCGCGAGCTTGCGATAGACCTCGCGGATCGACTTGCTCGATTCGGCCTGCTCGGCTTCGCGCTTCGCCGCTGCTGCCGATTGCCGGGGCGCTTTCTTGCGTTTCGCGCGCTGCGCCTCGCGGGCCTCGTGGGCGGCCATGTCACGCCTGAACTGCTCGTCGAGTTCGGCCTGCATGCGCTCGGCGAGTTCGTCGGGCGACAGCGTGTCGAGATCGTCTGCCGGTGCAACGCCGGGCATCGGCTCCGGTTCCGGCTTCGCCGGTGCGCGATCGACCGGCGCGGTGGCATCGTCTCCGGATGCGCTGTGCCGGTCATGGATGATTTTCACCTGCGCGTCATCGCTCACGTCGAGCAGGTCGCGCGCCATCCCGGCGATCAGTTCGGAAAGGGTGCGTTGCTCGGCCTTGCTCAATCCTTTTTGCAGGAATGCGTCGTCGAGCAGATTGAGCAAGCGGATCCGCAATGCGGTCGACGCCTGCTCGAGCGGCAGCAGGCCGTCGACGAATTTCTTCTGGAAGGCCGGCATGACGGCTTCCCACGCGCCGAGACGCTCGCGCCGCCGCTCGATTTGCTTGACGAGCGTATTGAACGTTTTCTGGGCGTTCGACAGGCTGGCTGTCTGATGGCCGGGTGCGATGACGACCGCGGCACCGCGACGTGCGGTCATGTTGAATGTCCTCCGGCCGCGGCGGGAGGCGCAGCAGGCCGGTATTTTAGCCGGATGGGCCGCGGGAGGCACGCCAGGGCGTGCTTCCCCGACGCGACCGGCGGCGCGTTACTGCTTCACCGCGGCCACGGCCGGCGCGCTCGACTCCGTAACGGGTACGCCGTTCGACCCATAGGCCGTTTCGGCATGCTTGCGTTCGGCGAGGCGCTTGGCGGCCAGGCGCTCCTGCGCGGCGACGATGTCGCCCGGATAGTTCTCGTCATCGGCGGCGATCGGGTCGTAGCCGACCGATTCGAGGTCGAACAGCTCCTGGCGTACCTGGGCGCGCGTGAGCGTCGAGTGCGACGACTGCGCGTACGACACGGCCGGTGCGGCGAGGAGAACGGTGGCGGTAGCGGCGACGGTGGCGATGGTGACGATGATGGATTTCACGATTTCCTCAGACGGTTTCGTTACGGTCCTGCACGCATTCGCTTGGCTGAACCGACGAGACGAGTTTAGGAACCCGGACCGCCCGGATAAATGGAGAATCCGTGACTGCAGTGTTTCAGAACGAGCAAGAGTGGGCAGCGCGGTGCCGTTGCATCAGTCGCCAAACAACTGCCCCTGCCCGGAAATCACGCGTTCGAAATCGTCGCGCAGGAACGGCAGGATCGCGTCCGCGACGGGCTGCAGCTGGCGGCTCAGGTAGAACGCGTAGTCGATCGGCGAGCGGATGGTTTCGAGCGGCTCGGGGCCAGCCGTCGTCATCACGTAGCTGATCCAGCCGCCGCGCTGATACTGCAGCGGCCGGCCCTGTGCCTGGTTGAACTCGTCGGCGATCCGCGCCGCGCGCACGTGCGGCGGCACGTTGCGCTCGTATTCGCGCAGCGGCCGGCGCACGCGCTTGCGGTAGACGAGCTGGTCGTCGAATTCGCCGGCCAGCGTGCGCCGCACGGTGTCGCGGATGAAATCCTGGTACGGCTCGCGGTTGAACACGCGCCGGTACAACTCGCGCTGGAACTGCTGCGCGAGCGGTGTCCAGTCGGTGCGCACCGTTTCGAGCCCCTTGAAGACGAGATCCTCGCCGCCGCCGGCCGCTGCCGCGAGACCTGCGTAGCGCTTCTTGCTGCCCTCCTCCGCGCCGCGCACGGTCGGCATCAGGAAGCGGCGGTAGTGCCGCTCGTATTGCAGCTCCAGCGCGCTCTCGAGCCCGAAGTGGTCGCGCAGGTGCGTCTGCCACCAGCGGTTCACGTGCTCGACGAGTGCGCGGCCCTTGGCGCCGGCTGCGTCGTCGTCGTGCGCGCGGCCGAGCCACACGAACGTCGAATCGGTATCGCCATAGATCACTTCGTAGCCCTGCGCTTCGATCAGCTCGCGCGTGCGGTGCATGATCTCGTGCCCGCGCATCGTGATCGACGACGCGAGGCGTGGGTCGAAGAAGCGGCAGCCCGTCGAGCCGAGCACGCCGTAGAACGAGTTCATGATGATCTTCAGCGCCTGCGACAGCGGTGCGTTGCGCTGTCGTTTCGCATCGTCGCGGCCTTCCCACACGCGGCGCACGATATCGGGCAGGCAGTGCGCGGTGCGCGAGAAGCGCGCGCCGAGAAAGCCGGGCACCGATGCATCGTCGCCGGGGTTCGCGAGCCCTTCGATCAGCCCGACCGGATCGATCAGGAACGTGCGGATGATCGACGGATAGAGGCTCTTGTAGTCGAACACGAGCACCGAGTCGTACAGCCCGGGGCGCGAATCCATCACGAAGCCGCCGGGGCTGTTCTGCCCCGTCACGTCGCCGAGGTTCGGCGCGACATAGCCGAGCCGGTGCATGCGCGGCAGGTACAGGTGCGTGAAGGCCGCGACCGACCCGCCGGTGCGATCGGCCGCGAGGCCCGTCACGCTCGCGCGTTCGAGCGCGAAGGACAGCAGGTCGGCCTTGTCGAAGATGCGCGTGACGAGCTCGCAGTCCTTCAGGTTATAGCGCGCAAGCGCCGGCTTGTCGTGATCGAAGCGGCGCTGGATCTCGTCCATCCGCTGGTACGGGTTGTCGATCGACTTGCCTTCGCCGAGCAGGGCCTGCGACACGTATTCGAGGCTGAACGACGGGAACGTCCACGTCGCGGATTTCAGCATGTCGATGCCGTCGAGGATCAGCCGGCCGGCCGCACCCGCGAAGAAGTGGTCGGGCTGCTGGCCGTGCGCGCGCCAGTCGAGCACGCTGCCGCCGCGCCCGAGCTTCAGCGGCACGCCGTATTGCTCCGCGTGTGCGTGCAGGATGCGCAGGTCGAACTGTACGAGGTTCCAGCCGATCACCGCGTCGGGATCGTGTTCGTCGAACCATTCGTTGAGCCGCGCGAGCATCGCGGGCCGGCTGTCGCAGTAGTCGAGGCGGAAGTCGATCGCGCCCGCTTCGTCACCGTCGCCCCCGTTCGGCGGGCCGAGCATGTAGACCTGCCGTTGCCCGCAGCCTTCGAGCGCGATCGAATACAGCTCGCCGTGAACGCTGGTTTCGATGTCGAGCGATACGCAGCGCAGCGCCGGGCGATAGCCGGTCGCGGCTTTCAGTTCGGCGTCGGTCAGTGTGCCGTTGCGGCCGGGCTGGCCGCGAAACTGCACGCATGCCGTGATGAAGCGCTCCATCGCGTAGCGGTCGGGCGGCTGCACGTCGGCTTCGTAGACGTCGACGCCGGCTGCCGCGAGGCGCTTCTGCAGCCCGGACAGGTGGCGATAACGCTTGCAATAGAGGCCGACGACCGGGCGCTGCCGGAAGTCGCGCAGCGCGAGCGGGCGCAACTCGGCCTCGCGCTCGCCGGCCAGCGCGCGTTCGGCGAGCGTCTGCTGTTCAGCCGGAATGAACGCGACGGCTTCCTGCGGGCGCAACCGCACGCGGCGCGGACCGTGTCCGGTTGCCAGCCAGAACTCGATCTCGATGCCGGACGCGGTGTCCCGCCAGTGGCGGGTGAGGATGAAACCCTGCTCGAACTCCGTCAAAACGCTTGCCCGTCGTGGATGCCCAGGCGGCGGATTTTAGCGCTTGAATGGAGGTCGTGCCGGCGGCGGCGTGTGTGGCAACAGGTGGCAGGAAGCCATTGAGCGAGGCACGATCTTGTGCGGGCCGGACAGCGCCCCGATTTCTCGAAGCGCTTGACGGCAGGTCCGACCGTTCGCGGGCAGGCGAATGAGGATGCCGTTTCGCATCTGACCCGGGCTGTGCCGACGAAAAGATGAATCGACCGCCGGGCGATATCCACGCCACGCTATGGACGAGAGGACATGGCGATAACGGTTGAAACGGAAGGTCAGGCGCGCGACGGCAAGAAGGGGACTACTCGCGCCGCAGCGTCTCGAGCAGGGTGGGCGACGGCTGCCGGCACTCGCCAGGGTTTTTCGACTGTAGTCCGGGCATCATGCCGGCAACAAAGTCGATGAACGCCCTGACCTTGGCCGGAACATGGTTCCGGCTGGGATAGTAGACGTAAAGGGGGAACGTCTCGTCGCGCCAGTCCGTCAGAACCGGCTCCAGCGTGCCCGCACGCAGGTGCGTGTCGATCCCGAGGTCGATTACCTGAGCGATCCCGTAGCCGGCAACGCAGGCGCCGATTTTGGTGCCCGCGTCCGTGAGCGTCAGGTTCCCGCTGACGGCCACCTTCACTTTCTCGTTGCCACGCCAGAACTCCCATTCGAAGGGTCTGCCGGTAGCCGGGTCGATGGCAAGTATGCATTCATGGCCATCATCGACAAGATCCTGCGGCGACCTCGGCCGACCGCGTTGCTCCAGGTACGACGGCGCGGCTACAGTCAGGACCCGCGGACTGTATAGCCGGCGGCAAACCAGGGTTGAAACGGTTGGCGGTCCGAACCGGATGGCGAGATCGAATCCGTCGCTTACCAGGTCCGAGAGGTCGTTGCGGGTCTCCAGCTTCAGTTGAAGGGCGGGGTGGGCCTTCATGAACTGGGCCAGCTCCGGTGCCAGCACAAGGCGGGCGAACACGGCATCGCACGCCACGCGGAGCGTACCGTTGACAATCGAGGTCTGGTCCGAGGCGCTGGTGGTCGCCTCTTCGATTCCCTGGAGCAACGGCAGCACCTTCGACAGCAGCGCATGGCCGGCGTCCGTCACTTCGACGTGCCGGCTGGTGCGATGCACGAGCTTCGCACGCAGACGATCCTCCAGTCGCTGGATGGCGCGACTGACCGCCGGCTGCGTCTTGCCCAGACGAGATGCCGCACGGCCGAAGCTCCCGGATTCGGCCAGGGCTGCGAGGACGAGCAAGCCGCTGACGAGTCCCCCATCGAGGTCTTCCATGATCCATGTGTTCCTGTAATGGCAGCGATAACCGGGTCGCCGTAGCCGAGGGTGGGGAGGGTCGCTCACTATACGAGCCGTTCACTACCGAGGAAAGCCAGCCATGACCCAGACCCAAGCCGTAGCCGCGTTGATCGAGGACTACTTCAATTTGGCTTATGAGCCGAAGAGCCGTGACTTCGACAAGGTCTTTCACCCGAGTTGCCTGATTCAGTGGCTGGATGAGGGCCAGTTGCGCATCCTGTCATCGCGGGAGTATGCGGCGCTCATCAACGGGAGGCCGAGTCCGCGATCGACGGGCGCGCCGAGAGATGAAGCGATCCTCTCGATGGAGAATATCTCGGACGGCCTTTCAACGGCGACGGTGCGGGTGCGGATCGGAAACAGGCTGTTCAACGATCACTTCGTCATGCATAAGGTGGAGGGCAACTGGTTGATCGCAACCAAGGCGTCCGCCTTGGTGCGTACGTTCGACTGACACGCCGCGCGGCGGATGCGGATGACAGCCCCGATACATGAGCGCGCGAAGGCACGCACGTCAGCACCGGCGAACAAACTACCCCGGGAAACTCGGCGATTTCCCGGGTTTTTTACGCGATCGAACGTTGACTGACTTGAAGCGGGTGCCGGGGACCGGACTCGAACCGGCATCCCAAACACGCCCGTCGTGCTCGATCGTTCCATCATGCCCCGTCGGTGATGTCACCCTGGCAAAGAGCCGCGTGCGCGTCGATGAGCAGCCGTCGGTGCGGATGTGTCGGCGACGCCGCCCCTACAGCGGCGCCCACGCGAAATCTTGCTTCAAATGCGCCAGCCGCTGCGGCCGCTGATACAGATAGCCCTGCGCATAGTGAATCCCGACCGCATGCAGCGCACGATGCTGCACTTCGGTCTCCACCCCCTCCGCGATGATCTTCAGGTCGTAGTGATGCGCAACGGACGCGATCCCTTCGATCAATCTCACGCTGCCGCCGTTCAGTTGCGAAACGAACTGGCGATCGATCTTCACGTAGTCGAAGGGAAAGCGCGACAGCATGTCGAGATTGCTGTGATGCGTGCCGAAATCGTCGATCGCGAACTTCGCGCCTTTTGCCCTCAGCGCGTGGAAGATCGCGGTGGTCCGCGCGTTCTTCTCGAGCAGGATGCGCTCGGTGACTTCGAGCACCAGCGTAAAGCCGGGCGGCAGCGCGCGAATCGCCTCCTCGACGACGGACACGAACCGCGTGCGCTCGAGATCCTTCGGCGCGATGTTGACGGCGATGCGCAGCGGCGCGGACGGCGTCAGCGCGGACAGCTCCGACACGGCTGTCCGCAGCACGAATTCGGTCACTTTCGGCAGCACCGCGCTCGATTCGATCTGCGGGATGAACACCGCCGGGCTGATGGCCCCCCACTTGGGATGCTGCCAGCGCAGCAGCGCCTCGACGCCGACGGTCCTGCGCGTCCCGACATCGACGATCGGCTGGTACACGACATGGAGCTCGTCGCGCCTGAGTGCGTTGCGCACGGCCTTCAGCAGCAGCCGGCGCGGCGCCATCGCCAGCAGGTAGGCCGCCATCACGAGGCCATCCGCCAGCAGCACGATCGTGATGCCGATCAGCCGATAGTGTTGCCGGACCTGCGACGTATAGCGCGCGGATGCGGCAACCTGCACCGTGAACGGCCAGCGGAGCGACATGATCGTGCTTCCGCCCGCGGGTTCCGCGGCGGATTCCGGCGAAAACTTCCCGTGCTGATCGAGATGGCCCGAACCCGCGATCGACAGCGTCGCGGTTTCCGTCCCGTAGCGGGCGCCATGCGCGAGCGCGTCGGCCACGTAGTCGCCTTCGATCAGGTAGAGCACCCCCGCACCGGGCGCGGTGGCGTAGAACACGGGCAGCACGGGGATGCCCTGCTGGAACGGCGTCTGGCGCAATAACGTGACGCGCGTCGATCCCGGTTCCGGCTCGTGTATGTACGCGTCGAGCGGCAAGTCGATCGCCCCCAGCGCCGATGAGCACATGACGCGACCGTCGTGCACCAGCGCAACGGCGCGGAGGTAGCGCAGGCGAGTGCTTATCTCGGCGAGCGTCCGGAATACTGCCGGGCATGGCCGTCCGACGAGCGCGGTCAGTTCGTCCACGTGGCGCAGGCGCGCACCGTCGAGGATGCGGTCCACCGAGGCCACGATGTCGTTCGCGATGACGCGTTCGTGCTCGGTGACGGCATCGCGCGCATAGCGGTCGGCAAGCGCGATCGCGCATGCCGGCACGAGCACGCAAACGATTACGGCGACGAAAAAGACGACTCGCGGCCACGCACCGCTGTGCTGGAAAACTGCCTTCGAGCCTGGCGTGAACGCCGACATTCCCGCGGTCGCCTTCGGTGTTGTGTGTAGGGAGAGGCAAGTCGAGCCGGTCGACACGCGAACGGCGCGCACGCGTCATGCCTGGGTCGGGCGATACGTTGTGCGCGCTGGTATCGCGATGCGATCGATTCTACGGTCGCGACGGGTATGTGCGGCAGCCCCGTCGCAATCGGCCATTCATTTCGGAGGCTTGCGTCGATGAACATGTGCCTATGGCGCATGAATATTGACGTAGCACACCGAAAAAAACCCCGGCCGCATGGTCTTGCGGCCGGGACGAAAAGACACCGTCTCTTGGCACGAGGATGGTGCGCGGCAAGTATAAGATGCGATGAGAGATTACGTAATATTGTTATTCAACAATTAGTGTATTTTTGTGATTGTGTCTCGACACGAAACACTCTTTCGGGATGCTGTCTTTGTCGACCTGCCGGCGGCCTGCGATCGGTCGCCGCGCGATATGGTCGCGCGGCTTGCCCGAGCTTCGGGATGGAAGATGCCGTGCCCACGGTCATCGTGACCGATGGTGCAGCCGCAGCCGACGGCGGTTCGCTGTGGATCCGCATCGACGTGAACGGGCAGGCCCGCAACGTCTTGCCCGATCGCGCGCTCGCTTCGCGCGGTACGCCGCGCTACAACGCCATCAGCGGTGAACATGGGTCGCCTTCGAAAGGTGAGCGAAAGGAATGGCTCGCGCTGCTGTGCAGCATTGCCGCCTCCGCGATGCGGGCCGGCAGGGTCGGCGCATTCATGCAGGTGCTGCGAGCGTCTGAAGGTGAGTGAACGATACGGTGCCGGCGCGTCGCGCGAGCCGCGATTCAGAAATCGTTGCGCATCTTGCGGAGCAGATCACCGCCCGACTGATGCGTGTCCACTGCGGTGAGCACGTCGGTCAGGAACCACGGCAGGTTCAGTTGCGTATTGGCGTCACTGACGCATACGCGGATCGGCGGCGCCTTCGACGGCGAGCCGGTGTCGCGCGTGGCGTCGCGGGACGGGACGCAGTTTTTCGCGTGCGCTTGAACGGGCGCCGGCTCGGCGCTGCCGGATGGTGCGCCGGCGATGGCCGGCAAGCTGACGGCGACCAGCAGGGTCAGGACAGCGGCAGTGGCAACGTGTTTCATGGGATTCTCCGGCGATGCTCGTTCGACCGCGCGGGCGGACGCGAGTTCGTCGGCGGCGCGCTGGCGCGTCGCGCTCAGCCGCGCGCGACCTTCGCTGCCCGCGCAGGTTGACGGCTGCGCCACTGCCGCGGCGATTCGCCGGTCCAGCGCCGAAAGGCGCGCGTAAAGGCGCTGTGTTCCGAATAGCCGAGCAGCCAGGCGATTTCCGCGAGCGTCAGCCGGGGATCGTTCAGATGGTCGATCGCGAGCCGCCGCCGCGTGTCCTCGCGCAGTATCCGGAAGTTGAGCCCGAGTTCGGCAAGGCGTCGATGCAGCGTGCGCGACGACACATGCAGGTCCGACGCGATCTGTTCGACGCTTGCTTCGCCCTGCGTCAGCAGGCGCGCGACGGCTTCGCGCACCGACTGTTCGAGATCGTCCGTCTGCCGCAGCTCGGCAAGCAGCGCGCTCGCCTGGCGTTCCATCATCTGCAGCAGCGCGTCATCCGGCTGGCGCAGCGGCTGCGTGAGCAGGTGCAGCGGGAACGCGAGGCGGTTCACCGGCTGGCCGAACCGCACCGGGCAGCCGAAATAGTCGACATACGGCCGTTCGTCGGCGGGCGACGGGTGCACGAAGCAGACCTCGTCGGGCCCGTGACGCGTGCCGGTGATGTTGCGCGCGAACTGGACGATGGCCGTCAGCGCGACTTCGTCGACGAGCGGGCCGAGCGGCTCGGGCGCGTCGTGCCATTCGATCTCGACCGACGTCTCCCCGACTCGCACTTCCATGCGCGCGACGTTTGCGATCAGGTGTTCGTATTGCTGCCAGCGTGCGAGTGCGGTGCCGGCATCGCGACAGGCATGCAATGCGTAGCCGAGCGCACCGAGATGGGCGGGCGTGATTCGCTGGCCGACGTGCAGGCCGAGCAGCGGATCGTCGAGCGCACGGACCGCACGTTCGAGCAGGCGCCGCCAGTGGGCGCTCGCGTACAGCGTCAGCCCGCGATCGTCGTCGGGTGGCCGCGCCTCGCCGAGCACGTGCGCGGCATCCTTGCCCTGCTCGGACAGATAGTCGAACAGCAGCCGCACGTAGGTGCTCGAGTAGTAGATGCGCTGCGTCGATAGCGGGGAGGCGGCGGGCATGGCGGAAAGTGTCAAGTAATCGTCGGCAAGTGTCAACGCGGGGCGACCCGTGCGCGACCATACTGCCGGTCAGTTCCTGATCGAGGCCGTGAACATGCCGACCGAGTGGATGACGTGGCTCCATGCGTTCCTGGGTAACGACGTGGACTGGAAGCAGGTGCTGCTGATCGGCATGACGCCGGTCTTCCTGATCGCGTTCGCGATCGAATACGCGGTGATGACCGGACGCGGCCGCCGCGCGCCGTTTCGCTGGAAGGAGATCGTCGCGAACCTGTCGCTCGGCGCCGGCTATCAGGTGGCCGAGACCGTGATGGGGCTCCTGTTCACGGGCGCGATCTTCGCGTGGGTCTACCGGCACCGGCTGTTCGACGTGCCGGTGAACGGCTTCACGATCGTGCCGATCTTCGTCGTCGTGGAGTGCTGCTACTACTGGTTTCATCGCACGTCGCACCGCGTGCGCTGGTTCTGGGCCGCGCACGTGCCGCATCACAGCGGCGAAGTGATGAACTTCACGACGGCGATGCGGCAGTCGCTGCTGAACGCGTTCGTCGGCGTGTTCGTGTTCTACCTGCCGCCGGTATGGCTCGGCATCCCGCCCGCGGTCGTGCTGTTCCTGCTCGCGGTCGATCTCGCGTACCAGTACTTCGTGCATACCGAAGCGATCGGGCGGCTGCCGCGCTGGTTCGAGTACGTGTTCGATACGCCGTCGAACCATCGCGCGCATCACGGCCGCAATCCGCGTTACATCGACAGGAACTATGGCGGCGTGCTGATCATCTTCGATCGCCTGTTCGGCACGTACGTCGAGGAAACGGAACCGGTCGACTACGGGATCACGCAGCAGATTCGTTCGTACAACTTCCTGGTGCTCAACCTGCACGAATTCGTCGACATGTGGCGCGACGTGCTTGCACCCGGGCCCGTCCTGCAGCGGCTGAAACACCTGTGGATGCCGCCCGAATGGGAGCGGCCGGGGCATCGGTCGATTCGTACGTGGCGTGTCGAGCGCAAGGGCGAGGGGGAGACCGCGACAGCATCGTATGCGATGCCTGACGAGGGGGCGTCGGCACAAGGGCGCAAGATCGTACAAGCCACGGGTACGCGATCCGGCTAGCCTGCGTGTTTTCCTCGGCGAAAGGCACGGCGGGCAATGACGAAGAAAGTATTCTGGGACGATCCCTACCGGACGACGCTGGATACCGTCGTCAGCCACGTCGACGGCGATCGCGTGCAGGTGGACGCGACCCTCTTCTTTGCGTTTTCGGGCGGACAGGAAAGCGACTCGGGGTCGCTGGGCGGCTATCCGGTCCGAAAAGCAGGGCCTCGACATCGTCTATACGCTGCCGCGCGATCATTCGCTGAGCGTCGGCGATCGCGTGACCTGGCGCATCGACTGGACGCGGCGGTACCGGCTGATGCGTCTGCACTTCGCGGCGGAAATGGTGCTGCAATTGGTCTATCGGCTCAGGCCCGGCATCGAGCGCATCGGTGCGCATATCGGGCAGGACAAGGCGCGCATCGATTTCGCGAGTGACGCGAGCCTGGCGCCGCTGTTTCCCGAGATCGAATCGGCCGCGGTCGACCTGTCAAAGCGCGACCTGCGCATCGTGACCGACTTCAGCGACGTCGACGCACAACGCCGATACTGGACAGTCGACGGCTTCGCGACGATGGCGTGCGGCGGCACGCATCCGGCGTCGACCGGCGAGATCGGCATGCTGACGCTCAAGCGCAGGAATACCGGGAAGGGCAAGGAGCGGATCGAGGTCATGCTGGTCGAACCGGAGAGGGCCGGCGGGCGGCGGGGCGAGAAGGTTTCGTGACCCTCGGAAGGGCGCGCCCGAAAGGCTGAGGGCCGTCACCGATACGCAATTCGGCAAAGCCCTTGTTCCGCACATGTATATTGACGGCCCATGCATCGAATGGCCGGCGATTTCGCGTGGCTTCGGTTGCAGGTCACCCTGCGCACGCGTCGCCGGCTGTCCGGATCGCGGCGCTTGTGGTGAAACATCCCGCGCAAGCATAAAAACAGCGACCATTCCGAGCCCGCGCATGAGCGATACCGAGATCGTATTTCAATTGACCGTGGATGACCTGGTCCACGCTTACCGCCTGAATCTTTGGCGCAGATATCACTGGAAATATCTGCTCAAGTCATTCGCGATCGTGGTGATCGCGTACATCGTCCTGTTTTTCGGTGGCTTCCGGGTGGTAACGGGCGCTTGGCTGGAATGGCGCAATGTCTGGTGGATAGCGGGAATCGCGGCGGTGGTGACGATCGGCGTGCCGTTGCTCAATCATCTGGCGTTGCGTCGTGCCGCTCGCAAGATCTACCACCAGCAAAAGACACTCCATCAGCCGCACACGGTCGTCTGGCGCAGCGAATGTTTCGTCGTCGAAACCCCGACCTCGCGCGAGACACTTCGCTGTGAAGATCTGGTTCACTGGAGCGAGGATCGTTATGTGATCCTGCTTTATCAATCGGCGGTGATGTTCCGCCTCATACCGAAGCGGGGGCTTGCGGAGCCGCAATTGGCCGCGCTGCACCGGACGCTGCTTCAGAACGGCGTCCGCAAGATCTAGCGAACCGGCGAGCGCACGCTGAAACCCGGACGCGCTGCGTCGTGCGGGTTTCGAACGTGCTTGTCGCGGCATGCGCGTCCCGCGTCACCTCACTGATACCCGTAACACTGCTTCAACCCCGCGTAGTCGTAGAAGTGGCTGCCCGGCGCGATCTTCGCGCCGTCGCACGCGGCCTGGAAATCCGTTTCGCGTTCGTTGTACAGCATCTTCACGATGAGACGCGAGCCGTTGCGATAGACGTCCCACTGCATGTTTGCGGCCATCGGCGACACTTGGTCACCGCGCCACGGGTTGTTCGCGTACGTGTAGGTCTGCGCCTGCGGCGTCGGCACGAACACGTTCTTCAGGTTCATGATCGATGCGAACGGAATCACGACCTCCGCGTGCGTGAAGCGCAGCTTCGCGGCGCGGGTCAGGTCGCCGCGTGCGATCGCATCGACTTCGCCGAAGAAATCGTCCTGCAACACCTTCGCCATCCGGTACGTGACCGGGTTCGCTTCCTGGATGCCGGGCCCCTTCTGGTAGTAGTCCTCGGCATCCTGCAGATATGCGAGGTACTGCGCCTGCTCGGCACCGATGTACTTTTCCATCGTGACGCCGCCGGTTTCCGCCGTCATCGCGGGCGCGACCTGCAGCAGGTTGTACAGCACGTTCACCGCATCGACGGCCGTCGCGATCTTCGTCTTGCCGTCGCCCTTCAGCGTGTTGGTGAACTTGCCGTCCGCCGACGTGAATGCATAGGTGCCCGTGTTCGCGAACGTGTAGCCGTCGGTGCCGAGCTTCGCGATGAATACCTGGGACACGAGTGTGGACAACACGGTTTGCGCGATGTCGGCTGCCTGCGGCGCGGCCTTGATCGCGTTGAGCTTCGCGGCCACCGTCGCGTCGTTCGCATAGGCCTGGTAAGCCTGGCTCGCCTGGTAGGTCGCGTAGTACGGATTGCCTGTATCGGTCACGAGATCGGTGGCCGGCTTCAGCGAGTGGAAATACAGCAGGAAGCGGTTGGTGCCGGCCGGCTGCGCGACCGGCGCGTTCGCGGGATAGCCGGACGGCGCGGCGGGCAGCGTGATCGCCGTGGCCAGCGCCGGCTGTGCAGCCACGAGCGACGCGGAGAAAACCGTCGAGCTGTCGACCGCGCGATCCTGGCCCGAGTTGACGACGACGACCTGCCGGTTGCCGGCCGTGAACAACGCGGGCAGCCGCTGCGCGAGACGTGCGGCGAGCTGCTGGTGTTCGCGGATGCCGGTTTGCGTGAGGTTGCCATACCCGGGCGTCGAGATGCCCGCCACGCCATAGCCGAGCAGCGCATTGGCCTTCATCATCGCGTACGTGTCGGCCTTGAGCTGCGCGCCGAGCGCGGTCAGTGCGCCGTCGGCCTCGGCCTTGACCAGCATCGCGTAGATCGCGCCGTCGTACTTGAAGCCCGACAATCCACGCGAGCCATGGCGCGCGACGAGTTCCGTATAGACGGGCGCGTAGCCGGCGGGCGGCGCTTCGTACGTTGCGGCGTCCTGCTGCGGCCGGTACGGCGTCTTCGTCTGGTAATAAGTCGCGGGTGTCGGCTTGGGCTGAGGCTGCGGCTGCGGCGCGGGCGTCGAACCGCTGTTGTCGGCGGAGGCCGCGAGGGGTGTCGAGTCGTCCCCGCCGCAGGCGGCGAGCAGCAGGCAGGTAATCGCGAAGGCGGTGGCGGTGCGGATCGGGCGTGTCATCGTGGCGTGCAACGGGCGGGACGATGCAGGTTCGCGTCGTCCCGTCTCCGGGAGGGATCGGTCAAGCCCGGAAGTGTTGCAAGCGACTTTGACAGCAGAATGTCAGAAATGAGTCGGGCAATCGTCGGATTGCCGCCGGATCGCGGCAGGCCGGCCACCGCCGGCCCGTGTGCCGGCGTTCAGTGCAGGCCGGCCGATACGATCGAGCGCACGGTGTCGGTGATGTTCACGCAGCGCGACAGGCCGAAATGCTCAGCTTCGCGGCGTTCCGGTTCGCTGCTCGCAATCGCCACCGCGCGCTCGGGCGGCACGCCGAGTGCCTGCAGCGCGACGTCGAAAGGATGCCGGTTTGATCCGGAGTCCTGCTGATTGGCGTCCGTGACGACGACCGAGAAGCGGTCGAGGTTCGCGCGGCCGAACTGGCCTTCGAACATGTCGCTGAGCCGTGCGGCCGGCAGCGTCGTGACGAGACCGAGTCGATATCCTTCTTCCGATGCCCGGTCGAGCCACTGGATGATCGCGTCGCGTTGATGGCGCGACTCATGCGAATCCGGCGTTGCTTCGATTTGAGCGAATGCTGCGTCGAGACGGGTGACGATGGCTTCGATAACCACGGTGATTCCTCTTCAGAGACGTGATGATCCGTTCGCCGACGGGAATGCCACACACCTTAGCGTCGATCCCGAAAACGCGACCAATTAATATTTATATCCGACCCATACGATTCGGCTAATGAATGGGGTGGCGAGCCAATGCGGGCGCGGAATGCGTGTCGCACCGCATGTTCCGCGCGAAGCGCATCGTATCGACGGCCTTCGATGTGATGCACCCGATTCGCGCACGCGGTGCATGCACCGCACAGGTGCGCATGAAAAACGGCATATCGAGCAATGCACGCCCGATATGCCGTCTTGCGACACCGCGTGTGAACGGGTGCGATCAGTGCAGCTTGATCGATGGCTGGTTGCGGCTTTGCAGCCAGTGGCTCAGCGACTGGAACAGCGCACGCTTCACGCCGACCACGCTGAACAGGTGCTTGCGATACAGGAACTTGTACAGCCCGATCGCGGCAAGCCCATCGACGATCAGCGAGCGCGAACGCACGCTGATGTCGGCTTGGTACACGGCGCCCGCGTGCCCGAGCGACACGACGGTGCCCGCATCGCGGAACGTGAAGCCGGCCACCGGCTTGCCGGCGACCCGCCGCGCGAATGCGTTCACCAGGTACACGGCCTGCTGATGGGCGACCTGCGCGCGCGGCGGCAGGAAGCCGTTCGCACCGGCCGTCGGGCATGCGGCGCAGTCGCCGAACGCATACACGTGCGGGTCGTCCGGCGTCTGCAGCGTATCGGTCACGATCACCTGGTTCGAACGATTGAGCGCGATATCGCTGATCTGCTGCAGGAACGCGGGGCCTGCCACGCCGGCCGCCCAGATCGTGATGTCGCTCGCGAGCCGTTCGCCGGTCGAGGTCGTCACGGCGTCCGCGCCGACTTCCGCCACGCGTGTATCGGTCAGCACGTCGACGTTCAGCGCGCGAAGCTGCGCGTGCATCTTGCCGGACAGCCGCTCGTCGAGCGCCGGCAGGATGCGCGGGCCGCCTTCGATCAGCCGGATATGCACGTCGCGCGCGGACACCAGCGCCTTGAAGCGGTACGTCGTCAGTTGCTGGATCGCATCCCGCAAGGCCGCTGCCAGCTCGACGCCCGTTGCGCCCGCACCGATCACGTTGATGCAGATCGGCGCCGCGCGCCGCGCGGGCTGCTGCTCGGCCAGGTGATTCGCCTTCGTGCAGGCCGCGAGGAACTTCCGGCGGAAATCCTCGGCCTGGTCGAGGTTTTCGAGTGGCAGCGCGTGGCGCGCCGCACCCGGCACGTTGAAGAAGTTCGTCACGCTGCCGACGGCGAGCACGAGATCGTCATAGCCGAGCTCGCGCTGCGGCAGGATTTCCGTGCCGTCCGCGTCCTGCACGGCCGCGATCGTCGCGGTGCGGGCCGTGCGGTCGACCCGCTGCAACGCGCCCTGCACGAAGCGGAAACCGTGACGCTTCGCTTGCGCCGCGTATTCGATCGTGTGCGATGCCGGGTCGCGGTGGCCCGACGCGGCTTCGTGCAGCAGCGGCTTCCAGAAGTGCGTGGGGTAGCGGTCGACGAGCACGACTTCGGCTTGCCCGCGGCGTCCGACCGTATCGCCGAGACGCGTGGCGAGATGCAGGCCGCCGGCGCCGCCGCCGACGATCACGATGCGCGGCAGGCGCGGTGCGCGGCCCGTTGCAAGGTTGGGCGTGCTGTTGTCCATGTTGGGCTCCCGCTGAATGACGATTCGGATGACATTGCTCAAGAACCGACGATATAGTTTTGAACCTACGCGAACAATTTAATGTTTATAAGCGACTCATATGTATTCACTTATAGGAAAGACCGCGACGTTCCGGCAGCTGAAGGCGCTGGACATGATTGCGCGGCTCGGCAGCGTGTCGCGGGCGGCCGAGGAGCTGAACCTGACGCAGCCGGCCGTGTCGCTGCAGGTTCGCCTGCTCGAGGAGGCGGTGGGCGCCGCGTTGCTGCAACGGGTGGGGCGCGGGGTGCAGTTGACCGCGGCCGGCGAGATCGTGTCGCGCTATGCGCGCGAGATCCTGCATCTATGGAGCGAGGCCGGCGACGAAGTGGCCGCGCTGACGGGCGATCTCGGCGGCACGCTGCGGATCGGAGCGATCACGACGGCCGAGTACCTGATTCCGCCGCTGCTCGTGAAATTCACCGCGACGCGTCCGCATGTGAAAACCTATTTCAAGGTTGGAAATCGCGACGACATCATCCGCATGCTCGCAACGCATGAAATCGATCTCGCGGTGATGGGCA
This sequence comes from Burkholderia sp. BCC0322, assembly GCF_902833045.1. Lineage (GTDB taxonomy): Bacteria > Pseudomonadota > Gammaproteobacteria > Burkholderiales > Burkholderiaceae > Burkholderia. The sequence continues at coordinate 506,785 of NZ_CADFDU010000001.1, forward strand.
GCGCGCCGAAGGAACTGCGCACGCATGCGGTCGAATTCGCGAAGCATCCGATGGTGTTCGTCGCGGCGCCCGGGCACCCGCTGATGCAGCGCAAGCGTGTCGCGCTGAAGGATCTCGAATCCGCGCACCTGCTCGTGCGCGAACGCGGCGCGGGTACGCGCTCAACCGTCGAGAGCCTGTTCAAGAATGCCGGTTACCGGTTCCATGTGGGCTCCGAACTGTCGAGCAACGAGGCCATCAAGCAGATGGCCGAAGCGGGGCTCGGCGTTGCGTTCCTGTCGCTGCACGCGTGTGCACTCGAACTGCGCACCGGGCTGCTCGGGCAACTGCCGTTTCCCGGCAACCCGATCGAGCGCGAATGGTATGTGGTCACGCTCGCCGACCGGCGCATTTCGCAGGTCACGGGGCTGTTCCGCGATTTCCTGATCAAGCAGGGCGCACCGGTGATCGACGGCGCGATGGTGGCGCTGCACGAGCGGCGGCGCAGGTAGGTGGACGATGCAGGCCGGATGGCCACGCGCGGGTCAGACGAGCCCGAAGTCGTCGTTGCTGTCGGGGATCGACGCGAGCAGCCGTTCGAGCCGGTACCAGCCGACGATACGCAGGCACCAGGCGGCGAGCGTGGTGCGGTCGTCGCGGGAGCGTGAGCGGGAGCCGGATGACGGGCGCGGGGCGGCGGAGGGCGAGCGCACGGTGAACGCTGCGCGTTGGACAAGGCACTGATGGGGCATGACGGTCTCCGTAGGTGTCGGATGGGGTCATCGTAAGCGGCGCGGCGCCCGCCGGCGCGCACGCAAGGATGGCCATGAGCAGGAACGGATGATCTTTTCCTGCTCGACCCGGGCGCGCCGCCGGCGGGCCGGCAGGCGGCCCGAAAACGCGTCACAATGCGCGTTCGACATCCCCATCCACTGGAGGAAGGCCATGAGCGATGCGATTTTCGCGGCGCCGACGGACAACGGCGTCCCGGTCAGCCTGCGCTCGAGCCGCGGGCTCGGCTGGCAGGGCTTCGGCGCGTCGCTGCTGCAAATCCGCGCGGGCACTTACCGGATTCCGGCGGCCGAGCATCACCGGATCGGCGTGCATATCGGGTCGCCCGTTCGCGCGGATTGCGTGTGCGACGGCGAGCGCGTGTCGCGCATCCAGGCGCATGGCGACGTCGACGTGATTCCGGCAGGCTTGCCCGGCCAGTGGACCGACAGCGCCGACTGCCGGATCCTCCATATCGCGCTCAGCGACACCTTCGTGCGGCGGACCGTCGAACAGCTCGAGCTGAAGTCGTCGCAGGGGCAGATCCGCCGCCGGCTGCAGGTGCGCGACCCGCGCCTGCAGCACATCGCATGGGCGATGGCCGCCGAACTCGAAGCGGAGGACGCGTCGGATCCGCTCTATGCGGAAAGCCTGTGCACGGCGCTCGTCGCGCGGCTGGTCGACGGCCAGCCGGCGTTCCGCGAGCGCCGCCGCACGCTCGCGCCGAAAGCGGCCGCGCGCGTGATCGACTATGTCGAAGCGAACCTCGACCGGCGCATGACGCTCGCCGAACTCGCGGCGCTCGCGTCGATCAGCGTGCCGCATTTCAAGGTGCTGTTCCGCGAAACGCTCGGGATGCCGGTGCACCAGTACGTCGTGAGGCGGCGGGTCGAGCGCGCGAAGGCGTTGCTGCTCGAAGGGCGGCTCAGTATCAGCCAGATCGCGCTCGAAGCGGGGTTTGCACACCAGAGCCACATGGCGAACTGGATGAATCGCGTGCTGGGCGCGACGCCGACCGAGATTGCGCGATCGGGGGCGCGTGGGGGGCTGCGGCTCGCATATGACGGTGAGGGCAGCGGAAACGAGGCATAGCGAAGCGATTGCGCCGCGCCGGATATGAGGTGCCGCGTGCGCCTTCGGCTCGAGGCAGACTGTACGATTCGAAGCGACAGGCGAAGCAGTGGGCAACCCGCATGGCAGCTGCCACCGAATCCGCCATCTTTTCCTGCTGTATTCATCCCTCCTTGCGCGCCGTTCCCTCTGTCCGACCCGACAATCACCTCACCATCATCTCCCCCAGGAGCGAATCGTGTTCGTGATCTTCGGTGCATCCGGCAACGTCGGCCAGTCGACCGTGACCGCCTTGCGCAAGGCCGGTCATCCCGTGCGCGCGGTGTTGCGCGACCCACGCCATCGTGAACGTTTCGCGCAGCTCGGCTGCGACGTCGTGATGGCCGAGCTGACGGACGCGAACGCGATCGCGTCGGCAATCGACGGCGCACAGGCCGTGCAGATACTGTGCCCGGTGCCCGTCGCCGACCCCGATCCGGCCGTGACGATGACGCGGACGATCGATGTCGCGACCGCCGCGCTCGCGGCCAATCCGCCGCCGGTGCTGCTCGCGCTGTCGGACTACGGCGCGGAACGCGACGGCAATACGGGCATCACCCGCCTGTTTCATCACTTCGAGGAGCGGCTGCGGACGATCCCGACGCACGTGACGCTGCTGCGTTCGGCCGAGCATCTGCAGAACTGGACGCGCATCCTGCCGGTCGCGCTCGGCACCGGCGCGCTGCCGAGCTTTCACCATCCGGTCGGCAAGGTGTTCCCGACAGTCTGGGCGCCCGATGTGGGGGTGATCGCGGCGCGGCTGCTGCTCGATGCGCCCGAAGGCGGCAACGGGCCGCGCATCGTCAGTGTCGAAGGGCCGCGAAGGGTAAGCGTGACGGCGATCGCCGACACGCTCGGCGCGGCGGCCGGCCGGACCATCGTCGCGCATGAACTGCCGCGCGACACCTGGGCCGCGACGCTGCTGCGTGCGGGCCTCAGCGAGCGCCATGCGCAGTTGATCGTCGATCTCTACGACGTGCACAACGCCGGGCAAATCGACGTCGAGGCGGGCGTGTCGGAGCGGCTTTACGGCACGACCACGCTGACCGATGCGCTCGCGCAGCTGGTGCGCCAGCACGCGCGGTGACCGAAGCGGCGGCGCGCGATGCGCACCACGTGCATCACGCCTGTCGCCGCACCTTGTTCAGTACCGCATACGAAAGCGACCCGATCACGATCCCCCAGAACGCGGAGCCGAGCCCGAGCCACGTCATGCCCGACGCGGTCGCGAGGAACGTGATCAGCGACGCCTCGCGGTGATTCTCGTCCTCGAAGATTCCGTGCACGTTCGCGCCGATCGCGCCGATCAGCGCGAGCCCCGCGAGGATCGCGACGAACGCCTTCGGCAGCGCGAAGAACACCGCGACGATCGTGCCCGCGAAAAGCCCGCCGATCAGGTAGATTGCCCCGTTCGCGAGCCCGGCGATGTAGCGCCGGTGCGGATCTTCGTGCGCGTCCTTGCCGGTGCAGAGCGCGGCCGTGATCGCCGCGACGACGATCGTGATCCCGCCGAAGCACGCGACCACGAGCGACATCACGCTGGTCGCCGTGATGATCGGTCGCGCGGGCGTGTGATAGCCGGACACGCGCAGGATCGTCATGCCCGGCAGGAACTGGCCGGTGAGGCTGACGACGACGAGCGGCAGAGCGAGGCTGAGCGTCGTGCCGAGCGTCCATTCGGGCGCGATGAAGATCGGGTGCGCGATGCTCGCCGACACGTTGCCGAGATGCGTCATCCCGAGCAACGTCGCCAGCGCGGCGCCCGTCAGCAGCACCAGTACGATGCTGTAGCGCGGCAGCGCGCGCTTGAAGATCACGTAGGCCGCGATCATCCCGAACGCGAGCGCGGGCTGCTCCGACGCCGCAGCGAACGCATGCGTGCCGAACGGCAGCAGGATGCCGGCCATCATTCCGCACGCGATGCCGCGCGGAATGTGGCGCACGAGCCGGTCGAAATAGCCGGTGACGCCGATCAGCAGGATGATCAGCGCGGCCGTGATGTACGCGCCGACGGCCTGGTTGAGCGTCAGTTGCGGAAACAGGCCGACGAGCAGCGCGGTGCCGGGTGCCGACCACGCGGTGATGACCGGCACCTTCAGCTTCCAGCTCGCGAACAGGCCCGAGATGCCCGCGCCGATCGAGATCGCCCAGACCCACGACGACACCATCGCGTTCGACGCATGCGCCGCCTGCGCGGCCTGGAAGAAGATCGCGAGCGGGCCCGCATACGAAATTAGTACTGCGAGAAAGCCTGCGGTAATCGCGGAGACGGACCAGTCGTTGCCGATCGCGCGGATTGCGCCGGGCGGGGTGTTCAGTTGCATCGTCGTGGGGGCGTGCGGCGCGCGGCCGGGACAGAGCCGGGGCGAATGATGGTTGGAAGCCCCGGACGAGCCGTCATTCTGGGCATTGCCGACGCAATTGGCAATGCGCGGACGGGAGTGATGTTGTCGGCGTTTCGTAAGGAAGGTGCGGCGGGCGGACGAATCGGCGCCTTCGCCGCCCGTCACGTACTGATCTGCAACACCTTGTCGACCACTGCCACCTTGATCCCGCTCCCCGTCGACAACGACGCCGTGCCCTGATCGAACGGGTGCACGGGCGTATCGGTCGGCGTCCACGCATGGCGCGCGAGCAGCTCACGATAGCCGCCGCGAATCACGAAGCCGCCGCATTTCTGCGCATACGCGTCGCGGCGCATCCGGTATGCGCGCGGCAGGTCATACCACGGCAGCTTCGGCAGGTCGTGATGGACGAGGTGATAGTTGTTGTTCAGGTACAGCAGCCGCATCGCGAAGCCGGCTTCATTGATCGCGATGCGCGCCTTCGGATGCGGCGCGGCGCGGTGCTCGTACAGCGAGCGGATCATCGCAATCGACAACGCGGGCCACGTGACCGCGAGCAGGTAATACCACCACGGCACGCCGATCGCCCATTGCAGCCACGCGAGCAGCGCAACCACGCAGGCGATGTGCGTCGCCCACATCGGCAGATAGCGGAAGTCGCCGCGGCGGAACGCGGCGAATGCGTCGACGCACATCGCGGCGATGCTCAGCGGCGGCCCGGCGACGCATCGTCCGATGAACGTCTTGCGGGCGACCGTCAGCACGCGCCGCCAGCGCGGCAGCTGCGCCCAGCGTTCGCGTGTGACGTAGTTCGTTTCGGGATCGACGCCCGGCACCGTCAGGTCCTCGTCGCGATGATGGTCGAGATGCGTGTCGCGATACAGCGTGTACGGATACCAGACCGTCAGCGGCGGATAGCCGAGCAGCTTGTTCACACGCGCGGAGCGCGTCGGATGGCCGTGCAGCAGCTCGTGTTGCAGCGACAGGTGCCACGCGCCGAGCAGGATCAGCGGCGGTGTCGCGGCCGCGAGCGTCAGGGTTCCGTCGCGTACGAGCAGCAGCACGGCGAGCCAGCCGCCGTAGATCGCGACGACCAGCAGCCAGGTCGGCCACTCGGTGCGGGCGGTGAAGCGGGTGTCGAGCGCGGCGATCGCACGCGCGTGGTCGACGTCGAAGTATTCGGCCATGGCGTTGAGGCGGGATTGAACGGCAGTGCGGAGAACGAGCGGTTGAACCGGTGCGCTCGGCCCGGGTGCGCAGGTGTCTCGCGGATCACGGTCGGCCTGTCCGGGATCATGCGCGGTGGCGAAGCGCGGGCAGGCATCACAACGGTACCGGGATCGCGCCGCGCGGCCAACCAATCGATTCGCATTTGCTTATCGTCGCGCGGCCGATAAGCTTCGGGCGCGCGGCGCCCCGTTCGGCCCCCGTTTTGCCGGGATCGAACCGGATTCCGCTGCGCGAGCGGCAATGCGTAGAATGCCCGCATGAGCCCATGGATCGCCGCCCTGCCGATGTACAACGTGACGCCGCGCCACGACGCGCTGTGGCGCGCGCTGCTGCGCGATGCACTCGATGCGTTCGCAAGCGCGGGCGGCGGGCCCGCCGAAGTGGCGCGTCCCGATGAACCCTTCGACGACTTGCATGCGCTTTGGCGGCGCGATGATCTGCTGCTGTCGCAGACCTGCGGCTATCCGTACCGGATGCTGGGCTTGCGCGATGTCGTGCGACTGATCGCGACCCCCGTGTTCGATGCGTACGGTTGCCACGGCGCGCACTACAGCAGCGTGCTGGCCGTGTCGGCGCGCGCGCATGCGGGCGGCGCGACGACGCTCGCCGCTTGCCGGGGGCTGCGGGCCGCCTTCAACGGCCGAGATTCGCACAGCGGGATGAACGCGCTCCGGCATGCGGTCGCGCCGCATGCGCGCGACGGACGATTCTTCGGATCGGTTGCCGTGCTCGGCTCGCATCTGAACGTGCTGCGTGCGCTGGCTTCGGCGCAGGCCGATTGTGCGGCGATCGACTGCGTGACGTTCGCGTACGTGCGCGACGCGCTGCCCGGATTGCTGGCGGACATCCGGATCATCGGGATGACGGCATCCGCACCGGGGTTGCCGTTCATCGCATCGCGGGCGCTGGCGGACACACAGGCCGCCGCGTTGCAGGATGCGCTCGACCGCGCGGTGTCGGCCGATGCGGAACGGGCGCGCGTGCTGCGGCTGAAGGGATTCGAACGGTTGTCGCCAGCCGATTACGACACGATTGCGCGGTTCGAGCAGCAGGCGGCAGCGTACGGTTATCCCGCGCTGGCCTGAGCGCCGCGGGCAGCGTGCCCGCGCCGACGCCGCATACGTTCTTCAGATGCGCGACGTGCAGCGTCGCACCGGGCGGGTCGTGCCCGTCGATGATGTGCTGGCGAAGCGGGTGGTACGCATGGTCGCTGAGCGTGCGCGCCGCGTGGCTGTCACGGCGCGCGCCGGCATCACTCTTCGTCCATCAACCGGACCTTGACCCGCTTGCCCTTGATCTTCCCTGCATTGAGCTTGCGCAGCGCGTCGCGCGCCACGCCACGCTCGATGGCGACATAGGTCGAGAACTCGGTCACATTGATCTTGCCGATCTGCTTGCCGTCGAACCCGGCGTCGCCGGTCAGCGCGCCGAGCACGTCGCCCGGGCGGATCTTGTCCTTGCGCCCGCCGAGGATCTGCAGCGTTTCCATCGGCGGCGTCAGCACGCCGTCGTCGGCCGGCTTCAGTTCCGCGAGCGGATGCCATTCGACGTCGCGCTTCTGCGCCTGCTCGATCGCACCCACGCGGCCCATCTCGTCCATGCTCGCGAGGCTCAGCGCCCAGCCGTCCTGATCGGCGCGGCCCGTGCGGCCGATGCGGTGCACGTGCACTTCGGGGTCGGGCGTCACGTCGACGTTGATCACCGCTTCGAGCTGCGCGATGTCGAGCCCGCGCGCGGCGACGTCGGTTGCCACCAGCACCGAGCAGCTGCGGTTCGCGAACTGGATCAACACCTGGTCGCGTTCGCGCTGGTCGAGCTCGCCGTGCAGCGCGAGCGCGTGGAAGCCCTGCGCGTGCAGCACGTCGAGCAGGTCGCGGCACTGCTGCTTCGTGTTGCAGAACGCGATCGTGCTCACCGGCCGGTAGTGGTTCAGCAACTGGCCCACCGCATGCAGCCGCTCGTTTTCCGTCACTTCATAGAAGCGCTGGCGGATCTTGCTGTTGTCGTGGCGCTCTTCGAGCTTCACTTCCTTCGGGTTGCGCAGGAACTGCTGGCTCAGCTTCGCGATGCCGTCCGGATAGGTCGCGGAGAACAGCAGCGTCTGGCGCGTGGTCGGGCACATCCGTGCGACCTTAGCGATGTCGTCGAAGAAGCCCATGTCCAGCATCCGGTCGGCTTCGTCGAGCACCAGCGTGTTCAGCGCGTCGAGCTTCAGGTTGCCGCGATCGAGGTGATCCATGATGCGGCCCGGCGTGCCGACGACGATATGCGCGCCGTGCTCGAGGCTTTGCGCCTGCGGGCGCATCGGCGTGCCGCCGCACAGCGTCAGCACCTTCACGTTCTCTTCGGCGCGCGCGAGGCGGCGCACTTCCTGCGCGACCTGGTCGGCGAGTTCGCGCGTCGGGCACAGGATCATCGCCTGCACGTCGAAGCGGCGCGCATCGAGGCGCGCCAGCAGCGCGAGCGAGAACGCGGCGGTCTTGCCGCTGCCCGTCTTCGCCTGTGCGATCAGGTCCTGGCCGGCCAGCGCGACCGGAAGGCTCGCGGCCTGGATCGGCGTCATGTCGACATAGCCGAGCTGCGCGAGGTTGGCGAGCGTGGCGGGCGTCAACGGCAGCGCGCTGAACGGCGTGGCGGTCGGCTGGGTCATTCGAGGTCTCCGAGGTAAGGCTTGCCTTCCATCTGTTCGTAGACGACGGTGCCGTCGTCGCCCTCGAAGCGTTCGAGGTAGTTGCGCGCGCCGCATAGCGGGCAGCGGAACAGCAGCCCCTGGCCTTCGTCCTTGATGACGACCTCGGACTGCTCCCACTGCGTGCCGCAGCTCTGGTTTCGGCAGGTAAACACGGTCTTTCTCCAGCTGAATTCGGTTGATGGCGCGCCCGGGCGGGCGCGGCAACGGCGGGCGGCGCTCGCGCGGCTCGGGCGCGGGCCGCACCGGGCGTCGCTTGGATCGCGTCGATGCGGATGATGGATCGGGCGGCGACAGGGTCGCGCGTGCCGCAATTCTAGCGGAAGCGGGCGACGCCGCCCGTGCCTCCGGCGCGTGCCATGAAAAATGGCCGCCCCGGAGGGCGGCCATGTCGTGCGGCGCAACGGCGCCGCGCGGCGGTCTTGCGCGTTACAGCGCCATGTCGGTCGCCGCCTTCGCCGGGCGGGCCGGCGCGGCGCCGGTCGCCTGCGACGGGACGTTGACGTCGATCTTCGGCGGCGGCGAGAGCTGCAGCACGTCGCTGGTGTACGTCCATTCCTCGACGACCTTCGCCGGGCTGTCGTTCAGCTTCGTGCCGTAGCTCGGCACGATCTGGCGGATCTTCTGCTGCCACTCGGGCGTCGCGACCTTGTCCTTGAACACCTTCTTCATCAGGTTCAGCATGATCGGCGCGGCCGTCGACGCGCCCGGCGATGCGCCGAGCAGGCCTGCGATGCTGCCGTCCTGCGACGCGACGATCTCGGTGCCGAGCTTCAGCACGCCGCCCTTCACCGGGTCGCGCTTGATGATCTGCACGCGCTGGCCGGCCTGCCACAGGCGCCAGTCTTCCTTCTTCGCGTTCGGGAAGTATTCCTTCAGCGCGTTGAAGCGGTCGTCGTCGGACAGCATCAGCTGGCCGGCGAGGTACTGGACCAGCGGGAATTCGTCCACGCCCACGCGCATCATCGGTGCGACGTTGTGCGTGTTGGTGCTCTTGAGCAGGTCGAAGTACGAACCGTTCTTCAGGAACTTGGTCGAGAAGGTCGCGAATGGCCCGAACAGGATGATCTTCTTGCCGTCGATGATCCGCGTGTCGAGGTGCGGCACCGACATCGGCGGCGAGCCGACCGATGCCTTGCCGTATGCCTTCGCGAGATGCTGCTTCACGACGTCGGGGTTGTCGGTCACGAGGAACGAGCCGCCGACCGGGAACGCGCCGTAGTCCTGCGCCTCGGGGATGCCCGACGCCTGCAGCAGGTGCAGCGCGCCGCCGCCCGCGCCGATGAACACGAACTTCGCGTCGACCGATTGCGCCGGTTCATCCGAGTGCAGCTTGACCCACGTCACGTGCCACGTGCCGTCGGCATTGCGCTTGATCTCGCGCACTTCGCTCGACAGCGACAGCGTGAAGTTCGGCTGCGTCTTCAGGTAGCCGACGAACTGGCGCGTGATCTCGCCGAAGTTCACGTCGGTGCCGATCGGCGTCCACGTTGCCGCGACCTTCTGGTTGCGGTCGCGGCCCTCCATCATCAGCGGCACCCACTGCTTGATCTGGTCGTAGTCTTCCGAATACTGCATCCCGCGGAACAGCGGGCTGGCCTGCAGCGCTTCGTAGCGCTTCTTCAGGAAGCGGACGTTGTCGTCACCCCACACGAAGCTCATGTGCGGCGTCGAGTTGATGAACGAGTGCGGGTTCTTCAGCACGCCCTGCTTGACCTGCCACGCCCAGAACTGGCGCGAGATCTGGAACGACTCGTTGATCTCGACGGCCTTCGAAATGTCGATCTTGCCGTCCGCCTTTTCCGGCGTGTAGTTGAGTTCGGCGAGCGCAGAGTGGCCGGTGCCGGCGTTGTTCCAGCCGTTCGAGCTTTCCAGCGCGACGCCGTCGAGGCGCTCGACCATCGTCATCGACCAGTCAGGTTGAAGCTCGTGCAGCCAGACGCCGAGCGTCGAGCTCATGATGCCGCCGCCCACCAGCAGGACGTCGACCTTCTTCGTATCGGCGGCATGCGCGGACGACGCGGCGACGCACAGCGCGAGCGCCGACAGTATTACCCGTAACGTTTTGATCACAGCAGATCCCTTTTTCAACTTGGATGCATCGGTTTGCCAAGCCGCCCGGCGCGTGTGTCGATCGCGGCGAATCGCGTATCCGGAGATCCGGATCGCGAATCCGGAATTCCGGATCGACGCGGCCCGCCGTTGCATTTGCGCACGCGAAGCCGTCGGAAGGACACCTTCGGATCGGCTTCCTGCGGGCAGGCAAGCGCCTGCGTCACAGTGGCGCACAACGCGCCCGGGCCCTTGCGGCAAGCCTGGGCGGAAGGCGCTTCAGGCTGCGTGGAAAGAGGCCGCGCGCGACGCGTTTTGCGGGAGCGGGGTGGCAAGGGGCGCGTAATGTAACCGAACTCGTTTGCTGTGTCACAAACGAAAAATACCGTTGTTTTTGTGGGGTTTTTTGCGTGTCCGGGTTTCCGGAACGACGGTCGCGGGAAGCGGGAAAGAGGGGGGTGATCGAGCGGGATCGGGAGGGAATTTCGGGGGGGCGTCGCGTCGTGTCGCGGCGGTGCGCCGCGACACGATCGCGTGACGTCACGTCACTTTACTGCGCGGCGCCGTTCCGGCAGAACTGGTCGTATGCTTGCGCCGAATTCGCGAAGCCCTTTTGCTTGGCGAGTTCCCACGGGCGCTCGCATCGCTGCGTTGTTTCGCACCACGAATAGCCGGCCGACGGGATGCAGCCGTGCGCATCGCGATCGCTGCCGACCATCGGCGGTGCGGCCGGCGCCGGCGATGGAGCCGGCGGCGTGGATTGCGCGGCACAGGCGCTCAGTGCCAGCGCGCAGGCCAGCGTGGCGGCCAGCGACACGGAAGGGAGGAATCGCGTCATAAAGTAGCGCTCCATGGGATGAGTTTCGGAGAGTCGGGGGCGGCTTGCACGTTCGTCGCGCCGTTCAGTCGCCTGGCACCGGCACGCGTGACGAGAACTTTACCTCGCGCAACGCGAGGCTCGACTGAATCGACGAACCACCGGCCTGCTTGCGCAGCACGCGCTCGACGAATTCCGCGTACGCGATCGAGATCGGCCGCGACGACCTGCATCGCGCTCGAGAAGATGCCGGGCTTCGCGGCCTTCGCCGTTTAGAGCGCGCGCGTTTGTGCGCGGTCGGCGCGACGCTCCGTGTCGTGCACGACGTGCAGCTCGCGCGTGCGGATCGGCAGCGCGCAATGCGCGTCGGCGAGCGTCTTGCGCACCTGGCGCGCGATGCGCCAGCGCATCGCCCAGAAGTTGTCGGTATGCGTCCACACACGGATGTTCGCGACGACCGTGCTGTCGTCGAAGCGCATCACCATCACGTCCGGCGCGGGATCCTGCAGCACGTCGGGATCGGCCGCGGCCAGCGCGCGCAGCGCGTCGAGCGCACGATCGATATCGTCATGCACCGACACTTCCACTTCGAGATCGAGGCGGCGGGTCGGGTTGCGCGTGTAGTTGCGGATCGAGCTGCCCCACAACGCGCTGTTCGGCACGTATTCGCAGATGCCGTCCGGCTTCGTCAGCCGCGTCATGAACAGCCCGACCTCGTCGACGGTGCCCGCGACGCCCGTGCCGCCGTCGATATAGTCGCCGACCTTGAATGGCCGCAGCAGCAGAAGCATGATGCCGGCCGCGATGTTCTGCATCGTGCCCTGCAGCGCGAGCCCGATCGCGAGGCCGGCCGCGCCGAGCACCGCGACGATGCTCGCGGTTTCGATGCCGAGCTGCGACAGCGCGCCGACGATCGCGACGATGCGGATGCCCCAGACGGCGACGTCGCAGAGGATCGGCCGCAGCGTGTCGTCGACGCGTTCCTTGTTGGAGAGCAGACGGTTCAGCCAGTTGCCGATGCGTTTCGACAGCCACCAGCCGGCGACGAGCAGCGCCAGGCCGGCGCATAGCTTGATGGAGAGGGTGGACAGCGCGTTCCACAGGAACGTCCAGCGTTCCGGGTGCAGGTGATCGAGCAACATGACGGGATTCCGGTTTGAAGACACAGTGCGCGATGCGTCGCGTGCCCGCCGTGGTCGGGCAGGCTTGCGGCTGACGCGCCGGCAGCGTTCGACCGTACACGGCGCACAATGGTTCGCGTGAATAGGTGGGGTCGAATGCCGTGTAGCCGGGTCACCGTGCCGCGAAATCGCGATTTCGATTTAGTACTAAGCGGCTGTGCGTTCAAATGCGACTAGTCCTATTCAGCTGCGTCGATCACGCCGATACACTCGGTTTTACGTTGCCGGGTCGCACCGATCGTTCCTCCGCGATACCCGGCTCTTTCCCGATTTTTCACTGATAGACAGCGAGTGACGACGTCATGCGGTTAGACCTGCGTTTCCGTCTCGCACGCGAGCAAGGTCAACCCGCACAGCGCGGCGTTCGCGGTGTCCCGATGCGCCGCACGCTGCTGCGCGGCGTCATCGCGGCGGCCTGTGTGGCCGGCGCACCGGGCGCAGTGGCGCACGCGTCGCACGACGACGCGCCGTTTTCGCCCGTGATGGCCGACCTTGTCGACGTGCCCTTTTTCAATGCCGCGCGCACGACGTGGGGCGGTTTGCATGCATCGACGGCCGCGCCGCTCGACGTTGCCTACGGGTCTCATGCGTTGACCGTGCCGACGGCCGGCGAACGCGACGACCCGGTGGCGCGCTTCGGTGCATGCGTGGCTTACCGCGTGCTGTGCGACGCGGCGCGCGGGGCGGTCGAACGCGCGTACGCATCGAGGTTCGACTACGGTCTTGCGTCGGCGTTGCCCGTGACGGGCGAGCAGGCTGCGTTCGAGCGGCGTCCCGTCGATCTGGCCGCGGCCGAGCCGTTCGTGCTCGCGGAAGCCGATCGCGGCGCGCGTGGCGGCGCGATCGTCGGCAGCCTGCAGGCGTCGCTGGCGCGCGCCGATCTGCCGGCCGGCGTTGCCGCGCAGATCACCCGCATGCTCGCCGGCCGCGTCGACCTGAAACAGCGCGGTGCGCTTGGCGACACCTTCCGCGTTGCATACGAACCGGACAGCCACGCGACACTGCCGGGCGGCGTGCGCGTGACGGCGCTCGAGCTTCGCTTGCGCGGCCAGCACATCGCGGGCGTATGGTTTGCGCCCGATGCCCGTTCGCCGGGCGCCTATTACGACCTCGACGGCGTGCCGCTCGCCGGCGCGCGGTTTGCGATGCCGGTCAGCGCAAACCGCATCAGCTCGCATTTCGGTGCGCGCGTGCATCCGGTGACCGGCGCGCGTCACGTGCATTCCGGCGTCGATCTCGCGGCGCCGGCCGGGCGCGCGGTTCATGCGTCGGAGCGCGGCGTCGTGACGTTCATCGGCACCGAGCCACGCGGCTACGGCAAGTACGTGGTGATCCGCCATGACGGCGGCTATGCGTCGTACTACGCGCACCTTTCGGCATTCGAGCCGTCGCTGCGCACCGGCGCGCGGGTCGCGCGCGGCCAGCGTGTCGGCGCGGTCGGCAGCACGGGTACGGCCACGGGGCCGCATCTGCACTTCGAGGTCCGGCGGCATGATCGGCTCGTCGACCCGGTCGCGCTGGTGCAGGCGGGCAAGACGGCGAAGCTGAGGGGTGAACGGCGTGTGGCGTTCAACCGCGTGGTGCTCGATGCGCGCACGCGCCTGGCGTCGGCTGCGTGGTCGCAACCGGTGGCGATGTCGAAGCCTGCCGGATCGCGGGCCGGTTGACGGTTGACGGTCGGCATCGTTGCATGCGCGCGTCGATGTGCGCGCATGCAATGCCGAATTGCCGGTCATCGTGCGAAGCAACATGGCCGGATTGACGCGCATCCATTGCGTGGCCAATCGATCGCCGAATGGCGTCAAATTTGCCGGATGCTTCACATCATCTTCTTCATCGAATCAAGGTTGGCCTGAAACTCGGTAATGTCAACCGCCCTGCGTTCCTGCTTGCTCGCCGCTGTGGTACAGGGATCGACCGGCCGCGACGAGCCCCGTCGCGTCCAATCGAGGCGGGCCGCTTACGCCGCAGGTTCGACAGGCAACCAGATTTCGAGCACTCCGGCGCCCGTCACCGGGTCGTAGTCCGCGCTGTAGCGCTCGAACTCGGGTGCGTCGACCGCGTTGAACCCCGACGTCGGCAGCCAGCCGTTCCAGATGCTGTAGAACGTCTGGTGCAGCGTGGAAACATGCCCGCCGTGTTCGAAGACCGCATACCGCTGCGGTTCGAGTTCGACGCAGCGCAAGGGGGCGGTCAGTCGGTCGCGGCTCGTGACCTCCACGCCTGCGATGTATTCGAAGCTGCCATCCGCATCCGGGTTGCAGCACACGCCGTAGGTCACGCAGTCGACCTGGCCGGGAATGGTACCGATGTATGGGATGAACGCCTGCCACAGCGCCGGAATGCCTTCGTTGGTTTCGAAGGTGTAGCGGTCGCTCATGCCGGCGATCAGCCGCTTGCCGGCGGTTTCGAAGCGTGACGGTTCGACGTCGATGATCTTCAGTTCTTTCATGCGAAGCGGTTCCACAAGAGACAAGCCGTCGAGCGTGCGCCGTGCCCGCACGTCTTCGGGCGTCATGCCGAAGTGATCGCGGAAGGCGCGTGTGAACGCCTCATGGGAGCCATAGCCGGCATCGAGCGCCACATGCAGGATGTCCGGCGCGCCTTGCGCCAACGTGCGGGCCGCACGCGTCAGTCGTCTCGACCGGACGTAGCGCATCACCGGCCAGCGGGTGTTCATCGAGAACAGGCGCGAGAAGCCGAAGCGCGTCATGTCGCAATTCGCGGAAATCCTGTCCAGTGTCAGTTCCCTGTCCAGTTCGGTTTCGATAAACCAGAGCGCTTGTCCTACCGGATTCATGATGAGCCAATGAGGGTGTCGGGCGGACTATATGGTATCGGCGGCGAGGGCATTTGATCGTTCTTGCGGATCGCCACGCCGGGCGGCGTGGCGGCGGAAGGCAGGATGCCGATCTTGACTCGGTGGCCGGTTCGGGAACACGATGCCTTCGTCGCAATCGTCGTTCGAGCGGCCTTTCGTGCCGACGATCGCGCCCCGGTTCGGACACGTTGACCCCGAAGCGTTTCGCGAAGATCGGAATCGCGACGGGCGCAGCCCCCTGAAATACGGGACAAGGACTCTTACTTCACGCGCAGCGCATAAGCCATGGAAGTCGACGAAAATTTCTATGCTCGTGCAGACGAGCACATCGAGCTATCGAACGAGCAGCTTCAAAAAGCGCCGAGTCGTGGCAAAGTCAGCGCATCGATGATGTATGCGACCGCACGATTCAACGCATGGCTCAGCGCATCCGGCCATGAGTCCGGTGCGGACATGGCCGCGACGCGGGACGAAACGGTCCAGTATTTCTGCGATGAATACAGGAAGGCACTGGAACTTCACCTTGACGAATACATCAACAATTTCGATCGTTACATGCGGCCGAACTGAAGGCGTCAGGGCTGTCGCGCGTGGCAGAGGGGACGGGCGCGCGCGTTGAAATGAATCGCCACGCCGGGCGGCGTGGCGAGGGGCGCTGCGTGACGCTGCTTAACCCAGCGGCCAGTTCAGGAACACGATGCCGTCGTTGTAGTCGTCGTCGGTGCCGTCTTCCGAGCCGACGATCCCGAAGTACGTCTTCTTGAAGAGATCGACCTGCCGCGAGCCGAGCCGCGACGGCTTGCCGTTCGCCATCACGATCACGCGCACGCGTCCCTTGCCGGAATCGAGCACCTTGGTGCCGAGGTTCTGGTTCTGCACGCCGGCGCCCTTGAACGTGGCGACCGGTTTCGGGTTGTCGTCGACGTAGATGTCGATCGTCTGGTCGTTCGCCGCGTTGGTGAGCGCGGTGACGCCGAACTTGACGTTCGGCGGCAGGTTGAACGTGCCGTCGCGCTCGCCGCCGCCGCCGATCGTGCCGCTACCCGTGCCGCCCGGGTTGCCGCCCGCTCCGGTTTCGCCGCTTCCGCTGCCGGTCGACGACGATTGCGCGGCCGTGTCCCCGATCGCGGACAGGCTCGCGTACGAGTCGATATGCATCGCGCTGCCGCGCACGCTTTTCCACTGGCCCTTCACGAACGTGACGCCGGTGCCGACGTCGATCGTCGCGACGAGCGTGAACGGCATGCGCCCGGTGGCTTCGGGCACCTTCGACGAATACGTGAAGCAGCCGTCCGCGACGACGCCCTTGTTGGTCGCGATCGCGAAATAGATGCCGGGGAAGTTGTTGCCGGTCGCGTACGGCGTCGGCACGTTGAGGATGACCTGCAGTTTTCCGTTTCGAATCTCTGCCTTGGCGATGTCGATGTACAGGCCCGGGATGTCGACGTAGGTTTCCGATGTCGCCACCGGTGCACTGATGATCGAAGCCGAAAGGAGGGGCATGGATGTCTCCGTTGTTAGGTCGGGTTCAGACGCAAAAAGGGGGCTGCTGAACGCGGCGCGTCACCGCCGGTCGGCCGCGCTGGCGGCCGGCGGTGGTCGGTCGTCACGCGCGTGTCAGGTCAGCCGATCGGCCACTGGAGCACGACGATACCGTCGTTGTAGTCGCTGTCGTGGCCGTCTTCCGACACGACGATCCCGAAATTGACCGTGTACGGCGAGCCGTCCGATTTCTTGCCGGTGATCGGCGCGAGGCGCGCATCGGTGGCCGACGGCTTGCCGTTCACCGACACTTCGAAGCGGATCTTGCCGTTGCCGGAATTCAGCGTCGCTTCACGCGTGCCGTCGCGCGTGGTCAGCTTGTAATAAGCGGCGGGTTCCTTGCTGTCGCCGATGAACAGCTTGATGTGCTGCTGTTCGGCGGCATTTGCGAAGAAAATCGCGCGGAAATCGGTATTCGGCGGAATCGAAAACTCGCCGGCGCGATTGGATGACGTTTGAAAATCGGCCATGCTTTCCTCCTGAGGAATGATGGGTAAGGCTTCAAGCCGTGTCGCGCAAACGTTTGCCGTTTGAAATGCGACGTACCGAGCATGCCGAAAAATAAATAAGAAAATATTCGCCGGGGAATGGCTATTGTTCAGTCAATCGAAAATCAAGATTAATCGATTGAGTGAAATGTATTTAATGGGTGGTGTTTCGATATATTCAGGAAATTATATCGGCGGGTGTGTCGATTTTCTGAATGATGCGCGACGGTACAGGCGGGGCGGGCCGGGAGATGGGAGCAATCGGGCTTGGGCGCGGGCGCTCGGCGTTCGCATATGGCAGCGTTGGTTTCAACATCAGCATCTCAGTCGTGGCCGCGCCCACCGGCCACCACCGAACGCCCGCACCGAAACCCGATCGCGACAGGGAAGGGGGTGCGGCAACCGGCGAAGTACGTTGACCAACTCACTCCGAACGTGAACAGGGACCTCACCGGCGCCGCACCCATGAAGCATATCGACGCGGCGCCGCGCCGCCTATCGGACTGGACTGATTCTGAGCGATCAGATGCAACGCCATGCGCGCGCGGCCAGTTGACAGCCCCCGTCCCCCTGTGATTTGATTTCGGCCATGCAAGCTGCCCAGCCCCTCTTCTCGCTACGACTACTAGCCCGTTTCTCCGGGCTGGGTCTGCGGCTGCGCGCTTTCCATCTGCTTCTTTCCTGAAGCGCCAGATTTCCCCCGCATCACCGACCTGGCCCCGGTTGTCGACCGGCGCCTGAGTTCGTCCTTCTTTCGAATCGTTCCGCTCCGTCCCGGTCGCTCAACCGCCAAGGCTGTCGTTCGCCGTACCGCTTTGCCGTTGTGCCGTTTTCTCCCGTTTTCATCGCCGCGCGCCGCCAGCCCTCACGACTGATGGCCAGCGCGCGGCGGTTTCCCGACAAACCGACCGAGGACCGAACATCATGATGCTGAAGAACCCCGCGACGAAGTACCGACCGTTCACGCCCGTCAACCTGCCGAACCGCACGTGGCCGACGCGTACGATCACGCAAGCGCCGATCTGGATGAGCACCGACTTGCGCGACGGCAACCAGTCGCTGTTCGAGCCGATGGACGCGGCGCGCAAGATGCGGATGTTCAAGATGCTGGTCGCGATCGGCTTCAAGGAGATCGAGGTCGCGTTCCCGTCGGCGTCGGAGACCGACTTCAACTTCGTGCGCGAACTGATCGAAGGCGGCCACATTCCCGACGACGTGACGATCGAGGTGCTCACGCAGGCGCGCGACGACCTGATCGAGCGCACCTTCGACTCGCTGCGCGGCGCGAAGCGCGCGATCGTGCACCTGTACAACGCGACCGCGCCGGAATTCCGCAAGATCGTGTTCGGCCTCGACCGCGATGGCGTGAAGGCGCTCGCGGTGAACGCCGCGCGCACGATCAAGCGCTTCGCCGATGCCGCGTCCGACACGCATTTCACGCTGCAATACAGCCCCGAAACCTTCACGGCAACCGAGCTCGATTTCGCGAAGGAAGTCTGCGACGCCGTGTTCGACGTGTGGCAGCCGACGCCGGAGCACAAGGCGATCGTGAACCTGCCGGCCACCGTGGAAGTCGGCACGCCGAACTTCTACGCGGACCAGATCGAATGGATGCACCGCAACCTCGCGCGTCGCGATGCGCTGATCGTGTCCGTGCATCCGCACAACGACCGCGGCACGGCGGTCGCCGCGGCCGAGCTCGCGGTGATGGCGGGCGCCGACCGGATCGAGGGCTGCCTGTTCGGCAACGGCGAGCGCACCGGTAACGTCGACCTCGTCACGCTCGCGCTGAACCTCTATTCGCAGGGCGTCGATCCGGGCCTCGATTTCTCGCAGATCAACGAAGTCGCGCGCATGGCCGAGGAATGCACGCAGTTGCCGATCCATCCGCGCCATCCGTATGTCGGCGACCTGGTGTTCACCGCGTTCTCCGGCTCGCACCAGGATGCGATCAAGAAGGGCTTCGCGGTGCAGCGCCCCGATGCCGTGTGGGAAATGCCGTACCTGCCGATCGATCCGAGCGATGTCGGCCGCACGTACGACTCGATCATTCGCGTGAACAGCCAGTCGGGCAAGGGCGGTATCGCGTTCCTGCTCGAGCAGAGTTATGGCGTCGTGCTGCCGCGCCGCCTGCAGGTCGACTTCAGCGCGGCCGTGCAGCGCCTGACCGACGACAGCGGGCTCGAAGTGACGAGCGCGCAGATCTGGTCGCTGTTCCAGCAGGAATACGTGGAAGGCGACGCGCTGCTGCGATATGTCGGCCATGAGCTGACCGAGCGCGACGGCCGCGAGACGATCGTGCTGACCGCGGATGTGCACGGCGAGCGCCGCATGCTGCGCGGTGAAGGCAATGGCCCGCTCGACGCGCTGATGCACGCGTTGCGTACGCCGCTGCGGATCCAGCACTACGAGGAGCGCGCGTTGTCGCAGGGCGCGGATGCGAAGGCGATCGCGATCGCGGAACTGTCCGGCACGGGCGTGCGCGGCAGCGCGTTCGGCGTCGGCATCGATGCGAACCTGACGACCGCGTCGATTCGCGCGGTGATCAGCGGCATCAACCGCGCGTATGCGCGCGCGGACGAAGCGGCGCAGGCGACGTTTTTTGGTGCTCAGCAGGCGGTGAAGGCCGTCGCGTAACGGGCGGCTTGGCGGCCGCGCCGGCCAGGTCCGGCGCGGCCGTGTCGTCGTCCGTGCGGTTGCTGCCGCACGGACGGCAAGCTTGGCGCGCAGTTCCGTCTTCATGAAATTCACCCACGCGCGTCTTGGCGTCGAGATGCTTGCGCGACGGATACGCCAGAAACACGCCCACTTCCTCCGCCCGGCAATCGGGCCGTACACGCACCCACGCGCCTGAACGTAGTCCGTCGTCCGCGACGCACGCCGGCAGCAGGCCGATTCCCGCCCTTTCCCGGCCCTTCCCGAACCGCGATCTCGAGCGATGTCGCAACGTCGGCCGTCGTCGCCGGCTCGAATGCGATCGTTGCCGAATACGTACCGCGTGTCAGCGTCCATGTGCGTGCGCACGTCGGCGCGCGATCGTCGCGATACGGGCAGTACGGTTCAGCGCCGCGGGAAGTACTCGCTCGGCGGCACGCCGAGTGCCTTGCGGAACATCGCCGCGAACGCGCTGGGGCTGTCGTAGCCGTGTTCGAGCGCGAGTTCGAGGATCGGCGTGCCGGCGGCGAGGCGCGGCAGGCTCAGCAGCAGGCGTGCATGGCGGCACCACGCACCGTGCGTCATCCCCGTTTCGCGCTTGAAGGTGCGCGCGAGCGTGCGCTCGTTCATGTGCGCGTCGCGCGCCCACGATTGCAGCGTGACGACCGATGACGGTTCGTTGATGAGCCGTGTGCACAGCGCGGCGAGCGCCGGATGGCGCGGCATCGGCACGTGCAGCGACAGCAGCGGCGCGATCTCGATTTCGTCGAGGATCAGCGCGAGCACGCGGCCCGCGCGATGCGAGAGGTCGTAATCCGGCGGCAGTTCGCTCGCGGTCACGATCAGTTCGCGCAGCAACGTGCCGACCTCGATCACGCGGCATTCACGTGGCAGGCTCGGCCGCACTTCGTGCGCGACGAACACCGTGCGCATCTGCACGTCGCCGGCCATGCGGATCTCGTGCTGCGTGCCGCCCGGCACCCAGACCGCACGCCCCGTCGGCACGACCCAACTGCCGGCGTCCGCATGCACGAGCATCACGCCGGAAATCGCGTGAATCAGCTGGCCATGCCGATGCGAATGCGGCGGATACGCGATGCCGGCCGCCGCGTCGGACGCGACGACGGCGATCTGCTTGTGCTTGTCCTTGTGCTCGAGCGCGCTGAAAAATTGATCCATGTGTCCATTTCTCGACGACGAATGCGCTTTGCGCGCGAGATCGACCGAATGGGTCGAAATTACCATAGGCCCATCGTTTGCTCGACTGCCATTGCACGATGCGCGCCTCGCCATTTCCTCCGGTTTCCTCCCGTTTGTCCGTTGCTGCCGCGCTGCTGAGCGCCGCGACGCTTGCCGCCTGCTCGGTCGGCGCACCGTACCGTCCGCCGGTGGCCGACGCGGCGCGCACGGCGCCGTTCGACGCGGCGGCCGATGCACCTGTCGCGTCCGGCGGGGCGTTGCCCGATCGCTGGTGGCAGCTGTTCGACGATCCGGCGCTCGACGCACTCGTGCGCGAAGCGCTCGCGCAGAACCGCGATCTCGCGGTGGCCGCGGCGCGCGTCGCGCGTGCGCGGGCCGTGCTCGACGAGGCAGGCGCCGCGCGGTTGCCCGATACGTCGGCCGGCTTCGGCGCCGACTACGGCAAGCACGCGTCCGACCAGATCGTCGCGAGCGCGAAGGGCACCGATGCGCGCACGCGCTGGGGTTTCGCGCCGTCGTTCGCGGTGTCGTGGGAAGTCGATCTGTGGGGGCGCGTCGGCCATCTCGTCGACGCCGCGCGTGCCGATTCCGAGGCCGTGCAGGCTGCGTCGGATGCGATGCGCGTCGCGGTGGCCGCCGAAACGACGGCCGCCTATGCGCAGGCGTGCGCGTACGGCGAGCGGATCGACGTGGCCGAGCGCTCGGTCGCGATCGCCGACCGCCTCGCCGCGCTGACCGCCCGGCAACGCGCACACGGCCTCGTGTCCGATCTGGAAGTCGCGCGATCACGCGCGTTCGCGGACGACACGCGCGCCGAATTGCCCGCGCTCGCAGGCGCGCGCCGTGCCGCGTTGTATGAACTGGCCGTGCTGACAGGGCACGCGCCCGGCGCGATTCCCGACGCGGCCGCGCGCTGTCGCGCGACGCCGTCGCTGGCGCGACCGTTTCCGGTCGGCGACGGCGCCGCGCTGCTTCGGCGCCGGCCCGATCTGCGCGAAAGCGAGCGGCGGCTCGCCGCGTCGAACGCACGGATCGGTGTCGCGACGGCCGAGCTGTATCCGTCGATCGTGCTCGGCGGTTCGGTGAACTGGCTGTCGACGACCGGCGATCCGTCGTCGCTCGGCGACAAGTACGCGATCGCGTGGGGCGTCGGGCCGCTGATCACCTGGCGCTTTCCGAATGTTGCAACGAGTCGCGCGCAACTCGCGCAGGCCCGCGCGGACGATGCCGCCGCGCGTGCGTCGTTCGATGCGCAAGTGCTGCGCGCACTGAAGGAAACCGAGCAGGCGCTCGCACGCTATGGCGCCGAGTGGCGCCACAAGGCCGCGCTCGACACCGCGCGTGCCGAGCACGCACGCGCTTACCGGCTGGCCGAACTGAACTACGACGCAGGCGCGCTGGATTTTCTCGGCGTGCTCGACGCGCAGCGCAGCCTCGTCGCGGTCGATGCCGCGCTGGCCGCATCGACGCAACAGGTCGCGCTCGATCAGGTGGCCGTCTTCAAGGCACTGGGGGGCGGCTGGCAGCGTTAAGGCCTGTTCACGCTAATAACGGGCTTGCGAACGTGCCTAACCGGCCGTTCGTGACTCCGCCCGCACTCAACCATTCCGATTCCGATCATGAGCACCACAGTCGTCCCCGAGAAATCCGCCCGTTTCGCGCGGCGCCACTGGATCGCCGCCGGCGTCCTCATCACCGTCATCGCGCTGGCCTGGTTCGGCTGGCGCTGGTGGACGGTGGGCCGCTTCATCGAGCACACTGATGACGCGTACGTGCGCGCCGACATCGTGACCGTCAGCCCGCGCGTGGCCGGCTATGTCGCACGCGTGGCCGTCGACGACAACCAGCCGGTGAAGCGTGGCGACGTGCTCGTCACGCTCGACGATCGCGACTATCGCGCGAAGCTTGACGATGCGCAGGCGGCCGTCGCCGCGGCCGAGGCAACACTGCGGGCCGAGGAAGCCGCGGCCGCCACGCAGCGCGGCTGCGATCGAGCAGGCGCGTGCACGGCTTGCGGCGTTCCAAGCGAAGCGCGCGCTGGCACAACTCGATGTCGAACATACGGTGATCCGCGCGACGCGCGACGGCACGATCGGCCAGCGTGCGGTGCGCGCGGGCCAGTACGTCGAGGTCGGGATGCCGCTGCTCGCGGTCGTGCCGCTGCGCGACGTGTACGTCGTCGCGAACTTCAAGGAGACGCAGCTCGGCGCGATGCATGACGGGCAGCCAGTCGAGATCGACGTCGATACATACTCGGGCCGCACGCTGCACGGACGCGTGCTCGGGCTCGCGCCGGGCTCGGGCGCCGAATTCGCGCTGCTGCCGCCCGACAACGCGACCGGCAACTTCACGAAGGTCGTGCAGCGCGTGCCCGTGAAGATCCGCCTCGATGCACCGCCGCCGGGCCTCGTGCTGCGGCCCGGCATGTCGGTGATCGCGCGCGTCGATACGCGCGGCGCGCCGGGAGCCGGGTCGTGACGGCGGCCGCAACGCAGGCTGCGCACGACGAAGCCGTATCGCTGCGCGCATGGATCGCGGTGCTCGGCGGCGTATTCGGCTGCTTCATGGCAGGGATGAACGTGCACGTGACGAACGCGTCGCTGCCCGACATCCGCGGTTCGCTGGGCGCGAGCTTCGAGGAAGGGTCGTGGATCTCGACCGCGTACCTCGTCGCCGAGATCGTCGTGATTCCGCTCACCGGCTGGCTCGTGCAGGTGTTCTCCGCGCGCCGCGTGCTGCTCGTCGGCGCAACGGGGTTTCTGGCGTTTTCGATCGCGTGCTCGGTCGCGCCGAACATCTCGTCGATGATCGTCGCGCGCGCGCTGCAGGGCGCATTCGGCGGCGTGCTGATTCCGCTGTCTTTCCAGCTGATCGTCACCGAGCTGCCGCCGTCGAAGCATCCGTTCGGCATGGCGCTGTTCGCGGTGGCGAACAACGTCGCGCAGGCGGCCGGGCCGTCGCTCGGCGGCTGGCTTACCGACATGTATTCGTGGCGCTGGATTTTCTATCTGCAGATTCCGCCCGCGATCGCGCTGATCGTGGCGATCGCATGGGCGATCCGCCCGGTGCCCGTGCAGTTGTCGAAGCTGCGCCAGGCCGACTGGTTCGGGATCGCGACGATGGCGCTCGGCCTGAGCGCGCTGCAGATGGTGCTGGAGGAGGGCGGTCGCAAGGACTGGTTCGCGTCCGACCTGATCGTCGAGCTGTCGATCGTCGCGGCGGCGGGGCTCGCGGCGTTCGTCGCGATCGAGCTGCGGCGCAAGGAGCCGTTCATCAACCTGCGGCTGCTCGGCCGCTACAACTTCGGGATCGCGAGCCTGATGCAGTTCCTGTTCGGCGCGGTGGTGTTCGGTGTGGTGTTTCTCGTGCCGAACTACTTCGCCGAACTGCACGGCTACAGCGCGCGCGACATCGGTCTCGCGATGATCCCGTACGGGCTCGTGCAGTTCGTGATGTCGTTCCTGACGCCGCCGCTGATGCGCCGCACGAGCCCGCGCGCGACGATCGTGCTCGGTTTCGCGCTCGTCGCGGCAGGCTGCCTGATGAACATCCACCTGAGCGCCGACGCCGCATCGAATGTGATCGTGCCGTCGCTCGTCGTGCGCGGGATCGGGCAGTCGCTGGTCGTGATCGCGCTGTCGGTGATGGCCGTCGACGGAATCGAGAAGGCGCAGCTCGGTTCGGCATCAGGCGTGTTCAACATGGTGCGCAACGTTGGCGGCGCGATCGGCATCGCGGTGGCGAGCCAGATCGTCGTCGAGCGGCAGAAACTGCACGCGATGCGGATCGGCGAGGCCGTTTCGCCGTTCTCGGCCGCCTTTCAGGAACGCATGGCGATGCTGGCGCGGTTGCTGTCGCGCGTGCACGTGCCGCGTGCCGATGCGTTGCCGGGTTCGTCGACCGGCGGCGCGCACGAGCTGGCCCTCGCGCTCGTGAATCAGCGCGTGATGCGCGAGGCGCTGCTGATGGCGTACAGCGATACGTTCCTGATCGCGGGTGTCGCCATGGTGGGGTGTACGGCGGCTGCGTTCGTATTGAAGGGGAAGAAGAACGCGTGATGGGGACAGACGCCAGACAGCGAAGCCTGACATAGCTGACAGGCGATGACTTCCCGCAATGGGCGTATCGTGCATGCGTCGCGCGCGAGGCTGTTCTCCCGCGCCCATCACGATGAGGAGTGTGGCATGACGAAGGATGATTCTCTGAGGGGACAGATCAAAGAGCAGGCCCAGGCCGCGGATCGTCATAACCTGGCGCGGCCGGCTGCGAACGGCGCGCTGTGGGCGCGCGGTCTCACGACGCAACGGGTTGCCGACCTGTTCAAGACCCTGCAAGGGTTGCCGGGGCACTGGATGCAGTTGCAGAACGAGGTCAACGCCGGGAACCGCTATTTTTACGGCGTGCAGAATGGCAGCGTGACGACCGACGAGGGCAAGGCGCTGATCCGCTGGATCGCCAATGCGGTCGTGAGCGCCGCCGGGAATGCGCAGTTCGACTTCCCGCTGCAGCAACTGCGTTTCACCGCCGACATGGGCTGGCTGAAGCTCCAGCGTGTGCAAGGGCGCGTGATGGTGTTTTCGCAGCCTTGACCGTCAGTTCCGGCGCGTCGCCGGAATCCGGGGCGATCGGTAGGTTGCCGGTGTATCGAGGGTGATCGCGGAGCGCCGGTACGTTGCTCCCGCTCGCCCGTGACGGGCCTTCGGCGGCGGCCGGGCCCGGCCCGCTACACACACCGCGTTTCGTTCATTCCGCCGGCCGTCAGACCGACACCGTGATGCCTGCCGAACGCGGCGGCCCCGCCGGCCGCACCGCGATTTCCACATGCTGGCCCGACGACGCCGGCGTCTGCATCAGCCGTTCCAGCGAAACGTTCCGGAGCCTCTCGTATGGCTCGGGCGTGACGATGCGGCGCCGCTGTCCTTCGGACGGCGCGCGTTACTGGCCGAAGCGGTCCGCCACGGCATCCTTCAGCCGTGCGGCGGTGATCTCGCCCATGTGCGATTCGACGAGATTGCCTTTCGCGTCGAAGAAGAGTGTCGTCGGCAGCCCGCGCGAACCGTAGGTCTGCATCGCGTGCAGCGTGCGATCGAGCAGCACGTGATCGAACCGCAGCCCCTTCTGTTCAAGGAACGCGCGCACCGCTTGTGCGTCTTCGCCCTGGTTGACCATCAGCACCGTCATCCCGGGATGATCCTGCTGCGCTTGCGCGAGGATCGGCATTTCGCGTTGGCACGGCGGGCACCACGTCGCCCACAGGTTCACGACGACGGGCTTGCCCGCGAAGCGTTGCACGGGCACCGGCGTGGCGTCGAGCGCTTCGAGCCGCAACGCGGCAAGCGGCGGCGCGCTGTGCTGCAACGTGGCGAGCGTGCCCTGCGCGATGCCCCATGCGGCAACGCCCGCGAGCATGCCGGCCATCACCGGGCGACGCAGCGCGGGCAGGCGGCGCAGGCGCCAGCCCGCGAACACGATCGCGGCCGCGAGGCCGATGCGCCAGTCGAAGCCGCCGTCGCCCAGCGCGATGATCGAGCGCGGCGCGGCCGCGTATTCGTGCCGCCACTGCGCGACGTAGCAGATACGCGCGGCGAGCAGGCCGAGCAGCAGCGTGTCGAGGATCAGGCTCGATGCGGTCTTGTGGTGTCCATCAGGCGGGCGGCGCTGGATGAGCCGCGCGACGAGCCACGCGAGCAGTGCCGCGACGGCTACCGCGACGACGCGGATCGAGAAGGGACCAATGCTCAGCATGAGGAAGGATAGGGTGCGGACGAGCGGGGCTGGAGACGGGATTGTCCGCCACGGCGACGAAGCCGTCGACGGTCGTGTCGGCGATTCGACAGGTCGCCGCGTATGGGGGTTCCCGCCGGGAACGTAACGGCTCGTTGCGAATTCGACGAAAGAGGCAGGTTCAGGACGCCGCGATTTTCAGGCGCGCAGGCGGCAACTCAGACCGGCCCGACGGTCAGCGGAATCGCGTTCATCAACGCGACACGGGCCGGATATGCGCTTCGTCGTCGCAGCGGCGAGCGCGGTGGTCGACGCCCGACGGGCCGTGCATGCGTGGCCTGTCGGGCGTCGGCGATTACAGCTTTCTCGACGGGGCTGGCGCTGCGTCCGCTTGCTGCGCGTCGGTCGCCGGATCGAGCGTCGTCAGCGTCTTCTCGGTGAACTTCTCGTACAGCCAGTTCAGGCGCGTATCGTCCATGCCGCCGGCGAGGCCGCCGAGCGCATACGAAGCCGACACCTTGAAGCGGTCGATCTGATGATTGTCGGCGTCGGTGAGCGTCACGGTGCCGTCGACGTGATCGTTGCCCGCCATGAAGCCGAACATCACTGCCGAGAAGCTCGAGCGCACGCGAATGCCGTTGACCTCGATGTTCAGGTGCATCGCATCGGTCGAACCCGCCGTTGCCAGCAACTTGCGTGCGGCCAGTGCGCTTTCGATTTTCCCTTTCAGGTTCTCGGGGCTGAATTTCAGATTGTCTTTCAGCGCGTCTTGCGCGGCTTTGTCGAGCGTGACTTGAACGATCACGGGTTTCGAGCCGAATTTGGGCGTCGATGCAGTTGCGATGGCCCCCGGCTGGTCGCTGGCGTCGCGTGTCACGCTGCTCGCGCAGCCCGACAGGAAGCCGATCGTCACCAGTGCCAGAGCGGCATGACGGAATACAGATTTCATGATTTGGTCTTTTTGGTTTGGGTTATTTGAAATGGCTCTGCGGCCGGACGAGAATCTAACACCGGACGAATCAATTCAAAAGGTCGAATAGATCGAGAATCGATTCGGGATTTATTGATCGCGATGTCGTACGCGAATGGAATGCCGGTTGACCGCGTTGCGAGCGCGTGGGGGGCTGGCAATCGGGCGTTGCTGCCGTGGGGTTGATTACTGCGGACGATCACGGTCCGTTGCCGGCCCCCGCACCGCCGAGCCGATACGCGGTGAAGAACTCGTACCAGGGCGACCCTTCCCCAACCGGCACGTTGAGCGCGGCTGTCCGCCGCTTCAACGCGCCGAACACGTCGTTGATACGCGCCGTCTGCCCCGCATCGTTGAACGGAGACGGCCGCGCCCGGCCGGCCGCGAATGCGCCATACGCAATCGCAAGCAGGCGCGCGCTGTCGTCAGTCGACGCGATCGCGCCATTGATCATTTCGGCGAAGCGCGGCCGGTCTTCGGCGCGTGATCCGGACAGGCACAGGAACACGATCGCCGACAGTTCGTGCGGGTCCTTCACCCGCAGCAGCTCCGGCAGCCGCACGACGATCCGCTCGACCGGTTCATCGCGCAGTGCATCGCTGAAGTCGAGCACGGCGGTCATCGGATTCGTGTCCGCTTTCAGGCGATCGAGCGCCGACGCGCTCGCCTCGTCGGGCGACGCTGCCGGAGCAGCCCGCAACGCATCGGCCACCTGCTGCGTCCATTCCGGAAAGATCATCCGCACGTTGCCGAACCGTTCGCCGCCTTCCGCCGCCGGATTCCAGCGATACACGATCGTGCCGCCGCGAATGAACGGCGAATACAGGTGCTCGGGCGTTTGGGGCAGCGGCCGCCGGTTGATCGGCAGCCAGGCGAGCGTCAGCCAGTCGTAGCGGCCGGTGGCGGGCACGGCAGGGCTTGAGCTCGCGACGACCTGCCACGTGCCGCGATTCGCATAGCGGCGCCGCGCGTCGGGTACCGGGACGGTCTGGCCTTTCGCGGTGTCGAAGTACGTCGTGCCGGTCACGTTCGCGCCGCTGTCCGCGGCCGGCGTGATGGTGGAGATGACCCACGACGCGCCGTCCGCCGACCGATAGTCGGACGGCTTCAGCGTGGCGACGTCGTGCACCATGCGCGTTTCCGCCGCGACGGGGCTGGGCGGGAGATTGGCGGGCGCGGCCAGGATGCTCGGCATGGGATTTCCTCGGAATCGGGTGCGCATCGCCGAGCGAGGACGACGCGCGGCGGCGCGGATCGTTTTATGCCACTGTAGAACGTCGCCGCCGGAAACGGAAACCGGCTGCGCGATGCCGCTGCTCACGCGTGCCGCTGTTTTTGTGGATCGAGGCGCGGCCGGCGGTTTGAGCGGGTCGCCCGGGGGGGCACGGAAGTCGACCGAAAGGAGGATCCATGTATCCCCGGGGTGACAAGGTTTGCCGAAGCGGCGGTTCCCGGAAGCGATCATGGCCTTCAATCGGGCCGGGCAATCCACGAGATGGCACTTGCCCGCGCGTCGCCGTTCAGCTCAGCGCGACAATTCTTTCCGGTAGAGCACGGCGCCCGGCTTTTCCGCGACGGTGTCGTAGAGCCGCATCGCCGTGTGATTCGTTTCGTGCGTCTGCCAGTACACGCGTTCGGCGCGATGCGCACGCGCGGTGTCGTACACGGCTTCGATCAGCGCGCGGCCGACGCCCTTGCCGCGCTCGCTGTCGAGCGTGAACAGGTCCTGCAGGTAACAGGTCGGCCCGGCGAGCGTCGTGCTGCGGTGATACAGGAAATGCACGAGCCCGACGAGCCGGCCGGTGCGTTCGGCGACGAGCGCATGCACGGGTTCGTAGACGTCGAAGAAGCGCCACCACGTGAGCTGCGTGATGCGCAGCGGCAGGGCGGTATCGCCGAAGCGGCCGTAGAAGCGGTTATAGCCGTCCCATAGCGGCAGCCACTGGTCGTAGTCGTCTTCCGTGACCGCGCGTACGGTCAGTCCGGTGTCGTTGGCGTTCATGCTGGCGGGCCTGTCGAGGAGAAGTGCGCGCGTCGCCGGTCCGGCAGGCGCGTCGCAGGTCTCTACGATAGGAAGTCCGCGGCCCCATGGGTAGGCCCATGACGACGGCTTTTCTTGGTGCCACGATCCGCGCGATTCTTGTGAGGTTGGCTGACCGTCAGAACCTGCGGTGGTAACGTCGGCTGCGCGTGGGGCTGAAAGGTTCAGCCCGTGCATCCCTGAGCCGTTGGCGCAGCTCGCACGATCAACCTGCGAAAAACAGATCACGCCCCTTGGTATCTCGCACCACGTTCGGGATAAGCCGACGGCTCGACCGCAATCGCGATTTTTCCTCGAACCCCGTTGTTGGGACGCTCCAGCAGGGCATGCGCGAGCGGAATGTCGGCAAGGGAATAGACGGCACCTACGTGCGGCCGGAGGTGACCGCGTTCGATCAATGCACTCAACTCATCCAGCTTGCCGCGGTTTTGTCGCGTGAAGACGAAGTGATAACTCGCGATATCGGGACTTATCGATATGTCAATGTGAGTGCGCGCCGCCGTTCTGTCGAGTCGCCCCGGTTCTGGCGCAGCGCCTGGATTCGCATGCATCCGTTGGAACGGCAGTGATCAACCGCTCAAGGGTTCTGTTGAACGGAGCGGGCCTCCGGGAACCGCGCGACATCGCCGCCATGCCGCCCCAACGTCACCATGCCCCCGCGCCATTCCTTTCGCTCTGTTAGACTTTTTCGCCCATCGCCGCCATCCGGGCTGCGCCGTGCCCGGTTCATCCCGCCATGAACGAAACTCGTGCGTCGCATCCGATCACCGAGGTCCTGCGGGCCTACTGGAAGGCCGATCGCCTGATGTTGCTGACGGCCGTGGCCGTCGTCGTCCTGTCGAGCGCGAGCGCGGTAGCCGCCCCTTATCTGTTCTCGCGCCTGATCGATGCGCTGTCGCACCGCGGCGTGCTTCACGCGCTGATCCCGGGCTTCGTGATCTACGCGGTGCTGCTGGGCCTCTCCAGCGCGCTGCAACGCGTGGTGCAGTACCTGGCGTTCATGAGCTCGGAGAATCTGGGCTTCATCACCAGCACGCGCTTTTTCGAGCGCATCCTGAAAAAGACCACGGCGTTCTTCGTCGAGCACAATCCCGCGGAAATCCAGAATGCGAACCAGCGCGGCAGCCGGGCGCTGTCGGTGCTCGTGCTGCTGAGCCTGATGGACCTGATTCCCGGCACGCTGCAGATCGTGCTGACGCTCGTCACGCTCGGCGCGCTGATCAACCTCGAGGTCGTGGCCATCACCGCCGCCTACGGTGCGGTCGCGGTGACGATCGCGATCGTTGGCGCGCGGCGCTCGCGCGCGTTCCTCGACCGCGCGATCGAGGCCGGGCAGGAGAATGCGCGCTTCGTCGGCGGCGCGATCAATGCGATGGAGACACTGCGGCATTTCGGTAGCCATCGCTGGATGAGCGAACGTTTCTCGGAGAAAGCGCGCGTCGTGCGCGACAGCTGGCGCGCGTATGTGCTGCAGCATGTCCGCTATCTTGCGGTGCTGGGTCTTGGTCTCGCGATCCAGTTCATGGTGACGTTCTGGCTGCTGCTGCCGCGCCACGCGGCGGGCGCGCTGTCGATCGGCGACATCGTGCTGTTCAACACGTTGCTGCTGCAGCTGAACCAGCCGTTCGAAATCATCGCGCGCGCGGTCGCCGAGTGCGCACGCTCCCGCGCGGCGCTCGGGCCGTTCGCGGCGCTGTGGACGGCGCCCGAGGAGCGGCAGGTGTCGCACGTGTCGGCGTTTGCGCCGCGGGACGGGCGCATCGTGTTCGACCACGTCGCCTACGCGTACGACAACGGCCGCGGCGTGTCCGACGTCGACTTCGTCGCCGAACGGGGTGCGATCACGTTCCTCGTCGGCGAAACCGGCGCGGGCAAATCCACCGTCTTCAAGCTCGCGCTGAAGTCGATCGAGCCGACCGGCGGGCGCATCCTCGTCGACGGTGTCGATCTCGCGGCGATCGATCGCGCCGACTGGTACGGCGCGGTCGCCGTCGTGCCGCAGGATGTCGTGCTGCTGAACGAAAGCCTCGAGGACAACATCCTGCTCGGCCGGCCACGCGATGCGCAGCGTCTGCGCGAAGCGGCGGCGAAGGCGACGATCCTGACGTTCATCGAGAGCCTGCCGGACGGCTTCCGCACCACGGTGGGCCGCGGGCTGAAGCTGTCCGGCGGCGAGCGCCAGCGCATCGCGATTGCCCGCGCGCTGTACGGCGATCCGACCGTGCTGTTTCTCGACGAAGCGAGTTCCGCGCTCGACGAAGCCACCGAGCGCGACATCATGGAGCACGTGCGGCTGCTGGCCCGCGACGTCACGGTCGTTGCGATCACGCACCGGCGCTCGGTCATCGGGCCGGCCGACAAGGTCGTGCGGCTCGTCGACGCGCGCGTGCCCGCCTAGCGCGACACGGCCACCTTCGCCGGCCGTCGGCGCTTACCCGCGCAGCGGCGGATT
The DNA here is from genome assembly GCF_902833045.1 of Burkholderia sp. BCC0322. Lineage (GTDB taxonomy): Bacteria > Pseudomonadota > Gammaproteobacteria > Burkholderiales > Burkholderiaceae > Burkholderia. The sequence goes on from NZ_CADFDU010000001.1 coordinate 538,852, forward strand.
GAGTTGCGCGAACGCCTGCTGGCGGCGATACGGGAAGTACGGATAAGGTGCTTCCACCGCGCTCGCCGCGTCGAGTTTCGCGATCTGCGCATCGGTCAGTGCCCAGCCGGCCGCGCCGAGGTTCTGCCGCAGCTGTTCCTCGTTGCGCGCGCCGATGATCACCGACGACACGGTCGGGCGCTGCAGCAGCCAGTTCAGCGCGATCTGCGGTACGGTCTTGCCGGTTTCCTCGGCGATCGCGTCGAGCGCATCGACCACGTCGTACAGGCGCGCGTCGTCGACCGGCGGCCCGAAGCCGGCCGTTTCATGCAGGCGGCTGCCTTCGGGCAGCGGCGCGTTGCGCCGGATCTTGCCGGTGAGCCGGCCCCAGCCGAGCGGGCTCCAGACGAGCGCACCGAGCCCTTGGTCGGCGCCGAGCGGCATCAGGTCCCATTCGTAGTCGCGGCCGACGAGCGAGTAGTAGACCTGGTTCGCCACGTAACGCGACCAGCCGTGCTGATCGGCCAGCGCCAGCGATTTCATGATCTGCCACCCCGCGAAGTTCGACACGCCGATGTAGCGCAGCTTGCCCGCGCGCACGAGATCGTCGAGCGTCGACATCACTTCCTCGACCGGCGTGCCTGCGTCGAACGCGTGGAGTTGCAGCAGGTCGATGTAGTCGGTGCCGAGGCGGCGCAGCGCGTGGTCGACGGCGCGGACCAGCCGCGCGCGCGACGTGCCCGCGTCGTTCGGGTCGGCGCCGGTCGGCAGGCCCGTCTTCGTCGAGATCAATACCTGGTCGCGGCGTCCCTGGATCGCGGCGCCGAGCACGCGCTCGGATTCGCCGTCCGAATACACGTCGGCCGTGTCGAACAGGTTGACGCCGGCCTCGAGGCAGATGTCGATCAGGCGGCGCGCTTCGTCGACGCCCGTGTTGCCCCATGCGCTGAACAGCGGGCCGGTGCCGCCGAACGTGCCGGCGCCGAAGCTCAGGACGGGAACCTTGAGGCCGGAGCGGCCGAGGGTGCGGTATTCCATGGCGGGTTTTCCTTTGGGTAATCGCAGTGTCGAGGGGCGCCGCGTGGCCAGGGGTCGCCACACTGTATCGCTTGTGGATATTCCGGATAATTGGGCAGACTTCGAAAATATCGTTCGGAAGAGGCGAATAATGCTGCTCGATAATCTCGCGCTGTTCCTGCGCATCGTGGAGAAGGGTGGGCTGGCCGTGGCGGGCCGAGAGTTCGGGCTGTCGCCGGCCACGGTGTCCGAGCGGCTGACCGCGCTCGAGCGCCACTACGGCGCGGCGTTGCTCACGCGCACGACGCGCGCGATCAGCCTGACCGACGAAGGCCGCATGCTCGTCGACGGCGCGCGGCGCCTGCTGGCGGAGGCCGATGAACTCGAAAGCCGCGTACGGCTGGGGGCGCAGTCGCTGTCCGGGCCCGTGCGCCTGAGCGCGCCGGCCGATCTCGGGCGCGAGCGCGTGGTGCCCGTCGTCGACGCGTTCCTCGCCGAGCATCCTGGCGTCACGGTCGATCTGCATCTCGGCGACGGTTACGTCGATGTCGTCGGGCAGGGGCTCGATTTCGCGATCCGGCGCGGCACACTCGCCGACAGTTCGCTGCGCAGCCGTTCGCTCGGCCGGGCGCGGCGCGTGGTGTGCGCGTCGCCTGCGTATCTCGCGGCGCACGGCACGCCGCAGCATCCGGACGAACTCGCCGCGCACGACTGCATCGTGATGCGCTTCGGGCCGGACCTGTATGCCGAATGGCCGTTCAGCATCGATGGCGAACTCCGGCGCGTGACGGTGCGCGGCCGCCGTGTGGCCAATGATGGCGCGCTCGTGCGCGCATGGTGCGTCGCGGGGCACGGCGTCGCGCTGAAGTCGCTGGTCGACGTCGAGCAGGATCTGGCGTCCGGCGCGCTCGTCGAGATCCTGCGCGCGTTCTCGCCGGGCGACGTCGATTTGCAGATCGTCTATCCGGGCAACGCCGTGCAACCGCGGCGCGTGCGTGCGCTGATCGACAGGTTGGCGCAGGCGCTGGGCGAGGCGTAACGGGCAGGTTCATGCGGTCTGCCGCGCGTTGCGGCGCGTGTCTCGCCACGATCGTGTCGAAGGCCGGCGTGACGATCCGGCGGCGCGATGCCGCCAGTTGAAACCGGCGTTCGCGCGATTGCACACATTTCGTCATTTGGCTAATATTCAAAACGTTAAATGAAACCGAACCCATGGACGACGTCACCCGCATCAGCGCACTGGCCAACGAAAGCCGCCTGGCCGTGATGCGCTGGCTCAAGCAGCCACGCGAGCATTTCCCGCCACAGCCGCACGGCGATTTCGACGCGCTCGGCGTGTGCTGCACGTACATCACCGAGAAGCTCGGCATCGCGCCGGCCACGACCACGCGCCACATGCGCATCCTCGCGGATGCCGGGCTCGTGCAGGCGACCCGCGTCGGCAAGTTCACGTACTACAAGCGGATCGACGGCGCGCTGCAGCAACTCGGCCGCGATCTTTTGCAACTCTGACTCCCACGAAGGCAACCGACATGGACGAACTTGCATTGCTGGCCGACGCCGACCGGCGCGCGCACGCGTACCTGGCCGCGACGAACGAGCGGCGCGCGTTTCCCGACGCGGCTGCATTGGCCGGCCTTGCGGCGTTCGACGAGCCGCTGCCCGATACGGGCCGCGCGGCCGACGACGTCCTGCGTCTGCTCGACGAGCGCGGCACGCCTGCGACCGTCGCGTCGAACGGACCGAACTACTTCGGCTTCGTGATCGGCGCCGCGCTGCCGGCCGCGGCGGCGGCCGAGCGGTTGATGCTCGCGTGGGACCAGTGCGCATCGTCGTATGCGAATTCACCGGTGGCCGCGACGATCGAGCGCCAGGCCGCGCGCTGGGTGGTCGACGTGCTCGGATTGCCCGAAGGGAGCGCGGTCGGCTTCGGCACCAGCGCGACGGCCTGCACGCTCGTCGCGCTGGTGGCCGCGCGGCGCGCGCTGCTCGCGCGCAAGGGCTGGAACGTCGACGAGGACGGCCTGATCGGCGCGCCCGAGGTGAAGGTCGTGATCTCCGAACTCGCGCACATCACGGTGAAGAAGGCGCTGCGCGTGCTCGGTTTCGGGCTGAAGCGCCTCGTCGTCGCGCCGGTCGACCCGCACGGCCGCATCGACCCGGCGCAGATGCCGCCGCTCGACGACATGACGATCCTCTGCGTACAGGCCGGCGAAGTGAACACCGGCGAGTTCGATCCGTTCGCGGCGCTGATTCCCCCCGCGAAGGCGGCCGGCGCATGGGTGCACGTCGACGGCGCGTTCGGCCTGTGGGCGCGTGCATCGTCGAAGCGCGCGCTGACGGACGGCATCGACGGCGCGGACAGCTGGACCACCGACGGCCACAAGTGGCTCAACACGCCGTACGACGGCGCGATGGTGATCTGCCGCGACGCGGCCGCGCTCGCGACCGCGATGAACAGCGACGCCGTCTACCTGAGCGGCGCGCAGGACGCGCAGAAGAACCTGAACCTCGAATTCTCGCGACGCGCGCGCGGCATCCCCGTGTGGGCCGCACTGCGTTCGCTCGGCCGTGCCGGCGTGGCCACGATGGTCGAGCGGCATTGCGCGCAGGCGGCGCGCGTCGCGGACGGGCTGCGTGCCGCCGGCTACGACGTGCTGAACCGCGTCGTGCTGAACCAGGTGCTCGTGCGCGCCGGCACCGACGATGAGACGGCTGCGATCCTCAAGGCTGCGCAGGCATCGGGCGACGTGTGGTTCGGCGCGACGGTGTGGCAAGGGCGGCCGGCGTTCCGGATCAGCGTGTCGTCGTGGCGTACCGAAGACGCGCACATCGATCGTCTCGTGGCATTGCTGACGGAGTTGCGCGGCGAGCACGTGCGTTGAACGGCGACGCCGCGGCGGCGCGCGCGGAGGTTCACTCCGTCACGCGCGGCGCGTTTCGCGTATGCGCCGGATATGCCGCATCGTCAGCGCACCGGGTCGGGAAGCGCGTGCATCGGGAACTCGAACGCGGCTTCCGCCAGCCCCTCGATCTCCGCTTCCCCGACCTCCAGATGACCGTCGAGATCGCCGCGATCGTCGAGCACGGTCATGCGTTCGACGCCGATGCGCGCTTGCCGCGATGGTGTTCGTGCCGTGCAAGGCCGGCTTGAGCCACGACGAAGCTGAAAATGCCGAGCCGATGCCCCTCGCACAAGGTGCGCGGGTGCTGGCGAACCTGCTGGCCGATTGCGTGCGTTAGCCACGCGCGAGGGCGGGGCTCGCAATGCCTCTGCAAGCGTGAAAATGGCGGAAAATAGCCGCTGCGCGCGCCACGCCGGCGCAGCGTTCAAACGAAGCATTCACGCTTGCGAGAACCCCATGTCGACTCCCTTTCCCCGGGAACTGTTGAAGGCCGCCGATATCGCGAAGATGGAACCGGTGCGCGCGGTGCATTCGCTGAATCCCAATGCCGTTCGTCTCAAGCGACAACTCAGCGACCTGACCGGCCTGACGCAATTCGGTGTTCACCTGCTCACGCTGATGCCCGGACACGAATCGGCCGAGTATCACCGTCACCTGTACGAAGAAGAGTTCGTGTACGTGCTGTCCGGTACCGGCGCGGTCACGATCGGCGAGCGCACCGATGCAATCGGGCCCGGCGATTTCCTGGGCTTTCCGCGCGGCGGCGAAGCGCATACGGTGCAGAACACCGGCGATACGCCGCTGGAGCTGCTCGTCGGCGGGCAGCGGCTCGAGCACGACGTCTGCGAATACCCGCGAGTCGGCAAGCGGCTCCATGTCGCGGGCGAACTCGAAGACTACGTCGATCTGCCGAAGCGGCCTTGATCGCCCAAGTAGTCGCCCATCACCTTGTTGATCTCGTCGACGTTGCGCTCGCCCACGCGGCCGAACGCCTTCATCGGCGAGACGAACTCGCTGTCGCCGGCGAGGCGATACACGATGTGCCGGCCGCGCCGCTCGGTATCGACGAGGCGCGCGCGCCGCAGGATCGGCAGGTGCCGCGACGTGTTCGCGAACGTCATCCCGACAGCGCCGTCAGTGCCTCGACCGAGCGCTCGCGCTGTGCGCGGTGCTCAGGCAATTCGCGCCGGTTCGGATGACCGGGCGCTTGCGCGAGCTCGGCCATGCGACCGGCGCGCTGTCGGCCGGCCTGATGGCCGACCGCTTCGGCTTTGCCGCCGCGACGTTCGCGTCAGGGGCGCCGTCGCGATTATGATGCGGGAACGCCACTAGCAGGGTTCTTCGATATGGACGCGCCGCTTCCGCCGATCGCTGTTCCGATTCCCGAAACGGAACCTGAAACCGAGACCGAAACCGTTGCCGAGCCGCGCGCGTCGCGGCTGCATCGCCCGGTCGCGCTCGTCACCGGATCGACGTCGGGGATTGGCGCGGCGGTTGCGCGCCGGCTGGCGGCGGACGGCCATGCGCTCATCCTGCATTCGCGCCGCTCGGCGGACGTGGGGCGTGCGATGGCGCGCGAACTCGGTGCGGCCTATGTGCAAGCCGATCTCGCCGACGACGCCGAGCGCGTGCGCTTGATCCGCGAAGCCGTTGCCGTGCACGGGCGGCTCGACGTGCTCGTCAACAACGCGGGCGCCAGCCACGTGATTCCGCATGACGATCTCGCCGCGGCGACTCCCGACGTGTGGCGCGAGATGCACGAGATCAACGTGATCGCACCGTTCCGGCTCGTCGCCGAGGCGGAGGCCGCGCTGCGCGAGGCGGCGTCGCACGGGCGGGCCGGGTGCGTGGTGAACGTCAGCTCGCATGCGGGCGTGCGGCCGAAAGGCGCGTCGATTCCATATGCGGCGGCGAAGGCCGCGCTGAATCACACGACGCGGCTGCTCGCGCGCACGCTTGCACCGGCGATTCGCGTCAATGCGGTCGCGCCTGGGCTCGTCGATACGCCGCTTACGGCCGACTGGACGGACGCGCAGCAGCTTTGGCGCGAGCGCGCGCCGATGCGCCGCGCGGCGACGCCGGACGACGTCGCGCAGACGGTCGCGGTGCTCGTCGCGTCCGACTACGTGACGGGCGAGATCGTGATGCTCGACGGGGGAATGAACCTGACATGATGCGGTGAAGCAGCCGCACACCCGCGCGCAGGTGTCTCGCGCGCGCTGACCGCGACCGCTTGCTGGCCGGATGAAGCGATCAGCCGAGGCGTGACCGCAGTTGCGCGAGCGCCTGATCGTGCGTGCGCTCGAACTTCAGCGGCGTGACGGCGACATACCCTTCACCCAGCGCGACCGTTTCCGAATCCGCATCGTCGTCGCGCGGCGCACGTGCGAGCTTCAGCCAGTGATACTCGAAGTCGCGCGGGTCGCGCCTCGACACGATCTCGACGCCCTGCAGCGTACCGGCGCCCTGGTTCGTCACCTTGAGGCCACGCACGTCCTGCGCGGGCCGCGGCGGGAAGTTCACGTTCAGGCACGCATCGCTGTCCCAGCCGGCGGCAACGAGCCGGCGAATGACGTCCGGCGCAAGCGCGAGCGCGGTGTCCCACGGCACCGCGTTGCGATCGGTGAAGGCCTGGCTCAGCGCGATGGCCGGCACGCCGACCAGCATGCTCGTCATCGCGGCGCCGACCGTGCCGGAAAACACCGTTTCGGTACCGAGGTTCCCGCCGCGATTCACGCCGGACAGCACGATGTCGGGCCGCGCGTCCTTCATCAGGTGGCCGATCGCGATCGCGACGCAATCGCCGGGCGTGCCGCGCACCGCGAAACGGCGTTCGCCCTTGCGATGCACGCGCAGCGGGTCGTGCAGGCTTAGCGAATGCGACGTGCCGCTCTGGTCTTCAGCCGGTGCAACGATCCACACTTCGCGCGCCAGTTGCGTGGCAACCTGTTCGAGCACGTCAAGGCCGGGGGCATCGAATCCGTCGTCGTTGGTGAGCAGCACACGATCGAATAGCGGGCGGGTTTCTTGCATCGGGACGATCCTCGTGGAGATGGGCAATGAGAGGGGGGCGTGCGGTATGGCGCAAGCCACAAGGCTAGCATTCCCGCGTGAGGATCGTCGTGTCGCGCGATTGGCGCGGATGCGAAAACGGGCGCATCGCGCGCCCGTTGGTCGGTGTGCGTGCCGCGACGGGCGCGGCGGGCCGGAACCGTTCAGCCGAGCAGGTGCCGCAGCAGGCCGGCCGACACGACGCCGACGATGACGGTCGGCAGGATCGACAGGCGCGTCGCCGCGATCAGCGTAACGGCCAGCGCGAGCAGGTCGGCCGGGCGCGTCGACACGAAGGCCGGCGCGATCACCGAGATCAGCACGCAGCCGGGCACGTTCTCCATCACCGACGCCATCCGAGGGCTCAGCGTGCGGTTGCGCAGCAGCACGTAGCCAAGGATGCGCGACAGATACGTCGTCGACGCCATCAGCACGATCGTCGCGACGGTGCTGAAATCCGGGAAATCAGGCATCGCGCGGCTCCCACAGCAGCGCGGCGATCAGCCCCGCGCAGGCGCCGGCCGCGACGTACCACGCGCCGGGCACGGCCAGGTGCGTGGCTGCGGCGACGACGAGGCTCACGAACCACGGGCGGCTCGCGCGCATCCCTTTCCACATCCCGCGCAGCAGCACCAGGAATACCGCCGTGAACGCCATGTCGAAGCCGTACTGCTCGACGTTGCCGATCGTCGGGCCGACCGCCGCGCCGAGCGTGGTCATCGAGATCCACGTCAGGTAGAGCCCCACGCAGATGCCCGCGTAATAGGGCACGCTGATGTGCGTGGCCGAGCGCGCCCGGGCGTCGGCGAGCGACATCGCCCAGCTTTCGTCGCACATGAAGAACAGCGCGAAGAGCGCGCGGCGGCGCGGCAGGCGGCGGATATACGGCTCGAATGCGGCGCCCATCAGGATGTGGCGCGAATTCACGAGGAACGACATCGCGACGATCAGCGCGATATGCGGCGGCGATGTCCACAGATGGATCGCCGCGAATTCGGAGCCGCCGCCGAAGTTCATGCCGGTCATCATCGGCACTTCGAACAGGCTCAGCCCTTTCTGCGCGGCCTGCGCGCCCAGCACGAGCGCGAACGGCACGAAACCCAGCATGACGGGCAGCGCCGCGCGCAAACCGCGACCCATCTCGGCGACATAGGCGGGCTTCTCGCGAAGCCCTGACGACGTTGAAACGCTACTGCTCATTACTCCTCCTTCGGGGGAGGAATTGTCTGCTTTTTTGACTCGAATCGGGTTGCGTTGTGGCCAGATTTTTCTCAAAATTTGGCATTGAACGCGTGATAAGCAAATTTTTTGGAATTGAATGCCAATGAAACTTGACGCCATCGACCGCCGGATCCTGAGCGCGCTCCAGCGCGACGGCCGCATGCAGAACGTGGAGCTCGCACACGAGGTCGGGCTGTCGCCGTCGCCGTGCCTGCGGCGCGTACGGCTCCTCGAGGAAGCCGGCGTGATCGAGAAATACGTGGCCGTGCTGAATCCCGCGAAAGTCGGCAAGGGGCTGACGATCTTCACGCGCGTGTGGCTGAAGGGGCAGGACGCGGAATCGGTGAACCGCTTCGCCGAGGCCGTCCAGCAGATGCCGGAAGTCGTCGAGTGCCACCTGATGGCAGGCGATTGCGATTTTCTGCTGCGCGTCGTCGCGGCCGACATCGACGACTACCGGCGCTTCCAGATGGAAACCCTCACGCGCATTCCAGGCGTGCTGAGCGTGAAGACCGACATTCCGATGCAGAAGGTCAAGCTCACGTCGGCGCTGCCGACCTAGCTCGATGCGGGTGCGTGTCATGCGACGGACGGGTCGACGAACGGTCACGGCTCGGTGACAATCGGTCGGTAGACTGACGAATCGCAGCGCTTCGAACCGGTTGCCTGAGCTGTCGCGCGACGTTCGATGCGCAAGCAACTAACGGTCAATGCCGACGCGATCGGGCAGGCGGTGCCGCGCGCCGGGTCATGCGCCGGCGCCGGCGCGGGCGTTTCTTCTTGTCGGGCCATTCATGCAGCCAATCAACACGCCGTGGAATTCGCTGGAAATCGTCAAGCTCGTGCTGGGCGTGCTGACGCCGTTGTCGGTCGCGTGTCTCGGCTGGCTCGTCGCGCGCCGGCTGAAGCGGCTCGAACTGGTGCAGTGGACCAACCAGCGATTGATCGAGAAGCGGCTCGCGCTATACGACGCGGTTGCGCCGCAGCTCAATGCGTTGCTGTGTTTCTACACGTGGATCGGCTACTGGAAGGACATCTCGCCGGACGACGTGATCCGCGCGAAGCGCGACCTCGACCGCACGTTCCACATCTACCGCTACCTGTTCGACGACGACGTGTACGACGCGTATCACACGTACATCCACGCGCTGTTCGACATGCATACGGGCCCGGGCCGCGACGCGCGGATCCGTTCGCTGATCCAGGCGCCCGACGGTGATCGGAGCGTGCACGGCTCGTACGAATGGAAGCCCGCGTGGTCCGAGCGCTTCTCGACCGCGAATGTCGTGCCGAAGGACGACGTGTTGCGCTTCTACACGCAGTTGATGGAGCGGCTGCGCGTGGCGCTGGGCGCGACGCGCTGAAGGCCGGCATCGCGCGTCGCGACGATGTCGCGTGCGACTGACGGCTCACCTGCTTCGCCTCCCGGCTGATCCCCGCCCGCGCACCGACGGCCGATTCATGCATGGCCGGGCGTGGGTGCGATTCAGGCAAACGAGATCACGAGTTTCTTGCCGCACGCGGCGGCATACTTGCGCAGCGTCTCGATCGATGGAGAGTGCCGGCCTGTCGCGAGCGCGCGTTCAAGCCGCGTGACGGCAGGCGCCTTCGTGCCCATGCGCTCCGCCACATCGGCTTGCGAAAGACCGGCGGCTCGCCGGGCGGCCAGCATTGTGTCGAGCAGCGCGAATTCCTCGCGGTTCAGCCGGTCGTATTCGGCACGTACCTGCGGATCGGACAACGCGCTCGCGCAGTGCCTTATAGGTTGCCATCACGAATCTCCTTCAATCGGCGGCGCGCAGTTTCCAGCTCTTTCTGCGGCGTTTTCTGCGTCTTCTTCAAGAAGCAGTGAAGCAAGACGATCCGCCGGTTGACGGCCGCACAGTAAAACACACGGGCGATACCTTCCTGGCCCTTCCGGCGCATTTCATACAACCCGTCGCCCATCGGCCTGGTGTGAGGTTCGCCCGGATTCGGGCCGTACTGCTCCATACGGTCAGCGAGTGCGAAGAACCTGGCGGTCAGCGTCTTCGGCAACGCAGACACGCCTGCCTCGACTTGCTCGCTGAAGAAATGGATTTCATACGCGACGGTTCGCGTAGTAACAAATTTGTTATTTCCTTGCAAGAAGGAGCGCCGTCGCGTCTGTCATGAGGGCGGCTCGTCGAATGCACGGAAGCACCGGAGAAACGTCTGGACGTTTCTCCGGTGCTTCGTTGCCGATGTACGAGCCAGATTGTTTGCCGGCGGGCTGAATTCGACTAGTTGTCCGAATGGATATCAGGTCTGCCGGCGTGCTTCGGGAGGCGGGGAGATCAGTTCCGTCCCGCCACCGCGAGTCGCGCGGCGAGCCCCACGAAGACCGCGCCGAGCAGGTATTGCGGCAGCTTCGACGGACGGCGGCGGGCGCCGATCCGCCGGCTCAGCCGGCTCGCGGACAGGATGACCGCGCCGTTCACGACGAGCCCGATCAGGTTCAGCACCGTCGCGAGCACGAGAATCTGCACGGCGATCGAACCGTGCCCGGGCCGCACGAACTGCGGAAACAGCGCGAGCACGAACAGCGCCATCTTCGGGTTCAGCAGGTTCGTCGTCAGCCCCTGTCGGAAGATCGTCGCGATCGAGTGGCGGCGCTGCGACGCGACGGGTGACGGCGCGGTTGCATCCGAACGGAACGTCTTCCACGCGAGATACAGCAGATAGGCAGCGCCCGCGAAGCGCACGACGTCGTACGCGATCGGCACCGCGAGAAAGAGCTGCGACAGTCCGAGCGCGGCGGCGAGCGCATGGCAGTAGGTGCCGGCCTGAATGCCGGCAAGCGTCGCGAAGCCCGCGCGCCGGCCCTGGCTCACGCTGCGGGACGCGATCAGCAGCATGTCGGGGCCCGGCGTGGCGGTCAGCGCGAGACATGCGCCGGAGAACAATGCGAGCGTGGAGAAGTCGATCATGGGCGTCCCTCTTGCGTGAGCGGCGTAAAAGGAATGCCACTTTAGGCGTGCCGCCGCAGGTGGTCAACCGTGCTCGCGCGATGATCGGGTCGACGGCCGGCTTCCATCCTTTCGATCAATCGGACGCCGTCTTTACCATTCGCACGCCTCGTGCGGCCGCGCCAGCAATTAACAATTTAGTCACGAATTTTCGTACGTGATCTAAATACATGCGAAATGTCCGTCTGTAGCATTCGGCGCTTGAGTTACCGCTGGCAAGTGCCTTGCCGGCAAGGTCCGAATGTGTTCCATGTGGGTAGATCATATGCAAATCGTCGACCGCCGTCGGGCCGACATTGGTCGCGTCGAAGCGACACGGTCGCGCGAGGCCGGTTCGCGTTCGGTGTCGTACAACGTCGGCGTGGTTCCGCGGGTTCGCCGCGTATTGTGCGCGGCGCTGATCTGCGGCGGTGCCGCGAGCCTGTTCGAGCCGGTTCATGCACAAGTGCCGGATGCGGGGCGCGCGATGCGCGATATCGAGACGCCGCGGCCGGATCTGCCGCCTGAAACCGCGCCCGAGCTTACGATCGCGCCGTCGGAAAAGGCCGCCGAGAGCGCACCCGAGTCGGGGCCTCGCGTGCTCGTTCGCGCATTCGCGCTCGACGGCAACACCGTGTTCGGCAACGACGAGTTGCAGCCGCTCGTCGCCGATCTTGCGGGCAACACGCTGGGTTTCGCCGATCTGCAGCGCGCCGCCGCGCGCATCACCGCCTACTATCGCCGCCATGGCTACGTGCTGGCGCGCGCCTACCTGCCTCGCCAGGACATCGACGACGGCGTCGTGCGGATCGAAATCGCCGAAGGGCGCTACGGCTCGATCACGATCCAGAATCATTCTCGCGTGTTCGATGCGGCGCTGCGCCAGCCGCTCGCCGCGCTGCATCCGGGCGACGTCGTACGCGGGTCCGCTCTCGAGCGCAGCCTGTTGCTGCTCGACGACCTGGCCGGCGTCGCCGCGCGCGGCACGTTGCGTCCGGGCGATACGCCCGGCACCACCGATCTCGTCGTCGACGCCGACAAAGGGCCGCTCGCGTCCGGGTCGCTCGAATTCGACAACTTCGGCGACGCAGCGCTCGGGCGCTACCGTGTCGGCGGCAGTGTCGACGTCAATTCGCCGCTGCGGCTCGGCGATCGCCTGAGCCTGCGCGGGCTTCTCAGCAACGAGCTGCAGCGCTACTACCGTGCCGCGTACCAGCTACCGGTCGGCCCCGCGTCTACGCGAGTCGGCGTCGCGTATTCGTCGCTGCGCTACCGGCTCGGCGGAGCATTCTCGGATCTCGATTCCAGCGGCCGGGCGAGCGTGCAGACCGCGTACGTGACGCAGCCGCTCGTGCGCGCGCGAAACCTGAGCGTCACCGCGCAGATCCAGTACGAGAACAAGAACCTGCGCGACGACTATGGCGTGTTCGACATTCGGCGCGACAAGAACGTCGGCCTGTGGACCTTCGGCGTCAGCGGCAACAGTCAGGACGGCTGGCTGGGCGGCGGCCGCAACGGGTTCTCGGTGATGTTCGGTGTCGGGCGGCTGCGCAGCAACGATCCGTTCGAAGCGGATGCACTGAAAAAATCGATCGGCAGCTTCACGAAGCTGAACGTGAGCGCGCTGCGGGTGCAGGCGCTGGGGCGCCGGTTCGAGTTGTACACGCAATTCAGCGCGCAGCTCGCGTCGCGCAATCTCGACGAATCGGAGAAGTTCAGTCTCGGCGGCCCGTACGGCGTGCGCGCCTACGCGCTCGGCGCCGGCAGCGGCGACCAGGGCTGGCAGGCCAGCGCGGAGTTGCGGTATCTCGTCGCGCCGGGATGGCAGGTCAGCACGTTCGTCGACGCCGGGCGCGTGCAGGCCGACAAGTTTCCGTGGACGCGTGGGCGAAACATGCAGCACATGCAGGCCGGCGGTGTCGGCGCGAGCTGGTTCGGCGCGAAGCGCCAGGTGACGCTGACGGCCGCGTGGCCGCTCGGCGCGGCGTTCGGCTCGCCGACCCGCGCGCCGAGCGTATGGGTTCAGGCCGCTCAGTATTTCTGAGCGTGCGTGATCGGTCCGTCCGGCAAGGCGGGTTCTATAAAGCAGATTGAAGAGGATACCAAAATGAATAAGGCCTATTCACTGGTGTGGAATGAAGCCCAAGGCGGCTGGTGCGCAGTCGGGGAAACGGCGCGCCGTCGCGGCAAGAAGAGCGGCGGCAAGCGCCTGCTTGCGGCGGGTGTGTCGCTGCTGGGGCTGGCGGCAGCGTCGGGCGCGTACGCGCTGCCGACGGGCAGCGAGATTGCGTCGGGTAAGGCGGACATCGCGACGTCGGCGGACGGCAAGACGATGTCGATCAACCAGCACACGGACAAGCTGATCACGAACTGGCAGGACTTCAGCATCGGCGGCGGCGAGCGGGTGTCGTTCCAGCAGCCGACGAGCCAGTCGATCGCGCTGAACCGGGTGGTCGGCGCGAACGGCAGCCAGATTCAAGGTCAACTGGACGCGAACGGGCGCGTGTTCCTGGTGAACCCGAACGGGGTGATGTTCGGCGCGGGCGCGCAGGTGAACGTGGGCGGCCTGGTGGCGTCGACGCAGAACCTGTCGGACGCGGATTTCCTGGCGGGCCGCTACCGGTTCGCGGGCACATCGGGCCAGTCGGTGGAGAACGCCGGGACGATCGCGGCGGCGGACGGCGGCAGCGTGGCGCTGCTGGGTGCGCGGGTATCGAACACGGGCGTGATCCGTGCGCAGATGGGCCGCGTGGCGCTGGGCGCGGGTAATGCGTTCAACGTGAACTTCGACGGCAACGGGCTGCTGAACCTGCAGGTCGAAGGCGGGGCGGTGGACGCGCAGGCGCACAACGGCGGGCTGCTGAAGGCGGACGGCGGGGAAGTGCTGATGACGGCGCGCGCGGCAGGCGATCTGCTGGGTTCGGTGGTCCGGAACAGCGGCACGATCGAGGCGAAGGGGCTGAGCAGCCGCGCCGGGAAGATCACGCTGGACGGCGGCGAGGTTCAGGTCGGCGGGAAGCTGGATGCGAGCGCGCAGGACGCGTCGACGGCAGGCGGCACGGTGACGACGCGCGGCGAGCGGGTGGCGGTGTCGCGTGACGCGCAGGTGGACACGCGCGCGGCGTCGGGTCAAACGGGCCTGTGGACGATCGAGGCGGCCAACGCCGGGGTCGGCGGCACGGTTGCGGGGGCCGGCAAGCGCGGTCTCGTCATCGGAGGCGGGATCAGCGGCAATACCGGCAACGGAGGTACAGGCGTAATAGTCGGTAGCGCCGATGGTGCGATCGACGGGGAGACGCTGTCGCGCAACCTGGGCACGACGAACGTTGCGCTGACGAACACGTCGGGCGACCTGACGGTGGGCGACGCGGTGACGTGGGCGAGCAACAACGCGCTGGCGCTGACGTCGAAAAAGGGCAGCGTCGACGTGAAGCAGTCGCTGACGGCGAGCGGCGCGAACGCAGGCATGACGATGAACGCGGCGCAACAGATTCGCGTCGGTAACAAGGTGACGCTGACGGGCGAAAACGCGAGCCTGGCGTTGAACTCGGGCAGCGGCCATACGCTGACGAACGACGATGCGGTGGTGACGCTGTCGGGTCGCAACGCGTCGTTCTCGGCGAACGGCGAAGCGTATGGCGTGATCCACGATCTCGCGGGGCTGCGTGGTGTCGACGGCAACATGAACGGCCGCTACGTGCTGGGCAATGCGATCGACGGCAAGGGTGCACAATTCCGCAGCCTCGGCGGCAACCGTGAGATGTTCGGCGGTGTGTTCGACGGTCTGGGCAATACCATCGGCAATCTGTCGGTCTCGAATCCCGGTAGCGCGACCGTCGGGTTGTTTGCGGTCAACGGCGGCCGTATCTCCAACCTCGTGCTGGACAAAATCACGGCGCGCGGCCTGGTCGGGCAAGTCGGCTCGCCGGTCAGCGTCGGCGCATTGGCCGGCTACAACGTAGGTGATATCACGAACGTGAAGGCGAAAAACGTCGTGGTGAGCGGCGAGGGCCGCGCGATCGTTGGTGGTCTCGTCGGCAGCAACCTGAGCGGACGGATCGATCGTGCATCCGTTTCGGGCCGCGTCGAAGGCGGCAAGGAGGCGATGTATGTCGGCGGTTTGGCGGGAGAAAACCGTACGTTCCTTTCGCCGGATCGTGGCGAGGCGACCATCAGCAACAGCCAAGCAGACGTACAGGTCAGCAGCGGGTCGTCCGGCGTTACGGGCGGCCTGGTCGGTATCAACCGGGGCGCCATCACGGCGTCGACGGCCGCGGGCAGCGTCAGCGCCCTTGCCGCCGGCGCGCGCGCCGGCGGCCTCGTCGGCTACCATGAAGGCGGCAGCATCAAGGCATCCTCGTCGTCCGCGAGCGTGCGGGCTGGCCATGACGCGACGGCGGGCGGGCTCGTCGGCTACAACGCCGCGTCGATCGAGGCATCCGACGCGACCGGCGGCGTGACCGTGGGTGACAACGCCAAGGCGGGCGGCCTGGTCGGGGAGAATGCCGGCAAGATCGCTGCATCGACGGCGGGTGGTAATGTCGTCGCCGGCAAGTCGGCCATCGTCGGCGGGGTCGCCGGCGTCAACAGTGCGACGATCCTGGCGTCGACGGCGAACGGCGGCGTTCAGGCCGGTAACTCCGCGGTGGCGGGCGGGCTCGTGGGATACAACGCGGGCACGGTTCGCGCATCCACCGCAAACGGCAAGGTCTCCACAGGCGCCGACAGCGAACTGGGTGGCCTCGTCGGCCGTAACGCCGTCCTTGGCCAGGTGATCGCGTCGAGCGCGAACGGCAACGTGGACGGGCGCGACAACGTGAAGGCCGGCGGGTTGGTCGGCTTGAACGACGGCGCGATTGACGGTTCGTCGGCCACGGGGACGGTCAAGGTCGGCGCGCGGAGCGTGGCGGGTGGCCTGGTCGGCGTCAACACCAAAAGCGTGACGTCGTCCGATGCACGCAGTCCGGTTATTGCCGGCGTATCGAGCACCGTGGGCGGCCTGGTCGGCGAAAACAGCGGCGAGGTGGTCGCTTCCTCGGCGGCTGGCAGTGTATCGACCGCTGCGAACGGCATCGCAGGCGGGCTCGTCGGCAAGAACTCGGGCAAGGTGGCGAGTGCCAGTGCGCGCGGGAGTGTCAACATTGCCGGTGCGGGCAGCGCCGGCGGCCTGGTCGGGCGCAACGAAGGCCGCGTGTCGTCGTCGAGCGCGTCGGGCGACGTCGTCGCGGGCGCCGATAGCTACGTCGGTGGCCTGGTCGGGCAGAGCGTCATGAGCGCATCGATCGATGCGTCCGACGCCTCCGGTTCCGCGAAGGGCGGTGATTGGAGTAATGTCGGCGGCCTCGTCGGCGAAAACGACGGCAAGGTCGCGTCGTCGTCGTCGTCAGGTACGGTGTCCGGCGGGCGCGGTTCCCGCCTGGGCGGCGTGGCAGGCGCAAACTTCGGCAACGTCGATCGTTCGAGCTCGAGCAGCCGTATTGCCTACACGGCTGGCTACGACCAGTGGTACGGCGGGCTGGTCGGCCTCAACTTCGGCTGGATGCAAGGCAATAGCGTGAGCGGAAGCGCGGCGACGGTGCCGCTCGCGGGCCTCAATTTCGGCGGAATCCGGAACTGATCGGTCCCGTTCCGGGAGGCGGGTTTCGTTGCAGTGACGCTCGCCTCCCGGGCACATCGCGTTGTCGCGGCTTCGAGCGACGCCCGTTCGGCATAGGTGCCGGACGGGTTGGCGACTGGCGATGGCTGCACGCGCGCCATCGCCGGCTCGGTTTTCACCGCAACGATGTTTTTCAAGGGTTCTTCACGTCGATCCGCGAAGAACCCTTTCTTTTGGCAGCGAGCCGGGTACGGCCGGAAAATCGAGTGGCAGTCGGTATTGGCCGCCGTCGTTACGCATCAGCTAGCCGCGCGGCCGGGGCTATCTCTAAAAAACTCCAGCCCAATGTGTTGCCTGAGCGGCTAACCCGCCGAACGCTCTGTCAACGCAATGCGAAACAAACGACTCGAATTTACCGCGTCAAAGTTCGTTCAAGTCCGAAATTTTGATGCCGCCAGTTTTGACGTGTACGAAATAGTTCGTACGATGAGGACACCCCCGCAGGCCTTTGGCATGATCGGAAATCCCATTATTCCAGGTGTTTTCCGAGGCGATTGCGAGTGCCGGAACGACGTCGTTCCGGCACTCGCAATCGTTGCCGCGCCATGTCGCAGAGCCCGCTTCAATCCCTTCGTCGCTATCAGAGCATTTCGGTGTTCGGCGGCGGCATCGTCGTTACCGTCCTTGTCCTGATCGCTTGCGGTCTCGGGATGGCGTCGATCGTCTCGGGCTATGTCGAGGGGCAGCGGCGCAACTACCTGAACGGCCTCGAGCAGACGCTGAACGAAATCCAGGTAAGCGAAACCTCGTTCCGCAACGGCGTGGCGAATGCGCAACTGATCTGGCAGGAGGCCAGCGCCGCGCCGGCGGCGGTCGTCGACGAATTCTTCCTCAACGACCAGCGCGTCGCGACCCGTCCGCATCCGTCGCTCGTCGTCGGCGTGCCTGCGCGTACCGGCGATCGGGCCGAAGTCGCGCGCTATCTGTCGCTGTCGGTCCTGTTGGCACGCATCTGCGCGGCCAGTTCGCTCAATCGCGGCCGTACGCTGGAGGGCTACCACTACAGCACGCGCACGGGCTTGTTCGCGCTGATACCCCATCGGGATCGCGACGATCCGGCGCTGGTTTCGCCGGAAAGCCGCGCACGCGTGCTGGATGCGCTGCGCGTCGATTTCGAGCGCCCCTATCCGGGCATTGTCGACGCGCGCCCGCACGTGCGCTGGCTGGCGCCGTTCACCGATCCCGTGTCGGGGCAGCCGCGCATCCGGATCGCGGCCGAGGCGCGCGACAACGGCAAGCCGTTCGCGGTGCTCGTCACCGAGTATCCGCCCGATTACCTGCTGTCCTGGCTCGCCGACTATCGCCCCGAAGGCATGTTCTACATCACGACGGCCGATGGCCACCTCGTCACGATGGATCCCACGGCGGGCGAAACCGGCCGCGTGGAAAGCCTGCTGAAGCTGAACCCGTGGCGGGGCGGCGCGTCGTCGTCGAGCGCGCCCGTGTTCCGGGACGGCTTCCTGCTGTTTCACGGCAAGCTCGAATCGACGGGCTGGACGCTTGCCTATGCGCTGTCGTGGACCGACATCGCGGCCGGCGTCGCGCGCTCGGCCGGTACGCTCGGCGCCGCGACGCTACTCGCGCTCATGGTCATGTGGGGGTTGCTGCTGCGTTTTCATCGGCGGGAGTTCGTGCCGCTCTACGCGCACTCGCAACGTGTGTTCGACAGCGAAGCGCTGTGCCGCAGCGTGATCGAGATGGCGCCGATCGGACTCGGGCTGATCGCGCGCGACGACGGGCGTTTCATGCTCGTGAGCCCCGCGCTGACGGACATGATCGGGCGGATCGGCGGCGACTATCACGCGCTGTCGAGCCAGGTGATCGACGCCTGGCAGGCGCGCGGCGATGCAGGCGGCGTGCAGCACGACGGCCTGCTGCTGGGCGACGTGCAAGCCGCGCCGATGCACCTCGAGTTCATTGCGTGCGGCGCGCGCTATCAGGGCACGGACGTGCTGATCGTCGCGGTTGCCGACGTGACCGCCAAGCGGCAGCTCGTGCAGAAGCTGGAAGAGGCCGTGCGCGCGGCCGATTCGGCCAATGCGGCGAAGTCGTCGTTTCTCGCGGCGATGAGCCATGAAATCCGCACGCCGCTGAACGTGATTCTCGGCAACCTGGAACTGCTCGAGCGCTCGGCGCTCGATGCGGTCCAGCATGACCGCGTGCACACGCTGCGGGCGTCGGCGACGAGCCTGCTCGCGCTCGTCAGCGACATTCTCGATTTCTCGAAGATCGAAGCCGGCGCGATGTCGGTCGAATCGATCGCGTTCGACGTGACCGCGGTGGTCGAGCGCGAACTGAGCGCGTTCGCGACGATCGCGAAGGCGAAGGGGGTACAGCTATTCTGCGAGATCCATACGAGCAGTACGCAACAGATGCGCGGCGATCCGACCCGGTTCGCGCAAGTGCTCCGCAACCTGCTGAGCAACGCGCTCAAGTTTACCGACGTCGGTCGCGTGACCGTGCGCGTCGCGGTCGTTGCCGAAGGGCACGACGCGCCGGAACTGTCGGTCGAGGTCGAGGACACCGGCATCGGCATCGCCGCTGAACATCGACGCAAGCTGTTCAAGGCATTTTCGCAGGTCGACGCGTCGATCACGCGGCGTTACGGCGGCACCGGGCTCGGGCTTGCGCTGTGTGACCGGCTTGTCACGGCGATGGGCGGCCGCATCGCGGTGGAGAGCAAGCCGGGCGCCGGCAGCCGTTTCATGGTGCATCTGCCGCTCGGCATGGACATCGCCGCGCTCGACCGGCCGCGCACGGCTCATCCACACGCACTGGCGCTGATCGCCGCGCATCCCGGATGGCGCGATTTTGCATTGCCGCATCTACACGCATGGGGCTTCGACGTCAGCGTGTACGACAGCCCGGCGAGTCTGCCGGCCGGCATGGCACGACGCGGTGC
Organism: Burkholderia sp. BCC0322; assembly: GCF_902833045.1. Taxonomy (GTDB): domain Bacteria; phylum Pseudomonadota; class Gammaproteobacteria; order Burkholderiales; family Burkholderiaceae; genus Burkholderia. Next base: position 558,550 of record NZ_CADFDU010000001.1, read on the forward strand.
GGTCGTGCTGTTCGGCGATTCCGACACGTGGTCGCAAGCGGATCTGAACAGCCTCGGCGATTGCGCGCCGCTGATACTCGCGATACCCGACGGCCCGCTCGAACCGTATCGCGCGGGCGACACCGTGCGCGTGTCGAGTTACTCGCTCCGCGGCTTGCGCGCCGCGTTGGCGCTTGGCGGCACGATGGGCGATGAACGCGGGATCGATGGCGTATCGGGCGATGACCTGCGGGGTGGGGATTCGCACGCTCACAATTCGGCGCCGGCCGCAACGTCGCGTGATGCGGCCGCGTACGGCAGTTGCGTATTGCGCGTACTCGTCGCAGTCGACGAAACCATCAACGGCTCGATTTTCAGCGAGCAACTGTACGCGCTCGGTTGCACGGCAGCCAAGGTCGGATCGGGGCGCGCGGCGCTCGAATCGCTGGCCAGCGGCGGCTGGGACGTGCTGCTGATCGGCGACGATCTGCCCGACATGCGCGCGCACCAACTGGCGGAAGCGGCACGCGGCGTCGATGCCGCGTGCGACGTACTGGTCGTGACGTCGCATTTGACGCCTGAAGGCATGCACCGCTGCACGGCAGCCGGTGTTCGCCGCGTATTGACGAAACCCGTGACGCTCAGGCACCTGCGCGGCGCGCTTGCGCATGCGTTGCAGCGGCGTGCCGCGACTTCGGCGAAGGAGCCATGCGCGGCCGCGTGCCCATTGGGCTCAACCAATCATGAAACGGTTTTGCATGACAAATAGCCAACAGCAACGAACGCATCGACAAGTATTCGAGACAACAACAGCGGCAGGGTGCCGACGCACGTCGCGCGGCAGATTTCAAATCAATACTGGAGGGGAACATCGTGCGTCATGTAGGGAAGATATTCGCACTGTTGCTCGATTTCGCCGCACTTTCTGAGAAGTCTCGCCGGGAATTCCTGACGATGATGAACGAGTTTTTGCTGATGTCACCGATTCAGAGGCGACGTGCGCTGATCGAATGGAAAAATAGGGCGGATGGCAACTCGCATGACCTGCCCGGCGATTCGAGCCGCCAATAGCGCGTCGGGGCGCGGCGCAGCCGCGCTACGAGAGCGTTCGGCAGGACGACGTCGCAGCCTTCCGTAACGGCTTCGAGCCGTCGTGAGCTTCGGCAAATCTGCGCGGTGCGGCCGTGCGGCCGTGCGGACGCGTCGTGCGTACCGCGGGCGCCGGCGCATTGTCCGCCGCGCGGCCATGCTGCCACGCATCGATTGCGGGGCAAACCGGGATTTATCTTAAAATTGAGGCACTATTTGTCCGGTGCGCCGAATATGGCCAGCCATCGACACGATGGCGCGAGCATGCTCCCCGTCGCGGCGGGGACCGGATGCGTGACTGAAAGCCTCGGGGAAACAGGAACATGGACGAATTCTTTGTGCGCGTGATGGTAGCCGATGATCATCCGGCGTCCGCGCTCGGTATCTCGCAAGCATTGCAGGGCAACAGCACGATCAAGCTCGTGGGCACCGTTTCGAACTCGACGGATCTGGTCACGGCGCTTGATGGGCAACAGAGCGACGTGCTCGTGCTCGACTATGTGATGCCGGGCGGCAAGTATGGCGACGGGCTCGTGCTGCTGTCGTTCCTGCAGCGTCGCTATCCGGCGCTGCATATCGTGACGATCACGATGATCGACAATCCGAGCGTGCTGCGTGCGATCCACAAGCAGGGCGTGAGTTGCATCCTCAGCAAGTCTGACGCGATCTCGCACCTGATCGGCGCCGTGCATGCCGCGTACGTCGGCGCGAACTACATGTCGCCGTACATCAAGCAGCTCCTGCAGGACATCAATTCCGAGCCGACTGCCCGCGCACTGACGACGCGCGAGATCGAGGTTGTCCGTTTGTTCGGCGCGGGCTACACGGTGGGAGAGATCGCCGCGCAGCTCCATCGCAGCAAGCAGACCATCAGTTCGCAGAAGTCGAGCGCGATGAAGAAACTCGGGATCGTTCGCGATGCGGATCTGATCCGTTACAACGACGAGCAAAACCTCTCCGGCGCGCCTGACGGCGATGCGTCGTCGGCGGCGTGACGCGCGCGAGGGCCAGTTGCCGCTCTGGATCCGCTTCAGCGCTGACGCCGCCGAAGTGAAGCAATGCGTGTGGGTGGACGCACGCCGCGCGACATGACCACCCTGTTTTCAAGGGCGCCGACGCGCCAGTATCGGCGAATGATGCGGTTTGCCCGGCCACGAGCGACGAGATCGATACGACATGCCCGCAAAGCTGAAAAGACTTGTTTCTCACGTCGCCGTGGCGGTTCACAAGCCATTCGAGCCGGGGCGCGTCCGGCGGCAGCAGCAGTTCCTGCTGTACGCAAGCGGCGCGGCGGTCTCGGCGTTCATTCTGGTGTGCGCGACGCTCGTCGTGCTGCTCGACGTGCAGGAATCCCTCGAGCGCTTCCGTATCGAGTTCACGGAGCGCAAGGCCGAGCTCGTCGCCGAGCTGGAGGTCATGAAGGCACTGCAGAATCGTTATGTCGAGGACATGGAGCTACTTTGGGCAAGCGTCGCTGAAAATGCGCCGGGCCAGCCCGGGTTGCTCGAAGGCAAGCGCGGCAAGCAGCGGTTCGTCGGGCGGATCGGGCGAGTGGCGGTTGCCGCGTTCGCCGACATCCCGTCGGCGGATTCGACGAACACGCACCTGCCGTACCTTGCGCGCTTTCTCGAGCGGGTCGAAGTGACTGGTGTCCTGGCGCCGCCGCAACCGGCCGATCCCGGGTTGACCGGTTATATGATCGATCCGAACGGCGATTTCCTCGTCGAGACCGGGTATCCGCTGGTGAAGCGATCGCTCGCGTTGCCGGCCGGTTTCGACGTGAGGGCACTGATCCGGCAATTGAGCCCGATGAAAGACGGTGCGTCCGTAGCGGCGACGCTGGCCGTTCCCGGCAGAAACACGATTATGCTGGACCGTCGATTCGACCCGGTGCTCGGGCGCTCCGTGCTGCGGCTGGTGCAATGGATGCGTGGCGCGAGCGGCAGGCCGGTCGCCTGGTTGGTCATCAACAGCCGGCCGCAGACAGACGAGATTTTGCGCTCGCCGGGCGTCGGCAGGGAATATGCACTCGTCGACTCCGACGGAAATCTCCTGATCGGCAGACAACCCGACAGCACGATGGTGGCCCGTGCGCTCGGTCATGCGCGCCGCGCGCCCGGCGAGAAAACGGTTGCACATCGGGTCGGGATGAACTTCTTCGTCAGCGACATGCTCCCGGGGGCGGACGAAGTGGTGATGGCGACCTTCTCGTGGCGCGGCGTGCTGAGCGACATCGCTACGCGCGTGGGCGTGACGGCCGGTTCCGCGCTGCTGACAATCGTGCTGCTGTGGGTTGCAATCGTGACGTTCGACCAGCGCGCACTGCGTCCGGCGAACCGGCGAGCGATTCGCCTGATTGAAAGCGAGGCGCTCAACCGGACGCTGATTCGCACGGCGCCGGCCGGGCTCGTGCTGCTGTCGTTCATCGACGGCGAAGCGATCGTGCGCAACGACGCGGTGATCGCGTACGAGCGGGACGTGTCGGGCGAACCGCTCGGCAAGCGGTTGTGGCGTGCGTACCGGGACGGCGCGCCCGCCGGCAACGCACGCAAGCGCGTGACGCGAGAGCTGGCCGTCGAGCGCGAGGGACACGGCACCGTCTATCTCGACGCGCACATCGTGCGCACCAAATACCGCGGGATCGATGTGCTGCTATGCACGCTGCTCGACATCACGGCCCGCAAGCAGGCGGAGGATAAGCTGCGCGAGGCGCGCGAAGCCGCAGAACTCGCGAACAAAGCGAAATCGACGTTCCTTGCGACCATGAGCCACGAGATCCGCACGCCGCTCAACGCGATCATCGGCAACCTGGAGTTGATGGAGCGCGCGCCGCTGCCGGCGCCGCAGCGGCGGCGTCTCGGGACGATCGTAACGTCGTCCGATGCGCTGCTGCGCGTGATCAACGACGTGCTCGATCTATCGAAGGCCGAGTCGAACCAGATGGTGCTGGAGAGCATTCCGTTCGACCTGCGTCGTGTCGTGAACGACGTGGCCGCGATCTTCCGCCCGCTCGCGGACGCGAAAAACCTGGCGCTGACGTGCCGCATTGCTTCGGATCTCGCCGATGGTTACGTAGGCGATTCGACCCGGCTGCGGCAACTGGTGTCGAACTTGGTCAGCAATGCGATCAAGTTTACGAAGCGCGGCGGCGTGACGATCGACGTGCGGCTTGCACAGGAGGGCCCGGCCCGTGGTGGCGTCGAAATCACCGTCAGCGATACGGGCATCGGCATTCCCGAAGACAGCCTGCCGACCCTGTTCGACGTTTATGTCCAGACCGATGCATCGATCTACCGGCGCTTCGGCGGCACGGGGCTCGGGCTGCCGCTGTGCAAGCGCATCGTGACGCTGATGCGTGGCGAGTTGAGCGTCGACAGTCGTCTTGGTGAAGGCACGCTTTTCGTGGCCGAGTTGCCGTTGCCCGAAGCACCGTCCGGCTGGCGAGACGATGCGCCGGAACTCGGGACGTTCGCGGAGACCGCGCGAGGATACGACACGGAGGCGGACTCCGAAGCCTGCGCGGAGGCTGCCGCCGAGGCCGACGATGAAGAACCGCTGCAGGTGCTTGTCGCCGAGGATCATCCGGCAAGCCGGGCGTTGCTGCGCGACCAGCTCGACGCGTTGGGCTACGACGCGACGATCGTTTCCAACGGCATCGAGGCGATGCGCGCCTTCTTCGAGCGACCGTACGACGTCGTGCTGACCGATCTCGGCATGCCGGAGCTCGACGGCTTCGCACTCGCGAACTTCCTGCGAGAGCAGGGCGCGCGGGTGCCCGTGATCGCGATGACGGCACACGCGACCGACGAGGATCGCCGGCGCTGCGAACAGGCCGGCGCCGTGGAAGTCGTGCTCAAGCCGCTGTCGATCGAGACACTCGACGCTGCGTTGCGGCGGCATGCGGGACGCGAGGCGACGTCGCCTGCGCCGGCGCACGTGCGGGCGCCTGTCGCGCCCGTAATGACCGACGAGGTGCGGCGCACGCTGCACGAGGCGACGCTGCATTCGCTTGCGGCGATCGGCGACGCGCTCGTGAGCGGCGACGTGGATACGCTACGCATCGAACTGCATTCGATGCGCGGCGGCTTCGCGCTGGCGGGCGACACGGAGGCGCGCGATGCGTGCGCGGAGATGGAGCGGATCGTGAACGAAGGAGGCGCGGACGCGATAAACGCGCTCTGGCCGGGCATTCAGAGCCGGATCGAACAGGCGTTGAGCCGATTGGCTGAAGACGGGGAATAAGCACCTCGCAGGAAGGCGAACTGCGATCGAACATTTGCTTCGAGGATCATGCGTTGCCTAGTGTTATGCACGATCCTCGCTGCCTTCCCGCTATTGATAGCTCATCGTGAACGTGGCAACCGCGTTTGCCGCCCCGCCCTTCAATGTGCCGGTCTGGATATAACGTGCGGTCAATGGAATCGTGAATACCCCCTGTCCTTGCGGGATATTGCCGGCTTTCCATTGATTGGGGTTTGACTGATCGCTGGAATCCGGACCGAAACCCAGTGGCGTCCCGTTTTTCAGAATCTGGACGGCGACGCCCGATGCCTTGGAATCCGGTGTGAGCGACAGCAGGTTCGAACGGTTGCCGGAATTGGAATTGTCGGTCAGCGTTACATATGCGTTGGTCGATGTGCCTTCGTCACCGCCTAAGCAATTCAACTGAATGCTGAAGTCGCGCTCGGGTGTGGTGCCGCCGACACCGCCGAAGTCGCGCGACGTGAAGTTACTACCTGTCGGGCTCATCTTGACGTCGATTTGCTTGGTCGCAACCGCGCAGGTCGGCACCTTTGGTTTGATCTCGATCGAACCAGCGATACGGAACGAAACAGCCTGCCACTTTTTCCGAATCCAGCCGCCAGCTACTTCGCCCCGCAACGAGCCTGCTGCAGTGATCGGGCCGACCTTTATGAATTCGATGCGCAGCGGCGTATAACCAAATGTGATGCGTTGATTCCCATCTCCCCATTCGATCGGCCACCACTTGCCTGCTGAAGATTCGTAGCGTATACGTATGCCGACACCGGAAACGGACGTCGAATAGGTGTTATATACAGGGTCCACTGATTCGTTCAATCGTCCTTGGAATATGCCGCCGGTAGTTGAACCCGGGCAAGATATGGTCAGACTCGTATTCGCCGCTAATGGGACCACACTACTAGCGAGCACGGTGCCGACCGGCACCGACGGATTGAATTCGGGCGTTGCGTAACTGCTGACAGTGATGACGCGAGTCTCCTGTTTATTGTTGTCTTCCCAATGGCATGGCTCCCCGGGCCAATCGGCCGAGGCAGGCGACACCATAGCGCCAAACAGGACGGCTGGAAGAATAATCGTGCGCATTTGCGGACCCCATGAATTTCTGTTGAGACACTCAGACTCAGTCAGTCTGAATGTCGGGTTTCTGATGTTGAGCAGACAGCGTATTGCGTCCTGCTTACATAGCCTTTGTCATGTCGCGTAGCCCCTGGTTGCCTTCATACGCGCCTTCATCCCGGCAAACCTGTAAGTGGCGCGAGTGATAGGCATCGGACACGAGCTGGCGTGCACAGCCCCCCCGTGCGCTACCGGCCAGCCATGCGGCAGCTCATCGCAACACGCTCGTACATGAGCGCCTTGTTCTGCTGCGGCAACGCGTAGTCGCCTTCGCACGTGCCTTCGCTCCAGCGAATCGACAGGCGGCCTTGATCCTTCACGCCGAACACGAGCACGCGCGATGCGTTGTCGACCATGCCGAGTACCTTGTCGTCCTGGTCGTAAGCCGTTGCGCCGAGCGGCACCTTCTTGCCGTCGGTCGTCGTCACGTCGAACTGGATGCGGCGGCCGGTTTCCGCGGCAAAGCGCGCCTTCACGATTGCGCCGCGCGTCGGCACGATGGTTTTCGCGTTCTCGGTGATCTCGGTGTCGTTGCCGAGGCTTTCCGTGTCGATGTTGAGCCAGTTGTAGCGGTACGGCTGCGCATAAGGCAGCACGGCATAGCCGCGACGGTCGGTGCTGACCGTCGACGACGAATCGAAGCGCGCGCCCTTCACGCCGGGCACCTCGACGATCGCGAACGTCTCGCCAACCGGCTGGCCGAGCGTGATGCCGCCGCGGTGCGCGACGACCGACCCGGTTGCGCCGACGTCGACGTGCTTGCCGTGGCCGGACTGGCTGTAGTTCGACGTCAGCTTCACCATCGGCGTATCCCAGCCGAGGCCCACGCCGCCGGAGCCGCCGTTGTCCTTCTGGTATTCGCCCTGTACCGAATAGTTGACCGTGTTCTGGTCGTTCAGGAAGCCCGATACGCCTGCCTGAACGCTCACGTCGCCGCGCGTTGACGCCGTGACGTTCGAATAGGCACGATGCGCGCGCGCGGTGTTGCCGAACGGAATGCTGACCGTCGCGGAGATCTGGTTGTCGGTGCGCCCGAACGGCCCCGTATCCTCGGTGCGCGCGAGCGCGACGCTGTAGCTGATGTTCTTCAGCGAGCCGCTGTAGCCGAGCTGGATGTTGCGGCTCGTGCCGCCACGGTTCCAGTAGCTCGTTTCACCGATGCTCGCGTAGACCGACCCATTGCGGCCGAGCGACTGGTTGATGTTCAGATCGACGCGGCTCTTCTGGCGCCGTACCCCGTCGCCTTGCCGGCTGCTCATGTCGTCGACGTGCTGGCTAAGCGTGCGGAAGCCGTCGGTCGAATACCGATAGCCGACCATCGTGAACGTGGTGTCGGTGGCCGCCAGCGTCTTCGAGTACAGGAACCGGAAGCTCTGCCCGTTCGCCTTGCGGCCGGGCGCGTTCGACTGGCTATGCGTCACGTCGAACGAAATGCCGCCGAGCCGCGAGTTGAAGCCGATCCCGAGCGCGATCGCGGCATAGTTCTGCGCGCCGATCAGGCCACCGTAGCCGGTGAAGTTGTCGGACAGGCCATACACCATCGTGCCCTGCGCGAATTTCGGGCGAACGTCGCCAAATCCGCGATACTGCCCCGCGGAAAACGAATAACGAACCGAGCCGCGCCGGATCATCACGGGCAGGAACGAATAGGGTTGCGTATAGCGCCGGACGCTGCCGTCGGATTCGGTGATCGAGATTTCGAGATCGCCGTTGGAGCCGCTCGGATAGATGTCCTTCAGCTCGAATGCGCCGGGCGTGACCGTGGTCGAATAGATGACGTAGCCGTTCTGGCGCACCTCGACGACCGCGTTGGTCTGCGCGATGCCGCGCACGACCGGCGCGAAGCCGATCTCGTCGTCCGGCAGCATGCCGGTGTCCGAACCGACCTGCACGCCGACGAAGCGAAAGCTGTCGAAGATTTCGCCGGCCGAATACAGTTCGCCTGCCGACAGCGTGCCCTTGATGCCGCGCAGGTCGCGCTGCGCGTAGGTACGGTTCGACGTGAACTGCGACTTCGTGCCGCGGCGCCCGGTGAGCGACGATTCGTTCCTGAGCCGCCAGCCGCCGACGTTGAAGCCGTTGCGCAGGCCGAGGTAATAGTAGGAACTGTTGTATCCGGAGTCGGAGTCGTGGCTGAAATTGGCCTGATAGTTGCTGTAGGCCGCAATCACGCCGTCGTCCCACTTCGACGGATCCACATAGCCGCGCGACCGGCCCGGCACGTAGGCCTGCGGCACGCTGACATTCAGCGACAGTGCGCCGACGTCGAAATCGGTCGACGCGCCGTCGATGATCTCGGCGAGATTCAGCGCGGCGTTGTCTTGCAGGTCGGCCGGAATCCGGTTTTCCCGCTCGAGTCGCTTCACGTCCACGCCGAGCGCCTTGAGCAGGCCAAGCGTGATGACGGGCTTGACCTCGCCGCCGTTCGCCTGAAAGACGATCGATTCGCGCTTGCCGGGACGCTGGTTCAGCGACACGTCGACGTCATACGTGCCGGGCGGAACCGAGCTGCCCTGTTCGAGGTACTTGAGCTCGACGGGCGCGTCCCCTTTCTTGAGGAACAGTTCGTTGAATTCTGCTGCCTGAACCGACGTGGCCGCAACGAGGCTCCCGAGCGCCACCAGGCAGGATGCGCCCTGGCACGCCGCTACCCGCAAATCGATTTTCTTTTCAGTGGTATTCATGCCTTGACCTTGATCGCGTGCCTTTCCCAACCTGCCCGGATTTCAGGAATGCGCGCCCTCCGATAATTTAGTAATGCGAATTGCTATTGAGCGATTCGGGGCCGGAACTGACAGAATGTGCTGTCAGTTGGAGACTGCTGCGTTGTTCTCTTCGGTCGCGCCGAAATCGTTGATCGACTCGAAATCGACCTTGGCGCCCGGTGCAAGCGATTGGCCGGTGTAATTCTTGACGCTGAGCTGACGGGTCGATTGCGGCGGAATCATTTCCGTGTCGATCGGATGCGTTTGCGCGCCACTACGGAGCGTTGCCTTGACCAGTGATACGTAATAGGGGGTGTTATTAACAACCTCCATGCCATATTTTCCGCCCACCGCCCGCCAGTGCCATTGAAGCTGCTTGGGTGCGTCCTCCGGCTTGCCGGCGAGGTTGGTCGGTCGATAGAACAGCTTGATGCGTTGACGCACCGCGACTTGGAGCGTGTTCTCGCCATCCAATTTCTGTGGAATTTCCTGCACGCTGAGCCAGAACACGGATTCGCGGTCAGTCGGCAAACCCTGGCCGGCATAGAAGATCCGCAGCGTTTGCTGCTTTTCGGCGCCGAGACGGCTCAGCGAAGGCGTGATAGCGAACGGCAGATCGCCTTTCTGGTCGTCGGATTCCAGCCATGACTGGATCATCACGTCTTGCTTAGACGGATTCCTGACGAGCACGGACGCTTCCTTGCTCTGCGCCGTGTAAATGACACGCGTGCCATTCAACGAGATGCCGGCGACAGATGCGCCGGAATAGGGTAATAGCGAGCTGGCCGCGACCAGCCCGGCAATGAGTGATCGTTTCATGATGGACTTGGAAAGTGAGAAGGGCGACGGAACCATGACCCGCCGCGTCGCCCGTAGGGGAGCTTTACTCGTAGGTCAGCGTGAACGGCAGCGTGCCGTTTGCCGTACCGGCCTTGACCGCTGCGCCGTTTGCAACATAGCCTGCACGCAGATTCAGCGCGGCGGTGTAGCTCGGCGCTTCTTCCGTGCCGCCCTTGACGAGCGGGGCATCGAACGTTTCGTTCGCAGCCAGGTTCAGCAGCTTGTTGTTGCTGTCGTACAGGCCGATACCAACGCCTTCCGCGTTGCCCGCGATCTTCAGCAACTGATTGTTCTTGCCGTCGATGCCCGAACCTGCGACCGGGTCGAACTTCATCTTGACCATGTTCAGGCCAGTGCCGGTGTTGCCGCAGTCGAGGTTCAGGTTGATCTGCGTGCCTGCTGCCACGCCACCGCCGGCGGTACCGCCGATCGAATCCGCGCTCACAGTGCCGAGGTTGACCGCAATGTTCTGGCCGCCGGTGCCGGGCGACACGTTGGCGCCTGCGCCGCCCGTGAGCGTGCACGATGCGGTCGTGATTGCGCCGGTGAAGTTGATGGTGCCGTCGGCAGCCATTGCCGAGCCTGCTGCTGCGAACGAAGCTGCTGCTGCTGCGATAGCGAGAATGTTTTTGTTGAAGGCCATGATTTTCTCCGTTTCAACGTGATTTAAAGGGGGTAAATAACTCTTTGGAAGAGTTGTAAGGATGGTATCGTGCCGCCGACACGCCTATAAACTGGACGTGTTCGAAATGGAGGATTGTTGGTATAGGACAAGTACTAATTTGTATCGTCGGAGAAAGTCTCGACGCGCATTTCGTTGAAACATTAAATGGATTTGACGTTGTCAGATCGAGCTGATGCTGATGGCAACCGCTCGGCGGGATGGACGGGGGAGCGTCGTCGGTGCTTGCCGGAATGCTTGGTCGGTTTGCATGCGAAATTCATTTTCGCCGGATCCGATATCAAGTGCTGCGCGTATGATCCGGTTTCCTGTCGTTATATGTTTTGTGCCGGAATTTAGAAAAGCACCATTCCGTGCATGTCGTTTACTGTTGCGGCGAAATCCCCGGCAGAAACGGAATGTCGTCGCGTGACAGTTTCAATAGTCACCCTCATGACTGTCAGCGGCCCGGTATTTCATGTCGGACGAGGCGCCCGCGCAGGCCGAGGGGCATCGCGCATCGGCAGTCGGCAGGACATGCCGGTGTCGCGGTATCCCGCTACGACGGCATGCCATTGGAGGCGTACGTCACGGCAGATGTCCGGTGACGAAACGCTTCAATCATCCGAACGGCACCGGTTTCGGGCGTCCATCCTGACGTGCTTCGATCGCAGAACGGGGCGGCGCCCTGCATGCTCGCGGTCTCCGGGTCGTCCAGCGTATCGAGCCGTGCGCAACGCGTCGATCACATGTTCGCGCGCGGTGTGAAACCGGTCGAGCGCCATCCGGTTCGATTGCCAGAGCGCGGTTGCCGATCCGTCGGCGAGGATTTTTTGGCGACAAGGTCCGGGTCGAACGCCGCGCCGTTGACGACCGAGTCGTCGAGATGCTGGTTCGCATACGTGCCGAAGCCCTTGCGCGCGTAGCTGACGTGGTACGCAGGCCGCCCCTGCAGCACGGATTCCAGCGCGCCGTGCAGGCGCCCCGAGACGACACAGATGGGCATCGTGTGCGAGCAGCGTCTCCCGCGGCACGAGCGCGTCCTGGATGCCCACATTGCGTTAGTACGCATCGTCGTCGTTGCCGCGGGAAGCGCTTTGCATGCCGAACGATATGCGGAGGCGCGGCGGATGCACGCGATTCCCGCAGCGGACCGTGTGCGCCTCAAGTGCGTGTGTGCGATGCATCGCAAGAAATTCGACGCTGACGCGTGATGGATGAGGTGATTCGCCGGCGGCAGTGCGGGCGATCTTCGCGAGGTTTTTGTCTAAATCGGCGCAGCCAATCGCGAAAATGACGACCGGCGTGCGAGGCCGTCATCGATGATATGAATGCGGGCGCATGCGTCAAGGCATGCGCGGGGAGCTATGCCTTTCGCCAAGCCGGGCCGACGTGCGGCGGGCAACTGCGAGTGCTCGACGAAAGCGAAGAGTCTGTGCCGACACGTGCATGCGCTCGATGCGGCATGACTGAACTGCCGAGGTTCTGCGGGTGGGCCGATGATGCGGCACGCATTGGCACTCGTTAAAGAGATGCATGAGCGTGCCGCGCGTCGAGGCGCGGCATCATGGCCCCGCCCGTTGCTCAACCCTTCGCGACGACGTTGATGTGCAGCGCGTCGCCGCCGGCGACGATCGCGAGCAGGCGATCGACGTTCGGATGCGCGCCGGGGCGGTTGCGTGCGTCGGCAGTGTGCTCCGCGAACACGGCGAGGCCATGCTCGGCAGCCTTCGCGTCGAGCGTACCGAATGCCTGCTTCAGGTAGTGGTACACAGCGAGCGAACCCTGCTTGCCGGGTTGGTTCTCGATGCTGGCGACCACATCGCCGTTCGCGCCGACGAGATCGATGCGCGCGATGCCGTCGATGGCCGGCAATTGCGCGAGATTGTCCTTGAATACTGGGGTAGCTTGAATCACTGAAAACACTCCGTCGGTTCGGTCATGGGCCAATGAGCGTGGCCGGCCGCATTTTATCCGATCGGTTTCGGTGCACCGGCCGGCGCGGGCCGCCACATCGCGCTTCATCACCGCCCCGCGTCGGCCGGCACGCCGACATCGCGCGAACGCTCGATGTCCGGGCTGCGATACGCGCGCTCCGGAATCTCGGCGAGCCTCGACGCATGCACCTGCCGTGGCCCCAGGCCATAAAATTTCTGGAAACTCATGATCAGCGGCGACCATTTGTCCGGATCGATGCGGTCCGGATGACCATCCATCAGCAGGTCGGGATGCACGTGCACGCGCTGGATGCGTACCTCGAACACCGTGATCTTCCCGCGCAGGTCCGGTGTTTCCTCGGCGAGGCCGTGCGTGGCCGCGACGACCGCTTCCAGGTGTACCGGGCATTCGAGCGCTCGAGGCGGTGATACGGTCTGCGATGGCACCTCCGTCAGCTCCGCCGTGCCGAACTTGTCCGGCTCGTACACGTAGCCTCTCGCACGCTTCGATTCGGGCACCGGATGCGTGCCCGTCGTCCGTGCGATCCGGTCGACCGCGTGCGCTTGCGCGGACGACGGGAGGTTCAGCACGCATTCGCCGGTGCGCATCAGGTTGCGGGTGGTCTGTGAGCTGGCGGCGATGCCGATCACGCCGCGCCAGCCGAGCCAGAACGCGGACGAGATCGGCGCGAGATTGGCCGTGCCATCCGGATTCAGCGTGCTGACCAGCACGACGGGCGTGCCGAAATAGAGGATGTTCGGTTCGGTGACGCGATGTGGGGCGTTCATGGTCGGGGCCTTCGCTTCGTTGAGAGATCTGCTCGCATGCTGATCCTGTCGCGGCCGCGCGGCGCTCCGATTCTTGTCGTCTCATCCGGAGACTGTCGCGATGCGGCGACGCAGGAAAATTGCTCGCCGGGCAGCGCCTGCGATGCGCGGCAACGGCGCGAGCATGCGGCGCGCGAGCGGCCACGAGCGCATCGGCACCACGCAGGCTTTTCCGCTACAGTAAGAAATCGCAGGCCGCATGCCGCCGCGCCTCGCGTGCCGCACGGCTACATTCCGGAATTGCACATGAGGGCCCCGATGAACACGCCGCAACGCTATATCGCCAACGCGCCCACGCGCGAGGAAGTCGACGCACTCGCCGGCGCGACCGTCATCGAATTCGGCGCCAACTGGTGCGGCATCTGCGCGGCCGCGCAGCCCGCGATCGTCGAATCGTTCGCCGCCCATCCTGCCGTGCGCCACCTGAAGATCGAGGACGGGCCGGGCCGCCCGCTCGGCCGCTCGTTCCGCGTCAAGCTGTGGCCGACGCTGGTGTTTCTGCGCGACGGCGTCGAGGTCGCGCGCGTCGTGCGCCCCACCGATGCCGCGCAGATCGAAGCCGACGGCTTCGCCGCGCTGGCCTGACGCCATGGCCATGCAACAAGCCATCACGCATATCGCCGTCGACGCGCACGGCGGCGGCCTCGTCGAGTTCACGCCGCAGGTGCGCGCGTTCGTCGACCAGCAGTCGATCCGCACGGGCCTGCTCACGGTGTTTTGCCGCCATACGTCGGCTTCGCTGCTGATCCAGGAGAACGCGGATCCGTCGGTGCGGCGCGATCTCGAAGGTTACTTCGCGACGCTCGCGCCGGAAGACGAAAGCCGCTACGAGCACGACACCGAAGGCCCCGACGACATGCCCGCCCATTTGCGCACGGCGCTCACGCAGGTGCAGCTGTCGATTCCGGTCGAGCATGGCCGCATGGTGCTTGGCACCTGGCAGGGGATTTATCTGTTCGAGCATCGGCGCGCGGCGCACCGGCGCGATATCGTGCTGCATCTGATCGGCGAATAAGCGCGAGCGCGAGCGGAACGCGCGATGCAGCCGCAGCGCCGGCGCGCGACGCCGTGCACGTTTGCATGCGGCGCACCGCTTCAGGCGAGCAGCTTCTCGACGAGGTCGCCGAGTTCGCGCAGGTGCACCGGCTTCGGCAGGAATTCGTCGAACACGTGCTGGTTCTCGCGTAGCGCGGCCGATTCATACGCGCTGACGCCGAGGATCGCCGGATGGCGGCCGTCGTCGTCCGGCTGCGCGACCGCGCGAATGCGGCGCGCAACCTCGAAGCCGCTCAGGTCCGGCAGTTCGAGATCCAGAACCACGATGTCGTAGCGGCCCGCGCCGAAGCGCGCGACGCCTTCCTCGCCGGTGCCGCACAGATCGGCGTCGATGCCGAGCGCCGACAGCATCGCGCCGAGCGTTTCGCGCGCGTTGTCGTTGTCGTCGACGACCAGCGCGCGCCGGTCGCGATGCGCGGCGGCGGCCGGCCACGCGGGCGCTTCGCCGGCGGCCTCGATGAAGTCGGGCACTTCGACGGGCAGCGTCACGACGAATTCGCTGCCTTCGCCGACCACGCTGCGCACGTCCACATGCCCGCGCAGCGTCGTGACGATTTCGCGCACGACGGCAAGCCCCATGCCGATCCCGTCCACATGCAGCCCGACCGCGTCGTTCGCACGATAGAACGGCTCGAAGATCTTCGGCAGATGCTGCTTCGCGATGCCGGTACCCGTGTCGCGCACGGCGATCGTCAGTTGCTTGCCGGCCGGTGCGTCGGCGAGTGCGATCGATATGTCGATCGATCCGCCGAGCGTGTATTTGACGGAATTCTCGATCAGGTTCGACAGCACCTGTCGCAACAGCTTGCGATCCGAGCGGATCGAGAGCGCGTGCGGTTCGACCTGCTGCGCGACCGCGATACGCTTGGCCGCGATCTTCTCGCGCAGCGGCTCGATGACTTCGACGAGCAGCGACGCCATGCCGACCGTTTCCAGTTCGGCGAGGCGCTTGGTCGAGCGCAGCTTGATGTAGTCGGTCAGGTCCTTGACGAGTGCCTCGAGCGACAGCGCGGAATTCTGCAGCCGCCGGATCGTTTTCAGGTTTGCGTCGGATTGCGGGCGCGCGAGCAGGATCTCGATCGACCCGCAGATCGCCTGTAGCGGCGTGCGCAGCTCATGGCTGACCATCCCGAGGAACGCGTTCTTCGCCTCGATCATCTCGAACGCACGATCGGATGCCTTGCGTTCGGCGTCGAGCGCCGCGTCCTGCCGTTCGAGCAGGTCGTCGCGCGTGCGCATCGTGTAGAACAGCAGCAGGAACAGCGCGCACAGGATCACGCCGAGCACGATGCCGAGGATCAGGATCGCGCGCTGCTTTTCCTTCAACTGATGGAACGTGAAGTCGCGCTGCGCCATCTCGATCGCGCGGAAGTAGTTCGCCAGGCCGTTGACCTTCGGCCAGTACGCATTGACCTCGTGGATCAGCTGCCGCGCGTTCTTTGGCGCACCGCGCAGCAACGGCACGTCGTGCTTCAGGCGCGTCATGAATTCGCCGAGCGCGGCGATTTCGTCGCGTGCGCGCGGGATGCGCAGCCAGTATTCGGATACCTCGGACGGCCGCTGCAGGAACCCGAACGACACCGACAGGCTGTCGAGCTGCATCTGCACGTGATCGAAGTCGTCGTCCTGATGCGTTGCGTAGAGGATCAGCTGCCGGTCGAATCGCGTATAGACGTTCCGGTATTGCGCGGCGGTCCAGAACACGCCTTCGCGCGGCCCTTCGAGCACGCCCTCGTTGACCGACGTGGCGAGGAGGTCCCACAACAGGAACGCCCACGCGGCGAACCCCATGATCCACAGCGAGCCGAGGACCAGGATGATTTTTCTATTTTTCCATCGCCGGCGTTTCATTTCACCGTCAGGCCGATGATCTGCCACGCGAACTTGGCTTCGCCGAGCGGCGTCTTCAGTTCATCGGGATACTGGTCGCGCGGGTACATGATCCACAGTGGGCCGTAGTTGTCGTTGCCGAGCACCTTGCCGTTCATCGTCCGCGCGAGGATCACGCCGTAACGATCGGCGTCGGACACGGGAATCGTGAACGTGTACTCGTCGATGCAGCGGAACTCGATCTGCGTGCCGTGCGCGCCGACGGTCTTCAGGATGTCGGACAGGCGCGGGCCGGTGAAGGTCGCCTTCGGCGTCCAGCTCGTCGACGTGACGATCGTGTGCTGCGGCAGCGCCATCAGCGCCTGCTCGGAAAACACGTAGGCCGTCTTGCCTTGCTGGTTGTGCTTGTCGATCTTGCCGTCGACGGTGAACGTAAACGACGAAGCGGCCCAGGTCGCGGCCGCCATGCCGAGCAGGCAGGCCGTCAGCAGGCCCTTGGTCCAGATGGTCGAGATTCGCATGTCTTGCCCTCGGTCGTGCGGTGGTGATTTGTCGTTGTGGCCTCAGTTCGCGGCGGCGGGAGCCGGCAACGGGATCTTCAGTTCGCGCGCCACTTCGGCGAACAGGATCGGCAGGCGCACCGGCTTCTCCTCGCAGCGCGCGTTGTAGTGCGACACGATGTGCGCGATTTCGTCCTCGCTGGCTTCGCCGGTCGAGATCTTTCCGGTCAGCAGGAAGATCGGCGCGCCGCTGTTCTCGCTCGAGCGGATGCCGCGCACGAGTTCGGCGGCCGTCTGGTCGCCGAGCATCCAGTCGAGGATGTAGCCGTCGAAATCCTCGACCTCCAGTGCCTTGCGGAACGCCGCGCCGTCGAAGTACGGAATCGCGTTCACGCCTTTTTCGATGAAATATTCACATACCGTTTCGGCGACATCCCGCGAATCGTCGACCACGGCGATCCGCGCCGCATACACGTTCGGCTGGGTCGAGCGCAGCTCGATGACGTCGACCGGATACGTGCGGCCTTCGCGTGCGTGCTGACGCTCGGTGATGAGCCATTCGCCCTGCCACTGCAGCGCGACGAAATCGGTCTCGATCTGGCTGCTGGCCTTGGTCGAGATCGCGGCGCGGCAGCGGAAGCGTCGCGACTCGATCACGAGCGTCGCGTCGATCATCTCGGCGGCGGCCGGCTGCGTGCCCTTGTCGTCGAGCAGGATCGCGGGCGGCACGCCGAAGTGCGTCGCGATGTCCTGCAACTGCGACAGGTTCCACGGGATCAGGCCTTTCATCTTGCGCGTGACGACCGAGAAGCTCAGGCCGAGCACGTTCGCGATCGTCGTGTTGTGACTTCGCGGCGGAATGCCGTTCCGGTTCAGTAGGTCGCGCACCTTGTTGGCGGTGATCAGATCGACGTTGGCCTGCTCGCTGTTGGACATCTCGACGGGGTCTCCAGGGGTTTTGGCGAGGGTGAGCATATCAAAACTGACGCGTCATGCAAGCTTTGAAAAAGCGAATGACCTTGACATGCCATTTTTCTCCATTATTATTGCTCACCACGTCACTATTGTTTTTCGCGTCATGTTTGGAGATCGATGCCGGCCACAGGCGGTGCAGCGAAACGCGGGAATCATGAAGCAGTGACTGAACGATTCGAAGAGAGAACCTGAGAGAGCCTTGGAGTGCGTGTCGGCGTTGGCGGATTGTATCCGTTGCGCCGCGCGCCGCCGGGTACGAGCTCGCGGGGGTGGGATAGCTCGAAGAATTGCGGCGCCAATAGAACCTGAGGGAAGTAACAATGTACCGCCGTTTACTCGCACCGGGGCTGCTGTTGCTACTGGCCGCGTGCGCGCAGGATCCGTCGATCACCAGCAACACGGTGCGGATCTGCGACGACACAGGTTGTTCCGACCGCCCTAAAGATCAGGTCTCCTATCAAAAAAGGGACGATTCGGAAGACCAGGAAAGCCCGCGCATCGCTGCGCTGAAGCAGACCGCGAAGACCCAGCCGAAGGCCGCCTACGACCTCGGCCTGCGTTATTTCCGCGGCGACGGCGTGCGCCAGGACAGCTACCAGGCACTCAAGTGGATGCGAGAGGCCGCCGAGCGCGGCGACCTGCAGGCGCAGAAGGCGCTCGGCAGCTTCTACCTGTTCGGCCTCGAGGAAATGGGCTCCGACGCGCGTGAAGCGGAGAAGTGGCTGTCGATCGCGGCCGGCCGTGGCGACAAGGAGTCGAAGAAGCTGCTCGACCTGGCGCGCAAGGCCAAGAAGGAAGACGAAGAAGACTGGAAATGGCGCACGGAATGGCGTGACCGCTATTACGGCTACTGGTACTCGGGCTATCCGTACTACGGCGTCTGGCAGCAGACGTACTGGTACTACTGACCGGGCCTGAAGCAACGGGGGCAGCAGCGGGGAGACCACCATCGCGCGCCTGCCGGGGGGGCTTATCGAAGTTCGCACGAACACATAAGCCGGACAACGACTCTAATCGATCAATAACGACATGAAGACCATCCTTTCCCAACGTCTCACTCAAGGTGCGCTGGTGGCGGCGCTTTGCGCGTCCGTGACGGGCTGCGGCGGCGTGGTGACGCCCGGCGGCCAGAACGCGGGCGTGACCGGTGCCGCCGCGGGCGGCGCGAGCGCCGGCGCCGATTCGGGGCTGCAGCGCTGCGCGTCGCCGCTCGGCACGATCGCCGTCGATGATGGCCGCAACGCCGACTGGTGGGGCCCGTTCGGCAGCGCGACCAAGATGACGACGATCGACCCGCTGCTGCGCCTAGCCGTCCAGCAGTCGAACTGCTTCGTGATCACGTCGATCGGCAACCAGAAGAGCGACGCGCGCCTGTCGCGCATCACGCAGCTGCAACGCAACTCGGGCGAATACCGCGCGGGCTCGAAGCAGCAGAAGGGCCAGCGTGTCGCGGCCGACTATTACATGGAACCGCAGATCGTCATCAACGATTCGCCGATCGGCGGCATCGGCAGCATGATCGGCGGGCTGATCGGCAACAGCGCGGTGGCGGCGGTGGCCGGCCACCTGCAGACGAAGGCGTCGGTCGTGACGCTGACGCTGTTCGACGTGCGCTCGGCCGTGCAGATCGCGGCGTCGGAAGGCAGCTCGACGGCGACCAACTACGGTGCGGCGCTGGGCGGCTTCGGCGGCGGCGTGGGCGGCGCGCTTGCCGGCTTCTCGTCGACGCCGGAAGGCAAGGCGACGGTCGTCGCGTTCATCGACGCGTACAACAAGATGGTCGTTGCGCTGCGCAGCTACAAGGCGCAGGACGTCAAGGGCGGCCTCGGCCGCGGTGGCCAGCTTCAGGTCAACTGACGCCCCCGGGCCGGTGGTGCGCCGCCGGCCGATTCCTGATTCGCGGCTGTCCGTGCTCGCGGCGTGATCCGTGCGCATCGGCTTCATTCGTCCTTTTCGTTCCGAGGTGATCCCGATGAAAGCCGTTGCATTGATCGCACTGACGTGTCTGGCGCTGACCGCTTGCGGCGGCGACGATTCCTCGCCCGCGGCATCCGGCGGATCGGGCACGAGCAACAACGGCGGAAGTGGCGGCACCGGCGGCACGGGTTCCGGCGGGACGGGAAGCGGCGGCAGCGGTGGCTCGGGCGGCAGCACGCTGACGCTGCGCTACGACGCGCAGCCGACCGCGGCGGATCAGGCGAGCTTCCTGACGCTGCTCAACAGCGAAGGCGCGAAGGGCTATCGCTATCTGGGCGACTACTTCTACCGTGCGTCGAACGGCGGATCGCGTTCGATCTTCGTGAACGACGGCGCGGCGCAGACGTACACGTACCAGTTGCAGGCGGCGCCGTCCGACATGACGGGCTTCGTCAACCAGGCCAACGCGCAAGGCACGAGCGGCTACCGCTACGAAGGGCCGCTCACGTACGGCTATCTCTATCGCAAGGACGGCGGCTCGTCGGCGACCTATACGTACGCGACGACGGCGTTGCCGGCCGACACGAACGCGTTCCTCACGCAGGCGAACGGCCAGGGCCAGTCGGGCTACTGGTTCCTGGGCCCGATGATGGTCGGATCGGTGCAGGCGAACGTGTACATGAAGAACAACGCGTCGAACGCGACCTATACGTACGATGTGCTGGTGCCGGCGACGAACGTCAGCGACTTCATCGCGCAGGCCAACAGCGAAGGCGCGAAGGGTTATCGCGCGAAGGGCGGGATGCTGTTCGGCAGCACGATCTCGTGGGTCTACGTGAAGGACCAGACCCAGTCGCCGACCTTCACGTACCAGTCGGCCGCGATCCAGTCGACCGGCGACAGCTTCGTCCAGCAGTCGAACAATTTCGGCGCGCAGGGCTCCGCGTACCTGGGCGATCTCGCGCTTGGCACGTCGACTCCGGTGATGGCGTCGTTCTACTTCAAGCCGGCCAACTGCACGGGATTCCTGTGCACGACGCTGAATCCGCTAACGCAGAATTGAGCGGGCGACGCTGGCGCAGCCGCGTCGCGCGGGTCGTTCACTGCTGAATGACCCGCGCTCGCTGAGTCGAGTGCCTCAGGTGCGCCACGTCATCCGTGGACGCATCTTTAGCCGCCGGCTTGCCGGCGGCGTTTCGTTTACGCGTCGGATTGCGCCCCGTACGCGATCTCGCTGCGAAATTTCGATCACGCTCAAAGCAGATTTCTTGTTCTCACACGTGAGCCGAGCGTCGACGCTGACGTTGCCGCGATGGATGCGCACGCGCGCCCTTTTGTCACAGTCGAGATCCTCGAATTCGTCGCGGAGCCGGGACGTCATGTCGGAACAGGCGACGTCGATGCACGTCGACACCGGGTCGGCCGGCACCCGAGACGAAGCGCGGAAGTGACGCCGGCGCGCGTTGCTCGTCAGGACGCGCAGCGAAAACCGACCACCCACGCGTAGCGGCGCATTGACGCCGCACTTATCGCAACGTCGACACACGTCGCAATCGTCGGTCATCGTGTTCGCGGGATGGCGGTGCTTCCACACTGTCTCGCGAAGTGACCCGATGCGCATCACGCCGCGTGCTTGATCAATTGACATCAACCAATCTGCCGTGTAGGCAGAGGCCTCATTAGCAAATAGTACAAGACAAATCTCTATATCAATTTGTTTCGGACATGACCGATTTAAAGCGCCAGATCGTGGTGGCAGTATCGAGTCTTACATCGTCTCGATAAGCGATGAGCCTGCGGTAAGCGGAGAGCGTCGGTCTCGTTGAAGTTGTCAGGCCACGTCAACCAGGTTCGAAATTCAACAATTCGTAACGTTTGATTGAAGGTCAGTGTCAATCGAATCGGATTCGCATTACTAATCAATAGATGAAGTCGATCATCGGTTCGGGAGTCGATCCGTGCCGGCGTGGCGTGCATTGGGTGACGATGCGCTGACGCTCCATTGCCGCTCGACCGCGACGGTGATCGCCCAGGGTTATGCCTTCATTCAACCAAACTAGATACACACCCGCCGTTCGCGGAAAAGCGTCGCGGTTCAGGTTGCTGGATGCCGCGCTGCTTGTCGTTACCGCATGGGCGGCGAGAAGCTGGCTGGGCGGCTCGCCGTCCGCCGAATCGGATGCCGTGCTGATGGCCGTTTCGATCGCGTGCGCACTGGTCCTGTTTCCGTTGGTCGGCTTGTACGACGATCCCAAGCGCCGCCTGTCATGGCGTCGCGTGTGGCTCGCGCCGGCCTGTCTGGCCGTCGCGTTGTGTGTCGGCGCGATTTCCGTCACGGCGCACGACCGGCAATTTCCCATCGTGCTCGAGTGGGTAGCCGGCTGGTTCGCGTTGTCGGCGGTCGCGCTCGTCGTGTCGCAGGCCGGGCGGTGGTGGCTCGGCGTTGTCGCGGCGGCGCGGCATGCGCGGCGCAAACCGGTCGCGCTCGTCGGGCATCTCGAACGTTGCCGGACGCTCGTTGGCCGCGATGCGCGTGAAACGTGGCGGCCGTTCCGGATAGCCGCGATCTTCGACATGGCCGGTCCGTCGCCGATCGGGCCGGACGAACCGGCCGTGCATCGTGACCTGGCCAAATTCGTCGAGCACGTGCGTCGCGCGCAGGTCGGGGAAGTCTGGATCGTGCTGCCGTTGTCGGAGGCCGATCGCGTCGGCGAGATCGTCCGCGCGTTCGCCGAGGATCTGGTCGACATCCGCTTCATGCCGGATCTCACCGGCATGACGCCGCTTCATCCGGACGGCGCGATTCGTGGCCGCGCGCTCGATCTCGTGTCGTCGCCGCTGTCCGCGCGGGCGCTGGCGGGCAAGGCGATGTTCGATCGCGTGTTCGCGGGCCTGGCGTTGATCGGAATCGCGCCGCTGATGGCCGTCGTTGCGCTGGCGGTCAAGTTGTCGTCGCCGGGGCCGGTGCTGTTCCGGCAGCAACGCAGGGGCGCTTACGGGCGCGTCTTCACGATCTACAAGTTCCGGACGATGCGCATGTGCGACCCGCGCGAGCCTGGCGAAGTCCGGCAGGCGACGCAAGGCGACCCGCGCGTCACGCGTGTCGGCGCGCTGTTGCGGCGCACGAGCCTCGACGAACTGCCGCAGTTCTTCAACGTGCTGAAGGGCGACATGTCGGTGGTCGGGCCACGCCCGCATGCGGTGGAGCACGACCGCTTCTACCGGCACCTGGTCGACGGCTATATCCAGCGCTACCGGATCAAGCCGGGCATCACCGGCTGGGCCCAGGTCAACGGCCATCGCGGCGAGACGGATCGCATCGAGAAGATGCAGAGGCGGATCGAACACGATCTCTATTACCTGAATAACTGGTCGTTTGCGATGGACATGCGGATCGTGGCGGCGACCGTTCTGTATGGATTCACGCATCGCAATGCCTATTGAATGACGCGTCGACGTACGGCGTCTGGACAACGGAAATGGAAACAGGAAAACGGCCCGGCTCTCGGGCGCAACGATTGCGATCGGCGATGACGGTCTTGCCCGTCGTGCTGCTGTCCGCCTGCGCGGTCGAACCGGGCATGCATATGAACCTCGCGCACGATGCGCCTCACGATGAGGGTATCGCGACGCAGACATACGAAGGCGGCTTGACGGTGTCAATGCATCGCATCGTTGCGGCATCGCTCGGCCAGCCGCAAAACGCACCCGCTTTGCGTGAGGCGGCGGCGTCGGTACCGATCGGGCCGATCGACGGCGAGTTGATCGCGGCCCAGCGGCGCGAGGCGCGCACACAGGATGAACGCATGCGCGCGGCGCTCTTTGCCGCGCCGGCGCCATACGCGATCGACGCGGGCGACGTGCTGCAGATCACCGTGTGGGATCACCCCGAACTGGCCGCGGCGCAGGGCAGCCCGGGCACGCAACAGGTGCGCCCTGCCGATCCGCCGGCGGGCTTCGTCGTCGATCAGGCCGGCAACCTGGCTTTTCCGTACGTGGGCGAACTGCATGTCGCCGGCATGAACACGAGCGAGATTCAGTCCGCGCTTCGCGCGCGGCTGTCGAAGTGGTTCGTCGCGCCGCAGTTGACGGTGCGCGTTGCGTCGTATCGCGCGAATCGCGTCTACATCGACGGCGAAGTTCATGCGCCTGGCGCGCAACCGCTCAACGACACGCCGATGACGTTGCTCGAAGCCGTCACGCGCGCGGGCGGCTTCACGGCCGACGCCGATCAGAGCCGCATGACGCTCGTGCGCGACGGTGCCGCCTATCCGGTCGACCTGCCGGGCCTGATTCGCGAGCGCGTCGATCCGTCGCGCATCGTGCTACGCAACGGCGATCTGCTGCAGGTCGGCGCGCGCGACCAGTTCGGCGTGTACGTGATGGGCGAAGTCAACAAGCCGACGACGGCGCTGCCGCTGCGCAACGGCCGGCTCACGCTGGCCGACGCGCTGTCGCAGGCCGGCAGCGTGAACCAGGGTACGGCCGATCCTAGGCAGACCTACGTGATTCGCGCCGGCGCGGACCGGCAGGCGCAGGTGTTTCATCTGGATGGCAGCTCGCCGGTGTCGATGGTGCTCGCCAACGAGTTCGAGCTGCAGCCGCGCGATGTCGTGTACGTCGACAGCACGAAGCTGGCGCGCTTCGGCCGCGTGCTCGCGCAACTGCTTCCGGCCATCAACGCGGGCCTGACGGCCGCGATCGTCACGAAATGATGAAACGGATCCTGGTGGTGTGTACCGGCAACGTATGCCGCAGCCCGGCCGCGCAGGCGCTGTTGTCGCGCGCGCTGCCCGGTCGCACGGTGGAGTCGGCCGGCGTCGCGGCGATCGGCGGGATGCCGGCCGACCCTGTGATGAATGCACTGTTGGCCGCACGCGGCTTCGACCTGTCGGCGCATCGGGCACGGCGCGTCGATCACCGGACCTGCTGGTGGGCCGACCTGATTCTGGTGATGGAGGTCGCACATCGCGAACTGATCGAGCGGTCCTTCCCGATGATGCGCGGCCGCGTGTATCGGCTGACCGAGCGATACCGGACCGATGTTCCGGACCCGTATCGCCGAAGCCGCTACATCTACGACTACGCGATGCAGCTGATCGAGCACGGCGTTGCAGATTGGGCCGCGCGGATCGCCACTTTCGAACCGAACCAGCAGCATCCGGATACCGGCGCGGATACGCCGGAACACTTGCGGTGAGCCTCAAATGAACGCATCGAACCCACGCCAACCCCATTTACGCGACGCCGATGAACTCGACGTGCGCGGCATCCTCGACGTGCTGATCCGGCATGCAGGCCGCATCGCCGCGATCACGGTGGCGTGTGCCGCGCTCGGCGCGGGCTATGCGATCGTCGCGAAGCCGGTCTACAAGGCAGACATTGCCGTGCAGGTCGAAAGCGGCGGCTCGGACCTGCGCAGCATGGCGGAGGGCGGGCTCGTCGGCGGCCTCGGCGCGCTGTTCGACGTGAAGTCGACCGACGACGGCGAGATGGAAATCCTGCGCTCGCGGCTCGTGACCGAACCGGTCGTCGACGGTCAGCATCTGTACATCGAAGCGCGTCCGCGCCGCGTGCCCGTGATCGGCTCCGCCGTCGCGCGCTTCAATCGCGGGCTGTCGACGCCCGGCCTGTTCGGGATCGGCGGATTCGTCTGGGGCAACGAGCGCATCGATGTTCCGGCATTCGACGTGCCGCGCGACTTCCAGAAACATGCGTTCATCGTCACGTCGCTTGGCGACGGGCGCTATCGTCTGTCCGGCGGCGATCTCGATCGCGATGTGGAAGGCGCGATCGGCGAGCCGCTGCGCGTGAAGACGGCCGCAGGCGACGTGACGCTGCAGGTGGCCGGTATCGAAGCCGAAGCGGGCGCGCAGTTCGTCGTGAAGGCGGGCTCGAGGCAGGTCGTGCTCGCCGAACTGCAGAAGAAACTGACGATAGCGAATCGCGGCAAGGATCAGTCCGGCGTGATCGGCGTGTCGTACGAAAACCATGATCCGGTGCGCGCGGCCGCCGTGCTGAACGCGATCGCCGACAACTACGTTCGGCAGAACGCGAGCCGCAAGGCCGCTACCGCCGAGAAGTCGCTGGCGTTCCTGAGCGACCAGGTACCGACCGTGGAGCGTCAGTTGCGCGCGGCCGAAGATCGCCTCAATGCATACCAGGCCCGCCACGAAATCGTGGACCTGACCGAGCAGGCGAAGGCGATGCTGACGCAATCGACCGCCGCGCAGATGTCGCTGTTCGAACTCGAACAGAAACGGCTGGCGTTGGCGTCGACGCTGACGCCGGCTCACCCGGAGCTCGCGGCGGTCGACCGGCGGATCGCCGCCGCCAACGCGCAGATCGGGACGATCAACGACACGATCCGGCGCTTGCCCGACGCGCAGCAGAACGTCGTACGCCTGCGCCGCGATGTGACCGTGCAAACGGAGATCTATGTCGGCTTGCTGAACAGCATCCAGCAGCTTCGCCTGGCGACCGCGAGCAAGATCGGCAACGTGCGCGTGATCGATCGCGCGATCGTACCGGACGAGCCCGTGCGGCCAAAGCCGGCGCTGGTCACGGTGATGGCCGCCCTGATGGGGCTCGTGCTCGGCACGTGCGCCGTCATCGGCCGCGCGGTGCTGTTCGGCGGCGTGACCGATCCCGCGGAGATCGAGCGCGACACGAACCTGAACGTGATGGCGACGATTCCGCACAGCGTTGCGCAACACCGGATCGCGGAGCGTGACGCTGCGGCAGGCGGGGCGACGGTCCTGGCGCTGGCGCGACCGAACGAACCCGCGGTCGAGGCGCTGCGAAGCCTGTGCACGGCGCTGCGGTTCCAGTTGATGGACCAGCCCGACGGCAACCGTGTGCTGATCACGGGGCCGTCCGCGGGTGTCGGGAAATCGTTCGTGTCGGCCAACGTGGCCGCGCTGCTCGGACAGTCGAACAAGCGAGTGCTGCTGATCGACGGCGACCTGCGTCGCGGCGAGCTGGCCAAGCGCTTCGGCATGCGGCCGGAGATCGGCCTGTCGACCGTCCTTCGCGGCGGCGCGACCGCCGCCGACGCCATCGTGCGCGACGTCGCGCCGAACGTCGACCTGCTGCCGGCCGGCCCGTATGCCGATCGGCCCGTCGAACTGTTGTCGTCCGATCGTCTGTCGGCGTTGCTGATGCACGTCGCACGCGATTACGACGTGGTGCTGCTCGACGCGCCGCCGCTGTTGCCGGTGACGGACGCCGTCGTCCTGGCCGCGCATGCGGACACGATCCTGCTCGCGGCACGTGCCGGCGTCACGACCTCGGGCGAACTGCTCGAAGCGGCGAAGCGGATCGAACGCGTCGGTGCGCGCGCGACCGCGGTCGTGTTCAACGGCTTCTGGCCGGGGCTGCGCTCCGCCCGGTACGGCAACTACGGCGCGTACGGGTATGACAACGCCGATTCGCAAACCGCTGCGGATCGCACGTGATCCGCCGACGGAGATTCCGATGACCCATCACCACGAAAACATCCTCGTCACGTTCGGCACCCGCCCTGAAGCCATCAAGATGGCGCCGCTCGTCCATGCGCTGCGAGCCCGCGAAGGCGTGCGCTGCGGCGTCTGCGTGACGGCCCAGCATCGCCACATGCTCGATCAGGTGCTCGACCTGTTCGGCATCGTGCCGGATTTCGATCTCGACCTGATGCGCGCGGGGCAAACGCTCGGCAGCCTGACCGGGCACATCCTCAATGCGCTCGACCCGGTGCTGGAATCGTTCCGGCCCGATCTCGTGCTCGTGCACGGCGATACGACCACGACGCTCGGCGCGACGCTCGCGGCGTATTACCGGCGCATTCCGGTCGGTCACGTGGAAGCCGGGCTGCGCACCGGCAACCTGTATTCACCGTGGCCGGAAGAGGCGAACCGGAAGGTGACGGGCGCGCTCGCGCTGCATCACTTCGCACCCACCGAAACCTCACGGGCGAACCTGCTGGCCGAAGGCGTCGAAGCCGCTCGCGTGCACGTGACCGGCAACACCGTGATCGACGCATTGCTGACGATCACCGAGCGCCTCAAGCACGACCGGGCGTTGGTGCAGCGGATGCGCGAGCGGTTTCCGTTCATCGACGACGAGCGGCGCATGATCCTCGTGACCGGCCATCGCCGCGAGAACTTCGGCAGCGGTTTCGAGCAGATCTGCGAAGCGATCGCGACCATCGCGAAGCGCTATCCGGCGTGCCGCATCGTCTACCCGATGCACCTGAATCCGAACGTGCGCGAACCCGTCACGCGGCTGCTCGGCGACATCGGCAACGTCATGCTGATCGAGCCGCAGGAGTACTTGCCGTTCGTCTATCTGATGAGCCGCGCGTGGCTGATCCTGACCGATTCCGGCGGGATCCAGGAAGAGGCGCCGTCACTCGGCAAGCCGGTGCTCGTGATGCGCGACACCACCGAGCGGCCGGAAGCCGTCGCGGCGGGCACGGTCCGGCTGGTCGGCACCGAAGTCGAGCGGCTGGTCGGCGCGGTGGTCGAGCTCTGGGAAGACGGCCGCACCTATCGCGCGATGAGCCGCGCGCACAACCCGTATGGCGACGGCCGTGCAAGCGAGCGGATTGCGGATCTGCTGGTCTCGCCGCCGATCCTGACGCAGGGGCCGGCATACCTGGCCGGCTCGCCCTGCTGAATCCCCCGACGTCTGGAGAACCTCATTCATGTCTTTCGAAACCGTTTCCGTCATCGGGCTGGGCTACATCGGCCTGCCCACCGCGGCGGCCTTTGCCGCGCGCCGTAAAAGCGTGGTCGGCGTCGACGTGTCGCAGCACGCGGTCGACACGATCAATCGCGGCGAGATCCATATCGTCGAACCCGAACTGGACATGCTCGTGCATGCCGCCGTGACGCAAGGCTACCTGCGCGCGACGGCAACGCCCGAGCCGGCCGATGCATTCCTGATCGCGGTGCCGACACCGTTTGCCGACGGCAACAAGCCGGACCTGACCTATATCGAGGCCGCATGCCGGTCGATCGCGCCGGTGCTGAAGAAGGGCGACCTGGTGGTGCTGGAGTCGACTTCGCCGGTCGGGGCGACCGAAAAAATTGCCGCGTGGCTCGCGGCGCACCGCCCGGACCTGAGCTTTCCGCAACAGGCCGGCGAGCGCTCGGACATCCGTATCGCGCATTGCCCCGAGCGCGTGCTGCCGGGCCACGTCGTGCGCGAACTCGTGGAGAACGACCGCGTGATCGGCGGAATGACGCGCAAATGCGGCACGCGTGCGCAGGAGCTGTACGAGGTGTTCGTGCGCGGCGAGTGCATCCTGACCGATGCGCGCACCGCCGAAATGTGCAAGCTGACCGAGAACGCGTTTCGCGACGTGAACATCGCGTTCGCGAACGAGTTGTCGGTGATTTGCGACCAACTGGACATCAACGTGTGGGAACTGATCCGGCTGGCGAACCGCCATCCGCGCGTCAGCGTGCTGCAGCCGGGGCCGGGCGTGGGCGGCCATTGCATCGCGGTCGATCCGTGGTTCATCGTCGATTCCGCGCCGGAGCACGCGCGTTTGATCCGAACCGCGCGCAACGTGAACGACGACAAGCCGCATTTCGTCTACGAGCGCGTGCGGCAGGCGGCGAGCCGGTTCCGCGAGCCGGTGATCGCGTGTCTCGGGCTTGCGTTCAAGGCGGATATCGACGATCTGCGCGAGAGCCCGGCGATGGAGATCGTCGAAGCGCTGGCGCGGAACGCCGGTGCGACGCTGCTGGTCGTCGAACCCAACATCGCCGCGTTGCCGGCGTCGCTGGAAGGGAAGACCCGGCTGTGCGATCTGAACACCGCGCTGGCCGAAGCCGACGTGATCGTGATCCTCGTCGATCACGCGCCGTTCCGGCGAATGGACCCGGTGCGGCTGCAGACCAAGGTCGTGATCGACACGCGCGGCGTACTGGCGCGCGGGTAACGGGCGGACGCACAAACATCATGCTGCGAAATGCCGACGCCGAAAAGCTGCTGGGCCGTGTCGAAGCGCTTGTCTGTACCGGCGCGCCCGGTCTTTATCGCGTGCTGACGTTCTGGGTCGTCCAGCGGATCTATTCGCTGGACGAGCTTGGGGCTGCGGCGTCCAACCTGTCGATCGCGCAGATGATCGGCTTCTTCACGGCCATCGGCTGGGCGACGCTGATTCTGGTACGCGTACCGGCGACCGACGGGAAGCAGGCGGCGCGCGGCGCGTTCTACTCGCTGGTGTCGATGGCGGGATGGACCGCCGTGGCCGCCACGTTCGCATGTGTGCTGGTGTCCGCGACCGGCCTCGTCGCGTTCGATCTCGGCGGCGTGGTCGCGCTGATGTGGGGCTGGACCGTGTATCAGCTCGCGCGACATTTCTTCGTGTCGTACCGCCGCTACCGGATCACGATCGCGTTCGACTGCCTGCTGATCGTGGGCTCGTGCGCGATGCTGTGGATCGGCACGCGCCACGGCTATTCCGCGTCGTCGTGCCTGGCCGTTGCGCTGGTCATGGTGGCCGTCGCGATGTTCGCCGCGATCGGCGCACCCGATCGTCGCGCGTTTTCGATGCGCATCGACGTGAAGGGGCTGCAGTTCGGACTGACCAATTTCCTGTCCGGCGGCATCGCGCTGGTGACCGTACCGGTGGCGAAGGCGATGTGCGGTGCGTCGTTCGCGGGGATGCTGTCGTTGTTTTCTTCGGTGACCGCGATCGGCAATCTGCTGCCGCGCGCCATTTCGATCGCGCAATTGCCGGACCTCGTGAAGCGGAAGAAGGACGAGGCGCCGCTCGATGCGACGCTGGGCGCGATGCGGCGCAATATCGACCTGTCGAATCTGGTCGTACTTGTCGCGAATCTTGCGATGGTGGCAGGACTGACCTACCGATACGGGCTCGACGGCCACGGCGTGTCCGCGGTGCTCGCGGGCGGCGTGCTGCTGGCGATCCAGTGCGCGGCCGGCGTGCTCGGTGTCGTCAGCAGCAACGTGATGATGGTGTTCGAGCAGAGCGCGGTCACCGCGCGGATCAACATCGGTACATCGGCGTTGTTCGTCGCGTTGCTCGGCGGCTGCGTCGTCATCGGCGGCAAAACCGGGTTTTTCTGCATGCTGGCGTCAGCGGTGGTCGTGACGCTGATCCGGAACGCGATCGTCGTGATGCATGCACGGCGGGTATGCGCGGCCTATACGGAATCGATCAGCGCGTTGGGCGTCGCCGATATGAAAGCGACGCCGGCGGCGTCGGGAGCGCGTCCATGAACGCGGCCGCCCGATTCCCGGCGATCGTGCCGCACCGTCGATCGCGCATCGCGGACCTGGGCGCCGGACTGCTGGCGCTCGCTTACTTGGTCTTCTGCGTCAGCGATACGCTGCTCACGCTCGACGACGATCGTTCGCAGGTCGTGAAGGTCGGCGCGTTCGGCCTCGTGTTCGCGGCGATCCTGCTGCGTCCGCGCTTTCACCGGTTGGCCGTTCTCGCGCTGCCCATCGCCGTGTCGCTCTGCATCGGAATGCTGCTGTCGTTCAACGTCCATGCCGGGATCGAGGAGCTCGTCCGCTTCCTCTTTCCGGTCGCGATCACGGTGGCGATTTTCCCGTATCGCGACCGGCTCGACGTGCTGGTCAAGACGTTCGTCGGCGTGGTCGTGAGCAACGACCTGTTCCAGCTGTATTTCTACGTGTCGTATGCGGTTGGGCTGCCGCTGTTCATGCCGGTGCGGATCGACTCGGGATTGTTCCTGCGTGCGCAGGGATGGATGGGGTTCTTTTCGGAGTTCAGCTTCATCAATCTCTGCGCGTTTCTGCAGTGCCGCTGGTACTGGTCCGGCCGTCGCGCGGCAATCGCGTCGTGGGGTTTCCTGGTCTTCGCGTTGCTCGGCTTCTCGTTCAAGCTGTTCGCGGCGTTGGCGCTCTATCCGTTCGTGAGGAACGTCAGGGATGTGCGCGCGTGGCTGGCTGCCGCCGGCATAGCGGGCATGATGCTCGTGCTGATGGCGATGGGCGTGCTGGATGCGCTGTTGAAGGTCGGCATGGCGAAGATCCTGTTCTACGTCGTCGCTGGCAATTCGGCGCGCGCCGAATCCTATCGCGTGATGTTCGAGTCGATCCGCAACGGCAATCTGCTCGGCGAAGGGCTGGGCAGCTTCGGCGGCCCGGCATCGGTGAAGTTCTCGTCGCCGCTCTACCAGCTCTATCACTTCGACTGGTACGGGCTCGGCGGGTTGTTGAAGACCACCGACACGTTCTACCCGCACCTGTTCGTCGAGATGGGCATGTTCGGTGCGCTGGCGTGGCTGGTGTTCGTGCTGGGATACGGACAAGGGCGATGCAAGCCGGCTGTCTGGTTCTACATCGTCGGCGCGTTCTGCTTCGACAACATCTTCTCGATGGCATTTGTGTCGCCGTCTTACGTATTTTCCGCGCTGCTGGCGATGTATGCGTTCTCGTGGGGGCGGCCCCGCGTCCGCCCGGCGCATCGCGGCGCGGCGGTGGAGGTTCGCTCATGAAAATTCTCGTCGTTACGAACATGTATCTCGGCAGCAACCGCGCGAGCCCCTGGCAAGGCGTGTTCGTGACCGAGCAGGTCGACGCGCTGCGGCGTTCCGGCGGCTGCACGGTCGACGTGCTCGTCATCGAAGGGTATCGCGGCAAGCGCGAATACCTGCGCTCGATCTTGCAGGTGTGGAGGGCCGCTCGTGCGGGCCGGTACGACATCGTGCATTACCACTTCGGCCTGAGCGCGTGTTCCGCACCGCTGGTCCGGCTGTTCACGAAAGCGCGGGTTGTCATCACGTTCCACGGCACGGACATCCTGGGGCCGCTCTGGATGCGCGCGGTGTCGAAATCGATGGCCTGCTTCGCACATGCGTGCATCGGCGTGAGTGCGGAAATTTCATCGCGCCTGATCCGGCTGCGCCGCCGCTGCGTGACGATTCCGTGTGCTGTCAACGAGATGGTCTTCGCCGGGGATCGCGACGATACGCTCATGAAATCCGCCGTGCCGATCGTTGTCTTCCCGTCGTCGCCGAAGCGGCCGGAGAAGAACTATCCGCTGTTTTCGCTGGTGCTGCGGCAGCTTGCGGAACAACACGGCATCCGGGTGCAGGAGCGGCATATCGACGGTCTCGATCGCGGCGAGGTGCGCGACCTGCTGGCGCGTGCAGCGTGCTTGCTAATGACGTCGACCCGGGAAGGGTCGCCGCAATCGGTCAAGGAAGCGATGGCGCTCAATCTGCCGGTCGTATCGGTCGATGTCGGCAACGTGCGGCAACTGCTCGACGGCGTGTCGCCGGGCATGGTGGTGTTCGACCACGATGCGGGCCGTCTCACGAACGAGCTTGCCGATGTGTTGAAGGCTGGCGTGCGATCCAACGGGCGCGAGAAGCTTGCGGCGCTCGGTTACTTCTCCGCGGATGTGTCGGCGAAGTTGAAGGAGCTGTACGCGTTGCTGCACCGGTCGTCGCGATTTGCCGACGATATTCCGGATGTCAAAAAAAATGATGGTGAGGCCTTGCAATGAACCGCGCTGAATTCTTTTCATGCCCGATCCATCTGATGTCGATGAACGATACGGTGGACTGGATCGGCGCGAGAGTCGAGAAACGGCAATTCACGCAGCACGTCGTCGTCAACGTCGCGAAGCTCGTCAACCTGCAGCGCGATGCGGAACTCGCCGCGTCGGTCCGCGAATGCGACATCGTCAACGTCGACGGCATGGGTGTCGTCTGGGGGGCGCGGCTGCTCGGCATCCCGGTGCCGGAGCGCGTCGCGGGCGTGGATCTGTTCGCACGGCTGCTGGCGCTGGCCGAAGCGAAAGGGCTGCCGGTCTATCTGCTCGGCGCGACGCCGGAGGTCGTCGAGCGGGTCGTCGCGGTGACGGCGGCACGCTATCCGCGGTTGCCGGTCGCCGGATATCACCACGGTTATTTCTGGGACGACGAACAGGCGGTCGTGGACGACATCCGCCGGTCGGGCGCGCGGCTGCTGTTCGTCGCGATCACGTCGCCGCGCAAGGAAAACTTCATCAATCGCTGGAAATCGCAGTTGGGCGTCGATTTCGTGATGGGCGTGGGCGGGACGTTCGACGTGGTGGCGGGGAAGGTGAAGCGGGCGCCGCCGTGGATGCAGCGCAGCGGGCTGGAGTGGGCGTTTCGCGTGATCCAGGAGCCGGGGCGGATGTGGAAACGCTATCTGTCGACCAACAGCCGCTTCCTGGCGATGCTGGCGCGCGCGTATGTGTCGCGGTTGTTTCGGCGAAAGGGAGAGCGGGATGCGCGGTAGCTTCGTCGTTGCCGCATGCGTGCTCGTCGCGTCGGTTTGCCACGCGGGCCCGGAAGGCGGCAAGCATGACGATACGCGCTTCTATCGGTCGGACTGGGCGCGCGGCATCGATTCGCGGCTTCGTTTGCAGGAGCCGGTGGCGCAGAACATCACCACCGCCGAAATTCCCGGTATTCACGGCACGCTGTTGAGGGTGACGATGAACCGCTCGCAGGATTTCAGCAGCGTGGCGAGCGGCACGCCACGTGCCGAGATCAGCTTCTCTCCGGTGTTTCGCTTCGTCAACGGTCGCGACTACGAGGTGCGCTGGTCGACGGTCATTCCCGCCGACTACCGGTTCGATTCCAGACAGCCGGAACTCATCGCGCAGTTGCATCAGGGCGGCAGCGACGGGTCACCGCCGTTTGCGTTGCTGCTGAATAACGGGAAGTACGAAGTCGATGTGCGCGGCGCGCCGGGCATGCCGAGCCGATCCATTGCGTTCGGCGATCCGTCGGCGGATCGCGGGAAACGGGTCTGGTGGGTGCTGCGGTATCGACCGGACGATTCAGGCGTCGATGCGCTGACCGATGTGTTCCGGAACGGCGAACGCGTGGTGCATGTTACGGGCGTACCGAACGCATATCCGAACGATCGCGACGCTTACTTCAAGCTCGGCCTCTACAAATGGTGGTGGAAGACCCGCCCGTCCGACGTGACCGAGCGAACGATCTATTACGGCGACATCGAGATGAAGGCACTGCGTGAGATGGCCCGATGAGCGGAGCCGGACCCGGCGGATGCGGTGCCGGTTCGACGGAGGCGTGACGCCGGTGCACGCCTCCGCCCGGCCCCATCACCCGTTGCGGAAAATCTCCGCATACGCACTCAACGCCGGCACGCCGCCGAGGTGCGCATACAGCACCTTCGAGCCCGGCTCGAACTCCCCGCGCCGCACCTTGTCGATCATCCCGTGCATCGATTTTCCTTCGTACACAGGATCGGTCAGCACGCCCTCGAGCCGCGCGCACAGACGAATCGCCTCGAGCGTGCCGTCGTTCGGCAGCCCATATTCGGGGCCTGCATAACGCGTGTCGAGCACGACGTCCTGCTCGTCGATGCGACGCCCGAGCTCGACGATTTCAGCCGTATGCCGCGCGATGCGCGTGATCTGCGCATGCGTCTTCTCCCGCGTAGCGGATGCGTCGATCCCGATCACGCGATCAGCGCGCCCGTCCGCCGCGAAGCCGACGACCATCCCCGCCTGCGTGCTGCCCGTTACCGAGCACACGACGATGTAGTCGAACTTGAAACCGAGTTCGGCTTCCTGCTGCCGCACCTCCTCGGCGAAGCCGACGAAGCCGAGCCCGCCGAGCGGATGCTCGGAGCAGCCGGCCGGAATCGGATACGGCTTGCCGCCCGCCTGCCGCACGCTCTCCATCGCTTCTTCCCAACTACGGCGGATGCCGATGTCGAAGCCGTCGGCAACGAGCCGCACGTCGGCGCCCATCATCCGCGACAGCTGGATGTTGCCGACCTTGTCATACGCGGGGTCCTCATAGTTGACCCAGTGCTCCTGCACGAGCACGCATTTCATCCCGAGATGCGCGGCAACGGCCGCGACCTGACGCGTCTGGTTCGACTGGACGCCGCCGATCGACACGAGCGTGTCCGCACCCTGCGCGAGCGCGTCGGGGATCAGGTATTCGAGCTTGCGGGTCTTGTTGCCGCCGAATGCGAGGCCGCTGTTGCAGTCCTCGCGCTTCGCATACAACTCGACCTTGCCGCCGAGGTGCGCGCTCAGGCGCTTGAGCGGCTGGATGGGCGTGGGGCCGAAGGTCAGCGGATATCGGGGGAAGCGTTGCAGGTTCATCGGCTTTTGTCTCCGGAAAGGCAGGGTTGGCGCGAGCATCGGTGCGCTCGGGAGCGGCCGGCACGCGGTCTCCCGATGGAAAAATGATAGGCAAGCACGCGAGAAATGAGCTTGCGAAATAAATATAGCCGACCTACGTTAGTAACGACTTGAGTTTTGATAAAGCAATTCGAGTTCAAAAAAACGGAATCTGGCGCAATGAAATTAAGTGGAAAACCGACGACGCCGGCCGATGCCGCACCGGCGCTCGATCGCATCGACCGCGCGATCCTGCGGCAACTGCAGCAGGACGCGTCGATCTCCAACGTGAGCCTTGCCGCGAAGGTGAAGCTGAGCGCGCCGGCGTGCCTGCGGCGCGTCGAGCGGCTCAAGGAGATGGGGATGATTCGCGGGATCGTCGCGCTGCTCGACCCGAAGCCGCTCGGGGCCGGCATGCTCGTCGTGATCGGCTTCGTGCTCGACCGCTCGACGCCGGAAGCGTTCGCCGCGTTCGAGAAGGCCGCGCAGAAGGTGTCAGGGTGCGTGGAGTGCCACGTCGTGACCGGCGAGTTCGATTACTTCATGCTCGTGCGCACGCGCGACAACGAGAGCTTCAACCGGCTGCATGCGGAACAACTGATCTACCTGCCCGGCGTGCGGCAGGTGCGCTCGTTCATGGTGCTCAAGGAGATATTGTCGACGCACGCGCTGCCGGTGTAGCGCCGCCTGCGTGACGAGTGGCCGGTCGCGCGCGCCGCGCCAGCGGAAACGGTGTGTGTCGATAGCGCTGCCTGACGGGGCAGCGCATCGTGGTGGAAACAACCGGCGTGCTTAGCGCCGCCAAGGTGCCGTACCGGGCCGCGGCACAGTCTTGCCGGGTCGTTCGCGCGCGGTGCGTACGACCGCGGCATCGCGCTCGCCATCATCCCGAGCTTCGCGCTGAAACAGGTGCGCTACAAGACCGCGTTGCCGTTGCCGGCGGCGGGGTTCACGCTCGTCGATCCGGATGAGTCGGCGTCCGACTGGAGCCGAGTGCGGCGCCGGCCAGCCTGTCCGTTCGCAGATGCGGCGGTGACGAAACGATGACGCCCGCCGCGCCGCGCGGCGCCGGATCGAACCGATCGCGTGGGGGCGCGTCATACGGCAGTCGGCCCGGTTGCGCCGTCGCGACACCGCGCGGGCCAGTCGCGTATGCTCGTCGGGTCGGCGATACGTGCGAGCGCACGGCCGGTTCATGCATGTCTCGATCAATCAACGAGTGAGGGCGTGATGGCAAGACAGACGATGGCGGAATACCTGGCGAAGACGCTGGCGGCAGCGGGCGTCGAGCGCATCTGGGGCGTGACGGGCGACAGCCTGAACGGCCTGTCGTTCAGCCTGAGCCAGATCGGCTCGATCCGCTGGATGCATACGCGGCACGAGGAAAGCGCCGCGTTCGCGGCCGGCGCGGATGCCGCGTCGACCGGGCGGCTCGCGGTGTGCGCGGGCAGCTGCGGCCCCGGCAACCTGCACCTGATCAACGGGCTGTACGACTGCCACCGCAATCACCAGCCGGTGCTCGCGATCGCCGCGCACATTCCGTCGACCGAGATCGGCCTCGGCTACTTCCAGGAAACCCATCCGCAGGAGTTGTTCCGCGAATGCAGTCACTTCGCGGAGCTCGTGACGAACGCCTCGCAGTTCCCGCGCGTGCTCGCGCGCGCGATGCGCACCGCGATCGACGAGCGCGGCGTCGCGGTGATCGTGCTGCCGGGCGACATCGCGCTCGGCGACGGCCCGGACGAGCGGCCGGCGTGGAGCGAATCGGCGCCGCCGTCGATCCTGCCGGCCGACGCCGATCTCGACCGGCTCGCGGCGCTGCTCAATGCGTCCGACGCGGTGACGCTGCTGTGCGGCAGCGGCACGCAGGGCGCGCACGATGAAGTGGTCGCGCTGGCCGACACGCTCGGCGCGCCGGTCGTGCATGCGCTGCGCGGCAAGCAGTTCGTCGAATGGGACAACCCGTTCGACGTCGGGATGACGGGGCTGATCGGCTTCAGCTCGGGCTATCACGCGATGGAGTCGTGCGACACGCTGTTGATGCTCGGCACGGATTTCCCGTACCGGCCGTTTTATCCGTCGAACGCGAAGGTTGCGCAGATCGACTGGAAGGGCTCGCAGCTCGGGCATCGCGCGCCGCTCGCGCTCGGCCTCGTCGGCACCGTGAAGGAAACGATCGCGGCGCTGCTGCCGCGCCTCACGCGCAAGACGCAGCGGCGTTTCCTCGAGAACGCGTTGAAGCATTACGCGGCGGCGCGCAAGGGGCTCGACGATCTCGCGGTGGCCGAGCCGCCGGGCCGCGCGATCCATCCGCAATACCTGACGAAGATCGTCGACGAAGTCGCGGCGGAAGACGCGATCTTCACCGCCGACGTCGGCACGCCGACGCTGTGGGCCGCGCGCTACCTGACGATGAACGGCAAG
Organism: Burkholderia sp. BCC0322; assembly: GCF_902833045.1. GTDB lineage: Bacteria > Pseudomonadota > Gammaproteobacteria > Burkholderiales > Burkholderiaceae > Burkholderia. Next base: position 596,796 of record NZ_CADFDU010000001.1, read on the forward strand.
CGGCAACTGCACGGCTCGTTCAATCACGGCTCGATGGCGAATGCGATGCCGCAGGCGCTCGGCGCGCAGGGCGCGCATCCGGGGCGGCAGGTGGTATCGCTGTCCGGTGACGGCGGGCTGTCGATGCTGCTCGGCGATCTGCTCACCGCACGCCAGCTCAAGCTGCCGATCAAGATCGTCGTGTACAACAACAGCCTGCTCGGCTTCGTGTCGATGGAGCTGAAGGCGGCCGGCTATCTCGACACGAACGTCGACCTGAGCCCGACCGACTTCGCGGCGATCGCGAAGGGCGCGGGCATCTTCAGCGTGCGCGTCGAGCATTCGGAGAACGTCGAGGAAGCGCTGCGCATGGCGTTCGCGCACGACGGGCCGGCTGTCGTCGACGTCGTCACGTCGAAGTACGAGCTTGCGATGCCGCCGAAGATCGAACTCGCGCATGCGAAGGGCTTCAGCCTGTTCATGCTGCGCGCGATTCTCAGCGGGCGCGGCGACGAGATCGTCGAGCTGGCGAGAACCAACCTGCGGTAATGCGGTGCCGCGCGCGATGCGGCGGCCGATCCGGCACGAATTGATCGGCGGAATCAGGGACAATCTTCACGTCGCCTTAAGTTTGCGTTTCCTAAAATCGATTTGGACGCCGCTCTTCCTGCGGCGGACCGCCTCGTCCAGGAGGATGCGCATGCCAAAGCCCCGTGTCGCCGTAGCCCTGTTCAACGAAGCCATCGGCACGTCGAGGCCGACAGCGCAGCCGCGGGAGGGCCGCCCATGATGTGGCCGAACGCGTGGCGTGTCTCGGCACTGTTCGTGCGCGAGTGGGTCGGCCGTCCGGCCGCGGTGGGCGCGCTGTGCCCGAGTTCGCGGCAGCTGGCGCGCGAGATGGCCGACGCGGTGCCGGACGGCGACGGGCTGGTCGTCGAGCTCGGCGGCGGCACCGGCGCGATCACCGCGGCGTTGCTCGAACGCGGCGTCGCGCCACGGCGGCTCGTCGTGGTCGAGCGTTCGCCGGCGTTCGTCCAGCATCTGCGGCGACGCTTTCCGGGCATCTCGGTCGTGTCGGGCGACGCGCGGCAGCTCGAGCGGCTGCTGCCGCCCGACGCGCGCGTCGACGCGATCGTGTCGTGCCTGCCGCTGCGCACACTGCCGCGCCGGGACGTGACGGCGATCGTCGACCAGTGCCGTCGCGTGCTGTCGGCCGACGGCGTGATGATTCAGTTCACCTACGACCTGCGGCCGCCCGGCCGCCATCCGCTCGGCGATTCGGCATTCGTCGCCTGCGGCAGCCGGATCGTGTGGGCAAACATACCGCCTGCGCGCATCGTGACCGTGCGCAGCGCTGCTGCCGAACACGCGGGGTGATGCCGCTGCGAGCGGGGTGCCCGTCGTGGCGCCTCGACGCTGCCTTTCATCAGCCATTCAAATCCTTCCAATTACCATTCATATCGGCGTCACATCGGGTTCCTACCATCGCCTTTCATTTCGAAAGCATCAATGGCGGGGGGAACCGGCAACATGAATCGAATCAAACTGGCGGCTCTGCTGGGCGCGGGCGCCTTTGCACTGGCCGGATGCGGCAGCGACGACGGCCCGACCAGCAGCACGCCGCCCGCCGCCGTGCAGGCGGCCGCGCGCAACGTGATCTTCTTCCTCGGCGACGGCATGGGGATCACGACGATGACGGCCGCGCGCATCTATGCGGTCGGTGAAGACGGCGCGCTCACGATCGACACGCTGCCCGAGACCGCGTTCGTGAAGACCTATTCCAACGATGCGCAGGTGACCGACAGCGCACCGTCGATGTCGGCGTACATGACCGGCGTCAAGACCAACAACGAAGTGATCTCGATGTCGCCCGACACGAAGGCGATCGAGCCGACCGCGGGCCTCACCGGCAACTGCGGCGCGAACAACGGCAAATCGGCGACGACACTGCTCGAGATCGCGAAGGCGAAGGGGCTGGCCACGGGTGTCGTGACGACCACGCGCGTCACGCACGCCACGCCCGCCGCGACGTATGCGCACGTGTGCCATCGCGACGCCGAGAACGACATCGCCGCGCAGCTCGTGCCGGGCGGCGCGGGCTACAACGGCGCGCTGGGCGACGGCGTCGACGTCGTGCTCGGCGGCGGCACGCAATTCTTCGTGCCGAAGGACGGCGGCGGCAAGCGCACCGACGGCCGCAACCTGGTCAACGAGCTGAAGGCGAAGGGCTATGCGTTCGCGCAGAACCGCGACGACTTGCTGGCCGCCGACGCGACGAAGGGCGGCAAGCTGGTCGGCCTGTTCGCGTCGAGCCACATGAGCTACGACCTCGATCGCGGCGCGACCAAGGAGCCGAGCCTCACCGACATGGCGACGCGCGCGCTCGACGTGCTGCAGAAGAACCCGAACGGCTATTTCCTGATGGTCGAAGGCGGCCGGATCGACCACGCGCTGCACGACACCAACGCGAAGCGCGCGCTGCAGGACACGGTCGCGTTCGACAACGCGATCAAGGCCACGATCGACAAGGTGCGCAAGACCGATCCCGAGCTGAAGAACACGCTGATCGTCGTCACGGCCGACCACGATCACACGCTGGTGCTGAACGGCTATGCGGCGCGCACCGGCAAGACCGAGGCGGGCAAGCCCGGCGTGCTCGGCGTGTTGCGCAGCTACCAGACGGGTGCGGTGGCGAAGGATGCGGACGGCGCGCCGTACACGATCATCGGCTTCGGCAACGGCGAGAACCGCGTGCAGGGCAGCCGCGCGGGCACGGCGCTCACCGACGCGGTGACGGGCGCCGACGACTATCGCCAGGAAGCGGTCGTGCGCATGGACAAGGGCAGCGAGACGCACGGCGGCACCGATGTGTTCCTCGGTGCGATCGGCCGCGGCGCGGATGCGTTCCACGGCGTGATCGAGAACAACAAGGTGTTCGAGCTGGTGCGCAACGCGGTGCAGCTGTGAGCGCCGACCAAACGGGTACAGGGGAATACAGGATGTCGACCATCAAGTGCATCGCGGCGGCGCTGGCCGTCGCGGGTTTCGCGTGCGGCGCGGCGCAGGCCGCCGGCCAGGCGAAGAACGTGATTTTCTTTCTCGGCGACGGCATGGGGCCGACGACGGTGACGGCGAGCCGGATCTACAAGGTCGGTGAGTCGGGACAACTGACGATGGAGAAGCTGGCCCGCACCGCGCGCGTCAAGACCTTCTCGAACGATGCGCAGACGACCGACAGCGCACCGTCGATGGCCGCGTACATGACCGGCGTGAAGATGAACAACGAAGTGCTGTCGATGTCGTCCGACACGCGCGCGGTCGCGCCGGGCAGCGACGCCAACGGCAACAAGACCGTCAACAACTGCGCGCCGGGCAACGGCCAGCCGGTCGCGACGCTGCTGGAACTCGCGAAGGCGCGCGGCAAGGCGGTGGGCGCGATCACGACGACCGAGCTCACGCACGCGACGCCCGCCGCAACCTATTCGCACATCTGCCATCGCGATGCGCAGTACGACATCGCCGCGCAGGCCGCGCCGGGCGGCGCAGGCTACAACGCGGCGCTCGGCGACGGCGTCGACGTGCTGATGGGCGGGGGCCGCAACCACTGGACGCCGTTCGATCCGGTGGCCAACAAGCGCGGGCGCGCGGACGGCCGCAACCTGCTCGACGAGATGAAGGCGAAGGGCTACACGGTCGTGGCCACGAAGGATCAGCTCGCACAGGCCGGCAACGGCAAGCTGATCGGCCTGTTCAGCTCGACGAGCCATCTCGAGTACGAACTCGACCGGGTGGCGGGCAAGGGCGAAGGGCCGTCGCAGCCGAGCCTCGCCGAGATGACGTCGAAGGCGATCGACGTGCTGTCGAAGCAATCGAACGGCTACTTCCTGATGGTTGAAGGCGGCCGGATCGATCACGCGCTGCACGGCACCAACGCGAAGCGCGCGCTGGAGGATACGGTGGCGTTCGACGAAGCGATCCGCGTCGCGCTGTCGAAGGTCGACCTGTCGAACACGCTGATCGTCGTGACGGCCGACCACGACCACACGATGACGATCAACGGCTATTCGAAGCGCGGCAACCCGATTCTCGACATCAGCCGCAACTACCGCGACGGCCAGCCGAGCAAGGACGCCGACGGCAATACCTACACGACGCTCGTGTTCGGCAACGGCGCGAACCGGCCGAACGTGCGCGCGTCGGTCGATTCGGCCACCGCGACGAACGACGCGTATCTGCAGGAAGTCGGCGTGCGGATGGGCAGCGCGGGCTCGGAGACGCACGGCGGCGGCGACGTGATGCTGTTCGCCGACGGCGCCGATGCGAAGGCGTTCAAGGGCACGATCGACAACACGAAGGTGTTCGGTCTCGTGCGCTCGGCGTTCGGTTTCTGAATCCGTGGACGGCATGAGGAACGGGAACGCCCGATGAAACGTCAGCTTCTCTGTGCGCTCGCTTGCGGGTGGGTTGCGCTGCCGGCCCTTGCTGCGGCCGATCTCGACGCCGTGCTGCTGCACGAGAGCCGCACGGTGACGGCCGACGGCGTGACGCGCACGACGATGTATCGCGAACGGATGGTGCGGCGCGACGGGCACGTGTGGGTCGAACGCGTGCTGCCCGTCGCGGCGGCGGGTGGTCATGGCGACGATCACGACCATGACCACGACGCGGGCGCTCGCACCGGCGTACAGCCGGCCGCTGCCCACGCGGGCCACAAGCATTTCAACTTCCAGGCGGCCGCGCGACACGTGACGTACGACGGCAAGGCGGCGCGCATCGAGTATGTGGACGCGGCGAACCGGACGGTTGTCGGCGTGCCGCCGGCCGAGTACGAAACCACCGGCTTCGACGGCTCGTGGGACAACGCGTACTACATCACGCCGCCGTCGCAGTTGAAGCGGCTCGCGGTGGCGAAGCGCGGTGACGTGCCCGGCACCCGCTGGTACGAGCAGGCGGTCGACACACCCGGCGCGCGCGGCGTGAACCGGATCCTGTGGAGCGAGCGGCTGCAGGCGCCGCTGTCGGTCGAATACCGGAGCGCCGACGGCAGCGTCGCGCGCAAGCTGACCTTGACACCGGCGCCGGCCGCGCGGCGCGAGACGTTGCCGTGGCAGACGCTCGCCCGCTATACGCGCAAGGAATACGCGGACTATCTGGATTGACCCACGACCGGCGACCGGCGACCGGCGACCGGCGACCGGCGACCGGCGGACGACCCGCGCGGTCTCACGGTCGATCGACGATTCATCACGGGGCTTGCGGTCAGGCCGGCCGATATCGTCAAGCGATACGGCCGGCGCCTGGCCGTTTTTTTCGTCGTTCGATTGCGGCCGGGTCGCGCGCCGCGCCGCACGGTCTGCTAGAAGCGCGCGCCGTCCGGCACGCGCGTCGACGGCCGCGACGCGATCCGCTTGATGTAGCGGTCGAGCGGGGTCGCATAGCCGCGCGCGATCGCCGCGCTCAGCGCCGCCGACAACACCAGATACGCCATCAGCAACAGCAGCTTCGTGTCGCCGTGCGTGGCCGACGGCGGCCAGAACGTGCGCAGCCCGCCGAGCACGATCAGGTGGAACAGGTAAAGCTCGTAGCTCAGCTTGCCGGCCCGGCCCAACGGCGCGAGCAGGCGGCCCTGCGCGCGCTCGCCGCCGACGTGCGCGCCGATCAGCAACACGGCCGTGCCGAGCGCCATCGCGGTGACGCCGGCGACATGGCTTTCCGCGATCGGCCAGGCCAGGTAAAGCGCGGCCATCGCGGCCGCGACGGGCCACTGCACGAACGGCGCGGCCAGCCGCTGCCCGTTCGCGCGCTCGGCCGGCAACGCGGTGCAGCAGCCGATCGCGATCCCGTCGAACGACGCGAAGTACGCATAGAGGAACCCGCCTTCGTCGCCGGCGTGCGTGAAGCGGTACACGGGCCCGATCGCGGCGATGACCACCCAGAACGCGACCAGCCGCGCGTCGCGGCGTAGCGCGACGCACAGCAGCGGAAACGACAGGTAGAACACCTCTTCGACCGACAGCGACCACAGCACGCCGAGCGCGTAGTTGACCCACCCGTATGCGCCGATCAGCACGTTCATCCAGAACGTCAGCGATGCGAGATTCACGAGCCAGAACGATACGGCGATGCCTTCCGGCGCATGGTTCTGGAAGATCGGCACGCCGGCCGCCGCGAGGCCGTTGACGAGCGCGAGCAGCAGGACCAGGCACGGGACGATGCGCGCGATACGCGACACGTAGAACGCGCGCACGTCGACCGTGCCGAGGCGGCCCCAGCGGCGGCGCGCATTCGACGTGATCAGGTAGCCGGAGATCACGAAGAACATCGTCACGCCGTAGTTGCCGTTGCGCACGATCGCATGCACCGCGTCCCAGCCGAGCACGCGCGCGAGCGACGTATCGCGCAGCGAGTAGGGGATGTTGAAGTGATGCAGCAGGACGAGCATGATCGACACGCCGCGCAGCAGGTCGATTCGCGCGTTGCGCGGGCCGGTGCTCATTGCGGGCTGCCTGGTTCGGCGAGGGTGGAGCGCGCGGCCGGGAGGCCGGCGGCGGCTACGGACTGGGTGCGGCGCCAGTGCATCAAGTGACACTCCTTCGGATGGGGCGGCACACAGTGTATCGACGGATCGTCGGCTGTCGACCTGTCACGGTTGACGGGGCGGCTGGCGTTCATGACACGGTACGGCCCGATCGAACCCGGGTAGCCGCGGGTATCGTGCAGTCAAGGGGCATGCGCCGTTGCTCAATGTCCTGCGAGGACGTAATAGATCCCGAGGCACGCAACGGCGAGAAGCGGGAGCGCGATGACGATGAAGGCAATACGACGGATGCCGTGCAGGCGAGTCACGGCGACATACAGGCTGAGGGATCCGAAAAAGAGCGTCACCGGCCAGTAGATGGCGCCGTAAAGGACCGGGACGACCCAGATCGGCAGGTCGATGCCGATGTCACTCATTCAGGATGCTCCGTTGTATGTGTGGACGTACGTTCCGTCGTGTTCAGCTGGCGCCGCGATCCGACGTGGCGACTCCCGACGCGCGTTTCGCATGGGCCTGCAATCGCCGGAATCACTGGCCGCGTGCGCTGGCGTCGGCATCGTTGCTTCCGCAGTGCGTCCTTCGCTTTCGCCCGGCTGACGGGCATGACTCGATTCATTGAGCGGCGGTCACGCTTGCATCGTCACGTCGACCCGGTGCTGACGGTCGCGGCCCATTCGGCAGGCGAACGCCCCATGAAAAACTGGTTTCGCCACGTCGCAATGCCAAGATTGACTGAGCGGACACTGACCACGTTGACGAGGTCCTGCTGCCGCAGCCAGGCCGATGCAGAAAGCGCTGCGTGTGCAACAGCGGTCGCCCCGGCCTTGTTCATCATCGTCGGCGTGCTCGCGGCCACGGTGATGGTGACGACCGTTTTCGCCGTCTGGCCCGCTGGGCCGACCGCACGCAGGTTGCCGATCCAGACGCCGCTCTGGAGCACGCCCGGAACGGTGGATGCCGCACGCTGGATCTGATGGATATCGGCCAGGCGATCGTCGTCGATCAGCCGCGATGCCGCAAAACGACTGCCGACGAACAAAAGCAGGCCAAGGACAGCCAGGATCGCCCAGTGCTTTCGGCCAACCGGAGCGGCATCCTCGACAGGGGCCGCGACTCGCACGACCCTGCTGGCGGTGAGCAGATCCTGGACGGACTGGCGGCTCGGCCTGTTGAACACGAGCAGATACAGCAACGCCATGCCCCAGAAGTACATGATCGCGCCGTTTGCGGCGGCGAGCCATTCCATGTCCGGCTCGTGAAGCGCGGGCAGATCGATAAAGGCAATGCCGCCGAGTATTAGCGGAACGGCGATCAGCGCGTACCGTGCCCAGGCGCGAAGGTACCCGGGACCGGATCCGTCAGGGGCGGCGCTATCGACGACACGGATCTGCATCACCCGCTTGCCGAGCGACTGGTGCCGAGTTCCGCCCTCGAGCAGGCCAAAGTAAATGGAACCGATCAGGAAGCCGATCAGCCTTGCCCATTCGCCAATCGTCGAAAGGGCATTGAAGAACAGGATCGCGATCGCCAGCCCGATCAGTCCAAGCATGATTGAATCGATCGAAAAGGCGGCGGTTCGTCGCCAGAAGCCGGCAGCGCCGTGTGATTTTGGGTGTTCGTTGTGCTCCATTGCCGTAGCCCCCGATGCGTTGTGTTCGTCGAGCCATTTGGGCTCTTTGCGGTGCGTGGCCGCAGGATTGCATATGCCCATACCGCCACGGTGGTGACAGGCAGATCATATCGACCGGCCTGACGTGGAATTGCAAATTATTGTGAGCAATGCGCAAGCGCGAGCGTCCTTCATCCCGCAAGCGGCTTGTCTACGATCGACCCGAACGCGGCACGGCGTGCGCTGCCCGACGGATGGCGCACGCCCTGCGAGGGTATTGGCCGAGCGCCGGATCGAGACAGGCGCCGACGGGCATGAAAGGCTGGAAACGATTGTCGCGGATTCTCATGAGGCCGTCGGACGCGTGTGTCCGGCCTGGCGAGTCAGCCGATATCGCGCACGCGCTCCGGCATCCGGCGACGAACCATGAAAAAGCCCGCCGGCAGGCTTGCGCTTGCGGGCGGGCAAAGACACCTCGGGCAGACCCGCGCGGGTGTCGCGTGAAGAATGGAGAACCGGGCTGCGTCAGAACTTGTGGCGCAGCGCGACGCGCACGGCCACCTGGTTCGACGTCGACGACGGCGCATCGGTGCCGGGGATGAACGCGTTGTCGAGGATCGAGTTCGTCTTGTCGCCGGCGATGTGCTGGTAGGCGGCCTGCACGTACACGTCCGTGCGCTTCGACAGGTTGTAGTCGGCCATCAACCCGGCCGAATGGATCTTCGGCTTCGCATTGCCGGTCGACGCGTCGTACTTCTCGAGCGACAGCACGTACTGTGCGCCGACCATGAACGCCGGCGTGATCTGGTACGAACCGTTCAGCTCGAAGTTCTGGTACTTGATCGCGCTGACGGTCGCGCCCGGGGCGATGATCGCGCCCGGCGTGCCGAGGTAGCCGTTGCCGGTCGGATTCTTGTAGTTCGAGTTCGTGTACGCGAAGCCGACCGTCGCCTGACCGAACGTGTAGTTGATGCCCGCGCCGAACACGCGCATGCGCTCGGCGATGTAGCTCGCGTCGTTCGCGGTGATCGCGCCGGCCGAGCCGTCGCCCGGGCGGTTTGCCTGCAGGTAGGCCGCGCCGATCAGCAGGCCGTTGTTCTGGTACTGCGCGCCGAAGCTGTACGCGCGGTTGTCCGAGAAGTTCGTGCTGTTGCTGAAGCTGTATGCGCCGCCGAACTGGAAGCCGCCGAAGTTCGGGCTCGCGTACTTCACCGTGTTGTCGAGACGGAACGAGTTGTCGGTGTTGTCGTTGTCGAACGGGTGGGCGAGCAGGTAGCCGCCCCAGTTGCCGTTGGCCGTGGTCGGCGCGAGATAGTCGACGACGGAGTCGTACTGGCGGCCGAACGTCAGCGTGCCGTACTGGGTCTGGCTCAGGCCGACGTAGGCCTGGCGGCCGAACATGCGGCCGCCCTGGTTGAGCCGGCCGGTGTTCACGTCGAAGCCGTTTTCGAGCTGGAAGATCGCCTTCATGCCGCCGCCAAGATCTTCGCTCCCCTTCAGGCCCCAGCGGCTGCCCTGCGCGTAGCCGCTCGCCATTTCGTAGACGTGGCCGGTGCCGACGTTGTTCGTGTAGTTCAGGCCTTCGTCGATCACGCCGTACAGCGTGACGCTGCTTTGCGCGAACACGGGGGCTGCGAAGGTTGCCGTTACGGCGAGCGCCGTCAGGGTCTTTTTCATTGAGATCTCCGGGATATCCAGCTTGTATCGGTTGTCGTGAGCGCGTCCGGCGAGGCGCGCCCCGTCATCCGGGGCGACCCTGCGCAGCGCGTGCGGCGCCGGAAACGCGCAAGGCGCGGCGGCGCGGCAACCGGCAGCGTCGGGTCGTGTCTCCTCCGATGACACCGCGCATTCTTCCCAAGCCGCAAAGGATTCGAAAGCGAGTAATTTCGATCATTGCAATCGGCTTCGCCAATGGGGGCGCGACAGGCTGTTTCGACAGTCGAAACGGGGTGCGTCGCACCACGATTCAAGGCCGCTCGCGCGACGGCCGAACAGGGGCGCGACACGGCACGCGCGGGGCCGTGGCTGGACTGGCGGAATCGGCTGGGAGGCCCGTCCGGCGGGCTTGCAGGGATGCCCGGGGATCGATTGACGCTGCCGATTGCAATGATCGGAATTACTCGTTTCCCTAAACAAATTGGCGGCTGAAACATGCAGGCTGACCGGACGTGGCGGGATTCACGATGCGCCGGTCGCCGCGCATGCCGCGACGCACAAACAACAGATTCGATTTGGAGACAACCCACCATGCAGATTCGACGACTGAAAACGGTCCTTCTCGCCGCCGCGGCGATCCTGTCCGCGCCTGCCGCCCATGCGGCCGGCGGCGCGTGCGCCGACGGCAAGACGGTCCATTTCGCGGGCATCACGTGGGAGAGCGGGTCGTTCGCGACCGAAGTGCTGCGGCAGATCATGGAAAAGGGCTACGGCTGCAAGACGGACGTCGTGCCGGGCAGCACGGCCGCCACCGAAACGGCGCTCGCGCGCAACGACCTGCAGATCTGGGCCGAGCAGTGGACGGGGCGCAGCGAGATCACCGCGAAGGCCGTCGCGTCGGGCGCCGTGAAGCTGATCGGCGACACGCTGCCGGGCGGCACGACGGAAGGCTGGTTCGTGCCCGACTACGTGGTGAAGGGCGATCCGGCGCGCAACATCAAGCCGGTCGCGCCGGGGCTCGTGTCGGTCGACGATCTGCCGAAGTACAAGCAGGTGTTCGCCGACGAGGAGGAACCGGACAAGGGCCGCTTCCTGAACTGCCCGACCGGCTGGGATTGCGAGCGCGTGAACACGCGCCTCCTGAAGGTGCTGAAGCTCGACCAGTCGTATACGAACTTCCATCCGGGCACGGGCGCGGCGCTCGACGCGGCGATCGCGTCCGCGTACCAGCGCGGCGCGCCGATCGTGTTCTATTACTGGGGCCCGGCCGCGCTGATGGCGAAATACAAGTTCACCGCGCTGAAGATGCCGGCCTATAACGAAGCATGCTGGAAGACGTTGCGCGACGAGAGCAGCACGCACCAGTGCGCATCGTCGTACATGGTGTCGCGGCTGACGGTGGGCGTGTCGAAGCCGTTCGCCGATGCGAACCCCGATCTCGTCGGCGTGTTCGGCAAGGTGCGTTTCCCGATGGACTTCCTGAACCAGACGATCCTCGAAATGACGACGAAGAAGATCGACGGCGCGGCGATGGCCACGCAATTCCTGAAGACCCGCCAGGACATGTGGAAGCAGTGGGTGCCGGCCGACGTCGCGCAGAAGATCGCCGGCAGCCTGAAGGGCGCGTAACCTGCGCGCGGCGGCGGGCCCGCGCCCGCTGCCGCCGTCACGCGCCTTCGCGGCGCGACGGAGAATCAACATGAACGGCTTCTTTCTGCACCTGTCGATCGCCGACTGGGTGAACAGCGCGCTCGAGACGTTCGTCGCGCAATACGGCGACGGCTTCCATCACTTCAGCGTACTGGTGCTGCGCTACCTGCTCGTGCCGCTCGAAGGCGCGCTGCGCGTGGCGCCGCCGTGGCTCGTGCTGCTGGTCGTCGGCGCGATCGCGTGGAATGCGACGCGCCGCATCGGCCTCGGCGCGCTCTTCATGCTGCTGCTCTACGCGATCGGCTGCTTCGGCCTGTGGGACAAGCTGATGCAGACGCTTGCGCTGATGCTCGTCTCGACGGTGCTGTCGGTCGCGATCGGCGTGCCGGTCGGCATCCTCGCGTCGCGCAGCGCGTGGCTGCGGCGGATGCTGCTGCCCGTGCTCGACGTGATGCAGACGCTGCCGAGCTTCGTGTACCTGATCCCCGTACTGATGCTGTTCGGGCTCGGCAAGGTGCCCGCGATCCTCGCGACGATCATCTACGCGCTGCCGCCGCTGATCCGCCTGACCGATCTCGGCATCCGCCAGGTCGATCCGGACGTGACGGAAGCCGCGCGCGCGTTCGGCACGACGCGCTGGCAACTGCTCGTCAACGTGCAGTTGCCGCTCGCGCGGCCGAGCATCATGGCCGGCATCAACCAGACGACGATGATGGCGCTGTCGATGGTCGTGATCGCGTCGATGATCGGCTCGCGCGGGCTCGGCGAGGACGTGCTCGCGGGCATCCAGACGCTCGACGTCGGCAAGGGCACGCAGGCGGGCCTCGCGATCGTGATCCTCGCGATCGTGATCGACCGGATCAGCCAGGGCTTCGGCCAGGAACGACGCGCGCGCCGCCGGCTCGCGCAGCAGCGCCGGCAGAAGGGCGCGTCGCGCGTGCCGTACCGGCTGGCGCGCAAGGCGCAGTCGGCGGGCGTCGATTCGAATCAGGCGACGCAGTCGTCGCGTGCATAGGAACGGAGACAGACATGGCGACCATCGACGTCAAACACGTGTACAAGTTGTTCGGGCCGCAGGCCGCGCATGCGCGCGTGCTCGACCTGCTGCGCTCGGGCAAGCGCAAGGCCGACGTGCTGGCCGAAACGGGCTGCAACGTCGGGCTCAACGACGTGAGCCTCGGCATCGAGTCGGGCGAGATCTTCGTGATCATGGGGCTGTCGGGCTCCGGGAAATCGACGCTCGTGCGGCACTTCAACCGGCTGATCGAGCCGACGGCCGGCGAGATCGTGATCGACGGCAGCGACGTGATCAAGCTCGACGCGCACGGGCTGCGCGAGCTGCGCCGCTTCAAGGTCAGCATGGTGTTCCAGAACTTCGGGCTGCTGCCGCACCAGACTGTGCTCGACAACGCCGCGTATGCGCTGCGCACGCGCGGCGAGAAGCGGCACGATGCGGCCGAGGCGGCGCGCAACTGGCTGACGAAAGTCGGGCTCGACGGCTATGGCGATCACTATCCGGACGAGCTGTCGGGCGGGATGCGGCAGCGTGTCGGGCTGGCGCGCGCGCTGGCGGCCGATACCGATGTGCTGCTGATGGACGAGGCGTTCTCGGCGCTCGATCCGCTGATCCGTACCGAGATGCAGGATCAGTTGCTCGAGCTGCAGGCGACGCTTGCGAAGACGATCGTGTTCATCACGCACGATCTCGACGAAGCGCTGCGGATTGGCGACCGCATCGCGATTTTGCGCGACGGTACGCTCGTGCAGGTCGGGACGCCGGACGATATCCTGTCGCGGCCGGCGGATGACTATGTGCGGCGGTTCGTGGAGAAGAGGTCGAGCGTGAACTGACGTATTGACGTATCGAAGCGAAAGGCGAAAGGGCGGCGCACACTGTGCCGCCTCTTTTCGTTTACGCGTGCTGCAATTTTTGCGTGAGCACGCGTTACGGCGGACGGCGGCGGCGATCCTCTTTCCATATGAAACGACGGATGCCGGCGCAGGGCGACGACGCTGGAATGCGGCGAAAACGCGCCGCATGATCATGTTTGAAACGTTGTCGGAAGGCCGTTGCCGGCGGCCGTTGCCGCCTCGTCGGGCGAGGATCCGGTCGCGGCCCTTGCCCGACGGGCGCCCACGATCGCGATCGAATCGCACGCAGGATCGGGCATCCCGCGGGCCGGGCAGGACGGTATCGGAAGTGAAACATTTTGCGCTCGTCAGGCCGTCATTCGAAAGCGCATGCAGGCGTTTGAAACAGCAAGGGTTTTCACCCGCAGATCTCGAAACCCCTGTCGTCGTGACGATCGAGGTGTTTCAAGACTGAAACATAAATCGCACGCCGGACCTGGCCGCGCCGGGTCGTATCGTCCGGTAACACGCGCTCCCCTTCCGGCCATGGGTCACCCGCGCGGCTGGCATTGCCGATGCGTCGGGTGGCACGGATTGGCGCAGTCGGCCAAGCCGTCCCTCGTTGACTCAGGAGGATTTCATGCGCAAAACATTAATGGCGTCCGCTGCGCTCCTCGCCCTAGGATGCAGTGGTTACGCGATGGCCAACCCATGCAGCAGCGATACGAGTTCAACATGCAGCCAGAAGGCTGACGACGGATCGAACAACCTGACCAATACGGTCAATTCGTCGCAGACCAGCACGACCGGGTCCAATGCGAATGAAGTCTCGCCCGGTGCAGCTGTCTATCAGGATTCCTACAACACCACCAAGGTCGTCGCGCTCAGCAAGCTCGACGGCTACGTGACCAACGTCCAGGTCTACGGTATCGGTAATCAGGCGACCAACAGCGGCAGCGCCAGCGGCGGAAGCGGTGGCAAGGGCGGCAATGGCTACGGCTATGGCGGCCACGGCGGTGCGGGCGGCAATGCCGGCAACGGCGGCGGCGGCGGCGCGGGCGGTAGCGGCGGCAGTTCGGTCAACGGCAGTGCGTCGGCCGGCAACGCCACCAATGGCGGTGCGACGGCCGGCAACGGCAATGCGGGCGGAGGCGGTGCAGGCGGTGCGGCGACCGCCAGTGCAGGCAGAGGCGGCTACGGCACCGCGAGCGGGGGCTCCGGGACCGGCTCGGGCGGCGGCGCGCTTGCCGCGTCGGTCGGCGTAGGCGGCTACGGCAGCGGCGCGGGCCAGGGCTCCGGCACGGGCACGGGAGGTGCCGGCTGGGCAAGCGCCGCGACGCACCACGGCGGTACGGCGACCGCATCGAGCGGGAGCGGCATGGGCACCGGCACCGGGACAGGCTCGGGCAGCGGCACAGGCGGCTCCGGCACGGCGGGCGCGTCGACGGCATCCGGCGGTTCGGGGTCGGGAACGGGCGGCGCGGCAGGGGCGGCGGGCGGCAGCGGCGGTGCCGCGACAGCGAGTGCCGGCAACGGCGGCACAGGCGGCGCGGGCACGGGCGGCGGCGCGGCGAATGGCAGCTCGACGTCGATGGCTAGCAACGGCAGTGCGACCGCCGGCAACGGCGCGGTCGGCGCGGCAGGCGCCATGGGCGGTGCAGGCGGCGCGGGCGGAGTCGGCAACGGCGGCACTGGCGCCGGAGCGGTGGGCGGCACGGGCGGCGCGGGCGGAGCCAACGTCGTCGACGCGGGGACGTTCAACATGTCCAACACGATGACGAGCGTCGGGCAGACCGCGGCGGGCATCATGGTTGCCAACCAGAACAGCGGCATGGCGTCGTTCGTGCAGCAGGCCGTGACCGTGCAGGCGAACCTGACCGTCGGACGTTGAAACGGCAGGCCGATCCAGGTGAGTCGTGCGAATCGCCGCGGGGCGCAGCCTGCCTCG
Source organism: Burkholderia sp. BCC0322 (assembly GCF_902833045.1). Taxonomy (GTDB): domain Bacteria; phylum Pseudomonadota; class Gammaproteobacteria; order Burkholderiales; family Burkholderiaceae; genus Burkholderia. The sequence goes on from NZ_CADFDU010000001.1 coordinate 612,027, forward strand.
CGGCGATCGCGCCGACGACGGTCCCTGCGCGTACGGCCCCCGTGGACGTGCGCAGGGCCCAAGGAGACAGCCATGCGAATCCGCATCGCAGTGTCGATGGTGATAGTGCCTGCGTTGCTGCTGTCGGGCCCGGCTGCCCGGGCGGCGACGGATGGGGCGCAAGACGCGGCAGACGCCGCGCAACCCGCCGACGGCGGCGCGGCCGCGCGTGAAGGCGGCTTCGGGGTCGCAATGAGTGCCGACCAGCTCGACGCCCGCCGGGGCGGCGATGCGCTGATCGGCCAGAATTATCTGAACGGCGCGGTGTCCGACAACGTCGCGAGCCGGGTGTCGACGGGCTCGAATGCGATTGCCGACGGCTCGTTCGCGAATTCGAGCGGCTTGCCGACGGTCATCCAGAATACGGGCGCGAACGTGCTGATCCAGAACGCCACGGTCCTCAACGTGCGCTTCGGGAATTGAGCGATGAGACATTGCGCGGCAGTGTGGGCGGCGGCGCTCGCGTGCATGTCGTCGGTGGCGGCGGCGCGGGCGGACGAGATGACCGTGGTCGACCCGACGGGGGCCGGCTACGCGATGCACGTCACGAGTCTCAAGGAAGCGCGCTTCAAGCGGACGGTGAAGCAGCAGTACGACTTCAGCTGCGGGTCTGCCGCCGTCGCGACGCTGCTGACCTATCAGTACGACTATCCGGTGACCGAGCAGACGGCCTTCGCGCAGATGTGGGAGAACGGCAACCAGGACAAGATTCGCCGCCAGGGTTTCTCGCTGCTCGACATCCGGCGCTTTCTCGAAGCGCAAGGCTTCGTCGCGGACGGCTACGAACTGCCGATCCAGACGCTCGCGAAGACGCACACGCCCGCGATCGTGCTGATCACCGAGCATGGTTATCACCACTTCGTCGTCGTGAAAGGGCTGCGCAACGGGCGGGTGCTGGTCGGCGATCCGGCGAACGGCACGACGCCGATGACGCTGTCGAGTTTCGAGCAGAAATGGGAGGACCACGTGATCTTCGTGATCCACAACCATCCCGAGCGTGCGGCGTTCAACGATCCGCGCGACTGGCGCATCGCACCGAGCGCGCCGCTCTCCATCGGGATCGAACGCGACGGCCTGTTCAACGTCGTGGTGCCCAAGCACGGTCCGGGCGACTTCTGAGGAATACCATGAGATCGGCACACGCAAGACTGGCCGGCGTTGTCGCGATGGCGTGCGGCGCGCTGACCGCCACGGACGCCGTGGCCATGCAGGACGGATCGCCGGCCGCGACCGGTGAGTGTGCGGCGCAGGCGGAGGGCGACGCGGCGGTGCCGGCTGCCGATGGCGCGCAGGAAGAACGCGCGTGGCCGGCAGGTGGAGCGCTTGCGCTCAGCGACGCGCGTCTCGATGCGATGCGCGGCGGTTTCGACATGCCGGACGGCCTGAAGGTGTCGTTCGGCATCTCGCGTGTCGCATTCGTGAACGGCAATCTGGTCGCATCGACCAGCTTCAACATCCCGGATGTCGGCCAGATGACCGCGCAGCAGGCGCAGGCGCTGGCGTCTGCGAACGCAGGCGCGCTGCTCCAGGTCGGCAACGGCAACACCGTGCAGGCCGGCACGCTGCCCGCGCTGACCGGCGCGGTGATCCAGAACACGCTGAACAATCAGCACCTCCAGACGCTGACGACGATCAACACGACCGTCAACACGCTGTCGTTGTTCAAGAACCTGAACGTCATGTCGACGATCAACAGCGCGCTGGCCGGTGCGTTGCCGGGCCGGTGAGCGGGCGCGGTTCGCCGGGGGGGATGCCCGGCGAACCGCTCGCGCTCAGAATGCGATCGGCATGCGCAGCGTCAGGACCAGATCCGGTGTGTCGCGCGTGAGGCCCGCGCCGACCGACAGGTTCAGCGTGGTTTTCGGCGACAGCCGGTACGAGTAGCCGATGAGCAGCGTGCCGAGGATCACGCGCACGGAACCCGGCACCGTCTGGCCGTTCTGTTTCGTGGGCAACACGATGCTCTGGTCGTAGCCGAGGCTCACCGACGCCTTCTCGTTCAGGGCGAGGCCCATGCCGATGTTGAATCCCCAGATGTCGCCGGGCTGCACGCTGCCGAGGAAATCCTTCTGTCCGTTGAGGATCGTCAGGCTCAGGTTGTCACGGCCGAAACTGTGCAGGTAGCTGACGTTGCCGAAGAACACCACCGGGTCGGACGGGAAGAGCCACGTCAGGCCCGGCTGGATCGCGTAGAAACCGGAGCCGGTCGGTTGTTCGAGCGGCAGGCCGGTGCCGGTGGTATTGCCGACGCAGCGCGTGACGCAGTCGGTGACGACGTCGAACGGACTCTTGCCGGTGGCGGTCTTGAAGCGGAGCCAGCCGATGTAATAGAACTTGTCGGGGCCGCCGGTGTTGAACTGGTACCGCAGCGTCATTTCGATGTCGCCGATGTTGTGGCCGTGGCTGTTGAACGCGTTGTCCTGCGCGGAACCGGTGAAGATCTCGCGGCTGATCGTGTCGGTCGTCGAGTAGACGTAGGGCACACGGATCTCGAATTCCATCCGGTTGGTGATCCCGTAGCGCGCCGCGACCGCAGCCGTGAGGATGGTCGTCTTGACTTCCCGCACGTCGATGAGGCCGATCAGCAAGGCCGGGATGATCGTATAGCCGACGAGGGCGACGCGGTCCGACGACGAATAGCTGAACTGGAACGACGGCTCGATCACGAGCTTGTGCTTCGGCGTCAGCACGCCGGGCTGATCGAAGATCGGCGCGACGGGCGGCGGCGCGGTTTCCGGCACGGGAGCCTGGCCGACCGGCTGCGCGGGAGACGGGGCGGCGGCGGGTTGCGCATTGCCGGCATTGCCTTCGGCCGCGCCTGTTGCGCCGCCGGCATCGGGTTGCTGTGCAGCACCGCCCGTCTCGCCGGTGCCCGCACCGCGCTTGTCCGCGAGCTCGCGGGTGTCCAGTGCGCGGCTCAGGCGGGCGAGATTCGTTTCTTCCTCGGCGAGCCTGCGCTTGAGCGCATCCAGTTCCTTCAGGTGCTGGTCGACTTCCTGGCGCAGCGCGGAAATGTTTTCCTGCGTCGACTGGTTGTCCAGCGACTGCGCCAGCGTCTCGGCCTGAAACAGCAGCAGGCTGGCGTAGGTAATGGCACGGACGTAGCGGATCGGCATGCGCTTCACGGCGTGTCTCCCGGCGCGAAGTCGCCCGTCCTTCGGGAGGACTTGCTGCGAGGCGGATGGCAAGCCGTGCGGGGTTCCGTTGGAACGCGCCAGACAGGCGACGAACGCCGTCGCCGGATGGCCGCTCTTGTGGCGACGCATGCACGTTCCATTTGTCGGAATCCTCGTTCAGGCAGGCATTCGGAACCAACCGGGCAAATCCCGGGTTGCGTAAGGCGCGCGATACGGGGCGAGCCGATTCGCGAGCGTTTTCCCGACAACCGAATGCACGTTTCGCGCCTGTGACGCGCCCTTGAGGAAACGGCGCGATCGCGCGAGTCATTCCGGTGAAGCGCCTGTCAATGCGGATCCGATGCAGCCGGCGCCCCGGCCGCCGCCTCACCGATCACCGCCGTGTCGCTGGACGTCATCCTGGTGGCGGCCGACGTATGCGAGCATCTCCAATTTCGGCGCGACGGACTTCGATCCGGCGCTTGCCCACGGCGCCGTGGTGACCCACCGTGCCGCCGCGCTCCAGAACATCGTTGCACTCGCCAGGACGGCAAACCTTACCGGCATCAATCTCGATTTCGAAGGCGTCGATCCTGCGGATCGCGATGCGTACCCCCGCTTCGTGACCGACCTGGCCGCGCAATTGCACGCGATCCACGCCACGCTGGTGCTGAGCGTGCCGGCCAAGACGAGCGACGATTCGACCAACACGTGGACGTGGCCCTACGAATACGCGGCGCTCGTCCGGAGCGCGGACCTGATGATGTGGGCCCTGGGCGATGAAGCCCCGACCTTCTGGAGCGCGGTCACGGCAGCGCTCAATTGAGCTGCCGTGACCGGAATGAAGCGGCTGAAATCCGCCGCGCGTCAGTGAGCGGCCGTCTCGCGTTCGTGCGCCCGGTCCGCCGCCGTCTCGCCGCGCCGCGCATCCGCCAGAATCAGATCCGCGCCTTTCTCCGCGACCATCATCGTCGGCGCGTTGATGTTGCCCGACGTGATGTTCGGGAACACCGACGCATCGACGATCCGCAGCGCCTGCAGCCCGTGCACGCGCAGCGATGCATCGACCACCGACGTCGCCGCGTCCGGCCCCATCGCACACGAGCCGCACAGGTGATAGATCGAACCCGACTGCTCGCGGAAATACTGCAGCATCGCTTCGTCGGAATCGACCTGCGGCCCCGGCGAGATTTCCTCGACGGTCATCGACTTCAGCGCCGGCGCGTGCATCAGCGCCCGGATCATCTTGCTGCCCTGCACGGCTTCATCGAGATCCTTCCGCGTGGTGAGCGCGTTGATGTGGATCTTTGCCGCATCTTCCGCGCGGTTCGACGCGATCTCGATCGTGCCGCGGCTCGTCGGCCGGCACGGGTTGAACGCGATCAGGAATCCAGAATACGGTTCGGGCTTGATGCTCGCGCGGTCGCTCTTCGGGATCCGGTATGACAGTGGATTGAAGTACAGCTGGATGTTCGGCTCCTGCGCGTCGTCCGAGCCGCGGAAGAAACCGCCCGCCTGGTTCACGCTCATCGCGAGCGGGCCGCGCTTCGTCAGCAGGTAGCGCAGCCCGATCTTCATCTTGCCGACGAGCGTGCCCATCTCGTCGTTCAGCGTCGGCCGGTTCGCCTTGAAGTAGAAGCTCACGCACAGGTGGTCCTGCAGGTTGCGGCCGACTGCCGGCAGCGCATGCACGAGCGGCACGTGCTGGCGCGCGAGCAGCGACGGATCGCCGACGCCCGACAGTTGCAGCAGCTTCGGCGTATCGACCGCGCCCGCCGCGAGAATGACCTCGCGCGCGGCGACGAGCGTTTCGTCGCCTTGTTCGCCCGCGACGACCACGCCGGTCGCCCGCGTGCCGTCGAACGTCACGCGCCGCACCAGCACGCCCGGGCGCAGCGTGAGGTTCGCGCGGCCCAGCGCGGGACGCAGGTACGCAAAGCTGCTCGAACAGCGTTCGCCGTTCTTCGTGTTCAGGTCGTAGATGCCCGCGCCTTCGAACTGTGCGCCGTTGAAGTCGTCGGTGCGCGGCAGGTTCAGTTGCGCGCAACCCTTCAGGAATTCGTGGACGATCGGATGCACGTCGGCCTTCATCGACGTGATGTGGATCGGTCCCGTCGAACCGTGATGCTGCGGGTCGGTCGCGCCGGCCGCGTGGGTTTCGAGCTTGCGGAAGTACGGCAGCACGTCGTCGTACGCCCAGCCCGGATTGCCGGCGTTCGCCCAGTCGTCGTAGTCGCTGCGCTGGCCGCGCACGTAGACCATCGCGTTGATCGAGCCCGATCCGCCGACCACCTTGCCGCGCGGGCAGTACAGCCTGCGGTCGGCGAGCTGCGCCTCGGGCTCGCTGTAGTACATCCAGTTGTAGCGGTGGTTGTAGTAGGTCTTCGTGAAGCCGACCGGCACCTTGAACCAGAACGACGCGTCGCGTTCGCCGGCTTCGAGCAGCAGCACCGAGTGACGGCCCGATTCGCTCAGGCGGTTCGCGAGGATGCAGCCGGCCGAGCCCGCGCCGACGATGATGTAGTCGTAGCTCATGTCTGTCCTTTGCGCTCAGCCCTTCGCGGGGGCGAGATCCTTCACGTCGACGGGGTGTTCGCCCATCTGCAGGTGCAGCCGTTTGCCGGTGTACGGCGTGTGACGGCGCACGACGTCCATGTCGAGCTCGATGCCGAGGCCCGGTTCGGTCGACGGAATGATGTAGCCGTCTTCCCAGCGGATCGGTGTCTTGACGACTTCGGCATGGAAACCGCCCCACGTCATGATGCTTTCCTGGATCAGGAAATTCGGCGTGCAGGTCGCGAGCTGGATGCTCGCGGCTGCGCCCACCGGCCCGTTGTACAGGTGCGGCGCGATCTGCGCGTAGTGCACTTCGGCGAGCGTCGCGATCTTCTTCGCTTCGAGCAGGCCGCCCACGCGCGCGACGTTCAGTTGCAGGATCGATGCGCCGCCTGCCTGCAGCAGCTTGTGGAATTCGTACTTGGTCGTCAGGCGCTCGCCGGTCGCGATCGGAATCGACGTGTGCTTCGCGACTTGTGCGATCGCTTCTTCCTGGCCGGGGGGCACCGGCTCCTCGAACCACAGCGGGTCGTATTTCTCGAGCCGCTTCGCGAGCCGGATCGCCGACGACGGCACCATCTGCCCGTGCGTGCCGAACAGCAGGTCGGCCTTGCTGCCGACGGCGTCGCGCACCTTGCGGCAGAACGTTTCGCAGCGGTCGAGCACCTCGAGCGACAGCTGATGGCCCGAGTAAGCCGTGTACGGGCCGGCCGGGTCGAACTTGACGGCCGTGAAGCCGAGCTTCACGTTCTCGGCCGCGCATTCGGCCGCGAGGTCGGGGTCGTCGTAGTCGTATTCGCCCTTCGCGTTCTTCGGGTACAGGTACGTGTACGAGCGCAGCCGCTCGTGGATCTTGCCGCCGAGCAGTTCATACACGGGCTTGCCCGCGGCCTTGCCGACGATGTCCCAGCACGCCATTTCGAGGCCGCTGACGACGCCCATCATCGTGAGGTCGGGACGCTGCGTGAAGCCGCTCGAATAGGCCTGGCGGAACAGCCGTTCGACGTGATGCGGGTCGCGGTCGAGCAGATGGCGTTCGAACACGTCGTCGATGATCGGGGCCATCGCCTTCGGGCCGAACGTCGCCGAGTAGATCTCGCCGACGCCTTCGATGCCGTCGTCGGTCTTCAGCTTCACGAAGATCCAGTACATCCCGCCGACATGCGGCGGCGGCACGGCGACGATATGGGTTTCGAGCGAAACGATCTTCATGCGGACTCCTGGAGGCGGTTGAGGCGGTATTTGAGGAACGCGGCGGCGCCTGCGCCGCAGAGCGCGATGGCCGCGATATAGCCGAAATAGAGCTGGTAGCCGTGCGCGCCCGGGTAGGTCTGCGTCACGTAGCCGTTGATCAGCGGCACGAACACGTCCGGCGAATAGCCGAGCACCGAGATCAGGCCGATCGCGAGGCCCGCGCAATGCGTCGGCACCTTGCAGTCGTCGAGCAGCGACCAGTACAGGCCGCGGATCGCGTAGGTGAGGATGCCGATGAACAGCACGAGCACGACGAGCATGGCCTGCGGGCTGTGCGCGGGTGCCGCGATCAGCCCGACGAGCGACAGTGCGGCGAGCAGCAGCGCCCAGAACAGCACGGACACCTTCGATACGCGATCGCCGAGGAAGCCGCCGCCGATGCCGCCGACGGGGCGCATCCACAGCTTGAGCGTCGTGATGAAGCCGGCCGCCGTCGCGCTGAGCCCGAAATTGCCTTCGTGCAGGTACGCGGAGAAGCTGTAGGTCGCCCAGAACACCTGGTAGCCGCAGAACACGATCGCGGCGACGAGCCACAGCTCGGGGATCGACGCGAGCGTCTTCAGGTCGGTCAGCACGTTGCCTGGCCGGCGATTGCTGGCCGCCGCACGCTCGCCCGTGCTCGCCGGATCCTTTACCAGCGCGAGCAGCACGCCGAGCGCGATGCAGAAGAACGCGTACAGGTGGACGACGAGCTTGAAGCCGGCCGCGTCGGGTCCGCCGCGCGCCTGCGTCACGTACGCGAACAGCGTGATCGCGATCGTGGCGAGCAATGCCTCGACGAGGCCGCGGCCGCCGTCGAGCAGGCCGAAGAAACGGCCCTGTTCGTCGGGGCCCGCGATCGTGTTCACGCGCTTGATCACGGCGGCCCAGAACGTGAGGCCTGTGGTCAGCCCCCAGCCGCCGAAGATCAGCACGAGCGCGTTGAACGACGGCCCGGTCGCGTAGACGAGCCCGAGCGCGCCCGTCGCGAGCAGCGAGAAGCAGATCAGCCAGCGCGGCGACAGGCGGTCGGCGAGCCAGCCGCTCGGCAGGTAGCTCACGAGGAAGATCGTGCCGAGCGACGAATACAGGTAGCCGAGCTGCACGTCGTCGATATGGAAGAACTGCAGCATCGTCGGCTGGTACACCTGCCGCAGATACAGCATCGGGTAGATCGCGCCCGCGGCAATCACGAGCAGCAGCAGTTGCAGGTAGCGTTGCGCGCGGGTGTGCTGCGACGCGTGTGCGTCGTCGTGCAACGCGAGCGACGCGGCGTGCGTCGACGGTTGGGTCGGCATGGTGTCTTCCTCCATCAGACTTCCTTTACGCGGAGGTCTGCAGATTTGTTATGTGTTCGATCGGGTCAGGGGCGGCGCGCGCGGCGGGGTGTCGTGGTGCGCGCGCCGGAAACGGTGCGTCGGCGTGACGGCGTCAGTACTTCATGACGACGAGGCGCGTCTGCGTGAATTCGAGCATGCCGTGCTTGCCGTCGTCGCCGCCGAGGCCCGAGCGCTTCCAGCCGGCGTGGAAGCCCTGGTACGGGTCGGCCGGCGTGCGGTTCACGTACAGCTCGCCGGCTTCGATCGCGTTCGCGACGGTCATCGCGGTGCGGTAGTGCTCGGTGTAGAGCACCGACGACAGGCCGAACTGGTGGTCGTTCGCCTGCGCGATCGCTTCGTCGATCGTCGTGTAGCGCAGCACGGGCATGATCGGGCCGAAGGTTTCCTCCTGCACGATCTCCATGTCCTGGCGGCAGTTCGTCAGCAGCGTGGCCGGGTAGAAGAAACCGGGGCCGGCCGGGATTGCGCCGCCGGTTTCGAGCGTCGCGCCCGCCGCGATCGCGCGTTCGACCATCCCGTGGATGTGCGCGCGCGCCGATGCGCTGACGAGCGGGCCCATCCGCGTGGCGTCTTCCGCACGGTCGCCGATGCGCACGGCCGCCATCTTCTCTTTCAGCAGCGCGACGAAGCGATCATGCACGCTGTCGTGCACGTACACGCGCTCGATCGCCGTGCAGAGCTGGCCGCAATGAGTCGTCTTCGATGCGACGAGTGCGGCGGCCGCGCGTTCGAGGTCGGCGTCGGGCTCGATGATCGCGGGCGTCTTGCCGCCGAGTTCGAGCGACGGCTTCGCGATGTTCGCCTTGCAGTAGTCGAGCACCTTGCGGCCCGCGTTCACGCTGCCCGTCAGCGTGATCATCCCGACTGCCGGATGCGTGCACAGCGCTTCGGCCGTCGGGTGATCCATCGTCAGGATGTTGATCACGCCCGGCGGGAAGCCTGCATCGTCGGCGGCCTTCGCGATCTCGAACGCGGACACCGGCGTGTGGTTGCTCGGCCGCACGACCACGGCGTTGCCGGCGATCAGCGCGGGCGCAACCTTGCGCAGCAGCGTGTAGACGGGGTAGTTGAACGGGATCAGGCACGCGACGACGCCGATCGGCTCGCGTTGCAGGAACAGGTTCTCGTCCGGCGTGTCGCTCGGGATGATCTCGCCCTCGATCCGGCGCGCCCACTCGGCGTGGTAGCGCGTGATCTGGCCCGCGTAGACGGCTTCGTTCGACGCGTCCTCGACGCTCTTGCCGGATTCCTGCGCGAGCGCCGCGCCGATCTCGGGCGCGCGTGCGGCGAGGGCGTCGGCGAAGCGGTGCAGGTAGGCGGCGCGCTCGGCGCTCGGCAGCTTGCGCCAGGCTTTCTGCGCGGCGGCCGCGGCGTCGACGGCGGCGAGCGCCGCGGCCGGCGTCGCGGCCGGCACGCGCGCGAACGGTGCCTCGGTGGCGGGATTGTGGACGACGATGAACGTGTCGCTTTCCGGAGCGACGAAACGGCCGTTCACGTAATTGCGTTCGGTGCGCATGAAGTGACTCCTCCAATGAATGCAGGCGGATCGCTTCGGGTGGCGACACGCGCGGCACGGGATGGAGGCCATTTTGTTCATGCGTTTAGCGCACGACAAACGACTTATTTTCGTGGCGACCATGAGAAAAACGCACGTTACTGAGCGAATCGGCCGGAGTCGTCCGTCCGGCAAGGTTGCGGCGGCGCGGGGCAGGCTGTGGCCGGCCGAATTTTTCGACGGGGCCGAATGCGGACGGACGTGGAAGGCGGTAAGGTGTCGCCCGCGATCGGTGGTCGGGGGCGTGCGGGGCGTGAACGGGCCCTATGCCAGCGGCACTTGCGGAAGCGGCGACGACGGTTCGAGATGGCGTTTCGCGAGCCACACTTCCTGCTGCAGCCAGTCGCGGAACTGGACGATGTGCGGCAGGTTCGTCTGCTCGGGCCGCGTGACGAACCAGTACGACTGGTGGCCGTCGACATGCACGTTGAGCACCTGCATCAGTTGCCCGGTCGCGAGTTCGCGCGCGACCATATGGCGGTCGGCGATCGTGATGCCGAGACCGTCGATCGCCGCCCGGATCGCGTGGTCGAGCAGGTCGAATTCGTAGCCGCCGCGTGTGTCGACGTCGGTGATGCCGGCGGCTTTCAGCCAGTGCTGCCAGGTCAGGTAGCGCTGGTCGTCGGTGGCGAGCACGTGCAGCAGCGTGAAGCGGTTCAGGTCGATCGGCGCGCCGTCCTGTCGCAGCCGCGCATACAGCGCGGGCGCGCAGACGGCGATATGCTGTTCCTGCATCAGCAGTGCGTTGTCGAAGCCGTCCCATTCGCCGTCGCCGAACCGGATCGCGCAGTCGAGCACGCGCGATTCGCCGAGGCTGTCGTGAATGCGGGTCGTGAGGCTCAGCTCGAATTCGGGATGCGCGTCGCGCAGCCGGCCGAGGCGCGGCACCAGCCAGCGCGCGGCGAAGGTGGGCGGCACGTTCGCGCGCAGACGGTTCAGGTGGGTTTTTTCCTGCAGGCTGCGCACGGTCAGCTCGATCTTGTCGAACGATTGCTGCAGCGCGCGCAGCAGCACGCGGCCGGCCGCGGTCAGTTCGAGCTGGTGATGGCGGCGCTCGAGGAGGGTCTCGCCGAGCTGGCCCTCGAGCTGGCGAACCTGGCGGCTCACCGCGCTCTGCGTCACGTTGAGCAACTCGGCCGCGCGGGTGAAGCTGCCGGTGCGGCCGGCCATCTCGAAGGCTTTCAGCGCATTCAGCGCCGGCATCTTGCGTCTCACGGGCGGTGTAGTGTTTGGTGCGGGATGCTTATTGTAGGCGGACGGCCGCGGGCTCGGGGACGATGAATGGAAGCGACGGCGGGCGCGGGCCCTCGGGGCTTTGACCGCGCGCCGGGTTGCGACAGGGCCGCTCGCCGGATGGCCGGCGGCGCCCGTCGGCAACGACACGAACGATACAAACGATACAAACGAATGGGACACACATCATGCGACGCCTGCCATCGTTGATCGCACTGCGATTTTTCGAGGAGACCGCGCGTCACCTGAGCTTCAACCGCGCGGCGGTTTCGCTGTGCGTGACGCAGGGGGCGGTGAGCCGGCAGATCCGGCTGCTCGAGGAAGCGCTCGGCGCGCGGCTGTTCGAGCGCGATCACAAGGGCGTGCGCCTGACCGATGCCGGCCAGCGGCTGCTGCCGTTCATCGGGCAGGCGTTCGACACGATCGAACGCGGCGTCGGCGAAATCGCCGCCACGCGGCCGGGTGCGAAGCGGCGGCTGACGGTGTCGCTGCCGCCCACGTTCGCGACGCAGTGGTTTTCGCCGCGGCTCGGCACCCTCGCGGAGGCGCTGCCTGACGTCGAGCTGTCGATCCGCACGGAGCCGGCCGACGATTGCCATTGCCACATCCGCTTCGGGCGCACGGCGCGCGCCGGGATGCAGTCGGAACTGCTGATGATGGAGCGGCATGCGCTCGTCGGCGCGCCGCGCTATCGCGGCGATGCGCTCGATGTGCTGCTCGGCCGGTTGCCGTCGCTGCATGTGCTGCACGAAGGCAAGCGCCTGACGCTGTGGGCCGACTGGTGCGAGCAGGCGGGCGTGCCGCTGACGCGGATCGGCGACGGCATCGAGTTTTCCACGCTCGAACAGGCGATTCGCGCGGCTCGCAAGGGCGCGGGGCTCGCGGTGGTCGACCTCAACATGATCGAGGAGGAGATCGGCGAGGGCAGCCTCGTGCGGCTGTCGCCGGTGCAGCCGATCGGGCCGTTCGGCTATTGGCTCGATGTCGAGCCGGAGAGTGTCGCGGTCGAACCGGTGGCCGCGTTTGCTGCGTGGTTGCGGGAGCAGGCGGCGAGGCGGGGGTAGGCGGCGAGGGCGGTGGGACGCGGCTGATGTTTCCGTGGGAACGATCTCGCGCGCGTCGTCGCAGTGGCGCATGGGCATGGCGTCGATGCGAACGCCTTGATCGAGCGCGATGAAGCAGGCGGGCACGCAACCCGCCGCCGCCATCAATGCCCCGACGCCTGCTCCAGCGTCAGATGCTTCGTCTCCGGCGCCCATGCGATCGACACGATCATCCCCACCAGCAGCACGCCCGCGAGCGCGAACATCGTCGCGTGAAAGCCGAGCGTCGCGATGCCGGCCGGCAGCAGGAACGTGCCGATCGCCGAACCGAGCCGGCTGCACGCGATCGCGAGCCCCACGCCGCTCGCGCGCACTTCGGTCGGGAAGCACTCGGGCGGGAACACGCCGACGAGATTGCTGAACGCCGACATCGTCAGCGTGAAGATCGCGAACGCGACGATCATCGCCATGGCCGCCGACGACGGCAGCACCGCGAGCGCGACGAGCGATGCGCACGTCACCGCGAACGAGCCGATCAGGAAGCCGCGCCGCGACAGCCGGATCGTCAGCCAGATGCCGATCAGCGCGCCCAGCACGAGGAAGCCGTTCAGCAGCAGGTCCGCGCCGAAGCCTTCGGCGAGGCCGATCGTCTTCAGGATCGTCGGCAGGAACGTGTAGATCGCGAAATACGGAATCACGAGGCACACGAAGAACGCACAGTTGAAAATCGTGCGGCGGATCAGGTCACGCTGGAACAGCCGCGCAAAGCCGCCATGCGCATGCGGCTCGGTCGAACCGTCGAGCATCACGTGGGGCCCGAAATGCTTCGCGACGATCGCGCGCGCCTCCTGCGCGCGGCCTTTGCCGAGCAGCCAGCGCGGCGATTCGGGCGTGCCGATCCGCAGCACCAGCACGATCAGCGCGGGCAGCGCCGCCGACGCGAGCAGCCAGCGCCAGGCGTCGGGCGTGACGTCGCTGTACGCGAGACCGAGCACGTTCGCGGCGACATAGCCGATCGTCCAGATCACGCTGAACGAGCCCAGCAGCGCACCGCGATGCTTGCGCGGCGAGAATTCGGCGAGGATGGCGTGGCCGACCGTGAAATCGCCGCCCATCCCGAAGCCGATCAGCACGCGCAGCAAACACAGTTCGAGCGGCGACGTGACGAAGAACTGCGCGAACGCAGCCGCCGTGATGATCGCGAAGCTCGTCAGGAAGATCTTCTGCCGGCCCATCCGGTCGGACAGCCAGCCGAACACGAGACTGCCGAAGAAGATGCCGATCAGCGCCGAGCTGCCGATCATCCCCATCCAGAACGCGTCGATCGGCATCTGCTTGCCGAGCGCGGCGAGCGCGTAGCCGATCGTGCCGAGCGTGTAGCCCTCGGTGAAATGCGCGCCGAACGTCAGGCCGGCGATCTTCACGTGAAAGCGGTTGAGCGGCACGTCGTCGAGCGCGACGGCGCGGTGCGGCGCCTCGGCGCCACGCGGCAGCGGCAATGCGCGCGCCGTGCCGGATTGAACGTTGGCTTGGGTCAAGCTGCCTCCTGGATTGTTGGTGTGCGTGCAGCGGCGCGCGGCGGCGGAACGCCGCCGAGCATGCCGTGCGAGGCGCCGCGCGGCCGGGCGGCGCGCGGCGCGGGTCGACCGCGGGGAGCGGCCGGTGGTCAGCGGCCGAGGCCGGCCATCAGCGTGTACTTGAGTTCCACGTATTCGTCGAGGCCGTACTTCGAGCCTTCGCGGCCGAGCCCCGATTGCTTGACGCCGCCGAACGGCGCGACTTCGGTCGAGATGATCCCGTCGTTGACGCCGACCATCCCGCTCTCCAGCGCACCCGATACGCGCCACGCACGGCCGAGGTCGCGCGTGTAGAAGTACGCGGACAGCCCGAACGGCGTGTCGTTGGCCGCGGCCACGGCCTCCGCCTCGGTCGCGAAGCGGAAGCAGGCGGCGACGGGGCCGAAGGTTTCCTCCTCGGCGATCAGCATGTCGGCCGTCATGCCGGTGAGCACGGTCGGCTCGTAGAACGTGCCGCCGAGCGCGTGACGCTTGCCGCCGGTGAGCGCGTGCGCGCCCTTCGCGGTGGCGTCGGCCACGTGCCGCTCGACCTTGCCGAGCGCCGCTTCGTTGATCAGCGGTCCCTGGTCGACTTCACCCGCGAGCGCGTTGCCGACGCGCAGCGTGCGCACGGCGTCGGCGAGCTTGCGCGTGAACGCGTCGTACACGCCGTCCTGAACGAGAAAGCGGTTCACGCACACGCAGGTCTGGCCCGTGTTGCGGAACTTCGATGCGATCGCGCCCTCGACCGCCGCATCGAGATCGGCATCGTCGAACACGATGAACGGTGCATTGCCGCCGAGCTCGAGCGACAGCTTCTTCAGTGTGTCGGCCGACTGCTTCGCGAGCAGCTTGCCGACCCGCGTCGAGCCCGTGAACGACAGCTTGCGCACGACGGACGAACTCGTCAGCGTCTCGCCGATCGCAACCGCATCGCCCGACACGACGTTGAATACGCCGGCCGGCACGCCCGCGCGCTCGGCGAGCACCGCGAGTGCGAACGCCGACAGCGGCGTTTCCTCGGACGGCTTCAGCACCATCGTGCAGCCGGCCGCGAGCGCGGGGCCGGCCTTGCGCGTGATCATCGCGAGCGGGAAATTCCACGGCGTGATCGCCGCGACGACGCCGACCGGCTCGCGCGTGACGACGATCTGCGAATTCGGCTTCGGGCTCGGGATCACGTCGCCGTACATGCGCTTCGCTTCTTCCGCGAACCATTCGAGAAAGCTCGCCGCATACGCGACTTCGCCACGCGCTTCCGTGAGCGGCTTGCCCTGCTCGCGCGTCAGCAGCTCGGCGAGCGCGTCGCGGTGTTCGAGCATCAGCTCGCCCCAGCGCTTCACGCGGGCGCCGCGTTCCTTCGCGGTCAGTGCGCGCCACGCGGGAAACGCGTGCGCGGCGGCATCGATCGCGCGCTGGGTGTCGTCGGCGCCGCCTTTCGCGACCTTCGCGATCGTCTCGCCGGTCGCGGGGTTGAACACCGGATAGGTTGCATCGCTCGCGCCATGCGGTTCATGCCATTCACCGCCGATGAAATGGCCGGTCCTCAGAAATTCGTTCATTGTGTGTCGTTCCTTCAGTGCCTCGGAGCCTCTCGGTACCGCAGTCCGTCAGTCCATCAGTCCTTCAGTCCGTCGCGAAGCTGCCCTGCGCCGGACGCGACGTGCGCGCGATGCGCTTGCCGGCCGTGTAGTCGTTGATCAGGTCGCACGGCGTGTAGTTGCGTTCCAGCTCGTGCAGCTCTTCTTCGGTGAGTTGCGTTTCGAGCGCGCCGAGCGCGCTGTCGAACTGCGCGACGGAATCCGCGCCGACCAGCATGCTCGCGATGCCGGGGCGGCTCAGCACCCATGCCTGCGCGATCTGCGCGGGCGGCACGCCGCGGCGCTTCGCGACCTTCGCGACCGATTCCGCGATCGCGAGCGACGATGCGTCGCCGTACATCTGCGCGGTGAAGAAGTCGGTCTGATTGCGCGTCGATTGCGGCTCGCAGGTGAGCAGGCCGCGCGCGAGCGGGCTGAACACCGAGACGCCGACGCCCTGGTCGATGCAGTACGGCACCATCTCGCGCTCTTCCTCGCGATACGCGAGGTTCAGCTGCAGCTGCATGTTGATCGGCTTGTCCCAGCCGTTTCGTTCGCAGGCCTGCATGATCTTCGCGAACTGCCACGTGTACATCGTCGACACGCCGATATAGCGCGCCTTGCCCGCGCGCACGATGTCGTGCAGCGTGCTCATCGTTTCCTCGACGGGCGTGTTCACATCGAAGAAGTGCAGCATGAAGATGTCGACGTAATCCATCCCGAGGCGCTTCAGCGACCCGTCGATGCCGTCGAGCACGTGCTTGCGCGAATGGCCGCCCGCATTCGGATAGCTGCCCATGTCGTAGCCGACCTTGGTCGTCACGACGAGCTCTTCACGGCGCGCGTTGCGCTTCAGGATGCGGCCGACCACTTCCTCGCCGACGCCGGTCGAATAGAAATCCGCGAGATCGATGAAGTTGACGCCGGCGTCGAGTGCGCGGCGCACGATCGGCTCGCTCTGCGCTTCGTCGAAGATCCAGGGCTTCCATTCGGGGGTGCCCATGTTCATCGTGCCGAGACACAGGCGGGACACCTTCAGGCCGGACTGGCCGAGGCGGACGTATTCCATGTTTCCTCCAGGTGCGGCCTTGTATCGGCCGCTTGTCGTCGTCAGTTTTTCTTCGGGGTGTAGAACGGGTTCGACACGTCGCGCGCGGCCGCGAACACCGCGTCGCGATGCGGCAGCCCTTCCATCGCCGCGACGATCGCGTTGCGGCACGCGCGGTAGTTGTTCTCGAACACGGCGTCGAGATCGTCGGTCTGCGGGTTCACCCAGTTCGCGGACACGACGACCCAGTCGTTCTCCGCTTCGGGCGGCAGCGTGCCGTTCTCGAGCGCTTCGGCCACGGCCTTCGCGATGCCGGCCTGCGATGCGCCCCACGTGGCATTGCCGTGGAAGTCGCTGGCGATCTGCGCCTTGTTCACGTACAGCGTGAGCGGCTTGGTCGGCACGCCCGGCTGCGCGATCACGACGAACGGCGCATGGCCGGCCGACGGCGTGGCGAGTGCGGTGGCGAACGCCTGGCCCGCCGGGCCGTTGCGCGGGCCGACCAGCACATTGATGTGCGCGAGGTTGACGCCGGGGCCTTCGAAGCCTTCGCCGATGTAAAGCTGCCTGGGTTGGGGTGCGGTCATTGCGGTGTCTCGTCGATGAGGTGGGTGTGAGGCGATTGTGGTGGGCCGTGGCGCGGCCGGTGAATCGATGTTTTCTGATCGGGCTATGAGTTTTCGTCGTCTCCGGGAAAGCCCTGATCCCGGCACGCGAATGCCCGCCGGGCGGGCCTCGGCCGTTGTCGTGACGGCGGGCGGGGCGGGATCGGCGGGTGGGCATTCGCGTACCGGCTCCGGGTTTGTCATACCTGGGCAGGGGTTGGAGGGCCGAGCGCATCTGGACAACAATCGGCGTACTCCGAGCCCTATCTTTCGTCTTCCCTTTTTTTTTCGAAAGCGAGTAATTCCGATGGCTGCCATTCAAAGGCCCGATTGGTCGAAGCTCAGTTCGCTCGATCCGGAGCTGATCCGGGCATTCGTCGCCGTGGTCGAGAGCGGCGGTTTCACCGCGGCGGCCCGGCAACTGCATCGCACGCAATCGACGATCAGCCTGCGCATCCGCACGCTCGAGGAGCGGCTCGACACGCACCTGTTCATGCGCAACAGCCGGCGGCTCGAGCTGTCGCGCGACGGCGAGAATTTCCTGATCCATGCGCGCCGGATCATCCAGGTGCAGAACGACGCGATCCTCGCGCTGAAGCAGGCGAGCAGCGACCGCGGCGTCGTGCGCTTCGGGCTGCCCGAGGACTATGCGGAACTGTGGCTGCCCGACCTGCTGAAGTCGTTCTATGCGACGCGGCCGGGCGCGCGTTTTCACGTGCATTGCCGCACGTCGCTCGAACTGCTCGAACGGCTGCAGGCCGGCGAGCTCGACGTCGCGCTCGTCGTGCGGCATGGCCCGAACGCGAGCGGGCGGCTGCTCGGCCGACACGACGTCGTGTGGGCGGCGCACCGCGATTTCGCGCTGGACCCGCAGGCGTCGGTGCCGCTCGCGCTGTTTCCGGAGACGTGCTGCTACCGGCAGCGCGGGCTGCAGGCGCTCGCGACGGCCGAGCGGCCGTATCACGTCGTCTATACCAGCCAGAGCCCGACCGGCATCAAGATCGCGGTGAACCACGGCGCGGCCGTGACGATGATCGACCGCTGCACGCTGCCCGAGAACTGGCGCGTGCTCGACGAGACGGACGGGCTGCCGCCGCTGCCGGCGGCCGATCTCGAACTGCATCGCTCGCCGGGCATCTGCGACCCGCTGACCGACGATCTGGTGTCGCTGATCGAATCGATGGTCGACGAGCGGCGGCGCGCGTCGCTCGAGGCGTTCGCCGCGTAACGGAACGACCGCGGGGCCGCACGCAGTGCCGGCGAGGTCGAGGCGAGCGACCGCGCGAGATCGCCGCGCGGGCATGACGGCCGCACGGACGGCTTTCGGCCGGTGTCGTGGTGCGTCCCCGGTGGCGTTTTTTGCATCGGCGGCGCGTTTTTTTGCACGACGTTTATGCCGTCTCTTCTAAGCTGGGGAGGTGTCGAACAGCCGAGACGGCTTCCGTCCGCTCCATGACCTTCATTCATCCCGTTCCCGCCTTCGATGTCGCCGGCCGCCAGCTGCGCGCCGGCGCACGCAACAACGTCATTCCTTTCCCGCCGCCGCGCCCGCGCCTGCAGTTGCCCGTCACGCTGACGGCTGACTCCGGCGAACACGCGCACGCCCTGCTCGCGGCGTTGCTGCATTCCCCGCTCGGCGTCTATGTCGTCAGCGCGCGTGCCGTGCGCGACGTGGTTCACGTGCACTTCGACATCGCACCGGAAGACCTGGATTTCACGCTGCACACGCTGATCGCGCAGCAGGCCGATGCGGTGATCGGGCCGGTCGCGCGCCGTTTGCGCGTCGGGCCGAAGGCGCGGTGAAGCGAGGAACGGTTGTTGCTCGTTCCTGGATGGTTTGTCCGATCCGCCGCCCGATCGCCGGTTGCCGGTCGCCGTGCTGCCCGCCCGCAGGCGGCACGGCGGCGAGCGGCACCGCGTGCGCGGCGCCGATCCTGAATACGGAGGGGTCATGGACCTCATGGAAGCAGTGCCTGTCGCGCGGCCGGCGAGCGGTCGCGTACGGACGGCGTCGCTGCCGTCGGGCCAGCAACTCGCGCGTCAGCTCGTGACGACGGTGCGCGTGGCCGAAGTGCTGCTGCATCAGGCGATCGTCGTGCCCGACGGGCATCAATGGTCGGTCGACACCGAGCGGGTCGACGCGGCCGGCGGACCGCTCGCGGCGTGGGAAACCTGCGTGACCTGGCGGATCGGCAAGGTGTTCGCCGCGACGGTGAGCCCGGCCGCGCGCGTCAACGATCGCGACCAGATCGCCGTCGAGATCCGGCTCTGCCTGCCCGAACAGGACTATGTGGCCGGGCGGCGCGTGAGCACGTTCGGCCGCTGCCACGGCAACCGCTTCGGCGCGACGCTGTCGGTCGCGTCGGGTGCGCAGTGGGGCTGGCAACGCAAGGAGCACGTCGCACCGGAACACGCGCAGGTGCGCGGCGATACGCTCGAGGCGCTCGTCGATGCGGTGGCCGCGAACGTCAACGCGGCGCTGGCCGCGGCCGGGTTCGGCGCGACGCGCTGATCACGCGTCGGCGGTTTGCCCGGTCTGTCGCTGCAGGTCTTCCATCAGCTGTTCCGCGAGAAAGTCGCATGGCGGCCGCTTGGATTTGGTGCTGCGCGCGAGGATCAGCTCGAGCGGCGGCAGGTCGGGCAGCCCGTGCGAGCGGCCGAGCATCGACAGCTGCGCGGGAATCGCGCAGCGCGCGAGCGGCGCGACCGCGAGGCCGGCCTCGACCATGCTGAGCAGCCCGAGCAGGCTCGGGCTTTCATAGGAGGTGCGGTACGGCACCTTCGCGCGCTCCAGGCTGCGGATCGCGTTCTCGCGCGCGACGCTGCCCGGCATGAACACCGCGATCGGCAGTGGCCGCTCTTCCCACACGCGCGGCCCGTTCGTCATCGCGGCCCACGCCATCGGCTCGTGGCGGATGAAGTCGCCGGTCAGCCCCTTGATGCGCGTGCCGCACACGAGATCGACGGTGCCTTCCTTGATCAGCGGCGCGAGCGCGCTGCTCGGCAGCCCCATCACCTGGATCTCGACCTTCGGGTAGGTCGCCGAGAACTTCTTCAGGACCGACGGCAGCAGCGACGACGCGTAGTCGTCCGGCACGCCGATCACGACTTTACCGGTCACTTCCGGCCGCACCACGGCCGCCCACGCCTCGTCGCGCAGCGCCAGCATTCGTCTGGCGAATCCGAGCAGCACCTCGCCCTCGCGCGTCAGCACGATGCTGCGCGGCTTGCGCACGAACAGCGGCCGGCCGATCGCGTCTTCCAGGCTCTTGATCTGCATGCTGACGGCCGACTGCGAGCGGTTCACGGCCTCGGCGGCGCGGGTCATGTTGCCGGTTTCCGCGACGGCGACGACGGTGGCCAGCACGTCGTGATCGAGCATCTTCATGGGTATCAGGAAAACTGAACGTAACGATCAGCATTATGCGTTTTTATTGTTGCTGTGTGTCTGCCATAGTGCGATCACGCTGACGTTTCACCCGAGGGGGCGCGGCGTTCGGGCCGGTCGATCCGGCGTGCAGCACTGAACAGGAAAGCGTGGTGTCTCGATGATGGACCATCCGTTGCGCGCCGCACTGGCCGCGGAATTGCATGCCCGGCCGTTCCTGCGGCTCGCCGAAGCCGTGTCGCTCACGCATTACGCGATCTACGCGGACGGCCAGCCCGACATCCACGAAACGCTGCTGCACGCACTGTGCCGTGATACCGGCATCACCGCGCCGCACGAAGGCGCGACGCACTACGCGGTGCAGTCGCCGAGCGGCTGGTACCTGAAGTGGGAGCGCCATACCGAATTCTCGACCTTCACGTTCGTCGCGCCGCGTCGCGACACCGGCTACTTCGACGATCTCGCGATCGAAGGCATTCCGGCTGCGTGGTTCGCGCGGCTCGCCGGCATCCGCTTCGTCGCGGTACGCATGGAGCTGCTGAAGGGCGACGCCGCGCGGCTCGTCTGCGGCGACCTGCGCCGCTGGATCGACGGCCCCGCGCTGGTGGGCAGCAACGTGCTCGGCGGCGGCAAGGTGTTCTGCGACTGGCACGTGCGCGACGACGGCTTCATGCGCTTTCTCGTGGTCGACGAGGATTTTCGCGAAGAGCAGGGCGGCCGGCTGTTGCAGCGTCTGCATGAAATCGAAACGTACCGGATGATGGCGCTGCTGGCGTTGCCCGTCGCGCGCCGGATGAGCCGCGAGCTCGACGAGATCCACGCGGCGCTGCACGCGTTGATGCAGCGGATGGACGCGAGCGGCGCGGACGGCGACGACTCGGCGCTGCTCGTCAAGCTCACGCATCTCGCGGTGCGGGTCGAATCGCTGGCGGGATCGGGCGCACGTTTCAGCGCGTCGCGTGCGTACGAAAAGCTCGTGCTGGCACGCATCCACGAGCTGCGCGAGGAGCGCATCGAGGGGATGCCGACGATCGCCGAATTCATGGAGCGTCGCTTCGCGCCGGCGATGGAAACCTGCCGCAGCGTATGGGCGCGCCACGAGCAGATCGCCGCGCGGATCGCGCGGGCGGTCGACCTGCTGCGCACGCGCGTGAATCTTGCCCAGGAAAAGGACGTGACGCGCCTGCTGGCGGGCATGGAGCGCACCGCGCGCAATCAGCTTCACTTGCAGCACGCGGTCGAAGGGCTGTCGGTGGCGGCCATTTCGTACTACGTGCTGTCGCTCGCGACGGCGGCGTTCAAGGCGCTGCACGTGATGAACCTGCCGGTCGATCCCGAGCTGGCGGAAGGCCTGCTGATCGCGCCGGTCGTGTTCGCGGTGATTCACATCACGCGGCGCACGCGCGCGCAGCTGGCGCGATCGGAGGCGGCGCACGACGGCACGCCGGTGCGGGCGGCGTTGAAACAAGTTGGTTAGAACCTCGAAAACATAAACAGGTAAAGGAGTGGAGATGACTTTTTCGCAGAAGCAGCCGGGGTTTTACAGCGGTTTCGATGCCGCGTTCGACGCACCGGCACCGGATGAGACGGGCGCGCCGGAAGCGCCGCGCGTGACGTCGTATCAGGCGGTGCTGCAGGAGCCGATGACATCGCTCGTCGGGAATACGAACGACCGGCCGGACGTCGCGGCGGTGGCGATCCTCGGGTACAACTGACGCGGTTGCTTGCCCCGCTCCGGGGCAACGCCGGACTTCATTGCCCGGCCGTCCCGGGGCGTGCCGGGCGGGGTTCGCCGGCCTTTTTCCCTTTCCCCGCGTGCTGCGCCAACGCCAGCTCGACGAACGCACGCGCCGCTGCGCTTCGGTACGCCCCCTTGCGCTGCAACAGCACGGCCGTGCGCCGCAGGACGGCCGGATCGAGCGCGACGGCAACGAGATCGTCGTACCCGGCCGCGATCGTCGCGGGCAGCAGCGTCGCGAGGTTCGTGCGGCGCACGATCTCGATCACCGCCCCCAGCGAATTCGCTTCCATCAACACGCGCGGGCGCACGTCATGCTCGCGGAAATAGCGGTCGATCTGCACGCGTGTCGCGAACTCGGCCGTGAGCAGCACGAGCGGCGCGTCGTGCAGTGCGCGCAGGCCGGCCTTGCGCTTGCCGGCGAGCGCATGCTGGCGGCGCACGACGAGCGCGAGCGTTTCGACCAGTAGCGTTTCCGCCTCGATATCCGACGTCTGCACCTCCTCGAACGCGATGCCGACATCGAGCTCGTCGTCGACGAGCAGCGCCTCGATGCGTTCCTGCGACATCTCGCGCACCGACAGCGACACCTCCGGATAGCGGCCGTGAAACGCCTCGACGAGCGGCCCGACGAGATAGCTCGTGAACGTCGGCGTGACCGCGATCCGCAGCGAGCCGCGGCTCAGATCCTGCACGTCGTGAATCGCGCGCCGGCCTTCCGCGAGATCGTGCAGCGCCTGCCGCGCATAGCGGAAATACACGTCGCCGGCGTCGGTCAGCCGCGTCACGCGCCCGGTGCGGTCGAACAGTTGCGCGCCGAGCGTCTCCTCGAGCTGGCGGATCTGCTGCGACAGCGCGGGCTGCGACACATGCAGCGCGGCGGCCGCGCGCGTGAAGCTGCGGTGCTCGGCGACGGCGAGGAAATAGTGGATATGGCGCAGCAGCATGGCGGTTCCTATAAGTCCTGCTTATCCGCTGGATCATAAATCAGTCTTTTACGTTATTGGAAGTCCGGCGTAACCTGCCCTTCATCGATTCCACCTGCACCGGAGAACACACGATGAAGGACATCATCGAAGGCTTCCTGAAGTTCCAGCGCGACGCCTATCCGGAACGCGCCGCGCTGTTCCGCGACCTCGCGCGCAGCCAGAACCCGCGCGCGCTGTTCATCTCGTGCTCGGACAGCCGGCTCGTGCCCGAACTCGTCACGCAGCGCGAACCCGGCGACCTGTTCGTGATCCGCAATGCCGGCAACATCGTGCCGTCGTACGGCCCCGAGCCGGGCGGCGTATCGGCGTCGGTCGAATACGCGGTGGCCGCGCTGCGCGTGACCGACGTCGTGATCTGCGGCCATTCCGATTGCGGCGCGATGACCGCGATCGCCACCTGCCAGTGCATGGACCACATGCCGGCCGTCGGCCATTGGCTGCGTTACGCCGATTCGGCGCGCGTCGTGAACGAGGCGCGCCCGCATCGCAGCGAACGCGAGCGGATCGACTCGATGGTGCGCGAGAACGTCGTCGCGCAACTCGCGAACCTGAAGACGCATCCTGCCGTGCGGCTTGCGCTCGAAGAAGGGCGGCTCGCACTGCACGGCTGGGTCTACGACATCGAATCGGGTTGCATCGACGCCTACGACGGCGCGACCGGCCGGTTCGTCTCCCTGGCGGACCACCCCGAGGTCCGCGCCACGCCCGCGACGCTCCCCGTCGCGGCCTGAATCGCTCCTACCCAACCACGAGGAATTGCCATGATCCAGTCCCAACACAGCCAGACGGCCCGCCACGCGCTCGCGGAGACCATCGTGCTCGCGAAGGCGCGCAAGAACCTGTCGTTCGCGCAGCTCACCGAAGGCACGGGCCTGAGCGAAGCGTTCGTGACCGCCGCGCTGCTTGGCCAGCACGCGCTGCCGGCGGAAGCGGCGCGCAATGTCGCCGACAAGCTCGGCCTCGACGACGACGCGGTGCTGCTGCTGCAGACGATCCCGCTGCGCGGCAGCATCGACGATCGCGTGCCGACCGACCCGACCATTTACCGCTTCTACGAAATGCTGCAGGTGTACGGCACGACGCTGAAGGCGCTCGTTCACGAGAAGTTCGGCGACGGCATCATCAGCGCGATCAATTTCCGGCTCGACGTGAAGAAGGTCGACGATCCCGAAGGCGGTTCGCGCGCGGTGATCACGCTCGACGGCAAGTACCTGCCGACCAAGCCGTTCTGACGCCGACGCGGCGCCGCGGCAGCGGTGCCGCGCAGCTTCCCGCCCGACGCGCACCGGCCGCGTGCGGCAGCCGTCCGGCTGCTCGTTTTCCCCACCCTCCGTTTCACCCGGCGGCGCCCATGCCGCCGGGCGCCCGCGCGGGCCGGCTCGTGCCCCCGTTTTCCCGCCTCCCCAAACATCGATCCCGTTCAATGTCTGCAACGGAAATCCGCGATCCAAAAGGTTTTTGACGGGTTTAAAAATTCGCACTGGAGACGACAGAAACGTGCGGAAAGCCCGATGAAAACCGATGAAATCTTCATGACAGCCGGCGCGACGCCCCCGGTCGATCGCGACTGATGGCCGCCGATCGCCGTGCGTTCCCCCACACCTGTTTCGTTGCGCCATTCGTTCCGGACGAGGAATCGCTCGATCCCTCTCCGCCGGCACCGTGCGACCGCCTGGCCGGTCGCGACTGACGCCTGAGATTCGCTTACCTGCTTAAAACGGACCATCATGAAACGGGATTCATTCAGTACACCTGATGCGATGCGTCGCCCGGCGACGGACATGCTCAAGCCGAACGACGCCTTCGTGCGCATCGAAAACGTCGTGAAGAAATTCGGCGACAGCACGGCCGTCGACAACGTGAACCTGACGATCGCGAAGAACGAGCTGTTCGCGCTGCTCGGCAGCTCGGGCTGCGGCAAGTCGACGCTGCTGCGCATGCTCGCCGGGCTCGAGACGGCCACCTCCGGCAGGATCTTCGTCGACGGCGAGGATCTCGCCGCGCTGCCGCCGTACCGCCGCCCGGTGAACATGATGTTCCAGTCGTACGCGCTGTTCCCGCACATGACGGTCGAATCGAACGTCGCGTTCGGCCTGAAACAGGAAGGCACGCCGAAGAACGAGATCAAGGAGCGCGTGGCCGATGCGCTCGCGCTCGTGCAGATGAGCAAGTACGCGAAGCGCAAGCCGCACCAGCTCTCCGGCGGCCAGCAGCAGCGCGTCGCGCTGGCCCGCTCGCTGGTCAAGCGCCCGAAGCTGCTGCTGCTCGACGAGCCGATGTCCGCGCTCGACAAGAAGATCCGTCAAAAGACCCAGCTCGAACTCGTGAACATCATCGAGAAGGTCGACGTGACCTGCGTGATGGTCACGCACGACCAGGAAGAAGCGATGACGATGGCGAGCCGCCTCGCGGTGATGAGCGAAGGCAAGATCGTGCAGATCGGCTCGCCCGGCGAAGTCTACGAATTCCCGAACAGCCGCTTCTCGGCCGAATTCATCGGCTCGACGAACCTGTTCGAGGGGCGCGTGGTCGAGGACGAGCCCGATCACATCTTCGTCGAGAGCGACGATCTCGAGGCACGCATGTATGTGAGTCACGGCGTGACGGGCCCGCTCGGGATGCCGGTGGGCATCTCGGTGCGCCCGGAACGCGTGCACGTGTCACGCGAGAAGCCGGGTTCGAAACACAACTGGGCGCGCGGCGTCGTGACCGACATCGCGTACATGGGCAGCTACTCGCTGTATCACGTGCG
>NZ_CADFDU010000001.1:637926-1304672 GCF_902833045.1 Burkholderia sp. BCC0322
CGTCGCGATCGGCGTGCCGTTCCTGTGGCTCGCGATCTTCTTCGCGCTGCCGTTCGTGCTGGTGCTGAAGATCAGCTTCGCCGACCAGGTGATGGGCATTCCGCCGTACACGTCGCTCGTCGAGATCAAGGACGGCGTCGTGCACTTCGCGCTGCAGCTGTCGCACTACGCGTTCCTGCTGCAGGACGACCTGTACATCGCGACCTACCTCAGCTCGCTGAAGATGGCCGCCGTGTCGACGGTGCTGTGCCTGCTGATCGGCTATCCGATGGCGTACTACATCGCCCGCTCGGAACCGAACCGCCGCAACGTGCTGATGATGGCCGTGATGCTGCCGTTCTGGACGTCGTTCCTGATCCGCGTGTACGCATGGATCGGCATCCTGAAGGATGACGGCCTGCTGAACCACACGCTGATCGCGCTCGGCATCATCCACACGCCGCTGCGGCTGTATCACAGCGACGCGGGCGTCTACATCGGGATGGTTTATTCGTACCTGCCGTTCATGGTGATGCCGCTGTACGCGCACCTCGTGAAGATGGACCTCACGCTGCTCGAAGCCGCGTACGACCTCGGCGCCAAGCCGTGGGTCGCGTTCACGCGCATCACGCTGCCGCTGTCGAAGAACGGGATCATCGCCGGCAGCCTGCTGGTGTTCATCCCGGCGGTGGGCGAGTACGTGATTCCGGAGCTGCTCGGCGGCGCCGACACGCTGATGATCGGCCGCGTGATGTGGGATGAATTCTTCAACAACATGGACTGGCCGATGGCGTCCGCGGTGACGGTCGCGATGGTGATGCTGCTGCTGGTGCCGATGGCGCTGTTCCAGTACTACCAGGTCAAGGAACTGGAGGACGCGAAATGATCAAGCCGAGCAAACCGCTGTCAACGGGCGTACTCGCCTTCGGCTTCCTGTTCCTGTACATCCCGATCATCAGCCTGGTCGTGTACTCGTTCAACGAGTCGAAGCTGGTGACGGTGTGGTCGGGGTTCTCGCTGAAGTGGTACGCGGCGCTGCTGGACGACGACGAGCTGCTGAACGCGGCGTGGCTGTCGCTGAAGATCGGCCTGCTGACCGCGACCGCGTCGGTCGTGATCGGCACGTGGGCCGGCTTCGTGCTCGCGCGCTTCGGCCGCTTCAAGGGTTTCACGCTGTACACGGGGATGATCAACGCGCCGCTGGTGATTCCGGAGGTGATCCAGGGCATCTCGCTGCTGTTGCTGTTCGTTGCGCTGGAGCAGATGTTCGGCTGGCCGAAGGGGCGCGGGATGGTGACGATCTGGATCGGTCACGTGATGCTGTGCGTGTCGTACGTGGCGATCATCGTGCAGTCGCGCGTGAAGGAGATGAACAAGTCGCTGGAGGAGGCGGCGCTGGATCTGGGGGCGACGCCGCTGAAGGTGTTCTTCGTGGTGACGCTGCCGCTGATCTCGCAGGCGCTGCTGTCGGGCTGGCTGCTGTCGTTCACGCTGTCGATCGACGACCTGGTGCTGTCGGCGTTCCTGTCGGGGCCGGGCTCGACGACGCTGCCGCTGGTGGTGTTCTCGCGTGTGCGGCTGGGGCTGAATCCGGAAATGAACGCACTGGCGACGCTGTTCATCACGGCGGTGACGATCGGCGTGATCGTCGTGAACCGGATGATGATCGCGCGCGAACGGCGCCGCGTGGCGGACATGAAGGCGGCGTTCGCGGTGGCGTGAGGACGGGCGTGCGGCACGGGCATGAACGCGGCTGGGCGGCCGCGCGATGCGCGGCGAAGGCGACGGGCGCGCCGCCACGGCAAGGCCGCCGACGCGCTATAGTCGAGCGATTTCCGCCCCGGGTGTTGCATGCCCGGCCGTCTCGCTCTTCGACCGAACCCGCTCCATGACAACGCAACCCGACGTTTCCATCCGGCTCACCGACACCGGGCAGCCGGGCGCACACGACTTCATCAGCCGCAAGCTCGGCGAATTCAATCACGCGATGACGGGGCGCGCCGACGCGGCCACGCTCGACGTGTACGTGACCGATCCCGCGACCGGCGAGATCCTGGGCGGCCTCACGGGGCGCACGTCGCTCGGCCTTTTCTTCATCGATCTCTTCTACCTGCCCGAATCGCTGCGCGGCGGCGGCTTCGGCAGCCGGCTGCTGCGCGAGGCCGAAGCGGAAGCGAAACGACGCGGCTGCGCGCGTGCGGTGCTCTACACGATCTCGTTCCAGGCGCCGGATTTCTACCGGAAACAGGGTTACGAAGCGTTCGGCGAGGTGCCGTGCGAGCCGGAAGGCACGTCGCGCGTGTTCATGGTTAAGGTGCTGTGAGCCGGTTCGGCCGGTTGGCGTCGCGCGGTCAGATTCTCGTGGCGATCGCTTTCGGCGCGTAGCCGGGGTGAGCGGCCGGATCGACGAACCGGCCTCTGAAAGACCCGTCGCCGTTCTCGTCGGATATGAACGTCACTGAGGCCGGATCCAGCATGCGGCGCCAGAAGGCGTCGCGGCGTGCGATGTTGTCGATGGTAGTGAGCTTTCCGAGGATCTTGCCGGTGATCGTCGCATCCTTGTTGCTGAGGCCGCCACTGAGAAAGAACGGGCAGCTTGACGGAAGGGGAAGCGTTCGACGGATCTCCGACCAGCACAGCGTGCCGATGCCCTGACGGCACAATTCCGGCGGCAGGATGAAGTCGCCGACGTGCATCTCGAACGACCGCTCATCCAGCGTCAACCATTTTCCGTCGAACGGGAATTTCTTGACCTGAGTGGTCGATCCGCATGACGTTTCCGGGTATTCGAGCTCGACGGTCACGCGCCCGGTGCAGTACCGGTAGGATTTCTCGTCCGGCTTGTCGATCGTCTGCGTGATCGTCATGGTCACGTTCGGCGCGTGTTGCAGATTGCCGATCAGGTATCGATGCCGCGTGGTGTTCATGGTGCGAATCCTTGGGTCAGCACGATTGCGCGGCTCGAACGCCGTCATCCCGGCGCCGCCCCGTGCGAACCGGCACGGGGCGCATGCCGCACGGGTCAGCAATGCTCGAGCGCGTACGACAGGTCGGCGATCAGGTCGTCCGGATGTTCGAGCCCGACCGACACGCGAATCAACCCTTCCGACACGCCCGCCGCCGCACGCGCATCGGCCGGTACGCCCGAATGCGTCGTGGACGCCGGATGGCAGATCAGCGATTCCGTGCCGCCGAGACTGACCGCCGACTTGAAGAGCGTCAGGTGATTGATGAACCGGAATGCCTGCTCGCGGCCGCCGTCGAGGAGGAACGCGAACGTGGAACCGGGCCCGGTGCACTGGCGCCGATAGACGGCCTGGTAGGCCGGATCGTCGATGAGCTCGGGATGCAGCACGCGCACCGGCCGATGCGGATTGTCGGCGAGCCAGCGAGCGACGGCGCTGCCGCTGCGGGCGGCCTGCTGCATGCGCAGCACGAGCGTTTCCATCGAGCGGGTGATCATCCACGACGAATGCGGGTCGAGCTGCGAGCCGAGCGTACTGCGGATCGAGCGGATCTTCGTGATCAGCTCGCGGGTGCCCGTGACGCCGCCGGCGACGAGGTCGCTATGCCCGCCGATGTATTTCGTCAGCGAGTACACGCTCAGGTCGATGCCTTGCCGCGACGGCTTCTGGTACAGCGGCCCGAGCAGCGTGTTGTCGCAGACCGACAGCGGGCGATAGCCGTGGCGCGCTTCGAATGCGTCGATCTCGCTGCGCAGCCCTTCGAGGTCGAACAGCGCATTGGTCGGGTTGGCGGGCGTCTCGATGTAGCACATCCGCACCTTGCCCTTTTGCGCGGCCGCTTCGAGCGCGGCGCGGATTGCGCGGGTGGACAGCCCGTCGGCAATCACTTCGGAGCGAATGCCCCACTCGGGCAGGAACTTCGAGATCAACGTCTCGGTGCCACCGTAAAGCGGCACGGACTGGACGACGCAGTCGCCCGGCCGCAGGAACGTCAGCAGGATCGCGGCGATGGCCGACATGCCGCTCGACGTCACGACGGCGGCTTCGGAATCGTCGAGCAGCGCGAGGCGATCCTCGACGATCTCCAGGTTCGGGTGATTGAAACGGCTGTAGACGAGGCCCGCGCCTTCGCCTTCGGGCGAAGGCTTGCGCCCGGCCACGACGTCGAAGAATTCGGCGCCGTCCTCGGCCGTGCGGAACGCGAACGTCGACGTGAGGAACACGGGGGGCTTCACCGATCCTTCCGACAGGAACGGATCGTAGCCGTACGACATCATCTGGGTTTCGGGATGAAGTTCCCGGTCTGCAATCTTGCGCTTGTGATAGTTGCGATAGGCCATGCAGTGCTCCGTGCAGGGGTAGTGAGGAACGGCCGTTGCAGCGGTGGCGTGACGTGCTCGGCGCCGGGTAGGCACCGGTCGTCGCGACCGCGTGTGGCGATACTACCCCGAAGGCGCTGCTTCGTGACGCACCCCTGACAGTGTCGTCAGGGTGTCGCCTGCTCGACGATCATGTCGTACAACGCACGGGCGGCCGGCGACAGTTGCGCGCTCTTGCGCGTGACGAGCACGAGCGTGCGCGACACCGCCGGCTCGACGAGCTCGATCGTGCGGATCATCGGATACGCGTTCTTCTGGATCGCGAGCTTCGGTACCACGGCTGCCCCGAGCCCTTCGGCAACGAGCCCGAGCGCCGTCGAGCTGCGCTGTACTTCGTAGAACGAATGCAGCGACACGCCGCTCGTCTTCAGCGCGCCGTCGAGCAGCCCGCGATTGCCGCTCACTTCGCCGGCGAAGATCAGCGGATGCGGCTGCAGTGCGGCCCAGCGAATGCGCCGCCGCCTGGCGAGCGGATGATCGTCGCGGCACACCAGCACGTACGGATCGCTCGTCAGCGGCACGTTGACCAGTTCGGGATGCTGGTCGCCGGCGATGCCGATGCCGAACTCGGCCTCGCGATGCAGCACGGCCTGCAGCACCGACGCCGACGCGTGATCGAGGATCTTCACGCGATCGTGCGGCCGGTGCGCGGAGAAGGCGCGCAGGATGCGGGGCAGGTACTGCACGCCGACCGTCGGCACGCACGCGATGGTGACGTCGCCGCGCTGGCTCAGGCCGGTTTCGCGAATTTCGGTGAGCGCGTCGGACAGCTCGTTCAGCAGCCGGCGCGCTTGCGGCAGGAAGCGCCGGCCGATTTCGGTGAGGGTGGTGCGGCGCGTGGTGCGCTCGACGAGCGCGACGCCGAGAAAGGTTTCGAGCTTGCGCAACCGCTGCGTGATGGCGGTCTGCGTCACATGCAGCGTTTCGGCTGCCTGCCGGAAGCTGCCGCCGTCGGCGATCGCGACGAAGGCCTGGACACCGAGCGTATCGATTTTCATCAGAAATTTGAATCAATCACGATATTAAATTCATTTTACTGAACTTCGTGACGATCGCAGAATGCGGTGCATCGACGGCCGCCGGCATCCCGCGCACAGAGAAGGCGAGGCCGATTACGCCGACCAGGAGGAACGACATGACTACCCCACTCGATCGATACGCCGCCCAGTACGTGCAATTCGAGGACGAACGCACGCGGCCGATCCGCGATCTGCTGGCCGCCGTGCCGAACACGCCGATCCATACCGCGATCGACATCGGCTGCGGGCCCGGCAATTCGACGGAGGCGCTGATGGCGCGTGCGCCGGACGCAACGGTTCACGGGATCGATGCATCGACGGACATGATCGACGCCGCGCGCAAGCGCCTGCCGGGCCTGCGTTTCGATGTCGTGGACATTTCCACCTGGGACGATCCGGGCGGCTATGACCTGATTCTCGCGAATGCGGTACTGCAATGGGTGCCCGCGCACGACACGCTGTTTCCGGCACTCGTCGGCCGGCTCGCGCCGGGCGGTCATCTTGCGGTACAGATGCCGGACAACCTCGACGAACCCGCGCACCGGCTGATGCGCGAGGTCGCCGCGGCCGGGCCGTGGGCGGACAAGCTGAAGGGCGCGGCGCGCACCGAGCGGTTCGACGTGCGCCACTACCACGCGCTGCTGTCACCGCTGTGCTCGCGCGTGGACGTATGGCGCACGACTTACTACCACCCGCTGCGCGGCGGTGCCGACGCGGTCGTGGAGTGGTTCAAGGGCAGTGCGCTGCGGCCATTCCTCGCGGCGCTCGACGATGGCGAGCGCACGGCGTTTCTCTCGCGGTATCGCGACGCGATCGCGGGGCCGGACGGCTATCCGGCACTCGCCGACGGCACCGTGCTGCTGCCGTTCCCGCGCCTGTTCATCGTCGCGACGCGGACGTAACGCGGCAATGACGTGCGGGCGGCAGCGCGTCAGCGTGCCGGCCGCATCGATTCCGGGTCGATCGTGCGGATCCGTGCGGTCTGCCCGTCGCGCAGGTCCTTGTACCAGAACAGCGCCACTTCACCGTCGTTTTCATCGTCCGCATACAGCAGGCGATCGTGTCCGCCCAGCACGAAGCCCGAGCGCGCATAGGTGCTGCACGCGGCGACATTGTTCGACTGCGTTTCCAGCCGCATGAAGCCGAACGCGTGGCCGCGCGCCCAGGATTCGGCGGCCGCCAGCAGCAACTGTGCGATGCCTTGCCGCCGGCAGTGGCGGTCGACGGCCAGCTCCGCGATCTCGGCCATCCCGTTCCAGCACTGGCCGATTGCCACGAACCCGGCGAGCCGGCCGCCGGCTGTCGCGCGAAAGAGCGCCGTCTTGCCGGACGCCTCGTCCGCCCAGCCGGCCGGATCGAAGCCGTAGTGCTTGCGCCGCGCCGGCAGTGCGCGGAGATCGAGCAAGTCCTGGTACGGTGCGTTCAATTCCCAGGCGATGTCGAACGAGAAGTCGCATCGGTCCAGTTCGTCGGCGGGCAGCCCGCTCGTCTGTTCGATGCTGATGTGCTCGGTTCGGTCCATGTGTCGGTGTCCTGTTTTCCGCGGGAGGGCGTGGTGGTGTCCGTGATGCGAATGCCGGCGTCATGATGTGCGCCGCATCGCGCGCGTTCTTGCTTCGATTGTTTGCACCGGCACAATTCGCCGCGCGCGCGACCGGCACGGAATGGCTACGTTCGTGGCGGTGGCGCGCGGTCAAGCGATGAACCGGACGGCGACGCAAACGTGTGCGGGGCGCGCGCCGTCCGAGGCGCTCGTTCGACCGCCTGATTATGCTGGATTTCGGCGTTGGCCCAGTGCTCGCATCGGTGCGGTGACGGCCGCCGGTACTCGTTCTCGACCGACTACATCGGCGCGAATTATTCGATGGGCAGCCAGACGGCCGCCGGCAACGACGTGTATCCACACGCGGGCACGAACACGCTGCTCGTCACGCGGATCGGCCTGCGTCTCAAGTTCTGATCGACCGCACACGCGAACGGGCGCTCCATCGGGGCGCCCGTTTTGCTGTGGCATCCGGCGAAGCGCGGCTGGAAAAGCATTCGGGCGCAACGTGGTGCGTCGCGCCCGAATGCGTGCCGGCCCCGTGCGGGCGGCCGGCACGGTCCGGCCATTCCGTCAGATGGTGATCGTGACGGGGCCCGCGAGCGGCGTGTAGCCGTCGTCGAACAGGTACCACGCGTCGTACTGCCCCGACGCCAGCGAGCGATTGGCCGTGGACGAGAACAGCAGCGAGCCGGTGCTCTTCGGCAAGTACGCCCACGATTTGTAGCTGCCCCGGGTCGGCTGCGCGCCACGCGCAAAGATGCCCACCCAGTTCTTCGGGCTGTGGCTCCAGGGCGGCGTGACGTAGTCGAATCGCAGCGTGCCGAACGTCGAGCCCTGCGACGCGAGCGACGCGACGAACTTCTTGCTGGTATTGCCGATCGCCGAATCCGTGAGCAGCGCGCCGGATTGCGTCTGCACGCAGCCCGCCACCCGGCGCAGGAAGTTCGGGTCGTTCGCGTCGCGGATGCTTGCGTCGTACCAGCCGCCGTCGCCATACCACGTCACGGTTTGCGTCGCGCCGGCGGCGACGGTGACCGACTGCCGCGTGTTCATGCCATAGGCGTTGTCGGTGAGCTGGAACGTCGTCGCGCCCGCCCCGGCCGAGTTGTCGAGCGTGATCTGCACGTTGCCGTTCGCCACGTCGTAGCACAGGCTGATTTCGGCGGTCGATCCCGTGTTGCCGGACGAGCCGATGCTGCCGCGGAACGTCTGCAGGAAGCCGTTCGGCCCGTAGATCGAATAGTCGTAGCTGCCGCCGCTATTCAGTGCGAGCGAATCCGACAGGTTCGCGCACTGGCCCGCGCCGGCCGCGATCGTGTAGTGCCGGGGGATCGTGCTCGTACCGTCGACCCACGCCTGGAGATGGACGCCGGCGGTGCCGGTGTTGGTCATCGTCAGCGCCAGCGCGTTGCCGGCACGGTTGACCTTGCCTTGCACGAAGAACTCGTAGGGCAGGCGGCAGGCGGTGCTGCGGCCGGCGGCCTGCGCCGGCACCGCGGTGGTGGTCGGATAGGGGATCAGCACGGTCGAACCGTTCGGGTTCATGTTGCTGACCGGCGGCTGGATGGCGGGAACCGTCTGGTCCGCGTTCGAGAAATCGAAGGCCGACGTCAGGTCGCCGCACACCGTGCGTCGCCACGGCGTGATGTTGGTTTCCTGCAGCCCGAAGCGCGCTTCCAGGAAACGGATCACCGATGTGTGATCGAAGACCTGCGAATTGACCTTGCCGCCCTTCGACCACGGCGAAATGACGAACATCGGCACGCGCGGGCCGAGCCCGATCGGCACGTCGCCGCTTGCCGAGCCGTCCGATGCCGCGCCGCTGCCGGCGACGAATTCGGCGGCCGTCGAGACCGTCGACTGACCGGTGCCGGCAGCGGCGCTGGCCGGGACGGCCGGCGGCATGTGATCGAACAGGCCGTCGTTCTCGTCGTACATGACGAGCAGCACCGTGCTGGCCCACACCGCCGGATTCGACGTCAGCGCATTGAGGACGTTGCTCACGTACCATTCGCCGCCGCTCGCGGCCCACGACGGATGTTCGCAGTATGCGTACGGCGCGGCGATCCACGACACCTGCGGCAGCGTGCCGTTGGCGACGTCGGCCCGCAGTTGGCTGAAGAGGTTCGTGTCATATTCCTTGCCGCCGCCTGACGGATCGATCTGCGTGCCGTTGAGCGCCGGCGCGAGCGGATCGCTGGCACCGAGGTTCTGGTATTGCTTGAAGTTCAGGATGACGTTGTCGCCGTAGTTGCCGTTCCACCAGAGATCGCCTTTGGAGCCGTTGTATTCGCCGTAGCCATGGCCGGCGTCCAGGCCGTTGCCCTTGTCCTGGTAGAACTTCCACGTGACGCCGGCCGTGTTCAGGCGCTCCGGCATCGTGGTCCAGCCGGTGCCCGTCATCGTGTTGGTCGTGTACGGCGCATAGCCGGCGACGTTGCCGCAGCAGCCGGTCCACAGATACAGGCGGTTCGGGTCCGTCGGGCCGAGCATCGAGCAGTGGTAGGCGTCGCACACCGTGAACGCGCTCGCCAGCGCGTAGTAGAACGGAATGTCGTTCTGCGTGAAGTAGTACATCGTGCCGCTGGTCTTCGCGTCGGCCCAGTTGTCGTAGCAGCCGTTGTTCCAGGCACTGTGCGTGCCGCTCCAGCTGTGGTCGAGGTCGCCGTAGTAGGTGTCGCCGTTCGCCGTTCCGGAGGGCGGGGACGGGTTGAACGGGAACACGTAGGACGTCAGCCAGGGCTGGCGCCACACCGGATACCCGCTCGAAATCACGACCGGCCGCGGATCGCCGAAGCCGCGTACGCCGCCCAGCGTGCCGAGGTAGTGGTCGAACGAGCGGTTTTCCTGCATCAGGATCACGACGTGCTTCACGTCCTGGATCGTGCCGGTCACGGTGGCTGCCGGAATGGCCTGCGCGCGCGCGATGCTTTCGGGCAGCATGCCCGTGATCGCGGTGGCGCCGGCGAGCTTCAACGCATCGGCGAGGAATTGACGTCGTGTCGTGGGTTTGTTTTGCATGATCGCTCTCTGTCGTGGATGGCTGGCGTGGGGGCCGGCGTCGGTCAGTGGCACGCGCTCGCGCAGTGCAGGACAGGCGTGGACGCCGAGCCCGGTGCGGCCGCGCGCGCGGCCGCGACGCTGGCTGGCGTGCCCGGGTCGCCATCGCCGCAAGCGGCCAGCGTGCACAGGAGTGCGATCGTGAAAACGCCGCGCCAGTGCGGAAAGCGGCTTTCCGGCCGGCTCGGCTTGACGACAGGCTTTCGATCCGATTCGAGTCGGATTCCTGAATGATCGTGACTGTTGCTGCGTGCTCCGTATTTCATTACCCCTCCAGACATGAAAAAAGGACAGCAGAGAATATCGCCCGAATCAGAACAACTTCATGACAGGCCACCCGCGCGTGCCTGCCACTTGCAACAGCCTCGAGTCGGGATTGGTTGCGACCGGATGCGTGACGTAATCCAGCAGCGGCACGTCGTTGATCGAATCGCTGTAGAAGTACGTGCGTTCGAAATCGGTCGGCGCGTAGCCGAGTGACGCCAGCCACGCGGTCGTGCGCACGATCTTCCCTTCGCGGAAGCTCGGCACGCCGGTACTGCGCCCGGTAAACGCGCCGTCCGGCGTGCCGTCGTCGGTATCGAGCTCGATGCCGAGCAGGTGTTCTATACCGAATTCCGCCGCGATCGGCCGCGTGACGAAGACGTTGGTCGCCGTCACGATGCAGCAGAGATCGCCGTTCTCGCGATGGCGGTCG
The DNA here is from genome assembly GCF_902833045.1 of Burkholderia sp. BCC0322. Lineage (GTDB taxonomy): Bacteria > Pseudomonadota > Gammaproteobacteria > Burkholderiales > Burkholderiaceae > Burkholderia. Next base: position 648,573 of record NZ_CADFDU010000001.1, read on the forward strand.
ACCAGCTCGCGCGCCTGCGGCGTGATCGCCGGGCGGATCACTTCGTCCATGAAGCGCGCATGCCAGCGTTCGAGCACCTTGCGCGGATAGCGGGTGAGCGGCGCGAGCGTCACGGCGAGATACGCGTCCATGTCGAGCGTGCCGGCCGCATAGTGACCGTAGTGCGCGTCGATCAGCGCCACATGCGCGTCGTCCTCCCGCCAGCCGACCCGCGTGATGAAGCGGCTCCAGGCCTGGTCGCTGTCGAGCGGCAGCAGCGTGTGGTCGAGGTCGAACAGCGCGAGGTTCTTGTACATGGGGGTTCCTTGCCTGGCGTGTTCATGCGCCGATGAGCTTCTCGATCGCGTCCTTCGCGTTCCTGCCGTCGATGGTCGTGACGCCGTCGAGCCACTTCGACAGCACGCCGGGGTTCTTCTTCGCCCACTCCTTCGCGACGGCGACCGGATCGGCGTGATTCATGATCGGCACCATCAGCTGGTTCTCTTCGTCGGTCGTGAAGGTCAGGTTGGTCAGCAGCCGGCCGACGTTCGGGCAGCGTTCGAGATAGCCGGGCGTGACGAGCGTATAGACCTTCGCCGAGCCGTAGTTCGGGCCGAACACGGCGTCGCCGCCGTCGAGATAGGCGATCTTGTAGTTGATGTTCATCGGATGCGGCTCCCACGCGAGGAACACGATCATCCGGTGCTCCTGCACCGCGCGCGCGACCTGCACGAGCATCCCGGCCTCGCTCGACTCGACCAGCTTGAAGCCGCCGAGCCCGAACTCGTTCCTGTCGATCATCCGCTGGATCAGCGCGTTGCCGTTGTTGCCGGCGCCGATCCCGTAGATCTTGCCGTCGAGCTGGTCGCGGAACTTCGCGATATCCGCAAAGCGCTTGAGGCCCTTGTCCGACGCGTATTGCGGCACGGCCAGCGTGTAGCGCGCGCCGACCAGGTTGGGCTGCGGCAACTGGTGGACGGCGCCGGCATCGACGAACGGCTTCACCGTCGGTGTCATGCTCGGATCCCAGTAGCCGAGGAACGCGTCGATTTGCGCCTTCTTCACGCCGGCCAGCACGATCGGCGGCGACGCGATCGTCTTGGTCGCCTCGTAGCCGAGCCCGTCGAGCAGCATCATCGCGACGCCGGTGGTGGCCGCGATGTCGCTCCAGCCGACATCGCCGAGCGTGACCTTTTTGCAGACGTCGCCCTCCGACGCGTGAGCGGGGGCCGCCGCCAGCGCCGCCAGCGCCGCCAGCAGTGTTGCAGCCAGCATCCATGCGTTCTTCATCATGTTGGTTTCCTAAGCAAGGGTTCCGGATCGTGTTACCTGAATGGTCTGACGGTTGATCGTGCCGATCGGATGAAACAAGCGAACCTGGGTCTGGCTTTGTCGTTTTTCGTACCGTATATTAGAAAGCACAAAATCGCAACATCGCACAAAAATACAACTTGCCGGTGGCCGCCGTGGCGACGGGCGGGCGAGGGCAGGAAGCATCGGGCGACGGCCCAGGCGGGCCGCGCTTCATCAGGTAGACCGGGCAAAGCAAGGAGATCTCGCATGATCAGTCAGCTGGAAATCGTATCCCGCCTGTTGCTGGCGGCATTGCTCGGCAGCATCGTCGGCATCGAGCGCGAGCGCCTGTCATGGGCGGCCGGATTGCGCACGCACATGCTGGTGGCCGTGGGCGCCGCGCTCGTGATGGTCGTGTCGGCGTTCGGTTTCGCGGATATCCAGAACGCGAGGAACGTGTCGCTGGACCCGTCGCGGGTCGCCGCGCAGGTGGTGTCGGGCATCGGCTTCCTCGGCGCCGGTTCGATCATGCTGCGCGGCGAGATCATCCGCGGCCTGACGACCGCGGCGAGCCTGTGGGTCGTGGCGGCGGTCGGGCTCGCCGTGGGGGGCGGCATGTACGTGGCCGCGATCGCCGCGACGGCGATCGTGCTCGCGATCCTGGCCGGCCTGAAGCCGATCGAGAAGCGTTTCTTCGCCGCGCGGCAGCGTTGGGGCGTCCGTATCCTCGCGAGCCGCGGCGCGGTGAAGCTGACGTCGCTGCAGGCGATGCCCGGCATCGACCAGGCGCGCATCGTCCAGTTCATCATCGAACAGGACGATGCCGCGCCGGACGACGACCGCATCCACGTGGTGTTTTCAAAGATGACGAGCCGCGAGTTCCAGGCAGTCCGTCAATCCCTGCAGACCCTCGTGGGCATCAAAAAGATGGAGGAGAGCGCAGCCTAGTTCGCCGTTCGAATAACATTGACGTTCATTCCGAGGACATTCCATGTGGCAAGAAGAGCGATACCAGAGGATCCGGCTTCTGTTATCGAAGATGCAGCGCGTTTCCACCGACCGGATCATGGCCGAACTGAACGTGTCGCGGGAAACCGTGCGGCGCGATCTCGTCGATCTCGAGGCGCTCGGTGAACTGAAGCGCGTACACGGCGGTGCGGTGCAGGTAGGCGACGAAGCGCCGATCGCCGAACGCGCGCAGACGCACGTGAAAGCGAAGCTGGCGATCGCCCGCGCGGCGGCCCGGCTGGTCGCGGGCTCGCAGACGCTGTTCATCGACGCAGGCACGACCACGACGCTGCTGGCCGAGGAACTGGCGAAGCTGTCGGGCCTCACGATCATCACGAACTCGATCGACGTCGCACTGAAGATGCGCTCGAGCGACCCGGGGCAGGCGAACAACGAAACGATCCTGCTCGGCGGGATGATCGGCAGCCGCGCGGCCGCGACCGTCGGCGACGGCACGGTTGCCGAGATCTTCCGCTACCGCGCCGACCTCGCGCTGCTGTCGCCGGTGGGCGTCGATGCCGTCCGTGGCGCGACCAACTATGACCGGATGGAAACCGAAGTGGCGCGCGCGATGGTCAGCAACGCGGCGGACGTCGCGATCCTGGCGGATTTCAGCAAGCTCGGCACGAACAGCCGGATCAGCTTCTGCGAGCCGGCGCGGATCGGCGCGCTGGTGACGGACTCGAAGGCGGAATCGGTCGACAGCTTCAAGAGCCTCAAGAAGGTCATCAAGAACATCGTGCTGGCGTAGTGCCGGGCGGTGCGGGGCACGATCGGCCGCCGTCATGCCGCCCATGCGGCGCGCATGCGCACGACGGCTACGCGGTCACGTTTCCCTGGCATGAACTGTTCAACACGCCCGTTGGCGAACACGCGATCGTCGCGTTCGCATGCGGCGGCACGCCGCTGTCGATCGACGACGGCGCGCCGCTGCTGTTCTCGGGCGCCGACCTCCTGCCCGCGCCGCGCCACGTGAAGCGGCTGGCCGGCATCGTCGCGCGCGTGCTCGAGGTCTGATCCGGCGCGCGCCGTACCGGCCATCGTGTATGCTTGCCCGCATCGTTCAAAGGGCGGGACAACATGAAGACAGCGGCACACCCCAAGCCTGAGGTGCGGTTCAGGATGCGTATCCAGCAAGCCGACACGATCGCGCTCGGGCCGGGCAAGGTCGCGCTGCTCGAAGCCGTGCGCGAGCACGGTTCGATTTCGGCGGCGGCACGCAGCCTGAAGATGTCGTACCGGCGTGCGTGGTTGCTGATGGACGAGTTGAACCGCTCGCTGAAATCGCCGGCGACGGTGTCCGAACACGGCGGGCAGAGCGGCGGCGGCAGCGTGCTCACGCCGGTCGGCGAGGAGATCATCCGGCTCTATCGCGGGATCGAGGCGCGTGCTTACGCGGCTTGCGCCGCCGACATCGCCGCGCTCACGAAAATGGTCAGGCGCTGAAGCGTGCGCTTGCCTGTGGCCCGTTCACGCTGAAGACGGGCTTTCATTGGCGCCTTGAAGGGCCGCGCGCAATGCATGCGGCGAAGCGAACCACGCCCTAGCCATGCCGCAGGCAGAAGCGCGGCGTGCCGCCCATGCCATCCCTGGCAGCCTCCGGCGACGTGACGTCGCGCGCCTGCGCAGCGAGCCGCCCGATCAGCTCGACGAAACTGGCGACGCTCGCCGTTCGCAGCGGGTGGTACGCGATGTGGTGGCGTTCGCAGATGCGCTTGAGCTGGTTCGCCGAATCGTGGTCGATACAGTCGACCGGGAACACGACCATGTGCGCACCCGGCAGCGCCGCCGCCAGCAGGCCCTTGCGATCCTCGATGCCGCCGTCGTGCAGCGTCACCTCGCCGCCCGCCGTTTCGACGATCCGCTTGATCGCGCGGTTCGAGCCCGGCCGCCCGCCGACGTACACGAGACGCATGCCTTGCAGAATCGACAGCGGATTGGCCGCGCGTTCGGCGGGATCGTCCGCCGACGCCTGCACCGCCTGTTCGATCGCGTTCGCTTCGGCACGCAGCGTTTTCACCATCGCCATCAGGTCGTCGAGCCGCGCGCGCATCGCGCGGGCGCTCGCCTGTTCCGCGGCGATCCGCTGCTCGGCAGCCTCGCGGCGGCTCGTATGCAGCGCGAGCCGTTCGTCGCGCTCGGCCAGTGCGTCGCGCAGCGCGCGCACGTCGTCGCGCAATACGCTTTCAGCCGGCTGCTGCTGCGCGTTCTGGCGCGCAACGAGGGCATCCCGCTCCTGTCGCGCCGCGTCGCGCTGCGCGCTCATTTCGTGCAGGCGCGCCTGCTGCCGTTCGATCTTCGCGTGCAGCGCCGCATTCTCTTCCTCCAGCGCGACCAGCCGCCGGATATCGGCGCGATTGGCCGCGCCGACCAGGTGCGACAGCATGTGCAGGTCGCCGAACGCGGCCTGGCGTACGGCCATCGTCGTGCGCGGATGCGTCATCAGCGCCCAGTACGCGGGCGCAATGTCGCCGCTCTGCAGCGCATCCTTCCAGCGCACGAGGAGTTCATCCGCGTCCCGCGCGCTGTCGAACGCGTGGATCGCGCCGGCGTAGCGCGCGTCGAGCGCCTTGTGCAACGCCTTGGCGCCCGCCGTGCCGTCGATCGCGAGCGCGACGGCCGCGTGATGGATCTCGAGGTCGGTCGCGTGCTGGCGGTCGAGGTCGGTGAACTTCGGCACGAGCCTGCGCAGTTCGTGCGTGGTCAGGCAGGTGCCGATGATCGAGCAGTGCAGGTTCGCATCGAGCTCGGACAGGCGCGTGCGGCGCTTCAGCTCGGTCAGTTGCGCGCGCGACGGCGCGCAGCACGGGTCGACCCGCACGCCGGTTGCCGCGGGCAGGTTACCGCCGGGCGGCGAGAGATCCGCCGTGCGGGCAAGGCGAAAGGGCGGAGCGTGCATGTTGACCTCTGTCCGGCGTGGTCGGGCCGGAGACGGATGCGCGAAAGATTCGCGAAATATACCACGGAATATAACGAACGAAATTCCGGGGAAATCACCGGGCGACGCGGCGTGGTGAGGTCAGCAGGGAGCGGTTGATTGGTCGGTGAGCGGCGTTGCGGCAGGGGCCGGGGGCGAGGCCGCGAGCGAAACGGGGAGCGATGCCGACGCGTGACGCGCCATCACATACTCGACGCGCCGCCCGACGAACGGCACGTCGACGCGCTCCTGCGCGGCGACCGCGTCGCGCATCGCGGCCAACTGGCCAGTCGACGTTGCTCGCGGCCGTTCCGACCGTGGCCATGAAGCGGAGGGACTCGCTGCCGGGCAGGCGGATCCGCGCGTGGCGGACACACCCGGCCCAAGGCCGCGAACGCGCCTAACGCGCCTAATGCTGCCGCGTCACCGGCGCCGGCAGCACGCCGGCTTGGGTACCCGCCGTCTCGCCCACGGTCGTCCGGCCGCCGTCGTGAAAGAATGCCTGCTCGGCGGCATTGTTCATCACGAGGATGCTGATGCGGCGATTGGTCGGCTCGTCCGCCACATTCCTGTCGAGCGGCAGGACATCCGCGAGCCCGCGCACCTGGAGCAGCTTGTCTTCCCGCAACCCGCCCGCGACCAGCGCACGCCGCGCGGCGTTCGCGCGATCGCTGGAGAGCTCCCAGTTCGAATAGCCCTTGGAACCGTCGGGGTACGGCGTCGAGTCGGTGTGCCCCGCAATCGACACGCGGTTCTCGACATCGTCGAGCGCCGTCCCGATCTGGGCGAGGATCGCGGTGGCATAGCTTTCGGGTTGCGAGCTGCCCGACGCGAACATCGGGCGCTTGAGCGAATCGACGATCTCGATGCGCAAGCCCTCGTTGGTGATCGCGATCCGGATCTGGTCCTGATACGCGCGCAGCGACGGGCTTTGTGCAATCGCCGCCGTCAGCTTCGCCTTCAGGCGTTCGAGCTTTTGCGTGTCGACGGTGCCGGCGAGTGCGGCGGGCGAGCTGGCCGGCGCCGGTTGCGCTTTCGTGTCGATCGCCGGCGTCGGGTCGGACATGTCGCGGCCGCCCCCTTGCACCATGCTCGGACGCGGCGCCTGGGCGTCCTGCCCGCTGGACAGGAGCGTCGACAGCGGCGTGTTGAAGTAGTCCTCGATTCCCTGCTTGTCGTACTTGGAGACCGAGCCGAGCAGCCACATCAGCAGGAAGAACGCCATCATCGCCGTGACGAAATCGGCGTAGGCGATTTTCCATGCGCCGCCGTGGTGGGCGTCGTGGTCCTCGCTTTTCTTGCGGCGCACGACGACGAGCGATGCCGCGACGGACGGTTTCGACGGGTTGGAGCGACTGTCGGCCATGACGCCTCCGTTACGCGGTCTTGGGCGACTTCGTCGCGCGGACGGCCTCGTCGAGCTCCTTGAAGCTCGGACGATCGGCCGTGAACAGCACCTTGCGGCCGAATTCCACCGCCACCGGCGGCGCGTAGCCGCTCATCGACGCAAGCAGCACGGCCTTCACGCACTGGAACGGCTTGGCCGCGGCGCGGCCCTTCGCATTGAGCAGATCGGCGAGCGGACCGACGAAGCCATACGCGAGCAGGATGCCGAGGAACGTGCCGACGAGCGCGCCGGCGATCATCTTGCCGAGCACGGCGGGCGGCGCGCCGACCGAGCCCATCGTGTGCACGACCCCCATCACCGCGGCGACGATGCCGAACGCCGGCAAGCCGTCCGCCATCTTCTGGATCGCATTGGCCGCGACCGAAGCCTCCGCATGGTGCGTATGCAGTTCCTCGTCCATCAGGTCCTGCATCTCCAGCACGTTCACGTTGCCGCCCGACATCATCCGCAAGTAGTCGACGATGAAGTCGAGCAGATGGTGATCCGCGAGCACATGCGAATACTTCTGGAACAGCGGGCTCTGCTCGGGCGCATCGACGTCGGCCTCGAGCGCCATCATGCCGTCGCGGCGCGCCTTCTGCAGCAGTTCGTACAGCAGCGCGATCAGTTCCACGTATTGCTGCTTCGTATAGCCGCCGCCCTTGAAACAGGTCGGCAGGCTCGTGATCGTCTTCTTCAGCGTCGTGACCGGATTGCTGACGACGAACGCACCCAGCGCGGCGCCGAGAATGCACAGCAATTCGAAGGGCTGCAGCAACGCCGGCAAATGACCGCCCACGCCGACAAAACTGCCGATCACCGACCCGATGACGACGATCCACCCGATGGCTACAAACATGATTACCTCGTCCGCGACGTGCGCCTCTGCATCCGTTGTTCGAAAGCGAGCGGGGCGCCTGGGCGCTCGCTCCACGCCCGCGATGGCGCCGATTCGCTGCGACACGACGTCGAACGGCGGGTGTTGATGCAATAACGGCGATCGTCCGGACAACTGAACCCGTGATTCCGCGTATCACGCGTGATGCATGCGTTGCACACGTTTGCGCGTGCCGATGCGCGCGGTTTTCTTGATCGAAGTCAAGAATGCGCGGCCGGCGCGTGAATGTCCGCATGGATGCGAACCGGAAACAGGGCGGGAATGACGTAGCCCTCCTGAACGATCGCGCATCGCCGGATTCCGGGCAGCGCAACGCGCGGCACGCCGCGCCGGACAACCGGTGGGCCCGCGTGCTGGCAGGGTTTTCATCAGGACATCCGGAGCGCCGCACGATCCATCATGGAGACAGCGCTGTCGCAGCCAACCGCAGGAGGGCGCGCCGTGACGTCCGATTCCACTCCCTCGACCGCCTTCGTGTTCGCCGGCGGCGGCAGTCTTGGCGCCATCGAGGTCGGCATGCTCCGCGAACTGGTCGCGAGCGGCGAACGGCCCGATTGCGTCGTCGGCGCGTCGGCGGGCGCGATCAATGCCGCCTATTTCGCCGGCCGGCCCGATGCGGACGGCGTCGCGATGCTCGCCGCGCTGTGGTGCAGAATCCGCCGCCAGGACGTGATGCCGTTCTCGATGCGCAGCATCATCGCGATGCTGCTGCGCAACCGGCCGCATCTGGTCGAGGCCGACGCGCTGCGCCTGCTGCTGGAACGGAACCTGCCGTACCGGCGGATCGAGCAGGCCGCGTTGCCGCTCCACATCGTCGCGACCGACGTGCTGAGCGGCCGCGAAGTCGTGCTGTCCGCCGGCTCGGTCGTGGATGCCGTGCAGGCCAGCGCGGCGATTCCCGGCGTGTTTCCGTCGGTCAGCATCGGCGGCCTGGAACTCGTCGACGGCGGCGTCGCGAACAATACGCCGATCTCGGTTGCGATCGCGCTCGGCGTCAAGCGGATCGTCGTGCTGCCGGCCGGGTTCGCCTGCGCGTTGCGCGTCCCGCCGCGCAGCGCGATCGCGCATGCGACGCACGCGCTGACGCTCGTGATCGCGCGGCAACTGGTGCGCGATCTGGAACTGTATGCGGCGCGCGCGCAAATCCATGTCGTGCCGCCGCTGTGTCCGCTCGAGGTGTCGTCATACGATTACTCGCAGTGCGCGCAACTGATCGACAAGGCCGCGGAACGCACGCGCGCGTGGATCGACGAGGGCGGGCTCGCGGAATGCGCGATTCCGGACCCGCTGCGCGAGCACGACCATGCGGCGGCGCTGTCGCATTGAAAATGGTGCGTGCGCCGAGCAACTGCATGATCGACGGGCGCCGATTGCCCGGTTCGCTCCCGGAAATTCCACGAAGCACCCAAGAAAAACGGCCCCGTGTGCGAGACACGGTGCCGCCAACCGCCTGAAAGGCCGCCGGTCAGTCGATCGCGCGCATGGCGTGGCGCAGTTCCTGATAGCTGCGCAGCCCGGCAACGCCGAGTTCGCGGCCGATCCCGCTGAGCCCGAACCCGCCCCAGCACACGTGCGGGTAGATGAGCTGGGGCGCGTTGATCCACACGAGCCCCACGCGCACGCGCTGCTGGAATTGCTTCGCGATCCGCGCATCGCGCGTCACGACGGTCGCGACGAGCCCGTAGCGCGTGTCGTTCGCGAGCGCGATTGCCTCGTCGTCGGTGCGGAACGATTTCACGCACGCGACGGGTCCGAACACTTCGTCGGTCCACAGCGGGTTGTCGGCGGCCGGCTCGGCGATCACGACGGGCGCCATGAAAAAGCCGTCGCCGCCGGCGTCCGCCACGCGGCCGCTGAATGCGACACGTGCGCCCGCATCGATGCCTTGCTGGAGCATCGCTTCGACGCGCATCCGATGCGCGGCCGAGATCAGCGGCCCCATCGCGACGTGTTCCGCGGCGGGCGGCGCGACGACGAGCGTGCGCACGGCGGTCTCGAACGCGGCCATGAAGCCGCGGTACACGCTGTCGTGCACGAGGATGCGCGCGGTGGCCGAGCACATCTGGCCCGCGTTCGTGAATGCGCCCGCAACCGCGAGCGACACCGCGACGTCGAGGTCGGCGTCGTCGCGCACGATCAGCGACGACTTGCCGCCGAGTTCGAGCGTCACGCGCTTCATGTCGACGGCCGCGGCCTGCATCACCTTGCGGCCGGCCGCCGTGCTTCCGGTAAACGAGATCTTGTCGATCAGCGGATGCGCGGTCAGCGCCGCGCCGACCTCGGCGCCGCCGTTGACGACGTTGACGACGCCGGCCGGCACACCGGCTTCGGCGATGAGGTCGAGCAGCGCATGCTCGGCCGGCGACGTGAGTTCGGACGGCTTCAGCACGACCGCGCAGCCGGCCGCGAGTGCGGGGGCGAGCTTCCACGCGGTCGTGACCATCGGGAAGTTCCACGGCATGACGAGCGCCGCGACGCCGACGGAATCATAGAAGCGCTCGGCCGTGACGGCGTCGCTCGGCAGCGCGACCGGTTCGGGCGCGAACAGCGCCGGGTCCTCGCACAGCTTCGCGTAGTACGCGAACGTCGCGGCGACGTCGCCGACATCGGCCTCGGCCTCGAACGGCGGCTTGCCGCTTACCTGCATCTGCAGCGCCGCCAGGCGATCGCGCGACGCCTCGACGCGCTCGGCGATCGCGGCGAGCATGCGGCCGCGTTCGGCCGGCGGCGTATCGCGCCAGCCGGCGAACGCATCGCGCGCGGCACATACCGCGGCGTCGACGTGCGCGGCCGTCGCGAATGCCTGCCAGCCGATTGCCGCGCCGGTCGATGCGTTGAAGATCGGCGCGCCGGGCGCGTCGCCCTGCGTGTGCACGGGCCGGCCGGCGATGTGCGCCGCGGGCAGCACGAACGTGGCGGTGGAACGGGAAAGCTCGGCGGTGGACATGAGGGTCATCCTGTCGGTCGGGTTAGCGGTAGGCGACGCCCGGCATCACGCAGAGCATCTCGAACGCGAGGTTCGCGCCCGTGAGCGCGGTGGTGCCGGTCGGATCGTACGGCGGCGCGACTTCGACGAGGTCCGCGCCGACGATGTTCAGGCCCCGCATCCCGCGCACGATCTCCAGGCCCTGCTGCACGGTGAGCCCGCCGATTTCGGGCGTGCCGGTGCCGGGCGCGAACGACGGATCGAGGCCGTCGATGTCGAAGCTCAGATAGACCTGCGTGTCGCCGACGCGCTCGCGCACCTGCGCCATCAGCGGCGCGAGCGACCTGTTCCAGCATTCTTCCGCCTGCACGACGGTGAAGCCCTGCTCGCGGCACCAGTCGAAATCGTCCGCGTGGTAGCCGGTGCCGCGCAGGCCGATCTGCGTGACCTTGTCGCATTGCAGCAGACCGTCTTCCACCGCGCGGCGGAACGGCGTGCCGTGCGCGATCTTCTCGCCGAACATCGTGTCGTTCACGTCCGCATGCGCGTCGACGTGCACGACGGCGACCTGGCCGTACTTCTTATGCAGCGCGCGCAGGATCGGCCACGCGATCGTGTGGTCGCCGCCGAGCGTGATCGGCCGGCAGCCGTTCGCGACGATCGCGTCGTACGCCTCTTCGATGCGGCGCACCGAATCCTTCAGGTCGTACGGGTTGGTCGCGACGTCGCCGATGTCGGCCACCTGCAGCGAATCGAACGGCGCCGCGCGCGTGGCCATGTTGTACGGGCGCAGCAGCACGGATTCGGTGCGGATCTGGCGCGGGCCGAAGCGCGAGCCCGAGCGGTTCGAGGTGCCGAGGTCGAGCGGAACGCCGACGAAGCACACGTCGAGGCCGTCGGTCGTCGCGGCTTGCGGCAGCCGCATCATCGTGGCGATGCCGCCAAAGCGCGGCATGTCGTTGCCGCCCATCGGCTGATTGAGTTCGCGGGGCATGGGCCGTCTCCTTTTTTCTCAGGTAAAGCGATCGGCCGATGGTAGAGGAGAACGCCCGCGTGAAGATTTTGAAGTCGCAACGTTTACATCGACGGGTCTCGATGCAAGTGGCGCCGCCGCATCGACGCGGCGCAACCGAGCGTGGCCGCGCGGCGTGGCCGGGCGTGTCAGCGTGGAATGGCCGACGGCGCGGCGCCGTCGTGCGGGCCGGCGGAAGGGAACGCGGTGGAGGCCGAACCCCATGCGGCGAGTTCGCGCTTCGTGCGCACGCCGAGCTTCGCGAACGCGCGCTTCACGTACGACTCGGCCGACGCGACGCGCACGCCGAGGATCTCGGCCGTTTCAGGCACGGTCTTGCCGGAGAGCAGGTGCTTGCAGGTTTCGTATTCGCGCTTCGACAGCTTCACGCCGTCGGCCGCGATCCGCGCATCGAACTGCGCGAGCGGATGGACTTCGGGCGTCGGGTGCGCGATGCGCCGCGCGGCCGTGGTCGACGCGTGCAGTTCGAGCAGCGGGAACAGCATGTCGCTGATGCTGCGAAAGCGGTTCATCTCGGCGAGCGTGAACGGCGGCCGGTCGCGGCCGCGCTCCAGCGCGATCGAATGCTGCGAATAGCGCGTGCCGCGCGCGAGCACGCATTCGTGCCCGATATGCACGTCGTCGAACAGCCGCTGGCGGAATTCGCCGGGCGGGATCGCCGCGATGTCGCGCACCACGAGCATCGTGCCCGTCTTGCCGCGCAGCCCGGCGAACAGCGGGTCGCTGTCGAGAAAGCGCTCGTAGTAGAGCGTCATCACGTCGGAGATTTCGGTGGATTCGGTATCGATGCCGCTGCTGCCGATCCATTCGCATCGGTAGCCGGTGGGCATCGAGCCGTCGACGCGCGAGCGTTCGACGTGCGCGACGTCGAGCGGCACCACGTCGTTCAGCAGTTGCGTGAGGCGCGGCACGAAGTGCGGCGTGCCGACCGTCTCGATCAGCTCGCCCAGCGCCTTGAACGACACGTTGAAGCGGTCGTTGTCGCGATGGAAGGGGTTCACGTTGAGCAGCATGCGGTTCCCCGGGTGAAAAGCGGGCGGATTGTAGCGTCCGCAACGAAAAACGTCATTAGGGGGAAACACCGTCGGTTGTCCTGCCGACCCGTTCGCCCCGGAAAACACCGCTTGTCCCCCCCGGAGGGGGGCATACCGGGGCAGTGTAAATGCGTAACGTTGTCCCTGCTTTTTCAATCAAGAGACGAAAGATTCAGATGACCAAACTGATCAAGGACATCCTGCCGCTCGGCGCAGGCATCGGCGAATTCACGAAGCTCGACTTCGGAATGGACGAAAGCGACTGGCGCGCGGCGGAAGGCAAGAGCGGCAACTACATCATCGGCTGGTGGGAAGGCAAGGCCGGCGCGGTGGAGTTTCCGGAAACCGCGGCTGACGAAGCCGTGTGGCTCGTCGAGGGCCGGATCGCGCTGACCGATGTCGAAGGCAACCGCAAGGAATTCGCGCCGGGCCAGGGCTACCTGCTGCCGGCCGGTTTCGCGGGCCGCTGGGAGACGATCGAGGACGCGAAGAAGTTCTACGTGCTGCTCGAGAAGTCGTGATGCCTGGAGCCGCCGCCGTGGTGTCGTCGTCCTTGTGACGCGCGCCCGGCGGCGGTTTCGTTTTTTCGCGTGTGATGGCTGGGATCATGGAAATGGAAGTCAAGGCAAGAGAGACCGCACCGGTGCAGGCGCACGCAATGCGTGGCGCGCCGGTCGCACTGGGCGTCGAGGCGGCGCTCGCGAATACGAAGCTGTTCCCGTACTGGCTCGACAATCCGGCGGCGCCGGCCGCCGAGCCGGAACTCGCGGGCGACGTGACGGCCGACCTGCTGATCGTCGGCGGCGGCTTCACGGGGCTGTGGTCGGCCGTGCAGGCGAAGGAACAGATGCCGCACCTGAACGTGGTGCTGATCGAGGCCGGCAAGGTGGCGCACGGCGCATCGGGCCGCGCGGGCGGGATCATCTCGACGTCGGTGATGCACGGGCTGCCGAACGCGGTGCGCGTGTTCCCGAACGACATCGCGCAGCTCGAGGCATTCGGCCATCGCAATCTCGACGGCTTCGAGGACACGCTGAAGCGCTACGACATCGACGCCGACATCGAGTGGAACGGCGAGATGACGGTCGCGGTCGATCCCGAGCATGTCGCGCACCTGAAGGGCGACTACGACCTGCATCGCGAGTACGGCCACGACGTTGTGCTGCTGAACCGCGAGGAAACGCTCGAACAACTGAATTCGCCGCTGTTCGCGGGCGCGCTGTGGTCGCGCAACCGCAGCGGCATCGTGCACCCGGCGAAGCTTGCGTGGGGGCTGAAGCGCGCGGCGCTGCAGCTCGGCGTGAAGCTCTATGAGCACACGCCGCTCGTGACCGTGACCGACGAAGGCAGCACGGTGTTCGTGAAGACGCCGAAGGGCAGCGTGCGCGCGCCGCGCGTCGTGTTCGGCAGCGGCACCGCGAAGGTCGGGATTCCCGACATCAACCGCCGCGTGATGCAGGTGCGCGACCACGTGCTCGCGACCGAGCCGCTCACGGGCGAGCAACTCGCGCGGATCGGCTGGAAGAACCGCCAGGGCGTGTACGACACGCGCACGCAGCTCAACTATTTCCGGCTGACGAAGGACAACACCATCATTTTCGGCGGGCTGGTGAGCTATCACTTCGACGGCGATCCGGAACCGCGCCAGGACAGCCAGCGCGAAACGTACTACCGGCTCGCGGAAGCGTTCTACCGCACGTTCCCGCAACTGTGCGACGTGCGTTTCTCGCACGCATGGGGCGGCCCGATCGACTACTGCTCGCGCGGCTCGGTGTTCGCGAAGCGCTATCTCGGCGACAAGGCCGTGTTCGTCGCCGGCTATACGGGCTTCGGCGTCGCGGCGAGCCGGTTCGGCGCGTTCATGGGGCTGAACATCCTGTTCGACCGGGACAGCCCCGAGCGCAAGCTCGACATCGCGAACCAGAGCCCGAGCTACATCCCGCCCGAGCCGATGCGTTGGGTCGCCGCGAAGATCACGTTTCATGCGTTCGACGGCGCGGATGCGGAAGGCGGCTGGAAGCGTGCGTGGATCAGCGGCATCAAGGCGATGGGCTTCCCGATGTAAGCGACGACGCGGCGGCCTCACGTCGCGCCGGGCCGCCGCGTGCCGATACAAAAAACGATCCCCAGGGGAGACGGTCCGCGCCGCGGACACGGAGAGAGACACCAGATGAATGTAGTCAACCTGCAGGATGAGGCGCGACAGGAAAGCGCGCTGTTCGTCGTCGTGATGCTGCTGCTCGGCATGCTCGGGCCGACGGTCTTCCTCGGCCTGCCCGCGATCGTCGGGCAGGTCGAACGTCATTGGGGCTTCGGCGAAGCGGCGCTCGGGCTGTCGAGCTTCATCGAGGTGCTCGGCGAATCGACGGGCACGCTGCTCGTCGCGTTCGTGCTCGGCCGCCAGCCGGTCCGGTGGGTGCTCGCGGGCGCGGTGACGCTCGCGGCCGGCGCGAACCTCGGCACGCTCGCGACGCACGGGCTGGTGGCGTATTCGGCCTTGCAGTTCATCGCGGGCGTCGGCTCGGGCGGGCTGAACGGCATCGCGCTGCGCTACCTGTCGTATTCGCGCGCGCCGGAACGCAATCTCGGGATCATGCTGATGGGGCAGGTGACGTGGAGCATGGTGCTGCTCGCGTACATCTTCCCGATGCTGAGCGATACATGGGGTGCCCACGGCGTGTTCGGTTTCGTCGCGTGCGTGCTCGGCGCGTTCGTGCTCGCCGCGCCGCTGTTTCGCCGCGGCGAGACGCTGGCCGCCCCGGCGCCGGCCGGCGTTGCCGGCCGCATCGACCGCCGGGGCGCGATGCTCGTGCTGTGCGCGCAGCTCGCGCTGTACGGCGGCGTCGGCGTCGTGTGGACCTTCCTCGAGACGATCGGCACCGCGGCAGGCCTGAGCGGCAAGTCGGTGTCGCTCGTGCTCGGCATCGCGAACATCGCGAGCCTCGTGATCTGCGCGGCAATGCCGAAGCTCGGTGCGGGCGCGGGCCTGCGCCGCTGGGCGCTCGTGAACCTCGGCGGCTGCGCGGTCGCGGCCGTGCTGCTCGCGATGCCGGCATCGGCCGTGACGTTCACGCTCGGCGCGATCGTCTTCATCGGCTGCTGGACCGGCGGCGCGCTGCTGATCTACGCGACGATTCCGCAGTACGACCTGGTCGGCAAGTCGGCCGCGCTGTCGCCCGGCTGCGTCGCGCTCGGCTATGGCGTCGGCTCGGTCGCGGGCGGGTCGCTGATCGAGCGCGCGGGTACGCAATCGGCGCTGATCGCGGCGATCGTGCTGTGCGCGGTGGCGTTCCTCTGCTACCGGCGGCTGCGGCCGGCCGTGTTCGGCAGGGAACGCGCGCTCGCGGCAGCACCTGAATGACGGTTGCGACGCGCGCCGCTGCCGATGGCGGCGCGCGTCCGGTTCGGTTCATCGGCGAAGGCGGCCGGCGTGGCGTGCGATGCGCGTCGTGCCGGCCGGGCAACGCGCACACGCGCAGCGGCTGGAAGCATGTTCTCGAATACCTCCGATCTCGATCTCCGGCTCATCCGGGTCTTTCTGGCCGTCGTCGACGCACGCGGCATCACGGCCGCCGAGGCGTCGCTCGGCGTGCGGCAGTCGACGATCAGCACGCAGCTCTCGGCGCTCGAAGCGCGCGTCGGCTTCAAGCTGTGCGATCGCGGGCGCGGCGGCTTTCGCCTGACGTCGAAGGGCGAACGCTTCGCGGCCACCGCGCGCACGCTCGTCGCGGCCACCTCCGAATTCGTCGCGCGTGTGCGCGACATCGACCGCAAGCTGGTCGGCACGCTGTCGATCGGCCTGATCGGCCAGGCGCCGCTCGTCGAGAACGCGCGCGTGGCCGAGGCGATCGGCGCATTCCGCCAGCGCGACCAGGCCGTCACGTTCGCGATGAAGGTGGCGTCGCCGCAGGAACTTGAGGAAAGCCTCGTCAACCACCAACTCGATCTCGCGATCGGCTATTTCTGGCATCGCGTGCCCGGGCTGCTCTACACGCCGCTCTTCACCGAGCAGCAGGTGATCTACTGCGGGCGCGGGCATCCGCTGTTCCATGCGTCGCGGCCCGTGACCGCGGACGACCTGCAGCTTCACGACTGGGTATGGCGCACCTATCCGGTGCCGGAGGAGCAGTATCCGCTGCCCGAGCGGCGCGTGACCGCGAGCGCGGACAGCATCGAGGCGGCCACGATCCTGATCCTGTCGGGCGGCCATCTCGGCTACCTGCCCGCGCATTATGCGGAGCCGTTCGAGCAGCGCGGGCTCGTGAAGGCCGTCGGCCGCACGACGTTCAGCTTCGACGTGCCGCTGCATCTCGCGATGAAGCGCAGCGCGAGCGACAAGCCGATCGTCGACGCGTTCTGCGAGGACCTGCTGCGCGCCTTCAACATCAAGGCGGCTGCGCTGGCCGCGTAAGCCGACGGCGCGCGTTCAGCAGTCGACCAGCACCCAGTCGAACAGCTCGCGGCGCGTGCGCACGCCGAGCTTCGCGAACGCGCGCTTCACGTACGACTCGGCCGTCGACAGCTTCACGTCGAGCTGCTGCGCGGCCTCGGGCACCGAGCGCCCGCACAGCATCAGCCGGCAGATCTCGTGCTCGCGGCGCGACAACTGCACGTCCTGCCGTTCCAGGCGCGCGTCGAAGCTCGCCTGCGACGCGGCATTCACCGACACCGCCGCCACGCGCCGCGCCGCGCAGGTGCGCGCATGCAGCTCGAACATCGGGAACAGCAGGTCGACCATCTGCCGGAAGTGGAACAGCTCGTCCGTCGTGAACGCGGCCCGCCCGACCGTACGCGCGAGGCCGAGCGCGTACTGCAGGTGTGCGTTGCCGTGCACGAGCAGGCATTCCTGCGCGATGCCGGGCTCGTCGAAAATCCGGCGGCGGAATTCGCCTTGCGCGATGCCGTCGACATGGCGCTGCACCAATAGCGTGCCGGCCTTGCCGCGCAGCGGCGCGACCAGCGGATCGACCTGGCAGTAGTCCTGGTAATAGACATCCATCACGCGCAGCGTATCGGCCGCGAAGCGCAGGCTGCCGCTGCCGAGCCATTCGACGACGAAGCCCGACGTGCTGCCCGTGTCGGCGCGCCAGCGTTCGAGGTGCACCGCGTCGGCGTCGATGCTGTCGTTGACGAACGCCGTGACCGCGCCGACGAAATCCGGCGTGCCGACCGCGCGCAACGTTGCGCCGAGCGTGTCGGGGCGCACGCCGATCAGGTAGTGGCCGCGGGCGGCCGGGTCGGGCTGGAGAAGTCGCATGGTCGGGCGTGGGCGGTCAGGGGACCACGCGACGTTACGCGAACGCCGCGCACGCGTCAGCCGGGAATTCACCGGATGAGTCCCACGGATTTCATGCGTTGTCCCCAAAACGATGACAAGACCGTGCGCGCGGCGGCCGGAATGCGTCCAAGCCCCCGCGGCGGGGGGGCATACCGGCGCGTATCGTCTGCCTATAGTGAAAGCACTTCGAAAACTTGATCAACAGAAAGGACCGGCCATGCAGATGCACCCGACGCCCGCCGCCAGCGATTCGACGCCGGCGGATTTCGTTCTGACCCACGCGAAGGTCTACACCGTCGATCCGCACAAGCCGTGGGCGCAGGCGGTCGCCGTGCGCGACGACCGGATCGTCTACGTCGGCGACACGGCGGCCGTGCAGGCCTACGTCGGCGCCGGCACGAAGGTCGTCGACGCGGCCGGCCGGCTCGTGCTGCCCGGCTTCGTCGAATCGCACTGGCACTTCGAGACGACCGCGTTCGCGTTCCAGGCGTTCGTGAACCACGAGGATCCGCAGAAGGTGCTCGCCGCGCTGCGCGCGTACGTCGAGTCGCATCCGGACGAGCCGGCGATCACCGGGATGGGCTGGGTGCAGGCGACCCTTCCGCCGGCGCTGCTGCGCAAGGAGACGCTCGACGCGATCTGCGCGGATCGCCCCGTGTGCCTGCTGTCGACCGATTTCCATTCGATGTGGGTGAACTCGAAGGCGCTGGAGATCGCCGGTATCGACGCATCGACGCCCCCCGTGCAGGAAGGCGCGAGCTGGTTCGAGAAGGACGCCGTGACGGGCGAGCCGACCGGCCTGATCGTCGACGGCGCCGCGTATTCGTTGCTGATGCAGCGGATCAGCGCGGCCGGCCTGCTGCCGACCGGCATCGACCTGTACCTGAAGTCGATCCCGCCGTGGCAGGAGAAGCTGTGCGCGGCGGGCGTGACGACCGTGTTCGACGCGGGCTTCTTCGACGCGAGCGGCGACCAGTCGCTGCTGTACGAGACGCTGCAGACGATGGAGCGCGCGGGCGACCTGAAGCTGCGCGTGGTCGGCAGCGTCGCGGTGATCGGCGAGATCGACGACCCGGTCGGCACGCTCGTCAAATACCGCGAGCAGTACGATTCGCCGCTCGTGAAGGCGCGCGCGCTGAAGCTGTTCCTCGACGGCACGGAAGCGAACCACACCGCGTACCTGCTCGAACCGTACGCGGACCGCCCCGACACCTGCGGCGCGCCGACGATGCCGGCCGACACGTTCAACCGCTACCTGGTCGAAGCCGATCGCGTGAACGCGAACGTGATGGTCCATTGCGTCGGCGACGCGGCCGTGCGGATGGCGCTCGACGGCTTCGACGCGGTCAACCGCACGAACCCGCCGCGCGACCGCCGCCACGTGATCACGCACGCGTTCCTCACGCATCCGGAGGACATCCCGCGCTTCCGCCGCGCGGGCGTGATGGCGAACACGCAGCTGCAGTGGGGCG
The DNA here is from genome assembly GCF_902833045.1 of Burkholderia sp. BCC0322. GTDB lineage: Bacteria > Pseudomonadota > Gammaproteobacteria > Burkholderiales > Burkholderiaceae > Burkholderia. The sequence continues at coordinate 667,798 of NZ_CADFDU010000001.1, forward strand.
TGGTCGACGCGTACACCGAGCAGTTGCGCGACCACTACGGCCACGCGCGCTGGAGCAGCATGTACAAGTTCCGCACGTTCGTCGACGCAGGCGTGACGGTGTCGATCGGCATGGACGGCCTCGCGTGCCAGTGCCGCTGCCAGCACAAGCCGCTCGAACACATCGAGTCGGGTCATACGCGCCAGCTCGCGGGCGAACCCGATGCGCCGGTATTCCCGGACCTCGCCGAGCGCCTGAGCATTCCGCAGCTGATCGCCGCATACACGATCCACGGCGCGTACCAGCTCGGGATGGAGCACGAGGTCGGGTCGCTCACGCCCGGCAAGCGCGCGGATCTCGTCGTGCTGGAAAACGACCTGTTCGAAGTCGGCCAGTACGACATCGGCCGTATCGACGTCGCGCTGACGATGATGGACGGCCGCATCACGCACGTCGGCGAGGACTTCGGCGTGCGCACGGGCGTGCAGGCGTCCTGAGCGGTTTTCGGCTGGCCTGGCGAAGCGGCGACGGACGCTTTCAAATCGCTTCCATGGCGTGCCGATCGGGGCATCCGTCCGGAACCGGATGCGCCGATTGTGCGGTGTGCCCCCCTATCGGCAGGGCAGACCGGCCAATTTCCTCTGGCTACATTTTTCCGGACCGAAGCACACACCGTTCATCGCGAGCGGATCATGATATCGACGGAGGAAACCATGGCAGGGGATTGGAGCAAGCATCTGGGAACGGCATGCGCGGCGCTCGCGCTGGGCGGCGTCCTGTGGGGCGGCGCACCGGCGGCGCACGCGGCGGACGTCGTCAACGTGTACAACTGGGGCAACTCGATCGGCAAGGCGACGATCGCGAACTTCGAGAAGGCGACCGGCATCAAGGTGGTCTACCAAGAGTTCGATTCGAACGAGACGCTGCAGGCGAAGCTGCTGTCGGGCACGTCGGGCTACGACGTCGTCGTGCCGTCCGACATCTTCTGGGCGCGGCAGCTGCAGGCCGGCATCTTCCGCAAGATCGACAAGAGCCAGGTACCGAACTACGGGCTGCTCGATCCGGAAATCATGAAGGTGCTCGCGAAGGACGACCCGGGCAACCAGTTCGGCATTCCGTGGACGTGGGGCACGGATGGCCTCGGGATGAACGTCGAGAAGGTGAAGGCCGCGCTCGGCAACGACGCGCCGCTCGACAGCTGGGCGCTGCTGTTCGACCCGAAGTACGCGCAGAAGCTGAAGCACTGCGGCATATCGGTGCTCGATTCGCCGGTCGATGCGTTCGGGATGGCGTTCGTCTACCTGAAGAAGGATGCGAACACGACGAACCCGGCCGACTACCAGGCCGCGTACGAGCTGCTGAAGTCGGTGCGGCCGTACATCACGCAGTTCAATTCGAGCAGCTACATCAACGATCTCGCGGGCGGCGACATCTGCCTCGCGCTCGGCTGGTCGGGCGACGTGAACTCCGCGCGGATCGCGGCTGCCACCGCGAAGAAGTCGTATCACATCAAGTACGTGATCCCGACCGAGGGCAGCGCGATGTGGTTCGACATGATGGCGATTCCCAAGGATGCGCCGCATCCGGACGCCGCGCTGAAGTTCGTCAACTTCGTGCTGTCGGAGAAGGAGAGCGCGAACCTGACCAACGACACGTCGTATCCGTCGGCCGTGCCGTCGTCGAAGAAGCTGGTGCGCACGGAGGTGACGAGCGATCCGGCCGTGTTCCCGCCCGCCGACGTGATCCGCAAGCTGAGCCTCAGCAAGCCGGTTCCGCCTGAGCTGATGCGTCTGCAGAACCGTCTCTGGACGAAGCTGAAGACCGAGTAAGCCGGCCGCCGCGCTCCGCATTCCCGTACACCTTTCGCGCGCCCCGCGGCTCATCGCGGCGGGCGGGGGGCGCGCTCGTCCCGACGACCACCCAAACATGAAAATCAGACACATGACGGCGCTGTGCCTGCTGGCGTTCGACGCCGCCTCGGCATTCGCGCACACGCCCCAGGCGACCGACGCGAGCAGGATGAAGGCGCTGCAGGCGCAGGTCGACGCGCTGCAGCAGCAGGTCAACGAACTGCGCGCGAGCATGCTGGCGGCGAAGCCCGCCGGCGCCGCAACGAGCGCCACTGCCGCCTCGGGCGGCGCGAAGATCGGTTCGATCAACACGGCAGCGGCCGCCGCGCCGGCCGCCGATTCGGCGCCGGCGTTCACGAACGACGACCTGCAGCAGATGCGCGAGCAGATCGCGAACGCGTCGCTGAAGGTCGACTCGCTGCAGGAAGCCGCGACCACCGGCCCGCTCGCGGGCCTGAGCGTCACCGGCTACGTCGATCCCGTGTACCTGTTCAACCGGGCGCAGCGCACGTCCGGCTTCCAGTTCCTGAACCACGACCCGGGCGCGTACGACTACTTCAACAGCACGATCGGCGACGTCTACCTCGACATCAAGAAGACCTTCGGCGTCGGCCCGATGGCGCCGTCGGCGGAGGTCGTGATCCAGCCGAACCGCGGCTTCGGCAACGTGTTCAGCAATGCGCACGGCGGCGTCGGCAACAACATCGTCACGCAGGCGGTGGTGACCGTGCCGCTCGGCACGACGCGTACCTTCGAGGTCGGGATGATGCCGAGCCTCGCCGGCTACGAGGTGCAGCCGTCGACCCAGATGCTGACGCTCACGCACGGGCTGCTGTACGACTTCAGCGAACCGGGCAACCTGATCGGCGTCGGGCTGAAAGGCTCCAACGCGGCGATGACGCGTTTCTGGCAGGTCGTGATCGGCAACGAGGTGCTGCGCACCGCCGGCGCGATCGCGAACGCGGCGAACAACACGACGAAGACCAACTGGACGCCGACGATCACCGCGCGCTTCGACAACGCGACGTCGACCGCCTTCGACTTCGGCCTCTCCGCGATGCTGGGCCGGCAGTCGCTGTTCTCGCCGTGTGCGCAGGCGGGCGGCTACGGCTATCAGTGCAACGGCGCGTCGCCGACCGGCCTCTACAAGTACGTGGAAGCCGACGTGACCTATACGCACGACAAGACCCAGGTCAACGCGCAGGCTGACTACGGCGAGCTGCAGAAGGGCGCATGGAACGGCGGCACCGCGCGCTGGTACGGGATGTCGCTGCTCGGCCATACGAAGTGGACGACGTCGTGGGTCGGCCGCATGGGCGCGACGCTGCGCTTCGATTACCTGAACGACGCGTCGAACGGCGGCGGCGGCACCAACATCCAGTACGGGCTCGCGGGCGGCAATCCGTCGGTGAACGGGTCGAGCGGCTTCGGCATCGATCCGGCGTGCTTCCAGCGCTCGTCGGCGAACGGTACCGAGTGCAAGGGTGCGCAGCGCTACGCGATCACGGCCGACCTGTTGTTCTATCCGACGCAGCAGATCACCGTGAAGGTCGAATACCGCCACGACGCGGCGAACCATCCGGTGTTCCTGAAGAGCAACGGGACGTACTCGCGCAGCAACGACCTGGCCGGGATGCAGTTCATCTACGCGTTCTGACGGGCGGCGCGCGCCGCATCACGTTCCGGGCCGCGCGAGCCCGGAGCGCATTCACCACAGGAGACTTGACCTTGAAGCTGCACACTTTCGTGACCGACATCACCGATCCGCGCGAGCGCGGCCGCCTGATCGGCGAGCGCTTCGCGCCGGAGATCCGCGAGACGGTCGCGCTGTATCTCGCGTTCTTCCCGAAGCTCGGCATCGCGCCGCAGCGCGCGCGGGAGATCGGCGAAGCGAGCCTGGCCGCGCTCGGTGCGTGGTGCCCGCGCCTGGCCGCCGAAGTCGAGGCGATCGCCGACGGCGTCGACCTGCCGCGCTGGCAGCTCGCGTGCCTGAACGCACGCACCGAGATTCTCGCCACCGCGCCCGCGTCGGCCGAAGGCGAGTGCTCGACGGCCGTCCATGCGCCGGCCGGCCCGCATGCGCCGCGCACGCTGCAGACGTGGGACTGGCACGACAGCCTCGCCCCGCAGGGGCTGCTGATGCGGGTCGCGACGCCGCACGGCCGCACCGTCAAGCTGTTCTCGGAATTCGGGATGCTGGCGAAGCTCGGCGTGAACGGCGCGGGGCTGGGGCTGCACTTCAACATCCTGCACCACGCGAGCGACAACGACAGCGCCGGCGTGCCCGTGCACGCGATTGCGCGGCGCCTGCTCGAAGAGGCGACGTCCGTGCAGGAAGCGATCGACATGGCGCGCACCGCACGCGTGAGCGCGTCGACCGTGCTGACCGTGTTCACGCGCGACGACGCGAATCCGCGTGCGGCGAGCATCGAGCTGAGCCCGTCGGGTGTCGGCGTGGTGGTGCCGCGTCCGGATGGCTGGCTGCTGCATACGAACCACTTCCTCGATCGCGCGCTGAGCGGCGGCGAGTGCATGCCCGACAGCTCGACGACGCGCGAGCGCCTGGCGCACCTGAACGACGTCGTGAGCGGGATGACGCGCGACGACGTGCGCGAGCGCGCGGCGGCGATGTGCGGCGCGGCCGGCGGCCAGGCCGTCGTCTGTTTCCATCCGGACCTGTCGACGCCCGACACCGAGCGTTGGGCAACGCTGCTGACCGTCGGCATCGATACCGAGGCGTGCGCGCTCGACTACGTGGCCGGCAATCCGCACGATCTCGCGCGCGACGGGGCTCGGCGGTTCTGACGCGACGCGCGGCCGGCGCCCGAAAGCGGGGCGGGCGAATCGAATGGCGTTGGGGCGAACGTTGGCGCCGTGGTGCGCGGGGGCGTCGACATTTGGACAGGCATCCCTATCAATGGGACGCGATGCGCTCAATAGGTGGGAAAAGGCGCCGCCTGCATCAGTTGGCCATCGCTTCCTTCGCGCTGACCCAGCCCTGCACCGCACCGGCGCGCGGATTGCGATACCGCACCTTCAGCCACTGGAAATCGGCGCTCGCGTCGATCAGCTCGACCGTGTCGCCTGCGACGACGTAGCGGCGCGTGGGTGCGTCGTTCATCGCGTCGTGCAGCGGCAGCCGCGCCGGGCGCACCTTGAACGTGACCGTGCCGCCGCCGTACGCGTCGGGGCGGCGCGATACGCGCTTGCCTTGCGCATCGTAGGTCAGCAGCATCGACGACAGGCCGGAATCGCCGTCGAGCAGGTCGCGCAGGTCGTCGGGTATCGCTTCGCTGGACTGGTACAGGTACATCCTGCCGCCGGCATCGAAGCGGTACGCGTCGGTGTACCAGATCGGGCCGCCGCGGCACGAGCTGTACAGCGTGCGCACTTTCGGTTTCGCGACCACGTTGACGAGGTCGTCGCAGTTGCCATGCGGCAGGTTGCCCGCCGGCATGCGCAGCGGCTCGAACTGCTGGCGCGCGGCGTCGTACAGGTAGATGCCGTAGCTGTCGTTGACCATGCCGAGCGTCGCGTGCATGGCGAGATCGCGGTGGCCGTCGAAGTTGTAGTCGTCCGACGAGAGGTGATAGTGGCCTTCCTCGTCGGCGGCAATCACGTCGAGCGTTTGCGTCTTGCCGCTCGGCAGGAAGCGCACGGTGATGTGCGCGCTGTCCGCGCGTTCGACGCGGGCCGTGACGGTGTCGTCGACCTTGAACGTGAGCAGCGGTTTCGCTGCATGCGCGGCGGGCGCGATCGATGCGAAGGCGGCGAGCAGCAGCGTGGTCGCGGCAAGGCGGGGAAGCGGGCGGAATCGCGGGGTGCGCATCATGGGCAAACGTAGGAGCGAGGGTCGAGGATGAGCGGGCTGACGACTGCCTAGCCGAGCGTGCTGTCGTCCTGAACCCCGTTCTTGCCGGCGAAGATCTCCTTCAGCGCGGCGCGCAGCACGACCGGATCGTATTGGCCGGGCGCGAGATGGATCACGTAGCGCGTCTGGCCGTCGAGACGCGCGGCAACGGCGGGTTCGAGCTCGACGTCGATCGTGTCGTCCGTCAGGCGTACCGACAGATCCTTGACGCGCACGTTGATCTGGTCGCGCACCATCACTTCGATCAGCGCGTCGTCCGGAAAGCGCGACAGCGCGAAGCAATAGTCCTGCTCGGCGTCGTGACAGTAGATGTTGGCGAAGCTCTCGTCGTCGTCGAGATCGGACGTCGCCGCGCCGATCGTGGCGTGAAGTTCCATGAATGTGGGTTCCTGCGTAAGGGGGTAACGGTTATCGGGTTGAAGGGAGGGCCGCTTCGATCACGGCTTCCGTACCAGGAGGTGTTACGCCGGTATCGCACGACGCATCGGCATCGCGCGCCTTCAGCCAGAGCCCGAATTCGCGCATGACGTCGACCACCGGCCGCAGCCGGTCGCCGTCGGCGGTCAGATCGTACTCGACGCGCACCGGCACTTCCGGATAGACGGTGCGTCGCACGAGCCCGGCGTCTTCGAGTGCGCGCAGGTCGAGCGTCAGCATCCGTTGCGAGATGCCGGGCATGTCGCGCCGCAGGTCGCTGAAGCGCCGCGGCCCGTCGAGCAGATACGACACCAGCAGCAGCCGCCAGCGGCCGCCGAGCAGGCGCATCGCTTCTTCAACGGAACATCCTGTCGCACTCGTTTTCATCGTGCCCAATCCTGGTCGGTAAATTTTTTGTGACTACGGCACAAACGACTGCCGTCTTCCCAGCCCTGCGCCGATGCGAGATATTAGCGCCCGCGTCGCGGCGAATCGATACATGGACAACCCAAGAAGGACACGCATGAAGCTCTATCACGCTCCCGGAAGCTGCTCCCAGGCCATCTGCATCGTGCTGCGCGAAGGCGGCATCGAGGCCGAGATCGTCAAGGTCGACGCGCGCAAGCATGTCATTGAAGACGGGCGCAATTACTACGATGTGACCGAACTCGGCTACGTGCCGCTGCTCGAACTCGACGACGGCACGCTGCTGCGCGAAGGGCCGGTGATCGCGCAGTATCTCGCGGATCGGTGCCCGCCAGCCGCGCTCGCGCCCGCCTACGGCACGCTCGGCCGTTATCGGCTGATGGAGTGGCTGAACTTTCTCACGGCGGAAATCCACAAGGGTTTCATTCCGCTGCTGTACGCGGTGCAGGCGGGGCAATACGTCGACCCGGCGAGAGCGAAGCTCGACAGCCGTTTCGCGTGGATCGACCGGCAGCTCGACGGCAACGCGTTCCTGACCGGCGACACGTTCACAGTCGCCGATGCGTATCTGTTCGCGCTGACGGGGTGGGGCAAGGCCGAATGGATGCGGTCGGTGTACCACGCGGATATCGACCTGACCCGGTATGCGCATCTGCGTGCGTGGTACGAGCGGGTGCGGGCGCGGCCCGCGGTGCAGGCGGTACTGGCGGCCGACGGGCTCGCGCGGTAGCGTGTTGCGGCGGTGGAGTTGGGCCGCCGCTTCGCCGCGCCGACACGCAACAAAACCCCGCGCTATAATCCCCGCAATGAAATTCCTCCGGACCGTCATCCTGCTGCTGCTCTGCGCGGTGCTGCCCATCAGCGGGCTGGCAGCCAGCGGCTTGGCCGGGGAATGTCCGATGATGCAGCAGGGCATGTCGATGGACACGAACGCTGGCATGTCCGGCATGTCCGCCGACATGCTGGGCTGCGATTCGATGAAGCCGTCGCCTACCGACAAGTCTCACGCGAAAGCGAAGGGCGTGTCGTGCAAGCTGACGGCGCAATGCCAGTTCGGCAGTCTCTATCATCCGGCCGCTCGCGCCGACGTCAGTCGTCCCGCTGCATACGCCCGTACCGTCGCGTTCCACTACGCGCAAATTCTCCCGGTCCGCGATCCGAACGGATTGTGGCGCCCTCCACGCATCAGCTGATCCCGATCCGATAGGTTCGCCGCATTCGCGGTGAGGTTCGTCCTGTATCAGGACGTGGAATCCCTATGGGGTTCCGCCGTTGGGGTTAAACCATGTCATTCCATCTCGGCACGCCGCCCGCGCGGCGTGCGCGTCGGCGCGCGCCCATGCTGTGGGCGGCGCTGCTGGTTGCGGGCGCCGTTCACGCGCAGCAACCGCCTTTCACGCTGGACGCCGCGCTGCAGGCCGCCACCGATCATTCCGCTTCGATGCAGGCCGCCCAGGCGTCGGTGCGCGCCCGCTCGGAGTCGGCCGTGAAGGCCGGCCAATTGCCCGACCCGATGCTCAAGGCCGGCATCGACAACCTGCCGGTCAATGGCGGCCAGCGCTTCACCATCGGCCAGGACTTCATGACGATGCGCCGCATCGGCATCGAGCAGGAGTGGGTGTCCGGCGACAAGCGGCGCCTGCGCTCGGCGCTCGCCAACGAGCAGGTCGGGCGCGAGCGCGCCGGCTATCTCGCGCAGCTCGCGAGCGTGCGCCAGCAAACCGCGTCGGCCTGGCTGAACGCCGTCTACGCGAAGCAGGCGCTCGCGCTGCAGCAGGCGTTGCTCGATCACATGAACCATGAGCTCGAGGCGACGAAGGCGTCGTATCGCGGCGCGAAGGCCAGTGCGGCCGATGTCGTCCAGGCGCGGGCCATGCTCGCGCAGACGCAGGATCAACGGCTGAAAGCGCAGCAGGTCTACCAGACCGCGCTCATCGCACTGTCGCGCTGGACCGCCGTGCCGGCCGACGATGTCACCGGCACGCCGCCCGCGCCGGAATCGTTCGTATCGTCGCTGCCGCCGGACGAGCTTCGCCTGTCGCAACCGGCGCTCATCACGGCCGCCGACGATATCGCGGTTGCCGAAGCGGATACCGCCGTCGCGAACAGCGAACGCAGCCCGAACTGGACGTGGGAAGTCGCGTACCAGCAGCGCGGCGGTGCGTATTCGAACATGGTGTCGGTCGGCGTCACGATCCCGCTGCCGCTCAATCGCAAGAACCGCCAGGACCGCGACGTCGCCGAAAAGGCCGCGCTCGCGACGAAGGCCCGCCTGATGTACGAGGACACGCTGCGCCAGGTGCAGGCCGATATCCGCACGCAGTCCGCGACGCTCGCGAGCGGTCGCGCACGCATCGCGAATCTCGGCGACGCATTGCTGCCCGCCGCCGATCAGCGCGTGCAACTGGCGGACGCGGCCTACCGTGCGGGCACCGGCGCGCTCGCGGATACCTTCGCCGCGCGCCGCGCGCAACTGGATGCGCAACTGCAGGTGCTCGATCTCCGGCGCGAGGTCTCGCAGACCTGGGCGCAGCTCGAATACCAGGTCGTGCCGTCGACGCTGGCCGCGGCGCAATAAAGGAGAACGACATGACGAAGCAAATATGGGCCCGTGCGGCCGTGCTGGCGTTCGCCGGTGCCGCGCTGCTCGGCGCGGGTTATGTCGCGGGCACACGCCACGCGACGACGGCCGCAGCGGCAACCGACATCACCGCATCGCCCGCGTCGGGCAACGCCGATTCGAAGAGCGGCCGCAAGGTGCTGTACTGGCACGATCCGATGGTGCCGAACCAGCACTTCGACAAACCGGGCAAATCGCCGTTCATGGACATGCCATTGCAACCTGTCTATGTGGACGAAGGCGGCGGTTCGTCAGGCATCCGGATCGATCCGGGCCTGCAGCAGAACCTCGGCATCCGCTACGCGACCGTGCGCCGCCGGCAGACGGCCGCCGGCTTCGATGCGGTGGGCACCACGCAGTTCGACGAATCGCGCGCGGATGTCGTCCAGTCGCGTGTCACCGGCTACATCGACCGTCTCTATGCGCGCGCGCCGATGCAGCGCATCGTGAAGGGCGCGCCGATCGCGTCGCTGTTCGTGCCGGACTGGCTCGCGCCGCAGGAGGAATACCTCGCGCTCAAGCGCGGCGGGATGGACGGCAGCCTGCTCGATGCGGCGCGCGCACGGATGCGGGCGCTGTCGATTCCGGACGGCATGATCGCGAGCCTCGATCGCACCGGTCGCGCGCAGACGCATGTCGTGCTGACGGCGCCGGAAACCGGCGTCGTCAGCGAGCTGAACGTACGCGACGGCGCGATGATCGCGCCCGGTCAGACGCTCGCGAAGATCGCCGGGCTGTCGACGCTGTGGCTCATCGTCGAGGTGCCGGAAGCGCTGGCGCTGAACGTGCAGCCGGGGATGGCGGTCGACGCGACGTTCGCAGGCGACCCGGCGCAGCATGTCACCGGACGCATCCGCGAAGTGCTGCCCGGCATCAGCACGAGCAGCCGCACGCTGCAGGCACGGGTCGAGCTCGACAACGCCGCGTTGAAGCTCACGCCCGGCATGCTGATGCGTGTGCGGGTCGCCGCGCGGCAGACCGTGTCGCGCTTGCTCGTGCCGTCCGAAGCGGTGATCGCGACGGGCAAGCGCTCGATCGTCATCGTGAGGAGCCGCGACGGCCGGCTTCAGCCCGTGACGGTGACGCCGGGTAACGACGTCGGCGGCGACACCGAAGTGCTCGGCGGGCTGAACGAAGGCGACACGGTCGTTGCGTCGGGGCAGTTCCTGATCGATTCCGAGGCGAGCCTGAAAAGCGTGCTGCCGCGGCTGGAAAGCGGCGCCGGCGCGAGCGCGGCGGGGGCGATGCCCGCGTCGGCGCCGACAGCGGCGGCACCCACCTACGAGACCACCGGCAAGGTCGAACAGGTCACGGCCGACGACATCACGTTCTCGCATCAACCCGTTCCGGCGCTCGGCTGGGGGGCAATGACGATGACGTTCGGCAAACCGTCGGCCACCGCGTTCCCGGACGTGAAGCCGGGCCAGACGGTGCGCTTCGCGTTCACGCGGAGCGACGACGGTTATCGGCTGACGAAGGTCGAACCGCAGGGAGGCGAACGATGATCGCGCGCATCATTCGCTGGTCCGTCCACAACCGCTTCCTCGTGCTGCTCGCCACCGTGCTGCTCGCCGCATGGGGCGTCCACTCGCTCGCGCAGACGCCGCTCGATGCGTTGCCCGACCTGTCGGATACGCAGGTGATCGTGAAGGCGTCGTATCCGGGCAAGGCGCCGCAGGTCGTCGAGGATCAGGTGACCTATCCGTTGACGACCACGCTGCTCGGCGTGCCCGGTGCGAAAACCGTCCGCGCGTATTCGTCGTTCGGCGACGCGTTCGTCTACGTGCTGTTCGACGACCGCACCGATCCGTACTGGGCGCGTTCGCGCGTGCTCGAATACCTGAGCCAGGCGCAGAGCCGGCTGCCCGCCGGCGCGACGGTGTCGCTCGGGCCGGATGCGACCGGCGTCGGCTGGGTGTACGAGTACGCGCTCGTCGATCGCACCGGTCGTCACGATCTCGGGCAACTGCGCGCGCTCAACGACTGGTTCCTGAAGTTCGAGCTGAAGGCGGTGCCCGACGTGTCGGAAGTCGCGAGCATCGGCGGCATGGTGCAGCAGTACCAGGTCGTGCTCGATCCGGACAAGCTGCGCGCGTACGGCATCACGCAGGCGGAAGTCGCCAACGCGCTCGGCAACGCGAACCAGGCGTCCGGCGGCTCGGTCGTCGAGCTGGCCGAGTCGGAGTACATGGTGCGCTCGACCGGCTACCTGCGCACGCTCGACGACTTCCGGCACGTGGTGCTGCGCACGAACGACGCCGGCACGCCGGTGCTGCTCGGCGACGTCGCGCGCATTCAGGTCGGCCCGGCGATGCGGCGCGGGATCGCGGAGCTGAACGGGCAGGGCGAGGTGACGGGCGGCGTCGTCGTGATGCGCTCGGGCAAGAACGCGCTGACCACGATCGATGCGGTGAAGGCCAGGCTGGCCGACCTGAAGCGTGCGCTGCCGCCCGGCGTCGAGATCGTCACGACCTACGATCGCTCGCAGCTGATCGAGCGCGCGGTTACCAACCTGAAGGACAAGCTGATCGAGGAGTTCGTGATCGTCGGGATCGTCTGCGCGGTGTTCCTGTTTCATCTGCGCAGCGCGTTCGTCGCGATCCTGTCGCTGCCGCTCGGCGTGCTGGCGGCGTTCATCGTGATGCGCTACCAGGGCGTGAACGCGAACCTGATGTCGCTTGGCGGGATCGCGATCGCGATCGGCGCGATGATCGACGCGGCGATCGTGATGATCGAGAACGCGCACAAGCATCTCGAGGCGTACGACCACGCGCATTCAGGCGAGCCGATCACGGCCGCGCGACGCTGGGAGCTCGTCGCGACGTCGGCCGCGGAGGTCGGGCCCGCGCTGTTCTTCTCGCTGCTGATCATCACGCTGTCGTTCATCCCGGTGTTTTCGCTGGAAGGGCAGGAGGGCAAGCTGTTCGCGCCGCTGGCGTTCACCAAGACTTACACGATCGCCGCCGCCGCCGGCCTGTCGGTGACGCTGGTGCCGGTGCTGATGGGTTATCTCGTGCGCGGCCGCATTCCGCACGAGCACGCGAATCCGATCAATCGCGTGCTGATCCGTGCGTACCGACCGCTGCTCGAAGCGACGCTCAGGCGCCCGTGGGTCGCGATCGGCGTCGCGGTCGTCGCGCTCGTGCTGACGGCCGTGCCGCTGTCGCGGCTCGGCGGCGAATTCATGCCGCCGCTCGACGAAGGCGATCTGCTGTACATGCCGACCGCGCTGCCCGGCATCTCGGCCGACCAGGCGAGCGTGCTGCTGCAGCAGACCGACCGGCTGATCAAGACCGTGCCCGAGGTCGACACGGTGTTCGGCAAATCGGGCCGCGCCGATACCGCGACCGATCCCGCACCGCTCGAGATGTTCGAGACGACGATCCGCTTCAAGCCGCGCAGTGCCTGGCGGCCCGGCATGACGCCGGAGAAGCTCGTCGACGAACTCGATCGCACGGTGAAGGTGCCGGGGCTGTCGAACGTGTGGGTGCCGCCGATCCGCAACCGGCTCGACATGCTGTCCACCGGCATCAAGACGCCGGTCGGCGTGAAGATTTCCGGGCCGGACCTGGCCGGGATCGACGCGATCGCGAAGCAGGTCGAGGCCGCGGTGAAGCCCGTGCCGGGCGTGACGTCCGCGCTCGCGGAACGGCTGAACGGCGGCCGCTACATCGACGTCGACATCGACCGCCTCGCCGCCGCGCGCTACGGGCTGTCGGTGGCCGACATCCAGTCGGTCGTGTCGTCGGCGGTCGGCGGCGAGGATGTCGGCGAAGTGATCGCGGGGCGCGAGCGCTTCCCGATCAACATCCGCTACCCGCGCGAGGTGCGCGATTCGGTCGAGAACCTGCGGCAACTGCCGGTCGTCACCGCGCGCGGCGCGCAGATCCGCCTGGGCGACGTCGCGCACATCGCGATCGCCGACGGCCCGCCGATGATCCGCAGCGAGAACGCGCGACTGTCCGGCTACGTGTACGTCGACATCCGCGGCACCGATCTGCGGAGTGCCGTGCGCGCGATGCGGCAGGTCGTTGCGCAACAGGTCGCGTTGCCGCCCGGCTATTCGATCGCGTGGTCGGGGCAGTTCGAGTATCTCGAACGCGCGGCGGCCAAGCTGCGGACCGTCGTACCGGTGACGCTCGTGGTGATCTTCGTGCTGCTGTTCCTCACGTTCGGCTCGGCGGCCGATGCGCTGCTGCTGATGTCGACGGTGCCGTTCGCGCTGGTCGGCGGCTTCTGGCTCGTGTGGGCGCTCGGCCATGCGGTGTCCGTCGCGACGTCGGTGGGCTTCATTGCGCTCGCGGGCGTGGCCGCCGAATTCGGCGTCGTGATGCTGCTGTACCTGAAGGGCGCGCTGCAGCGCCGGCTGGATGCCGGCGAATCGCTGACCGATGCGCTGCTGCTCGACGCGATCCGCGAAGGCGCGGTGTTGCGCGTGCGCCCCAAGGCGATGACGGTCGCCGTCGTGCTCGCCGGCCTCGTGCCGATCATGGTCGGGCACGGCGCCGGTTCCGAAGTCATGCAGCGCATCGCCGCGCCGATGGTCGGCGGCATGGTCACGGCGCCGCTGCTGTCGATGTTCGTCATTCCCGCCGCATGGCTCCTGCTGCACCGCCGTCGTGCGCGAAGCGCGGGCCGCGCGCGGCATTCCGAAGCAGTTCCTCACGGCACGAACGTGCCATCCAACCCAACCGGAGAATCCCGATGAAGAAGCTGATTACCCTCACCGTTGCTGCTGCCGTTCTTGCTGCCGGCACGGCCGTCACCCCCGCCTTTGCCGCCGGCGACATGGCCGGCATGGACATGTCCGGCATGAAGATGTCGTCGGGCGGCATGGCCGAGTCGAATGCCGCGCTGACCGACGCCGAAGTGAAGAAGGTCGATGCCGCGACCGGCAGGATCACGCTGAAGCACGGCGCGCTCGAGAACGTCGGGATGCCGCCGATGACGATGGCGTTCAAGGCGAAGGACGCGGCGATGCTCGAGCACGCGCATCCGGGCGACCAGGTCAAGGTGCGGATCGAGAAGGTCGACGGCGCGCTGACGATCGTCAAGCTGGTGAAGGCGTCCTGACCTGAGCGCACGCCGGTGCATCGCCCGTCCGCGAGGCGGGCGGCTGCACCGGCGCCGCGCGTATCGGCCGGAAGCGGCTCGGGCGGCTGCGTCTGACGGTGCGCGAAGGGCTTGCGGGCAGCCGCGCACGGGCTCGGCGCCATCATTTCAACAATGCTTGAAATGTTGAAATGATGGCGCTATCCTTCGCGCCATGGACTCCAATCTCGTCGTGCGCGCGTTGGGCGCGCTTGCTCATGAAGCGCGCCTCGCCATCTTTCGCGCGCTGGTCGTGGCCGGCCCCGAAGGGCTGCCGGCCGGCGCGATCGCCCAGCAGATCGGGCTGTCGCCATCGAGTCTGTCGTTTCATCTGAAGGATTTGTCGCACGCAGACCTGGTCACCGCGCGCCAGGACGGCCGGTTCATCTATTACGCGGCGAATTTCGAATCGATGCGCGGGGTCATCGGGTTCCTGACCGAGAACTGCTGCGCCGGCGCTCCCTGTGACGTACCCGCTGCGCCCGACTGTTGCGGAGGCGGCGCGTGAGCGGCTCGAACATTGCACGGCCGCACGCCGCGGCGGCCGCGCCCGCGATCGGATGCTTCGAGCGCTGCCTGAGCATCTGGGTGGCGCTGTGTATCGTGCTCGGCATCGCGCTGGGCCAGGCGCTGCCCGGGCTCTTTCAGCACATCGGCCGCATGGAATACGCACAGGTCAACTTGCCCGTCGGGCTGTTGATCTGGGTGATGATCGTGCCGATGCTGGTCAAGGTCGACTTCGGTGCATTGCATGAGGTTCGGCGGCACGTGCGGGGGATCGGCGTCACGCTCGTCGTGAACTGGCTCGTCAAGCCGTTCTCGATGGCGTTGCTCGGCTGGCTGTTCATCCGGCAGCTGTTCGCGCCGATGCTGCCGGCCGGCCAGATCGACAGCTATATCGCCGGCCTGATCCTGCTGGCCGCCGCGCCGTGCACGGCGATGGTGTTCGTGTGGAGCCGGCTGACGGGCGGCGATCCGCTGTTCACGCTGTCGCAGGTCGCGCTGAACGACAGCATCATGGTGATCGCTTTCGCGCCGCTGGTCAGCCTGTTGCTGGGGATGTCCGCCATCACGGTGCCGTGGGCGACGCTGCTCACGTCGGTCGTGCTCTACATCGTCATCCCGGTGATCGTCGCGCAAGGGTGGCGCAGGCTGTTGCTCGCGAAGGGGCCGGCGGCGTTCGACCGTGCGATGGCGCAGGTCGGCCCGTGGTCCATTGTCGCGCTGCTGGCCACGCTGGTGCTGCTGTTCGCGTTCCAGGGCGAGGCGATCCTGAAGCAGCCGCTGGTGATCGCGCTGCTCGCGGTGCCGATCCTGATCCAGGTGTTCTTCAACGCAGCGCTCGCCTACGGGCTCAATCGCCTCGTCGGCGAGCAGCACAGCATCGCGTGCCCGTCGGCGTTGATCGGTGCGTCCAATTTCTTCGAGCTGGCCGTGGCGGCCGCCATCAGCCTGTTCGGCTTCCACTCCGGCGCAGCGCTCGCGACCGTCGTCGGCGTGCTCATCGAAGTGCCGGTCATGCTGCTCGTCGTGCGCGTCGTCAACCGCTCGAAGGGCTGGTACGAGCGCGCGTGAAATCATTCAGGAATCCGGAAATGACCGACATCACGATCTATCACAACCCCGAATGCGGCACGTCGCGCAACACGCTGGCGATGATCCGCAACACCGGCGTCGAGCCCCGCGTCGTGCTTTATCTCGACACGCCGCCGGGTCACGAGGAACTGCGCGCGCTGATCGCGGCGATGGGCATTCCCGTGCGCGACGTGCTGCGGCGCAAGGGGACGCCTTATGACGCGCTCGATCTCGACAATCCGAAATGGCGTGACGAGGATCTGATCGGCTTCATGGTCGCTCACCCGCTGCTGATCAATCGCCCGATCGTCGTGACGCCGCTCGGCACGCGGCTGTGCCGCCCGTCGGAGCGGGTGCTCGAGATCCTGCCCGATCCGCAGCAAGGGCCGTTTGCGAAGGAGGACGGCGAAATCGTGATCGATGCGGCGGGCAAGCGTGTCTGACGGCCTGAACGACCTGCCGCAACTCGATGCCACGCTCTTTCGTGTGCCGGACGCGAGCCGGCTGCGGCCCGTGCAGCCTTCGACCCATCCGCCTCGAATCGTGCTGCTGTACGGGTCGTTGCGCACGCGCTCGTTCAGCCGGCTGCTGGTCGAGGAAGCGGCGCGGTTGCTGACGGCGATGGGCGCCGAAGCCAGGATCTTCAATCCGTCCGGATTGCCGATGCCCGACGATGCGCCCGACGACCACCCGAAAGTGGCGGCGCTGCGCGAGCTCGTGCAATGGTCGGAGGGCATGGTGTGGTGCTCGCCCGAGCGTCACGGCGCGATGACCGGCGTGATGAAAGCGCAGATCGACTGGATTCCGCTGTCGGTCGGCGCGGTGCGGCCGACGCAGGGCAAGACGCTGGCGGTCATGCAGGTCAGCGGCGGATCGCAGTCGTTCAACGCGGTCAACCAGATGCGCGTGCTCGGGCGCTGGATGCGCATGCTGACCATTCCGAACCAGTCGTCCGTCGCGAAGGCGTTCATGGAATTCGGCGACGACGACCGGATGAAACCGTCCGCGTATTTCGATCGGGTCGTCGACGTCATGGAGGAACTGGTCAAATTCACGCTGCTGACGCGCGACGTCGGCGCGTACCTGACGGACCGGTACAGCGAGCGCAAGGAAAGCGCCGAGCAACTGTCGCGGCGTGTGAACCAGACGCGCATCTGAATCGCGCGCCGGCGGGCGGTGCAGTGGTGCTTCGTTCGCGCGGGGCAGCGGGATCGCGCGCGGCGGGCCCGTTGAGCAGGATCAGCGCGCCAGCGTCAGGAACAGGTAGCCCGCATAACCCGCGCCGTTCGCCAGCAACGCCCGGATCGCGAGGCCGCGCGTGCGCGCATTGAAGCGCAGCCATGCCGCCGCCGCGAGCGTGATGATCACGCCGGTCAGCACTTCGGGGCGCGGCTCCCACGGCGTGAGCATGATGCCGATCGCCGGCAGCAGCGTGCCCTGGAACACCATCGCGCCGGTGATGTTGCCGAACGCGAGCGTGTCCTTCCCGCGGCGGATCCACAGCACGCTGTTGACCTTCTCCGGCAGCTCCGTCGCGATCGGCACGACGATCAGCGACAGCAGCAGCGCCGAGACACCGAGCACGTGCGATACGCCTTCCACGCCGTGAATGAAGCCCTTCGCGCCGCCAACCAGCAGCGCGAGGCCGATGAGCAATTGCAGCGCGATCGTCGCGAGGTTGGTCGGCACACCGAGGCGTGACAGGAACATCGTGTGCGGCGCCTCGGTGCCATGCCCGGCATCGACGAGCTGATTCGATGCGCGGAACGTCATCACCACATACATCACGTAGAGGCCGACGAGCATCGCCGCGAGCAGCGCACGCACGGCCCCGTTGTGATGCGGGACGAACATCGCGGCGGTGGCCAGCGAGAACGCGGCGAGAAAGTAGTTCATGTCGCGCACGAATCCCGTGCGTTCGGGCGCGATCGTGCCGCGCAGCCCGCGCGAGCGGATCACGGCGAGCGTCATCAGGAAGGTGGTGAGCGTCGCGAGCATCAGCGGCGCGCCGAGAATCGCGCCGACGCCGATCTCCTCGTTCACGGCATGGTTCGCGGTGCCGCCGGCGAGCGCGAGCAGCGGCACCATCGTTTCGGGCAGCGCGGTGCCGACGGCCGCGAACAGCGAACCGGTGACGCCTTCGGAAATCTTCAGGCGTTCGCCGAGATGTTCGAGCGCATTGGTGAAGACTTCGGCGGCGATGAGAATGACGATCAGCATGAACGCCAGCTCGACGAACATGAAAGTCATGCGGCACCTCCGCAGGCAAGGGTGCGGACGGCGGCGAAACGCGAGGGGAAGACGGTGGGGAACATGGGGACTCCGTGGTCGGACGCTGACGAACCATGGCGCATCCACCGACGTCCGACCAGGAACGACGCGATGCGCCCATGGTCTCGCCAAGCCGATCAGGCTGAACGCGCCACGGCCGCAGGCCGAGTGTGTTGACGCGTTCGCTTTCCGGAGACGGAAAGCAGGCTACTCCCCAAAGACGAAGGGCAGTCTAGCGGAGCGAATGGCTTTCGGCAAGCCTTCAT
The DNA here is from genome assembly GCF_902833045.1 of Burkholderia sp. BCC0322. Classification (GTDB taxonomy): domain Bacteria; phylum Pseudomonadota; class Gammaproteobacteria; order Burkholderiales; family Burkholderiaceae; genus Burkholderia. Next base: position 686,164 of record NZ_CADFDU010000001.1, read on the forward strand.
CTCGCAAAAATATACCCCTCTCCCCTATAGGGGCAGCCTTCTGGATATATACTCCCCCTCCCTATCCAGGAGTCCGTCGGCGATGAGCCATACCGTTCGTGAAAAACAGAAGCTGCTGAACCGAGTGCGCCGTATCAAGGGCCAGGTCGAGGCGATCGAGCGCGCGCTCGGGGAAGAGCGCGGCTGCAACGAGGTGCTGCAATTGATCACGAGTTGTCGCGGCGCGATGAACGGGCTGCTGGCCGTCGTGCTGGAGGACCACATTCGCGAACACATGGTCGATGCCCATGGGCCGGATGAGCACGAAGGCAGCGCGACCGAGCAACTGATCGACGTGGTGCACAGCTATTTCAAGTAATCGGGGGGATATGAGCAATTTCACGAATGACGCGTTCGGCGCGGGGCATGACCACATCTTCCTCGGCGCCGCGCACGAGCAGAACGAGCGGCGGACATGGATGGTGATCGGGCTGTGCGCGGCGATGATGGTGGCCGAGATAGTCGGCGGTACGCTGTTCGGGTCGCTGGCGCTCGTCGCCGACGGGCTGCACATGTCGACGCACGCGGGCGCGATGCTGATCGCCGCACTGGCCTATACCTATGCGCGCAGGCATGCCGACGATCCGCGTTTCGTGTTCGGCACCGGCAAGCTGGGCGACCTGGCCGGGTTCACGAGCGCGATCGTGCTCGCGATGATCGCGATCCTGATCGGCTACGAGGCGATTGCGCGTTTGCTGGCGCCGGTGCCGATCCATTTTGGCGAGGCGATTCCGATCGCGGTGCTCGGTCTCGCGGTCAACCTGGCGAGCGTGTGGCTGCTGAGCGGTGGGCATCACGGGCACGATCATGGCCACCATCACGGGCATGGACACGGCCATGGGCACGTGCACGACGATCACGCGGATGAAGCCATGAGGGTGTTCTCGACAGCCGGCGTGTTCGACGTATCGGTGTTCGAGGACGGCGTGCCGCCGGTGTTCCGGATCGCGCCTGCAACCGGCGAGTCGAGCCTCGACGGGGTTTCTGCATCGATCACGACCGTCCGCTCCGACCAATCGCGACAGCATTTCACGATGGTCGCGCGTGACGGCTTCCTGGAATCGCGCGAGACCATTCCCGAGCCCCATGCGTTCGATGCGATCGTGACGCTGAACGGCAACGAGCGCGCACTTGCGTTCGTCGAACACGATCATCATGAAGGCGTGCACGCTGCCGCGGCCCGCGATCACAACATCCGGTCGGCCTACGTTCACGTGATCGCCGATGCCGCTGTGTCGGTGCTGGCCATTATCGGCCTGCTGCTCGCGCGTGCCTTCGGCTGGGTCTGGATGGACCCCGTCGCGGGCATCATCGGCGCACTCGTCATCGCGAACTGGTCGTACGGTCTGATGCGCGATACGGGCGGCATCCTGCTCGACGTCAACGTCGATCGCAAGCTGGCGGAGCGCGTGCGTCATGCGATCGAGGCGCTTGGCGACAAGGTCAACGATCTTCACGTGTGGCGTGTCGGCCCCGGCCACATGAGCGCGATCGTGTCGGTCGAGACCGTCGATGCGGTGCGCGACGCGCGCTTCTACCATGCACTGGTCAAGAGCTTTGGCGGCTTGTCGCACGTGACCGTCGAAGTGATGGCGCCGGCGAAGGCGGCCTGACCGTGGCCGTGAAATCGCCGTGTATCGAGCTGTGCGCGTTCGATGGCCGCACCGGATTCTGCGTGGGCTGCTTGAGGACGCGCGACGAGGCACGTGACTGGAAGAAACTGACCGACCATCGCCGGCACCAGATACTGAACGACCGCAATCGCCGCCAGGCGAAGATCCGGCGCGAGCTGGGAGAGTGAAGGTGTTCGGCGACGGTGGTTGTCGTGTTTCGTTCGGCGTCGCACCGGCCGTCATGCCGATGCGACAGGCGGGGTAACTGGCTTACCCTTCGGTGCCCCGCGGAAAATAAAGCGCGAACGTCGTGTGCCCGTCGCGGCTCGCGACCTCGACCTTGCCGCGATGCAGCTCCATGATCGACTTCACGATCGCGAGCCCGAGCCCCGCGTTGCGCGCCGCACCGTGCCGCGACGAATCGATGCGATAGAAGCGCTCGAAAATCTTGTCGACCTGTTCGGGCGGAATCGCGGCGCCGCGATTCGTGACTTCGACGACCGCGTAGCTGCCTCGCGCGGAAACCGCCAGCTCGATCGTCGACGCGGCTTCCGCATGTTCGAGCGCATTCGACGCGAGATTGCTCACCGCACGCCGGAACAGCGTCGCGTCCGCGACGACCGGCGCCTCGCCGTGCACGTCGAGGCGCACGCCGGCTTCATCGGCCAGCGCCTGGAAATACGAAGCGAGCCGGCGCAGCTCGCTGCCCGCGTCGAGTTCGGCGGTTTTCAGGTGCTGCCGCGCATTGTCGGTGCGTGCGAGAAACAGCATGTTCTCGATCATCCGCTGCAGCCGTTCGCATTCCTCGATGTTCGAATCGATCAGCGCTTCGTATTCGTCGGTCGTGCGCGCGCGCGACAGCGTGACCTGCGACGAGCTGATCACGTTGGCGAGCGGCGTGCGCATGTCGTGCGCGAGATCGGACGAGAACTGCGACAGCCGCACGAACGCGCGTTCGAGGCGGTCGAGCATCCGGTTGACCGACGTCGCGAGTTCGCGCAGCTCGACCGGGCCGCCGCGTGCGTCGAGCCGGGCATTCAGGTTATGGGCCTCGATGCGCGACGTCTGCCGGCCGAGGCTCTCGACCGGACGCAGGCCGCGCGACGCGACCGCGTAGCCTAACGCGCCGACCAGCAGTGCGCCCACCGCCGCCGCGAGCCAGATGTCGACGCGATAACTTTCAAGCAGCGACTGGCGATCGGTCGCCGTGCGCGCGAGCGCCACCTGGATCGCGTCGCCGGACGGCAGCGTGGCGCGTGCGTAGACGCAACGCGACGTGCCGATGCCGGGCGGCGAGCACGTGAACGGCCCGTTGGCTCCGCCGGCCGGATGCGGCGCAGCGATCACCGACGCCAGCGTGTTGCCGGCTTCGTCGGAATGCGCGACGATCGCGCGATTCTGCGCATCGTAGATGCCGAGATACACGCCTGGGTGCGACAACAGCACTTCATGAAACACGGCCGGATCGGCCCGCAGCGCGGCGATCGATCCGCTCGCGTGCGCGAGCTGCAGGAACTGGTTGAGCTTGCCGGAGATCTCGATGTCGTCGCGCCGCGTCAGCTCGGCGGACAGCGAGCGATACAGGTACGCGCCGGTCAGCGCGAACACGAGCGCGGCGACGGCGGCGAACGCGAGCGTCAGGCGCCGCAGCAGCGAGTACGAGCCGGGGCTGCGCGTCACGAACGATCCTCGAGCACGTAGCCCATCCCGCGGATCGTTTGGATCAGCTTCGTCTCATACGCGTTGTCGATCTTCGCGCGCAGGCGCTTGATCGCCGCATCGACGACGTTCGTGTCGCTGTCGAAATTCATGTCCCAGATCTGCGACGTGATGAAGGTGCGCGTCAGCACTTCCCCCTCGCGCTCGGCGAGCAACTGCAGCAGCGCGAATTCCTGTGCGGTCAGGTCGATGCGGGTGTCGGCGCGCCGCACGCGGCGGCGGATCAGGTCGACTTCGAGATCGGCGACATGCAGGATGTCGCGTACGTTGCGCGGCGCGCGCCGCAGCAGCGAGCGGATGCGTGCGAGGAACTCGGCATACGCGAACGGCTTGAGCAGGTAGTCGTCGGCGCCCAGTTCGAGCCCGGCGACCTTGTCCTCGATCGCCTCGCGCGCCGTGAGCAGCAGCACGGGCGTCTGCTTTTGCGCGCGCAGCCGCCGGAGCACCTCGAAGCCATTCAGTTCCGGCAGCATCACGTCGAGCACGACGAGATCGAAATCCTCGTGCAGCGCGAGGAACAGCCCGTCCTTGCCGTTTTCCGCGACGTCGACCGTGTAGCTCGCCTCCATCAGCCCCTTCCGGAGGTACGACGCCATCTTGGGTTCGTCTTCGACTATCAGTATCCGCATGGTGGGGCAGGCTGTCCGTGATTCCAGTCGGTCAGTGTAACGCGTGAGCTTACGGCGCCGCGCGTGCGCGAAGGATGACCGGAGGATGACGGAATTTTCATGAAACCCCGGTCATGTATCGGCCATGTCGTCGTCACCGCGGCGGCGATAAGCTGCGGCCGTCTTGTCCCCGGAGCGCGCCGTCTACGCGTCGCGCCGGCCCATCCGGTCGTTGCCTGCGTGATTCCGCATCCATGTCGTACTGGCGCAAATTCTTCGTCGTCGTGCTGCTGGCGCTGAGCCTGCCGATCCAGTCGTTCGCGACCGTGTCGATGGCATGTGCGGGTGCGGGCGTGGCAATGCCGTACGCGGAGAGCGGGGCAAGCGCTGGTGACTCGGCCGTGCCGCATGCGATGCCGGGCACGCAGGGTGGCCAGCATACGCACGCGCACGGTGATCATGCGGGACATGCCCAGCCGTGCGCCGCGTGCGGGTCCTGCTGCCTCGGCACCAGCATGGCGGATCTTCCCGCGATGTCCGTTGCGTCGGGTACCGGTATCGCGATCGTCTCGTTCGCGCCGACGCCGGTCGTCGTGTCGTTCCTGACCGGCGGCATCGACCGGCCGCCGCGCCGGCTTCTCGTCTAGCCCCAGCCCGCGGCCCCAACCGGCCGCGCTCCGCAATCCGCTCCGGCGGCGGCATCCCGTCCGCCGGGCGACTCAAGACGAGACCCATTCATGCGATTGATTACTGCGGCGCTGCTTGGCGCGGCGGCCCTGGTGCCGTCGTTCGCGCCTGCGCAAACCCCGTTGCCCGATCCGGCGGACGCCGCTGCGGCGGTGCCGGACGTCACAGTGACGTCCGCGTTCGACGGCTACCGGCCGTACCGGGACGACGAAGGCCCGGGCTGGAAGCAACTGAACCGGGACGTGATGGAACGACCGGCGAAAGGACGAGCGACTGGCGGCACGGCCGGAAGCGGCGCCGCGCATTCGAAACATGGAGGAGCCGCGCAATGACGATGCTTGCGATATCGCCGAGGATCGGCGCGGCCGCGGCCATGCTGGTGTTCCTCGCCGGCTGCACGACGTTCTCGAAGGACGGCGGCTTCGACACGGTGTCGTCCGCCGCATCGGAACGCATCGGACAAGATGCGATCGTGGTCAAGACCGACGCCGACCGCGAAGCCGTCGACAAACGGACGAAGGAGTTGCTTGCCAAGCCGCTGTCGATCGACGACGCGGTGCAGGTCGCGCTGCTGAACAACCGTGGCCTGCAGGCGTCCTACGCGGAATTGGGACTATCGGAGGCCGATCTCGTCCAGGCCGGCCGGCTGCCGAACCCGCGCTTCGCGTTCAGCCGCACACGCGCCGGCGACGGCGAGCTGACGCTCGGCCGCACGTTCTCGGCGAACGTGTTCGCGCTGCTGACGATGCCGCTCGCGACGAACATCGAGCGCCGCCGCTTCGAGCAGACCAAGCTGGAGACGGCCGACGCGATGCTGAAGGTCGCAGCGGACGCACGCCATGCGTACGTCGAGGCCGTCGCAGCCGAGCAGGCCGCGAACTATGCAGAGCAGGTGCGCGATGCCGCGAGCGCCGCCGCTGAACTCGCGCTGCGCATGCGGCAGGCCGGCAACTTCAGCCGCCTCGATTACGCGCGCGAACAGGCGTTTCATGCCGACGCGGTCGCGCAGCACGCGAAGGCGCGCCAGCAGGCCGTGGCCGCGCGCGAGAAGCTCACGCGCGCGATGGGCCTGTGGGGCGAGCGCACGCAGTACGCGCTGCCGGAGCGCTTGCCCGATCTGCCGAAAGCGCGGCCGAACCTGCCCGATCTTGAACGCTTCGCGATGACCAACCGCTTCGACATCCAGGCCGCGAAGCTGCAGACGCAGGGCGTCGCGTCGTCGCTCGGGCTGAGCAAGGCCACGCGCTTCGTCAATGCGGTCGACCTCGGCTACGTGAACAACTACGAGACCGGCAAGGGGCACGAGCACGGCTACGAGATCAGCGTCGAGATTCCGTTGTTCGACTGGGGCGGCGCGAAGGTCGCGCGGGCCGAGGCCGTCTACATGCAGTCGGCGAACCGGCTCGCGAAGACGGCCATCGATGCGCGTTCCGAAGTGCGCGAGTCGTATGCGGCATATGTGACGAGCTACGACGTCGCGGCCCACTATCGCGACGAAGTCGTGCCGCTGCGCAAGACGATCTCCGACGAGCTGCTGCTGCGCTACAACGGGATGCTCGCGAGCGTGTTCGAGCTGCTGACCGACGCACGCGAACAGGTCGGCGCGGTCAACGGCTACATCGATGCGCTGAAGGATTACTGGCTCGCCGAAACCGATCTGCAGATGGCCGTTGGGGGCCGGCTGCCGACCGAGGGCGCCACGCCGCGCACGACGCAATCCGTCGAACCCGCATCCACTTCAAACGCCGACGCTGCGCCGCAGCCGGCTTCCACCCCCGCGGCGCAACCGGTGCCCGCGACGCAACCGCATCCGGAAGGTCATTGACATGGTGTCCCGTCGACAATTTCTCAGCGGCTCGGGCGCCGCGCTGCTGGGCGCGGCGATGGTCAGCAAGGCCGGCGCCGCGTCGCTGCCCGAAGCGCCCACGATGGCGAAGACCGCCACGCAGCCGCCGCTCATGCCGCCGAACGGCCGCCCGTACACGCCCGTCGCGACGCTGAACGGCTGGACGCTGCCGTGGCGGATGAAGAACGGCTGGAAGGAATTCCACCTGACGGCGGAACCCGTCGTGCGCGAAATGGCGCCCGGCATGAACGCGCACCTGTGGGGCTACAACGGCCAGTCGCCGGGCCCGACGATCGAGGCCGTCGAAGGCGACAAGGTGCGAATCTTCGTGACCAACCGGCTGCCCGAGCACACGACGATCCACTGGCACGGGCTGCGGTTGCCGAACGGGATGGATGGCGTCGGCGGCCTCACGCAGCCGCATATCCCGCCCGGCAAGACCTTCGTCTACGAGTTCCAGCTGGAAGCGCACGGCACGTTCATGTACCACCCGCACGCCGACGAGATGGTGCAGATGGCGATGGGGATGATGGGCATGTTCATCGTGCATCCGAAGGACCGCGGCACGATGCCGGTCGATCGTGATTTCGTGTTCCTGCTCGCCGCGTACGACATCGATCCGGGCAGCTACACGCCTCGCGTGAACGAGATGACCGACTTCAACATGTGGACCTTCAACTCGCGCGTGTTCCCGGGCATCGATCCGCTGCCGGTGCGCGCGGGCGACCGCGTGCGGATTCGCTTCGGCAACCTGACGATGACGAACCACCCGATCCACCTGCACGGCTACAGCTTCGAAGTCGCGGGCACCGACGGCGGGTGGATTCCGCCGACCGCGCGCTGGCCGGAAGTGACGGCCGATGTCGCGGTGGGCCAGATGCGCGCGATCGAGTTCACTGCCGATCGCCCGGGCGACTGGGCGTTCCATTGCCACAAGTCGCATCACACGATGAATGCGATGGGCCACCAGGTGCCGAACCTGATCGGCGTGCCGCAGAAGGATCTCGCGCAGCGCATCGGCAAGCTCGTGCCCGACTACATGGCGATGGGCAGCACGGGCGGCGCGATGGGCGGCATGGAGATGCCGCTGCCCGACAACACGCTGCCGATGATGACGGGCACGGGCCCGTTCGGGCCGCTGGAGATGGGCGGGATGTTCACGGTCTGCAAGGTGCGGCAGGGGCTCGGCCGCAACGACTATCGCGATCCGGGCTGGTTCCGGCATCCGAAGGGCACTGTCGCGTACGAGTACACCGGCGAACTGCCGGACGGCTGAGCAGCAGCATGCGGCGGCTGCTCACAGGCGGCCGCCGGTTTCATTTCATTCACAGGGAGTCGACACGATGAAGAAGGGACTGGTTTTGATGGCGATGGGTTGCGCATGGGCGTTTTCCGCTGCGTCGTACGCGGCCGGTGACATGGCCGGCATGGACATGAGCGGCGGTGCGAAGCAGGAAGCCGCGGCGCAACAACGCATGTCGCACGGCGAGATCCGCAAGGTCGATACGACCGCCGGCAAGCTGACGATCAAGCACGGCCCGCTGGAAAACCTCGGGATGGACGCGATGACGATGGTGTTCAAGGTGAAGGACCCGGCGATGTTGTCGCAGGTGAAGGCCGGCGACAGGATCGACTTCGTTGCGCAAGACGTGGACGGTGCGCTGACCGTCGTCGAGCTGAAGAAGCCGTGACGCGGAGCGTGACCATGAAGATAACGAACCTCACGCGACTGGCCGCGATCGTCTCGACCGGTGCGATTCTCGCCGCCGCACCGATCGCGGCCTCGGCGCACGGCAGGCTGGAAAGCGCAGCACCGGCGACAGGAAGCACGGTCGACACCGCGCCCGACACGTTGCGGCTCACCTTCAACGAAGACCTCGAACCGGCGTTCAGCTCGGTGAAGGTATCGGATGCGAACGGCAACGCCGTCACGCAGGAAAAGGCGAAGGTCGATGCGGCGAACCCGCGCGTGATGACCGTCGCGATGCCGAAGCTCGCGCCCGGCGCGTACACGGTGCAGTGGGCGGCGATGACGGCCGATGCGCATCGCACGAAGGGCACCTATACGTTCAGGGTGAAGGGGTGAACGACGGCTTCGTCGGCCTCCTGCGGCTCGTGTCGGTCGCGATCCAGAACGCCGGGTTTGCCGTCATCGTCGGCGCGCTGCTCGGCAGCCACTGGCTCGCGCGCGGCGCGTCGGCGTGGCAGCACGGCATCGGGCGGCGGCTCGTCGCGACGCTGCGCATCGCGTCCGTCATATCGCTGGCCGCGAGCATCACCGCGTTCTGGGCGCATTGCGCGCTGATGAGCGAGGTGTCGTTGCTCGACGTGGGGCCGGCTGTGTGCGCAATGCTCGCGGGCACCGGGTTCGGTCACGCGTGGCTGGCCGGCGCGGTGTTCATGGCGGTGGTCGTGGCGCTGTCGTTTCTCACGCATGCGAACGTCATGCGCTCGCGATTGGCGATATGGGCCGCGCTTACCAGCGTCGCGCTCGCACGAAGCAATGGCGGCCATCCGGTGGATGCCGGGCTGTTCAGCGTGCCGGTGTGGATCGACTGGCTGCATCTGCTGGCGATTAGCGCGTGGGTCGGGCTCGTGCTCGTGACGGCATTCGGCGTGATGCCGAGGTTCGCCGCGATGCCCGCGAGCGAACGCATGACAGGCGCGTCGTTCGTGCAGTCGCTTTCCGATGCATCGACCTGCGCATTGATCGTGTTGTTCGCGACCGGCGCGTACAACGGCTGGCGCGGCGTCGATACGCCCGCCAACCTGCTCGCGTCGACGTACGGGCAGATCCTGCTGCTGAAGCTCGCGCTCGTGCTGATCGCGGCGGCACTTGGCGGACACAACCGCTTCCTCGGGATGCCGAATCTGTTGGCGGCGCTGAAAGATCCGGCAGCCTCGATGCCGGTCGGGTTGTTGCAACGATTCGGCACAGTGTTGCGGATCGAGGCAGTGGTGCTCGGCGGCGTGCTGATGGTTGCGGCGGTTCTCGTGTCGAGCGCGCTGCCTGGCACGGTGTAGCGAGACGGCGCGACGCCGCAGTGGAGAGGGCACGCGGGGCAATCGTCACGAGCATGGCTGGATTTCATCAGACGATTTCCCCGCTTTTTCAGGCGTAAACGCACGGTAGCTGCGATCGCACCACGATAAAAATAGTTACATCTACCTGTCTTTCGATTACCAAAAGCTGTCATTGAGCGCCGCTAAGCTTTCGCCACCCTCACAACCGGGATTCCCCGTCATGCGCTCGACAATCCGCCTCATTACTCCGCTATTGCTGCTCCCGACGCTCGCCGCGCCGGTTTTCGCGGCCGCCGCCGCGCCCGTCAGTCCGAACTGCGGCGGCAGCGCGACGCCGATCGCCGATATCCAGGGGCCGGGCGCGCCGTCGCCGCTCGCCGGCCAGAACGTGTCGATCGAAGCCGTCGTCACCGCCGATTTCGGCGGCACGGACGGCTTCGGCGGCTTCTTCGTCCAGCAGGCCGACGCGCAGCGCCGCAACCAGCCGGGCGTGTCCGAGGGGCTGTTCGTCTACGCGCCGAAGGTGCGTGCGAAAGCGGGCGACCTCGTGCACGTGACGGGCAAGGTCGAGGAGAAATACGGCCAGACGCAGCTCACGCAGTCGGGCGCGATCGCGGTGTGCGCGAACGGCCAGACGGTCAGGCCCGCGACGCTCACGCTGCCGGTCGACAGCCCGAACGCGTTCGCCGCGTATGAAGGCATGCTCGTGCGCCTGCCGCAGACGCTGAACGTCACCGACAACTACGAACTCGGCCGCTACGGCAGCGTGATGCTCAGCAACGGCCGCCTGCGCACGCCGACGAGCGTCGTGCCGCCCGCGCAGGCGCAGACGCAGATCGATGCGAACGCACGCAATCGCCTGATCCTCGACGACGGCTCGAACAAGCAGAACCCCGCCACGGTGCCGTACCCGGCGCCGGGCCTGTCGGCCGCGAACACGCTGCGTGCGGGCTACACGGTGCGCGACATCGAAGGCGTGCTCGAAGTGCGTTACGGCGCATGGCGCGTGCAGCCGCTGCCGGGCGCCGCCGTGCCGGCATTCGAAGCGCGCACGAACCCGCGCACCCCCGCACCGGCACGCGATCCGAAATCGAATCTGCGCGTGGCGTCGTTCAACGTCCTGAACTACTTCAACGGCAACGGTCTCGGCGGCGGCTTCGACGATCCGAACAACCGCGGTGCGAAGAACTTCCAGGAATTCCAGCGCCAGGAAGCGAAGATCGTCAGCGCGCTGAAGGCGATCGACGCCGACGTGATCGGCCTGATGGAAATCCAGAACAACGGCTACGGCGAACTGAGCGCGGTGCGCCAGCTCGCGGCGAAGCTCGGCAACCACTGGCGCGTCGTCGATCCGGGCGTGCCGCGCCTCGGCGGCGATGCGATCACGGTCGCGATGATCTACGACAGCCGCAAGGTCGAGCCGGTCGGCCGCGCGGCCACGCTCGCGATCGACGACAAGAACCGCCAGCCGCTCGCGCAGTCGTTCCGGCTGATCCGTGGCAACAAGCAGTCGCTGACGGTCGCGGTCAACCACCTGAAGTCGAAGAACTGCCCGGACGCCGCGAACGACGATCTCGACCAGGGTGACGGCCAGGGCTGCTGGAACCCGACGCGCACGCGCGCGGCGGCCAAGCTGGCCGACTGGCTCGCCGGCAACCCGACGGGCGTCGCGGGGCAGGGCGTGCTGCTGATCGGCGACTTCAACAGCTACACGTACGAAGACCCGATCCGCACGCTGGAATCGCGCGGTTACCGCAACCTCGTCGCGCGCTGGATCGGCGCGAATGCGTACAGCTACGTGTACAACGGCGAAGCCGGCTATCTCGATCACGCGCTCGCGACGTTGCCGCTCGCGTCGCACGTGAAGGCCGTGCACGAATGGCACATCAACGCGGACGAGCCGGTCGCGCTGCAGTACACGCTCGCGTACAAGTCGGCGGAGCAGCAGAAGACGTTCTACGCGCCGGATGCGTATCGTTCGTCGGATCACGATCCGGTGCTGATCGATATCGCGCTGCCGGGCGGCGGGAAGTGATGGCGGATTGAACGCGGGTGGGGCGCGGCGTGCGGCGCGGCTGCACGCCGCGTTTCATCCCGGCCGCACCGGCCGGCCGGATTGCGGGTAAATAATTCCGCTGAAATTCTCATGAATCAGTGAAATCGGTATTTTATGGATGGCGTGATGCGGATAAGTGCATCATTTGAAAAATCGTTGAAGCGACTCGAATCATCGAGTGACGGCTCATGCGTGATGTCGTGCTGAATTAATCGATCGCCGATAATTAAAATGAAAGAATAATTCCGGCGATCTGAAGGCTTTCGAGGCGCGATGCCGGTGCCAGTAAAGGATTGCCGGTCGTGCGTTAAAAGCCGCCGATTCGGCGGATTATTGTCGATAAAGCGTGCAATGCACGAATATTCCCGCTTTCTTTCAATTGCCAGACACTGTCGGCCGTTAGCATCATTGCGGGATTTTTAATATCCGAATGATCTTTGACAACGCGGCGCAGCACCGCCTATTTTTGTGTTGTCGTAAATTTGGGTCATATAAAAGTTGTCCAAACTGCAGGGGGCGTCCGAGCACCATTCTCGCCGGCAGTTTGCTGTGTCTGTATCAAGTTCAGTCTCTTAGAAGTCCAATCCCCAACCGCCGACTGCCGACCGTGCAACGCGAGTGGCGGGTCGGTCTGCGCGTTTCGCAGGCGTTGGCGGCCTTTGTGATGCGGTATCCGAACCAAAGGACAGAGATGAAACCAGACAGGAACTGTACCGGCAGCCGCCGTGGCCGTCACGGCCGGTTGGCCGGGCTAGGTGCATTGACCGTCATGACCTTGGCGCTCGCGGCATGCGGCGGCGACGATTCGTCGTCCGTCGGTGCGTCGAGCCTCGCGCAGGCCACCGCCAGCCAGCAGGCCAGCGCGCAACAGGCGGCCGGCCAGACGCCGGCCAACCAGCCGTACGTCGACCCGGTCGCGTATTCGATGAATGCGACCGACGGCCTCGCCCCCGGGCAGGTGTCCGAGAAAACGGCCGTCATGCATTACCAGTGGAAAAACGGCGGCACGACCGTCAACTACACGACGACCACCGGCCACCTGACCGCGCAGGACGCGAACGGCAATCCGGAAGCGTCGATGTCGTATGTCGCCTACACCGCGCCGAGCACGAACGGCAAGCCGCGCCCCGTCACGTTCGTCTATAACGGCGGCCCCGGCTCGTCGTCGATCTGGCTGCGGCTCGGCTCGTTCGCGCCGACCCGCGTGGCCACGCCCGATCCGCTGTTCGGCAGCAACTGGCCGAACTATCCGCTCGTCGACAACGCCGAAAGCCTGATCGACACCACCGACCTCGTGTTCATCGACCCGCCCGGCACCGGGCTGTCGGAAGCCGTGTTGCCGAACACCAACCAGAAGTACTGGGGTTCCGATGCGGACGTGAACATCATGCGCGACTTCATCCAGCGCTACCTGAACGTCAACAGCCGCGGCACGTCGCCGATCTACCTGTACGGCGAATCGTACGGCACGCCGCGCACCGACATGCTGGCGCTCGCGCTCGAATCGGCCGGCGTGCACCTGACGGGCATCGTGCTGCAGTCGGCGATCCTGAATTACTTCGCGGATGCGGTGGAAGCGGTGGCGATCACGCAGTCGACGGAGGGGCTGCTGCTCGAAACCGATACCGTGGCCGGCTACCTGCCGGGCTATGCGGCGGTCGCGGCGTACTTCAACCAGGTTTCCCCGGCGCCGGTGAACCAGGATCTGTACGCACTGCAGACGGAACTGTTCACGACGCTGATCTACAACCAGCTGCAGAAGTATTCGCAGTCGTGGGTGTTGAGCCAGCTCGGCATTCCGGATGCGCTCGGCACGCCGGTGTTCCCGAGCGATGCGACGCTCAAGCTGTGGTCGATCCCGTCGAGCCTCACGCAACAGGCGCTGCGCGGCTACTTCAACGCGAATCCGTTCGGCACGAGCTTGCTGCCCGGGACGACGATCGGCCGGTATGACGGACGCGTGTCGTTGCCGAACGCCGATCCGCGGCTGCAGAACGACGGCGACCCGTCCGACATCCTGATTTCGCAGCCGTTCACGAACGCGCTCGCGACGCAGATGCCGGATTACCTCGGCTACACCGCGCCGAACGCGACGTACCTGCCGCTGAACGACAACATCATCGGCGTCTGGGACTTCACGCACGACGGCCAGCCGATGCCCGACACGATCCCCGATCTGCTCGGTGCGCTGCAGCTCAACCCGAAGCTTCGCGTGCTCGCGGAGAATGGCTTCCACGATCTCGCGACGCCGTTCTTCAACACCGAGAAGCAACTCGCGCGGCTGCAGACGGTGAAGGGCCTGAATCCGAAGCTGCAGGTGAACTTCTTCCAGGGCGGCCACATGATCTACCTGGATGACGTCGCCCGGCCGCAGATGAAGCGGGACCTGAAGACGTTCTACAAGGGCGCGCGGATTCCGACGGCGCTGACGCTGCATACGCTGCCGCCGCCGTGGCCGGATGAAAACCCGCCGAGCGTACCGACCGGCAGCGTCCCGGGCGCAACGGCCGCGACGACGCTGGCGGCGGCCCCTTGAGCGACCGTGAACGACGGACTCCTTGTCAAAGGAACCCTCTATTCATCCATTGAATGCGAGTGATCATGTCCCTAATCAATTTGATGCGGCGTATGTCTTCGTTGATCGTCCTCGGTGCCGTGATGAGCAGTGCCTATGCGTTGCCGCCGCAGGCGGTGGCGCCGGTGAAGCTGCCGCACGGCGGGCGCGGTGTCGACGGTCCGTTCTTTCCTGCCACGAAAGCGGCGCCGGTGTTGCCGTCGACCGGCGCGACGCTGCAGCAGCAGGCGCAGCAGCGTGTCGACGCGCGGCTCGGCGCCAATACGGTGCTGAGCAACGGCGCGGCCGTGACGAAGGCGCAGGCGCAGAGCAACGGCCTCGGCTTCGTGTCGAAGCATTTCGACGAAATCGATACGAAGCACACCGGCCGCGTGACGATGAGCGATGTGCGGCAGTTCATCCAGCAGCGGCAGGTGCAGGCGCAGCAGGAACAGCAGGACGAGTGACGTAGCAGGCAGGGCGGCGGCCGGTGCGGGATGATTCGCACCGGCCGCCGGAAGGTGAACGCCCTATTCCATCCGCTGCTTGTCGCGTCGCTGTCCGAAGCGTGCGCGATAGTCGCGCGGCGATACGCCGACCTGCTTCGCGAACGCACGCTGCAACGCGTCGACACTTCCGAAACCCGAGCGCTCGGCGATGCGTTCGAGCGGCCAGTCGGCCCGCTCGAGCAGCGCCTTCGCGCGCTCGATGCGTGCCGCCAGGACGAACTGCGCGGGCGATCGTCCGGTCTCCTTGAGAAAATGACGCGCAAACGTGCGTTCGCTCATGTGCATCCGTGCGGCCAGCGCGGCGACGCCGAGATCGCCGGTCGGATCGTCGGCGATCTCGGTGAGCAGCGCGCGCATCCGCGGTGTCGCGTCGGCCAGCGTGCCGAGTCCGACGCTGAATTGCGCTTGCCCGCCGGGACGGTGCATGAACAGCACGAGTTCGCGCGCGACGGCGACGGCGGTCGGCGCACCGCAGTCCGCCTCGACGAGCGCAAGACACAGGTCGATGCCGGCCGTCACGCCGGCCGACGTATGGAAGGGCGGATCGCTGACGTAGATCGCGTCGGGCTCGACGCAAACGTCAGGGCACAGCGCCTGCAGCGTCGAACACTGGTTCCAGTGCGTAGTCGCGCGCCGGCCGTCCAGCCAGCCGCCCGCGGCGAGCACGAATGCGCCGGTGCAGATGCTTGCGATGCGCCGTGTGCCCGCGAGCCGCGTACGCAGCCACGGCAGCACGCCGGCGTCGGACGCCGCGTGTCGCAGCGCCGTTTCGCTGCCGCCGGCGACGATGATCGTATCGATCCGGCCGGGCAGTGCCGCGAGCGCCGTCGTGCCGGCGAGCCGCAAGCCCGCGTGCGTGACGATGTCGTCGCCGTCCTGCGATGCGAGCGTCAGCCGATACGGCGTCGCGTGATCCGGCCGGTAGCGGTTCGCGATCGCGAATACCTCCATCGGGCCGGTGATGTCGAGCGACTGGACGCCTTCGAAGCCGATCACGACGATGTCGCGTACCGGTTGCAGGGGCTGGGGCATGGCGGAAAGTGCGGTGGAGTTGTCCTTGTGACCGCGAGCATGATCCTTGTAATTTCCCGGGCATGCAATCGAATGACGCGGGGTGGACGATGCGGGAACGAACGGGACGGCGTGCAGGACGCGCGTGGATGGCGCTGCTTGCGTGCATGTTGCTTGGCATGTGGGCATGGCCGGCGCAGACGGCCTGCGCCGCGGCGACAGGCGCACCGATGCCGACGCCGATGCCGACGCTGATGACGGCCGCGCCGAAGGACGGCCGCTCGCGCCCGCTCGTGGCGATCGTGGCGGACAACGCAGGCACGGAGACGACCGATTTCGTCATCCCTTACTCGATCCTGAAGGCGTCCGGCGCGGTGGATGTCGTCGCCGTGTCGACGGATGCGGGGGCCGTCGAACTGATGCCCGCGCTGCGCGTGCTGGCCGACGCGACCTTCGAACGATTCGATGCCGCAACGCCGGCGGGAGCCGACGTGGTGATCGTGCCCGCGCTGCACCGCGCGGACAGCCCGGCCGTATTGGCATGGCTGCGCAAGCAGGCGGCCGGCGGCGCGACGATGGTCGCGATCTGCGATGGCGCGGAGGTGCTCGCGAACGCGGGCCTGCTGCGCCATCGTGCCGCGACGTCTCACTGGTATTCGCGCGACGGCCTGCGCCGCCGCTTTGCCGATACGACCTGGATCGACGATCGCCGCTATGTGATGGACGGCAACGTGATGACGACGAGCGGCGTGTCGGCGTCGCTGCCTGCGTCGCTTGCCTTGCTGAGCGCGCTGGCCGGGCTCGAGGCAGCGCGCGAGACCGCGCGGCGCATCGGTGTGCAGGCCTGGAGCGATCGTCACGACGGAAGCCGGTTCGCGCTGAGCGCGCGCACCGTGATGTCTGCGCTGGCGAATCGAGTGGCGTTCTGGCGGCACGAGACGTTCGATCTGCCGGTCGAGCGCGGTTTCGACGAACTGCCCGTGGCGCTGACGGCCGATGCATGGGCGCGGACATGGCGCGGCGACGTCGTCGTGACGGCAGACGCGCGCGAGATCGTTTCGAAGCACGGGCTGCGGCTACTGGCGCAGCCGGCGGGCGTCGGTCACGCGCCCATCGTCATTCCGGAAGGGCGGCGCGGCGATGCGGTGCTGCCCGGCGTGCTCGAGGACATCGCATCACGCTACGGTGGCGCGACGTCCGATTGGGTGGCGTTGCTGCTGGAGTATCCGCGTTAGCGGCGCCGTGCCGGGTTCAGGCCGAGGCCAGTGCCGTACGCCGGGCGCACAGGCGATTCCACAGCATGCCGGAGCGGCTGCCGCTGCGGCAGTACGCGAGCACCGGCTTCGGCAGCGTGTCGACCACTTCACCGAATGCATCGATCTGCGCATCGCCGATGCCATCGCGCTCCACCGGCAGATAGCGCGCTTCGAGGCCCAGCTCGCGGGCCGCCGCGGCGATGTCATCGAACGCCGGATGGTCGTCGCCTTCGCCGTCCGGCCGGTTGCAGATCACCGAGCGGAAGCCGGCATTGCGGATCGCCTTCAGGTCGGCCGGCGTGATCTGCCGTGAAGCGGAGAACCCGTTCGCCGCCGTCGCGCGACACTGTTCGATCGCGTGGCGGAAACAGGCGATCGCGAAGTCGACGTCCTGCTCCGTCGTGAAGCGGCCGAAGCTCACGCGCACGGTGCGGCCTGCCGCTTCCGCATCGAGGCCGATCGCGGTCAGCACGTGGGACGGTGCGCCGCTGGTCGAGTTGCACGCGGACGTCGACGATACGGCGAGCGCGTCGCCGAGCATGAACGGGAAGAAGCCCGGCGCGTTCACCGTCAGGCTCAGCGTGTGCGGAATGCGGCGCGCGGTGGCCGAGTTCTGCGTGACGTCGCCGAGCGTGACCAGCGCGTCCGTCAGGCGGGCGCCGAGCGCCGCGATCCGGGCGGCTTCGCCGTCGAGCTTTTCAGCGGCCAGTTCGCATGCAACGCCCATGCCGACGATCTGGTGGGTGGCGAGCGTGCCCGAGCGCAACCCGCGCTCATGCCCGCCGCCGTGAATCTGAGGGGCGATCCGGCTCGCGATGTCGCGGCGCACGAACAGCGCGCCGATGCCCTTCGGGCCGTACACCTTGTGCGCGGACATCGACAGCATGTCGATGCCGAGCGCGCGCACGTCGATCGGCGTCTTGCCGAGCGCCTGCGCGGCGTCGACGTGGAGCAGCGCGCCCGCGTCATGCACGATGCGCGAGATTGCGCCAATATCGGTCAGCGTGCCGAGCTCGTTGTTCACGAGCATCAGCGACACGAGGCCCGTGTCGGGGCCGATCGCGGCAGCGACCGCGTCGGCGGTGATCTCGCCGTCGCGCGTGGGCGTCAGGAACGTGACCGACGCGCCATGCTTAGACAGGTTCGCCATCGTGTCGAGAATGGCCTTGTGCTCGATGCGGCTCGTGATCAGGTGCCGCTTGCCGGTCGCGTGTTCCGCATAGCCCTTCAGCGCGAGGTTGTTCGATTCGGTGGCGCCCGAGGTCCAGACGATCTCGTCGGCATCCGCGCCGATCAGCGCGGCGACTTGCGCACGTGCCTGCTCGACCTTGTCTTTCGCCAGCCGGCCGGCGGCATGCGAGCTCGATGCGGGGTTGCCGAAGATGCCGTCGAAGCCGAGGCAGGCCGTCATCGCGTCGATCACGCGCGGATCGGCGGGCGTCGTGGCGGCGTAGTCGAGGTAGTGCAGCGTGGTGGTGTCGCTCATGTCCGTCTCTTGCTCGTTTCTTTCGGAATGGAAGAAATGATACGGGGGGCAGGCGGGAAAAAGGATCCAAAGTGGGCTGTCGATTCAGCTTGATATGGAATAACGTTTTATCTGATTGTGGATTGGGGGAATTTATTTTTCTTGTGGCTAGCGGGTGCGATTTGCGTGTCCGCAGCCCATTTTGCGAGGGATGGTCGAGATGCAGTATGAACTGACGACGTTGTCGTGTTTGCTGCTGGCGCAGGATGCCGTTTCCGCCGGTGTGCATCGATGGGTATCGGATCCGGGGGCTGGGGGGCGTCTCCTCGGCGCATGGCGTTCGGAAATCGGCGAGTTGGGGCAGATCGTCGTGTTGCGAGGCTTCGACGATGTCGGCGAACTGCAGCAGGAGCGCCGTCGTGCGTTGATGAGCGGCGGGCCGTTCAATATCGACGGTGACGACGTCGGTCTCAACATGGAAACCTACGAGCTGTTTCCGTTCCTGCCCGAGATCGAGCCGTCGACACTCGGCAGGTTCTACGAATTTCGCCGCTATTGGCTCAAGCCGGCCGGGATCGCGCCGACGATCGCCGCGTGGGAGCAGGCAGTCGGCCCAGCCGAAGCCTATACGTCGCATCTCGTCGCGAACATGTACGCGATCGATGGCCCGCCTCGCATTGCCCATATCTGGGGGTTCTCGAGCCTGGAGGAGCGCATGGCATTGCGGGCGCGCCACTATGCCGAAGGGCTTTGGCCACCCAAGGGCGGACCGCAGCAGATCGAGCGGGCCACGTCGACGATTTGCCTGCCGGAAGCGTGGTCTCCGCTGTGTTGAATTTTCAATGAATCGCCGATGAGGCCGCCCCGCCCCGCCCCGTGCTGCCGAGGGCAGCACGATGCGAAGGCAACTGGCCGTATCAACCACCCCGAAACGGCTGGCTTGCCGCGTTTCTTCGCTGAACCGCGGCAAGCACCGGGGCGTGCTCGAATGGCGGTACGCCGTGTTCACGCAGGCGAAATGCCGATGCCTCGATGTCTATGAGGGATTCCCCCGTGACACGCGAACGTGTGCTGCTTCAACGCCGCTTTCGTTCGCTCCGCGCTTCTCCGTCGATGCTTTCCGCGCACCGCCCGCGATTATTTGCGTTTCGCGAATGGCGCGTTCGCCGGTTGTTCGATACCCGATTGGCGCCCTTGCACCTATCGTGGTGACGTCGGCTGCTTGAACGCAATGCAACGCGTCGCACCCGCACCGCGGCCGGCACTTCCCCGCGACTCGCGTCGCACACAAAAGACATCGGACCTGGCTCGTGCGCTCGCGCTGCGGCGCGCGCAGGCGAAGCCGTGTCCACGGAGACGGACATGAAAGCAAACGAGTGGGATACCTCATACGAGTGGAAGGCGGTCACGCTGCTGGCGCTCGGCTTCGGGCTGGTCGGCCTCGACCGCTGGCTGATCGCGCCGCTGTTCCCTTCGATCATGAAGGACCTCAACCTGAACGCGCAGGACGTCGGCAACTGTATCGGCGTGCTCGGCCTGTCGTGGGGCATCTTCGCGGCGCTGATGGGCGGCATCTCCGACAGGATCGGCCGCCGGAAGGTGCTGATTCCGGCCATCATCGCGTTCTCGCTGCTGTCGGGCTTCTCGGGGCTCGCGGGCGGCCTGCTCGGGCTGATCGCGATTCGCGGCCTGATGGGCGTCGCGGAGGGCTCGTTCTGCCCGACGAGCTTTGCCGCGACGGCCGACGCGTCCCATCCGCGGCGGCGCGGGCTGAACCTTGGCCTGCAGCAAAGCGGTTTCGCGCTGTTCGGGCTCGCACTGTCGCCGATCATCGCGACGCAGCTGCTCGGGTTCGTGTCGTGGCGCTGGGTCTTTGCGCTCGTCGCCGTTCCCGGCCTGATCCTCGGCGCGATCATGTTCGTCGTCATCCGTGAGCCGAAGGTCACGAAGGCCGTCGCGTCGGAGCATGCGCCGGCGTCGCTCGGCCATGTGCTCAGGAGCCGCAACATCCTCGTCGCGATGGCCGCCCTGTGCTGCGCGATGACGGGCGTATTCGTGCTCGGCGCGCTGCTGCCGCTGTACCTGACCGGCTATCTGGCGCTCGGCACGCAGAAGATGGGCCTCGTCGTGTCGGCGATCGGCTTCGGCGGTTTTCTCGGGCAGTTCGGGTTGCCTGGGCTGTCCGACCTCGTCGGCCGTCGTCTTGCGAGCATCGTCGGCTTCGCGGGGACGGCCGTGATGCTCTACCTCTTCCGTGGCCTCGGCCCGCAACCGCTCGCGCTGTTCGGGGTCCTGTTCGTCGCGTCGTTCTTCACGCTCGGGCTGGTGTCGCTGCTGTCCGGCCCCGTGGCGACCGAGGCTGCGCCCGTCGGGCTCGTGTCGACGTCGATCGGCGTGGTGGTCGGTGTCGGCGAGATTTTCGGCGGCGGCATCGCGCCGGCGATGGGCGGCTACGTCGCTGCACACTTTGGCATCCAGAACATTCTGTGGCTGCCGATGGTCGCGGTGCTGCTGGGCATCGCGGTCAGCCTGCTGTTGAAGGAAACCGCGCCGGCCGTGCTGCAGCGCCGCGCGGCCGTGCAGCCGGCGCTGGCGGCGGGCGAGCAGCAGCGTTAAGGCCCGCGCGCGACGGTCGGCGCAGGCGTGGGCCGGCGCCGCCGCCGCCGATTGACATCCATTGCGTGACACAGTGACGCCTTTCGCATGACCCAGCCCGTGATCCGCACGGGTAGACTGCCGGTTTCGCTGTCGAAAAAGGGCGCGGTATGGACCGGTTTCTGAGCATCGAGGCATTCGTCAGGGTGGCGGAGGCGAGCAGCTTCGCCGAGGCGGCGCGGCAGCTTGGCGTGACCAGCTCCGTCGTGACGAATCGCATCCAGCAGCTCGAGAAGTTCGTCAACGCGCCGCTGTTCCATCGCA
Source organism: Burkholderia sp. BCC0322 (assembly GCF_902833045.1). GTDB lineage: Bacteria > Pseudomonadota > Gammaproteobacteria > Burkholderiales > Burkholderiaceae > Burkholderia. Next base: position 707,470 of record NZ_CADFDU010000001.1, read on the forward strand.
GCACGCGCCACGTGCGCCTGTCCGAAACGGGCGAGGCGTTCTATCGCGAGTGCGCGGAGGTGGTGGGGCGCGTCAACGAGCTGACGGACCAGATGCGCGAGCTTCGCGCGACACCGACCGGGCGGCTGCGGATCCAGATGCTGCCCGGTTTCGCGCTCGATCACTTCGGCGCGCCGCTGATGGAATTCAACCGGCGCTACCCGGGCATCCAGCTCGACGTCATCGTCAATGACCGTGTCGTGGACCCGGTCGAAGAAGGGTTCGACATCGCGTTCCAGATATTTCCGCCCATTTCCGAATCGCTGATCGAACGGCGGCTGTTCACCGTCAGGCGCCTCTTTTGCGCGTCGCCCGCGTACCTCGACGCGCATGGTGCGCCACAACATCCGCGCGACCTCCTGCACCACACCACCGCGCTGTATTCGGGCTATCCGTCGCGCAACCGCTGGACGATGACGCGCGGCGACGAGGTCGTCGAAATGGAGTTGCCCGGCATGATCCGCTCGAACTCCGTGCACCTGCTGCGCGAGTACGCGCTGTCCGGCGGCGGTGTCGTGTGCCTGCCGACCCTCGTGGCGAGCGAAGCGCTCGTCGCCGGCCGGCTGGTGCCCATCCTCACCGACTTCCAGCTCGCGCCGCTGAGCTTTGCCGCGGTGTATCCCGCCACGCAGCGACAGGCGCTGAAGGTGAAGGCGCTGGTCGAATTCCTCGCGGAAGCCATCGGCGACGAACCGCCGTGGGATCTTCCCCTTCTGGCGCGTGGCTGGGTGCGTTGAGCCGCGCGGATTATTCGCGAAACGCAAATGCCGTAGTCGCCGTCCCGTGCCTTGTTGCGGGGGGGCCTTGCCCCTAGAGTTGAATCCAACAAGCGGTTCAACTCAGGAGACAGCAATGACCGACACGGCATTCCATACCGTCCTTGGCTCGCTCGACAGCTACCGGAAGGGCGAGATCGAAATCACGAGCGGCAGCGCTCAACACTACGCGTTCTCGAATGTCTTCGAGGTCGCATCGAAGTCGGCCCCTTACGAAAAGGTCGTCGCCGGCAAGAACCTCGAATACGTGATCGAAGTGCTGCGCACCGACGGCCAGTCGCCGTGGTTCGCCTGCGCGCACGACGAGTTCGTGATCCAGATGGATGGCGAAGTCCGGATCGAATTCATCAAGCTCGATACGCCGCCGGCATCGGGGCGCGGAACCGTGAGCGCCGGCACGCAACCGGCCGGCCGCAAGATGGGCTACGTCGTATTGCGCCAGGGCCATCAGGCGCTGCTGCCGGCCGGCTGCGCATACCGCTTCACCGCGAGCCGGCCGGGCGTCGCGCTCGTGCAGACCGTCCTGGGCGAGCTGTCGGTGGAGAAGTGGGCCGACATCTGCCTGCACTGATTCGTCCGACCTCATTCGACTATTCCAGGAGACACGTTATGGCCACCCTCGACACCCTCGACCCCTCCGTGGGCTTTGCCGCCGATCTGGTGCGATCGACCGAAGCCGATGCCGTCACCGGCTATCGCCGCTTCCAGCTCGGCGCGTTCGAGTTCCAGCGCGACGAATATTTCGTGAAGATCAGCTGGCCCGCGAAAGGCCGGACGCGCACGCATGCGATGCCGGCGGACGCGTTCCTGCGCGCGATGATGCGCGACGTGGCGTGGGGCTTCTTCTACGGCTGGGTGAACTTCGACCACGTGTTCGGCACGCGCAATCACTACGGCAAGGTGGATATGTATGCGGGCACCTTCAACGGCATCCTGAAGGACGCCGGCGTCGACTACACCGAGACCTTCGAAACGCCCACCATCATGGCGACCTTCAAGGCGATGCTGCACGACTGGACGAACGAGGGCTTCGACCCGTTCGCGGCGCCCGAGGAAACCGGTACGGCGTTCGGACGCAAGCACGGCGACAACGGCTCGGCGATCGAGCGCACGCGGATCGCGACGCGCCGCATGCCGGGCCTCGAGGGCGATTCGCCGCTGCGCGACGACCTGCCGGTCAACCGCGCGTTCCTCGACGTCGCGCAGGACGAACCGGAAGTGCACGTCGAGCCGGGCTTCGAAGGCGAGCTGCACGCGTTCAACCTGTTCAAGTACCTGTCGCGCTCGGACGTGACGTGGAATCCGTCGGTCACGTCGGTGTGCGGGCGCAGCCTGTTCTGCCCGACCACCGAGGAATTCATCCTGCCGGTGTTCCATGGCAACGATCGCGTCGAATGGTTTCTGCAGCTATCCGACGAAATCGTGTGGGACATCGGCGACAAGAACACCGGCGCGCCGCGTGCGCGCGTGACGATGCGCGCCGGCGACATCTGCGCGATGCCCGCCGACATCCGGCACCAGGGCTACTCCACGAAGCGCTCGATGCTGCTGGTCTGGGAAAACGCCACGCCGGATCTGCCGCAACGCTACGAGAGCGGCGAGCTCGCGCCGTATCCGATCGCGTTCTGAGCGGCGCTTCCGTTTCCGCTTCAAGCCCTACATCGAGGACGATTCATGCAAACCCAACTCTTCATCGACGGACGCTTCGTTGACGCCGTCGACCGCGGCACGATCGACGTGCTGAATCCGCACGACGGCGCCGTCATCACGAAGATCGCCGCGGCCACCGCGGCGGATGTCGACCTGGCCGTCGAAGCGGCGGCCCGCGCGTTCCCCAGGTGGTCGGCGCTGCCGGCCGCCGAACGCGGCCGCTTGCTGCTGCGCCTGGCCGATGCGATCGAGGCCAACGCGGAGGAGCTGGCGCAGCTCGAATCGCTGGACACCGGCCACCCGATTCGTGATTCGCGTTCGCTCGACGTGCCGCGCACGGCGGCCTGCTTCCGTTACTTCGGCGGCATGGCCGACAAGCTGCAGGGCTCGGTGATTCCCGTCGAAACCGGCTTCCTGAACTACGTGCAGCGCGCGCCGATCGGTGTCGTCGGCCAGATCGTGCCGTGGAATTTTCCGCTGATGTTCACGAGCTGGAAGATGGGCCCGGCGCTCGCGGCCGGCAACACGGTGGTGCTCAAGCCGTCGGAAATCACGCCGCTGTCGACGCTGCGCATCGTCGAGCTGATGGCCGAGGTCGGGTTCCCTGCCGGTGTCGTCAACATCGTCCCCGGCTACGGGCATACGGCGGGGCAGCGGCTCGCCGAACATCCGGGCGTCGGCAAGATCGCGTTCACGGGATCGACGGCCACCGGCCGCCGGATCGTCGAAGCGTCGCAGGGCAACCTGAAGCGCGTGCAGCTCGAACTGGGCGGCAAGGGCGCGAACATCGTGTTCGACGATGCCGACCTCGACGCGGCCATCAACGGCGCCGCGTGGGCGATCTTCCACAACCAGGGGCAGGCGTGCATCGCCGGCTCGCGTCTCGTGCTGCACGAACGCATCGCGGATGCGTTCCTCGAGCGCTTCGTCGCGCTCGCGTCGTCGATCCGCATCGGCAACCCGCTCGATGCGAACACCGAGATGGGGCCGCTCACCTCGAAGCAGCACCTCGATCGTGTGCTGTCGTTCGTCGATGTCGCGCGCGAGCAGGGCGGCCGCGTGCTCGCCGGCGGCAGCGTGCCGCAGGATCCGGCGCTTGCCGACGGCTACTACGTGCGCCCGACGGTCGTCGAGGCAAGGAGCGCGACCGACCGCATTGCGCAGGAGGAAGTGTTCGGCCCGTTCGTCACGGTGCTGCGCTTCGGCAGCGACGACGAAGCGCTGGCCATTGCGAACGCAACCGAATACGGGCTGGGCAGCGGCCTGTGGACGAAGGATCTTTCCCGCGCACACAAGATGGCGTCGCGGATCAACGCGGGCATGTGCTGGATCAACTGCTACAAGCGCGTCAATCCGGGCAGCCCGTTCGGCGGCGTCGGCAAGTCGGGCTACGGCCGCGAGATGGGCTTCGAGGCGATGCACGACTACACCGAAGCGCGGTCGGTGTGGGTCAACGTCGACGGCAACGTACCGCCGCACTTCAAGCGCTGAGGTTCGCCATGGATCGCTTCGTCTATCAGGGCACCCCTTCCCGCGTGGTGTTCGAATGGGGCGCGCTCGCCAGGCTGCCGGACGAGTTGTCGACGCTCGGTGCCCGCCGCGCACTGATCCTGTCCACGCCCGAGCAGCGGCCGCTCGCCGAGCGTGTCGCGGCGATCCTGGGCGAGCGTGCGGCCGGCATCTGCGCACAGGCGGTCATGCATGTGCCGATCGAGGTCGCGCACGCGGCTCGCGAGATGGCCGGCGAACTGGGCGCGGACTGTTGCGTCGCGATCGGCGGCGGGTCGACGATCGGGCTGGGCAAGGCCATCGCGCTCGAGTCGGTGCTGCCGATCCTGGCCGTGCCGACGACTTACGCGGGCTCGGAGATGACGCCGATCTTCGGGCTCACGGAAGGCCGGCTGAAGCGCACCGGGCGCGACGCGCGCGTGCTGCCGCGTACCGTGCTCTACGATCCGTCGTTGACGTTGTCGCTGCCGCCGGCCATCTCGGCGGCATCGGGCATCAATGCGATGGCGCATGCCGTCGAGGCGCTCTATGCGGAAGACGCGAACCCGGTGATCAGCCTGATGGCCGAGGAATCGATCCGCGCGCTCGGCGAAGCATTGCCGGTCGTGGTGCGCAATCCGGAAGATCGTGCGATGCGCAGCCGCGCGCTGTACGGCGCGTGGCTCGCGGGAACCTGCCTGGGCGCGGTCGGCATGGCGCTGCACCACAAGCTTTGTCACACGCTCGGCGGCACCTTCAACCTGCCGCATGCGCAGACACATGCGGCGATGCTACCGCACACCGCGCACTACAACCATGTTGCCGCACCCGATGCGCTGCGCCGCGTGGCGCGCGCGTTGGGCGGGAACGATGCGGCCGAAGCCGGCCCGCTGCTGTTTGCGCTGAACGCGCAGCTCGGCATCGCGCCGGCGCTCGCCGATCTCGGGATGCCGGAGGCTGGCCTCGACGAAGCTGCCGATCTCGCTTGCCGCAACCCGTATGCAAACCCAAGGCCGATCGAACGCACGGCGATTCGCGCACTGCTTCAGCACGCGTGGGAAGGGCGCGCGCCGCAATGAGCGGCCCGATGCGTCAATGGAGAAAGACATGAGCCATGACCGCCATGACGGCGACGCCAGGCTGAACGAGCAGGTCGTCGCCAGCTTCGACGGCACACCAAGCCCGCGCTTGCGCACGCTGATGCAGAGCCGCGTGTGGCATCTGCATGCATTCGTCCTCGATCGGAGCTGATCGCCATGGCGCGTTTCTTTGCGGTGTTTGCGACGGACCAGCCGGGCATGCGCGACGTGCGCGATCGCGTGCGGCCGATTCACCGGACTTACCTGCGCTCGGCCGATCAGCACGGTGTGGTGGTGCGGCTCGGCGGCCCGACGCTGGATCCGCACGGCGACGCGATGAACGGCACGCTGCTCGTCGTGGAGGCGGACGACATTCAGGCGGTGATGCAGTTCATCGGCAACGATCCGTATGTGAAGGAAGGGCTGTTCTCGCATGTGGAGGTGCGGCCGTGGGACTGGAGCCTCGGCAACCCCGAGCAGAGAGTGTGAATGATGGAAGCACGACCACTCTGCCGCTTTTCCGATGTGCCTGACGGCGGCGCGTCGGTCGTCGACGAAGCATGCATCGGGCGCCCCGTGATCGTCGTGCGACGGGGCGAGCAGGTGTGGGCGTATGTGAATCGTTGCCCGCACTTCTCGGTGCCGCTCGATTTCGTGCCGGGCAGCGTTTCCTGTTACCGGTCGCAGGTGTTGATGTGTGCCCATCACAGCGCGCTGTTCCGGTTCGACGATGGCGTGTGTATCGACGGGCCTTGCTCGGGCTCGGCGCTGGAGGCCGTGGTTGTCGAGGTGGATTCCACCGGGTGGGTCGTCTATCGCGGTGCTTGATCCGGGTGAGTTGGCGAAGTGCAGACAAGGCCGGTTGATGCGGCGGTTGTTGTATCTATAAATCAGTAAAGCTAATCATATTCAACGCGTCGGGAAAACGACACCCGAAAGACGGCGATTCCTTGTGCAGCACCGGGCGAGCACCTGCCACGCAGCAGGTGGCGGTCCCGCATTTTCATAAAAAAGACGGAGACGGAATGAAACTCAGGTTTGGAGCAGTGGCGATTCTTGCCGTGGCGCAGGGCGCATGGGCGCAGAGCAGCGTGACGATGTTCGGGCTGATCGACGCCGGCGTGTCTTATGTCAGCAACGAGGGGGGCGGAAAGAACGTCAAGTTCGACGACGGCATATTCGCGCCCAATCTCTTCGGCTTTCGCGGTACGGAAGACCTTGGCGGCGGATATCGCGCGATCTTCGCGCTCGTGAACCAGTTCTCGATGGCCAACGGCAGCATCGTCGGGACCGGGATTTTCGGGCGCAACGCGTACGTCGGCCTCGAAAGCAATCGGCTCGGCAGCGTCACGCTGGGCAATCAGTATGACTTCATGGTGGATTCGCTGTTTTCAAAGAACAACGCGATTTCGCGGGATATCTCGGGGCTGTACGGTTTTCGCAATGGCCCGTTCCAGCGTCTCGCGCTCCCGGACAATCCGACCGGTGCGTTCGATTGGGACCGCACGGCTGGCAGCAAGCCGATCGCGAACGCCGTCAAGTACAGCTCGCCGACGGTCGCGGGTTTTTCCGGCGGCGTGATGTATGCGTTTGGCGGGGTGGCCGGTTCGGTTGGTGCGGACAATGCCGTCAGCGCCGGGGTGAACTATGACGCGGGCGCGTTTGGTGTAGGCGTGGCTTATACGAACGAGAAGTACGGTCCCGCGCCCGGCGTGCCGTCCACCAGCGTGCGCAACTGGGGCGTCGGGATGCACTACGACTTCGGTGTCGTGACCGCGAGTGCGCTGGTGACCGCCGTGCGGAATTCGTTCAACGATGCCGGGGTGTGGATGGCCGAAGCGGGCGGGTTGTGGCACGTGCGACCGGATGTCGTGCTGGGGGCGAAATACATGTACATGAAGGGCAATGAAGCGGTGAACGACAACCACGCGCACCAGGTCAGCGTGGCGCTTCAGTACCTGTTCTCGAAGCGGACGATGGTCTATGTGTCGGCGGATTATCAGCGGGCGAACAGCGGCGCGAATGCGCAGGTCAATGGCGTGCTCGATCCGAATGGGGCTTCTAGTTCGGCGAGCCAGACGGTGGCGCGGGTGGGGGTGCATACGGTGTTTTGATTGGGCCGTGGTGCCGCGCTTCATTTTGTCTACGGGTCGTTTCGTCGGCACGTACGAGATCGCGTCGTCGAGCTCGGCTCCTGCGCGCTGGCCGGATCGGGTGCGCCACCCGATGTCGAGATTCACTCAACTTGGTTCCGACGCGCCAGCCGTACACGGCCTACCGGAAAACGCGCTTATTCAATGTTGAATTCGCGGTGCATTCAACGTTGAACTTCCAAGGGCAGCTTGGCTCGGTCGCGCACGGGCGACCGGCTCTCATCGACCCGAAGCGGAAGTAGCCGACTCGAAATCCGACGACGCAAAGCGGTCATCCCAGCTTCTACGCCGCACGGGGCCACCTTCCCGACGTGCTAGCGGTCGACTACGCGTCGCCACGGTTCGCGGTGAAAGACCGAAGCGTATCCTCTCGGGGCAGTTCTGAGGGTGCATCACCGGCGAGTCCGTAAACTTCGATGCCACTTAGCAAACCAGCGCTCTCGTAAATGAAGATTCCCGCCGGCGCGTCGTCCGGGCCAAAGAGAAAGTCCCCGAGAACATGCACCCCCGGCGGCGCAGGTTGGTTGCCCTTGATCTGAAAATTGATACTTGCACAGCCGCAGGGGCAGCGCCACGGTGTGACTTCGGCCACCGCGAGTTGTTCGAGAAACGCTCGCGCCTCCGGTTCGCCATGTTCCAGCATCCAGCGAGCGAGCGACATCTCGGAAGCCGACAGTGGGCGATTTACTTCGCGAGGATTCATGGTTTGGGCAATCGAACGGATGCAAGCGAGTTTAGCAGGCGGGTGGCGGGTGGCCGCTTCTTCGACGGGAGACACTGAAAGCGGACGCTCGCAAACGACTCTTCCTGGCCGAACTGAGCCACAGAGCAACCTTGAGGCCGGCGGACCGGCATTGACCACAACCTTGAAGTAACTTTAGAGGTCGGCGTTGAGTGAGCAAAGTTCCCAGTAGGATGAATCTCGACACCCGACCAAGGTAGGGCTCCTCCGGCACGTCTTGCCCGCTATCCGATTTTCGGTATAATGAACCCGCGTTCGGAATGTCGAACGTAAGAATTCAAGCATCCAGAGTCGGGCTATCCGACGCCAACCTGCCCTCCCGGGCAAGGTGGACGCCTTCGAGGCGATGCGGCCGATTTACGGCAACGAAACGGGAGCAGCATGGCTGGCACCGGTTCGATAACCACTCATCCGGAGCCACCATGCGTCAAGCTACCTCCACTTCCTGCCCCGCAGTCTGTGAAGACTGGTCGCATTTCCTTCCCGGTTTCACGCTGACGCATACGGTTCATCTCGTATCGGGATTGAATCCGGGCATAGTCTCGACGGCGGCCGCCGTACTCGAAGATGAAACCGCCACGGTTGACCGCTGGGCCATCACCCGCTGTGGGGGCGTTCTGGAGCAGAAAATCGTTCTCGGGGAAATGACGGAAGGGCAGGCGGTTCGATTGCGCGAACGACTTGCGGCGCTCGATGGCGTGTTTCGCACGAGGGTTGAGCATCATTTCGTTCGGGCGGGTTCGGGGGCGTCCTACAATGCGCCGGAGAGCGGTCGTTAGGCGGGGCATTTGCGTCGTCGCGGTGTCTGCTGATGGCGTTCCGGATTTAAAGCCTTTGCATGTCATGCTCTACCCGCGCGAGTGAAACGTCTGGACGGGCGTCTACTCGTCCTGCTCTGGCAACGGCCCGAAGGTACGGCGTCTTCGCTGCAGTGCCCTCTCTGGTTGCTTTGTTAGCTTACTTGCGCTGCGGCTATCTGCGAGCAAGCCCATTTTGGGTGGGTCTGAGCATCGCTGAATCGAGTCCGCTGATTCCGCCAGGGCGACCATCTCCGACTCGAACCCTTTAGATTTGGAGCCCTGCATCGGTTCTATTTGGCACCTCGCCAAGAGAATCAAACGGAGAACGTTAAAGGGGTTTCTTTTCCCTATCAATCGAGAGCTTCGAGACGACGGCAAACCGTTTGCATCGGCAGATTGAGGGGGATGTCAAACAGTTTTCTGTTAGGGCGAGGTGAGGCTATCATTCAAATTCATGAAGACCCCGTACGTCCCCCATTTCTTCGGAACCGACGCGTTGGCAAAGGTGGCCGACCGGATTGGCTGGCTAACAGTCGGCGTTGCCTCGTCCATAGCGTGGCCAGTTGATGACGTTTGGGTTCAATACGACGGCTCTGAATACCTGCTCCACGGGGTTCGACAGGAGGGGCAGCGACGTATAGCGCCGAGCGTCAGCACACCGGCTACTCGCGAGGAAATTGATGAAGCCCTTTCGCGGCTTTATCGGTTCGTGTCCGTGCTCGGTTTCTTCAAGCGGGGATATGTAGATATCACTGGCCGAAATTGGGCCGGTCACGTCATGCGCAACGTCACGCTAGGTGAATCGCTTGGCACGGTGCTTCAGGGAGGGGAGCGGGGATTCAGCTGTAATCACATGCCAATTGTTGAGGATGACAAAGTGCGTAAGGCACTTGCATTCCTCCGCGAGGGGCGCAGATTGGAACGGGTGCATGAACCCTACTCGTTCCTGTCGTTTTTTAAAGTCATAGAGAGCCAGTTTCGGCCGCGTGATCGTGTTGCATGGGTTGAGGAAAACTTGGCGCTTGTCACGCAGGAGCGGGCCGTCAACCGCATCAATGAGTTACGGGGACAAGGTGTAAACGTCAACCAGCATCTGTTCGATTCCGGGCGATGCGCGGTGGCTCACGCGAGCGTAGACGGTAACATTGTGGACCCGGACATACCGGCAGACCGGAAGCGCATTGCCGCTGACCTAGACATAATTTCGGCACTGGCAGACCGCTACATCAAAATTGACGCGGGCGTGCCTGACGAGATGGACCTTTACAAGTCACGGGATCGCGTAGCGCCGTGGCATGCTTTGATGCCCGCAGAATCCGTCGCCACGTTGAAAGCCGGTGGTAATTTGGGCTCGGAAAAAGATCTTGGCCAGCTCGATGGCGCGACGGTGTCAGTGCGGTTGTGGCCTGATGCACCCGCTCCGCAGTTCGAACGGATGACGCTGCTGCCGACGGCGAGCGTTAATGGTGCTGTGAAATTCATTGCACTGAGTGCCCACGGCACCATCGTGCTGGCGTTCGCGATGGACGTGAAAAACGGCCGTATGCATACGCTGCTGAACGAGGGTGGTATGCGCGCTGGCGTTGAAATTGGGGAAGAAGATATCGAGGATTACACGCGCTACTTCCATAGTGTCGTGGGTAACCGCATTGTAGAGCTGATTATCGACGGCACTGAGCCGGTTGACTGTGAGGTAGTTATACCAGTCAACATCATTCCGCAGGCGCCAGAAGAGGCAGTTGCCCATGCTCTCGACCAGTTCAGGCGGTCTAGGCAGCAGGGCGTCTAGTTATGCCTTATCAGGTAACTCTTAGCCGCCGGTCCGACGAAGAGGTCACCGCGAAGTACGGTGTGAGTAGGAGGATGTACACCTATTGCGTCTCGATGACCCGCGTGAACCGGCAGTTTCGGTGACGAGGGAGCCGCAGCGAAAGCGGCGTGATGTGTTTATGCGGCCGCCTCAGTTGGTACTCAAAGCGCTTGCAGTCCCCAGCGGTATGTGTAAAGAGATGCACCATTTCCGGCGGGCGTTGGAGATGACCAGAAAAAAGGGCTGCAATGAGCTTTGCCAATGAATTCGCAGTCGTAGACTTGGTAGCAAAGAGCCAACTCGCAACCAGCGCGGTAGATGCATTTTCGCTCGCCATCGTCAAGATGGAGCGGCAAATGCGGAAGCTCTTTACATATCTCGTCTATCAGGCTCACGCTTTCGGTCCTGAAAGTGTGGAAGAACTTAGACAAGTGTTGGGTGCGAGTAGGAAAGCGTACTTTGAAGGTTTCGAGCGAGGCATAAATGAACTTTCCGCAGCCTCAATCGAAAAAATGGTGGGGCAGCAATACAATGGACTTCGGCCAATCCTTGTGGACGCATTGGACGTTCGAAACAAAGTCTTCCACGGCCAATTGACTACGCGTTGTCTCCAGCGAGACCAACTCGATGAGCTGACCGACTTTATCAGGCACTGGTGCAATTTGCTTGCCGACGGGGCAAGCAGAGCAGTTGGATACGACGGGTTTGGGCGCAACTCGTTTCAAAAAGGGCCAGACGGGCTGGTAGAGACGTTCAAAGTTCAAATAGACACGGTGGAAAAGTATCGAGCATTTATCCGGGACCATGTAGAGCGGCCCTCGCGCCGAGGTCAAGGGGTATAGCATTCGCGAAATTGCTGGCGGCGGGCAAGAGGGGAATTTTTTAGCGAAAAGAGAACGTTTCATCTGCATCTTTTCAATAAATCGTTGCCAACGATATCGCAACCACTTGCATCCAGGCAACATGGGTAGTTACGAAATTTCCGCCGTAACCATCTCCGCTGTCAAAATTGACAGGATGCCCTCAACTTTCTGCGGCATCGACCGTAGATACGTCAAGCAGTATAGTTTTCGTCTTGGACGCGCGATGTCGATTGAGAAGCGTCAACGCGCAACGAATCATCGTTGGAGCCTAGCCGTCAGTGCGCCCTCATGGCGTTCGGCGAGTCAAGATATGCAAGACGCGTATCTTGACGGTGCTCTCTCCACCTGTTTCTGGGGGGGGGCGGAAAACTGCGTGAAAATGACCGATAATGATGTGGCTAGCATGCTTCGCATGCAAGTTTCTAATAGTCGATATTTCGACCAACCAGTTGTCCGTGTCTTCAAAATGGAAGCCAACAACGCAGTGAACTCGAGAATCGAGCAGTACTTCAAACCTCTCATCGGCAAGCATATTGTCGTGAACCGAATACGCCGGATATCGACGGGTGGCAAATTGGAACCGTCTGTCTCGGCGCATTTCCTGTATCCAGCGTTCGAGCGTGGAAAGCCGGCGATGGACGCACTCATCGAGGCCTTGAAACTAGAGATTCCAGCTTTTTGCACTACAAAGCAAGAGCGAGCGAAAGCGTTGGCGAAGGATAGAGCAGGAGGATTGGAAACCTTCGAGACGCAAATGTTAGTAGACAAAGCGAGACGACTGTTCATCAAAGCCACGGCGGGAAAGAAGGACTCTGGCGAAGGCGGGGAGCTATTGCTGTTCGCGTTCATCGAGCATTTCCTTGAGGCGCCCATCATTTTATCCAAGATGAGGTTGAAGACAAACACACAGATGCCCGTGCATGGAGCTGATGGTGTTCACGCAAGATGGGACAGTGAAGGCAATCGGCTTGTCGTCATATTTGGTGAATCTAAGGTCCATGCATCGATTCACGGAGCGCTCAAGGCCGCTGCGGAATCAGTTGGCTCTTTCGTCGCAGATGTCGAAGGCAGAAAAACGCATGAGCTTCTGTTGACGACTGACCACGTTGACCTCGATGGTTTTCCTGAAGAGTACAAGGAGGAGCTCATACGCTATCTCCATCCATTCGCTACGGAAGAGGGCGCACGTCGTCAAGAAAGATTTGCCATCTTGCTTGCGTATACGTCGAAAGGATACGCGACGCTAGACAGGCTTACGGCTACTGAAGCGGAGAGGGCGTTCTTGGACGACTACAACACGAAACTGTCGCCGGCACTGCGTCTCGCAAAGAAACATCTCGCGCAGGCTGGCGTGGAACTCGATACAGTCGACCTGTTCGTTTTGCCTATGCCAAGTGTGCAGGAATTTCGCGACAAGTTCGACGAGGTGCTGGATGGCTGACTTTAGAACAAGATTGGCAGACGAGGTCTCGTCAAACAGAGAGTTTTGTGCGGCATATGATGTCCTGCAGAGAGACAGTCTAAGCTCGTTATTGAATGGGAACAGGCGGCTCAGTTCGGCCCTGGCCACGAAACTCCTCCGTTCGGCTCTAATCTTTGCTCAGAGCAGCCGCGAGTCTCACTTCATGCTAGCGCAGAACATTGCTTACTGCCTTGCGACAGCGTCTATCACCGATGAAGAGCGTATCGTGTGTCGCCATATTATGGCAAGCGTCGGAAATTTTCCGGCGGGCGAATTCATTTCATCGGAAGTGGGGGACGATTGCCAACTGCCTTGGCAATTGGCGTTGTCGGAACTAGCGAGGCGAGAAGGTAATACGGTGCTTGTATCGGGAAAACCCGAGCTGTTCACTGATTTTCAGCGTAATGTCTGGAATGAACTGCAGCAACGGCAGCATGTCAGTGTTAGAGCGCCGACCTCCGCAGGGAAGTCATACATCGTCCAAGCTTTCATCAAAGAAACGCTTGAAAAATCCGATGCTGTGCTCGACATCGCGTACATCGTTCCCTCTCGGTCATTGATTCACGAAGTTCAAGGGAACCTCGCCCGGTTGCTCGAACAACTGCCGACCCCGCCGGTTATCAGCAGCGTACCTCGAACAAGGCCCGAACTTGCGTCACACCAATCGCGAGTCTTTGTTTTTACGCAAGAACGTCTGCGAACCGCTCTCGACCAGAGCGATTTGTCGCTCGACATACTCATTGTCGATGAAGCTCAGCAAATCGCGGATGGGGCGAGAGGAATGCTCTTGCTGGATTGCCTCGAAGACGTCGCGTCAAGAATGCCGCAGTCCAGGTTACTCTTCATTACCCCTGGGACGCAGAGCGCAGCTACCATCGGTAGATTGCTTGGCGTTCACGGCGTAGTGGATGTTGGAACGAATCTGAGGCCAGTGCGGCAGAATCTGATTTTCGTCAATTTCGAAGAGGCCAAGCGTGACGAGCATATGGTGCTGACGCTCCAGCGGCCTGAAGGCGGGCGGCTCACTATCGGGAGGTTGCCGGCCAGGCCTTCGAATACTGAAATCGGCCGCTTCATCGATGCGATACTCCAGCTCGGGACGGAGGGGCAGAGCCTCGTTTACGCTTCTTCCAAGCATCCCGCGGAGAGCATCGCGAATGAGTTGGCAAACGCCAGTAAGTGTGAACCGAACGCACGTTTGCTCGAGTTGGCTGGATTCATTCGAAAACACGTCCACCCGGAATTTACCTTGGCAAACTGTGTGGAACGCGGTGTGGGGTTCCATTTCGGCAATATGCCGACAAACCTCACAAAGGCCATAGAAGAGTACTTCGTAGAAGGCTTGCTGCATACATTGGTCTGCACGTCGACTCTCCTTCAGGGGGTCAACCTTCCTGCTCGCAACATCTTCTTGTACAAGCCGGAGAAAGGCAACCACACGCCGATGAATCCGGATGACTTCTGGAATTTGGCGGGGCGTGCCGGACGGCTCAAGAAGGATACTCACGGGAACGTCTTCTTGGTTAGCTATGACACGTGGAAGAATAGGCCGGCCCACGAACCTCCGTCGACAGAGGTTACTGCCGCGTTTACAACGGCACTGACGACAGAGCAGAAGACTCTCTTGAAGTTCGCACAAAACGCTAATCACCGCTCCGGCGTACGCCAGACGGCATTCGCCGAAAGTGTATTTTCTCGTTTGGTTACTGACATCAAAACTGGTGCACTTGCAGAGACGGTTCGGCGCGTTGCGCCAAACGGTCTTCACGCCGATGCTATACAGACGATTGCGGTGGTAGAAGAGCAGTTGGATAAGGTGACCCTTCCGCCGGAAGTGCTGAAACGTCATGGGATGATTTCGCCACTACGTCAGCAGCAAATGTATGACGTGCTTCGGGTCGCGGTTCGCGCAGGGCAGCTCGAGGAGCACGTACCTCTTCATCCTCAGCACAAATACAGCGAGGTGAAGACTCGCTTCATGTTCATTCTTTCTCTAATTCATACGAATCTCGAAGGTATTTCGAATCGTGCCCACCGTTACTACAGTTGGTTCGCTTTGTCGTGGATGAGAGGTCGTTCCTTGTACGAGATGATTGACTTCCAGCTTAAAAGGGCCAGGGAGAAAGCGAAGGAGGAGGGGTATGACGGGCTCGTGCCTGCGGGCGAAACGATTAAGAGTGTGATGAAGCAAATCGAGGAGCAGTTGAGGTTCAAATATGTGAAATTCGTCGCTTGCTACATCGACCTACTTCGCTTGGCGGCTTTAACGGAGAAGGGTTTGGATTTGCAAGATATTCCGCCTATTCCGCTTTTCTTGGAGCTCGGGGCTTGCTCAGGAACGATGATTGGATGCATGGACTTGGGAATGTCAAGAATTGCGGCAAGAGAGGTGACAGACGTTTTGGATGGCCGGGACTTGAACTCTGTAATTGTCAAGAAAAGATTGAAGGCGCTATCGCCCGAGCGATTTAGACGGTTGTCACCCTTAGTTAGGCGAGAATTGCAGAGGCTCGCGTTGATTTGACACATATAAGAATCTTCCGAGAGCAATCAAACACGCCTACGGCGCGCGCAGGTGACGAATGCTGAACTTCAAAGATTGGTGTGCGACAGAGAAATCTACCGTGGGATTACATGAGTTGCGCGTGGTTACCGTCAACCCGGCAAAGCTAAGTATCGGAATTGCCGCGACTGCCGAAGTCGTTCCGTCTCATTACGCGTCGGAGGAGCGTATTGCCCGACTTTTGTCTCGGTTGGGGAAGCCGGAAACTTCGGAGAACTTTGCTCCGCGAGCCTCGACCGGACTGGCTACATTCGTGACGAGACTGCTAAAGGTCCGTAGACGGAGCCTATACAGGTCAGGGCACTGATTACGCGATTCATTCGGAGTTATACCCGAGCGTGAGTTAGCCCAGTTGGTACTTGGTAATCGGGGGAGAGTTACCAGGAAGTTAAGCGTCCACTGCGAGCGCGGCACGAATAGTTGGGACGAAGGCCAAGGGGTCAGCACAAAAAGCTTTCTGTTTCGTGCTGAGACAAGAATTGGTTGTTCGCGAGCGACAAAAATTGTGCAACTACAGACCGATTATAGCTACAACGCACTGGATGCAAGTTTTTTGCGCTAGTAACTGGCTAAGCAGAAACTCTCTAGTCCGCAGTACGGGTTCCCCCGCGTTGCGAACGACTCTAGGTAATACTGTAACACCGCGATGTGTCCTTTAGCCATCAGGCTCTGTGCCATGGAAACTCGGCCCCTGACTGTGCTTGAAAGTCTACATGCTTCGGGTTCTGGGAGGTAAGTAGGGGCTCGGCCTACTGCTTTTCGCCCCGTTTTTTTGGGGAAAATCTGCTATGGGAGGTGGAGGCGGGACTATTTGGAGCCGCGGGGCGCTTTCATTTTGGCTGACGGCATGAGACCGGGTTGACGCCCCGAACACCCGCTTGATGGAATTATTTCGGTGTAACTTTTTCGGATTCTCCTCGCTGAAGTGAGTAATTTTTCGTTGCAGGATTAGAGGCGTTTACGTCAAAAAACAAGCGTTTTGATCCAAAAACTGGGTCCTGACGGGATGGAAGCGTTTACGTGAAAACGCTTCTAATCCGGATTGCCACTGAAAAGGGCATGAAACGCCCCCTCACTCCACCGTCACCGACTTAGCCAGATTCCTTGGCTTATCAATATCCGTCCCCCTTGCCAGCGCCGCGTGATACGCAAGCAATTGCATCGGCACCGTATGCAGAATCGGCGAAAGCGGCCCGTAGTATTCATTGAGCCGAATCACCTCGATCCCCTCACTCGGCACCAGCCCGCAGTCGACATCCGCAAAGACAAAAAGCCGTCCATTCCGCGCACTGACCTCATGCATGTTCGACCGGAGCTTTTCGAGCAGCATGTCGTTCGGCGCAACCGCAATCACCGGCATCTCGTTACTCACCAGCGCCAGCGGCCCATGCTTGAGTTCGCCAGCCGGATACGCCTCCGCGTGAATATAAGAAATCTCCTTCATCTTCAACGCGCCCTCGAGCGCGATCGGAAAATGCATCCCCCGCCCGAGAAACAGCATGTTGTCGTGCCTTGCGAGCAGTTCCGACCACGCCATGATCTGCGGCTCCAGCGCGAGCACTTTCGACATCGCATCGGGCAGATGCCGCAGCGCACGCAGATGCGCCTTCTCCTCGTCGTCGCTTAACCGCCCGCGCACCTGCGCAAGCGACAACGTCAGCAGGAACAACGCAACGAGTTGCGTCGTGAACGCCTTCGTCGAAGCCACCCCGATCTCGACGCCCGCACGCGTGACGAACTGCAGCGCACATTCCCGCATCAACGCACTCGTCGCGACGTTGCAGATCGCGAGCGTATGCATCATTCCAATGCGCTTGGCGACATGCACGGCACCCAGCACATCAGCCGTCTCGCCGCTCTGCGACACCGCGACAACCAGCGTGCGCGGATTCGGCACGCTGTCGCGATACCGGAACTCGCTCGCAATTTCCACGCTGGCCGGCAGCTTCGCGATGCTCTCGATCCAGTACTTCGCCGTGAGCGCCGCGTGATAGCTGCCGCCGCACGCGAGCAACAACACCGAATCGACGTCATTGAAAACCCGCCACGCTCCGTCGCCGAACAACTCCGGCATGATCGAAGACACATCGAGCAACGTATCGGCCACCGCCTGCGGCTGCTCGAAGATCTCCTTCTGCATGTAGTAGCGATACGACCCGAGATCGGCCGCGCCGCTATGCGCGGCGACCCGCTGCACCGCGCGCTCGACGCGCTGGCCGGCCGCATCGACGATCCAGTAGCGATGAAGCTGAATATCGGCAACATCACCGTTCTCGAGGTAAGCGATGCGATCCGTGATCCCCGACAACGCAATCGCATCCGATGCCAGAAAATTCTCGCCTTCACCGACGCCGACGACGAGCGGCATCCCGTCGCGCGCGCCGACGATCCGGTGCGGCTCGTCGCGGCACATCACCGCGATCGCATAGCTGCCGCGCAGTCGCGCGACCGCACGCCGCACCGCATCGAACAGATCGCCGTCGTACAGATGATCGATCAGGTGCGCGATCGCCTCGCTGTCGGTCTGGCTCGCGAACACATAGCCATGCGCCTGCAATTCGGCGCGCAGTTGATCGCAGTTCTCGATGATCCCGTTGTGCGACAGCGCGATGCGCGCGTTGGCGTCGCTCGGCGAGAAGTGCGGGTGCGCGTTGAGCGTGACGGGCGCGCCATGCGTGGCCCAGCGCGTATGCGCGATGCCGGTGTAGCCCGACAGCGCATGCTCGGCGATCTCGCGCTGCAGGTTGGCCACGCGCTCGACGCTGCGAGCGCGCGCCAGCGCCCGGTCGCGATAGACCACGACGCCGCACGAATCGTAGCCGCGGTATTCGAGCCGCTTCAGGCCGTCGACCAGGTTCGGCAGGATGTCCCGCTGGGCGACCGCCCCGACAATTCCACACATATCGCGCTCCCTAAATGTCCTGTCTGGATCAGTGAGAGCGATGGTAGGGCGAGCCAAATGGAATTAAATTTCAAAATACAAAAGTAGATGAAATAAATGGCAGGTCAGCTATCATGTTGAAATTAAATTTCACGACCTGACTGGAAGGAGCCGCCGATGGCCGGCATCACCCTCGACGATCTCGACCTGCGCATCCTCGCGATCCTGCAGGACGACGCGTCGGTGTCGAACCTGCAACTGGCCGAGCGCGCGCTGTCGTCGCCGCCCACCTGCATGCGCCGCGTGCGCCGGCTGACGGAAGCCGGCGTGATTCGCCGGCAGGTTGCGGTGCTCGATCCGGTGGCGATCGGCACGGCCGTTACCGCGCTGATCGAGATCAGTCTCGACCGGCAGACCGCGGAAGACTACGACGCGTTCGAAGCGTACGTATGCGCGGAGCCGGCCGTCACGCAGTGCTACCGCGTGTCGCCGGGGCCCGATTTCGTCGTGGTGGCCGATCTGGCCGACGTCGCCGAATACGACGAATTCGCGCGAAGGCTGTTCACCGGCGCATCGAACGTCCGCAACGTGCGGACGTTCTTCTCGACACATCGCGCGAAGTTCGAAGCGAATGCGCGGGTCACGCATGCGATGCGCAAGCGCGCGTAGTGCCCGTCGTGCGTGTCGTGCCCATCGTGCCATCACGCAGCCGCGTCGGCCGCGCCCGCCAGTTGCAGCGGCTTGCCGTACCCGAAGCAATGCGCGGGTTCCGGGAACGCACGCTGGCGCACGTCGTGCGCGTACTGGCGGATCGCCTCGCGCGTCACCGCATTCGCATCGGCATAACGCTTCACGAAGCGCGGGGTGTACGCATCGAATGCGCCGATCATGTCCTCGGTCACGAGCACCTGCCCGTCGCATGCGGGCGATGCGCCGATGCCGATCGTCGGGATCGTCAGCGTTTCCGTCAGATGGCGCGCAAGCGCTTCGGCGGTGCCTTCGATGACGACGCAGAACGCGCCTGCCCGTTCCGCGGAGCAGGCCGCGTCTAACACCTGCGCGGCCGAACGCGGGTCCATCCCCTGCGCGCGGAAGCCACCCGTCGCGTTGGCCTGCTGCGGCATGAGGCCGACGTGCGCCATCACCGGGATGCCGCGCTCGGTCAGGAAGCGGATCGTGTCGGCCATCTCGGCGCCGCCTTCGAGCTTCACGGCCTGCGCGCCGGTTTCGGCGAGCAGACGCGCGGCGGAGCGGTACGCTTGCGCGGGCGATTCCTGATACGTCGAGAACGGCAGGTCGACGACGACGCACGCCTGCGCGGCGCCGCGCACGACGGCCGCACCGTGTGCAATCATCATGTCGAGCGTGACGCGCAGCGTATCGGGCATCCCGTACAGCACCATGCCGACGGAGTCGCCGACGATGATCACGTCGGCCACCTCGTCGACCAGTTTCGCGATCGGCGCGGAATACGCGGTCAGCGACACGAGGCTGCCGATGCCCTTGGTCGAACGGATCGCGGTGACGGTCTTGCGGGTGGTGCGGGTATGAGCGCTCATGGGTGGAAGCCGTGTGAAGGAAGAGCCGCCACGGTAGCATCGCGCTCGTTCGTGCAATGACCTTCGGAGGACGTCTTATGTTGCTGGCGGGACAATCGGGTGACCCTTACGCGGTGCCGCCGATGGCGCGCCTGCCGAGGCCGCTGTACGTGCGTGCGTTCGGGATTCCCGGCAATGTGAGCATCGACGCGCACAGTCATCCGTGGGCGCAGCTGATGTATGCGATGAGCGGTGTGCTCGAGGTCGCGACGCCGTCGGGCCGGCACCTGCTGCCGCCGCACTATGCGATGTGGATTCCGCCGCACGTGCCGCATGCGGTGTCGACGCGCGATGGCGTCGCGTTTCACAGCCTGTATCTCGATGCCGCGATCGCGCGCGACGACGTGCACGACGATTGCGCGATCCTCTGCATGACGCCGCTGCTTCGCGAGCTGGTGCTCGCCACGGCTGAATTGCCGGTGAACTACGACGAGGCGGGGCCGGACGGTGCGCTCGTCTGCCTGATCGCCGACCGGATCGCACGCATGCGGCAGGCGCCGCTGACGGTGCCGCTGCCGCGCGATCCGCGTCTGCTGAAAATCGCGCGTGCGCTGCATGCGTATCCGGGCGATACGCGCAATCTCGACGAATGGGGCCATCAGGTCGGCGCGACGCGTCGCACGCTGTCGCGGCTGTTCCGGCAGGACACGGGGCTGTCGTTTACCGAATGGCGGCAGGCGGTACGGCTGCTGGCGTCGCTGCCGCTGCTCGACGCGGGCGAGCCGATCGGCTCGGTGGCCGCGCAACTGGGTTACGACTCGACGTCGTCGTTCATCGCGCTGTTCCAGGCGAAATTCCAGGTGACGCCCGGCGCGTATGCGAAGCGTGAAGCGCGCCGGCCCGTGCTGAACGCTTGACGCGGCCGCGTATCGCGACTCAGAACGCGAGCGCCTGCTGCACCGGATGGTGGGCGCCGCGCTCGAACCCCGCGCCTTCGAGCGACAGCAGCGCGCGCTTGCGGTCGATGCCGCCGGCATAACCGGTCAGGCTGCCCGACGCGCCGACCACGCGATGGCACGGCACCATGATCGACACCGGGTTACGGCCGACCGCACCGCCCACGGCGCGCGCGCCGCTCATCGGCAACCCGACGCGTTCGGTGATGTCGCCGTACGTCACGAGTTCGCCGAACGGAATGGCGAGCAATGCCTTCCATACCCGTCGCTGAAACGCGGTGCCGCGCAAGTGAATCGGCACCGAGAACGTTTCGCGCATGCCGGCGAAGTACTCGGCGACTTCTTCCGCGACTTTGCGCGCAAGCGGCGACCTCGCGGCCGCGTCCGCTTCGGTCACGATCGCAACCGGCGGGAAGTATTTCTGGCCGACGAAGTAGAGGCCGGTCAGCGCATCGTCCTCGATGCGCACGGCGATGTCTCCCAGCGGGCTCGGAATCAGGTGAGCGGGAGTCATCGCAACACATCTCCATGAAGGCGCCACACGTGCAGTGCGGCATACGCGCGCCACGGCGCCCAGCGCGCCGCATGCGGCGCGGATGATGGCACACGGGTGCGTTCGGCGCGGGCGGGAAGCCACGCATCGTCGGCCGGGAACGCATTCGGCCACGCCATCGCGCGCATCGCGACGTACTGCACCGCGTGTTCGTCGAAGCCGGGCAGCGCGCGCAATGCGTCAAGCGTCGTATCGAGCGGCGCCATCGGTTCGAGCGAGAGCGTGCCGTCGTCGACGGCGCGGGCGAGCGACACGATCGCCTGTGCGGCTTCGCGCGCGATGCCGATCGTTTCGAGCGCGGAAGGCGGCAGCGCGGCCAGCGTCGCGGCGGATGGCAGCGCGTGCGTGAGGCCCGGCGGCGCGCCGTCCACCGGCGTGCCGAAACGTTCGGCGATGCGCGCCAGCACCGGCGCGCCGGCATGCGCGGCCGCAAGCCGTTCGCCCGCGATCGCACGGATCGCGATCTCGACGCCGTCGAACGCGCCCGGTACGCGCAGGCCCGGCGAGCCGCTCGCGAGTTCGCCGAGATGCGCGTCGATCACGTCGGGGCGGCTGTCGAGATCGAACAGCCGCCGCACGCGCGCGAGCACGGCCGGCACGACCGGCGTCAGCGCGGGCGACACGTTGACGGCCAGCGCGAAGCGCTGCGGCACATGCGCGACGGACAGCCAACCGGTGACGCGCCCGTAACCGCCGCTGCCGTTGCCGTTCCGGTTCGGCCATTCCACGACGCGCGCATAACCCTGCGCATCGATCCGCTCGACACCGGCGATCTGCCGCTGCGCGAGAAAGCGCATCAAGTCGGCCCACGCGAACGGCGGGCGATACGGCAGCGGGAACGTCATGTCGCCATCGGCCGACGCGCGCGCCCCTTTGCGCAGCCGCAGCGGATTGAGGCCGTAGCGCTGCAGGAACAGGTCGTTGAAGCGCCGCACGCTGCCGAACCCGGCCGTCGACGCCACGACGGCCACCGGCAGCGCGGTATCGGTCAGCAAGCGCTTGGCCATCAGCAGCCGGTGCGTCTGCGCGAACTCGACCGGCGATACGCCGAACTGCGCACCGAAGATCCGGCGCAGGTGGCGTTCCGTTACGCCCACGCGCTGCGCGAGCGCCTCGACGGAATGCACGTTCAGGAAACCCTCCTCGATCAGCGTGGCGGCCGCGTCGGCGAGATTGCCGGACAGGTCGAGCAGCCCGTGGCCGGGCGCGAGCTCGGGGCGGCAGCGCATGCAGGGTCGGAAGCCGGCTTTCTCGGCGGCCGCGGCGCTCGGGTAGTAGCTGCAGTTCAGCGCTTTCGGCGGCTTCACCGGACAGACCGGGCGGCAATACACGCCCGTCGTCGCCACGCCGACGAAGAACCAGCCGTCGAAGCGGCGATCCCGCGAAAGCAGGGCGTCATAGCAGGTGTCGGGATCGAGGCGCATGAGGCGACTGTAAACCATCCCGGCCCCCGATTCTGGCTGGAATCGGACCTGTGTATCGACCGCCGTCCCCGCGCACGTCCGCCGGGAAAATCCGGGAAAAACGGTTAATGGCACGTTGCGAAACAGTCGTCTCTTTTGCCGCGACCAATTTGAGATGACTCATCGAAATCCCCGACTGACAGGGCGCCGGCACACGCCCTATCCTTTAAAAAACGTTTTCCTGATTGATCGGTGGGATCGGCCGTGCGCGACAGCGCGCCGCCGTCCGCCCCGGCGCCGGTCGCCGGACAACGAACATCGTGCGGCGCGACGGGCGCGGCCGCGCATCGGAGACATTTATGCAATCTGCCGTCGTCGGCACGGTGCGCGCCGTCGCCAGCCGCTACCGCTGGACCGTCTGTGCGCTGCTGTTTTTCGCGACCGTCATCAACTACATGGATCGGCAGATCCTCGGCCTGCTCGCGCCGATGCTCCAGCACGACATCGGCTGGAGCCAGGTGCAGTACGGCCGCATCGTGATGGCGTTTTCCGCGTTCTATGCGCTGGGCCTGCTCGGCTTCGGGCGCATCGTCGACCGGCTCGGCACGCGTATCTCGTATGCGCTGGCGATGCTGGTGTGGAGCATTGCCGCGATGCTGCACGCGGCGGTCGGCTCGGTGATGGGCTTCGCGTTCGTGCGCGCGCTGCTCGGCATCGGCGAGGGCGGCAACTTCCCGGCCGCGATCAAGACGACGGCCGAGTGGTTCCCGCGCCGCGAACGCGCGCTCGCCACCGGCATCTTCAACTCGGGCGCGAACATCGGCGCGGTGTTCGCGCCGGCGATCATCCCGGCGATCGCGGTGGCCTACGGCTGGCGTGCGGCGTTCGTGATCATCGGCGCGATCGGCCTCGTGTGGCTCGCGGTGTGGCTCGTGTTCTATCGCCAGGCCGATACGCGCGCGCTGGCCGCGGAGTACGACGAGCCGCGCGACGAAGCCGAAGCGATGGATGCGGCAAACGCAAATGCCGGTGCGCCGCGCTGGGGTGAACTGATCCGCAAGCGCGAGACGTGGGCGTTCCTGATCGGCAAGTTCCTGACCGACCCGGTGTGGTGGTTCTACCTGTTCTGGCTGCCGAAGTGGCTCAACGAATCGCGCGGGATGGACATGCAGCACATCGGCCTGCCGCTCGTCTGCATCTATGCGCTGACGACGGTCGGCAGCATCGGCGGCGGCTGGCTGTCGTCGATGCTGCTGCGCGCGGGCTGGAGCGTGAACCGCGCGCGCAAGACGGCGATGCTGATCTGCGCATGCTGCGTGCTGCCGATCGCGTTCGTGTCGCAGGTGCAGAGCCTGTGGGTCGCGGTGCTGATCGTCGGCCTGGCCGCCGCTGCGCACCAGGGCTGGTCGGCGAACCTGTTCACGACGGCATCCGACCTGTTCCCGCGCCGTGCGGTGGCATCGGTGGTCGGCATCGGCGGGATGGCCGGATCGATCGGCGGCGTGCTGTTCTCGGAAGTGATCGGCCAGGTGCTGCAGCGCACGGGCCACTACTGGGTGCTGTTCGCGGTCGGCGCATTGGCCTACCTGATCGCGCTGGCAGTGATGCACGTGCTCACGCCGAAGATGAAGCCGGCGCAGCTCGACGCATGAGTGTGTGATCGAGCGTCGACAGACGAACGCGCCGCCCAAGGGCGGCGCGTTTTCTTTCGAAGGCGCGAAGCAGGGCGCTCAGCCGGCCGCGGCCGTCGACGCGCGCATGATCAGCCGCGGCTCGAACGTCGAATAGCTCGCATCGGTGCGGCCCGCGAGCGCATCGATCAGCTTCTGCATCGCGAGTTCGCCCATGTTCTCGCTCTGGATGTCGACGGTCGTCAGCGCGGGCGCCGCGTATGCGCCGTACGGCACGTTGTCGATGCCCGCCACCGATACGTCCTGCGGCAGCCGGAAACCGAGCGATGCGGCTTCCTTCATGAAGCCGAGCGCGATCAGGTCGTTGTAGCAGATCACGGCCTGCGGGCGCTGCGGCCCGAGCATCACGCGCGAGCACGCACGCTCGCCGGCCTCGGCGGTCGGCGCATGCGCATCGTGCACGTCGAGCGTGAGCCCGGCTTCCGCGAGACAGTCGCGCGCACCCTGAATCCGCTCGTCGTTCACGCGCGCCGTGCCGAAGCCGAGATACGCGATGCGCGTGTGACCGAGATTGAGCAGGTGGCGCGCGAGCATGTAGGTCGACAGCCGGTTGTCGATGCCGACGCTCGGAATCGGCAGGCCGGGGCTGCGGCGCAGCAGCACGAGCGGCTTGTTGAGATCGAGCATCCAGCCGGCTTCTTCATCCGGCATCCGCGTGCTGACGATCAGCCCGTCGACGCGCTGCGCGAGCGCCTCGATCAGCGAGCGCTCGCGTGCCTGGCTCTCCTCGGTATCGACGAGCAGCAGCGTGTAGTCGTGCTGCAGCGCGACGCGGTTCGCGCCCTTCACCACGTTCGTGAAGTGCGGGTTGCTGATGTCGAGGATCACGAGGCCGATCGTGCGCGTGCGGCCGGTGATCATCGAGCGCGCGAGCGGGTTCGAACGGTAGCCGAGCCGGTCGATGGCTTCCTTGAGCCGCGCTTCGACGGTCGGCGAGAAGCGCTGCGTGCCGTTCACGTACTTCGATACCGTCGCGACCGACACGCCGGCTTCCGCCGCCACGTCGCGGATCGTCGGGGAAACTTTTTTCATCGGAAGGGTAACGTTTTCGTTCGATAACGCCGGATTGTGGCAGAAAAAGGGGGCGTGCGGCCACGCGCCGATATCGGGAAAGTGCGGATGGTTGCCAACGGGTTCGACCATTGACGTTCAGCGGCGCTCCCGCGTATAGTTGGAAAACGTTTTCCACCTCAGTCAGATTTCAGGTCAGATTCAAGGAGATTCGATGAACGCCTCATCCACCGGCACGCGCAAACCGTTCGGGCGCCTGCTGCTGACGGGCGCGGCCGGCAACCTCGGCCGCCAGTTGCGTAGCGCGCTTGCCGACTGGGCCGACGTCGTGCGCGTCAGCGACATCGCGACGCTCGGCGACGCGGCTGCGCATGAAGAAACCCGCGTCGTCGACCTGGCCGACCGGGCCGCGGTGATGCAGCTCGTCGACGGCGTGGACGCGATCGTCCACCTCGGCGGCATTTCGGTCGACGCACCGTTCGACGATCTCGTCGGCGCGAACATCACCGGCACGTACAACCTGTACGAAGCCGCGCGCAAGCATGGCGTGAAGCGCGTCGTGTTCGCGAGCTCGAACCATGCGATCGGCTTCCATCCGGTCACGGAGGTGCTCGACGCCGATTCGCCGTTGCGGCCCGACAGCCTGTATGGCGTGACGAAGTGCTTTGGCGAATCGCTGTCGCGCTACTACTTCGACCGCTTCGGGATCGAAACCGTGTGCCTGCGGATCGGCTCTTCGTTCGAAGTGCCAAAGAATCCGCGCATGCTCGTGACGTTCCTCAGCTATCGCGACTTCATCGAGCTCGTGCGCTGTTCGCTGCTGACGAATCGCGTCGGGCACGCGATCGTGTACGGCGCGTCGGACAACCCGGTGAAGTGGTGGGACAACACGAAGGTGGGTTTCCTCGGCTTCCGTCCGCGCGACAGCTCCGAGCAGTTCGCCGGGTTGTTCCCGGTGACGGCGCCGACCGCCGACTACGACGATCCCGCGCAGCGGTTCCAGGGCGGCGGGTTCGTCGTCGGCGAGCCGATGGAGCGCAAGGCGTAGGCGGTCATGGCAGGCTCCTCGACGTGATGCGGTTCGTGCGTCGCTGGCGCCATCATCGCGACGCGGGCGGCGCGCGTCGATTACCTGCGACGCAAGCGAATCCGCACGGCTGCGGAACGGCGCACGCGCGTGCCGGCAGAGACACCGCTCGCGCGGCACGGCAGCACCCATGCGTATCGCTGGCCCGCACGCATCGTCGGCCGGTGCGGCCGTTCAGCCGCGTCGCCGTCAATGCGGCTTGCCGCACGCCGGATCGGTGTCGCGCTGTTCGGCCGACTCGCACCAGTCACTCGGCCGCCACGCTTCGAACGTGACGGCTTTCGCCGCATTGGCGCGCGTGACGCGCACCGGGTCGGCCTTCAGCGCATCGCCGTTCGGGTCGTCGTTGGGCCGCCAGTTCCGCATGACTTCGCGATGGAACACCCAGGTGCGATGCGCGGCGTCGTAGCGAAACGTCACGCGGTCGCGCCAGTGGCTCGGTCCCGCGAATACGCCCTGTTCGACCGTGAAGGTGCGCGGTTCGATCGTGAGCGCGTTCTCGGCGACGCCATCGAGATACGGGTCGCCCATCCCGCCTTCGTCGGCTTTCATGATCACGGTGTCGTTGCGCGCCGCGAGCCGGTAGTGCCCGTCCTTGCCTGGCACGAAGATCATCAGCGGGCGCGGCGACGCGTGGCGCATCGAGTCGTCGGGCCGATGCGCGACGACGACATAGCCGATGCGGGCGCTGTCGGTCAGATGCCCCGACGCGGCGTCCAGCGCGGCGTAGCCGGCGGGAAGCTGCGCGACGATGTCGGCCGGAAGGTTGGGTGTGCCGGGGCACGCGGACGACGCAGGTATGTCGCCGCACGTCGCGGCGCAGGCGTCGCCGATGCCGAACGTCAGCAGTGCTGCGACGAGGAATCCTCTGATGCGGGGGATCGTCATGCGGATCGGGTCTTGAAGTCGCGCCGCGCCAGCCGGCGCACACGCGTCGGTTCGTCTCGCCGCAGCGCGGGTCGATTGTTTTTCAGGTGACGCAGTGTAACGAGTCATGCGCGCTTGCGCGTCGGCCGCGGAACCGGCGCGGGTGCGGGCGCGGGCACGGGCGGTTCGTCGGCCTGCGCGCACAGCCGGTCGAGCATCCGTTGCGCGGCGCCCGCGCAGTCCTCGCCCTCCGGCTTGTTCACGATCTCCTCGATCAGCACCTCCAGATGTTGCCGGTTCTGCGCGAGACGCTGTTCGAGCAGCGCGATTTCGTCGACCTTGTGCCGCAGCGCGGCCAGCAGTTCGTCGTGCGGCCACGCGCCGAGATCGGGCGGCAACACCGCGCGGATTTCGTCGAGCGCAAAGCCCGCACGCTGCGCACGGTCGATGATCGCGAGACGCGTCAACGCTTCCGACCCGTATTCCCGATAGCCGTTGGCCTGCCGACGGGCCGGTTCGAGCAGGCCGCTCGCTTCGTAGAAGCGGATGCGCGATGCCGCGATACCGCTGGCCCGCGCCAGTTCGCCGATTTTCATGCGGTGCTCCAAAAGGGCTTGACCTTAAAGTTGACTTTAAAGTTATCGTTGGGCATCGTCAATCGAGGGTGCCCTCCA
This sequence comes from Burkholderia sp. BCC0322, assembly GCF_902833045.1. Classification (GTDB taxonomy): domain Bacteria; phylum Pseudomonadota; class Gammaproteobacteria; order Burkholderiales; family Burkholderiaceae; genus Burkholderia. The sequence goes on from NZ_CADFDU010000001.1 coordinate 735,556, forward strand.
TGAACCTGTTTACACCGCTGACACTGCCCAACGGGGCGGTGATTCCGAACCGTCTGGCCAAGGCCGCGATGGAAGAGAACATGGCCGATGCGAATCACGCACCGTCCGACGCGTTGCTGCGCCTGTACCAGGCGTGGGCCGATGGCCAGGTCGGCCTGATCCTGACCGGCAACGTGATGGTGGACGGCCGCGCGATGACGGGGCCGAACGGCGTCGTGCTCGAGAGCGACGCGCATCTCGACCGCTTCCGCCGCTGGGCGCAGGTGGCGCGCTCGGGCGGCGCACACGTATGGATGCAGATCAATCACCCGGGGCGCCAGATGCAGGCGGCGCTTGGCCAGACGACGCTCGCGCCGTCGGCCGTGCCGCTCGCGCTCGGTGCGTTGTCGAAGCAGTTCCCGGTGCCGAAGGAGATGACCCAGGCCGATATCGCCGACGTGCAGCGGCGCTTCGTGCGCGCCGCGCAACTCGCGGAGCAAAGCGGCTTCACGGGCGTGGAGATTCACGCGGCACACGGCTATCTGCTGAGCCAGTTCCTGTCGCCGCTGACGAACCGCCGGCAGGATCAGTGGGGCGGCAGCATCGAGAATCGCGCACGCCTGCTGCTCGATATCGTGCGGGACGTGCGCGCGACGGTGTCGCCGGAATTCGCGGTCGCGGTCAAGCTGAACTCGGCCGATTTCCAGCGCGGCGGCTTCAGCGCGGACGATGCGAAGCACGTGGTCGAACTGCTGAATCCGCTGGGCGTCGATCTCGTCGAACTGTCGGGCGGCAGCTATGAAGTGCCGGCGATGCAGGGCGAGGCGCGCGACGGGCGCACGCTGACCCGTGAAGCGTATTTCCTCGAATTCGCACGCGACATCACGGCCGTCGCGCGGATGCCGCTGATGGTCACGGGCGGCATCCGGCGTCGCGTGGTTGCCGAGCAGGTGGTCGACAGCGGCGTGGCGATGGTCGGCATCGCGACCGCGCTGTCGATCGAGCCGAACCTGCCGCGCGACTGGCGGGCCGGCAAGGACAGCGCGCCGGTGCTGGAGCCGATCCGGTGGAAGAACAAGGCGCTGGGCGCGCTGGCCAACATGGCCGTCGTCAAGTTCCAGCTCACGCGCCTCAGCGAAGGCCGCCGCACGCACCCGCAGGTGTCGCCGCTGCGCGCGCTGGTCAGGCAGCAACTGGCCGCGCAGTGCCAGACGCGGCGCTACCGGAAATGGATGGCGGGGCGCGCAACGGGCACGCGTGCGTGACGTGCGCGCGGGGCCGAATCGACGGCCCCCCCGCCGCACGGCGGGTCGTTTCAACGCTCGATCCTTTCGGATTGCTTTCCGTAATATCGAGCCTGTTTACTGGATTATTCCGGCGCCTGAGCGCGATTCCGGCGTGGCATAATCCACCACCTTCATCGCATTCCATCCTCGTCGCGCGTCATGCACGTCGCCCGTTTCCGCAAGCCCGGCAGCCTGATCGGATTGATCGCAATCCTGATGATGGCGCTCGCCCCTGCGGTCTCGCAGATGATGGCGTCGCGTCACCGGCTCGTCGATGTGCTGGCCGTCTATTGCACGGCGAGCGTCGATGAAGCGGTGGTCGCGCACGATGACGGCAAGCCCGCGCATGGCGTCAAGGCGCACTGGCAGGCTTGCCCTTATTGCAGCTTCGTTGCCCACGCCGTTGCACTGCCGGGCCATGCCGTCGCGTTCGCCGTTCCGCTTCCGGACGCGCAGCAGCCGATCGTGTCGGCATCGATTCCGGCGCGCGTGCGTCTCGTCCATACCGTCGCGCAATCACGCGCGCCTCCCGCGTTCTCCTGAGTTCGTCTGATTTTTCTGCCTGACAAGCCGCCGCTTCGCGACTGGAGCGGGCGGCCGTTCGTCGCGCACGTGCGCGACGGCATCGAACGACAACCGGAGAACCCACAACATGCCCCGCTTGAACGAACGGCACGCGCTCCGCGCCTGTGCCGCGCTGCTGGCCGCCATCGCCGGCCTTTCCCATGCTTCCTTCGCAAACGCGCACGCCGTGGTCGGCGACCGCGTCTTTCCCGCGACGATGACCGTGGACGACCCCGGCGTCGGCGACGAATTCGACACGCAGTTCGGCCACATCAAGTCCACCGACGACAGCGGCAACGCCATCAACGTCAATACCGTGTCGTACGAGTGGGACAAGCTGATCACGAAGAACCTCGCGTTCAGCGTCTCGAGCCAGTACGTGTCGCAGAACGCGCCGGACGGCGGCTCCGCGAAGGGCTGGGACAACGTGACGCTCGGCGTGAAGTACCTCGCCTACACGAACGCGCAGCACGAATTCATGGCGTCGGTCGGCCTGAAAACCGAGATCGGCGGCACCGGCGCGAAATCGATCGCGAACGCGTACTCGACGTTCACGCCGGCCGTCTACGTCGGCAAGGGCTTCGGCGATCTGCCCGCGTCGCTCGGCTATCTGCGCCCGCTCGCGCTCACGGCCGAACTCGGGCCGAACCTGACCACCGCGTCGTCCGACCAGGGGCCGAATGCGCTCGGCTGGGGCATGACGCTGCAATACAGCATCCCGTACCTGCAGCAGCAGGTGAAGAACCTCGGCTTGCCGCAGCCGCTCAGCAACATGGTGTTCGTCGTCGAGGCGCCGATGAGCACCTGCACCGCGGGCGCGTGTTCGGGCCAGACGACCGGGACGATCAATCCGGGCGTACTGTGGCTCAATCGCTACGGGCAGTTCGGTGTCGAGGCGCAGATTCCGGTCAATCGCGCGAGCGGCAATCACGTCGGCGTGATCTTCGATGCGCATCTGTATTTCGACGACCTGTTCCCCGGCTCGCTCGGCAAGCCGCTGTTCTGATCGACGGAGAAACGCCATGAACCGACTGACCCCTCTGCACATGGCCGCCGCGGCGCTGCTGCTCGCGGGCGCGCAGTTCGCGCATGCCCATGCGTTCCCGACGCATCAGGCGCCGTCCGCGGGCGAGACCGTGACCGGCGCACCGAAGACAGTCGCGATCGATTTCGACGACGGGCTCGAGCCCGCGTTCAGCTCGATCGCCGTGACCGATGCGCAGGGCCACGCCGTCACGAGCGGCAAGGCCGAGGTCGATGCGTCGAACCGCAAGCACATGTCCGTCGCGCTGAACCCGCTCGCGCCGGGCGTCTACACGGTGGCGTGGGTGGCCGTCGCGCTCGACGGCCACCGCACGCAGGGGCACTACGCGTTCACGGTGAAGTGACGCTCACCGCCCGCGCCCGCGGCCGTGCATGCGCGCGGCGGCGGGTGCGGCGCACCGCACCGCACGGCGTCAGAACCGGTAGTTCGCCACCACTTCGAGCCGCCGGTCGTTGCCGAGGAGGTACTGCGTCTCGTTGTAGTACGCGGACTGCACGAAGCGGCGGTTGAACACGTTGTACGCACGCGCGGTGATCGTCGTGTCCTTGCGCGGCTTCCACGCGAGGCCGAGGTCGACGGTGGTGTACGACGGCATCACGAGCTGGTTCGCGGTATCGGCGAAGCGCTTGCCGACGTACTTGACGCCCGCGATGCCCGTCCAGTCCGGCGCGAAGTGCCAGCTCACCCACAGGTTCGCGAGCCGCTGCGGCGCCGACACCGGCACGTTGCCGGCGCGCGAGACGGTCGCGCCGCCGGACGTCTGCTGGAAGTCGTCGTATTTCGCACGCAAGATCGACACGTTCGCGTCGACGCGCCAGTCCTTCGCGATCTCCGCGCCGACCGTCGCCTCGAGCCCGCGCGACGACTGCTGGCCGACCTGGATCGACTGGTTCGGGTTCAGTGGATCGGCCGTCAGGAGATTGTTCTTCACGATCCGGTACGCGGCGAGCGTCCATTCCGCCTTGCCGCCGAGGAGCGACTGCTTCACGCCGATCTCGACCTGCCGGCCGGTCGCGAGCGTGAAGTTCGCCTTCGACGCATTCAGCGACAGCAGCGAGCTGATCGGGTCGGCCGCGACCGAATACTGGCCGTACACGGCGAGGCCGGGCTGCACGTCGTACACGGTGCCGATGCGCCAGCCCGTGTTCGCGAACACCTTCGTGAACGCGGCGCCGTTCACGAGATCGTCGCGGTTCACGCTCGCGTGGTCGTAGCGCAGCCCGCCGATCACTGACCAGCGCGGCGTGATTTCCAGCCGGTTCTCGGCGAACAGCGCGTACTGGTTTGCCTGGCTGCGGTACTTCGGATAGGTGCCGGCCGTGTTGATGAAGCTGCCCGGATCGAAGTTGAACGGATCGACCGTCGACGTGCCCGAGTACGGCGAGTTGTTGTCGTGCTGGAACGTCGTGTGATTGAACTCGACGCCCGTCGAGAACGTGTTGCGCATGCCGAGCAGCGCGGTGGTCACGGTGGCCGCCGTCACGTTGCCGTACTGTTCCTGGTCGTGGAAGATCTCCGTGAAGCTGCTGCGCCGCACTTGCGCGGTCGACGGCAGGTACGTGTAGTACTCGGCGTCCTTCCAGTGGCGGTTGCTCTTCATCCGGTACAGCGTGCTCGTCACGTTCAGGCTGTCGCTCGGCTGCCAGTTCGCCGACACCGTCGCCCAGCTGTCGCGGAACGCGATGTCGCTGTCGCCGACGTTGTAGTTCTTCTTGTCGAGCGCGCGATCGCGCGCGCCGTTCACGAGCGGCGCACCGAAATACTGCATCGGATGCTGGAAGCCCTGCGCATACGACGCCGTCACGTACAGGTCGGACGTCACGTCGTAGCGCAGCGCGCCGGAGATCGACAGGTTGCGCGAATCGCCGCGATCGACCCAGTTCGACGAGCGGTTGCCGCTGATGTCGAAGCGGTACGACAGCTTGTCGTTGATCGCGCCGCCGCTGCCGAACGCGACCCGCGCCGTGCCCTCGGTGCCGCCGCCGACCTGGAGCTCGTTCTGGATCGCGCCGCGTGTCGGTTTCTTCGGCACGATGTTGACGACACCGCCGATTGCGCCTTCTCCGTAGATCACCGACGCCGGGCCGCGCAGCACGTCGATATGGTCGACCGACCACGTGTCGAACGGAAACGTGACGCCGATCGCGCCGTACGGGCGCACGCCGTCATAGAGCTGCGTGACCGACGACGCGCCGACGAAGCCGCGCGCGCCGAGCTCCGAGCCGCCGTTGCCGGGATGCGGCGACGCGCTGATGCCGGCGGCGCGGCTCACCGCGTCGACGATCGACGCGTCGCCGCGGGTGCCGAGCGTCGTGCGATCGATCTGCTCGACGCTCGCGGGCGTTTCGAGCGAAGTCAAGCCGAGGCGGCTGCCGGTGTCGAGCGGCTGCGTGAGCGGCGCCGCCTTCTGTGCGTTGACGCGAATCGGCGCAAGCGTGGCGCCGGTGTGCTTGACGTCGCTTTCCTGTGCCTGCCCGGCGGGGGAGAAGGCGGCGAGCAAGGCGGCGGGCAGCATCAATCTGAACTTCATGTTTCGGTTTCCTTTGAATCTTTGCAATGAGCACGGCTGCGGGCGGCGGCGCATCAGAACGCGTAGCGCATGCCGGCGAACACGCTGCGTCCTTCACCCGGATAGAAGATCGCGGTGTTCGCGGTGCGCGCATTCGCGACCGTGCTGATGTCGCTCACGTAGCGCTTGTTGGTCAGGTTGCGTGCGTCGACGAACAGCGACAGCCCGTTGCGGAAGTCGTAACCGGCCTGCAGCCCGAGCAGCGTGTAGCTCGGCACGCGCAGCGTGTTCGCATCGTCGGCCCATGCGCCCGACGGCACCCAGTCGAGGGTCGCCGCGATGTGGAAGCCGCTCGGGCGCGCGTAACCCAGCGTCGCGCGCAGCACGTTCAACGGCACGCCCGCGATCCGGTTGTTGCCGTACTGCGGGTCGTTCTTGAAGCGGAAGTCGTTCAGGTTCCAGATGCCCGACAGCGTGACCTTGTCGCCCGCGCCGCGCCCCGTGACGTTACGCAGCAACTCGACCGACGCGCCGGCCTCGATCCCTTGCAGCACCGTCTTGTTCGCGTTGAACGTCGACGCCGGGACATCCGGGTTCGTCGTGTACTGCAGCAACTGGTCGCGCACGAGCGAGCGATAGGCGGTCACGTCCCAGCTCACGCGCTCGCGCGAACCGCGCGTGCCGAACTCGATCGTCCACGCGTGCTGCGCCGCGAGCGGCGTGAAGCGCGTCGTGTTCGAGAAGGTCTGCGTGAGGTCGGTGAAGTCGGGCACGTCCTGGCTGCGCGTGACGTCGACGTAGGCCTGGGTGTTCGCATCCGGCTGCCACAGCAGCCCGAGCTTCGGGTTGACGCCGCTGTAGCTCGCATTCGTCGACTTGTAGTTCGGGTTGCGCGGCAGGCCGCCGTTGTCGATGTACTCGCGCACCGAGTGCAGTACCTTCACGCCGGTCATCAGCGCGACGGTCGGCACGAAGAACAACCGGTTCTCGACGTACGCCTCGTAGTTGAACGCCGTCTGCGTCGAGTCGAGCGTTTGCGCGCCCTTGTCGCCGTTGACGTTCACGTACTGGTTCGCCTGCGTGCGGCCGCCGAAGAAGCGCGCACCGACGATCAGGTCGTTGCGCATCCCGCCGAGCGTGAGGCGCCCCGTGTAGCGCGGGGCGAAGCCGTAGGTCCAGCCGTCCTGGTCGAGCGCCTGGAAGATCGGGTGATAGAGGCTCTTGTGGATCGCCCACGTGTCGAACTGCAGTTCGCCCGAATCGAGCTTCACCGTCGTGCGGTTCGCGATCCGCTCGGTGCGCGTGTTGCGCGCCTGGTCGCCCGACACCGCGTTCGGCGCGGCCTTGGTCGGATTGCTCAGCGCGTCGGACAGCGACAGCGTGCCGGGCAGCAACTGGTCGACCACGTACACGCCGACGTAGAAGCGCGTCTCGACCGTCGGGCTGAACCGGTAGCCGACGTTCGCGTTGAACTGCTCGTATTGCCCCTTCGAATGATCGCGATAGCCGTCCGCGTGATTGACGCTGAAGTTCGCGAGGAAGTCGAGCGGGCCGAGCACGCGCGAGATCTGCGCGCTGGTGCGCACCGTGCCGTAGCTGCCGCCTTCCACGCGCACGATGTTCGGCGCGTCGGCGGTATGGGCGGTGGGCGTGATGAAGTCGATCGCGCCGCCGAGTGTCGACGCTCCGTACGCGAGGCCGTTGCCGCCCTTGTAGACCTGCACCGCCTGCAGCGCGAGCGGATCGATCTGGTAGTAGTCGCCGCTGCCGTCCGCGAGGTTGGTCGGGATGCCGTCCTGCAGGATCTCGAGGCCGCGCGTATGGTATCCGCGGGCAATCCCCGAGCCGCGAATCGACAGCCGCAATTCCTGCCCGTAGCGGTTTTCGACGAACACGCCGGGCACGTCCTTCAGCACGTCGCGCAGCGTGAATGCATAGGTGTTCCGGTAGCTGTCGGCGTCGACGAAACCGACCGAGCCGACCGTCTGGCCGAGCGTGCGTTTCAGGTCGTCGGTCGATTTCGACGTCAGCGAATCCGCCGTGCGGGTCGCGTTGACGTTGATGGCGGGCAGCGTCGAAGCGGCCGGCGCTTCGGCCGGCGCGGCGGCGCTTTGTGCGCATGCGCTCGAGGCGAACAGGACGGAGATCGCACCGGACAGCGCGACGGCAATACGGGTCAAGGGAAACATGTCGTTGTGTGTGTGGTGATAGTGAATGCGGAACCGATACGGCACACGCCACGGCCGGCGCGCTGCGCGCGCTCGTGCGCGATTTCAGGTATCGGCGTGGTAGGCAAGCTGTGCGAACGACGCCGGCACGCACGTGCGTCGGCTCGTTCGAGAAGCGCGTCAGGCGCGGGCGGACGGTGGCCCGCGCGCGGCGAGCGCGTAGGGCTTCGACGGGGGGCGAGCAGGGAGGATCGGTGGCTCGGGCAGCGCATGCCGCACGGCCGGGGAGGCGGACAGGAGCACCGCGTACTGCAGCGGCGGATGGCCGGCGAGCAGGCCGCAATAGCCGCAGCGGTCGACATGCCGGTCGGACGGCGAATCCGACGGCGCATGCGGTTGCGCGTGCGTCACGAGCGTGTTGCCGGTTGCCGAGCAGATCGGCGCGGCCGGCAAGCCGTCGTCGGATGCGGCTGCGCGCAGTTGCGAGATCAGCGGCGCGACCAGCGCGAGCACGAGCGCGAACAGCCCGAGCCACGCCGTGGCCCGGGCTTGCCGTGTCGGCGCGCGGCGTGTGCCGGCGCGCGACGATTCAGGCGGCTGCGCGTGCCGCACGGCCGAACAGCAGGCGGTCGATCAACCAGACCGCGACGATCGTCGCGCCCATCAGCGGAAAGACGATGCCGAGCAGCACGAGTCCCGCGGCCCAGCCGCGCATCGGCGGCGTGCCGCGTTCGCGCGACGGCGCGCCCAACTTGCCGGCCGGGCGGCGCTTCCACCACATCACGGTACCGGTGACGGCCATCGCGGCCAGCCCGAGCGACAGGACCGCGCAGAGGATCTGGTTCGCGAGCCCGAAGTAGCGGCCCATGTGCAGCGACGTGCCGTACGACACGGCCTGCGATACCGCGCCGTAGTCGTCATAGCGGATGTCCTTCAGCACGGCTCCGCTGTACTGGTCGATGTAGATCGTGCGCTCGGCCTTCGGGTCGGCCGGGAAGTACGACGCGGTGAACACGCCGTCCGTGCCGGACGGCAGCGCAAGCGTGTAGCCGCTCGTCACGCCGAGGCCCGCGACGATCGCGATCGCGCGCGCGAGCGGCAGCGGTGCCGGCGTCGGCGCCGACGGCGAGTGCGGCACGGGCACGTTGCCGACCGCCCACGGCGTTTGCGGCAGCGGCAGGTCGTCCATCACCATTCCCGGCATCGAATCGCCGGATTCGTGGTGATGACCCGACGGCGCAGCGGCCTGGGCAGGCGCGGGCGCCGCGGCAGCACCCGGGCGCGTCGAGCGCACCGACCCGCCGCCCCATGCGCCTTCCGGCGCGCCGAGGTTCACGGTCGCGGCCAGCGCCTTGAAGTTCTTGCCCCACGAGCCCGACCACGGCAGCCCGGTCAGGATGAACGCCACCGTGCCGGCTGCGAGCCAGATGCCGGCCGTCGCGTGGAGGTTTTTCCACAGCGGCCGGCCGCGCAGCGACAGGTCGGGACGCAGCGCCTGCCCGACGCGCGCCGCGCCTCGCGGCCACCACAGCGCGATGCCGGTGCCGATCATCACGAAGGTCCAGCACGCGGCGAGTTCCATCAGCAACTCGCCGGTCTTGCCGAGCAGCAGCTTGCGATGCAGCATCCGGTCGATCTGCATGAAGCGGTTCTCGACGCTCAGCGTGCCGAGCACGCTGCCGTCGTACGGGTTCACATACACGCTCTCGCGGCTGCCGTCGCGCAGCCGGAACACGTATTCGGCGCTGCGGTCCGGCGCGGTCGAGACCTGGACGGACACCGGCGTCGCGCCGGCCGGCATCGCGGCGCGCGCGTTCGCGAGCAGCGCGTCGGCATCGAGCCGCGGTGTGGCGCGCGGCTCGACGACGAGCCGGTGCGGATACAGCAGCGGCTCGATCTGCGGCTGGAAGCAGTAGAGCGTTCCGGTGATCGCGAGGACCACCAGGAACGGCATGACGAACAGGCCGGCATAGAAGTGCCAGCGCCAGAGCGTCCGGTAGCCGGCGTGGGCGGATTGGGCGGGCGAGAGGGCTCGCTCGACGGTGGTCGACATGGTGTCAGCTCCTCGTGTTCGTTGAGCGGCCGCGCCGGCGCGAGCCGACGGGCGTCAACGCGCGTTGCGCCCGCCAGCGCGCATCGATGGAACGGGCGGCGCGGCGTCATGCGCGGAAGGGGCGCATGACGGCGTCGCCCGCGCGATGCGGGCATGCAGGTGAACGCTTTGAATCAGGTCGTGTGAGACGAACGGAATGCAGGCCAGCGCACGTCGACGTGCACGAGCCGCTGGGCGGAACCGTCAGCAGAACAGAGGAGGAGCGCGGGAGGGGGGGCGATCGTCGAAGATCGATCGCACGACGGGAAACCGGTCGAAGCGAATCCGGAAGCGCCGCGGCGCGACGGCGGGAAACAGCAGCACCCGCAGCACGAACGACGCCAGCGCCGTGAACAGCGCGGCGCCGAATACGCACAGGCTGTCGCCGCTGCCGGACGACGCCGTCTGGTCGGCATGCGCGTCATGCTTGAGCACATCGGCGAGCGCCCGCGCATCGTTGGCCGGTGTGATCGGCGCGCCGGCATCGAAGCGGGCGGCGAGTGCAGCCACATTGACGATCAGCGGGCCGCGGCCCGAACACAGTACCACCGAGCCCGCATCCGGACCGTCCGGATCGAGCATCACGGCGCCCGACATCAGCGCGCGGGACAGCAGCGTCACGAGGAGGAACCCCCACAGAAGCTGTCGCGCGACGCCTTGCCGGAGCAGGAAGTGGCGAAGTGCGTTCATGGCGCGCGATTGTACCTCCGTTTGCGCGGAGGAGCCGGCTGGCACGCTGATTCGCGGTATCAGCCCGGCGTGCGGCCGGAAGCGGATGGGGCGCCCGCTGCGGCTATCCGGAACCGAACGATCCGCCGCCGGGCGGTGTGTTCGCCGGGCCATATGACCAGGTGCCGTCCGCGCGGGCGGTCAGCACGTTGCCGGAACGCCGGTCGTACAGATGCCACTGTTCGTCGGCCGGGTCGTCGCCGTAGGGCCAGGTCGTCAGCTTGCCGCCGAGATCGAAGTCGAACGCCCACGAACCCGGCTGCGCGCAGGGCGCGATCGATTGCAGGATCTGTCCGTCGAGCCGTTGCGCGGCGGCCGCGATGTCGCCGGATCGGGATTCGCTGTGCGCGAGTTCGTGACCGTCGAGCGCGATCGACCAATGGCAGTAGCAGATCCACAGATGCCCGTTGCCGGCGACCGTCACGCGCCGCGACGCGAGCCTGTCGCGCGCCGCCGCGGACAGGCCGGGCGAGCCGGCGAGCGGCTCCCTGACGTACAGCGCGGGTTGCCCGAACTCGAACGTGAGAAAGCTGCCCTGGCCCTTCGTCACGGACCAGGCCGGGGTTGTGCAGATGGCCGACCAGATCCGGTCGAAGTCGACGGCGTTCACGGCGCGGGCCTCACCTCGGCGAAACCGGACTCGTCGTCGGCGGCGCTGCCGTCATCGCCGGCCAGCAGATCGGACAGGTCGGCCGGCGACAAGCGGCGCATCGTCCGCTCGACGTCGTGATCGTGGCGGCGATCGTTCGGGTCGAGATGCTTCTGCGCGTTGCGGCCGTAGCGTTTCACGAACACGCCGAGTGCGCCGGCCAGACGGTTTCTCCGGTTCCTGGCGATCATGCGGCGAGGTCGTCGGGCATGCGCGCGCCGCGAATCGGGAGGGGCCGCCGCGGTCGTGCGTGACGCCCGCGGCAGCCGATGCATTGCGCCGGCTCAGGCCGGATACGCATCGTCGACTTTCAGGTTCGCGAGCCGGAACAGCGTGCGCAGCGTCTGCGGATGAATGTCGCGGTGCGCGGCGAGCGACGTCAGCATGAAGTCGAGCACCTTCGCGTAGCGGAGCAGCACGAGGCAGCGCGCGAGGTCGGGCGTGCGGCCGCGCATGTCCTCGGCGAGGTGAACCATTTCGGTGGACAGCGAGCGTGCCATCTCGAGTTCCATCTGCTGTTTTTCGGTCCAGTCGGGCAACGGCTGTTCGAGCAGCTTCGCGAGAAAGAGCTGGAACGACGTGTCGGACGAATTGGGCAGCGTATCCATGAAGGGCCTCGTAACTTGCTCGGATCGTTCGGGCGTGTCCGGTGGATGCGCCCGAAGGTGGGTTCGTGTCCGCGCGGTGAACGGCGCGGTTGTCACCCGAACGGAATGCAGTTTTCGTACCAGCGCCGCGAGACGATTGTTGAGTATTGTTGAGCCGCGATGCGAGGCGGGCGGCGAGTCCCGCCGATACTGGGTAGCGGAGGTGATCGAGGCGGCCGTCTAGATGCGTGGCGCGACGCATATCGGGTACGCGGAGCGGCTCGCCGAGGCGAAATGCTTCACGGATGTAACGTAACGCCGGGATAAATTGCGTGGCGCGTTCCCCGCGTGTCTGACGAAACGGGCCGGCGCGCGTGTGCCGCCTGCGCCCGCCGGGCGTCCGGGCCGCCGGAAGCGGTGGAAATGGAAGTCCGCCATGGTCGGCAAAAACCGCCGGCGAATGTGACGGGTGTTTCAAAACCGAGACGGATTCGCGTGCGGCAACCCGGAAGCGCGGCCCGTCCAACTGGCCCAGCGAATGGAAGGGCAATTGTCCATGGGCAGACGGCGCGCGTTTGCCAACAATCCCCTAACCATCCTTGCGAGGTTCGACATGAGCGTCCACGCCTTCTTCTCGGCCAACCTGCTGCTGGCCTACACGGCCTATTTCATCGGTACGGCCAGCCCCGGGCCAAGCAATCTCGCGATCATGTCCGTCGCCGCGAACCAGGGCCGCAAGGCGGCGCTCGCGTTCGCGCTCGGCGTCATGTCCGGGTCGATGCTCTGGGCGACGGTGGCGGCGCTCGGCGTGTCGGCCGCGTTGCTCGCGTGGTCGAAGCTGCTGGTCGCGATCAAGCTGTTCGGCGGGGTGTATCTGCTGTGGCTCGCGTTCAAGTCGGGGCGCACGGCGCTGTCGGGCAAGGGGGCAGCGTCGCTGAACGCAGCAGGCGAGCAGCGGCTGTCGCGCTTCTATGTGCGTGGCGCGATGCTGCACCTGACCAATCCGAAAGCGATCCTCGTGTGGGTGTCGATCGTGGCGCTGTCATCGAACGGCGCGGGCGCGTCGCACGGCGCCGTCGTGCCGGGCTGCCTCGTGATCGGGTGCCTGGTGTTCGGCGGTTACGCACTCGTGTTCTCGATGGACGGTGCGCGCCGGCTGTACGTGCGCGGCCGGCGCGCGATGGAAGCGTGTCTTGCCGTCGTGTTCGGCGTGGCGGGGATCAGGCTGCTGGCGTCGAACGTCTGAGGTGGCGCACCCGCGCATCTAGCGGGCAGCGCGCCGGGTTGCCGGGCGCCCGGCGCTGCCCGGCTGCTCCGCCGGACGCGTGAACAGCGACACGATCGTCTGCCGCAGCCAGCGGTGCGCGGGATGGCTGTCCCAGCGCTGATGCCAGATCACGCAGTAGGGCCGCGCGGGCATGCGCACCGGAGGTTGCCGCGACACCAGTTCCTTTTCATGGATCGATAGATCGAGCAGTGTGGTCGGCAGCACGCCGATGAAATCCGACTCCCGGATGATCGCCAGCGCGGGCGAGTACGCATTCAGCGTGAGGACGAGATTGCGTTGCAGGCCGTGCGCGGAGAGCAGGCTGTCGTACACCGGCACCCGCATGCCCGAAAACCCGACGTCGAGATGCCGCGCCGCGAGGAAGCGCTTCAGCGTGAGCGGCCCCTTCGCGAGCGGGTGATCCTTGCGCATCAAGCAACTCCAGTGGATCGGCCACATCTCGTGCGTGCGCACGCCGCTGCTCGGGCTCGAGTCGTTCAGGTAGCCGCCGATCGCGAGATCGACGCCGCCGCGGTCGAACATGCCCGGCAGGTCGGCGACGCTGAACGGCGTGAGCTCGATCCGCATCGACGGAGCATGCGTGCCCATGTATCGCGCGAGGCGCGGCATGATGCGCTCGACCGAGTAGTCCGACATCGCGATCGTAAAGGTGCCCCGATGTGCTTGCGGGTCGAACTGGTCGGGCGAGATCGCCTGCTTCAATGCGTCGAAGTGCGGCTGGACCGCCGACCACAGCTCGCGCGCACGCGCGGTCGGCCGCACGCCCGAGACGGTCTTCTCGAACAGCACGTCGTCGAGCGATTCGCGCAGCCTGCGCAGCGCATTGCTGACCGCCGACTGTGAAAGCGCCAGCCGCTCGGCGGCGCGCGTGACGTTGCCTTCGGCCATCAATGCCGCGAACACGCGCAGCAGGTTGAGGTCGAGCTGGCGGAACACATCCTTCATCGCACATCTCCGGTTCGGGTGCCGGCATCCCGCACATGGCTGCGGAAAGCGGAACGTTGCGGCTGCCAGTGTCCGCGCGACACGGCATGCGGGCAAGGCCGCGTTTGCCCTTGCAGCAAGCCGGCCTGGCGGCCCGACGAAGCCGCATGCAGGCTCACACCATTATTCACGTTGGTGATGATCATATTCCGGAAATCCGTTGGACGCGGTAACGGTGCGCATCGAACATGAGCACGAAGCCACTGCAGCCAGCAGGTGGAGGAGACAGACGATGAAAGAGGATGCAGTGAATCCGGCCGACGCCCTGGCGCTCGATCGCCGATCGGCGGGGGCGCCGCCGTCCGCGCGAACGGGCATGCTGCGCGACGTCGCGGCCGCCGCCGCGGGCAATGCGCTCGAGTGGTTCGACTTCGTGATCTACGGCTATTTCGCCAGCGTGATCGCGAAGCTGTTTTTCCCGGTGGCCGGGCAGGTCGGGTCGCTGTTGCTCGCGACGGCGACCTTCGGCGTGGGGTTCGTCGTGCGGCCGCTCGGCAGTATCGTGCTCGGGCTGTACGGCGACCGATACGGCCGCAAGGCGGCGATGTCCGTCACGATCTGGCTGATGCTGGCCGGCACGGCCGCGATCGCGGTGGCGCCGCCGTATGCGCAGGCCGGCTGGCTCGGCGCCACGATCCTCGTGCTGGCGCGGCTCGTGCAGGGCTTCGCGGCATCGGGCGAATTCGGCAGCACGGTTGCCTTCCTCGCGGAAAAGGCGCCGCCGCATCGACGCCATTTCTTCGTGAGCCTGCAGATGTCGAGCACGATGCTGGCCATCGTGCTGGGCGGCATGATCGGCACGATTCTGACGACGTCGCTCAGCCCGCATCAGATCGAAAGCTGGGGCTGGCGTGTGCCGTTCGTCGTCGGGTTATTGATCGGCCCGGTCGGCTTCTATATCCGCAGGAACGTGTCGGAAACCGATGCGTTCGTGCACGGCGAAGCGCTGCCGGTTTCGCAGGTGCTCGAGCGCCTGTTCGGCGAGCACCTCGCGTCGTTCGTCGCGGCGATCGGCGTGACGATCGTCAGTACTGCGTCGTTCTACATGTACCTGATCTACATGCCGACGTTCGCGGTGAAGCAGCTCGGGTTGCCGATGTCCGCGCCGTTCATGAGCACGACGGTTGCCGGCATCGTGATGGTTGCGATCGCGCCGCTCGCGGGCCTGCTCGGCGACGTCTGGCGCCGGCCGGTCGCGATGGTCGCCGCCGCGATCGTCGTGCTGTCCGCGATCACGCTGCCGCTCTATACGTGGGTCATCGCGAGCCCTTCGCTGCGCAACCTGCTGATCATGCAGGCCGCCGCCGCCGCGCCGATGGGCGTGCTCGTCGGGCTGGTGCCCGCGCTCGCCGCGCGCGCGTTCCCGGCCGCGGTGCGCAGCACCGGCCTCGCGGTGTCGTACAACATCCCGACGACGGTGTTCGGCGGTTTTTCCCCGCTGATCGTCACGTGGCTGATCGCGACCACGCACAACAAGGCGTCGCCCGCGCTGTACATCGTCGCGATGTCGGTCGTGAGCCTGGTCGCGCTGCTCGGGTTCCGTCGTATGGCGAGCGAATAAGCGAGCCGGATTCAGTCGATGAGCGTGTTGTTGAAATGCAGGATAACGAATGAAATGTGCTGCTGTAGCGACATCGCAATGACCGGCCAGTGCGGCCGCCCCCTCACCCTCAACAGGAGAAGTCACGCATGAAGTTCAAACCCACGTTCGCACCGCCCAGCGAGGCGGAACTCGAAGGGCGTCTCGACCGCGTGCGCGAACGCATGGCGGAAGCCGGCCTCGATCGTTATGTGGCGTTCTCCCCGGACAACATCTACTACCTGACGAACTTCGCGAACATCGTCCACGAGCGGCCGTTCGTGCTGGTCATTTCGCGCAGCGGCCCGCCGCAGTTCGTCGTGCCGCAGCTCGAGCAGCCGCATGTGCGGACGCGCTCGATCGGCGAACTCGAGCTGATTCCATATTTCGAATTTCCGGCGCCGGCCGGACGCGAATGGAGCGACCGTTTCAACGCGCTGTTCGGGCCGGGCGAGCGTGTCGGTGTCGAGTCGGTGTGTCCGTTGCAGGTCTATGCGCGGACGCCGGGCGAGCGCGTATGCATCGACATCATCGACGACGTCCGGATGATCAAGTCAGACTACGAGATCGGCCGCCACGTGTATGCGTGCGGGATCGCGACCGACGCGCACAACTTGCTGCTGAGCGAAGCGCGCCCGGGACTCGGGATGGCGGAAATGTCGTCGCGCATTCGCGGCTTCATCATGCAGCGGCTGCTGGCCGACGATCCGTCGCTGAACCCGTTGGCGACGCGGATCGTCGCGGTGTTCCAGCCGGGCAGCGTGTCGCACGATCCGCACAACTTCAGCAACATCGACATGCGGATGGAGGAGGGCGGTCCGCACGTGTCGATCGTCAATGCGGTGATGAACGGCTACGGCGCGGAAGTCGAGCGGACCTTCTTCCTCGGCCACGTGCCGGACGCGGCGCGACGCGCGTTCGACGTGATGTCGGAAGGGCGGCGGCTGGCGTTCGACGCGGCGATGCCCGGCGCGCTGCTGAGCGACGTCGATCGCAAGGTCAACGACTATTTCCGCCGCGCGGGGATGGGCGACCGGATGCTGCACCGGACCGGGCACGGAATGGGTGTCACCGCGCACGAGGCGCCGTTCTTCGCCGAAGGCTACGACCGGCCGATCGAGAAGGGGATGTGCCTGACGATCGAGCCGGGCATCTATATCGAGGGTGTCGGCGGCTTCCGTCATTCCGATACGGTGCTGATCGGCGATGAAGGCCCGGTTCTGCTGACCGGCGGGCCGCTCGATCTCGACGCATTGACGTTCCAGGTTCGGGCGTAGTTGCGCGCAGGGTCAAAAAAAGCCGCTGCACGGGCGCGTGCAGCGGCTTTTTCGCGAACGGCTCGCGTCAGAAAATGAAGCCCGTATTGATGAACTTCGAGTAGTGATCCGACACGATCGAATCGAGCAGCTGCTTGCTGCCTTCGGTCTGCTTCGCCGCGACCATCGAGCGGATCGAGAACGCGCGCAGCGCGTCGCTCACCGACAGCGTGCCCTCGGCCGAATCCTTGCGCCCCGCGAACGGGAACACGTCGGGCCCGCGCTGGCACTGGCAGTTGATGTTCACGCGGCACACCTGGTTCACGAGCGGATCGACGAGCGCGCCGATCTGCGCCGGATCGGAACCGAAGATGCTGACCTGCTGGCCGTGATCCGACGTCGTCACGTAATCGAGCGCGGTGTCGACGTCGTCGAACGGCGCGACCGGAATGATCGGCCCGAACTGTTCCTCGCGGTACAGCTTCATCCCTTCCGACACCGGATACACAACGGCCGGATAGAACAGCGTCTTGCTGAACTCGCCGCCCGAATGGTTGACGACCTGCGCACCCTTGGCCTTCGCATCGTCGATCGCGTCCGTCATGTAGGCCGTGCGATGCATGCCGGGCAGCGGCGTGATGCTGACGCCCTTCTCCCACGGCATGCCGATCTTCAGCTGTTCGAGCGCGGCGGTGAAGCGCTTCAGGAATTCATCGACGATCGAGCGGTGCACGAGCAGCATCTTCAGCGCGGTGCAACGCTGGCCGTTGAACGACAGCGCGCCAAGCAGGCATTCCTTCACGGTGAGGTCGAGATCGGCGTCGGGCAGCACGATCGCCGCGTTCTTCGCGTCGAGGCCGAGGATCGCGCGCAGCCGGTGCGATTTCGGGTGCTGCTTCTTCAGGTGGTCGGCCACCTTGCTCGACCCGATCAGCGCGAGCACGTTGATCTTGCCCGACGCGAGCATGTGCGGCACGACCACCGCGCCCGGTGCATAGATCGTGTTGATCACGCCCTTCGGGAACGCGTCGCGGAACGCTTCGAGCAGCGGCTCGAACAGCAGCGTGCCGTACTGGGGCGGCTTGAACACCACGGTGTTGCCCATCAGCAGCGCGGGGATCAGCGTCGCGAAGGTCTCGTTCAACGGATAGTTGTACGGGCCCATGCACAGCACGACGCCGAGCGGCGTGCGGCGGATCTGGCCGATCGTGCCTTCGGCGATCACGAAGCGCGAATTCGCGTTGTCGAGTTCCTTCAGCGCGTCGATCGTCTGCGTCATGTACGTGACGGTGCGGTCGAACTCCTTCTGCGAATCGGTGAGGCTCTTGCCGATCTCCCACATGATCAGGTTCACCACCCGCTCACGCTGCGCGACCATCCGCTTGATGAAATCCTGCATGCACGCGATGCGCTGCTCGACCTTCATCGTCGGCCACTCGCCACGACCGGCGTCGTACGCGCGCACCGCGGCGTCGAGCGCCGCGTCGCTTTCCGTTTCGCCCATCACCGGGTAGCTGCCGATCTCGACCTGCTCGACGCTGCCGTCCGCCTGTCGCACGCACACCGGCGACAGCACGGTCTTGGTCGCGCCGTCCCACGGCCGTAACGCGCCGTCGACGAGCGACACGCGCTGGTGAATCGGCGAAGTGAGCCGGTACTCGGCGGGAATGTCCTGAAAGGCGGGAAACAACTGCTGCAGGGAGGCGGAATCGGGCATGACGGTCTCGTTTGACGGGGTGTCCGGGAAGGACGGGCGCTGCGAATCCTGAGCTGGGTGATCCTCGATCCTGATTCGGCATCATGACGCGCGGACGACGACGCGTCACGCGCGAACATGGCCGAATCAACGAATGAAACCAGTTCCATTAAAAAGGAACGCCGGCGTGAACGCAAGATTTGCCGAACCGTGCCGCATCCGCCGTAAGCATCTGGAAAGACTGTTGCCGAATGCTTGGTATAACACGCCAATCGCACCCGCAAACGTTTCCCTTGGGCCGGATTGCGCGGATAATTGTCCGGCGCGGCGAAGAGAAAAATGAAGTGAGCCTGAGAGCATATGTAGTGAAGAACGGAAGAAAGTCCGCCGCGCTGCCGATGCGAGGTCGGCTGCCCGGAGCGCCGGGTCGGGGTTGCCCGGTCCGGCGCGCACCGGACTTCCCATGCGTTCCGCCTGCTTCGACGGATGCTTCGTGATCCTCTCCAGTATTTCTATCGTCGTCTGCCGAATCCCGCCTTCTGCCTGCCCCTTCATCGCCCGATGTGGTCGATCGAAATCTTTCGTTTTAATTACGCGCGGGTCGCATTAAATCCCGAAACAGAAAGGCATTCGTCAGGAATGCGGAACGCCATGTGCCTGCCCGTTGCAGGCAGGCGACACGTTAAAAATTAACTAAAAATACGAATCATTCTCGTTTAATATTTCGCTCCGTTACACGCCGTGACGGAACGTCACGGCTGGTTTCGTGCCGGCCTGCAGCCATCCGCGCCGGCCGTCCACCGGCCCGCCAGCGCGACGAGGCGATCCCCCGCGCGCCGTTTCCTGTTCACGGAAAGGATTTCGCCAGCCGATTCACTGCGTGGTTCGCGCGTTGGCCGGATGCGTTTTCGTTCGCCGTTTTCCCTCTGCCCTTACTTCAACGATGAAATTCAACAAGAGCGCGTGCCACGTCCTTCTGATCGCCTCGTCGCTTGCCGGCACACGCGCCGCCTGCGCGCAGGCAAGCGACGCCGCCGCGACCCTGCCCGCGATCTCCGTCAATGCAACCGCCGAGCATGCGTCGTACGACGGCGGCCACTCGCGCGCGGCGACCAAGACCGACATGTCGCTGATGGACGTGCCGCAGACGGTGAACGTGGTGCCGCACGCGGTGATCGAGGACCAGAACGCGACGTCGATGCAGGATGCGCTGCGCAACGTGCCGGGCGTCGGTTTCTCGGTCGGTGACGGCCAGCGCGACCAGATCACGATCCGCGGCTTCAACAGCATCACGGACCAGTACGTCGACGGCATCCGCGACGATGCGCTCTACTATCGCGACCTGTCGAACGTCGACCGCGTCGAAGTGCTGAAGGGGCCGGCGGCCGTGCTGTACGGGCGCGGCTCGGCGGGCGGCATCGTGAACCGCGTGTTGAAGCGGCCGTTGGCGACGCCGGTCAACGACGTCGGCGTGACGCTCGGCACGCGCGGCGAGCGGCGCGGCGAATTCGACCTCGGCTGGAATGCGAACGATGCGGCGCGTTTCCGGATCACCGGCGCGGCCGAGAACTCGAACAGCTTCCGCGACCAGTTCCAGCTCAACCGTCAGGCGATCGCGCCGTCCGCGCAGTTCAAGCTCGACAGCGACACGGTGCTGAACGTCGAATTCGACTACCTGCACGACCGCCGCACGTCCGACCAGGGGCTGCCCGCGTATCTCGGGCGGCCGGTCGATGTGCCGATCAACACGTACTACGGTTCGGCCGACGCGGCGAACAGCTCGTACAACGACGTCTCCGCGAAGAGCGCGACGGTGTCGCTCGACCATCGCTTCAGCGATTCGCTGTCGTTCCATGGCGCGATCCGCGCGTACGACTTCTCGCTCGAACGCAAGAACTACGTGACGTACGAGCCGATCAAGACCGCCGCGCACCCGGTCGTGACGCTCGACCAGTCGACGCGCCAGCGCACCGACCACGGCATCGACGGCCTGTTCGAACTCACGCAGAAAACCTCGCTGTTCGGCATGCGCCACGAGCTGCTGTACGGGCTCGAACTGTCGCAGCAGCAGAAGTTCGACACGATCTACAGCGTGTCGAAGGTGGCGACCTACGATCTGTTCAATCCGCAGGCGGTGATGCTGCCCGGCGTGCCGACCGGCGCGCGGGCGAAGACGAACGCGTCGACCGTCGTCGGGCTCGCGGGGGGCTACGCGCAGGACCTGATCTCGCTGACCGAACACTGGAAGGTGCTCGCGGGGCTGCGTTTCGACTACCTGAACCAGATCCGCCACGACTACACGTCGGCGAACGTCAACCTCGACCGCACCGATCACGCGTGGAGCCCGCGCGTCGGCCTGATCTACGAACCGCTCGACTGGCTGACGCTGTACGGCTCGTTCAGCCAGTCGTTCTCGCCGCTGGCCGACACGCTGATCAGCGCCGGCGCGTTCGCGAACGGCGCCGCGCTCGCGCCGCAGAAGACCACCGCGTATGAAGTCGGCTCGCGCTTCGATCTCGGCGGCAAGGCGACGGCCAGCGTTGCGCTGTTCGACATGCGCCAGACCAACCAGCAGATCGGCGACCCGGCGAATCCCGGCTATGCGCTGCCGATCGGCACGCAGCACGTGCACGGGATGGAGCTGGGCTTCACCGGCGAGATCGCGCCGAAGTGGTCGGTGTATGCGGGCTACGCGTACCTAAACGGCACGGTCGACGGCTCCGCGCAATCGACGGCGGCGGGCGTCGCGGTATCGAGCAACACGCCGGGGCTGATGCCGCGTCACAGCGCGAACCTGTGGCTCAAGCGCGAGCTGCCGTACGGTTTCTACGCGGCGGCCGGCATGCAGTTTCAGTCGGCGCGCTACACGTCGGCGAGCGATCTCGTCACGCTGCCGTCGTTCACGGTGTTCAACCTGGGGGCCGGGTATCGCAGCAAGAAGGTCGACGTGACGCTCACGCTCGACAACCTGTTCGATCGCCGCTACTTCATCGCCGCGCACGGCAACGCGGACCTGTACAACATGCCCGGCGATCCGCGCACGCTGACCGCCACGGTGAAGTGGCACATGTGATGCACGTGATGCATGCGTCAGGCGACAATGCGGGTCTTCGTCACGATGACCCGCACCTCACTGCCCATGATCCGCCAATCGATTGATGTGTCGCACATGACCGGCCGCGCCCGCGTGCTGTGCGCCGTGTTGTGGCTGGCTTGTGGCCCGGTTGCAGCACGCGCGCAGACGATCCCGGGCGATGCCGAACCCGAATGCCATTCGGTGCATGTCGCCCGGGCGATCACGCTGTCGGGCCGTTACACGCTCGATTACGGCGACGAATCGAGCGGGCCGGACGTGTGGTTCGAGGAGGACGACGCATCGGCGCGGCGCCTGCCTGACCGTTCGCAACGCGCGGGTGTGATCCGGTTCACGAACCAGCGCGATGCACGGCGCGGCCTGCGGCTGCCCGCCGCGCAACCCGACGGCGTGTGCCGGTTCGACGGGCGCGCGACGGTCGTGATCCGCGATCTGGACACGGTGTGCCCGGGGCTGGAGGAGCCCGATCACGCGCGGCTGGTGAAGGTGGTGAAGGCCAGTCCGCCGGCGCGACACGCGTGCGAGGCCACCGCGCCATAAGCATGGCGCGACCGCGACGTTACTCGACGTCCTCGTCGTCCACCATCTCGCCGCCCTCCGCGTCGAAATCCGGCGCCGCATACGCGCTCGCCTGCTCGAGCAGCCAGCCGCGAAACAGCTCCAGCGGCTTGCTGTGGCTGAACTCCGTCGGATACACGAGGTAGTACGCGGAATCGCCGACGGTCGCCGCGTCGCACGGCACCATCAGCCCGAGCTGCTGCAACTGTTCCTCGACGAAGAATTTCGGCACGAGCGCGACGCCGAGCCCGGCCGCGGCCGCGCTGATCAGCATCGTGTGCAGCTCGTAGCGCACGCCCTGCATCGTGCGGATGTCCTCGACGCCGTGCGCCTCGAACCACTGCGCCCACGCGCCGGGGCGCGTCGTCGAGTGCAGCAGCGGGTAGGCGAGCAGATCCTCGACGCTGCGCACGGGCCCGTCGAGCAGCGCCGGCGAGCAGATCGGCACGACTTCCTCGCCGAACAGGTAGTCGGACGACGTGCCGGGCCAGGTCGGCTTGCCGTAATGGATCGCGGCCTCGAAGTGGGTGTCCTCGAACGAGAACAGGTCGGTGCGGCTCCCCATGTTCACGCGCACGTCGGGCGTGCGGTCGTAGAAGTTCTTGATGCGCGGGATCAGCCAGTGCGACGCGAAGGTCGGCAGCACCGCCAGCTCCAGGTAGCCGCCGCCGCTGCCGTGCGCGATGATCGACAGCGTGTCGCGGTCGAGCGCCTCGAGCGCGCGCCGCACCTGCGTGCCGTACAGCTTGCCGGCGCGCGTCAGCACGACGCGCTGCTTCACGCGGGCGAACAGCCGCACGCCGAGGCTCGCTTCGAGCGTCGCGATCTGCCGCGATACCGCGCTTTCGGTCAGGAACAGCTCCTTGGCCGCGTGCGTGAAGCTTTCGTGGCGCGCGGCGGCTTCGAAAGCCACGAGCGCGCCCATGTTCGGAATCTTGAATTTGCGCATGATGTTCGATTCGTCTGACGATCAGGCCCGCGCGACACAAGGCGGGAGGCGGAGCAGCGGAGCGGCCGATAATTCCAAAAACTCATCACGTATCAATTTAATCTCGCTTTACGCCCGGCTGCAACCCTTTGAATAATGCTCCCCACGCAAGGCCGTGCGCCCGCTGGGCGGCCGGCCAACGAGTTGCCGGCACGTTTGCCGGCGATCCCCCGAGACGAGAATCCTGATGCGCAATCCGAATATCGAGAGCTTGCTGACGAAGCTGCTGGGACAGGCGAAGACCGACGCCCTGTTCTCGACCCTGAACATGCCGGCCATCCTCGAAGAATGGGAAGACGGCGTCGTGACGCGCGCGGAAATCGCGCAGACGATGAACATGGCGCTGTTCGAAGGGCTGCTCGAACGTTCGGCGAACGGCCGCGCGTATACGGCCGACGCGATCGAAAGCGGCGGCTCGGTCTATTTCGACCACGGCGCGCTGCGCACGGTGCGCTGGCCGCACACGGGCGCGCTGCCGCCGGGCGAGGCCGCGTTCACGCGCATCCTGCGTCCGCTCGGCTTCCGCCTGAACGGCCGCTACCCGCTCGACAAGCTCGGCATGACGGGCCGCGCGTATGCGCATGAAGACGCACCGGACGAAATCGCGCAGTTCTTCGTCAGCGAGTTGCATCCGGAACGTTTCTCGAAGGAATTCCAGCAGGCCGTGACGAACGTGGTGAGCACGTCGCGCGATCCGCTGTCGCCAGCGGCCGTCGCGCTGCTGTGGGAAGTCGAGCGCGAAGGCTGGCTGCCGCTGGAGGCCGCGCACGCGCTGCTGCCGGAGATCGTCGGGGCGTTCGCGCGCCAGCACGACCTGCCGAGCGAACTCGACTACGAAACGCTGCTGCTCGAATCGGCGGAAATGGCGTGGATCTCGACCGAAGGTAATGCGTTCAACCATGCGACCGACCGCGTCGCCGACGTGTTCAAGCTGGCCGACGACGAGAAGGCGAAGGGCCGGCCGATGAAGCCGGAAGTCGAGCGTTCGCGCTCGGGCCGCGTGTTCCAGACCGCGTATCGCGCGGATATCGTCGAGCGCGAATTCCGCACGCGCGACGGCGGCACGGTGAAGCGCAACGTGCCGGGTTCGTTCTACGAGTTCATCACGCGCAAGCGCACGTTCGACCAGGCGGCGCGCCGCTGGGTGACCGACCTGCGTTTCGATGCCGGCAACGCGCAGGGCATCTTCAAGATGACGGCGAACGCGGCGAAGTAACGCAGGTGAAGTAACGCAGGCGAAGTGGCCAGCGGTGCGTGCGGCGGCGTGATCGCCGTGCCGGCGCCGGCGGGCCGCTCCCGATGGAAAGGATGGCCGATCGGGCAGGGCGTGACCGCATCCTGCCCGATTGCGTTTGGCGGCGTGCGTCAGGCGTGCGTCAGTCGCGCGGCGCCGTTGCGTCGCGCAAGGTCCGCGCGTCGTAGCGACGGGCGCTGTCCTCCGCGGTCCCCGGTTCGACGACGCGGAACGTGGCCGGATCGGCGCCGTCGATTTCAACGAGGCTCACGTAGCCGACGATATACGCATGCTTGCTGTCGCGCGCGAAATCGTCGTCGAGGAATTCGAGCGTCGGCAGGTGCACGCGCTTCGTCGAAACCGGCCGGCGGCCGAAGAACAGCTTGTCGCCAGCGCGCAGGAAGGTCGGGTGCAGCACCTGGAGCGCGCTGGCCGGCACGTCGACCTGCAGCGGCTTGCCGTCGCAGAACAGGCGCTCGCCGTCCCACGCATAGCTGCCTTCGACCTGCAGCCGATCCGGATCGATGCCTTTCTTGACGACGCCGAGATGAAACGCCCGCGTCGCGTCGCGCGCCCAGCCGCCCGACAGCACGCGGAACGCGGCCGGATCGGCGCCGCGCAGCGGCTGCGGCTGGGAGGGCGTGAACGCGTAGAACACCGTGACGCCATCGGTGAAATAGTGCGGGCCGAGCACGCGCAGCGCATCGATCGGCTGGTCGGAGAAACGGGTCAGCTCGATCGGCATCTCGGCAGAGGTCCGGTATGCCCAGTGAATGCCGTGTGCGTCGCCGCACAGCCACTCGATCGCACCGAAATCGAACAGCGTCTCGCGCGCGGCGAAGGTCGCGGGATCGAAGCCGGTCAGCGTCGCGTCCCCGAATCGCACCGTCGTGTCGGCCGCCGGCTGTTGCTGCCGATGCCACCAGTAGTCCCGCAGTTCGGGGCGCATCGTGAAGAAGCCGCGCCAGTCGTCGAACATGCGCGTCTCCTGCACCGTCTGCCGCTCGCCGGATTCGATCGGGCCGGCCCGGTCGGTGCATCGCAGGGTGCCGGCCTCGTCGGGCCCGCACAGGAAGCTCGCGCGATCGATGTCCTTCGGCCGGCCGTAGTAGTACACGCGATCGGCATCGGCGAAGTAGCCGCCAGGGAAGCCGATCGCGCTCGCGCCATGCGAGCCGTTGATGCGGCGGCCGTTCATGTAGATCGATTCGTCGTCGATCGCGATGTACTCGTGCTCGCACCGCTCGAACGTCACGCCGCGGCCGTCGGTCGGCCGGCTCCAGGTTTCGTAGACGAGCGGCCGGAATGCGTGCGGGCTGCGCGTGCGGATCGTCCTGCCGGTGATGTAGTACGCCTGCCGCGCATCGCGTGCGTAGCGCTGGTTCAGGATCTCGAAGGTCTCGAGATCGGCATCCTCGATCCGGTAGTAATACAGCCTCACCATCGCGCTGCCGAGTTGCCCTTGCACGATCACGTGTACGCCGTCGGTGAACCAGCGGCCGCCGATGCAGCGGAACGCGTGCGGCCGTTCGATCGGCAGCGGCTTGCCGTCCTTGCCCCACAGCGGCAGGCCGTCCGGGCGGCGGATCACGGTGTCGCCGGCGATCGCGTAGTCGGGATGGTTGGTGTCCTGCAGGGGCGGCTGGGGCATGGCGGATGGCGCGCGGGCGTCGTGGCGGTCGCCGTAGTATGCCGTGGAATACGGGCGGCGCGCGCCGGCGCCGCGCCGTCAGAAGATGTGCGTGATCAGATAGAACAGCACCAGCAGCCCGACCGGTACGCCGAGCAGCCAGGCGATCAGGTATTTGCCCATGTCGTTGTCCTGGTGGCCGCGACGCCGTGGGCGCCGCGGTGGTTGCGTTGTCGCGTTACAGCTCGCGGTCGAATTCCTTCAGCTGCTTCTCGGCCGCGTCGCGGGCGATCCCGTAACGCTCCTGGATCTTGCCGGCCAGATACTCGCGATTGCCATCCGCGACGGCCAGGTCGTCGTCGGTCAGCTTGCCCCACTTGGCCTTCAGCTTGCCGGAGAGTTGCTTCCACTGGCCCTTGATCTTGTCCTCGTTCATCGTGTGCTCCTTGTCATGCAGGGATAAAAGGCGCGGCGGCGTGCCGCGCCGGGAGGTCAGGCCTTTGCCTTCAGGCCGGATGCGTCGACGTGCTTCACGCCCTTGACCGCGCGCGACACGGCGATCGCCTTCTTCACGGCGATCTTGGTCGGCAGCACGCCGGTCAGCGTGACGACGCCGTCGACCGTCGTCACGCTGATGTCGACGCTCTTCAGGCCGTCGACGGTGGCCAGCCGGCTCTTCACCTTGGTCGTGATCCACGTGTCGGTGACGGGCTG
The DNA here is from genome assembly GCF_902833045.1 of Burkholderia sp. BCC0322. GTDB lineage: Bacteria > Pseudomonadota > Gammaproteobacteria > Burkholderiales > Burkholderiaceae > Burkholderia. The sequence goes on from NZ_CADFDU010000001.1 coordinate 762,185, forward strand.
GTTCGATTCGGCCTTCATGCCGTTGTCGGTCGATGCGTCCTGCGCAACCGCGTTCGTGAGCGGCGCGGCGCCGAGCAGGAAAGCCCCGCTGACGGCGAGCAGCGTCGAAAGGTGGCGGGTCTTGTTCATGGATGGGTCCTCCTTCGGGATAAGCGTGTCAAATCAGCGAGTGCGAGCCGGGTCGTCCGTCACCGGGCGATCGGCGTGTCGTAGCCGGGCTCGCGCGGCGGGAGGTCCGGGCGCGGCACGTCGGGCGGCAGCGGAACCGGCGGATCGGTGCCGGGCGGCGGTTCGGGCGGGCTGTCCGGAGGCGGTTCGGGCCGCGTCGGATCGGGTGTCTGATGCAGCTTCATCATGCTTCTCCTCTACGGTTCGGAAAGGCAGCGCATGAGCGCCGATGCAGTACCAGCGTACCGATGCGAACGCGCGCCGACATCGCGCAAATTCACCTGATCGGCTAGTGCGTTTGCACGGGGTGTCGTCACGGGGAGGCGGTGCGCGTGGTGGCGGGGGCGCGCGGGAAGCCGGTGCGGCGGATGTTTTCGGGATCGGCGAGGTACCGCACGGAGGCGGCGCGCGGCGCGAATGTACTATGGCGGATAGTGCATTCACATCTGTCGCGCACCGGTGCGGCACGCGATCATCGCCACACGCGCCGGCCGGCGCGTGTCGGCGCAGCGGCAACCGGGCCGGCGGTCATGCAGACGACAGGGACAACCATTCGATGAACGAACAGGTAAACGAACAGGCGCTGAAGTCACATACCGACCGGCGCCAGCTGCACCAGATCATCTCGGGGCTCACCGAGGGCGTGATCCTGATCGAGCCCGACCAGCGGATCGTCTGGGCGAACGAAGCCGCGCTCGCGATGCATGGCGTGACCGAGCTGAAGGCGCTCGGCGCGACCGTCACCGATTACCGCGAGCGCTTCCGGCTGCGCTACCGGAACAACCACCCGGTGCGCGACGGCCACTATCCGATGGATCGCGTGATCGCGGGCGAGGAGTTCAGCGACGTGACGGTCGAAGTCGAATCGGCCGCCGACGAGACCGTGAGCTGGGTCCACCGCATCCGCAGTCTCGTGCTGACGAACGCGGCCGGCGAACCCGACTGCCTCGCGCTCGTGCTGCACGACGCGACGGAATGGGCGAGTGCCGAGGAGCGCTTCGAGCGCACCTTCAACGCGAACCCGGCGCCGGCGGTGATCTGCCGGCTCGCCGACCTGCGCTACGTGAAGGTCAACCAGGGCTTTCTCGACATGACCGGCTATGCGCGCGACGACGTGCTCGGCCGCTCGGTGTACGAGGTCGACGTGCTCGAACAGGCCGAGCGGCGCGAACTCGCGATCGAGCGGCTTGGCGAAGGCGCGACGATTCCGCAGATGGAGGCCGTGCTGAAGCTCGCGGACGGCAGCGCGAAGGCCGTGGTCGTCGCCGGGCAGCCGATCGACATGAACGACGAGGCCTGCATGCTGTTCACGTTCATGGATCTCGAGCCGCGCAAGCAGGCCGAGCGCGCGCTGCGGCAGAGCGAGGAACGCTTCGCGACGGCGTTCCGGATGGCGCCGGTCGCCACCGCGATCGTCACGGCCGAGCGCTTCGAATTGCTCGACGTGAACGACGCGTTCGCCACGATGACGGGCCATGCGCAGGACGACCTGCTCGGTAAATCCGCGGACGAGATCGGGCTGTGGGCCGAACGCGGCGCGTGGCAGCGCATCGAAGGCCGGCTCGCGCGCGACGGCAACGTGCGCAACGCCGACGTGCAGATTCGCACGCGCGAAGGCGATGTGCGCGATTGCGTCGTGTCGGCCGACCCGGTCGCGATACACGGGCGCGACTGCCTGCTCGTCGCGCTGCTCGACATCAGCGATCGCAAGCGCACGGAGATGGAGCTCGTCTACGCGATCGAAACGGCGATGCAGGATGCGTCATGGTTCAGCCGCACGCTGATCGAGAAGCTCGCGAACGTGCGGCGCGCGAATGCGCCGGATGCGGGCGCCCAGCTGTCGGACCTGACCGCGCGCGAGCGCGACGTGTTCGACCTGCTGTGCCACGGCCTGGCCGACAAGGAAATCGCCGGCCGCCTCGGGCTCGCGCCGAACACCGTGCGCAATCACGTCGCGACGATCTACGCGAAGCTCGACGTGCACAGCCGCGGCGAGGCGATCGTGTGGGCGCGCGAACGCGGGATCGTCGGCGCGGCCGACGCGAATGGCGCGCGCGGCGAGAAGGGGGGCGAAAAGGGCGGCGAGAAGGGCGGCGCGAAGGGGAAGGACTGACGCCGTCGGTACGAATGCACCATGTGCGCTGGTGCATCCGCATCTGCCGCGCGCGGCGCCCGCTTGCGATCCTGTCCATTCGGCGGTGCGGCGCTGGCGTCACATCGCCGGTTCTCCCCAACCATCGCAGGAGACGACCATGGACAGGAATCGCATCGAAGGCAGGCTCAAGCAGGTCAAGGGTTCGGTCAAGGAAGCGCTCGGCAAGGTGACGGGCGACCGCAAGACGGAAGCGGAAGGCGTCGCCGAACAGCAGGCCGGCAGGATTCAGGAGCAGGCCGGCGAGGCGGCCGATGCGGTGCGCAAGCAGACGAGCACCGATCGGCACTGACCGATGACGCGGCGCCGCGGGCGTCGCGCTGGCCGGCCGGGCCGTCATCGCAACGGTGATGAGCCACCGGCATGACCACCGCCGGCCTTGATGGACGGGCACCGGCGCGGCGTCCCACGGCAACTGTCGACCCCCGGCCCCCGTTGCGCGGGCCGTGGGCCAGCCGCAAACGCGGAACTTGATGACAAATCCTCACAACATAGTTCCGAATTTTCGTTTGCTGCACGGGTATTGGCTATCCACAATCCATTCACCTCTTTCGCGATGAAAGGCTCTTCGGAGACGGAGCCGCGGCGATCGACCGGCCGGTTTGCGGGCATGGCATGACGCCCCGGCGGCGGACGAAATGACCGGCACGCGGGAGGTTGCCGACGCGCGGCGGTCGCGCGTTGCATCCCGGCCCCCAGAACAAGGATTGTCATGACGTTCCGCATTCGTTCGCTTTCCGGCGTCGCATTGACCGCCGCGATCCTCGCGCTCCAGACCGGCGCGGTTCATGCGCAGGAGACGGTCGTCAAGGTCGGCGTGGCCGGCCCATTGACGGGCGGTGGCGCCGCGTACGGCAAGGACATCGAGAACGGCGTGCGCATGGCCGTCGACGAAGCGAATGCCGCGCATACGACGGTGGGCGGCAAGCCCGTGAAGTTCGTCGTCGCGTCGCAGGACGACCAGAGCGATCCGCGCACCGGCGTGCAGGCCGCGCAGCAGCTCGCGGACGCGCAGGTGGCCGTCGTGATCGGCCACTTCAATTCGGGCACGACGCTGCCCGCATCGAAGATCTACGCAAAGGCCGGCATTCCGATGATCACGCCGTCGGCGACCAATCCCGACATCACGCGCGCCGGTCTCGGCACCGTGTATCGCGTGATCGCAACCGACACGCAGAACGCCGGCAACGCAGGCGCCTATGCGGCGAGCGTGACCCGGGCGAAGCGCATCGCGATCATCGACGACCGCACCGCGTTCGGCCAGGGCGAAGCCGACGAATTCGAGAAGGCCGTGAAGGCGAACGGCGGCACGATCGTCGCGCGCGAATTCACGAACGACAAGGCGGTGGACTTCAGCGCGCAGCTCACGAAGATCAAGAGCACCCAGGCCGATCTCGTGTTCTTCGGCGGGCTTGACGCACAGGCCGCGATGCTCGTGAAGCGCATGCGCCAGCTCGGCATCCGCGCGCAGTTCCTCGCGGGCGGCGGCGTGATGAACGCGAACTTCATCAAGCTGGCCGGCAATGCGGCGGAAGGTGCGTCCGTGTGGGAATACGGGCAGCCGCTGTCGCGCCTCGCGAAGGGCAAGCAGTTCGAAACGAAATTCAAGCAGAAGTACGGCATCGACATGCTCGCGTATGCGCCGTTCGCGTACGACGCGACGTGGATCGCGATCAATGCGATGCAGAAGGCGAACTCGACGAAGCCGGCCGATTTCAACGGCGCGCTGAAGGGCACGCGCTACGACGGCATCACGGGCACGATCGCGTTCACGAACACGGGCGACCTGAAGAACCCGAGCTCGACGCTGTATGAGGTGAAGAACGCCGCGTGGCAGCCCGTCACGACGAAATCGGCGGATTGAACGCACCACGCGCGCGGACTTTCGCGGCGATGCCGGACGTGCTGAAATGCCATCGGCGACCGGTTGCGCTCGCGGCGCACGCCGGTGTTGCAGCCGCACGAGCCTGCCCGCGCGACGCCGCGCGTGACGCGGCACGAACAACCCACGGGCGCGGCCGGCTGGCCGCGCCCAACATGTGCAACTGGAGTCAGTCGTGAGTTCTCAAGTCGTCATCGTCGGCGGTGGTGTGATCGGCAGCTCGATCGCCTATTTCCTGCGCGCCACCGATCCCACGGTTTCCGTGACCGTCATCGAGCGCGACCCCACCTATGCGCGATCGTCGTCGGCCTTGTCGGCCGCGTCGATTCGCCAGCAGTTCTCGACGCCGCTGTCGATCGAGATGTCGCTGTTCGGCATCGACTTCCTGCGCACGATCGGCGAACGGCTCGAAGTGGACGGCCACCGGCCGTCGATCGACCTGCACGAAGGCGGCTACCTGTTCCTCGCGACGCCGGCCGGCGATGCGACGCTGCGCGAGAACCATGCGTTGCAGACGAGCCTCGGCGCGGACATCCGGCTGATGGATCGCGATGCGCTGCGCGCGAAGTTTCCGTGGCTGAACGTCGACGATCTCGTGTCCGGCGCGTATGGCGTGAGCGGCGAAGGCTGGTTCGACGGCTACGGGCTCGTGCAGGCGCTGCGCAAGAAGGCGCAGGCGCTCGGCGCGCGTTACGTGGCGGCCGACGTGAAGTCGGTCGAGCGCGACGGACGCAGGATCACGCAGGTCGTGACGGGCGACGGCGAGCGTTATGCGTGCGACACGCTGGTCAACGCGGCCGGTGCGTGGACGCGCACGCTGTCGTCGATGATGGGCATCGACATTCCCGTGTATGCGCGGCGCCGCAGCATCTTCAACGTGTCGTCGCCGGCGAAGCTCACGGATTGCCCGCTGCTGATCGATCCGACCGGCGTGTATTTCCGGCCGGAAGGGCGCACGTATATCTGCGGGACGTCGCCGAGCCCGGATCGCGACCCGGACGACCTGCCGCTCGACGAAGTCGATCACGACCTGTTCGACGAGGTGATCTGGCCGACGCTCGCGAATCGCGTGCCGGAGTTCGAGGCATTGCGCGTGGAGAACTGCTGGTCCGGGTACTACGAGTACAACGTGTTCGACCACAACGCGATCATCGGGTATCACCCGGAACTCGACAACGTCGTGTTCGCGAACGGCTACAGCGGCCACGGGCTGCAGCAAGGGCCGGCGACGGGGCGCGGCGTCAGTGAACTCATTCTGGGCGGGCGTTACGACACGCTCGACCTGTCGACGCTCGGCTGGTCGCGCGTGCTGGAAAACCGGCCGATCGTCGAAAAGAACGTCGTGTAGCGCGGCGTAATCCGCCCGGTGTGGTGGGCGGGATTCTCCTTGTGTCTCGACTCATTGGCCCGACCGTGTCGGGCCTTTTTTGTTGTGCACGTCATTGCGCGTGTCAGCCTGCGCCGTAGACCGCGTCGCGCAGATCGAGCGTGTACTGGCCGTTCATTCCTTCGTAGAGCGTGTTCGACAGCGACACGACGGTGAGCCCGCGGGCGCGATCGACGAACCACGAATGGCCATAGACGCCGCCCCAGCGCCAGGTGCCCACGGACTCCGGCGACGCGGCCGCTTGCGGGTCGCGCAACACGGAAAACCCGATCCCGAAACCCGCGCCGGGCAGGTCGGGCAACGCGAGGTTGCCGGTGTGGACACGCCCCATCTCGTCGACCAGGTCGGCCGGCAGCAGCGTGCCGCCGCCCGCCCGCAGCGTGTCGAGCACATTCAGCACGTCGCCGGCGGTGCCGACCATTCCGGCGCCGCCCGATGCGAATGCTCCCGGGTCGAGCGCGCGCGACGGCGAGTACGTCACGCCGACGGTTCCTTCGAAGATGGGCACGGTTTCGCCCTCGGCGAGCCGGTGCGGCTGCGGCGTGTCATTGACGTAGGGCGTCGCGAGCCGCGCGGCGTCGCGTGCGACGAATCCCGTGTCGCGAATACCGAGCGGGCGGAGCACAAGCGCATCGATTGCATCGGCGAGCGGCAGCCCGCTGACGGCCTCGATGACAGCGCCGACCACGTCGATGGAGATCGAATAGTTCCAGCCGGTGCCGGGTGCGTACTGCAACGGCACGCTTGCGATCCTGCGCATGTTTTCGGCGAGCGTGATCGATGCGCCATCGAGCCCGTCGGAGACGTCCGCTCGTGCATACGCGCACATCGCGTCGGCTTCCGCGTAGCGATAGCCGAGGCCGGCGGTATGCGTGAGCAGATGACGCACCCTGATCACCGGCACGCTGCCGTCACGCAGTGCCGGACGGAACTCGGGCAGCCAGCGCGTGACGTCGTCGTCGAGCGACAGCTTGTGCTGTGCAACGAGCGCCATGGCGGCCGCCGAGACGATCGGCTTCGTCACCGACGCGAGCCTGAACAGCGTGTCCTCCTGCATCGGCGTGCGCGCTTCGCGGTCGGCGAACCCGGCTGCGCGGCGATAGACGAGTTCGCCGTCGCGTGCGACCAGGACGACCACGCCGACGAGGCGTTGCGTTTCGAGTTGGCGGGACAGCACCGCATCGACGCGTTCGGCGAGCGCGGGATCGGCCGACGGCTGCCGTGATGATGCTCGGTTGGGGATCATCGAAGACTCTGTCGTGAAGGGGGGAGTCGACATGGTAGGCGGCACCCGGCGGAAGTGCCATTTGTCCATACATGGAACAGGGCTTCGAGGGCTTCGTGCGCTGCAACGGTCGGCGTGGACGGCCACGGGGCGGGCGGTTCAGCCGGGGGGCGCCCACGTCGGGCATGCGCCGGGCGGCCGACAAAATATGCGCCAAGCGGTGCGCGGTGTTCGTTAGAATCTGCTTTCGTCGAGAAAATAACGCAATTGCATGGGTGCAGCGCGGTATCGCATGACGGACACTGCTTGCCCAGATTCCATCGTTCATCTTTCACCGGAGGCGAGCATGCCAGGATTACTTCCCGATGTTGACCGCGAGGGGCTCCTCGAATATTCGGTGGTGTACACCGATCGCTCGGTCAACCATATGTCGCAGCGCTTTCAGGGCGTCATGCGCGACATCTCCGGCACGCTGAAAAAAGTCTACAACGCGAAGTCCGTCGTGATCGTTCCCGGCAGCGGGACGTTCGGCATGGAAGCCGTCGCGCGGCAGTTTGCAACGAACAGGAAGTGCCTGGTCATCCGCAATGGCTGGTTCAGCTTCCGCTGGTCGCAGATTTTCGACATGGGCAGCATTCCGTCCGAAACGACGGTGCTGAAGGCGCGCCCGGTCGAAGCGGGACGGCAGGCCGCGTATGCGCCGGCCCCGATCGACGAAGTGGTTGCCGCGATCAAGGAACACAAGCCGGATCTGGTCTTTGCGCCGCACGTCGAAACCGCGTCCGGGATGATGCTGCCCGACGGGTATCTGCGCGCGGTGTCGGATGCCGTGCATGCGGTCGGCGGGATGTTCGTGCTGGATTGCATCGCGTCCGGCACGGTGTGGGTCGACATGCAGGCGAGCGGCGTCGATATCCTGATCAGCGCGCCGCAGAAGGGCTGGAGCGCGTCGCCGTGCTGCGCGATGGTGATGCTCAGCGCGCTGGCCCGCGAACGCATCGATGGCACGACCAGCACCAGCTTCGCGTGCGATCTGCGCAAGTGGCTGCAGATCATGGAAGCCTATGAGGGCGGCGGGTTCGCGTACCACGCGACGATGCCGACGGACAGCCTCACGACGCTGCGCGACGTGATGAAGGAAACCGACGCGTATGGCTTCGACAAGGTGAAAGAGGAGCAACTCGAGCTGGGCAAGCGCATCCGCGCGCTGCTGGCTGAAAAGGGTTTCCGGAGTGTCGCGGCGCCAGGGTTCGAGGCGCCGGGCGTCGTGGTCAGTTATACGGACGATGACGGGATCCGGACCGGGAAGAAATTTGCCGACGTTGGCTTGCAGATCGCGGCTGGCGTTCCGTTGCAATGTGATGAGCCGGAGGATTTCAAGACCTTCCGCCTGGGGTTGTTCGGTCTCGACAAGCTGCATGATGTCGATGGGGCGGTTGCGCGGTTTGCGGATGCGCTGAATCGGATTCTTTGAGGCGGTTCGCGGGGTTGGCGAGGCAGTGGATGGTGGGTGGCCGCACCGGCGGTCCATCGCCTCGCCGGACTCATGGTCATGGTCTTGCCCGATGCGCGCGTTCGGGTTCCGGGTTCGAGGTACGCATGCGCAGCGAGGTCGGTTCCTCTGCCTGTACGGCTAACCTGAAGGGTTCGCATGGCATACGTCGTTCGACAGGAAGTCCCGTCGGTATCCGCGTATATCGACATTCGTCTTGCCGCAGGGTTGAGCATAAAGTCGGAGCGGGCCGCGACGATCGGGTTGAGGAATGGCCTGTTCAGTGTCGTAGCGTATTGCGACGGCGTCCCGGTCGGAATTGGCCGGGTTATCGGCGACGGCGGCTGCTTCTTCGAAATCGTCGATATCGCGGTATTGCCGGCTCACCAGAAGAAAGGCGTGGGCGACCAGATGATGCGAGCACTCATGGGCTACATTCACGAGCATGCGCCGCCGACCGCCTATGTCAGCCTGATGGCGGATCACGGGACACCGAAGTTCTACGCGCGCTACGGGTTTCAACCGTCGCTGTTGCCCGAGAAGGCGGGGATGTTCCTGCGGATTGCGTAACGTGCGGGATGCGTCAGTCGCGATACGGGCACGGGGCGGAATGATGCTGCATTCGTTCGGTGGTGAGTGCTTGCTCGACGGTCGCGACTTCTTCACCGGCAAGGTGCCCACCCATCGCCTGCGCGTGCCGCCTTCCGGACACGCCATCGCGCGCGATATCTCGCGTGACGCGCTTCAGGCGCTGGGCACACCGGCTGTCTCGCGGTCACGGCATACTGCCGCACGCCCCCCGTATTTCCCTTCATTCCGGCCATGCTAAGGAGAGACATCGATGCCCGTGATTCGCGTTGAGATGTCGTCAGGGCGCACGCGCTCCAAAAAACAGGAGGTGACCGATGCGATTACCCAAGCCATGATGACGCACCGCGGATCCACACTCGAAAGCATCCATGTCGAGTACCTGGACGTGCCGGCTTCGGCGTGGGCTATCGACGCGAAGTTCCTTGCGCCGCCAAGCGAGGCTTGAGTTTCCCTGACCGGCCCTGAACGGCACCGGTCCATGATTCGATGGGAGGGAGCACCCTGTCCCACGAGCGTTGACTTATCGAGAGTTGAAATGACAGCAGTTCGCTTGCAATCCCGCTGGACCCGTTTCGGTTATGTCTCAGGCATGTTGGCACCGCTCTGGCTGGCGATGGGGGTGACCCTCGTCGCGCACTTCTACCCTGGCTACAGTCACATCACGCAAGCGATGAGCGAGCTCGGTGCCGTTGGCGCTCCCACGCATCAGTGGTCACCGTTGATCAACAACTTCCCCTTGGCATTCTGGTTTGTTGCCTTCGGATGCGCGGTATGGCAAACCTTTCCGGAGAGTCGACTCGCCCGGACGAGCGCCGTCTTGCTGGTCGTTCACGGCTTGGCGAATGTCGCGACGGGAACATGGAGCTGCGACGTCGGTTGCCGGCTCGACGCCGCTTCGTCATCCCAACGGATCCACAATCTGGCCGGCCTCGTCATGGCGCTGTCGTTGCTCGGGGCCAATGTCCTGTGGACGGTGTTGGGAAAGCGCGTGCTCGGTCTGGGGTGGCTCAGTGCGCTTTCGGCCGTCACGACGCTCATCTGCCTCGCGACGCTGCCGCTGATGGTTCAGGCCGCAGGGACCGGCGGTCCCTTCGGGTTGTATCAGCGCATCAACTACGGCGTGTCGATCGCGTGGGTCGGCGTTCTGGCTGCGACACTGTGCTCGCGTTGTACACGACGGAACGCTTGAAATACTTCATCGGTTGCGATGTACCAATTGCCGGCCGGCGAGGCGGCTTTGTGCAGCCACACTCGGATTGGTCCATAGGTTCCATCGCGTGGGCCTCCCAGTTCGTCGAGTTGCGCGAACGATCGCTCCTGGCCGTTTCCCGACGAAAGCCCTCATCGTTTCCGACTCCGAGCAATCCTTCCATCTTGCCGGCGACGGACAAGACAGATGATGCGAGCCACGCGAGCGAGCGCTACCGCATCAAGCAATACAAAACATCGGGACAACCTTCCTCGTTCCTGCTTCCATCGCTGTATGCAATCGCAACGAACCCGTGCCGTTCATAAAACGCGGCAGCATCGCGATTCATCAGGAACGTATGGAGCTGGAGCCTGCCAACCGTCTGCGATTTCACCGATTCCAGGAGGGAAGAGCCAATCCCGCGTCGCTTGAATTCGGGGCACACATACAACTGGTCAAGCCACGCCACGCCGTTGGCGACGACGTGTGCGGCCATGCCGACGATGCGCTGATCGTTCACGGCAACGGTAACGTTGCCCGAAGGCACGAGGATGTTGGCAATCCAATCGCGGACGGCGGCTTCGGAATGCGCGAGCGGCGCGTAGGATGCCAGCGTGTTGCGCGACCGTAGATAGACTTCGGCTACCTCCGCGGCATCGGCCGCAATCGCTCGACGCAAGATCAAGGGCATGTATCTCCCGCTCCCAAATCTTCAAAAGGTGCACAACGATAGCAGCACGGAATGGACCTTCCAAGATCGCGTGGACTGCGCTGAAACCGGCGAGACCGAAAGTTCAACGCGACCTATCGAGTGTGGGGTACAGCGAATCGACAGCGCGATCTCGTGACCGATTCGCTGCTTCGTTCCACGATCCCCGGGATTCGACATTCTCGTATCATCTGTCCGATTCGCCGGGACCGCATGACCTGGCGATTCCATACAAACGAGAGGACGAGCGATGAAGGTCGAAGGGCGCGGCCACGGCAACGCGATCGAGCAAAACACGGCGGCAGGGCCGAAGCGTGCCGGTATCGCACGCGCGACGAAGAGCACCGACCCGCGCGACTACCAGCATGCACCCGGTATCGCCGCCGTCATGCCGAAAGCATTCCCCGACGGTTTCGTCGTCCCGGAGCATCGGCATCGACGCGCACAACTCGTCTACACCACGACGGGCATCGCCGAAGTCATTGCCTGCCAGTCGCTCTGGATGATCCCGCCGCATCGCGCACTGTGGATTCCGCCCGACCTGCCGCACGCGATGCGTGCACACGGGCCGCTCGAATTGCGCACCGCCTACGTCGACCCGTGCGCATACCGATCGGCAACCCCGAACCGGCCGCGCCTGGTCAACGTGTCGCCGCTGCTGCGTGAGTTGATCGTGCGCGCGTCGTCGTTCCCGGTCGAGATCCATCCCGACGGACGCGACGATCTCGTCATCCAGCTGATGCTGGCCGAAATCGAGTGGTCCCCCGAGCAGCCCCTGCGGCTGCCGTCCGGCCAGGATCGGCGTCTTGCCCGCGTCTGCGACGCGATTCTGGCGAATCCGGCCGATCCGCGAACGCTGGCGGAATGGGCCGATGAAGTCGGTGCGTCGAGCCGGACACTGGCCCGGCTTTTCACTGCCGAAACCGGGCTGTCGTTCAGCCAGTGGCGCCAGCAGGCCCGGATTTCGGCCGCGCGCCCGCTGCTGGCGTCGGGGCGCTCGGTGATCGCCGTCGCGACCGAACTCGGCTACGAAACCGCGAGTGCCTTCTCGACCGTGTTTCGCCGGTTTGCCGGCATGACGCCCAGCGCTTACGCGAAACTGTCCGATTCCGCGTAGCACACGTCTTTCCGGCAAACGCAGCGCGTGGCGCGCACGCTTATCGTGTCGGTCATCGAATCCACTGACCGAACGAGGTAAGCCGACATGACGCGACACGACATCGAATTCCTGTCCGAAGCCGCCACGCTGCGAGGCTGGTACTACGAACCGGCGCAGCGCATCGCCGATACGGCAACGTATCCGGCCATCGTGATGGCGCACGGTTTCTCCGGCGTGAAGGAACAATATCTGGACCGCTACGCCGAGGTGTTCGCCGCCAGCGGTTTCGGCGTGCTGCTCTACGATCACCGGAATTTCGGCGCGAGCGACGGGTATCCGCGTCAGGAGATCGACCCCGTGCAACAGAAGCGCGGCTATCGCGACGCGATCAGCTATCTGCTCACCCGCCCGGACGTCGACGCCGCCCGCATCGGCATCTGGGGCACCAGTTACAGCGGCGGCCACGTGCTCGAAGTCGCGGCGATCGACCGGCGCGTCAAATGCGTGGTGTCGCAGGTGCCGACGATCAGCGGCTATCGGTCGGCGTTGCGCCGTACGCGTTCCGATCTGGTGCCGGCGATGCTGGCTCGCTTCGCTGAAGATCGCAGGCAGCGATTCGCGGGCGGCCCGCCGGCGATGTTGCCGGCAGTCAGCGCCGATCCCGCGACAGCCTGCGCGATGGCCGGTGCGGATTGCGGATTCAACCGGTCGATGCAACACACTAGAATCTGCGCAAGCAGTGGAGGTGTTGCAAATGAAGCGGAGGCCGAGGATCTACTATTCTGAGAGTCAGAAAGCACTCATGTGGGACCGCTGGCGCAAAGGTGAAACGATTCATCAAATTGCCAAACTGTTCGATCGGGGCCACTCTTCGATACAGCGGATCCTGTCAGAGGCCGGCGGCATCGAGCCACCGCAAAGACATCGCGCACCGCAGACATTGACGCTCGCGGAACGCGAGGAAATCTCTCGCTGCCTGGTGAGCGGATTATCGATTCGGTCTATCGCGGCCAAGCTGGGACGTGCTCCTTCCACGATCAGCCGCGAGCTGCAGCGCAACGGAGGCAGCCAAGGTTATCGAGCGAGCCGGGCGGATGAGCTCGCCTGGGATCGGGCACGTCGCCCGAAGATTTGCAAATTAGTGAGCAACCAGACGCTGGCGCGAGTTGTCGCTGCAAAGCTGAAGCTGCAGTGGTCCCCTGAGCAGATTTCTGGTTGGCTCAAGCATGCGTATGCCGTCAACAAGGACCATCTGGTGTCACACGAGACGATCTATCGGAGCCTCTATATCCAAGCTCGCGGTGCCCTGAAAAAGGAATTGCTTGAACACTTGCGACGCTCTCGAGCGATGCGCCGGTCTCGCCATCACACATTGAAAACCGAAGACCGCACGAACATTCGCGACGCTGTATCGATCAGTGAACGCCCCGCGACGGCGGAGGATCGCGCGATACCCGGGCACTGGGAAGGGGACTTGCTGTTTGGCAACGCTACCAGCCAGATTGCGACTCTTGTCGAACGTCAGAGTCGATACGTGATGCTGGTAAAAGTAGCCGGCAAGGATTCCGAGGCTGTGGTCAACGCGCTGATACGACACGCCAGCAAGTTACCTCGGGAACTATATAAATCGCTGACCTGGGACAGGGGCACGGAAATGGCTGATCACAAACGCTTTACCGTGGCGACCAAGATCCAGGTCTATTTCTGCGATCCGCAGAATCCGTGGCAACGCGGCTCGAATGAAAACATGAACGGACTGCTGAGGCAGTACTTCCCGAAAGGTACCGACCTCTCTGCCTATTCCCAAGCCCAACTCGACGCTGTAGCGAGGCGTCTCAACGAGCGTCCGCGTAAGACGCTAAACTTTGACACACCCGCCCAGCGGTTCCATCAATCTGTTGCATCGACCGGTTGAATCCGCAATGCGTACCGGTTCTTCACCGAGTCGGCGGCGCGGTGTGCGCCGAACTGGAAGAACGAAGTGACGCTGCGCAGCGCCGAGCTGTCGCGCGAGAACGAGCCGGGCCAGTATGTCGATCGCATTTCGCCCACGCCGTTGCTGATGATCGTGGCCGACCAGGATCTGCTGACGCCCACCGACCTGTGCCTCAAGGCATGGGAGAACGCGCTGGAGCCGAAGCGCTTGCTCTTGCTCCAGGGCGGACATTTCACGCCGTATATCGAGCACTTCGATGCAACCAGCCAGGCGGCGGTGGAATGGTTCACGCTGCATCTGTCTGGCGCGCGTTGATCGGGCCCGCTGCAGGGCGTGCGTGCGGCATCCGGGGCTTACGCGAATGGCAACGCCGCTGGCTTTGACGGCGACTGCGTATGCAGGGCAAATGGAAGGTTGAAGCGCGTCGGCGAACGACACGCGGAGCCAAGTCGTTACGCGGGCTCACGGACGATGCGTCACCACTTGGCCGTACACGACAGCGGCCGAGGCTTCGTCATATGGAGTAATAGCTGTAATTTGGCCTGAAATTTTCTTTCGGGCGGCTCGGGCTAGACTGGCCTCGCCTTGATACCCCCCCCCAAGGTGTTGTTGTGTTCTCGGTTGGGCCCGCGCTTTCCGGTGCGGGCCAATTTTTCGGGCGGGCGCCACCGGCGGCCGAACGATCGCCGGCCGGATGCACATCGGAGGAAACGCAACGTGACAGTACGCCCGACAGTCCGCGATGCCGGTTCGCTCGTGCGGATCGCCGCGTTGAGCGCGGCGGCTGCCGCCGTGACGGTGTCCGCCGTGCCGCCGGCGTTCGCGCAAGCCAGCGAACCGGTGACCAGCAGCGTGTTCGTGCACCGGTCGTACGACACGGGCAATAGCGCGATCAACGACAACTTCCAGTACATCGCGCATCCGCCGCTACCGCCGGTCGCCGCGAGCGCGCCGCCGGTCGCGCGTGGCGCGCACCGCGGCCGCCGCGGACAGACGGGCACCGCGAATACAGCCGGCGCGTCGGGCGGCGGGGCGAACAGCGCGGCCATTCCTTTGCCGACGATGCCGGCGGACGGGTCATCCGGCACGCCGGTTTCGCAGTAGCCGCTGCTTTCCGAATCCTTCCAGGCAAGCCTGTCGATCGACGATCGGTCGCAATGCCGTGCCCGGTAGTCGGCTATCGCCAGGATCACGATGACGTCAGGTCGTACGGTGTGACCGCTCGATGAGGGGTGAGCGGGATCTTTCCTTGTATCTCGCTCGTTGGCCCGACTGTGTCGGGCTTTTTTTTGTTCGGTCGCGAGCGGGTGTGCCGGCGACGGCTACGTGTGGCAACATCGCGGTGATTTGCACATTCCATCCGGGTGCCGGCAGACCCATCTATCCGAGGGGGAGTCATGTTTGACCATGTCAAATTCGGCGTGAGCGACTTTGCAGCCAGCAAGGCGTTTTTCCTGAGCGCACTTGAACCGCTTGGCGTCGTGGTGCAGGGGGAGGGCGAGCCTTCGTACGGCATCGAGATTTCTCCGCCGGGCAAGCCTTCGTTGTGCCTGTTCCAGACGACGGAGAAACCGGCGCATCTTCACATCGCGTTCGTGGCCGACAACCGGCAGCAAGTCGAGGCGTTCTATCGCGCGGCGCTGGCGGCCGGCGGGAAGGACAACGGCGCGCCGGGGCTGCGGCCGCATTACCACGCGAACTACTACGCGGCGTTCGTCATCGGGCCGGATGGGCACAATATCGAGGTGGTGTGTCATCAGGCGGAGGGGTGATTCCCTGTCGAGCAACATGGGGAGGCGAGGCCGCTTGCGACGTCACGCGTTGATGGTCGGCGGTCGGCCGATGCCTTCGAAGCGATGAGCGAATACATGCCGCACCCGAGCAACGGAGCCTTTGGGGATGAGTGACATCGCCATCGATATCCCCTTTCCAGTCATCGCGATTCTCATGGGGTCCATTTACTGGCCCGTGCACTTTGCGTCGGTGCTGTCGGGTTATATGTCGGTGTGACTCGTCTGCGTGGTATCGGGCGCGTTGTGTGCATCGTCATCGCGCTCTTGTTCATTGTTGATGCGGGCGCGGGGATTTATGAGTCCCTTCGGCAGGGTTTGAATACTTGATGCGAGTGTATCGAGCGAACAGTCTCACCCTCTGTCGCGCGTCCCGTGCGAGCGGCTCCCGGGTCGGCGAATTCTGCATCATGCCAGGAGCGGCGATGATGGGCCGTAGACATTTCAGCGGAGAAATTCGATGACGTATGGGTTCCAGGTGGCTTCGGATGTCCGCCGCGACGGTTTGGGCATCGAGCTGATCGACGCAGACGGTAATGTGCTGGCCGAGGTGTTCAGGTGCGACGCCGACAATTCCCTGACCGTTTCGTTGTTTCAAGCAGGACTTCCGTTTCCACAGGTCGAAAAGCTGGTGCTGATGGCGCAGGAATCGCTGGGCTCGTTTGAAGACGGAACGCCGCTGCCGGTTCGCGTTGAACGTAACGGCGAATAGTCCAGGCGCCCCGTCGGAAACAAGCGGCATTTTCTTACCGGCACGCTTCAACGGAGATACGAACGATGGCTTCGAAACGCATCCGCCGGGCAACGGAAGAGGATGTATCGATTCTCGCCGTGATCCGGAACGACGCTCACACGAAGAAGCTCAGGTACGGCGACCATGTGTGGGGCAAGGAAGGCGACGGATTTTCCGAGGCGTGGGTACGCAACAACGTCTCCCAAAAGGACGTGTATGTCGTCGAACTGGACGGCACGTTGGCCGGAACGTTCTCGCTCGCCTTCGACGAGGACAAGCATTGGGGGCCGCAGGAGCCGATCGCCGGTTATGTGCACGGGCTGTGCGTGCGGGAAGGTTTCAACGGGCAGGGGCTCGGCAGCGTCATGCTCGACTGGTGCGCTCACAAGGTGAGCAGCTTGAACCGGCGCTTTGTTCGACTCGATTGCGCGGTTGAAAACGCGACGCTCTGCGCTTACTACGAGTCGCTTGGCTTCGTTCGCGTCGGGTTGAAATCAGACGGGATCGTCTGGTCCCTGTACGAGAAGCCGGCTGAGTAGTTTTCGACTGGAACCCCGGTGAATTCTCCCGGACGGTTCAACCCGTCACCCGCACAACCCCTTCGATTTCCCTTGCACCTGACGCTACGTCAGCTTTTATGGTCGACTCCGACGACTGGGAAAACATGCGACTGAAAATCGGCGATCTGGCGAAGAAGGCAGGACTGAGCGTCCGGACCTTGCATCACTACGATGCAATCGGGCTGCTGTCACCGTCGCAGCGCACCGACGGCGGCGCGCGCCTGTATGGGCGCGACGACCTCATCCGGCTGCATCGGATCGAGGCGCTGAAGCGGTTCGGGTATTCGCTGCCGGACATCAAGGCCAGCCTCGACGGCCAACTGGCCGGCTCACCGCTCCAGCTTCTGCAGCGCCAGATCGCGGAGCTCGATGCGCAGGCATCGCGCGCGCAGCGCCTTGGTCGTCACCTGAGATACCTCGTGGACATGATCGCCGCCGGCGACGAGACCACGGCGACCGACTGGCTGAACGCTCTGGAGCTGATGAACATGATCCAAAAACACCTTGATGACGACGAACTCGATACGTTGCTGGCATCCGGGCCGGATACGATCGCGCCGACGGACCCATCGTGGGTCGCGCTGATCGACGAGGTCCGCGTTGCCTGGCAGCAGGCGCTGCCGGCCGACAGCGAAGCCGCCCACGCACTGGCATGGCGCTGGATCCGGCTCGTGGTCCGCATGACCCGCAACGACCCGACGCTCGCGACCAAGCTGATGATGATGCAGCTCGACGAGCCGCGCGCCCCGCAAATCGTCGGCATCACGGCCGGGATGCTGGCATGGATCGACGAAGCGTTCACGCACGCGCGTTGCGCGCTGCTTGCGAAGTACCTCGATCCGGCTCAGGCCGACGAAGTGCGGCGGCGCCAGTTCGCCGCGATGAAGCATCGGGCGTGGCCGGCACTGGTGGTCGAACTGAGAGCGCACATGGAGGCGGGCGTCGACGCCGGCGCCGCTGCGGTGCAAGCCATCGTGAGGCGCTGGCAGCAGCTGTTTCTCGACAGCTTCTGCGGCAGCGACGCCGCGCTGGAAGCGCGTGTGCGCGATGCGATGATGCGCGAACCGGATCTGCAACTGGGCATCGGCCTCGACGATGCGCTGCTGGCCTATCTGAACCGGGCGTATATCGTCGGCCACGACACGACACCGGTGAACGCCGGGCCCAAGCCGAGCGCGTTGATGGTGGCCACGCAGCGGGCCGCGCACCAGCTGCTCGACCGGCCGCTGGTGCTCGACGATCCGGTCGCACTGACCGTCCTAGGGCCGGCCGAGGCGCAGGCCTTGCACGACAACCTCGACAAGTTCCGCGAGCCGATGACCGTGGGCATGCGCAGCACGGTGGTCGTACGCAGCAGGCTGGCCGACGACGTCTGGGTCGATGCGATCGAACGTGGCATCCGCCAGTATGTGGTGCTCGGCGCGGGGCTCGATACCAGCGCATACCGGCGACCCGATGCGCCGGGGCGCGTGTTCGAGGTCGACTTGCCGGCGACGCAGGCGTGGAAGCGGGCCCGCTTGCGCGAGGCGGGCATCGCGGTGCCGGCGTCGCTGCAATTCGTGCCGGTCGATTTCGAGCGTGTCGGTCTCGCGCAAGGGCTGGCGCGCGCCGGTTTCGATGCCGATGCGCCGGCGCTGTTCAGCTGGCTGGGCGTGACGATGTATCTCGACGAGGCCGCGGTCATCGAGACGCTGCGCTTCATCGCCGGTTGCGCGAAAGGCAGCGCCGTACTGCTCGAGTATGTGGTTCCGCTGCCGAGCCTGCCGCCGATCATGCGCATCGCGATGGAGCAGATGGTGGCGCGATTCGCCGAGCGCGGTGAACCGTGGAAGAGCTTCTTCGAACCCGCCGAGTTGACCAAGCGGTTGGCTGCGCTGGGCTTCAGCCACTGCAACACGTGGACGCCGGACGAGTTGAACCGGCGTTATCTCGCGAATCGTTCTGACGGGCTGCACATCGGCGCGTCACCGGGGCGTCTGGTTCTGGCCACCGTCTGATGGTGTCGGCCGGCGGGCATTGCGGGCCGCAACCGTTCATTCGACAGAAGTGGCCGGATCATCGACAATTCGCGGCTATCAAAACATGAGAGAAGGGGGCGGGTGCATGCGCGGGTTCTGTCGAACGCTTGGGGTGATTCTGGGCCTTACTGTTGCCGGCGTCACCGGCGTTCAAGCCGCTTCCAGCGAACTTGCCTTCCCGCGTTTCACCCAGGCGGAGGGCCGGCTGGACACCGACGGGCTCCCGCTGTCCGGCGTGAAACTCTGCGTGCTTCCCGACCATGCGCCGTGCTTCGAGATGCCGCCCGCGCCGCTTCCCGATGGCTCGACGAAGGTGCAATACCAGTTCGGGCTGGATCCGCGATCCGAACGCTTGCCGATTGCGTCGGGCGGCTCCTGGGTGTTCTTCTCGGGAATGTTCTCCGGCGGCGGCAGCGGGATGCTGGAGCGTGTGGCGGTATTGCGTTATGGCGCGAACGGCAAGATCGAGAACGTGATGCCGAAAGTCACCCAGACCGAGCTGGCCGACCGCGCGATGTGGACGGTGCCGGACGTGTCGCCCTATCCGCTGTTCGTTCGCGCGGATTATGTGTGGGGCAAGGACGAGAGTCATTTCGGCCCGCACTTTTTCGTCGTCGACGCGTGGGTATTCGATCCCGCCGCCAGCCTGTACACGAAGCGGTTTTCCTACCGGACGACCAGGCGCTATGACCGCGGCGAGGGCTCGGACCATGTGCTGGCTGCCGAGCGTGCGGAAATCATGCGGCGCCTCGCCGCGAGCAAGTAGCCTGCGGCCGGTGTGCCCGGTGTGCCCGGTGTGCCCGGTGTGCCCGGTGTTCGTCGAGACGCATGACCGTTTTCGGCGGACCCGGCGGGCCGTTCAACGCGGGCGGTGCGTGAACCGCTACCGCTGCGCTTCCCCGTAAGTCTCCCTGCACACCTCGCGCAGCGCCTCGACGAGGAGATCCCGCGCAGGCATGCGCGAATCGGCGGCGCGGGTAAACAGCGCGATGGGCGGAAGCGTCCACACCAGCGAGTACGGGACGATCGCCACGCCGGCGATCCGCACCAGTTCTTCCGCGATATCGGCGGGCACGATCGAGACGGCCTCGTCGCTCGACGCGATCATTTCGCCGATCAGCTTGGAGGAATAACTCTCGACGATCGGAACGGGCGGCGCGATGCCGGCGGACAGAAACAGGTCGGTGACCTGTTCCCGCATCGGCGTATGCGGCGCGCCGAGAATCCAGTCGAGCGCGTGCAGCTTGTGCCAGTCGAGCACGGTGCGGGCCAGTTTCGCCGCAAGACGCCGGCTCGCGATCATGCGCGGCTGTTGCTGGTACAGCACTTCGAAGGAGACCTGGCCCAGGTCGATCGCCGACGATGCCCGCCCGATCACGATGTCGACGCTGTGATCCCGGAGCTGAAGGAGCAGCTGATCGCTGGTGCCTTCGTGAATCGTCACGGTCAGGCGCCGCTCCATGCGCGCTTGCAGCCGCTTGAGCGCCGCCGACAGCATGTGCCCGGAAATGAACGGAATCACGCCGATATGCAGGTGGGCCGCATGCCCGGCGGCGACAGCCTCCATTTCGCGAGCGAGGTGGTCGAGATCCTTGATCATCGCCTTCGCCCGCTCGAGCACGACCGCGCCGAGCGCGGTGGGCCGCATGCCGCGCGACGAGCGCTCGAACAGCGGCGTGCCGAACATGCTCTCCAGCTCGGACAGCGCATTCGTCACGGCCGGCTGGCTGCTGGCCATGTGCTCCGCGACGCGCGTCAGCGACCCGTGCTGCTGGATCTGCAGCAACAGCACCAGGTGCCGCATCTTCAAGCGGGCGCCCAGCCGCCTGACCACGTCGTTTGCATCAAAGGTCATTGACTGGCCACGTAATCATCATGAAAAAGTGATGGACCGATATTAAAACAGAATCATCGCCTTATGGCGGATCCCTAGAATCCCGTTCATGGATCGCGCCGGGACTGGCCTGGCGCCCGTGCCCGGACCGAAAAACATGAAACAGACTGAGACACAGCAGCAGGCAGCGTTCGACTATCACGAATTTCCGACCCCGGGGAAGGTCTCGGTCGTCGCCAGCAAGCCGCTCGTGACCCAGCGCGATCTCGCGCTGGCCTATACGCCGGGCGTGGCGGGCGTGTGCGAGGCGATCGCCGCTGATCCGCTGCAGGCGCACCGTTTCACGAGCCGCGGCAATCTGGTGGGCGTGATCACGAACGGCACGGCCGTGCTGGGCCTGGGCAACATCGGCCCGCTCGCATCCAAGCCGGTCATGGAAGGCAAGGCCGTCCTGTTCAAGAAGTTCGCGGGGATCGACGTCTTCGACATCGAGATCAACGAAACCGATCCGGACAAGCTGGTCGACATCATCGCCGGCCTCGAACCGACGTTCGGCGGCATCAACCTCGAGGACATCAAGGCGCCCGAGTGCTTCACGGTCGAGCAGAAGCTGCGCGAACGCATGAAGATTCCGGTCTTCCATGACGATCAGCACGGTACCGCCATCACCGTCTCCGCCGCGTTCATCAACGGGCTGAAGGTCGTCGGGAAGTCGATTTCGGAAGTGAAGGTCGTGACGTCGGGGGCCGGCGCCGCCGCGCTGGCCTGCCTGGACCTGCTGGTCGACCTCGGGCTGCCGGTTGAAAACGTCTGGGTGACCGACATCGAAGGCGTCGTCTATCGCGGCCGCACCACGCTGATGGACCCGGCCAAGTCGCGCTTTGCGCAGGAAACCGATGCGCGCAAGCTGGCTGAAGTCATCGGCGGCGCGGACGTGTTCCTGGGCCTGTCGGTCGGCGGCATCCTGACCGCCGACATGCTGAAGGCGATGGCGCCGCGCCCGCTGATTCTCGCGCTGGCGAATCCCACTCCGGAAATCTTCCCGGAACTGGCGCATGCGACGCGCGACGACGTCGTGATCGCGACGGGCCGCTCGGACTACCCGAACCAGGTCAACAACGTCCTCTGCTTCCCGTACATCTTCCGCGGCGCGCTGGACGTGGGCGCGACGACCATCACCCGTGAAATGGAGATCGCCGCGGTTCACGCGATCGCGGGGCTGGCCGAGGAAGAGCAGAACGAAGTCGTCGCGGCGGCCTATGGTGCTTACGACGTGGCGTTCGGCGCGCAATACCTGATTCCGAAGCCGTTCGACCCGCGCCTGATCGTCCGGATCGCGCCGGCCGTGGCCAAGGCGGCGATGGAAGGCGGCGTGGCGAAGCGCCCGCTGACCGATCTCGACGCGTACGTCGAGCAACTGCAGCAATTCGTCTACCATTCCGGCGCGTTCATGAAGCCGTTGTTCGCGACGGCGCGCCGGCTGGTGCGCGACGGCGGCAAGGCGCGGATCGTCTTTACCGAAGGCGAGGACGAGCGCGTGCTGCGCGCGGTGCAGGTGATCGTCGACGAGAAGCTGGCGCGGCCGATCCTGGTCGGGCGCCCGGAGGTGCTGCTGGCGCGCATCGAGCGTTTCGGCCTGCGGATCCGGCTCGGCCAGGATGTCGAGGTGACCAATCCCGAATATGACGAGCGGTTTCCGCAGTACTGGACGACGTATTGGGAGCTGCGCTGCCGGGACGGCATCTCGAAGGAAATGGCGCGGGTCGAGATGCGGCGCCGCCTGACGCTGATCGGCGCGATGATGGTGCGGCTCGGCGATGCGGACGGGATGATCTGCGGGACGGTGGGCGAGTATCACAACCACCTGCGGTTCGTCGACGAAGTGATCGGGAAGAAGCCGGGGGCGTCGACCTATGCGGCGATGAACATCCTGTTGCTCGACCAGCGGACGGTCGCGCTGGTGGATACGCACGTCAACGACAACCCGGACGCGGAGCAGATCGCGGAATTCACGATCGCCGCGGCGCGTCAGATGGAATGGCTGAATCTGACGCCGAAGGCGGCGTTGCTGTCGCGGTCGAACTTCGGGTCGGGGAGCGCGGCTTCGGGCGTGAAGATGCGCCGGGCGCTGGAGATCGTCCGGGAGCAGGCGCCGGATATCGAGGCGGACGGCGAAATGCATGGCGACTGCGCGCTCGACGAGGGCTTGCGGTCGAAGCTGCTGCCGATGTCGCCGCTGAAGGGTGCTGCGAACCTGCTCGTTTGCCCGAACGTGGATGCGGGGAACATCGCGTACAACCTGCTCAAGACCGAGGCGGGCAGCAACGTGGCGGTGGGGCCGTTCCTGCTGGGCGTCAACGCGCCGGTGAACATTCTCACGTCGAGCTCGACGGTGCGGCGGATCGTGAACATGGCGGCTTTGACGGTGATCGAGGCGAATCGCAACGCGTCCGCGTGAACAGGTAACGGAAGCGGGGCGGTGGCAACTCCGCAAGGCGCCGCGTAGCGGAATCCCGGTGGTGGCGGGGTTCCGCTATCCGGTTGCCCGATGAACGGGTGCCGCTGGTGGTTCGTGGCGTGGTGCCGCGCATGCATGTCGAGGTCGGTCGAGACCGGCCTCGGACGTCGGCAATCGTTTGCGTGCAGCCAACCGGACATCGGCTTTACCCTGACGCGCACCCGCCGCCTCGCCCGCACCCGTTCCCTGCACTAATGCTGTAGTGCATTTAATCAGCATCACGTAACAACTGCCTCGGCGCGACACCCTGTCGCAGCCACGTTTGATACCGATCCTAACCATTTTTTTAGGGCTCGCCACTTCCGATATCATCCGATAATTACCTTTTATTTTCGTCTAAAATCGCGCTTCTTCTTACTTTTGGACGGAAATTGTTTTGAAAAGACTGACGAAAAAACTCTCGCGCACGGCCATCGCCGCATGCGTTGCTTATGCCGGGCTCCTGCCTTTATCCCGGCCTGCCGAAGCCCAGGTCGAACCTCTGAAGAATCCCGTCTACGGTGTGACCCTCGACGACCTGACCAAGCTGGACGCGATCGTCGCGTCGCTGCAGAACCTGCCGTACAAACCCACCGTGCGTGTCGTGTTCGATCCGGGTACGTCGGCCGCCGACTACTACGCGCCGCTGCTGCGCCTGCATGCAGTCGCCTACGTGATGGGCGAAGTCTACGATTCTTACTATTTCCCTACGGATCTCGCGACGTATCAGGCACGTACGCAGGAACTGGTGTCGCAGTTGAAGAACACCGTCGACGTCTGGGAGATTGCGAACGAAATCAACGGCGAATGGCTGCGTAACGATCCGAGCGGCACGAAATCCGTGGTCAACTCGGAAGAGCAGCAGATCGGCCAGATGGTTGCGGCGGCCAACCAGATCGTCAAATCGAACGGCGGCAAGACGGCCATCACGCTGTACTACAACGACGACAGCAAGGGCAACAACTGCTGGGAGAAGCCGCAGGATTACTGGAAGACGTGGCCGACCACCTTCCTGTCCTCGACGGTCCGCCAGCAAGCCGACTACGCACTGTTCAGCTACTACCCGTACCAGGATTGCCCGGGGCTGAATCCGACGTGGAAGAACGATTTCGCGGCGCTGGAAAGCATCTTCCCGAACGCGAAGGTCGGCTTCGGCGAAATCGGTACCTCGGATACCTCCGCGCCGGCGTCGGTGCAGCAGAGCCTGATCAAGACGTACTACCCGATGGTCAACAGCATGGCCGATCCGCGTTTCATCGGCGGATTCTTCTGGTGGAACTACGTCGAGCAAATGGTCCCGTATTCGACGAGCGCGTACTTCCAGCTGCTGCGTCAAACGATCATCACGCTCAAGGCGCCCAACTAAGCAGTCGCGTCATTCGAAAGCAAGCGTCAGCGTCGCAGTCAGAACCACAATGTCGCGCGTACCACGAGACCCCGTGCGCGTGCCGCTGACGTCAACCCGAACCGGTATTGCACCGTGACATCCAGATAGCTTGCCGGCGCGCTATATCGGCCCTCGCGAAACCAGTACCGAAACTGGATGCCGGGCCCGGCGCCGATCGCCGTCTTGTCCGGCTCTCGATTGTCGTGATCGCCGGCCACCGCGGCGTGCGGGTAGACGGTCAGCCGATCGCTGATCATCGGCAACCGCCAGGTGTGCCCGTAACGCAACTCCGAATAAATGATGTATCGACCCGCGCTGATGAAGTAAGCGCCCTCGATGTACGCCTGCCAGCTGCGCCAGCTCGGCTCGGTCACCCTCAGGTCGGTTCCGCCTTCCGACGAATAACCCAGGCGCATCAGCCAGTCCGTCATCGACAGGCTGCCGACGTGGAACAGCCGCTCGGCGGTCAGCACGACGTTCTGGTCGGGCAGCGGCTTGTAGCGCGCGCCCACCGAACCCTGCACGGTCGGCATGCCGGTCACGTTGCCCGTCCCGTCATAGGCCGTGCCGTATCCGCGCACGAAGAACTGGAAGATGCGGCCGTTCTGATAGCCGAACTTCGGCGGCTGCCAATACACTTCGATACCCGGCTGCAACACGCTGATGGTGCCTTGCGGCCCGAACGCGGCCGACTGGTACGGCGCGCTCAGCACGAACCCCCAGGTGCGCTGAAGCTGCTCGACTTCGCGCCGATAGCCGAACTTGTGCTGCGCATCGAAGGTGTGTTCGTTTTCGTCGGCATCGAGGCTGTGCTCGAACAGGTCGATGGACTCCTGGTTCAGCCCGATCCGCTTGGCGGCGTAGCCCGCGTCCGCGTAGTTCATCGCATTGCCGGCACCGCCGGAAAATCCCGCGTTGAATGCGTCGAGCGCCTCGCGATCCTTGTGGTCGCGCAGGAGGTCGTAGGCTTCCTGCAATTTCTGTTGCGCGGTGTTGTCCACCGGCGCTTCGGCGGCCTGGTCTTCCTGCCGCGCCTGCGCCGCGATCGACGTGGCCATGTTGCGCTCGCCGTCGTTCGTCGCGTTGCCGGCCGCCAGGTCGGCCATGCGGATGGCGGTGTCGCGGTCGCCTGCCTGCAGGCTCATCTGCGCGATGCGCAACTGGATCACGGCCGATTTTTCATCGGCCAGCGGCGCCAGTGCAATGCCGGCTTCATGCGGACGCTTCGCCGCGAGCGCGCTGTCCGACCAGGCGAGACGCAGGTTGCGCTGCTGATCCTTGCTCCATTTCCCGGTCGCGACGGCGGCCGCGAAATCGCTGCAGGCAACGTCGTAGCGCATCTGGCGCTGCGCCAGGTAGCCATGCTGCGCGCGTACCGCCGCACTTTTCGGAAAACGAACGATCAGCGATTCGACCATTTCGTCCGCTTCGTCGACTTTTCCTTCCCGTCTGTATACGTCGACGAGCAGTAGCCCGAGCTGTTCGCTGCCGGGCTGCATCTTGATGGCGCGCGATGCGTACACCTCCGCGAGGGGCAGGTCGCCGGCGTTGATCGCCTTGTAGGCGCTGTCGGCGAGCTTGTAGGCCTTGGGTGTCAGTTGCTGGGCGGCGGATGCCGGCGCCTGCCAGGCCAGCGACACGGCGATCGCCAGTGCGCTCAGCCGTGCGCAGCGCTTGAGGCCGGCCGCGATCGGAAGTCTCGAATGCTTCATGCCTGTTCTCCCGACGGTGTTTTTACGGGAGCGCCGTGCTGCGCCGCCGGATCGCCGTCGCGTGCGCGTGCGAGTTCGACGAAGCGCGAGTGCCGCGAGAGTTCGGCGGTAATCTCCGCATCGCACGCGATGAAGTAGGCCACGTTCGATCGGGCGCCCCGCCGCACCACATCCTGCTCGTCCTGGGTGAGCGGCCGTCCGACCGCGACGTTCAACGTGCCGTCGTCCGCCGTCGAAAACGGGATGGCGCGGTACGCGTACTGCAGTTCGAATGCCAGTGAATCCGCGAAGTGGCCCACCGCGACGTTGCCGAGGCTCACCCGGGGCAACTCCGCCTGCTCGGCGATCGCATCCGCCAGCGATTCGGCGGATATCGCGCAGCCTTCGACCAGAAGTTCACCGAGCCGCTTGCCGCAGGTCAGTTGTTTCTCGAGGCTCGCCTGCAATTGCTCCAGCGTGACCACGCCCCAGCCGACCAGGATCTCGCCGACTTTCAGGCGCACCTTCCCGAGTGCTTCGTTGGACAGGTAGGTATGACTGGTCTTGTCCCAGGCGATGGGCTTGCCGGTCGCGAGGTGGCGGATATAGATGCGCCACGCACGGCAAACCGCGTAGAAGTTGATCAGGTTGTTGACGAACATCCGCGGTATGGAGAGCAGCCCCTGGGTCGGGCCGTTCAGCTTGCTGACGAAATGGAAGCGCTGCCCGGCGCGCGCAAACAGCATCGCGGTGTTGATCCACAGCAGCGGCATGACCCAGTGGGCTGCCATGACGAACGAGGCGCCGGGCGGGATGACATGGCCGGATCGATGAAGCGCGCCCAGCAACAGGAAGTTGATCAGCACGCCATAGGCAACGACCGAAAACAGCGAAGTCACGATGCCCTTGCGATCGTGGAAGAACATGTATCGCATCAGCAGATTGCCTTTCCAGCCGAGCTGCTCCCAGCCTTGAAATGCAATGCCGAGGATCCAGCGCGTGCGCTGACGGTACGCGGTACGAAATGTTTTCGGAAAATACTCGCGCGTGGCCAGCAGGTTTCGATTGACGGCGCCACCCTGCACACGCTTGTCCGCTGCATCGCGCACGATCCCCGTCAGTGGAATGCACGCGAAGGTTTCCTTCATCCCCAGGTCTCTCAACCGAAAACTGAAGTCATAGTCCTCGGTCAGCGAGCTGGTGTTGAACGGCGCGCCGTTGCGCTCCTTCATCGCCGCTTCGATCGAGCGCCTGCTGTAGCACGATGCCACCCCTGCGCCGGGGACGATGCCGGTCAGCCGGGCGCGCACCGGTACATCCTTCTGGTGCGTCTCGCTGAAGTCGTCCAGGTAGCATCCGGCGACGAACTCGTTCCATTTCCGCGGCAACGACAGCACGGGAAGCTGGACCAGGTCGCTATCCGCCAGCGCGTGGTTGAGGTACTTGAGTTCGACCGGATGAATGACATCCTCGCAGTCGTGCATGACGACGCCCGCGAACTGAATGTGATGGACCGATTCGTAACGCAGGATGGCTTCGATGATCCAGTTCAGGCAGTCCGCCTTGCAGGTCGGCCCGTCGTTCATGACGGTCGCGCGCGTGACCCTGCCCGGATACCGGCGGATCATCCGTTCGACCTCGGCGGTAGTCTCGGCATCGTTGTGATAGGTGCCGACGAATATCACGTATCGCTCGTACTCGAGCGTCGCCAACGTGTTTTCGATCATCTTGGCGATGACGTCGTATTCCTTCCACGCCGGCACCATCAGCGCCAGATGCCGCTCTTCCAGCGCGCGCAGCGTGCCGATATCAACCGTTTGGGATTTTTCGCGGCGCAGGATGCGACGGATTTCAAAGGACCAGTAGCAGGCGTCCAGCGTGAGGTCATCCAGTGTGCTCACCAGGATGACGATTGCGGTGACAATGGCGACAAGGTTGAGTGCATATAAATACGCATTCCAAATCATGTTATCCATCATTTGTTCCGCACTTTTATCTTGTACTGGATGATTCCTCCTCGTACCGACGCAAGACGAAACCTTCCCCGTCCTCGTCGCCCCCGTCATGTCCACGCCTTCGCTTGCGCCACGCGAATGCCTGTCAACCGGAACAGCCCTGTCGACACGCGAGCTTTCCCGATGTGAACACGTTGCATCGTGCGCGATGCAACGTGTTCAGTGGATGACTTTTTGACCGCCCGTTTCCCGCTTTCCTGCTTCCGTGCCTGCATGCTTGAACGCTTGCAGCGGCTTTCCACCCGGCACCCGCGCGGTGCTCCCCGCGCACCGGCTTCGCGGCACACAGATCATGTAGCAAGTCGTGCGCCATCGCGGCGTGACCCTTGAGGCTGCGGGCGGCGCGCGAAGCGGCACCGGACCGGTCCGCCGAATCCGAGCCAAATGTTTCAGTGCTGAAACACGCGGCCGATCGACTGCATCACACATCGTTTTCAGACCCACTGGCGGATCGCGTCAGCCGCCCCCGGGAGATCGTCATGCGATCCCGGTGGTGACTGTCTGGATGGATTGGCGTCGAACCGGAAAGCCGACGCCCGAGTCGTCATTGCGCGTGCATGCCCCCTGTGGAGCGCGCCGCATCGCGTGCTGCGCCGCGCGGTGATCGACTGGTTTTCCCTGAATCGTACGAACGGGTTTCGCGCGTTTGTCCGATTTGATTCGTATCGCAACCGCGTTGCACGCCTGAAACGTTTTATCGACGCATTTTCGAAATGTGTCGCTGCGTCGATTTTGTCCTCTTGGCCCTATGCCCATTTGCGACGGATGGTACGGTTCTAGCTTGAAAGTCAAACCATCTCCTCCCGGATTTATTTGTCTGGTTTCAATTGCGCCGCGGAATTTCACGACATGGCGCCCCGATTCCGGATGGTGATTCGCCGTGCTCGTTTCGTTAACGAGATGAATTTATTTTGCATATCAAAGGATGAAAATCATGCCTTCGCATCGCAAGCAATCTTTTCGAAACGGGTTGAGCACAGCCGGATCAATCGTCGCATTGATCGCGACGCTCGTCTTTGCCGTCGGCGTTCAGGATGTGGGGGCGCAGCAGACGAGTAATTCCTCTGCTCCGAAGATCAAACCGCCTCCGCTGCCGGTCGGCTCGGCCCAGATCAACGTGAAAGCAGGGATGTCCGACGAGGATTGGGACAAGGCGTACAAGGAAACGGGGCGCCCGAAGTTCAACCGGAAGTGGGTCAAGAAATCCAACGGCAATGTGGAACGCGAATAGGGAGAAACGGCCATGAAAAAGATCTTGCTCGTCATCGCCCTGCTCGCGGGACTCGCGCAAATGACATTGCCGGGCACCGCCCACGCACAGGCCACCACTGCCCATACGCTCGTGCTGTACGACAATCCGGCCAACGATCCCTATTCGAAGCTGGGACTGATGTACAGCATCATGCTGAGGAACTTGTTGGGCCACTTCAATACGACGGTCGATCTGGTTCCGATCCAGAACTACACGTCCGGAATGGTCGGCAGCCACGATGCGACGTTCTATATCGGCGACTACTACAACAACCCGATTCCGACGGCGTTCATGAGCGACGTGATGACCACCACGAAGACGGTGGTCTGGTTCAAGTACAACCTGTGGCAGCTGGCCTGGAACACGGCCTACACGTTCAACCAGACCTTCGGGTTCAGCTTCCTGGGCCTCGCCGGGATGAACGCGACGCCTTCGGCGAGCAATCCGAATCCGGGCTTCTACGACACGGTCACGTACAAGAACCTGTCGATGGTCAAGTACTACTCGTATAACGCGTCGACCGGCGTCATCAGCGCGGATCCGGATGTCGGCCTGACCCAGATCAATTCCACCAAGGCGCAAGCGCTCGTCACCATCAAGAACAGCCAGAGCGGGGCAACCACGCCCTACATCGTGCGCTCGGGCAACTTCTGGTACTTCGCGGACATGCCGTTTTCCTACATCGGACCGACGGACCGCTACCTGGTGATTTGCGACATCCTGCACGACATCCTGCAGACCAATGCACCGGTGAATCACCGTGCGCTCGTCCGCCTGGAGGACCTCGATGCCTATACGACGACGAGTTCGATGCAGCAGCTGACGAATTACCTGTACTCGAAGAAGATCCCGTTCACGATGGCCACCATCCCGGTGTATACGGACCCGAACGGCTATTACAACGGCGGCGTGCCGGAAACGATCCACCTGGCGCAGGCAACCGGCCTCAAGACTGCGCTGAACTATGCAATCGCGCGCGGCGGCTCGATCGTGATGCACGGTTATACGCACCAGTACGATTCGACGCCGAACCTGCAGAATGCAGTGAGCGGGAGCGACTACGAATTCTGGTTCGCCGTGCAGAACCGGCCGGTTGATGAGGACTCCATCCCGTGGGCGGAGGGCAGAATGGCCGATGGCCTGGCGGAGTTCAAGACCAACGGCTACAAGGTCGTCGGCTTTGCCGCGCCGCAGTACCAGATGTCGCCGGCCGCATCGACGGCGACAGCCCTGACGTTCCCGACCACATTCCAGCGGGCCGTGTATTACACCGCGACCAATCCGCAACTCGGAACGGGCGCCGCCAACCAGGACTTCTCGGCCGGGCAGTTTTTCCCGTACATCATCAACGCCGATTACTACGGGCAACGGATCGTTCCGGAGAACCTGGGCAGCATCCAGTACAACATCTGCAAAATCGACCCGTTCTCGTGCATCTCGTACACGTGGCAGCAAATCGTGACCAATGCGCAGTATGGCCTGGCGGTGCGGGACGGTTTCGCGTCCTTCTTCTTCCATCCGTACTGGCTCGAACCGGATCTCGGATTGCCGGCGTTCCAGGACTTCCAGAGTCTCATTACCGGTATCACGAATCTGGGCTACAAGTGGGTGGACGGCACGACGGCCAAGTGACGACGACGTAGCGACAACCCCGTGCGACCCGCATTGGCAACGCGGGTCGCACGCATTCGCTTGATCGGCTACGATGACGCGCAGGCATGCTTCCGGGGAACCAGCGATGACCACGTATGCGATCCCGGCCTTGCGCAGGATTCGACAGCGTATGGGCCGGTTCCGGCTCGCAGCACGGCCGGGCTTGCCTGCCGCCGCGCCGCGTTCGCCTCGCGCGGCGACGCTCGCGGCGATCGGCGCATCGCTCGTGGTGGCCGCCTGCAGCTGGACCGCGCACGACGTGCACGCGGACGGCATCGTCTGGCAGGTGGACAACGCGACGACCAATCCGTCCGGCAACTGGCAGATACTCGGCATACACGATCTGCTGATTCAGTGGACCGTCGTCGACGATACCGCGTACCTCCCCAACACCCGCATCCAGCCTGCCGCGCATCTTCCCGACTGGGAACGTATCGGTCGTGAGCCGTGGGCCCGGAACGTGATCCTGGGGCTCGCCGGCTACCAGGACGAAAAGCGCGCGCGCACCCATCTGTCGACGCTGGCCGACCAGTCGCTGGAAGTGGCGCGCGCATCGATCCCGCTGCATGTCACGGGCTACTACTTTCCGGCCGAGATCGATCCGACCTGGCAGGACGCGCCCAAGCTCGCCGCGATCCTGCAACGGCTGCCGCGCCCGCTCTGGGTGAGCGTGTACGACCAGACCAATATCGGCGGAAAGGCGCTCGCGGAGTGGCTCGCCGCGTGGCTGCCCGCGGATGTCGGCGTGTTCTTCCAGGATGGCTGCGGCGTCTATGCCCGCGAGCCGTATGTCGCGCGCAGCTACCTCGACGAGCTGGCTGCAAGGCTGGGCAAGCAGCGCGTGCGGGTCATCGCCGAGGCGTTCCGGCCCGCCGAGCGCGGCGGCTTCCGCTCCGCCAGCGCCGGCGAGTTGAGCAAGCAGTTGCTGGCGTATCGCGGCTATCCGGTCTATCTGTTCGATGGTCCGCACTATGTGTCGGACGACCTCACGCGCGCGCTCTCGACGTGGAAGCCCACGCCGCCGCCGGCCGCGTCTTCCGGGACGCCGCACTGATCCGGCGCGATTCCGGCAAGCGGGGCAGGGCGGGCGCATCGCGAAACAATCGGCGGGATTGCCTTTCCGCCGGCAACACACGCCCGAAACCCGGTGCCGCCGCGCCGAAGGACGGGGCGTTTCGCCGCTCCCGCCCACGCCCCATGTGATGACCAAACCGCAAGACCTAGTGCATAGATATCGTTTGCCGCGGCCTTAATGACTCTCGACAATCGTGACTCGATTTCACCGCCGCGGCGCCAGAAGCGCCGCGGTGGGCGGTCTCCGGCGGCTATCCCGGCCGTCCGCGCCATCCAGCTCACGACGACATGTACGCGTTCACTCCCTCATTCCAGAATCCCGCCGGCTCGCCGATCCGCGAACTGTTCAAGTATCTGTCCGAACCGGGCATGATTTCCTTCGCAGGCGGCTATCCGGCCAGCGACCTGTTCGACGTCGACGGCCTGGACGCAGCCGCCGAGCGTGCGTACGCGCAGCCCGTGCGCTGCCTGCAATACGGCCCGACCGACGGACTCGCCGAACTGAAGCAGCAACTGATCGCGCTGATGGGGCGCCGCGGCGTGGCGTGCACGCCGGCCGAACTGCTCGTCACGACCGGTTCGCAGCAGGGCCTCGACCTGCTGCTGCGCGTGATGGTGTCGCCCGGCGACGTCGTGCTGACCGAGCAGCCGGCCTATCCGGCGACGCTGCAGGCGATGCGTCTGCAGCAGGCGCGCATCGTGACGATTCCGGTCGACGGCGCGGGCCTCGACGTCGATCGTCTCGGCGAACAGCTTGCGTCCGGCGCGATCGCGCAGCCGAAGCTGCTCTATACGGTGCCGACCTTCGCGAACCCGACGGGCGCGACGCTCACGCGCGAGCGCCGGCTGAAGCTGCTGCGTCTCGCCGTGCAATACCGCTTCCTGATCGTCGAGGACGATCCGTACGGCGACCTGCGTTTCGCGGGCGAAGCCGTGCCGTCGATGCTCGCGCTCGCCGATCACGTGGACGGCGCGCGCGACTGGATCGTGCACTTCGCGAGCCTGTCGAAGATCGTCGCGCCAGGGCTGCGCGTGGGCTGGACGATCGCGCCGGCCGAGATCGCGCGGCGCTGCGTGATCGCGAAGCAGACGGTCGATCTGTGCAGCACGCCGTGGACACAGGCGGCCGCCGCCGAATATTTGGCCGACGGCGCGCTCGAACGCCATCTGCCGCGCATCACGGCCGCCTACCAGCGCAAATGCGATGCGATGTGCGATGCGTTGCGCGACGGCCTTGGCGAGGCGATCGAATTCCACCGTCCCGAAGGCGGGATGTTCGTGTGGGCGCGGATCGGCGCGGTGTCGTCGGACGCGCTGCTGCAACAGGCGATCGCGAACAAGGTCGTGTTCGTGCCGGGCAAGGCGTTCTTCGCGGACAACGTCGACGCGGCCTCGCTGCGCCTGTCGTTTGCCGCGCCGGACGTCGACGCGATCCGGGAAGGCGTTGCGCGCCTCGTGCGCGCCTATGGTGCGGCGCTCGCCGCGTGAGGAGACAGCAACATGAACATCACCGTCAACGACACCGTATCGACGGACGCGGCGCTGGGCGCGGGCGATAGCCGGCCGGTCGCGCACCGGTCGTCGCAGATCAGCGCGGGGCCGCAGTATGTGGCCGACGTGCTCGGCCGCTTCGGCGCGGAGCCGGCGGCCGACCTCGGCGACGCGGCGCCGGTCGTACTCGGCTACAACTGAGCCGCACGGCGACGGCGCGCGCGCGGCCCGAGCCGCACGCGTGCCGTTGCCGCCGCAAACAGTTAAGCTTGCGCGATCGCAACCCGCACGATCGCCGCTCCGTCATGCCCGCCTCGACTTCCGAATCGCTCGTGCAAACGTACGAGCGCCTGTGGTCCTGCCTCGAATCCGGCGTGAGCGCACAGCGCTCGCCGTTCACGATGCTGCAGGCCGCGACGCTCGGCGTCGACGGCACGCCGAAGGTGCGCACGATCGTGTTGCGTCAGGTGAGCCGAGCCGACCGTGTGCTGTCGTTTCATACCGACGCGCGTTCGGAGAAGGTCGCCGAGCTGCGGCGCGATCCGCATATCGCGCTCGTCGCCAACGATCTCGATGCGCTCGTGCAGATTCGTGCGGAGGGCGTTGCATCGATCTGCGACGACGAAGCGCAACGGCGCGCGGTCTGGCAATCGAGCCGTCCGCATACGCTGCTGCTGTATCGCGCACCGTTGCCGCCGGGTACGCCGGTCGAGTCGCCCGAAGCCGCGCATGCCGACAGCGCCGCCTCGACCGACGACGGCTACGACAACTTCTGCCTGCTTCGCGTGAGCGTGACGCGCATCGACTGGCTCGAACTCGCGCGCGCCGGCCATCGCCGCGCGGTGTTCGACCTGCACGAAGGCGGCTACGAAGGCCGCTGGATCGCGCCCTGACGCCGCCGAATGTCGCTCAAGGGCGTCCGCCCGACACCACCTGCGCGGCCATCCACTCGCGCATCATGACGATCGCGTCGTCGTCGCGCCGCTCGGCCGGGTACACGAGATAGAACCCCACCGACAGCGGAAACGCGAAATCGAACGGCTTGCACAGCCTGCCCGCGGCGATGTCGCGCTCGACCAGCGGATCGGTGGCGAGCGCGATGCCCTGGCCGGCGACGGCCGCATCGATCGCGAGCGACGTCTGGTTGAAGCGCAACCCCTTGTGCGGATCGACGTCGACGGGCTCGGGCATCGCGGCGAGGAACTCGGGCCACAGGTCGTGCGCGTCGTGCAGCAGCACGTGGCCGGCGAGCGCGCGCGGCGACGCGGGCGCGGCCAGCAGCGCAGGGCTGCACACCGCGCACACGTCGAGCGGGAACAGCGCATGCGTGGCGAGATGCTTGCCGAACGGCGGCTTGCCATAGCGGATCGCGAGATCGACACCGTCGTGGCGGAACGTCGCGATCTGCGGGTCGGCGATCACGCGCACGTCGTAGTCGGGATGCGCATCGGTGAACTGCGCGAGCCGCGGGATCAGCCATTTCGACGCGAACGACGGCGTCGTGCTGATGGTCAGCGCGGCGCGCCGCTTCACGAGTTTGTCGGTCGCGTCGGCGATCGCATGCAGCGCGCGCTGCACGTCGGAGAAGTACGCGGCGCCGTCATGCGTCAGTGCGAGGCCGCGCGGCAGGCGTTCGAACAGCTTCAGGCCGAGCACGTCCTCGAGGTGGCGCACCTGCTGCGCGACGGCGCCCTGCGTGACGCCGATCTCGTCGGCGGCGGCGCGGAAATTGAGGTGCCGCGCGGACACTTCGAACGCGCGAAGCGCATTCAGCGGCGGCAGGCGGGAGGGGCGAGGCGGCATCGTCAGGCTGTAGAAAAACTATCGGCTGAAGGCAGAAATACTGGTTCGACAGTCATGATTGATGCGCCTACATTACCACCATGGCGCACCAAACGGCGGTTGCGCGGCGGCAGGATTCGAACGAGGAGCAAATCGTGACTGTAGAAAAAGTAGCGTTGATCACGGCGGCAGGCAAGGGCATGGGTGCGGCGATCGCGCGCGAACTGGCGGCGACGGGCTATCGCGTCGCGCTGATGTCGCCGTCCGGCAGCGCGGTGGCGCTCGGCGAGGAACTGGGCGGGTTCGGCCTCCAGGGCTCGGTGACGGACGAAGCCGATATCGACCGGCTCGTGCAGGAAACGGTCGCGCGCTACGGCCGCATCGATGCGGTCGTGAACAACACCGGGCATCCGCCGAAGGGCGACCTGCTGGCGATCACCGACGACAACTGGCACGCGGGGCTCGACCTGATCCTGCTGAACGTGGTGCGCGTGATGCGCCGCGTGACGCCGATCTTCCAGAAGCAGGGCGGCGGCGCGGTAGTCAACATCTCGAGCTTCGCGGCGGACGCGCCCGAGCAGCCGATGCCCGTTTCGTCGGCATTGCGCGCGGCGCTGAGCGCGTGGACGCGTCTTTACGCGGAACGCTATGCGGCCGAGAACATCCGGATGAACGCGGTGCTGCCGGGCTTCATCGACAGCTGGCCGGAAACGCCGGAGATCGTCGCACGCATTCCGGCCGGCCGCTTCGGCAAGACCGGCGAGATCGCGAAGACGGTCGCGTTCCTGCTGTCGGACGGCGCGGGCTACATCACCGGGCAGAACATTCGCGTCGACGGCGCGATCGTCAAGGCGCTCTGAGCGTCGCACCGGCGAGCGGTCGCGCAGGCCGGGCCGCTCGCCGCGCCTCCGGCAGTGGGTGAGCGGGCGTCATGCACGGGAGACCATGCGGGTTCCTTCCGGGTGGCCGGGAACGAGCGCAACGCATTGCATGCAAACGGTCATCCAGTCACGGCACTGGACGTGGCGGGTTGTCAGCCGGAGTGGCGAAGTCGCCACCGGTGTTACGCGCCCCGGCAATAATCTGAATGGGGTGCAACGTGGGCTGCATCCCACTCGTTGTGATCCGACAGAAAGCGCAGGAGCGTCCAGTTGAATGTCCTGGCGCAGTCGAGATTCGGATGATGCCCGCTTCCCGGCAGCGCACTGAATCGTGCGCCCGGGATCATCGCGGCGAGCCGCTGGCCCTCGATCGCCGGGTGAACGCCATCGTCGTCGCTTTGCAGGACCAGTGTCTCGCTGCGGACGAGGTTCAATCGTCTGCGCACGTCGTGGTTCGCGATTCCCTCGCAAAGGCGCGCCAGGAAGGCCGAATCCGTGCCTGCCGCATGCGCATGGCCGATCTGATAAGCGATCTCTCCGTCTTCCGTTTGAGCAAACTCGGCGCTCACCATTAACGGCCACATTTCCTCGAACCAGCGAGTCGCGCCGTCGCCGCGCTGGAATCCGGCCTTCCAGAGTTCGAACCGGCGCGCGACATCGTCGGCCACCAGGTTCGAGAAGCCGTTGCAGATGACCAGCTTGCCAACACGTGAGGGGGCGTCGATCGCCACCGATAGCGCAATGGCGCCACCGAGCGACAGGCCAACCAGGTTCGCGCTTTCCAGCCCGAGATGATCCAGCAGACATTCGAGGCCGCTGGCGCATGCTGGAATATCCAGCATGCGATCCGGACAGGACGACGCGCCGTGGCCGGGAAGGTCCGGCACGATCACGCGAAAACCCGCCTGACGCAGGAACGACATCTGGCGCGCCCACGCGCGCCCGCAACTGCCTAAATCGTGAATCAACAAAACGGGCGTGCCACTGCCGACATCCGCGTAGTAGAGATCGTGGTCTCCGAATGATAGTTTTGTCATGGGTCTGCTCCGTTGTCGCGCCCAACATGCGCTCTCGCGATTATCTTAATATTGAGATATATTGATGACAAGCGCTCAACGAGAGCCCCTTCAAATGCGAGGACATTCATGATGGCGTGTGCCAAGGAGGATCATGTCGATCGGGTTGTGGCTCAATGGCGCCACGAACGCCCCGAGCTCGACGTCGCGTCGATGGAAATCTTTGGCCGGCTCGCGCGGCTTGCGAAGCACTGCGAGAAAGCGCGTACCGAGGCGCTTTCGCCGTTTGGATTCAAGGAAGGCGAATTCGACGTGCTGGCGACGCTTCGACGTGCCGGCAAGCCTTACGAACTGTCGCCGACGCAACTTTACCGCTCGCTCATGATCACGTCTGGAGCGATCACGAACCGATTGATGCGCCTGGAGCAGGCTGAACTCGTCGAGCGTGTGCCGAATCCACAGGACGGCCGAAGCCTCACCGTGCGGTTGACGCCAGCAGGTCTTGAGCTGATCGACCGGGCGGTGCATGTGCACGTGGATACGCAGAATCTGCTGCTCGGAGGGCTCGATGTCGATGACCGTACCATGCTCGCGGCGCTCCTGAAGCAGGCGCTGCTCGCATTGCCGGGAGAGGAACTGCCACAGGACGAGGCTGGCTTGGCGTGATGGGAAAGGGCGATCGATGATCGCCGGAGTATCGCCGGGGCGTTGAGGGGAACCCGGAAAAAGTCCCGATGACAACAACAACGAGGAAAATCGTGCTCAACAGTAACGTATTGCGCCAGCTCGACTTACAAGACGTGATG
The DNA here is from genome assembly GCF_902833045.1 of Burkholderia sp. BCC0322. Classification (GTDB taxonomy): domain Bacteria; phylum Pseudomonadota; class Gammaproteobacteria; order Burkholderiales; family Burkholderiaceae; genus Burkholderia. Next base: position 800,495 of record NZ_CADFDU010000001.1, read on the forward strand.
GTGTTTCTGTGTCTGTACGAACACAAAAGCGCACGCCGCACCGCCGAGGTCATGAGCATCAGCCAGCCCACCGTCAGCTATTGCCTGAAGCGGTTGCGCAATTGCTTTCACGACGTGCTCTTCGATGTCGATCACGGCAGCCTCGTCGCGACGCCCAAGGCCGAGGCTATCGAGCCCTATCTGCGCAACGTGATCGATGCGGTGAACCACTGCGCCGACATGGATGACGACCAGGTGGTCGCGGCGGCGCGCCGCGTGATGCGTGTCTGTGCGCCGGAGTACTTCGAGCTGCTGCTGCTGCCGGGCGTGCTCGAGTCGTTCATGAAGCGTGGCCGCGAAACCTCGCTGATCGTCGATCGCCTCGGCCGCGAACTGCCGGTGGAACGGCTGCTGGCCGGAGAAATCGATTTCGCGATCGGCTTCGGCCCCGGCTATCACCGGCTGCATCCCGACCTGCAATGGGAATCGGTTCTTTCCGACACCTTCGTGTGCCTGACCGCGTCGCGCAAGCTCGCGCAGTCGACGCGCGTCTCGCTCGACGAATTCTGCGACATGGACCACGTGTTCCCGACGCCGTGGGTCTCCGAGCGCAACATGATCGACGGCTGGCTCGAAAAGCTCGGCCGCTCGCGCAGCATCGTCGCGCGCGCCAACACGTATCAGGCCTGCCTGAACATCGTTGCGCGGCTGCCGGTTGCGCTGACGTTGCCGCGGCGCCTGATCCCGTACCTGTCGATTCCGGCGACCGTGCAGATCTGCGAAGTGCCGCTTGGCTTCCCGACCTTTACGCTGGACGTGATCTGGTCGACGCCGATGGAGAGGAACCCCGACATCCGCACCATGCGCACCCTGTTCAAGGATCTCGCGAGCGCCAACGCGCTCGAGCCGGGGGAATTGCCGCGCGCGTAGCCGCAACTTGCCCGCACTGGCCGGCGATCGCCGCCGTCCGGTTTATTGCCGGTGGGGAAGCAAAGCCGGGCTTCCTTGCAAGACCCTAAACAAAATTTACATCCACCATTTAATTTTTAAAACGGTGTGCCCGGCCGTGTCGGTAGATTGGTCAGTGTTCGACGAAGCAGTGCTTCGAACGCAAAACTAACCACTCTGAGAGGCAACCATGATGGATGTTGTTGACGTAGTCACTGCGCAGGTTCAGCACAAACCATTGCCGCGTTTCGGCTTCGAGTTGATCGAAAGCCTCGAGCCCGGTCAAAAGGCGATCGACCTTGTCGATACCGACGGGTTGTACGAGCAGCTCGCCCATTCGGGTGTCGTGATCTATCGCAATTTCGCGGATACGCTCGAGGATTTCAATCACTTCGTCAGCCAGCATTCGGCGCGCGTCACGTTCGATCCGGCTCGCAAGACCTCGACGGAAAACACCGCGGAAATCGATGCCGGCGACCTCGAAATGGGCCTGCACCGTGAGAACGGCAACCTGCCGTTCACGCCTGACCTGCAATGGTTCTACTGCCTCGAGCCGGCTCGCGTCGGCTCCGAGACGACGATCTGCGACGGGCAGCGCGTGCTGCACGAACTGACGCCGGCCGTGCGTCGCCTGTTCGAGCAACGCCAGATCAAGTATTCGCGCCGCATTCCCTGGCCGAACGTACAACGCTTCCTGAGCGTCGAGCTGCAGGTGCCGGCGCACGAAGTGAACGACTCGCATCTCGAGGTCGTCAACCAGCGCGTTCGAGGCCAGCACTATCGCCGTCTCGACCCGTTCCTCGTGTCGTCCGAGCGTGTGACCGATGCGATCATCACCAGCTGCTTCTCCGGCCGTCGTGCGTTCTGCAACTCGCTCCTCGGGCCGAGCGTGAACTATGAGCCGCCGCTGATCACGTGGGCCGACGGCACCGACATCGATTTCGAGGTGTGGGACGAAATCAAGGACGTGACCGCCCGTTATACGTACGACCTGTTCTGGAACAAGGGCGACATCGTCGTGATCGACAACAGTCGCGTGATGCACGGCCGCCGCCGTCTCGCGGACACGGGGCGCCGCATCTTCGGTGCGCAAAGCTATCGCAAGGGAGCCATTGCATGATCAGCGCACTCATCGAACGTCATTTCGCCGAAGCGCCGAACCGTGTGGTCGTGCGCGAGATGGAAGGCCGCGAATACTCGCTGGACGAACTGCGCGCGGACGTCGCGCGCATCGCGGCGACGCTGCAGGACGTCTATGGCGATTGCAGCGGCCTCGTCTTCGGGATCGCCGCCCGCTCCAGCTACACGTGGGTGGCGACGATGCTCGCGATCTTCCGCGTGAAGGCCGTGCTGCTGCCGGTGCCGATCGAATTCTCCGACGAGCAGATCGGCAGCCTGCTGCACAAGGCGACCGCGATCTTCACGCAGGACGCCCACACGGCCGCGCGGATCGGCGCGATCCTGCCCGGCATCGCGTGCATCGACGCCGCGAGCGAGCGCGGTGCATGGCCGGCGGCGGGCGCAGCCACCGGCGAGCGGATCGAGCCGGGCATCTGCGGGATCATCCATACGTCCGGTACGACGTCGAAGCCGAAGGGCGTGAAGATCCGCGACGAGGCTGTCGGCCTGCTGGTGACGAACGTGCTCAAGCGCGTGCCGGCCGGCCCGCTCGACTACCTGTCGATCGTGCCGATGAGCCTGCTGATCGAACAGGTGCTCGGCGTGTTCCTGCCGGTGCTGTCCGGCGGCTCGCTGACGCTGATGCCCGCGAACTACGCCGAGTACGGCGCACGCAGCGGCAATGCGCGCGACTACCTGGACCTGATCGCCCGCGTCGATCCGAACTTCCTGTACCTGCCGCCGAAGCTGCTCGAGGAGGCCGACGCATTGCTGGAGTCGACCAGTACGACGCAACTGTTCGGCCGCCGCAATCCGCACATCATCACGGGCGGCGCGAAGATTCCGGCCACCGTGCTCGAATCGCTGGACAAGCGCGGCGTCCAGGTCTACGAGGCCTACGGGCTCAGCGAGAACAGCTCGATCATCTCGCTGAATTACCCGGGGCAGCGCCGCATCGGCTCCGCCGGGACGCTGCTCGACGGGATCGAGCCGGTGATCGTCGACGGCGAGTTGCGCGTGCGCACACCGACGCTCTGCGCGGGCTACTACAACTCGGACGATACGTCGTGCGAGCTCACCGACGGCTACCTGCACACCGGCGACATCGCCGAGATCGTCGACGGCTTCCTGTACATCACCGGTCGCAAGAAGCACGTGATCATCCTGTCGACGGCGCGCAACATCTCGCCGGAGTGGGTGGAGACGGTCTACAAGGAAAGTGCGCTGATCGACGACATCGTGGTGTTCGGCGAAGGGCGCGAAGAGCCGGCGGCGATCGTGCTGTCCGCGCACGACGAAGCGGCGGTGCGTGACGAGATGGCGCGGCTCGAACCGCGGCTCGCGGATTTCGCGCGCGTGCGGCGCTTCCGGGTCGTGACGGACATCGAACGGTTCCGCAAGGATTACTACACGGTCACCGGGCGGCCGCGCCGTCAGCTGATCGAGCGGGATCATGCGGCGTCGCTGTACTGACCGGGAGCCGACCGTGCACATCGTACGAAGCTTTCATCCGGGCCAGAGCGCCTATCGCGAGATTCAGCTCGCGGTCTCTCAGCATTACTACCAGGCGCACGGCGCGCGTCCGGAGCCTCGCCCGGACCAGTTCTGGTGCCTGACCGATCGCGCGATGACGTTGCCCGGCTACGCGTGCCTGGGGCTCAGCTGGGGCGACAGCGCCCCGCTGTTCTCCGAGCACTACCTCGACGAATCGCTGACGAGCCTTTACGGGCTGTCGCGTGCGGAGCTGGTCGAGCTCGGGCAGTTCTCGTCGTTCGGCTCGAAGGGCGCCGGGCGCTACCTGATCGCGAACGTGTTCCGCACGCTGGCGCAGCATCACTACCGGTACGTACTGATGACGGCGACGGAGCGGGTGCGTCACATCGTGCAGTCGCTGCAAATCACCTATGACGATCTCGGCCGCGCCTGCGTGAGCCGGGTACGCGACAGGCATGTCGACTGGGGCACGTACTACGACAACTCGCCGCGCGTCATCATGGTGAAGATCGGCGATATGGCCTGGCGCAACGGCTTGCCGAAGTGGAGTCCGTTCGACGATCCGCCGTCGGCCCGCATGCCGCCGAGGCAGGTTGAATTCACCGCAAACGGTCACTGATCCCGACGGGCCGCACGCATTCGCGTCGGCCTGTCCCGTCATTTCAGGAACGTCCCCATGTCCGACTCAAAAAGATACGAAAACTTTCTCGTGTTCCTGGCGCCGCTGATCAACAGCGTCGGCGGGATCGCGATCGACCTCTACGCGCCGAGCATCCCGGCCATCGGTCGAGAACTCAACGTCATGCCGAGCATGATGCAGAACACGATCACGATCACGCTCGTGTTCTATGCGATCGGCCAGCTCGCGTTCGGCATGCTGGCCGACTGGCTGGGCCGGCGCCCGTCGGTGCTGTTCGGCCTCGCGCTGTTCATCGCCGGCAGTGCGCTTGCGGTCGCCGCGCCGTCGTTCGAGGTACTGATGGCAGGACGCGCGATCCAGGGCTTCGCGATCGGGTCGTGCCAGGTCGTCGCGCGCGCCGTGCTGGTCGACCGGCTGAAGGGCGACCGCTTCCGCGTGGCGATCGTCTATCTCAGCCTGGCGTTCGGGCTCGGCCCCGTGATCGCGCCGTATATCGGCGGACACGTGCAGGAGTGGGCCGGCTGGCGCTGGAACTTCGTCGTCTACTGCGGCTACGGGCTCGTCGTGCTGTCGTTCGCTTTCGCGGGCCTGCGCGAGACGCTGCGACCGGAGTTGCGGCGCACGCCGCGGCAAACCATCGCGGGCTATCGCGAGATCCTGTCCGATTCCCACTTCCAGTCGGCGGTCGCGATGCTCGGGATGAGCTTCTCGGCATTCCTGATGTGGAACGTGATCGGGCCGTACATCGTGCAGTTCCGCCTCGGGCATTCGGCGTCGTATTTCGGTTCGACCGCGCTCGGCGTCGGGCTGTGCTACCTGTGCGGCACGACGCTGAACCGGAGCCTGATCCGGCGCTACAGCGGCGAGCAGCTGATGCGCGGCGGCATTGCGACCTTTGCGCTCGGGGTGGCCTGCGTGGCGTCGAGCGGCGGCGAGCTGATCCTGGTGACCGCACTCGGCGGGATCATGCTGATTGCGTTTGCGCAGGGCTTCATCTTCTCCAACGCGATGGCGCGCTCGATGGCCCTGTTCCCGGGCCGCGCGGGCGCCGCCGCGAGCCTGCAGGGGTGCCTGATGCTTGCGCTCGGCTCCATCGTGTCGGGGGTCGTCAGCGCGCTGCCCATGGAGACGAACGCGGCGATTGCCGTCATGTTCGCGTGTTTGCTGGGCGTGACCATGATCGGTTTCCGGCAACTGCATCGCCTGCATCCGCAGGTGGCGCGATGAAGACCGCCGTCGCACTCGTGTTGCGGCTCGTACTCGGCGTGTTCTGGATCTGGGCCGGCTTGACGAAGATCTTCGGGCACTTCGATGCGGGGCCGTTCCTGACGGCTGCCGTCACGCGATCCGCCGCGGCGCCCGAAGCCGTGCGGCTCGCGCTGGCCAGCGCGATCGGACACGTCGCGCTGCCGCACGTCGTCGCGGTCAACCTGGCCGTGCCCTGGCTCGAACTGGCGGCAGGGCTGTCGATCCTGCTCGGCATCGCAACCGCGTGGGGCGTCGCCGGCGCCGCCGCGATGTCGGTGCTGTTCCTCATGTGCGGCGCGGTCAGCACCAATCCGTTGCTGCTGTTCGGCGCCGTCCTGTTGGCGATGTCACACCCGTATGCGCGCGCATGGACCCTTCATGCGTCGCGATCGCCGGCCACGACGATCTGACCTCGTGGCGGGTGTCTTTTCACCGCATGTCCCGTTCGTCCCGGGCATGCGGTTTTTTTTCGTGTCAGGCACGCGAAATATTTAAACAGGGATTCAAAAAATTGACATCCGAGGCAGGCCGCTCCACACACACTGATGTCATGACTGATTGATTGGGGAGATATCGGTGAGACGCTCAATGTTTTTTACCGCGGGCGCGTTGATCGTCCTGTTCGGCGCGTTGTTCCTGTGGCGCACGGAACGCGTATCGGCCGCCGATCGGCCTGCGTCGCCACCGGCGCCGTTGCCGGTCGAAACCATCGTCGTGAATCCGCAGGCGACGGCGCCCACGCTCGACGCGGTCGGTTCGCTCGAAGCGGTCCGGCAGGTGACCATCGCGCCGGAAGTCGCGGGTCGCATCGTCGGCATCCAGTTCGTCGCGGGGTCGCGCGTGAGTGCCGGGCAACCGCTCGTGCAGCTTTACGACGCGCCCGAGCAGGCGAAGCTCGCCGGGCTGCAGGCGAAGGCCGACTATACGCGCCGGCAATTCGCGCGCGCCGAGCAGCTCGTGCCGAACGGCGCCGAGCCGAAGGCGACCTTCGACGCACGCCGCTACGAGCTTGACGCCGCGCGCGCCGATATCCGCGAGACCCAGGCCGTCATTACGCAGAAGTCGATCCGCGCGCCGTTCTCCGGCGTGATCGGCTTGCGCCGCGTGAACCTCGGGCAGTACCTGAACCCGGGCGACGCGATCGCGACGCTCACGGATCTCGACGTGTTGCACGCGAACTTCACGGTGCCGCAGAAAGCGCTGAGCCGCGTGGCGCTCGGCCAGACCGTGCGCGTGACGACAGATGCGTATCCGGGCCGCACATTCGAAGGGCGCGTGACCGCGATCGAGCCGCAGGTCGGCGACGAGACCCGCAACATCACCGTGCAGGCCACGGTGGCCAATACCGACCAGTTGCTGCGCCCGGGGATGTATATCGACGCACATCTGGCGCTGCCGGGTCGCGACGCGGTGATCAGCGTGCCGGATACCGCGGTGCAGACCTCGCAGGCGGGCGACACCGTGGTGGTGGTCGAGCAGCGCGATGCGCACGGCGTCGGCGTGGCGCGCGTGCGCCAGGTGCGGGCCGGCGCGCGCGAGCGTGGCCGCATCGTCATCGACGACGGGCTGCGCGCCGGCGACGTGGTCGTGACGACCGGGCAGTTGCGCGTCGCGCCGGGCGCGAAGGTGCAGGCGCTGGCCGATGCGTCCACGCAACGGGAGACGGTGCGATGAGCCAGACCACGCAAGGCGCGCGCTTCACCGACATCTTCGTGCGGCGGCCGGTGCTGGCGCTCGTCTGCAGCCTGCTGATCCTGCTGGTGGGCTTGCGCTCGCTCGGCGCGCTGCCGGTACGCCAGTATCCGATGCTGGAGAGCGCGACGATCAGCGTCGAGACGGCCTATCCCGGTGCGTCGCAGGCGTTGATGCAGGGTTTCGTGACGACGCCGATCGCGCAGTCGATCGCGACGGCGGACGGCATCGAGTACCTGACCTCCACGTCGACGCAGGGCAAGAGCGTCGTGAAGGCGCGGCTGCGCCTGAATGCGAACGCCGACCGCGCGATGACGGAAATCATGGCGAAGGTGCAGGAGGTCAAGTACAAGATGCCCGAGGGCGCGTACGACTCGGTGATCACCAAGCTGACCGATGCGCCCACGGCCGTCATGTATCTGGGCTTCTCGAGCGATACGTTGTCGATCCCCGAGATCACCGATTACGTGGTGCGGGTGGCGCAGCCGCTGGTCACCACGGTGCCGGGCGTCGCGTCGGCTGAAATCGTCGGCGGGCAGAATCTCGCGATGCGGGTCTGGCTCGACGCGTCGCGGCTCGCCGCGCATGGGCTGTCGGCCGCCGACGTCGCGGCCGCGCTGAAGGCGAACAACGTGCAGGCCGCGCCGGGCCAGTTGAAGGGCGCGCTGACCGTTGCCGACATTTCCGCGAACACCGACCTGACCGACGTCAGCGCGTTCGGCAACCTCGTCGTGAAATCGGACGCGAGCGGCAGCTTCGTGCGGTTGCGCGACGTCGCGACGATCGAGCTGGGCGGCCAGCAATACAACGCGAGCGCGCTGATGAACGGGCACCGCGCCGTCAACATCGCGATCAACGCGACGCCGTCGGGCAACCCGCTCGATATCGTGCGCGGCGTGCAGGCACTGCTGCCGACGATGGAGCGCAGCAAGCCGGCCAGCATCAGGATCGGCGATGTGTTCGACGTCGCGCGCTTCGTCAACGCGTCGATCGACGAGGTGCGCGAAACGATCATCGAGGCGATCGCGATCGTCGTGGTCGTGATCTTCCTGTTCCTCGGCTCGTTCCGCGCGGTCGTGATCCCGGTCGTGACGATTCCGCTCGCCCTCGTCGGCTCCGCCGCGCTGATGCTGGCCGCGGGCTTCTCGCTGAACCTGCTCACGCTGCTCGCGATGGTGCTGGCGATCGGGCTGGTCGTCGACGATGCGATCGTCGTCGTCGAGAACATTCACCGGCACATCGAATCGGGAGAGCCGCCGGCGCGCGCGGCGTTGCTCGGCGCGCGCGAGATCGCGTCGCCGGTGATCGTGATGACCATCACGCTCGTTGCGGTGTATGCGCCGATCGGGCTGATGGGCGGGCTGACCGGCTCGTTGTTCCGCGAATTCGCTTTCACGCTTGCAGGGGCGGTGTGCGTGTCCGCGGTGATCGCGTTGACGCTTTCGCCGATGCTGAGCTCGCTGCTGCTCGACAGCCGGATGTCGGAGGGCCGCGTCGCGCGGGCGATCGAACACACGCTGTCGCGCGTCACGCACGGCTACCGGCGCCTGCTGCACGCGAGCCTCGCCGCGCGGCCGGCGGTGCTGGTGTTCGGCGCGGGCGTGCTGCTGGGCATCGGCGTGCTGTTCAGCGGCGTGAAGCGGGAACTGGCGCCGCAGGAGGACCAGGGCTCGATCATGCTGCAGGTGAAGGCGCCGCAGTATGCGAACCTCGACTACCTCGAACGCTACGCGCCGCAGATCGAGAAGGTGTTCCGCTCGCTGCCCGAAGCGGATACGAGCTTCGTGCTGAACGGTGTCGGCGGGGCCAACCTCGGCTTTGCCGGCGTGAACCTCGTCGACTGGTCGAAGCGCACACGCGGTGCGGCCGACCTGCAGGCGCTCGTGCAGGCGCGCACGAACGCGATCGCCGGCGACCAGGTGTTCACGTTCCTGCTGCCGTCTCTGCCCGCGTCGAGCGGCGGCCTGCCGATCCAGATGGTGCTGCGCGCGCCCGCGGACTTCAAGGACATTTTCGCGACGATGGACAAACTGAAGGCCGCCGCCGCGAAGAGCGGACTGTTCGCGGTCGTCGACAGCGATCTGACATTCGACAGCCGCGCGGTCGGCGTGACGATCGACCGCAACCAGGCGAATGCGCTCGGCGTGACGATGAAGGACATCGCCGATACGCTCGCCGTGCTCGTGGGCGAGAACTACGTGAACCGCTTCGACCACAACGGCCGCTCGTACGACGTGATTCCGCAGGTCGCGCGCGCGGAGCGCCTGTCGTCGGAGATGCTCAACCGCTACTACGTGAAAACGCGCGGCGGCAAGATGGTGGCGCTTTCGACCGTCGTGCGCGTGTCGAACGGCAGCCAGGCGAACGCCCTCACGCAGTTCAACCAGTTGAACTCGGCAACGCTGTCGGCGGTGGCCGCGCCCGGCGTGACGATGGGGCAAGCGGTCGAATTCCTGCAGAAGCAGCCGCTGCCGGCCGGCTACGACATCGACTGGCTCGGCGAATCGCGGCAATACGTGCAGGAGGGCAATCGGCTGACCGTCACGTTCGTGTTCGCGCTCGTCGTCATCTTCCTGGTGCTCGCCGCGCAGTTCGAGAGCCTGCGCGATCCGCTGGTGATCCTCGTGTCGGTGCCGCTGTCGGTGTGCGGCGCGCTGGTGCCGCTGTACCTCGGCTTCGCGACGCTGAACATCTATACCCAGATCGGGCTCGTGACGCTGATCGGCCTGATTTCGAAGCACGGGATCCTGATGGTGAGCTTCGCGAACGAACTGCAACGCACGCAGCACCTCGACCGGCGCGCGGCGATCGAGCACGCGGCCGCGGTACGGCTGCGGCCGATCCTGATGACGACGGCCGCGATGGTCGCCGGGCTCGTGCCGCTGATTTTCGCGCGCGGCGCGGGGGCGGCCAGCCGCTTCGCGATCGGGATCACGGTCTCCACCGGCATGCTGGTCGGGACGCTGTTCACGCTGTTCGTGCTGCCGACCGTGTACACGCTGATCGCGAAGCGCCATCGCGAGGCGGCGACCAGCGAGCGTGCTCGCGTGCTGGAGGCCGTATGAACGTGCAATCTGAAACGCGTGCCGCGGCGGCGCGCCACGGGAGCAACATGAGTCGAATTCGCATCGCGGCTGTGGCGGCGGCCGCGCTCTTCGCTGCGGGCTGCACGATGGCGCCGCACTACACGCGGCCCGACACACCCGTCGCGCAGGCGTTCCCGTCCGGCGGCGTCTATTCGACGCAGCCGGGCGCCGCAGCGGGTGCGCGCAGCGCGAACGGCCAGGCGGCGACCGCCATCGGCTGGCGTGAATTCTTCGCCGATCCGCGCCTGCAGCGGCTGATCGAGATCGCGCTGACGAACAATCGCGACCTGCGCGCGTCGGTGCTGAACGTCGAGGCGGCGCGCGCGCAGTACCAGATCACGCGCGCGGGGCTGTTCCCGACGCTTGACGGCATGGGGACGGGAAACATCCAGCGCTATCCGCAGGGTGTTTCTCCGACGGAGCAGGCCACGATCACCCGGACCTACAACGTCGGGCTTGCCGCGTCGTGGGAACTCGACCTGTTCGGCCGCGTGCAGAGCCTGAAGGACCAGGCGCTCGCGCAGTATCTGTCGACCGCGTACGCGCGGCAGGCGTCGGAAATCTCGCTAGTGGCGCAGGTGGCCGATCAATACCTGACGCTGCTGTCGACCGACGACCTGCTGAAGGTCACGGAGAACACGCTGAAGACCGCGCAGGCATCGTACGACCTGACGAAGCTGCAGTTCGACAACGGCACGGGCACGGAACTCGATCTGCGCCAGGCGCAGACGGTGGTCGAGACGGCGCTCGCGAACCAGCAGCAGCAGGCACGTGCACGTGCGCAGGCGCTGAACTATCTGGTGCTGCTGATCGGCGAGCCGCTGCCGGACGATCTGCCGGCGGGCCTGCCGCTCGATGCGCAGAACCTGCTCCCGGACGTGCCGGCAGGCCTGCCGTCGGATCTGCTGACGCGTCGCCCGGACGTGATGCAGGCCGAGCAGGCGCTGCTGGCCGCGAACGCGAACATCGGGGCGGCGCGTGCCGCGTTCTTCCCGAAGATCTCGCTGACGGCCGCGTTCGGCACGGCAAGCCCGACGTTGGGCGGCTTGTTCAAGGCCGGCTCGGCGGCATGGTCGTTCGCGCCGAACATCGCGCTGCCGATCTTCGAGGGCGGCTCCAACATCGCGAACCTCGATCTCGCGCACGTGCAGAAGCGCATCGAGATCGCGAACTACGAGAGGACGATCCAGTCGGCGTTCCGCGACGTGGCCGACGGGCTGGCCGCACGCGGTACGTACGACCAGCAGATTGCGGCGCTGGAGCGCAACGCGCACGCGCAGCAGCGCCGCTTCGACCTGTCGGACCTGCGCTACAAGAGCGGTGCCGACAGCTATCTGTCGGTGTTGACCGCACAAACCGACCTGTACAACGCGCAGCAGTCGCTGATCAATGCGCGTCTGGCGCGCTGGACCAACCTGGTCAACCTGTACCGTGCGCTGGGGGGCGGATGGATCCAGCGCAGCGGCGAGACGCCGCGTCCGGCAGATCAGCCGATCGCATCCCGATAGGTGGGGATGTCCTGGTGCGCGGCCCGCACGCAACCGGCCGAAGGATGGCCCGGTCGGTGCCGTGTGACGAAGCGTCAGATCGTGCGTGGGGCAGCCAACCGGTCATGAAATCGACGAACGCGGGGCGGCGCAGTCATGCCGCTCGCGTTCGTTTCCTTTTTATGGCGAGAACGGCGATGATTGGATCGCTGTTTGCAGAAGCAACACGCGCTTGCTCACACGATTGAATGACATATCGATGAAATGTGCTCTTATGGATCGAAAAATTTCAACGTAATTATCTGATCTGAAAGCGATTTTGATAGAAATCAAGAACACGTCGCGTGAATGATCAGATGGTTTGAAACCCTCAATACAATGATTCTCCGCATAAAGGCCAACCGGCCTTTACGCAGTTTCGTCTGGTGAAAAAATTCGACCCGAGGTTTCGCGATGACGAATCACGACGTGCGCGAGTCGAACGTGTCTCGCAATGGCTTGCCGCCCCTTGAAGGCAAAAGGGGAATCGTCGTCGGCCTGGCGAACGAGCAGAGCATCGCGTGGGGATGCGCGCGCGCATTTTACGCAGTGGGTGCCGAGCTGGCCGTGACCTGGCAATCCGACCGCGCGTTGCCGTACGTCGAGCCGCTGCTGGAACAGCTGAAGCCGCCGATTGCGATGCCTCTCGACGTGAGCCGGACCGACCAGATGCGCGAGGTGTTCGACGCGATCGGCGAGCAGTGGGGCGGCCTCGACTTTCTGCTGCATGCCGTTGCCTATGCTCCCCGGGCCGATCTGCACGGGCGGGTCGTCGACAGTTCGCCGGAAGGGTTCGCACTCGCGATGGATACCTCCTGCCACTCGTTCATCAGGATGGCCAAGCTTGCCGAGCCGTTGATGACCTCCGGCGGCAGCCTGATGGCGATGACCTACATCGGCGCCGACCGGGTCATCGACGAGTACGGCGTGATGGGGCCGGTCAAGGCGGCGCTGGAGGCCTCCGTTCGCTACCTGGCCGTCGAACTGGGGCCGGCGGGCATCCGGGTGAACGCCGTTTCGCCCGGTGCATTGCCCACGCGCGCGGCGTCCGGGCTGCCGAACTTCGATCACCTGCTCGACGACACCGCACGACGTGCGCCATTGCGCCGGGCGCTCGACATCGACGACGTCGGCGCGCTGTGCACCTTTCTCGCCAGCGATGCCGCACGCGCGATGACCGGCGGCGTTCACTACATCGACGCCGGGATGCACGTGCTCGGCTGACGCGAGACGGCCGCTCCCGGCATGCGTCGAGATTCACCTAGCCTCTCTGGAGAACAGTGTTATGGATGCTGCCACGCAACTGGCGCGCAGTGACGAGATCGCCGCGGAGATTGTCCACGTCCTGCAAAAGCGCACGCGGCACGCGCTGGAACAGTACGGGAAACGGTTGGGCGAAGCACTCGACGGCAGCGACAGCCCGAGCCGCGACCCGGGCGCCGCGCCCGTTGGCACGCTGTTCTCGCCGCTGAGCGCATGGCATTACGCGGTCGACGCCGTCCAGCGCTCGCTGCTGTTCTGGGACACGCTGCGCGAGCGCGGCACGCAATACGTCGAGCGCGCGGCCCAGGGGCTCAAGCCGGTGCTGCATTTCGACTACGACGTCGTGCTCGACGGCCGGCAGTTCGAGCGGCCCGTCAATTACGCGCTCGTTCACATCCAGCCGCCGGACGGCGTGATCGTCGACGCCGCGAAGCGGCCTTACCTGATCATCGATCCGCGCGCGGGGCACGGCCCCGGTATCGGCGGCTTCAAGGACGATTCGCAAGTCGGCGTTGCGTTGCGCGCGGGGCATCCGGTGTACTTCGTCGTGTTCTTCCAGGCGCCCGAGCCCGGCCAGACGCTGCTCGACGTGTGCGCGGCGGAACAGGCGTTCGTCCGGAAAGTGCGGGAACTGCATCCGGACAGCCTCAAGCCGGCCATCGTCGGCAACTGCCAGGGCGGCTGGGCCGCGATGATGCTCGCGAGTTCGTCGGCCGACGATACGGGCCCGATCGTCATCAACGGCGCCCCGATGTCGTACTGGAGCGGCGCGTGGAGCGAGGGGCCCGGCGACAATCCGATGCGCTATGCCGGCGGCCTGCTCGGCGGCACCTGGCTCGCATCGTTCTCGTCGGACCTCGGCAACGGCAAGTTCGACGGCGCGTATCTCGTGCAGAACTTCGAGAACCTGAACCCGGCGAACACGTTGTGGGACAAGTATTACCACGTGTACGACAACATCGACACCGAGCCGCCGCGCTTCCTCGAGTTCGAGCGCTGGTGGGGCGGCTACTACCTGATGAACCGCGAAGAGATCGAATGGATCACGCGCAACCTGTTCATCGGCAACAAGCTCTGGTCCGGCGAGGTGCGGGACGGGGCGGGCAAGGCGTTCGACCTGCGCGAGATCCGCTCGCCGATCATCCTGTTCGCGTCGATGGGCGACAACATCACGCCGCCGCAGCAGGCGTTCAACTGGGTCGCGGACATCTACGGCAGCACGGAGGAGATCAAGTCGCGCGGGCAGGTCATCATCGGGTTGATGGAGGAGGATGTCGGGCATCTCGGCATCTTCGTGTCGGGCAAGGTCGCGAAGAAGGAGCACGCGCAGATCGTCAGCGTGCTGGATGCCGTCGAAACGCTGCCGCCGGGCCTTTATGCGATGTCGATCGAGGAGGTGAAAGGCGCCGACGGGAAGGTCGCGTACGACGTCACCTTCGCCGAGCACCGTCTCGAAGAGATCGCGCAATACTTCAACCGCTTCGGGCGCAAGGACGAACAGGCGTTCGCGGCCGTCGCCGAGCTGTCCGAATTCACGCAGCGCGCGTATGAACTGTTCATGCAGCCGTTCGTGCAGCAGGCATCGAACGAGACCACGGCACAACTGTTGCGCGATTTTCATCCGCTGCGCTTTCAGCGCTGGGCGTTTTCGGACCTGAATCCGTGGCTGCGCTGGCTGAAGCCGGCCGCCGACACGGTCAAGGCGAACCGCCGGCCGGCCGGCGATATCGAGCCGTGGCGCAGGCTCGAGCGTCGCGGCTCGGACATCATCAGCGCGTCGCTCGACTATTTCCGCGCGATTCGCGATGCGGGCACCGAGGCGCTGTTCTTCACGCTGTACACGCAGCCGTTCATGCTGCGTTTCGCGGAGCAGTATCGCGACCGTCACGCTGCTTCGCCGGCGGCGAAGGATCCCCGCGACCTGCCGTTCGTGAAGGAGGCGCTCGCGTCGATCGACCGGGGCGGCTACACCGAAGCAGTGGCGCGCGCAGCGTTCCTGCTCGAGCGCAGCGGCGAGCCGTTTCCGCTGGCGCAGCTTGCGACCGAGCGCGAACTCGCCGAAACCTACGCCGAATACCTTCCGGAACTGCCGCCCGACCAGTGGCGGCGCATCTACGGCGAGCAGGAGATCATCGCGACGTACGCGTCGCAACAGGCCATCGCCACGCTGCCGGCCCTGCTTGCCCGGCCAGAGGATCGCCGGCGGCTGCTGACGTTGCTGGACAAGCTGCTGGGCGATCCGCGCGTGCAAAGCGCGGCGGTGAGCGAGCAACAGTGGGCGGCCCTGCAACGCATCCGCGCGGTGCTGGGTGCGCCGCCCGCGAAGCGGCCGGCCAAGGGGCCGGTCGCGGCCCTCGATCGTGTGCAGTGACGGACGGCAAGGAATCGCAATGGAAACCCGACACGAGAAATATCACCGCCTCATCGAACACTGCCGGACGCTGGCGCCGATGCCGACGGCCGTCGTGCATCCGTGCGATCGAAGCTCGCTCGAGGGGGCGCTGGAGGCGGCGCGCAAGCGGCTGATCGCACCGATCCTGGTCGGCCCGCGCGCACGTATCGAAGCGACCGCCGCGCAGTGCGGGCTGTCGATCGCCGATCACGAGATCGTCGATGCGCCGTACAGCGAGGCGTCGGCGGCCGCGGCGGTGCGGCTCGTTCGCGACGGGCGGGCGGCCGCGCTGATGAAGGGCAGCCTGCACACCGACGAGCTCATGGCCGAAGTGGTGCGTCACGATGCCGGATTGCGCACCGGCCGGCGCATCAGCCATTGCTTCGTCATGGACGTGCCCGCGCACGCCGATCCGCTGATCGTGACCGACGCGGCGATCAACATCGCGCCGACGCTCGAGGAAAAGGTCGACATCCTGCAGAACGCGATCGATCTTGCGCATGCGCTGGCGTTTCCGCAGGTGTACGTGGCGATCCTGTCGGCGATGGAGACGGTCAACCCGAAAGTGCCGTCGACGCTCGAAGCCGCCGCGCTGTGCAAGATGGTGGACCGGCGGCAGATTACCGGCGCGCTCGTCGACGGTCCTCTTGCGCTCGACAACGCGATCGACCCCGAGGCCGCGCGCATCAAGCAGATCGATTCGCCGGTGGCCGGGCATGCGAACGTGCTGATGGTGCCGGACCTCGAAGCCGGCAACATGCTCGCCAAGAGCCTGTCGTTCCTCGCGGGCGCGGACGCGGCGGGGATCGTGCTCGGCGCGCGCGTGCCGATCATCCTGACGAGTCGCGCCGATTCGTTGATCACCCGGCTGGCTTCATGCGCGGTCGCGATGCGCGTCGCGTACGTGCAGCGTGAAGCGGCCACGCGTGCGGGGTGACGCCATGGCAGACGTGATTCTGGTGTTGAATGCCGGCTCGTCGAGCATCAAGTTTTCCGCATTCGACGTGCAGGGCGACACGCTCGGGCTGATCGTGCACGGTGAGGTCGACGGCCTGTATACGGCCACCGCGCACTTCAGCGCCGTCGACCGTCACGCGGAACGTCACGAGCAGCAATGGGGCGGCGGCGATACGTTTGGCCATCACGAAGGGCTCGCGCAGATCGCCGCGTTCCTGGAGGCGCATCGGGAAGGGCATCGTCTCGCGGCGGTGGGCCATCGCGTCGTGCACGGCGGGCAACGCTTCAGCGGCCCGGTGCGCATCACGCCCGCGATCGTGGCCGAACTGGAAAAGCTCACCCCGCTCGCGCCGCTGCATCAACCGCACAACCTGACGCCGATTCGCATCCTCGCAACGGTGCGGCCCGGTATCGAGCAGGTGGCCTGCTTCGACACGGCGTTCCACTGCACGCAGCCCGCGGTGGCCCAGGCGTTCGCGCTGCCGGAGTCGATCACCAGCCGGGGCGTGCGCCGCTACGGCTTCCACGGGCTCTCGTACGAGTACATCGCGAGCGTGCTGCCCGACATCGCGCCTCAGGCGGCGCGCGGGCGCACGGTCGTCGCCCACCTTGGCAACGGCGCGAGCATGTGTGCGCTCGTGGCGGGCAAGAGCGTCGCGAGCACGATGGGGTTCACGGCGGTCGACGGACTGCCGATGGGCACGCGTTGCGGCAACCTGGACCCGGGCGTCGTGCTGTTCCTGATGGAAGAACTCGGGATGGACGTGCGCGCCGTCGAGGATCTGCTGTACCGGCGCTCCGGCCTGCTTGGCGTGTCCGGCATATCGAGCGACATGCGCACCCTGCTCGCGAGCGACGATCCACGCGCGCGCTTCGCGATCGAGCTGTACGTCTACCGCATCGCGCGCGAACTCGGCTCGCTTGCCGCCGCCATGGAAGGCATCGACGCCATCGTCTTCACGGCGGGGATCGGCGAGCACGCGGCGGCGATTCGCGAAGGGGTGATGCGCCGCGCGGCCTGGCTCGGCGTCGAGATCGATGTCGACGCGAACCATGCCGGCGGGCCGCTCATCACGACGGCGTCGAGTCGCGTACCGGCGTGGGTGATTCCGACCAACGAAGAACTGATGATCGCGCACCATACGCGCGAGCTGATCCGGTGACGGGCGGACGAACGAACAGAGAAAGGAGCCGTCATGGCCGAACTGTTGCTGGTCAATGTCGAGGAACACGCACGCGACGACGAGGTCGGCGCGTTCCTGACGCAGTATGGATTCCCGCGGTTCGATGCGATCGAGCGCGTGCCGGCCGGGATTGGCAACCCGGTCGCGCTGCTCAGCTTCAGTACGCTGTCGTCGGTGGCGCTCTACACGCTGCGCGCACGGATCGACCACATTTCGTGGCGGGGGCGGTCGATTCGTGCCCATATCCTGCCGGACCGGAAGGACTGAACGGCCTCGTGTGCCTGGGTGGCTCGAGTGGTGAATGCGGGTCGACTCGCCCGCCAATGCGCGTTTCCAGCACGATTTTTGAATCGTCGTGTGTCGTGTTCGCGCACAGATACGTTGGGATACAAAGCCTCCAGAGGCCTTGGGTATAAATCCGGTGAAGCGATTCGCGCGGCAGCGCGGTGCCCTGCGCCGCCGCTGCGAACGCCGATTCCCGAGCGGCCGCACGCGCCGCGGGGCCCCTTCTTAGCGATCGACACTGGAGAACGAGTCATGCCTGATACCGTGAACACCCGCCGCCGCCTGATCCTTGGTACGACGCTGGCGAGCCTGAGCCTCGCCGACCTCGGGTTCAGCGCCCTTGCGCATGCGCAGTCGGCACCCGACGCGGCGCCTGCGAAGCGCTCGGCCGGCGTCGCGTCGCTGGGCACGATCCACCAGATCGACGCGGGCGTGCTCAACGTCGGGTATGCGGACCTCGGGCCGCAGAACGGCCCCGTCGTGTTCCTGCTGCACGGCTGGCCGTACGACATCTACAGCTACGCGGAAGTCGCGCCGCTGCTCGTCGCGGCCGGCTATCGCGTGATCGTGCCGTACCTGCGCGGCTACGGGTCGACGACGTTCCGCTCGGCCGACACGGTGCGCAACGGCCAGCAGGCCGTCACGGCTGTCGACATCATCGCGCTGATGGACGCGCTGAAGATCGACCGCGCGGTGTTCGGCGGCTACGACTGGGGCGCGCGCACGGCCGACATCATCGCGGCGCTGTGGCCGCAGCGGGTGAAGGCGCTGGTATCGGTGAGCGGCTACCTGATCGGCAGCCAGGAGGCGAACCGCAAGCCGCTGCCGCCGCAGGCCGAGTTCCAGTGGTGGTATCAGTTCTACTTCACGACCGAGCGCGGCGCGCTGGGCTACGCGGCGAACCGCGACGCGTTCAACAAGCTGATCTGGCAACTCGCGTCGCCGAAGTGGCCGTTCTCCGACGAAACCTACGCACGCTCGGCCGCGTCGTTCCAGAACCCGGATCACGTCGCCGTCGTGATCCACAACTATCGCTGGCGCCTCGGGCTCGCGAAGGGCGAGGCGCAGTACGACGACATCGAGCGGCGTCTTGCCGCCGCGCCCGCGATTACGGTGCCGACGATCACGATGGAAGGCGACGCGAACGGTGCGCCGCATCCTGAACCGGCCGCGTATGCGAAGAAGTTCACGGGCAAGTACCAGCACCGGACGATCACCGGCGGCATCGGCCACAACCTGCCGCAAGAAGCGCCGCAAGCGTTCGCGGAGGCGATCCTGCAGGTGGAGCACCTGTGATGCGGGCATGCGTGGGCGTGGTGCGGCGCACCGCGCGCCGCGTGTTCGTCGCGGGCGTGCTGGTGGCCGGCGCGGGGTTGGCGAGCGGCCCGGCCGCGTTGGCCGAGCAGCCGAAGCCGGCTGCCGCCGCGTCGCCGATCTACGGCGTGACGATTCCGCCCGGCTACCGGAAGTGGGAAATGGTCGCGCCGGCCGAAGAGGCCGCGCCGCTCGATGAGCTGCGCGTGGTGCTCGGCAACCCCGTCGCGATCCGTGCGCTCGAACAGGCGACGCTGCCGTTCCCGGACGGCACGATCCTCGTGAAGCTCGCGTACAAGCGCAAGCAGTCCGACGCGTTTCCACCTGCGACGGTGCCGGGCCAGGCGACGACCGTCCAGGTGATGGTGAAGGACTCGCGCCGCTATGCATCGACGGGCGGCTGGGGGTTCGGGCGCTTCATCAACGGCGTGCCGGCCGATATCGGCCAGCATCAGACGTGCTTCGCGTGCCACGAGGCGCGTGTGAAGAACCACGATGACGTGTTCACACGGCTGGCGCCGTGACGCGCGTGGCGTGATGTGTTCGACGCGAAAGGCGTGCCGTGCGTGGCACGCCTTTTTTCATGGCGGGTGAGCTTTGGGGGAGCACATCGGCAGACGGGGCCGTGAACGATGCGGCAGCCCGGTTTGTATCGCACTGTATCTGCGGCCGCGCCTGAAAAACTGGCATGCAGAAAGCACCGGTTTCGGAAACATGGCAGATACGTGCGCGGGTTCTACTGTCGACATGCAGGAAACGTTCGATGCCAGACGATCTGGATCGGATGCCGAATGATCGACTGACCTACTTCCTTCAAGGAGAACCCTCATGAAAGCCGCTCGAATCCTCGCCGTCGCCGTCCTCGCCGCCATCCCCGCATTGTCGTTCGCCGATACCGGCCACGGCCTCACGCGTGCCGACGTGCGCGCCGAACTCGTCCGCCTGGAGCAGGCCGGCTACAACCCGGCCCGCAGTGAACCGCATTACCCGGAAGACGTCGCCGCCGCGCTGCAGGTCGCGCGTTCCGACCAGAACGGCCCGTCGAAGTCGCAGGGCGACAACATGGCCGACGCATCGACGCCTGTCGGCCATCGCGGCGCGACGCAAGCGCCCGCCGCACCGAATGCCGCCGACAACTTGTACGCGCATTCGTGATGCGCTGCCGCGCTTGCCGTCGGCGGGCGCGGCCACCCCTTCAGCACTTCGGTGAAAAACACAGCAGAACAAGGAGCATGACGATGGCCGGTTTGATGAAACGCGTTCTGGTATCCGCCGCGGTGGTCGGCGGACTGTTCGGTGCGGCGGCGGCGCAGGCCGCGCCGAAAGAAGACCTGAAGGGCACGAACGTCGTGCTCGTGCACGGCGCGTTCGCCGACGGGTCGAGCTGGAGCCGCGTGATTCCGCTGCTCGAGGCGCGCGGGCTGCACGTGGTGTCGGTGCAGAATCCGTTGAGCTCGCTCGCGGACGATGCGGCCGCGACGAAACGCACGATCGACGCGCAGCAGGGGCCGGTCGTGCTGGTCGGCCATTCATGGGCCGGTGTCGTGATCAGCGAGGCGGGCAACGACGACAAGGTGAAGTCGCTCGTGTACGTCGCCGCGTTCGCGCCCGACAACGGCCAATCGATCGCCGACGTCACGCAGGGGCTGCCGGCGCCCGCCTGGGCCGGTGAACTGCGCAAGGACGCGGGCGGTTTCGCGACGCTGTCGGACAAGGCGATCGCGCAGGATTTCGCGCCGGACCTGGCGCCCGCGCAGCAGCGCATCGTCGCGGCGACCCAGGGGCCGTGGTATGGCGGTTGCATCTCGGAGAAGGTCACGCAGGCCGCGTGGCATGCGAAGCCGTCGACGTTCGTCGTCGCGACGCAGGACAGGATGATCGACCCGACGCTGCAGGAATCGATGGCGAAGCGGATCGGCGCGACGGTCGCGCGCGTGAACGGCAGCCATGTGTCGATGCTGAGCCAGCCGAAAGCCGTGGCCGATGCGATCATCGCGGCCGCGGAGCGTGTGAAGCAGGATGCGCAGTGAGTGAGAGCGGCGCCGTATGGCGCCGCGAATCGTGCACCCGCGCAACGTCGATGGTTAGTCGCTCGATTGAATCGTGGCTGCCGTCGGAATGTTGGTATTTCCGTCCGAAACACCAGGCATGACGGAAATATGACTGGGGTGAAAGTTGGCGACACACGAGAAACCGACACTCGTGTTGTTGAGAGTCGTCATTGAAACATCGGTCGCTTGCCTGTGCAGCGAGGTTTTTGTCCACGGCGCCCCAGACGATGCCGTGCATGCCTCGTTACCCGTGACCGATGTACAGGAATGCTCAGGAACGTCTGCGCATGCACCGGTGATGCGGGCAGCAGCAGTGGAGTCGACAGAAGTGTCGAGATTCATTCTACTTGGGGCTTTGTTCACTCAACGTTGACCTCTAAAGTTACTTCAAGGTAGTGGTCGAAGCCGGTCCGCGGGCCTCGGGGTTGCACTGAGGCTCGATTCGGCCACGAACGGCCAATCCCCCGAAATATCCTCAGGCCGCTTCGATCGACAAAGCGGCCTTTCATCAATGCAATGATCAAGCGGTGCGCGTCACGGCAAACGCGTCTGCCGCTGCTACCGTGTGCAGCACGTCACACAACAGCTGAGGGCGGGCAGCCAGCCGTTCAGCTCGTCGAAGCCATTACTTCGGCCATCGCCATGACGGCTCGGACAGATGTTCCGCAAAATAATCGGACAGCGCGGCCACCTTCGCGGGACGGGCGCGCGCCGACGGCGTGACGAAGTAAAGGCCGCCCTTCGTCAGCGACCAGTCGGTGAGGATCGCTTCGAGGCGGCCATCGGCCAGATACTCGGCGGCGATGAATTCGGGCAGCTCGGCAATTGCGAGTCCGTCAAGCAGCGTGGGCAGCAGCGCATCGGAATTAGTCACGCGCAGCGGACCGGCCGGCATGACCGGTTCCTCCTCCCCCGAGGCGTTCGTGAAGCGCCAGACGTCGCTGCGTGCGCGGTACGCGTATGAGAGACACGGCCGGCTCACCAGTTCGCGCGGATGCGCGGGCCGTCCTTCGCGCTTCAGGTACTCGGGCGACGCCACCACAAATTGTGTGACCGCGCATAGCCGTCGCGCCACCAGCGACGAATCCGGCAGCGCGGCAATGCGCAGTGCGGCGTCGAAGCCATCGGCAACCAGGTCGACCGACGCATCCGATAGATGCAGGTCGATCGACACTTCCGGATACGCGCGAAAGAACGCGGGCAGCAGGGGCGCGACCCAGCGCAGCCCGAACGACATCGGCACGGCCAGACGCACCAGTCCTCGCGGCTGCACCGACATCTCGCGCGCGGCGTTTTCTGCTTCTTCGGCCTGACGGTAGATTTCTCCGGCCGTCTCGCAGATCGTTCGGCCGAACTCGGTGAGTGAGAGCTGGCGCGACGTGCGGTTGAAGAGCCGCGCGCCTAACCGGTCTTCCAGACGGGCGACGCCACGAGATACCGTGGCCACCGACACCCCCATCACGCGCGCCGCGGCCGCGAACGATCCTTCCTCGGCGACCTTCGCGAACATCGCGAGTCCTTCGAAATCAGGCAGCTTCGCCATTTCCCCTCATCGTTTCATTTTTGCAACGGTTGATTTCAATCAATTCTATTTCGAAAAGATGCGGCCGTCGATATTCTCCTCACATCGCAGCACGCAACACCGAACGCAGTCCTCCAGTTACTGATCGAAAGGAGAAACACCATGGCACACAAGCTCGACAACAAGATTGCACTCGTTACCGGCGCAACCAGCGGCATCGGCCTCGCGACCGCACAGCGTTTCGCGGCAGAAGGCGCACACGTCTACCTCACCGGCCGCCGTCAGGCCGAACTCGA
Organism: Burkholderia sp. BCC0322; assembly: GCF_902833045.1. GTDB lineage: Bacteria > Pseudomonadota > Gammaproteobacteria > Burkholderiales > Burkholderiaceae > Burkholderia. The sequence goes on from NZ_CADFDU010000001.1 coordinate 823,491, forward strand.
TGCCGCGGTGCAGGGCATCCGCGAAGCAGGCGGCAACGCGACGGGTGTACGTGGCGATTCCACGAAGATGGGTGACCTCGACGCGCTGTATGCGCAGATCAAGGAAGAACAGGGGCATCTCGACGTGCTGTTCGCGAACGCCGGCGGCGGCTCGATGCTGCCGCTTGGCAGCATCACCGAAGAACACTACGACGACACCTTCGATCGTAACGTGAAGGGCGTGCTGTTCACGGTGCAAAAGGCGCTGCCGCTGCTCGCCGAGGGTGCGTCGGTGATCGTCACGGGTTCGACGGCAGGCAGCGCGGGCACGGCTGCATTCAGCGTGTATTCGGCATCGAAAGCCGCAGTGCGCGCCTTCGTACGCAGTTGGATTCTCGATCTGAAGGATCGCCGCATCCGGGTGAACACGATCAGCCCGGGTGCGACGCGCACGCCCGGCCTGCTCGACCTCGCCGGTGACGATGCCGCCCAACGCCAGGGTCTCGCCGATTACCTGGCTGTCCAGATCCCGATGGGGCGTCTTGGCGAGCCGGGCGAGATCGCGAGCGCCGCGCTGTTCCTGGCCTCTGACGATGCGAGCTTTGTGAACGGCGTCGAGCTATTCGTCGATGGCGGCCAGCAGCAGGTCTAAGCGCAGCCTGGGCGCGCGGTTGCGGGGCCATCGACGATCGCACCAGCGCCCGGCGAGTGCGTGCGTTTGAGCGGATGCACATCATGATCGAACATCGTCCTTACCTTTCGCTTGGCGCAGTCAGGCGCAACTGGCTCGATACGCGACTGCATTTCCGCTTCGGCGAATGCGGACGAGTCGGCCATGCGCCGCTTGGCGCGCTCTACGTGTGGAACGACGATGAGTTCGCGCCGCGCTCGGGCTTCAACCTGCATGCTCACCGCGACGTTGAGATCGTGACATGGGTGCGCTCGGGCGCGATCACGTATGAAGACGACTCGGGCAATCGCGCGCGACTGGTCGCCGATTCCCTGCAGGTGATGAGTGCAGGCACCGCGGTCCACCATTCCGAGCGTAACGAAGAAGATGCGCCTGCGCGGCTATTCCAGATCTGGTTACATCCGCACACGCCGGGCGGCACGTCCCGTTGGGCGACGCGAATCTGTTCGCGCGGATGTCGCGAAGGCCACTTCGTCACGCTGGCGAGCGGCGATGCCGACGATGTGCGCGCGGGAGCGCTGCCTGTCCACGCGGACGCGCGCGTGCGTATCGCGACGTTACGCGAAGGCATGACGGTGCATCACGTGTTGCCGGCGTCACGCATGGCGTATCTGGTTGCCGATCATGGTCGGCTTGATGTCGGGGAAATCCAGCTCGCGCCACGCGACGGAGTTGCCATACGCGATGAATCGCAGCTTACGTTGGTAGCGCGAGACGACACCGATGTCCTGATAGTCGAGCTTTTACGGTAGGGAAATTATGCAGTTGCGCTCGCGCGCGACGACATTCTTCACAGGTTCCACGTTTTGCACACGCCTCGGTTTGGTAGCTTTAAATGGCTGCTTTGCGATGAGGATTCGACGTCGATCCCGCGCGACCGGATGTCCGTGATGGGTCGGTAACGGCCCGCCCTCAAAAGGGGAGGCGTAGGTGTTGGCGTAGCTTTGTGCGCCGATCCTTGTCAGATAAGCTGCAGGTACTGCTGCATCATTGGAGTGACGGGGCAGGTGTTGCGGCAGGTTGCTTGCTCATGTGACCGGGAAAAGTTGCTTTGCCCGAGTTTACCAGTGGCCCGCGCGGGATCGCTCGAAGTTCACCATCCCGGCCAGTTGTCGGCGATAGCGAGAGGAAGCTAGTATCTTGCGCACGACAGTCCTTGGAGCGCGTCACTATATGGTCAAAGAACGGATCTCCTTTGTTGCCTCCGCGCTGTTCACCGTTCTCCTGCTCGGAGGGGTGTTTTTTATCACTTGCGATAAATTGCCCTTCAATTTTCGGATTCTACTCGGTTCGGGCTATGGCTTAGCGCTGGCCATATACGCAATTGCGTTTGCTTTCGCCTTAGTGGACACGACGCTCCGATACTTTTACTTGTTTGCCGACCGAGGCACCGCGCTTCAACCGCGAATGTCGCGCAGACGTGCATGGATACTTCTCGGTGCGGTTCTTATAGGGTTCTGGGCGCTCCATTGGTCCGCGTATCTGTGCCGTTGAGAAAAGCATTAATTGCAGGTCGAATCGGAGTATTCGACCGTTCCCAAAGTCCGTACATGGGAATGGCACGCGTCTCGTCCGGGGCGGTAACGACTCATCCAGGAAAGTGCCAGCGTAGGTCTTGGCGTAGGATTACGCGCTGATCCTTGTCAGATAAGCCGCAGGTACTGCTGCATCATTGGAGTGACGGGTGCAGGTGCTGCGGTGGGTTGCATGCTCATGTGACCGGGAAAAGTTGCTTTGGCTGCCCGAGTTTACCAGTGGGCCGGACGGGATCGGTCAAAGTTCGCCATCAGGCCAGTTGTCGGCGATGGCGAGCGGCAGCTACCGGCCACGAACGGTCATTGGACTGCTGCCCGTAGATTGGCGACAATCTGGGCCATCAAAACTATAGGTACTTCGAAATGGCTACTTCCCTCACGGCGTTGGCGTCGCGTGGTATTCGACTCGAACTGGACACCTATGGATCAGCGGACGGCGAAGCCGATGTTCAGCAATGAAGCAGATAGACCACCTCGAGGAGATCATTCGAGATTCATTCGGTCTTTGGATCACAGGCCTCTTTGACTCAATTAGGCACTGGAATCCAACCTTTTCATTTGACGAATATAAGGCTGCGTTCTTTGATGTAGTCAGGCAATTGTTAGATGACGGTAAGATCATGTTCATCGCTCCAGGAGCAGACTGCTATACATCTCCTGCGAATCCACGTCCTCGATACACCATCTACGATCGAGATGCCCAGTGGCACGAGACGCCCGAAGAAATTATTCGCCAGCTCCGGGTTCAATGGCCGAGTCACGTGTGTGATGCAAACGATGCAGAGCTAGCTGTCTATTTCTACATGATCCCGGGCGTAATCTGGGTTGGCGAGGGCGGAAAACTATACGCCTCATAGAGAGCCAATAGACGGTTGAATGACTGCTCCCAGAAAACACGAAGGTCTGTTCCGGGTCGGGTTGAGTCAGTCGCCGTTTGTCGGAGCGGCCACCGCCCGGGTTGAATCCGCAACCAAAAACGGACCGTCGACGTTGATATCCAGATGCTCGACAATCCTTGCGCTCAGCGTTCTCGTTAGATTTGAAGTCTGACGTTCATTGTGTCGTTACAGAGGAAATATGATCTTCTTCGCGTGGTCCGCGGCGGGAGTCGCCGCCTTTGAAAAACTGAGCCGCGATCATCTCGATTACCAGTTGTGGGTGAGTGGAGGCATCCTGGCCCACGATCACGTCACAAGGCTTCGCTCAACCGGCGTGCGCGTGACTGAATTCACACATGAGGTGCGTCCCGAGCATACTGAAACGTTGGCACATGCAATCGATGTCATTCGAGAACATCACCCCGACGAACCCATTTGGGTGGAAAGCTAGGCAGTAAGCAATACCGGCGCGTTTTCTCCTCCACAACGGATCACGTCGCATCGGCTTATGCCTTTTCGATTGGAAGCGACCCGGATGAGGTTTGCGCGCGGTCTTCAGGCGCAAGTCGGCCACAAGCCGTCAATCGGCTGGGCCGCTTCTAAGTCGGTGTTCGTCTGTGCTTCCTCTCAAGCGCTGCCTTAGCGAATCTCCATCTCGATGAATACCAGCTCGCGGTCGGTAGCGTTCACGACGTTATTTTTCCCCTTCAACCCAGCGCAACGGGCAACGAGGTAAGTCGGGTATCCGCCGAAGACGATCTGCGGATCGCAACATCGAGAGACTGCCATGTGTAGACGGCACAGCTCTACGCCTCGATATCCGTTTCCGCGAGCCCCTGAACTTCTCTCGGGCGAAGAATTTTCTCAACGAGCCGAGCCGACATCTGGCGGCTCAATAGTCTCTGCAAGTTCGCAAGCAGTCGATTTCGTGCCCCCACAACCCGATAGCTCAGATTGCGATCGAGCGCCCGCAACGCATCCTGCACCACGTTCGCGACCGGCATCGGCACGCCGACGGCAGCCTCCTTTGCACCAACAACGTCGAAAAAGGCCGTTTGCGTCGCGCCAGGACATAGGGCGACGACCCGGATGCCCCGATGCCGGTTCTCGGCCCAGACGGCTTCCGAAAATGACAGGAGAAAGGCTTTCGTCGCGCCGTAGACCGCCATATACGGATCGGGCTGGAATGCCGCGGTTGACGCGACGTTGATGACCGCGCCATCGGATCGCGCTTGCATCCCCGGCAGCAGAAGATGAGTCAGCTCGACCGCGGCGATGCAGTTCACCAGAACTTCATCGCGCTGGCGCGTCAACGGAATCGTTTCAAAGCGCCCGTAAGCTGCGAAGCCCGCATTGTTGATCAGCACATCGACGAACATGCCTGTCGCCTTCAGATGACGATCGATCGTGTTGACGGCGTCGGCCGCGCTCAGGTCGACCGTCAGAAAATTGGCGTCGCACGCATGGTCGCGTCGCAGTTCCGCGGCCAGATCGCGCAGCTTGTCGTGAGAGCGTGCGACCAGCAGGAGTCTCGCGCCGCGTTCGGCCAGCGCATAGGCAAACGCGCGCCCGATACCCGACGATGCACCGGTGACGAGTGCTGTTTTTCCGCCAAAATCGAAAGATTTGCTCATGGCCTGCTGATGGAGTGGAACGGGAGTTGCACTCTAAACCGTTGACTATAGTCAACGGTCAAGCGTAAATGACGTCCCACGACATCGATTGGAGGCAGCATGCGCATCGGCGAGCTATGCAAGCGGGCGGGTGTATCACGCGACACCGTCCGTTACTACGAGCGTATGGGCCTGCTGGACAAAACAACGCAGCCTAACGCGACGAACACTTACAAGCACTATTCGGAACTTTCGTTACAGCGGATACGGCTGATCGTCCACGCGAAGGCGTTGGGCTTCACGCTGGCGGAAATTGGCGACGTTGTCCATGTATGGGAAAGTCCGACGTTCGGCGTCGAGCAAAAGGTCATGTGCCTGCAAGCAAAGCTCGCGGAACTCGACGCAAAGAGTCTCGCGTTGATCACGCTGCGAACAGGGTTGCTGAATGCGTTGGCCAAAGTTGGCGGAGAGTGTGTCGACGATGAAATTGCGTGATGACGCGCGGCCGAGCCAGTGTCATGCTGCCTCGAACAGGAACGTCGATGGCCGCTTCGATCGCGCGCGCGAGTCCGCAGACGATCAGAGCCGGTCGCCCGTGCGCCAGCGCTCCCACATTAGCGTCTTCTGACCGTCTGTATAGTCGATCCGCCACCTCTGTTTCATTGCAACACGCCCCGCTGCCATGCAGCCTCAAGTGTGTTGCATCGACGGGTTGAATCCGCAGCAGAGCACGGACACTCAAATACCGGGTTCATGCGTTCGCGCCGCGCACGGGCTCATTTTCGAAGACAAGACGACAACCAGGCCGATGGCGTGCTTCTCGCACCCCGGCGCCATGTCGCGATCGCTCTGATTCCCCACCCACTATCTCTCGCACCATGCGATGGCCTCCGGTCGTCGCAAAGCGCCCCACCTGGATCCGCCCGTTCACGTTCCCCGACTATTGCATTCCTCGCGCCGCTGATTAGGAAATGAATTTTTATTGGTTCTGCTTGCCCGGCCGCACTCGCATAGTGGTGCTGACGGCTATAGACAGCACGCAAGCTGCAACGGCCGCATTCCCGGTGTTTTTTGATCATACGAATCAACGAAAACAAGGAAGTGTCATGACGGTTGCATTGGAACAACGAACCGCCGCGCAGCAGGCGCTCGAAGACGCGCGCGCGGCAGCAGCAGCGGCCGGCACGCCCTATGCGGGCGGCGTCGCACCGGAAGCCGCATGGGCGCTGTTCTCCGCGGGCGACGCAGTGCTGGTGGACGTGCGCACCGCCGAGGAACGGAAATTCGTCGGCCATGTGCCGGAGTCGCTGCATGTGCCGTGGGCAACGGGCACGAGCCTGACGCGCAACCCGCGCTTCGTGCGCGAACTGGAAGCGAAGACCGGCAAGGCGGCCGTCGTGTTGCTGCTATGCCGCAGCGGCAACCGCTCGGCGCAGGCGGCCGAGGCCGCGACGAAGGGGGGCTTTACGCAGGTGTTCAACGTGCTCGAAGGGTTCGAGGGCGACCTCGACGAACGGCAGCATCGCGGCGGCAGCAATGGCTGGCGTTTTCGCGGCCTGCCGTGGGCGCAGGACTGATTCACGGCCGTTACAGGGAGAAAGCAGCATGGCCGCATTCGACATCGACGACATCGTTCAATCGCTGCAGACCGTGCGCCGCGCGTGGCGCGAGAAGCAGCGCCGCTCGCTCGAACCGGGCGGGCGCGACCTGCCGGCGCGCGAGGCACTCGCGCAGATCATCGGCGGGCTGAAGGGCGTGCTGTTCCCGATGCGGCTCGGGCCGCCCGACCTGCGCCAGGAGAGCGAGAATTTTCACGTGGCCCACGCGCTCGATGCGGCGTTGAATGCGCTGCTCGCACAGGTGAAGCTGGAATTGCGTTACGCGGCGCGGCAGCGCAATGCCGACGTGCTGGCCGATAACGTCGATGACGTCGCGTCGACAGCCGTGCAGGCATTTGCCGCGCGCCTGCCCGAGATTCGCCGGCTGCTCGACAGCGACGTGCTGGCCGCATTCCACGGCGATCCGGCGGCCGGCAGCGTCGACGAGGTGCTGCTGTGCTACCCGGGCATCCTCGCGATGATCCACCACCGGCTCGCACACGAGCTGTACGGGCTCGGCCTGCCGCTGCTCGCACGGATCATCGCCGAGCAGGCGCATGCGGAGACGGGCATCGACATTCATCCGGGCGCGCGCATCGGCGCGGGCTTCTTCATCGACCACGGCACGGGCGTCGTGATCGGCGAGACGGCGATCATCGGCGAGCGCGTGCGCGTGTACCAGGCCGTCACGCTCGGCGCGAAACGCTTTCCGCGCGACGCGGCCGGCCACCTGGAGAAGGGGCTGGCGCGCCATCCGATCGTCGAGGACGACGTGGTGATCTATGCGGGCGCAACGATCCTCGGCCGCGTGACGATCGGGCGCGGCGCGGTGATCGGCGGCAACGTGTGGCTCACGCAGGACGTGCCGGCCGGCGCGAACATCACGCAGGCCGTGCTGCGCAGCGAAGCGAACGCGGCGCCGCGCGCGGCGGCGCGGGTCGCATAGGAGGCCCGATGAGCGACCTCATCCATCACTTCGGCGCCAACGTGCGCAAGCTGCGCGAAGCGCGCACGTGGTCGCAGGAGCAGCTTGCCGAGCATGCGGGGCTGAACCGCTCGTATGTCGGCGAGATCGAGCGCGGCGAGGCGATCGCGTCGATCGTCACCGCCGACAAGATCGCGCGCGCGTTCGACGTGTCGATCTCGACGCTGCTGCCGGGCGTGTACGTCGCCTGAGGCCCCCGTTTCGTTTCCCTTTCGGTTGCACGCGACGTGACGGCTATAGCATGTTGAGCCGGCAGGTGCGTGCTTCCGATAATCGTCGAGCGTCATAAGCAATCCCGTTTTTCATCTAAAGAACCCGGAGCCCCACATGTCGACCGTTGCAAGCGGCACGGCCGCGCTGAGCGATCACGCCGCCCGCCAACTAGCGAACGCTACCAAGACCGTCCCCCAGCTTTCCACGATCACGCCGCGCTGGCTGACCCATCTTCTGCAATGGGTGCCGGTCGAGGCCGGCATCTATCGCCTGAACCAGGTGAAGAACCCGGAAGCCGTGCGCGCCGCGTGCACGCAGCTCGAGGACGAAAGCGTGCTGCCGCAGACCTTCGTGCCGTACGAGGAACAGCCGCGCGAGTATTTCCTGAACGCGGTGAGCACGGTGCTCGACGTGCATACGCGGATTTCCGATCTTTACAGCAGTCCTCACGACCAGATCAAGGAGCAGCTGCGCCTGACGATCGAGACGATCAAGGAACTGCAGGAAAGCCAGTTGATCAACAACCCCGACTACGGGCTGCTCGCAAACGTGACCGACGACCAGCGGATCTTCCCGCTGACGGGCGCGCCGACGCCCGACGATCTCGACGAGCTGCTGACCAAGGTGTGGAAGGAACCCGCGTTCTTCCTCACGCACCCGCTCGCGATCGCCGCGTTCGGCCGCGAGTGCACGCGGCGCGGCGTGCCGCCGCCGACGGTCAGCCTGTTCGGCTCGCAGTTCCTCACGTGGCGCGGCATTCCGCTGATCCCGTCGGACAAGGTGCCGGTCGCGGACGGCAAGACCAAGATCCTGCTGCTGCGCGTCGGCGACAAGCGGCAGGGCGTCGTCGGCCTGTATCAGCCGGGCGTCGCGGGCGAGCAGGGCCCGGGCCTGTCGGTGCGCTTCATGGGGATCAACAACCAGGCGATCGCGTCGTACCTGATCTCGCTGTATTGCTCGCTCGCGGTCCATTCGCCGGATGCGCTGGCTGTCCTCGATGATGTCGAAATCGCCAAGTTCCATGACTATCCCGACACCTACCGTTAATCCCGGCCTGGCCGGCGGCGACGCGCACGCGCTGCCGCACGCGCCGCTGCCGGCTGGCTTGCCTGACCCGGCTACGCTTGCGCGGCTCGCATCCGAGTTCTTTGCGACACCGCCCGGGCAGGCCACCGCGCCCGGGCTGTCGGCCGGCAGCGGTGCGGTTGGCGGCGTACCGTCGGCATTGCCGGCCGCTGCACCGATCCTCGCGTCGGTGAGCAACCCGGTGCCGGGCGGCTCGCCGCTCGCAGGGCCGGGCGGCGCGGGCACCGGCGTGCCCGGTCTCGCGCTCCCGCAAGGGAAAGTGCCCGGCGCGAACCTCGCGCCGTCCGCACCGACGCACGTGCTGTCGCTCGGCAACCGCGCACCCGCGCTCGCGCCGCATGCGGCCGCGCAGAACGGGTTGCCCGACAACTTCGTGTCGATCGCGCCGGCGCTGGAGCCGCGCGTCGGCGGCGCGGCGCTCGGCGTGCCGCAAGCGAATGCGCCGGCGCAGGAAGGCGCGGCGAAAGCATCGCCGTACTACTTCACCGATGGTTCGCTGCAGGGCTGGCAGGCGACGCCGCAGGACATCGTCGTGCCGTCGAACGGCCTCGCATCGCCGGAAGCGTTCGGGTTGCCCGGCGACGACGTGCTGCGCGAGCTGCTCGCGGTGCATCGCGACGTGCCGGTATCGCGTGCGTCGGGCGCCGACGTGCCGCGCTACTTCATCGACGATGCGCATGCACTCGAGCCGCAGGGGCAGTGGCATCAGGGCGCGCACCCGCCGTTCGACGTGAACGCGATCCGCCGCGATTTCCCGATCCTGCAGGAGCGCGTCAACGGCAAGCCGCTCGTGTGGTTCGACAATGCGGCGACGACGCACAAGCCGCAGGCCGTGATCGACCGGCTCGCGTATTTCTATGCGCACGAGAACTCGAACATCCACCGTGCCGCCCATGCGCTGGCCGGTCGCGCGACGGATGCCTACGAGCATGCGCGGGACACCGTGCGGCGTTTCATCGGCGCGGCGTCGCCGGATGAGATCGTGTTCGTGCGCGGCACGACCGAGGCGATCAACCTGATCGCGAAGACGTGGGGCGTGCAGCACGTCGGCGAAGGCGACGAGATCATCGTGTCGCATCTCGAACATCACGCGAACATCGTGCCGTGGCAGCAGCTTGCTGCGCAGAAGGGGGCGAAGCTGCGCGTGATTCCGGTCGACGATTCGGGGCAGGTGCTGCTCGACGAATACCGGAAGCTGCTCAACGACCGCACCAGGATCGTGTCCGTCACGCAGGTGTCGAACGCGCTCGGCACGGTCGTGCCGGTGAAGGAAATCGTCGAGCTCGCGCATCGTGCCGGCGCGAAGGCGCTCGTCGACGGCGCGCAGTCGATCTCGCACATGCGCGTGGACGTGCAGGCGCTCGATGCGGATTTCTTCGTGTTCTCCGGGCACAAGATCTACGGGCCGACCGGGATCGGCGTCGTGTACGGCAAGCGCGCGATCCTCGACGACATGCCGCCGTGGCAGGGTGGTGGCAACATGATCGCGGACGTGACGTTCGAACGTACGGTGTTCCAGCCGCCGCCGAACCGGTTCGAGGCCGGCACCGGCAACATCGCGGATGCGGTGGGGCTGGGCGCCGCGCTCGACTATGTGAGCCGGGTCGGCATCGAGAACATCGCGCGCTATGAGCACGACCTGCTTGCGTATGCAACGAGCGTGCTCGCGCCGGTGCCGGGCGTGCGGCTCGTCGGCACCGCGCGCGACAAGGCGAGCGTGCTGTCGTTCGTGCTGAAGGGTTATGAAACCGAGGAAGTCGGGCAGGCGCTGAACGAAGAGGGCATCGCGGTGCGCTCGGGGCATCACTGCGCGCAGCCGATCCTGCGGCGTTTCGGCCTGGAGGCAACCGTGCGGCCGTCGCTCGCGTTCTACAACACGTGCGACGAGGTCGATGCGCTGGTGAGCGTCGTGCGGCGTCTCGCGACGCGGCGCTGACGCCATTCGCTTGCGGCGGCCCATGCGGGTCGCCGCAAGCGTTCGATCGCTATCCCCTTCAGAACCGCACGACCTGCTTCTGCTCGACGCTGAAGCCGTCGCGCAGCACGCTCGCCGAATCCGCGAAGTAGCGGCGGGTTTCCGACAGCAGGTCGGTGTTGCCGCGGCGGCAGAACACGACCCCCGAGCCTTCTTCGGTGAGCAGTTCGTCGATCAGCGATTCGGGTTGCCCGATATCGGCGAGATGGACGTTCTGCACGCCGTGTGCGAGTGCATCGAGCGCTTCGCGCACGCAGGACGCGGCAGTAGCGGCCGGGTGCTCGGCAAGCCAGTGCTCGAGTTCCGTGATGCCGTAAAGCCCGGCGAGCTCGCCGAGTTCGCGCAGCAGCGTGCTTTCAACCATCATCACCAGCGTGACGGCGCCCGTGCGCTGCGCGAAGAGGCTGCCGAGCCGTTCGGCGCGCAGCAGGCGATCGTGGCCTGCGTCGTCCGGGGCGACCGGCATCACGACGGGCACCAGACCGTTCTCGAGAAACGCGTTCAGCGCGGTGCCGTCGAAACGTGCGACCGTGCTCGTGCCGGTGCGGTCGGCATCCACGCTCGCCACCAGCAGGCCGCCATCGTGGCCGTCGATGCCGATCGCCTTGGCGCCGTGACTGCCGATCAGGCGCACCAGCTCATGATTGACGCCTGCCATCGCCGCGTGAACGGCGTGGATCGGTTGCGTACCGGACGCGGCGGGCACACTCTGGACGACGATCGGACGAACGCCGGTGAGCGCGAGTAGCGCGACATCCTGCGCGAACGCCTGACGGGCGCGCGCATCGCTCGCGGCGCCGCCCTCGACGATGACGACGGTCTGCCCGTGCAGGGCCTGCATGAACGGCAGCGAGCGGGCCAGGCCGGCCACGCGACGCGACGTAGGGGTGGGGCTTTCAGGGTCTGGGAACATGGGAATCCGAATGGATGAAGGGAATGCCTGTCGCCGCACGGTGCGGCATCAATGCATGCGTTGCATCAGCTCGTGAATCTCGTGCGGCGTCTGCGCGTCGCGCGATGCCTGCCGGAACGGGCGCTCGCTGAAACACCGCGCCGCGTCGGCGAGCAGTTCGAGATGCGCACGGTCGTCTGCTTTCGGGAGGACGAGCACGATGAATTCGCGCACGGGCTTGCGGTCCGGTGCGTTGAAGGTGAACGGATACCGCGTGCGAACGAATAGCGCGACGGCCGAGCGAAGCCCGTCGACACGCGCATGCGGAATCGCGACGCCCTGGCCGAGGCCGGTCGAGCCGAGCTGTTCGCGCTTGACCAGTTCGGTCCTGATCCGTTCGGCGGATATGCCACTGCTGCGCTCGATATGGCGCGCGACGAGGTCGAACAACTGGATCGCGCTTTCGACCGGCACGTCGAGCAGGATGTGGTCGGGCGGGCAGGCGTCGGCCAGCCGGGTCGTGTCCGGTGCGCCGCCGCGTCGGCGGGGAAGGTCGGGGTGGCCGCCAGCGGCGGCCTGCTGCGTTTGCATGCGGATCTCTCCGTGTCGGGATGACAGGGAAATCCTAGACAAAACCGCGTAAAGAGGGTGTCAGATACGCTGGGGGGCGGCATTAAAATGGTGTATCGATTGCGTCGCGGCTCGCGCGACGCGCCCGATACGCACGCCTTCAGGTGCCCGACAGCACGAACGGCAGCGTCGTCAGCAAAAAGACCGAAATGCCGACGACCGGCGCGCCGAACGCGATCGCCGCGAACGCCACCGCGGCGCTGGTCAGCACGAGCGTTCTCGACACCCGCCGGTGCCGGTCGTGTGCAGCCGCCCTGTCATCGCGGATTGCATCGGTCCGCTCGCCGATCACGTGTTTCCAGAACGTCAGGCCAAGCATGATTGTTGCTCCTGTATGAAAGATGGCCGGAACGGGGCGCGCGATGCGCCCCGCATGCGTATCAGCAGCGCTTGAGCTTGAGCACGCGCGAGATCTGCCCGGGCGTGAAGCTGCTGTTGCGCACGTAAGGCGCGCAGTCGAGCGGCGCGGTGAGCGATTCGCTGACGACGTACTGGCCGACGAAGCGATACGCGTCTGTCGCCATGCGGATGAACACCGGAATCGCATCGCGTTGCGCGGCGAGCGTCCTGCCCGCCGCTCGCGCCGACGCGCTGCCGTCGCAGAGGATCACGTCGGGCGCGTGCGGGTTGAGGTCCGTGCGCAGGCAGGCGGCCACGACCTTGCCGTTCTTCGTCGGCAGGAATGCCTGCTTGCTGCCGCCACAGGCGGTGTGGATGAATTCGCGGGTGTACTGCTTGTCGATCTCGAACATGATCGGGCTCCGGTATCGGAAACTTCCGTTGATTAAATCAGGTATGCAAATCAATGAAACTGGATCGACAGGTCGGATGCGGGCATGCCGATCGATCGTTGCCGCGGCGGCGGATCGATGGCGCGTCGTGACGGGAATGTCCGCGCGAACACGCTTGCATCGCGCGATGCGCGGCTAGCGCATCGACGTCGTGTTCAAGCGTGCACGGGAATGACTACGGCGCGCACCGTCCGCCTGCTGGCAGGACGGTGGCTCGGGAAAAGAGAGACGCAGGCGTCCTGCCTGTCAGGCAGAAAAGCAACTCGGAGGGCGAGGACTTCGAATGCGCATGTGCGTGCTCGGTGAGGGATGGGCTGCGAACACATTCTAGTGAACGCATGCGCGGGCGCAAGTAAAAAGGTCGTAAAGGTTTCGGGGGCCATGCGGGATCGCGCCGTGTGCGACGTGCGCTGCCGGAGGTTCGCGATGCCCTGGCCGGGCTGGCGATGCGCATCAAGAGGACGCCGGCGAGTGGAAGCAAGGTGGTGAGGGTGGTCGACGCGGGATGGACGTAACGGCAGACCGGGTTTAAAAAAAACGCGTGACGACTTTCATCGCCACGCGCCGCGGGAGTCCATGAGCGCGCGCGCATGCCGGCGAACCGGCACACGCGCCGCACCGTCAGAAATCGAACCCCGGCCCGCCCGCACCCGGGCCACCTGGCGCCGCCGCCGGCGCCGCGTCCTTCGGCGCCTCGAACACGGTCGCATCGGTCGTCAGCAACAGCCCCGCAACCGACGCCGCGTTTTGCAGCGCCGTACGCGTGACCTTGGTCGGATCGAGCACACCCGATTCGACGAGGTCGCCGTATTCGCCCGTCTGCGCGTTGTACCCGAAGTTGCCCGAGCCTTCGGCGACCTTCGCGACGACGACGCTCGCTTCCTCGCCCGCGTTCGTGACAATCTGGCGCAGCGGTTCCTCGAGCGCGCGCAGCACGATCTTGATGCCCGCGTTCTGGTCGGCGTTCACGCCCTGCAAATCGCGAATCGCCTGCCGCACGCGGATCAGCGCGACGCCGCCGCCCGGCACGATCCCTTCCTCGACCGCCGCGCGGGTCGCGTGCAGCGCGTCGTCGACGCGGTCCTTCTTTTCCTTCACCTCGATCTCGGTGGCGCCCCCGACCTTGATCACTGCCACGCCGCCGGCGAGCTTCGCGACGCGTTCCTGCAGCTTTTCACGGTCGTAGTCCGACGTGGCTTCGTCGATCTGCACGCGGATCTGCTTCACGCGCGCTTCGATGTTCTTCGCATCGCCCGCGCCGTCGATCACGGTCGTGTTTTCCTTGCCGACCTCGATGCGCTTCGCCTGGCCGAGTTCGGCCAGCGTCGCTTTCTCGAGCGTGAGGCCCGTTTCCTCGGCGATGACCTGCCCGCCCGTGAGGATCGCGATGTCCTCGAGCAGCGCCTTGCGGCGGTCGCCGAAGCCCGGCGCCTTCACGGCCACCGTCTTCAGGATTCCGCGGATGTTGTTCACGACCAGCGTCGCGAGCGCTTCGCCTTCGACATCCTCCGCGATGATCAGCAGCGGCCGGCCCGACTTCGCGACCTGTTCGAGCACCGGCAGCAGGTCGCGGATGTTCGCGATTTTCTTGTCGTGCAGCAGGATGTACGGGCTTTCGATCTCGGCGATCTGCTTGTCGGGATTGTTGATGAAGTACGGCGACAGGTAGCCGCGATCGAACTGCAGCCCCTCGACCACATCGAGTTCATCCGCGAGCGACTTGCCGTCCTCGACGGTGATCACGCCTTCCTTGCCGACACGGTCGATCGCTTCCGCGATGCGCTGGCCGATCGATTCCTCGCCGTTCGCGGAGATCGTCGCGACCTGCGCGATTTCCTTGCTCGTGGTGGTCGGGCGGCTGATCTTCTTCAGCTCGTCGACGGCCGCCGCGACGGCCTTGTCGATGCCGCGCTTCAGGTCGAGCGGATTGAGCCCGGCCGCGACGTATTTCTGGCCTTCGCGGACGATCGCCTGGGCGAGCACGGTGGCCGTCGTGGTGCCGTCGCCGGCCGCGTCGCTGGTGCGCGAGGCGACTTCCTTCACGAGCTGGGCGCCGATGTTCTGGAGCTTGTCCGCGAGTTCGATTTCCTTCGCGACCGACACGCCGTCCTTCGTGACGACGGGGGCGCCGAAGCTGCGTTCGAGCACGACATTGCGGCCCTTCGGCCCGAGCGTGACCTTCACCGCGTTCGCGAGAATGTTCACGCCTTCCGTCAGCTTGGCCCGTGCGACGTCGCTGAAAATGATTTCCTTCGCTGCCATGATTGCGCTCCGTTAGTGATTGACGACCGCGACGATGTCTTCCTCGCGCAGCACGAGAAACTCGGTGCCGTCCAGCTTGACGGCCTGACCCGCGTACTTGCCGAAGAGCACGCGCTCGCCGACCTGCAGGTCGGGCACGATGCGCTGGCCGTCAGCATCCTTGCGGCCGGGGCCGACGGCGATCACTTCACCCTGATCGGGCTTTTCCGCGGCGCTGTCGGGGATCACGATGCCCGACGCGGTGGTGGTTTCCTGGTCGAGTCGCTTCACGATCACGCGGTCGTGCAAGGGGCGTAGGCTCATTTTTTCGTCCTGTGCTGATCTGTCGAAATTGGCTGGCACTCTTTAAAAGAGAGTGCTGACGAGTATAAAAATGCGCGGCGGCCCGATCCAATAACGGATTCGGAAATGCATTCGCGCCGTCGTGCAAAGCGCGTCGCTCCCGCTATTGCGACACGGCCCGCTGTGCGGCGGGCGTGCAGACCGGGCGGATCGTTCGGCGGCACATACAGCTTCAGCAACGACATGGGCTTCGCGAACAACCGGCAGTGGAGCGTCGGCGCGCAGTACGAGCAGGGCGGGTTGCTCGTCGGCGCGGTCTTGCCGAATGCAGACAACCCGGGTGCGACGTCGGGTTCGGGATTGGTCGGCGCCGATGCGAATGTCGCTTCGGCGCGGCTGCTCGGTCGTCGACTTCGAAGCAGTCGATGGTTCACGCGGGGAGCCGTCACACGTTCTGACTGGCGAAGATGGAAAAGGCGGCGGGCCGAACCGCCCGTCGCCTCGATGCGCTTACTGCGCGACGCGAATCACGACCTTGCCGAAGTGTTGCCCCGACTGCAGGTACGCATAGGCCTGCGGCGCTTCGTCGAAGCCGAACACGCGATCGACCACCGGCTTGATCTGCTTCGCGTCGACGAGCCGCACGACGTCATCGAGCATCGCGCGGCTGCCGACCATGATCCCGTGCAGTTGCCGGATCCCGCCGATCAGCGACAGCAGCCCGAGTTCGGGGCCGGCGAAACTGCTGAGGCCCCCGATCACCGACACGATGCCGCCCATCTTCGTCGCGGCGACCGAGCGCGGCAGCGTATCCTTGCCGCCGACTTCGACGACCAGATCCGCGCCCGCACCGCCGGTGAGCCGCAGGACTTCGTCCTGCCATTCGGGCGTCGCACGATAGTTGATGGTTGCGTGGGCACCGAGTGCGCGCGCGCGTTCGAGCTTCGCATCGCTCGACGACGTGACGATCGTGCGCAGCCCCGCCGCATGCGCGAGCTGCAGCGCGACGATCGACACACCGCCCGTGCCGAGCAGCACGACGGTCGCGCCGGGCCTCAAGCCGCCGTCGGCGAACAGCGCGTTCCACGCCGTGATGCCCGCGCACGACAGCGTCGCCGCCTCGTCGTAGTTCAGATGGGCGGGAATCGCGACCAGCGCGGCTTCGTCGGACACGAAGTGTTCGGCCAGCACGCCGTCGAATTGCGCGCCGGGCGAACCGGAGACTTTCCGCGGTGTGGGTGGCCCGTCGGTCCAGTGCGGGAAGTACGTGTTGATCACGCGATCGCCGGGCTTGAAGCGCGTGACGTCGCGGCCGGTTTCGATGACTTCGCCGGCGCCGTCGGCAACCGGAATCAGCGCGTCCGTGCCGATGCCGAGATAGTCGCCGCGCGCGAACATCAGGTCGCGGTAGTTCAGTCCGGCGGAGTGGATCTTCACGACGACGTCGGTCGGCCCGACCGCGCGGCGTGTCGCGTCGATGCGCCGAAGCCCGGCCACGCCGTCGCCCGGTTTCACTTGCCATGCGTGCATGTCGACTCCTTTTCGATATGTCGAGATAGAGCGGACTATCATAGTGTTGCGCACAGGGACGCATTGGCGAGAATTCGGCCGATGCGTGTCGCCCGTGCGGCAACAATCATGTGACCCAATCGGAGCGGAATGGCATGGACGAGCGGCTGAGAGGCGTGGCCGAATTTGTCGACGTGGTGGAGTCGGGCAGCTTCGCGGCGGCCGCGCTGCGGCTCGGCGTCACGCGCTCGGCCGTCGCGAAGGTCGTCGCGCGGCTCGAGCGCCGTCTCGGCACCCGGCTCCTGCAGCGCACGACACGCCAGCTCGGCCTGACGGACGAAGGGCTCGTCTATTACGAGCAGTGCCGGCGGCTGCTGGCCGAACTCGGCGAGACGGAGGCCGCGCTCGACGCGGGGCAGCGCGAGCCGGCGGGGCGGTTGCGCGTCAGCGTGCCCGTGCTGTTCGGGCGGCAATGCGTGGCGCCCGTCATGCGGCGCCTCGTGGAGCGCCATCCACGGCTCGAAATCGACGTATCGTTCAGCGATCGCGTGGCCGATCTGGTCAACGACGGCTTCGACATCGCGGTGCGTATCGGCGAACTGGCCGATACGAGCGCGCTCGTCGGCCGGAAGCTCGGCGTGCAGCGCATGGGCATCTGCGCGTCGCCTGCCTATCTCGAACGTCATGGCCGTCCGGCGGGGCCCGGCGAACTCGCGTCGCACGTCGGCATCGCGTATTCGCGCGGCGGGCAACCAACGCCGTGGCGGGTCGTCGGTGCGGACGGCGCGGTGCACGACCATCGCCCGGCCGGGCGCCTGCGCCTCGACGACCTGCAGGCAATCGCGGATGCGGCCGCCGCCGGCGCGGGCCTCGCGTGGCTGCCGTGCTGGCTGATGGCGCCTTACCTGCGCGACGGCCGCCTCGCGCTCGTGATGGACAGCAACAGCGTGTCGGGCACCGACGTGTTCGCGGTGCGGCCGGCCTCGCGCCAGGTGCCGTCGAAGGTGCGGGTCGTCATCGATGCGCTCGTCGACGAGATACCGCGCGTGCTGGCGTCCGATGATTGAGGGTGGCGCGACGTTCCCGCGAAGCATGATCGGCCGACGCGGCGCATGATCGTCGCACGCCGAGGATCCCGGCGGCCCGTCGTGGGAAACGCGCTTCGGCACCGGCGTGCATCCTGTCATCGCGAACCTCGTGCGGTACGCGGTCGGCCTTGCGCTCACCGCGCCGCTCGCCGCACGAGTTCAATTCGACGCCCGATGCGGATTGCAGTCCACTGAATACTCGGCGTGCTCGCCATTGACGTGCAGCACCAGCGTCGCGTTGCAGATGTCGTCCGAGCCGACGCTCAGCCTCAGCGTCGCGAGCGGCCGGTCCTCGCCGCCGGCGAGCCGCGACTCGCCGGAGCGCGTCAGCGTGGCCGATCCTGCTCCGCCGGTCCTGACGATGCGCAGGCTGTACGACACGTCGACCGGTGCGGCCGCCCGCACGTGCGGCACGATGTTCACGCCGCCGGCGCTGGCGGCGATGTCGAAATAGGCGTTGAGATCGTGAATGCCAACCATGATCGTCCCCTGTCGAATGAAAAAAAGGCCGAACGGGCAACCGTCCGGCCTTTTCGTTACACCGGCGGCGCTCAGTGCTGCTTGATCGATGCGGTGTTGTTGAAGCCGTTCTGGCTGATGCTCGCGTAGTTCGCGTTGCCTTGCTGTACCAGCGTGGCGTTGTTGTTGTAGCCGATCTGCGTCACGTAGCCCTGGTTACCCGTGCCCGACACCTGCGATGCGTTGATGAGGTTGAAACCACCGACCTGCGAGAGGCTCAGCACGTCATCCGCGCCCGTCTGCGACGCATTGGCGTAGTTGCCGATGTCACCCGACTGGTTCACCGTCGCCGTCGAGCCCGATGCTGCCAGCTGCGTCACATACGCCTGGTTGTCCGCCGAACCCTGCGTGATCGATGCCGTCGAACCGGCCGAGCTGCTTTGCGTGATCGACGCCGTGTTGAACGCGGCCGTTTGCGTGATGGACGCGCCGTTGCCGAAGCCATACTGCTGCGTGATCGTCGCGTTGTTCGACGGGGCCGACTGGTTGATCGTCGCGTTGTCGCCGAACTCGAACCACTGATTGACCGTTGCGTTGTTGCCGTCCGTGGTCTGCGTGATCGACGTCGTGTTGCCGGCCGCCGCGAGCTGGTTCACCGTTGCGTTGTTGCCGTTCACGCCGCCCGATTGCGAAATCGTCGTCACGTTGCCGCCGCCGAACGACGAGTTCACGTTGGCGGTTTCGGTGCCGCTCTGCGTCGTCGTGACCTGGTCGCCCCCTTCGGCGAACTGCGTCACGTTGGCGTTGGTCGTGCCGCCCGTTTGCGTGATCGACGTCACGTTCGCGCCGCCCCAGGTCGTCTGGACGTTCGCGGTGCCGTTGTTGCCGGTCTGCGTGATGCCGACGGTGTTGAAGACGGAGTCCGTCTGCGCCACGGTCGCGTTGTTGCCGATCGCCGACTGGCTCGGCGTGCCCTGGTTGATCGTGACGGTGTTCCAGCCGCCGCCCTGTTGCGAGATCGACGCGCTGTCGATGTAGCTGTACTGGTTGATCGTGTTGGTGTCGTATTGCGGGCCGCCCGTGTAGGCCGACGTCGTCTGCGTGATGTTCGCCGAGAAATCGCCGCCGCCGGACTGCGTCACGTAGTTCTTCTCGTTCGACGTGCCCGTCTGCGACACGTTCACGCTCGAATACGGCTGCGCCCACCAGGAGTTCTGCTGGATCACGGTCGTGTCGCCGCTGCCGCCCTGGGTCGTCACGTTGGCGACGAACCCGTAGCGGGGATCGTTGCCGGCTGCCGACTGGCTGATCGATACCGAATCACCGCTCGTCGCCGTCTGTTCGACGGTCGCCGAGTTGAAGTTGCCGGATTGCCCGATGTTCACGTTGTTCCCCGACGAATCGGCCTGTGCGGCAGCCGATGCGAGCATCAGCACTGCGATTGCGATTGCAGACTTGGTCACCTTCATTTCTTGCTCCTGATTCGAAAGAAAATTCGCCGGAAAAGTGGGTCTTTTGCCGGCACCCCCGCCAATTGAGCGCGCTCTCACGCCCCACACCTCACACCACTTGCAAACTGCGTAGCCGTTACCGCGTCAGCACCGTTGCGCGCGCACCGTTGCCGGTCTGGATCACCTGGATGCCGGTGTTCGATCCGCCCTGCACGATGTTCACCGCGTTGTTGCTGCCGTTCTGCGTGACGCGCGCCGACAGCGACGTGCCGACCTGCGTCGCATCGACCGAATTGCCGGCACCGTTTTGTTGCACCCGCAACGTGTTGCCGTTACCGCGCTGCGTCGCATTCAATGCGTTGCCGAAGCCGGCCTGCGACGCTGCGATCCAGTTCTGCGCGCCGGTCTGCCGCGCGACGATCGAATTGCCGTCGCCGGCCTGCCAGACCAGCGCACCGTTGTGGCCCGCCTGGTCCAGCGACGCGGTATTGCCGACGCCGCTTTGCTGGACCGCGACGATGTTGCCGCTGTAGTCGAACGCCGGTTCGGGCGGGCCGAGATCGCTGAGCGGCACCGGTGCCGCCGACGCGGCCTGCATGGCCGCGGCCGTCCACACGGTCGCGAGCACCCGCCGCGTCACGCGGGCGCGGCCGTTCCGATCACGCTGTCGATTCATCATGTTTTCTCCGCTGGCCGGCCTGATGCCGGTTAATGAGTGGACGCAACCGGGCGATCGATCTTCTGCGGGTCGTACGCGGTGTTTGCGTCCTCCATGTCCTGCGCGTATTGCCGGTCTTCCTGCAGATAGCGCTGCATCGTCGGGTCGTACCAGTCCTGGTCGTTCTTCAGCGCCCAGGTCTGGTTCGCGACGCCCTGGACGATCAGGTGCGTGAGCGCCGATTCGATCGCTTCGTTGACGCAGATCTGCGCGGGTTCGTTACGCGTCAGCCCGACTTCGGCCTGCAGCAGGTCCTTGAAGCCGACGAAGCGATAGACGCCCGTGTCGACCTGGTAGGAATAGACGGTCTTGGTCGTCGACACGCTGTTGAGCACCTGGCCCGTGCGGATGTCGATCGCGCGCAGGTTGACGGTGACCTGGTCGACCCGGTATTGCGTCGACCCGCTGATCCCGAGGTAGGCGACGCCGGCCCCGCCGGTCCGCACGTTCGTGTCGTAGCCGACGATGCCGCCCTCGAGCACGATGTTCGCGGGCAAGAGCGGCGCCATCGCATCGTTCTGCGCCTTCTTCGCATCCGCGCCGTCGGTGGCGCGCATGATCTTGCGTTCGGTCAGCAGATCCTGCAGGTTCTCGCGTTCCACCGGCGTGAACCAGCCGGAGTCGCGCATCGCCTTGACGAGGAACGACGCGCCGCCCTGCGTGACCTGCGACGAAAAGGAACTGTCCGGCGATGCCTTGTACTGCCCCGTCAGATCGCGGAAGCCGTAGACGGCCGCGACGATCCTGCCCTTCGGCGGCGGAAGGTGCGTGAGGTCGCGCGTGGTGCGTGTCGGCGGCGTCAGCGTCGCGTTGCTCAATGCCGGCATCGGCCGCGTGACGCAGCCGACCAGCGACAGCAGCAATACCGCGCCCACGGCGATTCGCGTCATCCCCGGGTTCAAGCGTGTGCGGTCAGCATTTTTTTTCATGATTCGCTCAGTCGGTTTTTTCGATTTATTGGCCGTTGCTGACGATGAACGTCGAGGTCGCACCCGTCGTCTTGTCGGTGGTCGTCACTTGCAGGTTGCCGTTGCCGGCCGCACTCACGACGATCGTGAAATTACCCGTGCTGATCGTCCCCGGCTTGAGTTCGCCGTTGGTGCCGACGATCGAGTTCGTCACCGAGCCCGCGACGCGCGACAGGATCGCCTGCTGCAGCTGCGCATTGAACTGGTCGAGCGACGACGTGGACGTCGACGACGAATAGGCCGACAGCGACGGATCCGTGTGCTTGTTCTGCGCGTTGGCCTCGTTGAGCAGATTGGGGCCGTTTGCCGGGTTGCCGCCGAAGTTCGGGTTGTTGGGCTGATATACCAGCGTCGACGACCACGAATAGGGCGACACCGCGGTCATCGCGACCAGGGCGATCAAGCTCAATCTGATTCGATTCATTTTCCCTAACCCCTGTTTTTGATTAATCGACTAAATCTCGTCTTTGGCCAGATCCGAATCGGGAAACAGCAAATTCGACAGATCGTCCTGAATGACGGTTTGGAAGGAAATGCTGGCGGCGCTTTCGGCCACGGCCCGGACATTTGCCCGTGCGATCGGCAGGAAGGTCTGGAATACGCGCTTTTGCTGGAATTCGACCCAGATCAGGCTGCCGTAACGCCCGGACGGGCGTTCGTGAATCGCGACCATGTAGCGCTCGCTCAGCGGGATTTCCGACCACGTCTGCGAGAAGTAGGTGTAGAAATCGCGGCCGGCGAGCGTCACGGCATCGGTCGTGACCGTGCCGCCGAGCTGGTCTTCCGGAAGGGCGCTGCGGGCGGCGGCCTGGGCACGGGCCGTCGCGGCGCCGGCGGCCGGCTTCGCCGCGGCCGGGCCCGCGCCGGGCGCGGGTCTCGGTGCTTCAAGGACGCGTTCGGCGTTCAGCAGCGTCGAGGGCGGCGCAATCGGATGTCCGCCGTTCGCCGCGGCGGAAGGCGGCGCGTCGACGGTGTCTTGTGCCGGTGCGCGCGCCGTCGCGAACAGCGACAGGCACGTCACGGCCCCCCAGGCCCATCGCCTGCTTGCACTCGATACCATTTCCCCGACCCCGGAATCATTTGTACGAAATAGGGCGCCGCCCGATTTTCGGGTTATTCGTTCCTGGTCGAACGCGGCACATGGTGGGGGGAGTCAGCAAGACGCGTGCCTGCCGTTGTTTTAAACGGCATACTTTTTTAAGTCGTTATTCGTCTAATTTTTGGGTTGCATATTTTTGTCGCGTAAAACGTTTGCGAGTTCGATATTCATTAACAAACTTTCTTTTATAAACGGAGCATTACAATTAAATCAGGCGATATTTGATGAAAATCGTGATTTGGAAATTGCCGGCGACGCTGACGCGGAGAAAACGTAACGTGCTGCTACGGGTTCGCGCGTAACGACACGGCGTAACGTCCCGTGACACACGTAGAATCGTCCGATGAAAGCGCAGGTTCGGGCTTCCGCCGCGGAAACCTCCCTCCACGCTATTCATGTGAACGGACTTCGGGAGCACTCATGTCATCTCGCACGTATCTCGTCACCGGCGCATCGCGCGGCATCGGTCTTGCGGTCAGCGCCTTGCTCGCACGGCGAGGCCATCGCGTCATCGGTCTCGCGCGTCACACGCAGGACATCGACTTCCCCGGCGAATTGCGCGCGTGCGATCTCGCCGACATCGAACAGACGGCGGCCACCCTTGCACGCGTCAGCGAGCAGCACGACGTCGACGGCATCGTGAACAACGCCGGCATCGTGTTGCCGCAACCGCTTGGACGGATTGATTTCCAGTCGCTGCAGACCGTGTTCGATCTCAACGTGCGGGCCGCGATCCAGGTTACGCAGCACTTTGCGGATGCGATGAAGGCGCGTGGCCACGGGCGCATCGTCAACATCTGCAGCCGTGCGATTTTCGGCAGCCTCGATCGCACCGCGTATTCCGCCGCGAAGAGCGCGCTCGTCGGCTGCACGCGCACGTGGGCGCTGGAACTGGCCGAACATGGCGTGACCGTCAACGCGGTTGCGCCGGGGCCGATCGAGACGGAACTGTTCCGGCAGACGCGGCCCGTCGGCAGCGAAGCCGAACACAAGGTGCTCGCGACGATCCCCGCGCGCCGGCTCGGCACGGCCGACGATGTGGCCGCGGCGATCGCGTTCTTCCTGTCGGACGAAGCCGCTTTCGTCACGGGGCAGGTGCTGGCCGTGGATGGCGGCGGCAGTCTCGGCGGGCGGAGTTGACGCACGGCAGGCGGTGAAAGGGCGGCGCTCAGATGCCGAGTCCTTTCACGCGGATCGTTTTCTCGTCGATCGTGTACTCGCTGGTAGCGCGTTCCGACATCCAGTCGCCGTTGCTCATTGGCCGATACGCGGGATGTTCGTCAAGCAACCGACGGATCACGGTCATCGGATGGTCGATTCGCAGCGGTGTCGGCAGTCGGATCAACCGGTGCCCGCCGCTGGTCGAGCCGACCTGGCACTCGGCATCCTTGAGCAGGTTCCGGAATGTCGCCCAGTCATAGAGCGAGATACCGTCGTCGGTGCTCTGGAAGTCGAATTGCGCGATGTTGTGTAGCAGAACGAAGCTCGAATTCTCAGGCGTTGCGTCGTCGATGCCGCGTGCGGCCAGCGTCTTGGCGAGCTGCCCGGATTCGAGGAGGCGTTTGGCCTCCCGCAACTGGTTAAGGCCTTTGCCGAAATCCTTCTGTACGGTCGCGACCACCGCTTCGAAAAACGCCTTCTCGCCGAGCAGCGCGTGCTTGATCTGGACGAAATAGTAGTGTCGTTGCCGGGTGTCGTGGATGATGAATTCGACATCGGCTTCATTCGTCGCGCCGCCCAGCACTTTGGTCCGGTCGAAGCCGTCGTAGGTCCGGAAGTGCGGCCGATAGTCCTCTCCGTCGTCGATGCGCTGCCTGATGATCGTCTTTTCGAAGAAAATCCCGCCGGCATGAAGCCGTAGCAGATCGCGCTCGCCGAATTCCTCCTCCAGCGCACGGTAGTAGGCGCGCAGGCCTTTCGATACGGCATCGATACGGATGTCGAGCACGTCGCCGCTGCAGGTCACGAACCGGTCGGTCGCGAGCGCCAGTGCCTGGCGTCGCAGGAGGTTTGCTACCGCGTCCGGTTCGAGCCCGTGCCGTGACAGCTCCGCGTGCGTCATCCTGAGCGGCTTGCCTCTGACGGTGGCCACGGCGATGACCGCGACCAGCGCGACCGCGTCGTGTAGATGCCGGATGCTGGTCAGCGCGAGTCCCTCCGGTGTCAGCCGCTGCCACGCGATCGACAGGTCGCGGTCCAGGATGTGTTCGATCAGGGGGGCCAAGTCCGTCGCCGTGACGGCACCCGTATTCGCGATCATCTTGATGATTGCCAGCGTACTCATGTGGCTGTTGCGATCGAGCGTGCGGGCAAACCAGGTCGCCCGCAGCGCATCGCGCGCAGCGTCGTCGAATACGGTGATGTCGAAACGGTCTGCGTGATAGTTGACTTTCGCGATGCCGCTCAGGCACAGCGCGAGTGCTTCATTCAGCATCAGCACGCGAAGCGCGGCAGCGACCGAGGGATCGCCTATGGCGTTTTCCGATCCCGTTTGTTTCAGATCGCACATGTCGTACAAGCGCTCGAGCTGGCATTGAACGCTGACATGGCTGAGATATTGCGACGCGCTGATATTGAAAACCGGTGGCGGTGTGCTGCCGTCGAATTCCATCCGGCACAAGGCGGTCAGGTCGGTATCGGCCGGAATGACAGGCGACAGCGAGCTTTCGAGAAGCGGCACGATCCCGGGCAATGCGTGTTGCGCCGACAGGCATGCGCGATCGTAGAAATTGCCAAGCGCAATCAGGCTCTTGTAGTCGTCGCGATGCATCAAATGCTGACGCAGCGGCCCGTGGATACTTTTTCCGGCAGAGAAATCGAAAGGTTTCTTCAGAAGACTGTGTATCGGCGCAAGCAGCTTGGCATCAGTTCGAAAGAACATGTTTTTATCGGCCCGTTGGTCGATTCGACGATCGACTGGATTTATATGCGTGGCGGGAAAGCAAATGACGCATTGTGTGTTGATGGCGGGGCGGGAAGCAATCGCTATTTCGAGCAATTGATCGTCGCTTTCGAAAACCGCTTGCGGCGTCCGGTTTCGGTGCCCGCCGTGTTGCCGTTCGCGCGGCATATTCCGCCACCCCGTTAGCATGTGACGAATCGGACTTTGGGCGCCGCGCGCGCGACGCTAAGATCGCCGCTCCCGTAGATCGAGCGTTCACAACAATGAAAAAGTCCGCGTCGCCGTTGCATGCATTTCGTTTCCGTGTCGTCTGCGCCGCGATTGCCGGCGCGGTGTCGCTCGCATCGTGTGGCGGCGTCGACAGCGAGACGCCGTCGCCACAGACGAACACCACGCCGCCGCTGGCCGCGAAACGCCCGAACATCCTGTACATCATGGCCGACGATCTCGGCTATTCCGACATCCATGCATTCGGCGGCGAGATCAACACGCCGAACCTCGACGCGCTCGTCGCGTCGGGCCGCATCCTGTCGAACCATCACACGGGCACCGTCTGCGCGATCACGCGCGCGATGCTGGTGTCCGGCACCGACCACCATCTCGTCGGCGAAGGCACGATGGGCGTGCCGACCGATGAACGGCGCGGGCTGCCCGGCTACGAGGGCTACCTGAACGACCGGGCATTGTCGTTCGCACAACTATTGAAGGATGCCGGCTACCACACCTACATCGCGGGCAAGTGGCACATCGGCTCGGGGATCGTCGGCAGCGCGACGGGCAGCGGACAGACGCCCGACCAGTGGGGCTTCGAGCGCAGCTACGTGCTGCTCGGCGGCGCGGCGACGAACCACTTCGCGCACGAGCCGGCCGGCTCGTCGAACTACACGGAAGACGGCCGCTACGTGCAGCCTGGCCAGCCCGGGCAGCCGGGCGGCGCGGGCGGCAGTCCGGCCGTGTTCTATTCGACCGATTTCTATACGCAGAAGCTGATCTCGTACATCGATTCGAACCGGCGCGACGGCAAGCCGTTCTTCGCGTACGCGGCCTACACATCGCCGCACTGGCCGCTGCAGGTGCCCGATCCGTGGCTGCACAAGTATGCAGGCGTGTATGACGCCGGCTACGACGCGATCCGCAACGCGCGGATCGCGCGGCAGAAGGCGCTCGGCCTGATCCCCGCCGATTTCAAGCCGTTCGACGGCTTGCCTGAAACGACGGCCGCGTCGCCCGCGACCGCGAACAACGGCACGCCTGCCGCGAAATACATCAGCGCGGTGCATTCGGCCGCGGACGGCTACAGCGACTACGGCCCCGGCAAGGTCGACAAGCTGTGGTCGAGCCTGTCGCCGGCCGAGCGCCGCGCGCAGGCGCGCTACATGGAGATCTATGCGGGGATGGTCGAGAACCTCGACTACAACATCGGCCTCCTGATCCAGCACCTGAAGGACATCGGCGAATACGACAACACGTTCATCATGTTCCAGTCGGACAACGGCGCGGAAGGCTGGCCGATCGACTCGGGCGCGGACCCGACGGCGACCGATACCGCGAACGGGCAGGCGCCGCTCTACGCGACGCTCGGCACCGACAACGGCAAGCAGAACGCGCAGCGCCTGCAATACGGGCTGCGCTGGGCCGAGGTGAGTGCGTCGCCGTTCCGGCTCACGAAGGGGTATTCGGCCGAAGGCGGTGTGTCGACGCCGACGATCGTGCGCCTGCCGGGCCAGACGCAGCAGTTGCCGACGCTGCGAGCATTCACGCACGTGACCGACAACACGGCGACGTTCCTCGCGGTCGCGGGCGTCACGCCGCCGTCGCAGCCGGCGCCGCCGCTCGTCAACACGCTGACGGGCGTCGATCAGAACAAGGGCAAGGTGATCTACAACAACCGCTACGTGTATCCGGTCACCGGCCAGTCGCTGCTGCCGGTGCTGACGGGCACGGCGACGGGCGAGGTGCATACCGCGCCGTTCGGCGACGAAGCGTACGGCCGTGCGTACCTGCGCAGCGCCGACGGCCGCTGGAAGGCGTTGTGGACCGAGCCGCCGCTCGGGCCGCCCGACGGTCACTGGCAGCTGTACGACCTCGCGTCGGATCGCGGCGAGACGACCGACGTGTCCGCGCAGAACCCGTCGGTGATCGGCACGCTCGTCGACCAGTGGAAGACCTACATGAGCAACGTCGGCGGGGTCGAACCGCTGCGTCCGCGCGGCTACTACTGAACCGGGGCGACACGATGCGGTTCCGATTCTGGACGATCGGCGCGGCGCTTGCCGCCACGCTGTTCGCCGCCGCGTTCGCGGCCGGCTATGCCAACCCCGTCGCACCGGCGGGTGACGCATTCGACGACGCGAATCGCGGCCGCGCGCTCGCCCCGCTCGGCTCGGAGCGCCAATGCGCGCGCTATTCGGGGTTGCCGGCCGGGTGGCGTGACGACCCGAAGGCGGGGATGGTGCACCTGCACGGCGGCGCGTTCGTGTTCGGCAGCACGCGCGGCTACGCGGACGAGCGCCCGGTCGGCGACGGTCGCACGCGTGTCGGTGGATTCTGGATCGACCAGACCGACGTGACGATCGCGCAGTTCGCCGCGTTCGTGCAGGCGACCGGTTACGTGACCGAGGCCGAACAGCAGGATGGGGCGGCCGTGTTTCATGTGCCGACGCGCGACGAGATGAACGCGCGTGACCTGGCGTGGTGGTCATGGGTGAAGGGCGCATCGTGGCGTCATCCGCGCGGGCCGGGCAGCGGCGTCGACGGGCTCGGCAACCTGCCCGTCACGCTCGTCACGCAGCGCGATGCGCTCGCGTATGCGCGCTGGCTCGGCCGCGACCTGCCGACCGAGGCCGAATGGGAATACGCGGGCAAGGCCGGCCGCGACGACGCATCGCTCGACGCGGCGCCGCGCGATGCGCAGGGCAAGCCGGCCGCGAACTACTGGCAGGGTGTGTTCCCGGTGCTTGACACGGCCGAGGACGGCCATGCGGGGCTCGCGCCCGTCGGCTGCTACGCGGCGAACGGGTTCCGGCTCTACGACATGATCGGCAACGCATGGGAATGGACCAAGGACGCATACACGGGCCCGCACCAGTCGCACACGAACGGCGACACGGCGGCCGTCGCGCCGCCGACGCGCCGGCACGATACGCCGATGGTCATCAAGGGCGGCTCGTTCCTGTGTTCGCGCGACTACTGCGTGCGTTATCGCGCGTCGTCGCGCGAACAGCAGGAAGCCGATCTCGGCGCGTCGCATATCGGGTTTCGCACGATACTGAGGGATGCATCATGAAGCGCGTCATGGTTTGCGCGGGCGCGTGGCTGATGGCTGCGTGCGCGGTCGTTCACTCGGGTTTGACCGTTGCCGCCGAATCGGCTGCGCCGGCCGTACGCGTCGGCGTGACACGCGGTGTGCATGCGCAGATCCTGGATGAAGTGAAGCGGGTCGCCGCGTCGCGAGGATTCGGCATTGACGTCGTCGAATTCGACGATGCATCGCGCATCGACGCCGCGCTGGCCGATGGCCGGATCGACGCGGCCAGCTTCGAGGATGCGCAACAGCTTGCCGCGACGCGCGCGCAGAAGCGCTATGCGCTGACCGAAATCGCGCCGACCGTCACGCTGCCGATGGCGCTCTATTCGCGCAGGCTGAAGAACCTGAACGAACTGCGGCCCGGTGCGACGGTCGCGATACCCGCCGATCCGCGCGGGATGGCGCGCGCGCTCGTGCTGCTGCAGAACGACACGCTGGTGACGCTGCGCGAGCGGGCCGGCCTGCACGCGACGCTGCGCGACGTGACCGGCAACCGGCTCGGGCTGAAGCTCGTCGCACTGCGGCGCGATCGCCTTTACGCGGCGCTCGACACGGCGGCGTTCGTCGCGATCGACAGCGACGACGCCGCGCGCGCCGGGCTGCAACCCGCGCGTGACAGCATCAGCCTCGAGGATGCGCGCTCGCCGTATGCGAACGTGCTGACGGTGCGCGAGGCTGATCGCACGAAGCCGTGGGTCACGCAACTCGTCGCCGCGTATCACTCGGACGACGTCGCGCGCTTCATTCTCACGCGCTACCAGGATTCGGTACGGCGGCCGTGGTAGATACCTATCTGCTCGCATGCAACGCATGCGGACGCTGCTGCAACAGCGCACCGGCGCTGTCGTTGCGCGAACTGTTCCGGCATCGGCATCGCTTCGTCGGTGCGCTGGCGATCCGTCGCGTGCCGAAGCGGCGAATCGGCGAGCGCTGGCGTGCCGGCGGCCGCGAGCACGCGCTCGATGCGGACGACGTCGCGGCTTCCGATGCGCTGGCGGCGCGGTTGTTTCATCGCACGGGCAGCGGGGGAGCCGAATGGATCGCACTGACGCTGCAGGGCTACGACTATCCGTCGCTTGGCCGTTGCGCGGCGCTGGCCGACGACGGACGCTGCAGCGTGCATGCGGACAAGCCGTCGATCTGCCGCGCGGTGCCGCTCGATCCGTTGCTGCCGGACCGGTTGCAGCCCCGCGTGCTGGCCGCGCGGCGCGACGATGCGGCGTGGCTCGGCGCGAACTGCATCGTCGAAACGGCGCGCACGCAATCGTCCGTTGAATCTTCATTTCCGATTCCGCTGGTGACGGCCGGAGAGGTCGCGGATCGTGCGGCGCTCGACGCGTATCGCGAAGCGCTCGTGTTCGAGCGCGCGGTGTGGCGAGATGCGGTGTTCGCATCGTTGACCGCTGGCGGGCAGGACGTGCGGCATGCGCTGTCGCGGCTTGCGCCAGGCGGCTACCTGACCGTGTCGATCGCGCCGGTCTTGTTGGCCGTTGCATCGGTGTCCGCGCATTGCCACGCGCTGTGCATGGCGTTCATCGATGCGCAACTCGCGTTGATCGGTACGAACATTGACGCAGCACTTGCGCGCCGGCTGGCCGACGACCGTCCCGCGACGCGTGAGTTGCGTGGCTTCGCACAGGCGCTCGAACGCGCACGACAGGCGCTGGCCGCGCTGCCGTCGCCCGCGACCGACATGCGTGAAGACGCACCGCGCATCGATGCGTGGCTCGCCGGCCGCCCCGACTTCGATACGCTCGCCGCGTGACGGTCTCGGCATGTTGCATTTGTCTTACAATCGGCGCTCTTTCAATCGCTTTCGATGGAGCGGGCATGTACGCGTCGACTTTCATTTTCCGTGCCGGGCAATACGACGACGAATTCCACCGGCTCGACCGGCAGATCGCCGACATGGCGCGCGCGACGCCCGGCTATCTCGGCGAGGAGACATGGGAGAACGCCGAATCGGGACTGATCCAGAACGTCTACTACTGGGAGTCGGAGGCCGCGCTGCAGCAGCTGATGCAGCACCCGGCGCATCTCGAGGCAAAGACGAAGCAGGCGCGCTGGCTGGACGGCTATCGCGTCGTGATTTCGAAAGTGTTGCGCGAGTATGGCGACGGCAAGCTCACGCAGCCGCATGCGGGGCAACCCGCCTGAACGGCTGTCTGATTCATTTCTTTCGCATTACGGATCAATAACGAGGCGCCGCGCTCGGCAGCCCGGGTTGGCGCGCGGGTTTCCCCGCGCTCGTGTGCAATCAATTCTTCATCAAGCATGGCTAAGGTGGCGGGGCTTCACGTCGTCAGTCTGTCCACCAACAACATCCTCACTCGATGTCGTACGGAGCCTTGTCCATGCCGAATTTCGCCTTGTCCGCGAAGCGCCGCCGCGCGCTGCGCGATCGTACCGTTCCCGTCTTCGTACTGACGCTGATTGCCGCGAGCATCGGCGCGCACGCTGCCCCGCATGACAACGACGGCGACAGCCGTTTTACGCCGGGCTTCGTGCCGGGCTTCCTGGTCCTCAGCCGCAGCGTGTACGACAACGTGTCGAGCAACGTCCAGCCCGGCGCGATCCTGCCGCCGAACTGCGCGAAGACCACCGGCGGTTGCGGCACGGCATCCGGCGCGCCGAATGACGGCACCTATCCGTACGTGTGGAACAACGACCGCTACGACGGCAGCTTCGGCATCACTTCGCGCATCTTCCTCGACCAGATCACGCCGGCCGGCGGTGTCGTCGGCACGCTCGAAGTGCCGAACAGTCTGCAAAAAGGCTTCGCGCGCGACCAGATGGTGACGAGCTTCAGCTCGAAGTCGGAACTCGGCCTGCACCTGTCCCTCGACGGCAACTATCTGACGTTCATGGGCTACGTCGCACCGGTCAATGCGATCGACGTGTCGAACTCGAACACGCCGCTCGCGGTCGATACGACGAACCCGGACGGGCAGACCTTCTATCGCGCGATCGCGCGCATCGATCGCCACGGGCATTTCCGTTTCACTGAGACGAATGCGTACAGCGGCAACAACGGCCGCGCGGCGATCCTGAACAATCGCGACGGCCGTGAGCTCTACTACACGTCGGGCAACGCCGGCAACGGCTCGAATCCGCAGCCGGACAACGTGATCCTCGGCGCGGGCGCCCAGCTCATCGACGGCGCGAAGCGTCACGAAGCGCAGCAGGATCCGGGCGTGCCGACGCCGCTCGCGAGCTTCTCGGTCACGGCACTCGGCGCGAAGGCCGACAAGATCGGCAAGGACGACAACTTCCGCGGCATCACGGTGCACGACAACGTCGTGTACTACACGAAGGGCAGCGGCGGCAACGGCGTGAACACCGTGTACTTCGTCGATACGACTGGCACCGCGTGCCCGTCGGGCGTCGGCGTGCCGTCGCCGAAGGCCGCGCTGCCGACGGCGCCGCTCGCCTACAACGCGGCCACGCTGCAGACGGCTGGCCTGCCGAACAACATGTGCGTGCTGGCCGGCTTCCCGGCCACGCCGAACAAGACCGCGACGACGCTCTCCTATCCGTTCGGGATCTGGTTCGCCGACGCGAACACGCTCTATGTCGCGGACGAAGGCGACGGCTATACGGGCGGCGCGGACCTGTATACGCATGCCGCTGCGCAGACGACCGCCGGCTTGCAGAAGTGGGTCTACGACGCAGGTGCGAAGCAGTGGAAGCTCGCATACACGCTGCAGAACGGGTTGAACCTCGGTCAGCCGTATTCGGTCGCAGGCTATCCGACGGGCAACAATTCGGCGACGGGCCTGCCGTGGGCACCGGCGACGGCTGGCCTGCGCAACCTGACGGGCCGCGTCGAACGCGACGGCACGGTGACGATCTGGGCGATTACGTCGACGGTCAGCGGCAACGGCGATATCGGTGCGGATCCGAACCGGCTGGTTGCCGTGCGTGACGTGCTGAAGAACACCAGCGCGACGACGGCCGCGCACGAGCAGTTCGCGGTGCTGAGGACGGCGAAGTTTGCGGAAGTGCTGCGGGGGATCGAGTTCGCGCCGGGGACGGATGCCGGGCGGTGGCACTGAAGCAGGTGAGCGCCCGGCGGGCTGAGGCCGGGTGATACGGGCACGGCTGCGGGTTTGCGTGGCCGTGCCCTTTGGCTTTGTCGCGGTGCGGGTTCAGTCGGTGCGTTGTGCTACGTCGTCTTTCGGCTCCGCCCGCGCCGCGCGCTGCCAGATCGGGAACATCGCGTTCTGGACCGACGTCTGCGCGTCGATGACCTTGCGGTGGTCGATGCCAGGCAGGTCGAGCAGCCGGTCGACGGCCGCTTTCGCGCCTTCGGCGTCCTGCGGGAACCCGCACGCGAACTGCTTGTTCGTATCGAACAGGATCCACCACACATCCGATTCGTACGGCCCCTGGTCGGTGGTTTCGATCGCGACCGCGCCGAGGTCGGACAGCGCGATTCCGTGCGTTGCGCCTTTCGGGTCGGTCGCCTCGATGCGCGTATCGGTCGCGGTCACGGCCCAGCGGCCCGGCGGGATCGGCGAAACGGGCGGTGACGGTGCGGTGCCGGGTTGCGCCGCGTCGCTGGAATCGGCTGGCGCGACGGCTTCCTTCTTCATGCGCCCGCCGATCCAAGGCAATGCGGCGCCGCCAACCATTGCCGCAATCCACAGGTAGTACCCGATGCCGAATGCGTGGATGGGCTTGAAGTCCGGGCCGGTCGGTATCGTGTGCCATCCGAGTGCGAAGACCACGACCACGGCGAGCAGCGCGGACACGATGCGGTTCGGCTTGATCAGCGCAACGACCAGCAGCGGATTGCCGAGCCAGGCGAATTGCAGGTCGAGGATCGCGAGCGGGCCGATCGCGAGCACCATGTAACCGCGCAGCCAGTTTA
Source organism: Burkholderia sp. BCC0322 (assembly GCF_902833045.1). Classification (GTDB taxonomy): domain Bacteria; phylum Pseudomonadota; class Gammaproteobacteria; order Burkholderiales; family Burkholderiaceae; genus Burkholderia. The sequence continues at coordinate 857,275 of NZ_CADFDU010000001.1, forward strand.
TTGCGCCAGCCGCATTCGGCGGTTCGGCGGCGACCGGCAGCAGCAGCGACACGACGTACAGCGCGACGATGACGGCGCGCGCGAGGTTCAGGCGAGCGGAAGCGGGGCGAGTCTGCATGTTGCCTTCCTGTTGTGCAGGGCGTGCGAAGCGGTCAATGCCGGACGGCCGTGCCGGCATTCGCGATACATGGCGCGCACGCGTCGCTGGCGATTGTGGGTGATTCGGGCGGCGATGTCGAATCCGTGCCGGCTGCCCGGCCTCGCCATCCGCAGGCCCGCACCGCATCAAAGCGCTTCGACCAGCAACCGCTTGCTCTTCTCGCAGTACTCGTGACAGGCGGCCCGCGCCGCAATCGATGCGCCATGCACGAATCTCGGCGCGTCCGCCCGCCGCGACATCGACACGACGATCGACGGCGGCGACGGCTGCAGCGGCAGCTCCACGACTTCACCGCTTTCGATCAACGCGTCGACGAACAGCACCGGAATCGCCGCGACGCCGAACCCGTCGCGCACGAGCTGCACGATCACCGAGATCGACGGCGACCCGGTGATGCGCGTGTCCGACAGCGGCACGCCGTGCGCGTGCGCGAGCGTGCGGACGATATCCTCGAGCGCCCGGTGGGGCGCCGTGCCGCGCCCGTAAGTGAGGATCGGCTGGCGCAGCACCTGCCGCGCGAGCCCCGTGCGCGTGTTCGGCAGCAGCCCCGCGCGCGCGATCCAGCGCACCGGATAGTTCGCGAGCGCATCGCACACGACCGACGCCTCGTCGCTGCCTTCCACACGGATGATCAGGTCGAGCTCACCCGCCATCAGCCGGCGCTGCAGTACGACGCTGACGTCGACGGTCAGGTCGATCTCGAGTTGCGGATAGTCGGCCGCCAGCCGCCGCATGTAGTGCGGCAGCCAGCTGTGCACGACGGTCTCGATCACGCCGAGCCGCAGCTTGCCGCGCAGCGCGCGCTCGCCGGAGGCGGCGGCCAGCAGCTCCTGGGTCGCCTCGACCACGGCTTTCGCATAGCCGAGCAGGTATTCGCCGTTCGGCGTGAGCCGGAATTCGCGGCTGTCGCGGTCGACGAGCACCGTCTGCAGTTCGTCCTCGAGCGCCTTCAGGCGCTGCGAGATCGCGGCCGGCGTCGCGTGCAGCGCGGCGGCCGTCGTGCGGAAGTTGCGCAGCTTCGCGAGCGTGACGAAGGTTTCGAGAAAACGCGTGTTCATGGCGGTCGGGCGATGGGGCGGATGCGCACTTTGCCGGTGAAGAAAAGTGAACGGAGCCTGGGAAAACCCCAAGATCCGTTAAGAAATTCTATACACGAAGCGCAGAAAAACTCGTTGGCGTCAAAATTTTTTCTTTTCTATTCTTCGCCGTATCCGATGACACGGCACCGTCATCCCGACGACATACCGATCTGCGACAGACCCTCATGACCCCTTCCGAATTCCGCCAGTCCGTGCGCCACGGCGCGTTCCGCGGCCCGACCGCCGGCCATTGCGGCCCGTACGCGCAAGCGAACCTCGCGATCCTGCCCGAGGCGGTCGCGCACGATTTCCTGCGCTTCTGCCAGGCGAACCCGAAAGCCTGCCCGCTGCTGGGCGTCGGCGAACCGGGTGCGTTCCGGGTCGACGCGCTCGGCGAGGATCTCGACATCCGCACCGACGTGCCGAGCTACAACGTCTACCGCGACGGCCGCCTGACCGAACGTGTCGAGTCGCTGGAAGCACTGTGGCGCGACGATTTCGTCGTATTCGCGATCGGATGCTCGTTTTCGTTCGAGGACATGCTGGCCCGCGAAGGGATTGGCCTGCGCCATGTGGAGGAGGGGCGTAACGTGCCGATGTACCGCACGTCGATTCCGAACCGCCGCGCGGGGATCTTCGGCGGCCAGCTCGTCGTGTCGATGCGGCCGATGCGCGGCGCCGACGCGATCCGCGCGGTGCAGATCACGAGCCGGTTTCCTGGCGTGCACGGCGCGCCGATCCATCTCGGCGATCCGCGCGAACTGGGCATTGCCGATCTGAACGCCCCCGAATTCGGCGACGCGGTGACGATCCGCGACGGCGAGCTGCCGGTGTTCTGGGCCTGCGGCGTGACGCCGCAAACCGCGCTGATGGACGCGAAGCTGCCGATCGCGATCGCGCATACGCCCGGCCACATGCTGATGACCGACATCACGAACGCATCGCTGGCCGTATTCTGAGCCGGGGCGACGGCCACCCGCACGACACACCGCACGCACGATCGCCATTTGACGGCGCACAACGACAGGAGCATCACCATGGAAAGCAAGACCCTCGCGGCCCCCGCCGCCGAGCCCGCGCCCCTCGAGCGTAGCGGCCTGTTCTCGTGGTACGGGGATGCGCAGCCGCGCGAGCGCCGCGCGTTCTGGAGCTGCAAGGTCGGCTACATGCTCGACGGGATGGACACGCAGATGCTGTCGTTCGTGATCCCGACACTCGTCGCGACCTGGGGCATTTCGCTCGCAGACGCGGGCTTCATCGGCACGATCACGCTGCTCGCATCGGCAGCCGGCGGCTGGATCGCCGGCATTCTGTCCGACCGGATTGGCCGCGTGCGCACGCTGCAGCTCACCGTTCTGTGGTTCGCGGTGTTCACCGCGCTGTGCGGGCTCGCGCAGAACTATCACCAGCTGCTCGCCGCGCGCGCGCTGATGGGCTTCGGCTTCGGCGGCGAATGGACGGCCGGCGCGGTGCTGATCGGCGAAGTGATCCGCGCGCGCGACCGCGGCAAGGCGGTCGGTCTCGTGCAGTCGGGCTGGGCGATCGGCTGGGGGCTGTGCGCGCTGCTGTATGCGCTGCTGTTCTCGGTGCTGCCGGCCGAGCAGGCGTGGCGCGCGCTGTTCCTCGTCGGCCTCGCGCCCGCGCTGCTGGTCGTGGCGATCCGCCGCTACGTGAAGGAGCCGGACGTCTACGAGAAGGAAAAGGCCGCGCAGGCGCAAGTAGCCGATGCGCCGCGCCTCACCGAGATCTTCGCGCCGAAGCTGATCACGACGACGCTGCGCGCGGCGCTGCTGACGACCGGCGCGCAGGGCGGCTACTACGCGATCACGACGTGGCTGCCGACCTTCCTGAAGACCGAGCGGCACCTCACGGTGATGGGCACCGGCGGCTATCTCGCGATGATCATCTTCGGCTCGTGGGTCGGCTACCTGACGAGCGCGTACCTGACCGACCGGCTGGGCCGCAAGCCGAACTTCATCCTGTTCGCGGTCGGCTCGATGGTGATCGCGTTCGCATACACGTCGCTGAACCTGACCAACGCGTCGATGCTGTGGCTCGGCTTTCCGCTCGGCTTCTTCGCGTCGGGCATCTTCTCGGGGATGGGCGCGTTCCTCACCGAGCTGTTCCCGACCCGCGTGCGCGGCTCCGGCCAGGGCTTCTGCTACAACGTGGGCCGCGCGATCGGCGCACTGTTCCCGTTCCTGATCGGTGCGCTGTCCAAGCAATACGGGCTCGGCACGAGCATCGGCATCTTCGCGGTCGCCGCGTACGGCGTGGTGATCGTCGCCGCGCTGACGCTGCCCGAGACACGCGGCCGCGAACTCGACGCCGCTTGAGCGGCGGGCCGGCCGGCCCTTCGTTTTTCTCCCCCTTTGACCGACCCGGTGACGCGGCGCGCGACGCGCGCCGTGCGGCGGCGCTCGTCCCTCGACTCAACGACGCATCGACCCGACATCATGACTGACCGACACCTTTCCCCCGTTCCCTCCGACGCCGCACGCTGGCAATTCTGGATCGATCGCGGCGGCACGTTCACCGACATCGTCGCGCGCCGGCCCGACGGCACGCTCGTCACGCACAAGCTGCTGTCGGAGAACCCCGAGCAATACCGCGACGCGGCGGTGGCCGGGATCCGCCAGTTGCTCGGCCTCGCGCCCGGCGAGCCGATCACGCCCGAGCGCGTCGAGATGGTGAAGATGGGCACGACGGTCGCGACCAACGCGCTGCTCGAGCGCAAGGGCGAACGCACCGTGCTCGCGACGACGCGCGGCTTTCGCGACGTGCTGCGCATCGCGTACCAGAACCGGCCGCGCCTGTTCGATCTCGACATCGTGCTGCCCGATGCGCTGTACGAGCGCGTCGTCGAGATCGACGAGCGCATCGGCGCGCATGGCGACGTCGTCGTGCCGCTCGATGTTCAGGGTGCCGAAACGTCGCTGCGCCGCGTGTTCGACTCCGGCGTGCGCGCGCTCGCGATCGTGCTGATCCACGGCTATCGCTACACCGCGCACGAACGCGCGCTGGCGGATCTGGCGCGCCGCATCGGATTCACGCAGGTATCGGTGTCGCACGAGGTGTCGCCGCTGATGAAGATGGTGTCGCGCGGCGATACGACCGTCGTCGACGCGTACCTGTCGCCGATCCTGCGCCGCTATGTCGAGCAGGTCGCGCACGAGATGCCGGGCGTGAACCTGCAGTTCATGCAGAGCAGCGGCGGGCTGACGCGCGCCGACGCGTTCCAGGGCAAGGACGCGATCCTGTCGGGCCCGGCCGGCGGCATCGTCGGGATGGTGCGCGCCGCGCAGGCGGCCGGCTTCGAGCGCGTGATCGGCTTCGACATGGGCGGCACGTCGACCGACGTGTCGCACTACCACGGCGAGTTCGAGCGCGTGTTCGAGACGCAGGTGGCCGGCGTGCGGATGCGCGCGCCGATGATGAGCATCTATACGGTTGCCGCGGGCGGCGGCTCGGTGCTCGGCTTCGACGGCGCGCGGCTGCGCGTCGGGCCGGAATCGGCCGGCGCGAACCCGGGGCCGGCCGCGTACCGGCGCGGCGGCCCGCTGACGGTGACCGACTGCAACGTGATGCTCGGCAAGATCCAGCCCGATCATTTCCCGCGCGTGTTCGGCCCGCATGCGGACGAACCGCTCGACCGCGACGGCGTGGTCGCGAAGTTCGCGGCGCTTGCCGACGAGATCCACGCGGCCACCGGGCGGCGCGAGACGCCCGAGGCGCTCGCCGAAGGTTTCCTGGAAATCGCGATCGGCAGCATGGCGAACGCGATCAAGAAGATTTCCGTGCAGCGCGGCCACGACGTGTCGCGCTACGTGCTGACGACGTTCGGCGGCGCGGGCGGCCAGCACGCGTGCGGCGTGGCCGACGCGCTCGGGATGACGCAGGTGTTCGCGCATCCGCTCGCGGGCGTGCTGTCCGCGTACGGGATGGGCCTCGCCGACCAGACCGCGATGCGCGAGCGCGCGGTCGAGGCCGTGTTGTCCGACGCGTCGCTGCCGGCGCTGAACGCGGCGCTCGACCGGCTGGCCGACGAAGCCGTCGGCGCGCTGCTCGAACAGGGCGTGCCGCCGGAGCGGATCGCGACCGAGCGGCGCGTACACCTGCGCTACCAGGGCACCGATTCGGCGCTCGACGTGCCGGCCGGCAGCGTCGCCGCGATGCAGCAGGCGTTCGAGGCCGCATACCGGCAGCGCTACGCGTTCCTGATGCCCGGCACGCCGCTCGTCGCCGAGCTCGCGTCGGTCGAGGCGATCGGCCGCTCCGACGCGCCGGTGGAGATCGCGCCGCTCGCGCCGCGCAACGAGGGCAACGGCGATGATGCCGCGCTACGCGCCCATTCCGCGGTGCGCTTCCATTCCGGCGGGCAATGGCACGACGCGGCGCTCTACGTGCGCGACACGCTGCTGGCCGGCGACGCGATCGACGGCCCGGCGATCGTCGCGGAGAAGAACGGCACGACCGTCGTCGAGCCTGGCTGGCGCGCGCGGATGACCGCGCAGGGCAACCTCGTGCTGACGCGCACGACGCCGCTGCCGACGCGCCGCTCGCTCGGCACCGACGCCGATCCGGTGCGGCTCGAGATCTTCAACAACCTGTTCATGTCGATCGCCGAGCAGATGGGGCTGCGGCTGCAGAACACCGCGTACTCGGTGAACATCAAGGAGCGGCTCGACTTCTCGTGCGCGATCTTCGACGGCGACGGCAACCTGATCGCGAACGCGCCGCACATGCCGGTGCACCTCGGCTCGATGGGCGAGAGCATCCGCACGGTGATCGAGCGCAACCGCGGCCGCATGCGCGACGGCGACGTGTTCATGCTGAACGACCCGTATCACGGCGGCACGCACCTGCCGGACGTGACCGTCATCACGCCGGTGTTCGCCGACGGCTCGGACGCGCCGCTGTTCTACGTCGGCTCGCGCGGCCACCACGCGGACATCGGCGGCACGACGCCGGGCTCGATGCCGCCCGATTCGACGCATATCGACGAGGAGGGCGTGCTGATCGACAACTGGCAACTGGTGTCGGCCGGCACGCTGCGCGATGCGGAAACCCGCGCGCTGCTCGCGTCGGGCCGTTACCCGGCGCGCAACGTCGAGCAGAACATGGCCGACCTGCGCGCGCAGGTCGCCGCGAACCAGAAAGGCGTCGACGAACTGCGCCGGATGGTCGCGCAGTTCGGCCGCGACGTCGTGCTCGCGTTCATGGGGCACGTGCAGGACAACGCGGAGGAAGCCGTGCGGCGCGTGATCGGCGCGTTGCAGGACGGCGCGTACCGCTATCTGCTCGACAACGGCGCGGAGATTCGCGTCGCGATCCGCGTCGACCGGGCGGCGCGGCGCGCGGAGATCGATTTCACGGGCACGTCCGCGCAGCTCGACAACAACTTCAACGCGCCGAAGGCCGTGTGCATGGCCGCCGTGCTGTACGTGTTCCGCACGCTGGTCGGCGACGAGATCCCGCTGAACGCCGGCTGCCTGAAGCCGCTCACGGTGATCGTGCCGGCGCGCTCGATGCTGAACCCGGAGTATCCGGCGGCGGTCGTGTCGGGCAACGTCGAGACGTCGTCGGCGATCACCAACGCGCTGTACGGCGCGCTCGGCTGCGTCGCGTCGAGCCAGGGGACGATGAACAACTTCACATTCGGCAACGATCGCTACCAGTACTACGAGACGATCGCGGGCGGCAGCGGCGCGGGCGACGGCTTCGCGGGCGTCGGCGCGGTGCAGACGCACATGACGAACTCGCGGCTGACCGATCCGGAGGTGCTCGAATGGCGCTACCCGGTGCGGCTCGACTCGCACCGGATCCGCGCCGGCTCGGGCGGCGGCGGGCGCTGGCGCGGCGGCGACGGCGCGGTGCGGCGGATCCGCTTCCTCGAGCCGATGACCGCGTCGATCCTGTCGAACAACCGGATCCACGCACCGTTCGGCGCGGCGGGCGGCGAGGCCGGCGCGCTCGGCCGCAACACGATCGAGCGCGCGGACGGCACGGTCGAGACGCTCAGCCATATCGGCCGCGCGGAGATGGCGCCGGGCGACGTGTTCGTCGTCGAAACGCCGGGCGGCGGCGGATACGGCACGGCGGGCTGAGCCGCGCGACCGGCGCCGGCGACCGGCGCCGATGCTCGAACGGCATTGCAACGGACTGTGGAATAAAGTTGTGTATTAGCGCACGAAAGGAATCAAAATCGACGAAAAGTCGGGTCGCCGCAACGCGATCCGACCCTGTCGCAGATGGCTTGTCACAGCGCTGTCCATGACGGCTGGAATCAGCCGCAAACGCCCGCCCGGCGGGGCGCTCAGCCCGATTCGCCGAACCCGTCCCGCACCGTCGCAAACGCGATTGAGCAGGCCGCCAATCATGAAAAATCCGGCTTGCCAATCGAGTCCCAATTCCTTGACACTCTGCTCTAAATGTGAGTGCCAATCCTGATCGTCATTTGATAAGATGGCTCTCATCATTCGTTTGGCAGCACCTGCGCGCATCACGCGCGAACGCCGGGTCGCATTAGCTGGAAACAAGTACGGGACGAGGCCCATCTTCACGGCAATCACGGTTGCCCTGCCGGGAACGCGCGACGCGCGCCCCGGAAGGGCGGCCGGCCGGGTCGCCTCCGTCTACACTGTGCGTTTTTTCTGGATCGGGGCGTCTCCATGGATGACGAAAACGATAGCGCGGTGCTCGAGGCGCACGTAGGTACGCGCAGCCCCTGCTGGCGTCTCGGCAGCGACAGCAATGCCCTCGAACTGGCGGCCGTCCGCGGCCTGACCAACGTCGCCGTCGCGCTGACGGGCGAACAGGCCGCGCGCATTCGCGCGCTGACCGGCGTCACGTCGCACCTCGTGCTCGACATCACGCTGTTCGGCGAACCGGTGAGCCTTCATCTCGTCGGGCGGAAAGTCGACACGACCGACTGGGCCGGCACGGCCTCCGCCTATTCCGATACCGAATCCGTCGCGGGCGATCTCGCGCACGGGCTCGCGTTCGCCGAGCAGGTCGTGTCCGAAGTGAATTCGCTCGTCGTGATTCTCGATCGCAACGGGATGGTGCAGCGCTTCAACCGCCTGTGCGAGGAAGTGACGGGCAAGCGCGAGGTCGACGTGATCGGCCGCAGCGCGTTCGAACTGTTCATGAGCCCCGAGCAGGGCGCGCAGTCGCGCAGCAACATCACGGGCTTTTTCGCGAGCAACCACTCGTTCGCGGTCGAGCGCTACATCAACACGGTCAACGGGCCGCGCCTGTTCCAGTTCCGCAACAAGTTCGTGCAGAGCGGCAGCGGCGTCGAGGAGCAGTTCCTGATCTGCTCGGGCATCGACATCACCGAGGAGCGCAACGCGCAGCATCGGCTCATCGAACTCGCGAACACCGACGTGCTCACCGGGCTGCCGAACCGCCACGCGATCAGCGAGCGCATCCACGCGGCGATTGCGGCCGAGACCGCCGCATCGCGCGGGCAGGTCGGCATCCTGTTCCTCGATCTCGACAACTTCAAGCGCGTCAACGATCACTACGGGCACATCACCGGCGACCGGCTGCTGCAGGACGTGTCGGCGATCATCAGCGGCTGCCTGCCGTCCGGCGCGACGCTCGCGCGGCTCGGCGGCGACGAATTCCTCGTGCTGTTCGAGCACGGCACGCGGCCGCTGCTCGAAGCGACCGCGCAGATCATTCTCGAACGGCTGCGCACGCCCATTCATCTCGGGCTGATGGAGGTCTACACGAGCTGCTCGATCGGCATCGCGATGCATCCGCAGCACGGCGATTCGCTCGAGACGCTGATCCGCAGCGCGGATACCGCGATGTACGTCGCGAAGGAAGAGGGCAAGCATACGTACCGCGTGTTCTCGCTGGAGATGAACCAGAAGGTCGCGAAGTACATGTGGCTCGACACGAACCTGCGCAAGGCGCTCGAGGAAGAGCAGTTCGTGCTGCACTACCAGCCGGTCGTCGATATCGCGACCGGCGACGTGCACGGCGTCGAGGCACTGATCCGCTGGCAGTCGCCCGACCGCGGGCTCGTCGCGCCGATCGAGTTCATCCGCTTCGCGGAGGAGTCGGGCCTGATCGCGCCGCTCGGGCGCTGGGTGATGCGTACCGCGGCCGCGCAGGCTGCCGCGTGGAAGGCGAAGGGGCTCGACATCCGGATCGCGGTGAACGTGTCCGCGCGGCAGTTGCAGGACATGAACATCGTGAACCAGATGGCGTCGATCCTCGACGCCGCGGGGCTGAAGCCCGGCCTGCTCGACATCGAGCTGACCGAGAGCTGTTTCATCGAGGACGAGGATGCGGCCAACGGGCTGATGCGGCAGTTCCGCCAGCTCGGCGCGCAGATCCATCTCGACGATTTCGGCACCGGCTATTCGTCGCTGTCGCAGTTGTCGCGCCTGCCGCTCGACGCGATCAAGCTCGACCGCAGCTTCATCACGGGCATTGACCGCAATCCGCGCTCGCAGGCGTTGGTGCGCTCGGTCGTGTCGCTCGCGAAGGCGCTGAATTTCGCGGTGGTCGCCGAAGGCGTCGAAACGCATGCGGAAGCCGAATTCCTCAAGCAGCTCGACGTCGATCATGCGCAGGGCTACTACTACGCCCGCCCGATGCCGGCACAGGCGTTCGAGGCGTGGCTCGCGGAGACGAGAAAGCTCAGGCTGATCGCCTGAGCTTCGTTCACGAACAGGCGCCGCCGGCAAGCGGCGGCGCCCGTCGCATTACACCGTGCGCAGCTTCGACACGCGCCGGTTCTGCAGCATCACGAGGCGTTCCATGTACGCGAGATCCTTCGGCTCGATCGTGAACGCCGCATGCACCCACGCTTCCGTGATGTCCATCAGCTCGGAGCGCGTCAGCTGGAACACCCGCTCGCGCGCGCGCAGCATCGCGCGCACGCCGTTCAGCTTCGGCTTCGTCACGTCGATGAAGGTGCGCGTCGCGAGGTACGCGTCACCCGCGTCGAACGTCTGGTCGACCAGGCCGCGATCCTCGTACCACTCGGCAGCGTGCGCTTCGCCGGTCGCGATCAGTTGCTCCGCAATGCCCCGATCGGCCTTGCGCGCGACGAGCGAATAGCCGCCCATGCCCGGGAACAGGTTGAACGCGATCTCGGGAAACCCGAGCTTCACGCCCTTCTGCGCGAGCACGTAGTGATGCGCGAGCGCGGCCTCGAACCCGCCGCCGAGCGCGCTGCCCTCGACCATCGCGATCGAGATCGCCCCGGTGCCGAAGCCCGTGTAGATCTCGTACACGCCGTCGATGCACGAGCGCGCATAGGCCATCAACAGGTCGCGCTTGCCGCTGCGGATCGCGTCGACGAAAAAGCTCAGGTCGCCGCCGACGTTGAACAGCTCGGGGACGAGCGAGCCCGTCACCCAGAAGTCGAACGGCAGGCCCGAGTCGCGTGCGACGCGCGCGAGATGGATGATGTCGGTAACGAGTTGCTGGTTGAAGCACGGCCGCGGCTCCGATCGCAGCATCATCCACATGACATTACGTCCCTCTTCATAAAAGGCGGTCAGTTGCGTGAGTTCGCCAGCTTCGTAAAACGGGCGGCACGCGGGATGGGATTGGAGTTGCATGGTATGTCCTCGTGAGATGTGGTTCTTGAAGACCATCGCGCCCGGTGCCGTGCAGGAGGCGAGTGTCCTGACGGGCGCCGGGCGCGAGGCATCGCCATTGTTGCGCGCGCACATTCGGCGTATCTGTGGAGTGGGTCACCCGAAAGCCGCGCGGGCCCATGCAGGGCGGCGGTCCCGGACGAGCGGTCGGGGAGCGTGGGGGGACCGGCCGGGCCGGTATCGCGGCGTTCCGGACGTGACGACGGAACGCGGGCATGCCGGATGTCGGCAAACCTGCGAACGGCGCGGCAATGCCGCGTGCGATGCGCGCAGTCGTAACCGCGAATTGGCAATGCGGGGAACGCGTCGCGACCGCTCGGCGTGCAGGGTATGCATCGGGCCCGACGGGTATCCGGCGAATTTTTTGCCGCGTTAGAATCGCGCGCCCGTTCATCTCTGCACGCGTCGTTCCGCGCGCAGGGGCGCGGCTCTCCTCCCCGGCGCTCGTGCGTGCGGGCGAAGCGTGGGTGCCGTTGTCCGGCGAAGGCGGGCACGTGTCGTTCGCGCCGTCGGACGAGCGCGAGGACCGGGTACTTGCCCATGCGCGCAAGCGCTGGCCGCACGGGTCGTTCGAGCGGCTCGCGGCCGGGCCGGGGATCGCGGCGATTCATGAGGCGCTGGCCGCGCGCGACGGCCGTGCGATCGTCGAGACCGATCCGGCCGTCATCGTCGAGCGCATGCTCGCGGGCGATGCGGATTGCGGCGTGACGCTCGATTGCTTCTGCGCAATGCTCGGCACGTTCGCGGGCAACCTGGCGCTGACGCTCGGCGCGACCGGCGGCATCCATATCGGCGGCGGGGGGGCCGCGCCTCGGCGCCCGTTTCGATGCATCGCCGTTTCGCGCACGCTTCGAGGCGAAAGGCCGCTTCGCGGGCTATCTCGCGCGTATTCCGACGTTCGTGATCACCGCGCCCTATCCGGCGTTCGCCGGCGTATCGCGGCTGCTGGCGCGCGTGCTCGGCGAGGCCGATTGAAGACACATGCGCTCGATGCGGCGGCAGCGGGCCGCAATGTCATCGTTCAGTCGTCATCGTGTCGGCATCCTGAAAGAAAATCTTCCGGATTCGGCGTTTGCCTATGGAATGTGCGGACTGGAAGTTGATCGGCAGCTCATTTATCGTTGATGGAGAGGCTTCGGCGTAGCGCGATCGGGAGGCGTCGTGACAAGACTTGAGAAGGTCTGGCAATTGCTCGTCGGAAAGCCGCTCGACCCGCTCGATCCGCGCACGCGGCATGCGATCGCCGTGACGCCGCTGCTGGCCTGGGTCGGGCTCGGCGCCGACGGGCTGTCGTCGTCGTGCTACGGCCCGGAAGAAGCGTTCCTCGCGCTGGCGCACCACACGCCGCTCGCCCTGTTCCTCGCGCTCGCGACGTCGGCCACCGTATTCATCATCGCGCTCGGCTACAACCAGGTGATCGAGCTGTTCCCGACGGGCGGCGGCGGGTATCGCGTCGCGACGTCGCTGCTCGGGTCGAAGCCGGGGCTCGTATCGGGGGCGGCGCTGCTGGTCGACTACGTACTGACCGTCGCGACGTCGCTCGCGAGCGGCGTCGACGCATTCTTCAGCCTGCTGCCGGTGAGCGCGCAGGCGTTCAAGCTCACGACCGAGATCGTGCTGATCCTGCTGATGACGGGGCTCAACTTCCGCGGGATGCGCGAATCGATCATGGTGCTGCTGCCGATCTTCGTCGGCTTCGTGATCCTGCACTTCGCGCTGATCGTCTATGGCATCGCCGTGCACGGCGGCAACCTCGCGATGATCGTGCCCGATGCCGTGCACGAGGCGCACGGGATGTCGCAGTCGCTCGGCGTATTCGTGATGCTCGCGCTGCTGATGCGCGCGTTCTCGCTCGGCGGCGGCACCTATACGGGCCTCGAGGCCGTGTCGAACAACGTGAACATGCTCGCCGATCCGCGCGTGCCGAATGGCAAGGTGACGATGTGGTACATGTCGACCTCGCTCGCGTTCACGGCCGGCGGCATCATCCTGCTGTACATGCTGTGGCACGCGCGGCCGGTCGAAGGCCAGACGCTCAACGCGGTCGTGTTCGGCAGCGTGATCGACCATCTCGGGCTCGGCTCGGCATTCGCGCGCCACGCATTGCTCGCGGCCGTGCTCGCGTTCGAGGCCGGGCTGCTGATGGTCGGCGCGCAGACGGGCTTCCTCGACGGCCCGGCCGTGCTGTCGAACATGGCGTCGGATTCGTGGGTGCCGCGCCATTTCCGCGACCTGTCGGGGCGCCTCGTGCGGCAGAACGGGATCATCGTCGTCGGGCTGTCGAGCCTGCTGATCCTGTTGTGGACGCACGGCAGCGTCGACGTGCTCGTCGTGCTGTACAGCATCAACGTGTTCCTCACGTTCAGCCTGTCGCTGCTCGGGCTGTGCACTTACTGGTGGCGCCATCGCAGCGAGCAGGGCTGGTTCAAGCACTTCTTCCTGTCGGCGCTCGGGCTGAGCGTGACGGCGACCGTGCTCGTCATCACGCTGATCGAGAAGTTCACGGCGGGTGGCTGGCTCACGGTGCTCGTGACGAGCGCGGTGATCGCGCTGTGCTTCATGATCAACCGCCACTACGCATACACGCGCGCGCAGCTCGCGAAGGAAGATGCGCTGTTCTCCGGCAAACCGCCCGAAGTCGACGAGGCTACCGCGCCGGGCAAGCCCGATCCGTCGCAACCGACGGCCGTGCTGCTGGTCGGCAAGCATCGCGGCGCGAGCATGCACGCGCTGCTGTGGGTCAACCGGCTGTTTCCCGGGCATTTCCGCAACGTGATCTTCCTCGCGGTCGGCGAGGTCGATGCGAAGGCGTACGACGGGCACGAGCATCTCGAACGGCTGCGTCATTCGATCACCGAAGCGCTCGACTACTATGTCGCGCACTGCCGCCGCAACGGCATCGCGGCCGACTACCGGATCGCGTTCGGCACGAATCCCCTGGTCGAATTCATGAACCTCGCGTCGTCGACGCTCGACGAGTACCCGAACGCCGTGTGCTTCGCGAGCAAGCTGATCTTCCGGCGCGTGAATTTCCTCACGGCCTGGCTGCACAACCAGACGCCCGTCGAGCTGCAGGCGCGCCTGCACGTCGAGGGCAAGCAGATGGTGCTGTTGCCGATGAACGTCGGGTAACGGTGCGGCGCGTACGCGCTCGCATGAGCGTGGCGCGGCAAGCGTGTGGGCGACTGCCGGGAGCAGCCGTCAGGGCTGATGATGCCGATGCGGGCGGTGAGGCCGCCGCAGCGGCGGGTGATGGAATTTGGCCCTCAGTCGGTCGCGCCCCGGGCGCTTGATGAAGAACAGCACGGCGAGCGCGACAAACGCCAGCAGCACGACGACTTCCACGATCCCGTTTTCCATGGTGTCTCCCGGTCGCGGGCGGACGATCCTTCTGCGGTGTTCGGCGTTCGAGCGAATGCCGGCGGCCGCATGCGACGACGCTTTCATGTCTCATTGTAGGTCGGCGTGCGCCGGCTTGACGCGTGCGTATGCGTCGCCCACACTGGTCGACACGAGGGTCGCGCGGTTGACTCTGTCCGTTGCACGACCGCGCTTTCCGTGAACCGCGACGAGGTGCGATGTGGTGCGCTTTTCTGTCGGCCTGGCCGGCCGGATGCTGGCGTGCGCTGCCGCGTTCGGCGCGTTGAACGCCGTCGGCGCGCCGCCGGGCACGGGCCCGGCGGTGGGTGGGGCGAACGACGTCGCCGACGAAGCGCCCGTCACGGTCGTCAGCGACGTCCACGAATTCGTGATCCAGCACGACGGCTCGCTCGACGAGCACGACGATTCGACGCTGCGCGCGAACGACGCGAACGGTATCGATGCAATCGCGCAGCGCTACGTGTGGTTCGACAAGAATCTCGAGAAGGTGGACCTGCTCGCGGCCGAGACGATCGACCGCGACGGTGTCGCGCATCCGGTCGGTGCGGACGGCATCCGTGACGTGCAGGAACCGCGCTCGGCCGGCGCGCCGACATTCCAGGACGGGCTGCTGCGCACCGTCGTGTTTCCCGGCGTCGAATCCGGGTCGAGCACGCGCGTGGCGTTCCGCAAGACCCGCACGAAGCCGGTCAACCGCGGCTACTTTGGCTATACCGTGGCGCCGTCGCGCGAGCCGGTCGACAGCCAGCGGCTGATCTTCGACATGCCCGCCGACATGCCGCTGTATGCGGATGCGCGCGGCTACGTCGCGCTGCCGCCGGTCACCGCGAACGGCCGCACGCGCTACGAATTCGACTACCGGCACGGCCCGTACGACCGCATCGAGAACGGCGCGGTCGGCTACGCGACCTACGGCGACCGCCTCGTCGTGTCGACATTGCCCGACTACGCGGCGTTCGCCGCGCGCTACCGCAACGCGGCCGTCGATCCGGGCGCGGACGATCCGGTCGTGGCGCAGCTGGCGCGCACGCTCACCGCGGGTGTCGCCGATCCGCGCGACAAGGCGCGCATCCTGTACGACTGGGTGCAGGCGAACATCCGTTACGTCGGGTTGTTTCTCGGCGAAACGGCTGCCGCGCCGCATCACGTGACGGACATCCTGCGCAACCGCTACGGCGACTGCAAGGATCATGTCGCGCTGTTCGGCGCGCTGCTCGCGGCGGTCGGCATTCGCAGCGAACCGGTGCTGCTCAATCTCGGATCCGTCTACACGCTGCCGTCGGTGCCCGGCTACGGCGGCGGTGCGATCAATCACGCGATCACGTGGCTGCCCGATCTCGCGCGCTATGCGGACACGACGACGGCCGGCATCGCATTCGGCTATCTGCCGCCGATCGTGATGGATCGTCCCGCGCTGCGGGTCGACACGGGCGTGCTGTCGCGCACCCCGGCCACGCAGCCGCGCGGCCGTATCGCGCGGGTCGGGATCGATGCGGCCGGGCCGGACGCCACGCATTTTCACGCGTACGTCGAGGACGACGGCTGGACGGCCGAACTCGAACGCAACGTGTTTCGCCGCGCGACGCACGAGCGCATCGAGCAGCTCGCGACCGAGCGTCTCCGGCAAAGCGGCTTGCGCGGCCGCGCGCAACTGTCGACCAGCGACCGGCGCGTCACCGACGGGCCGTTCGACGTGACGATGTCGGGCACGCTCGATCATTTCGTGTGGCCTGACGGCACGACCGCGTTGCCCGCGCTGTCGAGCCTGACGGGCGGCATCGCGACGCAGGTCGAGAGCTGGCTCGCCGAGCCCGTGCGCACGCAGCCGTGGGGCTGCGTTGGCGGTACGTTCGACGAGACCGGCCAGATTGCGCTGCCGGCCGGCGTCGCGGTGACCGACCTGCCGGCCGATACGACCGTGCACGACCGCTTCGTCGACTTCACGTCGCATTACGTATTCGACGCGGCCGCGCGCGTCGTGCAGGTCACGCGGCGGATGACGGCGAATTTTGGCCGTCAGGTGTGTACGGCGGACGAATTCACGGCGCTGCGCGCGTCGCTCGAACGCATCGAACGCGACACGCAGGCGCAGATCGTCGTGCGGGCGAAGGGGCGTTGAACGGGCAGTGGGCGCGTCGCCGCCATCGGCCAACGCACAGGAGGACATCATGACGGAACGGGACTACGAGATCGCCGATCTCTCGAAGGATTTGCTGGGCCGGATCGTGCAGGGCACCGTCGCGAACGGCGCGCCTGTGGATGCAGAGCAGTGCGCTGCGCTCGCCGTGCAATGCGCGACGGCGCTGGTCGACAAGCTCGACGCGCGCAGCGGCTGAAAGCGGAAGGACGTCACGCGCGGCGGCGACTTGAGCACCGCCGGCGAATGTGCGACTTCGGAACGAAGCAACGCGTAGCGGCCCCGGTCAGCGTCGCACGTCAAGCGTCAGGCATCACGCATTACGCTTCGACACGCACCTCGCCGTCCGCGCGCACGGCGCCCGGCGGCTTGCCCACCACGCGCTTGAACGCGCGGCTGAACGCGGCGAGCGAACCGTAGCCGAGCCGGTACGCGACGGCCTCGATCGTTTCGTGGTCGCGCGTGATCCATTGCGCGGCGAGCCGCATCCGCAGCTCGGTCAGGTAGCGCACCGGCGTCATCCCGGTGGCCGCGAGAAAGCGTTCGGCGAACACCGAGCGCGACACGCCGGCTTCGGTCGCGAGTTCCGCCACGCTCCAGTTGCGGCCCGGGTCGCGGTGCAGCGCGACGATCGCGCGGCCGAGCTTCGGCTCGCGCAGCGCCTGCACCCAGCCGGTCGCATCACCGCATCCGCACTCGACCCAGCCGCGCACGATGAAGGCCGCGACCACATCCGCGAGCCGCGCGAGGATGCCCGCGAAGCCCGCCCGCGCCGAGCACGCCTCGCGCTCCATCGCATCGAGCATCGGGCGGATTTCCGGGTAGCGCGCAAGCAGCGTGCCGACGTGCATGAACTCGGGCATCGTGCCGACGAGCGGCTGCATGCCGCCGAGGTCGAGCTCCATGCACGCGCTGAAGATCAGCGCATCGCCGGCGCCCGGCTCGGTCGTCGCGCAACGGGCGGGCGACACGCCGGCCGGCGCCACCGACGCCACCGTATCGCAGATCTTCGCGACCTCGAAACCGTTGATCTCGCGGCACGGCGCATCGGGATCGGACACCAGCGCGTGCATGCCGCCACGCGGCAGCAGGATCGCGTCGCCGGCCTCGAGCCGCATCGTGTCGCCCGACGCGTCGCGCAGCAGCACGGGCCCGCGCCCGACGAAATGGAACTGCGCGCGGCCCGTCACATGGCCGAAGTTCAGCCCGAACGGCCGCGCGACCTGGATGCGACGGTACTGGACGCCGCTCAGGCGCATCCCCAGCAGCAGCTCGCTGACGAGGTCGTGCACGTCGGGGATGGGCGGAAGCAGGGGCTCGGACATATCGAGATTCGGACGATCGATCAACAAGAGCGGATTGTATGTCATAGACCGTCCTGACGTGGTTCCTTACGATACGCTCTCATCAGTACTTTCCCTAGCCAACACGGAACCACGCATGAATCCCGGAATCTCCACGGCCGCCTCGACGGCGGCCCCCCGCGAACCGGCCTGGGGCGCGGTATTCGCGATGACGCTCGGCGTCTTCGGGCTCGTCACGGCCGAATTCCTGCCCGCGAGCCTGCTGACGCCGATGGCCGACAGCCTCGGCGTGACCGAAGGCGTGGCCGGGCAGGCCGTCACCGCCACCGCGACGGTCGCGCTGGTCACCAGCCTGCTGATCTCGGCGCTGACGCGCACGATCGACCGGCGGCGCGTGCTGCTCGCGTTCTCGGTGCTGCTCGTCGCATCGAACCTGGCGGTTGCGTTCGCACCCAACCTGACGACGCTGCTGATCGGCCGCGTCGTGCTCGGCATCGCGCTCGGCGGCTTCTGGACGATGGCGACGGCCACCGCGATGCGGCTCGTGCCGACGGCGATGGTGCCGCGTGCGCTGTCGATCATCTTCAGCGGCGTGGCGGTCGCGACGATCGCGTCCGCGCCGATGGGCAGCTACTTCGGTCACCTGATCGGCTGGCGCAACGTGTTCCTGATCGCGGCCGTGCTCGGCGGCGTTGCGTTCGTGTCGCAGGTCATCACGCTGCCGTCGATGCCGCCGAGCGGCACGACACGGCTGCGCACGCTGATCGACGTGCTGCGCCGGCCGACCGTCGGCCTCGGGATGTTCGCGACGATCCTCGTGTTCACCGGGCATTTCGCGTTCTTCACGTACCTGCGGCCGTTCCTCGAACAGGTTGCGGGCGTCGGCGTGAACGGGCTGTCGGCGATCCTGCTCGGCTACGGCATTGCCAACTTCGTCGGCACGTCGCTCGCCGGCCGTGTGCTCGAACACCGGTTGCGGCCGATGCTGATCGGGATGCCCGCGCTGATGGTCGTGCTCGGCGTCGCGCTCGTCGCGCTCGGCCGCGCGCCGATGATCGACGCGGTGCTCGTCGCGTTGTGGGGGATGGCGTTCGGCGGCGTACCCGTCGCCTGGTCGACGTGGGTCACGCGCACCGTGCCCGACGAAGCCGAGAGTGCGGGCGGGCTGATCGTCGCGGCGATCCAGCTGGCGATCGCCACGGGCGCGGCAGCCGGCGGCGTCGTATTCGACGCGAACGGTGCGGCCGGCGTGTTCGTTGCCGCAGCCGTCGTGCTGGCCGTCGCGGTTGCGACGATCGTGACCGGCGTACCGAAGCGGGTCGGCGTGGCGGTGTCCTGACCGGCCGCCGGGCCCGTGCTTCGCGCGCGGGCCCGGCGGCGCTCGTCCGTCAGGCGGCGCCGGCGTCCGCGATGCGGTCGAGTTCCGCGAGCGCGTCTTCCGGCAGATCGAGGTCGGCCGCCGCGAGATTCTCGCGCAGATGCGCGACCGACGACGTGCCGGGAATCAGCAGCAGGTTCGGCGCGCGGTGCAGCAGCCACGCCAGCGCGACTTGCATTGGCGTCGCGCCGACGCGCGTCGCCACGCCGGACAGCGTCGACGACTGCAGCGGCGAGAAGCCGCCGAGCGGAAAGTACGGCACGTAGGCGATGCCGTCCCGGGCGACCGCGTCGATCAGCGCATCGTCGTCGCGATGCGCGATGTTGTAGTGGTTCTGCACGCAGACGATGTCGCAGATCCGGCGCCCCTCCGCGACCTGCGCGGCCGTGACGTTGCTCAGGCCGACGTGGCGGACGAGCCCGCGCCGCTGCAGTTCGGCGAGTGCGCTCAGCGGCGCTTCGATCGATCCTTCGGCCGGCCCGTGCGGGTCGAACATGATGCGCAGGTTGACGACCTCGAGCACATCGAGCCCGAGGTTGCGCAGGTTGTCGTGCACGGCCCGTTCGAGTGCGTCGGGCGCGAACGCGGGCAGCCACGATGCGTCGTCGCCGCGCCGCGCGCCGATCTTGGTGACGATCACGAGATCGTCGCGATACGGATGCAATGCATCGCGGATCAGCCGGTTGGTGACGTGCGGGCCGTAGAAATCGCTGGTGTCGATATGGTCGACGCCGCACGCGACGGCTTCGCGCAATACGCGCAATGCCGCGTCGCGGTCCTTCGGCGGGCCGAACACGCCGGGCCCCGCGAGCTGCATCGCGCCGTAGCCGATCCGTTTGACGTGGCGATTGCCGAGCCGGAAGGCGGCGGTGTGTCGAATGTCGGACATGACGGTGCTCCTGTTGATGAATGCGACCAGCATAGGCATTGGCCGCCTGCGCGATAAGCCGGCATAATCCGCACGGGTTGTACGAAAAGGCGAACAATGCAAGCCGATCTGGGTGATCTGAATGCGTTCTTGGCCGTGGCGCGCGCCAGCGGATTCCGTGACGCCGCGCGCGTGACGGGCCTCAGCGCGTCGGGGCTGAGCGAGGCCGTGCGCCGGCTGGAAGCGCAGCTTGGCGTGCGGCTGCTGCATCGCACGACGCGCAGTGTCGTGCCGACCGAAGCCGGTGAGCGCCTGCTCGCGCGTCTTGGCCCCGCGTTGACCGAAGTGGCGGCGGCGCTCGACGGTATCGGCGAATTCCGGGACAGACCGGCCGGCACGCTGAAGCTCAACGTGCCGGTCAGCGCGGCGCGGCTCGTGCTGCCGGCAATCGTGCCGCGCTTTCTCGATGCGTATCCGGACATCCGGCTGGAAGTGATCGCCGACGAAAATTTCGTCGACGTACTGGCGGCCGGATGCGACGCGGGCATCCGTTACGACGAACGGCTCGAGCAGGACATGATCGCGGTGCCGATCGGCCCGCGCATCCAGCGGTTCGCGACCGCGGCCGCCCCCGGCTATCTCGACCGTCATGGCCGGCTGCGGCATCCGCGCGAACTGCTCGCGCATCGTTGCCTGCGGGGGCGGTTCGCGAGCGGCGCAATGCCGCCGTGGGAGTTCGAGCGCGACGGCGAGGTCGTGCGGATCCAGCCGGCCGCCGGGCCGCTGCTGGTGCAGATCGGCGGCGCGACCGACCTGGTCGTCGACGCGGCGATCGCCGGCACGGGCATCGTGCATCTCTTCGAGGACTGGTTGCGACCGCATTTCGACAGCGGGGCGCTCGAACGCGTGCTCGAACCGTGGTGGCGGCCGTTTTCGGGCCCCTTCCTCTATTACCCCGGGCGCCGTCTCGTGCCGCCCGCACTGCGCGCGTTCATCGATTTCATCAAGGCATCCTGAGCGTTGCTTGCCTGCGGGCGGGCGACGTGGCGGCCCGCCGCTCAGCGCACCGGTGCGTGCGTGTCGAGCAACTGCCGGTGGCGCGCCTCCGTCGCGTCGTCGGCGGGGAACATGCACTCCATGCGCAGCTCTTGCGCGGCGGCGCTTTGCGGCGTCCCCACCGTCGTGACCAGCGAGAAGTAACGCAGCACGACGCCTTCGTGCACGAAGCCGATCGGGATCACCGGCAGCGACGGTGCGGCGGCCGGCGCCGGCGGCGTGTTCCAGTCGTGCGGGGCATCGGGGCTGGCGAGCAGGTCGTCGAGCAGTCGCCGCGTGTCGTCGTCGATCACGCGCCCCACCGATTCGCGATGCACGCGCTGCAGCAGGCTGCGCGACACCGTCTCCCAGTCGGCCACGAACGGCCGCATGCCGTGCGGATCGAACATCAGGCGCAGCAGGTTGCGAGGGCCGCCGCGCGCGGCCATCTCGATGAAGCAGCCGAAAAAGCGGGGTGCCGCGTCGTTGGTCATCAGCACGTTCCAGTGGCGGTCCATCACGATCGCCGGAAACGGATCGTGCTGGCGCACGACCCGTTCGAGCGCGCGGATCACGCCGTTCATCTCCTGCGCGTCCCACGGCGCTTCCGAATACACCGGTGCATAGCCGGCCGCGAGCAGCAGTGCGTTGCGCTCGCGCAGCGGCACGTCCAGTGCCTGCGCGAGCGTCAGCAGCGTGTCGCGGCCCGGCACGCTGCGCCCGCTTTCGATGAAGCTGATCTGGCGCTGCGAGATGCCCGCGTCGAGCGACAGATCGAGCTGGCTCACGCCGCGCACGTCGCGCCAGTAACGCAGCAACTGGCCCAGTTCGCGCGGCGGCGCGTGCGGTTCGCGGCGGCTGGCGTTCATCGTGCCTCCCAGGGCGTTCCGTAAGCGACGCGCTCGACTATATCGGACTCACGCGGCGTTCGCATGCCACGCGAACGCGTCGAACGGCGCTTCGATCATGGGCCGCGTCACGCTGCCGACGTAGTTCGTGATAGTCGATGCGGCGACCACCGCGATCACTTCCAGCAACTGTTCGTCGCTGAAGCTCGCGTCGAGGAACGCCTGCCGGTCGGCATCGGCCAGGCGGCCGCGGGTGTCGATCAGCTTGCGCGCCGTGGCCGACAGCGCGGCCAGTTTCGCGTCGCCCGGCAGAGCGCCGCGGCGGATCGCGTCGACGTCGGCACGGGTCACCCCCTGTTTCAGCGCAAGCGCGGTATGGAAGGCGACCGGCCATTCGCTCGCGTTCGTGACCGCGTTGGTGAGCAGGAGCGTCTGGATCTGCGGCTCGGTGAGGCTGCTGGCGTGCACGCGCTCGAACAGGCCGATGAAGCCGTTGATCAGCACCGGCGACGCGGCCATGGCCGCCGCGATGTTCGGGACGATGCCGAAGGTTTGCTGGAGCTGCCGGAGGACGGGCTTGGATGCGGCCGGCGCCGAGTCGATGGTGTGAAGCGGATAGGCGGACATGATGACTCCGGGGTGGTGAGCGCCGCCGGAATGGCGGCGCGACACCCGAAGCGTAGGAGCGGCCGCGTCGCGCGCCAATTACATCGGATGTAATCATTCGATGCGCGCGAAGCCGTCCACTCCCCGAAGCGGCTAGCCGCCTTGCCTGACCATCTCCGCCAGCGTCTTCATCGCCTGCAGGTACGGATACGGCCCGTGGCTGATGCGGGCCACGCCGTATTCCGCGAATTCGGCGAGCGTCGGCGTCTCCGCGATGCGCATCACGTTCACCGGTAGCGGCGAGGCGGCCGTCAGCGCGCGGATGAGCGCCGGCGAGCGCAGCCCCGGTACGAACAGGCCATCGGCGCCGGCCGCGGCATACGCGCGTGCGCGGGCCAGCGTGGCGTCGAGCAGGCGTTCGTCGTGCGTGTCGGCCGGCGCCTTGAAGAACACGTCGGTACGCGCATTGATGAAGTAGTCGGCGCCTGCACGATCGGCCGCCTGCCGTGCAGCCGCGAGACGCGCTACCGCTTCTTCGACGTTACGCAATTCGCCCGTCGCCGGGAAGCTGTCTTCGAGATTGCAGCCGATCGCGCCGGCTTGGATGCTGAGCGCGATCGTCTCGGCCACATCTTCCGGCCGCTCGCCGTACCCGCTTTCGAGATCGACGGTGACGGGCAGGTCGGTCGCGCGCGTGATCCGCTCCAGCACTTCCATCATCAGTGCGCGTGGCATCTGCTCGCCGTCGACGAAACCGTTGGCCGCCGCAACCGACCAGCTGCCGGTTGCCAGCGAGACGGCACCCGCGTCGGCCGCCGTGCGCGCGCTGCCGGCGTCCCACACGTTGAACAGCGCCAGCGGCTGGCCTGCGCGGTGAAGCGAACGGAAATACGCGCCCTTCTCATTGCTGCTCATGCTTGTGTCTCCTTGTGGAAAACGGGGTCGGTCGTCGTGCCGAACGATACTGCCACCGTATCGAGCGCCGCGAGAAAATCGCGCGCGTCGAACAGCTCGCCGAGACTGCGCACGCCGCCCGACACCGCGGTGTTGCCCGCGATCAGGCGCACGGCTGCCTCGACGATGATCGGTGCGCTCACCGCGTAGATGTCCTGCCCGGACGCCGTCGCGCGGTGCGTCGTGCCGCCCTGCACGACGATCGCGTCCATCGCGAACCGCTGCGCCGAGCGTCCCAGCGCGTCGGTCGGCTCGGGCGGCGGCGTGGCGGCATCGCGCACGTCGCGCAGCGCAGGGGTCGCGAGCCACGATTCGATCGTGTCGATACGCAGGTGACGCGATAGTGTCATCACTTCGGAAAACGGCAGCAATGTCACGTCGACGCGGCCGATCGGCGGCGGGAACGGCCATGCGCGTTCGAGTGCGGTCGACGGCACCGGCGTCGGCTTGCCGTCCTTCAGCACGAGTCGCACCGCGCGATTGCGTCCGCCCGTCACGCGCGTGCCGCGCGTCGGGTGCCAGCGGTCGAGCCCGGTCGCGATATCGACGCGCTCGATCGGCTGGTGCTGGTCCACGACGGCCGTGACGAGCAGGTCAGCCAGGCCGCCGTAGAACGCCGCGGCCGGCACGATGGTCACGCCGGCGGCGCGCGCCCGCGCGTCGCCGTGTTCGGCCAGCGCCAGCACCGACGGCTGCTCGGCCGTCAGGTCGAGATAGGGGAGGCCGGCCCGCAGCGCGGCATCGGCCAGCGGCAGCGCGGTATCGAGGTACGGGCCCGCGCAGTTGATCACCGCATCCGTGCCGTGCAACGCGGCGTCGAGCGCGGCCGGATCGTCGATCGCCGCGACGCGCGCGAGCGTCGCATCGCCGCCGTCTTCCGCGAGCCGCGCGGCATCGCGCCCGACGCGAATCGCGCGCAGGCCGCGCCGCGCCAGCTCGGCGACGACAAACCGCCCGGTGTGACCCGTGGCGCCATAGACTGCAACCGTCGTTCGATCGTCCATGATCCGTTCCGATACAGAACGGTCTGTTTTATAGTACAGACCTGTATCGTCGTCAAGCCGGCGGTGCTATGATCGGATCACTGTTGCGGGAGTGGGCGGCCAGCCAGGCCGGGTCGGGATGAAAAAGGACACAGGCACACCAGGGAACGCGCCCGATACGCGCGAACGCATTCTGCGAACGGCCAGCGAGCTGTTCTACCGGGAGGGTACGCGCGCGGTCGGCGTGGACCTGATCGTCGCGCAGGCAGGCGTGGCGAAGACGAGCCTCTATCGTCACTTCGCGACGAAGGACGACCTGATCGAAGCGTTCCTGCTGCGCGAGGACGCCGATTTCTGGGCGCATTGGGATGCGGTGGCCGCGCGGTACCGGCGCACCCCGCGCGAGGAACTGGATGCGCAACTGCAATGGATCGGCGAACGCATTGCGCGCCCCGGCTATCGTGGCTGTCCGCAGATCAACATTGCCGCCGAATACGCGGACGGCAACCATCCGGCCCGCAAGGTGGCCGTCGCGCACAAGCAGGAACTGCGGCGCCGGCTGACCGAGCTGGCCGGGGCGATCGGCGTCGACGAACCGGAAACTTTCGCATTGCGGCTCGCAACCGTCATCGACGGTGCGCTGAGCAGCGGGCAGGCGCTGCATGCGCACGGGCCCGTGGCCTTCCTGCAGGCATTTGCGCAACTGCTGTTGCCGAAGCGGGGCCGGAAATAAGCGCTGCCGCCGCAGCGAACCGCGCGCCGGTTCAGTCGCGCGCCGGGTCGACCGCCAGCGCGCGCAACTGGCCGCGCAACTGATCGACTTCCCCCGGTGCGAACGGCCGTTCGATCTCGGCATGCGTCTGTTGCCAAAGCGGAAACGCTTCGGCCAGCAGGTGTTGGCCGGCCGGCGTCAGTTCGAGCAGGCGGCTGCGCCCGTCGTCCGGATCCTGGAGGATCGTGACCAGGCCGCGCCGCTCGAGCGGCTTGAGCGCGGCCGTGAGCGTGGTGCGGTCCATCGCGAGCAGCGACGCGACCGATTTCATCGGTGCCGGCTGCGGCCGGTTCAGCGACATCAGCAGCGAAAACTGGCCGTTGGTGAGATCCAGCGGGCGCAGCGCATCGTCGAAGATCCGCGCAAGATTGCGCGCCGCGCGCTGCATGTGCAGGCACAGGCAGCAATCGCGCACCATCAGCGTCGTTTCGAAAGGGAGCTTTTCTTTTCGTGCCATGTTGCAATTGTGTTGATATCAACCTATCTTGTCAAGGTCGAGGCGCGGCAGCCCGTCGCGTCCGCCACCGGAGGAGGCAGCATGAGTGCTCAACAGCAGTTGTATCTCGCGGTGTTTCTCGGAGGCAAGGAGAGTCCCGCCATGAAGGCCTGGATGGCGCTGCCGGAAGAGGCGCGGCGCACGCGCGAGCGTGACGGCATCGCCGCATGGCACGCATGGGTCGACCGGCATCGCGACGCGATCGTCGAGATGGGCGGGCCGCTCGGCAAGACGAAGACCATCGATGCGACCGGCGTCAAGGACACGGCGAACGCGATGAGCGGCTTTACCGTCGTGCGGGCGGCCTCGCACGACGCGGCGGCCGCGCTGTTCGAAGGCCATCCGCATTTCACGCTGTTCCCGGGCGTGGCGATCGACGTGATGCCGGTGCTGGCGATTCCCGGCGCGTGAACGACGCGCGAGGCCACGCGTCGCGTATCGGCGATGCGCGGTGGCCGGCCTGCGGACGTTTTCCCGACATTCTGGATGGAGACTGGCGATGAAGCTTTACGGATTTGCCGGCACCCGCTCGCAACGCGCGCTGTGGGGGCTGAAGGAGCTGGATGCCGATTTCGAGTTCATCTCGGTGAACCTGCTTCAGGGCGAGCACAAGCGGCCTGAGTTCCTGCGCCTCAATCCGGCCGGCAAGGTGCCCGTGCTGGTGGACGGCGATCTCGTGATTCCCGAATCGGCCGCGATCGTGCTGTATCTCGCGGACAAGTACCCGGAGAAGGCGCTGCTGCCGGCCGATCCGGCGCGGCGGGCCGAGGCTTACCGGTGGGTCATGTTCGCGGTGACGGAGCTCGAGCAGCCGCTGTGGCGGATCACGCGGCACGCGTTCATCTATCCGCCGGAGAAGCGCTCGCCGGCCGACATCGAACTGGCGCGGGAGGATTTCAAGACGATGGCCGCGATTCTCGACAAGCATCTCGAAGGGCGCGAGTTCATCGTCGGCGATACGTTGACGGTAGCCGATTGCGTGACCGCTTACCTGATCGACTGGGCGGGCGAGTGCAACCTGATCGAATCGTTTCCGAATTTGCGGGCGTATCTCGAACGGCTGTATGCGCGGCCGAAAGCGCCGCAGCGGATCGCGGACGCGCGCAAGGCGGCGTGACGCGCGGTGGTCGGTCGTGCGCTGCATCGGCACGGCCGACCGCTAGGTTTGTGCAGTCGGTGAGCGGCGGTTTCGCCGCGTTCACGGGGTGACGCGTGCGTCGCTAACGCGGCGCACGCGGGTGCTCACGAAACGTCGTCAGGCCCACCAAGCGCGTGACACAGCATCGACAGGTCGCTGAACGTGAGGTGCGGCGTCGCGGCCTGCTGTTTGACGCGCTCCGCTTCCGGATGCGTATCGCGAACCACCCATGCCGCCTGAAGCCCCGCATTCAATGCGCCGACGATATCGAGGTGGTAATCGTCGCCGACATGCAGCAGTTCCGCCGGACGCACGTCGAGCGTTTCCGCCGCCGCATGAAATATCCCGGGCTCCGGCTTCGCGACGCCGAACGCCTGCGCGCTGAGCGTCGCACGGAAGAATTCGCCGCCGCCGGTCAGCCGGAGATCCGCGTTGCCGTTGGTCACCGCGATCAACGGAAACCGCGCGCTCAACCACGCGAGCGCCGGCAACGCATCCTCATAGAATTCGACCCGGTTGCGCGCGGCATAGAAGGCTGCGTACGCACGGTCGGTGAGCGCGACATCTTCGTTCGCCCGCTCCAGCGCCAGCCGGATCGAACCGATTCTCATCGCGCGGAAGTCGCCGGCGAGATCGGGGCACAATCGTTCGTATTCCTCACGCAAGTCGCTTAGCGCCTGCTGCGTGGGCAGCACGCTTTCGGTACCGGGCGCGTGCTCGATCAACCACGTGCGAAGCGCCCGCTCGGCCCGTACGACGGACGGCCCGAACGGCCACAGGGTGTCGTCCAGGTCGAACGAGAGGGCAGAAACTTGGGTGAGACGCATGGCGGTTGAAAAAGGTCGTTTACCAGGGCCACGGAATGGAGCGTCCGGTGCCGTTTTCGAGGGCCTGTCGATACAGGAAGCGTGCGACGGTCAGGTCCTGAAGCGCAAGCCCAGTCATGTCGAAGACGGTGATCTCGTGCGGCGCACGGCTAACCGTCGCGGTTCCGGCGAGGATGTCACCGATTTCAGTGCCTGGCAAATCCGGCGCCCACTGGCACTCGCCAATGCTGCGCGCCTGGTCCTGATCGTCCACGAAAATGCGGGCGCGTTCCAGCACGCCTGCCGGAAGCTCACGCTTGCCGGCGGTATCGGCGCCCACGCAGGTCAGGTGGGTGCCTGGCTGAACCGCGTCCGCATCGAACAGCGGGCCGCCGCCGGGCGTTGCCGTGATGACCACGTCGCTGTCGGCCACCGCGTCGTGCCGGTCGCGAGCCACGCCGATCGTGCATCGTTCCCGGAAGGTCGATTCGAATACGGGATCGGGCTCGCCGCTGACGTTCACGTACCGCACCGTGCACCGTTGCGGCAGCAGCGCGAGTGCGTAGTCGAGCTGCACGCGCGCCTGCACGCCGGTGCCGAACACGCAGATTCGCGTGCTGTCGCGCCGTGCGAGCAACTGCAGCCCGAGGCCGCCGGCGGCACCGGTTCGCGCGGTGGTGATCGCATTGCCGTCCATGATGCACAGCGGGCGGCCGGTGGCCGGGTCGAACAGCGCGACGGTCGCCTGATGCGGTTCGCCGCCGAGCACCCGGTTGCCGGGCCAGAATCCGGCCGCCTTGAAGCCGAGCAGATCCTGATTCGCGACATCTCCCGACTTGATGCCGAACACGCCGCCGGTGTGCAGTTTCTCGCGGACCACCGGGAACACGCGCCCGGCTCGTTGACTGTGGAGCACGAAGGCTTCGCGAACCGCCGCCGTCACTTGCGCGGCCTGGAGGGCGGGTTCGACCGTATCGCGGTCGAGGAGCAGGAGTCGGGCGTCTGTCGGCATGTTCAGGCGAGCGCTTTCGGCGCAAGGTGAATCTGGGTTATATAAATTTTGTCCAGATTTGGATAAATATTCAATGATTCGACGTGGCTACGTGGGCGCACGGTTTCGCTCACCACCCGTAGAAGCGCGGCCACGTTTGCGCGTCGCCGTCGTCGCCGAGCGCCTGATACTCGGGATGTTGCGCACCGGTGGCACACGCGTGATTCGGCAGAATGCGCAGGCGGGTGCCGATCGGGAACCGTTGCGCGATGTCGGCGTCGGGTGAGCCCACGCACGACACGATCCCGTGCTCCTGGTTCGCGGCGCTCATCACGTAGTCGCCGAGCACGTCGCCGTGTTCGGTGCAGACCTGCCCGTAGCCGAAGTCGCGCGCCTGACGCTGCGTGCCGCGGTCGCGGCTCATCGCCATCCAGCCCGCGTCGACGATTGCCCAGCCTTTCTCTTCCTGGTGCCCGATGACGGTGGTCAGCACCGATAGTGCGATGTCGGACAGACCGCACACGCCGATGTTGTGCATCACGAGATCGAACATCACGTACACGCCGGCGCGCACCTCGGTCACGCCGTCGAGGTGTTCCGCCGCGAGGGCAGTGGGTGTCGAACCGATGCTCACGACCGGGCAGGGCAGCCCGGCGGCCCGGAGGCGTTCCGCTGCCCGCACGGTGCGGCTGCGTTCCTGCTCGGCGATTGCCGCCAGCGCTTCGGGCGTGTCGTATTCGTAGCTGGAGCCCGCATGCGCGAGCACCCCGCCGAGCACCATCCCGCCGTCGACCAGCGCGCGGCCCACGTCGATCAGCAGGTCGGCGTCGCGCGGAATCCCCGAGCGGTGGCCGTCGACGTCGATCTCGATCCATACGTCGAAGCGCTCGCCTTGCGCGCGCCCGAATTCGGCGATCGCGTGCGCGGCCGCCAGGCTGTCGGCGACCAGCTTCAGGTCGCAACCCTGCCGGCGCAGCGCGAGCGCCTGGCCCAGCTTCGCGGGCACCATGCCGACTGCGTAGACGATGTCGCGGATACCGTGCGCGAAAAACTGTTCGGCTTCCTTGAGCGTCGACACCGTGATGCCCTGCGCGCCGGCCGCGAGCTGCGCATCGACGACGTGCGCGCATTTGGTGGTCTTGACGTGTGGCCGGAACCTGACGCCGAGCGCGTCCAGATGCGCCTGCATGCGGCCGATGTTGCGACGCATGCGGCCGACGTCGACCAGGGCGGCCGGGGTGTTGAGGGTTTGAAGATCCACGATGCGTTGCCTCTGAGGGTTGCCGATGCGAACACTGTAGAGGCGTCGACGGGCGCCGTGTTTAACGCACGGCTAATCCGGCATTAAATGCGGTTTAATCGACCGGATCGCGCGGGCCGGGGCGCGGCTCATGCGTCGCCGCGCCATGGCGGGGGGCTCAGGAACCGCGTCGCGGCTTCGAGAAACACCCGTTGCCGCGCGGAACGGCCGGTGCGCGATGGCAGCAGCGCCGTCACCGGCGCGGGCGGCAGCCGCCAGTCGGGCAGTAACCGCACGAGCTTGCCGTTCGCCAGCAGCGGCGCGACGTCCCACTCGGAGCGTTCGAGGATCCCGAGCCCGGCGAGCGCCCATTCCGTGATGACGGTGCCGTCGTTGGACGACAGCGCGCCGCTGACGCGGATCACGGTGGACCGTCGCGGCTCGTCCCTGGCGTTGCCGCCTGGCGAGAAGCGCCATCGCGGGATGTCCTCGTCGTTCTCGCGCAGGCACAGGCAGTCGTAGCGGGCCAGGTCGGACGGATGGTTCAGTTGCTTGATGCGACGTGCATAGGCCGGGCTCGCGCACAGAAAGCGCTCGTTGGGTGCGAGCGGATATCCGATCCACGACGACGACTTGAGGCTGCCGACATGGACGACCACGTCGGCGCCCGACGCACTGGTCAACGGGCTCTCCGACAGGTGGAGCGATATTTCCAGCTTCGGGTGCGCGCGTTGCACGTCGCGCACGATCCGCGCGACGTACTTTCTGCCGAAGCCGAGCGGGGCGACGACGCGCAGTGTGCCCCGGACGTCGCCGTGGTCGCCCGCAATGCTGACCGGCAGCGCCTCCACGCGTTCGAGAATGTCGACGGCTTCCTGGTACAGCCGCTGCCCTTCGTCGGTCAACGCGATCCCTTTCGGCTGCCGCACGGCGAGCCGCGCGTTCAATCGCGTTTCCATCCGCTGCAGGCGAATCGTGACCGCGGGCGGCGTGAGATCTAGCAGCCGTGCGGCCGAGGCCAGCGAGCGCGACGTGCCGATCGCGCGTACGAGTCGAAGGTCGTCGAGGTCGAGCATTTCATGTCTCTTAATGCTGGCGTTGCCGAGCATTAAACCGCACATCACGCCGCGAATCCATCGGCGCGGCTGCGGATCGCGGCAAATGCGTGCGATGACACGACCGTATGCGAGCCCGTGTCGGGCCCGACAGGTCGGCCTTTGTCACGCGACGAAAGCGCCGCGCATCGCGTCACACCCGGCTGCACGCATTCCCGTCAAGCGTTCGGCCCGAAAATCAACGACCGGTGCGCACCGACTCCCGCCGCCACGCCCGACGCCGACGCGAACGTTGCATTGGTCATCAGGCTCGATGCGTCGCCGGCGGCAAACACGCCGGCGACGCTCGTCTGCTTCCACGCGTCGACGCGAATCGCGATGCCGAGCGGCCCTTCGTCGAATGCGCAACCGAGCTGCTGCGCGAGATCGCTTGCCATTACCGTGCGCGCGCCGACGAACAGCGCATCGATCGGCACGACCTGCCCGTCGGCTAGCCGCAATGCTTCGATACGCGGCGCATCGCCGACGATTGCCACGACCGGCGAGCGCTCGATACGCACGCCGCGCGCATCGAGCAACGCGGCCTCTTCGTCGTTCGCTTCGACCACGCCCTGCGTGAACCACGTCGTCGGGCCCCAGTCCGGAAGCAGGATCGCCTGATGCACGGACAGCGGATGCGTGGCGAGCACGCCGAGCCGCTGGCCGCTCACCTCGTACCCATGGCAATACGGGCAATGCAGCACGCTGACGCCCCAGCGCTCGGCAAGCCCCGGCAGGGCAGGCAGTTCGTCACGGATGCCGGTCGCGAGAATCAGCCGGTCGGCGCTCGCACGGCGGCCGTCGGCCAGCGTCACGTGAAAGCGGCCGTGCGCATCGCGCCCGGCGCTGCGCACGTCGCCTGCGATCCGCTGGACGGTCGGATACGCGGCGAGTTGCGCGGCGGCTTCGTCGACGATCCGCGCGGGCGGCTTGCCGTCCTGCCCGAGAAAGCCGTGCGCATGCGCGGCAAAGCGGTTGCGCGGCCGGCCGGCGTCGACCACGAGCACACGGCGGCGCGCCCGCGCAAGCTGCATCGCGGCCGACAGCCCCGCGAAGCTGCCGCCGATCACGATCACTTCATGATGGTCATGCATCACCCGCTCCCCTCCTGAATGTGCGTGAATGACGAACGTGCGCCGATGGCGGCCAATTCATGGAACACGAGAAGTTGCATGATAGGGCGATGGTATCATTCACGCAACTTCAAAAGTTTCGAGAGAGGGGAGCACCGCCCGTGAGAACCGACAGTCGCTTGTCGCGCATGCTGCATGCGCTGATCCACCTGGACCAGGCTGACGGCCCGATGACGTCCGAAGCGATCGCGACGATGCTGTGCACGAACCCGGTGGTCGTGCGGCGCCTGCTCGGCGGCTTGCGCGAGCGTGGCTACGTGCAGTCGGAGAAGGGGCATGGCGGAGGGTGGGCGCTGAGTGTCGCGCTCGACGACATCACGCTGCTCGACGTCTATCGGGCGGTGGGCGAGCCGCCGCTGTTCTCTGATCTCGTGACCGACGACGAGGCCGGATGCCGGGTCGAGCAGGCCGTCAATGCGCACCTGTCGGCCACGCTGAAGGAGGCCGAGACGACGCTGCTCGCCCGCTTCGGCGACGTCACGCTCGGCATGCTGTCGCGCGAATTCGACGCGAAGGCGGCCCGGCGACGCAAGCCGCGCTGACGCGCCGCAGCATGGCGGCCGGGGGCGGCCGACCTGCGATCGGGCACGACCGAAACCCGCGTGCCGCGACGGTCTGTCCCCCAACTTCTGCCCGGTTCGCCCGCCACAGGGCAAAATACGGGTTTTCCGCACCCGCGAGGGCGCGACCGAATCACGCGCCGGGCGGCGGCAGTGCGCAATCCGCACGCCGCCGCCGGGCGCCCAGGCAAGATCGCTCGCCATGTCGCGAGCCTAAAGGAGTCCAGACCCCATGCCCGAATCCAACCTGTCCTTCTTCGGCCGGCTGTCGCTTGCCGTCGGCACGTTCTTCTCCGTGCTCGGCAACCGCGAGTTCGCGGCCGGCGTGCTGCGCGTGCGCGATGGCGCCCCGGCACCGGTCGCACCGGCACCCGCTGCCGCCCCGGCCCCGGCGCCTGCCGCCGCGCCCGTGAAGGCGCCGGCGCCCGAGCTGCGCGAAGCGAGCCCGCAGGCCGCGCTGCAACTGCTCGGCCTGCTGCAGCGCGATGCGCGCTTCATCGACTTCGTCGAGGAAGACATCGCCGGCTACGCGGACGCCGACATCGGCGCGGCCGCGCGCCTCGTGCACGACGGCTGCCGCGCCGCGCTGCGCGAACACTTCACGATCGTGCCGGTGCGCGACGAAGCCGAAGGCAGCCGCGTGACGCTGCCGGCCGGCTTTGACGCAACGGCCGTGCGCGTGACGGGCAACGTGGTCGGTTCCGCGCCGTTCACGGGCACGGTCAGCCATCGCGGCTGGCGCGTGGCCGACGTGCGCCTGCCGAAGCTGACGGGCAGCCACGACGCCTCGGTCGTCGCACCGGCGGAGGTGGAACTGTGAGCGATCCGCGCTATTCGATCGGCATCGATCTCGGTACGACCCACTGCGCGCTGTCGTACGTCGACAGCGCCGCGAGCGACGGCGAAACCATCACACAGCAGGTGCTGCCGATTGCGCAGCTCACCGCGCCCGGCGCGCTGGAATCGCGCGACCTGCTGCCGTCGTTCCTCTACCTGCCGCATGAAAGCGAACTCACGCAGGGCGACCTGACGCTGCCGTGGACGGCCTCGCGCGGCTTCGCGGTCGGCGAGATGGCGCGCACGCGCGGCGCCGGCACGCCGATCCGCCTCGTGTCGAGCGCGAAGAGCTGGCTGTGCCACCCGGGCGTCGACCGCCGCGCGGCGATCCTGCCGAGCGATGCGCCGCCGGAGGTGTCGCGCGTGTCGCCGCTGGAAAGCTCGATCCGCTACCTGACACACCTGCGCGAAGCGTGGGACCACGCGCATCCCGACGCGCCGTTCGCCGACCAGGACGTGACGGTCACGATCCCCGCATCGTTCGACCCGGCCGCACGCGAACTGACGGCCGAGGCCGCACGCGCCGCCGGCTACTCGCGCATGACGTTGCTCGAGGAGCCGCAGGCCGCGCTCTACAGCTGGATCCAGAAGAGCCAGGGTGGCTGGCGCAAGCAGGTGCAGGTCGGCGACCTGATCCTGTGCGTCGACGTCGGCGGCGGTACGACCGACCTGTCGCTGATCGCGGTGGTCGAGCGCGAAGGCAATCTCGAACTGCATCGCGTGGCGGTCGGCGAGCACATCCTGCTCGGCGGCGACAACATGGACCTCGCGCTTGCGCACGTGGTGGCCCGCAAGCTCGCGCAGCAGGGCACGCAGGCCGACCCGTGGCAACTGCGCGCGCTCACGTATGCGTGCCGTTCCGCGAAGGAAACGCTGCTGTCCGACCCGACGGCCGACGCAGTGCCGCTCGTCGTGCCGAGCCGCGGCTCGAAGCTGATCGGCGGGTCGATCCGCACGGAGCTCACACGCGCGGAACTCACGCAGACGATCCTCGAAGGCTTCTTCCCGCAGGTGGACGCAGCCGCGCGCCCGGTGAGCCGCGCGCGCGTCGGCCTGACGCAGCTCGGCCTGCCGTATGCGCAGGACGCGGGCATCACGCGCCATCTCGCGGCGTTCCTCGGCCGCCAGGTTGCGGCGCTCGACTCGCTCGAAGGCGTGCAGCGCACGCTGCCGCAGGGCGCGACGTTCCTGCATCCGACGGCCGTGCTGTTCAACGGCGGCGTGTTCAAGTCGACGCTGCTCACGCAGCGCGTGCTCGATACGCTCAACAGCTGGCTCGACGCCGAAGGCGCGCCGCCCGCGCGCCTGCTCGAAGGCGCGGATCTCGATCTCGCGGTCGCGCGTGGTGCCGCGTACTACGGCTACGTGAAACGCGGCCGTGGCGTGCGCATTCGCGGCGGCACGGCGCGCGCGTACTACGTCGCGATCGAGTCGGCGATGCCTGCGGTGCCGGGGCTCGAACCGCCGGTGCAGGCGCTGTGCGTCGCGCCGTTCGGGATGGAGGAAGGCTCGGACGCGGCGCTGCCGCCGCAGGAGTTCGGCCTCGTCGTCGGCGAACCGGTGCAGTTCCGCTTCTTCGGCTCGTCGGTGCGCCGCCAGGACCAGGTCGGCACGCTGCTCGACTACTGGTCGCCTGAAGAGCTGCAGGAACTGGAAGAAATCCAGGCGACGCTGCCCGCCGAAGGGCGCACCGTCGGCGAGGTCGTGCCAGTGAAGCTGCACGCGCGCGTGACCGAAGCCGGCACGCTCGAACTCGAGGCGATCCCGAGCGGCACGAACGAGCGCTGGAAGGTCGAGTTCGACGTGCGCGGCGCCGCCTGAGCGCGATGAAGCGTTATACGGTCGGGATCGACCTCGGCACGAGCAATACGGTCGTCGCGTACGTCGAGGCCGGTTCCGACGCGATCCGCGTGTTCGACGTCGAGCAGCTGGTCGGCCCCGGCGCGGTGGCCGCGCAGCCGCTGCTGCCGTCGGTGCGCTATCACCCGGCGGCCGGCGAGCTCGCGGCGGACGCGTTGAGATTGCCGTGGCAGGCGGCCGGCACACGCGACGCGGCCACCCGTTCGGGCGGCGGCCGTGACGGCGGGTCAGCCGGTCGTGACAGCGGCGCGGGTGACGCGCTGCCGGCCGTGATCGGCCGCTACGCGCGCACGCTCGGCGCGCAGGTGCCGGGCCGGCTCGTCACGAGCGCGAAGAGCTGGCTGTCGCACGCGTCGGTCGACCGGCTCGCGGCGATCCTGCCGTGGGGCGCGGCCGACGGCGTCGACAAGGTGTCGCCGGTCGATGCGAGCGCGAGCTATCTCGCGCACGTGCGCGACGCGTGGGACGCCCGTTTTCCCGATGCGCCGCTTGCGAAGCAGGACGTGATCCTGACGGTGCCCGCGTCGTTCGACGACGGCGCGCGCGCACTGACGGTCGAGGCCGCACGGCGCGCGAAGCTGCCCGCGCTGCGGCTGCTGGAAGAGCCGCAGGCCGCGTTCTACGACTGGCTGTACGGCCAGCGCGACACGCTGCGCGACACGTTCGCCGCCGCGCGGCGCGTGCTGATCTGCGACGTCGGCGGCGGCACGACCGACCTCACGCTCGTCGATGTCGCGCCGGGCGACGACGGCGAGCCCACTTTCACGCGCGTCGGCGTCGGCAACCACCTGATGCTCGGCGGTGACAACATGGATCTTGCGCTCGCGCGCCTGGTCGAGTCGCGGCTGACCGAGCCCGGCACGCGGCTGTCCGCCGCGAGCCTGTCGCAGCTCGTCGAGCGGTGCCGTGCCGCGAAGGAGCGGCTGCTCGGCGACGATGCACCCGAATCCGTCAACGTCACGCTGCTCGGCGCGGGCAGCAAGCTCGTCGGCGGCGCGCGTTCGGCCGAGCTGACGCGGCAGGAAGTCGAGCAGGTCGTCGTCGAAGGGTTCTTCCCGCAGGTCGAAGCCGGCGAGTTGCCGCGCCGTGCGCGCGCCGCGATCGTCGAATTCGGGCTGCCGTATGCGAGCGATGCGGCCGTCACGCGGCACGTCGCCGCGTTCCTGAACCGTCATGCCGAAGGCCCGCTGCCCGACACGCTGCTGCTCAACGGCGGCGTGTTCCGCGCGGGCGCGCTTGCCGGCCGTCTCGCGCAGACGCTCGGCGCGTGGCGTGGCGCGCCGCTCGACGTGCTGCACAACGCGCATCCGGATGTGGCGGTCGCGCGCGGTGCGGTGGCCTACGGGCTCGCGCGCGCCGGGCATGCGCCGCGCATCGGCGGGGGCTCCGCGCGCAGCTATTTCCTCGTGCTCGACGACGGTGCGGAAGGCGCCGCCGCGCGTGGCGTTTGCCTGCTGCCGCGCGGCGCGGAGGAGGGGTACGAGATCCGGCTCGACGATCGCACGTTCGCGCTGCAACTCGGGCAGCCGGTGCGTTTCCACCTCGTGTCGACGGTGGCCGACACCGCGTACCGGCCCGGCGACCTCGTCGATCTCGACGGCGGCGATTTCGTGCGGCTGCCGCCGATCGCGACGGTCGTCGAGCGGCGGGCGGGCAGCGATGCGCGCGAAACGCCGGTGAAGCTCACCGCGTCGCTGACCGAGGTCGGCACGCTCGAAATGCACTGCATCGCGACCGACGATGCGTCGCGCCGCTGGCGGCTCGAATTCCAGTTGCGCGGCGACGCGCCTGCGCAGGGCGACGACGCTGCGCTCGCGCGGCATCCGCGTCTCGACCAGGCGATCGAATTGATCGAGCGCTCGTTCGGCAGCAAGGCCGCCGGCGTCACGCCGAAAGACACGCGCCGGCTGCGCGCGCAGCTCGAACAGGTGCTCGGCGCGCGCGAGGAGTGGGACGTTGCGCTCGCGCGCGAACTGTTCGATGCGCTGCTCGCGCGCGCGCGGCGGCGCCGGCGCTCGGCCGATCATGAACGGGCATGGCTGAACCTCGCCGGCTATTGCCTGCGTCCGGGGTTCGGGCATCCGCTCGATGCGTGGCGCATCGAGCAGCTGTGGCCGCTGTTCGACGACGGGATTCAGTATGTGACCGACGCCCAGGTGTGGTCCGAGTGGTGGACGTTGTGGCGGCGCGTGGCCGGTGGTCTCGACGACGATGCGCAGGCGCAGGTGCGCGACGCGATCGCGTTCCTCGAACCGACCGACGACAAGCGACGCAAGCTGCCGTTCGATCCGGGCAAGGTCGGGCCGGCCGACATGACGCGGCTGTCCGCGTCGCTCGAGCGGCTGCCCGT
The DNA here is from genome assembly GCF_902833045.1 of Burkholderia sp. BCC0322. Lineage (GTDB taxonomy): Bacteria > Pseudomonadota > Gammaproteobacteria > Burkholderiales > Burkholderiaceae > Burkholderia. The sequence continues at coordinate 894,911 of NZ_CADFDU010000001.1, forward strand.
CGAGCGCAAGGTCGAACTGGCCGGGCGGCTGATCGCGCAATTGCAGAAGCCGGCCGATCGTGCGCTGTGCGCGTGGGCGCTCGGGCGCATCGGCGCGCGGCGGCCGTTCTATGGCAGCGCGCACAGTGTCGTGCCGGCGGAAGTCGCCAAAGGCTGGCTCGATGCGCTGTTCGCGCTCGACTGGAAACAGGTCGAACCGGCCGCGTTCGCGGCGGCGCAGATCGCGCGGATGACCGGCGACCGTTCGCGCGACCTGCCGGACGAGACACGCGACGCGGTGATCAAGCGTCTGTCGGCCGCGAATGCGTCGGCGGCGTGGATCGACATGGTGCGCGAGGCAATCGCGTTCGACGAAGCCGACACGGTGCGCGTGTTCGGCGAAACGCTGCCGGCCGGGTTGAAGCTGCTGGCGGGGTGAACGGTGCGGCGGGCTCCGGTATCGTTCGGATGCCGGAGCATTCCGCTGCGTTGACGATGCGGGCCGACGCTCGCCGATTCAATGCCCTTCGAACCAAAAACGGCTGCCGTTGCATCGCATCGGCAGCCGTTTGCGCTTGGCGAGCCTGCGGGTCAGATGTGCGGCGTCGTCTCGCGCGGCAAGGCGGCCGATTCGACGGCGATCGTATCCGGCGCGGCCGCCCGCCGCGCGAGATGAATCCCCGCGAGCATGCAGCGCACCGATCCGCCGGCCAGTTCGATCGTCGGCACGTCGAGCGGCAGCAGCCGTGCGGAGTGCTCGATCGTCGCGCGCTGGTCGGGTGTGAGGCAATCGAACGCACGCCGCGACAGCGCAAGCACGCGCCCGTTGCTTCCCGACAATTCCAGCGTATTGCCCGCGAAGTTCGCGATCTGCGATGCATCGAGCGCGATCACCGTGCGGCCCGTTTCGGTCAGCCGTTGCGCGATCTCGGCGCGACGCCGGCCGTCGGCGATCAGGTCGAGGCCGACCATCGCGAACTCGGTCGCGACGCTCATCATCACGTTCGTGTGATAGATCGGCCGCCCGTCGGCATCGGCCGTATCGAAGCAGATCGGTTCGAAATTGAAATGCGTGCAGAAGCGTTCGAGCGCGACCGGATCGGCGCGGCGCGACCGCGCGGTGTACGCGATCCGCGCGACGTGGTCGAGCACCATCGCGCCGGTGCCTTCGAGGAACACGTCGTCGTATTCGAGGCCCGAGTAGTCGATCACGTCCTGCACGCGGTACTCGGCCTTCAGCATCTCGATCACATCCGCGCGCCGTTCGCGGCGGCGGTTCGGGCTGTGCATCGGATACAGCGCGACGTGGCCGCCCGGATGCGTCGAGAACCAGTTGTTCGGGAACACGGAGTCGGGCGTGTCGCGCTCGCCATGGTCGTCGAACACGTGCACGCGCACGCCTGCATCGGCGAGCGTCTGCGCGGCGGCCGTGACTTCGTCGCGTGCGGCGGCGGACACCGACGACGTGTCGGTCGAGCCGCCTTCGGCCGTGCGCTGGAACGCGTTGTCGGCCGCCGTCTGCGGGTTCGGCAGGAAGCCGTGCGGCCGGATCATCACGACGGCGGCCGGCGCCTGGATCGATACGAGATTCATGGAAGGCGGGAGCGAAAGGCAACGGGCCGGGCGGCTTGGTACGCGCCGCCCGGGTGTGACGGTCAGCGCGCGAATGCGGCGACGGCTTCGGTCACGTACGCCGCGTGACCCTGCGCGATCGCGGCCGGGTCGTCGATCAGCGCGAACAGGTTCTTCGGGTCGACGGCGGGCGGAATCAATGCGATCTCGACACCCGCGTTGTGCCGTTGCGCGAGCGCATACAGGTAGCGCAGCGCCGAGTAATCCTCGAGCGCGAAGCCGACCGAGTCGAACACCGTGACTTCGTCCGCGCGTTCGCGGCCGGTCGTCTCGCGTTGCAGCACGCGCCACAGCTCGGTGACGGGGAAGTCGGCCGGCATCTGCTGGATCTCGCCTTCGATGCGCGACTGCGGCTCGAATTCGACGAACACGCGGCCCGCTTGCAGCACGCCCGCTGCGAGTTCGGTCTTGCCCGGGCAATCGCCGCCCACGGCGTTCAGGTGCATGCCGGGCTCGATCATGTCGGTGGTGACGATCGTCGCGTACGCCTTGTCGGCGGTGACGGTCGTCACGATGTCGGCGCCACGCACGGCGTCGGCGGTCGACGCGGCGCGCACGACGCGCAGCGCCGGGTACGCGGCGAGGTTCTGCACGAGCTTGTCGGTCGCGCGCGGATCGACGTCGAACACGTGGATTTCGTCGATGCCGAGCAGCGTGTGGAACGCGATCGCCTGGAATTCGCTCTGCGCGCCGTTGCCGATCAGCGCCATCGTGCGCGAGTCGGGGCGCGCGAGGGCTTGTGCGGCGAGCACCGACGTGGCGGCCGTGCGCAGCGCGGTGGTCAGCGTGAGTTCGGCGAGCAGCAGCGGGTAGCCGGTATCGACTTCGGCGAGCGCGCCGAACGCCATCACCGTGTGCATCCCGCGCGCGGCGTTGACGGGGTGGCCGTTCACATACTTGAACGCGAACAGCGACGCGTTCGCGACGGGCATCAGTTCGATCACGCCGTCGCGCGAGTGGCACGCGACGCGCGGTGACTTGTCGAAGTCGGCCCATTGCAGGTAGTCGGCGTGCAGTGTGTCGACGAGTTCGCGGAGGAACGTCGTGACGCCGGTCCTGGCGATCAGTCGGGCGGTGGCGGGAACGTCGAGGAAGCGGGTCATCAGTGTGTCTCCTGTCGACCCGAGTTAGCGCTTTAGCGCTTACTCGGGTCCCATGCCTTGTGCGGTCGACCCGAGTTGGCGCTTTAGCGCTTGCTCGGGTCCCATGCCTTGTGCGGTCGACCCGAGTTGGCGCTTGAGCGCTTGCTCGGGTCCCATGCCTTGTGCGGTCGATCCGAGTTGGCGCTTGAGCGCTTGCTCGGGTCCCATGCCTTGTGCGGTCGATCCGAGCTGGCGCTTGAGCGCCTATTCGAGTCCCATGCTTCAAATACTCAGTGCCGGTCAGCGTGCCCCTGGCATTCCGGTCGACCGGGCGGTGCATCGGCGCGCGTCCCGGCTTCGCGGAAAGCGGCGGCGCGACATGTCCCGCCGGTCGATAGCGTCATTATTTCCGCGAGTCGAGCCAACAAAAAGGCGGCAAAAGTGGCAGATTTATCGATAGACTTGTCAAAATGCTGGCCAGATTTGGCAATTTGATCAATACCGGTTGGTCGGAACGCGCAGCCTCGGGCACGCTGGCAGCCGGTTTGCGTTCAACAAGGAAGCGCCACTCATGATCACGCTCGACGACGTCGACCGGCAGCTCATCGCGCTGCTGCGCGACAACGCGCGACTGCCGGTCGTCGCGCTGGCGAAGGAATTGCGCGTCGCGCGCGCGACCGTGCAGAACCGGCTGACGCGGCTGGAGAAGAACGGCGTGATCGTCGGCTATACGGTGCGGCTCAAGCCGGCGGCGGAACGGCACCGGATCCGCGCGCTGATGTCGATCGCCGTGCAGGGCAATCGCGGCGCGGAAGTGGTGAAGGTGCTGCGCGGCCATCCGAACGTCGCGTCGATCCACAGCACCAACGGGCGCTGGGATCTCGTCGCCGAGCTGCATGCCGATTCGCTCGAGCACTTCGATCGGGTGCTCGGCGCGATCCGGCTGATCGACGGGATCGCGAATACCGAGACGAGTATTTTGCTGTCGACGCACAAGGCGTGACGCGGGTATCCCGGCGAGGCCGCGACGGCCGTACAAAAGGGTATGCCGATGCGAAGTTCGCGGGGCCGGGCGTCGATTCCGTTGCGATCGCAGCCATGACATACATGGCGTTTACCCGGGCCCGATTCCGTCGGAATGCAAGCCAGTCAACTTACGGAGAACGGGAATCGTTTCATCCGCCCGGGGCGTGGAATGTGCGGCGTACCGTCCGGCAACCGGGATATTCAACCCTTCCGGTTTTCCATTTGGCTGGTTTCTCGGGAATTACACTAATCGGCGTCACCAAGTCAAAACTTTGGCCCGCTTCGACAGGTTTGACATGCTAATCTGAAACGGAAAAAAATAACCGCAATAAATGACGGGGTTAGCAAGATGACACAGGCCACACAGGACGCAGGGGGGCGGGGAGCGTGTGCGCAGGGCACCCTGATGCCGCATGCTGCGGGTGCGGATGGGGCGTCGGAGCCAATCAATCTGGTCGAACTTGGCGCTCGCGTGTGTTCGGTGACCGTGCTGGGCGTATTTGCCTGTCTGACTTATATACCTTGGCGCCAGAATCCAGGCCGGATCACGCTGATCCTGCTGTTCGTCTCCGCGGCATTGACCGTTGGCTTGTCAGCATTCGCGAAATTGCCGAAGCGGCGCGACTGGCATCCGGTCGCGGTGTTCTTTTCCCTCGGCGGCTCGTTCTACTGCCTCGCCTATCAACTGGACGCCAGTACCCAACTGATTCCTGAGTGGGCCGGCGGAACCTTGCAGTTTTGCGGGATTGCGTGCCAGCTGTTCGCGAAGCTGTCACTGGGGCGCTCGTTCGGTCTGCTGCCCGCCAATCGCGGGGTCGTTTCGGTCGGTGCGTACCGGTTCGTGCGCCACCCGATCTATGCCGCCTACTTGTTGTCCGAAATCGGTTTCGTGCTCGCCAACTACAGCCCACGAAACGTGTTCATGATCACGAGCTGGATGCTGCTGCAGATCGGGCGGATCTGTCTCGAGGAAAGAGTGTTGTCGGAAGACCCGGATTATCGCGCGTACAAGGAGAAGGTGCGGTACCGGCTGATTCCGGGCGTGTTTTGACGCGAGGGCCGGGCGCCCGCCATGCGCGTCGCCGATGCGCACATGGGCGCGGCGTGCCGCGCCGCGATCGGGTCGATCCCGAGTAAAGGTGCAGGTACCGCCACATGGTCAGGCGCTGTCCGCCGGCTCCGGAAACACCGGCTCGCCCAGCGTCAGCATCAATCGGTTCGCCCACGCGAAGATCGCGACCGCGTGCGACAGGTCGAGAATCTCCTCATGCGTCAACCCTTCGGTTTCCAGCGCTGCAATATCGCTCGCATCGACCGTATCGGGCCGCTCCGTCAGCGCGATCGCATAGCGGACGATCGCGCGTTCGCGCGCCGTCGTGCCGGCCGTCGCCGGATCGTCGAACACCTGCTCGATCGCGTCGGTGCGTTTCGCGAGCTGGGTGAAGCGCTGAGCATGCACGGACGCGCAGTACACGCAGCCGTTCACGCGCGACACGGCCGTGCTCGCCAGCTCGCGCTCCGCGCGCGACAGCCCGCCGGGGCCGTACATGATCGCGTTGAATACGCCGGAACGCTGCCGCAGGATCTCGGGAAGATGGACGAGCAGCAGGTAATAGTCGGACGTCTTCGCTTGCGGGTGGCTCGCTTCGAGCACGGCGAGCTGATCGGGCGTCGCGGCATCGAGCGACACGGTGTCGAGCCAGGCACGCCAGCCGAGCGTGTCGGACGTGAAGCCGTGCGTGACCGTCGTCATGCGGCCTCCCTGGTGACGTGTGCCTGAAGCGCCCGCGCGGCAACGGCAACCCGCAACTGATACGCGACGAATGCCACGAGCTGCGACAGCGCGACGATCGCGGGCGTCGTGAGCCCGGCCGACTTCAGCGCGTCGAGGTCGGACGGGCGCGCATCGACGGGGGCGCGCGTCAGCAGGCGCGCATGCGCAAGGATCGCGCCGATGCGGCGGGGCAATGCGTCGAATGCATCGGCGTCTGCGCGTGCGATGTCGTCGGGCGTGCCGCCTGCGTCGATCAGTCGTGCGCGATAAGTGTCGGCCAATGCCTGCGCATTCGATTGGTGTGCGACATACCGTGCCGCGTGCAGTCTTTCGATCAATGCAAGATCGGGCAACGCGGGATCGAACAGCGCAGCTTCGCTCAGCCGCGTATGAAGCAGCACCTTGTCGCGCGCGTGGCGCAGCGCGGCGACGGCGTCGCCGGCACGCAGGCCGGCGATCGCGTCGATCGTGTCCGGCGCGGCGGCCGGCGGGATGGATTCAGTCATCGTTTCGGGTTCCCTTCGTCGTCAATGTGATCGATGGACGCGCGCTCACGCGTCGGTGTCGTGCCATTCGTCGCCTTGCAGTTCTGCGTTCGCGTACGCGACGAGCGCGTCGTAGTGACGATCGCGGTCCGCGTCGAACAGGCGGCTCGCAATCCCGCGCGCGAGCCGCCTGGCGCCCGCGCTGATGGCCGGGATATCGCCGGACAGCTTGCCGTGGCTCAGGCTCGCCGCATGGTTGAAGCAGTGGATCCGCGTGATGGCCGCACATGCGCCGGGCTCGCGCTCCTGGAACGCGAACGCGGGGCCGAGATCGGGCGACTCGGCGAGCTCGTCGATCCACATGCCCGGCTCCGGTCGATAGCGATCCTTCCAGCGCCGAACCTGCGCGCCGAACGACGCGAATTCCGCGCGCGTCGTCCAGTCCGAATGAAAGCCGGTCGCGAAGATCAGGAAGTCGACCGTGTAGTGTCCGCGCGGCGTCGTCACGTCGAGCCCGTCCGCGTGTTCCGCGAGCGTCTCGATCGGGCTGCCCGCATGAAAATGCGCATGCGCGTGACGCGACACGCGCAGCACGCTGTCGCGCGGCGGCGGCGTCTGCGACGTCAGCGCGTAGTGCATGAAGCGCCACTTCGTCGCGTCGTCGAGATCGGCGTAACCGTGCACGAGGCCCGGGCTGCCGATGCCCGTCAGCTTGTTGATGCGCGGAATGTCCGTGCGGCGAAAGAACAGGTCGACGCGCGCGGCGCCGGCCTCCAGCGCGGTGCCTGCATTGTCGAACGCGGATGCGCCCGCACCGACCACGCCGATGCGCTTGCCCGCGAGCGCCGCGAAATCGATCGGCTCCGACGAATGGGCCCAGCGCGTGCGCGGTGCGCGTTGCGCGACGGGCGGTACGTATGGTCCGCCGAGCCCGTCGCGGCCGGTGGCGAGTACCACGTGCCGCGCCAGCAGCGTCCGGGCTTCACCGTTGCCGTGCACGTCGAGCGCGAGCAGGCCGTCGTCGCGCGGGCGCAGCGCGACGAGCGTGGTGTCGTTGCATACCTGCAGGCCGAGCACGCGCCGGTACCAGCGCAGGTAGTCCATCCATTGCGTGCGGGGAATCTTGTGGAGCGCGTCCCACGCATCGCAGCCGTATTGCGCTTCGAACCAGGCACGGAACGTCAGCGCGGGCAGCCCGAGCGCGGGGCCCGCGAGCTGCTTCGGCGAGCGCAGCGTGTCCATCCGCGCGAACGTGACCCATGGGCCTTCGTAGCCGGCCGGCGCGCGGTCGATCACGCACTGGTTGTCGATGCCGAGCAGGCGTAGTTCGGCGGAGGCCGCGAGCCCGGCCATGCCGCCGCCGACGATCGCGACGTCGAGCACGCGTGTGCCGTCGGCCTCGCGCGGCGGCACCCACGACGGCGCGGGCAGGTCGAGCCAGCGCAGGTCCTGCGCGAGCCGGGCTTCGAGCGCGGGGAGTGCATCGGGCCGTGTCGTCATGCGGCCTCCGGGCGGGTACGGCGTGCGCGCGTCGTGCGGGTTGCGCCGCGCGGCGCGCGTTCGGCACGCAGCCGGTCACCGCGCAGCAACGCGTCGTGCGCGGCGGCGTCGTGAAAGATCACGTCGTCGAGCAGCGCGCGCGTCGTACGGTGCAGTGCGTCGAGCAGCGCATCGACGGCGGACGTGCGGGCCTTGCCGGCCGGCGTCGCGACACCGAACGCGAACGGGATGTCGACGTCGAGCGGGCGTGCGACGACGCCGTCCACCGGCAGCGCGACGCCCGTCGCCGGATCGACGATGCCGATCCCGATGCCCGCACGCGCGGCCATCACCGCATTCAGCGACGCGTTGGTTTCGATGAATACTCGCGCGTCGACCCGCGCGGCCGCGAATGCCGCATCGATCCGCTGGCGCAACCGGTGCCGGTTCGCGACCGTCACGATGCGGCGGCGTGCGAGATCGCGCAGCGCGATGCGTGGCTGCGCCGCGAGCGGATCGCCGGCAGGCAGTACGGCAACGCACGGCGTCTGCGCGATCCAGTGCACGTCGAGCCCCGCATGCGCCATCGGCAGCGTGACGACGCCGACATCGGCCGTGCCGGCCAGCACCTCGTGCACGACATGCTCGGCCGATTCGCTGCGCAACTGGTAGTGGGGCGCCTGCGCGCCGTCGGGCAGCGCGGCGAGCGCGGCCGGCACGAGCGTGGCCGCGAGCGAAGGCGTTGCCGCGATGCGTACGGGTTCGGCGGTTTCGTCGCCGAGCGCCCGTGCGCGCGCCTCGATCGCACGCAGGCCGACCAGCGAGCGTTCGACTTCCTCGTAGAGCAGGAACGCGCGCCGCGTCGGCGTGACGCGCGGGCCGTGGCGGTCGAACAGCGCGTAGCCGAGATCGGCTTCGAGCTCCTGGATCTGCCGCGTGACGGCCGGCTGCGAGCGGCCGAGCAGTTCGCCCGCGCCGGTCACGCTGCCGGCCGACATGACCGCGGAAAAGGCTTCGAGTTGATGCAGCTCCATGACACCTTCCGATGATGCGATTTGCGCATTGTAGGAGTGTGAGCATGCGTGATTCATATAATCATTCTTGCTATCGACAGCGCGAAAACTGCGAACGGCCCGATCGTTGCGATGGCCGGTGGTGCGCGCGCGTGCGTCGGCTGCGACGGGTGACGAGAGCGAAACGCCAATCGAATCAACGTGATGCGATGCATGCCGACGCGTCGGGCGATGCGGGGCATGCAGGCGGGCGTTCGCGAGCCCCCACCCGTTCGCGCCGCGCGCGATATCGATATGCGCAAAACTTCGTTGGATCGCCCTGACCCGGATGGTTACATGCCCTCACTCTTTTCGACTGACTGAAGCTGGGGGACGCATGAACGTTTCGGGGAACGACGCACGCGGTGCATGGCGACGCGTGCTGGGCACGGTGGCGGCGCTTGCTGCCGCATGGGGCTTGTCGACGGGCGGCGCGCTCGCGGCGGGCGTGTCGGGCGAGCCGGTGGTGATCGGCGTGAGCGGGCCGCTCACGGGCCAGGACGCGCAGTACGGCGAACAATGGAAGCGCGGCTTCGATCTCGCGCTCGACGAGATCAACGGCAGCGGCGGCATTCACGGCCGGCCGCTCGCAGTCGACTTCCAGGACAGCCGCAGCGACCCGCGCCAGGCCGTGGCGATCGCGCAGAAGTTCGTCGCCGATCCGCGCATCGCGATCGAGCTGGGCGACTTCTCCAGCGCGACGTCGATGGCCGCGTCGCCGATCTACCAGCGCGGGCAACTGATCCAGTTCGGCTTCACGAACTCGCATCCGGACTTCACGAAGGGCGGCGACTATCTGTGGAGCACCGCGCTGAGTCAGGCCGAGGAGCAGCCGCTGCTCGCGCGCTACGCGGTGAAGGAGCTCGGCTTCAAGCGGATCGCGGTGCTGTACCTGAACACCGACTGGGGCCGTACCAGCAAGGACATTTTCGCGAAGGCGGTGGCCGGGCTCGGCGCGCAGGTCGTCGCGGCCGAAGGCTATCAGCCGACGGAGAAGGATTTCCGCTCGACGCTCGTGCGGATCGGCGCATCGAAGCCCGATTCGATCGTGCTGATCTCGTACTACGCGGACGGCGCGCAGATCGTGCGGCAGGCGCGCACGTCCGGCGTCACGCTGCCGATCGCGGCGGTCGGCTCCGTGTATTCGCCGAAATTCCTCGAGCTGGGCGGCGCGGCCGTCGACGGCGTCTATACGGAATCGAACTTCTTCCCGGCCGAGCCGCGCCCCGAGGTGCAGGCGTTCGTGCAGCGCTATCGCGCGAAATTCCACGCCGATCCCGATTCGTTCGTTGCGCGCGCATACGACGCGCTGATCCTGTCGGCCGAGGTGCTGCGCCGCTACGGCACGACGCGCCAGGCCGCGCACGACGGCTTCGCGAAAATCAGCGACGTGCCGAGCGTGATCTTCGGCAAGGTGCGCTTCGATCCGCAGACGCGCCGCGTCGCGGGCGCACGCACCGTCTATCTCGTCGTGAAGCAGGGGCAGTGGGCGCTGTGGGACGGCGCGAAACCGCAGCTCGCCGCACGCTGAACCTGAACCGAATGCACGTGACGGACGCATCGTGATGGCTTCCTGGCTCGACTACACGCTCAACGGCCTCATCGTCGGCAACATCTACGCGCTGCTCGCGGTCGGGCTCGCGCTGATCTTCGGCGTGTCGCACCTGATCAACTTCGCGCACGGCTCGGTCTACATGGCCGGCGCGTTCATCGGCTGGCTGTGCCTGACGCGCTTCGGGCTGCCGCTGCCGGTCGCGCTCGCCGCGGTCGTGGTCGGCTGCGGCGCGCTCGGCGTCGCAATCGAGCGGATCGGACTGCGGCCGCTGCGCCACGCGGCGCGCATCGCACCGCTGCTCGCGACGATCGGCATCAGCTTCATCCTCGACCAGCTCGCGCAGCTCGCGTTCGGCGCGGACCCGCGCGCGGTGCCGACGCCGCTGCCGGACTGGCATCTGCGGATCGCCGGCGCGACGCTCGGCTCGCTCGACCTGCTGATCGCGGGCATCGGCATCGCGGCGGCCGCGCTGCTGTACGGCTTCCTGCGCTTCACGCGGCTCGGCTGGGCCGTGCGTGCGACCGCGCAGGATCGCGACGCGGCACTGCAGATGGGGGTCGACGTCGACCGCGTGAACCAGGCCGTGTTCGCGATTGCGTGCGCGCTCGGCGGCGTGAGCGGGCTGCTGGTCGGCATGTACTACAACAGCATCGATCCGGCGATGGGCTTCCAGGCGACACTGAAGGGCGTGGTCGCACTGCTGATCGGCGGGCTCGGCAACGTGCCGGGCGCGATCGCGGGCAGCCTGCTGCTCGGGCTCGTCGAAAGCTACGGCGTCGCGCTGTTCGGCACCAGCTATCGCGACCTGTTCGCGTTCGGGCTGCTGATCGTGTTCCTCGTATGGCGGCCGAACGGGCTGTTCAGTGCGAACCGCGCGCTGCCGCCCGAGCCGATGACCGGCACCTTCCTCGCGGCCGCGAAGGCCGTGCGCGTGCCGCGCCCGGTACTCGTCGTGCTGGTCGCACTGGCGGCCGTGCTGCCGTGGCTCGGCGCGTCGCCGTACGTGCTGCAGACGCTGACCAACGCGTGGCTGTACGGGCTGCTCGCGCTGAGCCTCACGCTGGTCGCGGGCACGGTCGGGCAGATCTCGCTCGGTCACGCGGCGCTGCTCGTGATCGGCGCGTATGCGTCGGCGCTGCTGTCGTCGGATCTCGGCTGGTCGCCGGCCGTGACGATCCCGTGCGCGGGCGTCATCACGGCCGTGCTCGGCACGCTGCTCGTCTATCCGGCATTCCGGCTGCGCGGGCACTACGTGTCGATCGCGACGCTCGGCATCGGCGAAGTGGTGAGCCTCGTGATCCTGAACTGGGACGGCCTCACGCGCGGCCCGCTCGGCATCACCGGCATCGCACCGCTGCCGTGGGCGACGACCGCGCGTGCCGCGTACTGGTTCACGTTCGCGGTGCTCGTCGGGTTCGCGCTCGTGCAGGTGCGGCTGCTGCGCTCGCATCTCGGCCGCACGCTGCGCGCGGTGCGCGAGGACGAGGTCGCCGCGCGTGCGCACGGTATCGCGCCGAACCGCTACAAGGCGATCGCGTTCGCGGTCGGCGGCGTCGCGGCCGGTGTGAGCGGCGGGATCGCCGCGCATCTGTACAGCTACATCAATCACCAGACCTTCGATTCGCAGGTGTCGATCCTCGCGCTGACGATGGTGATCCTCGGCGGGCTCGGCAACGTGCTCGGCGGCATCGCCGGCGCGATCGCGCTGATCGGGCTGCCCGAGCTGTTCCGCTGGGCGGCCGACTACCGGATGCTGATCTACGGCCTCGTGCTGCTGCTGCTCGTCCGGTTCCGGCCGCAGGGCCTGCTCGGCACGGTGTAAGGAGGAACACGATGACCCCCCATCGACCCCTGCTCGACGTGCAGGGCCTGACGCGCCGCTTCGACGGCGTGACCGCGCTCGACGGCGCGAGCCTGTCACTCGCCGACGGTGAACTGCTGAGCGTGATCGGGCCGAACGGCGCGGGCAAGTCGACGCTGTTCAACCTGATCGCGGGCGCCGACCGGCCCGATGCCGGCCGCGTGACGTTCGACGGCCGCGACATCACGGGCACGGCGCCCGAACGCCTGGCGGCGCTCGGCATCGCGCGCACGTTCCAGCACGGCCGCGTGTTCGGCAACCTGAGCGTGCTCGACAACGTGCTGATCGGCGCGCATGCGCGGTTGCGCGCGGCGCGGCCGGGCTGGCCCGCGCTCGGCGCGGCGGCCGAGGTGCTGCGCGCGCTCGTGCGGCCCGCGGCCGTGCGGCGCGAGGAAGCCGCGCTGCGCGACGAGGCGCGCGCGATCGTCGCCGGGTTCGGCGAGCGGCTCACGCCGCGCATCGATCATCCGGCGCACAGCCTGTCGTATGCGAACCGGCGGCGCGTGGAGATCGGCCGCGCGCTCGCGCTGCATCCGCGCCTGCTGCTGCTCGACGAACCGACGGCCGGGATGAACGAGACGGAGACGGCCGAGATGCTGCAACTGATCCAGTCGCTGAAGGCGCGCGGCCTGACGATCCTGCTGATCGAGCACAAGCTCGAACTCGTGATGCGCGTGTCCGACCGCGTGATGGTGCTCGACAACGGCGTGAAGATCGCCGAAGGCGCGCCACGCGACGTGCGGCACGATCCGCGCGTGATCGAGGCGTACCTCGGCCGTCGCCATGCGGGCGGCGCACCGGCCGGCCGCGCGGCACAGGCGGCCGCATGACCGCACTTTCTTCAGGGCTCCACACGACCATGACCGACGCGTTGCTGACACTCGAACACCTCGACACGTTCTACGGGCCGGTGCAGGTGCATTTCGACGTGAACTTCGAGGTTGGTCGCGGGCAGATCGTCAGCCTGCTCGGCGGCAACGCGAGCGGCAAGTCGACGACGATGAAACTGATTCTCGGGTTGATGCGGCCGCGCCGCGGCGTCGTGCGCTTCGACGGCGACGACGTCACGGCGCTCGCGACGCCGCAGCGCGTGCGGCGCGGGATCGCGGCCGTGCCCGAGGCGCGGCGGCTGTTCGGCGACATGAGCGTGCGCGAGAACCTGCTGATGGGCGCGTACACGCGTGGCGACCGCACGGCGGTGGCGCACGACTACGAGCGCGTGCTCGACCTGTTTCCGCGGGTGCGCGAGCGGCTGACGCAGCGAGCGGGCACGCTGTCGGGCGGCGAGCAGCAGATGCTCGCGATGGCGCGGGCGCTGATGGCGCGACCGAAGCTGATCTGCATGGACGAGCCGACGATGGGGCTGTCGCCGCTGTACGTCGACAAGGTGCTCGAACTGATCGATGCGATCAATAAGCAGGGCGTGACGGTGTTCATGGTCGAGCAGAACGCGAGCCTCGCGCTGGAGATCGCGCATTACGGGTATGTGTTGCAGACGGGACGCGTCGTGCTCGAAGGGCCCGCGAAGACGCTGCTCGACGACGAGCGCGTGCGCGATGCGTATCTCGGCGGGGAGGCCGTAGCGGCGTAGTGAGTGTGACGTTTCCGATATTCGGCGTAAATTGACGTTCTCCTGAACTCGAACGCCACGGGGGCTAGCGCGCCATGTTGACTTACTCCATTCAGAAGGTCGGCCACGATTTCGAGCAACTGGATCCGCAGGGGGCGACGGATTACCCGTCGTTCATGCAGGCATTCGATGCATTCCCGTGGGCGGCGCAGCATGCCGAATGGGACGATACGCAGGAAGGCCCGTTGCCGGCTCTCGTGCTGCAGCATGCCGACGATCAGCGGGAGTTGTGGGTGACCGCGTTGAGCGATGCGCATGCGGGCGGCTTCCAGCTGAATGCCGTATCCATGCGGATGAAGAAGGGGCTGTTCGGGATCGGCAAGGGCAAGCTGGAGCGGCATGTCGACACGATCGACGTCGACACGCGCGCGGACGTCGATACGTTGTGCCGGCTGTTTTGCGATCGTCAGTACGACGAGCTGGACCGGGTGGTCGCGCGGCACGTGGAGCGTAACCGCTTCGATGACGACAGCGACGATTGAGTGCCTGCTGCGCAGGTCCGCAGGCTCATGCGTTTTCCGCGCCGATTCCCGCCGCGCGCGGAAACGTCAACACCACCGCGAACCCGCCCGCATCGGGGAACGCAAACCCGACGCGCCCGCCGTGTGCCTTCATCACTTCCTGCACGATCGCGAGCCCGAGGCCCGACCCGGTGCGCCGTTCGCTGCCATCCGGTGCGATCCGCACGAACGGCTGCAGCGCGACATCCCAGTGCTCGCGCGGAATCCCGCGACCGTTGTCGGTGACGGTCAGCGTCACGGCATCGCCGGCGTTGCCCTGCGTCGCGACCGAGACGACGATATCGTCCGCGTGACCGTGCAGCAACGCGTTGTGCAGCACGTTCGACAGCGCTTCCTGCAGGCTGATCGCGTCGCCGTCGATCCAGGCGATCGGCGCGTCGCTTGCGAACGCGACGGCCACATCGCGCTCGCCCGCGAGCGGAATCGTGCGGCCGAGCACGACCTTCGCGAGCGCGACGAGTTCGACGGGTTGCAGCGGCACGGCCTCGGTGCGATGGATCACCATCGCATGGTTGAGCAGCTGGCCGGTAAGCCGCCCGACGTCCGAGCAGGTCGCGCGCAACGCGTCGAGCCGCGCCGCATGGCGCGCGGGATCGGCTTCGCCGTCGAGCAGCTCGATCTGCGCGTCGAGCCGCGCGAGCGGCGTGCGCATCTGGTGCGCGGCATCCGCGATGAAGCGCTGCATCGCGTTGATGCGCTCGGCCAGGCGGTGTATCAACCCGTTGATCGAGCCGATGATCGCATCGATCTCGCTCGGCGTATCGACGGCCACCGGCCGCAGGTCGGCCGGGTCGCGCGCGGCGATGATCGCGCCGATCTGCGCGAGCGGGCGCAGGCCGCGCCGGATCGCGAGGCCGCTCGCGCCGATCGCGAGTACGCTCATCAGCAGGATCAGCGTCCAGACCTTGATGCTCATGTCGTTCGTGAGCTGCTGGCGCGCGTTGGTGGTTTGCGCAACGGTCACGAGCGCCCAGCCGGGCGTGCTTTCCTCGGGCATGTAGCGCGCGATGGTCGCGGTGCGGATCCGGTGGCCCTGGTACATGCCGTTCGCGAACGCGGGGCCCTGTTTCGCGGCGGCGAGCGTCGCGGGGCTCGCGAGATCGTTGTAGCCGGCCACGACGATGCCGCGCGAATCGACCACCTTGTAGTAGACGAGGTCGTAGCGCGACAGCGTCGACAGCGCGGCCACCGGCGGATTCAGCGCGAGCACGCCGCCTTGTACGTAGAGGTTTTCCGCGACCTGGATCGATGCGCCCGCAAGCAACTGGTCGTACGCGCGTTCGGCCGCGACGCCCGCGTAGTAGCGCGCGATCGCCGCGAGCGCGAGCGCGCCGGTCGCGACGACGAGCGCGATGAAGAGCAGCGTGCGCCCGAACAGCGTCTTCGGGAACCAGTCAATGCGCCGCAATCTGGTACCCCATCCCGCGCGCGGTACGGATCTCGACCGAGCTGCCCTGCAGCTTCTTGCGCACGCGTGTCACGTACTGCTCGACCGCGTTCGCGGTCGGCTCGTTGCCGAAGCTGAACAGCTGGTTCAGCAGCTCGTCCTTCGAGAAGATCCGCTGCGGGCGGCTCGCGAGGATTTCGAGCAGCGCGAATTCCTGGCGCGACAGCGACAGCGGCTGGCCGTCGAGTTCCGCGAGGCGGCTGCTACGGTCGATCACGAGGCCGCCGAGTGTCAGCACGTCGTTCGCATGGCCGCTGTTGCGGCGCAGGAGCGCCTGCACGCGGGCGTCGAGCTCGCGATAATCGAACGGTTTCACCAGGTAGTCGTCGGCGCCGAGGCCGAGGCCGCTCACGCGGTCGTCGATCGCCGAGCGCGCGGTGACGAGCAGCACGGGCGTCGTGCTGCCCGATGCGCGCAGGTGGCGCAGCACCGTGAAGCCGTCCATGCCGGGCAGGTTCGCGTCGAGCACGACGAGATCGAAGCGCTCGACGCGCAGCAGCCCGTGCGCGGTCGCGCCGTCGGTTTCCAGATCGACGGCATGGCCGAGCCGCGCCAGGCGGCTGCGGATCGCCGCGCCGATTTCGGCATCGTCCTCCACGACGAGAATGCGCATGGTGCCGTTTCGCAGGTGGGTGGGTTAGGGGTTTTCCCGAGGCCGGGATGTCAGCATTTTCTCAGACTCGGTCGATAACCTGTGTCGAGCCGGATGCAGCACGCAAGGACGGCATTAATACCAGAAATATTCAAGGAGACGGCAACATGCAGCATGTCATGGGCGCGACGAACGCGGGGCGTGGCGCGACGCGGGCCTTCGCGTGGCCGTTTGCCGTCCGCCGCACGGCGGCGCGCGCATGACGACGTCGCCGCGCCGCCGCGCAGTGATCGCCGCCGGGCTCGGCATGCTGACCGCGCCGGCGCTCGTGCGCGCGAAGCCGCGCACGGTGCGGATTTCCAAAGGCTATGGCGTGCTGTACCTGCCGCTGCTCGTGATGGAGAAGCAGCGGCTGTTCGAGCGGCACGCGGCGCGCCACGGCGTGCGCGACGTCGCGGTCGACTGGGTGCTGCTCGATGGCGGCAATTCCGTCAACGACGCGATGATGGCCGGCACGCTCGATTTCGCGGGCGCCGGCGCGCCGGGTTTCATCGAGCTGTGGGCGCGGGCGCGCGGCATTCCGAACGTCGAGGTGATCGGCATCAGCGGGCTGTCGACCACGTCGCTGTCGCTGAACGCGAACCGGCCGGGCCTGACGTCGCTGCGCGACTTCACGCCGTCCGACCGGATCGCGGTGCCGGGCATCCGCACGTCGCTGTCGGCGGTCGTGCTGCAGATGGTCGCGAGCCGGCAACTCGGCCCGAAGCATTTCGCGCAGCTTGATGCGATCACCGTGAACCTGCCGCATCCGCAGGCGATGCAGGCGCTGATTCGCCGCGAGAACGGCGTCACCGCGCACTTCACGTCGCCGCCGTTCTCGACGCTCGAGCTGCGGCAGCCGGGCATTCACCGCGTCGTGAATTCGGTCGACGTGCTCGGGCCGATGACGCTCGACGTCGTGTTCGCGCCGAAACGGCTCGTCGATACGGCGCCCGCGCTGGCCGTCGCGTTTCTCGGCGCGCTCGACGAAGCGAACCGCCTGATCGTGCAGGACCCGCGCGCGGCGGCCGCGCTCTACGCGGCATCGTCGGGCGTCGGCGTGTCGCACGACGACGTGATGCGGATGCTCGCCGCGCCGGACACGCGCTTCTCGGTGCTGCCGAACCAGTTGATGGACTACGTCGAATTCCTGTACCTGGCCGGCACGATCAAGGCCAAGCCGCGCGCGTGGCACGAGATGTTCGCGCCGATGCTCGACGACTACCGGTCGGGCTGATACCGCCGCTGCCTTTCATCGAAACCCGTCGCGCCCGTGCCAGCGTCGCGCGCGACGCCGATTCAACCGATATGCAACCGCAATACAACCGATTCACGCAAGGAGCCTGAAGTGAACGCTACCGACACCCTGGACCCCGCGTCCGCCGAAGAACAGCGCATCATGTCGAAGATGTCGCGGCGCCTGATGCCCATCCTCGTCGTGATGTTCCTGATCGCGTTCATCGACCGGCAGAACGTCGGGTTCGCGAAGCTGCAGATGGTGCACAGCCTCGGGATGACGGAAGCCGCGTTCGGGCTCGCGTCGTCGCTGTTCTTCATTGGCTACCTGCTGTTCGAGGTGCCGAGCACGCTCGCGCTGCATCGCTACGGCGCGCGCGTGTGGCTGGCGCGGATCATGCTGACGTGGGGGCTCATCACGGTGCTGATGGGCTTCACGACGTCGATGCCCGCGTTCTGCGCGCTGCGCTTCGTGCTCGGTATCGCCGAAGCCGGCTTCTATCCCGGCGTGATTTACTACCTGACGCTGTGGTTTCCGCAGAGCTATCGCGCGAAGGTGCTCGGCATCTTTACGCTCGGCAGCGCGCTCGCGAACATGCTCGGCTCGCTGGTCGGCGGCGTGCTGCTGAGCCTGAACGGCGTATGGGGGCTCGCGGGCTGGCAGTGGGTGTTCGTGGCGACGGGCATCCCGGCGGTGATCGTCGCGATCGTCGTGTTTCGCGTGCTGCCCGCATCGGTGCGCGACGCGCGTTTCCTCGACGAGCGCGAGAAGCAGATCGTCGAGGCCGCGCTCGAACGCGAGAAGCCCGCGAAGGCCGAGCACGGCCAGCCGTGGAAGGCGCTGCTCGATCCGCGCGTGATGCTGTTCGCGGCGACCTACATGCTGATGTCGACGTCGCTGTACGGCGTGACGTACTGGCTGCCGACGCTCGTGAAGTCGTTCGGCGTGTCGAGCAGCACGAACGGCTTCCTGAGCATGCTGCCGTGGGCGCTCGCCGTGTTGCTGCTGCTGTGGCTGCCGGCGAAGCTGCGCCGCGCGAAGAGCATCCTGCGCACGATCGCGATCGTCGCGGCGCTTGGCGCGCTTGGCTTCCTGCTGAGCCTCGTGTTGCCGTCGACGCCGCTGCGCTTCATCGCACTGGTGCTCGGCGGTGCGTGCATCCCGTTGCTGTATCCGTGCTTCTGGTCGATGCCGCCGCGCTATTTCACCGGCGCGCGGGCGGCGGCGAGCGTCGCGGCGATCAACTCGATCGGCAACCTCGGCGGCTTCTTCAGCCAGAACCTGATGCCGTTTGCCGGCAAGGTGACGGGCACCGCGTTCGGGCCGATGATCGTGCCGATCGTGTGTCTCGCGCTGCTCGGGATCGGTGCGCTGGTCGCGTGGACGCGGTCGGAGCGGGGGATGGTGGCGGCGCGGGTGTGACGGCGCGCGGCGTCACCGCATCGTCACGTGGTTTCCAACGACCCTGAAGTTGGTCGATACGTGCGCGTTGTTCGACAGCAGGTACTTGAGCGCGTCGATGTCCGGCGCGGTCGTGGAGAAGCGGTTCCCGCCGTCGAACATGAAATCCCACGTGACGATGCCGCGACTGTATTCGGGCATGTCCACGCGGATCTCCTTCAGCGATGCAAGCGGATACGCGCGCTCGTGCCAGTCGAACAGGTGCCGCACGTAGAGGTGATCGGGCGTGACGATCTCGTAGCGCCGCAGGAACGGTATCGCGACGACGAAGAGCACGACAGTCGTGATCAGCCACGATCGGACCGCACGCCACACGATGGCCCGTGACGCACGGCCGCGCGGCTTGGTGCGGTAGCGCCGGTATGCCGACGGTACGATCAGCCAGACGGCGAACCACCACGCGATCGCGATGAACCCGAGCGGCACGTTCATGAACGGCACCGAAAACGCGCCGACGAAGCTCGTCGGAAAATCCAGGAGCCGCGCGGTCGACACGAACCCGAGCCCGATGTAGCTGCCGGCCGGATGCGGGATGAACACGGCCGTCGTCAGGGCCTGCAGCGCGAGCAGGATGGGCCAGCACAGCAGCGATACGGCAAGCCAGCCGGCTGGCACCGCACAGGAGATGAGGACGTAGCTGCGGAGTGTTTTCATCGTGGCGAAGGGGAATGCGATCCGCTGGCGCACGGGCGCGCAAGGACGCGGGACGGTGATGGCGAAGGATTGTAGCGCCACGCCGTTGCCGTCGCCGGGCGTAGCGCGCGGGGATGGGCGGGTGGGGCGGAGGTATTTCACGAGCCGGGGGTGCGAACGACCGACGCTTCCCGATCCTGGCCGCTGGCCATCGACGCGAAGACGATTACCACTGACGACCGGCTGGCGGCGGGGCATCGCGGCACCCGCCGGCGCCATCGCGTTGTCGCTTCTACCCGCGCGGCCCCCCAACCCCGCCATGCGCGACCGTCACCTGTGCAGGTGACAGCGGAATCTCCACCTCGACCGTCGTCCCTTCGCCGAGCGTCGTCGTGATCCGCAGCGTGCCGCCGACGAGGTACGCGCGCTCGCGTAACCCCACCAGCCCGAACGATCCCGCCTTGCGCGGCACACCGGGATCGAATCCCGCGCCGTCGTCGCGAATCGTCAGCGCGATCGCGTCGTCCGCGTACACGAGGTCGATGTCCGCATGCGACGCGGCCGCGTGCCGCGCGATGTTGGCGAGCGCTTCCTGCGCGATGCGGAACACGGCCGTCGCATACGGCTCGTCGAGCTGCAGCTCGGGCGGATCGACGTGCAGCTCGCATGCAATCCCGTGACGCTGCCGGAAATCCTCCGCGAGCCATTGCATCGCGGCGGCGAAGCCGAGATCGTCGAGCATCAGCGGGCGCAGGTCCGATGCGATGCGCCGCGTCGCGGCCACCGCGCCGCGCGCCATCGTGTGCATCGCCGCGATCTTGCGCGCCAGCGGCGCGTCGTCCTGCGGCACTTGGTTGATCAGCCATTCGAGCTCATTCTTCAGCGTCGCGAGCGTCTGCGCGAGTTCGTCGTGCAGCTCGCGCGCGATGCGGCGCTGCTCGGCTTCGCGCGCGCTCGCGCTGATCGAGGCGATCTCGCGCAGCTCCTCGCGCGACACCTGCAGCGCCCGCTCGGCGCGCACGCGCTCCTCGACCTCGCGTCGCAGGTCGCGGTTCGACGCGCTCAGTTGCGCGGTGCGCGCGGCGACGCGCTGTTCGAGCCGTTCGTTCGCGTCGTTCAGCTGCGCGCTCTTCTGCACGACGAGCAGATGCTGGTAGCGCGCGCCGGCCAGCGCGCGCACCGTCTGCGCATGCAGCCGGCCGTTCTCGAACAGCATCGCGAACAACACGACGCCGGACGCGACGAGGCCGTACGCGCGTCCCGCGTAGAAACCGAGGTCGTAGCGCCCGTGATTGAGCATCGACGACAGCGCGATGTCGAACAGCCACGCTACGAGCGTCGTCATCACCCACAGGTCGAGCACGGAATGGCGCCGCCGCCGTTGCCACATCAGCATCAGCGCCACCAGGTTCAGCCCCCAGACGATCGTGATCGCGTTCGTCATCTTCGCGGCCATCCGGTTGCCGTTCATGATGCGCGGCAGCAGGTCGTGGCCGGCCGTCGCGAGCAGCGCGAGCGCGACCGTCGCGCCGGCCGCGGCCACGATGCACAGCACGATGGGAATCGCCGCGCGGCGCTGCGGCGCCGCGATCGGGCCGGCCGCGCGCGACGTCGCGCGCAGCAGCGCGTACGCGGCGACCGCCAGCGGAAAGCCGCTGTGCCAGAACAGGTACAGCCAGGCGGTGGTCTGGTCGCGGGCGCCGAGCAGGCCGGTCGGCGCGAACAGCCCTGGAAAGGTCAGCATGTGAGTGCCGGCCATGAAGCCCGTGAACAGGTAGCCGCCCGCGAGCACGAGCAGCGGTTTCTCGCGCAGGATTGCGTACTGGCCGAGCAGGAGGCCGGCCGTCACCATGTCGTTGACGACGATCGCCGACTGGTACACGGGGATGAACGCCCAGCCCGGCGCAAGCGGCCTGCCCGCGAACGGCGCGAGCGCGGCGAAGATCACGGCGGATACGAGCACGGTCGCGAGCGCGAGCCGCCGTTCGCGCCGGCCCGGTGGCAGCGACGACATGAACAGGCGCGACGCGTCCGGATCGTCGTCGTCCGGGAGCAAGGGCGGGACGGGGACGGCGGCCGTCATGCGTCGCCGCCGGGGTCGAGGTCGTGGCGCACCGCGTAGCGGACCAGCGCGGCTTCGTGCGGCAGGTCCATCTTCTCGAGGATCCGTGTCTTGTACGTGCTGACCGTCTTCGCGCTCAGCGTGAGTTCGGTCGCGATCTGCGTGACGGTCTGGCCCGAGACGATGCGGCGCATCACGTCGAGCTCGCGCGCGGACAGCCGTTCGTGCGGCAGCGTCGCGGCCGGCGTGCGCAGCGTGAGCGCGAGGCTTTCGGCCGCCGACGGGCTCACGTAGACGCCGCCCGCCGCCACCTTGCCGACCGCCTCGACGAGCTCGGCGGCCGCGCTGTCCTTCGTCAGGAAGCCGGTTGCGCCGGCCTTGAACGCGCGCGCCGCGTACTGCGCCTCCGCATGCATCGTCAGCACGAGCGTGCGCAGCGACGGCGCGTGGTGCTTCACCAGCCGGATCAGCTCGATGCCGGTCGGCGCGGGCATCGACAGGTCGAGCAGCAGCACGTCGGCGTTGCCGCGCTCGACCAGCGCAAGCGTGGCCGAGCCGTCGCTTGCCTCGCCGACGATCTCGAAACCGCCGGCTCTTTCCAGGATGTAACGCAGTCCGTCCCGCATGACTGCGTGATCGTCAGCCAGAATTACCCTGATCATCTAGCGATCCTCTTCGGGATGACGCAGCGCACTGCTGTCCGGTGGTCGCCGCGGCTGTTCTTCTGATCAATATATTCCGCCGAATCCGAAAACGGTACACATCCGGGAAATTTTCGAGATAGAGGATCGCGGAATGTGCACGGAAACGAAATAATCGCGGGGAAAAGGTACGGGACGGAGCGGGTATGAATCAGGGTATTCCCTGGTGGCTGCGGCGGCCGGAACAGGCCGGCGCCGCGTGTCGCGAGCCTCCCCGCGAACCGTCCCGATTCGGGACTAAACTGGTGCCCGATGCCATCCCACCACCCGAGGAGCCACGTGATGATCGATCTTGCCGATATCCTGCCGTCCGCGCTGCCCGCCGCCGTCGCATGGGCCGAAGCCGAAGCGGCGCGCGGGATCGCGCAGGGCGCGCCGCTGACGCCGGCGCAAGCCGACGACGCGCGCACGGTGGGCGTCGCGCAGCCGGAGCGGATCCGCGTGGTGATCGTCGATCGGATGCCGTTTCCCGAGGTGCCATCGCTGGCCGCGATCGCCCGCGACTCGGGGCTGCTGTCGCCGGGGACGATCGGGCTCACGCTCGGCCATGCGGTGTACGTGCTGCGCGGGCAGGACACGCGCCGCCTGCTGACCCACGAATTCCGCCACGTGCATCAGTACGAGGCCGCCGGCTCGATCGGCGCGTTTCTTGCGCGCTATCTGCAGGAGATCGCGACGGTCGGCTACCACGACGCGCCGCTCGAGGCCGACGCGCGGCAGCACGAGTTCGATTGATCCGTCACGCCGGCGCGACCGCGCGCACCGTCCGATGAACGTTCCCCCTGCCAGCGCCGGCCCGGTGTTCGCACGCCGGGGCGCCCCGCCGAGACACGCGCGATGAGCGACACGATCCACGCGTGGATCGGCGCGATCGGCGCGCATCCGCTGCTCGTGCTCGCGATCGTGTTCGTGGCGGCCTGCGCCGAGGCGATCGCACTGATCGGCACGGTCGTGCCGGCCGGCGCCGTGATGTTCGCGGCCGGCGCGCTGATCGGCGCGGGCGCGCTCGACGGCTGGGCGACCATCGGTGTCGCGGCGGTCGGCGCCGTGATCGGCGACGGGATCAGCTACGAACTCGGGCGGCGCTACCGCGGCGTGATCCGCCATGCGTGGACGCGCTTCGGCTATGCGGCCGCCTACGCGCGCGGCGAGGAGTTCGTGCTGCGTCACGGCATGAAGAGCATCGTGCTCGCGCGTTTTCTTGCGCCGGTTCGCGCGGTCGTGCCGGTCGTCGTCGGCTGCGCGACGCTGCCGCGCCGGTCGTTCTATCCGGTCAACGTCATCTCGGCGCTCATCTGGGCGCCCGTGCACGTCGCGCCGGGCATCCTGTTCGGGGCGTCGGCCACGCTGGCCGCGGCGATCAGCGTGCGGGTCGCCGTGATCCTGCTGGTCGTCGCGGCGCTGGTCGCGCTCGTGTGGATCGGCGTGCGCGTCGCATTGCAGCGCGGCTGGCCGCTGCTGCGCCGTGCGCTCGTCGAAGGCGTGCACGCCTGCGCGCGCCGCTGGCCGCGGTTCGGCGCGCGGCTGCACGACGCGATCGCATACGTGCGCGGCCTGCCGGGCGCGGTGCCGGTGCTCGCGCTGCTGTTCGTCGGCTGCGTGTGGCTGTTCGCGGGCCTCGTGCAGGATGTCGTCGCGAACGATCCGCTGATGCACGCGGACATCGCGCTGTATGCGTTCCTGCAGAACCTGCGCACGCCACCGGTGGACGCCACGATGCGCGCGCTGGCCGTCCTGCACGGGCACGATACGGGGCTGATCGTTGCGGCCGCGTTTCTCGTCTGGCTGATGATCCATCGCTGCTGGCTGACGGCCGCGTGGTGGCTCGTGACGGTCGGCGTTGCCGTCGTGCTCGTGCCGGTGTTCGGCGCGGGGATCCCCGGCGCGACGCCCGCGAGCCTGCCGCCCGGCGCGCTGCACGTGCCGCTGCCCGATGCCGACGCGGCGTTCGCGATTCTCGCGAGCAGCGGCCTCGGCTGGGTGCTGACGCGCGACCGGCCCGCGCGATGGCGGGTTCCGGTCGTGACGGCGGTGGTGCTGTGGATCGTGCTCGGCGGCTTCGCGCGGCTGTATGTCGGCGACACGTGGCTGTCTGGCCTGCTGGGCGGCTGGAGCCTCGGGCTCGCCTGGTTCGCGCTGCTGGCCGGCGCCTACGCGTACTGGCGCGTGCGCGAGCACGTGCAGCCGAGGGGCGCGCTCGTCGCGGTGACGGTGGTGCTCGCGACGGCCGGCGTATGGACGGTTCCTGCGCAATGGCAGCTCGACCGCGCGTCGCGCCCGCATGCCGGCGACGTGGTCGCGATGACCGTCGACCAGTGGCTGCGCGGCGGGTGGCAGCGCGTGCCGATGCGGCGCACCGAGATCGGCGGCGACCGCGAGGAATATCTGCCGCTGCAATGGAGCGCGACGTCGGACACGCTCGACCGGCATCTCGCGCAGGCCGGCTGGCAGCGCGCGACGCCGTGGTCGCCGGCCACCGCGCTGCGCTGGCTGTTGCCGCAGGCGCCGGCCGATGCGCTGCCGGTGCTGCCGCGCTACACGCATGGCGAAAGCACGCGCCGCGTGTTCGTCCGTGTCGATCCGGGGCAGCCGGAAAGCCGCCTCGTGTTGCGGCTGTGGCGTTATCCGTACGTGCTGCAGGACGCGCTCGGCACGCGGCCGCTGTGGTACGGCGCGCTGTATCGCGAGACGCTGCGCCGGCCCGCGCGGCTGATGACGATCGTGCGCTCGACGACGATCGACGACGCGGCGACGATTGCGCAGGCGCTGTCGATCGAGCCGACGATCGAGCGTCCGCCGGCGGGGATGACGAACGCGCCGGTGGCGATGCTGCTGGTGTGGATGGTTCGGCCGTGAGGGCGCAGGCGGGCGGTGTGCCGCTTACGGGTGTGCGGGCTGCGCGGGGACGACGGACAGGCGCAGGCCGACCGTCTTGAGTACCGCGAGCAGGGTTTTCAGCGTCGGGTTGCCGTTGGGCGACAGCGTGCGATACAGCGATTCGCGGCTGATGCCGGCTTCGGCCGCGACGGCGCCGAGCCCGCCGTACGCTTCCGCGACCGTGCGTAGCGCGAGCAGGCCGGCCGCGCGGTTGTCGGGATCGTCGAGCGACTCCATTGCGACGCGCAGATAGGCCACCGCGAGTTCGCGATCGGCGCCGAGTTCGGCGACTTCCGCATCGTGGTGCGATACCGCGCCTTTGAGTGTGGTCACATTTGCCTCCGTTTCCAGTTCGACCCGTGTTCCTTTGCGCGCCTGATGTCGTCGGCTTGACTGCTCTTGCTGCCACCGGACAGCAGCAGTACCAGTGCGCCGCCGTGCCGGCCGAAGTACACGCGATAGCCGGCGCCGACAGGGATGCGCAGTTCGATCACGCCTTCGCCGACAGGCTCGCAATCGCCGAAGTTGCCCGTCTGCACGCGGCGCAGGCGTTCGCGAATCCGCGCCTGGGCGAGCTTGTCGCGCACGGCGTTCAGCCATTCGGTGAAGGCCTCGCGACCGTCGTCGCGCTGATAGCGAAGCAGTTCGAACTTGGATAGCGTTGTAACTTAAAAGCTACAAAGAGGGTGGAGGGAACGAGGCGACCATGCGGCCGGCAACAGGCGGTGTGAACGGGGTGCGATGCACGCGTTGCCGGTCGTCGGATCGAGACGGCGTGCAACGCAGCGGCGCCGCGGCCGGAGCGCATGCAGCGCCTTCGTGGTTCGGGGTTTCAGGCAGCGAAGCCGGCTTCCCGGACGACGATCATTCTTTCATCCGGTGCGTACGGTGGCGATTCGGCCGAATGGCCGGTGTCGATGGCGCGAAGACGGGGCACGCGCCGGGTGCCCGATCGGGGAAGCCGCGAACCACGGCCCCGACCGCGGCGCGTGACGGCTTCATCGTCATGCCGTCACCGCCACCCGCTCCGCCGCAAACCCCGCCAGTGTCCGCAACGCATCCCGCGCCGACCGCAGGTAAAACGCCTGCAGATGAAACACATGCCAGCGCGCCGCATGAATCTCCAGCTTGCACGGCACGCCGCAAGCCTGCGCATGACGGGCCAGCCGCTGCGCATCCGACAGCAGCACCTCGTGGTGGGCACGTCGGAGATGGTGCGCCAATACCTGACCGCGACGCCCGGTCCGCGCCGTTCTCGCTTGAGGACATGGCGCGGCTGATGAACACGAGCCCGCGCACGCTCAAGCGCCGGCTGCAGGAAGAGGGCACGACGTTCCGGGCGCTGCTCGCGCAGGCGCGCGGCGCGATGGCCGAGACGTTGCTCGGCGACGCGGGCCTGTCGCTCGCGGACGTGGCGGAGCGGCTCGGCTTCAGCGATCTGTCGAGCTTCTCGCAGGCGTTCAAGCGCTGGTACGGCGTGCCGCCGGGCGCGTATCGCAGCGCGGCGCAACGGGGCAGCGGCCGTTCCTGAATCACGGTACGATCGCTGGCATTGCCGCCGGCATGCCAATCACGAGAGACTCCGCATGATCACCATCCGCCCGATGACCGACGACGATTTCCCGCGCTTCTGGCCGACGTACCGCGCCATCGTCGCCGCTCAGGAAACCTATGCATTCGATTCAACGCCGACACAGGAAGCGGCGCGCGCACTGTGGCTCGACGCGCCGCTCTGCACGTGGATCGCCGAAGAGGACGGCGTCGTGCTCGGTTCGTACTATCTGAAGGCGAACGCAGCCGGCCCCGGCAATCACGTGAGCAATTGCGGATACATGGTGAGCGAGCGTGCGCGCGGCCGCGGCGTCGCGCGCCTGATGTGCGAGCACTCGCAGCAGGTTGCACGCGAGCGCGGTTTCCTCGCGATGCAGTTCAACTCGGTCGTCTCGACGAACGAGGTGGCGGTCGCGCTGTGGCAGAAGCTGGGATTTGAAATCGTCGGCCGCCTGCCGCGCGCACATCGTCACGCGCGGCTCGGCTTCGTCGACAGCCTCGTGATGTACAAGTGGCTCGGCGACACGGCGGCCGCCGAAGCCTGAGCACGCAGCCGCTTCGTCAGACGGCGAACGCGCCGTCGAACACGATCCGGTCGTCGAGCGCGAGCGTGCCGCGCGCGAAGATCAGGTCGAGATGGTGGCTGCCGTTCTCGCCGCCGCCGAGCCCGAGGTGCAGGCCCGGATGGCGTTCCTCGAACCCCGCGTTGCGGCCGTACAGCCCGCGAATCCCGAGGTTCGTGCCGATGCCGAATTCCTCGATCCGCCGGTGATTCGCATGCCGGTCGAGATAGGTCGAGAAATCGCGCCGGAAGCCTTCGTTGTCGGTGTCGAACCCGACGATCGTGCTGTTCTCGACCTGCAGTGTGGCCAGTCGTTCGGCCACCTTGTACTTGATCGCGAACGGCACGGTGCCGAGAAACGTGCCGCTGAAGACGATCGAGCCGTTGAGATCGGTGACGTGGGTCGCGATCTCGCCGGGCACGACGTCGAGGTTGCCCATGCCGTCCACGCTTGTCCATTTCTGGTCCGGCGCGAGCGAGCCCGTCAGCGTGTTGCCGGCTTCGTCGATGAAGCGGATCTGCGAGGCGCGCGCGGCCGCGTCGATCAGCCGGCCGTTGCGCGCCGCGATGTCGTCGAGCGATTCGGCGAACGCCTCGTCGAGATGCGGGCCGTAATCCTTGAACAGTACCGACTTGCTCCAGTGCTCGACGATCGCAGGCCGGATCGCGGCGAGGAACGGCGGCCCGCTCGGCGATGGCGTCGGCAGGCACGACGAGTCGTACAGCAGCACGAACAGATCGGCGCGATCGAGCGCGGCGGCGATCTCGGCGGGTGGGGTGCTTTCGAGGCAGAGCGTGGTCGCGTCGAGCGAATCGGGCAGGGCGGAAAACGCGCGCAACGCGATGTCGCGGTTGCGGGTGTCATGGCCGACCAGCAGTTTTCCCGACTCGCCGCGCGCCAGCTTGTCGCGCAGCGCGGGGTGGAAGCCCAGCGCGCGGTGCAGGTTCAGCATGCGTGTCTCCGGAAGCGGCGGAAGGGCCGAGGCCCTTCCGCGAGAACGGGTGGCCCGCTCAGACCGGCCAGAGCGCGGTGCCGAACGGCACCACGGCGTCCTCGACCATCATGTCGACGGCCTCGGGGTGCGTGTCTTCCTGCATCCAGTCAAGCAATTCGATCTGCTGGGTGTCCTGCATGTCAATTCTCCTGTGGTGAACATGAGCGTTTCAACATGAAATCGCGGCTAAAAAGTTGCCACTCCTCATCACGCATTTCGTGAATGCGCGGCGAGTGGCGTTGATATTAGTCTGATGAATTTACGAATGCAATGCGTTGCAAGGTTTTTAGCTAAGACGTGCTAAACACAGGAGGTTTGCGGCCCGCGTGCCGTAAAACACGGCTAAAGCGGATAAAGGATTCGATGTCATTTTCTCGATGACCGGAATCGGAATCGACGCATTGCATTCGGCGATTTTTCATCGGGAATTCGAATGGCATCGAGCGCCGCGATCGAGGTCGTTCGAGGGGGGCATGCGGGCGCACGCGTCGCCGGTCATCGGCGGCGCGTCGGCGGCCCGATGACCGCATCAACCGAGCAGCGCCTTGCCGAGCGGCTTGACCGGCTCGGACCGCAGCACCAGCGACGTCGTGACCGCGCCGAAGCGGGCAATCGCATCGATGAGGGTTTCCAGTTGTCCCGGTGTCGGCACCAGGACCTTCAGCAGGAAGCAATCCTCGCCGGTCATCCGATGGACCTCGATGACGTGCGGCATCTCGGCGAACGCGCGCAGCGCGGGCTGGATGTGTTCGTGCGTCGTCTTCAACCGGATGATGGCCATCATCCCCAACCCCAGCGCGGCCGGGTCGATTCGTGCGCCGTAGCCCGCGATGATGCCGCGCTCTTCCAGCCGCTTGACGCGCTCCGACGTGGCCGGTTGCGACAGCCCGATGCGCCGGCCCACTTCGGACAGCGGCATCCGCGCATTTTCCTGCAGCGCCTCGAGGATCGAAAGATCCAGGCGATCGAGCGCTTCGTTCGACATGTCCGCTTTCCCGCTCCGTTAATTCATCGGCATATTGTCTCAATATCCGATGATTTGCCATTCCCGGCCGGTTTCCGGCAGGCCAGACTGCGAGCTCGCTCATTCATGGAGACGGAGATGGACCAGACGATCGTGATCGTGCCGGGGATCGGCAACTCGGGACCGGATCATTGGCAGAGCCGTTGGGAGGCCGCACTTCCGGGCCCCATCCGCCTGGCGCCTGCGTCATGGGATGCGCCCGACCTGCGTGACTGGATGGCCGCGCTCGATGAAGCCGTTGCGCAAGCCGCGACGCCGCCGGTGTTGATCTGTCATTCGCTGGGTTGTCTGCTGTTCGCGCACTGGCATGCGGCGTCGACACGCGTCGTGCGCGCCGCGTGGCTCGTTGCGGTGCCCGATCCGGGCGGCCCGCGTTTTCCGGCCGCGGCCAGTGCGTTCGCGGAACTACCGGGCGGCGATTTCGGCGGCTTGCCGGTGCTGGCGATCGCCAGTTCGGACGACGGGTACGACCCATGCGGGCGCGGCATGGCGTGGGCAAGCGAGCGTGGTGCGACGCCGTTGCTGCTCGGCCCGCGCGGCCATCTGAATACGG
Source organism: Burkholderia sp. BCC0322 (assembly GCF_902833045.1). Classification (GTDB taxonomy): domain Bacteria; phylum Pseudomonadota; class Gammaproteobacteria; order Burkholderiales; family Burkholderiaceae; genus Burkholderia. Next base: position 924,721 of record NZ_CADFDU010000001.1, read on the forward strand.
AGGCGGGACTGGCGGAATGGGCCGAGGGACGCGCGTTGTTCACCGCTTTCATGGCGGGGTTGCGAGGGTAGCGCGGGCAAGGGGCCGACGCGCGCGCGCGAGGGCCCGCGGTGGGCGATGCATCGACGATCCGGCTGCCGCGGCCGGGTTCCTGTCGCCAACGCATGCCGGTATGCGACGGCTCAAGTATGATCGTTCGACAGAATCGGAAGCCTCGACAGTCGGGATTGCCGCGTGCGGAACACCGGTTTCGCCGAGTCGACTTGCCGCGGCTTCGAACGACAAAGGAGACATGCGATGCGCGCAGCGCCGCAACCGGAGCAGGTGGGGCCGCCGCAGCCGGACACCGGCGCGACCGGTACCTACCCTGACCGCGACCCCGATCGCATCGCCGCGTGGCGGCTCGCGATCGGCCTGTCGCTCGGCAGCGCGATCGCGCTCGGCCTCGCGCGCTTTTCGTATGCGCTGCTGCTGCCGCCGATGAAGGCCGATCTCGGCTGGACGTTCGCGCAGGCCGGCGCGCTGAACACGGCGAACGCGGCCGGCTACCTGGTCGGTGCACTCGCGTTTCCGTTGCTGTCGCGGCGCTGGCGCGCGGGCACGCTGCTGGCGGCGGGATGCGTGCTGACCGCGTTGCTGATGGCAGCATGCGGGCTCACGTCCGGCATGCACGCGCTGCTCGTGCAGCGGCTCGCGACCGGCGTCGGCAGCGCGCTGATCTTCATCAGCGGCGGCGTGCTGGCCGCGCGGCTCGCGTCGGCGTCGCCGCGCGATGCGGGGTTGCTGCTCGGGCTCTACTACGGCGGCACGGGTTGGGGCATCGTCGCATCGTCACTGCTCGTGCCGGCCGCGCTGACGCAGGGCGTACATGGCTGGCAGCCGGCGTGGTTCGCGCTCGCGTTCGCGTGCGTGCTGTTCTCGGCGGTGGCCGTGTCGGCCGCACGCCGCATCGAGCGCGCGCACGCGGCACCGGCCGTGTCGCGTGACGGCACGGCACCGGCCGCGACCGCGAGCCCCGTACGCTTCGCACCCGCACTGGCCGGCTACGGCCTGTTCGGCGTCGGCTATATCGGCTACATGACGTTCATCGTCGCGCTGCTGCGCGGCGCGGGGATGAGCGGCACGGTGGTCGCCGCGTTCTACGTGATGCTTGGCGTCGCGACCGTCGTGTCGGCGCGGCTGTGGTCGGGGCTGCTCGACCGGATGCGCGGCGGCCAGGCGCTCGCCGTGCTCAACGCGCTGCTCGGCATCGCGACGCTGATGCCGGCGATGTTCGTGCATCCGGTGGCCGCGTTCGCGTCGGGTGTGCTGTTCGGCGCGACGTTCCTGTCGGCCGTCGCGTCGACGACGGCCTTCGTGCGCCACAACCTGCCGCCCGGCGGCTGGGCAAAAGGGATCAGCGCGTTCACGACGGTCTTCGCCTTCGGGCAGATCGCGGGGCCGGTCGCGATCGGCTGGGTGTCGGACAGCGCGGGGCTCGCGCGCGGGCTCGTGTATTCGGCGTTGACGCTGTTCGCGGGCGCCGCGCTGGCGGCCGGGCAGCGCGCGTTGCGGGCTGCCGCGTAATCACGCGCGACACGCGCCATTCACCGCACGCAGGCCGTGCGCGACACGCGATGAAACGCGCGGCTGAAGTAGATCAGGCTGTCGCCGTCGTCGCGCACGCGGATCGACGTCGCCTCGATGAACATCACCGAATGCGAGCCGACTTCTTTCAAGTCGGCGATCGTGCCCTGCAGGCTCGCGAGCGCATCGCGCAGCACCGGCACGTCCTGGTCGCCACGACACTAGCCGCCCGGTTCAGTAGCGCTGCAGGTGTCCTGCCGCCACGTGGCCGAAATCCGCAAGGCCCGGCCGCACACGATCAGGGCAGCCCGACCAGTCGCGGCGCGCCAATCGCACCGACTCTCGATCCGTGGCATCAGCGACGGTAGATGAACTCCAGATCGGTCGCGTCACCGACCTTGAATTGGTACGTGCCGACCCGCTCGAACCCGGCCTTCTCGTAGAAGGCGATGGCTTTCGCGTTGCCGGACCACACGCCAAGCCATACCGGGCCGGGGCGCTCCGTTGCCAGATAGTCCAGTGCGGCGTCGAACAAGGCGCGCCCGGCGCCGGTCCCTTGCGTCCCCCGCCGAAGGTAGATCTGATGGATCTCCCCCGAACCGTCCGTCACTTCCGGGTGAGGAAGCTTGCACGGCCCCGCGTGCGCATACCCCACCAACTGGCCGTCGTCGTTTTCGGCGACCCACGTGCGGCACTGGGGATCGTTGAGCTGGCCCGCGATCGTTTCCACCGAGTAGGCTTGGGCCTCATAAGTGGCCAGATCGTGCGGCGGGTAGTCGATGCCGAATCCGTCATGCAGAAAGGTTTCGCGAAACGTGTCGCGCTTCAATTCGGCAAGCGGGATGGCATCGGACGGTGTGGCAACGCGGATCAGCATGGGCGGCGGCTCGGTTCGTGGGTCGGGCAGGCAGGCAGTTTATCCCGGGTGACAAGAAGCTTGCGAGCGCCTGGATGGCCGGCGTGCGCGACGTGTGACGGGCTGTTGCGCGCGACCGTGATTCGCCGCACTGAAATCATGCCGATGCCGATGGTTGGCCGCCGACGGACATGCTAGGATTTCCGGCAAACAACTTCGGAGACTGCCATGCCGTTCATCTGCGAAAACGTTGAATGCCGTGCCGTGCTGGCTCGCGGGCAGGTCAGGCCCCGTCAGGAGGACGCGGGGTGGTGCTTCTACTGCCCGGACTGCAACACCAGGAACGAGCTGATGCATGTCGACATGGTCGGCGGCGCGGTCGAGCTGATTCAGCCGGAGCGAGCGAGCCCTCCGCACAAGGTGGTTGCAACGGCCCGACCGCTGGAAGATGGCAGGTACGCGGCGCAGTTGAGCGTTCAGCGGGCGCTCACCGTGAAGGGAACGTATGCGGCTGAAGAACACTGGGATCAGCTCGGTGTATTCGGCGACGCGCAAGAGGCCGTCGAGCACGCGAGGTCTTTTGCAACCGACCTGTTGCAGCGAGCGGCGTAGTCGATTTCATTCGGTCAACGAAGAAGAGGCGTCGCGCATTCGTGCGTGACGCCTCTTGGCGTTGTCCGTTCGTGTCCGTCAGTTGCGGATATCGAACGAGAAATACTGCTTCGAGATTCGCTGGTACGCCGCTGTCCTGGATCAGGCTCGCAAGCGCCTGGTTGATCGGCGTGCGCAGCGCGTCGTCATCCTAGCGCACGCCGATCGCCGAGCCCACGACGAGCGTTTACGGGCCATGCAGCGGCGGCCCCGCGAATTCGAAGTTCGCCCCCTTCGCGGTTTTCAGGCAGCCGGCGCCTGCAGTTCACGCGCCTGCTCGCGGGCCGCGACGAGCGCCCGGATGCGCTCACGATCAGCCGGCGTCGCAGGCGTGAAGATCACGAGGCTCAGGTCGGGGCGGCCCGTGACCGAGAACGCCGAGTATTCGAGCGCGATCCGGCCGGCCTGCGGATGGCGGATTTCCTTCGTGCCTTCGTCGTGCGTGCGGATAGCGTGGTCGCGCCACATCGTGTCGAATTCGGCGCTCGTCGCGCGCATCTCGTCGACGAATGCCTGCACGGCCCGCGTTGCGCCGCCGCGCGCGATATCCGCGCGAAACGCGCCCACCGCGAAGCGCGCGACGCGTTCCCAGTTCGGCTGCGCGTCGCGCACGCCGTCGTCGATGAAGATCAGCCGCAGGATGTTGCGCGCAGGTGGCGGCAGCGTCGCATAGTCGGTCAGCGTCGCGGCCGCCGCGACGTTCCACGCAACGACGTCCCAGGTCGCCGTGCGCACGATCGCGGGGCTCGCATCGAGCGAATCGAGCACGTGCTGCAGGCGCGGCGTCACGTTGGCCGGTGCGTGATAGCGCACCTCGGGCGGATGGCCGACGCCGATCAGGAACAGGTGTTCGCGTTCGGCGTCGTTCAGCAGCAGCGCGCGGGCCAGCCGGTCGAGCACGTCGGCCGACGGCGCACCGCCGCGGCCCTGCTCGAGCCACGTGTACCACGCGGTGCTCACGTGTGCGCGCTGCGCGACTTCCTCGCGCCGCAGGCCCGGCGTGCGTCGGCGCGTGGCCGGCAGACCGAGCGCCGCCGGGTCGAGTTTCTCGCGGCGGTCACGCAGGTACGCGCCGAGCAGGTTGTCGGGGGCGTCGGCCATCACATCCTGTTAGTTCGTTTACCGGTAAACCGTCACGGCTTCACCGCGAGCGGCCATCGGCAGATAGTAAGCCTCCATTTCATCCGGAGGTGCTGAACATGCGTGTCTTTGTTACGGGAGCGTCGGGATTCGTCGGCTCGGCCGTCGTCGCCGAACTCGTGGCCGCCGGGCACTCGGTGCTCGGGCTTGCGCGGTCCGATGCGGCCGCGGCGGCGGTGGCCGCCGCCGGCGCGGACGTCCATCGCGGGTCGCTGGAGGATCTCGACAGCCTGACCCGGGGCGCCGAGGCCGCCGATGCGGTGATCCATACGGGATTCAATCACGATTTCTCGCGCTTCGCGCAGAACTGCGAACTCGACCGGAGCGCGATCGAGACGATCGGCGCGGTGCTCGCGGGCTCGGCGCGGCCGCTCGTCGTCACGTCGGGCCTCGCGCTCGTCGCGCCCGGCCGCGCGGCGACGGAGGACGATCCGCACGTGCCGGTATCGGCGAATTATCCGCGTGCGTCCGAGGCGACCGCGGTCGCGCTCGAGGCGCGCGGCGTGCACGCGTCGGTCGTCCGCCTGCCGCCGTCCGTGCACGGTGACGGCGATCACGGTTTCGTGCCGCGCCTGATTGCGTTCGCGAAGGAGAAGGGGGTATCGGCCTATCTCGGCGACGGCGGCAACCGCTGGCCGGCCGTGCACCGGCTCGATGCGGCGCGCGTCTATCGGCTCGCGATCGAACGCGGCGCGGCCGGCGCGCGCTATCACGCGGTCGACGATACCGGCGTGCGGTTCCGGGACATCGCGGAAGTGATCGGCCGGCGGTTGAACGTGCCGGTCGTCGCGAAAACGGCGGCTGAAGCCGGCGAACACTTCGGCTGGTTCGCGATGTTCGCGGGACTGGATGCGCCGGCAACGAGCGAGCGCACGCGTGCATTGCTCGACTGGGCGCCGACGCAGCCGGGGCTGCTGGCCGATATCGACCGGCCGCGGTATTTCGAAAGCTGAGCGGGCGGCGGGTGTGCCGTCGCTTTCAAGCGGCGGCCGTCCGTCAGGCCGCGCGTCATTCGACCGGATGCAGATCCTGCAGCAACGTCGGCACGAGCTCCGACACGGTCGGGTGGATGTGCATCGCGCGGCTGATCGTCGTGTACGGCGCGCCGGCGGCCATCACGTCGAGCATCCCGTGCACGACCTCGTCGCCCGTCACGCCGAGGATCGACGCGCCGAGGATCGCGTGGCTGTCCGCGTCGACGATCACCTTCATGAAACCCTGGCTCTCGCCTTTTTCCACGGCCCGGCCGACGCGCGTCATCGGGCGCGTGCCGACAAGCAGCCGGCGGCCCGTCTGCTTCGCTTCCGCGAGCGTCATGCCGACGCGGCCGAGCGGCGGATCGATATACATCGCGTACGCCGTGATGCGGTCGGACACCTTGCGCGGATCGCCGTCGAGCAGGTTGGCCGCGACGATCTCGTAGTCGTTGTACGCGGTGTGCGTGAACGCGCCGCGACCGTTGCAGTCGCCGAGCGCCCAGATGCCGGGCACGTTCGTGCGCAACTGCTCGTCGACCTCGATATAGCCGCGCGCGTCGGTCGCGACGCCCGCCCGGTCGAGCCCGAGATCGTCGGTGTTCGGCACGCGTCCGACCGCAAGCAGCAGGTGCGAGCCCGCGACCTCGCGGCCGCCGCCCTCGCAGTCGAGGCCGACCGCAATGCCGTTGCCGTCGCGCCGTGCGCTCAGGCAGGTCGCATCGAGCTGCACGTCGATCCCTTCGTTGGCGAGAATCTCGAGCACGGCCTGCGACACGTCCTCGTCCTCGCGGCGGATCAGGCGCGGGCCCTTCTCGACGACCGTGACTTTCGACCCGAAGCGGCGGTACATCTGGCCGAATTCGAGCCCGACATAGCTGCCGCCGACGATCACGAGATGGTCGGGCAGGAAGTCGACGTCCATCATCGTCGAGTTGGTCAGGTACGGCACCGTGTCGAGGCCCGGCATGGCCGGTATCTGCGCGCGCCCGCCGACGTTGATGAAGATGCGCTCCGCTTCGAGCACCTCGTCGCCCACGCGCACCGCATCGGCGCGCTCGAATCGGGCGTGACCCTGAAACACGGTCGTGTTCGCGAGGCCGCGTACCCATTGCTCGACGCCTTGGTTGGAGTTGCCGGAGATCTGGTCCTTGCGCGCCTTCACGGCTTTCATGTCGACGGTGACGGGGCCGCCGACCGACACGCCGTATTCGCCTGCGCGCCGCGCGAGGTGCGCGGCGTATGCGCTCGCGATCAGCGTCTTGGTCGGGATGCAGCCGGTGTTCACGCAGGTGCCGCCGAAGCGGCCGCGCTCGATGATCGCGACTTTCATGCCGGCGGCGGACAGTCGCGCGGCGAGTGGCGGCCCGGCCTGCCCGGTGCCGATGACGATCGCGTCGAAGTGTTGCGTCATGACGTCCTCCTGTGCAGGTGCAGCGAGGGAGCGCGTGCGGGCGAGCCGCGTGCGAGGCCGTCGCACGGCCGTGCGACGGCGAGCGCTTATGGTAGCCCTGTTGGCGTGCGCCCGCGAGTGCGGGCGGGGCGGGAGAAGCGAGGCCTGACCGGGTCCGGCCGTGTTCGCGCCGGCCGCGTCAGTCCTTGCGTTGCCACTGACTGAACGACACCGGCCGGTGCGCGTCGGCGCGCGTGACGGTGACGCGATCGGGCTGGTCGTCGAGCGGAAACGATTCGGTGACGACCTGGTTCGAAAATAACCACCCGTGCGTATGCGGGTCATAGCGGAACGTCACGTAGTCGCTCCAGTGCTGCCCGCACGCGACGAAGTTCTGCACGGTGAAAAAGCGGCCTTTTACGGCAAAGCCGCTGTCGGCGGCCTCTTCGGGATCGAACGGGTCGCACTGGCCGCCTTCGTCCGCGCGCAGCACGACCTGGTCGTTGCGCGCGACGAGCCGGAACGCGTGATCCGGTTGCTCCTCGAAGATCAGCAGCGGCCGCGGCGACGGCTGCTCGCGCGTATCGACCGCCCGATGCACGACGACGAGGAAGCTGTGCCGCCCATTGTCGAGATCCGGCCCGGTATGCGCGAGCAGCGGCTGGTAGCCGGGCGGCAACTGCGCGGCGATCGACTGGGGCAGGTCGCCGGCGCGGGCGTCGAGCGACAGCGCGGCAAGCAGCGGGAGGAGCACGAAGGGCAGGCGGGAAACGCGCATGGCGGGGTGTCCGGTCGAAAGGAGGTAAGCGCTGCCGATGGCGTGGCGGCTACAGGTCCCGCCCGAGAAACTCGGTGCCCGGCACCGGATTGAACGCGACGGGCGGCGCGGGCGTGAAGCCGAGCGACGCATACAGTTTCCGGGCCGCGACGAACTCGGGCAGCACGTCGAGGCACATGCGCGCATAGCCGGCCGCCTTCGCATCGCGCAGCAGCCGTTCGACGAGCCGGCGGCCGACGTTCAGCCCGCGCGCTTCGGGGCGCACGTAGACGCGTTTCATCTCGCACGTCGTGTCGTCGATCTCGCGAAACGCCGCGCAGCCCACCGCGCGCCCGCCTTGCCATGCGAGCAGCAGTTGCCCACGCGGCGCCGCGTACTTGCCGGGCAGCGCGGCGATCTCGGACGCGTAGTCCTGGAAGTCGAGGCTGACGGTCGGGCTGGCGATGGTCTCGCGGAAGATCGCGTCGACGACGCGGGCGTCGTCGGGATAGCGGGCGGGGCGGATCTCGATCATGGGGGGCGCGAATGACGGGAAACAGGGCCAGCATAGCAGCGCGAGGCGGCTTTCGGCCATGCGCGAAGCGTGCCAGAATCAGCGCTTCGGCCGTTGGAAACGACCCGCAGGCGCCGGCGATTCGGCGTCGCTCACCAAGGAGACTTCGATGACTGCATCGGCTGCCGTACTCGCCATCCTGGCTGCGCTGTTTCTCGGCGCGATGATTCCGGGTCCGAGCTTCGTCCTGGTTGCGCGCAATTCGATCGGGTTGTCGCGCCGCGACGGGCTGGCCACCGCGCTCGGCATGGGCATCGGCGGCATTGTGTTCGGCGGGGTCGCGCTGGCCGGGCTCTATACGCTGCTGCAGGCCGTCGAATGGTTGTACGTGGGCCTCAAGCTGGCGGGCGGCGCGTACCTGATCTACATGGCGTCGAAGATCTGGCGCGGCGCCGACCGGCCGATCGCGATGGACGATCCGCAGGCGATCGCCGGCGGCAGCGCGCGCAAGTCGTTCTGGACGGGCCTCACGACCCAGCTCAGCAACCCGAAGACGGCGATCTGGTACGGCAGCATCTTCGCGGCGCTGCTCCCGCAGCATCCGCCGCTGTGGTGCTACCTGGCGCTGCCGCCGCTCGTGTTCGGCGTCGAGTTCGGCTGGTACACGATCGTCGCGCTGTGCTTTTCCACGCGCCGGCCGCGCGAACTCTACCTGCGCGCGAAGAAGTGGGTCGATCGCGTTGCTGCCGGCGCGATCACGCTGCTCGGGCTGCGACTGATCCTGAATGCACCGAAAGCGGGCATCTGACCGCTTCCATTCCCGATCTGCATCGCCCGGCGGCCGGCCATTCCCTTGGCTGGCCGCCGGCGCGCACCGCGCGAACGCGCCTCGGCATCAGGCTTCGCTGAACCGCGCCAGCAACGCCGCGAACCGCGTGTCATCAGGAAACACCTTCACTTCATACCGCACCGGCTGATGCCCGGTGGCCGTCATCAGGTCGCCGCACGTGTGCAGCAGCTCGGCCATCGGCACGTAGGCGGACTGCCCCGTCGACGCGCGATGGAGCGCGACGATGTCCGTCTCGGGCAGCAGCGTATGCACGCCGTCGCTCCACACGCCGACGCTGAACAGGCTGCCGTCCTGGCGCTTGTACACCGAGTAGGTCGCCACGAAGATGTCGGTGCCGTCGCGTTCGTGCGTGTCGTTGAGCAGCATCCGCTGATCCTGGTAGTCGCCCGCGCGCTCGCCGATGCGCAGCGCGTGCAGCTTCGCTTCGAGCCCTTCCGGCACGAAGCGCCGCCAGGCGGTGCCGTCCCAGCGCAGCATCAGCGGCGGCAGCGGGCGCGGCTGCGCCTGCGCCTGTTCGGCGAGGTCGACCATCGCCGCGAGCCCGGCCGGATTGCGATCGCCGGTGAGCAGCAGCACCGCGCGGTTCGGCGCCATCACGACCGGCGCGCCGGCGATCGGCTGACGGTGGAGCAGGTCGGTGAGCAGCAGCCGCGCTGCGTCGTAGGAATCGTCGAATTGCGACAGGAAGACCCCGTTCGGCAGCGCGGCCCACGGCTTCGACGATTCGGCCCGCAGGTTGTCGATCGCGATGTCGCAGGCTTCGTCGAACGACACGCCCCATTGGTCGAGCGTCGCGGTCGGCAGGCGCGCGATGTTGAACTCGCCGTCGTACGCGATGCCGATCTCGATGTTCTCGCACAGCGGCCGGAACGCGAGCGCCGTGATGCCGGGCCGCCCGGCCAGTTGCAGCTCGGCCACGCAGCGCTCGGTCGCGCTGCGGATCACGGGGCGCAGCTTCGCGCGCGCCACGGCGAAATCCTTGGGGATTTCGTGTTGCATCATCGCGCTCGCCTGCCGCTTCAGCACGGTGTCCCGCTCGGACGGCTTCGCGGCCGCGTAGTCGCGGAACAGGTTGTGCAGGTTGATGATGTTCGACGGGGCATCCGACTGGACGAGACAGCCCTTCTCGTCCTCGTGGCGCCAGGTGCGTGTGTCGCCCGACGCGCGCAGCGCGGCGATCAGGCGTTCGGCGAAGGCCTGCGGGGTCGGCGGTTTGCCGAAACGGTCGCGCAGGCGCGTGACGAGATTGGCAAGCATCGTGTGCGGTCGGGCCGGGCCCGTCTGTTGTCGTCGTGGGTCGGTGGCGCCCGGTCTCGGCGGCGCAGCCCGCGGCCGGCACGCGTGGCTCGACGGGTGCTGCGATGGTAGCGCAACGCGACAGGTATCGTCGGACGATATTCGAAACCTGCTGGCGACACGGCTGAAGGCAAGGACGAGGGCAAGGGCAAGGACGAGGGCAAGGGCAAGGGCAAGGGCAAGGGCAAGGGCAAGGGCAAGGACGAGGGCAAGGGCAAGGGCAAGGGCAAGGGCAAGGGCAAGGGCAAGGGCGCGGCGGGACCGTCGCCGCAGCAGTCCCCGGTCGCCCGCCAGGCCTTGCGCGGCGGGCGTTCGCGTGTGCCGCATGCCGCGCCGAACGGCGCCACCTCCCCGATTCTGGCGGCCGACGTCCCGGCGACGTGTAAACTGCTGCCTTTTTTGACGGTTTGCAGCATGGTGCAAGCATCTCCGCGCCCGGCGCTGAGCGGCCCGGCGCTCGTCCGGCTGCTCGCGCGCCTGGCTGATGCCGACGTCGCGGAATCCCGGCAGACGCTGTCCGACCGGCTGAGCCAGTGGCTCGGCTGGACCGACGCGATCACGTTGTCGTCCGCGCTGAACGCGAGCCCGCCCGGCGTCGCGGCCGGCGTGCGCGGCTACGACGCGGAGCGCGACTGCGCACGTGTGCGCCACGAGCTCGCGCAGGCGATCACGGCTACCAACCGGCCGCGAGCACGGCGCCGGCCCGGCGATCCGCCGCCGCCGGCCGCCGACACGGCCGATTTCGCGGATTTCCGCCAGCGTTATCTGTCCCTGCAGCAGGACATGGAAACGGCGATCGGCCAGCTGCGCGGCCGCCTGCGGGTCGCGGTCGCCGCGCGCTCGGCCGGGATGGCGCGGCTCGCGACGCTCGACGCGATCATGGAGCGCGTGCTCGGCGCGCGCGAGCGCAGCCTGCTGTCGGCCATCCCCGCGCTGCTCGCCACGCGTTTCGGGCGGCTGCGCGACGCGGAGCGGCAGGCGCTGGCAGACGCCGAATCCGCGGCCGCGGCCACGGCCACAGCCGCCCCGGCCGATGACGGCGCGGTGGTGGCCGAGGGCGCGGCCGTCGCGGCGATCGTGCCCGGCGCATGGCTCGATACGTTTCGCGACGAGATGCAAGGCATCCTGCTTGCCGAACTCGAAGTCCGGTTTCAAACGGTAGACGGGCTGCTCGCGGCCCTTCGCACCAGCTAATCAACACGCTATGTCCAGAATTCGCCTTGATCTCGTTGTCTTCGTCGTCGGTCTGCTCGCTGTGGGCTGGATCGGCGTCGGCTATGTCGCGTCGAACCCGCTGGCGTCGGCCGTTACGCTGCTGATCGCCGCGTGCTACGTCGCCGGCGCGTGGGAACTGCTGCGCTACCGGCAGGCCACCGCCACGCTGTCGCGCGCGGTCGCCGGCTTGACCGAGCCGCCCGCGAAGCTCGACGCGTGGCTCGACACGCTGCACCCGGGCCTGCGCGGCGCCGTGCGCGCGCGGGTCGAAGGCGCGCGCGTCGCGCTGCCGGGCCCGTCGCTCACGCCTTACCTCGTCGGGCTGCTCGTGCTGCTCGGCATGCTCGGCACGCTGCTCGGGATGGTCGTCACGCTGAAGGGCACCGGCGCCGCGCTCGAAAGCGCGACCGATCTCGACGCGATCCGCGCGTCGTTGATCGCGCCGGTGAAGGGTCTCGGGTTCGCGTTCGGCACGTCGATCGCCGGCGTCGCGACGTCGGCGATGCTCGGGCTGCTGTCCGCGCTCGCGCGCCGCGAGCGGATCGATGCGGCCCAGCAGCTCGACGCGAAGATCGCGACGACGTTGCGCGTGCATTCTTCCGCGCACCAGCGCGACGAGTCGTTCCGGCTGCTGCAGCGCCAGGCCGACGTGATGCCGGCGCTGGTCGACCGGTTGCAGACGATGATGACGACGCTCGAGGCACGCAGCGTCGCGCTGCACGATCGCCAGATCGAAAGCCAGCAGGCGTTTTTCGACCGAACCGAGCGCGCGTATGCGGGCCTCGCGTCGAATGTCGGCGATGCGCTGAAGGAAAGCGCCGCCGAAAGCGCGCGCGTGGCCGGCGCCGCGCTGCAGCCGGTCGTCGCCGCGACGATGACGGGGCTCGCGCAGGAGATGGCCGCGCTGCGCGATACCGTGACGGGTGCCGTGCAGCGTCAGCTCGACGGGCTGACGGACGGCTTCGAGAAGACCACCGGCAACGTGACGGCCGTCTGGAACCGCGCGCTCGACGAACAGCGTCGCGCGGGCGACGCCGTCGCGCAGCAACTGCAGACGACGCTCGGCCAGTTCACCGACACGTTCGCGCAGCGTTCGACGGATCTGCTCGACGGCGTGGCGACGCGCCTCGAATCGACGGAAAGCCGCCTGTCGGACGCATGGCGCGATGCGCTGTCGCGCCAGGAGCAGGTCGGCGAGACGCTGGCCGCGCAGCATGCGCGCGCGCTGGGCGAGGCCGCCGCGACGTTCGAGCGCCATTCGGGCGCGACGCTCGCCGCGATGCGCGAGTCGCACGCGGGGCTGCAGACCGACCTGGCGGCGCGCGACGAACAGCGTCTTGCCGCGTGGAACGATTCGCTGGCCGCGATGGCCGCGAAGCTCGGCGACGAATGGCAGCGCGCGGGCGTGCACAGTGCCGGCCGTCAGCAGGAAATCTGCGACGCGCTCGCACAAACGACGCGCGACCTCGCCATGCAGGCGTCGACGTTCGAACAACGCTCGAACGAACTGCTGTCGACGATTCGCGATTCGCACACGGGGCTGCAGACGCAACTGGCGGCGCGTGACGAAGCACGCCTGTCGGCCTGGAACGCCTCGCTGGCCGAGATGGCCGCGAAGCTCGGCGACGAATGGCAGCGCGCGGGCGTGCACAGCGCGGGCCGCCAGCAGGAAATCTGCGATGCACTCGCACAAACGACGCGTGACCTCGCCACGCAGGCGTCGACGTTCGAACAACGCTCGAACGAACTGCTGTCGACGATCCGCGATTCGCACACGGGGCTGCAGACGCAACTCGCCGCACGCGACGAACAGCGCCTGTCCGCGTGGAACGACTCGCTGGCGGCAATGGCCGCGAAGCTCGGCGACGAATGGCAGCGCGCGGGCGTGCATAGTGCGGGCCGTCAGCAGGAAATCTGCGATGCGCTCGCACAAACGACGCGCGATCTGACCACGCAGGCGTCGACGTTCGAACAACGCTCGAACGAACTGCTGTCGACGATCCGCGATTCGCATGTCGGCTTGCAGACGCAACTCGCCGCGCGTGACGAAGCACGCCTCACCGCATGGAGCGAGTCGCTGGCCGCGATGGCCGCGAAGCTCGGTGACGAATGGCAGCGCGCGGGCGTGCATAGCGCGGGCCGCCAGCAGGAAATCTGCGATGCACTCGCACAAACGACGCGTGACCTCGCCACGCAGGCGTCGACGTTCGAACAACGCTCGAACGAATTGCTGTCGACGATCCGCGATTCGCACACGGGCCTGCAGACGCAACTCGCCGCGCGTGACGAAGCACGCCTCGCCGCATGGAACGACTCGCTCGCCGCGATGGCGGCCGCGCTGCGTGACGAATGGGCGCAAATGAGCGCGCAGGCCGCGACGCGCCAGCAGGACATCTGCGACACGCTGGCCCGCACCGCGAACGACATCACCGCGCAGGCGCAGGTGCATGCGAGCGACACGATCAACGAGATCGCGCGCCTCGTGCAGGCTGCATCGGAGGCGCCGAAGGCCGCGGCCGACGTCGTCGCCGAGCTGCGCCAGCGCCTGTCCGACAGCCTGGTGCACGATACCGCGATGCTTGAGGAACGCAGCCGCCTGCTCGCGACGCTCGAAACGCTGCTCGGTGCGGTCAACCACGCGTCGACCGAACAGCGCACCGCGATCGACGCACTCGTCAGCACGTCGGCGGACCTGCTCGACCGCGTCGGCGCGCGCTTCAACGACACCGTCGATGCCGAGACGCGCAAGCTCGACTCGGTGGCCGCACAGGTCACGGCAGGCGCTGTCGAGGTCGCGAGCCTCGGCGATGCGTTCGGGATGGCCGTGCAGGTATTCGGCGAGTCGAACGACAAGCTGCTGACCCATCTGCAACGCATCGAGGCCGCGCTCGAGAAATCGCTCGCGCGCAGCGACGAGCAGCTCGAGTATTACGTCGCGCAGGCGCGCGAGGTGATCGACCTGAGCATGATGTCGCAGAAGCAGATCGTCGAAGACCTGCAGCAGCTCGCCGGCCGGCGGGCGAGCGTCGGAGCGTAACGCATGCATGACGAAATCGACGGCGGCGCGTCCTCCGCGCCGGTGTGGCCCGCGTTCGCCGACCTGATGTCGGTGCTGCTCGGCGCGTTCGTGCTGATCCTCGTCGGCGTGATCGGCATGCAGCTTCAGCTCACGTCGAAGCTCGAGGAAGCCGTGCGCGCGCGGCAGCTCGAAGCGCAGCAGCGCAAGTCGCTCGAGCAGGCGCTCGCCGGGCCGCTCGCGGCTGGCCGCGTGACGTTCGTGAACGGCCGCATCGGCATCAGCGGCAATGTGCTGTTTGCGCTGAACTCGGACCAGTTGCAGCCCGCGGGCCGCGACCTGCTGAAGACGCTGGCCGCGCCGCTGGGCGCTTACCTGAAGACGCGCGACGAGATCCTGATGGTCAGTGGCTTCGCCGACGACCAGCAGGTGCATGCGGGCAACCGCCTGTTCGCGGACAACTGGGAGCTGTCGGCCAAGCGCGCGTTGACGGTCACGCGTGCGCTGATCGACGCCGGCGTACCGGCGTCGTCGGTGTTCGCGGCCGCGTTCGGTTCCGAGCAGCCGGTCAGCTCGAATGCGGACGACGAAGGCCGCGCGAAGAACCGCCGCGTGGAGATCGCGCCGGTGCCGCGCAAGTCCGCGTCGAACGGAGGGAAGGCGCAGTGACCGGTGACGCGACACACGTCCGAGCGATGCTCGACGCATGGCGCGAGCAGGGTGCCGACCGGCTCGATCCGGTGCGCTTTCACCGGATCGACGCGCTCGAACGGCGTGCGGCCGCGCTCGAAGGCGACGCACGCGCGTTGCTCGACGCGCGTCTGGCGACGTTGCTCGAAGGCTTCGCGGAAGTTGTCGCGCGCGCCGATGAAACGGCAGCCGCGAGCGGCGCGGCGGATGCGCCCGCGCGCGGCGCGCTGGCGGAACTCGTCGAGCGGCTCGCGCGCGGCGCGCTGGCGGAACTCGTCGAGCGGCTCGCGCGCGACGCGCAGGCCGACCGGCGCGGGCTCGATCCCGAACTGGTCGACTACTTCCGCTCGCTGTGGTCGAAAGTCCGCACGGAACAGCAGTACCGTCAGTCGCTCGACCAGGTTCCGCGCAACGCGGGGCCGCTCAATTCGAACAGTCTCGTGCACCGGTCGCTCGCGACGATGCGCGAGTTGTCGCCGGCTTATCTGCAGCAGTTCCTGTCGTATGTCGACGCGCTCGCGTGGCTCGAGGATCTCGCCGGCGGCGGCGCGCAGCCCGAGAAGGAAGCGCCGCGCGCGAAGGCGGTGAAGAAGGTCGCGCGGAGCAGGAGCCGCTAGCCCGCCACCTCGTGCGGCGGCGGTCCGGACTCGCTACATCGACACCAGGCCCGATGTCGTCGCGTTCCGATACCGGGCCGCGCTGATGAACTTCGAAAAGCGCTCGCACCAGATCACGACCGACGTGTACTGCGCGGGATTCACGTCGGCGGGAAGCGGCACGACGAAGTTGCCGAATGTCTTCAGGTCGGCCACGCGCGCGGCGCGCGCCTTGATCGCGAGGAACGACGCGCGGGTATCGACGAATTCCGGCACGAGATAGATCTTGTAATCCGGCCCCGGCGCGATGTCGCCCTCGAAGGCGATCGACGAGTCGGTGATGGTCAGCTTGCCGTCGGCCCAGTGCAGCGCGTCACTGCCCGGCAGGCCGCGTTCGAAACGGCCGGTATGACGCGCGTTTTCGGCGGCCACCTGCAGTTCGACGGCGCTTGCGCCTTCCGATGCCGTCAGGATCGGAAGGACGTAGATGCCCGCGGCGAATGCCACGAGCCCCGTCGCGAAATGCGACGCGATCAGTATCCAGATTCTGGTTTTCATGTCGGACCCCATGAGCGGAAACGGAGGGTGGCGCAGGGCCACGCCCCGGTAGTCGCGCGGGTCGGCAAAATCTGACACCAGGCCGGCATTTATTTGCGTATGCCGTATACACGGGGCAGGGCGCCCGGCAGCCGCATGGCGACACGATGTCGAAAATTTTCCGCCGGCGCGTGTCATCTTTGCGCTCGCGGGGCGACTCACTCTCCGTCGACAACGTCGTCGACGCTCAGGAGAGATCAGATGAACAAGCTTGCCCTGTATGTTCTCGCGACGGTTGCCGCGACTGCTTCCATTTCCGTTTCCGCATGGGCCGCGCCGGAGTCCACCGTGACGCGCGCGGACGTCACGGCCGAATTGGCCGCCGTGCGCGCGGCCGGCTACCGTCAGACCGGCGAAGATCCGCACTATCCGGTACGCCTCGCCGAAGTGCTGACGAAGATCGGTTCGACTGGCCCGTCGACGGCCGATACGAGCGGATACGGGACGATGTCGCCGACCGCGAGCGAATCGGGCTCGGTTGCCCGCGATCTGTCGATCTATCGTGGACGATGAGCCGGGCCGGACATGACGCCTGTCGACGGGCGTCTTGTCCAATTATTCCGGACTGCGATGTGTTTTAGGCTGCGTGACGTCAGCGCGACGACTCGCCTTTCGAAATTGCCGCGCGCAACGCGTGCAACGCATCAACCAGCGCGGATGCGAACGGCGGATGCGTGGCGATGCCCGCCGCGTCGAGTTGACTGCCGAGCACCGGCAGCGTGATCGACGCGCGTTCGACAATGTGCGCCGACATCACTGCCAGCGTTTCCCGCAGCGCCGCGTCCGCATGCGTCGCGCGCGGCGACGCATTCAGCACCGCGACCGGTTTGTATACGAACGCTTCGCATCCCACGACCCAGTCCAGCGCATTCTTCATGACGCCCGTCACGCCGTGTGCGTATTCGGGGCTCGCGATCAGCACGCCGTCGGCCGCGTTCAGGCGCTCGATCAGGTCGCGCACGGCGGCAGGCGACGGGTATTCGGCATCAGGATTGAACAGCGGAAATTCGCCGAGACGATCGAAGCGCACGATGCGCATGCCGCTCGGCGCGACGAGCGCGGCCGCATCGAGCAGCGCGGCGTTGTACGACTGCGCGCGGAGGCTGCCGCACAGCGCGACGATGTTGATGTGACGGGTGGGATCGGTAGCCATCGGTGAGTATTCGGGACGCGATGCGTGGAGCGGACGCATTATCGCACCGGCGCGTGATTGCCGCGGGATCGGATCGCAAGCGCTAGAATCGCGGCATCGATTTTGTCGGCCCTGGGAATTCTTTGACGAATGGTTCGCTCATGACGCGCTGGAGTTATCTGACAAGTGTTGCCGTCACGGTGCTGATGAGCGCTTGCGCCGGCCCTTCTTCCAAACATGACGAGGTCTTGCGCCCGCCGGGCGATCCGGAGGTGCAGGCCGTTCTCGCGGAGATTGCCGGTTCCGCGAATCATCCAGTCTGTGATCCGGCGCATTTGAAAATGGAGATCGCAGAGGCCACCCGGATGGTCCAGCAGCAGCGTAACCTGGACGCATTCGACCAATCCGAGCGTCTTGCAGCGTCGTTTGCATTTTGCGGACCGCAAAGAAAGTGGGAATTGGCCACGACGTCGGAATTCGTGGGGGGGCAACTTGCCGTCGCTGTCCTGATGCAGTCGAGATTGCCGGAGCAGCAGCGAAATCACGACGCAATCGAGCGGGATATGCGCCGGGCCGGCATGCTCTTGCAATACGCGCGCCAGTCTCCGGGCGATCGATCGGAGGCCGAGCAGGATTGGCGGATTCTTGAACGCGGCCGCCAGGCGCTTCAGCGCGCGAATCCGTAACGCGCCCCGGCGAAGATGCGGGATGGCCGTTTTCCATGGATGCGGGGGCGTCGGGTCGCGCGTATTCCGGCATGTCCGGCGCGCACCGGTCTCCTGTAAAACGTGAAGAGCAGCCGTCGCGATCGATGTTTGGCAATGCCAACGGGATACGACAGTACCCGCTATCGCGTCGATCCCGTTGCCATGTCGGTCATTCCGACCGCAAGCGCGAATGCTTCGAGGTTCCATCGCGTGCCGAGCATCAGCCGCCGCGTATGCAGCGCGCCGTGTACGTCGTCGGCGATGGTTTCGCCAAGATAACGCAGCGCACGCCCTTCGATATCGACGAAGCCGTGCCGGTAGTCCTGCGCGAGCGCCGTCCACAACTGCGCAGCGCCGACCGACTGGCGCGCGCCGCTGATCAGGCACAGGCCCGCGTCGAGCGCCCAGCGATACAACGTCGTCGCGAGGCCCTTGCGCTGCGCTGAGCCGCGCAGCCGCGTATGCGGCGCGCGCAGGTAGCGGTCGGCGCGGCGCGGGATTTCGGGCAGGCGGTTGAACACCGTATAGCCGGCGAGCTGGCGCGCGGCCGGATCTTCGACATACAGGAAGTACTCGCCGTCCGCCTCGCGGTGGCGGACGATCAGGCCGGAGCGGCCGAGCGCGACGGCCGGCAGGCCGTGCAGGCGATGGCCTGGCTGGTGCAGACGCGCGTAGAGCGTGTCGAGTTCATCGTCGATGTCGTGCTGGGAATGCTGTACGTCGATACGCATGGCAAAGGTCGCCCGTCCCGGGCGGTCCGAGAAAGTGGTTCATCGCAGAAGGGGAAGGGAATGGCTGCGGCCCCCGGGCTCGGCGAAGCGAGCCGGGGCCGCGAATCAGCTGGGGATGTGCTGGAAACCGGCGGCGATCGCGGCGAGGCCCGCGATGCAGAGTGCGAACAGGATCAGGACTTTTTGGATCACGTCTCTCTCCTCATGAATGCGCGGCGCCGACGGGCGGCATCGCGGAGACGGTGAGCGGCGGGCACGGCCCGCACGGCCGTCGTGCGGGACGACGGTCGAAGGTCCGGGCGGCAGCGCGCGGGTCGGGCGCCGGAGAGCACGCGGACGGGCAGCACCATACGCGACGTGATTCGGGAGGGCAATCGGACTAGGGGAGAAAAGCGACGAATCGCGGGGATTCGGGGTGTTTCGCGACGATTGGTCGCAAGGGGGAGCGCAAATTCGCCCGCGCGAGCAGGAAGTGCGTTCCGGCATCACACGCGTGCTTTTGTTGCGTGCTCACGACAATGCAGTCGCTACATCGATTCGGCCGCGAAACGTCTCGCTCAAACGCCCGTTGTTTGGCGAGATTGTCAATAAGGAATGTGAACGATCAATTCGGGATAGGAGGAATGGAGAGGGCAGCCCTCCGGGATGAAGTGAGAAAACCCCGCGTTTGATTGACGATGACAAAGCGCGGATATGCCCGATTTCCGCTTGTTTGAACGGCTTCGTCATCGAGCGATTGATGTGGTGCCGATCACGGGACGGCTACGGATATCGAATTATCTCAAATATCGGGGGCGTTTTTAAAATAGATTCCAATTGTTGAATAGTGGTGGGGAATTGCGAGCCATTTTGATCAGCACACGACTCTGAAGCGCGAGAAACCGAGGCGTACCTACCCGGAAAGTCGATTGCGGCCATTCCGGAGCGACGCGACTTTATCAATTCCTGACAATGTACTGACAAATGTTTCGATATATTTCGGCGGGAGAGACCAATCAAGTTCGCTACGACCTGAGTGACGAAAAGGCGGGGAAATTCGGGTGCGTCGATCCCGGCGTTGCCAACCTCTTCGTTACCTGTCGCGGCGTTCCAAACTTATTCGCCTGGTGCGTAAAAGCGCGCCCGCCGTACCATGAACAAGAACCAATATCGTCTGGTATTCAGCCGCGTACGTGGCATGTTGATCGCAGTCGCAGAGACGGCCAGCTCGTCGGGGAACCCAAGCCGTGGAGAAGCCGTCCACGTTGCACAGCCGCCGCGCGTAGGGGTGAGGTTCGCGCTGCGCCACGCGGCGTTTGCGGTGCTGCTTGCGGCGGGCGTGGCGCCACGCTGGGTGCAGGCACAGGTGGTGGGCGCAGGGGCGAATGCACCGTCGGTCGTGCAGACTCCGAACGGTTTGCCACAGGTCAATATCAACAAGCCTAGCGGGGCCGGTGTTTCGCTGAATACCTATTCCCAGTTCGACGTTCAGAAACCCGGCGTGATCGTAAACAACTCGCCGGTGATGACGAACACGCAGCAGGCCGGCTATATCAACGGCAACCCGAATTTTGGCGCACACGATGCAGCCAGAATCATCATCAATCAAGTCAACAGCAACAACCCTTCGCAATTGAGGGGGTATGTCGAGATCGCCGGCCAGCGGGCCGAGATGATTATTTCGAACCCGTCTGGTCTGGTGGTCGATGGTGGCGGCTTCATCAACACGTCGCGCGCCATTCTCACGACCGGAACCCCCAATCTGAATGCGGACGGATCGCTGGCCGGTTTCAACACGACGCGCGGCCTCATTACGGTGCAAGGCGCCGGCCTGAATGCGAAGAATGTCGACCAGGTGGATCTGATTGCCAGGGCCGTTCAAACCAATGCGGCCATTTACGCGAACAACCTGAACGTGGTGGCCGGCGCGAATCAGGTTAATCACGACACGCTTCAGGCGACCCGAATTCAGGGTGAAGGCGCCGCGCCGGCCGTCGCAATCGATGTCGGTCAATTGGGCGGCATGTACAGCAACCGGATTTTCCTGGTCGGCACCGAGGGCGGTGTCGGGGTTCGGAACGCCGGCACGATCGCTGCCGATGCGATGGGCCTGACGCTGACGACGGCCGGACGGCTGGTACAGTCCGGCAAGGTGAGCTCGCTCGGCAACGTCGTGGTATCGGCCGCGGGCGGGGTCGAGAACAGCGGCACGACCTATGGCCAGCAGTCTGTTGTACTGAATACCGGTGCCGACGTAGTGAACTCCGGTACGCTCGCCGCACAGCACAACGTGGGCGTGAATGCCGGTTCGCTGGATTCAACCGGTACACTCGGCGCGGGCGTGAACAGCGACGGTGCCGTCACGCAAGCGGGGGACCTGCAACTTGCGACGACAGGCCAGCTGAATGCGACCGGCAAGAACATTGCGGGTGGCAACCTGTCGGCGACGGGCCACGATGTGAATCTCGCCGGCAGCACGACGGCCGCGAACGGCAACCTGTCGCTGAACGCGACGGCCGGCGACGTGAACCTGTCGAACGCGACGACGAGCGCGCAAGGCGCCATTCAGGCGAACGCATCGGGCACCGTGATCAACGATCACGGCCGCCTGTCGAGCGGCGGCAGCACGACGCTGACCGGTGGCAATCTGTCGAACCAGAGTGGCAAGGTTTCATCGCAGAGGCCTCTGTCGGTCAACGTGGCTGGCCAGATCGCCAACCAGTCCGGCGAACTGGTATCCGAGAGCACGGCGGACGTGCGTGGCGGCGCCATCGCGAACAATCAGGGCTCTCTCCAAAGCGCGGCCGGCATGACGGTGGCCGGCACGTCGCTGGACAACACGGCTGGGCGGATCACGTCGCTCAATGGCGACGGTTTGTCGGTGACGACGAGCGGCCAATTGACCAATGCGGCGGGGACCACCGCGAACGGTGCGCAAGGCGGTGTCATTGGCGGTAACGGCGATGTGTCGGTCCAGGGCGCAAACGTTGTCAATCGCGGTGCGATCACCTCCAACACGAATCTTCGGGTATCGGGCCAGTCGGTCGACAACGGCAGCGGTACGCTGCAGGCTGCGCAAAAGGTTGCTGTCGATGCGGGCGCGCGCCTGATCAACAACGGCGGCTCGATCGTCGGTCAGACGGCAACGGTCAGTGGAACAACGCTCGACAACAGCGCGGGCACCGTGCAGGCGGGCCAGGTTTCGTTGAACGCGACCGACCTCGTGAATCACGGCGGCACGATTACGCAGACCGGCGCCGGGGCGATGAACGTGAACGTGTCGGGCACGCTCGACAATTCCACCGGTGGCACGCTGCAAACCAACAGTACCGACCTGACGCTCGCGCCAACGGCAATCGTCAACGACGGCGGCACAATCACGCATGCCGGCAACGGGACGCTGACGCTCGGCGGTGGTACGGGGTCGGTGTCGAACGTCGGTGGCGCGATTGCCAGCAACGGGCGCGTGACCGCGCAAACCGGCACGCTGAACAACGCGTCGGGTTCGATCAGCGCGCAGAACGGACTGACGGCAACCGTCGACGGTACGCTGAACAACGCGAGCGGCAAGCTGTTGTCGAATACGGATCTGGGCGTCACCAGCAGTACGCTGGCGAACGACGGCGGCCAGATCGGCGCGAGCACGAACGCGACGATCCACACCGGTTCGATGACGAATCAGGGCGGTTCGATCGTCGGGCCGAACCTGTCGGTCACCGCCGATTCGACGCTGGACAACAGCGGCGGCAAGCTCGAAGCCAATCAGCTTGCGCTGACCGCCGCCAACCTCGTGAACCACGGCGGCACGATCACGCAGTATGGACCGTCGGCGATGGGGATGAACGTCAGCGGCACGCTCGACAACTCGGCTGCCGGCGTGATCCAGACCAACAGCACGGACTTGACGCTCACGCCGGCCGAGCTGAACAACGCGGGCGGCACCATTACACACGCTGGTACGGGTGCTTTGACGATCACACCGGGCAATGGAGCCAGCGCGTTGAACAACGCGTCGGGCACCATCGTGACGAAGGGACAAGCCATCGTCAACGCGGCTACCTGGAACAACGCCGGCGGTATTCTCGCGGCGCAGCGCGGCATCCACGCGACCATTGCCGGCGACGTGAACAACGCACAGGGTCTGCTGCGATCCGACGCGTCGCTGTCGTTGAAGAACGGCGGTGCGCTGTCGAACCGCGGCGGGCATGTCCAGGCCGGGCAATCGACTGCGGGCGACACCAGCACGCTCGCCATTCAATCGGCCTCGATCGACAACGCGGACGGCGCCATCGTCGACCTCGGCGCGGGCAAGATGACGGTGCAAGGCGGCAGCCAAATTGCCAACAGCCACGCCGGCGGCGTATCGGGCATGGGGGCGATTACCGGCAACGGCGACGTGACGATCGGCGCAGCGTCGATCAGCAACACGCAAGGCGGCCAGCTCAGCGGCGCATCGCTTCGTGTCCAGGGCAACACCTTGGACAACAGTGGCGGCACTATCGGCAACGTCACGAATTCGAACGGCGACGTGAACGTCACGACGACCGGCGCGATCACGAATACGGGCGGTCAGATCAGCTCGACGCACGACTTGTCGGTCGCGGCTGCCACGCTGCAAGGCGGTGGCACATATAGCGCGACGCATGACGCCAACGTGAACCTGCAGGGCGACTACACGGCGGCGGCCGACACGCAGTTCAACGTCGGTCACGATCTTGCCTTCACGTTACCCGGCACCTTCACGAACAACGCGAACCTGCAGTCGGTCAACAACCTGAGCGTCAACGCGGGCAACATCGTCAACGTGGGCGCCCTGACTGCCGGCGGTCTGCTGCACACGCAGTCGACCAACCTGACCAATACCGGCGCGCTCGTGGGCGCGAGCGTGTCGCTTAACGCGACGAATACGATCTCGAACCTCGGCCCGACCGCGTTGATTGGCGGTTCAGATAGCAACGGCACGCTCGAAATCCTCGCGCACGACATCGAAAACCGCGACGACACGACCGCGACCGATTCGATGGCGACGACAGCCATCTTCGGGATGGGCAAGGTCGTGCTGGCTGGCGGGAAGGACGCAAGCGGCAACTACACGAACGCGGCGCTCGTCAACAATGTGTCGGCCCTGATCCAGTCGAGCGGCGACATGGAACTGCACGCGGACAAGGTGACGAGCACCCGCCGCGCGATGAAGACGTCCACCAGCCAGATCGATCCGGCATTGCTCGCGCAGTTCGGTATTCCGATCAGCGGTCGCACGGGCCAGATCGGCGTGAAGGATCCGGACAGCATCGGCGGCGTCTATACCGAGCCGCCTCATGGCGGTCAGTGGAACAGCACGTATCAGTTCACGACCTACTACGCGGACAGCGCGACGGCGACGACCGTGACGGACATCAGCCCGGCCGCGCAGATCGTGTCGGGCGGCAAGATCGATGCGTCGTCGGTCGGCACGCTGCAAAACTACTGGAGCAACCTCGCGGCGGTCGGCGATATCAAGATGCCGGCCTACTACGACGCCGACGGCTGGGCGGCGTCCGGCCAGAAGCTGCCGGGCGTGTCGGTTTCCTACTCGGGCCAATATCACTACAACAACTACGACAACACGGAACACGACTGGCAATTGCCGTTCGGCAACGCGCCGTTCGTGACCGGTCGCCCGGGCGGTTACACGCAGGCGGCACCGGCCTCGATCAAGGATTACAAACTACCGAAATACGACTCGACGTTGAGTTCGAACGGCACGATTTCGGGCACGGGTGTCAGCGTCAACAACGCGGCGGGCAACGCCTCGATTCCGTCGCTCGGCTTGCTGCCGGGGCAGTCGGTGCCGGGTCTCACCCCCACCAACCTGAGCGGTAACGCGAGCGGCGCGAAATCGGGTGCGTCGGCCGTGCACGGTGGCCCGTCGGCGCCGGTCGATCCGATCATCGCCAGTGCAACGGCATTGATCGTGCTGAACAACCTCACCATTCCGCAAGGCGGCTTGTTCAAGCCGACGACTGCGCCGAATGCGGGCTACGTGATCGAAACGAATCCGGCGTTCACGAACCAGAAGAATTTCATTTCGAGCGACTACTTCTTCAGTCAGCTTGGCGTCGACCTGACTCATATCCCGAAGCGGCTCGGCGACGGTTTTTACGAGCAACAGCTCGTGCGCAACGAGATCACATCGCTGACCGGCAAGGCAGTGCTGGGGCCGTACACGGACCTGCAGACGATGTACCAGTCGTTGATGGCGGCCGGCGCGGATCTGTCGAAGTCGCTCGATCTGCCGATCGGAGCCAGCCTGTCGGCCGATCAGGTGTCGAAGCTGACCAGCAACGTGATCATGATGGAAACGCGGGTGGTCGACGGCCAGTCGGTGCTGGTGCCGGTTGTGTATCTCGCGAAGGCCAGTCAGCAGAACATCGATGGGCCGTTGATCAGCGCGACGAACATCGACTTCCAGAACGCGCAGTCGTTCACGAACAGCGGCACGATCAAGGCGGACAACGCGCTGGCGATCCAGGGTAAGCAGATCGACAACGCGTTCGGCGCGCTGCAAAGCGGCGGACTGATGTCGTTGAAGACCGAGAACAACATCGACCTGACATCTGCGAATGTGAAGGCCGGCAGTCTGCAGCTCGATGCCGGGAAGGACCTGATTCTCGATACGGCGACGAAGACGAATACCCGGGTGAGCCGCGACGGCGCGACGAGCGTGGTGACGACGCTCGGGCCGATGGCGAAACTCGACGTCGCAGGTGACGCGTCGATCACGACGGGTGGCAACTTCCAGCAGAACGCGGGCAATTTGTCGGTCGGTGGCAATCTCGGCATGAATGTCGGCGGTAACTGGGATCTCGGCGCGGTGCAGACGGGCGAGCACAAGATCGTGCAGCGCGCGAACGGCGTGTCCAACACCGACATCAACAAGGTTACCGGTAGCTCGGTGACAGTCGGTGGGCAATCTAATGTCGTCGTGGGTGGCGATCTGACGACGAAGGGCGCGCAGATCGACCTCGGGCAGGGTGGAACGATCGCGGCCAAAGGTAACGTCACGCTGGGCGCGGCGAGCGCGACGTCGACCGTAAACAGCAATAGCTCGGGTAGTGACAGTCACGGCAGCTATGCGGAAACGCTGCATACGTCGGACCAGGCGCTGACCGGGACGATGCTCAAGGGCGGCGATACGGTCAATATCGTCTCGGGCAAGGACATTACCGTCAGCGGCAGTGCGATCAGCCTCGACAAGGGCAACGCGAACTTGCTGGCGGCCGGCGATGTGAATGTCGGCACGGCAACCGAGACGCATGAGCTGAACTCACACGAGACGCATAGCCACAGCAATGTGGTGAGCGGGTCGAAGGTCGCAAGCGGAATCGACCAGACGGCGACCTATAGCCAGGGCAGTACGATTTCGGCGGATGGCGTGACGGTCACGAGCGGCCGGGACATCAACGTGACGGGCAGTAATATCGTCGGTACAAACGATGTGTCGCTGTCGGCTGCGCGGGACGTGAACATCAAGACCTCGCAGGACACGATTCAATCGTCTACCTATTACGACAAAAAGGAAACCGGCCTGATGTCGAATGGGGGCCTCTCGGTGTCGGTCGGTTCTCGTTCGAACTCGGACAAGCAGCAGTCTTCATCGGTGACAAGCAACGGCAGTGCGATTGGAGCACTGAACGGCAACCTGACTGTGAGTGCGGGCAACGATTTGCACGCGACCGGCAGCATCCTGCATGCGGGCAACGACGTGAATCTTGCCGGCAAGACCGTGAAGATCGACGCCGCGACGGATACATCCAACTTCGCAGAGCAGCAGCAGTTTCGTCAGGCCGGCGTGACGGTGGGCGTGACGAATCCGGTCGTGGCCGCGGTGCAGACTGGTCGGCAGATGACGAACGCTGCGCAAAGCGTGGGTGGCGATCCGCGCTTGATCGCACTGGCAGCCGCCACGACGGGCCTTGCGGCGAAGAACACCTATGACTCGCTGAAGCAGATGGGCGGCGACCCGGTGAAAGCCGCGACAAGTGTCGGGATCAACGTGTCGGTCGGCGCGAGCAAGAGCGACAGCCAAATGCAGGCACAGTCGAACACTGCGGTGGGGAGTACCGTGTCGGCAGGCCGCAACGTGACGATCGCTGCCGCTGGCGCCGGCAAGGACAGCAATATCGACGTGATCGGCAGCACGATTTCTGCAGGCAACAATGCGAAGTTGGCCGCCGAAGGCAATGTGAACCTTCAGGCGGCAGAAAATACCAGTAGCCAGCACAGTACGAACAGTGGGTCGAGTGCGTCGGTGGGCGTGTCGTTCACGGTCGGCGACAAGTCGGGGATAGCCTTCACGGCGGGCGTTGCAGGCAATCGAGGCAACGCGGATGGGGATTCGTCGACGTGGACGAATACGCACGTGGCTGCAGGCAACCAGCTTGCAATCCAGTCGGGCGGCGATACGAATCTGAAGGGCGCGGTCGTGTCAGGCAAACAGGTGGTTGCCGATGTCGGCGGTAACCTGAACATCGAGAGCCTGCAGGACAAGGATCACTATGATTCGAAGCAGCAGAGCGCCGGTATTTCGGCGAGCGTGTGTGCGCCGCCGCTTTGCGCCGGGAAGTCGAGCGTGGCGGGCAGTGTCGGCCAGACCAAGATGAACAGCGATTACGCAAGTGTGATCGAGCAATCGGGAATCAAGGCGGGTGATGGCGGTTTCCAGGTCGATGTGAAGGGCAATACCGATCTCAAAGGCAGTGTGATCGCGAGCAGCGACAAGGCAGTGCAGGACAACCTGAACAAACTGACGACCGGCACCCTCACCCATAGCGACATCGAGAACCACGCATCGTACGACGCATCGTCGGTCGGGCTCTCGGGCGGCTATGGCGGCACTATCGGCAAGGATCAGAAAGGCACGGCGGATAACGTGAATCCGGTGCCGGGAACCAGTGTGCCGAGCAAGGGCGGGGTGTCGGTTGCGCCGCCAGTGGTGATGGGCGCATCAGGTGACGCGAGCTCGACCACGAAGAGCGGTGTGAGCGGTGGTACGGTCACGATTACAGACGGCGCGAAGCAACAGCAACTGACGGGCGAGACCGCCGCCGAAGCGGTAGCGAACATCAATCGCGACACGTCGAACACGAGCAGTGCGCTCGCGCCGATCTTCGACAAGGACAAGATTCAGGCCGGGTTCGACATCACGAGCCAGTTTATCAACCAGGTCGGGACCTTCGTCGACAATCGATTGAAGGAAGCGGACGCGGCACAGACTGCCGCCAAGAATCCGAATTTGACGCCCGAGCAACGATTGCAGGCGCAGCAGCAGGCCGACCAGTTGACGGCGGAATGGGGCCCAGGCGGTACGTACCGGCAAGTGCTGTCCGCACTGACCGCAGCTGCGGGCGGCAACGTTACCGGCGGCGCCGGTCAGTTTGCGCAGGCCGGTGTGGTGAATTACCTGCAGCAGCAAGGTGCATCGTACATCGGCAAGCTGGTCGAAAACGGCACCGTGACGGAAGGTAGCCCGCTGCATGCAGCGCTGCACGCGATTGTGGGGTGCGCTGGTGCGGCGGCTAGTAGCCAGAGCTGCGGCGCTGGGGCGATGGGCGCGGCGGCATCCAGTCTGCTGACCAATCTGTTTGCACCGCCTACTCCCGACATGACCGAGCAGGAGAAGGAAGCGAAACAGAATCTGATTTCGTCCATCGTGGCAGGTGTGGCGGCGGAATCGGGCGTGGGCGGTGCTTCGGGCGCGGCCACGGCAACGACCAGCGCGACAGCTGCCGCGCAGAACAATTGGCTCGCGACCGAACAGCGCGTTCAGATGCAAAAGGATCTGGTTGCCTGTAACGGCAACCTCGGATGTCAGTTGCAGACCAACGCGAAGTGGTTCGCGGTCAGCGGGAAGCAGGATTTGCTTACGGCTGGGGGCGTGTGGAAGGGCTTGAACGAGGCTGCGGTCTTTGACGCCGCTGGGCTCGTGCGTTTTGCGGCCGATCCCGTCGCTGGACTGAAGGGGCTTCAGGCGCTGGTCGAAGATCCCCAGGTGCGCGCTGCGCTCGGCGATCAGATCGTCACCTCGTTGAAGACTCGGATCGCCAGCATGGACAATGCGCTGACGGTCGGCGGCGACGCGAATGCCGAGCAACTCGGGCGCGATTTAGGCAATCTTCTGTGGCAGGCTACGAGTGTCGTCACGGCGGCCAAAGGCGCGGTCGAAGCAAGTGCGACCCTCGGTCGAGTAGGGCTGGACGTGACGGCTGGTGCGCTCGAGACCCTCGCACGCCGGGCACCGCCACTTGTGACTGGCACGATGGCCGATATGGCGGGTAGCTATCGCTTCACGGCGGATCAGTTGCCGGCGTTGTCGACTATTTGGCGGAACGATGGGAAGCTCGGGGAACAGTTGTCATCTCAACTGATGAAGGAAGCGACTGGGCAGAATTTTGTGCCGATCCAGAACGCATCCGGACATGGCATTGATTTGGTCTATATCGATCAGCAGACCAGGACGATTTATCATGTCGAGGTGAAAACCGTTACCGGTGATCGGATTCCCATCACACCGGAGGATGATCTCACTGGTCGATTTGGAAATTGGATTGGACAGGCGTCTCAAGGTAAGCTCAGTGGGCAAGTATTGCCGCAAGATGCTGTTGACCTGGCGAACCGGATTGGTAAGGCGCAGGACGAAGGTTATACGGTTAGTCACAATGTCATGCAGGTCCAAATTCCTCGGCCGGGGAGCACTGGTTCGATTTCCGCGAACCTTTTGCCGTGGCCACCTGCAAAATGAGAGAACACATGAAGCGCCTTGGGATTCTTCCGCGTTGGGAGACTGAAGCTCAACTCCTTTCTCAGGTTGAAGGGAATTGGGAGCAATTGCGGAAAAACGTATGGGAGCCACGTCGGAAAGACTTGGAGGCATATGCGTTTGGTGAAAACCCATTTACAGATGTATCTGGCGTGTCTCCGGCGAAGCATCTATCTCTGGGTGTCAGCAATTCATTGGTCTGTGCTCAACAGGAGCAGGCTGAAGCTGCAAAGCTTATGTTTTCTCCTGGTAATGATTTTGGATGGGATGAATATTTGGCGAAGAATTGGGCTTATGAGTATTGGCGAACACGAATTGATCAGTATAAACAAATCAATTCTACGCGCGCCGACTATCTGACGTCACTGAATCGCGCCGTCGAAACCCTGTCGACTTGCCTATGCGCGGGATGGATCGATCAGGCACGAATGCTGGCGGAAGAAATAAAAACTCTATACGAGCGAAGGCGGTTCTTTGATGCTGACCATTATCCGCTTTATCATTGGTTGCTGCGAGTCTGCTTCGATCACTGGAACATCCAATTTGACGCATGGGGCCGCCCTGATGAAGAGAAGCCGCAAGCATTGAGCCAGCCCGTATTGAATGAATTGTTTGAGCATTGGCGTGATACCGATCTAACACCGATGCAGGATCACATCATCTGGTTATGTGATTACTATACGCACCGGACGCGCAGGAAAGAGTGGTACGAGTTCAGTAACAGCCATCTTCTTACGCGTTTTCCAGCACTGATACTGGCATGGCAACGGCTCCGGGAAGTTCGAGGGCTGGAGAGCGAGCCGATTGATCACCCGCTGATGAAACCCACCTACGCGCGACTCCGGCCCGCGACGCCGCTTTATACGGATTCGGTGTTGGAGGTCGCGTTGGAGCGGCTTCGTCGCGAGGAAATGCCAGATTTGGGTAGTGCGCGTCCGTCATCTCCATCCGTTGGTCGTGAGAAACGTGGCCTGATCGCCAGACTGTTTGGACGAATCTGAATTCAGGTATCTTTATCCATGAAGGCATAGCAATGAACCATGCGATGACGACGTTTGCGAGTTGGGGGCCGGTTGCCGTAATGATGTCGGCTCTATTCTTTTGCCTGTTCCTTTATCCATATGTTCGAATTTTGCGCCGAACAGGACATTCGGGCTGGTGGGTGATTGTGCTGTTGATTCCTGGTGTGAATCTCGCTTCGATTTGGATTTTTGCGTTTGCGGAATGGCCCGCGTTCAACCGAAAGTAACGCGTTGATAAGCGCACGACATCGCTATCGGTCACGATCAAGTTTCTAAAAAATACATGAAAACTATTCGCCGGGGAAATTCCGCAGCCGCAACGCTGCTGTTTGTCGCGACCAGCTTGTCTGCGCAAGAAGCGCCGCGCGCTATTCTTCCGGGCAATGACCAGCAGACGCGTCAGCAAGAAGAAGCGCGCGAGCGTGAACGAAGAGTTTCCGCGCCGGGCGTACGCTCGGGCGTGACGGCACGCCCTGGGCATCCAATGCTTCCGTCGGAAGCCCCCTGCTTTCGCATCGACCGGTTTGTGCTCGACGCACCGAGTACATTGCCCGATGCGGTAAAGGCACAAGGTGCGTCGGCCCTCCCAATGGATCGTTTCACGTTCGCGCGCGAATGGCTTGACCACTACGCGGGGCAGTGCGTCGGCAAGCAGGGGCTCGACTTGCTCGTCAAAGGCCTATCGCAAGTGATTCTGGCGCGTGGCTACGTCACGACGCGCGTACTGGTGCCCGAGCAGGATCTGGCCTCCGGTACGTTGAAACTCGCGCTAATCCCCGGCGTGATCCGCCATGTGCGCTTCGCCGATGAAAAACTGCGCGGTACGTGGAAAACTGCCTTCCCGACTCGCGATGGCGAACTGCTGAACCTGCGCGACCTCGAACAAGGCCTCGAGCAGATGAAACGCGTATCGAGCCAGGACGTCTCGATGCAAATCGTTCCCGGCGATCTGCCTGGCGAAAGCGATGTCGTGCTCGATGTGAAGCGCGGCAAGCCGTGGACGGTCGTCGCGTCGATCGACAATTCCGGCACGCGCGCCACCGGCAGGTTGCAAGGCAATCTGTCGGTCGGCATCGACAACCCGCTCGGCCTGAACGACGTATTCAACATCGGCGTCAGCCAGGATCTCGAACTCGGCGACAAGCGCCTTGGTTCGCATGGCTGGAACGGCTTCTATTCGATCCCGTGGGGCTACTGGACGGCCACGCTGTCCGCCTACACGAATACGTACTACCAGCAGATCGCCGGCGTGAACCAGACGTTCGTCGCGAGCGGCAATTCGAAGACGGTCGATTTGAAGCTGGCCCGTGTGCTGGCACGCAGCCAGAACGACGTGTTCGGTGGATATTTCCGGTTGTCGCGCCGTTTCGGGCAGAGCTTTATCGAAGACACCGAGATTTCGCAGCAGCGCCGCAATAACACGATGATCGAACTCGGCCTGACCGATCGCCACTACTTCGGCGGCGCGCAGTTCGATGGCTCACTTGCATATCGTCAAGGCGTCGGCGGGTTCGGCGCGCAGGATGATGTGCTGGCGGCAGGCGATGGCCAGACCTATCGCTTCAAGATGGCGGTACTCGACGCGAACCTGTCGGTGCCGTTCGCGATCGCACAGCAGCCGTTCCGGTACGTCACGACATTTCACGGCCAGTACACGGGTAACACGCTGCACTACATCGACGATCTGACAATCGGTAGCCGCTACACGGTGCGCGGCTTCGACGGCGAAACGATGCTCGCCGCAGCACGCGGCTTCTACTGGCGCAACGAGCTACAGGCACCGATCGGGCAAACGGGGCAAGCAGTTTATGTGGGACTAGATTATGGCCGCGTATGGGGTCCGCAGCCGATCGCACTCGTCGGGACGCAACTGGCCGGTGCGGTGATCGGCGTGAAGGGCAGCGTCGGCACGCGTTTCGGCGCCTACGCGTACGACCTCTTTGCGGGTACGCCTGTCTACAAGCCGTCCGGGTTTCCGACGGCGCGTGTCACGGTCGGATTCCAGGTGACGGCGCAGTTTTGAGTTGATGAGGTCCGCCTGGATCCTACGGTAGCTTTTCCCGGCGCTTCCTGGCGTGGCGTCGAGCGGTAGGCAGAAATCGATCACGAGGATCATCGATTTTATTAGTTGTATTTATCAAATGAGAGAGTGAAAGATGAAAAACAATATTTTTCTGGCGATCCTGGCAGGTTCTACCATCTTGTTGTCGGCATGCGGTGGTGGCGGTGACGGCGGCGGGAGCAACGCGACGAGTAGCGACAGCGCGGCGGGAACCCCTTCGCCGACCGCGCCGGACCCTCAGCCTGTCACGTTCAAGTGTCCGGACGGCTACAAGTCGATCCAGCTCACCAAGAGTGCCGTTGCGAATGCGACGATGACGCTGGTCACCGACGACGGCATCGCGACGTTGACCTTCAAGACCCCGCCGGATGGCGTGGTTCGCGACGGATTGATTTGCCTGGGCAAACCGGATCCGGTGCCGGCAGGCGTGAACGCGGACTTTGTCTACGAGATCAAGTCCTACGGTGGGTTCGACAACATGTACGACCGTACGCTGACCCTGAACTTCACCTCGAACATCATTCCCAATCCGAGCCCGGCGGTCATCGAAATGGCCGACCTCTCGGGCGGGACCGTCACGTACAAGCCAACCATCATGGGATCGATCATTTCGACCCCGCCGAACTTCAGCCTGGCGGCGGCTGCAAACTTCACCGGCCTGTACGTTGTGCGTCTGAAGCATTAACGCTCGGCGACGCGAGCCGGGGCCGCGAAACCGCCGGGGATGTGTCGATTCGCGGCGGCGATCGCGGCGCGGCCAGCCAGACAGCGTGCGAACCGGATCGGGACTTTGTGGGCCACGTTCCGTTCCACCGGAATGCGCGGCGCCGTATTGCACGCGGCTGGCCAGCACGATACGCGAGCTGGCCGACCGGGTCGCAACCACTCGGCCGTGCGTGCACGGCTGGTGCCGTTCTGTCGAACCGACTACACTGCGCAGTCAACGCACACCGCAAGGATTCCTCCATGGGAGCCGGCCCGTCCACGGATCGCTAAGCCGCAACGACCTTCGTCAACCGGTCGTTGCGGCGATCTCCCGTTGTCTCTCGCTGACCAGGCAGATCGCCGCCAGATTCCCTTTTCTGAGCGGATGCCTTGTCATGCCTGAACAATCCACGCCCGTCTGGGCCTATTCGTTGCCGTCGGCGCTGCTGCTGATGGCGCCTTTCGATCTCCTCGCTTCGCTGGCGATGGACGCGTACCTGCCGGTGATCCCCGAGATGCCGTCCGCGCTGGGCACGTCGCCGGCCGTCGTCCAGTTGACGCTGAGCGTCTACATGGTCGTCCTCGGGCTGGGCCAGATGATCTTCGGTCCGTTGTCGGACCGCGTCGGCAGACGGCCGGTGGTGCTGGGCGGCGCGCTGTGTTTCGCGGCGGCTTCCCTGGCGCTTGCGATCGCCACCGGCGGCGGCCTGTTCGTCGCGCTACGGGTGCTGCAGGCGCTGGGCGCGTCGGCCGCCCTCGTCGCCACGTTCGCGACCGTTCGCGATGTCTACGCCGATCGCCCCGAAGGCCGCCTCATCTACAGCCGGTTCGGCGCGATGCTGGCGTGCGTGCCCGCGCTGGGGCCGCTGCTGGGCGCGGCCATCGCGACAGCCTGCGGATGGCGCGCGATCTTCGCGACGCTCGGCCTGCTGGGTCTGCTCGCGTGCGGTCGCGCGTGGCCACGCTGGCACGAAACGCGGCCACGGACGGCGAACCGGCAGGGGCCGTCCGTCGCATCGATTCTCGGCAGCCGGCCGTTTCGGGTTCATACGCTCGCGTTTGCCGCCGCGATGGCGGCGTTCTTCGTGTTCTTCTCCACCGCGCCGCGCGTGCTGGTCGGCGGTGCTGGCTATTCCCGCGAGGCGTTCAGCGTGGCCTTCGCGACCGTCGCGATCGTGATGGTCGTCGTGTCGCGCTTCGCGGGGACGTTCGTGTCGCGGTGGGGCGAGGCAGGCTGCGTTGCGCGAGGGGCGCTCACGATGATGACGGGTGCGATCGTGCTGGCCGTCGGTACGGTCCTGGCGAAGCCGTCGTTCGTGACGTTCGTGATGCCGATGTGGCTGGTTGCGGTCGGTATCGTGCTGATGTCGTCGGTGTCCGCGAACGGGGCGCTGCGCGATTTCGGCGATGCTGCAGGCAAGGCGGTTGCGCTCTACTACGCGGTGCAGGGCGTGATCGTCACCGGCGTGGGCACGCTCGCGACACTGGTCTTCGACGGGGCTACCCCGTGGCCGTTGGTGGCCTGCTGCTTCGGCATGGGCGTCGCGAGCTTCGTCGCGATCAGGGGGCTGGCGCGGGCGACTGGTCGCATGGGCGACAGGCGCGACAGCAGTGTTTCGTTCGACTGAGCACGCGTGCGGCGACGCGTGGCGGTTGCGGGCCGGGCGGCGCGCCGGTGAAGTCGCGGTTGCGTGCGGCCGGCGTCGTCAACCGGCCACCGCGCGCTCGTAGAGCGAAGCGATGTAACCGCTGGGCAGCGGGCGAAGCCCGACACGTTCAAAGCCGAATGCCTCGTAATACGCACACAGCTTTGCGTTGCGCGGATCGCAATCGAGCCGCAGAAACGTGCGCTGCTGCGCGCGTACCTGATCCGCGCACCAGTCGATCACGTGGCGGCCGAGCCCGCGGCCGTGGAAGCCGTCACGTACCGAGAGTCGGTGCAGATAACCGGCGACGGGCGCCTGC
The DNA here is from genome assembly GCF_902833045.1 of Burkholderia sp. BCC0322. Lineage (GTDB taxonomy): Bacteria > Pseudomonadota > Gammaproteobacteria > Burkholderiales > Burkholderiaceae > Burkholderia. The sequence continues at coordinate 959,933 of NZ_CADFDU010000001.1, forward strand.
GGCCCCCAGTACGCCTCGTCTTCCCACCTCAGCACGAACGTCGCGGCCGCGATGCCGTCCTGCTCGACGATGTGAAGGCTGCCGGCGTCGAGCATCGGCCGAACGTCCCGTTCGGTTCGCGCGCGGTGTCCCCATGCCGGGTCGTCGTGCGCGGTCTTGAACGCAACGGCATCGGTCAGGATGCGTGCGGCAATCGCCGCATCATCGATCGTAGCCGGCCGTACCGTGGTGACGCTCATCGTTCGTCTGTCGCACCGTTCTGAAGGGAGCGCGCATTGTGCGCCGGAACCGGCGAAACGTCGATGCGGGAACGCTAACGCTAACGCAGACGAGGGCGGGGCAGCCGGCCCCGCCTTTTGCCGCCGCGTCAGGCCGGCGCGCGCTGCCCGAACGCCTGCCTGATCCGCGCGAACAGCCCGTGTTGCGCGATCCATTCGGCATACGCGCGATAGTCGGGATCGCGCATCAGGTGGCGCTCTTCCGTCTTCGCCCGGGTGTAGTAGATCAGGTTGACCGCGACGAGCCCCGCGCAATGCATGAGCCCGACCTGCCAGCCGAGCGGCTCGACGAACGGCACGGACACCATCCAGTACGACAGGTTCTTCGTGATGTACGCCGGATGCTTCGTGAAGCGGTAAGGGCCCGACGTGATGATCCCGCGGTTGGTGAGGTTCGAGAAACGCAGCCCGAACGAGATCGTGCACAGCGCGTAGGTCAGCAGCAGCAGGATGATCACGGTGCCCCAGATCACGCGCAGCGTCGGAGCCGACATCAGCCAGTTGTCCCAGAACATCGAGCCTTCGTAGCGGATGTAGTTGTTCGAGAACAGCGACCAGAACGGCTGGTAGCACATCAGCGCGGCCACCCAGCCGAGTGTCGTCGGCTCGACGGTGCGCACGTGGCTGTCGAGGATGCGGAACGTGCACAGGTAGCCGACGGTGCCGAACATCAGGTCCATCGTGAACGACAGGTCATACATGAACACGAAGGCCGCGATCGTCATCGGCGCGTGCATCGCGTTCGTGAGGGACGCGGTCAGGTGATCGGCGTCCTTCGACAGGTAGACGGTCATCAGCGGCAGGAAGAACGCCTTCACGCCCCAGCCGGCCAGCATCTCGCGCACCGGCTTCCAGCTCGCGGGCTGCTCGCGGCGGAACAGGAAGCGGCCCCACAGCAGGTAGGCGTCGTTGGTCTCGCGCTGGTGGCGGTCCATCCACGCGAAGTAGAACGGCGCGGCGACGATCACGTACGGTGCGAGCGAGCGCAGCAGCGACCAGAACGGCAGGTAGAACGCGCCATGGTATTCGGGCAGCAGCCAGTAGATCGCGCCGATGCCCGCATAGATCGACGTCAGCGCGCCGAGCCGCGTCGCGACGCGCGCGATGCCGAGCGGCCGGACCGCCTGCCGCGACAGGCCCGCGCTCGGGCGCAGGTAGACGCGCGAGATGAAGATTTCGTGCAGCGCGATCGTGCCGATGATCGCGAGGCTGGCGATGACCGCGCGCGTGGCTGCGTCGAGGGTCGGCTGGCCGCGCGTGATCCACAGCGCGAAGAGCCCGGCGGCAATGCCGAGCAGGCCGGCGCGCAGGGGCGTGGCGGAACGGGGTAGGCGGTCCTGGACCGCGGCGATGCCGTCAAGCGTGGAATTCATGATCGGGTCCTCGTACGTTTGAGGGCCGGCGCCCCCGCTTGGCGGGTGACGCCGGCCGTCGGCCGGGCTTGGTAGGGATGCGCGCCCGGCCATTGGCCTGTGGTTCTGATAGGTAAAGCGTTACTTCTTGTTGCCGCCGCCCAGCAGACCGCCGAGGAGGTTCGTCACCGGCGAGAGCAGGTTGCCGGCGCCGCCCGCGGCACCGCCGTTCGAGCTACCGGTCAGGCCACCCACCACGGTGCCGCCGCCAGCCGGCGTCGTGACCGAGCCGGCCGCACCGCCGGGGCTGGCCGTGCCGGTGGCGCCCGCGGCGCCGGCCGGCGTCGTCAGCGCACCCGTCACCGTGCCGACCGGGCCGCTCGACAGCAGGCCGCCGAGCGTGCCCGTCACGTTGCCGCCGGGCGTCGTGACCGTGCCGGTGAGGCTGGCGCCAAGCGGTGTCAGCGCGTTGACGAGGTTGGTGACCGGCGCCAGCAGGCCGCCGATACCCGCGCCACCGGTGCCGCTGGTGCCGCCGGTGCCACTCGTTCCGCCGGTACCGCTCGTGCCGCTCGAACCGAGGCCGCCGAGCGCACCGGTCAGCGAGCCGAGCAGGCCCGTGACCGGTCCGAGCGGGCCGCCGCTGCTGGTGCCGCTGGTGCCGCTGGTTCCGCCCGAACCGCTCGAGCTGCCGCCGCCCAGGCCGCCCGTCAGCGAGCCGAGCAGGCCCGTGATCGGGGCGAGCGGGTTGCCGCCGCCCGTGCCGCTGCTGGAACTGCCCGCGTTGTTGTCGTGGACGAGACCGCCGGTGGACGTCACGGTGTTGCCGAGCTGCGCCACGACGCCGCCGAGACCGGCGCCGACCGGGTTGTCGGTTGCGCCGCCGACCTTCGTGCCGGCGCTTGCGAGGCCGTTGCCGAGCGCGCTCAGCAGGCCGTTGAGCGGTGTGCCGAGCAGCGTCACGCCGCCGAGCGTCTGCGTGGCGCCCGGCGTCGAGACACCGCCGGTCAGCGTGTTCGTGATCGGGTTGATCACCTTGCCGACCTGCGTCTCGAGCTGCTGGACCGGCGAGCTGTTCAGCGCCGTGTTGAGGCCCGACGCGGTCGAATTGACGGCGCCGCCGACGGTGTTCACGAGATCGCCGACGAGCGTCGTGACCGGCGACAGCGGCGACAGCGGGCCGGAGCCGAGGCTCTTCACCGCGTTGCCGAGGTTGTTGACCGCGCCGCCGGCGCCGGTCAGCAGGCCGGTGGTCGACGTCAGCGTCGGTCCGAGCGGGTTGGCCGACACGCCGATCGAGCCGAGGCCGGCCGCGACGCCATTGCCGAGCGCCTGCACGCCGTTGCCGAGGCTGGTGACCGCGTTGCCGACGCTGGTGGCCGTCGTCGGGTTCGTGCCGGGGATCTGCACGCCGCCGATCTGGCCGCCGCCGTTCGCGACCGTCGTGCCGACTGCCGTCACGAGGTTGCCGGATTTCTGGAGGACATTGCCGAGGGGGGTGACGCCGGTGCCCGACGTACCGGAAGTGCCTGAAGTGCCCGAAGTGCCCGAAGTGCCCGAAGTGCCCGAAGTGCCCGAAGTGCCGGAGGTGCCCGACGTACCCGACGTACCGGAGGTGCCCGACGTACCCGACGTACCGGAAGTACCCGACGTACCGGAAGTACCCGAGGTACCGGAAGTGCCCGAGGTACCGGAAGTGCCCGAGGTACCGGAAGTGCCCGACGTACCGGAAGTGCCCGAGGTACCGGAGGTGCCCGAGGTACCGGAGGTGCCCGAGGTACCGGAGGTGCCTGAGGTACCGGAAGTACCCGACGTACCGGAGGTGCCCGAGGTACCGGAAGTGCCCGAGGTACCGGAAGTGCCCGACGTACCGGAAGTGCCCGAGGTACCGGAGGTGCCCGAGGTACCGGAAGTGCCCGACGTACCGGAAGTGCCCGAGGTACCGGAGGTGCCCGACGTACCGGAAGTACCCGACGTACCGGAGGTGCCCGAGGTACCGGAAGTACCCGACGTACCGGAAGTACCCGACGTACCGGAAGTACCCGACGTACCGGAAGTACCCGACGTACCGGAAGTGCCCGAGGTACCGGAAGTACCCGAGGTACCGGAAGTGCCCGAGGTACCGGAGGTGCCCGAGGTACCGGAAGTGCCCGAGGTACCGGAGGTGCCCGAGGTACCGGAAGTACCCGAGGTACCGGAAGTGCCCGAGGTACCGGAAGTGCCCGAGGTACCGGAAGTGCCCGAGGTACCGGAAGTGCCCGAGGTACCAGAAGTACCCGACGTACCGGAGGTGCCCGAGGTACCGGAAGTGCCCGAGGTACCGGAAGTGCCCGAGGTACCGGAAGTGCCCGAGGTACCGGAAGTGCCCGAGGTACCAGAAGTACCCGACGTACCAGAAGTAGTCCCCGACGTACCGGAAGATCCCGAGGTGCCCGAAGAACCGGATGTACCGGAAGAACCCGACGTCCCCGAAGTCCCCGAGCTGCCGCCCGTCCCTGACGTGCTCGGCTTGATCGTCGGCGGCGTCGTCGGTCCATCGACCGAGCCGCAACCATAGAGTGCGAGCAGCGACGAGACGGCCATCGTTACCGTCGTCTTCTTGAAGAGTTTGTGCATGTTGGCCTCGACATTGGAAGTGTGTCCAAGCCTCCTCTGCAAATTCCGCGCCACGACATCTTTCCCGAAACGGCGTCGCGCTTTATTGCAGAAATCGGGAATAACGGTGCGATTTAAACGGAGTTGCGGCAGTTTCGCGCGACGGGCACGCAGGGTGCGCCGGTGCGGCGGTTGCGATGTTCCCGCAAGCCGCCGTAACGCGCGGCGCGATGTTACGTAGCGTTCGATATCGCGCGACGCGGCGGCCGCGAACTGAGGGCCGCATCTTTGACGAAACGCGCCGGCCCGATGAACATGACGCGACTCCCCGGCTGCCGACGCCGCCGCAGCCGCCACGACCCACAGAGGACACGGACATGAGCGAACAGGACAGGGAATACGGCAAGGCGCGACGCATCGACGTGATGGGCGAGGCGTTCGTCGAGCGCGCGATGCGCGACCTCGACGGTTTTTCGCGCCCGCTGCAGGACTGGCTGAACGAGCACGCATGGGGCAGCACGTGGCAGCGGGGCGGGATCGACCTGAAGACGCGCAGCCTGTGCACGTGCGCGATGCTGGCGGCGCTTGGCCGCAGCACGGAACTGAAGGGTCACATTCGCGGCGCGCTCAACAACGGCGCGAGCCTCGTCGAAATCCGCGAGGTGTTGCTGCACAGCGCGCTGTACGCGGGCGCACCGGCTGCGGTCGAGGCGTTCCGCAGCGCACGGGAAGTGATATCGGATCTCGGGCTGCGGGTGCCCGACGACGAAGCCTGAATCCGCGCCGGCGCCGGCGGCACGGCGCGGATTCAGGCCTGGTGACGCGGTCGCGGCTTATGCGATGCGTGCCGCCGGCGCGGCACCCTCGGCCGGCGGGGCGGCGACTTCGAGCAGCCAGTCGGCCGTTGCTTCCGGCATCGTGACCGGCAGCATGTGCCCGCCCTCGACGACCTTCAGCCGCACCCGCGCCGATTTTTTCGCGAGCGCTTCGCCGTGCTCGCGCCAGTTCAGGATCGGATCGGCACGGCCGTACAGCACGTCGACCGGCAGCGCGAGGTCCGGGTAGCGGCGCTCCATCGCGGGCAGGTCGAGCGGGGCCGACAGCAGGTCGGTCGCGGTCGCGTAGAACACGTGCGGGCGCATCCCGAGCAGTCCACCGCCCTTGACCGGAAAGTCGCGCGGCACGTCTTCCGGCGCGAACACCTGGCGCACCGCCTTGCGGCCGGTCAGGATCGTCAGCGGAATCGCGAAGGTCCACGACACGAAGCGGCGCAGCAGCGGCGAGGGCAGCATCAGCGGCTTGAACGGCGCCGGCGGCTCGCTTTGCTCGTGCGACAGCGGCGCGATCAGCGCGAGCCGGCTCACGCGGTCCGCATGATTGAGGCCGACCGCAAGCGCGATCGCGCCGCCGAGCGAATGGCCGACGAGCACCGGCTTGTCGAGCTGCAACGCATCGATGAACGCGGCGACCGTGCGGGCCTGCGCGAACACGTTCGCCTGCGAGCCCGCGCCGCGGAGCGAGCGGCCGGCGCCAGGCCGGTCGATGAGGATCACGCGATGGTGCTGCGCGAGCCGCGCGAGCGGCAGGTACGCGAAATTGCGCAGCTGCCCCGCGAGCCCGTGGACGAACACGAGCGGCGGGCCGTTGCCGTATTCGACGTAGTGGATGCGGTCGCCGCCGATATCGACGAAGCGGCCTTCGGGCGGAAACGCGCGCGTCACGCGGCGGCCCACGTAACCGGTAAACAGCGCGAGCGCGGCGAGCACCGCGACGACGCCGAGCAGCACGTTCTGGATCAGATGGAGCGTAGGGGTCATGTCGGCCTCAACGGGTTTCGAGTGCGGGTTCGGCAACCGGCGTCGTGGCGGCCGGGCCGGCTTTCGCGCGGCGTTCGAACTGCATCGCCGAATCGGCGAGTCCGCTGAACTTCAGCGATGCGAGATCGAGCACGTAGTTCTGGTGGAACTTCCAGGGCTTGCCGTGCCCCTGCTTCGGCAGGATGCCGGCCGCGCGCTGGATGTAGCCCGAGCTCAGGTTGACGGCCGGCACGTTGCCGAGATCGCCGGGGCCGAGCCGCGGCACGCATGTGTCGTAACCGTTCGCGCGCATGTGGTTGAGCAGCCGGCACACGTAGCGCGCGATCAGCTCGGCCTTCAGCGTCCACGACGCATTCGTGTAGCCGAACGATGACGCAAGGTTCGGCACGTCGCTGTACATCATCCCCTTGTACGACACGGTATCCGGCAGGTTGACCGCGCGACCGTCGACGGTGACGCGCGCGCCGCCGAGCATCTTCACCTTCAGCCCGGTCGCGGTGACGATCACATCCGCGTCGAGCTGCTGGCCGCTTTTCAGCTTGAGGCCGGTCGGCGTGAAGCGCTCGATCTCGTCGGTGACGATCGATGCGCGGCCCGCGCGGATCGACTTGAACAGGTCGCCGTTCGGCACGAGGCACACGCGCTGGTCCCACGGCATGTAGCGCGGCGTCAGGTGCTTCGCGACGTCGAAGCCGGGCCCGACCTGCTTGCTGGCCGCGCGGATGATGAACTGCTTCGTCCGGTCGGGTTTGCGGCGCGACACGTTGTACAGGTACATCGTCAGCAGCACGTTCTTCACGCGCACGAGCCGGTGGGCGAGCCGCGACGGCAGTACGCGGCGCAGCGCGTTCGCGATCTTGTCGCGGGCGGGCAGCGACAAGATGTAGGTCGGCGAGCGCTGCAGCATCGTCACGTGCTGCGCATCGGCCGCCATCGACGGCACGAGCGTGACGGCCGTCGCGCCGCTGCCGATCACCACCACGCGCCGGTTCGCGTACGACAGGTCCTTCGGCCAGTGTTGCGGATGCACGAGCGTGCCCTCGAACGTGTCCATGCCGGCCCAGTCGGGCAGGTAGCCGGCGTCGTAGTCGTAGTACCCGCTGCACATGAACAGGAAGCGGCAGGTGTACACGAGCGTGTCGGTCGCGCCGTTCCGCGTGCGCTCGATGCGTACCGTCCAGCGCGCGCGGTTCGAGTCCCAGTCGGCCGCGACCACTTTCTGGCCGTAGCGGATCGTCTTGTCGATGCCGTACGCGCGTGCGGTGTCGCGGATGTAGTCGAGGATCGTCTGGCCGTCCGAGATCGCCTTGTCGCTGTGCCACGGGCGGAAGCTGTAGCCGAGCGTGAACATGTCGGAATCCGAACGGACGCCCGGATAGCGGAACAGGTCCCAGGTGCCGCCGATCGCGTCGCGCGCCTCGACGATGGCCACGCTGGCATACGGGCAGCGCTGCTTCAGGTGATAGGCCGCGCCGATGCCGGACAGGCCGGCGCCGACGATCAGCACGTCGAGGTCGTTACTGTCGCCGCGGGCATCGGGGGCGGGCGGCGCGTCGCGCCGGTCGGTCGTCGTCGAGGTCATGCGGGATCCTTGGTCGGCGTGGTCGGGAGCGCGGCCGGGGCGTGCGCGCGTTCAAGGTTGCGGGCGCGGGCGCGGCGGACGTGGCGCAGCATCAGCCACTGGTAACCGGCGCCGAGCAGGCGCGCGATCCGGTCGAGCCGGCGCGCGTCGGCGCCGACGAGTACGCGGCGCGCATTGCGCTCGACACCCGCGAGGATCTGCCGCGCGGCATCGTCGGCCGTCGTCGCGTTGATCAGGCGGTTCGCCTGGCGGCGATGGGTCGCTTCGTCCTGGCCCGTGAGCGCGTGGATGCTGGTATCGACGCGGCCCGCATCGACGATGTTCGTCGCGACGCCGCCCGGATGCACGCAGGTCGCGCTCACCGGCGCGCCGTCGAGTTCGAGCTCCATCCGCAGCGCCTCGGTGAAGCCGCGCACCGCGAACTTGGTCGCGTTGTACGCGCTTTGGGTGGGCATCGCGACGAGGCCGAACAGGCTCGACGTGTTGACGACGTGTCCGTCGCCCGACGCGCGCAGGTGCGGCAGGAACGCCTGGGTGCCGTGCACGACGCCCCAGAAGTTGATGCCGACGATCCATTCGAGATCGGCGATGCGCGCGGTCTCGGCGCTGGCGGCCAGCGACACGCCCGCGTTGTTGAAGACCAGGTTGACCTTGCCGTGCTCGGCGCGCACGAAATCGGCCCACGCGAACACCGCATCGCGGTCGGACACGTCGAGCCGCCGCGTGCTCACGCGCACGCCGTGCCGCGCGCAGGCGGCCGCCGTGCCGGCGAGGCCGGTTTCGTTGACGTCGGCGAGCGCAACCTCGCAGCCGCGCCGCGCGAGCTCGACCGCGAGGCTGCGGCCCATGCCCGAACCGGCGCCCGTGATCGCGGCGACCTTGCCGGAAAACCCGTTCATCCGTTGCTCCTCCCGTTCCGCTTGCCCTGCGCCGATGGCGCGTCTAATGTGGTGTTGTTCGTCACCACTTTAGTTTTCGGGTGTCCTGATGTCAAATAGCGGAATGGAGAAAGCACTCGAAACAAAGAAAAGGGGCCGGTCGTATGGCGGCGTGGCGCCCGAGGTGCGGGCCGCGGAGCGGCGCGACGCACTGATCCGCGCGGCGACGCGCGTGTTCGGCACGGTCGGGTTCCGCAAGGCGACCGTGCGGTCGATTTGCCAGGAAGCGAAGCTGAACGATCGCTATTTTTATGCGGCGTTCGACAGCACCGAGGATTTGCTGCGCTGCACCTACCTGCATCACGCGCAGCAGTTGCACGACGCGGTCGCGCGGGCGGTGGCCGAGCGCGGCGGCGATCTGCGCGAGAGCGTCGATGCGGGGCTCGCCGCGTTCTTCGCGTTCCTGCGCGACCCGTGCGCGGCGCGCGTGCTGCTGCTCGAGGTGATGGGCGTGAGCGCGGACACCGACATGACCTACCAGCGCATGCTGATCGACTTCGGCAAGCTGATCATGGCGATCGGCGCGCCGCGCGAAGCGGCGACGCCCGCTGAGCGCACCGAGCAACGGCTGGTCGGGCTCGCGCTCGTCGGCGCGATGACGAACGTCGGCGCGGCGTGGCTGCTCACCGAGTATCGCGATCCCGAGGCGCAGATGGTCGCGAGTTGCAGGAGGGTGCTGCTGGGGACGCTGCGGGAGATCGGCTGACCGGAAGAGATTACCGGTTGAAAATGAAGCATTGGCTGCACGGCGCCCCGAATGCCGTGTCGATTTCTTGCTCGATTTAATCGCCTGTTGCGTAAATAAAAATCCGGAGATTTTGGGTAAAAAATAAAGTTCAATAAGCTGCCGTTTTTTCTCGATTTCGATTGCGTGTGGCGGTGGGTTGATCGATACAAGGTGGCGAAACAAAAAAAGCGGCGCAATGCGAAATTGGGTTCGCATTGCGCCGATCGTGGCGCGAAAATCCTCGCGCCCCAGGCACGCTTGGTCGCAAACCCGTATAGCCGCTCCGGGCCCGGCAGTCGTCATCCTGGTACCACTCGGTCGTCGAGCCGCCGGTTGCATGCACGCGGATGCGTATCGCGCTTCCGACCAGCCGGCACGTTGCGGATAGGTTGTCGCCCGTCTGGATGAACGTGCCCGTGTTCCCGTTCCGGCCGCCGTGGCAGCGCTCGGTGACCTTGTTGCCGTTGGCCGTCTAGACGCGGACCAAAGGCGTGGTTCCCCATGAAATCACGGCGGCTTGCATTTCAGACTCCTGGATTGAATAAAGCCGGGAATTGAAGCGTTTAGGTAAACGCAAATCAGCGTATTGCTGGAAACAAGATTAGTAGAAAATCAGGAAAGGCAAAGCCTGATTTTCTATAAAAATAAAGGGCGTATTCATTCTGAATCAGAAAGCCCGGAGCAAGGAAATTGGAGGTGAGTTAAAGCGCATCGATCGCCGGCGGTCGTGCAGGTTGACGCCGGCAATCCGGCATCTACCGCGCGTGGGCTTCACTCATGTCGAGCGCACCGGCGCTGCCGCCATCTCCCCGATCCTCGCCTTCATCGCATCGACGAACGCCCGCACCTTCGGCGAAGGCAGCCGCGTCGACGGATACACCGCGTGAATCCCGGCCGGCGCGGAGCGCCACGCGGGCAGCAGCCGCACGAGCCGGCCGGCCGCGACGTCGTCGGCGGTCGAGAAATCCGTCAGCAGCCCGAAGCCGCCGCCCGCGAGCACGATCGCGCGGCACGCGGTGGCGGTGTTCGACACGACTTGCGCGGCACAGCGCACGGAAGCGGCGCCGCCGTTCGTGTTTTCGAGTTCGACCGTATGCGGGCGCGGCAGCGTCGACAGCATCACGAACGGCAGCGCGGCGAGCGCATCCGGATCGTGCGGCCGCCCGTGGCGCGCGACGAACGCGGGGCTCGCGACCAGCCATTTCTCGTACGTGCCGAGTTGCACCGCCCGATAGTTCGAATCGGCGAGGCGGCCGATGCGGATCGCGACGTCGAGGTTGTCCGCGACGAGATCGACCACGCGGTCGTTCGCGACGAGTTCGACGTCGAGCCCCGGATGGCGGTCGCGCAAGGCGACGACGGCAGGCGCGACAACCAGCGCGCCGTAGTCGACCGGCACGCTCACGCGCAGCGTGCCGCGCAGCGGCCCCGCGTCGGACGACACCGCGTCGAGCGCGCTTTCGGCGGCACGCACGATGTCGCGGCATGCGTCGTAGAACGTCCGCCCCGCGTCGGTCACGCTCAGCCGCCGCGTCGTGCGCACCAGCAGGTTCGCGCCCACCTCGGATTCGAGGCGCTGCATGTGCGTGCTGACGACCGTCTTCGCCAGGCCGAGCCGCTCGGCAGCGGCGGTCAGCGAGCCGGCGTCGACCACCGCGACGAAGATCGCCAGCCGGTTCAGGTTCACGTCGCGCAGATCGGCCATCGTCGATTGTCCTATGAAAGAGGATAATGTTTCCACGATTATCCGTCTTCTGGTGATGAACGGCGAGCGCTACGCTGCAGGTGTTCGTCGCCGATCCCCGGCGGCGCGAGATTCCGGAGTGCTTCCATGTCTGCTGCCCGCCAGCTCGCCTCGCCGATTCGCGTCTATTCGTTCCTGCTGTCCGGGCACGCCCATCGCGTCCGGTTGTTCCTGTCGCTGCTCGGCCTGCCGTCCGAGACCGTCGACGTCGATCTCGCGGCCGGCGCGCAGCGCGAACCGGCGTTCCTCGCGGTCAATCCGCTCGGGCAGGTGCCCGTGATCGACGATGGCGGCACGGTGATCGCCGATTCGAATGCGATTCTCGTCTACCTCGCGAAGCGCTATGGCGACGCGCACTGGTTGCCTGACGACCCGGTCGGCGCGGCAGTCGTGCAGCGCTGGCTGTCGTATGCGGCCGGGCCGATCGCATCGGGGCCGGCCGCCGCGCGGCTCGTGACCGTGTTCGGCGCGAAGCTCGACCATGAGGCCGCCAAGCGCACGGCCGCGAAGGTGCTCGACGTGATCGACCGCGAGCTGGCCGGCAAGCCGTTCGCGGCCGGCGCGCAGCCGACGATCGCCGATATCGCCGCGTATTCGTATATCGCGCACGCGCCGGAGGGCGGCGTGACGCTCGAGCCGTATCCGCACGTGCGTGCGTGGCTGGCGCGCATCGAGGCGCTGCCGGGCTTCGTCGCCATGCCGACGACGCGCGTGGGCCTGCTCGCCGCGTAACGCCCACCCAAGCCGGGCCTGAACAGGGAGAACGTGATGAACACCCCGACCGCCGTCGTACCGGGCTGGGAACTCGATGCCGCGCCGTTTCACGCGGGCGAGCTCGCCGTGCAGCAGCGCGCGGGCGTGACGGAGGCCGCGGGTTCGGCGGGCCGGCGCGGGATCCGGCGCTTCATGCCGGATCAGCACCGGACGTTTTTCGCGCAACTGCCGTTCTTCGTGCTCGGCGGCGTCGACGCGAACGGTCAGCCGTGGGCGACGCTGCGGGCCGGCGCGCCGGGGTTCGTGTCGTCGCCCGACGCGCGCACGCTGCGCATCGCGGCGCGCGCGCTGCCGGGCGATCCGCTGGCCGGCGCGTGGCAGCCGGGCGCGCCGCTGGGCGGGCTCGGCATCGAATTCGATACGCGGCGGCGCAATCGCGTCAACGGCGTCGTGCGCGCGGTCGACGGCGATGCGTTGACGATCGCGGTCGAGCAGAGCTTCGGCAACTGCGCGAAGTACATCCAGGGCCGCAAGCCGGCGTTCGTCGCACGGGAAGTCGATACGTCCACCGGGCCCCGCGTGTCGGACGCGCTGAACGATGCGGATCGCGCGCTGCTGGCGCAGGCCGATACGTTTTTCGTCGCGAGCGCGAACACGTCGGCGGACGCGGGCGCCGCGCGCGGCGCGGACGTGTCGCATCGCGGCGGGATGCCGGGCTTCGTGCGCGTCGACGATGCGCGCACGCTGACGACGCCGGATTTCAGCGGCAACCGCTTCTTCAACACGCTCGGCAACCTGCAGCACGATCCGCGTGCCGGGCTGCTGTTCGTCGATTTCGACAACGGCGACCTGCTGTATGTGGCCGCGCATGCCGAGATCGTGTGGGATGGGCCGCTCGTTGCGTCGTTCGACGGCGCGCAGCGGGTCGTGCGGTTCCATGTGCGGGAAGTGCGGCGCATGCGCGCTGTGCTGCCGTTCCGGTGGTCGGCGGTCGAGCGTGCGCCGCAGTTCGCCGCGATGGCGGCGGGCGCAGGGGCAGGGGCAGTGCCGGTGCCGTCGACATCCGCACCTGAATCGGCATCGGCATCGGCGTGGCGGCCGCTGCGCATCGCGAAGATCGTCGACGAAGCGCGTGCGATCCGTTCGTTCCATTTCGAAGCGGCGGACGGCGGCGCGTTGCCTGCCTACGAAGCCGGGCAGCACCTGACGCTGCGCGTCGCGCTGCCGGGCGGCGATGCGCCGGCGATTCGCAGCTACACGCTCTCCGATGCACCGGGCGCTGCGCATTACCGGATCACGGTGAAGCGTGAAGGGCGCGTATCGGCGTGGCTGCACGATCACGCGCAGGCGGGCATGACGCTCGACGCGCAGATGCCGCGCGGCCGCTTCTCGTTCGATCTCGCGAGCCCGCGCCCGGCCGTGCTCGTGTCGGCCGGTATCGGCAACACGCCGATGATCGCGATGCTGCGCCGTGCGCTGGCCGACGATCAACCGTCGCGCCGCGTGGTGTTCGTACACGGCGCGCGCGAGCCGGAAGATCGACCGTTCGCCGAGGCGCTGGCACGCGTCGCGGCCGCCGATGGACGATTGTCGCTCCACTGGTTCGACAGTCATCCTCACGAAGGCTCGGCGGCACATGCCGGCCGGATCGACATCGCTCGACTGAAGCGGATCCTTTCGTTCGATGATTACGACTTCTACCTCTGCGGACCGTCGGCGTTCATGCGCGACTTGTACGACGGACTGCGCGCGCTGAACGTGCCCGACGAACGCATCCGCTTCGAGGCATTCGGGCCGTCGAGCGTGGCGCGCAGCGCGACCCGCACGCCTGCAACGCCCGCGGTGGCTAGCGTGCCGGTCGTATTCCGGCGCACGGGCCGCGAGGCCGCGTGGACGCCCGCCGACGGCACCTTGCTCGAATTCGCGGAGGGGCAGCGCGTGGACGTGCCGTCCGAATGCCGATCCGGGTCGTGCGGCACATGCGCGACGCGCGTGCTGTCCGGGGCGGTCGACTACGAGCAGGCGTCCGATGCGCCGGTTGAACCCGGTTGCGCGCTGCTGTGCATCGCGCGGCCCGCACAAGGGACAGACCCGCTCGTGCTCGACCGCTGACGCACCCTGCGACATGCCGCCGCAGACGGCCTGCTGCGCGAAAAGCGCGCGCAACTGCTTCTTTTTTCGGATGCCGGTCGGATCGACGATAGCGTCAACCGATAGATGAAAGGAGCGCAATCATGAAACTGCTCGGCATGATCCGACTGGTCCTGTGGAGTTTCTTCGGCGTACGCAACAGCAAGGCGCACGCGACGGATCTCGCGAACGCGAACTTCACCCTGCTGCCGTTCGTGGCGATCCTCCTCGCGCTGCTCGTTGGCGCGGTCATCTACGGCGTCGTGCACCTGGTCGTCGATCCGACGGTGACGATGCAGGGGTTCTGAGCGACCGGCCGCCGAACCGCGAGCGGGCCAACGCACCCGCTCCGAATGGCGGCCGCATGACCGGCGCGCCACTGCGCCGGTTTTCGAGGCTGCCGCGCACGACGCCAGTCACGCGCACGTCGGCGCCGTCGTCGTGCCGCACGAATCGCGCTTTCGCGATTTCCGCCTTCGCCGCCCCCCGTTTCGCCCGATTCCGGGGCGGCCAGCCCCGCCCGGGGTAAAATGCGCGCCGCGCCGCGATGTCGCGCGCGACGGGCACGCCGCCGTTCCATCGAATGGTGCGCGCAAGCGCGTCGCACCCGCACCGAGGCGTTCGAAGCGTCCCTCCGCATGGCAAGGCCGCGCGATGCAGCCGGCCGCCCGACACCCCCCGACGAACCCGTCGACGGCTGCGTCGGTGCCCGGTGCGTCACCCGAATCCGATGTCCCATCCTGCGTCGTCCCGACCGAGCGGCCCGCTTGCGCGCCGTATCGTCCGGTTCGTCTGATGAATATCGAGCCGACGCATGCGTCCGGCTGAAGGGCGGGGGCCGGTCGCGGGCGCGCTTCGCAGCTTTGTAACGGGTTTCGACAGGTCGAGTGGCGAGTTTTCCATCCAGAACAATGACGGTGAATAGAACAACAGCGTCGCCCGCACGGCGGCGGCGCGCGAAGATCGGGCTTGGCGTCGGTCTCGGCATCACGCTTTTCGCGGCCCAGGCCGCCGCGGCGCAGGGCGATGCGCCGGCGCCGGACGCCGAGGCAGCCGGCAGCGCGACGCTGCCGACGATCACGGTGAGCGGCGAGCGCGGCAATACGCTGCGCGCACGCAACGCGTCGGTCGCGGGGCTCGACGATACACCGCTGCGCGACACGCCGGCGTCGGTGAGCGTCGTCACGCGCGCGCAGCTCGACGACCAGCAGGCGAAGCGGTTGAGCGACGTCGTGCGCAACGACGCGTCGGTCGTCAACAACTATGCGCCGGTCGGTTATTTCGAAGGTTTTGCGATCCGCGGCTTTCCGGTCGACCTCGCGAGCGCGATCCGGATCGACGGGCTGACGGTATCGGCCGAGCAGAACGTGCCGCTCGAGAACAAGGAGCGCGTCGAGATCCTCAAGGGGCTCGCCGGCATCGACAGCGGCGTCGTCGCGCCGGGTGGCGTGATCAACTTCGTGACGAAGCGCTCGGCTAATGTCGCGAGCGTGACGGGGGGCGTCGACAGCCGCGGCTCGACGTCGGCGGCCGTCGATCTCGGCCGCCGCTTCGGCCCCGACAACCAGTTCGGCTTCCGGATCAATGCCGCGAAGGAGAACTTGCACTCGTACATCGACGGCACGAACGGGCGGCGCACGTTCGGCTCGATTGCCGCCGACTGGGACATCAGCCCGCGTGCGAGCCTGCAGCTCAACGCCGAATTCCAGCAGTGGATCCAGCGTTCCGGGCCCGGCTACCAGCTGCTCGGCGGCACCGTCGTGCCGTCGGTCAAGACGACATCGAAGGCGCTCGGCACGCAGCCGTGGGCGAAACCGGTGACGACCGACGCGCTGAACCTGAACGCGCGCTTCGACTACCAGTTCAACGACGACTGGAAAGCCTACATCGCCGCCGGCCGCAGCCGCACGATGATCGACGACAACAGCGCGTTCCCGTACGGCTGCTCGTATGCGGCGAGCTGCACGGCCGGCGCGACGTCGCCGTTCTTCTTCGGCGCGAACGGCGACTACGACGTGTACGACTTCCGCAGCCCCGGCGAATATCGTCGCAACGACGACCTGCGTGCGGTCACGACGGGCAAGTTCGCGACGGGCCCGCTGCGACACGAGCTGACACTCGGCGTGAGCGTGCAGCGCCGCGTCGTGAGCATGGCCGACGCCGTGTACGACTACGTGGGCAGCGAGAACATCTACGGGCCCGACACGACGTTTTCACCGTCGCCGAATTCGCCCGGCCCGTCGTATCCGCGCCTCGATGCGTGGCAGTACGGCGTGTTCGGGCTCGACCGCATCAGCCTCGGCGAACACTGGCAGGTGCTCGCGGGCGGCAAGGAAGTGCTGCTGCGCCAGCGCAGCTGGAGCAGCCTCGACGGCGACGCGACGCATACCGACCGCTCGGTGTTCCTGCCGCAGGTCGCGCTCGTCTACAAGCCGGTGAACGTGCTGTCGCTGTACGCGTCGTACAGCAAGGCGCTGTCGCTCGGCGACCAGGCGCCGGTGCGCGCGACCAACGCGTATGCGTTCCTGCCGCCCGTCGAATCGCACCAGTTCGAAGTCGGCGCGAAATACGACTGGCTCGACCGGCTGAGCCTCACGGCCGCCGTGTTTTCGATCAGCAAGCCGTTCCAGTTCGCCGACCCGGACGCATCGGGCACGACCTACACGTTCGTGCAGCGCGGCACGCAGCGGCACCAGGGGATCGAGCTGGGCGCGGCCGGGCGCGTGACCGAGCGCCTCGCGCTGACGGCCAGCGTCGCGGCGATTCGCGCGCGTGCATACGATTCCGGGTCGCCGGCGTACGAAGGACACCAGATCATCAACGTACCGGCGCTGCGCGCGTCGCTGTATGCGGACTACGCGGTGCCGGGCGTCGCGGGGCTGAACGTGCTGGGCGGCGTCGAGTACAGCGCGGCCCGCAACGCGAACGAGGAGGGCACCGCGCGTGTGCCGTCGTGGTTCGTGTTCAATCTCGGCGCGCGCTATACGACGAAGATCGGCGGCCATCGCACGGTGTTGCGCGTGTCGGTGGACAACCTGTTCAACAAGTTCTACTGGCGCGACGCGGGCGAGCAGCAGGGCGATGCGTACCTGTTCCCGGGTGCGCCTCGCACTGCGCGCGTGTCGTTGACCTATGATTTCTGAGTGTCCGGAACCGGCCGCGTGACACGCGGCCCCGGCAGCTAACCTGGAGAGCACAGACGATGTCCCCACTCGAAATCGCCGGCGTGATCGTCAGCGCGCTCGCGATCTGGCTGACCGCGAAGCGGCGCATGCTGTGCTGGCCGGTCGGGCTCGTGTCGGTCGCGCTGTACGGCTGGATCTTCTTCGACGCGAAGCTGTATTCGGACATGCTGCTGCAGGGCGCGTTCGCGGTGCTGCAGGTGTACGGCTGGCAACGCTGGCTCGCGCAGCGTGCAAGCGAGGCCGACGGCAATGCGGCGCCGGCCGGCGACGTGGCGCCCGTCACGGGCGTGCGGCCGATGCAGATGCTGCCCGACCTGATCGCGGCCGTCGTCGGCAGCGCGCTGCTCGGCGGCATGATGGCGCGCTGGACCGATGCGGCGCTGCCGTTCGTCGACGCATCGCTGACCGCGTTCAGCCTCGTCGCGCAATACTGGACCGCGCGGCGCTACATTGCGTCGTGGGGGCTGTGGATCGTCGTGAACGTCGTGTACGTCGGGATGTTCGTGTTCAAGGAACTGTATCTGACGGCCGGACTCTATGCGCTGTTCATCGGGCTGGCCGTCGTCGGCTGGCGCGACTGGAGCCGCACGGCCGCGGCGCTGCGCGCGGCGGCCGGCGGTGCGCTGGCAACAGGCGGCGGCGCGCGCTGATCCACGCGCCGATTCGGATTCAACCACGGAGCAACGTCGTTCATGTCATTCCCACTCGAGCCGGACGGATCCCTGCCGCGTGACGTCGCGCCGCCGCAATTCGGCGTCGACGGCGAGCAGGCCGAACGCGACTGGCCGCTGATGACGCACGACGAGGTGGCGGCGGTGCTCGCGCGGATCGACGGCGCCGGCGAGCCGGCGCGGCTCACATGGCACAGCCCGCGGCAGTTCGCGGCGGCCGTCCTGGTGCAGATGACGGACGGCCGCGGGCTGTTCGTCAAGCGTCATCACGTGAGTCTGCGCGATGTCGAAGGGCTCGAGGAAGAGCATCGCTTCATCGCGCATCTGCGCAACCGAGGGACGCCCGTGGTCGACATTCTCGCGGATCGCGACGGCGCGACCGCATTCGCGTCCGGCGAGTGGACCTACGAGGTGCACGTGCGGGCGCCGGGCGTCGATCCGTATCGCGGCGTGATGTCGTGGCAGCCGTTCACGCATGCTTCGCACGCGTACGCGGCCGGCCGCGCGCTGGCCGAGCTGCATCGCGCGTCGGCCGGCTACGATGCGCCGGCACGGCCCGTGCGGACCTTGCTGTCGAGCTTTCGCGTGCTGTCGTGCGCCGATCTGGCGGGCGCGCTTGAACGCTGGGTCGACGCGCAGCCGCTGCTCGTGCGCGCGCTTGGCGCGCGCGACTGGCGCGGCGACGTGGCCGACGCGATCGGCCCGTATCACGCACGCCTCGTGCCGCTGCTGCCTGCGCTGCCGCCGCTGTGGACACACGGCGACTGGCATGCGTCGAACCTGTTGTGGACCGAAGCGGGGCCCGGCGCGCAGGTGCGGACCGTGCTCGATTTCGGACTGTCGGATCGCACCTGCGCGGTGATGGACCTCGCGCTCGCGATCGAGCGCAATACGGTCGACTGGATGGCGCCGGCCGACGCGCGCCGCGTCGAGTACGCGCAGATCGATGCGCTGCTCGACGGGTACGAATCGCTCGAACCGCTGGGCGACGAAGCCTATGCGGCGCTGGTCGCGCTGCTGCCGATCGTACACACGGAATTCGCGCTGTCGGAGGTCGCTTATTTCGGTTGCATCATCGATGCGCCGGCCATCGTCGACATCGCGTACGACGGTTATCTGATCGGGCACGCGCGGTGGTTCGGCGAACGCGACGGACGGCAACTGCTCGACTGGCTCGTGCAGCGCCGGCGCGCGAAGCACGGGATCGTTTGAGTTTTGAGAGCGCCCTGATAGCTTCACCCGTGCGGCGGTTGATACGTTGCTCGAATCATTACTGAATCGAACATCGAAATATCGTCCGGCCAGATTCGATGGACCGCTGCAGGCGAGCGTTGGAGATGGGCAACTCAACGCAAGCGCGGCGGCGATGAATGAGCCGACTTCATATCAATGGCCCGTACAGCAGTTGTCGAGGCAGCCGGGACTTACCTGAACGGTGACCTCACGGGTTTCCGATGTTGATTCGGTTGTGCTGCCGGCTGGATAAATTTGCGTTTTTATCTGAAATGGTGCGTTTATCAGGCCATCGTCTATGACGGTCTTTGCCACCGCGGACGCACGTTTCTTTGCAAGTTGATCGGGGGTGATTTCATTTTTGGACGCACTGCCAATTATATCGATCCATTTTTGAATTGGGTGCTTGGAGTTGATTTCCGACACCCATTGTTCGATGCGTATTTTCTCGGATTCGCTGATTTCGTAGCTGTCTGATGAAAAAGAAACAAAAAATTGTCGGGATGGCAAATTTTGCGAACCCTGGCATTCTGCAATGGAATTTGTGGAAAAAAGGGATAGAGCTGAAAAAATAGACGGTAGTGCCACAATCGCGATGTTCATGCTGAATTCGACTTCTTACTCTGCAAATAAATCTTCACCATAGATCACGAATCCAGTGAGTGTATCCGCATTTCTCAATGCGAGATCAGGATGGGCTCTTGCCCATGCGGTCGCCGTAGGGTCGAGCCCGTAACGAGGATCGCTGCTGCCGAAGGTGTCGGCGAAGTGCGTTACTTCATGAATGAGCGTGGATAGGCGAGAATCTCCGAACATATTCTGATCACGCAAATCGGCGCCGCCGAACCAGAGGTCATGACGCGGCATGATTACGTTCGCGTTCCAGCAGCCTTGAACGGTCATCTTTTCAGATGAAGATGTCCATAGAACTTGTTCGAAATTTCGGAATGGACAATTATTTTTTGTGATCCAGACGCGACCGAATTGAGCGTTCGAAAGCGAGGCGACGAGTCCGACGAGATGTGACGACACCATCGGATCGCGCGCGAGCGTTCAAACGTTGTGTGCAGGTAGCTATCTGGGCAGATATGCCCGGTGATTCCGCGAGTACCACGCGCCGAACATGACGGAAATGTCATCTTCGCCTCATGTTCACACTGCGGCCGGACCGTAGCATCGGTCGCGAACCGTTACCGCAGAACCGAACATGCTCAAACTCAACCTCGCCGCGGCCGTCGCTTTCGCGATGGCCGCGACGGCTCACGCGCAGCCGTCGCTGTCGCCGGCCCCGGCCCCGGCCCCGGCTGCCTCCGGCAGCGCCGCGCCGATCCGCGCACCGGCACCCGACGCTCTCCCTTCCACCTCGTTGACGCTTTCCGACGCGCTGTCGGTCGCGGCCCGGAACAATCCGGCGTTGCGCGGCGCGCGCGCGGACGTCGATGCGTCGGCCGGCGCGCTGATGCAGGCCGGCGCGCGTCCGAACCCCGAAGTGTCGTTCCTGCAGGAGGGCTTTCGTCGCGCCGAACGCACGTCGACCGCGCTGATCAACCAGACGATCGAACTCGGCGGCAAGCGCAGCGCTCGGCTCGATGTCGCGTCGTACGGCAGGGAGGCAGCCAATGCATCGCTCGACGAGCAGGGCGCCGTCGTGCGCGCCGACGTGATCGCCGCGTTCTACGGGCTGCTCGCCGCGCAGCGCCAGCTGCAGGTGACCGAGGAATCGGCCGCGATCGCTGCGCGCTCCGCGGATCTCGCGAGCCGCCGTGCACAGGCCGGCAAGGTGTCGCCGGTCGAGGCGACCAAGGCGCACGTGGCGGCGGCCGGCGTGCAGATCGAAGTCGTGACCGCGCGCGGCCGTGTCGAGGTCGCGCGCGAGAAGCTGAATGCGGTGATGGGCGAAGCACGCGGTGGCCGGCTGGCGGTGCAGGGCGATCTCGAAGCCCTGCCGCCGGTCGAGCCGCTATCCGCGCTGACCGCGCAGCTCGACGATGCGCCGCTCGCGCGGATCGCGCGCGCCGAGATGCTGCGCTCGAACGCGGCCGTGTCGCTCGAACGCGCGCGGCGCATTCCCGACGTGACGATCAGTGCCGGCGTGAAGCGCGTGACCACGGGCGGCGTGCCGGACAACCAGGCGGTGGTCGGCGTGTCGATCCCGATTCCGCTGTTCAACACGAACCAGGGCGCGCTGCTCGAGGCGACGCACAAGGCCGAGCGCGCGAACGCCGATCTCGATCGCGAGCGCACGCGCCTGCGGCTGGACCTCACGCAGGCGTATGCGAATTTCGAAGCCGCCGCGCAGGAAGCGCAGCGCCTGAAGGCCGACATCCTGCCGGCCGCGCGCCTTGCGCTCGACGCGATGTCGCGCGGCTACGAGCTCGGGAAGTTCAGTTTCCTCGACGTGCTCGACGCACAGCGCACGCTGTTCCAGGGCCAGTCGCAGTACGTGCGCGCGCTCGCCGATGCCCATACGGCCCGCGCCGACATCGGCCGGCTCGTCGGTACGCCGCTCGCGTCGCTTGCACCGCCCGAGGCGGTCACGCAATAGCGCAACAGACGCCTCATCTACCTGAAGGATCACCATGTCACGCAGCAGAATCCTGATCATCGCGGCGGTCGTGCTCGGCAGCGCCGGGATCGTCATCGGCGCACTCGGCGTCACCCGCAACGGCGGCGGCAACGGCGCGGCCGCATCGACGGCTTCCGGAGCCGCGTCATCCGCCGAAGCCGCCGGCGAGCGCGGCGGTGTCGTGCTCAAGCGCGGCAGGCTGTCCGTCGAAATCGTGATGACGGAGAAGCCCGGCGATGCGCGCCTCGTCGTCTATCCGTTCGTCGACGGCAAGTCGGCCGACAAGGGCGTCACCGTGACCGGCACGCTGATTCGCTACGACCGCACGCACGAACCCCTGCGTTTCGACGCGGCCGGCCCGAAGTTCGTGTCCGCGCAGTCGATCGGCAAGCCGCACGTGTTCGATGCGACGATCGACGTGAAGGCGGGCAAGGAAGCCGCGTCGTTCCCGTTCGCGCGCGCCGACGGCGCGATCGCGCTGACCGACGCGCAGCTAGCGACCTCGAAGATCGCGCTGGCGAAGGCGGGCCCCGCGCAGATCGCGACACCGTTCCAGTTGCCGGGCGAGATCAAGTTCAACGAGGATCGCACCGCGCACGTGGTGCCGCGCGTGGCCGGCATCGTCGAACAGGTGTCGGTGTCGCTCGGGCAGAACGTCGCGAAGGGGCAGGTGCTCGCCGTGATCGCGAGCACCGATCTTGCCGACCGGCGCAGCGAGCTGCTGACCGCCGAGCGGCGGCTGTCGGGCGCACGCGCGACCTACGAGCGCGAACGCACGCTGTGGACGGAGCGCATCTCGGCCGAGCAGGACTATCAGCAGGCGCAGGTGCAGTTGCGTGAAGCCGAGATCGCCGTGCAGAACGCGCGGCAGAAGCTTGCCGCGCTGAACGCGCCGGCCGGCGCGGGCGCGCTGAACCGCTACGAACTGCGCGCGCCGTTCGCGGGCACCATCGTCGAGAAGCACGCGACGCCGGGCGAAGCGATCGCCGCCGATGCCAGCATGTTCGTGATCTCCGACCTGTCGACGGTATGGGCCGAGATGGCGGTGCCCGCGCAGCGGTTGAACGACGTGCGGGTCGGCCGCGACGCGACGGTCGTCGCGACCGCGTTCGAATCGCGTTCGAGCGGCCCGATCGCGTACGTGGGCTCGCTGCTCGGCGAACAGACGCGCACCGCGCCGGCGCGCGTTGTGCTGCCGAACCCGGACCGGGTGTGGCGGCCCGGGATGTTCGTGAACGTGTCGGTCGACGCGGGCAGGCAGGGCGTGCCCCTCGCGGTCGCGAGCGACGCGCTGCAGGACGTCGACGGCGCACCGTCCGTGTTCGTGCGCTCGCCGAAGGGCTTCGTCGCCCAGGCCGTCGAGACGGGGCGGCGCGACGACCGTGCGACTGAAGTGCTGAAGGGCCTCAAGCCGGGCCAGGAGTACGCGGCGTCGAACAGCTTCGTGCTGAAGGCCGAACTCGGCAAGGGGAGCGCGGAACATGAATGAGCGTTACGTGTGCGCCGTTGCACGACTCGCGGCCCGCCATGCGGCCCGCGTTCCGGCCCGCCGCCTGACCGGCCGGGCGGCCCGTCCGTCGAGGGTGACCGTCCCCCGTTTCAAGGAATCCCGTCATGTTTGAGCGCCTGATCCGCTTTGCGATTGCGCATCGCTGGCTCGTGATGCTGGCGATCGCGGCCGTGGCCGCGCTGGGCGTGTTCAGCTACCAGAAGCTGCCGATCGACGCGGTGCCCGACATCACCAACGTGCAGGTCCAGATCAACACGTCCGCGCCCGGTTATTCGCCGCTGGAGGCCGAGCAGCGCATCACCTATCCGGTCGAAACCGTGATGGCCGGCCTGCCGGGACTCGAGCAGACGCGCTCGATCTCGCGCTACGGGCTGTCGCAGGTCACGGTGATCTTCAAGGACGGCACCGACATCTATTTCGCGCGACAGCTCGTCAACGAGCGCATCCAGGAAGCGAAGGACAAGCTGCCGCCCGGCATCGCGCCCGCGATGGGGCCGACGTCGACGGGCCTCGGCGAGATCTACCTGTGGACCGTCGAGGCCGACGCGGCTGCGCGCAAGCCCGACGGCACGCGCTATACGGCGGCCGACCTGCGCGAGTTGCAGGACTGGGTCGTCCGGCCGCAGCTTCGCAACGTGCGCGGCGTGACCGAGGTCAACTCGATCGGCGGCTACGTGAAGGAATACCGCGTCGCGCCGAACCCGGCGAAGCTGATGTCGTACGGGCTGACGCTCGCCGATGTCGTGCGCGCGCTGGAACGCAACAACGACAACGTCGGCGCCGGCTACATCGAGAAGCGCGGCGAGCAGTATCTGGTGCGCGTGCCGGGCCAGGCGCGCACCGTCGACGATATCGCGAACATCGTGCTGACCAACGTCGGCGGCGTGCCGGTGCGGATGAAGGACGTCGGGCTGGTCGACATCGGCCGCGAGCTGCGCACGGGCGCGGCGACCTCGAACGGCGAGGAGGTCGTGCTCGGCACGGTCTTCATGCTGATGGGCGAGAACAGCCGCACGGTCGCGAAGGCCGTCGCCGCGAAGATGGAAGACGTGAACCGCACGCTGCCGTCCGGTGTGAAGGCGATTCCGGTATACGACCGCACCGTGCTCGTCGAGAAGGCCGTCGCGACGGTGAAGAAGAACCTGCTCGAAGGTGCGATCCTCGTGATTGCCGTGCTGTTCCTGTTCCTCGGCAACATGCGCGCGGCGCTGATCACGGCGCTCGTGATCCCGCTGTCGATGCTGATGACCTTCACCGGGATGGTGAACGCGAAGGTGAGCGCGAACCTGATGAGCCTCGGCGCGCTCGACTTCGGGATCATCGTCGACGGCGCGGTGGTGATCGTCGAGAACTGCGTGCGGCGGCTCGCGCATGCGCAGGCGGCGGCCGGGCGGCCGCTCACACGCGACGAACGCTTCGCCGAAGTGTTCGGCGCGTCGCAGGAAGCGCGCCGCGCGTTGATCTTCGGGCAACTGATCATCATGGTCGTGTACCTGCCGATCTTCGCGCTGACGGGTGTCGAAGGCAAGATGTTCCACCCGATGGCCACGACCGTCGTGATGGCGCTCGCGGCCGCGATGGTGCTGACCGTCACGTTCATTCCGGCGGCCGTCGCGCTGTTCATCGGCGAGCGCGTGGAGGAGAAGGAGAACCGGCTGATGGGCTGGGCGCGACGTGCGTACGAACCGGCGCTCGCCGCGTTCATGACGCGCCCGGCGCGCGTGATGATCGGCGCGGGCGCCATCGTGCTGGTCACCCTCGGGCTCGCCACGCGGCTCGGCAGCGAGTTCATCCCGAGCCTCAACGAAGGCGACCTGGCCGTTTCCGCGCTGCGGATTCCCGGCACGAGCCTGTCGCAGTCGGTCGAGATGCAGAAGTCGATCGAGAAGACGCTGAAGGCGCGCTTCCCCGAGATCGAGCGCGTGTTCGCGCGCACCGGCACGGCCGAGATCGCGGCCGACCCGATGCCGCCGAACCTGTCGGACGGCTACATCATGCTGAAGCCGGCCGACACGTGGCCCGATCCGAAGAAGTCGCGCGACCGGCTCGTGCGCGAGATCGAGGAAGCGCTCGCCGAGCTGCCGGGTAACGCCTACGAGTTCTCCCAGCCGATCCAGCTGCGTTTCAACGAACTGATCTCGGGCGTGCGCAGCGACGTCGCGGTGAAGATCTTCGGCGACGACATGGCCGTGCTGAACCAGACCGGCGAGCAGATCGCGGCCGCGCTGCAGAAGGTGCCCGGCGCGTCCGAAGTGAAGGTCGAGCAGACCACGGGCCTGCCCGTGCTGACCGTCAACCTCGATCGCGACAAGCTCGCGCGCTACGGCGTGAGCGTTGCCGACCTGCAGGACTCGGTGGCCGCGGCCGTCGGCGGGCAGAAGGCCGGCACGCTGTTCCAGGGCGACCGCCGCTTCGACATCGTCGTGCGGCTGCCCGACGAGCTGCGTTCGGACCTCGAGGCGATCAAGCGGCTGCCGATCGCGCTGCCCGCACCCGCGGCCGGCGCCCGCGCACCGCTCGCCGCGGCGCCGTACGTGCCGCTCGCGGAGCTCGCGACGATCGACGTCGCGCCGGGCCCGAACCAGATCAGCCGCGAGGACGGCAAGCGGCGGGTGGTCGTCAGCGCGAACGTGCGCGGCCGCGACGTCGGCTCGTTCGTCGCCGATGCGCGCGAGCGGTTGCAGCAGGACGTGCGCGTGCCGGCCGGCTACTGGGTGTCGTGGGGCGGGCAGTTCGAGCAGTTGCAAAGCGCGAGCGAGCGCCTGAAGCTGGTCGTGCCGCTCGCGCTGTTCATGGTGTTCGTGCTGCTGTTCGTGATGTTCAACAACGCGAAGGACGGGCTGCTCGTGTTCACCGGCATTCCGTTCGCGCTGAGCGGTGGCGTCGTGTCGCTGTGGCTGCGCGGGATTCCGCTGTCGATCACGGCGGCGGTCGGCTTCATCGCGCTGTCCGGTGTGGCCGTGCTCAACGGGCTCGTGATGATCTCGTTCATCCGCAACCTGCGTGATGAAGGGATGCCGCTCGAGGCCGCCGTGCGCGAAGGCGCGCTCACGCGGCTGCGGCCGGTGCTGATGACCGCGCTGGTTGCGTCGCTCGGGTTCCTGCCGATGGCGTTCGCGACCGGCACCGGCGCCGAGGTGCAGCGCCCGCTCGCGACGGTCGTGATCGGCGGTATCCTGTCGTCCACGGCGTTGACGCTGCTGGTGCTGCCCGTGCTGTACCGCGTCAGCCATGCGGTGTCGTGGCGCGCCGCGCTTTGGGGCAGTTTCGGCGGCGGCTTCGGCATGGGCGTGCTGCGCCGGTTGGGTTTCTTCAAGGGTAATACGTGATGCGAATTCTGATTGTCGAAGATGAACCGAAGACGGGCGCCTACCTGCGCAAGGGGCTCACGGAGGCCGGCTATGTCGTCGACTGGGTCGAGGACGGCATCACGGGCCAGCATCAGGCCGAGACCGAGGAGTACGACCTGCTCGTCCTCGACGTGATGCTGCCCGGGCAGGACGGCTGGACGCTGCTGCAGAACCTACGGCGCAGCAAGTCGACGCCCGTGCTGTTCCTCACGGCGCGCGACGACGTCGGCGATCGCGTGAAAGGGCTCGAGCTCGGCGCCGACGACTATCTCGCGAAGCCGTTCGACTTCGTCGAGTTGACCGCGCGCATCAAGTCGATCCTGCGACGCGGCCAGCCGCGCGATTCGAACACGCTGCGCGTGGCCGATCTCGAACTCGACCTGACGCGCCGCAAGGCCACGCGGCAGGGCGACACGATCCTGCTGACCGCAAAGGAATTCGCGCTGCTCTGGCTGCTGATGCGCCGTGAGGGCGAGATCCTGCCGCGCGCGACGATCGCGTCGCAAGTCTGGGACATGAATTTCAACAGCGACACGAACGTCGTCGATTCGGCGATCCGGCGCCTGCGCTCGAAGATCGACGACGCGTACGACCCGAAGCTGATTCACACCGTGCGCGGGATGGGCTACGTGCTCGAGGCGCGCGGCGGCGCGGCATGATTGCGCGCCTGCTGCCGCGCACGCTGCGCGGACGCCTGACCGCGCTGATCATCCTGTCGACATCGGTGATCCTCGCGTCGAGCGGCGTTGCGCTTTATGAAGCACTGAGCAATCGCATCGAAACGACGGCGGCCGAGCAGATGGCCGGCATTTCCGCCGCGTTGGGCGCGCACCTGGCCGAAGCGCGCTCGACGGCCGACGTCGCGCGCAACACCGATATCTGGATCGACCAGTTGCACGGCCACCCGAACATGGATCTCGCGATCTTCGATGCGAAGGGTACGCGCCTCGTCGGCACGCCCGGATTTCGTCCGGTTGCGCCGTTGATGTCGCTGGATGCAGGGCGTGTGCCGGTCGGCGTCGCGCCTCCCGGCGCGCGGCAGCGCTATCTCGTCACGACCGTGCCGCTTGCCGGCGCGGGCGCGCCCGTGGTGCGCGTCGTGGTGCAGTACGACCGTAGCGCCGACGTGCTGTTGCTGCGCACGCACGCCTATACGATCGTCGTGATCGAGGTGTTCGGCGTGGTGCTCGCGGCCGCGATCGCATACGGCATCGCGGCGCTCGGGTTGAGCCCGCTGCGGCGGTTCGCGGCGCGCGCCGAACAGATGTCGACGAGCCGGCTCGCCCATCCGCTGCCGGCGCTGGATACCGCCGGCGAGCTGAAGGAGCTCGAGCACGCGTTCAACGGCATGCTCGGGCGGTTGAACGAATCGTTCACGCGGCTGAGCCAGTTCTCGTCGAATCTCGCGCACGACATGCGCACGCCGCTCACGAATCTGCAGGCGGCCGCGCAGGTCGTGCTGTCGCAGCCGCGCAGCGCGGATGAATACCGGAGCGTGATCGAGTCGAGCATCGACGAATACCAGCGGCTGTCGCGAATGATCGAGGACATGCTGTTCCTGGCGCGTTCGGAACAGGCCGGCACGTCAATCAGCCTGCGGCGCCTGGACGCGTCGGAAGAGGCGGGGCGCGTCGCCGGATACTACGAGCCGCTGGCGGAGGATGCCGGCGTGACGGTGAAGGTCGACGGTCATGCGTGGGTCGATGCGGACCTGACGTTGTATCAGCGCGCGCTGAGCAACCTGCTGTCGAATGCGCTGAGGTACGCGCCGCGCGGCAGCGTCGTGACGATCGACTGTGTGGAGCAGGGCGGTGCGACGACCATTGCCGTGTCGGATACGGGGCCCGGCATCGAGGCCCGGCATGTCGGAAAGATCTTCGAGCGCTTCTATCGCGTCGATCCGTCGCGGCACAATTCGGCGTCGGGGACGGGGCTCGGCCTTGCGATCGTCCGGTCGATCATGGACAACCACGGCGGCGAATGCGGCGTCGACAGCGACCCGGGCCGGCGCACGACGTTCTGGCTGCGCTTTCCGTGCCAGCTGGCCGAACTGAAACGGCCGGCGGCCATCAGCACCTGACACCGCGGGCGGGCCCGCCCGCGCGTTCGCCATGAGGCGGCCGCGCGCGGCGCGCTGCCCGCGGTCGTGTGGCCGAGCGTCATTACCGCGCGGTCAGGTTGTCGTGATTGTCGGTCTGCGGCTTTTTCTCGCCGCCATGCACCGAAATGCCGTGAAGCTCCTTGTTGCGCGCGACGAGCTCGCCGGTCGGCGGGTACTGCGTCTTGCT
The DNA here is from genome assembly GCF_902833045.1 of Burkholderia sp. BCC0322. GTDB lineage: Bacteria > Pseudomonadota > Gammaproteobacteria > Burkholderiales > Burkholderiaceae > Burkholderia. The sequence continues at coordinate 988,613 of NZ_CADFDU010000001.1, forward strand.
CGTCGGCACGACGCCGTCGTGCTGCGCCTGCTTCAGTTCATTGACGACCTGCGTGCGGGTCTTGCCCTGCGTTTGCGTCTGCGCGAACGCGGCCTGCGTGGCCATGCCGAGCGACAGCGTGGCGGTGACGAACAGTGCTGCGAGTGTTGCCGTTTTCATCGAGTGCTCTCCTTGATCAGGGCCGCCGGGTGGCGAACCATGGACCCAGTATGCGAAAGCAGCCGTGCGTGATCGTGATCGCGAGATGAAAAATGCGTCAGATAGCGTGATGCGCAGATACGCCGTCCGGACGCGGCCGACATGACACATTCGTCATGTTCGCGTCACGGGCGCGATGAGCGGGAAGCGGAACATGAAGTCTGCCGAGGGTCGATGTGGCCGGAGGCATTCGCGCCGTTCGCGACAGCAGCATGGCAAGCGGGCGGCCCTGTTCTGACTTTCACACCGGACTTGAAACGTGTATCGTCCCGCCACTCGCCTAGCCTGGATCGCAGTCCTGATCGTCCCGCTGTTCGCGGGATGCGCATCGACACGTTCCGGCACGACGTCAACTACGCAGGCCACGCCGGCCCTGGCTAAAAAGCCGGTGCCGGTCGATCTCATGCCCGGCGAACAGATCGACTATGCCGGGCATCGCTGCGGCAATCCGAACCTGTACGTGAAAACGCATCCGTGCCTGTTCCCGCGGCGCAATTCGACACCCTGATCACTTGGACGCAACCAAAAAAATGCCCGGCACTCGACGTGTCCGGGCCTAACGCGTGACGTGCCGTGCGGCAGCGACCCGCTTGCGTGGTCTGGAACGGGCGCTGCCCGTCACGTTTACGATCGTAGCGACACGACGCTTCGCGAACCTGATCGGAACATGAAATTTTCGTCATGCGGCGCGCGTATCGCCTGCGCGGTCAGAACCGGTGGCGCAACCCGAGATTGACGATGCCCTGCGTGCGCGTTCCGCCATAGCCATAGGAGCCGATCGACGCCTGCGCCGTTTGCGTGCCGCCGTCGAGCGTGCGCTGTTCGCCGTTCGCGCGTTGCCACGCGCCGACCGCGTAGAGATCGGTACGCTTCGACAGCACGTAATCGGCGCCGGCGGACACCTGATGGTAGGTCGCGCTCGTATCGCCTCGGGCGCGCGTGTAGCTGTAGCCGACACCGACGAGCAGGCTGGGCGTCGCCTGGTAGTTGAAGAAGCCGCGCGCGGTGTCGTACTTCTGCGTGCTGCGAAACGCGGACATCGCATCGGCCTTGTACAGCGCGTTGCTGTAGTCGATGCCGAGCGCGAACGGCGCGAAGGTGTAGCGCAGCGCGCCGCGTGCGATGCCGATCGATTTCGCCGAGACGTAGCCGCCATTGACCAGCGACCCGTCGAACGTGCCGTCGGAGGTGCCATTCCAGCCGGTCCGGACGCCGTTGGCGAGCGAGGCACGATTGGCTGCATGGTAGTAACCGCCCGCCACGTCGACCGGGCCGTTGCTGTACGACAGGCCGGCCGACCAGGTTTGCCCGGCGCCGCTCTTGCCGGCAACGCCGCCGAGCGCATACATGCCGACGAACTGGAGTCCGTCGATCACGGGCGACGTGTATTTCACCGCATTGTCGGTGCGCGACGACGTGTCGTAGTTGTCGACGTCGCCGGGTGTCGCATAGACGCTGCCGAAGTAGAAGTCGCCGGTGACCGGCCATGCGACATCCGCGAGTGCGTCGTACTGGCGGCCGAGCGTCAGCGTGCCCCAGCGCGCGCTTTCGAGGCCGACGAATGCCTGCCGTCCGAACATCCGGTTGCCTTGCCCGAGCGCGCCGGTGTTCGGATTGAAGCCGTTTTCCAGCGTGAAGATCGCCTTCAGCCCGCCGCCCAGATCTTCCGCGCCCTTCACGCCGAAGCGGTTGCCGAGCAGGTTGCCGTTGCCGAGGCCGACGAGATGCTTGCCGTCCGCGTTGGCGTTCCATACGTACGTCAGCGACGTATCGAACAGGCCGTATAACGTGACTTCCGACGCATGGGCCGCGTGGCCGGTCGCGAGCAGCGCGCCCGACATCACGGCGAGCCGAACTGGAGTTTTCATGGTGTGCCCCTGAAGTTCAAGATGATCGTTTCGCGCATCGGTCGATTCCGCGCCGTGCGTGGTGCCGGCGGACGCGGAATATCGCAATGGCGCTGCCGATTCTGGAAAGCGTTCGGATCGTGGCGGTGAGGGACAAATGAGAAAAATGTCATCGCCGCGTCATGGATGCACAAACTGACGACGCATTTTTCATTCGCAGTGCGATGCAGAGGATGCCGAGGCGGTGACGAAACCGTCATGCTGCGATCACGATTCCGCACCGCCGCCGGATCAAAGTGAAGGCTCCTGTCATGGATTACAAGCAAGGAGCGAACCACATGAACATTCCGCGACCGATGATCGCCGTTGCCGCCGCCGCACTATCGTTTGCGGCCTTCTCGCAGGCAGCGGCCGCGCAGCAAAAGACCCGGCAGGAAGTCCGTCAGGAACTGGTGCGGGCACGCCACGACGGCGTGATCCCGAGCCCGAATCACGATTATCCGGCGAGCCCGGCCACCGTCGCACGCAATCAGGAGATCCATCGCGCGACGGTGCATCGCGGCGAAGCGGCGCCGCGGGTCGATGCGCATGACAACCGTATCACGGTTCGCTGATCGTTCATTCACGCCTGACCGGCGCGGTGCCGGCCGGGCGCATCCCACACGAAGAGGAGGGCGCCATGCGCCATTTCGCGAAAGGAATCGTGCTTGCGGCGGCCTTGATGTCGACGGCCGCGATGGCGGCCGGCTGGCCGGAACGTGCGCTGTCGCACGCGTCGGCGCATGACGTCGGCCGGCGCGCGAACGAGCGGATGCGCTGCGAGTTCGCGGCCGTGCCGGCCGGCGAGTGGAGCGCGACGTTCACGCGCGGGCAATGCGAGGTCGACAACGGCCGGCTGACGTTCGTGCCCGCCAATGAGGGCGGCCGATCGATTGTCGCGGAGCAGCGGATCGTGCTCGGCGAGGTCCGCACCGCATCGCATCAGTCGCGCAAGCTGAAGGAGCAGTTGCAACTGGCGACGCGCGACGAAGTGATCGCGCTGAACGTGCTGACCGACGACGGCAGCCGCAAGTCGCGTGAACATGCGATCGACCTGTGGGCGGCGCTGCGCAACGAGGGCGTGACGCCCGTCAACGGGACGCGCATCGTCGAGTCGTACCCGACGGGTGCGACGACGTGGTAGCCGGCGCGCAGCCGCGCCGGGCTTATCCGGCCTTCACCGATCCTTCGATCAGGAAGAACACGATGAAGCCGATGAAGAACGCGGCCGTCGCGAACGGCGTTTCGGGTACCTCGTGCGCTTCGACCAGCAGTTCCTCGGTCACGAGGTACAGCAGCGCGACGGTGCCCAGCCCGAGCAGCGCCGCGTAGATCGTGGGCGGAAGTCCGGCGAACGCCGCGTTGCCGGCAACGGCCGCGAGGCTCAGCAGCGCCGCGAGCCCGACCGGTACGACGATCGACAGCATGCGGCCGACGCCGGCGGCCGCGAGCGCCGCGCTGACCGACAGCGCGAGGAACAGCACCTCGAGCGTCAGCGCGACGGTCAGGATGATGCCGCTTTCGTCGCTTGCCGAGAACGCGATGCCGAGCACGAGGCCGTCGATGACGAGATCGATCGCGGTGACGATGATGAGGCTCATGGGCAGCCGCGCTTGCTCGAAGCGCGTCTCGATCGCACCCGACAGCGCTCGGATCGCGAGCATCAGCGCGATGCCGAGCACGAAGCCGACGACGACCGGAAACAGCGCATGCGCGCGGTCCTGCGGCAGCAACTCGAGCGCGGCGGCCGCGAACACGATGCCGCCGGTGAAATGCTGGATGACGCTGGACATTTTCGGGCCGGGGGCACGCCAGGCGGCCGCGAGGGCGCCGAAACAGGCCGCCAGCACGGGCGGTAACGTGAGCAGCGCAAGCTTCGCGGTCGGTGTCATGAGGCCTCTCGAACGGTTGGCGTACCGCAGCGGGCCCGGCGTCGCGCTGCCCGGCTGCATGGTACGGTTCATACGCGCGGGGGCGCGGCCCCGGCATCAACCGGCAATTGAACACCTTGAAGCCGCTTCAAGGTCAACCCATTCGATGCGGCGCGCACCGGCAAGCCGGCGCGCCGGTGCCGGTCAAAGCTGCGCGAGCGCCTGGTCGAGATCCGCGAGCAGGTCGTCGATATGCTCGATGCCGATCGACAGCCGCACCGTTTCTTCCTTCACGCCGGCCTTCGCGAGTTCGGCCGGCGACAGTTGCCGGTGGGTCGTCGACGCCGGGTGTGTCGCGAGCGATTTCGTGTCGCCGATGTTGACGAGCCGCGTGAACAGCTTCAGCGCGTCCTGGAATTTCGCGCCGCCGTCGCGGCCGCCCTTCACGCCGAACGTCAGGATGCCGGGCGCGCGGCCCGACAGGTAGCGCACGACGAGCGGATGGTCGGGGTGATCGGGCAGGCCCGCGTAGTTCACCCATTCGACGTTGTCGTGGCGCGCGAGATGCTGCGCGATCTTCAGCGCGTTGTCGCTGATCCGCTCGACGCGCAGCGCCAGTGTTTCAATGCCCTGCAGGATCTGGAACGCGTTGAACGGCGAGATCGCCGCGCCCATGTTGCGCAGCGGCACCACGCGCGCGCGGCCGATATAGGCGGCCGGCCCGAACGCTTCCGTGTAGACGACGCCGTGATAGCTGACGTCGGGCTCGTTCAGCCGCTTGAAGCGGTCCGCATGCTCGGCCCACGGAAACTTGCCCGAATCGACGATCGCGCCGCCGAGGCTCGTGCCGTGCCCGCCGAGATACTTCGTCAGCGAGTGCACGACGATGTCCGCGCCGTGCTCGAACGGGCGCAGCAGGTACGGCGACGGCACCGTGTTGTCGACGATCAGCGGGATGCCGTGGCGATGCGCGACTTCGGCGAGCGCGGCGATGTCGGTGATGTTGCCGAGCGGGTTGCCGACCGATTCCGCGAAGATCGCCTTCGTGCGTGCGTCGATCAGCGGCTCGAACGATGCGGGGTCGCGCGGATCGGCGAAGCGCGTGGTGATCCCGTATTGCGGCAGCGTATGCGCGAACAGGTTGTAGGTGCCGCCGTACAGCGAACTCGCGGACACGATGTTGTCGCCGGCTTCGGCGATCGTCTGGATCGCGTACGTGACGGCCGATTGCCCCGATGCAAGCGCCAGCGCGCCGATGCCGCCCTCGAGAGCGGCAATCCGCTGCTCGAGCACGTCCGTCGTCGGGTTCATGATCCGCGTGTAGATGTTGCCCTGGACCTTCAGGTCGAACAGGTCGGCGCCGTGCTGCGTGTCGTCGAATGCGTACGCAACGGTCTGGTAGATCGGTACGGCGACTGCGCGCGTGGTCGGGTCGGGACGATAACCGCCGTGCACGGCGATGGTTTCGAGACGCCAGTTCGATGCGGCCTGATCGGTCATGGGTGCTCCTTCCGTTGTTGTGGTGGTCGAGCGATTATAGGAGCACGTGCGCGGCCAGCTTTAGAACGAATGGTGTGTTGCTTATGGCGGGGCGCCGCATAAAATGCCTGTTCCGCAAACAAGGGGTGCGCGATGAATCAGGATCACTGGAACCAGGTGGATGCGTATTTCTCCGCGACGCTCGTGCCGTCCGACGACGCGCTCGACGCCGCGCTGGCGGCGAGCGACGCGGCCGGTCTGCCCGCGATCAACGTCGCGCCGAACCAGGGCAAGCTGCTGCAACTGCTCGCGACGATTCGCGGCGCGCGGCGGATCCTCGAAGTCGGCACGCTCGGCGGCTACAGCACGATCTGGCTCGCGCGCGCGTTGCCGCCGGGCGGCACGCTCGTGACGCTCGAACTGAACCCCGCGCATGCGCAGGTCGCGACACGGAACATCGCACGTGCGGGGTTTGCGCAGGCCGTGACGGTCGTGGTGGGCAGCGCGAAGGACAGCCTCGCGCGGCTCATCGACGCGGGTGAAGCGCCGTTCGATTTCATCTTCATCGATGCCGACAAGGACAACAACCCGGCCTATCTCGACGCGGCGCTGAAGCTGTCGCGGCCCGGCACGGTGATCGTCGTCGACAACGTCGTGCGCGGCGGGCGCGTGGCCGATCCGGACAATCGCGAGCCCGACGTGGTCGGCGTGCGCGACGGGTTCGCGCGTCTCGCGGCCGCCCCGAACGTCACGACGACCGCCGTGCAGACGGTCGGGCAGAAGGGCTGGGACGGGTTCTCGATCTCGATCGTCGGCGCGTGATGTGATGGCGGGCCGCGCGTGCGGTCGTCCCGCACGCTAGTTCTTGTCGGGATTCTTCTCTTCGCACTGGTCGGGTTCGTCGCGCAGCACGATGCGGCGGATGCGGCCGTTGTCGTAGAACGGGACATCGGGGCAGAACTTCATGCCGGCGCGGGTTTGCGTGCGCTTCCACGTGACCTTCTCGGTGCGTACCCGCGTCGGCGCATGGCCGGGCGCGCCCGGCTTCCAGATATCGATGTACACGCGCGACATCCACGGCGAAGCGTTCGCGTCGCACGCCTTCGGGTCGCCCAGTGTCGAACGCAGCCCGGTGTCGGTCTGCTCGATCCGCTGCGGAAACTCGATGTAACCGTCGCCGTAGCCGGGCACGACGTAGCAATAACGACGCGTGTTCCCGTCGAGCACCGGCAGCATGTAGCTGCTGGCCGAGTCGACTTCCTTCACGTCGTCGCCCTGCCAGCGGTAAGTCGTCACGCCATGCTCGCAGCAGCTCGCGCGCCAGCTTGTCCAGACGATCCGGTGCTCGGGATCGAATTCCGGCGACGTGATGCCCTGCAGCCCCGGCGGCGCATCGACGAAGCGCCGCGTCTTCGGATCGAAAATCCACGTCTGGTACGGAATGTTCGGGCTCGCCCCCAATGCTTGCGCGAGCATCAGGTCGGGCCAGCCGTCGAAATTCACGTCGGCGAATTCGGGCGTGAACAGGCTGCAGGTGCCTTGCGAATCGGTCTGCAATGTCTGAACGAGGCGGCCTCGATCGTACAGGCGGATCGCGGAAACGTGCGGCGGGTCGTTGCACGCACTGCCGTCGTCGGGCAGGTTGTTTGCGACGAGGCGGATCTCGTAAGGGAACGGCCTGCCGTCTGGTTTCGGCGCGAGCGAGACGGGCAGCGTGCGCCTGCCGTCCGGCGACGCCCACGTGCCGGACACGCCATGGTCGAGGGAGGCAACGCGCCACGTGCCCGTTACGCGCTCGGCGTTCGCTGTCGCGCCGCTGTCGCGTTCCGACAGCGTGGCGCCGTGTGCGTCGAGCGTTCCCTTCAAGGCGAGCCGATAGCGTTTGTCGGATGTGCAGGGGGCGTAGCAGTACCAGCCCGATACCGCATCGGCCACGCGCGACAACGACACTTCGACGTGCCGGTTGCCGATCGTGCCGGTCCAGTGACGCGACCAGAACGGGATTTCGACCGAATCGTCGGCGCTTGCCGCGCGCACCGGCGCGGACGCGGTGATGGCGACCAGCGCGAACGCAAGCGCGCCACGCCAGCCGCGCGTGCGTCGCGTCGCGCTCGCGTGGCGCGACGCATCGATGAGCGGGAGATACATGCTGCGGCCCCTCGGTTTGTTATGGGTGATGTCTGCCGGCGTGTTTCGGTGCGATGCGCGCGTCAGCGGCTCGCTGCCGCATCCGCCCGTCGATACAGGCGTGGCCACTGATCGTCGAACAGGCCGTTGCACGTGCCGTGCGTGGCGATATCGGCGAGCACGAAGCGCCGGCCGTCGAAGATCCAAGATGCGGTCGAACCGCAATCGCCGAGACTGCGTAGCCGGACCTTGCTCGACAGCGTCGCGGTGGCGGAATCGTAGCCGGCGTCGGTCAGTTCGTTCGCGAACGACGCCGAATCGAGCCCCGCGTTCGCGTTCTCGCCGAAATTCATCGCCGTCGGCGCGAGCGGCGCCGTCCGTCGCACCCGATACCACAGGTCGGTGTGGTTATACATGCTGCTGGTCTGGCACGGTATCGCGACCAGGGCTTCGTCGGCGGAGATCGCCACGGCGCGCGACGCCTTCCTGCGATCGCTCGCCGGCATTTCGTCTTCGACATCGGCCGCACATTGCTTCACGTCGCCGCCGAACTTCGCGAGCACCGCGTCGACCAGCGCGCGTTGCTCGGCGGCCGACAGGTTCGCGACGGCCGGTGCCGGCGTGACGGCGGGCGGCAGCGCCGGTGCGGCCGGCACCGACGATGCGGCCCGGGTGCCCGGGCGCAGCAGCGCGGTGACGGTGCCGACACGGCCCTGCGTATCGTCGATCAACAGCAGCGCGGCATTCAATCCCGTCAACGGCGTGCGGGCGGTTTGCGCCGACGCCGGATCGCCGAAGCTCAGCAGTTGCGCATTGCGCGACGCGGCGAGCCATGCGGCCACCGTGGCCGGATCGTGGGTCCGGATCCGGAACGGGTACGGTTCGTCATCGTCCGGTTTGCCGCCGAACGCATGCCATTGGGCCGCCATTGCATCGAACGGGCGGCCGTCCACGCGTGCGGTGCGCAGGTCCAGCGGCGCCGACGCGTAGAGGGCGAGCGATGCTTGCGCGTCCGGGCCGGCATCGCGCGTCACGCGCAGGATGAGGCGGGTGCGTGCGTCGTCGCTATCGTCGGCTTGGCTTTCGGCAATGCAACGGTTGCCGTTGTCGCAGACGACCGACCAGTTCTTGAAATCGCGCTCGACCGGCGGCCGCGCGAGCGGGCGGGCCTGGGCAACGATCGGGGAAGCGGCGAGGAGCGCGGCGATGGCGAGCGAAAGGCGGTGCGACATGACGGTTCGTATCGACGGTGAATGGGCGGGCGGAAACGTCGGACTGCAAGCGCATCGTCAGCAAGCGGGGCAGGGCGAAGGCTGCGGCGCATGCGGCGGCGCGCTTTACCGGAACGGCATCGAGTATACCGCCGCAATCGGCTGCAATCGTGACGTCGACGCGTAGTGTGCGGGCACGACCATGGCTGGCCGGCATGGGGCGGACACGTGCGGATGCGAAAACGGCGCGATGCCCGCAGGCATCGCGCCGTTCACTTGTCATCGATCGTCGACCACGTCGCGCAGGAACGCGTCGAGCATCGCCACGTCGCCCCACGGCCGCTTGTATTCGCGATCGTGTTCGGCATCGGCGAGCATCGTCTCGACGAGCGCGTGGATCGCCGGCCGGCGCGGCCCGTATTCGCTTTCGTTCGCGCTCATCTTCAGCGCGAGCAATGCGTCGAGTTCCGCGCGCACCGCCGGCGCGTGCACGGTGCCGTCGACGAGATCCGCGAAGCGCATCGGCGGCATCCCGAGCCCCATGTCGATCCAGCGTACCGCGAGCAGCGGCCGCAGCACGTACAGGTACTTCTTGTAGCGCACCGTGTCGCCTTGCAGATAGCCGCGAAAGTTCTTCTTCGCCATCGCGAGGTAGTGGTGACGCCCGCGCACCGGCGAGAAGAACGCCGATGCCAGCGACCTGAGCCGCGGCGCCCAGCGTGCGTCTTCGCGATACACGACGGGCGAGTCGAGCCATTCGAGCAGCGTCGGGTTCGAGCGGCGCAGCAGTTGCAGCGCCTTGCGCAGTTCCCAGCCGCTGACGTCGAGCTCGTCGTCGAGCGGCCGCTCGATCACGTCGCGCTGCGGTTCGACGCTCAGGTACCAGTCGCGCCGGCGCGCATACACGAAGCGCACGTCGTAATCGCTGTCCGGCGATGCGAACCCCCAGCCGCGGCTGCCCGATTCGCATGCGAACAGCACGCTCACGTCGTGGCGGCGCTCGACTTCCGCGAGCTCCGCCATCACGCGCGCCCGCACGGCCGGGTCGACCGGGTGCGCGCTGCGCACGGTCGTCATTGCCTTTTCCGTTTTCATGGTTGTCGTTTCCCTTTCGTTGCGCGCGGCCGCCGGCCATCGGCCGCGCACCGCGCTATCCTTTCACGCACACCACCTGGCGCAGCGTATGCACCACTTCGACGAGGCTGCGCTGGGCCGCCATCACCGCGTCGATGTCCTTGTAGGCCATCGGGATTTCGTCGACGACGCCCGCGTCCTTCCGGCATTCGACGCCCTGGGTGGCCTTCACCTGGTCGTCGACCGTGAAGCGGCGTTTCGCTTCGGTGCGGCTCATCGTCCGGCCCGCGCCGTGGCTGCACGAGCAGAAGCTTTCCGGATTGCCGAGCCCGCGCACGATGAAGCTCTTCGCGCCCATCGAGCCCGGAATGATCCCGAGCTGCCCCTTCTGCGCGGACACCGCACCCTTGCGCGTCACGAGCACGTCTTCGCCGAAGTGGCGTTCGCGCTGCACGTAGTTGTGGTGGCAGTTCACCGCGTGTTCGTCGACCGAGAATGGCTTCGCGATCACGCCGCGCGCCGCACCGATCACCGCGTCCATCATGGCCTGCCGGTTGCGGCGCGCGTAGTCCTGCGCCCAGCCCACCGCCTCGACGTAGTCGTCGAAGTGGCGGCTGCCCTCGGTGAAATACGCGAGGTTGCGATCCGGCAGGTTCGCGATGTGCTGCCGCATGTCGGCCTGCGCGAGCTCGATGAACAGGCTGCCGATCGCATTGCCGACGCCGCGCGAGCCGCTGTGCAGCATGAACCACACGTGGTCCGCTTCGTCGACGCACACTTCGATGAAGTGATTGCCGGTGCCGAGCGTGCCGAGATGCGCGTAGTGGTTCGTCTTTTCCAGCTTCGGGTACTTGTCGACGATCCGCTGGAAGCCCGGTTGCAGCGACTTCCACGATTCGGTCACGGTGGCCGGCGTGCGGTCGCCCCACGCGCCCGGATCGCGGCGGCCCGGCGCGCGGCCGTGCGGCACCGCGCGTTCGATCGCGCCGCGCAGGCTCGCGAGTGAATCCGGCAGGTCGGACGCCGTCAGCGTCGTGCGCGCGGCCATCATCCCGCAGCCGATGTCGACGCCGACCGCGGCCGGAATGATCGCGCCCTTCGTCGGGATCACGCTGCCGATCGTCGAGCCCTTGCCGAGGTGGACGTCCGGCATCACCGCGACGTGGCGGAAGATGAACGGCATCTGCGCTGTGTTGCGCAGTTGCGCGCGCGCTTCGTCCTCGACGGCGACGCCTTGCGTCCACATCTTCACCGGCTTGCCGTTGGCCAGTTCCATGACCTGATAATCCATGTTGCTCATTTGCTTCACCTGATTCATTCATTCGTGCGGCGCGGTGCACATGCGCCGCGCCGCTTGTTTTGAGCCTTATGCGCCCTTGATGCTGACGAGTCCGTTCAGCACCTGGTCGAGACCGCCGAACACCGAGATGCGGTCGATCCGTTCCGCGACGCGCTCGAGCGTTTCCAGCTCCTTGAGCCGCAGCGCGGTCGGGTTTTCTTCCATCACCTTCGCGGTGTTCAACAGCGAACGCGTGGCCGCCGTTTCCTCGCGGCGGCGAATCACGTTCGCCTGCGCGGACTTCTCCGCTTCGACCACCTGCGCGAGGATCGTCTTCATGTCGCCCGGCAGCACGATATCCTTCACGCCGACGCTGCGCACGTCCACGCCCGAATGGCCGAGGCGGGCACGCACCTGCGTGATCACGACGTCGTCGATCGACTGCTTGTCTTCCAGCAGTTCGTCGAGCGAGCGCGTGCCGACAGCCGATCGCAGTGCGAACTGCAGCTCGCGATACAGGTGTTCGACCGGCTTCTGCAACTGGCCGAACGCGTGCAGCACGTCCGCATAGCACCACGTCGCCGACAGGTTGAGCCGCAGCGCGACCTTGTCGCGCGTGAGGATTTCCTGCCCGCCGACTTCGATTGCCTGCAAACGCAGGTCGACGAGTTCGACCGCGACGTCGCGGTTGAAGCGCCAGAACGCCGCGACACCCGCATCCAGCAGCCGCTCGATCTTGCCGTCGATCTTCAGCACGCCGACGTGGTACGCCGGCACCTGCGCCAGCAACACGCCCGTCAGGCCCGCCACGCCGCGCGCACGCAGCGCCGGTTGCGCGATGCGCTTCACGAGGGCGGCCGGCAGCATGCTGTCCTGCGCGAGATCGACCCGTTCGAGACGGTGCGCGGTCAGGCCGCGCCAGTAAAGCCGGCGCGTGCCGGGCGCGAGGATCTCGACGAGCACGTCGTCTTCGTAGCGCAGGCCCGCTTCGTCGTCGGCGAGATCCATCGCGACGAAGTGCCGGGCGAGCACGTCCGGTGCGTCGTGACGCAGGTAGTCGGCCAGGGCCGCGTCGGCGAGCGGCGCGTCGAGACGCGCGGTCTGCACCGACAAACGCTTGAACGGATCGAAGGCCTTGAACACGCCCGGTTCGAGCACCTTCACGAAATCGCCCTCATTCATCAGCAGCGCGCGTTCGTTCTTTTTCACCACATGTCGCATCCACATATTCTTGTCCTTTTCTTCAATGACCGCCGGATGACGCACATCGTGCGGATCGCGGGGCGACGCAACCGGGCGGGCGGCGCGCCGGCCCGGCGCCGAAGTGCACGGCGACGCATCCTGCATCGCGTCGTCGTGCGCCTTCGCGCGGGCCGTGCGGCCGTCCGGCCGATCGCGCGGAACCGCAACCGGTCCGACGCGCGGCGGGCCTCGCGGCCCGCACCGGCGGGTACTGCTGCTATCAAGAGACTGTCCTTGCGGACAGTGTTCGAGCGGGATTCGAACCCGCTACACACCGGCTTGCGCCGGCTGCTCTACCCAAATGAGCTACCGAACGGTGGGCGCCCCGGGATTCGAACCCGGGCGAAGTTCCAGTACGCGCCCGTTTGCCTTCGTCTGCCCATGGCGGCATACGCGACCGCGACGAACCAGGTTCGGCGGCGGCGCACCAGCAGGGCTTGTTGAACCCTGGCTCGCGGGCCAGCGGGACATCCGGCGCCTTCTATTTAGCGAGGAGCGTGCCAGTAGGCGGCTTGATGTGCTCGATAAATCCCAAGCCGTTGAAATAAAAGGGGAATTATTTTGTGCGGCGGGTTGCGCAGGAAAATCAGGCCGTCGCTCGATTCTGAAAATTCGATACAATCAGATCGTCTATTATCTTGTGGGATAAGCATGCGCAAGACCGTCGCGATCGGTTTTCTCGGTACCGTGCTCGACCAGGGCGGCGGCTCGCAGCGCCGCTGGCGTAACTGGCGGCCGACGATTTCGTTGTGCGAACAGCGCGACACGCCGATCGACCGGCTCGAACTGCTGCATTCGCCGAACTACGCACGTCTCGCGAACCGCGTGAAACAGGATCTCGAGCGCGTGTCGCCGCACACCGACGTGCGGCTCGTCCCGATGGAGATTCGCGACCCGTGGGATTTCGAGGAGGTCTATGCGACGCTGCATGATTTCGCGCGCGCCTACCCGTTCGATCTCGACCACGAGGATTACCTGATCCACATCACGACCGGCACGCACGTCGCGCAGATCTGCTGGTTCCTGCTGGCCGAAGCGCGCTACCTGCCGGCGCGTCTCGCGCAGACGGCGCCGCCGCAGAAGACCGACGAAGGATTGAGCGGGCCCGGCACGATGTCGGTGATCGATCTCGACCTGTCGCGCTACAACCGCATCGCGCAGCGCTTCACCCGTGAGCGCGACGAAACCGTGTCGTTCCTGAAGGCCGGCATTGCGACGCGTAACGCGCGCTTCAACGCGCTGATCGAGCAACTGGAGCGCGTGGCCGTGCGTTCGCGTGCGCCGATGCTGCTGGTCGGGCCGACGGGCGCCGGCAAGTCGTTTCTCGCGAAGCGCGTGTACGAGTTGAAGCGCGGCCGCCATCGGCTCGCGGGGCCGTTCATCGAGATCAACTGCGCGACGCTGCGCGGCGACGCGGCGATGTCGACGCTGTTCGGTCACGTGAAGGGCGCGTTCACGGGCGCGCAGTCTGCGCGGGCCGGGCTGCTGCGCGCGGCCGACGGCGGCCTGCTGTTTCTCGACGAGATCGGCGAACTCGGGCTTGACGAACAGGCGATGCTGCTGAAGGCGATCGAGGAGAAGCGTTTCCTGCCGGTCGGCGCGGACGTCGAGGCCACCAGCGATTTCGAGCTGATCGCGGGCACGCATCGCGACCTGCGGCAGATGGTGGCGGCCGGCACGTTCCGCGAGGATCTCTATGCGCGGATCAACCTGTGGACGTACGAACTGCCGGGGCTGGCCGAGCGCCGCGAGGACATCGAGCCGAACCTCGAATTCGAACTCGACCGTTTCGGCCGCGAGCAGGGCGAGCAGGTGCGTTTCAACGTCGAGGCAAAGCGGCGCTATCTTGCGTTCGCCGCGTCGTCACGCGCGGCATGGGCCGGCAATTTCCGCGAGCTGTCCGCGTCGGTCACGCGGATGGCGACGCTGGCCGATGCCGGGCGGATCACCGAAGCGCTCGTCGAACAGGAAGTCGAACGGCTGACGCGCACGTGGTCGCCGCCGGGCGGCGCGGGTGCGTCCGATGCGTGTGTCGACACGGTGTTCGGCGCGCGCGCGGCGGAACTCGACCTGTTCGACCGCGCGCAGCTCGAACGCGTGCTCGACGTGTGCCGCGTGTCGGCAAGCCTGTCGGAGGCGGGGCGCACGCTGTTCGCGGTTTCGCGGCAGAACAAGAAGCAGCCGAACGATGCGGACCGGCTGCGCAAGTATCTCGCGCGATTCGGGCTGGATTGGGAGGGCGTGCGGCAGGCGCTCGACGGGGCATGACGAGTACGACGGCGCGGACGCCGCGTGGAGCCGGAGGGCCCGGCACGCGGCCGGCGGGATCGGTTATGCCGCCCCCGCTGCGTGCCGGAATGGCGCCAGGAATGCCCACTCCGGCTGCGCTGCCGCGACATCCTCGAGCCCGCGCGCGAACGCGTGTGCCGGCAGCCACGGATATCCGAACGCTGCATGCAGCGCATCGAGTTTCGCCGATTCCGGATCGTCGATCGTATCCATCCGGGCGATATGAATGTGCAGCGAGGCAATCCGCGCGGCGTTCTCGCTTTCGCGGGTGCCCGCGAACTGCCAACGGTACGTGCCGTGCCCGATCCGCAGCGCGCCGTTGTCCTTCTGTCGCATCACGACGAGCCACGACATCCCGCTGACGCCGTGCGGGTCGACCTCGGGCTCCGTGCAAACGTAATAGGTCCGGCACCGCTCGAACCGCTCGCCGAATTCCACGACCAGCGTGCGCGCAATCGCGGCCGCGCCTGTCACGTGCGGCGGAAAATCGATATCGTCGTTCGCGAGCGAAAAGCTCAGCTCGGCATCGGCCGCGAAGCAGTCGGCGATCAGCGCGGGGCGGTTCAGGTCCTTCGCGCGCAGATAGCATTCGAGCAGCGCGCGTACCTGCGCGGGATGAAGCGGGAGGGGCATGGTGATCTTCCAGTATCGGGTTATCGGGCCGCACGCTCCGGCATGCGTATGCGGTGGACAGCTGGCCGTTGTGGGCTGACGTCATCGAACGCGCACTCAGGCGCGGCAGATCGCGATGATCTCCGCGCTGGTCGCGGCATCGAACGGTGTGCGTTGCCAGTCGCCGAACCAGTCGGCCGACGAGAATCCGGCTGCGACTATGCGCGCCTGCAATTCGGGTTGCGCGATGAAGCGCAGCCGGCTCGTGTTCGTCAGCAATGTGTCGTCGCGGCGGAAACGGTAGTGCGTGTCGAACGTCACGATCGCGCGGTCTACCGCGCGCACCGCATGATGGAGATCGATGATGCCGGATTCGCGCGATTCGACGCTGCGTGCCGAATGCTCCGGTGTCCATGCACGCCACGGCTCGACGCGCGGGTTACGGGTATCGAACAGGAAACGGCCGCCGTCGGCGAGCACGCGCCGCACGCCGCGCAATGTCGCGTCGATGTCGTCGTCGGTCAGCAGGCACTGGAATGCGTGACCGGTCATCACGACCGCATCGAACCGGGCGTCGGGCGGCAGGCCGGCTAGATCGCAGGCGATCCAGCGTACCGCGTCGGCGCCCCGCTGGCGTCGTGCGTAATCGATCATCGCCGGCGCAGGATCGATCGCGACGACGTCGTGCCCGGCTGCCGCGAGCCTGCGCGCGAACGTGCCGGTGCCGCAGCCGAGATCGAGGATGTGTTGCGGCGCGGCGCCGATCACGGAGGCGTAGAACGCGAAATCCCGATCGCCCGCGTTGAACAGGTCGTAGGCCGCGACGAGGCGCGGGTCGGTGTAGAGGGCTTCGCCGGCAGGCGCCAAGGCGGACGTCATGCGGCCGCGCACGTCAGCGCTGCTGCACGGCCACGCGCAGCCCGAGCGCGATGAAGATCGAGCCGATGATCTTCCCCTGCCAGCGCGTGAGCCACGTGAGCCGCTTCACGACGCGGCCGAGCGGGCGGATCGAGCAGGCGATCAGCGTCGTGTAGAGCGAGCTGAGCACGACGAAGATCAGCCCGAGCACCGCGAACTGCACGAACGTCGAGCCGCGTTCCGGATGCACGAACTGCGGCATGAACGCGACGAAGAACAGCGCGGTCTTCGGATTCAGCACTTCGGCGGGAATCGCCTGCAGGTATGCCTTGAGCGGCGTGACGGGGGACACGCTCGGCAACGACGGATCGGACGGCTTCTCGATCAGCGCGCGCACGCCGAGGTAGATCAGGTACGCGGCGCCGACCCCCTTCACGACATTGAACGCGAGCGCCGACGTCATCAGCAGCGCCGACAGGCCGACCGCCGCGAACAGCGTATGCACGAAATCGCCGCTCGCGACGCCGAGGCCGGTCAGGATGCCGGTCTTGCGGCCGCCCTGCACGGTGCGGCTCAGCACGAGCAGCACGGCGGGGCCAGGGATCAGGAACAGGCCCAGGACGACGGCCGTGAAGGTGGTCAGCGTGGTCAGGTCGAACATGGCGGCTCCGGCAGGTGGGCGCAGCGAGGGGATCGGGGCATTGTATTCGCTTCGGCATGCGGCTGCAGACGCAGCCGGGGCAACCGCACGGCTGCTCCCGGCACCTTTCTGGTATAAGCACGAGAGAACGCGCGGGCAGCGCGTCCGGCTTCCTCCATCGTCCGCCTTCATGCGCAAGCTTCCACCCACCACCGATCCCGCAGCGGATGACGCAGTCTTTCACGTGCCGCGTCCGCTCGTCGTGTTCGGCGGCTCGGTCGTCGAGCCCGAATGGCGGCTCGAGCGGCACAGCCATCCGCAGGCGCAACTGCTCTACACGCTGAGCGGCGTCATCTACTGCGAGATCGACGGCGGCGTATGGAGCGCGCCGCCGCAGTGCACGGTGTGGATTCCGGGCGACGTCCCGCATGCGGCGCGCGGCTCGGCCGGCGCGACGTTCTATGCGGTGCTGGTCGAGCCGGACGCCGCGCTCGGCCTGCCTGCGCGCTGCTGCACGCTGTCGGTGTCGCCGCTGCTGCGCGAGCTGCTGCTGAAGGCGGCGAGCTTTCCGAACCTGTACGACATCGACGGGCCGCAAGGGCGGCTGATGGCGACGCTGCTCGACGAACTCGTCGCGGCGCCGGTCGAGGACCTGTACCTGCCGATGCCGGCCGACCGGCGGCTGCGCAAGCTGATCGACCATCTGCTCGACGATCCGGCCGACAAGTCGTCGCTGCCCGAACTCGCGCGGCGCGTGGGCATCAGCGAGCGCAGCCTGACGCGGCTCGCGGCGAAGGAGCTCGGGATGAGCCTCGGCGACTGGCGCCGGCGGCTGCATGTCGCGCTGTCGCTGCGGATGCTGACGACCGGCCGCCGCGTGCACCAGATCGCGATCGATCTCGGCTACGAGAGCGCGAGCAGCTTCGTGACGATGTTCCGCAAAGCGACCGGCAAGTCGCCGACGCAATTCCTGACCGACCGGCAACGCTGAACCGCGCGGTCCGCGCCACCCGTGCGCGATTGGCCGGATTGAGCAAGCGGTTGGCCGGGACGATAAATGACGCCGCGGGCCTCGGCCCATAAAATGAGAATCGTTCTCATCTGGAGGCCGACATGCAAATCGTCACGACCGAATTCCCGTTTGTCTGGTTGCGTTACACCGGTTCGACGCACACCGATCCTGCTCGCCTGATCGCCGAACTCGACGCGTTGCTGGCGCGTCGCGAACCGTTCGTTCTTCTGACCGACGACGCGCCGTCCGGCGACGATCGCGGCGCCGACGATCACGCGTTGCGCAAGCAGCTCGCGAAGTGGAGCAAGGCCAACCGCGCGCAGTCGCATGAATGGATTCCCGCGATGATCGCGATCGAGCCTGACGCGTCGCGGCGCGTGGCGCTCGATGCATTCTCGGGCGCGTTCGAGAAGGTCTGGGGCTATCCGCTGAACGCGGCAGCAACCCGCGACGACGCGCTCGCGCTTGCGCGGCGGCTGCTCGACGAACCGGCGCGCGGCGCCGAGGCGGCGAACGGCTGAACCGTCTGCCGCGCCGGCGACGCGGCGTTCCTCGATACGCATGTACGGCGCGCGAATGCGCGCCGCGGCATGCGGCAACCATGCAGGGGTGTCCGGTGGACAATCCGATCCGCTCGATGCGCATCTTCACGCGCATCGTCGAAATGAACAGCTTTACGCGTGCGGCGCAGGCGCTCGGCATTTCGCGCGCCACCGCGACGCGGACCGTGCAGGAGCTCGAAACGGCGCTCGGCATGCCTTTGCTGGTGCGCACGACGCGCGCGCTGCGGGCGACGCCCGAAGGCGACGCGTATTACCGGCGCTGCGTGCGCATCACGGCGGATGTCGACGAACTCGAGGCCAGCATCCGCGGCGCCGCGCTGCATCCGAGCGGGCCGCTGCGCGTCGAGCTGCCGGCGGCGGTCGCGGACGCGATCGTGCTGCCGGCGCTTGGCGCGTTTCATGCGCGGCATCCCGACCTGATGCTGACGTTGGGGGTATCCGGGCGTGCGGCCGATAGGGTCGGCGACGCGATCGACTGCAGTGTCCGGCTCGGCGAGTTGCCCGATTCGTCGCTCGTCGCGCGCCGGCTCGGCGTGCTCGAGCGCGTGACGTGCGCGAGCCCCGCGTATCTCGACCGCCACGGCGTGCCGCGCATGCTCGACGATCTGGCCTCGCATCGCGCGGTCAGCGTGTCGTCCGTGCCGGGCCAGCGCACGTCCGAACTCGATTTCCTCGTCGATGGCGCGGTGCGCAAGGTGCGGCTCGACGGGATCGTCAGCGTGGACGACGAGCCGGCGTATCTGGCGTGCGGCGTGCACGGCCTCGGGCTGATCCAGCCGCCGCGCGTCGCCGCGCAGCCGCTGATCGACGCAGGGCGGTTGCGCGAAGTGCTGCCGCGCTGGCGGCCCGGCGCGATCGCGGTGTCGGCCGTCTACGTGAAGCGGCCGCATGTGTCGCCCGGCGTGCGCGCGTTCGTCGACTGGATTGCGGAGCGGTTCGTGGACGCCGCGCGGGACGGGGAGGGCATGATCGTTGCGGGGGCAACGGTGGTTCGGCTCAACGCGCGTGCGACCGCCGCGTGCGAGCGTGAAGACCGGCAGGTCGCGGTGGTGTGACGGCGCTCATGCTTCTGCGAGATGGAATGCGTGCGCCATCCGGTCCTGTTCCCGGGGCGGCAGCGCGAGTCGCGCAGCGAGTGTTTTCCATTTGGCGCCTCACTCATCAACGCGAGATCGGCACCTGGGCACCGGGCGGACGCATCGCATGCCCGTCCGGCGCGCTCCATCGAGACGCGATCAGCTATGTCAGCTGTGCGTGAGCGTCAGCGCATAGAACTTCACGACGGTACCGGGCGTCGTCAGCGGCGTGCCGGACACAGCCGTCTGGTCGTAGTCTCCGGCCTTGAAGTAGAAGCGCTCGCCGTCGAAACTCGAATCCATCGTGAAGGTCTTGGTCGTGCCGTTCGCCGTGACGGTGATCGTCGTCCCGCTCAGGCTCAGCGCGTAGCTGAATTGCTTGCCGACGCCGACCGTGGTGATCGGCGTGGTCGTCGCCTTGCCGCCCTGGTTGGTGCTTTCGAGCAGCAACTGCACGACGCCGCCGGACGTGAACTGCAGTTCGCACAGCGGCTTGCTCGGGCCGGTGCCCTGGAAGATCTGGCCGATCGTCGTGTGATCGGGCACCTGCGTGACGGCCACCGTCGCATTCAGCCGGTTCGTGCCGGAGGTCGGCCAGATCGCGTTCTCGCGCAACTCGGTGCGAGGATGCAGCGAGCCGGACGTTGTCCAGCCCTGCGTCGGGTCCATCATCACCATCGATCCGTCGCTGCCGTCGGTATAAAAGTACGTCGGATTCACGTAGCCGCCCGCGAGCGACGAACCGCTCACCGTGTCGACCTTACCGGACGAGCCGGTCGGCAACTGCAGCGTGAACGGCGCGAGGTTGAAGTTCGAGCCGGGCGGGTTCGACGGGCTGAGCGCCATCGCGGTGGCCTGCTGGCGGGCAACGGCGGCCGGGCTGGCCGGATCGTCGCCGCCGCACGCGGACAGGCACGCAACGGACAGAACGGCGACGACGCACGGGATGATCCTGTTCTTCATGGTGTCTCTCTCTGATGGTCCATGGCTGGGCGCCATGTTGTGGATAACGTTTTCCTTTTCAGGCGCGCGATCGTCGAAGCGAGATCGGTTGCCCGTAGAAAGCACTCCAAAATACAGAAAGCAGGTATGGCGCGACGGCGAATAAAAGAATGCGAAAAAGCGTTGGAATAATGGAGCTTTCGATCGGCTTTCCACATGCGAGGGGCAGTCGACCGGGGACGATGCTAGCAAGAAGCCTCGGAAGAGTAAACGTTTTCCTTCCGTGGGTGATGCCACTATCCGCTGGGTGGCGGCAAGCGCGATTGGCGCAACTCCATGGCGTGCGCGCTCGCGTAGTCGCGGGCGCAGGCGTTATGACTCCGTGACTGCGACGTGCTGCGCAATTCGCGCCGCACAAGCATCAGGCGTCGCATCGGACGTATCGACCACCATCTGGCTGAATGGCCGCGACGCATAGCCTTCGCGATACATCTCGGCGATCCGGTTCCGCTCCCAGTCCGTCAGCGCGCGCGAGCCTCGATTCGACGAGGCGACCGCTTCGGGTGGCGCGAGCGTCAAGACGAGCAACCGCGCATCGCGCGCGTCGCAGGCGGCACGGAGCCGCTCGAATTCCGTTTCGCCGATCGGATAGGCGATGACCAGATGACGCTCACGCGCGTTCGTGATCTGCGCGATGAGACGTTCGAGCGCGATCGCCCACTGCACGTCGAACGGCGCATCCTCGGGCGCATCGTGATCGTCGCCGTCGATGAAGCGCGCATCGGGCAGCACGCGTGCGAGCGCGAGACCGATCGTCGTCTTGCCGCTGTTGATCGGGCCGTTCAGGTGGATGACGGTAAGAGGTGGCGGGGCGATGGGGCGTTGCACGGGGGCTCGTGATTGTCGGAGAGGAGGCGGGACGCGGCACCGATCCGGCGCGGTCGATTGAAATTTATTTGTAATGTTTTGGTGGCAAATCCGAAATGAAAATTTATTAGGGATATACCCTAAAGAAAGGTGGCGTGTGTGCCGTTAGCTCGCCTCGGTAACTCACAAAAGCATTACATGGCAGGGATACCTGGCTTGCACGCGGAGGTTCAGTCTTTGAACTACATCTACAACGCAGTGCCAAATCCGGCTGCACTGAACCTGGCCGATATCAGTATTGCGACCATAAAGCTGGGGCGGAGCAGTGCGGCCGGAACTCAAGGAGGCGCGTTC
Organism: Burkholderia sp. BCC0322; assembly: GCF_902833045.1. Taxonomy (GTDB): domain Bacteria; phylum Pseudomonadota; class Gammaproteobacteria; order Burkholderiales; family Burkholderiaceae; genus Burkholderia. The sequence continues at coordinate 1,010,193 of NZ_CADFDU010000001.1, forward strand.
ACGGCATGTCGGAATTGTAGTGGGATCATTCCGCCCAATGTTAATGTTATTACCGGGAGGAAATAGAATTGAGCCGGGTAAATATCGAGTTGTTGGAGCGGAAAGGTGGGAGATATTTTCTTTCCGGAAAGGAGTTTTCTGGAGTTGCCTTCGAAATTGGGCAAGAGCAAAGGGTGCGCGCGATAGAACTGGTGGATGGTGTCGAAGTGGGGGGCTACCGTCCAATTTGCGCGAGCCCTGGTGATGGATTCGATCAGGTTGATCTGACCGGAATGTTGTCTGACTATGAGGTGCCGTTGTACCAGGGGCGGCCATTCAGCGGAATCGGATATGAATTCGATGACGGTGCCTGCACGCGGGAAGTCTTTCTGCGGAACGGCATCGTGTATTCAGAGGCCAGGTGGACCGAGGCCGGAGGGATGGTTTATTTTGACGTTCCTAATGATGAATTTGGCGAGGTTTACGAGTGGTATTCGTCTGGCGGGTTGAAGGGTGTAGATATAACGACTAATGCCGATTTTTATGGCGGGATGCGTTTTTCTGACGATGGGCGGCTCGTAATATTGAGTGCATGCAATGGCTTTCTTGAAGCTATTCCGCGAATAGTAAGGAGGGCTCGATTTTTTCCCGTTTCTACAGTTCGCGATTTCGAGAGGTTCGAGATAGCAGATGATCTGACTCTCTTTGGAGGAGATGTTGGAGATGATTTCTTTCGATATTTGAGCGATTGCGGGATGTTGAGGGATGTTGTAGTGCTCAAATTGGCAAATGTTGGTGTGAAATTCTTGAGTTTGGTGGATCTTCAGCATTTGAGAGAGTTGCACGTCGACGGATTCGAGTTAACGGGAATCAAGCACGGAAGTGGCGGGTGCCTTGATCTTGAGTCATTTGTCAAGAGTGGTGGCTCTTCTGTTAAGGTTTTTGTGGGTGGGCGTGAGGTAACGTGATTTTAATCGTCGACGTGTCCTACTCCGACGACAGCGCGCTTGCCGCTGGAATGGTGATCGAATCTTGGGAAAGCAGCGTAGCGGTTGAGAGACTGACGGCCAAAGTCGATGGTCTGGCGAGCTACATCCCCGGAAAATTCTATTTGCGTGAATTACCGTGCATCGTCGAGTTGCTGAAGCATGTCGAACATCCGCTTGAATGTATCGTCGTCGATGGCTATGTGACGCTTGGCGCCGACGAATGTCCAGGCCTCGGTATGCGGTTGTGGCAACACCTTGATGGCAAGGTTCCGGTAGTTGGCGTCGCAAAGACCAAATTCCTGGGAACGCCAAAAAACGCAGAAATCCTGCGCGGAGGCAGTTCGAAGCCGCTGTTTGTTACTGCGGCCGGTATCGATTTGGAGTTGGCAAAGAGCAATATTGTGAAAATGGTCGGGAAGTTCAGAATTCCGGATCTGATCAAAGCCACTGACCGACTCTCTCGAAATCTGGGCGACTCGTGATGGCGAGGCTTGACAGTGCCGACCTGTTGCACCAAGCGCCGGCATGCATGGCGTCCTCGATGGTAGGCGCGAGCGCGTAAGCAAGCTCAACATAGGGTTGCCTCGTCCCGGATAAATTTTCAAAAGAAAGGTAACGAGTCATTTCAAACCACTCGACTTCGCATCGTTTGAATCTGTTAATTAGCATGCTGATATTTCCGGGCTTGACTATGTTCCGGTTGTCTATAACGGCCATGGTCTGGTTCCGCGGCAGCGCCGACGCTTCACCCGGCGTCAGCAGCCCGACCTGCGAATACACGCGCGGCTTGTCGCGCGTATCGGTGAAGTCGAGGTTGCGCATCGTCAGCTGGCCGATCCGGTCGCGCGACGAGAGCGTCGACGCAGCCTTCCGCATAGACAGGCACACCGGCAGGTACGTGAGGTTCGGCGACTTCGTGTACAGAGCCGAGTAGTCGTTGCAACAGTGCGGCTGGGTTTTCACTTGCGACCGAAGGTAATGAGCCACAGGCGAATCCGAACCATGCATTGATGTGAAATGGATATGTGAGTATTTTTTATCGAACTGACTAGGAAAATCACTCGAATTGTCCTTATTGTGAATCTGCGTAGATGACGAATAATCCGAACGAATTGACAACTGTTCTGTCGTTATCGCTTGCAGCGATCACGCCGGACGGAGAGCTTCAGGCTAATGCGCGACGGGATCTGCTTCGATTGATCGAGGGGTTGTCGGCTGCCGAACATGCCGATGCAGGATACTTGCGGCGTGCGCGGCTTGCGATACTGTGCGCCGAAGAGGCGATCGATCGGCTGAGTCCATACGTGAACGTGCTGACGGCGGCGCGGACGATTCTGACGAATGGCGCTGCTGCGCTGGTCGGAAAATATGAGCTCGCCCGTCTGGAAAGAGATAACGGCGAGTACCACACCAAGGTCATCGACCTGTTTGAATATGGCGAAGCGGCGTTTGTCCCGGTTTACGCCGGCATGACTGTTTTTGCGGCGATCAATACGATCTTGTATGACACGAATTTCGACTTGGTCGGCGAAAACGAAAAAAGCGTGCGTCCGGACGATTGGGATGTCGGTTATTACGGCTCGCTGGCGATTTCGGGCAGTGCGGTTTGGGAGGCCAAGGGGGGTGGTGCAAGCCGCAGGTCGTATTGGCGATGGTATCTGAAAGACGCGGTGCCTCGAGCGTGGGATGTCCTCGCGCCGTTGCAGGTCAAGCCGGTGTGATCGCAAATGAAATCAGCCGCTCATGGGCAGGCCTGGAATTGCGCGGCCCATGAGCGGAAGAAGCGACTTATTTCTCGTCGCCCTTGATCTGCGGCAGCGCCGACGCTTCACCCGGCGTCAGCAGCCCGACTTGCGAGTACACGCGCAGCTTGTCGCGCGTATCGGTGATGTCGAGGTTGCGCATCGTCAGCTGGCCGATCCGGTCGCGCGGCGAGAACGTCGACGCCACCTTCTCCATCGACAGGCGCTCCGGCTGATACGTGAGGTTCGGCGACTTCGTGCTCAGGATCGAGTAGTCGTTGCCGCGGCGCAGTTCGATCTTCACTTCGCCGGTGATCGCGCGTGCGACCCAGCGCTGCGCGGTTTCGCGCAGCATGATCGCCTGCGGGTCGAACCAGCGGCCCTGGTACAGCAGGCGGCCGAGGCGGCGGCCGTTCTCGCGGTACTGCTCGATCGTGTCTTCGTTGTGGATGCCGGTGACGAGACGCTCGTACGCGATGTACAGCAGCGCAAGGCCCGGGGCTTCATAGATGCCGCGGCTCTTCGCCTCGATGATCCGGTTCTCGATCTGGTCGCTCATGCCGAGGCCATGGCGGCCGCCGATGCGGTTCGCTTCCAGCAGCAGCTCGACCGGGTCGGTGAACTCGACGCCGTTCAGCGCGACCGGCTGGCCGGCTTCGAAGCGCACCGTCACTTCTTCCGCGGCGATCTTCACGTCGTCGCGCCAGAACGCGACGCCCATGATCGGGTTCACGATCTTGATGCCGCTTTCGAGGCTTTCGAGATCCTTCGCCTCGTGCGTCGCGCCGAGCAGGTTCGAATCGGTCGAATAGGCCTTCTCGGCCGACATCTTGTACGCGAAACCGGCCTGGTTCATGAATTCGGACATTTCGGCACGGCCGCCGAGCTCGTCGATGAACGTCTGGTCGAGCCACGGCTTGTAGATCTTCAGATCCGGGTTCACGAGCAGGCCGTAGCGGTAGAAGCGCTCGATGTCGTTGCCCTTGTACGTGCTGCCGTCGCCCCAGATGTTGACGCCGTCTTCCTTCATCGCGGCGACGAGCATCGTGCCCGTCACGGCGCGGCCGATCGGTGTGGTGTTGAAGTACGTGACGCCGGCCGTCGTGATGTGGAACGCGCCGCTTTGCAGCGCCGCGATGCCTTCGGCGACGAGCTGCGCGCGGCAGTCGATCAGGCGGGCGCCGGCTGCGCCGTATTCGATCGCGCGTTTCGGGATCGCGTCGTAATCGTCTTCGTCGGGCTGGCCGAGGTTCGCCGTGTATGCGTACGGGACGGCGCCCTTGAGTTTCATCCAGTGCAGCGCTGCGCTGGTGTCCAGGCCGCCGGAGAAGGCGATACCGACCTTCTGGCCGGTCGGGAGGCTTTCGAGAATCGTGCTCATAGGAATTACCGTGGATTGAAGCCGGTGGGATCGTATTTCGCGGAATATGCGAGTATCGGCTGTCCGGAAGGTTGGGGCAAGGGTTGATTTTCGCGCGGAACCGTCGTCGGGCCTGTCGCAGCGGGCCTGGCGGGCGATTAACCGGGTGGAGAACGCCACGAGAGCCGGCGCGAAATCGCCGTAAAAACAGGCGCCGATGAGCTCGGCCGCGGGCCGTGCTTCCGGGGCCGGATCGGCCGAAAGGCGGGGCTTCCGTCGTCAGGATGCCGGCACACCACACAGAAAGAAAAATGAAAGGCTGGCGCTTGAAGCCGGCGTCTCGCGAACGTCAGATGTTCCACGACTGCGCGGTGTCGAGCAGCTTCTCGCGCAGTTGATCGACTTCCCCGGCCAGCTTGGCCATGATCGACACGTAGCCGGACAACTGCGGCGGCGGCGCGTCGTGCGGCGGGTCGGCCGGCCGGCGGCGCGGCGAGAGCCGGCTCGGCGTGCCGAACTTGAGCGCGCGGCTCGCGCCGACCAGCGTGTCGCGGATGCGCCGGTTCACGCCCTTCATGTCGACGCGCATGTATTCGCGGGCCGCGATGTCGTCGCGGGGCGGCACCGCGCTCGACAGGATCTCCAGGTAGCCGATGCACAGGCGCAGGCTGCGCTGGATCGCCTCGAGCTGCGCCATCGACGTCTCGCATTCCTTCGACACCGACGGCATCAGCGAACGCAGTTGCACGAGCAGCGCGCTCAGCGCGGCCATTTCCTTCAAGTGCGCGTCGTCGCTGATCGGGCGGTCGCCGGCGACCCGCGCATGCACGGCCGCGCACGCGCGCAGTGCATCGGCGAGCTTGTAGCGCCACGAGTAGGTGGCATACAGCGGCAGCGCGAACGAGAACGCCAGCGCGATCGCGATGCCGGTCAGCACGTTCACCGCGCGCCACAGGCCGTCGACGATCTCGTTGTCGCCGTGCCCGGCGACGATCACCATCGTGATCGCCGACAGCAGCGCGATATAGCCGGCCTTGCCGATCGCGTGATACGCGCAGATGCCGCATGCGATCGCCATCAGCAGGTAGATCGCGAGCGGCGCGTGCACGAACGAATACAGCAGGATCAGCCCGAGCCCCGCGAGCGCGCCGATCGACGTGCCGAGCGCGCGCTCGGCGGCCTTCTTGCGGATGTTGCCGTGATGTTGCAGCCCGCCGACGACGATCAGCACGGTGATCGTCGACCATTCGCCGTGCGGCACGTTCAGGCCGGTGGACAGCGCGATCGACACGAGAATCGCGAGCGAGACGCGCGCCGCATGGATCAGCTTCGCGTGCCGGTAGCGGCGATACGGGTCGAGCAGCGGGCGGAGCGCGTTGCGCAGGAGCGGCGGCAGCCGGGTAGGGAGCGGGGTGGTCATGGCGGAGCTGGAGTGGCCGGAATGCGCACGGCGGCCTGCGCGGGCCGGCGCCGCGCCGCATGCGCAGCAGACGTAACGCTAGCCGAACGCGGGAGGGCTGTCCATGGCGAGGTCAGCCGGCCCGGCCGGCCGCCGCGCGACTTCACGTCACGTCATGGCGGCGTCATGCGTCGGCGGCGCTCGGCTGCGCCTCCAGCACGCGGTTGCGGCCGCCGGACTTCGCGCGGTACAGCGCCTCGTCGGCACGCCGCAGCAGCGTCGCGGCGTTCAGGCGGCCGTTGGCCGAGGTGGCCGCACCGATGCTTGCGGTCACACGCCCGTACGGGCTTTTCGCGTGCTCGATGCCAAGTGCCGCGATTGCGTGCCGGATGCTCTCGGCGACGGTCACCGCGCCTTGCGCGTCGGTGTCGGGCAGCGTGACGACGAATTCCTCGCCGCCGTAGCGCGCGACGTGATCGCTGTCGCGGCGCAGGCAGCACGATGCGGTCTGCGCGACGCGCCGCAGCACGTCGTCGCCGGCCGGGTGCCCGTAGTAGTCGTTGAACGCCTTGAAGTGATCGACGTCGACGAACAGCACCGACAGCGGGCGGCCGCTGCGCGACGCACGCTGGGCCTCCTTCGCGAGCACCGCGTCGAACGTGCCGCGGTTGTCAAGGCCCGTCAGCGCATCGGTGTGCGCGAGCCGGTACAGCTTCGATTCGGCGACCTGCCGGCGCTTGAGCTCGCGCGACAGCGCCAGCGAACCCCACGCGATGAACCCGGTGAACAGGCACATCAGCACGACGGTCCAGATCGCGCGGTGGTGCCACGACGCGTAGATGTCGATCTCGGCGGGTGCGACGTCGACGATCAGCGGCAGGCCGGCGAGATGCTTGTATACATAGACGCGCCGGATGCCGTCGATCGCGCCGACCCCGGTCAGCGCGCCGTCGCGGGCGCGCTGCGAGTCGATGAAGAGCGGCGAGTCGTGCAGGTCGAGGCCGACCACATGCGGGTCGTACGGCAGGCGCGACACGAGCGTGCCGTTGTCCTCGACGATCGCCGCGCTGCCGTGCTTGCCGACCGCGAGGCCGTCGAGCAGCGCACGGAAATAGTCGATGCTGAGCGTACCGACGACGATGCCGGCGAACGTGCCGTCGGGCCCGTTGATCCGGCGGCTGAGCGCGATCGTCAATGCGCCGCCGCGTAGCCGGGCGGCATACGGCTTGCTGATGTAGAGGCCCTGCGCGAGCCCGTCGCGATGCACGGCGAAATAGTCGCGGTCGGCGAAATTGCCTTGCCGCGCGGGCGACGCGCTCGAATCGATCACGATATTGCCGTGCGCATCCATCACGAAGATCGACCCGAGATACTCGCCGGTCGCCGCGCGGTCGAACAGCAGCCGGTGGCGCTGGCGCGGCGGCAAGGTCATCAGCTCCGGGTCGGCAATGCCGTCGACGACGTTCTGCAGCGACAAATCGTAGAGTTCGATATTGCGCGCGATATCGCGTTCGATCAGCAGCATCAGGTTGCGTGCATTTTCGACCGCATGGTCATATGCATCGCGCCGCGTCTCGATTAAAAGCGACGTGGAAAGCCCCCAGCTGAACATCAGCAGCACGATCCCCGCAACGAGCACGCCGCGGGGCGACAGAATGCGTGCCACGATCGACGCGGTATGGCGGCGCAGCGCGGCGGGCAGCGTGATTGACTTCATCCTCGAGGGCGGCGGGCGGCGGATTTTCGCCTTGTTGGCGATTCCGTACGCTGTTTATTTTGAATCGGGCCGCATTATCTCGCGAATTCCTGACATTCGCGTGCACATGCAAAACATGCATGCGGGGACGGCGATTCCAGCGTGTTACGCATCATTACTGCTTTACGTGCAGATGATTTGATTTGAATCAATCGTCGATATCGATCGTATTGTCTGAATAATCACGTGATAACCCGGCGATTATGAATGCTGACGCGGTGTCGGGAGGATGGCGGCGGGACCGTGAAGAACCGCCGGGCGGATCGGCGCACCGGATAACCCGCCGTTGCGCGGGTTTCTTGAGCCGACCTGCGACGACGGCCCGGTTCGGCCCGGTTCGGCGCGGCCAACCCCTTGATTCTGCGAAATCTCCACAGCGGCGGCGGGCGGCGGCGCCTGCGCTGTTCCCATGACGAATCAGGTAGAATCCGCGCTTCGCCGCAGGCGCCCGCCGCGCAACGCGTATCGGGGCCGCATCGAATGCATCGCAGGACGCGCACCGCGCTCCGATTCCGCATGCGCCGGCTACGGATGCCGGCCCGCTCAACGTACGTCTTGTTTATGTCCGCCATTCCGAAATCCGACCCACCCGGTTCGCCAGCGAACCCACCCAAGCTTCATCGCGCGCTGAAGGCGCGCCACCTGACGATGATCGCCATCGGCGGTTCGATCGGCACGGGCCTGTTCGTCGCGTCCGGCGCGTCGATCTCGCAGGCCGGCCCCGGCGGCGCGATGGTCGCGTACATGGCGATCGGCCTGATGGTCTATTTCCTGATGACGAGCCTGGGCGAGATGGCCGCGTTCATGCCGGTGTCGGGCTCGTTCGCGACCTACGGCGCGAAATACGTGGACGAAGGCTTCGGCTTCGCGCTTGGCTGGAACTACTGGTACAACTGGGCCGTGACGATCGCGGTGGAGCTCGTCGCCGCGCAGCTCGTGATGCATTACTGGTTTCCGGACGTGCCGGGCGTGTGGTGGAGCGCGGCGTTCCTCGGCGTGATGTTCCTGCTCAACGCGCTGACCGTGCGCGGCTTCGGCGAAGCCGAATACTGGTTCGCGCTGATCAAGGTCGTCACGGTGGTCGCGTTCATCGGCGTCGGCCTGCTGATGATCTTCGGCATTCTGAAAGGGGCGCCGAGTAACGGCTGGGGCAACCTGACGATCGGCGACGCGCCGTTCGCGGGCGGCCTGCCGGCGCTGATGGGCGTCGCGATGATCGCGGGCTTCTCGTTCCAGGGCACCGAGCTGATCGGTGTCGCGGCCGGCGAATCGGAAAACCCGCGCACGACGATCCCGCGTGCGGTGCGCCAGGTGTTCTGGCGCATCCTGCTGTTCTACGTGTTCGCGATCTTCGTGATCGGCGTGCTGATCCCCTATACCGACCCGAACCTGCTGAAGACGGACGTCACCGACATCGGCGTGAGCCCGTTCACGCTGGTGTTCCGCCACGCCGGCCTCGCGTTTGCCGCCGGCGTGATGAACGCGGTGATCCTGACGGCCGTGCTGTCGGCCGGCAACTCGGGCATGTACGCGTCCACGCGGATGCTCTACAACCTCGCGACCGAAGGCCGCGCGCCGAAGATCTTCGCGAAGCTGTCGCGCGGCGGCGTGCCGCGCAACGCGCTGTACGCGACGACGGCCGTCGGCGCCCTGTGCTTCTTCACGTCGCTGTACGGCGACAAGACCGTGTACCTGTGGCTGCTGAACACGTCGGGGATGACGGGCTTCATCGCGTGGCTCGGCATCGCGGTCAGCCACTACCGGTTCCGCAAGGGCTACGTGAAGCAGGGCTACGCGCTCAACCAGCTGCCGTACCAGTCGAAGTGGTTCCCGTTCGGCCCGCTGTTCGCGTTCGTGCTGTGCCTCGTGATCGCGCTCGGGCAGGACTTTCAGGCGTTCCTCGCGAACCGGATCGACTGGGCCGGCGTGGCCGCGACCTATGTTGGCATTCCGCTGTTCCTCGTCGTGTGGCTCGGCTTCCGGCTCCTGAAGAAGAGCCGTTTCGTGCGCTACGAAGACATGGAAATCGCGCCGTGGATCGCCGCAAGCCGCGGCGCGCAGCGGCAGCCGGTGGCGAACCGCGAAACCGCGGGTTGACGCGGGCGCGGCACCTGGCCGCGTGACCTACGACGAAACGGGAAGCCTCGCGCTTCCCGTTTTTTTTGCCCGGCTTTTGTCTGCACGGGGTCAAAGCCGGTTATATTGCCCGACCCTACCGGGCCACGGCCCGGCCGGCGCGAGGTGCGCGGCGCGGATCGGCATCCGGCGCGCGCGGCGTGCGGCGGCCGGCGCGAGGCCCGGCGTTTTCATCGTTCCATCCGGGCCGATACGGCCCGCGGAGCGCGCAACCCAGAGGAATCCATGAGCGCATCACCCGCCGAGCGGAAGGCCGAACCCGTTTCCATCGTGCGACTCGAAGCCGCGATCAACGCGTGGCGCGAAGTGTACCCGCCGGCTCCGGACGGCGAGGATGGCTACGCGCTCGACGCCGGCAGCAATTGCCTCGCCGAGCTGTACGGCACGATGATCTGCTACAAGCTGCCGGACGTGCCGCTCGACTCGCTGAGCGACGCGCAGCGCGACGCGCTCTATGCGACCGAGGTGTGACGGACGGCGCGTTGCGCCGCCGCACCGCGGCGTCGATGAAACAACGGGAAGCTCGCGGGCTTCCCGTTTTGCTTTGGGCGGCGCGTGGCCGCGCGCGTGGCGGTTTGCGTCGCCTGCGGTATCGTGACGACATCATCCGGCCGGGGTTGCGCGCCGGAGCGCTGTCCGGGAGGCATCGAACATGGAGTTGAGACACCTCCGCTACTTCGTCGCGGTCGCCGAAGAGCGGAATTTCACGCGTGCGGCCGAGCGGCTGCATATCGCGCAGCCGCCGCTGAGCCGGCAGATCCAGCAGCTCGAGGAAGCGCTCGGCGTGCCGCTGTTCGAGCGCAACGCGCGGCCGCTGAAGCTGACCGACGCGGGGCGCTTCTTCTATTCGCACGCGGTGCAGCTGCTCGCGCAGACGGCCGAGCTCGAATCGATGACGAAGCGGGTCGGCAAGATCGAGCGCAGCATGTCGGTCGGTTTCGTCGGTTCGACGCTGTACGGGATGCTGCCGAAGATCATCCGGCGCTTTCGCAGCGAATACCCGGCCGTCGAGCTGAGCCTGCACGAGATGTCGACGATGGACCAGATCAAGGCGCTGAAGGAAGGGCGCATCGACGTCGGGTTCGGGCGCATCCGCCACGAGGATCCGAGCGTGCGGCGCGTCGTGCTGCGCGAGGAGCGGATGATCGTCGCGCTGCCGGTCGGCCATGTGCTCGACAGCGCGAAGCCCGTGCTGTCGCTGCACGATCTCGTGAACGACACGCTGATCATCTTTCCGAAGGCGCCGCGCCCGAGCTATGCGGACCAGGTGCTCGCGGCCTTTCACGATCGGGCGTTGCAGCCGCGCAAGATCTACGAGACGCGCGAACTGCAGATCGCGCTCGGCCTCGTCGCGATGGGCGAGGGCGTGTCGGTCGTGCCGCACAGCGTGTACGGCCTGAAGCGCGACGACATCAGCTACAAGCCGCTCGACGATCCGAACCTCGTGTCGCCCATCATCATGAGCATGCGGATGCTCGACGAATCGGAGGACATCCGCGCGATGCAGGCGCTGATCTACCGGCTGTACGACGAGGCGCAGATGGAGTATCTGCCGCCGCAACCCGAATGAACGCACGGGCGGTGGGGGCTTGCTTGACGCCGTGTGCGGGCGCGGGCCAGCATCGCAGGATCCGATACGGCCGCCGAGGGGCGGCCGCTTTCATGCAGGCGACAGACCCATGACCGAAATCCTGATCGAGGAGACCACCGTCGAGACGCCGCAAGGGTGCCTCTTCGCGAAACGCTGGCGCGGCGGCCCGGCGCAACGGGCGGCGGGGGCGGCGAAGCCGTACGCGCCCGAGCCGGCCGCACCGATCGTGCTGCTGCACGATTCGCTGGGCTGCGTCGAACTGTGGCGCGACTTTCCCGCGCAGCTTGCGAGCGCCACGCAGCGCGACGTGATCGCGTACGATCGCCTCGGCTTCGGTCGTTCCGATCGCCATCCGGGGAAACTCGGCATGACGTTCGTGCGCGACGAGGCCGATCACGCGTTCGCGGCGCTGCTCGAACAACTGGGCGTCGGCGCGTTCGTCGCGCTCGGGCACAGCGTGGGCGGCGGGATGGCGGTCGGGTGCGCCGCCGCGCATCCGGCGCGTTGCCGCGCGCTCGTGACGATCGCCGCGCAGGCGTTCGTCGAGGATCGCACGCTGGCCGGCATTCGCGGCGCGGCGCAGCAGTTCGACGAACCGGGCCAGCTCGACCGGCTCGCGCGCTATCACGGCGACAAGGCCGAATGGGTGCTGCGCGCGTGGGTCGACACGTGGCTGTCGCCGGCTTTTCGCGACTGGAATCTCGACGACGCATTGCCGCGCGTGCCATGCGCGACGCTCGCGATTCACGGCGCAGACGACGAATACGGGTCCGACGTGCATCCGAAGCGGATCGCCGCGCGCGTCGCGGGGCCGTCGTCGTATCTGTTGCTCGGCCAGTGCGGGCACATGCCGCACCGTGAGCGAACCGGCGACGTGTTGGCCGCCGTGACGACGTTCCTGCGCGACACGCTCGCCTGAGCGTGGCGGCCGCCGGCGGGCATGCGCCCGCCGGTCATCAGAACGCGAGCTGGATCGCGAGGTCGATCGCGAGCAGCGCGATCGAGCAGCCGATCCCGAGGACCACGTTCGGCAGCCGGTGCTCGAAGTCGCGATGATCCTTGCGCATCGCGGCGCCGAGCAGGAAGATCGCCTCGACGACGATCTGCAGCCCGACGAACAGCAGCATCAGCAGATACTCGTAACCCATCTGCTTGAACGCGGCGAATTGCATCCCGTGATCCCGGATCCATTGGCCGACCCGCAGGAGTTCGTACACGAACAGCAACGCGGGAAACAGGTAGCTGATGAAATAGGTCGGCGCGGTGGCGTGCCGTAGTTCGAGGTGGAAATGCTGATGCGTGGTGGTCATCACGAATCCCTCCTTGCAACGCATGATTGCGATCGCGACGGCGGTGCGACGACGTGCAAACGAAGGGATTACCCGAAGCGTCGTGCGCAGCCGTACGACATCAGCATACTGCCGCAGGGGAAATTTGGCATGCGATGTGTGCGTTCGTCGTAAAAATGCATCTGCGCGGCGCGATGTATCTATCGCGCCGTATTTGCCGGATTCGTCGCCAGTGGAATGGCGGGCGTCCGCATCGGGCGCTCGCTGCTTGCGGTCGCGCCCGGGCGCTTGCGGCCCGGTGAACGCGTGAGCGGCCACCGTCGCCGCTCAGTCTTTCGCTTCCGCGCCTTCGACAAACAGCTTCGCGACCGCCTGGAACTCCCGTTTCAGCGACAACCCCAGCACGGTCAGCCAGCGCAGCATCGCCGCGAGATACAGGTGATGGAACCACGTCGCGAGCTGGTCGGCGTGCAGCGCGCGGTTCAGTTCGCCGGATTGTTGCCCGGCTGCGATCAGTTGCCGCCACACGAGTGCGATATCGCTGCCGTGCTCTCCACCGCTTTCCGGTTCGACCGCGCCGATGCTCAGGAAGCGATGGCGCAAATACGCGAGCAGGTAGGCGGGATGCTGCTCGCACCACGCAGCCGACGCATCGAGCACGCAGCCGATGCGTGACGCGAAGGTCTTGCGTCGCGCGACGTCGCGCTGCAGATGCGCGAGGTCGCGTGCGAGTTCACCTTCGAGCCAGTGCGCGAGCACGGCTTCCTTCGTTGCAAAGTGGTTGTACAGCGTGCGCTTCGCGACATCGGCCTGCGCGGCGATCTGTTCCATCGTGACGGCTTCGTAGCCGTGCGCGTCGAACAGGCGTGCGCCGGTGGCGGCGAGATGCGCGAGCATCTGGATGCGCTTGCGCGCGCGGCGGCCCGGATCGTCGGTCGAAGTCGGCATGGCGAGGGATTGACTGAAAGTGCACGAGTTGCATTAGTATACGACGTGCACTTTTATGAATCCACCCATTGCCGCCGTGCTCGGGGAGTCACGCATGAAGCTCGTCATCGCCACCTACGGCACCGAAGGCGACACGCGCCCGCTCGCGGCGCTCGGCCGTGCGCTGATCGATGCCGGCCACGAGGTCCGTCTGCTGGCCGATGCGGCGACGCTCGGCGCGGCCGCTGCGCTCGGCGTGCCGTCGGCGCCGTTGCCCGGTGATATCCGCCGTGCGATCGCACCGGACGGCGCATTGGCGGATGCGGTGCGCGGGCGTGGCGGTTTCAACGATACGTCGAAGGCGCTCGCGGCGATCGCCAATGCGAACACGGCCGCTTGGATGCGGGAAATCGCGGCCGCGTCGGCAGGCTGCGACGCGATCCTCGTGTCGGGGCTCGCGTCGTTCGCCGGCTTGTCGGTCGCCGAGTATCGCGGTGTGCCGGCGATCGGCACCGGCATGATCCCGATCACACCCACCGCGGCATTCGCGTCGCCGTTCCTGCCGCCGGGGACGCTGCCGCGCTGGCTGAACCGCGCGAGCCACCGGCTCGTGAATGCGCTGTTGTGGCAGGCGTTCAGGAAGGCGACGAATGCGGCGCGCGCGAGCGTGTGCGGGTTGCCGCCGCGCAAGCATGTGTGGACCGATCATCCGATGCTGTACGGCGTGTCGCCGGCGCTGCTTGGCGGCCCTGGCGACTGGCCGTCGAATGTGCAGGCCTGCGGCCAGTGGCGAATCGATGCGCGTGCATGGGAGCCGCCGCCTGATCTCTCGGCCTTTCTCGACGCGGGCGATCGGCCCGTATACATCGGCTTCGGCAGCATGGCCGCCTTCGATCGCGCCGCCATGGTCGATGCGCTTACGCGTGCGCTCGCCGGCCGCCGCGCGCTGTTCTATCCGGGCTGGAGCGGCATCGATGCATCGATGCTGCCGGCGCACGTTCACGTGATCGGCGAGACACCGCATGACCGGCTGTTCCCGCGCGTCTCGATGGCGCTTCATCACGGCGGATCGGGCACCACGCATTCGGCGGCGCGGGCCGGCGTTCCGTCGGTCGTCGTGCCGTTCGCGGGCGATCAGTTCTTCTGGGCGAACCGGCTGCAACGGCTCGGCGTGGCCGCTGCGCCGGTCGCGGGGCGGCGCATGGACGCCGCCGCGCTGGCGCGCGCCATCGCGTTTGCCGAACGGGACGAAACGAAAGCGCGCGCGCTCGAACTCGGTACGCGCATGGCGCAAGAGGGGGGCTTGAAGCGGGCCGTCAGCGCGATCGAGCGATGGGGGCGGCCAGGCGCGGGGTAAGCCCGCGCATCCACGTCAGAAATGCCCGGTGAACCGGTAACGGCTGCCCGGATGCCACAGATTGGCGACCGACGCGACCATCCCCTGCGACCACGTGCGCCGATGCAGCAGCAGGCAGGGTTCGCGGTCGTCCATCGTCAGGTGGCGGCGCGTTTCGGTGTCGGGCATCGCGGCCTCGATCCGGTATTCGACGCGCTGCAGCGGCGCGACGCGCGTCAGGTACTGGTTCGGGGTCGTGGTCGTGAAATCCTGCAACGCATACTCGGGCGCGCAGGCCGGATTGACCCAGCGTTCCTCGAGCTGCACGGGCGTGTCGTTCTCGAAGTGCAGCACGCGCGAATGAAAGATCGGGCTGCCCGCGTCGATCTGCAGCTCGTCGGCGAGCTTCGCATCGGCGACGGCCGCGCCCACCTGCAGCACCTGCGCACGATAGCCGTGACCGCGCGCGGCGACTTCGTCCGAGATGCTGCGGATCGCGACGAGCGTCGATTCGTACTTCGGCGATGCGACGTACGTGCCGGAGCCGCGCGTGCGCGTGAGCACCTGCTCGGCGGTCAGTTCGCGCAGCGCGCGATTGACGGTCATCCGCGCGACGTTGAATTCGCGCGCCAGCTCGTTCTCCGACGGCACCTGGTCGCCTTCCGCCCACTCGCCGGCATGAATGCGCGCGAGGATGAAGTCCTTGATTTCCTGATAGATCGGTGTGGTCATGGGATCACGGTTCCAGAGTCGGCAGCGGCCCGCCGCCGAATGCCGATCCGGTGCGCGCCCGGCGCCGAGTGTACCGGTTTCGCGGGCGCGCGGGCCCGGATTCCCCGAATGATCCCTGTTCGGCCGGCGCGCGTCCATGCGGGATTGCACAGAGCGGCCGGCCGTCGGCAGCCGGCGTGCGGTCAGAACCGGTGCCGGATGCCGACCGTCCCGACCACCTGCGTGTTGGTCGACGAAGCCGCGAGCCCCGTGACGTTCGCGAAGCCGAGCGTCGCGCCCGACGGCACGCCGAACTGGTGCTGGTACACGGTTTCCGCGTACACGTCGGTGCGCTTGCTCAGCGCGTAGTCGGCCATCAGCGTCACCTGATGCCATTTCGGCCGATGGCTGCCGGTCGAGTCGTCGTAGCGGCCATTGGTGAACGTATAGGCGCCCGCGAACGAGACGGCCGGCGTCAGCGCATAGCGCGCGTTGACCTCGAAGTTGTCGAAGCGCAGCGCGTTCAGCGCGCCGGGCAGCGACGACGCGGCCGTTTCATCGAACATCGAATGCGTCCACAGCGCGCCGACCGTCAGCCGGTCGAACGCGTAGCTGCCGCCCGCGCCCATCACGCGCTGGCGCACCGCCGGGAAGTTCGGCCCGTCGTTGTTCGACAGCGCACCGCCGGCCGTCAGCCCGCCGCGGTTGAGCTGCAGGTACGCGGCGCCGAGGCTGACCGGCCCGTTCGCGTACGACACGCCCGCACTGTACGCACGGTTGTTCGCGAAGCCGCCGGCCGCGTTGCTGAACCCGTACAGGCCGCCGAACTGCCAGCCGGCGAGCGTCGGGCTCGTGTATTTCACCGCATTGTCGATGTAGAACGAATCGTCGATGTTGTCGTTGTCGAACGGATGCGACGCGAGGTTGTTGCCGTCGCCGTTGTTCGCCATCGCGAGCGGGCCGAGATAGTCGACCACGGCGTCGTACTGCCGGCCGAGCGTCAAGGCGCCGTACTGGTCGCTCTGCAGGCCGACATACGCGCGGCGGCCGAACATCGTGTTCTTGTAGGACTGCGTGCCGTTGTTCAGGTTGAAGCCGTTCTCGAGGCGGAACAGCGCATGCAGGCCGCCGCCGAGATCCTCGCTGCCGCTCAGGCCGAAGACCGTGTTCGACAGCAGGCCGCTGCCTTGCTGCCACGCGCTTTTACCCGACTGGTTGTTCGTATAGACGATACCCGCATCCAGCATCCCGTAGAGCGTGACGCTGCTTTGCGCATGCGCGGCCGCGCTGAGGAATGCGAGGGAGAGGGTACCGACGACTGCTTTTTTCATTGTGAATGCTTCCTGGAAAAACCCGTTGCGACGGGAACGACGATCCGGCGCGCGCACCGGTGGCGCGCAGGCGCGGCTCGTGACGAACCGCACGCGTTCGCTCCGGAAACGCGCGTTCGAATCGATGAAAGGGGAGCGGGCGCGTGACGCGTGTCACGCGCGGCCGCAACGGACGCCGGCTAGTGCTGCAGCAGGCGGATCGTGCCGAACTCGGCGGCCGGCAGCAGGCGAAGAATCGACAGGATGGCGGGCGAGGCCTGCGACCGCGCCACTTCGAGTTCGATGCATGCGCGCCCGGTGCGGTTGTCGATCGCGGCCGTATAGAAATTGAGCGCGGTGCCGACCGCCTGGTGCAGCAGGCGCCGCACGACGGCGAGGTTGTCCGATTCGACGCGGATCGACAGCAGCACGTGTTCGTCGGCCGGGGACCGGCGCCGCGCACGAACGGGCGGCAGGTCGCGTGAAGCGGCGGTTTCGGTGAAGGTCGGTTTCATGCTGGCACCCCGGGTCGCGTCGTGCTCCGCATCGCGAAGATCTCGTCTTGGACATGCCGCCCATTCTAGGAATCGCGATGACGATACGGTGTATAGACTCGACCCGGCCCTGAAAATAACGCATAAAAACGCCATCGCGGCCGGCTTTCGTCTTTACAGCTTTTTTATTCCCTGTAAAGAAATTGAACACCGCTTTGATACGCGGATTTCTACACTGTCGCATCCCATTTGCCAGATGAGCATGGGGGCGTCACACGGGCCTGCGCCGGCATGGCAAGGTCCGTTGCGCCGACGATCGCGCGGCGTTGCCGCGCATATGAAATAAAGGGGAAAGCCATGTTGTGGATCACCGGCGCGTTGTCGCTCGCGCTCTTTATCTATCTGTTTCATGCATTGATCCAACCCGAGCGGTATTGATCGGCACGATTCAACAGGAATTCGAAAATATCGGTGAATGTCATGAGCGATCTGCTTTTCATTCTGTTCACGCTCGCGTTCTTTGCCTTGACGGCGGGTTTCACCACCGGCCTTGACCGGATCTGAGCGAGCGTCGACATGTTCAACAATCTCATTCAATTCGCGATCGTTCTCGCGATCATGCTGGCGCTGGTGCCCGTCGTCGGGAGATGGCTCGCGCACGCCTTTACGAGCCCGCGCCACGCGTGGGTCGAACGCCGGACCTACGCGCTGCTCGGCGTGAATCCCGACGAAGCGATGTCGTGGCAACGCTACGGGATGGTGCTGCTGCTCAGCAATGCCGGGATGATGCTGGTCGGCTACCTGCTGCTGCGCATCCAGGACGCACTGCCGTTCGACTCGCTGCAGCGCGCCGCGCAAAGTCCCGACCTCGCGTTCAACACGGCCGCGTCGTTCGTCACGAACACGAACTGGCAGGCGTATGCAGGCGAGAGCAGCCTGTCGAACTTCTCGCAGATGGCCGTCATCACGTTCCTGATGGTGGTCAGCGCGGCGACCGGCGTCGCGGCCGCGGGCGGCTTCATCCGCGGGCTGAGCCGCAAGAGCGCGGCGGACATCGGCAACTACTGGGTCGACTTCACCCGCGTGACCTATCGCGTGCTGCTGCCGCTCAGCTTCGTGATGGCGCTCGTGTACGTGTGGCAGGGCATGCCGCAGACGCTCGCGTCCGATGCATGGGCGACCACGCTCGAAGGCGCGCGTCAGCAGATCGTGATGGGGCCCGTTGCCAGCCTCGAATCGATCAAGCATATCGGCACGAACGGCGGCGGCTTCTTCAGCATGAACGCCGCGCATCCGTTCGAAAACCCGACGCCGCTCACCAACACGCTGCACATGCTGTCGATGCTGCTGATTCCGTCCGCGCTGACCTACGCGCTCGGCACGATGATCGGCCGGCGCCGCCAGGGCTGGGTGATCCTCGGTGCGTTCGTCGTGATGTTCGTGGGCTTCCTGGCCGTGATCTATTCGGCCGAGCAGCACGGCAACCCGCTCGTGGCCGGGCTGGGCGTCGATCAGCAGATGAGCGCGGCGCAGCCGGGCGGCAACATGGAAGGCAAGGAAATGCGCTTCGGCATCGCGCAGACGAGCCTGTTCGCCACCGTCACGACGGCCGCGACCACCGGGTCGGTCGATGCGATGCATGACTCGCTGACACCGCTCGGCGGCCTCGTGCCGATCGCGCAGATGATGCTGAACAACGTGTTCGGCGGCGACGGCGTCGGGCTGATCAACCTGTTCACGTTCGCGATCCTCACGGTGTTCCTCGTCGGGATGATGATCGGACGCACGCCGGAGTTCCTCGGCAAGAAGATCGAGGCGCGCGAGATGAAGCTCGTGATGCTCGCGGTGCTCGCGCATCCGTTCAGCATCCTCGGCTTCACCGCCGTGGCGTCGATGCTGCATTCGACGATGGACAGCCTCGCGAACCTCGGCCCGCACGGCTTCAGCGAAGTGCTGTACGCCTATACGTCGGGCACGGCCAACAACGGCTCCGCGTTCGCGGGCCTGAATGCGAACACGCCGTTCTTCAACACGACGATCGGCTTCGCGATGCTGATCGGCCGTTACCTGACGCTGCTGCCGATGCTCGCGGTCGCGGGCAGCCTCGCCGCGAAGAAGCGCGTGCCGGAAAGCGCGGGCACGCTGTCGACGTCGACGGGCCTGTTCGCCGGCCTGCTGATTTTCGTGATCCTGGTGGTCGGCGGGCTCACGTTCCTGCCGGCGCTCGCGCTCGGCCCGGTCGTCGAGCATCTGCTGATGTCGGGCGGCCAACTGTTCTGAGGGAAACATCATGATGCAAGGCAATCGCCAGGCAGCGGCCGCCGCCGCGCCGGCACCCGGTTCTTCGTTCGGCGCGGCGACGCGCGGCCTCGTGCGGCCCGTGATCGCGTCGTCGGTGCTGTTCATGCTCGTCACGGGGATCGCGTATCCGCTGCTCACCACGGGCGTCGCGAACGTGCTGTTCCCGTCGCAGGCGCGCGGCAGTCTCGTGCAGCGCAGCGGCACGACGATCGGCTCGGCGGTGATCGGGCAGCCATTCACGCATGCGGGCTACTTCCACGGGCGGCCGAGCGCGACGGTCGGCGCCGATCCGGCCGATCCGTCGAAGACGGTCGACCAGCCGTACAACGCGGCCGGCAGCGGCGCCAGCAACCAGGGCGCCACCAGCAAGAAGCTGCTCGCGGACATCGCGCAGCGTGTGCGCGCCTACCGGCAAGAGAACGCGCTCGCCGCCGGCACGCCGGTGCCGGTGGATGCCGTGACCGCGTCGGCGTCGGGGCTCGATCCCGAGATCTCGGTCGCGAACGCGCGGCTGCAGGCGGCGCGGGTCGCGCGGGCACGCGGTGTCGATGCCGCCCGGGTGGCGGCGCTGGTCGAGCGCATCGCGTTGCCGCGCCAACTCGGCGTGCTCGGCGAACCGCGCGTGCGCGTGCTCGACCTGAACCTCGCGCTGGACCGAGCATTCGGCCAGGCGGCCGGCGCGAAGCAATAGCAGGAACCACGGAGTCACTCATGTCCCATATCGAAACCCCGATCAATCCGGCGGCGATGCCGGTCGGCGTCGTGCCGCCGATGCGCTGGACGGCCGTGCTGCGCGAGGCATTCCGCAAGCTCGCGCCGCGCGTCCAGTTGAAGAACCCGGTGATGTTCGTCGTGTATCTCGGCAGCATCGTCACGACCGTGCTGTGGCTGCAGGCGCTGACCGGCACGGGCGACGCGCCGGCCGGCTTCATCTTCGCGGTCGCCAGCTGGCTGTGGTTCACCGTGCTGTTCGCGAACGCGGCGGAGGCGCTGGCCGAAGGGCGCGGCAAGGCGCAGGCCGACGCCCTGCGCGCGGCGCGCAAGCGTGTGTACGCGAAGGTGCTCGACGAGCCGAAGCAATACGGCAGCACCTGCCATCGCGTGCCGAGCGACGAGCTCGCCGCCGGCAGCATCGTGCTCGTCGAGGCCGGCGACACGATTCCCGCCGATGGCGAAGTGATCGACGGCGTCGCGTCGGTCGACGAGTCGGCGATCACCGGCGAATCCGCGCCGGTGATCCGCGAATCGGGCGGCGATTTCTCGTCGGTGACGGGCGGCACGCGCGTGCTGTCCGACTGGATCGTCGTCAGGATCACCGCGCAACCGGGCGAAGCGTTCCTCGACCGGATGATCGCGATGGTCGAAGGCGCGAAGCGCGGCAAGACGCCGAATGAAGTCGCACTGACGATCCTGCTCGTCGCGCTGACGATCATCTTCCTGCTCGTGTGCGTGACGTTGCTGCCGTTCTCGCAGTTCAGCGTGCTGCTGAACGCGTCGGGCACGGCGGTGAGCCTGACCGTGCTGATCGCGCTGCTGGTCTGCCTGATCCCGACCACGATCGGTGCGCTGCTGTCGGCGATCGGCATCGCGGGGATGAGCCGCATGATGCGCGCGAACGTGCTCGCGACGTCGGGCCGCGCGATCGAGGCGGCCGGCGACGTCGACGTGCTGCTGCTCGACAAGACCGGCACGATCACGCTCGGCAACCGCGAGGCCGTGCAGTTCCGTCCGGCGCCGGGCGTGGACGAGCGTGCGCTGGCCGAGGCCGCGCAACTGTCGTCGCTCGCCGACGAAACGCCCGAGGGGCGCTCGATCGTCGCGCTCGCGAAGCAGCGCTTCTCGCTGAACCTGGCCGCGACCGCCGGCAGCATCACCGTGCCGTTCAGCGCGCGCACGCGGATGAGCGGCCTCGACATCGGCGAGCGTCAGGTGCGCAAGGGCGCGGCGTCGGCGATTCGCGCACACGTCGATGCGCTGGGCGGTGCGTTTCCGCACGCGGTCGAGACGGCCGTCAACGATATCGCGCGGCGCGGCGGCACGCCGCTCGTCGTTGCCGACGGCTCGCGCGTGCTCGGCGCGATCGAGCTGAAGGACATCGTCAAGCACGGGATCGCCGCGCGCTTCGCCGAGTTGCGCAAGGTTGGCGTGAAGACCGTGATGATCACCGGCGACAACCGGCTCACCGCGGCCGCGATCGCGGCGGAAGCCGGCGTCGACGACTACCTGGCGGAAGCGACGCCCGAGGACAAGCTGCGGCTGATCCGCGAGCACCAGGCGAAGGGCCATCTCGTCGCGATGACGGGCGACGGCACCAACGACGCGCCCGCGCTCGCGCAGGCCGACGTGGCCGTCGCGATGCACAGCGGCACGCAGGCGGCGAAAGAGGCGGCCAACATGGTCGACCTCGACAGTAACCCGACCAAGCTGATGCAGGTGGTCGAGGTCGGCAAGCAGATGATCATGACGCGCGGCGCGCTCACCACGTTCAGCGTCGCCAACGATCTCGCGAAGTATTTCGCGATCATCCCGGCTGCGTTCGTGGCGACGTATCCGGCGCTCGGCGCGCTGAACGTGATGGGGCTGCACAGCCCGACGTCGGCGATCCTGTCGGCGGTGATCTTCAATGCGCTGATCATCGTCGCACTGATCCCGCTCGCGCTGAAGGGCGTGAAGTATCGCGCGGAGCCGGCCGAGACGCTGCTGGGGCGCAACCTGCTGATCTACGGTGTGGGCGGCATCGTCGCACCCTTCATCGGCATCAAGCTGATCGACATGCTGTTGACGCCGTTTATCTGACCGAATGCGCCGTCGCGGCCCCGTTCACGCCTTCACGGCGTGCGCGGGGCCGTTCGGCGTTTCAATTGCCGGAAGCGATCATGGATGTGAATGTGAACGTGAGCGAAGCGAATCGACGGGCAACGGGGCCGCGGGACACCGCCGCCCGCCGCGGCGGGGACGGCGCGCGCCGCGATCGCTGGCGAGGCGTGCTGCGCGCGTGCGCGGCGCTCGCCGACCGCATCGCGGGGGCGGGGCCGGATACGCGGCCGACGCTGGCCGTGCGCGAAGCGCGGCCGCGCACGCACGCGTGGGTATCGCAGTACGCAATGCCGCTGCTGCTCGCCACGCTCGTGTGCGCGTTGGCCACGCTGGCGGCGAGCGCGCTGCTGCGCGTGTTCGACCTGTCGAACGTCGTGATGCTGTTCCTGATGACCGTCGTGCTGATCGCGCTGCGGCTCGGCCGGCTGGCCGGCGCGTGGGCCGCGTTCGTCTGCGTCGGCTGCTTCGACTTCTTCTTCGTCGAGCCGAGGCTGTCGTTCGCGGTGTCCGATACGCAGTACGTGTTCACGTTCGCGCTGATGCTGGCCGTCGCGCTCGCGATTGGCCAGCTCGCGGCACGCCTGCGCGCGGAGGCGCGGGCCGCGCGCGCGAACGAGAAACGCTCGGCCGCGCTCGCACGGGTCGCGCACGACCTGTCGGCTGCGATCGAGACCGAGCAGATCGCCTCGATTTGCACCGGCACGATCGCGCCGCTGCTCGGCGTGCGTGTCGCGCTCGTGCTGCCGGATGCGGATGACCGTTTGCTGCCGGCGCAGCACGCAGGGTTCGTCGAAGCACCGATCGCCCGCTGGGTCTACGAGCATGCACGCGGCGCCGGGTGCGGGCTGCCGCCGTTCGAGCGCGCGGCCGCGCAATACCTGCCGCTGAAGGCGCCGATGCGCGTGCGCGGCGTGCTCGTGCTGTTCGGCGACGCGCAGCCGGTGCCCACGGACCCCGACGATCGCCGCCTGATCGATGCGCTGTGCTCGTCGATCGCGATGGCGCTCGAACGCGTGCACTACGTTGGCGTCGCGCAGCACACGCTCGTGCGGATCGAAGGCGAGCGGCTGCGCAATGCGCTGCTCGCCGCGGTGTCGCATGACCTGAAGACGCCGCTGACCGCGATCCGCGGGCTCGCCGAGACGCTGGAGCGACCCGAGCGGCTGGCCGACGGCCAGCCGGCCGCGCTCGCGCACGGCATTCGCAACCAGGCCGAGGCGCTGCACGGACTCGTCGTGAACCTGCTCGATCTCGCGCGCATGCAGAGCGAGGGCGTGCGGCTCAATCGCGAGTGGCACATGCTCGACGAGATCGTCGGCAGCGCGCTCGCGCATTCGGCCGGCGTGCTGGCCGGCCGCGACGTGAGCGCCGATTTGCCCGCCGACCTGCCGCTGATCGACGTCGACGCGCTGCTGATCGAGCGCGTGTTGATGAACCTGCTCGACAACGCGGCGAAATACGCGGGCACGGACGCGGCCGTGGCGGTGCGGGCACGCGTGTTCGGCGAAACGCTTTACGTATTCGTCGAGGACGACGGGCCCGGCTTCATTGCGCGCAATACCGAGCCGCTGTTCGAGCCGTTCGAGCGCGAACGCAAGGAATCGTCGATCAGCGGCGTGGGGCTCGGGCTCGCGCTGTGCCGCAGCATCGTCAACGCGCACGGCGGCTCGATCCGCGCGGTGCCGCTCGATCCGCACGGCGCGCGGTTCGAGATTCGCCTGCCACTGGGCGCGCCGCCCGACATCGAACACGAGAGCCGGACATGATCAGATCGCGCGTACTTATCGTCGAGGACGAATCGGACATCCGCCGTTTCGTGCGGATGGCGCTGGAACAGGAGGGGCTCGACACCTGCGAGGCGTCGACGGCACGCGAGGCGCGGATGTATGCGGCGAGCAGCAAGCCCGATCTCGTGATCGTCGATCTCGGGCTGCCGGACGACGACGGCAAGACGTTCATCCGCGAGCTGCGCGAATGGTCGACGGTGCCGGTGATCGTGCTGTCGGCACGGCAGCAGGAGGTGGAGAAGGTCGCGGCGCTCGATGCGGGCGCCGACGATTACCTGCCCAAGCCGTTCGGCGTGCCCGAACTGCTCGCCCGGGCGCGTGCGCAGTTGCGGCGCGCGGCGTTCGTGTCGACCGACGGGCAATCGTCGTCGATCGTGCGGTTCGGCGACGTGACGGTCGATCTCGGCAAGCACGAAGTCGCGCGTGGCGGCGAGCCCGTCCATCTGACCCGCCTCGAATTCCGGCTGCTCGCCGCGCTGATTCGTGCGCGCGGCGGCGTGATCGCCGCGCGGCAATTGCTGGCGGAGGTCTGGGGCATCCACGACGCGGACCGCGCGCATTACGTGCGCGTGTACATGACGAACCTGCGGCAGAAGCTCGAGCCGGTGCCCGCGCGCCCGCGGCACCTGCTGACGGAGCTGCAGTTCGGCTACCGGCTGGTCGGCCTGGAGACGGTCGGCATGGCGGCCGGGCCGCGCGACGCGGCGTTGCCTGGTCTAGACAAGTGAAAGCCGGCGCCCGGCCGCGCGCCGAGGCGCGGAGAAAGCGGTCGTTTAGCTTGTCGTAATGCTTAATTAATTGAAATATAAGGAAATTTGCGACCCGCGATCCCATTCCGCCGACAATTAGAGATAAACACGGATTGCTGGCGAGCCTGCGGAAAAGGCAAAGTTGTATGTACAACTTGGAGTGTCGCCGGAAGGGACGATCTCCGGGTTGGAAGGGTTCACGGCGGCGCTGCCCGGCGGGACCCTTGCCCCGCTCGCCTCTGACAGGAACGCCATGAAGAAACTCGCGCTCAGTATTGCCCTCGCCTGCATCGCGGTCGGTGCCCACGCCAAGGATTGGTCGACGATCCGGTTCGGCGTCGACGCCAGCTATCCGCCGTTCGAATCGAAGGACGCAAGCGGCAAGGTCGTCGGCTTCGACGTCGATCTCGGCAACGAGATCTGCGCCCGGCTGAAGGCGAAATGCGTGTGGATCGAGAACGACTTCGACGGGATGATTCCCGCGCTGAAGGCGAAGAAGTTCGACGGCGTGCTGTCGTCGATGTCGATGACGCCGGCGCGTGCCGAGCAGATCGCGTTCTCCGACAAGCTGTTCAACACGCCGACCCGCCTCGTCGCGAAGAAGGGCGCGAACCTGCAGCCGACGGCCGACTCGCTGAAGGGCAAGTCGGTGGGCGTCGAGCAGGGCACCATCCAGGAAACCTACGCGAAGGCGTACTGGGCGCCGAAGGGCGTGCAGGTCGTGCCTTACCAGAACCAGGACGGCGTCTACCAGGACCTGATGTCGGGCCGCCTCGACGCGGCGCTGCAGGACGCGGTACAGGCCGACATCGGCTTCCTGAAGACGCCGCGCGGCGCGAACTTCGCATTCGCCGGCAACGACATCGACGATCCGAAGACGCTCGGCAACGGCGCCGGCATCGGGCTGCGCAAGGACGACGCCGACCTGAAGGCGAAGATCGACCACGCGATCGCCGACATCATCAAGGACGGCACGTACAAGAAGCTCGAGAAGAAGTACTTCGCGTTCGACGTCTACGGCGGCTGACCTTCAATGCGGCGCGCACCGGCGGTGGCGCGCGCCGCGTCTGTCGCGGGTGCAACCCGCTTCGCGTGATGCGTCCGACTTGATGAGCAGGGTGCATCAGGTAGTGCGCAGATATCGTTTGATGCGCGGCTAATGGCTATCGACAATCCAGCCACCTCGCTCTGGATCCCTCATATGATCTTCCAAGGATTTGGCCCGCTGCTGTGGGCCGGCACGGTGGAAACCGTGAAGCTCGCGGTGCTGTCGCTTGCCGCGTCGCTCGCGCTGGGCCTCGTCGGCGCGAGCGCGAAACTGTCGACGAACCGCGTGCTCAAGTCGATCGGCACCTTCTACACGACGCTGATCCGCGCGGTGCCGGACCTCGTGCTGATGCTGTTGCTGTTCTACGGGATCCAGATCCTGCTGAACAACTTCACCGACATGCTCGGCTGGGACCAGATCGACATCGACCCGTTCGTGGCGGGCGTCATCACGCTCGGCTTCATCTACGGCGCGTACTTCACCGAGACGTTCCGCGGCGCGTTCCTCGCGGTGCCGCGCGGCCAGCTCGAAGCGGGCTTCGCGTACGGGATGAGCGGGTGGCGCGTGTTTCGCCGCATCCTGTTTCCGCAGATGATGCGCTTCGCGCTGCCCGGCATCGGCAACAACTGGCAGGTGCTCGTGAAGGCCACCGCGCTGGTATCGATCATCGGCCTCGCCGACGTCGTCAAGGCGTCGCAGGACGCGGGCAAGAGCACGCTCGATTTCTTCTTCTTCACGCTGGCTGCGGGCGCGATCTACCTCGCGATCACGACGGTGTCCAACGTCGTGCTGCATCACCTCGAGAAGCGTTATTCCGTCGGCGTCCGGAGGCTCGCACTGTGATCGCACTCGTCAGCCAGTACTGGCAAAGCTATCTCTACACCGACGGCTACCGCTTCAGCGGCCTCGCGGTCACGCTGTGGCTGCTGGTGGTGTCGATCGCGCTGGGCTTCGCGCTCGCCGTGCCGCTCGCGATCGCGCGCGCGTCGTCGAACCGCTGGATCTCGGGCCCGGTGTGGCTCTATACCTACGTGTTCCGCGGCACGCCGCTCTACGTGCAGCTGCTGATGTGCTACACGGGCATCTACAGCCTGCAGGTCGTGCACAACCACGTGCTGCTCGACACGTTCTTCCGCAACGCGATGAACTGCACGCTGCTCGCGTTCGTGCTGAACGAATGCGCGTATGCGACCGAGATCTTCGCGGGCGCGATCAAGGCGACGTCGGCCGGCGAGATCGAGGCCGGCATGGCCTACGGGATGTCGCGCTTCAAGCTCTATACGCGGATCATCCTGCCTTCCGCGCTGCGCCGCTCGCTGCCGAGCTACAGCAACGAAGTGATCCTGATGCTGCACGCGACGACGCTCGCGTTCACCGCGACCGTGCCCGACATCCTGAAGGTCACGCGCGACGTCAATTCGGCGACGTACATGTCGTTCCAGGCCTATGGGATCGCGGCCGTGCTGTACGCCATCGTCGTGTTCACGCTCATCTGGGCGTTCCGCAAGCTCGAGACGCGCTGGCTCGCGTACCTCTCGCCGCGCGGCCATTAACGCTTTCGCAAGATTCGCAAGGAAGGACCCAGCATGTACAAGCTCACCGTTGACAACCTGCACAAGAAGTTCGGCGACAACGAGGTGTTGAAGGGCGTGTCGATGAAGGCGAAGGCCGGCGACGTGATCAGCATCATCGGCTCGAGCGGCTCCGGCAAGAGCACGTTCCTGCGCTGCATCAACTTCCTCGAGCAGCCGTGCTCCGGGCAGATCACGATCGGCAGCGAGCCGATCCAGACCACGCGCGACCGCAACGGCTCGCTGCGCGTGGCCGACCCGAAGCAGCTGCAGCGGATGCGCACCAAGCTGTCGATGGTGTTCCAGCACTTCAACCTGTGGGCCCACATGACGGTGCTCGAGAACATCATCGAAGCGCCGATGGCGGTGCTCGGGGTCGGCAAGGACGAAGCGATCGCGCGGGCGCGCAAGTACCTGGAGAAGGTCGGCCTCGCGCCGCGCGTCGAGGGCATGTATCCGTCGCACCTGTCGGGCGGCCAGCAGCAGCGGGTGGCGATTGCCCGCGCGCTCGCGATGGAGCCGGAAGTGATGCTGTTCGACGAGCCGACGTCGGCGCTCGATCCGGAGCTGGTGGGCGAAGTGCTGAAGGTGATGCAGAAGCTCGCCGAGGAAGGCCGCACGATGGTCGTCGTCACGCACGAGATGGGCTTCGCGCGCAACGTGTCGAATCACGTGATCTTCCTGCATCAGGGGAAGATCGAGGAGGAAGGCAATCCGCAGGAGATTCTCGTGAACCCGAAGAGCGAACGGCTCGGGCAGTTCCTGTCGGGGCGGTTGAAGTAACGTCGTACGCTGGAACGCAAAATGCTTGTCATGCGTGATCCTTTCGATGAAGGAGCACCGCGATGAGCACACCGACCCCCACCGCCTTTTCCCATGTGAAGCCGCAGGACACCGCCTTTGTCGGCGAGGG
Organism: Burkholderia sp. BCC0322; assembly: GCF_902833045.1. GTDB lineage: Bacteria > Pseudomonadota > Gammaproteobacteria > Burkholderiales > Burkholderiaceae > Burkholderia. Next base: position 1,038,398 of record NZ_CADFDU010000001.1, read on the forward strand.
CCTGCGCGACTTCTTCCTGTATCGCGATCTCGGCATCGCGGCCGCGACGAACGGCAAGGTTCTCGCGCAACTCGTCAGGGCGAATCATGCACCGGAGGCGGGCACCGGCTGGCACCGTCACGAGGCCGAGTTCCATATCGTGATCATGCTGAAGGGCTGGGCGCGCTTCATGTACGGCGAACGGGAGACGCTGGTGGCGGCCGGCGATTGCGTGCACCAGGCGCCGGGGATCGTCCACTACCTGTTCGACTACTCGCCGGACATGGAATACCTGGAGATCGTCGGGCCCGCCGATTTCAAGTCGATCGATGTGGAGGGGCCGTGCGCGGTGCCGCCGCCGACGCCGTGGGGAGAGGCGGGGGCGTAGCCGCGCGGCGTTTCGGCACGCATCATCCGCACGCGTGTTGGTGACAAACCGCCCTCGGGCGGTTTTTTTGTTGCGCTTTCGACGGATGTTTCCGTGCGATCCGCATCCCGTTCTTCACATTCTTTCGAGTTCCGAACGGTTTCGACGCTGAAGATCCGGAAAGAAAAGAAAGACATTCGTCAGCTTCGAAGCGTCGACGGCGCTGCGATGTCAAAGATCGTCAATTGCGCATGGGTGCGGTGCACGGCTTGTCGACGACCGGCGTTAAGGAGGTACCAGCCGGAGCACCGGTTGACCTACCCGGGAGAGTTTCATGAAGCGCATCGCAAAGATCCTGACGGCTAGCGCAGTGGCCTGTGCCGTTCTCGTTCCGGCACTTGCCGAAGCCCATTCGCACCGTGTGTGCCACTTCGATCACCACCACCACCATCGCGTCTGCCGCTGGGTGCGGTAACAGCGACTTTCCCGGGAATAACCGGGACGCATTCTTCATTCAGGCAAATCAGGAGAGGACCATGAAAAAGACGATGTTGATCGCCGCGCTGGTCGCCGGCATGGGTATGTCGATCGGTGCGTTCGCGCAGGTTCCGGCCAGCGCGCCGGCCGGCACGACCGGTCTGTGCAAGGACGGCTCGTTCTACTCGGGCGCGTCGAAGAAGGGCGCATGTGCGGGCCACAAGGGCGTGAAGACCTGGTACGGCGCATCGTCGGCGGCCGCCGCGAGCGCACCGGCCGCCGCGCCGGCCATGGCAGCCTCCGCAGCCCCTGCATCGGGCACCGCGCCGGCGAAGAGCGCGGCGGCGACGACCGCTGCGGCAGCGCCGGGCGGCGGCCCGGGCAAGGTGTGGGCCAACGACAGCACGAAGGTCTACCACTGCTCGACCGACAAGTACTACGGCAAGACGAAGCACGGCAGCTACATGTCGGAAGCGGATGCGAAGGCGAAGGGCTACCACGCATCGCACGGCAAGGCCTGCTCGTAACGCAGGCTGACGCGCGAGGCCGCTTCCTCGCGCGTCGTCCGCACGCGGCGGCAATGCACGCCCCGCCATCGATGGCGGGGCGTTTCATTTTCAGCGTCGCATGCGTTCAGTGGGCCTGGGGCGACGGCGTATCGGTCGCCGCATCGTGCGCGGTTGCGCGGGCATCGAGCAGCGCGCGCAGCGTCACGTAGTGCGTGCCGTCCGCGTTGCCTTGCGCATCCGCGGTGCGATCGTAAGGCTCGTTGTCGTGGATCGTCGCGCGCACGATCGGATAGATCTGCGTTTCCCAGCGGCTGCCGTTGAACACGCCGTAATGGCCCGCGCCCGTCTGCACGTGGTGCGTCTTCAGGTAAGGCGGCAACCCGGAGCACAGCTCCTGCGCGGCCACCGTCTGGCCGACCGCGCAGATATCGTCCTTCTCGCCTTCGATCGTCAACAGCGCGGTGCGATGAATCGCCGCCGGTTCGACGAGCCGATCGCCGACCGTCAGCTCGCCGCGCGCGAGCGCATATTGCTGGAACACCTTCTCGACCGTTTCCAGATAGAACTCCGCGGTGAGATCGGCGGTGGCGAAGTATTCGTCGTAGAAGTGCCGCAGCGTGTCGGCTTTCGCCGGGTCGCCTTTCGCGCGCTCGTAATACAGGTCGGCGAACGACGCCGCATGGCGATCGGGATTCATCGACATGAACGCGCCCACCTGCACGAAACCCGGATACACGCAGCGTTGCGCACCGACGAAGCCCGCCGGCACGACGCTGATCAGGTTGCGCGCGAACCATTCGATCGGCCGGCTCGTCGCGAGCGCGTTGACCTTCGTCGGATTCACGCGGCAGTCGATCGGCCCTGCCATCAGCGTCAGGCTCGCGGGCTGCGCGGGATCGCCGCCGGCGGCCATCAACGCGACCGCCGCGAGCGCGGCGACGGTCGGCTGGCAGATCGCGAGCACATGCGCGTCCGGGCCGATCTGGCGGATGAAGTCGATCACGTGCGCGACGTATTCGTCGAAGCCGAATCGTCCGGCCGTCAGCGGGATGTCGCGCGGGTTGTGCCAATCGGTGATGTACACGTCGTGGTCGGCCAGCATCGTATGCACGGTGCCGCGCAACAGCGTCGCGAAATGCCCGGACATCGGCGCGACGATCAGCACGCGCGGCTGGCGCGCCACCGGCAGCGCCTTGCGGAAATGCAGCAGCGTGCCGAACGGCGTCGCCGCGGCGGCTTCCTCGACGATCGGCACCGTCTCGCCGTCGACGGCGATCGACGCGATGCCGAACGGCGGACGCCGATGCGAGAACGCGCAGCATTCGAGCAGTTCGCACAGCGCGTCGAGCATGCGGCCGGTCGGCGTCGAGGTGGCGGGCGGCCACAGCGACATCGTCGCGCGGGCGGCGGCGGCCCATGCGCGCGCCGGGCGCGTGCATTCTGCAGACCATTGGTAGAACGGATAGGCAAGCAGATTCATGGCTGTCGCTCGTTGTGCCGCATTGCATGGTACGAGGCAAGCGATGTGCCAGCCCGCGGCTGGCACGCGCGTTGCACGCGGTTCGGGAGCGCGGCAACGCAGGTGGCACGCCACACACGGCAACCGCGCGCGATGCGTTACCCGGCCGGCCTGGCGTGCGGCACGTGCCGCGACAGCGTGCGGTGCTGCGCCAGTTCGGCGAATGCGCCGCACAGGCATGGTGCGGGTGATGCCGCGTGGCGTCCGATTCGGTGCAGGGGCACGAACGGCTTTGAACAGGGGAGCGACATGGAAGTCACCGGACAGACGACGCTGACCATCAGCAGCCGCAATTACTCGTCGTGGTCGATGCGCGGCTGGCTGCTCGCGAAGCTGAGCGGGCTCACGTTCGAGACGGTCAGCGTGCCGATCGATGCCGCGTCGCGCGCGGAGCTGCTGCTGCTGTCGCCGTCGATTCTCGTGCCGTGCCTGACGCACGACGGCAACACGGTGTGGGACACGCTCGCGATCGCCGAATACCTGAACGAAATCCGGCCGCAGGCGCGGCTGCTGCCAGAAGACCGGAAAGCACGCGCGCATTGCCGGTCGATCTGCGGCGAGATGCATTCCGGTTTCAGCGCGTTGCGATCCGCGTTGCCGATGAACCTGCGCGCGCATTTCCCCGGCTTCCGGATCTGGTCGCGCGCGCAGCACGACATCCAGCGGATCGTGACGATCTGGCGCGAGTGCCTCGCCGCATACGGCGGCCCCTGGCTGTTCGGCGCGGAGATCGGCATTGCCGACGCGATGTATGCGCCGGTCGTCACGCGCTTCCTGACCTACGACGTGAAGCTGGAGCCCGATATCGCCGAGTACTGCATGCAGGTGCTCGCGCAGCCGTTCGTCGCGGAATGGATCGCTGCGGCGAAGGCGGAGCACGAAGACATCGACGAACTCGACATGGAGTTCTGACGCGCCGGATCACGTGCGGCGCACGCGCTGTATCGCATGACGCGCCGAAATATCGGATGAATGGCGTCTGACCAAAGCGCGCTTAAATCGGACGAATCGCCGCACGGCGTGAGGCCCCGTGCGGCGGGCCTCGCATTTCGTCGGGGTAAACATCGCGGGAACGGTGCCGATAACGCAGGTCCAGTGACCGCAAGAGAAACACGTGAAACCGTTCGTCATGATTGTCTTTGCCACTGCGCTCGTCATGTCAGCCGGCTGCGCCCAACTTCAACCCGGACGCCAGGACGCGAATGCGCACACCGACCCACCTGCCGCGTCGACATCGCTCGTCGATTTCGTCATACCAGCCGATGCGCTCGGCGCGCGCGATCCTCAACTGACCGCGTTGCTCGCGAAAGTCGGTGCGCTGGCATCGAAGCAATCGCAACCGATGACGATTCGCGTGGCCGCGCTGCCGCAGGATTTCGGCTACCTGAACCAGTCGATCCGGCGCGGCATCACGACGCCGCGTGCTGCGTCGGTGCGCGTCGAGAACGTCGCGGCCGGCAGTTGCCGCCCGTACAGCGTCCAGGTCGGACCGACCCAGTAACAGGAGATCCCGCGATGCTACGACTGTCGATCTGTGCCGCCATGCTCGTGTGCGGCACCGCCTTTGCGACACCGCCGGGCGACGGCGCGCCGTTTGCCCCTGCCGCCTCCAATCAGGTGTTTCCGCCGCTGCCGCCATTCGCGTCGCTGCCGCCGGGCGCGGGCGGCGACGATGACGTGCAGGCGCCCGCGCCGGCGGGCAGCCGTCATGCGAAGAAGCTGCGCCACGCATCACCCGCGAAGAAGGCCCCGGAATTCCAGGTGCGACTCGTCGTGACCGACGAGTCGCGCGCGGCGCTCGCGGCCGAGGACAAGAAGCTCGACGACGCGCTGGCGAAGAGCACGCACGAGCGACGCACGACGGGGGCCGGTGCAGCTGCGCTGGCGATGACGCCATGAACCTGCGGAATCGAAGCGGCGGATACGTGACGGCCCGCACCCGGATGGTCGCGATGCGGCCCGGCTTCATGCCGTGGCTGGGGTTCGCGATGGTGTTGCTGAGCGCACTCGTCGTCACCCCGGTGCGTGCGGACGACGCCGTGCCCGACGGCGAATGCTTCGAACGCGCAGCCGGCTATCAGGGCGTCAACCCGCAGATCCTGCGCGCGATCGCCTGGTATGAATCGAAGGGCAACCCCAGCGCCGTGCATCGCAACGCGGACGGCAGCATCGACGTCGGCCAGACCCAGATCAACTCGGTGCACTTCGGCGAACTGCGCCGCAACGGCGTACCGCCGGGCGCGCTGAAGGACGCGTGCGTGAACCTCTACGTCGCGGCGTGGATGCTCAAACGCAAGATGGTCCGCTACGGGAACACCTGGCAGGCGATCGGCGCGTATCACTCGGAAACGCCGCGCTATCGGGACGAATACGCGCGAAACATCCACGCGGTGCTCGTGTCGTGGGGCTTGCACGAGTGAGCCGCGTGCTCGTGTGCGTATGCGTGTGTGTTGAAGGCCGGAAGTAAGGATCGCGGCGGGCCTGGCCGATCCGGGGAACGTGCGGTGTCTCGTCGTTTTCCCGGATGCATCGTGCCGTATCCGCAGCGCAAACGATTTGCATCAAGTTTTGCTCGGGGCATCCCTGTGATGACGTTAAAGAACCCTACCGCGTGTGTCGTAAACGGGAGCACGGGGAACGGCGGCGATGATCGCGCATGAAGCGCGACGCGCAGCCGCACAAGTAAGTCAGCGCAGCAGGGGAATCGACTTGAATCGTCAGCAATCGTGGACGCGTACGGCGGCGCCAGGGGAAATCATTTACTCCGAGGGCTTTGCAGGTGAGCCCGTCATCTTTCTGATCACCGAAGGCAAGGTCGAGCTGTCCACGCGATGCGACGACAAGCGCGTCGTCGTCGCGACACTCGGCCGCGGCGAGTTCTTCGGGGAATCGGCGTTGCTCGCGGCCGAGCCGCGTGCCCATACCGCGAAGGCCCTTTCATTCTGTCAGCTCACGGTCGTGCCGGCCGGCATGCTCGATGAAGAAATCGAGCGCGTGTCGGCGCTGCTGCGTCATATCGTGCGGACGATGATTCGCCGCGTGAAGCGCAAGGACGACCAGCTCGCCACCTACACGCACGCCGATTTCATGCCGGGCGTGCTGTCGTATGCGCATGTGCTGTCGCTGATGGCGGGCGCCGATGCGCGCGATGGCGGCGACGCCTGGACGCGCCGGCCGATGCAGGTGCATGCGGCCGAAACCTCGGTGCCGCTCGCCGAAGTGATCCGCAAATGCCGCGCGATCGCCGGCCATTCGCGGCCGCACGTGCTCGCGATGCTGCGACGCATGGAGAAGCTCAATCTCGTCACGATCGAGGCCGCGCAGACGGACCTCTCCGGTGGCGCAACCGACTATGCGGCGTCGTCGGACGCGCGCCAGGTCGTCACGTTCGACGCCGCGCGCGTGATCGATCGCGCGCAGCAGGTGGCCGATCACGATCTCGACCTGTCGATCAACAGCGAACTCGAACTCATCGAGCTGGCCGATCTCGAATCGCTGATCGGCGTCGAGAAGACGATCCTCCTCAACAAGCTGTCGAACGGCGAGATCGCCGACGAAGTGTTCGCGTTCCGCAAATCGAAGGTGCTCAGCTACGTCGAGCAGAAGGGTGTCGCGTACTTCGCGCGGCGCAATGCGCGTCGTGGCGAGGTGCGCTCGCTGGAGGATCTCGTGTCGATCGACCAGCGCACGCTGTTCGACGTCATCAGCGCATTCGATACCTACGATCTCGCGAAGCTCATCGCGAATCTCGACGATCGCGCGGTGGCCGACAAGCTGTTCTCCGTGATGACCGAGGCGCGGCGCAACGAGGTGTCGTGGGTGATGCGTCGCGAGCTCAAGCTCGATCCGGTCGAGATCGAGGACATCGAGCGGCGCGTGCTGGATGCCGTTCGCTCGGCGAAGGCGCCGGCGGCGGCCATCGCGGCGGTCGCGTCGGCATCGGATGCATGACGAGGGGGCGCGTATGGACCTGTTGACCCTGGCCGGTGTGGTGCTCGGTGGCGCGGCGATCGTGTTTGGTTTCGCGCTGGAAGGCGGGCATTTCTCGATGCTGTTCCAGTTCGAGGCGCTCGTGATCGTGCTCGGTGGCACGCTCGGCGCGGTGATGATCCAGAACACCTGGGCGCGCTTCTTCGACGCGGTGAAACAGCTGCGGCTCGCGTTCGTCCGTGCGCGCGAGGTCGATCGCCAGAACCTGTCCGACCTGCTCGAATGGGGCGACCGCGCGAAGCTCGACGGGCTGCTCGCGTTCGAATCGATGGACGTGAGCGGCATCCATCCGTTCGCGCGCCGCGGGCTCGAACTGCTGGCCAACGGCGTGTCGACCGCCGTGCTCGAGGACGCGTTGCAGCGCGAACTCGATGCCTACGAACGCAGCCGCCTCGCCGCCGCGCGCGTGTGGCAGCAGGCCGGCGGGTATGCGCCGACGTTCGGCATTCTCGGCTCGGTGCTCGGGCTCGTGCAGGTGACGAGCCATATTCTCGAACCGGCGCAGCTCGGGCCGGGCATCGCGGTCGCGTTCATCGCGACGCTGTACGGGCTGGCGTTCGCCAACCTCGTGTTCCTGCCGCTGTACGGCAAGCTGCGTGCGCAGATCGACAGCGAGCTGCGGTTTCGCAAGCTGTATCTCGACGGATTGCTGGCGATCTCGCGCAAGGAATCGCCGCATACGATCGAGACGCGCCTGACCGGCGACGTGCGCGGGCGCGCGGTCGAATCGCTCGCATGATGCGCGGGTGTTGTACGACGAACCCGGAATTCCAACCGCATGACTGCTCGAACTGACGGTGCATCCGCCGCCGATCGCGACGACGACGAACACGAAGGCGCGCAATCCGGCCGCTGGCTGATTTCATACGCGGATCTCATCACGACGCTGATGGTGCTGTTTCTCGCGTTGTACGTGCTTCAGCTCGCGAAATACAACGCGCTTGATGCGCGGTACCAGACGCTCGCGCGGCATGCCGAAAGCGCAGCGGGTGCATCCCCATCCGCTGCCGTGACGCCCGAGCACTCGCCGCCGTGGCTCGCGTTGCTCGATTCGTTGAAGTCGAACGGCCGGATCTCGCTCGTGAAAGCGCCGCATGGCGTCGAGATCGGCATCGACGCGAAGATCCTGTTCAATGTTGGCGATGCGCGCCTGCTGCCCGATTCGTCGCCCGTGCTGAACCAGATCGCGCAGGCGCTGAGCGATCACGCGACCGGCGACATTCTCGTCGAAGGGCACACCGACAGCGTGCCGATCGCGAACGCGAAATACGAATCGAACTGGGAGCTGTCGTCGGCGCGCGCGGGGAGCGTCGTGCGCTACCTGACCGAGCGCGGCGTCGCACCGCATCGGCTCGCGGCCATCGGGCGGGCCGATACGCAGCCGCTCGTCGCGGGGGACGATGCGGCCGCGCGGGCGCGGAACCGTCGTGTCACGATCTTCGTGGCGTATTGATTCACGCTGGATTTTCGTTGATCGCGCATCCATAGGCGGCTGCATATGCCCGCCTGACAACACCATAACGAATCTCGCATGATGAACATCTGAAATCAGCGATGCGGTTCTGCGCGTGCATGCCGATAACCCAAACTGGCTCAGACCGAGCGGTTATCGAGGGTTCCCCATGCATTTCTGGCGCAAGCTTTCCATTCAGAACAAGCTGATTCTCAGCATGACGAGTTGCCTGCTCGTGTTCGTCGCGATCTCGAGCGGGCTCAGCATCCGTCTGATCGGCAACGCGGTGCGCGATCGCGTCGTGCGCGAAGAGCTGCCGACGGCCGTGAACGGCATCCGCGCCGACGTGCAGCGGCAGATGGCCGGGCCGATCGCCGCGTCGCGGATTCTCGCGCGCGATGCGTTCCTGCTGCAATGGGAAGCCGACGGCGAACCCGACGCCGGCACGCGCAACTGGATCCAGCTCGCGAAGAACGTGAAGGACGAGCAGAAGGCCGCGTCGGTGCAGTGGGTGTCCGTGAAGAGCGGCAACTACTACAACGAATCCGGCTTGCAGCGGAAGGTGACCGACAAGGATCAGTGGCTGACCGGCTTCCTGTCGTCCGGCAAGGCGTTCGACGTGAACATGGACCGCGAGGTGACGGTCGGCGGCTACATGATGTTCATCAACAGCCGCGTCGAGCTCGACGGCGTGCCGATCGGCGCGGCCTGCATGAGCCTGTCCGTCGATGCGCTCGCGAAGGGCATCGCTGCTTACCGGATCGGCGAGACCGGGTTCGCGTATCTCGTGCGTCCCGACGGCGCGATCATGATGCATCGCGATTCGTCGCTGATCGACGGCAAGCATTTCATGAAGGATCAACCGGGGTTGCCCGGCGATGCGTCGTCGACGCTGCTGGCCGGCCAGCCGTATGCGTACCTGAGCTACAACGGCGACGGCGGCGCGCGCTTCATCGCGACGTCGTTCATTCCGGAGTTGAACGCGTATGTCGTCGTCGAGGTGCCGCAGGCCGAACTGCTCGGGCCGGTGACGCGCGCGATCCGCAGCGCCGCGCTGGTGGCGGCGGTGGTGGCCCTCGGCGTCGCGTTGCTCGTGATCTGGCTGGTGGGCCGCGCGATCGCCGCGCCGATCCGCCGCGCGGCGACGCTGCTGTCGGAGATCGCCAGCGGCCAGGGCGACCTGACGCGCCGGATGACGGTCGAGAGCCAGGACGAGATCGGGCAGTTGTCGGATGCGTTCAACCGGTTCGTGTCGTCGCTGTCGACGCTGGTGCATAGCATTCGCGCGGCGTCCTCGTCGATTGCGACCGGGTCGGCGCAGATTGCGACCGGGAATGCCGATCTCAGCGAACGCACCGAAGGGCAGTCGAGCAACCTGGAGCGCACGGCTTCGTCGATGGAGGAGATCACGGCCGTGGTGCGCAACAACACCGAAACGGCGACGACGGCCGCGAAGATGATCAACGGCGCTTCCGATGCGGCGGCGCGCGGCGGGCAGGTGGTGGGTGAGGTCGTGACCACGATGCAGGAGATCAGCGACGCGTCGCAGCGGATCTCCGAGATCATCGTGATGATCGACAGCATCTCGTTCCAGACGAATATTCTTGCGTTGAACGCGGCGGTGGAAGCGGCGCGGGCCGGGGAGCAGGGGCGCGGGTTTGCGGTGGTGGCTTCGGAAGTGCGGAATCTCGCGCAGCGCAGCGCGCAGGCGGCGAAGGAGATCAAGGGGCTGATCGAGCATAGCGCGGGCACGGTGAATACCGGGTCGCGGCTGGTGAGCGAGGCCGGGAAAGTGATGCGCGATGTCGTGTCGCAAGTGCAGGGCGTGAGCGCGATGATGAACGAGATTGCCGAGGCGAGCCTGGAGCAGAGTGCCGGGATCGATCAGATCGGGGAGGCGGTGCAGTCGCTCGATCAGATGACGCAACAGAATGCGGCGCTGGTGGAAGAAAGCGCGGCGGCGGCGGCGAGCTTGAAGCAGCAGGCGGCGGAATTGACCCGGCTGGTGTCGGCTTTCAAGGTGGATGAATAAAGTCTGATTCGCGATTTAGAATAGGGCGTTTCTGAGGGACGGCTGCCGTGGGCTCACGGCAGCCGTTTTGCATATCGGCGCGGAATTCGGTGACGGTTATAAAAATGAAACGCATTTCCAGGTGGAAGATCGGGGTGGGGGCGGTGGTGCTCGCCGCGGTGGTGGCTGCGGTGGGCGCGAAGGTGATTGCGTCGCCTACCGATTCTTATCTTGCCTATCGGAAGAAAGCCGTCGACGCGGTTACGGCGGCGCGGGTGGAAGATCAGGCGGATCTGGACAAGAAATACACGGCCGAGGTGAATGCGCGGCTGGTTAAGCTTGTCGGGACGGTCAGGGCGAAAGGGTTTTCCGGGAAGGCGGGGAGTACCGTGGACACCCTCTACATCGACAACGGAATGACGCCCGGGCCGGATGGACTGCGCTTGAAGTCGAATGACGGAAAGGTGAATCTCGTCGTGACGACGGTTCCGCTTTTGAAGGCCTGGGTGGCGACGGCGGATGCGGGGATCAAGTCGGCGGATGACACGGCGGCCATTTTCGACAACGAGACGTTTTACACCGACGTGCTCGGTGGCGACGCTGCGGAGTATCGGTTTGCCGAATTGCCGGTGAAACGGAAACCGGCCGATGCGGTGGTGAAGGCGTTGCTGTTGGGTGACAGTCAGGACGGGATGCCGGATGGGCCGAACACGTTGATGGTTTCGATCAAGCAGGGCGCCCGGGTTTATATCCTGTGGCGGGATGCGACGTTGCCGACGATTGTCGCCTGCAGCGCGGAGCACGTGGCCGAGGAACAGCGTCCAGCCTGTTTCTCGCAGCAATTGCCCAAACAGAGGCGCTATTCGCGGTTTGTGTCCGATGCACAGGCGATGGTCGATGCGGTTGTTCAATAGGATGCAATTGTTTTGGTGGTCGTTAAGTCGGGTGATATCGCGGGGCGATCGGATTCGCCCGGGTTTTGAAAGATTCGACAGTGCCGGGGACTTCGCTGACAATCAGCTGCTGGAAACCGGACAGCCATCGATGTCGAGCACGGCTGCGTCGTCGGGTACTTCAATTTCCCTTTTATCCAGCTTCGTCTGCCATGACTATCGCTTTCGAGTCTCCCGACCAACCCGACGTAATTGCCCTTATCGCCGATCTGGATGCGTACCAGGACACCTTGTACCCGCCTGAGAGTCGGCACGCGCTGGATATCGCGTCGCTGAAGCAATCCAATGTGCTGTTCGCCGTTGCGCGGGACAGTGAGGGGCAGGCAATCGGGTGCGGGGCGATTGTCCTCAACCCGGAATTCGGCGAATTGAAGCGGATGTATGTCAGTCCGCGCGGGCGTGGGCAGGGTGTGGCGAGGGAGATTATGACGATGCTTGAGTCACGGGCAGTCGGATCGGGTTGCAAGGTGATCAGGCTTGAGACTGGACCCTATCAGCCTGAGGCGCTGGCTTTGTATGCGTCTGCCGGATATCAGCGGCGAGGACCGTTTGGTGATTACGCGGACGATCCGTTGAGTGTTTTCATGCAGAAACACATCGCGAGGTGAGGGGTAGGCTCGGGTGGACGCGAGATAGCATCTGGTGATGTCCTGTTAGTGGTCCGGGTTCGCCAGAATGAGACAGTGAGCGCCTCAATCACACCGCCCGAAAGCTGACGCTAGATGGTCGCCAGCATGACACGTTGACGTGGGTCAATCCTCTGCAGGCAGGCGCAGGCTACAGCAACGGCCGGCGTCATGCATTTTGCTATAGGCGGTCAAGCGGGCTTGTCGTACGACGAGCCGTTTGGTCAACGTGGGTATAGATCATCGTTGTCTTCAAGCTGTGGCGCCCAAGCAATAACTGGATAGTTAAACTAAACGTTCCTTACGCTAGCAGGTGTGTGCGAAAGAATGTCGCAGTGTATGGACGCGGGCGTGCTTGCGGACATTGGTTTGCTCCACCGCCAGCTTGAACGCCCTCTGGATCGCGGTGTTAGACGCATTCCAGCGTGGTAGTCGCCCAGTCTTAGAGCAAGTTGTTTCAGAATCACGGGCTTGCGTTACACTTGGTCGCATTTCGTGCAAGATGTATAGCTGGACCCATGGGGCAGTGTATTCAGTAGTTAGATAAATTAACTTACTTGGTATTTTTGAGATAGAGATATGAAGTCAGAGAGAGAGCCGACTATCTATCGGATACCTGAGGGGCGTGAGCCCTCGTTGTTCGATTACATTGTACAAAAAATCATCCCTGGAATATTTAAATTTACAGAGTATCTAACGCTTAGTGGGTTTATTTATTTTCTCGCTTTAAAAACAAAAAATTATTTGCTGTCAGTGTTTGCCTGCATCTTATATGGTTGCATTATGTGGTACGTAATGGACAAACATATAGCGTTCGTAAAGAAATTGGAGTTTCGTAATGTGTGGGTGATGCGGGCGACGAGCTGGGTGCTTGTAGTCATCGGAATGCTCCTGTTGCTCGGCGCGCTGGCACTGGTGTCTCAAATAGCCACGGCCCAATTGGGTAAGTAGCGCAGCAATCTAACTATTTGTTCAAGGTGGCGGCTACGTCGCCGCTTAACTCGACCATCGGTGATCACCCTTCCTGAAAGCTGATAGTCGCCAGTGACAGTAATGGGTTGCCATCTTCCAGCATTCGCTTCGACAGCCAGTCGGACACTTAACTGGCAGCTACGCACCAGTCGCAGTTGGTCGTCCGGCGTCCACGTGAGATGAGTTGTCAGCTAGGGCTAGAGAGCGAGCAAAGTTCAAGCCGGCCGGCGTGTCCTCATCATACGTTGGCTGGACGGTCAGACTTTGCTAGAAGGGCGTTGGCTCATCGAGGGGGCATGTCAGTCGCTTTTCATCACCAGAGGAGGTCTAGCATGACGCCCACGCCAGGGAAGAGATCGAGCTTCAATGTCCGGAGCAGGGGGGGCTTAGTGAGTTGTCGCCTTCCCGTGACGAAGCAGCGGGACAAGTCGTGAGCGAAGACGTAGCGCGCGCTCATGTGTAGGGTATGCAGGTTGATAAATTGCATGGCTGCCGGGCCGACCAGATCGAGATCCGAGTTGGCCACTAAGGCCATGGTTGGCGTGAGGGGAATGCAAAATGCCACGGGCCTGTCTGGGACAAGAAATTCGCCAGCGTCCGGGGTAGCCCGGCAGAGCGTCCACTTAAGGTTGGTGAGTTCCGTCTGCCGCTGGTCGATGTTGAACTGAATTCGCATCCCGGTCATTTGTCTGCTTGGCCAGGTGCTGCCGTTGTCCACATACGACACGTGTGCCTTTTCGAGGCGCTCCTTAAAGTCCTTGGTCATGTCCGAGGACGGAGTGACACCCTTGAGTATGGGGGGTTCAGCGCATAGTGTGCACGCTGCTCCCAGAGGGCGTAGAAACGAGTAATGGTGGGTTGCATGGGGGCGAGCCACCGCAGATCGCCGGCGATGAGTCGTCGCGCTAGAAACTGGAACTCGCTCTCGATGCCCACCATGTACCCGGATTCGGCGCGCTGATCCCAGACGCGGTTAGCGCAGAACAATTTGTTATCTGCGCGCAGATTCGAGATGCGCTGGCCGCGGTCGAGGAGAATGGCGGTAATGCCTTTCTCTGCATGCTCGAACCGTGTAATGCTCGCGTCCGGAAAAATGTGCTGGTTCTTCGTTAACTGATGCGGATTGCCCGGCTGGGTCGGTTCGGGCTTGTGCTTGGCGTATTTCACGTTGGATCCGGTTTCAAGATCGCTGAGAAATGAATGATGACGTAGGGTGTGAGCCAGCGACGAAGAGCGTCCGTAAACCCAATAGAGGCGCATCATGTCAAATTTGCTAGCATCGTCGATCAATCCCGTCTGGGTGTGGAGCACACGATATGCAATTTGCGTCCGACAACACCCGGCCACGAGGCGACACTCGTCGAGGAGCTAGCGCGAACGTTCGAACCTCGAGCTGTCACCGGACAGCAGTCCTTTGCGTGCTGATTGCTGACTCCATGTCGGGCCTGGAATGTTTGTATTAGAGTCTAGGAGTTAGCGTGTTAGCATCAATGTCAAACACATTCAGTTCATAGTATCCACTGTGGTGAAGATACTACGATGGCCCTCGGAGGAACGTTCGATGCAATTTTTTGTCTTTCGTGTGTCGGGCAGTCCTCCTGCCGTTCTGTAAGCCAATTGTCGATCAGGAAACGAAGTATCTAGTCATTCCGGCTGAGTCAGCCATCTGCAGTTGAGAAGAGCGCCTCATTGCGATTTGGTTACCTTTCTTGTTTGGCACTGGAGGGGGCAGTATGCGCTTTTATACCGGCGTCCGACTTCGACTACCCAAATTTGGGCTAGAGCCTGCCGACGTGAGATTGGTACTCGCACGACTTGAGACAGCGGTTCCGCATCTCGAGTTCGACCCGTGGCGCATTACTGACCACTACTGCGATAGTCCTGAGGGCGAGGTGGCGCGCCAGAATGGAAACAAGGCCCTCGAAATACGATTAAATCTTGATCAAAATTTGCGCCTCACCTGCCACGCAAAGCGTCGAGCAGGCCAAATTAGCTCCGACGACTACAAGTTCTTGCTGTACCTCGCAAGGGAAGCCGCAATACTCATCCAGTCCCGTCTTGGCGGTGCGTTGTCGCTATTCGATTTTGGCACGCTAGCTGTAGCTGACGTAATTAAGGGCGACACCGGTTTCGACGGCGATATTCTTTCTATACTGCGTTTTGTGCGAGCACTGACCCAAGAAACCTACGAAAGCCAACGGCTCGCATATGGTGTGGTTGTCAGTTCTAAACTGACGGGCAGTGAGCCAATCTTGCAGTCGTTCGACAGTAAGCGTTTAAAGTGTTTGACCGATGGTTTTTCGACAGCTCTTTTGTTGGACGGACATGGAAAAATCGCAGGTTACGCCGCCCTGCATGTTCCCTCGAAAGAAGCGCTTAGTCTGAGTAGACGCCCATGGTGGGTCGCAGGCCTCGCCGAACGAGCAGCAGATCTACAAGGGGTCGGTATAGCGCTTGGACGTAGCGGCGAAATGACAATCGTATCGCGGAGGCGACTGTGGTTCAGTCATCGCACCGGACGATGGCAAATTTGGAATCACCCAGAAATAATAGAGCGTTTAAGGTCAGAGTGGCGCGGCCGAGGAAAGCGTGGTCGAGTCGATGACGTATTACGTTGCCTATATCATTTAGCTTTGGATATGTCGTTTCGAAGATCTGGTTGTCTACTAATTGTGCTTTGTTCTTCTAAATATCTCGGTGATTTGCTGGTTAGCATGACAGATGCGGTTGGGTCTCGGGGGCGGCGCTCTATTGAGCGTGCGCTCGACACCGAGCTTGGACGTAAAGCTGTGCAAAATACTGACCGCCGGATTCTTGCCGACATTGCATCACTTGATGGAGCCGTGATCGTTGACCGCAACGGTTCAGTTCTCGCTTACGGCGCGATGACGAAACCTGCGAGCGGTACCAATCAAGGCGCTCGCACACGAGCGGCGGTCGCGGCGAGCAAACTCGCTCTGGTCATTAAGGTCAGTTCAGATGGTCAAATTGCAATGTATTCGAATCGTCGCTGTTTTTTGGAACTGTAGCACGTTGCGCTGCGGGATCCGATCCTAGACTGCGCAATCTCTGCAGGAGCGCACATCGCTCCCTGACCGTGCGTTACGGATGCCTGTATTGGTGATCCCAGTCATGCGGGGACGATACACAGATCAAGAGCTAAGCCGGAGGGCGCATGGTAGAAAAACAATTTCGCATCCTAGCTTTGGATGGCGGTGGCTCCAAGGGATTTTATACACTGGGAGTTCTTCATGAGCTTGAAGCGATGCTTGGCGCGCGGCTGCACGAGCGCTTTGATCTAATCTATGGTACGAGCACCGGATCAATCATCGGAGCGTTACTGGCACTTGGTCACTCGGTAGACCAGATACACGCACTGTACAAAAAGCATGTGCCAGCAATTATGGGAGCGTGGTTCCCCCGCACAAAAACCGCTGCACTTAAGAAACTTTCCGAGGATGTGTTCGGCGAGTACAAGTTTGAGGATATGAAAACGCCAATCGGTATTGTGGCGACACGCTGGTTGACAGAACTCCCGATGATCTTCAAGAGTGACCCTAGACAAGCATTCGGGCGGAAGGCTACTTTTATCCCGGGATTTGGGGTTCCTCTCCAGGATGCCGTGCAAGCTTCTTGCTCCGCATATCCTTTCTTCAATCGCAAGGTGGTAAAGACCTTCCTGGGAGAAGAGGTGGAATTGTTTGACGGCGGATTTTGTGCCAATAACCCAACACTGTACGCGATTGCTGATGCAGTTGGGGCTATGGGAAACGAGCGCCGCGCAATACAGGTCATCAACGTCGGAGTAGGTAACTTTCCGACAAAACCCACAAATCGGCTAATCCGACTACGTAACAAGGCCATCTTGACCATTGAGCTCTCGCAAAAAATCCTTGAAGTCAATACCAAATCTATGGAGGAGTTGCGCGGGCTGCTTTTTGCTGACGTGCGGACGCTTCGGATCAGCGACATGTTCGATGTGCCTGAGCTTGCGACTGACTTCTTGGAGCATGACCTCAAGAAATTGGATTTGATTTGGCAGCGCGGGAGGGAGTCCTTCGCTCGTAAGGAAAAGGTGCTTACTGAAGTGCTCAAGTGACGGGGAATGTTATGGGAATCCCAGAGTCGCTACTGCAAACTTGGGCGAAACAGGTCACAGCAGCCCTGCGATCAGGCGCGGTGAGGTTGCGGCCGTCCCCGATGCGAACGAAACTCGTGCTCATTGGCGCGCCAAGTCGATCCCAATCGATTAGATCGGTCAGGCAAACCAACGGATGCTTCAAGTTGATCTGCTCGCGCAGCGGCTGGCGGAAGAAATCTCCCTCTGTCACCGGCGTCTTCGGACCCATCCTAACCTCGTCAAAATTTGCAGGAATCACGCGTCAATATGCCTGCTCTTTGCAAATCTCACAATACCGTTTCAGCTCACGATTCTTGTGTCACAAGCCTTTGCGAATTGTTCAGGGCCGACTGAGTAGCGTAGCAATCTAACTATTTGCTCAAGGTGGACGGCTACGTCGCCGCTTAATTCCACCGTTGGCGATCAGCCTTCCTGAAAGCTGACAGTCGCCAGTGACAGTAATGGGTTGCCGAGGCCGCCGCTCGATTTCGCCCGCAAGCGCATCGTCCGACGCGCGCCACGGACAGGGGCGCACCGCTAGACGCAAGAGTCGAACTCCGGCTCCGCTCGAACCAGCGGCCGTCTAACCGTGGAGTAGTATTCCCCCATGTCCAGGTTATTGCCCGGCCTATACGGCGCACAGCCGACCCATCCGTGACGACGGCGGCAAGCTCGTTGAGAGTTTGGAAACTGCTTCAACGATACGTGTGGTGGTGCCGGCCGTGGCGATGACATTGATGGGAAAGCATCATGTCAACCGAGTGGAAGCAACGCGTCAGACTGTTTGTCCAGCGCTTCTGGCAGCCGACCAGTGCGTGCATGACCTGCATGCCGGGGAGCTGGGGAAATATCATGAGCGTTGCTCACTGGACTATCGCAATTCATACGGGTCTGCTTACTGGACTCCTGGCCGTACTGTTGACTTTCACGCCTGTGCGGAAACTCTACGCGCATCGATACGGCAATGCGCTGATCGTTGGCATCCTGACAACGTTGGGCGACGTCTACTCGCACACGAGTCACTACCGTATCCCCTATGTCGAGCACATCGTGACGGGGGCAATTTCAGGTCTCTTGACGCTTGCGGCCTCATATCTCTTCGAAGACCGCGCGCGACGTCTTAGGGCGGCGTGGGCTCGGGTTTCCGGACAGCTTATCCGCTGACTTTTCGAGCCCGCCGGGCCGAACGGAAAGAGGCCTCCGGCGAGGCTACGCTACATGACCGGAGGCTGCGCGCAGACATCCGGAACGCGCGATGGTCAGGAGCAGGCGTGCGACTTAGCAGGATGGACCGTCACCGATCGCGGATCATTCAAGAAAGTGCGAACCATGATCTTTCGCTCATTGTTTCGATCATCCAGCTCGAAGCAAGCAGCGGAGCTGTCAAACGATCCGGCGCATGGAGCCGTCAATTGCAAACGGTTCGACCATCCGGAGTTTCAGATTCAGGATTCCGATCAAACGATTCGTGTGATGGATCCTGGCGGCGGAATTCGACTGGCGCCCGGATCGTATCTCGAAGCGTTGAATACGCTCCGGCTGCAGCGTGTCGACAAGTGACCGTTTTTGAGTACCCGCGCCTTTGGTGCTCACGTCTTGTTCTATGCACAACCCCTCTACCTAACGGCCAATCCCCCTAAATCCCCCATTTCTGAGACAC
Organism: Burkholderia sp. BCC0322; assembly: GCF_902833045.1. Taxonomy (GTDB): domain Bacteria; phylum Pseudomonadota; class Gammaproteobacteria; order Burkholderiales; family Burkholderiaceae; genus Burkholderia. The sequence continues at coordinate 1,057,034 of NZ_CADFDU010000001.1, forward strand.
CAGCACGACTACACTGGTCATGAAGCCTTGCTTCTCGCCATCGGAGATTGAACGCGGTCCCCTTCGCGCCGATGGTCGACCGTAAGCCGTCTTGCCAACAAGACGCAGCGAAGGGGGAGAAAGAAGGGGAAACCCAAGGCATCAAAGAAGCGCGGGCCGCATGGGCGGCAACCCATACGACCCGCTGACCACCACCAACTCGCACAAGGAGTCGGCAATGGCTAACGCCTATAGTAAGTCACGTCCCAAGAAGCGCAAACAGTATCCCGAGGTTGAGCTGATCCTCGACAACAAGCCTGACCTTCCGCAGGAGGGCAAGCCGTACATGCCATGGATGCGTGCGATCGACGCGCATTTCGAGATGTTCGGATTCCTACCAGGTGATCGCGTATATCTCGAGTTCAATTTCGATCTTCGGTTCGTCACCATCAAACCTGATCGTAGCGCGCTGAACTGGCGAGAGCAGCCTTACGGTGCGGCAGCCCAGGAAGAGGAACAGGCATAAGCGGCAAGGGCCGCTTCGCGCGGCCCTTGCTGCTGGATTGCTGTTTCCGCGCGAACTCAACCGACGGCCGGTAGGCGCTTGCGAGCGCCGCGTCCGTGTTGATGCTTACCTTTAACGATTGTTACGACCGCTGTACACGGAGAGATCCGCGCAAACGCGAGCCAACCCTAACTCGCGCGCGCTTTCACGATCTTCCCGCGCTGCAATACATATTCGACGCGCTCGCCCTGGCCAGCCACCACGCCGATATCCTCGAGCGGATTCCCGTCCAGCACGACCAGATCCGCGATTGCGCCCGCCGCGACCACCCCGAGTTGCCCCGGCATGTTGACGATCTCTGCCGCAACGGTCGTCGCCGACCTGAGCGCTTCCAGATTCCCCAGCACCTCGGCCCGGATCCGAAACTCTCCGCACTGAAATGCGTGCATTTCCCCAAGCAGGTCCGACCCGAACCCCATCTTCACGCCGGCGTTCGCATAGATCTCCAGCGATTCGCGCCCCTTCTGCTGAACGGAAGCCACCTTTGCCACCGATTCGGGCGGCATCCCGAACTCCGCGCCGTGTTTGGCAAGCGCGTCGTAAGTGACGAGCGTGGGCACCACAAACGCGCCATGCTCGTGCATCAGTTTCGCCGCCGCCTCGTCCACGAGGTTGCCGTGCTCGATCGTCCTTACCCCGCACCGCACGGCCCGCGCAATCGCCCGCCCCGTGTACGCATGCGCCATCACATACGTATTCGCGGCCTCGGCTTCGTCCACGATGGCCCGAATCTCGTCCTCGGCGTACTGCGTGTTCGCAATCGGATCGGTCGGCGAAGCCACGCCCCCTGACGCCATGATCTTGATCTGCGTCGCGCCTTTCTGAATTTCTTCACGTACCGCAAGCCGCACACCTTCGACCCCGTCCACCACCCGAGCAATCGCGCCCGTCCTGAAACAGCACGAGCATGGCTCCAGCAAGTCCCCGCGCGGCCGAAAATCCCCATGCCCGCCGGTCTGCGACAACGCCTTTCCCGACGGAAAAATCCGCGGCCCCGACACCAGCCCGGTTTCGACTGCCTGCATCAAGCTCCAGTCCGCGCCGCCTGCATCGCGCACGCTGGTGAACCCGCGCGACAACATCGCATCGAGAATCGGCAACGAGCGAATCGCCGCGAGAATGTTCGGCTGCGTCGCATTCGCGCCGAGATTCGCATTCGACGCCAGCACATGCACATGGCAATCGATGAACCCCGGCATCACGGTCTTGCCGCGCACGTCGATCACCTGCGCATTCGGCAAATCCACCGGCCGATCGGTGACTTCGACAATCCGTTCGCCGTCGATCACCACATGATGATGTTCGAGCAACACGCCTCGTTCGAGGTCCAGAACGTTGCCGCCCTGAAGCACGGTAATGGTCATGAGGAAATATCCTTATCGAGTCGTGGAGGCAGCCCGCTTCGCGTCCTTCACGAAGCGCGTTCCGATGAAGCTGACGGCCGCCGCGAGGGTCACGTAGAAGGCCGGCGCCATGTTGCTGCCGGTGCGGGCGATGAGCCACGTGATCAGGAACGGCGCGAAGCCGCCGAAGATCGTGACCGCGAAGTTGTACGCGACGGAAAGCCCGGTCGACAGCACCTTGGTCGGGAACAGTTCGGCGAACGCCGCGAGGATCGGCCCCGTGTAGGTCGCGATCAGCACGCCGAACACGGCCTGGAACACGATCAGCGACGTGAACCCGGGCGCATGGTTGATCCACGCGAACATCGGCCACGCGAGCACGAGGATGGCCAGCGCCGATCCGGACAGGAACACGCGCCGTCCCCACACGTCGGCGAGCCGGCCGACGATCGGCGAGCAGCACATGATCATCAGCCCGCCGACCATGCCGGCCGCGAGACCGGTCGATTGCGGCAGGTGCAGCGTGCGCACGGAATACGTCGGCATGTAGAACAGCAGCACGTAGGTGCAGACGGTCCACAGAATGACCATCGAAAAGCTCGCGAACGTTTCGCGCGGGTAGGTGGACAGCACCTCCTTCAGCGGCGAGCTTTCTTTCGCCTGCGCTTCGACGGCGCTGAACGCGGGCGTCTCGTCGATGTGACTGCGGATGAAGTAGCCGACGGGCCCGACGATGATCCCGAGCAGGAATGGCAGCCGCCAGCCCCAGCTATGCAGCGCCTGCGCGTCGAGCGACGTCGTGACGAAGGTGCCGGTCGCGGCGCCGAGGAGCACCGCGAAGCCGATGCTCGACTGGATCCAGCTCGAGTAGTACGCGCGCTTCTCCGGCGGCGCGTATTCGGTGAGGAACGCGGTGGCACCGCCCATCTCGCCGCCGGCCGAGAAACCTTGCAGCAGCCGCGCGACGACGATCAGCAGCGGCGCGGCGATGCCGGCCTGTTCGTAGGTCGGCGCGAGCCCGATGAGCGCGGTGCCGGCGGCCATCATCAGGATGGTGAGCGACAGCGCGGCCTTGCGCCCGACCTTGTCGGCGTAGACGCCGAGCACGATGCCGCCGACGGGCCGCATGAAGAAGCCGACGCCGAACGTCGCGACGGTCAGCAGCACGGACGTCAGTTCGTTGCCGGTCGGAAAGAACAGTTTCGCGATGATGACCGCGAAGAAGCTGTAGACGGTGAAATCGAACCATTCGAGACCGTTGCCGATCACGGTCGCGACGATGGCGCGGCGGCGCTGCTGCACAGCCGCATCGACGGCAGGCGCGGCGCGCGGGGAAAGCGTTCCTTGCATGGTCTCTTCCTTGGTCAGAAGCCGGGACGGGCGCCCCGCGTGAACCCCATGCTAAGGACAGCGCGATTTTTTTCTGAAACGAAAGATTCGCATGCACGCATGCGCTGGACGCATGCGTCGCGTGCGGGATGGGTCAGGGCGCGGTCTGCCGCTCCGCCTGTTCGAACAGCCAGCGTGTGAACAGGCGTGCGGCGTGGTTCTGCGCGCGGTCGTTGGGCGAGATCACGTAGTAGCCGCCACCGTGGCTCGCGGATGCCTCGGTCACGCGCACGAGCAGCCCGGCCTCGATGCACGCGTCGATCATGTAGCGCCAGCCGAGCGACACGCCCTGGCCGAGAATCGTCATCTGCACGATCTGCGGATACGAGTTGATCGTGATGTCCTGCGGCTGTGCCTTCTGCCGGTCGATGTCGTTCTGGTCGAACCATTCGGACCACGACATCCACTGACGCTGCCCGTCCTCGAGGCGCAGCAGCGTCTCGTTCGCGAGATCGGCCGCGCTGAGCGTGCGGCCGGCCAGGTAACCCGGTGCGCAGACGGGAAACACTTCCTCGTCGAACAGGCGGCGCGCGGTGTATTCGGCGGGCGCCTGCTGGCGCACGTAGTAGACGCCCACGTCGAATTCTGCCGGCGACATCGACGCAAGCCCGTCGCGCACGATCAGCCGCAGCTTGATGTCCGGATATGCGGCGCGAAACCCGGGCAGGCGCGGCGTGAGCCACAGCAGCGCCACACCGGACGAGCACGCGATCGTCAGTTCGAGATCGCCGTAGGGCTTCATCACGTCGTGCGTGGCTTCCGCGCATTGCGTGAGGAGACGGTGCACCTGCGCCGCGTATTGCTCGCCGGCCATCGTCAGCCGCAGCGAACGATGTTCGCGCACGAACAGCGAGCGGCCGAGGAATGCCTCGAGCTGCTGGATCTGCCGGCTGATCGCGCTTTGGGTCAGGTGCAGTTCGGCGGCCGCGCGCGTGAAGCTCGCATGCCGCACGGCGGCTTCGAACGCGATGAGGCACTGAAGGGGCGGCAGGGGCGTGATGCGCATGGCGGGTGTGAAGGTCTCGTGGCTCGCGACATCATAAACACGGATCGAAAGGAAATTACAAGCTGGCACATGGGGGAAAGCCCGAACGCCTGGCACGTAATACAGATTTACAAAGTGTGGGCGATGCGGCGTCAACAGGGGGCCGGGACGCGGCGTTCTCTATTGCAGCAACAATCCCTTTCACAACAAGACGGAGAACTGCACTCATGAAACTCAAATCCATCCCCGTGATTCTGTGCGCCGCTTTGCTGGCGAATGCCGCGTTCGCCGACGAGCTTCACAACAAGGCGATGGCCGCCACGCACGACCTTCAGCGGTCCATCGACGAAATGCACCTCATCCAGCAGGAACATGGCGGCGAGTTCGGCGGCCATATGCAGCGTGCGGAGCAACTGGCCCGGCAAGCCGAGCAGGAGCGTGCCGCTGCGCTCGAGTACTACCGCGCGCGACATCCCGGCTGGCAGTAACCCCTGTCCGCCTCACATGGCCACGACGTTCGGTTGATCAATGATGAAAACGAAATCCTGTTACACCCTGGTCGCGTCGCTGCTGTTGGGCGCGTCGCTGTCCGGCTGCGTGGTGGCCCCGGCTGAACCGCCGGCAGTGGCCCCCGCTGGCGTCGTCTACGTTGCGCCGGTCGGCGTGATGCCGGCTCCCGGCTATTCGTGGCGCTATCACCCGCACTATGGGTGGGGATGGTGGCATCCGCACTACGGCTGGCACCGAGGCTGGCGCTAAAGTGTGACCGCGCGGGAATGTCTGCGCGAAGAATGTGGACGTAGCAGCAACGCACGGGGAGATTTCCCCGTGCTTTTTTTGCGCCACGTTATGACGACAGTCGCGGATCGCATTCATGCGAAGATTGCCGCGGTGCGCGCGTGACGGCGTTCGCCGGCCTCCATTCCCCTTTCACCCTGCCCAGGCACCATGGACCGCTTCGAAAGCATGTCGGTGTTCGTCGAGATCGTCAGCACCGGCAGCCTGACCGCCGCGGCCGAGCGGCTCGGCCTGTCGCCGAGCATGGTCGGCAAGCACCTGAACGCGCTCGAACAATGCGAGACCACGTGCATAGGTGTCGTCGCGGGGAAGAAGGGGCTGCGTCATCGTTGACCTCGTCGGGAAACGCCGAAATGCCGGCGGACCAACGCAGTGTGGGGCGACACGGCGCGTTGAAAAACGCCTGTCCGGTTGGATCATTTCCCACCGGGAGTGGGCAATGCGTGAGGGGCGCGCATGCATGCCGTGTCGCGATGCCGGTGACCCTCGTCGCCGTGCATCATTCATGCGAAGATTGACCGCACATCACACTCGCCCGAGAACGACGTGAGCCCATTCAACCCTGAGAGCAAACCGGACGCCGCCCATCCGCCGTGGATGCCCGTCGCGATGGCCGAACTCGGCATCCGCCGCCACCCGCCCGGCAGCATCAACCCGCGCATCGTCGAATACAACAACCAGACGAACCTGGTCGGCTACGACGACAAGATTTCCTGGTGTTCTTCCTTCGTCAACTGGTGCGTGACGCACGTCGGCATTCGCGGCACGGGCTCCGCGCTCGCGCGTTCGTGGCTCGAATGGGGGCGGCCGCTGGAACGCCCGGTCTACGGTTGCATCGCCGTCCTGACGCGTGACGATCCCACTAGCTGGAAAGGGCATGTCGGGTTCTACCTGCGTCACGACGACGAACAGGTGTATCTCTTCGGCGGCAATCAACTGGAAGAAGTGCGCGAACTTGCGTACCCGTTGAACGAAGTGATCGGCTACCGCTGGCCGGACGCCGCATGATCATGTAGCACCGGCACACACAAAACCACGAACATCACGAAACCAGCCGCTGCTAATCTGTCAAACCACCGTATCGACTCACCCGGAGCCCGTCGGCGCATCAACCAGCCGCCGCGAGCATCCGTACCCACAAGGAGCCAGCAGTGCAAACCGGTCATCTCCGTCTTTACGCGGATACGCAATACACGAGCCCTTACGCGATGTCGGTCTTCGTCGCGCTCGAGGAAAAATCGCTGCCTTACGAACTGGTGACCGTCGATCTCGGCAACCGCGCGCATTTCGCGCCCGACTACGCGGCGACGTCGCTGACGCAACGCGTGCCGACGCTCGTGCACGACGATTTCGCGCTGTCGGAATCGTCGGCGATTACCGAGTATCTCGACGAGATCTTCCCGGGCACGCGGCTCTATCCGGTCGAGCCGCGCCAGCGTGCGCGGGCGCGACAGGTGCAGGCGTGGCTGCGCAGCGACCTGATGCCGGTGCGTACTGAGCGGTCGACCGAAGTGCTGTTCTACGGGCCGTCGAGCGAACCGCTGTCGAGCCTGGCGCAGGCCGCCGCGCAGAAGCTGTTCGCGGCCGCCGACAAGTTGCTCGCGCCGGGCGCGGCAAACCTGTTCGGCGAGTGGAGCATTGCCGATGTCGACCTGGCGGTGATGCTGAACCGTCTGGTGCTGAACGATGATCCGGTGCCGCAGCGCCTCGCCGACTATGCGCGTGCGCAGTGGGAACGGCCGTCGGTGCAGCGCTGGGTGAAGCTGAAGCGGCCGCCGCAGTGATTTGCGGGTGCGAGGGGCGGGGCGGCGGCGCGGGCGTCCACGCCGCACGCCGATGCGTTGTCGTTCAGTCGGTCCCGCACGCATCGAGAAGCGGTATGTCAGCGCGACTTCATGTCACCCTGCCGAATCGGCGTGAGAACGCATATCGATGAAGAAGATCGGTTTGTTGGTCGCGATCATGGCCGTGTCCGGTATCGGGTGGGCCGCCCCTCCCGGCGACGGGCTGGTGAAAAGCTGCCTGATGGCGCAGTCCGTCTCGCCGTCGATTGCGATCCAGGGCATCAATACGCACGAGGTGTCGCAAGAGGGCGACTACGCGGACGGGTTCAACGCCAGCTACGTCGTCAAACATGAGGGTGCCGACGTCGGCTACGCCGAAGGAAAGTCGACGCAGGCGCTGATCTACGCGGGCAAGCTCTACCGATTGTCTGCGGCGATACCCGTTGGAAATAACGGTGGAATCAAGCCGACGGCATTCAATCCCGCGCTGGCCGAGTGGAGCATGGCAACGGTCGGCCGTCAGCGCTATCTCTGCGTGAGCTTCAATTTCGACGGACTCGGGCGAAGCGGGTCGTATCAGAATGTTCGCGGCGGATACTTGCTGAACGCGAAAACCAAAGACCTGTACTTTGTTGTACGCGACGTCAGGAAGTGAGGGGCCTTTTCTTGCGCGGTGTCGCATCGTGCAGGGTAGGGGTGCCATTCAGTGCGCACCCCGGTGATCAGTTGAATAAGTCTGGACTCGGGCGTGTTCACGCTAGCGAAGGGCTTCGACGATCAGGGCAAAGTCTATAAAGGCCGTGAGCATCAAATCGAGTGTGTCAAAGCGCGAGAAGATGCGGCGGAAGCCCTTCAATCGACGGCACAGTCGCTCGACCTCATTGCGACGCTTGTACATTTCCCGGTCGTACTCCCAAGGCTCGACGCGCGTACTCAACGGCGGAACGACCGGGATGAAACCGGGATCGAGCGCGAGTTGTCGGGCTTCGTTTCCTTCGTACGCCTTGTCCATCAGCAGGTGCAGTGGCCGATGCTGCGCATAGAGGCGACGATCTGCTCACCCGGTCCGGACGCGGCGTGGGGTAGGCGTTGCTCCGATTTGATCGCCGTCAAATATCCGCACCACGGCAAATGAACTTCAGCCAGGTGACGCGAGGCCATCACGGCGTTTGTCGAGCAATTGGATGACGTTGGTATCGGCGGCCAACTGATTCGTGATTCGAATGCGCGCGATTGTACCGATCTGCTACGGTGCCGGATTTTGCGTTTGACACGCAGGGCGGGGCTGATGTGCCGGTCCCGCACGCGTCGAATCGACAGTCGACGATGATGCAAAACGCGCGACAGAGAACACCTCGCTGCGTTGCGCACCTGTCCGATTTTTGAACACCTTCCGTGTTGCATTGTTTCGAGGTGAAACAGCGTGGCAGGCGCAACCGGCACGCATTCCCCTGAAAATCCTCGCTTCGATCCATTGGTACGGTTCATGCATGAGCTTATGCGGGTGTGCATGGCAAACCCACATAAGCAACCCACATCACTGGAGACAAAATGAGCTACCTGAGCATCGCCGACCGTACCGACAGCTTCTTCATCCCCTGTGTGACCCTCATCGGGCCGGGCTGTGCGCGCGAGACGGGCGCACGAGCCAAATCGCTGGGCGCGAAAAAGGCGCTCATCGTCACCGATGCCGGCCTGCACAAGATGGGGGTGTCCGGCATCATCGCCGGCTACATCCGCGAGGCGGGGCTCGAGGCGGTCATCTTCTCGGGCGCCGAGCCGAACCCCACCGACATCAATGTCCACGATGGCGTCAAGCTCTACCAGCAAGAGGGCTGCGACTTCATCGTTTCGCTGGGCGGCGGTTCTTCGCATGACTGTGCCAAAGGCATCGGGCTGGTCACGGCGGGCGGCGGGCATATTCGTGACTATGAGGGCATCGACAAGTCGAGCGTGCCGATGACGCCTTTGATCTCGATCAACACGACGGCGGGTACGGCGGCGGAGATGACGCGTTTCTGCATCATCACCAACTCCAGCAATCACGTGAAGATGGCCATCGTCGACTGGCGCTGCACGCCGCTCATCGCGATCGACGATCCGCGCCTGATGGTGGCCATGCCGCCGGCGCTCACGGCCGCCACCGGCATGGACGCGTTGACCCACGCCGTGGAAGCGTACGTGTCCACCGCGGCGACGCCGATTACGGACGCCTGTGCGGAAAAGGCGATTGCGCTGATCGGGGAATGGCTGCCGAAGGCCGTCGCGAACGGCGAATCCATGGAGGCACGCGCGGCGATGTGCTACGCGCAGTACCTCGCGGGCATGGCGTTCAACAACGCATCGCTCGGCTATGTGCATGCGATGGCCCATCAGCTCGGCGGCTTCTACAACCTGCCGCACGGCGTGTGCAACGCGATCCTGCTGCCGCACGTGTGCGAGTTCAACCTCATCGCCGCGCCCGAGCGCTTCGCCCGGATTGCCGCGCTTCTGGGGGCGAACACGGCGGGTCTGAGCATGGCCGACGCTGCCGGCGCCTCGGTTACCGCCATCCGGCGCCTGTCTGCATCGGTGGGGATTCCGTCGGGTCTTGCAGGTCTCGGCGTAAAAGCAGAGGATCACGAAGTGATGGGTCACAACGCACAGAAGGACGCCTGCATGCTGACGAATCCGCGCAAGGCGACGCTGGCCCAGGTCATCGCGATCTTCGAAGCGGCCATGTAAGCGTGCCAGCCCCCTTCGCCGGTGGCGTCGCGAGGGGGCGGCATCCATGCAGGAGATACTAGGCCAGGCAGACAGTGTTAGATTGCGTGACTCAGTGCGGTCAATGCGGCCGTTCGACACGAAGCCCGGAATCATCGACAATCACCGAGACCGCACGTTAAAGCTTATGCACTGCCCATACTGTTCCGCCGAACTCGTTGAAACGACCAGTGGAGAGCTCCGGTGTTCCTCGTCGGGGGCGCTTTTTAGCGCCGCTGTTCGGGAGCAATTCGAGACGCTTGCGCTGAAAGGCCCTTCTTCAACTTGCAAGTTGGCGCAGTTCAGGCTGGGACGGTGGTTTTGCCCTTCCTGCGGCAAGGAAACCGACAACGGAGTTTGCGGCAAATGCGGCCTGATGATCACCGGTCGGCTAGCACGACAACTGCTGGAATTGAATCCACACGAGCGCAACTGAATGTATCGTCAAAATGAGGGCAGGCAGGCGAAGGGCAGTAGCCAGACGGCTCAATGAGCGTCCGCGAAAGACTCTAAACTTCGATACACCGGCTGAACGATTTCATCAAATCGTTGCATCGACGGGTTGAATCCGCAGCCAATGAGCGTCATTCGCACATAGCTCGACCCGGCGCACCCGACGTCGGCTTTTCGTCTATTTTCGGCCGGTCACAACCCAGACGCAGACAGAGCGATCTATCTTCTCCGCCAGTAAAGGCGTAACCGATCTTTGTCCGGAGATGTGGGGATCTACGTTGCTTTCGCGACTGCGCCGCTCCCGTTCACGAAGCATGGGTGAGAGAACGCACCGATTATGTTTTCGGATCAGTCAACGTATTGATCTCGGAGCAATGCGAGGTGGCGGTACAACCGTTCGTGGGGCCAATTCAAAGTCTCGCCGCAGACTTTATTCGGTCGTCGCGAAATCCTCTTCTCTTGAATTCAGGATTCCGCTCAGTGTGAGCAGACCCGCGTCGAGCTCGTCCATGGTCGGTGCAGCAAGCGCAAGCCTGACGGCGTTCGGCGCATGACCCGGCGAGGCTGCGAAGGTGGTCGACGGCGTCAATGCGATGTCTCGTCGGGCTGCGGCTGCGACTAACGCCTGCGAGCGCCAATGGGCTGGAAGCGTCAACCACAGATGAAAGCATTTTCCGTTCGTCTGAATGTTGAATTCCGACAGGCGGTCGGCAGCCAGCTTCTGACGGGCCACGGCGTCGAGGCGTTTCAGTCGTGCGAGTTCGGCAACCGTACCGTCGCTCATCAAGCGTTGCGCGGCCGCAAAGGCAAATCCCGACGCCGTCCATCCGCCCGAGCGCACCGACGCCATCATGGTCTCACGCAACTTACGCGGCGCCACGACGAATCCCAGCGTCAACCCCGGCGCTACCTTCTTCGAAAGGCTGTCGATCACAACGCAATGGTCCGGTGAGAGCGCCGCAAGCGGCGGCTCGTCGTCGAGGAAACCGTACACATTGTCCTCGATGACGGGAATGCCGAGCTTTTCTACGACACGCAAAAGATCCTCCCGCCGCGCAGCATTCATCGTCATGCCCAACGGGTTCTGGATTGCGGGCTGAATGTAGATCGCCGAAAGATTCGCCTCCCGGTGCGCTTTGAGTACAGCGTCGGGGCGCACGCCGCCTTCGTCCATCGCGAGTGGAACCAGTGTGATACCGAGCCGAACAGCGATACCTTTGATAAACGGGTAGGTCAAGGATTCGACACCGCAGCGCCCGCCCGTCGGAACAATGGCGCCGACCGCGGCGGCAATGCTTTGTCGTCCGTTCCCCGTGAAGACCAATTGCTCGGGAGAAGGCGCCCAACCGTCGCGCGCCAGGCATGCGGCGGAGACGTTCCTCAGAGCAGGCGTTCCACTGCTTGTTGCCTGGCTCAGGGCGCTCGCGAGCTCGGTAGCGCTTTCGAGCCCGCTCAGGCTCCTCGCGATGAGTGTCGTTTGGTCGGGAAGTATCGGGTAATTGAACTCCAGATCGATCCGGACGTCCCGCGGTTCGCTTGGCGCCGCTGCTCCGCGCCTTGCGTTACCCGAAACGAACGTTCCTCTCCCTACCTCGCCGACGACGAGCCCTCGTCGCAACAACTCTGCATAGACCCTGCTGGCCGTCGACACGGCGATCTTTCGCTGATCCGCGAAATTCCGCTGCGGAGGAAGCTGGTCGCCCGGCCTGAGCGTTCCGTCAGCAATGTCCGCGGCGATCATGTCGGCCAACTTCAGGTATTCCGACTTTGACATTCAATGTACCGAGTTCAATATATATTGCACTGAGGTCAATGTATTTATTGCACCGAGTGATGGGGCGGTGCATTCTGTCTTCACCGCCCGATTGTACCGGGATTGCAGCGCTTCTACGGCCAATGTGCACGCGCCTCGTTTCGACGGAATCCGCGCAGGCATCGCATTGACCTCGGAGCATTCATGGAGACGCAATATGCCGTGCACTTCTTCGATTGCCGCCCGCCCCGCGTATGCGGGAAGGACGACGGGATCGTCATGCCTGCTGGGCGGGTGTGACGTCGACCGCGCGAGGTCATCAGGATGATTTCGTCGACCGGAATGGATTTGCAACTGACCTTCATCACGATACTGATCACCTTTGCGGGTGTGTTCGTGATCTCGTTCATGAAAGGGGCCTTCGGCGGCGGCTTTTCGATCGTCGGTATTCCGCTTCTGTCGTTGGTGATGGATCCGGTTACCGCGGGCGGAATGCTCGCACCGCTGTTCATCGCAATGGATCTGTTCGCGTTGCGCTACTGGAAGCCTTCGACCTGGTCGAAGCCGGACCTGGTGTTGCTTTTGCCGGGACTCGTGACCGGCATCGGCGTCGGCTATCTGACCTTCCGAGTCCTCGATCACCGCGCGATCGCGATCGTGATGGCGGTGATTACGCTGATCTTCGTCGGACTATGGTTGGTCGGAGGCACAGCGTTGGCGGTCCGTCCGCGTTCCAGGCCAAAGGCAATCACAGCGGGTTTCGCCTCGGGCGTAACCACGATGGTCGCGCACTCGGGTGGCCCGCCGCTCGCAATGTATCTGCTGTCTCTTGGCCTCAGCAAGGAAGTGTATGCGGGGACGACGAGCCTGTTCTTTACGGTGGGGAACGCGACCAAGGCAGTGCCATGGCTGCTTCTGGCCAGGCCGACGGGCAATGTCTGGATCGTGATGGCGGCCTGCCTCTGTGCAATTCCTGCTGGTGTCGTGACCGGTTGGCGACTTCACGCGAAGCTGGATCAACGCCAGGTTTATCGAGCCTGCTACGGACTGCTGGTGGTGGCCGCGGTGAAACTGCTTTGGGATGGCGTAACGGGGTATCTCGCGTAAGCGTAGCAAACGGGTCTGTATTGTTCATTCACATAAATAAGCAATACAGATGTAAAAGGCAATCGATAGACGCACTCGTCGTATTGGTTGATTCGCCGACTTTCTGTACTGCGAACTGGAGTTTGTATGTCAATGGATGTTTCTCCGACGGCCACATCGCGCCGTCATTTCATGGGCGTCGCAGTGGCAGCTGCTGTGGCGGGTTCGTTCAATGCGGCCACCTTCGCCGGCGCGGACAGGCCTGTCGGCGACATCGCCACTTCGGCCGGCGGCGACGAAACCGCGATCCGGCCGTTGCACGTGCATGCGCCGGAGTCGCAGCTCGTCGAATTACGGCGACGCATCAAGGCAACACGGTGGCCCGAGCGCGAGACGGTGCACGATACTTCGCAGGGTGTGCAGCTTGCGACGATGCAAAAGCTCGCCGACTACTGGGCGACGAGATACGACTGGCGCAAGGTCGAGGCAAGGCTCAACGCGTTGCCACAATTTGTGACCGAAATCGATGGGCTCGACATTCACTTCATTCATGTGCGGTCGAAACATCAAAACGCGTTACCGATCATTGTCACGCACGGCTGGCCGGGTTCGATCGTCGAACAGCTGAAAATTATCGATCCACTCACCAATCCGACAGCGCATGGCGGGTCGCCGTCTGATGCTTTCGACGTCGTGATTCCCTCGTTGCCCGGGTACGGTTTCTCGGGCAAACCAACGACGACTGGCTGGGATCCACAACGCATCGCTCGCGCGTGGGTCGCGCTGATGCGACGTCTCGGGTACGAGCGATACGTCGCGCAAGGCGGTGATTGGGGAAATGCGGTCACGGAGCAAATGGCCCTGTTGAAGCCGCCGGGGCTGCTCGGCATTCACACCAACATGCCGGCAACCGTGCCGGACAACATCGCGACGGCACTGAAATTCGGCGAACCAGCACCGTCCGGACTCTCATCGGATGAAAAACACGCGTTCGACCAACTCGATTTCTTCTACAAGCACGGGCTCGGTTATGCGCAGGAAATGGCAAACCGACCGCAGACGTTATATGCGATCGAAGATTCGCCCATCGGCCTCGCAGCGTGGATGCTGGACCACGACGCCTCGGGCCTCGCACTCATTGCACGCGTCTTCAATGGCGAGTCTGAAGGACTGACGCGAGACGACGTTCTCGACAACGTCACGTTGTACTGGCTGACGAACACGGCTGTCTCATCGGCGCGACTGTACTGGGAGAGCAAGCTGAGCTTCTTTGCCCCGAAACATGTTGTGATTCCGGTGGCCGTCAGCGTTTTTCCTGACGAAATCTATGCTGCTCCGAAGAGTTGGGCGGAAGCCGCCTATCCCAGGCTGGTTCACTTCAATCGTTTGTCGAAAGGTGGGCACTTTGCAGCGTGGGAGCAGCCTCGAGCGCTAGCGGAAGAGCTTCGCGTGAGTTTCCGAACGCTGCGCTGACCGCAGTGAATGACGCAGCACGACGCGCTGACGCCCAAGCCTGGGGGCATCTGTGACCGACGGCCGGTGCTCTCTTGAGAGCGGCCGTTGAGGTGGCGACTGATCGATGGTCGGCAACGGGCCGACTACGGTCGACCGCATCAGGCAGTAGCCGGCCAGCAAGAGACATTCGCCCGCGTGGCGAAAATCGTTGCGATTAGTAGAGGAGGAACAGCTTACTCTGCAGCACTCCATTCGCAGAATCGATTGAATAATCGGAATCCAACATAGTCAGCTTCCCGCTTGTATAGCCAATGATAGTAGCAATCCCAGTAGCTAATCATTCGATCGCGAGTTCTTTGGAAAAATAGCGAATTCTCTCGGAAAAACGCCCCGTAGATACGTTGATCCATGGAGGACAAGTACGCTTCGACGGTATCGAGAATCTCAATGACATATTCGCCGCAGAGCTGCACAACGAATGGTGCAACCCAAGGTTCAGGAGACGCTATTACCCGTTCGATCAAGCGCTGGCGCACATGGCCATCATGATGTCTCGTTAGCAAGCACGCGTATACGGTGGCTTGAATTTTATTCAGACATGAGAACAAGGTTTCGTCGGGATCGTCGTAAATCCGATATGGTATGCAGAGCGATTCGCCTCGAACAACGACCTGCAATCCATCATCGGTTGCGTTGCCACGTCCAATCAAATCCGCGACGACACTCACATCCGAGCGCAACGCCTTCGGAAAAGCCGCTATGAATGAACTGAATAGGGTCGCGTTTGCAGTTGGTTGAATGAGAGTCATACATCGTCGCGGGTAGTACGAGGTGTTGCCATTGTGGCATGGGAGCCTCAGAGACCATCAATATTCCTCCCGAATGTCCGTTTCCGGTAACCTCGACTGTCCCCTTCGGGTCGATCACTGCCCTTGATGAGGTGACATCCAGGCAAGCTCAGAGCTAATCCGGCGCTGACTGAAAGGGCAGTGTCCAGACTTACACGACTCAGTTGTTCTTCGCCACCGCCTCCACCTCCGGCCCACCCGCCGCATCATTCCTGCTCCACCCACCCCCAAGCGACCGATACAGCGCCACCGCCGCCAGCGCGTGTTCGCGCTTGACCTGATTGAGCGAATCCGAATCCCGCAGATAGACCTCCTGCGCGGACAGCACATCCAGAAAATCCGTCGCGCCACCTTTATAGAGCTGATTCGCCAACCCAAGCGCTTTATCCGAAGCAGCAAGCGCACTATCAAGCCTGCGCGTCGTCTCATCGGAACTGACGAGATTCGCCCGCGCATCCTCGACTTCCCGCAACGCCTGCAGCATCGTCTGCCGTAACCCGAGTTCCGACTCGCGCATCCGGCTTTCGCTCTGCGCGATATCGGCGGTAATCCGCCCCGCATTGAAGATCGGGCTCGTCGCACTCAACGCGGCACTGAACAGGTTATCGGTCAACGTCGGCAACCCGAGATAGGAAGCGGCCAGAATCCCGTCCGTAAGGTTCAACGAAAACTTCGGATACCGTTCGGCCTTCGCCACGCCGACTTGCGCCGCCCGTCGCTCGACCTGCGCATACGCCGTCAGCACATCCGGCCGCCGCAGCAACGCTTGCGAAGGCAACGTCCCCGGCGCGCCCACCGGCGGCGCCGGAATCTCCCCAGCCTGCGCGAGCACGAGCCGATCGACCGATTCCGGCGTGCGCCCCGAATACACCGCAATCAGATTGAGCTGATGCGCAATCTGCGCCTGCGTCGGCGGAATCCGCGCTTCGAGCGCGTCGAGCTGGTTCTGCGCACGCGTGACGTCGAGCTCCGTCGACAGCCCGAACGCCTGTCGCTTGCGCGTGAGTTCGAGCGCATGCTGCCGGATCTTCGCGTTGTCCTGCAGGATCTTCAATTCCTGCTGCGCCCAGCGCAGATCGACATACGCGGAAGCCGCATCGGCCGCGAGCGCGAGCCGCATCGCATCCTCCGCATGCTTCTGCCCGACCAGCTCGGCTTGCGCGGCAAGCAGGTCGAGCCGTTCGCCGCCGAACACGTCGGGTGACCAGCTCAGCGCGAGCCCCGCGCCGGCCTGTCGCACATAGCCGAGCGGCGGCGGCGTGTTCTGGCGGGCGTCGGCCGCATGCGCGGTCGCGTCGAGTTCGGGCAGCAGCACCGCGCGCTTCTGCACGGTCAGCGCCTGCGCCTGCTTCACGCGTTCGGCGGCCGCCTGCAGATCGAGGTTGCCGTCGAGCACGGTGGCGATCAGCCGGTCGAGCACGGGATCGTGGAATTGCGCCCACCACGCGGCGGCGTCGATGTCCGCGCGCGGCACATCGGTATCCCAACCATCCGGCGCGAGCGTTCGAACCGAATCCTGAAGCGCCGGATGCTGCGCGGGCTGCACCGCACATCCTGCGGCGAGTGCGCTGACGGCGAGGGCGACGAGAAGTTTTTTCATGATGGTGATGACCTCAACCTCAGTGCGCGTCCGGCGGCGGCGCGTTCAGGGAAATGGGTTTGGAGAAGACGACCGCGATCAGCGCGACGACGAAGCACAGCGACAGCGCGTAGTACGCATCCGCATACGTGAGCGTCAGCGCTTCGCGATAGATCAGGTGGTGCAGGTTCGCCAGGCCGGCTTGCGCGGTGTCCAGCGTGTTGCCGGCCACGGACGCCCAGTACGCGGCCTGGCGATCGAGCAGCGATGCGATCTGCGGCTGGCCGGCGCTCACGTGCTCGTTCAGGCGCAGATAGTGAAAGTTCAGCCGGTCGTTGAGCATCGTCGCACTCACCGCGATGCCGATCGCCCCGCCGAGATTGCGCATCAGGTTGAACAGGCCGCTCGCCGATTTCAGGCGCGACTGCGGCAGCGAGCCGAGCGCCATCGTCACGATCGGCGGCACGCTGAACTGCTGGCCGATGCCGCGCAGCGCCTGCGGCAGCAGCAGTTCGCGCCAGCCCCAGTCGTGCGTGATCGGCGTGTACAGGTAGCAGCCGAGCCCAAAGCAGATCAATCCGAACACGAGCAGCGCGCGCAGGCTGAAGAAGCGCGCGGCGAACGCATACGCACAGAGCGCGACCAGCTGGAACGCGCCGACCGACAGCAGGGCGATGCCGATCTGCAGCGAGCTGAACGCGCGCACCTGCGCAAGGAACAGCGGCGTCAGGAACACGGTCACGAAGATCCCGATGCCGGTCACGAACGACAGCAGGCTGCCGATCCCGAAGTTGCGCACCGCGAGCGCGCGCAGGTCGACAATCGGATCCTTCGCGGTCAGCGCGTGAACGATGAACAGGAAGCCGCAGATGCCGGAGATCCATGCGCAGATCACGATTGCATCGTCGCCGAACCAGTTCTTGCGCGGGCCTTCCTCCAGCACGTATTCGAGGCAGCCGAGGAAACCCGACATCAGCGCGATGCCGAGATAGTCGCCGCGCTTGATGAGGCTGAGGTCGGGTTCGTCGATATGGACGTAGCGCGGCACGAGTAAGGCCACTGCGATGCCCGGCACGAGGTTCAGGTAGAACAGCCAGTGCCACGACCATTGATCGGTGATCCAGCCGCCGATCACGGGGCCGATCGCCGGGGCGAGCGATGCGAGCGCGCCGATGGTCGTCGAGGCGATCAGCCGCTGCCTGCCGGGGAACAGCACGAACGCGGTGGTGAACACGG
Source organism: Burkholderia sp. BCC0322 (assembly GCF_902833045.1). Taxonomy (GTDB): domain Bacteria; phylum Pseudomonadota; class Gammaproteobacteria; order Burkholderiales; family Burkholderiaceae; genus Burkholderia. The sequence goes on from NZ_CADFDU010000001.1 coordinate 1,075,029, forward strand.
TCGGGATCATCGCGGCGCCGAGCGCACCCTGCAGCCCGCGAAACAGGATCATCGAATTGATGTCCCACGCGAGCCCGCACAGCATGCTGGTGATCGTGAAGCCGACGGCCGATGCGGCGAACAGCCAGCGCGTCGACATCACTTTCGACAGCCAGCCCGACATCGGGATCACGATGATCTCGGCGATCAGGTAGGCCGTCTGTACCCACGACAGTTCGTCCTGGCTCGCGGACAAGCCGCCGCCGATGTCGCGCAGCGACGACGCGACGATCTGGATGTCGAGCGTCGCCATGAAGAAGCCGACGCACATCAGCGCGAACGCGAACACGCGCTGCTTGGTCGGTTGCGACGCCGGGTCGCCGGAAAACGCGGTGGTCATCGTCGTCTCCCGTTCAGTTCGCGTGATCGGTATGCACGGTCACGACCGCGGACAGGCCGGGGCGCAGCACGTGGTCGAGGCCCGGCTGCGGATCGAGATGCACGCGCACGGGCACGCGCTGGACGATCTTCGTGAAGTTGCCGGTCGCGTTCTCTGGCGGCAGCACGCTGAAGGTGGCGCCGGTGGCGGGGGCGAGGCTGTCGACGCGGCCGTGCAGGCGCGTGCTCGACGCATCGAGCGACACGTCGACGCGATCGCCCGCGTGCATCTTGCGAAGCTGGTCTTCCTTGAAGTTCGCGTCGATCCACAGCCCGGAAGCCGGCACGATCGTCAGCAGCGGCACGCCGACGTTCGCGAGCATCCCGACGCGGCCCGTGCGATTGCCGACGTAGCCGTCGACCGGCGCGCGGATCGTCGTGTATTCGACGTTGAGCGCGGCGACGCGCTGCGCGGCAAGCGCGGTGTTCACGCGGGCCCGCGCGTCGGCGAGTTGCGCGCCGAGCACGTCGAGCTGCCGCTTCGATGCGAGCAGCGCGGCGTCGCTGCGCTCGACGGCGGCGCCGGCCTTCGAGTAATCGGCGTCCGCGCGTTCGACGATCTGGTTCGACACGGCGTCGGATTTCACGAGCTCGCGGTAGCGCACGCGATCCGATGCGGCACGCGTCAGCTCGGCCGACGATGCGCTCTTGTCGGCCGCCTGCTGGCCGATCACCGCGTATTGCAGTTGCTGCTTCGCCTCGAGTTCGGTCACGGCGGCGCGCGCGCTGTCGACTTCGGCGCTGGCCTGTGCGAGTTTCGCGTCGTAGTCGCGCGCATCGAGCTGCACGAGCACGTCGCCGGCCTTCACGCGCTGGTTGTCGGTCACGAGGATCCTGTCGACGAAGCCGTTGACCTTCGGCGCGAGCACCGTCACGTCGCCGCCGACGTACGCATCGTCGGTGCTCTCCTGGAAGCGCAGCACGAACAGCCAGTCGAGCGCGGCGGCGGCGACGACGATGACGACGGCGCCCACCGCGATGCGCATCCACGGCACACGGCGCTGTTGCTTCGCGGGCCGGTCTAGAGTGGCTGCTTCACGGGATGAGGCAGCGCCTTGGGTCGTATCCATCGATTCACCTATGTATATGCACTTATCAAAACGATCGACGTCGTGTCGTCGATCGGGGAAGGGGCTAGCGTTCCGGGAGGTTGTGCGTGATCCGGAACAATTCGTCTCTCAGGCGGGCCGCCTGGGTCGACCCGAACCGCTGCTCGAACGCTTCCTGCGCGGCGAGCCAGTGCACTTGCGCGTCGGCGATCTTCGTTTCGCCGTGCTCGGTCAGCGCGAACGTCTGGCGGCGGCACGGCGGCTCGATCCGGCCCGCCACCAGCGCCGCGCCGACGAGCGGCTTGAGCGCGCGCAGCAGCGCGGTGCGTTCGATCACCAGCATGGCCGACAGCGTCGCCATCGTCAGGCCCGGCCGATCGCGCAGCAGCGCGAGAATGCTGTACTGCGACGGCGTCACGCCCGCCTGCGACAGATAACGTTCGTAGAACTGCGAGATCCGGCGGGCGGCTTGCCGGACGGCGAAGCAATCGTCATCGGTGAGCGTTGTCTTGTGCATGTACACATGTTAGGGCGAGGGGGGGTACGAATCGATGGTCGGGGCAGGATCAGATTGGTGTCGTGGCTGTACCAATCGGCGGCCGACCGGTGCGTTCGCGCGCCGGATCAGGCCGCGGCCGGAACAATCCAGCCTTCGCGGTCGCAGTAGGCGGCCGTGTAGTCGATGAACGCCTTGACCTTCGCGGGCAGCAGCGCGCGGTTCGCGTACGCGAGCTTGATCTCGACGAACCCGTCGACGAGATCGGCGTCGGCCAGCAACTGCACGAGCGCGCCCGACGCGAGCTGGGCGCCGACGAGCGTCTTCGGCACGACGCCGATGCCGAAGTCATGCATCACCATTTCGCGGTTGAAGACGGGGCTGTTCGACGAGATGTCGAAGCGGAACGGCACGGTCAGCGTGTTGCCGTCGACGCGGAACGACAGCGCGGGCCGGCGCAGCGACGGCGACATCGGCACGAACGGATGGTCGGCGAGGTCGGCCGGCGTGACCGGGCGCGAACGGGCTTGCAGATACGCGGGCGTCGCGACGATCACGAGCGGAATCCGTTCGATGAGCCGCACGACGGTCGATTCGTTCGTCAGCATGTACGGCACGACGATGCCGATGTCGTAGCCTTCGCCGACCAGATCGACCGGGCGCTCGGTCAGCGTCACGTCGAGGCGCACCCTCGGGTGAGCGGCCTTGAAGCCAGCGATCAGCGGCACCAGCTGGTTCAGCGCGGCCGTCGTGTGCGCGACGAGGCGCAGCAGGCCTTCGGGCTCGCGCGTCGAGGCCTGCGCTTCCGCCTCGAGCGAGTCGAGTTCGTCGAGCACGGCCGCGCAGCGCTCGTAGATGCGCTCGGCCGTTTCGGTCAACGACACCTGGCGGGTGGTCCGGTGCAGCAGCCGGCTGCCGAAACGCGCTTCCAGATCCGCGACCGCGCGCGACACGACAGGCCGTGCGAGGCCGTGGATGTCGGCGGCGCGCGTGAAGCTGCGCATCTCCACCACCGACCGGAAAATCCGCAGCTTGTCGATGTAGTCCATGTCCGTCTCCTTGACGCGAGGGCCGGCCACCGGCCTTGTTACGGCGGAGTGTACATTGACTTTATGCATATGCACATATAAATTGCGGAGCATGAACGACACCTCGATTGTCCAGGCGTGCAACTGTCTCGCGCTGCGTCAGGCGGCACGCTTCGTCACGCAACTGTACGAGCGCCATCTGGCCCCGGTCGGGGTCACGCCCGCCCAGTTCTCGATCATGGCGAACCTGACGCGCCAGCCCGGCCTGCTGATGAGCGAACTCGCCGATGCGCTCGTGATGGATCGCACGACGCTGCTGCGCGCGCTGAAGCCGCTGCAGCGCGACGGTGTCGTCGCGACGGCCGCATCCGAGCACGATGCGCGCGCGCACGCGCTGAGCCTTACGCAGCAGGGCGAGCACACGTTCGCGCGGGCGCGGGTCGCATGGCAGGCCGCGCAGGACGAATTCGAGATGCAGTTCGGCCGCGACCGCGCGAAGGCGCTGCGCGACGAGCTGTTCAGCGTGACCGCGGAACGCTAGAGCGATCGGCGGCAAACTGGAGCGAAATTCGAGCCATTGGCCGCTTCATTGGCGTTGAATGGCGGAAATTGGTTTTTAAACTGTCCGGATAGATGGTGATCTGGACAGTTTTTATTTCCAGTTGTAGAGTCCCCTGACGGATGTCATCGACCGGCGCCGCCGGCACGCGTCAGAGGAGCAATCGATGCTGCAGTTGAGTGACCGCGACAGCGCCATGCTGCGCGGGGATTTCGGCGATGGCGTCGCGCGCGCGATGCGGATCGTCGCGCGCACGGCGCAAGTGATGTCCGCGCCGCACCTGATCGACATCACGTCCGCCCATATCGACGGCTGTCTTTACCACGGCCGGACGAGCCTCGACTTCGTCGAGTATTTCGTCGACACCGGCGCGAAGGTTGCGGTGCCGACCACGCTGAACGTCGGGTCGCTCGACCTGATCCATCCCGAGCTGTATCACGGCGATCGCACGATCCAGCGCGACGCACAACGTCTGATGGACGCGCATCTGCAGCTCGGCTGCGAATCGAGCTTCACGTGTGCGCCGTACCAGTTGAAGAACCGTCCCGCGAAAGGCGAGCAGATCGCGTGGGCCGAATCGAACGCGATCGTGTTCGCGAACTCGGTGCTCGGCGCGCGGACGAGCCGGTACGGCGATTTTCTCGACCTGGCTGCCGCGATCACCGGGCGTGCGCCGTATGCGGGGCTGCATGTCGAAGCGAACCGCGCTGCACGAATCGTGTTCAACGCACCGGACTTCAGCCGCCTGCCGTCGCGCGACATCCATTTCGCCGCGCTCGGGCTGCTGATCGGCAGGATCGCGGGCGCGGTCGTGCCGGCGATCGTCGGGCTGCCTGCGGACACCACCGAAGACGAACTCAAGGCGCTCGGTGCGGCCGCCGCGTCGAGCGGGGCCGTCGCGCTGTTCCATGCGGTCGGCGTGACACCCGAGGCGCCGACGCTCGACGCCGCGTTGCACGGGCAAGCGGCGCCACGCACGGTTGACTTCGCGATGGCCGATCTCGACGAGATTCGCCGCACGCTGAACCACGGCGCGGCCGGCGATGCGCTCGTCGCGGTGGCGCTCGGCACGCCGCATTTCTCGCTGGCCGAATTCCGTACGCTCGATACGTTGCTCGACGCGTTCGACGGCAAGCCGGCCTGCGATTTCTACGTGAACACGAGCCGGTTCATCCTGTGGGAGCTGGACGAAGCCGGCCTCGCGGAGAAATTCGCTGCACGCGGCATCCAGATCGTCGTCGACACCTGCACGTACATCACGCCGGTGATGAAGCAACTGTCGGGGCTCGTGATGACCAATTCGGGGAAATGGGCGTCGTATGCGCCCGCGAACATCGGCGTGACGGTCGCGTACGGCAGCATGCGCGAATGCGTGCGTTCGGCGTACGAAGGAAAGGTGCGATTCGATGACTGAGGTCACGCGCAAGGTATTGACGGGCGACACGCTCGTACCGGGCCGCGCATGCGCACGCCCGTTCGTGCTCGACAAGCCGCTCAGCTTCTGGGGCGGCTATGACTCGGGCGCGGGAAGGATCGTCGATCGCGGGCATCCGCAGGCCGGCGCGAGCCTCGCCGGCAAGGTGATGGTGATGCCGCACGCGAAGGGCTCGAGTTCGAGCAGCAGCGTGCTCGCGGAAGCCGTGCGCAACGGCACGGGGCCGGTCGGGATCGTGCTGAAGGAGCGCGACCTGATCATCTCGATCGGCGCGATCGTCGCCGCCGAGCTGTATGCGATCGCGGTGCCGGTGGTGTGCGTGACCGATGACGTGTACGACGCGATCGTTGCCGCGAAGGGGGAGGTGCGGATCGACGCAGACGAGGGTGACGGCGGCGCGCGGATCTGCATCGACCCGTGACACGTCGTGTGCCGGGGCGGCTCAAATGAAGCGAATGTGCGGCGTGTCTTCCTTCGCGAGCGACAGTGCATGCCGGGCGGCATTCATTTCGCGCTTGCCGCCGGGCTGTGCGAGCCGCCGAATCTCCGGCCACACGATCACGCCGAACACGATACGCAGAAGCGTGCTCAGCACGAACAGGCCGATCGCGCCGGAGGCGAACCACGCAAACGCGTCGAGCATCCCGCTCGTGCTGCGCGATACCGCACACATGATGCCGCCGATGAAGGCCAGCGCGACCAGCAGGCCGATCGTCACGAAAACATCGGTGCGGCCGCTCGCGACCTTGGCGGTGCGAACGAGATACACGGAGCCGTCGGTCGTATTGCGGATCCCGTAGATGGCGCGGCGATCCTGGTTGGGGGCGTACGCGACCGTCAACCGGTCGCCCGCGACGATGAACAGGTTGCGCGTGCCGCTGGTCCTGACCGTGAGCGGTGCATCGTGCGTGTCGAGTTGAAGCGCGATCTCCTCGATGCTCTGCCTGGTCCAGCCGAGGTTGTTGCTCCAGACTTCCGTACTGATCGTCTGCTGGCTGACCGACGTCACGCGACCGGATGCGATCTGCATGGTGCGATCGGTCATGGGCTGCTCCGTTCCGCCGTGAAACCGACCGGTTCGAGTTGCCACCTTTCATGGGCCTCGCGCCGCTGGGGCTGGAGGGCCAGCTCGGATAGACCGGCGATCGCGAGCAGCGTGCCCAGCAGGCTGACGATGGTCACGAACAGGGTGAGTGCGACGACGAGCGCCCAGCCCAGTTTGAAGGCGGCGGCGCCAATCAGCAGGCTCAGCATGAAGATGCATGTCGCCCATGTGAGCAGCGACAGGTTGCTGTTCCTCTGTCTGAACGCATCGTAAGGGGCGATTGCCAGATCGTTGCTTCGGATCCACGCAATCCGGCGGCGGCCGCGATCGTCGAAGATGCACGCGCGCACAGCCATCCCGGGCTTCAATTGATCGATCTGCTTGAACGCCTCTGCATCGATATCGTAGGCGGAGATGAAGTAGCACGCGCCCTGCATCGTCAGGCGATAAAGCGGCGCCTTCCTGATGTCGGCCGTGACCCGGATGAGGTTCGTATCGATGCGGTCGATCGTCGATTCGATCACGGTGGTGTGATGGCGCATGGTCGGGAGAGGGCGCCGGTCGGCGCCGCTTTGGCGTGGCATCGATCATACCGATGAACGCCCGCGCAGGCACGTCGTGCCGCCCGCAACCCCGCATCATCCGTGCGCGGTACCCGCGGCCGCTTCGCGATACGCGCTCGGCGTCTGCCCGGCCCAGCGCCGGAACGCGCGCGTGAAATTCGCCGGGTCGGTGAATTGCAGCCGCTCGGCGATCGTTTTCAGGTCGAGATCCGACGCGGCGAGCAACTGCTTCGCGTCGCGAAACCGCGCTTCGTCGAGCAATTGACGATAGCTCGAACCGGCTTCCTCCAGCCGGCGCCGCAGCGTGCGCGTCGACACGAGCAGCGCGTCGGCGAGCGTCTCCGGCCCCGGGTAATCGCCGGCGCCACGTGCCAGCTCCGCGCGCACGCGTTCGACCAGATCGCCTTCGTCCTGACGCACCTGCGCATACTCGCGTTCCACCTGCACGAGCGCCTGCCGGTGCGCGACCTCGTCGGCGAGCGGCAGCGGCCAGTCGAGCACGTCGTGCGCGATCCACAGCGCGTTGGCGGCACAGCCGAATTCGACTGGCGGCAACGAGTCGCGATAGCGCGCGAAATAGGGCGGCTCAGGCCACGCGAACTGCAGCCTGATCGGCGGCGACGCGCGCCCGGCCCATTGCGAGATGTTCTGCGCGAGCCCCGTCAGCACGAATTCGAACATCACGTGATGCTGCAGCACGGGGCTGGCCTGCACGCCGTGCAGTTCGAGCGTCGCACCGTGTTCGTCTTCTTCATAGGTCAGGCGATATTGGCGGTTGCGCATCCGGAAGTAGCGCTGCGTGACGGACAGCGCTTCCCGGATGTCCCGCGCGGTCAGCGTCGCGTAGCCGAGAAAGCCGTGCACGGTCGGCTTCAGCAGCGGCCCGAACGCGAGCCCGATGCCCGGATCGCCGCCGATCTCGATCGCATTGAGCACGAGCCGCCCCCATTGCGACGGCGCGATGCGCGCGTCCGGTTCGGCCAGGACCGCATCGCGCAGGCCCGTGCCGGCGCGTACGGCGGCCAGGTCGACGCCGCGCGCGGCCAGCGCCTGCAGCAGCAGGCGCGTATAGGCGACCGGAATCGTCGGCCGGCGCAGCCCGAGGCGGTCCTTGGCGAGAGGGGAGGTCATGTCGTTTTGGCCGGAAATGACAAGCATTATGGCTGTTTGCCCCCTCACGTTCAAGGCGGCGTGCGCCTACGATGTCATGCATCGCTTATCGGCACGATCATCATGACCACGACCTTTCCCCACCTGCTCGCCCCGCTCGATCTCGGCTTCACGACGCTGAAGAACCGCGTACTGATGGGCTCGATGCACACGGGCCTCGAGGACAGCCGCAAGACGCTGCCGCGGCTCGTCGAGTATTTCGCCGAACGCGCCCGCGGCGGCGTGGGCCTGATCGTGACGGGCGGCTTCGCGCCGAACGTGGCCGGCTGGACCAAGCCGTTCGGCGGCACGCTGATGACGTCGGCCGCCGCGCGGCGGCATCGCGAGATCACGGATGCCGTGCACGCGGAGGACGGCAAGATCGCGCTGCAGATCCTGCATACGGGCCGCTACGGCTATCACCCGTTCGCGGTCGCACCGTCGCGGATCAAGTCGCCGATCTCGCCGTTCGCGCCGCACGAACTGAGCGCGCGCGGCGTCGAGCGGCAGATCCGCGCGTTCGTGCGCTGCGCGACGCTCGCGCGTGAAGCCGGGTATGACGGCGTCGAGATCATGGGCTCCGAAGGCTACCTGATCAACCAGTTCATCTCGATGCATACGAACAAGCGCACCGACCAGTGGGGCGGTTCGTACGAGAACCGCATCCGCCTGCCGATCGAGATCGTCGAGCGCACGCGCGAAGCGGTCGGCCGCGATTTCATCCTGATCTACCGGCTGTCGATGCTCGACCTGATTCCGGACGGCAGCGACTGGAGCGAAACCGTGCAGCTCGCGAAGGCCGTCGAGCGCGCGGGCGCGACCATCATCAACACGGGGATCGGCTGGCACGAAGCCCGTGTGCCGACGATCGCGACGTCGGTGCCGCGCGGCGCGTTCGCCTGGGTGACGAAGAAGATGAAGGGCGAGGTCGGCATTCCGCTCGTGACCACCAACCGGATCAACCGTCCCGAAGTGGCCGAGCAGATCCTCGCGGACGGCTGCGCGGACATGGTGTCGATGGCCCGCCCGCTGCTCGCGGATGCGGAGTTCGTGGTCAAGGCCGCGCAGGGTCGGGCCGACGAGATCAACACCTGCATCGGCTGCAACCAGGCGTGCCTCGATCATGCGTTCAAGAACCAGATCGCGTCATGCCTGCTGAATCCGCGCGCGTGCCACGAGACGGAGCTGAGATACACGCCCGCGCCGCAGCCGAAGCGCATCGCGGTCGTCGGCGCGGGGCCGGCCGGGCTCGCATGCTCGACCGTGCTCGCGCAGCGCGGCCATCAGGTCGACCTGTTCGACGGTGCGGCGGAGATCGGCGGCCAGTTCAACATGGCGAAGCGGATTCCGGGCAAGGAAGAGTTCCACGAGGCGCTGAGCTACTTCGGCCGCCAGGTCGAGCTGACCGGCGTGAACCTGCACCTGAACCGCCGCGTCGACGCGAGCGACCTGATCGCGGGCGGCTACGACGAGATCGTGCTCGCGACCGGCGTGGCGCCGCGCGACCCGAAGATTCCGGGGCAGGACGGGCCGAACGTGCTCAGCTACATCGACGTGCTCGCGGGCCGGCAGCCGGTCGGCCGGCGGGTCGCGGTGGTCGGCGCGGGCGGGATCGGCTTCGATGTCGCCGAGTATCTGGTGCAGGAGGGGGAATCGCCGGCGCTCGATCTGGAAGAATGGAAGGCCGAGTGGGGCGTGACGGACCCGGCCACGACGCGTGGCGGCGTCACGCGTGCGCGGGTGACGGCGCCCGCGCGTGAAGTGACGCTGCTGCAGCGCAAGGCCGCGCCGCTCGGCAAGGGGCTCGGTAAGACGACCGGCTGGATTCACCGTGCGACGCTGAAGATGAAGCAGGTGAAGATGATCGGCGGCGTGAACTATGAACTGATCGATGCGCGCGGCCTGCACGTGTCGTACGGCGAGAAACGCACCGATCACGAACTGATCGAAGCCGACACGATCGTGCTCTGCACGGGGCAGGAGCCGCAGCGTGCGCTGCTCGCGCCGCTGCAGGCGGCCGGGCGTTCGGTGCACCTGATCGGCGGCGCGGAACTGGCCGCCGAACTCGACGCGAAGCGCGCGATCGACCAGGGCTCACGGCTCGCGGCACGGCTGTAACGGGCGGCCGTTGCGACCACCGCCCGGATGGACGCCGGACGTATGCCGGACGTACGCCGCGTGGCGGTGATCCGCCTGCGACGTGGTTCGTGACTCACCGTCCGGGGTACCGATTCGTCGGCGCAGGGATGAAACGGGCAGCAGCGCCGGCCGCGTCGCCACGCACCGTGGCGGCGCTGCCTCGACAGACCGTGACCGCGAACGGTCATCACACGGCTCAGGCCGCTTCGGCGCGTTCTTCCTCTTCCGCTTCCAGAATCGCCTTGACGATCAGGTAGATGGCCGGCAGGTCGTCGTCGTCGCGGCGCCAGTCGACCGGCTCCTCGACGTCCGCGGCGACCAGGCGGCTGTCGCGCAGCCGGATGAACGCGTCGACGACGGCCGGATCATTGCGGCTCAGGAAACCGGCATTCGAGAATGCCAGCTCTTCGACGTTCAGCAGCGCCTGCCAGCTCATCGTGCGGACGGCCGCAGGATGGGTGCGGCGCCGCAGGCCGAGCGCCCGCTGCGCGGGGCCGCCCGCGACACGCTGCAGATCGACGATCGCCCGCTGCGCGGCGCGCTCGAATTGGACGGGGTTGAAGCCGGGTTGCTCGGGATCGAATGCGGATGCCTGGAACATGGTCGCCTCACAAAAATCCGTCCGTCGATGGATGACGGAATTCGGGTCAAATGGTGCAAAAGCACTGTAAATATATACAGTGTTCAAGGCGGTTTCAAGTCCCGGATGAAGAATCTTGTCGGCGTGGACACGAGCGGACGTCGTGAAGCCGATGGAAGCCGCTACGCGAGCATTGCCCGCGCGTTGTCGCGCCGACTTCGTCAGCCGTGTCCCGCTTACACCGAATCCGCGATGGTCTCCCGCAACCACCGATGCGCCGGATCGCGATGCACGCGTTCATGCCACAGCATCGACATTTCATAACCGGGCACCTCGACCGGCGCTTCCACCACCCGCAATGCGGGCACGTCGCGCACCAGCCGCTCGGGCAGCATCGCGACGAGATCGGAGCTGGCGACCGCCGACATCACGAACAGAAAATGCGGCACCGACAGCACGACGCGCCGCGTGGCGCCCACCTTCGCGAGCGCTTCATCCGTCACGCCGAAGAAGCCGCCGCCGTCGGGCGACACGATCACGTGTTCGAGCGTGCCGAACTGCGCGAGCGTCGGACGCCGCTTCAGCTTCGGATGCCCGGCGCGGCCGATGAGCACGTAACGCTCGACGAACAGCGGCAAGCGCCGCATGCCGGGCGGTGAACCCTCGGTCGTATGGAAGGCCAGATCGATGCCATTTCGTTCGGCATCCTGCTCGATGCGCGGCGGAACGAGTTCGACGACTGCGAGTCGCGTACCTGGCGCGGCCGCTCGCAGCGTGTTCAGCGCGGGCAGCACGATCGTCGATTCGCCGTAGTCGGTCGCGGCCACACGCCACGTGTTCGTCGCGGTTGCGGGATCGAACGGCGTGGCCGGAACGACCGCACGCTCGACGGCTTCGAGCGCGTCGCGCAACGGCTCGCGCAGCGCTTCCGCACGCGCGGTCGGCCGCATTCCGCGCGGCCCCGGCAGCAGCAGCGGATCGCCGAACAGGTCGCGCAGCTTCTGCAGTTGCACGCTCACCGACGGCTGCGACATGTTCAGTTTCTCGGCCGCGCGCGTGACGTTGTGCTCGGCGAGCAGCACGTCCAGCGTGACGAGCAGATTGAGATCGAGTCGCCTGAGATTATTCATGGCTATACCTGGAATATCATGAATTCATTTCAAATATAGCGTGGGTAGCGGCATCCTGCAGTCATTCAATCCACGGAGTGACGAACATGAATGTGCTGATCGTGTATGCCCATCCCGAGCCGCGCTCGCTGAACGGCGCGTTGCGCGACTTTGCCGTCGAGCATCTCGTAGCGGCCGGCCACACGGTACACGTGACCGACCTGTACGCGATGAACTGGAAGGCGGCGTTCGATGCGAACGACGTGACCGATCGTGCGCCCGATGCGCGGTTCGATCCGTCGCTCGACTCGAAGCGCGCGTTCGCGGCGGGCACGCAAAGCGAAGACATCGCACGCGAGCAGGAGAAGCTGAAGTGGGCCGACGCGGTGATCCTGCAGTTTCCGCTGTGGTGGTTCTCGATGCCGGCGATCATGAAGGGCTGGTTCGAGCGCGTGTATGCGTACGGTTTTGCGTACGGTGTCGGCGAGCATTCCGATACGCACTGGGGCGATCGCTACGGTGAAGGCGCGTTTGCCGGCAAGCGCGCGATGGTGATCGTCACGACCGGCGGGTGGGAATCGCATTACAGCCCGCGCGGCATCAACGGGCCGATCGACGACGTGCTGTTCCCGATCCAGCACGGCGTACTGTATTACCCGGGCTTCGATGTGCTGCCGCCGTTCGTGATCTACCGGACGGGCAAGATGAACGATGCGCGCTTCGACGACACGCGCGCGGCGCTCGGCAAGCGTCTGGATGAACTGTGGACGACGCAGCCGATTCCGTTTCGGCGGCAGAACGCGGGCGACTACGAGATTCCGGCGCTGACGCTCAAGCCGGAGATCGCGCCGGAGAAGGTGGGGTTTGCCGCGCATCTTGCGTACGAGTAGTGACTGCGCGAGATCATGACGGGTCGATGCGCCGTTCGACGCGCAGGCGGCCCGGCGGCTCGAAGTAGGTGCCGAACCGCACGAGCCCGGCGTTCTTCAGGTGGCAGGTCATCTCGAAGCTGACGAGGATGCCGGGATCGCGATTGTCGACGATCCCGACGTCGATCGAGCGAATGCGCGGCTCGTACTTCAGCAGCGTGGCTTCCATTTGCTGCTTGAGCAAATGCGCCGATGCGGGCAATGCCTTGTAGATGTTCGTGAGGTCGGGCAGCCCGTAGTCGGGTAGATGCTTGAGCGAGCCTGCCCGCGTATTGAGAATGCGGCGCACGTTTTGCTGCACGCTCAGGCATTCGAGCGTGCGATCGTCGTGAGCGCCAATCGGTTCGCCGCCGATCTGGCCGAGCAGCATGTCATACAGCGACGGGCCGGCGGTCATCGGTCGTTTCGCCGCGCAGTGCCGGTGTCGCCGGCCGCCGGCGCATCGACGAAGTCGATCGTCAACGATCCATCGGCAGTGGCCGACAACAGGATGTGTCGCGGCGTCGCGCCTGATGCCATCCTGGCGAGCAGCTCGCGCGAGACGACCGGCAGCACGCGCTGGTTCAGGAATGCATCGACGCTGCGTGCGCCGGATTCGCGCGACACGCAGTGCCGCGCGATCGATTCGATCAGGTCGTCTGCGTACGCCAGGGTCACCGCGTGTTGTCGATGGAGGCGTTCGGCGATCCTGTCGAGCTTGATCCGCACGATCGAAGCGAGCGCGGGAGCGTCGAGCGGCCGATAGACGAGCGTCTGAAAGCGTGCGAGCAGGGCAGGCTGGAAGTGCGCGACCAACTGCGGATGGACGGTTTCGCGCAGCGCTTCGTGCGTGATCGCCGGGTTCTCGGCCGTTGCATCGTCGATTTGCGCGCTGCCCAGATTGGACGTCATCACGATCACGCAGTTGCGGAAATCGATTTCGCGCCCTTCGCCGTCGCGCATGGCGCCGCGGTCGAACACCTGATAGAAAATGTCGAGCACGTCGCGATGCGCTTTCTCGACTTCATCCAGCAGCACGACGCTGTACGGACGCTGACGTACGGCTTCGGTCAGGACCCCGCCGCGTCCGTAACCGACGTAGCCGGGCGGCGAGCCCTTGAGCTGCGATACCGTATGCGCTTCCTGGTACTCGGACAGGTTGATCGTCGTCAGCGCGGCTTTGCCGCCGAACAACAGGTCGGCAAGTGCTAGCGCGGTTTCGGTCTTGCCGACGCCGGACGGTCCGGTGAGCAGGAACACGCCGAGCGGCGCGTGCTCGTTCTTCAGCCCGGCCTTGGCGGTCCGCAGGCTCTCCGCCAATGCGCCGATCGCATCGGCTTGCGCCACCACACGCGCGGTGAGCGTCGTTTCGAGCGCGAGCAGGCTGCGCAATTCGTCGTCGACGAGATTGCCGACCGGCACACCGGTCCATTCCGCGACCACGCGCGCGATCGATTGCGCATCGACGTCGGCGGCGATCATCGGCGACTTGCCCTGAATGGTCGCCAGCGCGTCGAGGGTATTGGCAACGGCCGCCGGATCAGGCGTGGGGCCGGCCGTGCCGCGAAGGGTGCGCAACAGGTCGACCAGTTCGCGTTCTCGCGTGTACTGGCCGAGCAGCGTGTCGACGGTGTCGCGTACGGCGTCATATTCGGTGTCGATCGTGGCACGCCGCCCGGCGACGTCGCCGATCCCGGCACGGGAATCCGCATCGAGCGCGGCGCGTTCCAGTTCGAGTGCCGTCAGCGTCGCGCGTGCCTGCTGCAACTCGACCGGCGGCACGTCGAGCGCCATGCGCACGCGCGCGGCCGCCGTGTCGATCAGGTCGACAGCCTTGTCCGGCAGTTGCCGGGCCGGGATGTAGCGGCGTGACAGCCGCACCGCCGCGACGATCGCCTCGTCGCGGATGTGGACGTCATGATGCTTTGCATAGCGGCTGGCGAGCCCGCGCAGCATCAGGCAGGCCGTGTCGTCGTCGGGCTCGTCGACCTTGATGACCTGGAAGCGCCGCTCGAGCGCGGCGTCGCGTTCGAAATATTCGTTGTACTCGGCCCAGGTGGTCGCCGCAATCGTGCGCAACTCGCCGCGCGCGAGCGCCGGCTTGAGCAGGTTGGCCGCGTCGGCGCCACCCGCCGCGTTGCCCGCGCCGATCAGCGTATGCGCTTCGTCGATGAACAGCAGGATGGGAGTCGCCGATGTCCGCACCTCGTCGATCACGTTCTTCAGCCGTTGCTCGAATTCGCCTTTCACGCCCGCGCCGGCTTGCAGCAAGCCGAGGTCGAGCGTCAGGATGCGCGTGTCGCGGATCGTTTCCGGAACACTGCCTTCGATCACGCGCAACGCGAGCCCTTCGACCAGCGCGGTCTTGCCGACGCCCGGCTCGCCGACCAGGATCGGGTTGTTCTTGCGGCGGCGCGCCAGTACGTCGATCATTTGCCGGATTTCCCGGTCGCGTCCGAAGACGGGGTCGATCTCGCCACGGCGGGCCTTCTCGGTCAGGTCGAGCGTAAAGCGCGCGAGGGCGTCGCCGTCGGTGGTGCGCGACGGCGCCTGGGGCGCGTGATGATCGATGGAGGCATCCGTCGCGATATGGCCGGATTGATCGGCGGTTGGCGACGGCATCGGCGGCAACGTCATGTCGTCGGACGCGTTCTCGGACGAGCGTCGCCCAAGTCGTGGCAACACGCGCCGGATCTGCGCGCTCGAAACCGACAACAGCGGCCATGCGCGTTGCGTGCGCAAGACGTGCGGGGCATCGACGATCGCCTGCAGCAGATGGCCCGAGCGAATGGTGCCGTCGGAATCGTCCGACACCGCATGCGTCCACGCATCGTCGATCACCGTGGCGAGTTGCCGTGACAGTGCGGGCATGCCGCGCAACGTGCGCGGCATGCGGTCGATCACGTCGATCAACGCGTCCCACACCGCGTCGATATCGAGATCGTAGTGGCGCAGGATCGCCGGAATGTCGCCGTCGTCCGCTTCGATCAGTTTCAGCACCCAGTGCTCGACCGCGATTTCGTCCGCGAGCCGGGTCTGGCAAAGACTCGCCGCGGCTTCGAGCGCGCGCGTGCAGTGGGGATTGAGGCGGCGGATGAGATGGGAGGCGTCCCGGATAGGCGGCGTCATGTGGATAGCAGAGCAGGAAGGGAGAGGGTGTGCGTTCGCCCATGCCCATGCGAATCGAGGGGCGCGACTGCGAATGGGCGAGCGGTGGAGCGGAATCCGGCGCACGGGCATGCCGGATTCCGCCAGTCGGTCAGCGCATCAGGAACGTTCGTTCCACGTGTCCTTGTGGATAATGTTGCCGTCCTTGTACGACCACGTGATCGTCTCGTAGCGCAGTTCGACGTCTTCGAGATGGTTGTGTTTCTCGTAGTCGGGGTTCTTGATGTCGAGCATCTTCGGCTTCACGGCGACGATCTTCACGTTGTCGAGCTTCGTGTTGAAGTACTCCTTTTCCTTGCCCGCGTCGTCGATCTTGTACCACTTGATCTCGACCGACTTCAGCGTCTGGCCGCTCGTCACGGCCTTGTACAGGTACGGCGTCGATGCGTCCGTCTCTTTCGTCAGCGTGATCGGCTTGTGCACGCGCGTGCCGGTGAGCTTGCCCGTATTGCCGTCGGTCGGAATGTGCACGCCGTGATCGAACGCGACCAGTTCGACGCTGCCTTCACGATCCTGGACGGTCACCGAACCCTTGATGTCCGCACCGCCGTCGTCCTTGAGCCACATGTAGGCCGGAATTGCCATTTGTCCACTCCTTCTTGTTCGTACTGCGAATCGCCGGAACCAAAATCCGGCGCTGACAAACCCGGAGCGGATGCCCCGGGAACCAAAACGCGTGTTACCGCACGGTGCGAATCGAAGCGGCCGGCGCCGGCATGTCGGGCACCAGCGTGATTTCGACCCGGCGATTCCTTGCCCGTCCTTCGGACGTGGTGTTGTCCGCGACCGGTCGCGTATCGCCGTAGCCCTGGATCGCGAATTGCGTCGTCGGTATCCCGGACGCATCGACGAGCCAGTCGCGCACGGCGGCTGCACGGTCGATCGACAGCTTCAGGTTGCGCTCGGGGCGGCCCTGAGCGTCCGTATAGCCGGCGACAAGAACGCGCTTGCCCGGATGCGCGTTGATCAGTGCGAGCGCATCGACCATCGCGCGCGTGGAGCCCGGCTTCAGTTGTGCTTTGCCGCTGTCGAACAGCGACATGCTGTCCAGCGTGACGACGGCGGGCGGCGGTGCGGGCGGCTCGTAGGAGGCGATCGCGTCGTTGAGTATCGGCAGCAGTCGAGCGCCGCGATACATGCCGAACGACAGCCGGAGCGGAATGCCGATACGTGCATACCGGTCGAGCTGGTCCCGGTCCGACGAAAGGGATTTGAGCGCGTCGCGCTTCGCGGCGTCTTGCGTGGCGGGGAGACGGTTGTAGCGCTCGACGTGCTCGCCGATTCGGGTCATCAGCGTTTCGTTGTTTTTCGCGGCGCCGCAGACGGCGATGGTGGCCGCGCAAGCAATGATCGCGACGACATGCACGACAGCGGCGACGCGCGGCGATCGCCGCGACCGGCGCGGCATCGCGTCGATCAGCGGCTGCGGCAGCGGCCATGGAGAAGGCGATGCAGGTAGCGCGGCCGGTGCGATGCCGATGCGCGATCGGACTTCGCGCTCCCATGGCTTGCCGGGGCCCGTCGTGGGGCCATGGTCGACCCAGCCGGCGCCGAACAACGGCCAGGGCGGCGCAGGCTGGCGTCGGTCCGTAAGCGTATTGAACACGGTACGGCGCGTCCATCCGATCATTGATCCGATCCCGGCGGCGCGTGCCGCGACCGTGCGACTTCCGTCGGCATGGAGGGCGTCGGATTCGGCTGCTTCGATCGCGGAGTCGAAACGGTGCATGTCCGCGATCGGCGAGCCTGCCGATACGCCATACCACTGGGCCGCCGGCTTCGCTGGAGCGGCTGTATCGGAGAATCGCTGATAGATGGCGACGTAGCCCGGCAGTGACGCGCCGAGCATGCGCGACGTGTCTGCAACTGCCTGTCGGATGACGCGCAGCGTTTGCGACAACACATCGTCGTTCGCATGCAATCCCGGCGCGACCGACAACACGACGCAATCGGGGGCATGACCGTCCCGCCACTGGCGGACGGCGACGGCAAGGCGGGGAAGATCCTGCGGGCGATCGGCCCGCAACCAGATGGCGCCGTCTCCGACGTGGACGAAGCGCGACCCGGTTGCGTCGCGATCGAACAAGGCGGGCAGCCCGTCTCCGGTGACGAGGGCGAGCGGCATCCTGGTGCGCAGCGCGACGGGCAGGTCGGCAGTCGCCGCCCCGAGTTGCGCAAGCACGTGCACGTTCCGCTTGCGGGCATGCGTCAATCTGCGCGAATGCAACCAGACGATCAGCGCCGAAAGCGCGATGACGATCGCAATCAATCCCCACATGATGCCGCGGTCGACGGGCAGGACCCATCCGATGACGGCAAGCGCCAGGGCGGCCGAGATCGTCACGACCGTGCGCAGCGGGTAGCCGAGGCCCGTCAGGGCCGCGCGGGCGGCGTCGGCGTCGACGCGTGTTGGCGCCGGCGGGAGAACGGTATCGGAAGTCACGGCCGCTGAGCTTTCTGGACGAGTTGTGCCAGTTCCGCGTCAAGCACGCGATCCCACGCGAACCACACGCCTATCGCGATCACGCATGCCGTTCCCGCGATCGCCCACGGCGACAGGCGTCTGAGCCGGTCGATCAGCCGCGCGTTCGAGCGGTCGGTGACGAACCCCGGTTGCGAGGCCGGTCGCAACCGATCGATCCGTGCGACCAGCGCGGCGATCACGGCCTGACGTTTCGCTTCGCCTTCGTGGGTTTGCGCCGAGAGGCCCGAGCGGGCAGTGTAACGACCGCGGAACCCGAGGCCGAGCACGGCTGCATAGCATTCGAGCAGGTCGACGTTCGGCGCGGGTTCGCGCATCCGGTGCTCGATGCGGTCGTAGATGCGCGTTCCCGCATCGTGAGTGCCGAAGCGCTCGACCTGCAGCGGCCGGGATTCCCAGTTCCCCTTGTCCGACGCGGGAAGGTAACGCAATGCCGCTTCATCGATCAGCCCGCACTGGGCGAGGACGGCGTCGTCCCGGATGTCGGCGGCGATCCCTTGCGCATCGAGTGCCGTCGCGAACTGCGCGATGAGCCGGATGCACTGTTGACGCAGGTTCTCCTGGCTGTCGACCTGCCCACCGTTCGACAGGTGGGTGACGAGCAGTGCCGTATCGCGCAGCAGCGCGCGTATCGAAGGCCCGGGCGGGCGCCTGGACGATGGCTCCCGCGCCAGCAGTGCGGATTCGTGACGAGTGGAAACGATGGTATTCATCGGCGCAGCACCGCATAGAGTTCGATCGACGCGTCCGGAATCGACGCGGGCAGGTAGATCTGGCAAGCGCGCGCGGCGAGCATCCGCGCATGCGCGGCGTCATGTGCGTCGAGCGCGAAATAGTGGTTGTCCAGCCTGACCGGAATGGCGCCGGGTACCCGCTGCACGGCCTTGAGCGGAATGCCGGCCACGGCGGAATTGACGATGTGCTCGACGTCGTCCGGCGCGCCGATCTTGCACAGTCGCGGGAACTGTTCGACGAGCTCGAATGCCGGCAGCGCGGCGTTGACGGACAGGTACCAGTCGGCCGCGCCTTCGACGATGCGCTCGTCGCGGAACTGGCCGGCCCAGGTTGTGGGCGTCGTGTGTGAAAGCCCGATCGACACGACACGCGACGGGATGATCGCGTCCAGCAGATCGCGGATCAGCGATTCGAGCGTCGCGAAAACCTCATGTGCCGCGGCGTGATCGTAAGGCGGGAGGTCGGTCAGCGACACGCGCGTCGAGAACGTGGTGAGCGATCCTGCCAACTGGGCGAGTACCTGGTACAGGCGATCCGTGGGTTGCCCGGGATGCGACGCGAGAAAGCGCAGTTGCGGCCACGCTTGATGAATGCAGTGGAGGAGCCAGAAGAGCTGGACGTCGGCGACCCCGTATTCGGCCACCTGCTCGATCCGCTCGCTGCGGCGCTCGCCGAGAAGCGCACTTTTGGCGGCGAGGATATCCGCCAGCCGCCGGATGCGCTCGATATGCAGTGCATGACCCGACAGCGACAGGCAGGGCGGCACATATCCGCGATCGAGCTGGAACTGACCGCTCGTCGCGCGCGTCAGGCGGGCTATCGCGCATGCCGTATCGTCGGCGTGCGATTCGTACCCGTACAGCAACCGGACCGCGTGGCGCTCGGCGGCGATCTCGGTTTCCGCGGTTCCGTTCAGGTCCGCCACCTTCACGAATTCCCGGTACGCGCGACGCGGGCGGGCGAGCGCCGTTTCGTCGAAACGACAGTTGCCGCCGTTCGCATCGGGCAGCGCGAGTGCGGCGAGCACATCGACAGTCTGGGTATCGGCAGGAATTTCGCCGACGAGGTCGCGAGCGGGCGGCAGTGCATCGGCGACGGTCGTGTCGACCGGCGTTCCGTCCGGGAAGCGTAGCTGCAGCCGCGTGAGCTTCAGGCGGCCGGAGGCCAGTGCTTCTTCGTCGACGTCGACGTTCAGCGTTCCCCAGGGCGATACGGCGATGGCCGACGCGAACTGTTGCAGCGCGAATCCGTTCCAGCGGTCCTGCTGCTGGAAATGCTGCTGCGTAAGAATCAGCCCTTCATGCCAGAGCGGCTTTTCGATCCGCATGGTGTGGTCTATATCGATTAGGAATTATGAGGCGACGATTCTAACCATCGTTTTCCGATTTCGTATACCCCGGAATTGGGTAAATCGTTGACGAATGTGTAATTTATATCGAGATATGTGGGGTTTAATTTTTGAGATTTTGTGGGTGAATTGGTTTTGTGGTTGGTGGATTTGTGGCGCGCCGTTTTATTGGGACTGAAGTGCTCTTTTGGAACGAATTTTGTGCATAAAAATCAGCTATGTGGGTGGTGTGTGGTGATATTTGAGATTGGCTTTTGGTGTGGGTGGGGATGGGCTTGTTGAAGTGTGATTGGGTTTTGTGTGTTCGTACTAGTATTATTCGGAAGGTTGTATTTTAGGTTGGCGGTCGATTTTGAATTTTGGTGGTTTACTTCGTGTGAAAGGGCGTGATATTTTTTGCCGCCTGAATCGGATGTCCTGCCGCAAATATCCGATTCGGTCGTCCGTCAATACGTGTTGCGGGGTTGAGCAAAGGTGACGTGAACGACGGTGCACCTGCGATTGCGGGTGCACATCGCGGATGTCTTCATGCTTCCTGAGATAAGGAAAACGAATTGGATAGCTTTCAGCGAGAGATCCCGAAGAGCCGGGTGTCGATCACCCTTGATCTGCACACGGGCGGGGCGCAAAAGAAGGTCGAGCTACCGCTGAAGCTGCTGGTGGCGGGCGACTTCAGCGCCGGTCGCGAGCAGGCGCCGCTGGCCGAGCGGAAGAAAGTGAACATCGACAAGAACAACTTCGATGCCGTGCTGGCCGACTACGCACCGGATCTCAGGATCGCTGCGGACAACACGCTGGCCGGCGACGGCTCGGAGCTGCCCGTCAACCTGTCGTTCCGGTCGATCAAGGATTTCGAGCCCGAGCGGGTGGCGCGCCAGATTCCCGAGCTTCAGGCGCTGCTCGCGATGCGCAATCTGTTGCGCGACTTGAAATCAAACCTGCTCGACAACGGCACGTTCCGTCGCGAGTTCGAGAAGGTGCTGAAGGACGACCGCCTGTCCGCGAAGCTCCGTGGCGAACTTGCGCAGATCGCGACCGCCGCGACGCAGCCGGAAGGGCATGCGTGAACGACGCCGGGCAAAGCGCGCGTTCAGCGCATTCCGCAACATCGTAGCGATTCGATCGCAGACAGGATCCGACATGAAATCCACTGACACGCAGCAAACTGGCGCGACCGAGACCGTCGTGCTGGACGCCCCGCACGGGGATATCGACAGCGTCTATGCATCCCTGTGCAGCAAGATCAACCTGAAACCCGTCAACGAAGCGCGCCCGCTCGAGGCGTTCCGGGACAACGACATGCTGTCCGAGGCGTCGGCCGACGAGCGCATCGCGCGCGGGATGGGCGCGTTCCTCGAGTTGGTCGTGAACGCGCGCCAGCCCGTCGACCGGCTGGACAAGTCGCTGCTCGACTTTCATATCGGCCAGATCGACCGGCAGATCGGCCGCCAGCTCGACGCGGTGATGCATACGCAGGAATTCCAGGCGCTCGAAGCGCGCTGGCGTGGCCTGAAGATGCTCGTGAGCCGTACCGATTTCCGCAAGAACGCGCGAATCGAGGTGCTGGACGTGTCGAAGGAGGCGCTGCAGCGCGACTTCGAGGACACGCCTGAACTGATCCAGAGCGGCTTGTATCGCTTGACGTACATCGAGGAATACGACACGCCGGGCGGCCAGCCGATCAGCGCGATGATCAGCGACTTCGAGTTTGCGAATTCGCCGATGGATGTTGCGCTGCTGAGGAACATCTCGAAGGTTGCCGCTGCCGCGCACATGCCGTTCATCGGCTCGGTCGGGCCGGCATTCTTCGGCAAGCAGTCGATGGAGGAAGTGGCCGCGATCCAGGACATCGGCAACTACTTCGACCGCGCCGAATACATCAAGTGGAAGAGCTTCCGCGATACCGACGATGCCCGCTACGTCGGTCTGACGATGCCGCGCGTGCTCGGCCGTCTGCCGTACGGCAAGGATACGGCGCCGGTGCGGGCGTTCAACTACGAGGAAGCCGTCAAGGGCCCCGATCACGACAAGTACCTGTGGATGAACGCGTCGTTCGCGTTCGCGGCAAACATGGTGCGCAGCTTCGTCAGCAATGGCTGGTGCGTGCAGATTCGCGGGCCGCAGGCGGGCGGCAAGGTCGAGGATCTGCCGGTTCACCTGTACGACCTCGGCACCGGTTACCAGCCGAAGATTCCGACCGAGGTGCTGATCCCGGAAACGCGCGAATTCGAGTTTGCGAATCTCGGCTTCATCCCGTTGTCGTTCTACAAGAATCACGACTTCGCGTGCTTCTTCTCCGCGAGCTCGGCGCAGAAGCCTGCGCTGTACGAGACCAAGGAAGCCACGGCGAACAGCCGCATCAACGCGCGGCTGCCATACATCTTCCTGCTGTCGCGTATCGCGCACTACCTGAAGCTGATCCAGCGCGAAAACATCGGCACGACCAAGGATCGCCGTCTGCTCGAACTCGAACTGAACGGCTGGATCAAGGGGCTCGTGACCGAAATGAAAGATCCGGGCGACGAACTGCAGGCGTCGCACCCGCTGCGCGACGCGAAGGTAACGGTCGAGGACATCGACGACAACCCGGGTTTCTTCCGGATCAAGCTGTTCATCGTGCCGCACTTCCAGGTCGAAGGGATGGATATCGGGCTGTCGCTCGTGTCGCAGATGCCGAAGGCCAAGAACTGATCCGACGTTTGTGTGCGAGCCGCCGGGGCGTCGATGGTTGCCCTGGCGGCGCAGCGCGTGTTGCGCAACCGGGAGAATCCATGTCGATGATTTTGCCTACGCAGGCTTATGAATTGAAGCTGGCGCCGCATCCGGCGCCGTTCTCGATCCTGAAGTTCACCGGGCTGGACCGCGTGAGCCATCTTTATCGATACGAGATCGAATTCACGAGCCCGGCGGCGGGGATTCCGATGGACCAGGTGCTGGGCCGGCCCGCGAAGTTCAGTGCCGATCCGGTCGATCCGAACATGGATTACCTGCGGAAGATGTTCGGGGAGAACGCGGCGCAGTTCAGTGCGAAGCCTGCGGCGTATACCGTTCACGGCGTGATCACGCAGTTCGACGAGTTGGAGACGTCGGCGGATGAAACGCGCTACCGGGTCGTGCTCGAGCCGACGCTGGCCGATCTCGATCGTGGTGTGACCAGCCGGCTGTTTCAGAAGCAGTCGGTCGAGGAGATCGTGACCGATACGCTGCGGCATTACGGGTATCGCGCGGGTGTCGATTTCCGGTTTCAGTTGCGCGGGCAGTACAAGCGTCGCGAGTACGTGACGCAGTATCACGAGACGACGTTCGCGTTCATCCGGCGCATTTGCGCGGAAGAGGGGATCTGGTTTCGCTGGGAACAGAAGAAGGATCGCGCCGTGGTCGTGTTCGGCGACGATCTGGATGCGTATGCGCGCAAGCAGCGCACGGTGCCGTATCGACGTGATTCGGGGCTGGAGAGCGCCGGCGCCGATTCGATCAAGACACTCGGGCGCGAGACGAAGCGTGTACCGGAGGCGGTGCGGCTGCATGACTACAACCATCGGCAGGCCGAGCTGTCGTTGCTGGTCGAGGAAAACACGGCGCGCGACGACAAGACGACGAATGCCATCGATTATCGCTGGGGCGAGCATTACGAGACACCCGAAGAGGGCAAGCGGGTTGCCCGGTTGCGGCATGAAGCCTATCTGGCTGAGCAGATTACGTTCAAGGGGGTGGGCAATCCGTTCTGGCTCGAAGCCGGCGAGGTGATGCGGGTCGAACCGAGTCAGGTCGATGCGAAGCACGGGATTTTCGTGACGTCGGTGGAGTCGCGTGGCGGGCGCAGTGACGCATATTGGGTGGCGTTCGAGGGGATTCCGTCGGATCGCGTGTGGCGTACGCCAATGGCTTCGGTTTCGCGGCCGGTCGTTGACGGGATTCTGCCGGCGCGGATTACGTCGCCGGGGAACTACAAGTACGCGTATCTGACCGAGCAGGGCTGGTACGTGATCAAGCTTCCGTTCGATCTCGACGAATGGAGCCCGGGTGGGACGAGCCGGCCTGTGCGGTTTGCGAAGCCTTATAGCGGCGACAACTACGGGCATCACTTTCCGCTGATCGACGGGGCGGAGGTGGCCATTGTCCATACGGACGGCGATCCAAATCGGCCGGTGATCATCGGGGCGATGCACGACAGCGTGCATCCGGATCTGGTCAACAACCTGAACCATACGCGGAATCTGATTCGTACGGCTGCGCGGAATGAGTTGCGGATGGAGGATAAGGAGGGTGTCGAGCATATCCACCTGGCCACGCCGAATCAGACCAGTGAGTTGAATCTCGGGCATATGGTCGATGTAGGTCGCAAGGAGCGAGGGCGCGGCGCGGAATTGCGCACGGACGGTCCGGTTGCGGTCCGAGGCAAGGGAATCTATGTCACAGCTACCGTGCAGAAAGCAGGGAGTGGAAAACAGCTCGACATGGATGATGCGCTCTCTCAGCTCGAGAGCGCGTTACAAATCGCGAAGTCGCTTAGCTCGTCGGTCGAAACTGCTAGGGCTGACGTTGCCGACACTGCGACGCAGCAGCAGGTGAATACCGAACTGAAAGGGCTGGTTCAGCCAGGTCTTTTGTTGAGTGCCCCGGCTTCTGTCGGCATTGTGACAAACAGTAGCGTACAGCTCGCTGCGAGAAACAACATTTCGGCGGTAGCAGGGAAGAGCCTCGATGTCAGCATCATCAAGAAATTCAGCGTTGCAGCCGGCGAGGCAGTCTCATTGTTCGCACAAAAGCTCGGGATCAAATTGTTCGCAGGGCGTGGTCCTGTCGATATTCAGGCCCAAAGTGACGCAATGACGCTTATGTCGGACAAGGACCTCACCGTTTCGAGCGTCGACGGGAAAGTGCGTATCCATGGGCAACGTGAGATTGTCCTCGAGTCAGGTGGTGCTTACATCCGAATCGCAGATGGCAACGTCACCATTGGTGGTCCTGGCGACCTGATTCTCAAAGTGATCACCCTGCAAAAGCAGAGCGCGAGCTCGTTGAGCGATGCACTCAACGGAATGCCGAAGCCTGGTGGCCTCTACGACGAACAATTCACGCTTCGCGACGAGCATACAGGTGAAGTGCTCGCGCACATGCCATACCGGATCGAAACGCCGTCGGGGCCAATTGAAGGCGTTACAGACGCCGCTGGTCGGACTGCTCGGGTGTATTCGGATAAGGCCCAGGCGCTGAAAATTTTCAAGGGCGACAGCGATGCCTAAGCCACTCGACAATGCACGCACCAACAGCACGAACGTCGGCTCAAGTAATGTCGACGTCAAGGTTCCTCCTGAGCCGTTGGCCGTCATTCATACTGGGACTGGAGAAATTTTCTTCATTCCGGCGAAGGACAGTACCGAATTCACGAATCATCACAAGTCGCTGAGCGATGCGGTAGCGGAGTTCCATTCGGCAAACTATGTCGTCCAATTGCTTGACGAGCATCATGCCGAGCTATTGTGTAGGAGCGGGCCTGGCTGCCCGAGTCTCCAGCCCACCATCGACGCCCTCAAGATG
Source organism: Burkholderia sp. BCC0322 (assembly GCF_902833045.1). GTDB lineage: Bacteria > Pseudomonadota > Gammaproteobacteria > Burkholderiales > Burkholderiaceae > Burkholderia. The sequence goes on from NZ_CADFDU010000001.1 coordinate 1,100,780, forward strand.
GCGTTGCAGTGGCAAGATGATGCACACGCCAAGTATCGCCAGATCTTCGCCGATCTCGATCCGTTACCCGTGACATCGAAGCCAGATGCGGGAGAACCTAAATCCACTACTCCGAACGCAGAAAAGGAGAAGGAGGACAGCAACAGGCTGGACGGGGCCGGTAAGAAGCTCATCGAACTGATTGCTTTGAAGAAGCTTTCTCCGGAGGAGCAGGCGAAGAAGGCTGCCGAGGAAAAGAAAGCAAAGTTCGAAAAGGGGACCTTGAAGAAACAACTTGCGTCCGCAAAGACCTTGCCACAGCTGAAAGAACTCGGTAAATGGCCGAAGGTTCCATCTGAAACGCTCTTCTATGTCCGATCGGACAAGATCAAGACACACTGGCCCAAGGCAAAAAATCTTGACAAGACGAAGTGGAGCGATGTTCTTCGCGATGAACAGGGAAATCGACGTTTCGATGGAAAGAAGATGCGCCGGTACGTTCTCGAGCAGGCAGACAAGAAGGGCATTGATTGGGTGAAGAAGAAGTTTCACCTGGACGACCTCGAATTCAGTCGCAGTACGACGGTAGGACAGTGGTGTGAACAGTGGAACAAGAAAGCCGTTTGGGAGCCGAAAGGTGGCACGTGGACGGTTAAAGACGCTGCGATCGCGGACTGGGACGCCAGCGCGAAAGCGCAACTCATGCGGTTCTCCTACGGTGCCAGCCTCAATCCGGACTTTTCGATCGTTGGAAAGCAAGCAAGCGTGCGCGCAGAAGGCCATGCGGAGATTGACCTTGCAAAAGCGGAAGCCGGCCTCAAGCTCTATTTCCCACGCAAGGAAGGATGGTTGTGGTGTCACACCGGATCGGACGGCAAGGAATATGACCTTGTTGCAATGGTATTCGAGGCCGATCTGCGGGCTTCTGGTGTTGTAGGGGTCAGCATCGCGGCTGAACTCGCGTTGGAAGTGAAACCAGCGCTAGTCACGGAACGCGCCGCTCCCTGGGTGAAGGGAAAACCGGGTCCAAAGGGGCGGGAGGCTCGCCGGCAGAACCGTGCAGAACTCAAGAAGGGGCAGGAAATCAGTGTGGGGGCGCTGGAAGCAGGAGCAAACGTCTTTGCTGGCGCGAAGGCTGACGCGTCGCTACAGGGTTCCTTGAACTGGCGTGACCCTGCAAAGAAAAATAAGGCGTTCGCCCCGATCGCGACGATCCAGCCTCTAGCGGGCGGAGAGTTGGGTCTTGGTGGTAATGCGAATTTCTCGATCGAGTATACCAACGGCATGTTTCGATGTACCGCGCATGCCGGCCTGTGCATCGGTGTAGGCGCGGAGGGAGCGGTGACTTTCTCAGTTGGCGTTAACGAAATCGAATCCTTCTTCCGTTGCATTGCGACCAAGATCGCCTATGGGAAATTCCAGAATCTGCAGATATTTTCGCCTACCGACTTTGAAGTATTCGCGAAGATAAAGGTCATGTCCGTTCTCGGCAGGAAACGCCTATCGGATTTTGTCAACAAAACACGAGATGATCTCGACCAGTTGTGGCGGGACATCTACGCGGCCTCGACGCCCGAGGATTTCCAACGAGTCGCGGCCGTTGATCCTGCCATGCTTGATTCAGTGGCTGAGGCCCGTGCAATGATTGCAAGCCGCGTTATGGATCTGTCGACGCAAGCCCAGATCCAGGCCTCCATTCCGGACGCAGTTCCGCAGGCAAAGGCAACCGTACTTTCCCTGCTTGAGAACGTCACGGCAAGGCCCGAACTGGACAACGCGATTCAGCACATGACATCGGATGGAACAAAAGCCGGTTTTGACGCGATCATGGCCGAACTGGACGCGTTCTTCAAGCTCGGTGCCAACGGATCTACTCAGTCGATTGAGGATGCCGATGGTGGTCCGGGGACGTCGCTACGCTCCATCGCTTTGTCAGGCGATTTCCGCGGCTGGTACGACGCATTCTCGAGCACCCTGATGGACGAAGTGCCTCACGGCCATGTGTTGCACCCCGCGACTTCGGTTGCCTACGAGATTCAGCGCGGCATGAAAGATCACCCGCTCTATGCCTCTTCCGGCTGGGGGGCTTATTACACGGATGAAGCGTAATGATGAAACGATACTTGACATTAGTCTTGTGCGGGTGTTTTGGACTGCTCGCTTCGGCCGCAGTGGGCTCCGAAGAAGTCGTTCGCCCGCCGGCAATACCGCACGTTCCACCCGAGACGCAATCTCTTGAAGAGGCGAAGCAGTTGCCACGCGTGACGCAACCGACCGCGTTGCGGGACGCTTTACTTGACCTCCAGAAAGGCCCCCTTCAGGAGCGGATCGAAAAACTGAAGCATAAGGTTCTGAACGATCTCGTGTCGGTGCGAGGCGGCACATACATGATGGGCGATTTCGGCAGCGTCTTCTTGAAAAGCGGCCTCCCGTTCACGCCCTATTCGGACAACAAGCCACTTCACGAGGTTACGTTATCGAGCTTCAGAATCAGCCGTTACAAGACGACCTTTGCGGAGTTCGACGTATTTCTCGATGCGACTCATCAGCCTCATATTGATAACGACGTCCTGCCCTATCGAAATGCGCTCGTGCCTGCGGGCGCCCCCTGGCAGCAGGCAAAAGATTACTGCCAGTGGCTTGGCAAGCTGACAGGCGAGCCATTTGATCTGCCAACGGAAGCGCAGTGGGAATATGCGGCCCGCAGTCGCGGGCAGAACTTCCTGTTTGCAACGGACGATGGGAATCTGAATTTTGGTCGCAATATCGATAGTTCCTACCAACGCAAGTTGATTCTTCCACTGGCTGACAATCTAGATAAATGGGGCAAGCTTAGTCCGACACGGAATTACCCAATTGGGATGTTTCCTGGAAACCCGATCGGACTGTATGACATGAACTCGAACGGATTTGAGTGGGTGAACGACTGGTATGCCGCTGACTACTACCAGCACAGCCCAGAAATCAATCCTCGAGGACCCGCGAGCGGTCAATGGAAAGTGATCCGAAGCACCGCAAGTGACGAACATAAAGGGCAGTTCAACAACAATTTGAGCCGAGGCTATGCTGACCCGAGTCTGACTCTCGACGCAACTACAGGAAAAGTACATACCAATTTCTGGACCGGCAAGCCGCAGCCAATCAGTTCCGGAGCATACACATTTCGCTGCGCGTCGAGTTCGATGGAAGCGGTACACGGCAGTCAATGAGGCGCTGTCGCATGAGATAACGGCGGCACCATGCCGGAAATGATTTTCTGTCGATATCAACTTATCAGTCCACTATGAAAGGCCTTGTATTTGAAGGTGACCCCACCGATCACGGTGGCTACGTCAAGACGGCGACGTCAACAATTATCGAGAACGGCAAGCGCGCGGCGCTTGTCGGCGATCTCGTTCATTGCCCCCGCGATGGGCATGGAACCAACCCGATTGTCGAAGGGGATCCGAACATGATTTCGGATGGGCGGGCGCTCGTCACGCATCTTTGCCGCGCAGCCTGCGGATGTCGTGTATTGGCACGCCACACCACGCTGCTCGCGGGCTGATCGATGTCTTGGCCGATTCCCGACCTTCCTCCACCCAAGCCGCCTGAACCTATTGATTGGCGGATGTGGCTGTTGACGTTCATTGCGATTTTTGGCTTGGGAACTGCCGCGATTCTATTTCTATGGCCGCGCGGACGTACGGCTCATCCGGAGGCGTTCTGGATTTTGCTTTTCGGTCTTCCGTCAAGTTTATTTGCCGTGTTGTTTGGGATGAGACTCAACCAGTGGGAGCAGAAAAAACTCGAATTCGAAGAAGTCGAGCGCGAAAACAGCAGATTGATGTCCATGTGGCGTCGGTGGGCGAACAGTCGCGCCGAGGTGGTACATGCGACGACGATTCTTGGGGGTGTCGGTAGTACCGGGGGCTGGGAAGTGAGCGACGCGGCGCTACCGGTCAATCTGGACCGTCCTCGCGGAATCTCGGCGCCGAGTTTGACGGAGGGAGATCAACGCCGGAAAACGCTGTTCGAGTTGATCTCGGACCGCATGTCGGGGCATCTGGTGCAAACGCGCAATCTGGAAGTTGCGTTAATACTGGACGAAAAATCCGGCAAGGATCGTGCGAAATGGGAGGCGGTCGCACGTGAAGCTTTTTTGCAGCACGGACGTCGAGTGACTGTCGAGACGCTCCCCGATTCCACAGGCCTGGAATACTTGCAAGCGCGAATGGATACCGACACGGCATCTGCCAAATTGATCGTTGCCTGTCAGCTGTGGCAGGACGCGAAGGAAAAGCCGTACAGCGAGGGAGTGGCTGGCATCTTGCTTCAGCGGAAGGCAAAAGCGAATCATTTGCGGCAGACGGAGGCGTCTTCAACGGGAAGGTATGTGCTTCGTCCCATGTTGTCTGCTTTGGATGAGCTAAAGAGCGACTTCAATCAGCTGCTGGATCTGCAGTTCGTGCGAGAAAAGGTCGAATACGTGTGGCTTTCCGGGGTAGAGGACGAGGCGTGCTCCGCTGTGCAGGTTGGGGCGGGTAACCATCCCGTGACCGATAGCGCTTGTGTTCGGAATCTGGATGTCGTACTTGGGATTCCAGGCCCCGTTAATTCATGGGTCGCGTTGGCTCTGACGCTTGACATCGGTTCACGAACCGGGAGTCCGCAGTTGCTGGCAGTCGGGGACGGTGGAACGCGGGCTGCGATGTGCGTCGTGAAGTCGACAAAAAAGGACGTATCGAATTGAAGAACAAATATACGTGGGGGCGGTGGCTGTCATTTACTGGTATTGCAGTTATCGCGACTTTCTTCGTCTATTTGACTGTTGATGCTGCGCAGTTGAACGGGTGGCTGTCGAAATACGGCAAGGTTCTCGGTGCCGCGGCGCTTGCGGTTCTGATTTTTGGGGCGATAGCGTTACCGCGGCGACGTCAGATACGACAGGAACTGCAGAACGAATCGAAGATACAAGGCCTGGAGCCGCCGAAGACGGAGGCGACTGCCGGCGGCGCCCAATCTTCCGCGGCTCGGTCCCGCGCAGCTAACCTGCATACCCTCCTGGCCGATAGACATGGCTGGCTCTGGCGTTATCGAGAGCGATGGGTGCTGGTTGCCGGAGACGGGCCGTTGGTAGGACGTCTGGCACCGGGTCTTACCGATACAGGTTATGCGATCGTCGGCGACGCGGTCCTGTTGTACGGGAAGCAAACGAACAACGAACTCGATGCCGAGTGGCTTGGTGAGATCCGACGTTTGCGTCGCCGTCGTCCGATCGACGCGATCGTCGCGGTGACGCGCAACGAGAACGCGGCGAATGGTCGATTCGATGTCGATGGTGTTGCTGAACGGCTCGTGCGTCATGCGCGCGCCTTGCGTTGGGCCGCGCCCGCTTATCTGCTCAATGTCACCGACTTTGGCGACAAATCGTCGGGACCAGACGAGGCCATCGGCTTGACGTGGTCGAACAGCCATATCTGCTTCGATGATATTGATGGATCTTTGCGTGAACTGGCTTACAACTTGGCGGATGACGGTGTCGAGCGGTTGAGGATGGATTCGCACGACCGCTACCCGGCTGATCTGTCTCGGTACATATCCGGTATTCAACACGGGTTCTCGAATTTCGTGGCGCAGACCGGTCAGTCCCTTTGCATGTCTGCCGCTGTGCACGGTCTGCTGTTTGCTCCGCTATTCAAGGAGCGGGAGTTGGTGCTGTCTATATCCGGTGACGATCCGGCGCCTGGTATCCAACACCGAACGATCTGGCAAACCGTCGCCGATCACAGCCGCAAGGTTCATGGTCGCCGTGTCGGCTTTTCGCTGTCGACCACGGCCGCATGGATGGCGACTGCCGTGATCGGCTGCTGGCTCGCCGGCACGATGCTGTCCGGCTTCGTCAACCGCGCGGCGATAGGAAGTGCGGCAGACACGGTCATGAATCTCAACGAAGCCCGGGACCCGACACAGTCCCTGCAGACGCTTACCCATCTTGAACGACAGATCGACACACTTGAAATCCACCAGCGCAACCGCGCACCGCTGAGTGCCCGCTTCGGCCTGAACCGCGACCACGCATTGCTCGATGCCCTCTGGCCGCACTATGCCGATGCGGCCAACCGCATTCTCGTCGGCCCGATTCGCCGGCAGCTCGAGGCCCGACTGCATCAACTGGCGTCGCTATCCGACGCAGAAATCGCCAGCGGCGGCGATGCGCAAGTACAGGCCGCATACGACACGCTCAAGACCTATCTGATGCTCGCGAAGCCGGAGCACGCGGTGGCTGCATTCCTGACGCCTCAGCTCGTCGCAACGTCCATGCCGGCGCGCCCCGTCAATTCGCCGTTGTCGCCAGGCAGATGGGAGGACTTGCGGCAGCAAGCCATTACATTCTTCACGCACCATCTGGGACCCGGTGCGAAGTCGACGGCGGCTGCGTTGGCAGTCGTTCAGGACAGTACGTTGATCGCAGCGACTCGCCAGACGGTGATCGGCGTTCGGGGCATTCAGAATTCGCGGGACGCGGTCTACCAGCAGATCCTGGACGAAGCGACGCCGAAGTACCCGCCGATATCGCTCGCCACGCTGTTGGGTGACGCGGCATCCCAGGCAGGTGCCGGTGGCGCGACAAGCCGTGGTTTGTTCAACACGACCTTGACCATACCGGGCGTATTCACGCGCGCGGCATGGGACGAACGGATCGCCAAGGCCATCGACGAAGCCGGCGAGCAACACGACGTGTCGAGCGACTGGGTGCTTTCCGATACCAAGGCCGCCGGTCAGTCCTCGTCGACCCTAAAGGACGAGCTGCGCCAACGCTATTTCGACGACTATGCGCGAGCCTGGGCACAGTTCCTCAACAGCGTGCGCTGGCAACCGGCGCCGACGCTTTCCGCCACGGCCGATCAACTGACGTTGCTGGGCGATCCACAACGTTCTCCGCTCGTCGCGCTGATGAATGCGATCGTCTATCAGGCGGGCACGGGCGCCAACACGCAGTCGCTGTCCGACACGCTGATCAGCAAGGCGCAGCAGCTCGTCGGCGCCGACGAAAAAGATCCGTCGAAGCAGGTCAAGCCGCAGCTCGCACCGCTGGCGGGCGCGTTCGGCCCGATCCTGCGTCTGACCGGCAGCGATCTCGTCTCCGTTGCGCCGGCAAACGGTAAAACCGCCGTCGCGCAAATGGCCGCGACCGGTGACCTGAGCCTCGCCCGATATCTGGAGCGCATCACGGCCATGCGCCTGAAGACTTCGCAGATTGTCTCCAGCGCCGATCCGGACGCGGTTGCGCGACTGGCCGCCCAGTCGGTGTTGCAGGGCAAGACATCCGACATCGCCGATAGCCGTGACTATGCGAGCCGGGTCGCCGCGAGCCTTGGCGAGCAATGGTCCGGCTTCGGCGCACTGTTCCGCGCGCCGTTCGACCAGGCATGGCAGGTCGTCGTGCAGCCGGCCGCGTCGAGCCTGAACGAGATCTGGCGCGCGGCGATCGTGGCCGACTGGAACAGGTCGTTCGGCGGCCGCTACCCGTTCGCGGATTCGGACAACGACGCGTCGCTGCCCGAAATGGCGCGCTTCATGCGGCCCGATGGCGGCGTGATCACGCAATTCGTGACGACGCAGCTCGCCGGCGTCATCGAGCGGCAGGGCGACCGCTGGGTGCCCGCGCAGGGCACCGATTCCGGTGCGCTGACGATCGATCCGGGTTTCCTGAGCGGGTTGAACAAACTCGCGCGCATTTCGACGGTGCTGTTCCCGTCCGGTGACGCGCGCGTGCGCTACGAGTTGCAGGCGGTGCCGACGCCGGGTGTCACCGACATGCGATTCGTGTTGTCCGGCCGCGAATTGCACTACTTCAACCAGAAACAGGAATGGACGCCGTTCGAATGGCCCGGCCAGTCGCTCGAAAACCTGTCGCATATCGAATGGCAGACCGAGCAGGGCGGCTTGCGGACGGCGCTCGATTCGCAGGGGCGCTTCGGACTGGTTCGCCTGTTCGAGCGAGCGAAGGTCACGCAACAGGACAACGCACGCTACCTGCTGACCTGGACGCCGGACACCAGCCAGGGCATCCCGCTGAAGGTGCAACTGCGCAGCGAGGCGGGCGCGGGCCCGCTCGACGTTCTCCAGTTGCGCAACTTCGTGCTGCCTGCACGGATTTTCATGACCGGAGCGGCGAGCGCCGGGCCTAAGGTGTCGACGGCCAGTCCGCCGCCGTTGCCGGCTGCGGCGATTGCCGCGGCCAGGCACGCCGCCGTGCCGTTGCCGCCGGGGCTGCCGGGTGCGATGACGTGGCCGGATGAAGCGATGCCGGTGGAGGCCGAAAAGGTTTCCCGTCAGCCGACCGCGATAGCGGAAGCGCGACCGAGTACACCTGTCGAGCCCCCCCAAAAGAGCGATCCGCGGATGGCGCTGTCCTCGCTGGCGACGGCTTCGGCATCTTCCGACGCCTCCATCAAACCGTTCGGACACGCCCTCCGTCTGCTGGGCGACGCATTTGCATTCCGGGACCTGCCATGACGCTTGCCAATTTCGTCAAGACACTCGTCGGCGGTCCTCGCGTCGATTCGCTACAGGCGTCCCGACAGACTACCTGGGCGGCATGGCTGGTTCCGATACCCGGGGAGCAAGCATGCGGCCGCGATCCCGGTTACGAGGATGCGTTCTTCGAACTGAAGGACGAGGCAAACAAGCTATCGGGAATCGACGACGGGCGGATCGTTCGCACCTGCGAGCAGTTGCTCAAGGAAACCGGGAAGGATCTGCGTCTGGTTGGCTACTACACGTTTGCGAGATTACGGCAAGACGGTCCGGCAGGCTTTAGCGACGGGCTCGAGCTGGCTGCTTCGCTCGTCGACCGGTTCGGCGAGGCCGTGCTGCCCGCGCGGGCCGAGGCGAAGCGGGCGGCGCTGGAAATGCTGGCGACTTCGCGCATGATCGAGACGCTGGACAGCCGCGGCGACTTCGCGCCGGCCGATCTCGAACGTGCGCTTGCTGCACTCGACGTGCTCGTCGAACGAACGGGAAACTGGCCGGAAGCCGCGCGCCCGAATCTGCAGCCGCTGGTTGCCCGTTTCGAGCGCAAGGAGGAACCGGCTCGCGGCGCGAATCCGGGGAAGATTCCGCCGCAAAGGACTGCGCCGGTTCCCGCGTCGAACGGGGAGATCGCGTCGACGCGCGACCTGCTCGATCAGGCACGTTCGATGTCGGCGTGGTTGCGGGAGCAGGAAAACGGCTACTTGCCGTCGGTGCGCGTCGTGCGCAGCGTTCGCTGGGACACGTTGCATGAGGTGCCGCCGTCGGACGCCGCGTCGCATACGCGTCTGGCGCCGCCGCGCGCCGAATTGCGCCAGCAGATGAAGCGTCTCGTGCTGCAGAAGCATTGGCACGAATTGCTCGAGCGGGTCGAAGGTGCGTTCATGGAAGGCGTGAATCACTTGTGGTTCGACCTGCAGTACTTCCAGCACGTCGCGCTCGATCATGTCGGCACGCCGTACAGCGCGTGGCGCGAACTGCTGCGCGCCGACTTTGCGCTGTTTCTCGAACGACTGCCGGGCATCGAGCGGCTGGCATTCAGCGACGGCACGCCGTTCTCCGACGACACGACGCTCGAATGGATTGCCCGGCATGCGGTCGTGCGCGACCTGGAGGCAGGCGAGACGGTTGCGCCGTTGCCGGTTTCCGCCGATAGCGAAAGCGATGCCGCCAGCGACTGGCCGGAGATTGAAACCCAGGCCCGCGAACTGGCCGCGCGCGACGGCATCGAGACGGCCTTCGCATGGCTCGAAACGCTTCCGGGCATGAAGACCGACCGCCATCGCTACTTGCAGCGGTTCGTGATGGCTCGTCTGGCCGATCATGCCGGCCGGCCCGATACGTCGCTCGCGCTGCTGGCCGAACTTGACGCGTCCGCCCGGTCGCTGCCGCTGATGCGCTGGGAGCCGGCGCTGACGTTCGATGTCAAGCAGCAACTGATGAAAGCACTGAAGGCGATGAGCAACCGGAAGGATGCCGACAAGCCGGCGCTCGCGCGGCGCATCGCCGAACTGCAGGCGGAGCTGACCGTGCTCGATCCCGCCCGCGCATTGACCCTGTCGTAACGGATTCCCATGGACAACAACGATCCCATCCTGCGCTACTACGAAGCGGAAATGCGCTATCTGCGCGAATCCGGCAAGGAATTCGCGAAGGCGCATCCCGACCGTGCACGCCTGCTCAATCTCGACCGCGTCGGTGATCGCGATCCGTACGTCGAACGTCTGTTCGAAGGTTTCGCGTTCCTGACCGGCAGGCTCAGGCAAAAACTCGACGACGAATTGCCCGAGCTCACCGAAGGTCTCGTCAGCCTGTTGTGGCCGCACTATCTGCGGATGATCCCTTCGCTGTCGATCGTCGAGCTGACGCCGTTCGCCGAGAAACTGCAGAAAACGGTAACCGTGCCGGCCGGCGTGCCGGTGCGTTCGGCGCCGATCAACGTGCCATCTCCGGGCGGCGTGGAAGGCGTGGCGCCGCGGACGGTGCAATGTCTGTATCGGACGACGCAGACCGTTGCGCTGCAGCCGGTCTCGATCACGCATGCGGGGCCGGCCGTGCGTCACGACGGCCGCTCGGTGATCCGTGTCGGCTTCGCGTTGCACGGATCGGCGCTGCGCAAGGAGACGGATCTGTCGCGGCTGCGGCTGCACCTGAACGCCGATCTGCCGACCGCGTTCGCGATGCATCTCGCGTTGACGCGTCAGGTCGATTCGATTCACTGGCGCGTTCCGGAAATACGCGATGGCGAAGCCGTACCGCTCCCGGGCGTCACGATCGAGCCGGCGGGATTTTCGACGGAAGAGCGGCTGTGGCCCAAAGCCGATGCGGCGTTTTCCGGATATCAGCTGCTGCTCGAATACTTCACGTTCCGCGAGAAATTCCTGTTCGTCGATCTGTGCGGACTGGAGGTCACGACGCTGCCCGAAAAATCCACCCGCTTCGAACTGGAGATCGTGCTGAAGGAGGCTTATCCGTCGGATCAGCGGTTCAACGCGGATCACGTGCGACTGTTCTGTTCGCCCGTGATCAACCTGTTCGAACTGGATGCCGAGCCGATCGAGATCGACCATCACGAAACGGAATATCGCGTCGTGCCGGCCGGTCATCAGGGCGAGCATGTCGAAACGTATTCGGTCGACGCGGTCGCGACTTTCGACCACGATACGGCCGAGCGATACGAATACGTGCCGTTCGCGACGTTCCGGCATCGCGGCGGCATGTTGCGTCACGAGGCGCCGGAACGCTATTTCCATACCTGTGTGCGTTCCAGCGTATCGGGGCTGCACGAAATGTGGGTGATTCTCGGCGGCCACGCGTGGGAAACGATGGACACCCTGCCGGAGGAGAGCCTGTCGCTGCGTGTGACGGGCACGAACGGGTTGCTGCCGCGCAAGGGGTTGCGCGAGGCGAGCCTCGATGAGTTGGCGGCCAGCACCCCGAACGTCGCGGGCGTGCGCAATCTGGTGTCGCCGACGTTGCCGCTGTATCCGCCGACGGAAGATCGCTTCCAGTGGCGCGTACTGTCGCATCTCGCGCCGAACTTTCTGTCGATGATGAATGCGGAAGTGCTGCGCGGCGCGTTGGCGCTGTACGACTGGACGAACGAGGAACTGAACCGGCGGCGGCTCGCCGGCATCCTGCATGTGTCGCAGCACATGATCGAGGAGGTGTCGGGCGGCGCGGTCGAGCGCGGCGTGCTGATCGAGGTCACGCTCGATTCGCACGCGTTCTCCGGCGAAGGCGACGTGATGTTGTTCGGCGAGCTGCTGCACCGGTTCTTCGGCGCGTATGCGGAGATCAATCTGTTCACGAAGCTGGCAATCGTCAGCCTGCCGTCGCGATTCCGGACGGAATGGCCGCGCAGCAAGGCGCAGCGGGCGCCGCTATGACGGGTTCGAGCAATCGGATGGCGGCCGAAGCCGCCGCATCGAAGGGGCCGCCGGTGTTGACCGGGGCGCTGTTCCAGCGGGCGCAGCAGATGACTTTCATGCAGTTCTGTCGTCTGCTGGAGGCATGTGCGCCCGAACGTCCCGGATTCGGTACGCGCGACACGCCGGAACATGAGCCGGTGCGATTCAGGCCGCGTCCGCGGTTGGGGTTTCCGGCGGGCGAGGTGGCCGCTGTCGAATTCGACGATGCGCACCCCGATGCGCCGCCGACCGTACGCACGACGTTCATGGGGCTTTACGGCGTCGATGCGGCCATGCCGTCGCACATGATCGACGAGATCGTGCTGCGGGAGGAAGGGCACGAGGCGGTCGAGGCATTTCTCGATCCGTTCAATCATCGCGCGGCGACACTGCTGTATCGCGCATGGAAGAAGTATCGCTATCCGGAGCGTTTTCGGGCCGGTGGTGCCGACGAATATTCGCGGAGCCTGCTGTGTCTGGCCGGATTCGGATGGGGCGACAAGCCGTTGCGGGCGGGCTTGCCGAATTCGCGGGTGCTTGGGTTGCTGGGCTTGCTGACCCAGCGCACGCGTACGTCGGCAGGGCTGGCCGGTGTGGTGGCGCTCGCGGCGCCCGGGGTCGATGTTCGCGTCGACGAGTTCTGGGCGGTGACGACGAGTACCGGGCGACCGACGCCGTTGACGTCGGCGAAGCCGGTTGCGGACGGGAAGCGCAGCGGGCTCGGTGGCGGTTACGTGCTCGGCAGGCGCCTCACATATCGCAGCCGGGCGGTGCGCGTGACATTACGGCCGGTCGACGAGCGGCAGGCGCAGGACCTGTTGCCCGGTGCGTGGCTGCATCGGGAGGTGATGGCATTCATCCAGCTGTATGTCGGCATCAAGGCCGATGTGCATTTGCGGATGGAAGTGTCGTCGCGGTTCGTTCCGCACCCGACCGTCGGCGTCGAACGCGCGGGCCCGGCGCCGCGTCTGGGCTGGACGACGGTGCTCCCGTCGGTCGATGAACGCATGATCGACATCGCGCTCGGCGTGTACGACGCGTTTCCCTTGCCGCAACCCAACCCGCATCTCGTGCCGCACACGATCTGATCCCGGAGGTTCCATGTTCCATCGAATGAGTGCGGCCGCCGCTGCCGCCGTATTGCTGCTGTCGGGTTGCGGTGCCTGGCAGTCCGTGTCGGACGCGTCGTCGAATGCGTATCGCGCCGTATTTTTCAAGCAGGTGAAGGTGCTCGACGTGGATCTTTCCGCGCGCGCCGCACTGAACCCGGACGACGCAGGGCGGCCGACATCGGTGGCCGTTCGCGTCTATCAGTTGAAGGACCGCAAGCTGTTCGACGGGGCGTCGTACGACGATCTGTTGAAGAACGACCGGATGGTGCTTGCCCAGGATTTGCAGGCGGATATGTCGGCTGTTGTAAACCCCGGTGCTTCGTCGAGTTTGTCTCAGCCGATGCAACGCGAGACGGCGTATGTGGCGATCGTGGCGTTGTATCGCGTCCCCGGAGCCGCCGGAGACTGGAGACGAGTTATCGAGAAAAAGAAGCTTGATCCGGATAAGCCGTTACGCCTCGATCTGACGTCGAGCAGATTACTGATGACGGAGGACATGCCTAAGTGAAAGTCGCGCAATCTATTCTGAGTGGGAGCAAGCCCTTCGGGTTCTCTAAACAGCTAGGACTGGCAATTTGGCTTGGCGCCATCGTGTCCGTTCGCGTGGCGGCTCAAGATTTACCGTCCCCACTCATCGTGCCCCTCGCTGGAAAGCCCGAAGACTTTGTTCCAAAGGGCTGGAAGCTCGAATTTGAGACGAAGGGCGATCTGAACGGCGATGGCCGCGACGATCTTGCGCTGGTTCTGCGTGACAATGATCCCGAGAACGTGATATCTGATGACGGCATGTGCGAGAGTCCGTTCGACGCGAATCCGCGCATCCTTGTCGTCGCCTTTGCACAGCCAGATGGGCAGTACGCTCTCGCGCTGCGAAACGAAACGCTGATACCGACCCGGGAATCACCGTGTCTGGCGGATGCGCTGGAAGAGGGGAACGTGAGCATCGACCGGGGTACGTTGCAGGTCAGGCTGGGTCGCTTTGCCAGCGCTGGGAGTTGGGAAATGGGATCGACCACCTATACGTTTCGGTGGCAGGATCGGAATTTCATGCTGATCGGCTATGACAACTTCTCGGTGATGCGTAATACGGGCGCCGTGCGTACGCTCAGTGTGAACTACTCGACGGGCAAGGCCAAAATGTCGATCGGGCGTGTATCCGACGACCGCGAACGCACTCGATGGGTAAAGCTGCACGCGCCGCGTCGCTGGACGCTCGACCAAGTCGGCGATGGGTTCGAATTAGCCCAGTCGTTGCCGACAGTCGAATAATCATTCATGCAGGTTTGCGTAGCGTCACCGCGACACCATGTCTCGCGGCCCATGCCGCCGGATACCCGGCGGCATGGGCCGCTGCCGGAATTACCGATCGTCTTCCCGCACCGAAGACGGATGCCGGCACAGCGCCCGCACTTCCATCTCCATATACGGAAACAGCGGCAACTGGCTGAGCACGTCATGCAGCTGCTGCACACTTTCGACGTCGAAGATGCTGACATTTGCATACTGTCCGGCGATCCGCCATAGATGCCGCCAGGTCCCTTCGTTCATCAGCCGCTGGCACATCGCCTTTTCTTCCGCCTTCAGCGTGGCCGCCTTGACCGGATCCATGTCCGTCGGCAGGCGAACGGTCATTTCCACATGAAACAGCATGCTGCACTCCTTGTGTTGTCGATTCGTCGAACGGGAAGGCCGCTCAGGCCTGCGCGCGGGCCCGCTCGACTTCGCTCGCCGGCACGTCCTGCTTTTCCTTGAGCAGCGAGAAATCGAAGTCGATCAGCGCGAACGGCCCGTCGACGCCATACGGCTTGCCTTCCGCGCCTTCGGCCTGCTTCACCGGCGGGATCAACCCGTCGCGCGTCGCGAAGGCGAAGTCGTCCCACAGATGCGGATCGCCATCGATGTTGATCTGCGTCGTCAGCTTACGATAACCGTCCGCCGAAACGAAGAAGTGAATGTGCGCCGGGCGATGGCCGTGGCGGCCGAGCTGGTCGAGCAGCTGCTCGGTCTTGCTGCCCGGCGGCACGCTGTAGCCGACCGGCAGCACGCTGCGGAAGCTGTAGCGGCCTTCGGCATCGGTGCGGATCGAGCGGCGCAGGTTGAATGCGGGCTGCGATTGATCGAAGTACGAGTAGTTGCCGAGATGGTTCGCGTGCCATACCTCGACCAGTGCGTTCGCGATCGGCGCGCCATCCTGGCCGAGCACTTGGCCGCGCATGATCAGCGTCTGGCCCGGATCGCTGCCGTCGTCGAGACGCGCATGGCCGACCGATTCCGGCGCACCGGCGACATACAGCGGCCCTTCGATCGTGCGCGGCGTGCCGCCCTGGATGCCGGCCTTTTCCTCGGCTTCGTCCATGCGCACGTCGAGGAAGCGCTCGAGGCCGAGGCCCGCGGCGATCAGCCCGAATTCGCGGCCGGCTTCGTTCAGGTAGTTCAGCGCCGTCCAGAATTCGCTCGGCTGCACGTCGAAGTCCTCGATCGTGTAGCAGATGTCCTTCACGATCCGGTTGACGATCGCGCGCACGCGCGGGTTGCCCGGCTTCTCGGCGGCGTCGTCGAAGGTCTTCAGCAGTGCATCGATGGCTTGCTTGTCCATGTGTGTCTCCGGTTTCGGTTGTCGTGTGGGGTCAGCGGGCGTCGCGTCGCATCCGTTCGATGCGGGCCCAGTCGAAGGTGATGCCGAGGCCGGGCGTCACCGGCAGGTGCAGCTTGAAATCCTCGTAGCGCAGCGGCTCGACGAGGATCTCCTCGGTGAGCAGCAACGGGCCGAACAGCTCGGTGCCCCATTTCAGCGAGTCGAACGTGCTGAACAGTTGCGCGGACGCCATCGTGCCGGCCGCGCCCTCGAGCATCGTGCCGCCGTACAGTTCGATGCCGGCCGCCGCCGCGATCGACGCGACGCTCGCGGCACCCTGCAGGCCGCCCGATTGCGCGATCTTCACCGCGAACACGTCGGCCGCGCGATCCTGCGCGAGCGCGAATGCATCGACGGGGCCGTGCAGCGCCTCGTCGGCCATGATCGGCACTTGCGCCAGTTGCGTGAGGCGTTTCAGCCCCGCGCGGTTGGTCGCGGCGATCGGCTGCTCGACGAGGCTCACGCCGGCTTCCGCAAGCCGTGCGCCGGCCCAGATTGCGTCGGTTTCGCTCCATGCCTGGTTCACGTCGACGCGCACGTCGCCGCGCGCGCCGAGCGCGCGCTTGATCGCGATCACGTGCGCGACGTCGTCGGCCACCGCGTTCGAGCCGATCTTCAGCTTGAACGCACGGTGGCGACGCGCGTCGAGCATCGCTTCGGCTTCCGCGATGTCGCGCTGCGTGTCGCCGCTCGCGAGCGTCCATGCGACATCGACCGCATCGGTCCGGCGGCCGCCGAACAGCTCGGACAGCGGCACGCCGAGGCGGCGCGCCTGCGCGTCGAACAGCGCGGTCTCGATCGCGCACTTCGCGAAGCGGTTGCCCTGGAACAGCTTGCGGGCGCGCGCCAGCGCAGCGCCCGGGCGGGTCGCGTCCATGCCCTGCAGCAGCGGCGCGAAGTAGGTGTCGATGTTGACCTTGATGCTTTCGGGGCTCTCCTCGCCGTACGCGAGGCCGCCGATGGTCGTCGCCTCGCCGACGCCTTCGATACCGTCCGTGCATCGAACTCGGACCAGCACGAGGGTCTGGCAATTCATCGTGGCGACCGATAATTTGTGGGGCCTGATCGTCGGCACATCGACGAGCAGCGTCTCGATGCGTTCGATGGTGGCGGCAGTTGCTATCATGCGATTCCTCCTGTTGGTGCACATGGTAGGAATTCCCGCCCCGCGTCGTCCAACACTCTTTCCGACTACTTCCATACCTTTGAGGCATGAAATGGAATTGCGTCAGCTCCGCTACTTCATCGCCGTCGCCGAGGAAATGAACATCACGCGGGCGGCGGAGCGGCTGCACATGACGCAGCCGCCGCTGAGCCGCCAGCTCCAGGCGATCGAGGACGAGATCGGATTGCCGCTGTTCGAGCGCGGTGCACGGCCGCTGAAACTGACGGATGCGGGGCGCGTGTTCTACGCGCAGGCGAAGCGCCTCGTCGACCAGGCCGACGAGCTCGGCCCGCTGACGCGGCGGCTCGCGCAGCTGTCGGAGCGGATCGTGATCGGCTTCGTGCCGTCGACGCTGTACGGTGCGCTGCCGGACGTGATCCGCGCGTTTCGCGAGGCGCAGCCGGACGTCGAACTGTCGCTGATCGAAATGTTCACGCTGGAGCAGCTCGGCGCGCTGAAGGGCGGCCGGATCGACGTGGGCTTCGGCCGGCTGCGGTTCGACGACGACCAGCTCGTGCGCGAGGCGCTGATCGAGGAAAAGCTGATCGCGGCGCTGCCGGTCGGGCATCCGCTTGCCGATCTCGACCGGCCGCTCGCGCTCGCGGATATCGCGAACGAGACGCTGATCGTCTATCCGAGCACGCCGCGGCCGAGCTTCGCGGACCAGCAGCTATCCGCGTTGCGCGACGGCGGGCTGGTGCCGGCGGCCGTCCATGAGGTGCGCGAATTGCAGACGGCGCTCGGGCTCGTCGCCGCGAAAGTCGGCGTGTCGCTGGTGCCGGAGAGCGTGGAGGGCGTGCGCGTGAGGGGCGTCGTCTACCGGCGCCTGCCGGAGCCGACCGCGACGTCGCCGATCATCATGAGCCGCCGGCTGCACGGCGAAAGCGCCGCGACGGCCGCGTTCTGCGCGATTGCGCGGGAAATGTTCGCGCCGGCGGCGTAAGGGCACGCCGATTGGGCATTACTGCAACTAACGGTCGGGTTGGGGGTATCCGGTCAAATGCACATCAGGGCGGCACGAGGCGATGTTGTTCGGCACGGGCGGCGCGGCGCGCCCTCTGGTGTCGGCCGGGCAGGCCTGCAAGCCGGAAGCCGGCAAACAGTCGGTCGTGCCCCCGGCCCTTGATCCAGCTGGCCTTCGATTCACCGAGCCGGACCAGCGCCCGCCTACTGCTTCCCGCCGAGCGTCTCCGACGGCGATTCCCCGAATTTCTCCCGATAAGCGATCGCGAACCGCCCGAGGTGCGTAAACCCGCAATCGAGCGCGATATCGGCAATGCGCCGGTCTGACGCCGCGCCGCGCAACAGCTCGCGCGCATGGTCGAGCCGCGTCGCGCGCAGGTATTGCATCGGGCTCGTCCCGCGGAACTGCAGAAACGCGTCGCGCAGCGTCCGCTCCGGCACGTTGGCGGCGCGGACGATATCGGCGAGTTGCAGCGGCTGCGCGTAATGCGCGTTCACGAACTCCTGCGCGCGCCGTACGAAGCCGGGCGCCGGGTCGCGGTGCGACGCGTGTAGTACGGACGGCGGGTGGCCTTCGATCAGCAGGTCGATCAGCAGGTGCTCGAGTTGCGACGCGACGCGCGGGTTCGCGTTCGCGCGTTCGAGCAGTTCGGGCGAACGCGCGACGAGCATCAGTTGCTGGCGCCATGCGGCGAGCGCGGCGTCGCTGATATGCAGCACGGGGTCGAGCGTCGCGCGCGGGTCGCCGGTCAGCGAGCCGACGGTCGCCGCGTCGATGCGCAGCACGAACTGCTCGCAATCGGCGGACAGCACCGCGTCGAAGCGCTCGCCGGGCGCGCACAGCACGCCGGTCTGGCCGTCGACCCCGAGCTGCCGCCCCATCGCGCGCACCTCGGCCTGGCCGGACAGGCAGAACATCAGCAGGTAATAGCCGTCGACCGCGTCGACCTGCACGCGCATCGCGTCGCCGAACGCGATCGTGCCGATCCCGAGCCCGCCGAGCCTGACGAAATCCATATGCGACGCCCCGTGCACGCGGCCGTTCGGCAGCAGCGCGTGCGGCTGCATCACGCGCGAGATCCGCTCGCGCGTCTCGTCGAGATCGCGGGATTCGAACAGCCGGTGCGCGCGCAGCGCGAGCGGCTCGAACGATGTTGGGGACATGGGCATCAGCCTGATTGTGGGCGGCGCGCTTCGATCCGACGAATGGGTCTCGATCAAATGCCGCATCGTGCGTGCCGCCATGCTAGCTCAGAAATCCGCCGAAAGTGGATATTGCACCGCCGCAATCGCACTTTCCGGATAGACGGCGAATATTAGCCTTTCAAAAATGGACCCCATCTTATTAATGCAACGGATCAACAAGGAGTCCGACATGGAGCAGACAGAATCGCCCGTCGTGTTCGCCGCGCGCGGCGACGCGTCCGACGTGAGCTTTCCGCACGACGACGGCTCGCGCGTGCCGTACAAGGTGTTCAGCTCGCAGGCCGTCTACGAACGCGAGCAGGAACGCATCTTCCGCGGGCCGACGTGGAACTTCGTCGCGCTGGAAGCGGAAATCCCGAACGCCGGCGACTTCAAGAGCACGTTCGTCGGCGACACGCCGGTCGTCGTCACGCGCGCCGAGGACGGCACGCTCGCCGCATGGGTGAACCGTTGCGCACACCGCGGCGCGCAGGTGTGCCGCAAGTCGCGCGGCAACGCGAGCTCGCACACGTGCGTGTATCACCAGTGGAGCTTCGACAACACGGGCAACCTGCTCGGCGTGCCGTTCCGGCGCGGCCAGAAGGGGATGACCGGGATGCCGGCGGATTTCGATCCGAAGCAGCACGGGCTGCGCAAGCTGCGCGTCGACAGCTATCGCGGGCTGGTGTTCGCCACTTTCAGCGACGACGTGATGCCGCTGCCCGACTACCTCGGCGAGCAGATGCGCCCGTGGATCGACCGGATCTTCCACAAGCCGATCGAGTATCTCGGCTGCACGCGCCAGTATTCGAAGTCGAACTGGAAGCTGTACATGGAGAACGTGAAGGATCCGTATCACGCGAGCATGTTGCACCTGTTCCATACGACCTTCAACATCTTCCGCGTCGGGATGAAGGCGCGCTCGATTCCGGACGCGAACCACGGGCTGCACAGCATCATCACGGTGACGAAGACGAACGACGACACGTCGGCCGCGTACAAGCAGCAGAACATCCGCTCGTTCGACGAGGGCTTCCACCTCGAAGACGAATCGATCCTGGATCTCGTGTCGGAATACGACGAGGACTGCACGAACCATATCCAGCCGATCTTCCCGCAGCTCGTGATCCAGCAGATCCACAACACGCTGGTTGCACGACAGATCCTGCCGAAGGGCCCCGACAACTTCGAGTTGATCTTCCACTTCTTCGGCTATGCGGACGACACGCCCGAGCTGCGCGCGCTGCGCATCAAGCAGGCGAACCTCGTCGGGCCGGCCGGCTATATCTCGATGGAAGACACCGAAGCGACCGAGCTCGTGCAGCGCGGCACGGTGCGCGACGCCGATGCGACGTCGGTGATCGAGATGTCGCGCGGCAATCCGGACCAGCAGGACACGGTGATCACCGAAAGCCTGATCCGCAAGTTCTGGGTCGGCTACCAGAAGCTGATGGGCTATTGAAGCGGGAGCGAGAAATGACGGAAGACATGAAGACGTGGTTCGAGATTTACATGCTCCAGAACCGCTATATCGGGCACCTCGACAACGACCGGCTCGAACACTGGCCGGAAATGTTCACCGAGGACTGCACGTACGAAATCGTGCCGAAGGAAAACGCCGATCTCGGGCTGCCGGTCGGGATCGTCCACTGCACGAACCAGCGGATGCTGCGTGACCGCGTGGTGTCGCTGCGGCACGCGAACATCTACGAAGAGCATACGTACCGGCACATGACGTCGGGCCTGACGATCGTCGCCGAACGCGACGGCGAGATCGACACCGAGAGCAACTACGTCGTCGTGCAGACGCGCAGCAACGGCGAATCGAACGTGTACCAGGCCGGCAAGTACTACGACACGGTCGTGCGCACGCCCGACGGGCTGCGCTACAAGACCAAGCGCGTGATCTACGACACGTCGCGCGTGCAGACGCTGCTCGCCACCCCGATCTGACGAAGCAAGGAACCGACATGACCGAAGCAACGCTCGCCGAGTGGCACCCGCTCGGCGCTTACGACGAATTCACCGAAGACGAACCGGCCGCGCGTGTGGCCGGCCAGAAGCCGATCGCCGTGTTCCGGATCGGCGACGAGCTGTTCGCGATGCACGACCTCTGCACGCACGGCCATGCGCGGCTGTCCGAAGGTTATGTGGAGGACGGTTGCGTCGAATGCCCGCTGCACCAGGGGTTGATCGACATCCGCACCGGTGCGCCGAAATGCGCGCCGATCACGGAGCCGGTGAAGACCTATCCGATCCGGATCGTCGACGGGCAGGTGGAAGTCAATGTCGGCTGATCCGTTCGTGATCGTCGGCGCGGGCCACGCGGCCCGGCGCACGGCCGAAGCGCTGCGCGAGCGCGACGCCGCCGCGCGCATCGTGATGATCGGCGCGGAGCGCGAGCTGCCGTACGACCGGCCCGCGCTGTCGAAGGATGCGCTGATGAGCGACGGCGGCGAGCAGCGCGCGTTCGTGCGCGACGCGGCGTGGTACGACGCACAGCGCATCGAGCTGCGGCTCGGCACGCGCGTCGATGCAATCGAGCGTGACGCGCGGCGCGTGCGGCTCGACGACGGCGCGACGCTGCCGTACGCGCGGCTCGTGCTCGCGACGGGTTCGCGGGTGCGCAGGTTCGGCGGCGCGATCGACGAAGGCGTCGAGCCGCATTACGTTCGCACGGTTGCCGATGCGCGTGCGTTGCGCGCGCAACTCGCGCCGGGCCGCCGTGTCGCGGTGCTCGGCGGCGGTTTCATCGGCCTCGAGGTCGCGGCGGCGGCGCGCCAGCTCGGTTGCGACGTGACGGTGATCGATCCGGCGCCCCGGTTGCTGCAGCGTGCGTTGCCGGAAGTCGTCGGTGCGTATGCGCGTCAGTTGCACGACGCGCGCGGCGTGGTGTTTCAGATGGCGACGCTGCCGCGTGCGATTCGTCGTGCACCGGCCGGCGGTGCGATCGTCGAGACCGATCGCGGCGACGTGCAGGCCGATATCGTCGTGGTCGGCATCGGTGTCGTGCCCAACGTCGAACTTGCGCAGGCGGCCGGGCTCGACGTCGACAACGGGATACGCGTCGACGCGGGCTGTCGCACGACCGATCCCGCGATCTTCGCGGCGGGCGAGGTGACGATGCACTTCAATCCGCTGCTCGGGCGTCACGTGCGGATCGAATCGTGGCAGGTCGCCGAGAACCAGCCGGCCGTCGCGGCCGCGAACCTGCTCGGGGCCGACGAAAGCTATGCCGAGCTGCCGTGGTTATGGTCCGATCAGTACGACTGCAACCTGCAGATGCTCGGGCTGTTCGGCAGCGAATGCACGACCGTCGTGCGCGGTGATCCGGCGAGCGGGCCGTTCACGGTGTTCGGGCTGGGCGACGATGGCAAGATCGTCGCGGTGGCCGCGGCGAACCTGGGGCGCGACATCGGCGCGTCGCGCCGGCTGATCGCGGCGGGGGCGGTGCCCGATCCTGTGAAGCTCGCCGATCCGGCGGTGAACCTGAAGACGTTCCTGTAGCAGCCGCATGGTCGTCCGGCCCGGCATGCTGACGATGCCGCCCGCCCGATGGGCGTCGCAATGTTTGTCGGCGGCACCGCAACCGGTGCATATTAGCGGCATCGTTCGCCCGACCGGTTGCCCATGACGCCAGACAAAGCCCTTGAACTGACACGCAGCAAGCGCCGCGCGCTGTGGCTGCTGCTGGCCGCGGTCGCGGTGTTCGTCGCGACGATCCTGCTGCCGCGCGGCCCGTGGGTCGACGGCTTCAAGGCCGTGGCCGAAGCCGCGATGGTGGGCGCGCTGGCCGACTGGTTCGCGGTCGTCGCGCTGTTCCGCCGCGTGCCGATCCCGTTCGTATCGCGCCATACCGAGATCATTCCGAAGAACAAGGACAAGATCGCCGACAACCTCGCGGTGTTCGTGCGCGAGAAGTTCCTCGGCCCCGATGCGCTCGCCGCGCAGATTCGCCAGCACGACCCCGCGCAGAAACTCGGCGCGTGGCTCGGCGAGCCGGCGAACACCGATGCGCTCGGCGGCTATGTGACGAAGCTGATGAGTTTCGCGCTCGACATGACCGACGACGCGCGGATCCAGTCGTTCGTCCATGACGCGTTTCGCGCGGTGCTCGACCGGGTCGACCTGTCGCAATCGGCCGGCGCGATCCTCGACACGCTGACGAAGGACGGCCGCCACCAGGCGCTGCTCGACGATGCGATCGAACAGGTGGTCGACGTGCTCGACAAGGAGGAGAACCGCGAGGTGATCGCGGGCTTCATCGTCGAATGGCTGAAGACACAGTACCCGAAGGTCGAGAAGATCATGCCGACGCAGTGGTTCGGCGAGAACGGCGCGCGGATGCTCGCGAGCGCGGTGAGCCGCGTGCTGGAAGGCGTGGCGGCGGATCCCGAGCACGAGCTGCGGCAGCGCTTCGACCGGACGGTCGTGCGCTTGACCGAGCGGTTGAAGCACGATCCCGCGTTCATCGAGAAGGGCGAGGAGATCAAGCGGTATATCCGCGACGGTGCCGCGTTCAACGAATATGCGCGCGATCTGTGGGACCAGTTGCGCGAATGGCTGAAGGCCGATCTCGCGCACCCCGACTCGGCGCTGCACCGGCAGGCCGCGCTGCTCGGCGGCTGGCTCGGTGCGCGGCTGGCGGAAAGCCCGGCATTGCGCGCGTCGCTGAACGAGCACGTCGAGAAGGCCGTGCACGAGATGGCGCCGGATTTCGCGGATTTCCTGATGCGTCACATTCGCGACACGGTGCGCAACTGGGATGCGCGCGAGATGTCGCGGCAGATCGAGCTGAACATCGGCAAGGATCTGCAGTACATCCGCATCAACGGCACGCTTGTCGGTGGACTGATCGGGCTCGGGTTGTACCTGGTGTCGCTGGTGCCGCGCTGGGCGGCCGGCTGGCTGCATTGATGCGGCCGCGGCCATCGCGCAGACGGCGCGATGGCGCGCGCCCACGCATCACGCGTGCGCTTTCGAGCCGTGCAGTTGCAGGCCGAGCGCCTTGATGACCTTCAGGATCGTGCCGAAGCTCGGGTTGCCGTCGTGCGACAGCGCCTTGTACAGCCCTTCGCGCGACAGTCCCGCATCGCGCGCGACCTGCGACATGCCGCGGGCGCGTGCGATCACGCCGAGCGCGTGCGCGATGAAGGCCGGATCGTCGCCGGCTTCTTGCAGGCAGGCTTCGAAGTAGTCGGCCATGTCGTCTTCGGTTTTCAGATGGTCGGCCGAATCCCACGGCCGGGTGTGGATCTTGTCCATCGATTACTCCATGTCGAGATGCGCAAGCATCGCGTGCGCGGCGCGGATGTCGGCCTGTTGCGTCGATTTATCGCCGCCGCAGAGCAGGATGACCCAGATCGTTCCGCGCCGGACGTAGTAGACGCGGTAGCCGGGACCGTGGTCGATACGCATTTCGACGACCGGCGAGCCGACGGATTTCCAGTCGCCCGGATTGCCCATCGACAGGCGGTCGATGCGTGCCTGGATGCGGCGCTTCGCGACGCGATCCGCCAGGCCGGCAAACCATGCGTCGAAGACGTCGGTGGTCCGGATGCTGAACGTAGGCGCACTGTAGGGCATTGATTGCAGTATGTCAACCATGGTTCACAGATGTATCGG
This sequence comes from Burkholderia sp. BCC0322, assembly GCF_902833045.1. GTDB lineage: Bacteria > Pseudomonadota > Gammaproteobacteria > Burkholderiales > Burkholderiaceae > Burkholderia. The sequence goes on from NZ_CADFDU010000001.1 coordinate 1,125,371, forward strand.
GCTATTCCGCAGCCGCTACATTAGGGCCGCCAGCTTCGTTTGCGCGCCAAATGGCCGTTCGGCCGAAGTCGAAGTTTTCCGAATCCGTCTACAATCAATCACGTCTTTGCCGCCCGTGCGCGCTCGCCGCGCACGGGCGGGTCCGTTTGTCCTCCGGTATCCGGGGGCGCCGCCGCGCATCGCGCATTGCGTGCATTAGGTGGCGGGAAGTGCCGTGGTTTGTGTCCAGTAGGTAAAGCGTCCGCGTGCCGTAGGCCGGCGCGCGTTCTGAACGCCGCGCGTCCGTAGGCCGGGCAGGCGGCATCAACCGAGAGTCCCCCATGAAAGCATCGGATCTGTTCGTGAAGGCGCTGGAAGCCGAAGGCGTCGAGTACGTGTTCGGCATTCCCGGCGAGGAAAACCTCGATCTGCTCGAATCGCTGCGGCGATCGAAGATCAAGCTCGTGCTGACCCGGCACGAGCAGGCGGCCGGGTTCATGGCCGCCACCTACGGCCGCCTGACGGGCCGCACCGGCGTGTGTATCGCCACGCTCGGGCCCGGCGCGACGAACTTCGTGACGGCCGCCGCGTATGCGCAGCTCGGCGGCATGCCGATGCTGATGATCACCGGGCAGAAGCCGATCAAGTCGAGCAAGCAGGGCCACTTCCAGATCGTCGACGTCGTCGACATGATGCAGCCGCTCACGAAGTTCACGCGGCAGATCGTATCGATCGGCAACATCCCGTCGGCCGTGCGCGAGGCGTTTCGCCGCGCGGAGGAAGAGCGCCCGGGCGCCGCGCACCTCGAACTGCCGGAAGACATCGCGCACGAGGAGGGCGACGGCAAGCCGATTCCGCGCAGCTTCAGCCGGCGGCCGGTGGCCGAGGAGAAGGCGGTCGCGCACGCGGTCGACGCGATCCAGGCCGCGCGCCATCCGCTGCTGATGATCGGCGCGGGCGGCAACCGCAAGACCACCTGCAAGATGCTGCTCGAATTCGTCGACAAGACGGGCATCCCGTTCTTCACGACGCAGATGGGCAAGGGCGTGATCGACGAGACGCACCCGCTGTGGCTCGGCAACGCGACGCTGTCCGACGGCGATTTCGTGCACCGCGCGATCGAGCATGCGGACTGCATCATCAACGTCGGCCACGACGTGATCGAGAAGCCGCCGTTCTTCATGCGTACCGACGACAAGACCGTGATCCACGTGAACTTCCTCGGTGCGCAGGTCGACCCCGTCTACTTCCCGCAGATCGAGGTGGTCGGCGACATCGCGAATGCGGTGTGGCAGATGAAGGAGGCGCTTGCGCCGCAGCCGCACTGGGATTTCGAGCGCTTCGCGATGATCAAGGCGCATTTCGACGCCCATCTGGAGAAGGGCCAGCACGATGCGCGCTTCCCGATGTACCCGGTGCGAATCGTCAACGATCTGTACAACGCAATGCCGGTCGACGGCATCGTCTGTCTCGACAACGGGATGTACAAGATCTGGTTCGCGCGTTACTGGCGCGCGCACGAGCCGAATTCGCTGCTGCTCGACAACGCGCTCGCGTCGATGGGCGCGGGGCTGCCGTCGGCGATCGCGACGAAGATCGTGCATCCGCAGCGCAAGGTGATCGCCGTGTGCGGTGACGGCGGCTTCATGATGAATTCGCAGGAGCTCGAAACGGCCGTGCGGCTGAAGCTCGACCTCGTCGTGATGATCCTGCGCGACGACGCGTTCGGCATGATCCGCTGGAAGCAGGAGAACATGAACTTCCCCGATTTCGCGATGACGCTGCAGAACCCCGACTTCGTGGCGTATGCGCAAAGCTATGGCGCGCACGGGCATCGCGTCGAATCGGCCGACGATCTCGAGCCGCTGCTGCGCGAGTGTTTCTCGTCGCCGGGCGTGCACGTGATCGACGTGCCGATCGACTACTCGGACAACGAGCGCGTGCTGAACCGCGAGATCAAGCGCCTGTCGGCGCAACTCTGAATGTCCCGTTCACAGGAAGGAGCCGCTCCATGTTGAAGGAAACCTATCCGTACTACCTCGCCAACGAAGCCGTCTACGCGAACACCGATCTGGAAGTGACGGACAAGTTCAGCGGCGAGGTTGCGACGCGCGTCGCGCTGGCCGACGCGAAGGCGATCGATGCGGCGATCGGCGCGGCGGTTGCCGCCGCGAAGCCGATGCGCGAGCTGCCGGCCTACAAGCGGCAGGCGGTGCTCGACCATTGCGTCGCGCGCTTTCGCGAGCGCTTCGACGAGCTGGCCGAGGCGCTGTGCATCGAGGCCGGCAAGCCGATCAACGATTCGAAGGGCGAAGTCACGCGGCTGATCGACACGTTCCGCGTGGCGTCCGAGGAATCGGTGCGTATCGACGGCGAAATCATCAACCTCGAGATCTCCGCGCGTGCGCAGGGCTATACGGGCTACACGAAGCGCGTGCCGGTCGGCCCGTGCTCGTTCATCTCGCCGTTCAACTTCCCGCTGAACCTCGCCGCACACAAGGTCGCGCCCGCGCTCGCGGCCGGCTGTCCGTTCGTGCTGAAGCCCGCGAGCCGCACGCCGATCGGCGCGCTGATCATCGGCGAGGTGCTCGCCGAAACCGACTTGCCGAAGGGCGCGTTCTCGGTACTGCCCGCGCATCGCGACGGCGCCGATCTCTTCACGACCGACGAGCGCTTCAAGCTGCTGTCGTTTACGGGCTCGCCGGCCGTCGGCTGGGCGCTGAAGGAGAAGGCCGGCAAGAAGAAAGTCGTGCTGGAGCTCGGCGGCAACGCGGCCGCGATCGTCGACGCGGACCAGCGCGACCGGCTCGACTACGTGGTCGAGCGTCTCGCGTTCGGCGCGTACTACCAGTCGGGCCAGAGCTGCATCGGCGTGCAGCGGGTCCTCGTGCATGCCGACCTGTACGACGCGTTGCGGGAAAAGCTGATCGCGAAGACCCGTTCGCTGAAGATGGGCGATCCGAAGGATCCGTCGACGTTCGTCGGCCCGATGATCTCCGAATCCGAATCGCGCCGGCTGTCGGGCTGGATGGATGCGGCCGTCGCGGCGGGCGCGAAGATCGTCGCGGGCGGCAAGGTCGATGGCGCGATGTTCGAGGCGACGCTGCTCGAAAACGTCGGGCACGATCAGGACCTGTACCGGAAGGAGGCCTTCGGCCCCGTCGCGATCCTCGAGAAATTCGACCGCTTCGACGATGCGCTCGCGCGCGTGAACGACAGCGACTTCGGGCTGCAGGCCGGCGTGTTTACCGATTCGCTCGCACATGCGCAGCGTGCGTGGGACGAGCTGGAGGTCGGCGGCGTCGTGATCAACGACGTGCCGTCGTTCCGCGTCGACAACATGCCGTACGGCGGCGTGAAGGATTCGGGGCTCGGCCGCGAAGGGATCCGCTACGCGATCGAGGACATGACCGAGCCGCGGCTGATGGTCGTGCGGCGCCGGTAACGCGCGGGCAGGCAGCGCGGCGCCGCGACGGCACGCAGGCGGGCGATCGGGCCGGCCCGCGTGCCGTTTTTCATGGCGTCGTGCACCTCGTGCACCTCGTGCACCTCGTGCACCTCGTGCACCTCGTGCACGTCGGGCCGGCGCCGGCTCGCACGGTGCCCGCGGCACGCGGCGGGCCGCCCGAACGCGCTCGACTGCGGGCCTCGCCTCGTGATGTAATCGCGCGAAACTGCCGACCGGGGTACGACGCCGGAAAGCGCGAATTCATTCTTCACGAGGTCGATTCATGTCTCCCGTCTCGGCATTCAAGCTGGTTTTGTTGTCATTCCTCGCGATCGTCGCGCTTGAATGCATCGCCAAGCGGCTGCGGCTGCCGCCCGCGGCCGCGCTGCTGATCGGCGGCATCGGCATCGCGTTCATCCCCGGCCTGCCGCCGATCAATCTCGACCCCGAACTGGTGCTGCTGGTGTTCCTGCCGCCGCTGCTGATGGACGGCGCGTACTTCTCGGTGTGGGAGGAGTTCAAGCGCCACGTCGGCGGCATCCTGCTGCTCGCGATCGGCGCGGTCGTGTTCACGACGTTCGCGGTCGGATTCGCCGTGCACTGGGTGGCGCCGTCGTTGCCGTGGGCCGCGTGCTTCGCGCTCGGCGCGATCGTGTCGCCGCCCGACGCCGTTGCAGCGAAGGCCGTGCTCGAGCGCGTCGCGCTGCCGCGCCGGCTGATGGTGCTGCTCGAGGGCGAGAGCCTGTTGAACGATGCGGCCGGCCTCGTGCTGTTCCGCTTCGCGGTCGCGGCCGCGCTGACCGGCGCGTTCAGCCTCGAGCACGCGGTCGTGCGCTTCGCGGAGCTGGGGCTCGGTGGCGTGGCGATCGGCTTTGCGGTCGGCAAGCTCGTCGTGTGGTTCCTGAAGCTGCTCGACGACGACTATCTCGTGATCACCGTTGCGGTGATCGCCGGCTGGATCGCGTACATCGCGGGGGAAATGGCCGAAGTGTCCGGCGTGATCGCCACCGTCACGGCCGGCATGATCATCGGCTGGCATCAGCACGAGGTGTTCTCGGCGGCCGTGCGCACGCGCGGCACCGCGTTCTGGCAGGTCATCGTGTTCCTGCTCGAAGCGATGGTGTTCGTGCTGATCGGGCTGTCGCTGCGCGGCGCGATCCACCGGCTCGGCGGCTTCGAGCAGGTGCTCGCCACGATGGTGCCGCCGATGCTCGCGGTGCTGGCGGCGGTGATCGTGTCGCGCTTCGTGTGGATTTACGCGGTCGAGGCGCTGAAGTGGCCGGTGCGCGGGATCGCGCGGCGCGGTGAAGCGCCCGACTGGAAGGCCGCGACGATCATGAGCTGGGCCGGGATGCGCGGCGTCGTCACGCTGGCGATCGCGTTGTCGCTGCCCGAGGCGATGCCCGGCCGCGACGTGATCCTGGTCGCGTCGTTCGCGGTGATCCTCGTCACCGTGCTGCTGCAGGGCACGACGATCGGGCCGCTGATCCGGCTGTTGCGCCTGCCGCAGCGCGAAGAACGCGCGGCCCACCACCTGACCGAGCCGCAGACGTGGGCGTACGTCGAGGCGGCGCAGCTCGCGGCGATCCAGCCGCTCGTGCGCGACGAGAACGGGGTCGTGATCCATCCACGCCTGCTCGAGCAGTACACCTATCGCGCGGAATTGACCGAGCGGGCGAAGAACGAGCCCGCGTATCCGGCAGAAGTGCGTGCCGCACACTATGACGTCGTGCTGGCCGCGATCAAGGCCGGGCGTGCGGAACTGTTGCGCCTGCACCGTTCGGGCCACATCCACGACGAGATGCTGCACGCACTCGAACGCGACCTCGACCTGCAGGAAGTGTCCGCGCAGCACGCGCGCGGGTAAGGCCGCAGGCCTGCGTCATACCGCCATCGAGCGGCCGGCGCCAGCCGGCTCGAAGCGCGTCCGGTCCGATCGCGGTCCGGCGCGCTTTTTTTTCGCGCGCCCGTCGATTGGGGGGATTTTCATCCGGCCCTCAAATGTGGCGGGCAAGCAGCCTTGCGGCGCATGCAAACCTTATCGCACCGGTCTCGCAAACGTTATCGTCTTTCGAATCCGGAAATGATCTGATTTAACTCTTTCCGTCTCTTTCTGCATATTTGGCAAAACTAAACCGGAAGGAGATAGATGCTGTGTTCTAATTTCATTTAGAATCAGCCGGTTATGTTTATTGAGAGAAAGGATGCGGAGGTAATGCGGCCGCTAACGGGGAGAAATCGGCGTCCGGAGCCCTGCAAGGCAGTGCCGACAGGCCAAATCGGCAAAATCAGGCGGGTTTTTCAACCGCCAAAATAAGATAGCGTCCAAGTCTGATAAGCAACTCCTATGAAAGAATCGATTGGAGAATCGGCGTTTGAAACTGTATTCATGAAAGAATCGAGCGGTGATAATGCCTCGGATTGTCTTGAATCGGGGTTATCGGTCCTTCTCGTCGACGATCAACCGTTCGTCGGTGAGGTGATCCGCCGCGCGCTGCGCAGCGAACATGACATCGACCTGCACGTGTGCACCGACGCGCACCGGGCGATGGCGGTCGCGCGCGACGTGAAGCCGACGGTCATCCTGCAGGATCTCGTGATGCCGGAGATCGACGGCCTCGATCTGGTCCGCGCGTGGCGCGCGGACGCCGCCACCGCTCGCGTGCCGATCATCGTGCTGTCCGCGAAGGAGGAGCCGATCGTCAAGCGCGAGGCATTCATCGCCGGCGCGAACGACTACCTGGTGAAGCTCCCCGATGCGATGGAACTGGCCGCCCGCATCCGCTATCACTCGAATTCTTACCTGATGTCCCGGCAGCGCGACGAGGCGCTCGATTTCCTGTCGCACGACATGCGTTCGCCGCAGACGTCGATCCTCGCGCTGCTCGACGTCTACCGGAGCGAGCACGGCGAGATGCCGGCGATCATGGAGCGCATTGCCGGCCATGCGCGGCGCGCGCTCGCGCTTGCCGACGGCTTCATCCACCTGACCCGCGCGCAGTCCGAGCGCCGCGCGCACGAGGTGGTGAGTCTCAACGAGATCGTGCTCGATGCCGTCGACCAGCTGTGGGAGAAGGCGGCCGGGCTTGGCAGCCGGGTCGTCGGCCACGTGCCCGATGCCGAATGCGTGACGATGGGCGACCGCATGATGCTGACGCGCGCGGTCGCGAACCTGATCGACAACGGGCTGAAGTACGGCCCGGCCGGCACGGACGTGCACTGCACGCTGAGCAGCGAGGACGGTGCATGGCTGATCGGTGTCGAGGATACCGGCGCCGGGATCGCGCCGGAGCAGCGCACGGCCGCGACCGAGTCGTTCGTGCAACTCGAATCCGCGCATGGCGCGGCGCGCGGCGGCTTCGGCCTCGGGCTCGCGTTCGTCCGCGCGACGGCGGCGCGGCATCGCGGCCAGATCCTGATGCGCAATACGGCGCGCGGCTTCATGGTCGCGCTTCGGCTGCCGGCGCAAGCGGAGCGGTGATTTCGCGGCGCGGCCTGCCGGCGCCGCGCTGCCCGCAGACCCCGATGCGCTCGTGGCGCGCCGTTCGGCGCGCAGGCGGGCGCGGATTTTTTCAACGCTGATTTTATAAAGCCCATAACGAACATGGCCACCGTGACGCCCCGCGCGACCAATGAAAGCCTGCATCCGACGATCGGCGCTGCCCGGCTGACGCTCGGCAATCGCATCCTGCTCAGCTTCGGCGTGCTGTTCGTGCTGATGCTGGTGACGGCCGGCGTGTCGTACGAGCGACTGCGCGCGATCAACAGCGAGGCCGTCAGCATCGAGCGCGACTCGCTGCCCGGCGTCTACCTCGCGGCGTCGCTGCGCGGCTCGGTCAACGAATCGTTCGCGCTGCTGCAGCAGGCAACGTTCGTCGACACCGACCCCGAAGCCGTACAGCGCGATCTCGCGAAAATCGCCGACGCGCTGAAGGAGGTCGAGTCGCTGTCGGTCGATTACCAGAACACGACGTTCCGCGACGACGACCGTCAGCGTTTCGCGACCTTTCGCAGCGCCTACGACCGCTACCAGCCGCTGCTGAACGAAGCCGTGCAGAAACACCGCGTATCGCACGACGAGGCCGTTGCCGCCTACGCGAAGGTGCAGCCCGTGTGGGTCGAGGTCGTGCGCAATGCCAATACGCTGGTGCAGGAGAACCGCAAGTTCGCCGACCAGTCCGCGAAGCTGATCCGCGAATCCGTGCAGGACACCGAGGTCGTCCTCGCGACCGCACTGGCGGTGATGCTGCTGTCCGCGATCGCGCTCGGCTATTTGCTGTTCCGTTCGGTCACCGTGCCGATGGCGCGGCTCGTCGAGGTGCACGACGTGATGCGCACCGGCAACCTGACGCGCCGCCTCGACCTGCGCCGCCGCGACGAATTCGGCACACTCGAGACGGGCTTCAACCGGATGGCCGACGAGCTGACCGAACTCGTCTCGCGCGCGCAGCAGTCGTCGCTGCAGGTGACGACGTCGGTCGCCGAGATCGCCGCGACGTCGCGCGAACAGCAGGCGACCGCGAACGAAACCGCGGCGACGACGACCGAGATCGGCGCGACCTCCCGCGAGATCTTCGCGACGTCGCGCGACCTGTTGCGCACGATGAACGAGGTGGCCGGCGTGGCCGAGCAGTCGGCGACGCTCGCGGGCGTGAGCCAGAGCGGGCTCACGCGGATGGGCGAGACGATGCGCAGCGTGATGGACGCGGCCGGTTCGGTGAACGCGAAGCTCGCGATCCTCAACGAGAAGGCGCTGAACATCAACCAGGTGGTCGCGACGATCACCAAGGTGGCCGACCAGACCAACCTGCTGTCGCTGAATGCGGCGATCGAGGCCGAGAAGGCCGGCGAGTACGGCCGCGGCTTCGCGGTCGTCGCGACCGAGATCCGCCGTCTCGCCGACCAGACGGCGGTGGCGACCTACGACATCGAGCAGACGGTGAAGGAAATCCAGTCGGCGGTGTCGGCGGGCGTGATGGGGATGGACAAGTTCTCCGAGGAAGTGCGCCGCGGAATGCTCGACGTGCAGCAGGTCGGCGGGCAGCTGTCGCAGATCATCGCCGAGGTGCAGACGCTCGCGCCGCGTTTCCAGATGGTCAACGAAGGCATGCAGACGCAGGCGAACGGCGCCGAGCAGATCACGCAGGCGTTGTCGCAGCTGTCGGAGGCCGCGCAGCAGACGGCCGAGTCGCTGCGCCAGTCGTCGCAGGCGATCGACGACCTGACGCTCGTCGCGAACCAGTTGCGCACCAGCGTGTCGCGCTTCAAGGTCGACGCGTGACGCGCGCCGACACGCAGCACGGCGCTCACGCGCTGTTCCTGATATTCGCGCTCGACGGCGAACGCTATGCGCTCGACGCGGCCGGCATCGACGAGGTGCTGCCGCTTGCGGTCACGAAGGCCGTGCCCGGCGCCCCCGAATGGATCGCCGGGCTGCTGATGCGCGGCGGCCAGCCCGTGCCGGTGATCGACGTGCCGATGCTGGCGCTCGGGCGACGCGCGCATGCGTTGCGCTCGACGCGGCTCGTGATGGTCCGCTATCGCACGGACGAAGCGGGCGGCGAGCGTACGATCGGGCTGATCGTCGAGCGTGCGACGCAGACGATGCGGATCGACCGCGCGGCGTTTCGGTCGAGCGGCATCTCGACCGCGCGCACGCGCTGGCTCGGGCCCGTCGCGAATACGCCCGATGGGGTCGTGCAGCAGGTATCGGTATCCGACCTGATCGACGACATGGCGCACCTGTATCTGTTCGACGGCCTGCCGGGCCATGGGGGAGAGTCCGCATGAAAGAGTCCGAATCGCGATTTCGCGGCTGGCTGCTGCGCGAGACCGGCATCGACCCCGATTCGCTCGGCAACGATTTCCTGACCCGCGCGCTGACGGAACGCGTGCACGCGCTGCAGGCGGACGGCGAGCGCCTGCCGTCGGCGGCGCGGCCGCCCGTGACGCAGGATGCGCTCGACGCCTACTGGCAGCAGCTCAACGCGTCGGCCGACGAGCGGCGTGCGCTGATCGAGCTGTTCGTCGTGCCCGAGACCTGGTTTTTCCGCGACCGCGAGGCCTTCGCGACGCTCGCGCGGCTCGCGGCCGAGCGGCTCGCCGCGCTGCCCGGCCGGGTGATCCGCGTGCTGAGTGCTCCGTGCTCGACAGGCGAGGAGCCGTATTCCGCGGCGATGGCGCTGCTCGACGCGGGGCTCGACCCGGCCAGCTTCACGATCGACGCGATCGACCTCAGCGCGCGCGCGATCGAGCAGGCTCGGCTCGGCTGCTACGGGCGCAACGCGTTCCGCGGCACCGCGACGGAGTTTCGCGCGCGGCATTTCACACCGACCCGCGACGGCTGGCTGCTCGACGAGCGCGTGCGCGCGTGCGTGCAGTTCAGTCAGGCGAACCTCGTCGAACCGGCCGCGGACACGGGCTTTCGCTACGATTTCGTGTTCTGCCGCAACGTGCTGATCTACTTCGATCGCGACGCGCAGGATCGCGTGATCCGCTCGCTCGACGAGCGCCTGGCCGACGACGGCGTGCTGTTCGTCGGGCCGGCCGAGACGGGTGTCGCGATGCGGCACGGGATGCGCTCGGCACGCGTGCCGCTGGCATTCGCGTTTCATCGCGAGACCGCGGGCGCTGTGCCCGACGTATTCGCGGCCCGGCCGGCGGCGCCGTTCTCAGCGGCAGCACCGTATCGGCGCGCGGAGCGTTTCACGGTGGCACCGCTCGCGGCGACCCGCTCGGTGCTGGCGGTCGCACCGCCGGCCTGGGTCGGCGACACGCGTCAGGCGTTCGCGGCGCCGCCGGCCGTGCGCGCGGGCGCGTTCGACGCACGGGGCGACCTGCCGGTGACGGCGGCCGAACCGGCCGCGTCGCTCGCCCCGGCCGCCGAAAGTGCCGCACCGACGCTGGAAGATGCGCAGGCGCTGGCGAATGCCGGCGCGTTCGACGAGGCCGAGCGCGTGCTCGCGCAGTTCTCGGCGCGCGTCGGGCCGCATGCCGATGCGTTCTACCTGAACGGGCTGATCGCGGATGCGCGCGGACGCGCCGCGGAAGCCGGCGACTTCTACCGGAAGGCGCTGTACCTGCGGCCCACGCACCACGAAGCGCTGACCCATCTTGCGACGCTGCTCGACGTCGGCGGCGATCGCGCGGGCGCGCAATGGCTGCTCGAGCGCGCACGGCGCTCGGCCGGCTGACAAGACTACGGGTTGGGGACCGACACCGCGATGACCAGAGGAATTCATGAACCGCGCCGCCGCTGCCATTGACGAGACGACGATCGGCGTCGACGATTGCTGGAACCGGATCGGCACGCGCGGCGACCGCACCTGCGAGCGGCTGAACGACTGCCTGCGCTGCCTGAACTGCCCGGTGTACGCATATCACGCGGCGAAGCTGCTCGAGCGTCCGCTCGACGGGGCCGAGATGGCCGACACCACGCGCCGGATGAGCGCACCCGGCGCGCCGCACGTGCACGACGCCGATGCCGATACGCATCACGCGGCGCTGGCATTCCGCGTGGCCGACGAATGGCTCGCGCTGCCGATCGGCGTGCTGCGCGAGATCGCCGGCACGCGGCCGATCCATTCGCTGCCGCATCGCCGCAATTCGGCCGTGCGCGGCGTGGTCAACATCCGCGGCACGCTGCGCATCGCGATCTCGATCGGCGCGCTGCTCGGCCTCGGCGCCGGCAAGGGCGGCAGCGGCGGTGACGATGGCCGCTTCACGCGCTTGCTGGTGGCTGCGCACCAGGGCGAGCCGGTCGTGTTTCCGGTCGACGAAGTCGAGGGCGTGCTGCGCTTCGGCGCCTCCGACTGGGTGCCCGTACCGGCGACGGTCGGGCGCGCGAGCGCCGGCCTGTCGCGCGGCGTGCTGTCGTGGCGCGGCAAGTCGGTGGGCCTGCTCGACGACGACCGCCTGTTCGACGCAGTCACACGGAGCATGCGATGAGCGGCGATGACGATCTGAGCCACCTGTCGCTGCTCGAGCTGTATCGCGAGGAGACGCGCACGCAGACCCAGGCGCTGTCGGAGCGGCTGCTCGCGCTCGAATCGGGCGAACCCGATTCCGTCGCGCTCGAGGCATGCATGCGCGCCGCACATTCGCTGAAGGGCGCCGCGCGCATCGTCGGCGTGCCGCTCGGCGTCGAGATCGCGGGGCGGATGGAAGAGTGCTTCGTCGCCGCGCAGGCCGGCACGATCGCACTGACGGCCACGCACGTCGACGTGCTGCTGGCGGGTGTCGATCTGCTGGTGCGCGTCGGCGATCCGCAGGGGCAACCCGTGACGCAGACGGAGATCGACGTGTTCGCTGCGGCGCTGACCGGCGCCGATGGCGCGCAGACGATGCAGGCGCCGTCCGCCGTCCCGCCGCCGGTGCCGCCGTCGGTCGTGCCGTATCGCGAGCACGACGGCGCCGCGAACGAGCCCGTCGGGGCCGGCGCCGCGGTGCCGCCGCTCGCCGTGTCGGGCCCGGTGCCCGATCCGGCCCAGGCCGGCCGCGTGGCCGGCGCCGGTGCGATGCGCCGCGTGCGTGCGGATACGCTGAACCGGCTGCTGAGCCTGTCGGGCGAGTCGCTGGTCGAATCGCGTTGGCTCAAGCCGTTCGCCGAATCGATGCTGCGCGTGAAGCGTGCCCAGCGCGACGCGGCCCGGTCGCTCGATTTGATATACGAACAATTCGCCGACGATCTCGACGCGGGCATGCTCGCGTCGATGAACGAAGTGCGGCACATGCTCAACGACCTGCAGCGTTCGCTCGCCGAGCGCATGGACGAATTCGACCGCTTCGAGCGGCGCAGCACGCATATCGCCGAGCAGCTTTACGACGAAGCGCTGCAGTGCCGGATGCGGCCGTTCGGCGACGCGACGCGCGCGTACCCGCGCATCGTCCGCGATCTTGCGCGCTCGCTCGGCAAGCAGGTGCGTTTCTCGATCGTCGGCGAGGGCACGCAGGTCGATCGCGACATCCTCGACCTGCTCGACGCGCCGCTCGGCCACCTGCTGCGCAACGCGATCGATCACGGCGTCGATTCGCCGGACGCACGGCGTGCGCGCGGCAAGCCGGCCGAGGCGAGCGTGACGCTGGAGGCGCGTCACAGCGCCGGCTCGCTGCTCGTCAGCGTGATCGACGACGGCCCGGGCGTCGACATGGACGCGCTGCGCGCGGCCGTCGTGCGCCAGCGCTTGACCGACGACGAGACGGCCGCGCGGCTGTCCGATCCGGAGTTGCTCGAATTCCTGCTGCTGCCGGGCTTCTCGATGCGCGATGCGGTGACCGACGTGTCGGGCCGCGGCGTCGGCCTCGACGCGGTGCAGGAGATGGTGCGCGGCGTGCGCGGCGCGGTGCGGATCTTCAACGAGCCGGGCGCGGGCATGCGCTTCGTGCTGCAGTTGCCGCTCACGCTGTCGGTGATCCGCAGCCTGCTCGTCGAAGTGGGCGGCGAACCGTATGCGTTCCCGCTCGCGCACGTGCGCCGCACGCTCGAACTCGCACACGACGATATCGACGTGCTCGAAGGGCAGCCGCATTTCCCGTTCGACGGCCGGCGCGCGGGCCTCGTCGCTGCACACCAGTTGCTCGACGCGGGCGAGCCCGACGTCGCGCGCACGAGCACGGCGGTCGTGGTGGTCGGCGGGGAGCCCGAGTTGTACGGCGTCGCAGTCGACCGCTTCCTCGGCGAGCGGATGCTCGTCGTGCAGCCGCTCGACAGCCGCCTGCACAAGATCCAGAACATCGCGGCCGGCGCGCTGCTCGAGAACGGCGACCCGGTGCTGATCGTCGACGTCGAGGACCTGATCCGCTCGGTCGACAAGCTCGTGCGCGGCGGGCAGCTCGCGCGGCTTACGCGTGATCCGCAGCTCGCGCTCGCCGACCGGCGCCGCCGCGTGCTCGTCGTCGACGATTCGCTGACGGTGCGCGAACTCGAACGCAAGCTGCTGGAAAAGCGCGGCTACGACGTGACGGTGGCGGTCGACGGGATGGAAGGCTGGAACGCGGTGCGCAGCGAAGGGTTCGATCTGGTCGTCACGGACGTCGACATGCCGCGCATGGACGGCATCGAGCTCGTCACGTTGATCAAGAGCGATCCGATGCTCAAGCGCTTGCCGGTGATGATCGTGTCGTACAAGGATCGCGACGAGGATCGCCGCCGCGGGCTCGATGCGGGCGCCGACTACTACCTCGCGAAGAGCAGCTTCCACGACGAGGCGTTGCTCGACGCCGTCCACGACCTGATCGGGGACGCGCGCGGATGAACATCGGCATCGTCAACGACTTGCCGCTCGCCGTGGAGGCGCTGCGCCGCGTGCTCGCGCTGCGCGCGGACCACCGTGTGCTGTGGGTCGCAACCGACGGCGACGAGGCGGTGGATTTCTGCGTCGCGCATCCGCCCGATCTCGTGTTGATGGATCTCGTGATGCCGAAGGTCGACGGCGTGGCCGCGACACGCCGGATCATGGCGCGCTCGCCGTGCGCGATCCTGATCGTGACGGCGAGCGTCAGCGCGAACACGTCGTCGGTCTACGAAGCGATGGGCGCCGGCGCGCTCGATGCGGTCGACACGCCGACGCTCGCGCTCGGGCTGTCGGCCGATGCGTCGCCGCAGGCACTGCTCGCAAAGATCGACCAGATCGGCCGCCTGCTCGAAAGCCGGAGCGCGGCGCTCGTGCCGCCGGGGCCGGCGCCTGAGCGTGGCCAGCCGACGCTCGTCGCGATCGGCGCGTCGGCGGGCGGGCCGACCGCGCTGACCGCGTTGCTGCGTGCGCTGCCGGCCGACTTTCCGGCGGCAATCGTGATCGTCCAGCACGTCGACCAGGCGTTCGCGCTCGGGATGGCCGAGTGGCTCGACGGCTATACGCGGTTGCCGGTGCGCGTCGCGCGGCAGGGCAGCGTGCCGCAGGCCGGCGAGGTGCTGCTCGCGGCGACCAACGATCACCTGTACCTGTCGCCGCGGGGCGTGCTCGGCTATACGCGGCATCCGGTCGAGACGCCGTACCGGCCGTCGATCGACGTGTTCTTCAACAGCGTCGCGGATGGCTGGCAGGGCGAAGCGTTCGGTGTGCTGCTGACGGGCATGGGGCGCGACGGCGCGCTCGGCCTGAAGGCGATGCGCGCGAAGGGCTGCTACACGATCGCGCAGGACGAGGCGACCAGCGCCGTCTACGGGATGCCGAAGGCGGCCGCGGCGATCAACGCGGCATCGGCGATCCTGCCGCTCGAGCGGATCGCGCCTCAGCTGATCTCGCGCATCACGCGGCCGCTGCGCGACTGACGGCGCCCGACGGGCGCCGCGATGCCGCGTCATTCCGGGGCGCCGGCGGCCGCATTGCGGGCGGCGCAGGGCGTCGCGTACAATGGCGGCCAGCGGAGATGGCATGCCTCCCTGCGGTCGTACCCGGCGCGTTGCGCACGGTGCGGCCCTCAACCGCCGGTCAGCCCGGCTGATGATGCCTGCGTGTTCCTGGGTCGTCAGGAGGTCGCAGGCCGTCCATGCGGTATTCTGCCGCCCAGGTTTTGATGTTCCGTCGAATCTGGAAATCATGTTTTTCTCGACTTCTGCCGATCTTCTCGCGACCGTGCGCTACGTGTGCCGCTGGCTCGCGCTCTCGGCCCTGCTTGGCACGCTGGCCGGCACGGCTTCCGCCCTGTTCCTGATCGCGCTCGACTGGGCGACCGGCACGCGCGTGGCGCACCCGTGGCTGCTGTGGGGGCTGCCGGCCGCCGGTTTTGCGACCGGCTGGATCTACCATCGCTTCGGCCAGTCCGTCGCGCGCGGCAACAACCTGCTGATCGACGAGATTCACGACCCGAAGGCGCTCGTGCCGAAGCGGATGGCGCCGCTCGTGCTCGTCGCGACCGTCGTCACGCACCTGTTCGGCGGCTCGGCCGGCCGCGAGGGCACCGCCGTGCAGATGGGCGGCGCGCTCGCCGATCGCGTCACGCACGTGTTTCGTCTCGATCGCGAACATCGCCGCGTGCTGCTGATGGGGGGCATCGCGGCCGGTTTCGCATCCGTGTTCGGCACGCCGCTCGCGGGCGCCGTGTTCGGGCTCGAGGTGCTCGCGATCGGACGCGTGCGGTACGACGCGCTGCTGACCTGCGTCGCATCGGCGATCGTCGCGGACGCCGTATGTCGCGCGTGGGGCGTGCATCACACGGCGTATGCGATTCCGTTCGTGCCGGCCGTGTCGGCGACGGGGCTGGCCGTGACGGTCGTCGCGGGCATGGCGTTCGGCGTGGTCGGGCGGCTGTTCGCGTTTGCGACGCATGCGCTGACCGCGTGGTTCAGGCGCGTCGTCCGCTATGCGCCGCTGCAGCCGGTGCTCGGCGGCCTGCTGGTCGCCGTGGCCGCCACCGAGTGGAACGTGCCGCAATATCTCGGCCTCGGCATCCCGACGATCGAGGCCGCGTTTCATGGCCCGCTGCCGCTCTACGATTTCGCAGGCAAGTTCGCGTTCACCGTCGTCACCCTCGCGTCGGGGTTCAAGGGCGGCGAAGTGACGCCGCTGTTCTACATCGGCGCGACGCTCGGCAACGCACTCGGCCAGGTGCTGGCGCTGCCGGTGCCCGTGCTGGCGGGGCTCGGCTTCGTCGCGGTGTTCGCCGGCGCGGCCAATACGCCGATCGCGTCGACGATCATGGCGATCGAACTGTTCGGCGCGGATATCGGCGTGTATGCGATCGTCGCGTGTGTCGTCGCGTATCTGTTCTCGGGGCACGCGGGGATTTATCGCGCGCAGCGCGTGGCGGTGGGGAAGGGCGCGCAGGCGGAAGCGGAGTGAGGCGGGCGCGAAAGCCGGATTCGTCGCGGCGCCTCCGGGAACGCGATGCATGCGATGTCGAAGGGGGGCGTGTTGTTGCTGGTACATCTGATCGGGCCGGGCGGTGCCGGCAAGACCACGGCCGGGGCGATTGTCGCGGCACGCCTGAACTGGCGGTTCGTCGATCTGGATCAATGTTTCCTGGCCGCGCACGGGAACATCGCCGATTTCATCCGGCGCCGCGGTTATGCCGAGTATGCGTCGCACAACGTCCGGCTGTACGAGCGCCTCAAGCACGACATGTCGGCGCCCACGATCTGCGCGGTTTCGTCCGGTTTCATGCTGTATCCGGCCGATGTCGCGCCGGCGTATCCGGCACTTCGCCGCGGCATCGAGGAGGACGGATTCACCGCGCTCCTGTTGCCGTCGTTCGATCTCGAACGCTGCGCGAAACTGGTCGTGGGCCGGCAAATGTCCCGGCCGTATCTGCATGCGAATGAGGCCGACGAGATGCGCAAGATCCGCGCTCGGTTCCCCGCGTTCATGCGCCTGAACTGCAAACGGTTTGCGAGCGACGGACCGCCCGAACACGTGGCGGCCGACATCGAACGCTTCATCGTGGCGTCGATGCCATCGAGTGAACGCGGTCCGTATCCGGCGGCGGGCGATCGTCCGACGCATCCATGCGGTACCCAAGGCAATGGAAGCCGGGAGAACATTCAATGACGCTGGAAGACTTTCTGATCGAAGCGCGGCGCCTTGCCAGGCCATGCCATCAATACCGCTTCGCGGAAGACGGCGAACCCGTCACCGGCTACTGGCATGGCGTCGACGCAGGCGCGTTGTGCCTTTCCGTCGAGCGCGACGGCACATGGCTGAACGTGTATCTCGACGAGGACGGGATATCAGGCCGCGTGGAAACCGCCGTGCAGCCTGTCCAGTCCGAACACCCGCTGTACCGATCCGAAGCAACGTCGCTTCCGCCGATCGACGCTGTGTTCCGCTTCGGTTCCGCCGCGATCGAAGCATATCTCGACGCACACGGCTGGCAACGGGGCTGGGGATTCAACAGCAACTTCAAGGGCGTCGCGGCGCACGACTACGCGCGCGCGTGGATGGCGCAATGCCCGCTCTACACGGATGGGGTGGTCGCCGTCGCGGGCGGGTGGAACATGCCCTGGCCCGACGACGACGAGCCGATCGACCTTGATCTCGTCCTCTGGACGTTCGAGGAGGCGGAGCCGTGGGTCGAGGTGTTTTTTGACGGCAGCCGGTACGCGGTGATCCAGCGGATCACCTAGCGCGCCGGTATCCGTTACTGCTTCGGCAGCCGCGCGACATGCCGCGCCAGCAGTTCCTCGATGTCGATGCCTTTTTCCGCCAGCAATGCGGTGACGACGCCGTTCAGTTCGCCGAGCGTTTCCTTGACCGATTCCCGGATCGTGTCGACGACCACCTGCGTGCTGCGCTCGATCTCGATGTTGACCGTGTCGTTGACGCCCTTCGCATCGAAAGTCGTCGCGCGTCGCGTTTCGGGAATCAGCCAGACATCGAACCAGCCCTCGTCGCGGTTGACGTCGGACACCGTCAGGCTGCAGCCGTTGATCGCGATATAGCCCTTCGCGAACACATACCGCTTGAATGCGTCCGGCACGCCGATGCGCACCATCCGGTTATGCTCGGACGACGCGATGTGCCGGATCGTCCCCGTGAAGTCGACATGGCCCGACAGCGGATGCCCGCCGATCTCCGCGCCGTCCTTCGCGGCCCGCTCGACGTTGACGCGACCGCCCGTCGCGAGATCGGCCAGCGTGGTGATCCGCAGGCTCGGCAGCATCACGTCGAAGTCGATCAGCGCCGGCGAATGGATGGTCGTCACCGTCAGGCAGACACCGTCGACCGAGACGCTGGCGCCGATCTCGATGTCGTCGGTAAACCGCTCCGGGAATTCGATGCTGAAGGTTCTCAGTTCCCCGTGATCGGCGATGGCCCTGATGGTGGCAACGCCTTGGACAATTCCTGTAAACATGGTCGATCCCTAGTCGCACATTTCCTGGTCGACATGATAAGGGATCCCGGAAGCGGCGGCCTTGCGGCGCGTGGCGTCGGGGTGGCCGGCCCGATTCGCGGGCGTAAAAAAAAGGCCGTGCACCTGGCACGGCCTCGATCCGGATCCGATTGTCGACGTGCGCCGGCGGTGATGACCGCACCGCCGGCGCACGTTGCGACACGCTGGCGTTACACTTCGGCCGGCTCGCCGAGCGGCCCGGCGTCGTCGTCCGCCGTGCGTCGCGGCGAATCGGCGAGCCCCTTCGCGAGTTCCAGCGCCTGCCGCTCGAACAGCCGGCGGTAGATGCCCCCGTCGATACGGATCAGCGCGTCGTGGCTGCCTTCCTCGATCACCTTGCCGCGATCGAGCACCAGCAGCCGGTCGAGCGCACGCACGGTCGACAGCCGGTGCGCGACCACGAGCGTCGTGCGGCCGACCATCAGCCGCTCCATCGCCTGCTGGATCAGCAGCTCGCTTTCGCTATCGAGGCTCGACGTGGCTTCGTCGAGGATCAGGATCGGCGCATCGGCGAGGAACGCGCGTGCGATCGCGACCCGCTGGCGTTCACCGCCCGACAGCTTGATCCCGCGTTCGCCAACGAGCGTGTCATAGCCGTCCGGCAGCGTGGCGATGAAGTCGTGCGCGCTGGCCAGCCGCGCGGCGCGCTCGATGTCGGCCCGGCTCGCGTCGGGGCGCGCGTACGCGATGTTCTCAGCGAGCGTGCGGTGGAACAGTACGGGCTCCTGCTGGACGATCGCGATCTGGCTGCGCAGCGAATCCTGCCGCACCCGCGCGATGTCCTGGCCGTCGATCGTGATGCGGCCGCCCGACACGTCGTACAGGCGCTGGATCAGCTTGATGAACGACGTCTTGCCCGACCCCGAATGGCCGACGAGGCCGACGCGCTCGCCCGGCGCGATCCGCATCGAGAAATCGTCGTACAGCGGCACCGGATGGTTGTCGTAGCGGAACGTCACGTGCTCGAAGCGGATCTCGCCTTGCCCGATCCGGATCGCCGGCGCACCGGGACGATCGTCGATGCCGAGCGGCTGGCGTTCGAGCGCGACGAGCTCTTCCATGTCGTTCACCGAGCGTTGCAGGTTGCGGATGTGCATGCCGACGTCGCGCAGGTAGCCCTGCAGCATGAAGAACATCGTCAGCGCGAACGCGATGTCGCCGACGCTCGCCTCGTCGTTCACCCACAGCCGCAGCGCGACGCCGATCATCGCGGCCTGCATCGCAACGAGCATCGCGCCCTGCAACCCGCCGTTGAACGTGCCGCGCACCCACGTGCGGCGCGTGCGTTGCCGCCACTTGGCGATCACGCGCGCGAGCCGCGCTTCCTCGCGCGTTTCCGCGCCGAACGCCTTGACGACCGCATTGCAGCTCACGGCGTCGGCGAGCGCGCCGCCCATGCGCGTATCCCACAGGTTGCCGAGCCGCGCGGCCGGCGCGACGATGCCGAGCGACACCGCCACCGTCACCGTGATGTACAGCAGCGAACCCGCGCCGACGACGAGCCCCATCACGGGCCAGTGCGTGCCGAGCAGCACGGTGGCGCCGACGAGCATCGTGACCGACGGAAGCAGCGCGATCAGCACGGTGTCGTTCAGCAGGTCGAGCGCCCAGATCCCGCGCGTGATCTTGCGCACGGTCGAGCCCGCGAAGCTGTTCGCGTGCCAGTCGGTCGAGAAGCGCTGCACGCGATGGAACGACGCGGCCGCGATCTCGCTCATCATCTTCAGGGTGAGCGTGATGATGTTCAGGTAGACGCCTTGCCGCAGCACCGTCGCGCCGAGACCGAGCGCGGCGAGCGTGCCGAACGCGACGAGCGCCGCATGCCAGGCGGCGGCGCGGTCGGTCAGGCCGGTCGACAGCGCGTCGACGAGGCGACCGGCGAACAGCGGCGTGAGCACGTCGGCGAGCGCGGCGAGCAGCGCAAGGCTCGCGACCGTGGCGGTGCGGGCCGGCTGCTTGCGCCAGTAACGGAAGGTGAAGCCGAAGACGGCCTGGAATGCCTGGCCGCCCAGATGGGAGGTTTTTCTGGTCATTGATCGTTGCCCGGCGCATCGCGCGACGGGACTTTCCGGTTCGGAGAACATCGAAAACGCAACAGCCGGGCCGCGCGGAAACCGTGCGGCGAAACGAAACGGGCTGTCGGGAAACGGCGCGGCTGACGGGTTAGCGGAAAACTCGGGAGCCGGCGCGGACGGCGGGCTGGATCAGCTGCGCCGTGGGACCACGTTCGGGAAGGTTGCTGGCATTCGGAACATCTGCACCTCCCCTGAAGTGAACGGTTGAAAGGACGCCGAAAAGACGTGAAAAGATTCTATCAGCAGTGCCGGGGGCGCCGCAACGTCTGATGAATGCCGCGTTGCAGCGTCGATACGGTTAGTATTCGGGTTTTGGGCCCTTCTTTTGCGGGCCTTTCCCAGTGCGGCAGCGCAAGGGCGCGGCACGCGCATCGATTACACTTCGGCGTCTGCGGCGCAAGACGCCGCGGCCCTCGCAGATTCACCACGATACATTCCTGAGGACACGATGAGCGACGTTCAGCAAGGCATCCTGACCCCGATCGATACGGCGGCCCGATACCTCACTTTCACGATTTCGAATGACGGCAATGTGGCGGCGGCGCTGGCCGCGCTGCGCGAGATCGTCGACGGACGCGACACGGTGGTCGGGTTCGGGCATGCGCTGGCGGCGCATCTCGGGCACCCGGTGCCGGGTCTGACCGAATTCCCGGCGTTCGCGGTGAAGGACCGCACGCTGCCGGCGACGCCGGCCGACGTGTGGGTCTGGCTGCGCGGCGACGACCGCGGCGAGATCGTGCTGCGTACGCGGGCGATCGAACGCGAGCTGGCGCCGGCGTTTGCGCTGCAGGATGCGGTCGACGGTTTCCGCTATTCGAACGATCGCGACCTGTCCGGCTACGAGGACGGCACCGAGAACCCGGAAGGCGACGACGCGGTGGCCGCGGCGATCGTGACCGGGCAGGGCGCGGGGCTCGACGGTGCGAGCTTCGTCGCGGTCCAGCAATGGCTGCACGACTTCGACCAGATGGAGCGCATTCCGTCGGGCGACATGGACAACATCATCGGGCGTCGCCGCTCGGACAACGAAGAACTCGACGATGCACCCGAGTTCGCGCACGTGAAGCGTACCGCGCAGGAAAGCTTCGAGCCCGAGGCGTTCATGCTGCGCCGTTCGTCGCCGTGGTCGGACGCGCGTCGCGCGGGCCTCTACTTCGTGGCGTTCGGCTGCTCGTTCCGCGCATTCGACGTGCAGATGCGCCGGATGTGCGGCGCGGATGACGGGATCGTCGACGGCCTGTTCCGCTTCACGCGGCCGCTGACGGGCGCGTATTTCTGGTGCCCGCCGATGAAGGGCGGCAAGCTCGACCTGTCCGCGCTCGGCCTGTAAGCGCCTGACGGTAGCGACGCAACGGGGGGCCGCGCATCGTGCGCGGCCCCCCGTTTCTTTTGGCGCGGCGATCGTGCGCCGCGTGCGTCGTGTGTCAGTTCAACGTCGTGTCGATCCGTGTGCCACGCTTGATGAACTGCGTGACCGGCGTTTTCTCGCAGATTTCGGCGAGGCGCTGGCGTTGCGCGTCATCGAGCGGACCGTCGAGCGTCACGACGCGGCGCACGTACTGCGTGCCGTCGCGATCGGCATGAAGCTCGGTGCGCACGGCGATGCGGGTGGCCGGCCACGTCTTGCGCTGCATATACATGCGCAGCGTCGCGGCCGTGCATTGCGCGAGGCCGGCCAGCACGAATTCGTACGGCGCCGGCCCGCGATCCTGGCCGCCTTCGCGTGGTGCCTCGTCGCCGGTCAATGCGTGCGTGCCGGCCTGCAGCTGGACGACGTAGTCGGGCGCATCGGCGTCGAGGACGGCGGCGGCATGGATGAGCGACATGGCAAGTCTCCGGTCAGCGGGAAGAGGGAAGCGGGCGCCGCGTGGCGGCGCGCAGCCGCAAGCATACCGTCCCGATCGTGACGGCGTGCGCCGCGCGGCTATGCGTCGGTGACGCCGGCGCTGCTGCGCACGAGCGCGGCGATACGTTCGCGCACCCACTGGTGCGCCCGATCGGCGTCGCGAGACTCGTGCCAGTACGCGAGGAGCGGGAACGGCTTGAGCCGCAACGGCAGCGGCCGCACGACGATCGGCAGCATCGCGGCCATCCGCAACGCATAGGTGTGCGGCAGCGTGACCAGCAGGTTGCCGGTCGCGGCGATCTGGCATGCGGCGAAATAGTGCTGGCAGGTGAGCCGGATATCGCGGAAACGGCCGTCGTTGCCGAGCAGCACGTCGAGCGATTGCGGCTCGCCGAGCGACGACACCGCGACATGCTGCGCCGCGAAATAGTCGCCGCGCCGCAGCGGGTCGCGCGCGAGCGGATGATCGCCGCGCAGCGCGACGACGAGCGAATCGTCGAGCAGGTGTTCGGTGGCGATGCGCGGGCCGGTCGGCACGCGGCGATCGACGGCGAGATCGAGATTGCCCGATGCGAGTTCGCGCTCGATGTCGGCCACCGCGATGCGGCGGCTCACGAGCCGCAGGCCCGGCGCTTCGTCGGCGAACGCGGCGACGATCCGCGGCAGCGCGATCGATTCGAGCACGTCGCGAATGCCTACCGCGATGCTCAGGTCGAGCGTCGCGGGATCGAATGCCGACGGCGCGCGCGCGGTGCCTTGCAGGCCCTTCAGGTGCAACTGCACGTCCGCGATGATCGAACGCGTGCGCTCGGTCGCCACGACCCGGTTGCCCTGCCGCACGAACAGCGGATCGTCGAAATGTGCGCGCAGCCGGTTGAGCGCATGCGTGACGGCCGGCTGCGTGAGGTGCAGCGCGCGGGCGGCCGCGCCGATGCCGCCATGCACGTAGACGGCGTCGAGCACGCGAAACAGGTTCAGGTCGAGACGGTGATCGGCGGGCACGGGGCGCGGGCGGCGTAGTGAATGGTGGGCCGATTCTAAAGGATGCGCAGGCAGCGGATACGCGGGCTGTCCTGCGTGACAATCGACGGCATTGGATGCGAGTCGATATCGTTTGAGCCGATATTGGGTTGTGTATTTATCCGTATACCTGACGCAATAAGTCGCAATGAAATGCGCGAATTGCGACGCACGCAATCGCAATAATGGGCGATATCGGCCCGGGCAATTCCGCTCAGGCCCGCCAACAAGCCCTTGCAGCCTGTAGTAATCCGCCATCATGCTGTCCGCGTCGGCCATTTCGTGCCAAAGGCGCGACCCGTTCGGCTAAGATGCCGTCGCTTCATATTTCGGGATAGCCGTCCTGTCGCACGCATTTAAACCAAATATAAGCCTGACAGTTCGACGGTATTAGAAGAAGTCGAACAAGTCGGGGGCTTGGCCAGTGAATGCAGCAGATCAGAGATGGGTCGTTATCTATTTGAGTACGGGATTTTCGTTGGCCCAGGCCGCGCGTCTTGGCGAGGCTTTCAACCTGGCGAATCGCCTGCACGCACACAGTGCTGACTACCAGCTGAAGTACGTATCCGAAAGCGGGGGGCTGTTGCAGTCGTCCTCCGGCGTTAGCATCGCGGCCGATCCGCTCGGTGACGAGCACGGCCGCCGCGCACTCGCGTTCTTTCATCTTCACGGTGACCGCGCGGCCGTCAACTGGGACGACGCGTTGCAGCGTCGCCTCGCCGACATTCGCCGTCATGCGCGCTGGATCGTCGACGGGATGGATCTGCCCACGCTCGCGGCCATGCGGCGTCCGTCGGCGGCGATCGAAGGGCGGCCTGGTCGGGCCGGGCGACGGGGCGCCACGACGGTCGAGGCGCAGGCCGGCGAAACCGACGTGTTTGCCGCCGTGCTCGACATGTTTCGCGCCGACCTTGGCGACGGCGCCGCACAGGAGATCGCCAGCAACCTGCTGCGGCCGGTCGAGCAACGCTATCCGCAGTCGATGTGGGCCTTTCGCGAGCTGAGCGCGAGCCCGTCGATCCGGATGTCGGCGCAGCGGCTGCGCGCGCAGAGCGTGAATCGCATCTCGATCGCGAACGCCGCCCAGGCTGCCGCGATGAGCGAGCGCAACTTCCTGCGGCGCTTCAAGAAGGAAATCGGCGTGACGCCGACCGAGTTCGTCCAGCACGTGCGGCTCGAGCGCGCCTGCCACATGCTGGTCCACACGACGCTGCCGGCCGATAAAGTCGCGCGCCGTACCGGGTTCGGCAGCGGCGAGCGGCTCGCGAAGCTGTTTCGCCAGCGCATGCTGATGTCGCCGACCGAATTTCGCGTCGCCGAGCGCGAAAGGATCCTCACCCGTGGCGCGGCGCCGGCGGATGCGGACGGGGGGCGCTGCGACGGCGCCGGGGGGCGTTGCGCCGCGTGCGAGGCCGCGCGCGAGAAAACCGGGCGGATACCCGTAGAATCGTCCTGTCGCGATTTCGATACCCGGTTTCCATGTCCTTCCTCCCCACTACCGCCACCGCCCCTTTCTGCCCGTCGGAAGTAAAGGGCAGCATCACGATCGATGCCGCCGCGCCGCGCTGGCAGAAGCTCAAGCGCTTCTTCGGCCCCGGCCTGCTGGTTGCGATCGGGTACATGGATCCCGGTAACTGGGCGACCGACATCCAGGCCGGCTCGCAGTTCGGCTATTCGCTGCTGTGGGTGGTCGCGTTCTCGAGCCTCGCGGCGATCTTCCTGCAGATGCTCGCGGCGCGGCTCGGCCTCGTCGCCGGCAGGGATCTCGCGCAGGCCAGCTACGACCGCTACGGCCGGTTCGGCCGCATCGTGCAGTGGGTGACCGCCGAAGTGTCGATCATCGCGTGCGACATCGCGGAAGTCCTCGGCTGCGCGCTTGCGTTCAAGCTGCTGCTCGGCGTGCCGCTCGCATGGGGGATCGTGCTGACCGCGCTCGACACGGTGATCGTGCTCGGCTTGCAGGGCAAGGGGTTCCGGCAGATCGAGGCGATCGTGCTCGCGCTGATCGCGACGATGGCGTTCTGCTTCGTCGCGCAGGTCGCGATCACGCCGCCCGACTGGCACGCAGTGGCCGGCGGGCTGGTGCCGGGCGATCCGGGCCACGACCGCAAGGACGCGATCGTGCTCGCGCTGGGCATCGTCGGCGCGACGATCATGCCGCACAACCTGTACCTGCATTCGTCGGTCGTGCAGACGCGGCGCGTGGTCGGCGGCGCGCGCGGGATGATCCGCGACACGCTCGCGCTGGTGCGTATCGATACCTGCGTGTCGCTGTTCGTCGCGATGCTCGTCAACGCGGCGATCCTGGTCGTCGCGGGCGCGGCATTCCATGCGACGGGTCAGCACAACGTGACCGACATCGAACAGGCCTACAAACTGATTACGCCGATCGCGGGCGGTGCTGCCGCGCTGCTGTTCGGCATTGCGCTGCTCGCGTCGGGGCAGAGCTCGACGCTGACCGGCACGATCGCCGGCCAGGTGATCATGGACGGCTTCCTGCATACGAAGATCCCGTGCTACCAGCGCCGGCTGATCACGCGCGGGCTCGCCCTCGTGCCGGCGCTGATCGGCGTGCTGTGGCTCGGCGACGGCTCGGTCGGGCAGTTGCTGGTGTGGAGCCAGGTACTGCTGAGCCTGCAGCTCCCGTTCGCGATGTGGCCGCTGATCCGCTCGGTCAGCGATCGCAACACGATGGGCGAGCACGCGATCGGGCGCGGGATGCAAATTGCCGCGTGGGCGCTGTTCGCCGTCATCACCGGCACGAACCTGTTGCTGATTACCGGTGTCGCGGGCTGATACAGCCTGTCACAGGCTGACACAGTCGCGCGGCGCGCATACGGTAAACTGCGGCCTTTCGATCGTCGTCCGAAGTCCGTTATGTGGAGTGAAATCAGCAACATCGGCGATGCCGCGCTGACCTTGCCGATCGCACTGACGTGCGCGGCGTGGTTCGCGCTGACCGACTGGCGCCTCGCCGTTCGCTGGGGCGTGCTGCTCGCCGCCGGCATGGGCCTCGTCGGCGCCACCAAGATCCTCTATGCCGGGTGCGGCATCGAGCTGCCGCAATTCGATTTCCGCGTGATCAGCGGCCATACGATGTTGTCGACGTCCGTGTGGACCGTCGCGCTGTCGATGCTGTGGCAGGCGTTCCGGCCGGGCAAGGCGCCCGGCATCGCGGCCGGGCTCGCCGTGGGCGCGGTCACGGCCGTCGCGCGCGTGTTCGATCATTCGCACACCGTTCCGGAAGTGATCGTCGGCTGGATGCTCGGCGCGGCGGTCGCGCTGGTGTTCCTGCGCGGCTACGACGGCGCGCGGCAGCGTGCATTCTCGCCGCGCGTCGCGGCCGTCTGCCTGCTGCTCGTGTCCGGCATCGCGTACGGGCACCGTGCGCCGTTCCAGCAGATGATCGATACCCACTCGCCGCAACTCTGCGCGTTCGTGCGCACGCCGTCGGGCGACGGATTCTGACGGCAGCCGGTCGCGGCGCGCCGGCGCCGCTTTCTTGCCGCCGGCATTCGCCCGGCGGTTGCACGATTCCACACCATTCATCTTCCCGATTGCGTTCGCGTCTGCGCGGAACGCGGCGCTCCGCCATGCCCTGAATCAACGTACCGGCCGGTCGACATGACGGGCGAGTGCCGCCGGCCCGCGCAGGCGCGCCGGTACACGAAGGTCATGAACAGCACCTATGACCGGGCATAACGATTATTCATTTCATCGATTGGTGGCATTCGCGTACGCTGGCTGTCGTTCAACCGGGGCAGGCTGCCCGGCCCGTCCAACGCGCCGATATACTCGCGTAATCCGTGCGGCGCCTCGTGATGCCGAGGCGCGGTCAGCCGGCCCGGGTCGGCCGGAGCAGGCACGGCAAACCCGTCGCGGCAGCGTTCCGCGACGTCGATTCACGACAGGAGCAGGTCACATGACAGCCGTTTCTTCGCGCCTTGCCGGCAAGTGCGCATATATCACGGGCGCCGCGGGCGGCCTCGGCCGTGCGATCGCGCGCCGGATGGTCGAGCAGGGCGCGCGCGTGTTCGTGACCGACATCGCCGACGCGGCGGTGCTCGACGCGTTCGCGCAGGAACTCAACGCGGGCCACGCGACGCCGGTCGCGTTCGCCGCGACGCAGGACGTGCGCGACGAAGCGCGCTGGCAGGCGCTGCTCGCACAGGCGGTCGATGCGATGGGCGGGCTGTCGGTGCTCGTCAACAACGCGGGGGTCGGTTCGATCGGCTCACCCGCGCAGATCGAGCTGGACGAATGGCGGCGCGTGATGGCGATCAACGTCGAGAGCATCGTGCTCGGCTGCAAGCATGCGCTGTCGTACCTGGCCGAAAGCCATCCCGCATCGATCATCAACATCTCGTCGGTGGCCGCGTTCAAGGTCGAGCCGGATTTCACCGCGTACAACGCGTCGAAGGCGGCGGTCGCATCGCTGACGAAGTCGGTCGCGATCGACTGCGCACGCCGCGAGATCGACGTGCGCTGCAACTCGATTCACCCGGCGTTCATTCGCACGGGGATCGTCGAGCCGCTGTTCCAGTCGCTCGGCGAACGCGACGCGACGCGCAAGCTCGCGCGCGGCATTCCGCTGCGCCGGCTCGGCGAGCCGGACGACGTCGCGCATGCGGCCGTGTATCTCGCGTCCGACGAGAGCCGCTTCGTGACGGCCGCCGAACTTGTCATCGACGGCGGCATGTGCGCTGTCTGATGCGTACACCGAACGACAACGACCGGAGGAGAACATCGTGTCCACACCCGTGAACCGCCAACTGCTGCTGAAGACGCGCCCGGAAGGGCGGGTCGGCCGCGAACACTTTTCGCTCGTCGCGACGCCGGTGCCGGCGCTCGCGGAGGGCGAGGTACTCGTGCGCGTGCTGTATCTGTCGATGGACCCGACCAACCGCGTATGGATGAGCGACGTGCCGCAGTACCTGCCGCCCGTCGCGATCGGCGAGGTGATGCGCGCGCTCGGCATCGGGCGCGTGGTGGCGTCGCGCCATGCGGGGTTCGCGGAAGGCGATCTCGTGCAGGGGCTCGTCGGCTGGCAGGACTACGCGGTCGTGCCGGCCGACCAGGCCGCGCAGTTCGTGAAGCTGCCTGCGGAGACGGGCCTGCCGTTGCCGACGCTGCTCGGCGCGTGCGGGATGAGCGGGCTGACCGCGTACTACGGGCTGACGGACATCGCGCCGGTGCAGCCGGGCGAGACGCTCGTGGTATCGGCGGCGGCCGGCTCGGTCGGCTCGATCGCCGGGCAGATCGGCAAGATCCACGGCGCGCGCGTGGTCGGCATCGCGGGCGGCGCGGACAAGTGCCGCTATCTGACCGAGACGCTCGGCTTCGACGCGGCCGTCGACTACAAGGCCGACGATTTCCGTCAGCAGCTGAAAGCGGCGACGCCGGACGGCGTGCACGTGAACTTCGAAAATGTAGGCGGCGAGGTGATGCGCGCGGTGCTGTCGCGGATGGTGATCGGCGGGCGCGTCGCGCTGTGCGGCGTGATCTCGAATTACAACAGCGGGCGCGCGGCGGACGACGTCGGCGTGTTGATCTCGAAGCGGCTGACGATGCGCGGCTTCCTGATCCTCGACTATCGCAAGAGCCGCGAGGCCGTGCAGACGCTCGCGGGCTGGCTGCGCGACGGCCGGCTCAAGGCCGAGGAGACTGTGGCGGACGGTCTCGAGAATGCGCCCGACGTGCTGAATCGCCTGTTCGACGGCGACCATCGCGGCAAGCTCGTGCTGCGCGTCGATCCCGGCGCGTGACCGGCCCGCCGCGCAGCGTGCGATGCCGTTCGTACGCTGCCGCGAGCGGGTGTCGAACGCGGTGCGTTCGAACAACCGGGCCTTAGTTTAGGACTTGTCCCATATATTGTCCGGACGTCTCTCCCTAAAGTGATTGCCAGCAGACAGGCGGCGTGACCGACATGTCACGCCGCCTTTTTTCTGGTCAAGCTAGGGGAGAAGAAACATGCGAAACGACGCGAAGCGGGCGGCATCGGCGGCGATGCGCAATCGAACGGTGCGATGCGCCGTAGCAGTGCGAAGGATGGCGATCGGGCTTGGCGTGGCATGCGCGATGTCGAATGCCGTGGCGGCCGGGCACGCGGCGTCGGGCGGCGACGTGCGCTTCACGGGCGCGCTCGTCGATCTCTACGACGTGACGCTCGACGCGCGGTCGGGCGTGGTGGTCGAAGGACACCAGGTGGCGAACGGCGGGGCGGCGGCCACGCTGCGGTTCGATGCGCATGGCCGGCGTTTGCCGGGTGCCCATGTGGCGTTGGTTGGGCCAGACGGTGCGCCGTTCGCACCGGATATCGCTTCGCGTGTGCGTGCAACGTGGCGCGATGCGCACGACGATCGAAGCGTGCCGCTGGTGTCGGGCCGCACGTATCGCGTGGGTCCGTATGGCGGCCTGATGATGCTGACGGCAGATGAAGAAACGGGCGCCGTGGCGCCCGTCGTGATTCGCATTCGTCATCCGTGACGGCGCGTGCATGCAGGTGCGTGGCACGCGGCCGCGCGACGCATCATTCGCCGTGTTCGGCCCGTGCGTAGATGTCCCAGCTCGCCATGAACAGCGCGGCGACGAGCGGCCCGATCACGAAGCCGGTGATGCCGAACAGCGCCATCCCGCCGAGCGTCGAGATCAGCACGACCCAGTCGGGCATCTTCGTGTCCTTGCCGACGAGGATCGGGCGCAGCAGGTTGTCGACGAGGCCGATCACGCCCACGCAGAACGCGACGAGGATCGCGCATTTCCAGAGCGCGCCGATCATCAGGAAGTAGAGCGCGGCGGGCACCCAGACGAGGCTCGCGCCGATCGCGGGCAGCAGCGACAGGAACGCCATCAGCGCGCCCCACAGCACCACGCCTTCGATCCCGAGGATCCAGAAGATCAGGCCGCCGAGCGCGCCCTGCACGAGCGCGACCGCGATGTTGCCCTTCACCGTCGCGCGCACGACCGTCGTGAATTTCGCCAGCAGCAGGTTCTTGTGCTCTTCGTCGAGCGGCAGCGCGCGGCGCACGCGGCGGCCGATCTCGCCGCCGTCGCGCAACAGGAAGAACACCATGTACAGCATCACGCCGAAGCTCACGACGAACTGGAACGTGTTCTGGCCGATGCTGAGTGCCTGCGTTGCCGCAAGCTGGCTGATCTGCGCAGCGCCATCGGTCAGCTTCTTCTGGATGCCCGGGAGGTTGCCCAACCCGTATTTCTGCAGCAGGTGCTGGATCGACGACGGCAGCGCGTGGATGATGTCCTGGAAGTATTGCGAATAGTTCGGCTGCGCGGTCTTGATTTCCTGGTACACGTACGCGATTTCCTGCACGAGCGTCGCGGCGACGAACACGAGCGGCAGGATCACGATCAGCACGATCAGCGACAGCGTCACGAGTGCGGCCAGGTTGCGCCGCTTGCCGAAGCGTGCGGCGAGCCAGCGCTGCACGGGCTGGAACAGGATCGCGAGAATGGTGCCCCAGAACACGGCTCCGGAAAACGGCGCGAGGATCCAGCAGAGTCCGACGGTGACCGCGGCCAGCAGGAAATAGAAGAATTTTTGGTGGTCGTGTCCGCTTTCCATGGATGACATTCGCGCAGATTGATGCGTGGTTTGATTGAATCTCGTTGCCCCGCGCACGATCGGTTCGCGATCGTCACGGGTTCGCGGCGAAATGCGCCGCGGGGCGGCCCGAAGCGGAGTATGCCCGCAAAGGTGCCGCCATCATAGCCGCTGCGGGCGGCACATGCGAAAACGCCGCGGCCGGGGCCGCGGCGCTGCCGGGAAGCAAACGCGGCGCGACGCCGCGTGTCGCATCGTCAGATATTGAGCTTCGTGACCTTGGTGCCGTTCACCGACAGGTCGCCCATCAGGCCCGCGTTGGTCAGGATCAGCACCTCGACCGGGGCGGTGGCCGTGGTCGTATCGACCGCGCCGTTCGCGCCGACCTTCACGACCGCGACCGATGCGTCGGCGCCTGCGGCCCAGCCTTCGGACTTGCGGAACGAGTCGAGCGCATCCTGCGTCATGAACAGGAACACGATCGCCTTCGACTGCGCGCCGGCCTGCAGGCCGACCGACAGCGACGACGTGTTGTAGTAGCCGACCGTGCTGCCGCCGACGCGCAGCGCGCCGTTGCCGGACTGGCCGCCGACGATGAAGCCGGCCTGCAGCACGTTCGGGAACACGAGCACGCCGCGCGATTTCGCGACGAGTTCACGCGAACCCGGCACCGTCGAATAGAGACGCGACAGCGTCGCGTTGACGCTGGCGTCGATCGACTGGCGCTTCGACGCGCTGGCCGCGGCGCCTTCCGGTTTGTCCGGGGTGGTCGTGCAGCCGGCGAGCGCGAGGCCGCCGAGCAGGACGGCGGCGGCGGCTTTCATGGCAAAGGTTTTCTGCATGGCGTTTCTCCTTCGTTGTCTGATTGAGGACGGTCGGGGCGGGCAGCGGGGCGGCCGGCTCCGATCAACGGCGGGCAAGGAGCAGGCCCGCAACGAACGCGAGGCCGGCGACGACGCCGGCGGTTTGCCACGGGTTGTCCTGTACGACCTGCGACACGCGTTCGGCCGATTCGCGCAGCCGGGCGGCCGCGCTGCCCGACGCGTGATCGAGCGCGCCGCGCGCTTCATCGAGCCTGGATTGCACGCGCTTGCGCAGCGCGGCGATATCGCCGTCGCCATCGTTTTTCAGCAGATCTTCCAGTTCGTCGACCAGCCCGCGCAGATCGTCGGTGACGTCGGCATGCAGGTCGCGGGCGGCCGAGCGCGTCGTGCGTCCCACGCGCCGGCCCGTGCGACGAATGTCGGACAGGCCGCGGTCCAGCTTGTGTTCGATCGAGTCGGTGAGCGCCATGGTGTTGATCCTCCTTCGATTCAAGTTAAATTTGAAGATAAGATGAATCCCAGCAACTGGTGTGATTCACTTGGCCCGATTTTGTTTCGAGACAAATTTTCAATTCGGCGGCAGGATTGCCGCGAAGCCCCGCCGCACGGGGCAGCGCGGCGATTGAAAAAAATTCGCTTTCCGGATGAAGCGGCGTACCAGGTTGCGGTACGCGGTGAAGGTTCGGTAAATATCGCGTCGCCGGGGCCATCAGGTAAATAGTGCCGTTGCAGGCTTTGTGCTGATGCAAATGCACTAGTCGCCGCGTGGTTGACGAGCACGGTTCGTGCCCGGGGCGGAGAACGTGCCGCCGTCGCCAAGCGCGACGTCGATCACGACGGGATCGTGATCCGATGACCGGTACGCGTCGGGTGCGTAATAAGTCGACCGTTGCGCGGACGTTTTGTAATCGGGCACGGGTTGCAGGGCAACCGGTTCGTCGGCGTTGATGTGCCAGACGTGCACCGCCTTCACGCGCGCGGCGAGCACCGGCGTTGCGAGCGCGTGGTCGAGGCTGCCCGCTTCGCCGCGAAATACGTAGCTGTACGCAGCATCGCCGACGAAGCGGGCCACCAGGTTCGCGTAGCCGCGCGATTCGAGCGCGCGCACCGGATCTTCCTTCGCGTAGCTGTTCAGGTCGCCGATCAGGAGCACGCCATCGGCCGTGGTGCCGGTCGGCGACGTGGCGAGCCAATCGGCGACGCGCGCGGCGGCTCGCGTGCGCGCTGCATTCCAGCAGCCCTGGCCGTCCGACTGGTCGCGATCGATGCCGGTCGCGTCCGGGCAGTTCTTCGATTTCAGGTGATTGACCGCGACCGTGAAGGCGCGCGTGCCGCCGATGCGCCGGAATGTCTGCGCGAGCGGCGGGCGGTGCCGGCCGCCGAGTGCGACGGTCGCGGCGCGCCCGGCCGGCTCGACCGTGCGGCTGTCGTACAGCAGAGCGACCGCGATCGCGTCGCGGCCGAGCCGCGCGGTGCCGGGATCGACGGCGCGCCAGCCGTCGCCGAGTTGCGCGGCGAGACGCCGCACGGCGCTCGCGTCGCCGTAGCCGTTGTTCGCGATTTCCATCAGCCCGATCACGTCGGCACGCAGCGCGCGCAATGCCGCGACGATCTTCGTCTCCTGCCGCGCGAACGCGGCGGGCGTTTTCGCACCGCGATTGGCCGCGGCATCGAATCCGCCACCGTTCCCGTCGCCGTTGAAATAGTTGAATACGTTGAACGACACGATGCGCACGTCGGCATCGGGATGCCGGGCCGGCGCATCGGTACGCGGGTTCGCGGCGGCATCGAACACCGGCGCCGCGCCGGCAACCGGTTGCAGCCGCCACGTGCCGTAACGCAGTTCGATCACGCCTTCGACGCCGCGTACCGTGTAGCCTGCGCGCAGCGTGTTGACGGCGCTCAGCGCGGGCGGCGGATAGCGCACGGTGGCGGGATCGCGGCGGTTCGAGCCGTCGTCGAGCACGATGCGGTTGCGTGCGTTCGCTGTCGCGATCGCGGCGGCCTCGGCCGGCGGTGCGACGTGGGTCGGGATGCGCAGCCGGCCGTTGCTGAGGACGACGCTGCCGTAGCGGCCGAGTTCGTGGGTATCGCTGACCGTCAGGGTTTGCGGCAGGCGCACCCGCATGCCTTCGAGCGCGCTTAGCACGGATAGCGAGGCGACCGGCAGCGTGAGCGTGGCAGGTGTGACTGTCTGCCCGCGTGCGCAGACGGTCACGCCGCCCGACAGCGTGAATTGGGTCCGGCCGTATTGCTCGTCGACCCGGCCCGTGAGATGCACGAGATCGCCGGCCTTCGCGCGTGCGTTCGGCGCATACACGAACACGCCTTCCGGGATGCCCGGCCGGTGCCGTCGCTGTGCGTCGGCCTGCTGGACGAAGAAGCCGCCGAGGCCGTCGGCACCGCCGAACGCCGACGTGACGACCGCTTCGATCGAGGTTGTTTGACCGGCCAGCGGCGACGGGCCGCCGGCGCTGCGGAGTTCGGCAATCGGCGTGGTTGCGCCGCCGCAGCCGGCGCTGACCGGCGGCGCGGCCGTGGCCGGCCGGGCAGCGAGGCCGGCGAGCGTAGCCAGGGCGATGAACGGTGCAATGGCGAGCGGGCCAAGCAGGGGTGACATGGGGCGGTCCACAGGAAGAAAATCCGACGGTTCGGGAGGACATCTTGACGGCAAAATGTCCGGAAGCGGCCGAATTGGCCGTCCGGCCAGTACCGATTGGCCGACGATGCAAGCCGCACGGCGGCTGCTACGCTTTTGCATCGGTCGGCGCATCCCGATCGCGCAGCGAACGCTGCCGCGCCCCGTTCCCACAGGAGAAGCCCATGTCTTACATGCTGTTGATTGTCGAGCCGACCGACCAGCGCGCCGAACGCACACTCGACGAAGGTCAGGCGCTGTACGCGCGGATGGTCGATTTCGCCGAGACGCTCAAGGCGCGCGGCGTGCTGCGCGGCGTCGAGTCGCTGGAGCGCGCTGAGCGCGGTACGCGCGTGCAGGTGCGCGACGGCGAGACGCGCCTGCTCGACGGCCCGTTCGCGGAGGCGAAGGAGATGGTCGGCGGCTTCTTCATCGTCGACGTCGACACGCGCGAGGAAGCGATCGAGATCGCGCGCCAGTGTCCGGCCGCGCAATGGTGCACGGTCGAGGTGCGCGCGGTCGGTCCGTGCTTTTTGTGAAGGCCGCGACTCGGTATTTACCCTGATGTGTCGCGGAATATGTCGATCCGGTTGTCTTCCGGCCGTCGTCCGGATAAGGCGCCGAAGAATGGGCGTCGCCTTTCAACGACGACAAGGAGTGAACGATGCGATTCATGATCATGATTCGGGCGAACGCCGTCAGCGAGTCCGACGCGTTGCCGGACAACCGGCTGGTCGAGGCCATGACCGTCTATCACGAGGAATTGGCCAGGGCCGGCGTGCTGCTCGACGCGAACGGGCTGCGCCCGAGCGCGAACGGCTGGCGCGTGCGCTACTCGGGCGGCAAGGGCACCGTGGTCGACGGCCCGTTCGCCGAAACGAAGGAGCTGATTGCCGGCTATACGCTGATCCAGGTGCGTTCGCGCGACGAAGCGCTCGAATGGACGCGCCGGTTCCCCGCGCCGTTCGGCGCCGAGATGGATTGCGAGATCGAGGTGCGGCCGCTGTTCGAGCTTGACGACCTCACGCCGAGCGACGCGGTCGAGCGGTTTCGCGAACTCCACGTCGGCCGTACCAGCGCCTGATTGACTGCCCACCTGAATCCAACCTCACCGGAGCACCCGACATGCACAAGATGGTCTTCATCAACCTGCCCGTGGCCGACCTGCCGCGCTCGAAGGCGTTCTACCAGGCGCTCGGCTTCGAAGTCGTGCCGGCCTATACCAACGACCAGGCCGCTTGCATCAAGATCAGCGACACGATCTTCGCGATGCTGCTCGTGCGCCCGTTTTTCCAGACGTTCACCGGCAAAACCATCATCGATCCGGCAACGCAGGTGCAGGTCCTGTCGTGCCTGTCGTGCGAAAGCCGCGCCGAAGTCGACGCGATCGTCGCAAAAGCGCTGGCGGCCGGCGGGACCGCGCCGCAAGCGCCGCGCGAGTACCCGAACATGTACGGCCACGGGTTCGACGATCCGGACGGCCATGCATGGGAGCTGATGGCCATGCCGCTGGACGCGTCCGCCGAGGGGCAGGCGTCGTGACGCGTGAGGCGACTCACCGTGCGATTGAAGCGGTCTGGCGGATCGAGGCGCCCAAGATCATCGCGCGCGCCGCGCGTGTGGTGCGCGACGTCGGCGTGGCCGAGGAACTGGCGCAGGACACGCTCGTCGCGGCGCTCGAGCACTGGCCCGTCGACGGCGTGCCCGACAACCCGGCGGCATGGCTGATGACGGCCGTGAAGCGTCGCGCACTCGATCGTGTCCGTCAGGAGTCGCTCCACGCGGCGAAGCGCGACCAGCTCGGCCACGAGATGGACGCGCTCGAAGCGCACGTCGTTCCCGACATCGCGGAGGCGTTCGCCGACGCGAGCGACGACATCGGCGACGACCTGCTGCGGCTGATCTTCACGTCGTGCCACCCGGTGCTGTCGACCGATGCGCGCGTCGCGCTCACGCTGCGGCTGCTCGGCGGGCTGACGACGGGCGAGATCGCGCGCGCGTTCCTGACGCCCGAGCCGACGATCGCGCAGCGGATCGTGCGCGCCAAGCGCACGCTCGCGGCGGCGCACGTGCCGTTCGAGGTGCCGGCTGCCGATGCGCGGCCCGCGCGGCTCGCGTCGGTGCTCGAAGTGATCTATCTCGTGTTCAACGAAGGCCATGCGGCGACCTCGGGCGACGACTGGACGCGCCCGGCGCTGTGCGACGAGGCGTTGCGGCTCGGCCGCGTGCTGGCCGGGCTGGCGCCGGACGAAAGCGAGGTGCTCGGGCTCGTCGCGCTGATGGAACTGCAGGCGTCGCGCATGCATGCGCGCATCGACGCGCAGGGCCGGCCCGTGCTGCTGCTCGACCAGGATCGCAGCCGCTGGGATCCGCTGCTGATCCGGCGCGGCCTCGCGGCGCTCGAACGCGCGACGAAGCTCGGCGGCGTACGCGGGCCGTATGCGCTGCAGGCCGCGCTGGCGGCCTGCCATGCGCGCGCGCGGCAGGCGTCGGATACGGACTGGGCGCAGATCGTCGCGCTGTATGACGCGCTTGCCGAAGTCGCACCGTCGCCCGTCGTCGAGCTGAATCGCGCGGTGGCCGTGGGGATGGCGTTCGGGCCCGCTGCGGCGCTCGAACTCGTCGACGCGCTGCGCGACGATCCCGCGCTCGCGCGCTATCACTGGCTGCCGAGCGTGCGCGGCGACCTGCTGGCGAAGCTGGGCCGCGCCGACGAGGCGAAGGTCGAATTCCGCCGCGCGGCGGAACTGACGCGCAACGAGCGCGAACGCGAATTGCTGCTCAGGCGCGCGACGGACGCATGACCCACGCAGCACGCGCGCACCCCAAGCCCCGAGCCCCGAGCCCCGAGCCCCGAGCCCCGAGCCCCGAGCCCCGAGCCCCGAGCCCCGAGCCCCGAGCCCCGAGCCCCGAGCCCCGAGCCCCGAGCCCCGAGCCCCGAGCCCCGAGCCCCGAGCCCCGAGCCCCGAGCCCCGAGCCCCGAGCCCCAAGCCCCAAGCCCCAAGCCCCAAGCCCCAGGCGCGCCCGGCAGCGCGCCCCCCGTCCCGCCAAGCACTATCGCCCGGATTGAAAAAGCCTATTGGGGGATGCGAACGCGAGCGCCTAGATTGAAGAGCACGATGCGCGTGCCCCGGCACACGCATCGTTCCCCACATACCTGATCGGCCCGGCTTCGCATGCGGCCGCGCCGACTCGAATGGAGGCGCAAATGGCTCAGCTCAAGGGCAGCAAAACCGAAGAGAACCTGAAGGCCGCATTCGCGGGCGAATCGCAGGCGAACCGGCGCTATCTGTATTTCGCTTCGAAGGCTGACGTCGAGGGCCAGAACGACGTCGCTGCGCTGTTCCGCTCGACCGCCGAAGGCGAAACCGGCCATGCGCACGGCCATCTCGAATACCTGGAAGCCGTCGGCGATCCGGCAACGGGCTTGCCGTTCGGTTCATCGCGGCAGAATCTCGAATCGGCGATCGCCGGCGAAACGCACGAATACACCGACATGTATCCGGGCATGGCAAAGACGGCGCGCGACGAGGGCTTCGACGAAATCGCGAACTGGTTCGAGACGCTCGCGAAGGCTGAACGCAGCCACGCGAACCGCTACACGAAGGCGCTGGACAGTCTCGTCGACTGACGGGCCGCCCGCGGGCCGCACGGCAGGCCGTGCGACCGGCAAGCGGCCGGCTGTTCGTTCATCGCTGCCCGCATCGTGCGGGCGGCGCTGGCGCGCATGCGCGCCACGCTGGAGCGCCCCATGCCCCACAAGGAAGGCAGTCTCGAAGCCCCGACCCGGCATCCGCTCGACTGGCAGTCCGATGCGTTCTACGACCAGGCCGCGATCGATGAGGAAATGACGCGCGTGTTCGACATCTGCGCCGGGTGTCGGCGCTGCGTGTCGTTGTGCGGCGCGTTTCCGACGCTGTTCGATCTGGTCGACGACACGCCGATGGGCGATATCGAGGAGGTGCCGAAGGAAGCGTTCGGCAAAGTCGTCGACCAGTGCTACCTGTGCGACCTCTGCTACATGACGAAATGCCCGTACGTGCCGCCGCATGCATGGAACGTCGACTTCCCGCACCTGATGCTGCGCGGCAAGGCCGCGCGCTACAAGCGTGGCGAAGCGACGCTGCGCGACAAGGTGCTGTCGAACACCGACGCGCTCGGCCACTTCGCCGGCATTCCGATCGTCACGCAGACGGTGAACGCGGTGAACCGCACGCCGCCCGCGCGCCACGCGCTCGAGGCGACACTCGGTGTCGATCGCCATGCGTGGCTGCCGGAATTCGCGCCGCGCAAGTTCCGGCGCACGGCGAGGCCCTCGGACGGCTTGCCCGTGCGCGACGGCGAACGCACGCCCGGCAAGGTCGCGATCTATGCGACCTGCTACGTGAATTTCAACGAGCCCGGCATCGGCCACGACCTGCTCGCGATCCTCGCGCACAACGACATCCCGTACGAACTCGTCACGCGCGAGGCCTGCTGCGGGATGCCGCTGCTCGAGCAGGGCAATCTGGCCGGCGTGGCCGCGAAGAAGGACGTGAACCTGCCCGTGCTCGAACGCTATGCACGCGAAGGCTATGCGCTGATCGGCGCGATCCCGAGCTGCGTGCTGATGTACAAGAGCGAGCTGCCGCTGATGTTCCCCGGCGACGAAGCAGTGCGCGCGGTGGCCGAAGCATTCTGGGATCCGTTCGAATACGTGATCGCTCGGCATCGCGACGGACTGCTGAAGACCGATTTCAAGACGGGCCTCGGCACCGTGTCGTATCACGTGCCGTGCCATGCGCGCGTGCAGAACATCGGCCGCAAGACGGCCGACGCGCTGTCGCTCGTGCCCGATACACGCGTGAATGTCGTCGAGCGCTGCTCGGGCCACGCGGGCACGTTCGGCGTGAAGAAGGAATTTCACGCGGACGCGATGCGGATCGGCGGGCCCGTGTTCAAGGCGATGGCCGAACCGCAGCCGGATTTCGTGTCGTCGGACTGCGCGCTGGCCGGCCATCACATCGTGCAGGGCATCGACGACAAGGGGTTGCCATCCGCGCCGCTCGCCCATCCGCTCACGCTGCTGCGCCGCGCGTACGGCATCTGAGCCGCCGCCGGCCGACCCACGAGGCTCTCCCATGACGTTGACCCGCGATTCCCTGCTGACGCTCGAAGCGTACGCGAAGATCCGCAAGGCCGAACACGCGCGGCTCGTCGCGTACAAGCGCCGCCGCGCGGTGGCGCTCGGCAATCACCTGCGCTTGCTGTTCGAGGACGAGACGACGATCCGCTATCAGATCCAGGAGATGCTGCACATCGAGAAGATCTTCGACCAGGCCGGCATCGAAGGCGAACTGGAAGCGTATCTGCCGCTCGTGCCCGACGGCACGAACCTGAAGGCGACGATGCAGATCGAGTACGAGCACGAGCTCGAACGGCGCGCGGCGCTCGCGCGGCTGATCGGTATCGAGGATCGGGTGTACCTGCAGGTCGACGGGCATGCGAGCGTCTACGCGATCGCCGACGAGGATCTCGAGCGCGACAACGCCGAGAAGACGTCGGCCGTGCACTTCCTGCGCTTCGAGCTCGACGCGCCGATGCGCGCGGCGCTCAAGGGCGGCGCGGCGCTGTCGATCGGCTGCGATCACCCGGCCTACACGATGCCGGCGCAGCGCGTGGACGCGGACGTGACCGCCTCGCTCGCCGGCGATCTGCGCTGACGCGTCCGCTGTACGTCCGACACGTCCGACCCACCGCCGTCCCTTTTTCCGTTCCGACCCGAAACGGGAAGTCCGTCGCCGATGCGGCGCGACTGCTCGCCTGCCGCCGTGACGATGTAACAAGCGTCGCGAGTTTGCGCGCGGCGAAAAATGTGCATCGTGCGTCACCGTGCTTTCATCACTCGCAGAGAAACAATAAGAATATTGTGCACGGAGATAATTTAAATCGACCGAATTTGAATGATTTACCGATTCGTGAATATCTTGTTACGCTTTTTTCCCTGATTTACCGATGTCGGGAAGCAATGCGCGGGATTGTTGCCGGCAGGGAGTGAGGTGGCCCGAAAATGCCCATGAAAAGGTAGTCTTCATGGGCTGCGG
The DNA here is from genome assembly GCF_902833045.1 of Burkholderia sp. BCC0322. Lineage (GTDB taxonomy): Bacteria > Pseudomonadota > Gammaproteobacteria > Burkholderiales > Burkholderiaceae > Burkholderia. The sequence goes on from NZ_CADFDU010000001.1 coordinate 1,165,671, forward strand.
AGCCCCGCCAGACGGGCCTTTGCAGCGTCGGGCATAAAGATCGCGCAAAAAAATTCAAGCGTAAATACATTGCGCACCCATGGCTGGTTGTTTCAGTGCGTAACATTAAGTCATTGTCATATTGAGATAAACCCTAGGGATGGTATGCTTCGTGCACAAAAATTCCCACATTGGAGTGAGACCGTGATTTGTGCGTCATTGCCGGGAATGGCGGCACCGTGAAAGTGCGGTGCCGCGCCGGCATGCACAACGTCGGATAACCATAATGTGCAACCTGGCCGCCCCGCGACGCGATGTGTCGCGACGGCGCCGCCAATCGCAGCCCCGGCCTGGCTGCGTGGAGAGATCTACTATGTTCTTCGATGAGCTTAACGATGAAGAGTGGTTTCGTCTTTCAACGCTGATCGCCGATGAACCCATCCGGCTGAATCGTCGTGGGCGTCCACGAGCCGAACCGCGCGTCGTTGCCAACGCGGTGCTCTGGATCCTGACGACCGGTGAAGCCTGGTCGAAGCTGCCCGGTCGCTATCCGTCCGGGCCGACGTGCCGTCGCCGTTACGAGGAATGGCTGGCGTCCGGCACGCTGCTGCAGATGATCGACGTGCTGACCCAGTTCAGCGGGCGCACGTTCGCGTATATCCCGCCGCCGCCGGCGCCGGTCGTACCCGCGCGCCGTGCCGAGCCCGCGCCCGACAACGATCGCTTGCGCGGCGTGTTCTGGCAGAACCCCGAATCGTGGCAATTGCCGGTCGCTCAGGCAAACGTTTGGCAGGGCGAGGGCGCGTCGCTGAGCGCGATGCCGGTCGATGAAGTGGTCGATCCGTCAGCTGTGTCGTTCGCGGTGCCCGGGGCGCCGTCGAGAGAGCTGCGCCCTGCGCGTGCGTCGTCGGCGAGCTTCGCCGCGGCCGAACCGCAAGTCGACGAATATCGCGGCTATACGATCTACGGCATTGCGCAGCCGGTGCAGAACCTGATGTATCGCGCGTGGGCCGAGATTTCGCAGCAAGACCGGCGCGTCGAGCGCTCGGGCCTGATCGGCCCGCGTTTCACCGATGCCGAGGAAGCCGAGCAGTTCGCGCTCGACTGGGCGCGCCAGTGGATCGATCGCCATGGCGCGAGCGACGAACCGGCGCGCGAGTCGCAAGGCGAGGTGCTGGCCGGCCTGTCGGCGCTCGCGCGTGCGGAGTCGGACATCAAGCGCTTCATCGCCGAGCGTCGCGCGACCACGCTGTCCGAAAGCCGCAACGACCCGGTGCAGCCGGAGCGCCGCGAATACGTGTACCGCGTCGGCTGATCGCCGTACCGCTGAAACGCGCGGGCCGTCGTGTGCCATGACGCCCGCGCGGCAGTCCCGTCTTTCCATGCTTGCCGTGCCGGGGCGCCGCCGTCGAAGCGGCGCCCCACGTACACGTGCGTTACTGCCGGCCATAGGTATCGTCGAAGCGGACGATGTCGTCCTCGCCGAGATACGCGCCCGACTGCACTTCGATCAGCTCGAGCGGCATCTTGCCCGGGTTCTCCAGTCGGTGCGACACGCCGAGCGGGATGTACGTCGATTCGTTTTCGGACAGCAGGAACGTTTCGTCGCCGCGCGTGATGCGCGCGGTGCCGCAGACGACGATCCAGTGTTCGGCACGGTGGTGGTGCATCTGCAGCGACAGGCGTGCACCCGGTTTCACGACGATGCGTTTCACCTGGAAGCGTTCGCCCATGTCGACCGAGTCGTAGTGGCCCCACGGGCGATGCACCTTGCGGTGATCGGTCGCTTCCGCGCCGCGTTGCGCCTTGATGTGCCCGACGATTTTCTTCACGTCCTGCACGCGCGACTTGTCCGCGACGAGCACGGCGTCGGGCGTTTCGACGACGACGAGGTTCTGCGTGCCGACGCAGGCAACGAGGCGGCTTTCCGAATGCGCGAACGTCGATGCCGCGCCTTCGAACAGCACGTGGCCGCGGCCGACGTTCTCGGCCTCGTCCTTCGGCGAGATCTGCCAGATCGCGTCCCACGAGCCGACGTCCGACCAGCCCGCATCGAGCGGCACGACGACGCTTTCACACAGTTGCGGCAGGCTGGCGAGCGGCTCCATCACCGCGTAGTCGATCGAGTTCGACGGCGACGCGGCGAATGCGTCGCGATCGATGCGGAAGAAATCGCCATCGGCCTTGCCCTGGGCGACGGCCTGTTCGCAGGCCGCATGGATCGCCGGTTCGAGCTGGCGGATCGCCTTCAGCCAGACCGATGCGCGCACGATGAAGATGCCGCTGTTCCACCAGTATTCGCCCGATGCGACGTACTGCTGAGCGAGTTCGAGATGCGGTTTCTCGACGAAACGGTCGAGGCGGCGCACGTCGAGGCTGCCCGTGGCGGCGTCGCCGAGCGGCGCGCCGACGCGGATGTAGCCGTAGCCGGTTTCCGCGTGCTTGGGCACGATGCCCAGCGTCGCGATCTTGCCTTGCGCCGCGCAGTGCACGCCGGCCGCGACGGCCGCGTGGAAGCGCGGCAGGTCGGCGACCGCGTGGTCGGCCGGCATCACGGTCATCACCGCATCGTTGCCGCCGGCGACGAGCCGCAACGCGGCGAGCGTCAGCGCGGGCGCGGTGTCGCGGCCGATCGGCTCGAGCATGATCGACGCCGATTTGCCGGTCAGGCGCAGCTGTTCGGCGGTGGTGAAGCGGTGATCCTCGCCGCATACGATCAGCACGTCGTCGTTCAGCGGATGGTCGGCCGTCAGGCCGTCGAGGCGCAGCGCGGTCGACTGCAGCAGCGAATGTTCGCCGAGCAGGCCGATCAGCTGTTTCGGAAAACGTTCGCGCGACATCGGCCACAGGCGCGTGCCGGACCCGCCGGCGAGAATCACCGGTTGCACGGCGACGCGCGTGCCGGCTGCGGGGGCGGCGGAAGCAGAGTGGCGCGTTTCGGCAGCCACGGCCGGAGCATTCATGAGGACACTCTCCACGGTTGAAGTCAGTGCCTGTCGTTGTAGCACGAAGTAAATCGACAATAAAACCGGACCCATTGCCGGATATTCGCCATAAATTCATCCGGAAGGATTTCTCGTACTAGCATCCGATGCAATTAAAAAAATAAAAAATAAATCCTTTTATCGGCCGGCCTTGACCGCCAGCAAAGGGTGAGCGGAAATCGTAAAGCTTTCGAAAAATTCCCGGCTCGCGAGCGTTTCGGGAAAACATGCCGATTTAATTCAAAAGTTTCCAGGAAATAATTTCCGATTATTTTTCGAAATACTTGTACGCTTGAGGCGAAAATTTCTTACCGCTTCAATAACGACATGCAACGTTTGAATCGAATGTGCGGCACCGGTCGCACAAGGAGCAGTTCGGCAAACGCCTGTTCAAAGAGGAAGCAGACATGTTGAGCGTGCTGGCGAGAGTCATCGATATCGCGATGGTCGTGGCGGGAGCGCTGATCGCCGCCGCACTGCACGGCGGCAGCATCTGGCTCAACGACCTGCAGCGCACGATGATGCTGTTCGATTGCCTGCTCGTCGTCGTGTGTTTTCCCGCCTTCGGCATTTACCAGTCCTGGCGCGGCAAGCGTCTCGTCGGGCTGGTGGGGCGGGTGGCGTTCGCGTGGCTCGTGGTCGAACTCGCGGGCATCCTGTTGAGCTTCAGCTTTCATCAGTCGGGCGACCTGTCGCGGCTGTGGCTGGGTTACTGGGCGCTCGCGACGATGACGCTGCTCGCCGGCTCGAAGACCTGCGTGCACGTCGTGCTGCGGCAACTGCGCCGCGGCGGCTACAACCTGAAGGCGGTCGCGATCGTCGGCGGGACGCCGGCGGCGCGGCGGCTGATCGCGCAGATGCGGGCGCGGCCCGAAGCCGGCTTCAACCCGGTGTGCGTCTACGACGAAAGCGAAGCGCCGGGCGAAGTCGCGCTCGACGACGTGCGCATTGAGCGGCAGTTCGACTCGCTGGTGTGGCTGGTGCGCAGCCGCGCGATCAGCGAGCTGTGGCTCACGCTGCCGATCACGGAGGAACGCCGGATTCACCATATCGTGACGGTGTTCCGCCACGACTTCGTGAATATCCGCTTCATCCCGGACGTGCGCACGCTGTCGTTCTTCAACCAGGAAGTGGTCGAGGTGCTCGGCGTGCCGGCGATCAACCTGGCGGCGTCGCCGATCACCGACGTGCGGATCCTGCCGAAGTTCGTGTTTGACCGGCTGTTCGCGCTGGCGGCCCTCACGGCGCTCGCGCCGGTGATGCTGCTGATCGCCGGCCTGATCAAGCTGACGTCGCGCGGGCCGGTGTTCTTCCGCCAGAAGCGCAAGGGCATCGACGGGCACGAGTTCGAGATCTACAAGTTCCGCTCGATGAAGGTGCACCAGGAAGCGGCGGGCCAGGTCACGCAGGCGAAGAAGAACGATTCGCGCGTGACGCCGGTCGGCCGGTTCCTGCGCCGCACGAGCCTCGACGAGCTGCCGCAGTTCATCAACGTGCTGAAGGGCGAGATGTCGGTCGTTGGCCCGCGTCCGCATGCGCTCGCGCACGACGACATCTACAAGGATCTGGTCAAGGGCTACATGTTCCGCTACCGGATCAAGCCGGGCATCACCGGGTGGGCGCAGATCAACGGCTTTCGCGGCGAGACCGACCAGATCGAGAAGATGATGGGACGCGTGAAGCTCGATCTGTACTACATGCAGAACTGGTCGTTCTGGCTCGACATCAAGATCGTCGTGCTGACGCTCTGGAAAGGCTTCACCGGCAGCAACGCGTACTGAGTACCGAGTACCGAGATCGCGCCACGCAGGCATTCTGGTTTTACGAATTTCGAATCATTGGTCAAGAGGTCCGACACATCATGAATCTGACTATCATCGGCAGCGGTTACGTAGGTCTTGTCACCGGCGCCTGTCTCGCCGACATCGGGCACGACGTGTTCTGTCTGGACGTCGACCAGGCAAAGATCGACATCCTGAACAACGGCGGCGTGCCGATCCACGAGCCGGGCCTCAAGGAAGTGATCGCGCGCAATCGCTCCGCCGGCCGCCTGCGTTTCTCGACCGATGTCGAGGCCGCGGTCGCGCACGGCGACGTGCAGTTCATCGCGGTCGGCACGCCGCCCGACGAGGACGGCTCGGCCGACCTCCAATACGTGCTCGCGGCGGCGCGCAACATCGGCCGCACCATGACGGGCTTCAAGGTGATCGTCGACAAGTCGACGGTGCCGGTCGGCACGGCCGAGCGCGTGCGCGCGGCGGTTGCCGAGGAGCTCGCGAAGCGCGGCGGCGACCAGATGTTCTCGGTCGTGTCGAATCCGGAATTCCTGAAGGAAGGCGCGGCGGTCGACGATTTCACGCGGCCGGACCGCATCGTGATCGGCTGCGACGACGACGTGCCGGGCGAGCGCGCCCGCGAGCTGATGAAGAAGCTGTACGCGCCGTTCAACCGCAACCACGAACGCACGCTGTACATGGACGTGCGCTCGGCCGAGTTCACGAAATACGCGGCGAACGCGATGCTCGCGACCCGCATCTCGTTCATGAACGAGCTGGCGAACCTCGCCGACCGCTTCGGCGCGGACATCGAGGCCGTGCGCCGCGGGATCGGCTCCGATCCGCGCATCGGCTATCACTTCCTGTACGCCGGTTGCGGCTACGGCGGCTCGTGCTTCCCGAAGGACGTCGAGGCGCTGATCCGCACGGCCGACGAGCACGGGCAATCGCTGCAGATCCTGAAGGCCGTGTCGTCGGTCAATGCGACGCAAAAGCGCGTGCTCGCCGACAAGATCGTCGCGCGCTTCGGCGAGGACCTGACGGGCCGCACGTTCGCGATCTGGGGCCTCGCCTTCAAGCCGAACACCGACGACATGCGCGAAGCGCCGAGCCGCGAGCTGATCGCCGAGCTGCTGTCGCGCGGCGCGCGCATCGCCGCGTACGACCCGGTCGCGCAGCAGGAAGCGCGTCGCGTGATCGCGCTCGATCTCGCCGATCACCCGAGCTGGCTCGAGCGCCTGAGTTTCGTCGACGACGAAGCGCAGGCCGCGCGCGATGCCGACGCGCTCGTGATCGTCACCGAGTGGAAGGCGTTCAAGAGCCCCGACTTCGTCGCGCTCGGCCGCCTGTGGAAAGCGCCGGTGATCTTCGACGGCCGCAACCTGTACGAGCCGGAGACGATGAGCGAGCAGGGCATCGAATACCACCCGATCGGCCGGCCGGGCTCGCGCCAGGCCGTCGCCGCCCGCGTGCCGGGCACCGCGCGCGAGCGCGCGTAACCCGTTTCCCGTCACTCGTCACTCGTCACGAGACGCCATGTTCCGGAACATCCTGATCGTCTGCCATGCGAACGTCTGCCGCAGCCCGGCAGCGGAAATGCTGTTCAAGTCGCACGCCGCGTCGCGCGGCGGCCCGCGCCCGACGTTCCACTCGGCCGGCGTGCATGCGAACGACGGCGACGGCATCGATCCGGTGATGCGTCAACTGCTTGCCGAGCACGGCGTCGATGCGACGACCCATCGCTCGCGGCGGCTGTCGCGCCGGATCGTGCGCGACGCCGACCTGATTCTCGTCAGCGAGCGCGGACAGATCGCGGCCGTCGAGTCGGTCGATCCGTTCGCGCGCGGCAAGGTCCACCTGCTCGGCAAGTGGGAAGGGGCCGAGATTGCCGATCCGCACGGCGGCCCCGAGGCCGATTACCGCGAGAGCTACTCACTGATCGAACGTCTGGTTCAAGGATGGCTACAGAAAATATGCTGAAACGCCCGATGCGCCCGGTGGCGCTTGCCGTCGCGCTGACGACTTTCCTGTCAGCCTGTGCAACCGCGCCCGGCAACTACCTCGACTCGTCGAACCTGAAGGACGAAGGCCGGCAGCAAGCGGCCGAAACCTATCCGGTTCATTACATCGACGCCCAAGTGGTGATGGACCAGTTGCAGAAAGCGCAGGTCGACCATCCGCTGCCGCCCGGGCGTTATACCGATCCGTCGGAGTACGTGTACCGTGTCGGCCCGCAGGACATCCTCGGCGTCACCGTGTGGGACCACCCCGAGTTGACGACGCCGCAGGGTCAGTCGTTCTCGAGCGGCGGCAACACGACGCAGTCGGTCGCGGGCGCGCTGCAGCAGCCGTATACGACCGCGCTGCCGGGCCAGGCCGACCCGTACGGCCAGACGGTCGCCGCCGACGGCACGATCTTCTTCCCGTTCGTCGGTCGCATCAAGGTGGCCGGCAAGACGGTCGCGCAGATCCGCGAACAGATGGCCACCTCGCTGTCGCGCTACGTGAAGAATCCGCAGCTCGACGTGCGCGTGCTGTCGTTCCGCAGCCAGAAGGTGCAGGTGACGGGCGAGGTGAAGCAGCCGGGCCCGCTCGCGGTGAGCGACGTGCCGCTGACGCTGGTCGACGCGATCTCGCGCTCGGGCGGCTCGACCAGCGAGGCCGACCTGCAGCGCGTGCGCCTGACGCGCGACGGCAAGCTCTACACGCTCGACGCGAACGGCGTGCTCGATCGCGGCGACGTGAGGCAGAACGTGATGCTGCAGCCGGGCGACATCGTCAACGTGCCGGATCGCAGCGACAGCCGCGTGTTCATCATGGGCGAGGTCAAGACGCCGGTCACGGTGCCGATGCTCAAGGGCAAGCTGACGATCGCCGATGCGCTGACCGCGGGCGGCGGGATCCTCGATACCGACGCGAACCCGCGCAAGATCTACGTGATGCGCGGCATGCGCGACAACCCGACGAAGCCCGAAGTGTTCCGTCTCGACATGACGCAGCCGGATGCGCTGATGTTGTCGAGCCGCTTCCCGCTTCAACCGCTCGACGTCGTCTACGTCAGCACGGCCGGCTCGGTGCAGTTCAACCGTGTGTTGCAGCAGGTGCTGCCGACGATCCAGACGATCTTCTACATGCGGCAGATCACGCGCTGATAGCCCGCCGGGGCGGCCTCTCCGCCCCGGCACCACTCAAGCGGGAACGAATGGTGAACACGCAAGCGAAACACTCCTACGCGGATCTGTCCGCGAAAACCGAGGAAGAGGACGTCGTCCTCGGCCAGCTGCTCCAGGTGATCATGGACGACATCTGGCTGCTGCTCGGCATCGCGGTCACGGTCGTCGCGCTCGCCGGCCTGTACTGCTACATCGCGAAGCCGGTCTACCAGGCCGACGTGCACGTGCGGGTCGAGAGCAACGACAACACGTCGCAGGCGCTCACGCAGACGCAGACCGGCGCGACGATCAACACCGGTCCGCAGCAGGCGCAGACCGATGCGGAAATCGAGATCATCAAGAGCCGCGGCGTGGTCGCGCCGGTGGTCGAGCAATTCAAGCTGAACTTCTCGGTCGCGCCCAAGACGCTGCCGGTGATCGGCAGCCTCGCCGCGCGCATCGCGACGCCGGGCGCGCCGGCCCGGCCGTGGCTCGGCCTGAAATCGTATGCATGGGGCGGCGAAGTCGCCGACGTCGATTCGATCAACGTCGTGCCCGCGCTCGAAGGCAAGAAGCTGACGCTGACGGCCGGCCCGAACGGCACCTATTCGCTCGTCGACCAGAACGGCATGCGGCTGCTGTCGGGCCATGTCGGCGAATCGGCGCAGGGCGGCGGCGTGACCCTGCTCGTGTCGAAGCTTGTCGCGCGCCCCGGCACGCAGTTCACGGTGGTGCGCTTCAACGATCTCGACGCGATCAGCGGCTTCCAGACCGGCATCCAGGTGACCGAGCAGGGCAAGCAGACGGGCGTCGTGCAGATCTCGCTCGAGGGCAAGGATCCGGACCAGACCGCGGCGATCGCGAACGCGCTCGCGCAGTCGTACCTGAACCAGCACGTGGTCGCGAAGCAGGCCGAGGCGACCAAGATGCTCGACTTCCTGAAGGGCGAGGAGCCGCGCCTGAAGGCCGACCTCGAACGCGCGGAAGCCGCGCTGACGCAGTACCAGCGCACGTCGGGCTCGATCAACGCGAGCGACGAGGCGAAGGTCTACCTCGAGGGCAGCGTGCAGTATGAGCAGCAGATCGCCGCGCAGCGCCTGCAGCTCGCGTCGCTCGCGCAGCGCTTCACCGATTCGCACCCGATGGTGATCGCCGCGAAGCAGCAGCTCGCGGAGTTGCAGGGCGAGAAGGACAAGTTCAGCAACCGCTTCCGCAGCCTGCCGGCCACCGAAGTGAAGGCCGTCCAGCTGCAGCGCGACGCGAAGGTTGCCGAGGACATCTACGTGCTGCTGCTGAACCGCGTGCAGGAGCTGTCGGTGCAACGGGCCGGCACGGGCGGCAACATCCACCTCGTCGATTCCGCGCTGCGTCCGGGCGATCCGGTCAAGCCGAAGAAGGTGCTGATCCTGTCGGCCGCGGTGTTCCTCGGGCTGATCCTCGGCACGGGCGTCGTGTTCCTGCGCCGCAACCTGTTCCAGGGCATCGAGGATCCCGACCGCATCGAGCGCGCGTTCAACCTGCCGCTGTACGGGCTGGTGCCGCAAAGCGCCGAGCAGGCGAAGCTCGACGCACAGGCCGAGAAGGGCGGCAGCCGCGCGCGGCCGATCCTCGCGAGCCTGCGTCCGAAGGATCTCAGCGTCGAGAGCCTGCGCAGCCTGCGCACCGCGATGCAGTTCGCGATGATGGACGCGAAGAACCGCGTGATCGTGCTGACGGGCCCGACGCCCGGCATCGGCAAGAGTTTCCTGGCGGTCAACCTCGCGGTGCTGCTCGCGCATTCGGGCAAGCGCGTGCTGCTGATCGACGCGGACATGCGTCGCGGCCTCCTCGACCGCTACTTCGGCCTCACGTCGCAGCCGGGCCTGTCCGAGCTGCTGAGCGACCAGTCGGCGCTCGAGGAAGCGGTGCGCGAGACGCCGGTGCAGGGCCTGTCGTTCATCTCGGCCGGCACGCGTCCGCCGAACCCGTCGGAGCTGCTGATGTCGACGCGCCTGCCGCAATACCTCGAAGGGCTCGGCAAGCGCTACGACGTGATCCTGATCGATTCGCCGCCGGTGCTCGCGGTGACCGATGCGACGATCATCGGCCGCATGGCCGGCTCGACGTTCCTCGTGCTGCGCTCGGGCATGCACACCGAAGGCGAGATCGCCGACGCGATCAAGCGCCTGCGCACCGCGGGCGTCGACCTGGAAGGCGGGATCTTCAACGGCGTGCCGCCGAAGGCGCGCGGCTACGGCCGCGGCTATGCGGCCGTGCACGAATACCTGAGCGCCTGATCCGCACCGCACGTAACCGGGCGGGCAGCGAGCGTTGCCCGCCCGGCCGACAGGAGAACCAACGATGAAAATTTCCGTGCTCGTTCCGACCTATCGGCGTCCCGCCGACCTCGCGCGCTGCCTGCTGGCGCTGCAGCGGCAGCATCGGCTGCCCGACGAGGTGATCGTCGTCGCGCGCCCGGAGGATGACGCCACGCACGAACGGCTCGCCGATCCGGCGGTCGGCGGCGCGCTGCCGCTGCGCATCGTGCCGGTCGACGTGCCGGGCCAGGTCGCTGCGCTGAACAAGGGGCTCGACTCGGCGAACGGCGACGTCGTCGCGATCACCGACGACGACGCCGCCCCCCGCCCCGACTGGCTCGCGCGCGTCGTATCGGTGTTCGAGGCCGACCCGCGCGTGGGTGCGGTGGGCGGGCGCGACTGGGTGCACGAGAAGGGCCGCGTGCTCGACGAATCGCGCGAACTCGTCGGCCAGCTCACGCTGTCCGGCAAGATCGTCGGCAATCATCATCTCGGCGTCGGCGGCCCGCGCGAAGTCGACATGCTGAAAGGCGCGAACATGAGCTACCGCCGTGCCGCGATCGAGCGGCTGCGCTTCGACACGCGGCTGCGAGGCGCCGGTGCGCAGGTGCACAACGACATGGGTTTCAGCATGCAGGTGCAGCGCGACGGCTGGAAGCTCGTCTACGACCCGGCGATCGCGGTCGATCATTTTCCGGCGGAGCGCTTCGACGACGACCGGCGCGATGCCGCGTCGCTGAATGCGATCAGCAACGGCGCGTACAACCTGCACCTGATCCTGCGCGAGCACCTTCCGCCGGTCCGGCGCGAGATCGCGTGGTGGTGGTGGACGCTGGTCGGTACGCGCGTCTACCCGGGCCTCGCGCACGTGCTGCTGTCGCTGCCTACGGCGAAGCGCGAGCGGATCCGGGCGCATTGGCGCGCGGTGCGCCGCGGCGCGCGCGATGCCCGCCGCGCGAACCTTGCCCCCCATCGTGCGGCGATGCCGCCGGTGACGTCTTGAACGCGCCGCGCGCGCCACGCCGCGCGGCCGAACCCGGAGAAGGGCTCGAATGACTGCAACCAAGGTTCACGTTCACCTGTTTTACGGCGCCGATCCGCGTACCTACCGGAAAGGCGAGAACATCGGCTGTCTGTACGGTTATCACCATGCCGAATCCGACGAATTCCGGCTGACCTATTCGCAGGATGCCGGCGAGAGCCGCGTCGCCAGCCTCGCGCGCCGCGCGCTGAAGGCGGTGCTCGGCTTCGACGTCGTGCATGCGTGGCGCAACCGCGCCGCGCTGCTGAACACCGACGTGATCTGGACGCACACGGAACAGGAGCATCTGGCTGCTGCGCTGATCCTGAAGCTCGCCGGTGCGCAGGGCAAGCGCCCGCTGCTGCTCGCACAGAGCGTCTGGCTGTTCGACAAGTGGGGCAGCTTCGGCGGCCCGCGGCGCTGGCTGTACCGCAAGCTGCTCGCGCGTGCCGACGCGTTGACCACGCTCGCCCGCGACAACGCCGAGCTGTGCCGCCGCTACCTCGGGCGCGATGCCGAGTTCGTCTACTACGGGCTGAATACGCAGGATTTCCCGATTACCGAGCCGCGGCACTGGCAACCGAACCGGCCGCTGCGGATCGCGGCGATCGGCAACGACCGCGACCGCGACTGGCGCACCTTCCTCGCCGCGTTCGGCGGCGACGAACGCTACGACGTGCGGCTCGCGACGCGGCGTCGCGTGCCGCGCGAGTGGCATGCGCCGAACGTGAAGATCGGCTCGGCATCGGGGCTCGCGAAGCAGCACGAGCTGTACGCGTGGGCCGACGTGATCGTCGTGCCGCTGCGGCCGAACTTCCACGCGTCGGGCATCACGGTGATGCTCGAGGCGGCCGCCGTCGGCAAGCCGATGATCGTGTCCGACGTCGGCGGGCTCGGCGACTACTTCCCGCCCGATACGGCCGCCTATGTGCCGGCCTTCGACGCGCAGGCGATGCGCCAGGCCGCCGATCGCTTCGCGGCCGATCCGGTCGCGGCGCTCGGCTGCGCGCGGGCCGCCGCCGCGTGCCTGCGCGAGCGCGACCTGACCACGCAGGCGTTCGCCGAGCAGCACGTGCGGATCACGCGCGACATGCTGCGCCGGCGCCGCACGCCGGCAGCCGCGGGCCTGGCGATGCCGCTCGCGGATTCGCGCCCGTCGTCGCGGTGAGAGCGGATCGATGAGTACGATTGCCGCCGAACGCGCGCCGTCGCGCAAACGCAACCGGCTTCCCGAGCCGAAACACTGGGTCGGACAGGCCGGGCTGTGGACGTTCACGGCCGCGCTGATCGCCATTCACCAGGGCAAGGTGCTGACGCTCGCGTTTCCGGTGCTGGCCATCGCGGTCGGCATTTGGCTGTATTTCAAGAGCCCGGCGCGCTATGTCGGCTTCATGTGGTGGGTGTGGTTCCTGAGCCCGGAAGTGCGGCGTCTCGCCGACTGGTCGAAGGGCGCGTTCACGCCGACCAGCCTGATCCAGGTCGCGCCGCTCGCGGTGACGATGATCGCCGGTCTCGGGCTGATCCGGCATTACCGCGTGCTCGCGCAGCGGCGCGGGATCCCGATCCTGCTGATGCTGTTCGGGCTCACCTATGCGTACCTCGTCGGGATCGTGTCGAGCGGCGTGATGGCCGCGACCTACGACCTCGCGAACTGGGTGTACCCGGTGCTGATCGGCTTTCACATCATGGTCAACGCGCGCGACTACCCCGAGTACCGTGACGTGCTGCTGTCCACGTTCATGTGGGGCATGCTCGTGATGGGTGTCTACGGCGTCGTGCAGTACTTCGTGATGCCGCAGTGGGACGTGCTGTGGATGATCGGTTCCGACATGGGCTCGCAGGGCGAGCCGGTGCCGTACGGCGTGCGCGTGTTCAGCACGATGAACTCGTCGGGCCCGTTCGCGTTCGCGATGATGGGCGCGCTGGTGTTCGTGCTCGCGGCGCCGCAGAAGATCCGCTGGTTCGCCGGGGCGGCCGGCTTCGTGTCGTTCGCGCTGTGTCTCGTGCGCTCGACGTGGGGCGGCTGGGTGATCGCGCTGGCGATCCAGCTCGCGCAGTCGAACAACCGCGTGCGGATGCGGATCCTGATCAGCGGCGTCGTGCTGGTCGGGCTGTGCGTGCCGTTGCTGACCGTCGGGCCGGTGGCCGATCGTCTCGGCCAGCGTCTGCAGTCGATCACGAACCTGAAGGACGACCGCAGCTACGACGACCGCAACAAGTTCTACGCCACCTTCGCGCAGACGGCGTTCACCGACGTTGCCGGCGAAGGGATGGGCGCGACGGGGGCATCCACGAAGCTGTCGAGCGACAGCGGCGAGCTCGGCAAGTACGGCAGCTTCGACAGCGGCGTGATGAACGTGCCGTTCGTGCTCGGCTGGCCCGGCACGCTGCTGTACCTCTCGGGCGTCGTGATGCTGTTCGGCCGCACGCTGCGCGCGGCGTTCAGGCTGCGCGAGGACAAGTTCGTCGGCGCGTGCCTGAGCCTGTGCCTGTCGACCTTCGCGATGCTCGTGTTCACGAACTCGCTGATCGGCACGGGCGGCCTGTTGATGTTCACAGCCATTTTTTCGATTCTTTCCGCGGCGCACTGGCAAAAGGCACAACGCCTGCTGGCCGCCGCGCGTTTACGGGGAGGCGTCCATTGAGAATCGCGATCGTCACGCATGTCGTGCGGCATAACGACGGCCAGGGCCGCGTCAATTACGAAATCGCGCGCGCGGCGCTGGCCGAGCACTACGAGGTCACGCTGGTGGCGTCGCACGTCGCGCCGGAGCTGCTGGCCGACCCGCGCGTGCGCTGGGTGCCCGTGAAGGTCGGCGGCTTCTGGCCGTCGAATCTCGTCAAGCAGCAGGTGTTCGCGCTGAAGAGCGCGGCCTGGCTGCGCGCGCACCGCAGCGAGTACGACGTGCTGCACGTGAACGGCTTCATTTCGTGGATCAAGGCCGACGTGAATACCGCGCACTTCGTGCATGGCGGCTGGTTCAAGAGTCCGTACTATCCGTTCGGGCCGACGAAGGGGCTGTGGTCGGCTTACCAGTATGTCTATACGCGCGTGAACACGACGCTCGAGCGCTGGGCGTACCGGCGTTCGCGCGCGATCACGGCCGTATCGCAGAAGGTGGCCGACGAGATCGCCGGGCTCGGCATCGACAGCCGCAAGATCAGCGTGATCTACAACGGTGTCGACGCCGGCGCGTTCGCGGGCGCAGGGGCCGACCGCGCCGCGTTCAAGCTGCCGGCCGATGCGTTCCTGCTGCTGTTCGTCGGCGACCTGCGCACGCCGCGCAAGAACCTCGGCACCGTGCTGAAGGCGGTGACGAAGCTGCCGGCGAACGTGCATCTGGCGGTGGCCGGCTATCTGCCCGGCAGCCCGTATCCGGAAGAGGCGCGCGCGCTCGGCATCGATTCGCGCGTGCATTTCCTCGGTCTCGTGAAAGACATGCCGACGCTGATGCGCTCGGTCGACGCCTACGTGTTTCCGTCGCGCTACGAAGCGATGAGCCTGTCGCTGCTCGAGGCGATGGCGGCCGGGCTGCCGGTCGTCACCGCGCGTACGGCGGGCGGAGCGGAAATCATCACGCGCGAATGCGGGATCGTGCTGGAGGATCCGGACGATCCGGCCGCACTCGCGCAGGCGATCGGCGCGCTCGCGGCATCGCGCGACACCTGTCGCGCGATGGGCGCGGCAGCCCGCGAATTGATGACCCGTTTCGGCTGGGCGCACATGGGCGCCCAGTATGTCGCGCTCTACCGGCGCATCGGCCAACCCTCGCAGCCGTCCGCTTTCGAGCGGGTCGAGCATGCGGTCACGCAGGAGCAGTCGTGATGTCCCAATCTTCCCGGCCGATCAAATCGTTGCAAATCGGCATGCACTGGTTCCCCGAACGCGCGGGCGGCCTTGACCGGATGTACTACTCGCTCGTCGGCGCGCTGCCGGGCGCGGGCGTCGAGGTGCGCGGGCTCGTTGCCGGCTCGCCGAAGGTCGCCGACGACACGGATGGCGCGATCCAGGGCTTCGGCCCCGCATCGGAATCGCTTGCGCGCCGGATGCTCGCCGCGCGTCGCGCGCTGCGCGAGGAGATCCGCAGCGAGCGGCCGGACGTGATCTCGTCGCACTTCGCGCTGTACACGTTCCCGGGCCTCGACGTCACGCGCGGAATTCCGCAGGTGTCGCACTTCCAGGGGCCGTGGGCCGACGAAAGCCAGGTCGAGGGCGCCGCGTCGCTCGGGCAGCGCGCGAAGCGCTATCTCGAACAGGCCGTCTATACGCGTTCGTCGCGGCTGATCGTGCTGTCGCAGGCCTTCGGCCAGATCCTGACGAACCGCTACGGAATCGAGCCGTCGCGCGTGCGCGTGATTCCCGGCTGCGTCGATACCGCGCAGTTCGATACGCCGCTCACACCGGCCGAGGCTCGGCACAAGTTGCAACTGCCGCAGGATCGGCCGATCGTGCTGGCCGTGCGCCGGCTCGTGCGGCGCATGGGGCTGGAGGACCTGATCGATGCGATCGGCCTCCTCAAGCACCGTCACCCGGACGTGCTTTTGCTGATCGCCGGCAAGGGCAAGATCGGCGAGGAACTGCAGCAGCGCATCGATGCGGCCGGGCTGCAGGACAACGTGAAGCTGCTCGGCTTCGTGCCCGACAACCATCTCGCGGCGCTGTACCGCGCGGCGACGGTCAGCGTCGTGCCGACGGTCGCGCTCGAAGGCTTCGGGCTGATCACCGTCGAATCGCTCGCGTCCGGCACGCCCGTGCTGGTCACGCCAGTGGGCGGGCTGCCGGAGGCGGTTGCCGGGCTGTCCGACGATCTCGTGCTGCCGTCCACGGGCGCGGACGCGATCGCGGAAGGGCTCGGTGCCGCGTTGTCGGGCGCGATCACGCTGCCCGACGAGGCCGCGTGCAAGCGCTATGCACGTGATCATTTCGACAATGCGGTGATCGCGCGGCGCGTTGCCGGCGTGTACGAGGAGGCGATCCAGGCGGCAGGCTGATCGCCCGCGGCGCGCAACCTGCGCGCCGAACCGGGAGCGGAACCGGCGCGCATGTGTGGCCGGTTCGCGTGCAGGCCCCCCATGGAGGGCCGGTTTTCTCCATTCGATACGCTGCGCCGGCATGTATCACGCGCGCCTGAGCGTCGCGGCCCAGACCCCGAGCGCCGCGACGCTCACGACCGCGCCGAGCACGCAGACGCCCGTCCAACCGGCGCGCGCATACATCATCGTCGACGCAATCGCGCCGAGCCCGCTGCCGGCCGAATAGAACAGCATGTAGCAGCCGACGAGGCGCGCATGCGCATCGGGCCGCGCACCGAGAATCATGCTCTGGTTGACGACGTGGACGGCCTGCCCGCCGACATCGAGCAGCACGATGCCGACGATCAGCCATGCAATCGACGTATCGCCGAACGCGAGCGGCAGCCACGAGCAGGCGAGCAGTGCGAGCGCGGCGCCGGTCGTCGCTTCGCCGCGCCCGCGATCCGCGAGCCGGCCCGCGCGCGCGGCGGCTGCCGCACCCAGCGCGCCGACGAGGCCGAACGCACCGATCTGCGTATGCGACATCGCGTGCGGCGGCGTGCTCAGCGGCAGCACCAGTGCGCTCCAGAAGATGCTGAACGCCGCGAACATCAGCAGCGCGATCAAGCCACGCACGCGCAGCACGCGTTCGTCACGCAGCAACGACACCATCGATCGCAGCAGCGCCGCGTAGCCGATGCGCTCGCGCGGTGCGTGCTCGTCCGGCAACAGCCGCGACAGCACGACGAGCATCGCGATCGCGAGCGCACCCGACACCAGATAGACGGCTCGCCAGCCCGCGATGTCGGTGACGACGCCCGCCAGCGAGCGGGCGGCCAGCAACCCGACCACGACGCCGCCTTGTGCGGCACCCACCACGCGCCCGCGTTCGCCGGTGCCCGCGAGCGCGGCGGAGCACGCGATCAGCCCCTGCGTCATCGCGGTGCCGAGCAGCCCGACCGCGACCATGCCCGCCAGCAGCGCGACGCGCGTCGACGATGCGGCCACGCCGATGCAGGCCGCCGTCAGCAGCAGAAGCTGCACGGCGATCAGGCGCTTGCGGTTCAGCAGGTCGCCGAGCGGCACGACGAACAGCAGCGCGAGCGCACAGCCGAGTTGCGTCGCGGTGATCACGCCGCCGACGGCCGCCTGGGACACGCCGAAATCCCGCGCGATCGAATCGAGCAGCGGCTGCGCGTAGTACACGTTCGCGACACTGGCCGCGCAGCACACGGCCAGCAACGCGACGCGCGCGGCGGACAGGCGGCCGCCATCGGCCGGAGGCGCAGCATGTGTCGACACGTCTGCTGCAACGGTGCCGGAATGACAGGAAGACGCCATGGGTTCCCTTGTGCAATGTAGTTGCAAATTGAAACTAGCGTGGAGTGTAGGAAAAGTAGTTTTAAAATGCAACCTGTTGTGCGGCGGGCGAGACGTCCGTGCGCGGATGGTCGGCGTTGCCGCGAGGGCGGCCGGCAAGATTGCGGAGAGGAACATGGCCAGGCAGAAAAGTCTTGCGGATTCGCCGTGCCCGGTGGCGCGGGCGACCGATATCGTCGGCGATCGCTGGGCGTTGCTGATCGTGCGCGATGCGTTCGACGGCGTGCGCCGGTTCGGCGATTTCCGCGCGAGCCTCGGCGTGGCGAGCAACATCCTGTCCGACCGGCTGAAGATGCTGGTGGACGCGGGCGTGTTCGACGTCGTGCCGGCGTCGGACGGCAGCGCGTATCAGGAGTACGTGCTCACCAAAAAGGGCGAGGGGCTGTTTCCGGTGATCGTGATGCTGCGGCAGTGGGGCGAGGCGAATCTGTTTGCGCGCGGCGAGCCGCATTCGGTGCTGGTCGACCGCAGTACCGGGCGCGCGATCCGCAAGCTCGCGCTGCGGCATGAAGACGGCCGGCCGTTGAAGGCGGGCGAGACGGTTGTGAAGAAGGTCGGCGGCGCATGACCGCGCCCGAGGTTCAATCGGCTGCCGCCACGGCCTGACGCGCGGAAGATGCGCCGCGATGCGCATCGGGCCGCACCAGCGTCGCGAGCAGCGCGGCGGTGACCAGCAGCGCGACCGTCACGGCCGTTTCGATCCGCAACCCGTCCACGACTTGCCCCGCGCCGCCGCCGCCGGCGAGCGCGCCGAACGCTGCCACGCCCATCGCGCCGCCGGCCTGCCGCGCGGTATTCAGCACGGCCGACGCGATGCCGGCCCGCTCGGGCGCGACGGACGCGAGCACGGCGGTCGTCATGGCCGGCACCGCGAAACCCATGCCCGTCGGAATCAGCAGGAACGGCACGAGCAGGACGGCCAGCGGCGTCGACGCGTCGATGAAATGCAGCGACCCGTAGCCGAGCGCGGCGACGAGCGCGCCCGCCAGCATCGGCGCCCGCGGGCCGTGACGCGCCACGACGCGCCCGCTTGCGAGGTTCGACAGCAGGAAGCCGCCTGTCAGCGGCAGGAACGCAAGGCCCGCCTGCAACGCCGATTCGCCGCGTGCGCGCTGCAGATACAGCGCGAGCACGAATACGGTGCCGTAGTACGTGAGATTCACGCAGATCCCGAACAGCACGGCCGCGCTGAAGGTGCGATGGCGGAACAGCGACAGCGGCAACATCGGCGTGGCCGTGCGCGCTTGCGCCGCAACGAACGCGAGCGCGGCGAGTGCGGCCAGCGCGAAGCCGCCGGCGACGACCGGATGCGTGAAGCCGAGCGGCCGCCATTCGATCACGGCGCCGGTCAGCGCGGTCAGCATCGCGATCGCGATGAGTTGGCCGCGCAGGTCGAGTGCGCTAACGGATCGGGAAGGCGCGGCCGGCGCCGCCACCGTACGGCGCGCGGGTATCCACGCAAAGGCGGCCGCCAGCCCGGCCGCACACAGCGGCAGGTTCACGAGGAAGATGCCGCGCCAGCCCCATGCCGCGATCAGCAGGCCGCCGACGACCGGCCCGGCCGCGATCGAGATCGCGCCGGCCGCCGTCCACCAGCCGACTGCACGCGCGCGCAGGTGCGGGTCGTGCCGACAAGCGTCGTTGAGCAGCGCGAGCGAATTGGGCAGCATCGCCGCGGCGCCGACGCCCTGCAGCGCGCGCGCCGCGATCAGCATCGCGGGCGCGCGCGCGGCGCCGCACGCGAGCGACGCCAACGCGAACAGCACGAGGCCGGCGAGGTACAGGCGACGTGCGCCGAAGCGGTCGCCGAGCGCGCCGCCCGACAGCATCAGGACGGCGAACGCGAGCGTGTACGCATCGATGACCCACTGCAGTCCGGCGACCGGCAAGTGCAGGTCGCCGGCGAGATGCGCGAGCGCGATGTTGACGATCGTCACGTCGAGCTGCGTCACGACGAAACCGGCGCTGACGGTCGCGACGACGCGGGCGAGCGCGGACGGGAAGGCGGGGGTGGGGGCGGTCGTATCCATGCGTCGATCGTAGGATGCGACCGGCAGGTGATGTTTCAGCGGGACGTGAAGCGTCGAAACGCCCGATGCGAAATCGCGGGGGCGGCAAGCGGGGACGAAGCAGAAGCAGACGCGCCAAAGATCACGGCCGATCTGGCGCGAGCGCGTTTTACCGAACCGTGCCGCTACGTGCGTTGATGCGTGCCCGGCGCGGATCCGCAGCTGCGTTCAATGCCGATCGCCGCGCCAGCGTCCCGGCGCCATGCCGAAGCGCTTCGTGAACGCATGCGTGAACGTGCTTTGATCCGCGAAGCCGACCATCCCGGCGATATCGACGAGCGGATACCGGCCGTCCGCGAGCAGGATCACGGCCGCGTCGAGCCTGAGCCGCTGCAGGTAGCGATGCGGCGTTTCGCCGAACGCATCGACGAACAGTTGATGAAAGCGGCGCATCCCGTAGCCGCAGTGCGCGGCAAGATCGGCGATACGCAGCGGTTCCGCGAGCCGTGCGCGCAGCCAGCGGTCGATGCGCGCGAAATCGAGGCCCGATGCCGGCGCGGCGATGTCGCGTTCGTCGAGCAGCGCGCCGCACAGCCGCGCGGCGGCCTGCCACTGGAAACGGTGCGCGGCCGCGTGCTGCGCGTCACCGGCGCTCGCGTCGAGTTGCGCGGCGGCTGCCGCGATCTGCGCGACCAGCGACGTCAGCGCCGGATCGATCGTCACGGCGCGCGCGCTGTCGAACAGCCGCTGCGGCACCGCAAGCGATGCGGCGGGAAGATTGAGCACGAGCTGGCGGTTCTCGCCCAGGCCCGCGTAATCGTGGCGCGCGCCGGCCGGAACCAGCCACGCGCCGTGCCGGTCGAGACGCTGGCTGACGCCGTCCACCGCCATCACCATCGCGCCATCGATGCCGAGCACGATCTGGTGAAAGTCGTGCACATCCGACGCT
Organism: Burkholderia sp. BCC0322; assembly: GCF_902833045.1. GTDB lineage: Bacteria > Pseudomonadota > Gammaproteobacteria > Burkholderiales > Burkholderiaceae > Burkholderia. Next base: position 1,186,230 of record NZ_CADFDU010000001.1, read on the forward strand.
TCGAGCGTGTCGTAGCGTTGCAGTGCGACGGTGGGGGACGGAAGGTGTGCCATGAGGCAGGGTGTCAGCCGGCGGCTCGAGTGCCGTATCAGAGGGCGAGCAGTTCGACTTCGAACACGAGCGTGGCGTTCGGCGGAATCACGCCGCCTGCGCCGCGCGGGCCGTAGCCGAGTTGCGGCGGGATCGTCAGGCGACGCACGCCGCCGACCTTCATGCCCTGCACGCCTTCGTCCCAGCCCTTGATGACCATGCCGCCGCCGAGCACGAACGCGAACGGGTCGTTGCGATCCTTGCTCGAATCGAATTTCTGACCGTCGGTCAGCCAGCCCGTGTAGTGGACGCTGACGGTCTGGCCGGCTTGCGCTACGTCGCCGGTGCCTTCGGTCAGGTCTTCGTATTTGAGGCCCGATTCGGTCGTGATGACAGACATGACTTCTCCTGAAAAAGGATGGGTAAAAGCGCTATTGTAGGCGAGCGCGCAGCGGGCCGGCGCTCGTGGCTTTCGGCTGGCCGCACGCGTGTCGCGGGCGGCGCACGGTCACCGCGGCCGCGATCGCCCGACACGCAAATGGAACGCGCGTTTGAATTTTTCTCGCGCCCGGCAACCGCGGTTGCACCGCACGAGTGCGACGCGTGTATGAATCGGTGCTACCGGCGTGCCCGACAACGCGCCGCGCGGCGCCGTCGATTTCCGTAAAACATCCGCCGCACAAGGCTTTCGGGCCATCGACGCGACACGGCGCGGAGCAGCGCGTAGCCGTCGCGCGCCGCCGCGCGCGTTCGAATCCCGCCTGGTCCGGACGCTGTTCGAGCGCCGTTCTTTTCGCCTTTTCGACCGTGCCCTGTTTGGAAGCGCGCATCTACCGCGCGGCTTGCGTGCGTCGCCGCGGGCGGCCTATCTTTACAGCTGTCAATGTCAAGATTTTGGCGGTGCGCGACGCGCCGCCCGGGCCCGCGCCGGCTGCGTCGAGTGACGCGCCGGGCCGCTCCGGAACCAGGAGAACGATGAACATGAAGTCAGCCGCTTCCGCCACCGCGGCCGGGATCATACCGGTGCGCCGCGACCTGCGCTTCGACCTGCCGGTCGAACGCGCGAAGGACTGGCATGGCCTCGGGTCGCACGTGACCCATTTCTTCAACGCGCTGTCGCTGCTGTTCCCGGCCGGCGAGCGCTTCTTCATGGATTCGGTGCGCAACTACCGCGACCGGATCGACGATCCCGTGCTGAAGCAGCAGGTGCTCGGCTTCATCGGCCAGGAGGCGATGCACACGCGCGAGCACATCGAGTACAACGAGCTGATGCAGGCGAACCACCTGCCCGCGCGCAAGCTCGACAAGCGCGTGTGGACGGTGCTCGGCTACATGAAGCGCAAGCTCCCGCATTCGGTGCAACTCGCACACACGGTCGCGGCGGAGCACTACACGGCGATGCTCGCCGACTGGCTGCTGCGCGACCCGACGCGCCTCGATGGCTCGGTCGAGGGCTACCGCCAGATGTGGATCTGGCACGCGCTCGAGGAAACCGAGCACAAGGCCGTGTCGTTCGACGTATGGAATGCCGCGATGGAACCGGGGCTGCGCCGTTACCTGATCCGCATCGGCGTGTATCTGCTGACGACGCTGACGTTCTGGCCGACCGTATTCCTGATGCACGCGACGCTGCTGTGGCGCGATCGCGGCGCCGGCCATCACGTGCGCGGCATGCTGCGGATGATCGCGTTCCTTTACGGGCCGCGCCGCGGGTTGTTCCCGCGCATCGCCGGCGAATGGCTGAGCTTCTTCCGGCCGGGCTTCCATCCGTGGGATCACGACAATCACCATCATCTGGCGCGCGTCGACGCGCTGGCCGCCACCTACGGCGAACACGGCGGCACGCCGGCCGGCCGTGGCCGCGCGAACGCGCCGGCGCCGCTTGCATCGGGCCGCTGAGGCCGCCGCTGCGCCAGCATGCGCGGCGTCGGGCCGTGCATGTTGCGTTCGTGCATCAGCCGGCTTCCTCTGACGATTGACCCAAATCAACTCGAACCGGTCGCGCGGCCGCCTTGCCGGCCCGCCGACCCGTTGCGCACGCATGCGCGGGCAAGCGGATCCTGGGTGCGCCGCGTCGCCCGAACGCGCCATGCGCCAGCACCGGCGCGGCTTTGCGCGCCGCGCAGCCGCCCGCTCAGGGTTACCGCCACGTACGCCACCGGGATAACACCCATCTAGCGGCGCGCCGGCCGCATCGATATACCGTTCATGACAATGTCCACCTCACGCGCGATTCATGCACGAGGGGATTTTATTCGGACGGAAATGCGGCCAATATGTCGGTTCTATCGAGGTCCGTCGCGTGCGACGGCGAGCCGGCGCGATACCAACGCCAAGCGGGGAACAACGATGGTTGCTAGGTCACCTGACGCAAACGGGCAAGCGGTGTCCGAGATGACGCATGTGTCCGTCACCGCGCCCGAAGATGGACGCAAGCTGTTCGTGATCATGCGTTCGCCCGATGAGCCGTTGCTTGCGCAACTGCGCGGGCTTGGCTGGGAAATCTCCGTTGCGAAAACGGCCGGCGCCGCGCAGAACATGACGTCCGGCGTGAGTGTCGCCGCCGGTCTGGTCGATTTCACCGGGTTCACGTCGCGCGACTATCCCGCGCTGAAGGCGTGCCTGAGCCAGCCGTCGATCGGCTGGATTTCCATCGCGCAGGCCGGCATCACGATCAGTCCCGCGGTGCGCGAACTGATCCGCAGCTATTGCTTCGATTACGTGACCCTTCCGTTGCCGTACGAATGGATTTCGCACGTGCTCGGCCATGCGCGCGGGATGGCCGCGCTCGATCGCGTCGACGGCGCGGCCTATGCGGCGTCGATCGGCGAACACGGGATGATCGGCAACTGCGAGGCGATGCAGCAGCTGTTCAGCACGATCCGCAAGGTCGCGAAGACCGATGCGAGCGTGTTCATCTCGGGCGAGTCGGGCACCGGCAAGGAGCTGACGGCGCTCGCGATTCACGAGCGTTCCGGCCGCGGCAAGGGGCCGTTCGTCGCGATCAATTGCGGCGCGATTCCGCATCACCTGCTGCAGTCGGAACTGTTCGGCTACGAGCGCGGTGCGTTCACCGGCGCGAACCAGCGGCGCGCGGGCCGGATCGAATCGGCGAACGGCGGCACGCTGTTTCTCGACGAAATCGGCGACATGCCGGTCGAAAGCCAGGCGAGCCTGCTGCGTTTCCTGCAGGAAGGAAAGATCGAGCGGCTCGGCGGGCAGGAGTCGATTCCGGTCGACGTGCGGATCATCTCGGCCACCCACGTCGATCTCGACAGCGCGGTCGAGGGCGGGCGTTTCCGCGCGGACCTTTATCACCGCCTGTGCGTACTGCGCATCCACGAGCCGCCGCTGCGCGCGCGCGGCAAGGACATCGACATCCTCGCGCACTACGTGCTGCAGAAATTCAAGTCCGACAGCGGCCGCAAGATCAGCGGCTTCACGTCGGCCGCGCTGGATGCGATGCGCCGTTACGAATGGCCGGGCAATGTGCGCGAGCTGATCAACCGGGTGCGGCGCGCGATCGTGATGGCCGAGAGCCGGCTGCTGACGCCGCACGATCTCGGGCTCGACACGCCGGGAGAAACCGAACCGGTGACGCTCGAACAGGCGCGGGCGCTCGCCGAGCGCACCGCGATCGAGAATGCGCTGCTGCGCAACGATCACCGCATCAACAAGGCCGCGGCCGAACTCGGTATTTCACGCGTGACGCTCTACCGGATGATGATCGAGCACGGGCTGAACGATCACGACAACAACGGCGACAACGGCGGTCACGACGGCACGCCGTCCGGCGACGCGGGGCATCAGCGGGTCGGCTGAGCGATGCACGCGTGAACCGGTTCAGCGATAGGTCCAGAGCCGGTGCAGCACGAACGTGACCGGCGGCACGCACAGCACGACCGCGACGACGCTCCACGCGCGGGCGAGGCCGAGCGTCTCGGTGCCGTGCGCCAGCAGCATCGTCACGACGAGGCCGGCCATCGCGACGGCGAGAAAGCGCATGAAGTTGCCCCACGTCACGGGCGACGAAAAACTCCACAGCGTGTTGGCGAGATGCGAGAACGCGGTCGAGCATGCGAACGCGACCGCGTTCGCGCTCACCGGCGTCGCGTCGAACAGCGCGAACATCGCGGCCGCGATCAGCGCATGCAGTGCGGTCGAACCGACGCCCGACACCCCGAAGCGAATCAGCCTGGCGCGTTCGGCGGTATAGAGGGTGCGGATCATGGGGTGCGGTCGTTCGAGCGACGTGGTGGCGTGTGGAGCGGTGTCACGGGGAATGGGCCGGCAACAGGCGCCGACGCAAACGTGACGCGCGCCGGTTTCGCAGTATAGCCACGCGATCGGCCGTCCCGGCGCCGGCCGATGGGAGCGTGCGGGCAACCGGTGGCTCGCGCGCGGCCGACGGCATGTAAAGCGCATGAAACATTTCGCCTCGGCAGCAAGGCCGATTTGCGCGGCAAATCGGGGTGAACGGCCGGCTCCCCGTCGGTAAAAATGTCGCGCTGCATTGTTCAGCCTTATCCGGCAAGGCCGGGCTGCCGCGCGGCCGATACGCGCCGCGCGCCGCGTGTTTCAGTTTCGCAACTTCCCGCCTTCCGCACCCGTTCCGGCCGCCACGCTGCCCGGTCAACCCCTTGTCCGGACGGGCTCGCGCGAAGCTGGCCCGCTCCTTGCGACAGAGGGCGTGCGAAAGCCGACGATGCACGGTCCGTCCGGTTCGGCAGCGAACCCTGTCAGTACCGGCCAGGACACAGTCCGCGGGGATGCGGCGGCGGAGCGCGGCACGACAGCCGCGTTCCGGCGAGCACGGAGCGTCGTCGATGATCGTCGGGGCACCGGCCTCGTCCGGTTGCCGGAACAACCATCAGACTGATACGGGGAAGAAAAATGATCGATCGCCACACGCCGCGGCCGGCAGGCCGCGATCGCAGTGAGTCGGAGCATCGCCGGTCGAACGTGGGTCTCGCAGCCGGCCGGCATGCATCGACAGGCCATCTCTCCGCGCCCGGTGCGAGGCGGATCCGGCTGGTTGCCGGTCATCCGCGCCGGGTCGGTACTTTCCTGCACGCGAACCCGATACGCAAGGGCATGTGCGCACGGGCGCCGGTACCTCGACGCCCGGTCTTCGCATACTGACTGAAGCCGCACGATTTCCGTTCGCGCCGCGCATCGTCGTCGCGAACAGTCAATCTGCAATCCGAATGAAATGCGAAGCGTCGTGCCGCGCGTATGACGGATGATGCATTCGATGTGATGGCACACGGCATCATGCCGTTGCCGCCAGGTCGTGAGGGGAGGGGCGGTCGGACGCGCGCGACGGGAGTGGCGCCCGTACGCGCGCGACGCCGTTTCAGCCGCCGTAGATGTCGAAGTCGAAGTACTTCGATGCGAGCCGCTTGTAGGTGCCGTCCTTGACCATGTCGAGGATGGCGCCATCGATCTTCGCCTTCAGGTCGGCGTCCTCCTTGCGCAGCCCGATGCCGGCGCCGATGCCGAGCACCTTCTCGTCGACGAGTTCGGGGCCGACGAACGTGTAGTTCGCGCCGCGCGACGATTTCAGGAACCCGATGGCCGCCTGCACTTCATCCTGCAGCGCCGCGTCGAGGCGGCCCGAGGTCAGGTCCGCGTACACGCCGTCCTGGTTCTGGTACGAGACGACGTTCGCACCTTGCTTGCCCCAGTACGTCTTCGCGTACGTTTCCTGCGTCGTGCCCTGCTCGACGCCGATCGACTTGCCCTTCAGCGATTCGGCTGTCGGCAGCAGCGGCGAGCCCTTCTTCACGACGAGCCGCGTCGGCTGGTTGTAGATCTTCGTCGTGAAGCCGATCTGCTGCGCGCGCTGCGGCGTGATCGACATCGACGACAGCACCGCGTCGAACTTTTTCGCCTTCAGCGCCGGAATCATCCCGTCAAAATCGTTCTCGAGCCATACGCACTTCGCCTTCAGGCGCGCGCAGATCTCGTTGCCGAGGTCGATGTCGAAGCCGACGAGCTTGCCGTCGGGCGCCTTCGACTCGAACGGCGCGTAGCTGGCGTCGGTGCCGAAGCGAATCGTGGTCCAGTCCTTCGCGACGGCGGGGCCTGCGGATACCGCGAGCAGGGCAATCGAAACAGCGGCAATCAGTCTCTTCATGGTGCGTTCCTTGGCGGGTGCTTCCGGTTTCCGTGCGACACGGTTTCACGGACACGAACCGCGTCTGCGCGCGGGGTCCGCACGGCCATTAACGCAGAAAATAAAATAAGAGTCCAGAATGGACAAAAAATATCATTTCTTCGGACGTGCGGGCCGGTCGTCGGGTCTCGACCCTTGCAAAAATGCGAAAATGGACTAATCTTGTTAGTAAATTCGTTTCGAGACTAACGATCATGTCACAGCCCGCTTATGAATCGCACTCCGCCCCACCGCGGGCCTCGATCGCGCAGATGTCGGCGGCCGGGCTGCGTGCGTTTTTCAACATCGCACGCGACTGGGGGCTGACGATCGACGAGCAGATCGTGCTGCTCGGGTCGCCAGGCCGTTCGACGTTCTTCAAGTGGAAGTCCACGCCGGAATCGGCACGGCTGCCGCGCGATACGCTCGAGCGCCTGTCGCTGCTGCTCGGCATCTACAAGGCGCTGCAGATCCTGCTGCCGCAGCCGGCCGCGGCCGATGCGTGGGTCAAGCGGCCGAACGACGCGGCGCCGTTCGGCGGCAAGCGCGCACTCGACCGGATGCTCGCCGGCAACGTCGGCGATCTGGTCGCCGTCCGGCAATATCTCGACGCGATGCGAGGTGGCTGGGCGTGACATTGCCGATCCAAGCACAACAATGGCCCACGACGGCGGTCGACTGGGCGCCAGCCTATCGCGTGATTCCCACCCGTTTTCCGGCGATCAACCTGTTCGACCGCGTGGCCTCGGCGGACGATTTCGACGCGCTTTACGCGCTCGAATCGCTGACCAACGACCGCATCCGCAACGAAGTCGGCGCGCTCGATCTCGTGCCGCCCGCCGAGCGCCGCTACGGGCCCGGCTGGGGGCCGATCATGGCCGCGTTCACGCACCTCAATCCGCAGGGCAGCCGCTTTTCCGACGGCAGCTATGGCGTGTTCTACTGCGCGCGTTCTCGCGATACGGCGATCGCCGAAACGCGGTATCACAGCGCGCTGTTCCTGGAAGCGACGAAGGAGCCGCCGATGCGTCAGCAGATGCGGCTCTACACGGTGATCGCGCAAGGCGACGTGGCCGACCTACGCACGTGGCCGGAACGCGATCCGGCGTTGCTGCATCCGCTCGATTACAGCGCCGGGCAGGCGCTCGGTCGCGCGGTGCGCAATGCCGGCGGCGCGGGGATCGTCTATCCGTCGGTGCGCGACCCGCGCGGCGAGTGCCTGGCGGCGTTCCGCACCGCGCTGCTGCGCGACTGCCATCACGCGGCGTACCTCGAATACAACTGGAACGGCTCGGTCGTCGATGCGGTGTTCGAACTGAACCAGGTCGGCTAGGGCACGCTTGCGGGCGTCAAGGCGTCAAGGCAGCGGCCAGTCGCCCGCGTGACGTTCGCGCGCTTCGGCCTGCGTCATCGACCAGGTGCGCCCGGTGCGCGGCTCGGCGAGCGTGAGCCGCCCGGCCGGCGCGAACGCGCCCGTGTCGATGAACCACTGCGCGCCGATCCGCTGCGGCGCGCGCACGGGCGTGTGCCCGGTGCAGGTCAGCGACAGCCCGGCCTGCCGCGCCGGATCGGCGAGCCCCTGGACGAGATCGCGGCCCCAGATCAGCCGCTCGCGCACGTCGTGCGCATAGCTGCCCGTGTCGAGATCCGCGTCCGAGCCGAAGAATTCCGCATGCAGGACGTTGAAGCGCCCGGGGCCGTCGCCGATCACGCGCACCAGTGGCAGCGCGTCGACGCGCGCCGCATGCGCGTGCAGCCGTTCCGGCGGCAGGTCGGCGCCCCAGTCGCCGCCGATCCCGCGCCACGCGTCGGGCGACAGCTTGCCGCGCGCCACGAGGCTCAGCACTTCCTCGTGATTGCCGCGCACGACGTGGCACCACGGGCGGTCGAGCAGGCCGAGCGTGGTTTCGGAGGCCGGGCCGCGGTCGACCAGGTCGCCGACCGAGAACAGGCGGTCGCGGGCCGGATCGAAGCGGATGTCGTGCAGCAGCGCGCGCAGCACATCCACGCAGCCGTGCAGGTCGCCGACGACGAAGTCGCGGCCGACCGTGTTCGCCGGATGGCGGCAGAGGGGGGCGGTGGCAGTCATCCCATCATCTTAGGCGCTCGCGCCCATCGCCACGTCACGCTGGAATGACGATAATCGGGGCAGTACCCGCCGGTGCGGCGTGGCGGGCTGTCCCGCGCGCCGGCCAGAATCTTTCCATCCGCTTTCGGAATTTCACGATGACGTTTTATCCGCAGGTTTTACGCAACCGGCCGCGCATGGTCGCGGCGTTCGTCGCAGGCTTGCTTTGCGCGGTGCTGCTGCCGATTCCGCTGCGTCCGACCGTGCGCGCGCTGATCGGCTGGGATTGCGCGATCTGGTTGTATCTCGCGCTGATGTGGGTGCGCATGGTTACCGCGCACCATCACAAGGTGCGCGAAATCGCGATTCGCGAGGATGAAAACGCGACGACCGTGCTGACCGTCGTCTGCCTCGCGACGGTCGCGAGCGTGGCCGCGATCGCGATCGAGCTGGCGACGGCCAAGGGCGTCGGGTTTCGCGCGGGGCTCGGCCATTACGCGGTAACGGGCGCGACGCTGTTCGGCGCGTGGTTCCTGATCCCGACGATCTTCACGCTGCACTATGCGCGGCTCTACTACGGCTCGCCGAGCAACGACCGCGCGCTCTGCTTCCCGGACCAGCACCCGGAACCCGATTACTGGGATTTCCTGTATTTCGCGTTCACGATCGCGGTCGCGTCGCAGACGGCCGATGTGTCGATGACGAACCGCTCCGCGCGGCGCGCGGTGCTCGCGCAGTCGATCCTGTCGTTCTACTTCAACATGGCCGTGCTCGGGCTGTCGATCAACGTCGCGGCGGGCCTGCTGAGCTGACGCAGGCCAGGGCTACTTGAGCAGGTCGTACGGGCCGCCGCGCTCCAGCGCCCGCTGGTACGCGGGCCGCGCGTGGATCGCGTGGAGGAAGCGCGCGATCGCGGGATACCGGCTGCCGCCCCCGCGCGCGGTCGCGGCTTCGAGTGGAAAGCTCATCTGGATGTCGGCCGCGCTGAAATCGTCGCCGACGAACCAGCCGGTGCGGCTCAACGTGTCGTCGACATAGCCGAGATGCAGCGCGATCTGCGGATCGACGAAGCTCGATTGCAGCGTGTCGGCGATCTTGCGCGCGATTGGCCGTGCGAAGAACGGCATCGGCGCGTGCGCGATCCGCAGCGCGACGAGCTTGAGCAGCAGCGGCGGCATCGCCGACCCTTCCGCGTAGTGCAGCCAGTACGTGTAGTCGTGCCGCTCGGGCGCGCCGGGCGGCGGCGCCAGGCGGCCGTTGCCGTAGCGTTCGACCAGGTATTCGATGATCGCGCCCGATTCGGCGTACGTGCGGCCGTCGTCGGTGACGACCGGTGACTTGCCGAGCGGATGGATCGCGCGCAACTCGGGCGGCGCGAGCATCGTCTTCGGATCACGCGCGTAGCGCACGATCTCGTACGGCACATCCAGTTCTTCGAGCAGCCAGAGCACACGCTGCGAGCGCGAGTTGTTCAGGTGATGGACGGTGAGCATGTCGACGCTGGAAGTGGGGGCGGGAACGACATCATACCCAGTGCGCGTCGCGCGTACGCGAAACGCATCGCGCGCCATGACGAGCCGCGTCCAGCCGACCGCCCCGATCCATCATGCGCGCCGCACCGCGATCCACGCCCCCCAGAACAGGCTCTCGAAAAAGCGCAGCGGCGCGTCGAAGCCCGCATCGCGCAGCACGCCGAACACCGCTTCCTCGGACGCGGGCGGATCGGCGCCCTGCAGGATTTTCGCGAGTTGCGCGCGCACCGCGTCGGGCGTTGCGCCTTTCATGCGCCAGCGCTGCTGCCACGCGTCGAGCAGGCGAGGGTGGTCCGCGTAGCGGCGATGGTTGCCGGCGAGCACGAGCGGCGCACCGGGTTTCAGGCGCCGCGCGATCGCCTGCAGCAGCGCCGCCTTCGCTTCGTCGCCGGGGACGTGATGCAGCACGCCGATCAGCGTCGCGCCGTCGAACGCGGGTGTATCGGGCAACGCCTCGACACCGTCTTCGACGAACGTCGTGCGCGCGCCGAAGCCCGCGGTCTCGACGCTCGAGCGCGCGAGCGCGAGCATCGGCACGGACGGGTCGACGGCCGTGAACTGCCAGCCCGGCTCGAGCGCGGCCGCCACGCAGATTTCCTGCCCCGTGCCGCCCGCGCCCGCGACGAGGATCCGCGCCTCGGGCGCGGCGATTGCCGATGCGAGCATGCACGCGGTCAGTTCGTGGCAGGCATCGTAGCCGGCAAGCGCGATGCGGGATTGCTCGGCGTATTCGTGTGCGCGTGCCGGATCGAATTTGGCGGCGCTGGCGGGAAGCGACATGGCGGGATCCTCGGGTCGGGCGCGGACGACGTGTCCGCGAGCATGGCGCAGAGCGTAAGCGTGCGCGGCCGGTGCAACAAGGCGAGCAGTCATTCCGGTATGCCGGCTACCTGACTCGGCGGGACCGGCCGGATTTCGGGTTTTCCCGGGGTCGATTCGTATTTAAAAATGTCCGGGAGCGATGCATCGCGGTGGCGAAACCGGCGCATACTCGTTTCTCTCCCCCCGCCTGGCCGTCGCATGCCGGGCCCCGATGCGCCGCGCCCCGCTGGCGCGGCCATGCCGCTCGGTACGCACGAGGAGCGCATGATGTCCGATTGTCCGCACGATCCGTATGCGCAGCACTACATTCACTGCTTGCCGTTCGGCGCACAGCCCTGTGGTGCACTCTGCGCGACGCCGCGCACGCATTTTCGCTTGTGGGCGCCGGGCAGCACGCAGGTCCAGCTCGAGCTCGATACCGGCTTCGGCCCGTTGCTCGTCCCGATGACGGCTGCCGGCACGAACTGGTTCGAAGTCTTTGCCGATTGTGGCGCAGGCGCGCTTTACCGCTATCGCCTCGACGATGCGGTATCGATTCCCGATCCCGCGTCGCGCTCGCAACCCGAAGGGCTCGACGGCCCGAGCGAGGTCGTCGATCCGCGCGCGTTCACGTGGCGCAATACATTCTGGCGCGGGCGCGCATGGGAAGACATCGCGCTCTATGCGATTCGTCCGCACGCGGTGGGCGGGTTCGACGGCGTGCGCCGGCGCCTGCCGCAACTCGCGCGCCTCGGCGTGACCGCGCTGGAGCTGCTCGCGTCGCCGCACGACAGCCTGCCGTTCGCGCCGCTCGCGGCCGAAGGCGGCCCCAACGCGCTGAAGGCGTTGATCGACGACGCGCACGGCTATGGTCTCGCGGTGCTGCTGGAGCTCGACTACGCGCGCTTCGGCAGCGGCACCGAGGCGCTGCGTCACTACGCGGCACCGTTCTTCCATACGCGCGACGATCCGCTGCAGGCGCCGCCGCTCGCGCTCGATCATCCGGAAGTCTGTGATTTCTTCTGCGACAACGCGCTGTACTGGATCGACGAGTACCGTTGCGACGGGCTGCGCCTGCGCGAAGCCGACCGGATCGGCGTGTCGTGGCTGTGCGAGATCGCGGACCGCGTGCGCGCGGCCGTGCCGTCCGACCGGCTGATCCATCTCGTGCTCGGCAGCGAGCGGCATCCGGCGCATCTTGCCGATACCCATTTCGATGCGCAGTGGAACGGGTGCGGCGAACGCGCGTTGCACCGGCTGACGGGGCGCGACGCGTCGCCCCACGAAGGCATTTCCACGCACCAGTCGATTCACACGCTCGCCCGCGCGCTGACCGCGGCCGGGGCCGCATTCCAGCCGGCCGGGTCGGGAGAAGGCATGACTGCCGACAGCGGGCTGTCGTTGACGTCGCTGGTGCTGTCCGATGGCGCGTGGCGCGACAGCGGGCAGGGCGACCACGGGCAGGAGGCCGGTCTGGCTGCACTTGCGCTGTCGCTGCTCACGCCGCAGATCCCGTTGATCTTCGACGAAACCGCGCGCGATGCCGACCGCGCGCATTTCGTGCAGTCGGCGCTTGCGGTGCGCGCGAAGCTGATCTCGCCGCGGCTGTACGATTGTCGGCCGCAGGATGCGCATGCGCTGAAGTCGGACGGCGACGGCGAAGCCGACGCGCTGCTTGCATCGTGGCGGCTCGCCGATGACGAGACGCTGACGATCGCGTTGAACCTGTCGCCCGACGCGGTGCCGTTCGACGCACCGAGCGGGCGAGTCGTGTTCGAGACGCCGGCGCGTGCGCGCGACCGGGTCGATGAAGGGGTGTTGCCGCCGTACTCGCTCGTCGCGTGGCTGACGGGTGACGTCAACCGGTATGCGCTCACGCACGATGCGCGTCGCATCGATGACGGCACGTGGCGCGCAATGCGTCCGAGCCTGAACGCATGACGACCTGAGCGGGCAAGTGTCTGAAATACCGGGCGCATCCGCGCCCGGCTGCACCGCAGGCCATCCCCGAACTACCAGAACCCGCGAATGCCCGCGATGCCGTATGCGCCGTGGCGGCGTGCATCGTCGAGGAGCGCGCGCGTCATGCCGCCGAGCGCGAACACGGGCATCGCGGCCTCGGCGGCCAGCGCGCCGAAATGTGTCCAGCCGAGCGTCGGCGCACCGGGATGGCTGAGCGTCGGCAACACGGGCGACAACGTGACGAAATCCGCGCCGGCGCGCGCGGCCAGCAGCAGGTCGTCGCGCGTGTGACAGGCCGCGGACACCCTGCGTCCGGCCGGTAATGGCCGCTGCGTGGCAGCGCGCAAGGCGGCCCCGTCGAGATGCCAGCCGGCGCCGTCGAGCCGCATCACGCCGGCCGCATCGATCGGGCCGTTCAACATCAGGTTCGCGCCGGCCGCGTCGCAGCGCGCGAGCGCTTCGGCGGCGAGCCGCGCAAACGCGGCGGCATCGAGCGATTTCACCCGCAACTGCACGAGCGTCTCGCCGCGCGCGAGCACGTCCGACAGCCGGTCGAGGAACGCCGCGCAATCGGCCGCCGACGCGGACGCCGGTTTCGGCGTGATCACGCAGCAGCGCGGCAGCGTGGCGTTCATCGCGTGCGGCGAAGCGCGGCCGTCATTCGTCGGCCTCTTTCGCGATCTTCGGGTAGACGCGCACGAGCACGATGCGTGGCCCGTTCATCTTCTTCACGACGACGTCGAAGCGGTCGAACGACACGCGCTGCCCTTCGGTCGGCAGGTCGCCGAGCGCCTGGATCACGAGGCCGCCGACCGATTCCGCGCGGCCTTCGTCGATGTCGATGCCGAGCGCCTGTTCGAGCGATACGACGGGCAGGCTGCCCTTGCCCATCAGCGTGCCGTCGTCGAGGCGGCTCCAGTCGGCGTCGCCCTGGCGGAACTCGTCGTGGATCTGGCCGACCAGTGCGCCGAGCAGGTTGTCGAGCGTCAGGAAGCCGATCGGCTTCTCGCCCTTGTTGCCGACCAGCGCGAAGTGCGGCGCGCCCTTGCGGAAGCGGCGGAACAGGTCGAGTGCCGGCGTGTCGGGCTTCACATACTGCACGGGACGTACGTAGTCCGACAGGTCTTCCAGCGCCGCGCCCGCGTGACGCGCGAGCAGCAGGTCCTTCAGGTGGATCAGCCCGCTCACCTGCTCGCGCGACGCATCCTCGAACAGCGGATAGCGGCTGAAGCGGTGGCGCGCGACGATCTCCATGTTGTCGGGCAGCGGCAGGTCGCGGCGCAGGCCGATCATTTCATGGGCCGGCCGCATCAGGTCCGACACCGTCATCGACGAAAAATCGAGCGAATGCGCGAGCGTGTTCCACTCGTCGTTGCTGTACGTGCCGCGCGCCGGCTGGGCCGGATTGCCGGCCGTGCTGCGGCGGCTGCGCAGGATCAGCTTCAGCTCGTCGGTCGAGTAGTGCGCGTCGCCGCCATGGTCGGCCGACAGCCCCGCGAGCCGCAGCACCGCGTTGGCGCTGTTGTTGAGCACCCAGATCGCCGGATACATCGCCCAGTAGAACGCATAAAGCGGCAGCGCGACCCACAGGCCGACCTTCTCCGACTGGCGGATCGCCATCGATTTCGGCGCCAGCTCGCCGACGACGATATGCAGGAACGAGATCAGCGAGAACGCGAACACCAGCGAGATCAGGTGCACGACGCGTTCGGACTGCACGCCGATCAGGTCGAGCAATGGGCCGAGCAGTTGCGCGAAGGCCGGTTCGCCGACCCAGCCGAGGCCGAGCGACGCAAGCGTGATGCCGAGCTGGCACGCGGAAAGATACGCGTCGAGCCGGCCATGCACGATCCCGAGGATGCGGCCGCGCAGGCCGTGCTTGCGGGCCAGTGTCTTGACGCGCGTGGCGCGCAGTTTGACGAGGCCGAATTCGGCCGCGACGAAGAACCCGTTCAGGGCCACCAGGAACAACGCGCCGATGAGCGCGAAGATCTGTAACAAAGAAACACTCCGGTTATGACAGGCCCATCAGTATAGAGCCGGAAAGGAATTTGTAATGTATTGGGTGGCCGATTGCTTGCACCGGCGCCTCACCGGGGACGGAGAACGTGAGGGTGGCCGTGGCGCCGTCGGCGAACGCGTCGTGCGAGAACGTGCCGCCGTGTGCGAGCGCGACGCGCTGGCAAAGCGCGAGCGTCCAGGCGATCCGTTTCGCGTCGCGCTGGCGCGGCATCTCGCGTCGTGCGAACGATTCGAACGCATGCGGTTGAGCGGGATCGGCGAGCGCGCCGGCGTTGACGGTGCAGGTGGCGCACGCGGTGAACTGCACGCCGTCGCGGGTGCACGTGAACGCCACGCGGCTGCCGGCGGCGCTGGCTTCGACCGCGGCCGTCAGCATCGTCCAGAGCGCCTGCGCGATGCGTTCGCGGTCGGCGGTCAATGACGGTTCGCCGTCCGGCAGCGTCGCATCGAGCGCGACCTGTCGTGCGTCGGCGAGCGCGAAACGGACGAGCGCGATCGTGTCGTCGAGCAGCGCGCGCAGCGCGAACGGCTGCGGCTCGAGGGCGAGCGTGCGCGTGTCGGCACGCGGCGCGTCGAGCACGTCGTCGATCAGCGCGACCTGCTGGTCGATGCCCGTGCAGATGCCCGCAAGCGCACGCTGCAGGTTCGGATCGGCGTTGGCGAGCTGGCGCTCGAGCACGTACGCCCAGCTGTGCATGGCGTTCAGCGGGCTGCGCAGGTCATGTGACGCGGTGGAGAGCGCCTGGTCGCGCAGGAACAGCGCCGCCTGGGTGGCGTAATGCGCTGCGCGTTCGCGCAGCAGGTCGGCGGCGGGATCGACGGAAGTGGACGTCACGGAGCTGGCCTGTCGGAAGCGGTTGGCGTGGAAGTCACGCGAACTGCCATTATAGGGACGGTGCGTGTCACGCCGGCAGCGCGTCCTCGTCCTTTTTCCGGGCGTCGCCGTTCGGCAGCAGCTGGCACGCCAGCAGGCCGGCCAGCATCAGCGCGCAGCCGACGAGCGCGCGCAGCGTCAGCGTTTCGCCGAGCGCAGCCCAGCCGGCGACCGCCGCGAATACGCCTTCCATGCTGAAGATCACGGCCGCGTGCGCGGGCGCCGCGTCGCGTTGCGCGACGACCTGCAGCGTATAGCCGACGCCGACCGACAGCAGGCCGCCATACAGCAGCGTCGGCAGCGCGTTGCGCAGCATCGCGCCGCTGACCGGCTCGATGACGAGGCCGACCGCGAAGCACACCACGCCGCACACGACGAACTGCATGAACGCGAGCACGAGCGGATCGTGGCGCTTCGCGAAACGGCCGACGGACATCACGTGCGCGGCGATGATCACGGCGCCCGCGAGCTGGAACCAGTCGCCGTACAGCACCGAGAACTGCTCGTTGATGCTGAGGAAATACAGGCCGATCGCCGCCAGCAGTGCGCCGAACCACGTGCCCGGGCCGATCCGGTGACGTGCGAACGCACCCATCAGCGGCACGATCACGACGTACAGCGAGCTGATGAAGCCTGCGTTGGCGATGCGCGTGTACTGCAGACCGATCTGCTGCAGCGAAATCGATACCGCCAGCAGCCCGCCGAGCGCGAGGCCCGGCAGCAGCCGCTTCGGTTCACCGCGGATCGCCGCGAGTTGCATGCGCGACGCCGTGTTCAGCATCAGCAGCGGCACCAGCACCAGCGCGCCGAGCAGGAAACGCAGCCCCGTGAACAGGAACGGCCCGATAACGTCGAGGCTCAGGCGTTGGGCGACGAAAGCCGAACCCCAGATCGCGGCGGCGGTGAGCATCAGCAGGTTGGCACGGAGGTGCTTGCGGGCTTCGGGCGTCATCGGAATTCTTCTGGAGATTGCGGGCGGCGAAACCCGCTAGTTTACGCCGAGATTGCAAGGCTGTCGGCAAACCTGCGCAACGCGGCGGCGGCCCGTGCGTCGCGCACGCGCGAATACAGCACGACCTGCGACAGCGGCAGCGGCGGCAGCCCGAATTTCGCGCCGACGTCGACCAGCGTGCGCGGCGCGACCCGCCGCGCGAGCGGGCAGACGGCGAGCCCCGCGGCGGCGGCGGCCGTGACCGCCGCCACGCCGCCGCCTGTGAAGCGTTCCCGCCATGGCCGCCCCGCATGGTCGAGCGCGCGCAGCGCGGCGGCCCGCACGCCGCATGGGCCGGCCAGCACCGCGAGCGGCAGCGGTTCGCCCGCACGCGGTGCCCAGTCCGGCGCGGCGAGCCAGGCCAGCGGTTCGGAGAACAGCAGCGTGCCGTCTTCGCGCGGCGGGTCTTCGCCCGGCTCGTGCCGCACGATCACCGCATCGAACCGGCGTTCGTCGTATTGCGCGAGCAGGTTCGTCGACGTTCCGAGATGCATTTCGAGCGACAACCCCGGATCCTGACGATGCAGGCTCGTGAGCACGGCCGGCAGGTCGGGCACCGCGACGTGCTCGCTGACGCCGAGCGACAGGCGGTGCGTGCCGGCCGAGATTGCGCCCAGCGCGTGATCGTGCGCGTCGAGCAGCGCGCGGGCGGCCGGCAGGAAATTCTCGCCGTCGGCGGCCAGCTTGACGATGCGCGGCGTGCGCGCGAGCAGCGGCTTGCCGAGGTGGGCTTCCAGCCGCTTCAGCTTCAGGCTGACGGCCGATTGCGTGGTGCCGAGCGCATCGGCGGCGCGCGTGAAGCTGGCGAGATCGGCGACCAGCACGAACGCGCGGACGGCATCGAGGTCGAGGACTTTCATTTTCAATGTAAATGGATGAAATATTCATCGATGACTGTTTATTATAGTTGGGCGGGCCTAACCTGACGCTGTGTTTCCGTTCTTCAACGTCAACCTCACCGACAGGAGCAAGACCATGCCATTCACCCGTATCGCCGTCCGCGAGGGCAAGCCGGCCGCCTACCGCGCGGCGCTCGTCGACGGCGTGCATCGCGCGTTGATGCACACGTTCAACGTGCCCGAGGACGACATCTTCATGGTCGTCACCGAGCATGCGGCCGAGAACTTCGTGTTCGGGCGTCACTACCTCGATATCGAACGCAGCGACGATCTCGCGATGATCCAGATCACCGCGAACAACACGCGTACGCTCGAGCAGAAGCGGGCGCTGTACCGGGCGATCGCGGACAACCTCGCGCAGCAGCCCGGGGTGCGGCAGCAGGACGTATTCATCAGTCTGGTCGAGGTGCTGAAAGAGGACTGGTCGTTCGGCAACGGCCTCGCGCAATACGCCGTTTGACCTGCGACAGCGAGACGGGGCCGGATCGTCGCCGGCGCGCTTTGACCGCGTGTAACATGTAAGTTGCTTCACGTGCGACGCCGGCGCGAACGATGCGCCGGCGATTCTTCATGTGCAGGAGCCTCCATGTCGCGTGTGCTGGAAATCGTGTTGTCGCTGTCGCTGGAAGGGTGGCCGGTCAAGGCTGCAAGTCGCGCCCGTGGCGCGCCGCGTGATTTCGGCGCCGAACTCGTACGCGCGTGGCGGATTTGCCCGCAGGTCCGGATGCGCCGCGGCCACGAGCGCGTGACGATCGAGCCGTGCCAGATCGAGGAGGCCGAGCTGAGCCCCGGCGCGAGCTGGTGGACGTGGGTCGAATCGAATGCGCAAGGCAGGCGGGTCGTCGCGTCGCGTACGAAGGCATTTGCGCCGGGTGTCACCGAGCGCGAACTGTTCGACGCGGAGCATGCGGGCATCGTCGTCGCGATGCCGCCGCCCGTTCCCGAGGCGGCCGTCGCAGCCGGGGCCGTCGTCGCGGCAGGCGAAGTCGACGGCGCCGCGCCGGATCCGGCCGGGCGCCCGGACGAGGCCGGTACCCCGCCGGAATCGCCGGCGCTGCGTCTCGTCAGCGAACGGCGGCGCGGGCGCTGGGCCGACGACAGCGGCGTCGTGGTCGAGATGACGCTCGACGACGTCACGCTGCATCATGGTAGCGAGCCGCCGCGCCGCTACGTCGAACTGCGCCTTGCCGCGCCAGACTGGGAAACGCTGCCCGCGCGCACGGCCGCGCTGCAAGCGCTGTTTGCCGCGGCGCGCGAATTGAGCGGTGCGTGGCCCGCATTCGTGCAACTGACGAGCGTGATCGATCGCGCGTGCGCGGCCGAGCCGGCCGCCGACGGGCCCGTCAAGGCAAAGCTCGTCGACCTGACCGGCGTGCGCACGCAGCGCGCCGCGCTGTTCGCGCTGTCCGGCGACATCACCGCGCAATGGCTCGGCAACGAGGGCGGGGTGCTCGAGCACGACGATCCCGAATTCGTGCACCAGATGCGCGTTGCGCTGCGCCGCCTGCGCACGCTGATGCGCTTCTTCCCGCTCTTTGCCGACCGCCAGTGGCGCGACACGCTCGGTGTCGACCTGCGCTGGCTGGCGTCGCTGCTCGGCACGGTGCGCGACTGGGATGTGTTCGCGACCGAAAGCCTGCCCGTGCTGATCGCGGCCGACGGCGGCGACGGCGAATGGAACGGCACGCTCGACGCCGCGCGCGCGCAATGCGCGGCTGCACGGGTGGAGCTGCGGCAGGCGCTGCATTCGGCCCGCTATGCGCGGCTGACGCTCGGCTGGCTCGAATGGCTGAGCGCGCTTGCGCTGCCGCCCGCCGAAGACGGCGACGCGCCCTCGCTGCGGCGCCACGCAACGAAGCGCGTCCGGCGGCTGTTCGGTCATCTCTACGCATCGCCGTCGCTCACGTCGCTCGACACGGCCGCGCGCCATCAAGTGCGGATCGAGGCGAAGCGGCTGCGCTATGCGCTCGAATTTTTCGCGTCGCTGGCGTCGCGCCGCACGCGTACCGAAACGGTCAAGACGCTCACGCGCGTGCAGAGCGTGCTCGGCGAAGCGAACGACACGATGGTCGCGCTGCATCACCTCGAAAAACTGGCTGCGCCGCCTTACCAGCTCGGTTTCGTGCGCGGCTACGGCGCGGCGCTCGAGCAGCGCGCGGCGCGCGACGCCGAGACGCTGCTGGCCAGCCTGCGGCCGCCGAAGCTCGACGGCAAGCCGGGTTGACCGGCACGCGCTGACTATAATGGCCGCCCGATTCCTGCACGCATCCCGATGACCGACGCACCGCTTTCTTCCCCGTCCGCCGGACCGCTCGAACTGGGCGGCGAGCTGTGGCTGCGCGCCGGCGAGCAGACGCTCGGCGGCGCCACGCGCATCGCGTTGCTCGCGGCAATCGGCGACACCGGTTCGATCACGCGCGCGGCGAAGGCCGTCGGCCTCAGCTACAAGGCGGCGTGGGATGCGGTCGACACGATGAACAATCTTGCCGGCGAACCGCTCGTCGCGCGTTCGACGGGCGGCAAGGGCGGCGGCGGCACGACGCTGACGGCGCGCGCGACGTCGCTGATCGCCGCGTTCCGCACGATCGAGCGCGAGCATCGCCGGTTCATCGAGGCCGCGAGCGCGGCTGTAGCCGGATTCGACGTCGACTGGGCGCTGATCGGCCGGATCGGGATGAAGACCAGCGCGCGCAACCAGTTGTTCGGCAAGGTCGCATCGATCGTGCGCGGTACCGTCAACGACGAGGTGACGCTCACGCTGCCCGGCGGACAGCCGATCGTTGCCGTGCTGACGCACGAGAGCGCCGATGCGCTCGGCCTGCAGGTCGGCGCGCACGCCTGCGCGCTGGTGAAGGCGTCGTGGGTCGTGCTCGGGGTCGACGATG
Organism: Burkholderia sp. BCC0322; assembly: GCF_902833045.1. Lineage (GTDB taxonomy): Bacteria > Pseudomonadota > Gammaproteobacteria > Burkholderiales > Burkholderiaceae > Burkholderia. Next base: position 1,206,451 of record NZ_CADFDU010000001.1, read on the forward strand.
GCGAGCCCGGGATGAAGGTGTCCGCGCGGAATCAACTGCGCGGCAGCGTGGAAACCGTCGCGGCGGGCGCGGTGAACAGCGAGGTGACGCTGGCGCTCGACGGCGGCGGGACGCTGACGGCCGTCGTGACCAACGACAGCGTCGATGCGTTGCAACTCGACGCCGGCCGGCAGGCGATCGCACTGTTCAAAGCGTCGAGCGTGATTCTTGCGGTGACGGGCTGACGCAGCAAGCCGGGTGGCGCGCTTCGAGGATCGTGTGACGGGCGGGGCGAAGCCGGCATCGCACAGTGCCTGCACGGCGCCGGCTTCGTTTCCGCTTTCAGCATGTGCCGCTACGCACGGCTTCTCTCAGGTTCCCACCTGCCTGCCACGACCACGGCCTCGCGCGCTCATGCGACGCGCGTCGGCCACTCGGCGTGCGGCGGAGCCGCCTGCACGCGTCCTTCGCTCAACTGCACGACCTGGTCGCCGAACGCGGCAACGTCGTCGGGATCGTGCGAGATCAGCACCATCGGGATATCGAGTCGCGCCTGCAACTCGGCGAGCTCGTGACGCATGCGCTGGCGCATCGCGCCGTCGAGCGCCGCGAACGGTTCGTCGAGCAGCAGGATCCGCGGCTGCGCGACCAGTGCGCGCGCTAGCGCGACGCGCTGTTTCTGCCCGCCCGACAATTGCGACGGATACTGTCCCGCGAGCGCTTCGAGATCGAACGCTTGCAGCCAGTACGCGACTTCCCGCGGCACCGCCTTCGCGCGTGGATTGCGCAGCCCCGATGTCAGCCCGAACGCGATGTTCTGGCGTACGTTCAGATGCGGAAATAGTGCGTAATCCTGGAACAGGTACGCGACGCGGCGCTCGCGGGTCGGCACGTCGATGCGGCGAGCGGCGTCGAACAGCGGTTCGTCGTTCAGCGTGATCGTGCCTTCGTCGGGCGACAGCAGGCCGGCGATCGCCTGCAGCGTCATGCTCTTGCCCGCACCGGACGGCCCGAACAGCACGACGCGCTGCGTCGTCGCCGTGAACGACACGTCGAGCGTGAAGCGGCGCTCGGCGTTCGCGTAGGTCTTGCGGATGTCGACGACGAGGCTCATGCGAGCCTCCGTCGACGCGACCCGGCGGCCGGGCGAAGCAGGCGATACGGACGAAATGCGCGCGTCATGTCAGTTGGCTCCGCCGGGCGCGCGACGGCACGAGCCAGCCGGTCGCGAGCAGCACCAGCACGCAGGTGATCGACGTCACCAGCACGAGGAAGTTGGCCGTGCTGTCGTCACCGGCCTGCACGGCCGCGTAGATCGCGACCGACAGCGTCTGCGTGCGACCGGGCAGGTTGCCCGCGATCATCAGCGTCGCGCCGAACTCGCCGAGCGCGCGGGCGAACGCGAGCAGCGCGCCCGCGAGAATGCCGCGCGTGGCGAGCGGCAGCGTCACACGGAAGAACACCGCGACTTCGCCGAGCCCGAGCGTGCGCGCCGCGCGTTCGAGGTGCGGATCGACGCCTTCGAACGCAGCCCGGGCCGACTTCAGGATCAACGGAAACGCGACGACCATCGACGCGATCACCGCGCCTTGCCACGTGAAGACGAGCTCGATGCCGAGCTTGTCGAGCCACGCGCCGAACACGCCGCGCCGGCCGAGCAGCACGAGCAGGTAATACCCAAGCACCGTCGGTGGCAGCACGAGCGGCAGCGTCAGCACGGAATCGACGACGTCGCGCAGCGGCGAGCGCCAGCGCGCGAGCATGAACGCGGCCGCGACGCCGAGCGCGATGTCGAGCGCGGTTGCCCAGCCGGCAACCTTCAGCGACAGCAGCAGCGGTATCCAGGCGTCTTGCATTGCGCTGCGCTCACTTGCCCGCAGGCTTGAAGCCGAACGTCGACAGCACGGCCTGGCCCTGCGGCGACGCGACGAAGTCGATGAACGACTGCGCGTGCGCGGCGTGGCGGCTGTCCTTGACTACGGCGATCGGGTAGGTGATGGCCGTCTTCGTCGGCACGGTCAGCGCAACTTTCACGCGGCCCGGCATGATCGCAGCGTCGGTACCGAACACGAAGCCCGCGTCGACCTCACCGCGCGCGACATAGTCGAGGCTCTGGCGCACGTTCGCGGCCAGCACGCCCTTCGCGCTGACGGCATCCCACACGCCGGCCGCGCGCAGTGCGCCTTCCGTGTAGCGGCCGACCGGCACCGATGCCGGGTCGCCGTACGCGATGCGCTTCACGCCGGGCGCCGTCAGGTCGTTCAGCGATGTCGGCGCGGCGGCCTTGCTGTCCGCCGGCACGATCAGCACGAGCGAGTTCGCCGCGAAATCGCGACGCGTGCCGGGCACGATCACCTTTTCGTCGGCCGCACGGTCCATCGCCTTCTGGTCGGCCGATGCGAACACGTCAGCGGGGGCGCCCTTGGCGATCTGCTGCATCAGCACGTCCGACGCGCCGAAGTTGAACAGCACCTTGGTATCCGGATGCTGCTTCTCGTACGCGTCGCCGACGGCCTTGAACGCGTTCGTCAGGCTGGCGGCGGCCGACACGACCAGTTCGTCTGCGGCGCAAGCGGGCGCGCTGAACGCGATACCGGCAGCGGCAAGCGTGGCGATCGGCAGCAGACGGAGCAGGGTGCGGCGAAGCGGACGGACGGTTGAGCGCATGGCGGATTCGATTTGAATGGGTGGAAACCGTAATCGTAATATAGGGTGGGTTATAACGCTCGACATACCGCTCATGCGATGGCGCGCATGGAATGGTCAGACGTGAAAAGGAGCGGGCGTGACGGCGGGGCGGCCGGTCACGTACGGAGCGTTTGCGGCGACGATTGGGTGCGCTGCAGCGACGACGGCTGCGATGCAGGACGGTAGTTCGGGTTGGCCTTCCAGCGCGCGCGGACGAACGGACGCTCGTGGCCCGACAACTGCAGTGCCACCTTGGTGACCCACCGATGCGACGGCACCGTGATGCCGTGCAGCGCCACGGTGACGAGCGCGAGGCTCGCGACGACCGCAGGCACCGACCAGCGGTGCGGCACCGCGCGCCACGAGCCGGCGATGAACGCGAGCGCGGCGATCGCGCCGACGATACAGCCGGTGATCGATTCGGACGGCGAATGTGCGTCGAGCGCGACGCGCGACACGCCGACCGCGACGCCGGCCGCGAGCCCGAGCGCGATGCCGGCGATTCGCATCGGCGTGCGCGTGCGGATCAGCGCCAGGAAAATCGCGACCGGATAGACCGACGTCGACAGCATTGCATGGCCGCTGAACCCCGTGAAATCCCACTTGCGGATGCCGATCCCCCAGCCGAGGAACGCGATCTTCGTGAGCGCGACCACGCCGATCGCGGCCGCGAGCACGCCGAGCCACGCGGCTGCGCGCTGCCACGAGTAGCCGAGCGCGAGCCAGACGGCAATCGTGATCGCGAGCGGCAAGGTCAGGCCGGCGCCGCCGAACGCGGTGATCATGATCCACAGGTGAGACGACAGGTCGAACATCGGGAAGGGGACGAACGAAGGCGGGGAAGATGCTTAAATCAACGCGCGAGCCAGGAAGAACGACTACAACGGATACAAGCGACGAAGCCCCAGTATAGCGCCGCGTGCGCCCGGGCCCCGTTTTTTGCGCGGCCGGGAACTCACCGCGAGCAGGAAAAATCCCAGAAACAATGTTATGGTGCATTGCACAAAGACGAACGATGCATCCGCTGTGGTGCCCCTATTTTTCCTGACTGCGAGCCCGATCGATGACCAAGAGTCTGACCAAGGTGTGGCTGGGCGGCATGAAACGCATCCTGTCTCCGGCCGCCAAGCGCGCGGCGCGCGACGCGCAGCGCATCACCCGCGACGCACTCGAGGCTGCGGCCTCTCCCGCCGTATCCGATCTGTCCCCGCCGCGTGAATCGCGCGTGCGGCCGCGCGCGGCCGCATGGGCGGCTGGCGAGTGGACGCGCGGCGAACATCCGATGGCGCCCGCGCTCGGGCGCCTCGTCCAGAATCTCGCGTACGGCCTCTACGTGCCGCCTGGCCGCCGGCGTGGCGCGATGCCGCTCGTCGTGATGCTGCACGGCTGCCAGCAGTCCGTCGACGAATTCGTGCAAGGCACGCGGATGAATCTGCTGGCCGACAAGCATGGTTTCGCGGTGCTGTATCCGGAGCAGTCGCTGCGCGCTCACGCGCACGGCTGCTGGCATTGGTATGAAGACACCGACCGCGCGGGCCGCGGCGAGGCGAACGCAGTGGCGTCGCTCGTCGACGCGCTCGTCGACGAACACGGTTTCGACGCGTCGCGTGTCTATGTCGCGGGGCTGTCGGCCGGTGCGGGCCTCGCGTCGCTTCTTGCACTGCACCATCCGGACCGTTTTGCGGCGGTGGCGCTGCATTCGGGCCCTGCGCTCGGCGAGGCGAGTTCGGGCATTACCGCGATGGACGTGATGCGGCGCGGGGTACGCCAGAACCCGGCTGCGGCCGTCGATGCGGTGGTCGATGCTGCCGCGTATCCGGGCATGCCCGCGCTGATCGTCCAGGGCGACGGCGACCACGTGGTCGCGCCGAAGAACGCCGACCAGCTGACGGTGCAGTTCATGCGGCTGAACGGGCTCGCCGACAGCCGCGGCGCACTGCGCGGCGGCGAGCGGATCGAGACCCGCGAAGCGGGCGCCCAGATCACCGATGTCTGCCGCGACGGCGAGCCGGTCGTGCGGCTCTGTCACGTGAAAGGGCTCGACCATGCGTGGGCCGGCGGCGACGAAGCCGTGCCGTTTCATGCAGCGGTCGGCCCCGATGCGAGCGCGATGATCTGGGCCTTTTTCGAAGCGCACCGTCGCACTGTGGCGACCGAACGACGCATCGTCTGATCGACGCTGGCCAAAGACTAGGGTTTTCCCTATAATTCGGGAAAACCCTAGTCAAAGAACCTTTGGATTGCGAGATCAACCATGTACCTGCTGAGCCACCTCTTCCTGATGCTGACCAAGAACGCTGAAAAGGCCTCGAAAGAGCGCGCCGAGGCGTACCTGGCCGAAGCCACCGACATCTACGACCTCGAATTCCGCATGCGCAAGATCGATCGCGAAGCGGCGATGAACCGCCCGTATTCGATCGGCGCGCGCTAAGCAGCGCAGGGCGGGCAGTCAGGTCCGCCGTTCCGGCGAGTCACGCAGCAAAAAGGGCGCGTGCGGCATGTAGCCGCACGCGCCCTTTTTGCATTCCTGGCCTGGCCTTGTGTCGCGTCAGACGACCGTCAGGCGTACCGGCACGTTGTTGCGCGTCGCGTTCGAGTACGGGCACACGTGGTGCGCTTTTTCGACCAGCGCTTGCGCGTCGGCCTTGTCGAATCCCGGGAGCGACACGCGCAACTCGACGTCGAGCGCGAAACCGCCCGTGTCGTTCGGGCCGATGCCCACTTCCGCCGTGACCTGCGTGTCGGCCGGCAGGGCCTTCTTGTCCTGACCGGCGACGAATTTCATCGCGCTCAGGAAACAGGCCGAGTAACCTGCGGCAAACAGCTGCTCCGGGTTCGTGCCTTCCGCGCCCGTGCCGCCGAGTTCGCGCGGCGCGGCCAGCTTCACTTCCAGCTTGTTGTCAGCGGACACCGCGCGGCCGTCGCGGCCACCCGTGCTCGTGGCGCTGGTCTTGTACAGAATGTTCATCGTGCAGCTCCTGTCGGGAAAGGGGAGGAAAGCGGTCCGGTCGAACGGGGTGTCGCCGGCCACGAGAAAAATATAGAACACAAATCATTAGTGTGCAAATGAATTTTTGAAGAAAAAGCCCGGACGTGGCGGGCCGGTTCGCGGAGGCTCGCCTGTCAGCGTTCGTTGGCGGCCGACAGCGCGTCGCGCAACTGCTGGAGATCGGTGCGCAGCCTGACCAGGAACTCGGGAGATTGCTGCATCGCGCAAAAGAGATCGACGGGTACCGAGCGCGCGCGATCCTTCAGCGCACGGCCGTCCGGCGTCACGAGCACGTTCACGACGCGTTCGTCGGTCGCGCTGCGCACGCGCTCGACATAGCCGAGCGCCTCCAGCCGCTTCAGCAGCGGCGTGACCGTGGCCGGGTCGAGGTCGAGCCGCGCGGCGATGTCCTTCACGGCGATGTCGTCGCGTTCCCACAGCGCGAGCATCGCGAGATATTGGGGATAGGTCAGCGACAGCTTGTCGAGCAGCGGTTTGTACGCTTTCGTCATCGCGTGCGAAGTCGAGTAGAGCGCGAAGCAGAGTTGCTCGTCGAGCGTCTGGGGCAGCGGGGGCAGGCGGTCCATGATTCGGGAGGCGCGGCGAACGCGCTAACAATTTGCACGCAAATTATTTTGCGCGCAAAAGATCGGGATGAACAGGGGGCGGCCGGCGCGGGGCGCGGCCGACCGAGGCGGGGGAAGAGATGGGGCGCCGGGAGCCAACCCGCCGCGGAGAACGGTGGCCGGCGACATGCGCCGGCCGGGGGGCTTCAGCGACCCGACGTGGTGGTCGTTGCGCCCGGTTCCTGTACGCCGAAGCAGCCGCGATAGGTCGCGTAGAACGAGCAGTACAGCATCGTGACGATGATGATCGTCACCGGCATCATGATCGTCAGCGCGTAGGCGCCGGCGCCGAGCGCCTGCAGCAGCAGCGACAGCGCAAGCGACGTGCCGAGCGCGACGCCGAACCACAGCATGCCGTACACGACGAACGCGCCGCGATTGCGCCAGCAACTGACGACGCTGAAGAACAGCGCCTTGACGGGCGGGACGTCATGCCACGCGACCAGCACCGGCGCGAACCAGAACAGCATCGCGACCGGCAGGTAGAGCAGCGTCGCGAAGAACAGCGCGCCGAGCGTGCCTTGCGCGGCGAGCCCTTCCGGCGTGGTGCTCGCTTCGTCCGCCGCGCCCATCATCACGTGGAACAGCGCGCCGCCGTCCACGAACGACGAAGCGGCGAACACGAGCACCATCGAGGCGACGTAGATCACGCCGAGCACGAGCAGCCGCTGGGTCGCGATGGTGCCGTACGAGCGGAAGCCGTCGACGAGGATCGTCGGCATCACGGGCTTGCCGGCCACCGTGTCGCGGCACGCGGCCATGAAGCCGACCGCGACGCCGGGAATGAATACCAGCGGTAGCGCGGAGCCGATCACGGGCACCATCGATATCAGCGTGATCGCCAGCAGGTACGTGAAGAACAGCGTGATGAACGCGAGCGGGTTCCGGCGGAACAGCCAGACGCCTTGACGGAACCAGACATAGCCTGTTTTGGCGGGCACTTCGATCAGTTGCATGCGGTTTGGATCTCGGGAAGCGCGGGCGTATGCGCGATGCGCTCGCGCAGGATGCGTTCGAAATGGCCGGGGTCGTGCGGCTTGAGCATCTCGGCCGCGCGCGGCAGATAGAAGTCGTACAGGCGCGACACCCAGAAGCGATACGCGCCCGCGCGCAGCATGTCGCTCCAGTGGCGACGCTCCTCGGCCGTGAACGGCCGAACGGTCTGGTATGCGCGCAGCAGCGCGTCGGCGCGCGCGACGTCGAGCACGCCGGTCGCGAGGTCGACGCACCAGTCGTTGACCGTGACCGCGACGTCGAACAGCCACTTGTCGCAGCCGGCGAAATAGAAGTCGAAGAAGCCGCCGAGCCGCACGTCGTGGCCGGTGCCGGGCGCAGCGTGCGCGAACAGCACGTTGTCGCGGAACAGGTCGCAATGGCACGGCCCGGCCGGCAACGCCGCGTAGTCGTCCGATGCGAAGAAGCTGGCCTGGTGCGCGAGCTCGCCTTCCAGCAGCGCGCGCTGCGGCTCCGTGATGAACGGCACGATCGCCGGCACGTTCTCCTGCCACCACGGCAGGCTGCGCAGGTTCGGCTGGGTGCGCGGATAGTCGCGGCCGGCGAGGTGCAGGCGTGCGAGCATCTGCCCGACCTCGATGCAGTGTTCGACCCCCGGCGCGAGTTCAGCCGAGCCGTCGAGCTTCGTGACGATCGCGGCCGGCTTGCCGTGCAGCATGCCGAACAGCGCGCCGTCGTCACGCGGGATCGGATCGGGCACCGGCACGCCGTGGCCGGCCAGATGGCGCATCAGGTCGAGGTAGAACGGCAGTTGCTGCGCCGTGAGCTTTTCGAAGATCGTGAGGACGTACTCGCCGCGCGTCGTCGTCAGGAAGAAATTGCTGTTCTCGATACCGGACGGAATGCCGCGGAACGCAAGCACGTCGCCCAGTTCGTAGTGGCGCATCCATTGCGCGAGATCGGAGTCGGAAACAGCAGTGAAAACGGCCATGCGGGATGCGTCAGGTGAGGGTGTCGGCACGCGGGCGGCGTGCGTCGCGACAGCAGGTGAAGGGAGGCGGCGCGCGGCGTCCGGTGCCGCGCGCCATGGAATCAGTAGCGCAGGTTCAGCGACGGCAGGCGCGTGATCGGGATACCCGCGTCGTGCGGCTTCGGCGACGTGTCGGGCGTCGAGCTCATTTGGTAGCGCGTGCCGAAGTTCGACTTCACGTCGATCTCGACCGGTTTGCCGCGATCGCGGTACTCGGTGACTTCGGTGCCGTTCTTGCTCTTTTCGTGGAAGCTCGGCGTGCGGCGGATGTCGGCGAAGTCGACTTTCGACGTGACTTCGGCGCCCGGCCGGTTGATCTTGCGGAGATCGGGCAGGCCGGCGGCCTCGTTGGCCTCGGCCCGAGCCTGCGCGTCGGCGTCAGGCGTGCCGCCGGCGGCGTAAGCGACGCTGGCGGCGGCAAACGCGGCAGCAGCGGCGACGAGAATGAGCGGCTTCATGATGAGTCTCCAGTGAACCCGCCGATTTTAGCAAATACTGCGCCCCGTCCGGCCCTCGCGTGCGTAGGGGCAGCCACAAGGGTGACCGGGTTCCGTGGTAATGTCGTCGGATCAGACGAGGTGATGAAAATGAAGAACGATTTGAGCCGCCGGCACCGAGTGCTGACGCCCGAGAGCCCGTCAGTCGAGGCTTTCGACGATCCGATCGCCGCCGTCGCGCGGCTGTCCGCCATTTACGACACGAACACGGGCTTCCTGCGCGACGCGTTCGCGCAGTATCGCCGCCACGAACCGATCACCGAGCACGTGCGCGCATGCTATCCGTTCGTGCGGATTCGCACCGACGTCAACACGCATGTCGATTCGCGCCGCTCGTACGGTTTCGTTGCGGGCCCCGGGGTGTTCGAGACGACGGTCACGCGCCCCGATCTTTTCGCGAACTACTATCGCGAGCAGCTGCGCCTGCTGTCGAAGAACCACCATGTGAAGATCGAGATCGGCGTGTCGTCGCAGCCGATTCCGATTCATTTCGCGTTTCCTGAAGGCATCCATCTCGAGGGCGAGCTCGACCGCGACCGCCTGCTCGCGATGCGCGACATCTTCGATACACCCGACCTGTCGTATCTCGACGACCGCATCGTCAACGGCACGTTCGAGCCGGCGCCGGGCGAGCCGCATCCGCTCGCGCTGTTCACGGCCGCGCGCGTCGATTTCTCGCTGCACCGGCTGCGCCACTACACGGCGACGTCGCCCACGCATTTCCAGAACTACGTGCTGTACACGAACTACCAGTTCTACATCGACGAGTTCGTGAAGCTGGGCCGCACGGTGATGACGGAGAGCGACGATCCCGAGGTGCGTGCATACCGGAGCCAGTACAGCGCGTTCGTCGAGCCGGGCGATGTCGTCACGTACAACGCCAACCTCGGCAGCGAACCGGCCGAGGGCGTCGCGCCGCCGCGCCTGCCGCAGATGCCCGCGTATCACCTGAAGCGCGCGGACGGCAGCGGCATCACGATGGTCAACATCGGCGTCGGCCCGTCGAACGCGAAGACGATCACCGATCACATCGCGGTGCTGCGTCCGCACGCGTGGGTGATGCTCGGTCACTGCGCGGGGCTGCGCAACACGCAGCGTCTCGGCGACTACGTGCTCGCACACGGCTACGTGCGCGAGGATCACGTGCTCGATGCAGACCTGCCGCTGTGGGTGCCGATTCCGGCGCTCGCTGAAGTGCAGCTCGCACTCGAGCGCGGGGTGGCCGACGTGACCCGGCTGGAGGGCGCTGAACTGAAGCGCGTGATGCGCACAGGTACGGTCGCGAGCGTCGACAACCGCAACTGGGAGTTGCGCGATCATCGCGAGCCGGTGCAGCGGCTGTCGCAGAGCCGTGCGATCGCGCTCGACATGGAAAGCGCGACGATCGCCGCGAACGGCTTCCGCTTCCGCGTGCCGTACGGCACGCTGCTGTGCGTGTCGGACAAGCCGCTGCACGGCGAGCTGAAGCTGCCGGGCATGGCCGACACGTTCTATCGCGGGCAGGTCGACCAGCATCTGCAGATCGGCGTGAAGGCGATGGAGATCCTGCGCACGAACGGGCTCGACAAGCTGCATAGCCGCAAACTGCGGAGCTTTGCGGAAGTGGCGTTCCAGTAACGAACCCTTGTTGTACAAGGCTTCCCGGCCGGCCCGGGGAGCCTTCGTGTCTAACATCAGCGTTGGTGTCTAACTTGCACGCGTTAATGGAACTGGTTGGACACGTTCTACTTCGCGTGATTTCGTGTAGTGCGCCGTCATGCTTTCGGTCGTGTGGCCGGCCAGTGATTGCGCTGCCGCGGCCCCCCGCTGCCGCTTAAGATCAGTCAGCGCCTTCGCCCGCAGATCATGGAAGTGCATGCCGATCAGGTATAGCGGGTTCGGGGTGATTCCCCTTTCTTCGCAGTCTTTCTCGTAGGCCGATCGCGCGCGCTGGCAAGCGCGTTTCCACACTGAGTACGCGCCGATATAGGTGAAGCGGCCGCCGGCATGCGTGCAAATCACTGGCCCGATGGCGGTGATCTTGCCGCCACGCGCTCGATCCAATGTTTCTCGCAGGTCGGGTGTCATCTCGATCAACAGACGCACGCCGCTGCTGTTGACCGTCTTGCTCGGGTGAAACGAAATCCCCTCGTCGGACACGTTCTGCCAGTTGAGCGCGAGAAGATCGCCGATACGTTGTGCGGTCTGGTATGCCAGGTCGATCAGGCAGAGGATCGACCGTGCGGACGATGTCTTGTAGCCGGCACCGGAAACGATGGCCGCCCGCACTGCGTCCAGCTCGTCGTCCGTGATGTAGCGATCCCGCTTCTTTTCCCTCGCCGCGAGCGTCGTGGTCGACGTCGATCACGGTGCCCTCGCGCAGGAGGCTTTCGAGGCGGCGGTTCAGGTCAGCAAAATCATCCATGCGGCAAGGATGCCGCGCGCGCGGGAGAGGGTCACGGGTATTCAGTTGTGTCAGGGCAGCCCACAACGAAAAAGCCCGCTGGCCTTCGATCAGCGGGCTTCAGTATTGATGCGGTCCGGCTCAAACGGTGCTTGAGCCTGCGAAAGCAGAGGGTCCCTTGATGGGGGCCGACTCTGATTTGCGTTTTATTCGAAGGCCTTGAGGTTGTTCAGCGGGACCAAATGCCACTGCTGGGCAGGTGAGCCATTGATCGGGAAGAGCCAGATCGGGTTTCCATCCTTGACGACGCGATTCTTGTCGTCGAGGCACAACGATTCATCGGCCCTGGGTACGATGTATCCGGGTTTCGAGAAGAAATCCCATTGGATTGCGCTGGAGCTGGGCTTGAGCTTCAGGAGGGATTCAGGTGCGATCCGGTCTGCACCGATCGCGAGCACTCCGCCACTCGAATTCAGCGAGATGATGCCGGTGTCGAAGTTGATATCCCAAAAGCCGTAGCGAGGCGCCAACCCGTTTTTGCTTCTAAGTACGACAGGGTTGTCCTGTAATTGATCCGTGACCCCAATCACGTAGTTCGGATCTTGAGAATATTCAATAATATAGACACCCATTTTTTCTCTCCTAATCGTTCTACAAAAATATGACCCCGTTTATCGGTGCCGCCGGGTTGGAATTAACTCGGCTAATTAATAATAGATGGGAGGTTGTGGGATTCTAGCTGTCATATTTGCGGGTCTGATAACTGTAAATGGTCGCTTTGATTTGTGATTTTTTCGTCGTTTGTCGGATTTGATGCGTTGAGGTGGAAATTGGATTTAAATCAATCTATGAAATAATCGGCCGCATCGTTCGGCTTCACGTCTTTTAATCGACAGTTCAGTGGCTGTTAATTTTACGGAATCCAATGGGTGCCATATCGGTCTCCTTCCGTGGAGTGTCCGTTCTGGCGGCCGGGAAGCTTTCGAATAACCGGCCGTGCAAAGAAAACCGGCGGTGCGTCGCACTACCGCGCCAGAAAGTCGAGGACGGCATCGGCGATCCTGTCGACATCGGCATCGCCCAGGCCGAGCAGCTCGCGTACCGGATACTGCACGACTGGACCACGGTTGCGTTCGACCCGATCGCGCAGGCCCTCCTGGTGGACGCGCGCGATGCGTTCGACCTGACGCGTGAAATGCAGCACGGACGCGTCGGCCGTCGCGGCGGTTTTGAGGAAGCGGGCGGTGCGCAGCTTCGCGAACATCGCGCGGCGGATGCGACCTTTCTTGCGCCGGGCCTGTGGCTTGCGCGGCGCGTAGCGGCTGCCGTCCGGGTTCCGAGCCTCGGCGATACGGCGCGAATGGCGCCGGCGCAGCTCGGCGGCCAGCCCCTTCGCCAGGACGGTGCGCTGCGCGCTCGTGAGCTGGCCGAGCAGGCCGGACGCCCATTCCTCCGCGCGGGAAAGTCGGTCGACCATCAGTCCCCCGCGATCGGCGGCTCGCCGAAGTGGCGAATCTCGTAGCCGTCCGGCCGCTCGACCACGCCGACGCGCTCGGTCAGTTTCAGCAGGATCTCGACGTCGGATTTGCCGTTGTCGAGCAGCTCGGCCTGGAACTTGAACCCTTCGCGACAGAGATCGCGGTTCAGCAGCAGCTCGGGCTGGTGGATCTTCAGCCAGGCGATGATCGGCACCATCAGGTGATCCGAATTGCCGGCGTAGTCGGTCACGACGATGTCGAGCGTGTACGCATATTCGAACGACAGCGATTTCGCTGCGGTGACGGCAATCGACCCGTGTTCGATGAAGATGTGAAGCCGGTCGGGATTGCGCGCGAACTCGGGCAGGGCGGCTGTGAGCGCCGCGCGCAGACTTCAGCCGGTTCGTGCTCGAGTACCTGGTCTTCGCGAACGGCTACCTCGAGCTGCGCACGAACCAGCTCGGCGCGCCGATGGCGTTGAAGTCGTCGCTCGCGAAGTACACACGGGTCGGTATCGAGCCGGGTCAATATTGGTTCGTGACGAACGTGCGCGAGCCGTACGAGTTCCCGAAGGGCTCGGTCTATCACCTGTACGAGCCGGACCTGAACCAAGAGATCTACGGACTACCTGAATACCTGTCGGCGTTGAACTCGACCTGGCTGAACGAAAGCGCGACGCTGTTTCGCCGGCGCTACTACAAGAACGGGAGCCACGCCGGCTTCATCCTGTACATGACCGACGCGGCCGAGAAGCAGGAGGACGTCGACAACCTGCGCTCGGCGTTGAAGAACGCGAAGGGGCCGGGCAACTTCCGGAACCTGTTCATGTATGCGCCGAAGGGGAAGAAGGACGGCATCCAGCTCTTGCCGATAGGCGAGGTCGCGGCGAAGGACGAGTTCTGGAACATCAAGAAGGTGACGGTCGAGGATCAGCTCGCGGCGCACCGCGTGCCGCCGCAACTGATGGGGATCATCCCGTCGAACGCGGGCGGGTTCGGTGACGTGGAGAAGGCGGCCGGGGTGTTCAATGGCCTCGAGATCGAGCCGCTGAAGGCTCGGCTCCGGGAGCTGAACGACTGGATCAGGATCGAGGTCGTGAGGTTCAGGGACTTCGAGATGCCGAAGGGCTGACGGCCCGAGCGCGCACCTGGCAAAGCAAAGCCGCCGGGCACTTCGGTGCCGGCGGCTTTTTTGCGTCCGTCGCCTGTGCGCGGCCCCGGCGGATTAGTGCGCCTCAGGGCGGCCGCCGCCTAGGTGCACCCCAAGAGTCGGACGGGCCTGCCGCAGGGCCGTGGCGGGCCGCCTGACGAGCTGGCGAGGCGTTCCAAGGGCCGGACCCTGCCCCTGGGATGGCGATTCAGACCCGGCGCGCGCAGTTGTGACCCCGCCGCACCTGCCCGTAAAATCGAACGGTTTCTATGCAGTCATGCGCCGGGCGCTCGGGCCCGCCTGGCGCGGGCTGCGCGGCGATCGGCGGGCTAATTCTTCCGTGCATTTTTATGCGCCTTGGTTATGCAGTCTCGATACCGCTGCTCGGGCTACAACCTAATGCTGATTGAGGGCGCGATCATTTTGAGGTTTTGGTCGCGTCTCGCCGCTCGATAGCTTCTCTTTTGCTCTGCGGGAGCCTTTCATAGAGGCTGTCGACTTCACGTGGATGCGTGATCATCTGCTCGGCCACGAGGTTCACCAACGTTAGAAGCTTCGTAGCGGTTGCCACGTCGTCCCGAACGTCAAGTTCACCAGGGTGCACACTTTCGTTTCCGATCACGCGGACAATGTCAAGTGCGCGCTGGATCTTAGGGCTCAGTCCCTTTTGCACGAGAGACGCGATGTCCGAATCGATGTGCTTCCCCGATTCACCAAGCTGGACACACAACTTCTGCACGGCAAGACGAAGGAGCGCCGCTGCGCCGCGTGGAGAAACATTGAGGATTGAACGAGCCTCGATAAAGTCTGCCTTCACATCCTCGTTCAAATCGGGGTTAGGCATAACGCTAGGTGCGATCTCAGGATATATCAGCCTGTCGTGAACCCAAATCGCGAGCCCGTGACAGTTGTAGCATTCGCTCAAATGTATGTTTCCCACCTCGTAATCTATGTAGTCGTGCCGCTGACGACTCATTAGGAATGGCGCACCGGAACTAAGCTGACTCAAATACTGTTCAAAGGCCTGTCGTGCCACCGCATCCAATTCATCGTCGGCAAGTATGTCCTCTTGGTCAGCGGCCGAGGGGAAATAGGGAACGCGATTCGAGTTGCTGAGGCGGTTCGTGAAAAGTTGATGCCAGGTTTGTGATGTCAGCGCTCCGCAGTGAGGGCAGTTGAAGGCGGTTTCATTGGTCGCCGGTGCGACTGTCTTTGACATTTTGGGCCTCTCGCGATACTTGTAATGTGGTTCGATCAGACAACTGCCCGGCCGTACTCCGCGTTCGTATCGGATAGTGGCGGTTGCCACTACACGCGGATGCCGGCGTTTTCCAGTCGCTTACTGATCGTGGTGATGATTGTCAGGAACTGATTTGTATCGAGGAAGTAGTTCGGGTAGGCACGTCGCAACGATTCGATCGAGTCGGTGTTCACCAAAACGACTTGCAGGTTCCCATCTTTGCTGGCCTGCTCCTCGGCCTTCGCATATTCGCGGTTTGCTTCCTCGATTCGGCGTGTGCCATACGACGACACCGTCACTTCTCGCTTGTTTGCGTTGAGGATCACCAGATGGTAGCTCCCGCCGCTCGTGTCTTGACTGATGGCGTTTGCAGCAATGGCAAACGCCTTCAGCTTGCGTACAACATCGAGCCGATTAGCGCGCTCTACAAAATCGTTCCAGATTACTTGCTCACCCAACCCCTGAAAAGCTCCAGCGGGGACACATTGTTCCATGTGCGCGATTGCTGCACTCGCGACCTGGAAGAACTCCAGCCACTCCTGCGGCCCCTCGTTCGCTTTGAGAGCATGGTTGATGAATGTGCCCATGGTTTCCACCGCTGTCGCCCAGGCGTGCTGACGTCGCGTACGAATCTGCAGCTCGAGGCACAAACCGTTGTAGAGCGTCATCGCTGGATTGTTGTAGCGATAGATCAGGTGGACGCTCCGGTATCCGGAATCCTTCGGTGCGGCGATGTAGTCGTCTTCGTCGACGAGCTCGTGCGTCAAACCTCCATTCACGTACAAGTCACGAAGCGTTCGAACCTGCGGCATGGTGTTGACAACGGCGCGAAGTCCCCCGATGTCTTGCATCCGGGCGAGTTGCATGCCGGGATTCCGCACCAGTTTGGCCGCGATCGACGGAACACGCTTCAGTCGTTGCCCGACGAGTGCCTCTGCGCAAACTTTTTTGAGGCGAGCTCGCAGGGTCGCCTGGAACGTGTTGATTGGGTATGTGTGGCAAGCACGCCAGTGGTTGATCAGCGCAAGTGCTTCATGGAGCTCGGCGACACTCACAGCGGTGGGGTCGATCAGTACGTTGCCGGCGCGCGTCACTCCCTTCCTCGAAAATCGCGGAATCGGAAAGGCCATGTCTTTTATCCCCGGTCAGTATGGCTCCGGCTGGCGGGAGCCGTTTGGTCCCGATTGTTCAGCGACAACAGAAAGTCTACGCTGCCCCGACGTGATAGTGATGCACTATCATCTCCGGATCGGTAGTGCGGTGCAAGGACGTGATATCCCGGCCATGCTCCGACCTCTGGACGCAGTTATCTGACTGCACGCGTGCAGCTAAATTGCAGCTTGGATGAGCTGGATTGGCCTTGATTGACCTTGTGCAGCCTTGGTTTTGCAGTTCGCGAGTTGCGTAAGGCTTTGATTTAAAGGGATGTATTGCGCGCCTGTAAAGCTCGGTGGGATGTATACCATGTGCGGGGTAACTATATGATCATGACACCAATCGGCCATAACGACGGCAGTACCACCTACATTGAAACCGACGAGGCCGGTGACACTCGCATTTATCTGGAATCAGATGGGGAGCGGCGAGAGATTGGTCAGGAAGGATCCGGGTTGACGCACGAAGAGGTCGTGGAACTGTACGCGGATTCCGACGGAACGATAGGCGATACGGTCTACGTACCCGATGACCCGCCATTCGGCGGAACCGACGGTTCCCCCGAGAACGATGGGGTTCTTCAGGCGAACGAGATGCAGACTGCCAACACTGACGGGCAGCAGGGCCCTGAGCACGATGGCAGTGGCGGTGCTGATCCCACCGGACAAGGGCAGCAATCTGATACAGGTGGTGGCGACGCGAATGATAGTTGGAATGGCGGAGGGGGGCAGGTTGATCCTGGAGTGGGAAATGACGGAAACTGGGCCCCCGATTCTGGGGCGGCCCCAGGAAACGATTTGGACTCAAATCCCGGCCACACTGGGGACGACTCATGGGTAGAACTGTAGAGGCGCACATGCGAACGGCTCAACTTTGCTTCCTCGCCTTGACCCTGCTCGGCTTCGCTCAGATATTTTTTAATGGCGTGGCGGACGGGTTCCCACTATTACTTGTCCTCGGATTCACCGGCGTCTTCGGGATCGAGCTCATTCTGAAAGTCTTTCCCAAGGCATCAGCGCAAGATTCGCGTCGCGGACAACACCAGTACAACGCTGTTCACCCTGAGCAATCACCGCAAGCAATCGTGCAGCCGCCCCCGGTACCAAACGTCGGCGTGCCTGGGGCTGAGAAGCCAAATGCGGGAACAAAGCGAGAAGATCAACTCAGCGCTGCAAGGTCGTGGACAACTGAACGCCGTGCGGCCGCACTGGCTGGGCTTTTGGCGAAGGGCAGGATCACGGAGGAGGAGTTCCGAAGACGCTACAAGAGCCTTACCCAAGACGCTAAGGAATAGGAAGTAGGTCGCGCGTCGGTTCCGCATATTGTTCGAGTCTTCCTCGGCACCGACTCGAATGTGCTTTTCGCAGTGCCGCCAAATTGCAGCTTGGGCGAGTTGGATTAGCCTTGATTGACCTTGTACGACCTTGGTTTTGCAGTTTGCGAGTTGCGTGAAGCTTTGATTTATATGGATGTACTGCGCGTCGGTAAAGCTCCGAAGGCAGCGTTTGACCGCCCGCAAGAGTCGTCTAACTTGCTCCCGGAATGCGGCTGAAATCCTCGCGTAATCGTGAGAGGTATTTCCGCAATAAGTTAGAGGAAGTCACGGAACGCCTTGATTTGATGTGATTTTGCGTCTGCAAGCTGCGCAGCTTTGCGGAAGTGGCGTTTCAATAACTGCCCGGCGCGGTGGCGCCTCCAATGACAAAGGCCTCACGCGAACACTTGTTCACGTGAGGCCTTTGTCTTTCGGCGTCAGCGCCGGGGCAGGACAGCCCGGCGGTGATGTGCTCAGCACTCACCCTTCTTCGCGTGTCCCGGCGGGCAGTGATAGCCGCGGCGATCGTCATGGCCGTGATGGCGCTCGTGATCTTCCCACTCCCGGCGTTCCCAGTAGCGGTGGCCGTCCCAGTAGCGGTCGCCATGCCAGCCGACGATGGCTGTTGGCGCCGGTGCGACCATGACGGGCGCGGGCGCGACGACGACCGGTGCGGGCGTGCCGATGTTGACGTCGACGTTGACGGCGTGGGCCAGGCCGGACAGCGAAAGGCCGAGGCCGGCGAAGGCAAGGGCGATCAGCGAGCGTTGCATGTTCTTTTCCGTGATGTCGTTGTAAAGGGCCGGCGCGACGCGATGGAAGCGAGGGGGATCGTTCCACCGGGGGGAAACGCCGCACCGACACATGCAGTGTGCTGGCGCACGACGGAAAACGCGAGGCGGGTTTGTTACGGCGGATTGGCGGCTGGCAGGCGCGGAGTGCGAGTGTCGGGCCGCGTCATTTGACAATGGCGGCCCGCGTGCGCGGATGATTGCGCGCGAGTCGCAAGGCACCGGCTGCACGGATTTGACATTCGGCGGCGCGAGGCCACGAAGCGCGATTAATCGCGCGTTACAAAGTGACACGCGGCAGGTGGCGGAATCGCCACGCCTGCCGCGTGCGAGGGGGACGCCGGCAGGCGGGCCGGCGGTCGTCACGAATGGATTACAGGTAGAACATCCGGTCTTCTTCGGGGCGCGGCGGATGGCCGTCATCGTCCGAGCCTTCTTCCTCGCCGCTGTCCTCGTAGAACGCGAGCACTGCGTCGAGCACCTGGTCGGGATCGTCGATCACCTGCATCAGGTTCATGTCTTCCGGATTGATGAGGCCCATCGGGATCAGCTGGTCGCGGAACCACTGCAGCAGCCCCTTCCAGAACTCGCTGCCGACGAGGATGATCGGCACGAGGCGCGACTTCTTCGTCTGGATCAGCGTGAGCACTTCCGACAGCTCGTCGAGTGTACCGAAACCGCCCGGCATCACGATCACCGCATCGGAGTTCTTCACGAACGTGACCTTGCGCGTGAAGAAGTGGCGGAAGCGCAGCGAGATGTCCTGGTAGTGGTTGCCGGCCTGCTCGTGCGGCAGCTCGATGTTCAGGCCGACCGACGGCGCTTTACCTGCGTGCGCGCCCTTGTTCGCGGCTTCCATGATGCCGGGGCCGCCGCCGGAGATCACGGCGAAGCCGGCGTCCGACAGCTTGCGCGCGATCTGCGTGGCGAGCTTGTAGTGCGGCGTATCGGGTTTGAGGCGGGCAGAACCGTAGATGCTGACAGCCGGGCGGATCTCCGACAGGTACTCGGTCGCCTCGATAAACTCTGCCATAATCGTGAACATCTGCCACGATGCGCGCGCCTTCTTGGCCGTCGCGCGTTCTTGATCTGCGAGCGAACGCAGACTCGGAATCACTTTTCTCTTGTTCATAATGCCTGAAGAACGAAATCTGGAAGGTAAGACCCTGCTATTGGTTGACGGTTCGAGCTATCTGTATCGGGCTTACCATGCGATGCCTGATTTGCGTGGCCCTGGCGGGGAGCCGACCGGAGCGCTCTACGGAATCATCAACATGCTGCGCCGTATGCGCAAGGAAGTCAGTGCAGAGTATAGCGCGTGCGTGTTCGATGCAAAGGGCAAGACGTTCCGTGACGACCTTTATGCCGACTATAAGGCAAACCGCCCGTCGATGCCGCCCGACCTCGCCTTGCAGGTCGAGCCGATCCACGGCGCGGTGCGCGCGCTCGGCTGGCCGCTGCTGATGGTCGAAGGCGTCGAGGCCGACGACGTGATCGGCACGCTCGCGCGCGAAGCCGAGCGGCACGGGATGAACGTGATCGTGTCGACGGGCGACAAGGATCTCGCGCAGCTCGTCACCGACCACGTCACGCTCGTCAACACGATGACCAACGAGACGCTCGACCGCGAAGGCGTGATCGCGAAGTTCGGCGTGCCGCCCGAGCGCATCATCGACTACCTCGCACTGATCGGCGACACCGTCGACAACGTGCCGGGCGTCGAGAAGTGCGGGCCGAAGACGGCCGTGAAATGGCTGGCGCAGTACGACAGTCTCGACGGCGTGATCGAGCATGCGGGCGACATCAAGGGTGTGGTCGGCGACAACCTGCGCCGCGCGCTCGACTTCCTGCCGCTTGGCCGCAAGCTCGTGACCGTCGAGATGGCCTGCGATCTCGCGCCGCATCTCGAATCGATCGAAGCGTCGTTGAAGACCGACGGCGAAGCGCGCGACCTGTTGCGCGACATCTTCGCGCGCTACGGCTTCAAGACCTGGCTGCGTGAAGTCGACAGCGCGCCGGCGGAAGGCGGCGGCGCCGATGCGCCGGAAGGCGAGCCGGCGCCGGTGGTGGCGGCCGACATCGGCCGCGAATACGACACGATCCAGACCTGGGAGCAATTCGATGCGTGGTTCGCGAAGATCGACGCGGCCGCGCTGACCGCATTCGACACCGAGACGACCTCGCTCGATCCGATGCTCGCGCGGCTCGTCGGTCTGTCGTTCTCGGTCGAGCCGGGCAAGGCTGCGTACCTGCCGGTTGCACACCGCGGCCCCGACATGCCCGAGCAGCTTCCGCTCGATGAAGTGCTCGCGCGCCTGAAGCCGTGGCTCGAATCGGCCGATCGCAAGAAGGTCGGCCAGCACCTGAAGTACGACGCGCAGGTGCTCGCGAACTACGACATCGCGCTGAACGGCATCGAGCACGACACGCTGCTCGAATCCTACGTGGTCGAATCGCACCGCACGCACGACATGGACAGCCTTGCGCTGCGTCATCTGGGCGTCAAGACGATCAAGTACGAAGACGTGGCCGGCAAGGGCGCGAAGCAGATCGGTTTCGACGAAGTGGCGCTCGTGCAGGCCGCCGAATACGCGGCCGAGGATGCGGACATCACGTTGCAGCTGCATCACGCGCTGTATCCGCAGGTTGCGCGCGAACCAGGCCTCTTGCGCGTGTATCGCGAGATCGAGATGCCCGTGTCGCTCGTGCTGCGCAAGATGGAGCGCACGGGTGTGCTCATCGACGATGCGCTCCTGCACGCGCAGAGCACCGAAATTGCGACGCGCCTGATCGAGCTCGAAGCGCAGGCGTACGAACTGGCGGGCGGCGAATTCAATCTCGGCTCGCCGAAGCAGATCGGGCAGATTTTCTTCGAAAAGCTGCAGTTGCCGGTCGTGAAAAAGACGCCGAGCGGCGCGCCGTCGACCGACGAAGAAGTGCTGCAGAAGCTGGCCGAGGACTACCCGCTGCCGAAGCTGCTGCTCGAGCATCGCGGGCTGTCGAAGCTGAAGTCGACCTATACCGACAAGCTGCCGCGCATGGTGAACCCGTCGACGGGCCGCGTGCACACGAACTACGCGCAGGCGGTTGCGGTCACGGGCCGCCTTGCGTCGAACGATCCGAATCTTCAGAACATTCCGGTGCGGACGGCCGAGGGCCGGCGGATCCGCGAGGCGTTCATCGCCTCGCCGGGCCACCGGATCGTGTCGGCCGATTATTCGCAGATCGAACTGCGGATCATGGCGCACATCTCGGGCGACGCGTCGCTGCTGCGTGCGTTCTCGCAGGGCGAGGACATCCACCGCGCGACGGCTGCCGAGGTGTTCGGCGTGACGCCGCTGGAGGTCAATTCCGACCAGCGCCGCATTGCGAAGGTGATCAACTTCGGGCTCATCTACGGGATGAGCGCGTTCGGGCTCGCGTCGAATCTCGGCATCACGCGCGATGCGGCGAAGCTCTATATCGACCGCTATTTCGCCCGCTACCCGGGCGTTGCGCAGTACATGGAAGACACGCGCTCGTTGGCGAAGGAGAAGGGTTACGTCGAAACCGTCTTCGGTCGCCGGCTGTGGCTGCCCGAGATCAACGGCGGCAACGGCCCGCGCCGCCAGGCGGCCGAGCGCGCGGCAATCAATGCGCCGATGCAGGGCACGGCGGCCGACCTGATCAAGCTGTCGATGATCGCGGTGGACGACTGGCTCACACGCGACAAGCTTGCATCGCGGATGATCATGCAGGTGCACGATGAACTGGTGCTCGAGGTGCCCGACGGCGAACTGTCGCTGGTGCGCGAGAAACTGCCGGAAATGATGTGCGGCGTGGCGAAGCTGAAGGTGCCGCTGGTTGCCGAAGTGGGCGCCGGTGCGAACTGGGAAGAGGCACACTGACGCACCGCCGCGCGGTTCCCGATTCCTGCGGCATATTGTTGCAGGGATGCTGAATATCGAGATGGTTTGCTTGTGGTCAACGCGCAAGCTCCCGGACAATGCATGTCATTGATGCGGGGGCATGCGCACCCCGCGTTCCGGGGTTGGAAACATCGAAGTGCTTCGAACTGCACATCGATGGTGTTCGAACCGGTTAATCCACCGGGTGGCGCGAATGCATCGCGTTTGCACTGTTCGGCGGCAGCAGTTTCGAATCGCAAAGGGGGAACAGATGCATCGGATCATCATCGTAGGCGGAGGCGCGGGCGGCCTTGAACTGGCGACGCGGCTCGGCGACCGTTACGGCGCGCGCGGCAATCGTCCCGCGCGTGCGCTTGTCACGCTCGTCGACCGCAATCCGACCCACATCTGGAAACCGCTGCTGCACGAGGTTGCGGCCGGCAGCATGGACCCGTTCACGCAGGAGCTCGAATATGCGGCGCAGGCGCGCTGGCATGGCTTCGAGTTCCAGCAGGGCGGGCTGACCGGGCTCGACCGCGCGGCGAAACGCATCACGCTCTCGCCGGTCAACGACAGCGACGGCGAAGAGCTGTTGCCGGCGCGCGAGCTGGCATATGACACGCTCGTGATCGCGATCGGCAGCACGACTCACTTCTTCGGCGTGCAGGGCGCAGCGGAAAATGCGATCGCGCTCGATACCGTCGGCGAGGCCGAGCGCTTCCGCAAGCGGCTGATCGCCGCGTGCATGCGCGCCGAGCACCAGGCGCCGGCGCCGACCGCGCCGGGCGAGGCGGCCGAGCCGCGCATCCAGGTCGCGATCGTCGGCGGCGGGGCGACTGGCGTCGAGCTGTCCGCCGAGCTGCGCAACACCGCGCAGGTGTTGTCGGCCTACGGGCTGCACAAGCTCGACCCGCGGCACGACGTCGGCATCGTGCTGATCGAATCGGGGCCGCGAATCCTCCCGGCGTTGCCGGAGCGCGTGTCGTCGGCGACGGCAGAACTGCTCGAAAAGATCGGCGTGCGGCTGATGCTCGCCGAGCGCGTGACCGAGGTGGCGCCCGGGGCCGTCCATACGGCGAGCGGCAAGACGGTGCGCGCCGACCTGACGGTCTGGGCCGCGGGCATCAAGGCGCCGTCTGTGCTCGCCAATCTCGACGGCCTCCAGGTCAACAAGCTCGGCCAGCTCGACGTGCGCCGCACGCTGCAGACCTTCACCGACGACAACGTGTTCGCGCTCGGCGATTGTGCGGCATGTGCCTGGCCCGGCAACGAACGCAACGTGCCGCCACGCGCGCAGGCTGCGCACCAGCAGGCAAGCTTCCTGCTGAAGGCAATCGGCTGCCGGCTCGACGGGCGCCCGCTGCCCGAATTCACCTATCGCGACCTGGGCTCGCTCGTGTCGCTCGGCCATTTCAGCGCGGTCGGCAACCTGATGGGCGGGCTGATCGGCGGCAACATGCTGATCGAAGGGCTGTTCGCACGCTTCATGTACATGTCGCTGTACCGGATGCACATCGCCGCGCTGCACGGCTATCCGCGCATGATGCTCGATACGGTCGCGCACTGGCTGCGGCGCACGACGCTGCCGCGCGTCAAGCTGCACTGAACGCGCGGCAAGCGCGGGAAGCGCGGGAAGCGGGCGGGCAGTGCGCACGTCGTGCGTCGTTTCCGCCCGTTGTTTCTTGCGGGCAGTCGGGCTGCCATGCCTGCGTGTGACGGGCGATATCGAGCGCGTGTTTTTCGTTTCAATCGGCAAGCATCCGATCGCGCGACGGCGATCGACAAGCGGCTTGCCGCATCGCGATTCGACGGACCGCCTGCGCGTTTCTTCGCTGCCGAATCAAGGCGTCGTAATCGAGTCTTACATATCCGACAGTTGACGCGACAACGGATTATTGGGCATCTTGTCCGGGTTTCCGTTTGCGGCGGGGTGCCAACCGCCGCGACATTCGCGCCGCGCAACGTCGCGATGCGCCGTCATGCCGTGTCCGTGATCGCATCGGCGGCCCCCCAATCGAGGAGTGCATTCATGTTGAAACCCGAAGTCGACAGCCTGGTTCCCCACGTTCCGTTCTCGCGCCGCAAGTTCATGCAGGCCGCGCTGGGCGGTGCCTTCGCGGCGGCCGTGCTGCCCGTGTCGGCGCAGACGGTCACGACCGACAGCGAAGGGCTGGACGTCGACACCGTCGAGATCCGCTCGGGCGACGCGAGCGTGCCCGCGTATCGCGCGCAGCCGAAGGACAAGACGAACCTGCCGGTCGTCATCGTGATCCACGAGATCTTCGGCGTGCACGCGCACATCGCCGATGTCTGCCGCCGTTTCGCGAAGCTCGGTTATCTCGCGATCGCGCCCGACCTGTTCGCGCGGCAGGGCAACGCGGAGAAGTATTCGACGATCAAGGATCTGGTCGAGCACATCATCAGCAAGGTGCCCGACCGGCAGGTTACCGAGGATCTCGATGCGACCGTCGCGTGGGCCGGCAAGAACGGCGGCGACTTGTCGCGTCTCGGCGTGGTCGGGTTCTGCTGGGGTGGCCGCCAGAGCTGGCTGTATGCGGAGCACAACCCGCACGTGCGTGCGGCGGTTGCGTGGTACGGGTTCGTCGAAGGCAAGACCGACGAAATGACACCGTTCAACCCGGTCGATCATGCATCGTTGCTGAAGGTGCCGGTGCTCGGGCTGTATGGCGAGAAGGATGCGAACATCACGCAGGCTTCGCTCGCGGACATGCGCAAGGCGATCCAGGCGAGCGATTCGAAGCTCGCGCGCGAATCGGAGATCGTCGTGTATCCGGATGCCGGTCACGCTTTCTTTGCCGATTACCGGCCGAGTTACGTGAAGGCCGATGCGGAGGAAAGCTGGAAGCGCGCGATCGCGTGGCTTCACAAGTACGGTGTGATGTAAACGGCAAGCGGCGGCAGAGGCCGCCGCTACGTTACGACTGCGCCGCGCCGGCGCTTACGGCGTCGGGCCGGTTGCGATCGGCCGTGACGGATCGGCGCTCCATTCGCTCCACGAGCCCGGATACAGCGACGCGCCGTGCAGGCCCGCAACCTCCAGCGCAAGCGCGTTGTGGCATGCGGTGACGCCGGAGCCGCATTGCAGGATCACGCGGTTCGGTTCGGTGCCCGCCAGCACGGCGGAAAACGCCTCGCGCAGTTCATGGCCGGTCTTGAAGCGGCCGTCGGCGGCCAGGTTGTCCTTGAAGAAGCGGTTGCGCGCGCCGGGGATGTGGCCGCCCACGCGATCGATCGTTTCGTTTTCGCCCCGGTAGCGATCGGGTGCGCGCGCATCGATCACGACGCGCGTGGGTGTGTTCACGTTGGCGAGCACGGCAGCCGCGTCGACCGTCGATTCGAGCGGTGCGGCCGAGCGGAAATCGCCGGCGGCCGGATGCGGCACGTCGGTTGCCAGCGGCTGGCCGGCTGCTTCCCAGGCCTGCAGGCCGCCGTCGAGCACGGCAACCGAATCGTGGCCGAGCCAGCGCAGCAGCCACCACAGGCGCGCCGCATACGCGCCGCCTTGTGCGTCGTACGCGACGACCTGCTGGCCCTGCTTGAGGCCGCGGCTCGCGAGCAGCGTGGCGAGTGCGTCGCGGGTCGGCAGTGGATGGCGGCCGTTGGTGCCCGTCTTGCGTCCCGACAGGTCGCGGTCGAGATGGAGGTACTGGGCGCCGGGGATGTGGCCGGCCGCATACGCAGCTTCGCCGGCAGCGGGATCGACGAGATCGAAGCGGCAGTCGAACAGCGCAACGCTGCCGGGCGCCGCCGCCAGGCGCTCGGCGAGATTGGCGGCGGAGATGAGCGTGGTGTAGTGAGTGTGTGGCATGACGGCTCCCTGGAGTGCGAATGGCCTGACATTCCAAGTCTAAACAAAAAAAGACGGGCCGAAGCCCGTCTTTTCGTCTGCCGGATGCCGTGCGGCGTCAAAGCGCCGCACCGGCCGTCAGAGGTCGCCGAGGTGGCGGCGCAGGAACTCGTGGAAGTGCTGCATGCCGTCTTCCATCGGGCTCTGGTACGGGCCGACCTGCGACTCGCCGCGCGCCATCAGCGCACGGCGGCCCGCGTCCATCCGCATCGCGATCTCGTCGTCCTCGACGGCGGTTTCCATATAGGCGGCGCGTTCGGCCTCGACGAATTCGCGTTCGAACAGCGCGATTTCCTCGGGGTAATAGAACTCGACGATGTTGGTCGTCTTCTGCGGACCCTGCGGAATCAGCCACGATACGACGAGCACGTGCGGATACCACTCGATCATGAGGCCCGGGTAGTAGACCATCCAGATCGCGCCGAACTCCGGCGGCACGCCGTTACGGAACTTCAGCACCTGCTCGTGCCATTTCTGGTAAGTCGTGCTGCCCGGTTTCGCGAGGGCGTTGTGCACGCCGACCGTCTGTACGCTGTACCAGTCGCCGAACTCCCACTTGAGGTCGTCGCACGACACGAAGCTGCCGAGGCCCGGGTGGAACGGGACGACGTGGTAATCCTCGAGGTAGACCTCGATGAACGTCTTCCAGTTGTAATCGCACTCGTGCACTTCGACGTGATCGAAGAGGTACTCGGAGAAGTCGAAGTGATGCTTCGTGCCGAGGTTGGCGAGGTCGCGCGCGACATTCCGGCCTTCGGCCTCGAACAGCAGCCCTTGCCAGTTCTGCAGCGGGCTCTTGCCGAGGTTCAGGCACGGCTTGTCGGGGAAGTGCGGCGCGCCGAGCAACTGGCCTTCCAGATCGTATGTCCAGCGGTGCAGGGGGCACACGATGTTGTGCGTGTGGCCGCGCCCGTTGAGCATGATCGCCTGCCGGTGGCGGCAGACGTTCGACAGCAGTTCGATCTGGTTCGCCTGGTTGCGAACCAGCACGCGGCCTTCCTTCTCGGACGGCAGCGCAAAATAATCCCCCGCCTCGGGCACCATCAACTCGTGCCCGACGTAACGAGGTCCTTTCTTGAAGAGGGTTTCGATCTCGCGCTCGAGTAGCGCCTCATCGAAGTATGCAGTGACTGGAAGCTGGCTGTGAGCCGACTTCAACTGAAGCGCGTCGCTCAGATTGGACATTCCCACTCCCGGTGTTAGCGTGAAAGCAGTGAACAACCCAACCATCGAAAAATCGATTTAGGGAAACGGAGAATTATACCCGGTTCGCCTCGTAAGGCCAGTATTAAGTGCCTGATTTGTGTCAATTTTTTGTCGGGCGACAATCGGGGGGCGCACACTATGTTTCGTAGGTGGGGCCGGAATATGTACCCGGGTGCCCACGACGGCAGGTCGGAAAATTCTCTTTTGCCGTAGAATGTCCGACTTGTTTTGAAATTTGACACCCTCGTCCATGGCGAAAACCGCATCCCCAGGCGCCACGCCGCCCGGCAATGGCACCGAACCGTTGCCGGACAATTACGAGATGGCGCTCGCGGAACTCGAGACGCTGGTTGCCCGGATGGAAGGCGGCGCGTTGAGCCTCGAGGATTCACTGACGGCGTATCGCCGTGGTGCGACCCTCGTTGCGTTTTGCCAACAGCAGCTCGAGAAAGTGGAGCAGCAGGTTCGCGTGCTAGACGGCGCGACGCTGAAGCCGCTTTCGTCCGGAACGGCCGCCACGGACGGCGAAGACGACGATCTATGACATTCGAACAATGGATGCGGTCCGTGCTTGACCGTGTCGAGGACGCACTCAGCCTCTATTTGCCCGCTGAAACCGCGGTGCCGGAGAAACTCCACGAGGCGATGCGCTATGCGGTCCTCGGCGGCGGCAAACGCGTTCGCCCGCTGCTGTGCCATGCAGCAGGCGAACTGACCGGCGCGACGGAAGCGGCGCGCAATGCGGCGGCGGCAGCGCTGGAGATGATCCACGTCTACTCGCTCGTGCACGACGACATGCCGTGCATGGACGACGACGCGCTGCGTCGCGGCAAGCCGACCGTGCACGTGCAGTACGACGAGCCGACCGCACTGCTCGTCGGCGACGCGCTGCAGTCGCAGGCGTTCGTTGCGCTGACCGACGCCGCTGCGCTGTCGCCGGCGCAGCAGGCCGCGCTCGTGCGCGAGCTGGCGCTGGCGAGCGGTTCGATCGGCATGGCCGGCGGGCAGGCGATCGACCTGGCGAGCGTCGGCCTCAAGCTGACGCGCGAGCAGCTCGAGACGATGCACCGGATGAAGACGGGCGCACTGCTGCGCGCGGCCGTGCGGATGGGCGCGCTGGCCGGCGAGACGCCGTCCGCGGAAACGATGGCTGCGCTCGATGTGTACGCGGGTGCCGTGGGTCTGGCCTTCCAGGTCGTCGACGACATTCTCGACGTCACGACCGATTCGGCGACGCTTGGCAAGACGGCCGGCAAGGATGCGGCGAACGACAAGCCGACCTATGTATCGATCCTCGGCCTCGAGGCGTCGCGCGAGCTCGCAGCGCAACTGCGCGCCGAAGCGCACGACGCGCTGAAACCGTTCGGCGCACGCGCACAGCGTCTCGCCGAACTTGCCGACCTGGTAGTGAACCGGGTCAGCTGACGCGAAAGCCCGCCGCCGCGCACATGCTACGGTGCGTGCAACAGAATGCGGGCGCGTTTGATTTCCTACAATGGAACGACGATGTACGACTTGCTGAAAACCATCGACGACCCGGCGGATTTGCGCCGCCTCGATCGTCGCCAACTGCAACCGCTCGCGGATGAACTGCGCGCGTTCGTGCTCGACAGCGTGTCGAAGACGGGCGGCCATTTGTCGTCCAACCTCGGGACGGTCGAGCTGACGATCGCGTTGCACTACGTGTTCAACACGCCGAACGATCGGATCGTCTGGGACGTGGGCCACCAGACCTACCCGCACAAGATCCTGACGGGCCGCCGTGACCAGATGCATTCGCTGCGCCAGCAGGACGGCATCTCGGGCTTCCCGCGTCGCAGCGAATCCGAATACGACACGTTCGGCACCGCGCACTCGAGCACGTCGATCTCGGCCGCGCTCGGCATGGCGATCGGCAGTCAGCTGAACGGCGACGACCGCTTCTCGATCGCCGTGATCGGCGACGGCGCGATGACGGCCGGCATGGCGTTCGAGGCGATGAACAACGCGGGCGTGTCGGAAGATGCGAAAGTGCTCGTGATCCTGAACGACAACGACATGTCGATCTCGCCGCCGGTCGGCGCGCTGAATCGCCATCTCGCCCGCCTGATGTCGGGCCGCTTCTATGCGGCTGCGCGCGCGGGCGTCGAGCGCGTGCTGAGCGTTGCGCCGCCGGTGCTGGAACTCGCGCGCAAGCTCGAGGAGCACGCGAAGGGCATGGTCGTGCCGGCTACGCTGTTCGAAGAGTTCGGCTTCAACTACATCGGCCCGATCGACGGTCACGATCTCGATTCGCTGATCCCGACGTTGCAGAACATCCGCGAGCTGCGCGGCCCGCAGTTCCTGCACGTGGTGACGAAGAAAGGCCAGGGCTACAAGCTCGCCGAAGCCGATCCCGTGCTCTATCACGGCCCGGGCAAGTTCAACCCGGCCGAAGGCATCAAGCCGTCGGCCGCGCCCGCGAAGAAGACGTACACGCAGGTGTTCGGCGAGTGGCTGTGCGATGAAGCCGAGCGCGATACGCGCGTCGTCGGTATCACGCCCGCGATGCGCGAAGGCTCGGGCATGGTCGAGTTCGAGAAGCGCTTCAAGGAGCGCTACTACGACGTCGGCATCGCCGAGCAGCACGCGGTGACGTTCGCGGGCGGCCTCGCAACCGAAGGGCTGAAGCCGGTCGTCGCGATCTACTCGACGTTCCTGCAGCGTGCGTACGACCAGCTGATCCACGACGTCGCGCTGCAGAACCTGCCGGTCGTGTTCGCGATCGACCGCGCGGGCCTCGTCGGCGCGGACGGCGCGACGCACGCGGGCGCGTACGATCTCGCGTTCATGCGCTGCATCCCGAACATGACGATCATGGCTGCGTCCGACGAGAACGAATGCCGCCAGATGCTGCACACGGCGCTGCAGCAGCCGAACCCGACCGCAGTGCGCTATCCGCGCGGCGCGGGCACGGGCGTGGCGACGGTGAAGGAATTCACCGAAATCCCGCTCGGCAAGGGTGAAGTGCGTCGCCGCACGTCGCAGCCGGAAGGCAAGCGCGTCGCAATCCTCGCGTTCGGCACGATGGTCGCACCGTCGCTCGCCGCGGCCGAGGAGCTCGATGCAACTGTCGCGAACATGCGCTTCGTGAAGCCGCTCGATGGGGCGCTCGTGCGTGAACTCGCCGAGACGCACGATTACCTCGTCACGGTCGAGGAAGGCTGTGTGATGGGCGGCGCGGGCTCGGCCTGCGTGGAAGCCCTGATGGAGAGTGGGGTTATCCGACCCGTACTACAATTGGGCCTCCCTGACCTGTTCATCGATCACGGCGACCCCGCGAAGCTGCTGTCGCAATGCGGCCTCGACGGCGCGGGTATCGCGAAATCGATTCGCGAACGCTTTCTGAATCCGGCGGCCGATGTCGCCGGTCAGGCGAAGCGCGTCGCATAAGCTGGCGCCGCCTGCGGGCGGCGTCGGTGCGACTGGCGCAACCGGTCTTCATTGATGCGGAAAACATGGGCCTGCGGGCCCATGTTGCTTTTCCGGCTGCCGCATGACGCGGCGTGCGCGTCGTCGAACGCGCGGCTTACAAGGATTGAACAAGATGAACCAGATGAATCCCGCCTTCGTGATGCCCGACGTGCAGAGCACGGTGGATACCCGTCAGATTCCGATTCAGCGCGTGGGCGTGAAGGCGGTCCGGCATCCGTTGACGGTGTGTACCGAAAGCGGCGACGTGCAGCCGACCGTCGGCGTCTGGAACCTCGATGTCCGCCTGCCTGCCGATCAGAAGGGCACGCACATGTCGCGCTTCGTCGCGCTGCTCGAAGAGAATCGTGCGCCGCTCACGGTCGAGCGTTTCCGCGCGATGCTCGCGTCGATGCTCGAGAAGCTGGAAGCCGAGGCCGGTCGCATCGAAGTCACGTTTCCGTACTTCGTGAACAAGACGGCGCCGGTGTCAGGCGTGCAGAGCCTGCTCGATTATGAGGTGACGCTCGCGGGCGAAAGCCGCAACGGCGACACGCGCCTGTTCCTGAAGGTGCTCGTGCCCGTGACGAGCCTCTGCCCGTGCTCGAAGAAGATCTCGCAGTACGGCGCGCACAACCAGCGTTCGCACGTGACGATCGATGCGGAGCTCGCGGCCGACCTGCCGGTCGAGGCGCTGATCCGCATCGCGGAGGAAGAGGCGTCGTGCGAGCTGTGGGGCCTGCTGAAGCGTCCGGACGAGAAGTTCGTCACCGAGCGTGCCTACGAGAACCCGAAGTTCGTCGAGGATCTCGTGCGTGACGTCGCGCAGCGTCTCGATGCGGACGAGCGTGTGGTGGCGTACGTGCTCGAAGCCGAGAACTTCGAGTCGATCCACAATCACAGCGCGTATGCGCTGATCGAGCGCGACAAGCGGCAGGCTGCATAACGCCGCGACGTTTTGTCACGCTGATGGAACAAGGCCGCTCGAATGAGCGGCCTTGTTGTTTGTCGGTGCGACGTTGCGTCGCGCCGCATGGTTCAGCGCGCGAGCGATGCGAGATCCCAGCGCGGCTTCACCGTGAATGCGTAGTCGGCATTCGCCTGCTCGGGCCAGCGGCCGAGCCGCAATGCGCCTGCGAGTGCGATCATCGCGCCGTTGTCGGTGCAGAGCGCGAGATCGGGGTAGTGTACGTCGAAGCCGCGCTTGGCCGCGGCGGCCGACAGTGCAGCGCGCAACTGACGGTTCGCGCCGACACCGCCCGCGACCACCAGGCGCTTGAGTTTCGTCTTCTTCAGCGCGGCGAGCGACTTGGCGACGAGCACGTCGACGGCCGCGTCGACGAAGCCGCGCGCAAGGTCGGCCTTCGCTCGCTCGAGTGCTCCGCCCTCGAGCTTCGCCGCTTCGAACTTCTTCATCTGCGTGAGCACGGCCGTCTTCAGGCCGCTAAAGCTGAAGTCGAGGTCGCCCGAGTGCAGCATCGGGCGCGGCAGCACGACCGCACCCGGCGTGCCGGTCTCGGCGAGCTTCGACACTTCCGGGCCGCCCGGGTAGCCGAGGCCGATCAGCTTGGCCGTCTTGTCGAATGCTTCGCCGGCCGCGTCGTCGAGCGTTTCGCCGAGCGTCTCGTACACGCCGACGTCGGTCACGCGCATCAATTGCGTGTGGCCGCCGGACACCAGCAGCGCCACGAACGGGAAGGGTGGCGGCTCGGCGACGAGCAGCGGCGACAGCAGGTGGCCTTCGAGGTGATGGATGCCGACGGTCGGCTTGTTCCAGGCGAGCGCGAGCGCATTCGCGATACTCGCGCCGACCAGCAGCGCGCCGGCGAGGCCGGGGCCCTGCGTGAACGCGATCGCGTCGATGTCGTCGCGGCGCGTGCCGCTTTGCGCCATCACTTCCTCGAGCAGCGGCAGCGCGCGGCGGATGTGGTCGCGCGACGCGAGCTCGGGCACGACGCCGCCGTATTCGCGGTGCATGGCGATCTGCGAGTGGAGCGCGTGTGCGAGCAGGCCGCGCTGCGTGTCGTAGAGCGCGAGGCCGGTTTCGTCACAGGAGCTTTCGATGCCGAGAACGAGCATGGGTACGGGCAGGGCGCGCCGTATCGGGCACGCCGCAGGAAGGTCAACGTAACCGGAAAGTATAGCAGGCGGGGGCCTGTCGCCGCCGGCAGCGGCCCGGGTCCGATGCCGGGCGGGTACAATTCGCGCCATGGAAACTTATGACATCGCCGTGATCGGCGCGGGCGCCGCCGGGATGATGAGCGCCGCGGTTGCCGGGCAGCTCGGCCGCCGCGTCGTGCTGATCGATCACGCGCCGCGGCTCGCCGAGAAGATCCGCATCTCGGGCGGCGGCCGCTGCAATTTCACGAACCTGTATGCCGGCCCCGACAACTACCTGTCGGCGAATCCGCATTTCGCGCGCTCGGCGCTGGCGCGTTATACGCCGCGTGACTTCCTCGGGCTGCTCAAGCGCCATCATGTGACCTGGCACGAAAAGCACAAGGGGCAGCTCTTTTGCGACCATGGCAGCGACGCGATCATCGACATGCTGAAGCACGAGTGCGATTCGGGCGGCGTTGCGTGGCGCCGGCCCGTGGTCGTCGACGCGGTGCGCCACGCGCCGGCCGACGGCTTCACGCTCGACACGCAGCAGGCGGGGACGATCGGTGCGCGTGCGCTGATCATCGCGACCGGCGGCCTGTCGATCCCGAAGATCGGCGCAACCGACTTCGGCTACCGGCTCGCCAAGCAGTTCGGTCACAAGCTCATCGATACGCGGCCGGCGCTCGTGCCGTTGACGTTTGCGCAGCAGGACTGGGAGCCGTTCGCGGCGTTGTCCGGCGTATCGCTCGAAGTGCGCGTATCGACCGGCGACAAGAAACGCGGCGGCGAATTCGTCGAGGATCTGCTGCTGACCCATCGCGGCCTGTCCGGGCCCGGGATCCTGCAGATCTCGAGCTACTGGCAGCCTGGCGACCCGATCCGCGTCGATTTGTTGCCGCAGCGCGACACGGTCGCCGACCTGCTTGACGCGAAGCGCACGTCAAGGCGCCAGATCGGTTCGCTGCTCGCGGACTGGGTGCCGTCGCGTCTCGCGCATGCGTGGCTCGACACGCATCGCGTCGCGGCCGACGCGCGGCTCGCGGACCTGCCCGACAAGACGCTGCGCCAGATCGGCGACGCGCTGTCCGGCTGGACGCTGACGCCCAACGGCACCGAGGGCTACAAGAAGGCCGAAGTGACGAAAGGTGGGGTCGATACGCGCGACCTGTCGTCGGCGACGATGATGAGCGCGCGCGTGCCGGGGCTGTTCTTCGTCGGCGAGGCGGTGGACGTGACGGGCTGGCTCGGCGGCTACAACTTCCAGTGGGCGTGGGCGTCCGGCACGGCGGCCGGACAGGCCGCGGCAGAGTATTCGCGCGGCACCTGACGGGCCGGAGGCGCCGTTTTGGCGGGACCAGGCCCCGTGCCTTTAGGCAATCGCTCTGCTATACTCGGTAGTCTTTCCCTGCAAACCTTTATTCGTGTCGGATCATGACGATCATTCGCGTTAAAGAGAACGAGCCGTTCGAAGTTGCAATGCGTCGCTTCAAGCGCACGATCGAGAAGAATGGTCTGCTGACCGAACTTCGTG
The DNA here is from genome assembly GCF_902833045.1 of Burkholderia sp. BCC0322. Lineage (GTDB taxonomy): Bacteria > Pseudomonadota > Gammaproteobacteria > Burkholderiales > Burkholderiaceae > Burkholderia. Next base: position 1,240,749 of record NZ_CADFDU010000001.1, read on the forward strand.
CGCGCGAGTTTTACGAGAAGCCGACCGCGGAGCGCAAGCGCAAGAAGGCTGCTGCGGTGAAGCGTCATTACAAGCGTATCCGCAGCCAGACACTGCCGAAGAAGTTGTACTGAACGATTGGGCGCCGCGCGGTTCGCTGAGCGGCGCACCGGCGACTCCATGCGATCGGGCGATCGCGAAAGATCGCGCCTGATCGTGCGACCGATCAGGCGAGCCGCCGATGCCGGATTCGAGCAACCCGCTTGAGACACTGTCCCAAGCGGGTTTTTGTGTTGACGCCCTTATGGCGGGCGTCGGATTCACGTTTCCTTCCCGGGTGAGAGATGAGTTTGAAAGAGCAGATCAGCGAAGACATGAAGGCCGCGATGCGCGCGAAGGAAAGCGAGCGCCTGGCAACGATTCGCCTGCTGATGGCCGCGATCAAGCAGCGCGAAGTCGACGATCAGGTCACCCTCGACGATGCGGGCATCACGGCCGTGATCGACAAGATGATCAAGCAGCGCAAGGATTCGATCAGCCAGTTCCAGGCAGCCGGCCGTGACGACCTCGTCGCGAAGGAGCAGGCCGAACTGGTCGTGCTGAGCGGCTACATGCCCGAGCAACTGTCGGAGGCCGAGGTGGCCGCCGAAGTCCAGGCAGCTGTCGCGCAGACGGGCGCCGCCGGCCCGCAGGACATGGGCAAGGTGATGGGCGTTCTGAAGGGCAAGCTCGCCGGCCGTGCCGACATGACGGCCATTTCCGCGCTGGTCAAGGCCGCGCTCACGAAGTAACACCTGTCTCCCCGACGCGCAGTGCGTGCGCCGGGGTGCCGTATTGTCTTTTTTCGCTCGAACCCACGGTGATTCCGCATTCGTTCCTGCAGGATTTGCTGAACCGCGTCGATATCGTCGACGTGGTGGGCCGGTACGTGCAGCTCAAGAAGGGCGGCGCCAACTTCATGGGGCTGTGCCCGTTCCATAACGAGAAGAGCCCGTCGTTTACGGTCAGCCCGACCAAGCAGTTCTATCACTGCTTCGGTTGCGGCGCGCACGGTACGGCGATCGGCTTCCTGATGGAACACGCGGGGCTCACGTTCCCGGAGGCCGTGCAGGAGCTCGCGCAGTCCGTTGGCCTGACCGTGCCGCACGAGCCTTCGATGCGTGGCGGCGGTGGGGGTGGAGGCGGGGGGGCTGACTATCCGGCGCCGGTTTCGAAATCGGTCGCGACCGCGCTGTCCGATGCGATGACCGCCGCGTGCGACTACTACCGCAAGCAGTTGCGCGGCGCGACCGTCGCGATCCAGTACCTGAAGAACCGGGGCCTGACCGGCGAGATCGCCGCGCGCTTCGGGCTCGGCTACGCGCCGGACGGCTGGCAGAACCTCGAAGCCGCGTTCCCGGACTATCGCGACGAATCGCTCGTCGAGTCGGGGCTCGTGATCGTCAGCGAGAAGACCGATGCGCAGGGCGTTGCGCGCCGCTACGACCGGTTCCGCGAGCGGATCATGTTCCCGATCCGCAACGTGAAGGGGCAGGTGATCGGCTTCGGCGGGCGCGTGCTCGGCAGCGGCGAGCCGAAGTACCTGAATTCGCCTGAAACCCCGCTGTTCAACAAGGGCAGCGAGCTGTACGGCCTGTTCGAGGCGCGGCTCGCGATTCGCGAGCGCAAGTACGTGCTGGTCGTCGAAGGCTACATGGACGTCGTCGCGCTCGCGCAGCTCGGCTTCCCGAATGCGGTCGCGACGCTCGGCACCGCGTGCACGCCGATTCACGTGCAGAAGCTGCTGCGCCAGACCGATACGGTCATTTTCAGTTTCGACGGCGATTCGGCCGGGCGGCGGGCGGCGCGACGCGCGCTCGAGGCGTGCTTGCCGCATGCGGCGGACAACCGCACGATCCGGTTCCTTTTTCTGCCGGCCGAGCACGATCCGGACAGCTATGTGCGCGAGTTCGGCGCGGACGCGTTCTCCGAGCAGGTCGAGCGCGCCATGCCGCTGTCGCAATTTCTGCTGAACGAAGCAATTGCCGGCAAGGCGCTCGATCAGCCGGAAGGCCGCGCGAAAGCGCTGTTCGATGCGAAGCCGCTGCTGCAGGCGCTGCCCGCGAACGCGTTGCGCGCGCAGATCATGCACATGTTCGCGGACCGCCTCGACATCCCGTTCGAAGAGGTCGCGGCGCTGTCCGACGTCGATACGCGGATCGCGGCGCCGCCGCGCCAGGCGCCCGCGCGCAGCGAGCGGCGCCGCGTGACGGACAGCGAAAAGCGCGCGTTGCGCACGCTGGTGATGCATCCGCGTATCGCGTCGCAGCTCGACGACGAACAAATTGCGACCTTGCGCGCATTGCCGCGCATCGGCGAACTGTTCGCGGAAGTCGTCGATCATGCGCGCGCGCTGGGCGATGGCGCGGAGTTCCGGCTGCTGTCGGATGTCCTGCGAACGTCCTCGAATGGAGCGACTTACGAGGAAATCTTCCGCGAAATTCTGGACTATGATGAAAACGTCCGCGATTTGCTGTTACAGAATCCGGAAGACGAGACGGTGCCCGAGCGGCAGCGTGAACAGGAGCGGATCGCGGGGGAGGAACTGCAGGCGGCGGTGCTCAAGATGCGTTACGACGCCTGCTGCGACCGGCTAGACAGGCTGGCGCGGCAGTCCACCTTCACACCCGAGGAATTGGCCGAATTGACGGAATTGAACCAGCAGCGAACCGACATGAAGCGTCGGCTCGGGCTGTAGGCGGCTGGGGAGCTTAGAGAGGGCTCCCCAGCGTGCTATAATATAAGGTTTCCAGCGGTTTGTTTTCCAAGCAGAGGCGAGAATCGCGATGGCAAAGACGACAGGCGGAAAGAAAGCAACGGGCAAGGGCTCGACGGAGCCGACCAAAAAGGTCACAGCGGCCAAGTCTGCTTCTTCCACCAGGACAACGTCTTCAGCCACGTCAGCCGCTGCAGGAAAGAAAACCGCGGCCGGCACTGCTCAGGCTGCGCCGGCGCCGGCAGCCAGAACACGGGCTGCCGCCAGACCCGACTCCGGGCCGGCCAAGCCGGCGGCGAAGCGGGCAAGTGCGAAAAGCGCAAGGGACACGACTGCCGCCGCGGACGAAACGGCAGTACGTACTACTCATGCACCCACGGTTCAACCGGCTGTCGTCCAGCAGCCGCGAGTCGATATAGCCGGTACGGCGAACTCCATGACCAAAAAGCTGAACGAAGTATCCGTCGAAGACGACGCAAATCAGAGCGACGAGCAGCCCGCAGCGGCGGCTGCACCGGGCAAATCCAAGGTGCGCGATCGTCGCGCCAAGGAGAAGGCGCTGCTGAAGGAAGCGTTCGCGACGAGCACGCCGGGTACGGCCGAGGAGCTCGAAGAGCGCCGCGTGAAACTGCGCGCGCTGATCAAGCTCGGCAAGGAGCGCGGCTTCCTGACGTACGCCGAAATCAACGACCACCTGCCGGACAACTTCACCGAGACCGAAGCCCTCGAAGGCATCATCGGCACGTTCAACGACATGGGCGTGGCGGTCTACGAGCAGGCGCCGGACGCGGAAACGCTGCTCCTGAACGACAACGCGCCCGCCGCGTCGTCGGACGATGAAGTCGAAGAGGAAGCGGAAGTCGCGCTGTCCACCGTCGATTCGGAATTCGGCCGCACGACCGATCCGGTCCGGATGTACATGCGTGAAATGGGCACGGTCGAGCTGCTCACGCGCGAAGGCGAAATCGAGATCGCGAAGCGGATCGAGGACGGCCTGCGCCACATGGTGATGGCCATCTCCGCGTGCCCGACGACGATCGCCGACATCCTCGCGATGGCCGAACGCGTCGCGAACGAAGAGATCCGCGTCGACGAACTCGTCGACGGCCTGCTCGATCCGAATGCTTCGGACTCCGCCGATACCGACGGCTTCTCCGCGAAGGAAGCGGAAGCCATCGAGAACGAGGACGAGGAAGCCGAAGAGGAAGAGGAAGAAGAGGAAGAGGAGGAGGACGACGGTGCCGCCCAGGCATCGGCCAACGCCGCCCAGCTCGAAGCCCTCAAGCGTGCCTCGCTCGAGAAGTTCGCGCAGATCAGCGAGTGGTTCGACAAGATGCGCCGCGCGTTCGAAAAGGAAGGCTACAAGTCGAAGGCCTACCTGAAGGCGCAGGAAACGATCCAGAGCGAACTGATGACGATCCGCTTCACCGCGCGTACCGTCGAACGCCTTTGCGACACGTTGCGTGCGCAGGTGGACGAAGTGCGTCAGGTCGAGCGCCAGATCCTGCACATCGTCGTCGACAAGTGCGGCATGCCGCGTTCGGAATTCATCGCGCGCTTCCCGGGCAATGAAACCGACCTCGACTGGGCCGAGAAGATCATGGCCGAAGGCCATTCGTACAGCGCGGTGCTGTCGCGTAACGTTCCGGCGATCCGCGAACAGCAGCAGCGCCTGCTCGACCTGCAGGCGCGCGTCGTGCTGCCGCTGAAGGACCTGAAGGAAACCAACCGCCAGATGGCGGCCGGTGAACTGAAGGCGCGCCAGGCGAAGCGCGAAATGACCGAGGCGAACCTGCGTCTCGTGATCTCGATCGCGAAGAAGTATACGAACCGCGGCCTGCAGTTCCTCGACCTGATCCAGGAAGGCAACATCGGCCTGATGAAGGCGGTGGACAAGTTCGAATACCGTCGCGGCTACAAGTTCTCGACCTATGCGACGTGGTGGATCCGCCAGGCCATCACGCGCTCGATCGCCGACCAGGCGCGCACGATCCGGATTCCGGTTCACATGATCGAGACGATCAACAAGATGAACCGCATCTCGCGGCAGATTCTGCAGGAAACCGGTCTCGAGCCGGATCCGGCAACGCTCGCCGAGAAGATGGAAATGCCGGAAGACAAGATCCGCAAGATCATGAAGATCGCAAAGGAGCCGATCTCGATGGAAACGCCGATCGGTGACGACGACGATTCCCATCTCGGCGACTTCATCGAGGACACCAACACGGTCGCGCCGGCGGATGCCGCGCTGCATGCGAGCATGCGCGACGTCGTGAAGGACGTGCTCGATTCGCTGACGCCGCGCGAGGCGAAGGTGCTGCGGATGCGCTTCGGCATCGAGATGAGCACGGACCACACGCTCGAGGAAGTCGGCAAGCAGTTCGACGTCACGCGCGAGCGGATCCGTCAGATCGAGGCCAAGGCGCTGCGCAAGCTGCGTCACCCGAGCCGTTCCGACAAGCTGAAGTCGTTCCTCGAAGGGAACTGATTTCCAGCGTCTCTCCTGCGAACGCCGCCGGTATCCGCGTGATGCCGGTGGCGTTTGTCTCCTTTGTTGTTACAATGCCGGCCCGGCTTCTTTGTCGGGGCGGCGTGTGACACGCTTTGCTTCTCATCAGGGCTTGTAGCTCAGCGGTTAGAGCAGTCGACTCATAATCGATTGGTCGCGGGTTCGAACCCCGCCGGGCCCACCAAATTCCCTTCCAGGATTGTCCAAGGAAGTCTCGAAACCCGCGAGGCTGCAAGGCTTCGCGGGTTTTTTAATTCCAGATGTGTCCAAGCGATTCCATGGACAGCTACCCGTTATTGTAAGTGGGTGACTGTGTCCGGCGCTTCAGGGGGCTGCTCCAGGTCGCCCGGTTCCACTTTTGGCGACAGTTTGAGACCATGTGTCGAGTCCGCCTCGGCGTGTGCTGATTGCGGCGCTGTGCAATTGCGGCTTTCTAGCTACGTCAAACTCGGCGCCGAAGAATGCGGTCGCCGAGCCAAAGCATTTCTTTGATACTACTGGCCAACGTACTATTTCAGCTGCGTCGGTGGGTCTTCCAGATTGCGCAATCCATCGTGTCCCCAGCCAATGCCTGGACGCAAGACGTAACTTTCCACCGTCACATTCTGTGGATCCACCGTGCGCAAGTCCCAGCCGTATTCAATGAACCATCGCGAGGGATTACGGAAGTAAAAGGACACGGAGCGATCATTGGGATGGCGGCCGATTCCGGTGGCGGCGATTTGCTGCTCGCGGCACAGGTCGTACGTGGTGCCCACATCGTCCAGCGAGTTGGTCTCAAAGAAGACGTGTTGGATATTTCGGGGGGCAGGCGGGTAGAAAATTAGAGCCAGCGAATGGTGCCGCGCGTTGCAGTGCAGGAAAGCGGCTAGCGGCATACCTTCAGGATTGACTACCCAATCCGAGATGCCGAAGCCGAGGGTCTTAACATAGAAATCCACGACCTTTCTGAGGTCTGCTTTGACGTAAAGCACGACGTGCCCCAGCCCAAGCTCTCCAGTTTTGAACCCCGCCAACGGGCGGGTTGGCATGAATCGTGGGTTGAAGATCACTTCGTTGCCGACAGTCAGTTCCATGCGCACGCCGGTATGCGGACACGTGAAGTGAACGAGTTCCAGCACACGTCGCTCAACCAGTTCTGCTGCAGTACCGGGTTGAACCTTAATGCCTGCGCGGTCGAGTTGGGAGGCGACTGCCTCGAGGGCTTCATGGTTGGCTACTTCCCAACCGACGTAGGCGATGTCGTCGGATTCCCCGGGATGGATGCTTAGCCGGTGATGGCGTTCGTCGGCGCGCAGATATAGCAAGTTATCGGAACTGTCACCACTGACCTCGAGCCCCAGGACTTGCGGCGCGTATTCTTTCCATGCGTCGAGATCCGATGCGTTCGTGCCTACATAGGCTAGCTTGGTTACTTTCATTTCATACACTCCCGAATACGGAGAAATAGAATTGGAGCGTCGGATCACCCAGCCACACGGGCGCGCACCTGCTCGACAAAGCTCGCGATGGCCGCACCGATTTCTTCGGGGCTGTCTTCTTGGAGGATCTTGCGACCCTTGACGGTGATTTCGATCTGGTTTTGCCACGTGCGGATCTCGTCGCGGATGCGTCCGGTCATGATGGCTCCGGGATCGCCGTTAATCAGCAACTTGGGCACTGCGCTGCTGGCGACCCACGGACGATAGGCTTCCATCGCCTGATAGACATCGGTGAGGTCACCGTCAAGCGGCAGGCTTCGCGGCCAGGAAAGCGTTGGCCTGCGTCCTTCGCCAGGTTCCAGATACGGCATGCGGTATTCCGCCATTTCGCGGGGATCAAGCGGGCGAAGAATGGCGGGCTGCAGACGCTGCTCAATAAAGATGTTCTGCTGCAACACGAGCTCTTCGCCGGCTGGCGAGCGTAGCGCCTGAAAAAACGGATGTGCCGGCTCGGGGATGTCCGCCCAACTCATCGGCAGGGCGACCGACTCCATGTGGACAATGCCTTTCACACGGTCGCGATTGCGGTTGGCCCAGTCGAATCCCAGCGTTGCGCCCCAGTCGTCGAGCACCAGAATCACGTTCTCTCCCAAGCCAAGCGCATCCCAAAGCGAGAAGAGATAGTCACGGTGTTGCGCGTAGCCGTAACTGCCAGGCCCTGAGTCGGGGAGCTTATCGGACGCGCCCATGCCGATCAGATCGCACGCGACTAATCGCCCCATGCCCTTTAGATGGGGCATGACGTTGCGCCATACGTATGAGGATGTCGGCTGCCCGTGTTGAAAGACGATAGTGTCGCCTTCCCCTTCGTCGACATATGCCATCCGGATGCCACGGACATCTCGATATTTCAGCTCGCCGTATCGTTCAATAGTTGACATTGCGTTTCTCCAATGATGGATGCTAGGCCATACGGGCCAGCGAGATGGCGCGTTCGCGACATGAAGTTACGCATGCCCCACAGGCGCGGCATGCATCCGAATTCGGGGTAAAGGCAGTCTGCCGACCGTGAGCCCATAGCTTCAGCTTCGCAATAAGGGGCATGGCAGCGAACTGATCGTCAGGCATGCGTCCGATCTCGAACACCGCGTAAGGGCAGACGGCGACGCAGTCGCCTTTTCCCTCGCAACGTTTCGGATTAACGACAGGCCTAAACTCGCCTGGCTCGGCATTGCAATGTTGCGAGTTTCTCGCCGTTTCGGTGACGTGCGGTTGGCGACGTTGCCGGTGTTTCGCGAGCGGTAAACCGGAGGGAGCCATCGCATCAATCTCGCGGAAGAGGGGTGAGATGCCCCATATCGCCTGCTTGGTAACGATTGATCGCGTCGGCAATCTGTTTCGGATCGTTCATGATGAATGGTCCATGGACGAACACCGGATCGTGGATTTCCATGCCGACGAGGAGCAGCAGCCGAACCGGTTGCGCGGCTACGACCGAGAAGGAACCAGATCCACGTACCGTGACCGCTTGATCCTGCGCCACGATTGTCGTTCCCGTATCGGTGACGACTCGGGCACTGCCTGATTGCACGGAGAGCAAGCCGTACTGTTGCGGCTGAAGGTCGAGCGCGATCTCGTGGCGCACTTCCGCATCTAGCAGCATGAAGGGTTCTGCTGGAACGAGCGGCGATTCAATATCGCGATAACTTCCCACGACTACGCGAACGCGATCGCCGCGTTCGCTATGCCATTGCGGAACGTCCTTGCCGTCGACTGACAGGACTTGCGGCGGAATGAGCTTGCTTTCAGCGCTCAAATTGACGAAGAATTGGACCCCATGCAGTTCACAGTTCTGCAGGGCGGGCACCTCATGGTGCACGATGCCGCGGCCTGCTTGCGTCCATACGATTCCGCCAGGGCCTACACGAATGTCATTGCCCAGCGAGTCGCGGCTACGCAGATCACCAGGAGAGTCTTCAAACACGTAGGTAACCGCAGAGAATCCAGCGTGCGGGTGAGGTGGAAACGGGCGGTCTCTCACGCGGAAATCGTCGAGTGTCGCAATGGGAGAAATCAGCTCGCCCCGTTCGTGCAGGTCGATACTCCTCACGAAGAAATTCGGACCGCCTCTGGGCTGGCTCTGGATCGGTGTAGAAAGCTGGATTGTCATGTCTATGGCTCACTAGAGATGAAGTTGCGAGGGGGGGGGCGTCTCGGACTTCTTAGCGGGAAGCGATGGGGACCTTCCTGGATCGTCCCCACCAGAGCATGGCTGCAAGAGCCATCAACACCACATTTACCGGAAGCATGAAGAACTCACCGTGAGTCACGTGGTATCCCATTGCTAGCACTTGAAGGACGATGAATCCGAGCGCGGCAAGCGGCGTGAGTGAGGTACGTACGCGCGTTAGCGCTGGCAGGAGAAGGCCGATTGATCCTGCCAATTCGGCAATACCGAGAAAACGTAGCAGTCCATACGGCAAGACCGCTGCATGGCTCATACCCATGGTGACCAGTTGCTGCGGAGACGTGAAGGTGTTCATGTACCCCGACATGGCGTAGGCAGTCGCCAGAAGGACCTGGATGATCCACAGCGAGATATGCCATCCGCGGTGAGCGCGCACAGGATTGAAGGACGGGACTTGGGTGTTTGACATAGCGTTACTACTGTTTGGGTAATTGTCGAAAGCGTGCTGAGGCGGTGGGACTTAGCGACCGGACTTCGGCACAACTATCCGGGACTCGGGCCGAAGCGGAAGCTGGCTGCCGTCGTGACGCCTGCTAGTTGCTCCCGGTAAATGCACTGGCCATCGTCCTCGCGTGCGGTGCCAGCGGCGACCATGAGCGGTACGAGGTGTTCCTCGCGCGCGTGCACGAGTCTCGCGTAAGGGGCATCCCGCCATCGCAGAAGGCGATCCCTGCGGTCGTCCGGCGAGATGGTGTCTTGCAACCAATGATCGAACTGTGGGGAAGGCTCAATCGCTCGCGTGTCGCGCACCGACAGATTCTGAAAACTCTGTCCGCTGCCAATGATGGCGACGAGAGCGCGAATCTGCTTGTTTCCCGGTGCGCGGACACTACGAGGAGAGTCTCGGCGTGCGCCAGCTCTCCCCCGGTTTCCATCAACGCCATCTCCAGGGTGGAAAATTGCTTACGAAACGTGCCCGCCATGTATGTCCACGGGCCTGCTCCATGGCTGAGGAAGTACGTCGGCAAGCGCGAGGTCGACATGGCAGTGCCACATTAGGCAGCGAGCAAGGCAACTTTTTCCTTCGCGGCAGCAATAGCGCCGTTGCGGGAATCCGGGCCCATCGCCACGCCCTCGGCACGAATGAAATTGATGTCCGAGATGCCGAGAAAGCCGAACAGTGCTTTCAGGTAGGTTTCCTGATGATCCAGGAATGCAGCAGGGGTGCCTTCGCTGAACACACCGCCACGCGACGACGCGATCACCAGCTTCTTGCCCGCACACAGTCCGATCGGGCCGTTTGCGTCGTAGCGGAATGTCTTTCCTTGCACAGCAAGGCGGTCGATCCAGGCCTTCAATTGGGACGGAACACCGAAGTTGTACATCGGCGCGCCGATGACGACGATGTCGGCGTCGAGGAACTCTTCGAGCGCGATTTGGCCAGTCGCCACGTCAGCCTTCAACGCCTCGTCGACGGGCGCGCCGTGCGCGGCCGCGAGGTGCGCTGCTGTCAGGTGGCCAATGGGCGTGGCAGAAAGGTCCAGGTATGTGACGTTGAGGTCAGCGTGCCGAGCCCGAAAGGTTTCAACGATTTCCGCCGACAGATCACGACTGACAGAGCCTTGGCCGAGGATGCTGGAATCGACGTGTAGCAGTTTCATAACAAGTTCTCCGAAGGGGCAGACGGTGCGTTTGCCGATGCGTCGAACGATAGGCTTTGACTTACAATCTGAGTAGCCTATATTTTTCGATGAAACGTATCTATCTGGTGGATATATGCTTGACGCGGTAACACTGGATCAATTGCGCACCTTTATTGCGGCGGCTGAAACCGGAAGCTTCTCGGCTGCGGGTCGAAAGCTGGGGCGAGCGCAGTCGGTCGTGAGCCACACTCTTGGCAATCTCGAGGCTCAACTTGGCGTGCAGCTGTTTGATCGGACAAGTCGCAGCCCCACGCTAACCGTGATTGGCCGAGAATTACTTGCGGATGCTCGCGTCGTGGCGAGCGACATGGACCTCTTTAAGGCCAGGGCGAAGGGACTGGCCGGAGGGCTGGAGCCGGAGCTTAGTGTGGTGGTTCACGTTTTCCTCCCCACTGATGTGCTGACCCAAGCGGTGAGCGCCTTTCATGGCATGTTTCCTCGCACGCCTCTGCGCATTTCAGTGGAGGGCATGGGAGCCGTGATCGAACCGGTGCTTGAGGGGCAAAGCTCTTTCGGCATACGCGCACCACTACTTACGAATCATCCGGATCTGACAAGTGAGCACCTGATGACCGTGCCCTATCTGATGGTTGCCTCGCCTCAGCATCCGCTGGCCCTCCATCAAGGGCCGATTCCTGCGCGCGAACTGGCACGGCACGTGCAGCTTGTGCTGAGCGACCGTTCACAGTTGACGGGAAAGACCGATCTGGGCGTGCTATCTCCGGCAACGTGGCGGCTGTCTGACCTGGGGGCAAAACATGCCTTCTTGAAGGCCGGATTGGGTTGGGGCGGCATGCCGTTGCACGTCGTTCAAGCGGACGTCGACAGCGGTGCTCTCGTGCCGCTGGAGTTCGAGGAAACACGTGCCAACGCTTCCATCTCATTGGCGGCCATCTACCGGACCGATACACCACCCGGTCCTGCAGGGCGGTGGCTACTCGACCAGCTCAAAGCGGTGGCCGGTCGCGAAAAGTCCGCGCGCCATTCGCCCTGAATGGTCAAGTATTGCAGCATCCCGACAGGAAAAATGCGACGCTAGCCTGTACGTGCTGATCGATTTTGGCGCGCAATAACGTGAGATCTTCGCCAACGAGCGCCCGCATGAGCAGGGGGCCTACGACCAGATCAAGAAAGAAGCGTGCTGTGGTCTCGATATGTGCAGGGCCAAGAGCGGGATACCGCCGGATGTCCGCAGTACCTACGATGTCGCGCAAGGCTTCCAGTACCCTGGCGACGCCTCGCTCTCGTGCGCCCAGTCCGAAATTGGCCAGTTCGGGAACGCGTCGCGCCTCGGCGGCGGAAAGGCGCATGAAATCGATCACATCGTCTGAGAGCAACTGGCCGAGCATGCCCTGTCCGATGTTGATGAGTCGCTCCTCCAGGGTTGCTCCCTGGATTGCGTAGTGGCCAAAGTTCGCGTTGACCCGCGCAGCATTGCGGATTCCTACCGCGGCGAAGAGTGCCTCCTTGGTCGCGAAGCGCGAATATATGCTCGGTTTGCCGGCGCGGGCGAGGCGCGCTATTTCATCAATGCTTGCTCCATGAAGGCCGCGCTCCATGAAAACTGAATAGGCAGCGTTCAGGATACGTTCGTCAACCTCGCCGGCGAGCGTGTCCGGCGGACGTCCGGTACGGACGGCTGGCGGCTTGGACGTCTTTTTCGGGGCAGCTTTCGGCGGCGGCATAGGCAAGGCGAAGGTTGTTTGCATCACGAGATCCCCTTGATTTACCACGCTTGGGCGCTTCCGTAAAGAAACGAAACGGTCTCGTATCGAAAGTTGTTGACACTCCGTGATCGAATCGGTAGTTTAAATGAACGAAACGGTATCGTTTCGTTCATGGTCGAGTCACAGGAGATGTCTAATGAATACCGAAGTCACTATCCGCCCGAAGCTGCAACACTTCGGGCTTGTCACCGGCAATGTCGACGCAATGACCGATTGGTATCGGCAGGTGCTGGGCATGACCGTCAACTATCGCTTCGGTAACGAAGGGGGTACGCAAGGCGGGCCTCCATTTCATGGGGTCTTTGTCAGCAATGACGAGGTACACCATCGCATCGTGTTCTTCGAGGTGCCTGGCTATGAACCTGACGCGACTCGTCGGGCCGGCATGCAGCACGTCGCTTTTGAGTACCGCACTCTGGATGACCTTCTGGGCACTTATGTACGGCTGAAAGGTTGTGGGATCGAGCCGCTCTTTGCTGCGGGGGAGGGTTTTCAAACCGTGTTCAACTACGCGGACCCGGATGGCAATGTGGTGGAACTGAACGTCAATAACTACGGCAACGATTGGACGGCATCCGAGCACATGCGTAACCCACCGGGAGGGCATGCGTGGCGCAAGCTCCTCGATCCCGAAAAACTCGTCGCCGCTCGTCTCGCCGGCGCGACACCGGAGCAGATCCACGAGGAAATTTTGGCCGGTAAATTCGCGCAGGAGCGTTCACACGGCAGGCGCCACACCAGCGAGTCATGAGCCATCCATGGGGTTCACTGAACCGGTCGAATATCCGAACACAAGAGTTAGGGACCGGCAAGTACCGAGTGCGGCGCAATCGCCAAGTCACTTCGTTTGCGGTTTGGGAAATCGAAGACACAGGTGGCTGCGGGATACCCGAGCAATTGCGCATCCATCTATCGGGTTTCTCGATGGGCCTCATCGAAAAAGATCGGCTATTCACGGGCGTACTGCGCGATTACCCTGCGAGCGCGATCACGCATTTGCATTGCCCGCACGAATCAGCACCGCAACTAATCGGTTCGCTGTACCTCGGCGCGCCTATGAGTCAGGACAGGCATGCGGCCGCACGTGAGCAAAACTACCTCACTTACGCTTACGCGCGCTCGTGATGGTGCACTGCATCGTCGCGCCTGCCACTCCCGTCAAGGCTAATCCATGAAGACCTCCGTACTCCGTGGCTGGACACCACGACTCAGCCTGCTGAGCGTCGTATTGCTTGGTGCTTGTGCCGTCGGCCCCGACTTCGTTCGGCCGCCGACCCAAGATGCCGACTACTCTTCGAGCCCGATTCCCACGGGCACTGCATCGACCGACGTACCGGGCGGTGCCTCACAACGCCTCGTCATCGGCATGGATATTCCGGGCCTTTGGTGGACGCTATTCAGATCGCCCGATCTGAACGAGATGATCAACGAAGCCATGCACGCCAATCCCGACGTTGCTGCCGCGCAGGCTTCGCTTCGGCAAGCGAACGAACTCGCATCCGCAGATCGCGCATCGTTTTTCCCCACTTTGGGTGCGAGCGGGTCGGTCACCAGAGAGCAGGCCTCATTCGGTGCATTTCCGCCCCAGTTGCTGACCGTCAACACGGCTTCACTTACCGTCTCCTATGCGCCGGACATATTTGGCGGAACACGTCGGCAAGTCGAGTCGGCCGAAGCACAGGCGCAATACCAGCGGTTTCAACTCGAAGCGACTTACCTAACGCTAACGGCTAACGTTGTAAATACAGCTGTGACGCTGGCGTCCGTTCGCGACCAGATTGCCGCTACGAACGAAATCGTGCGCGTGCAGACGGCGCAGTTGAACCTGATCAAGTCTCGGCTTGCACTAGGGGCCGTATCCAACGCGGATGTTTTCGCCCAGGAGGCGGCGTTGGCGCAAACGCTGGCGACCCTTCCGCCTCTGCAGAAGCAGCTCGACCAGGCTCGCAACCAGATGACGGCCTATTTGGGGCGTTTTCCAAACCATGAGCGCGTTGAGCGCTTCAAACTGGAGGACCTTCGTCTTCCTGACGATCTGCCCGTAAGCCTTCCATCCGCGATTGTGGAGCAGCGACCCGACGTGCGCGCGGCTGAAGCGCAATTACACCAGGCCAGCGCCAATATCGGTGTGGCTATCGCCAATCAATTGCCCCAGCTCAGCCTCACGGGGTCTATTGGTAGCAACGCGTCTCGTCTTGCCGATCTGTTTTCTTCCGGCACGGGCATTTGGAGTCTTGCCGGTTCAGTCACGCAGACAATCTTCGATGCAGGTGCACTCAGGCACCGCAAACTGGCGGCTATCGCGGCCTACGATGCGTCATCTGCACAATACCGAGGCACGGTCATCAGAGCATTTCAAGACGTCTCGAACGCTTTGCGAGCGCTGGAGACCGATGCCGACACTCTCGTCGAGCAGGTTAAGGCCGAGCGAGCTGCGCGCGATAGCCTGAATCTCACGCAGACCCAGTATCGACTCGGAGCGGTTGGCTATATCAATCTACTAACCGCTCAGCAATCCTACCAAAATGCCATCTTGGCACGCGTGCGTGCACAAGCCAGTCGCTACAGCGATACAGTCGCGCTGTTTCAAGCGTTAGGCGGCGGTTGGTGGAACCGCCGTACTGAACCGCCCAGTCAATCGGTCGCCGAGAATATTTCCTCGCGCCGCGTCGAACAACGGAATCCTTGAGACTAACCATGGCAGATCACTCGCTTTACTCCTCCGGCCAAGCGGAAACGCAGAAGAGTCTTCCAAAACGGCGCTTGTTGCGGCCAATGCTCATCATGCTCGTCGTCGTCGTCGTGGTTGTGCTTATCATCGGCGGCACAAAGTTCGTTCAGGTATCAAAGTTGATCGCGCAGGCAAAGACACCTCAGCCGCCTGCCGTCGTGACCGCTAGCCCCGTCCGGCTCGACTCGTGGCAGCCGGGCGTCTCCGCAGTTGGATCCCTGAAAGCGTATCGCGGTGTCGACGTTACGTCGGAAGTGGGAGGCATCGTACGCGCTATCGCGTTCAAGTCGGGGCAAGACGTTTCGGCCGGCCAGACCCTACTGCAGCTCAATGCCGATACTGACTTCGCGCAACTGCGTTCGCTTGAGGCAACGGCCCAACTTGCCGCCACCGTTCTGAAGCGGGACAAGGCGCAATTAAATGCGAGCGCCATCTCCCAAGCCCAGGTCGACGCCGACGAAGGTGACTGGAAGTCCAAGCAAGCAGCCGTCGACCAGCAGCGCGCGCTGCTTGCGAAAAAATCGATCGCTGCGCCGTTTTCCGGGCGCATCGGGATCACTGCAATCAACCCGGGCCAGTACTTGAATCCCGGCGACAAGATTGCCACGCTGACGACGCTCGATCCAATCTACATCGATTTCAATGTGCCGCAAGGCCAGAAGTCCGAGATCGCATTGGGCCAGGTCGTTTCGGTGAGCACGGAGGGGGTACCTGGACAGATGTTCACCGGCAAGGTGACGGCCATCGATACAAAAGTCGATCAGACCACGCGCAATATCACGATCGAAGCGACGGTTCCCAATCCGCGGCAGCTTCTGCTTCCCGGCATGTTTGCTCGCGCGGTCGTCACCTCCGGAGTACCGCAAGACTATCTGACAATCCCGCAGACGGCCGTGACCTACAACCCCTACGGTGCCACCGTTTTCATTGCAATTCCGGGCAAGGATGCGCAGGGGAAGGATATATCGACTGCGAAGCAGACCTTTGTGCGGCTCGGTGCAACGCAAGGCGATCAGGTTGCCGTAACGAACGGTTTGAGGGCAGGAGACGTGGTGATCACGAGCGGGCAAATGAAGCTCAAGAATGGCTCGACCGTGAGGATAGACAACAGTAACCCGCCGACGAATGACGCGTTTCCTACACCGCAGGAAAATTGAGGCCGCCATGAAATTTACCGATATCTTCATCAAGCGGCCTGTCTGGGCAGTCGTTATTTCCGCACTAATCTTGATACTTGGTCTGCGTTCGATCGCCAGTCTGCCCATTGCGCAATGGCCGCGTACAGAAAACGCGGTGGTGACCATTACGACCAACTACTACGGCGCCGACGCATCCACGATCGCCGGCTTCATCACGCAGCCGCTTGAATCTGCGATTGCCCAGGCACAAGGAATCGACTATCTCTCTTCGTCAAGTGTGTCGGGTGTGTCGACCATCACTGCGACGCTACGTCTGAACTACGATGCGACCAAAGCGTTGACTGAGATAAACACTCAGGTCAACTCGGTTCGCAACCAACTCCCCGCGCAGGCGCAGCAGCCAATTCTCTCTGTCGCGGTAGGCCAAACCACCGACGCGATGTACATTGGGTTCTACAGCGATGTTCTCCCGACCAACAACATTACGGATTATCTGAGCCGGGTCGTGAAGCCAAAGCTCGATTCGATTGAAGGGGTGCAAACGGCAGAAATCTTGGGCGGGCGCCAGTTTGCCCTCCGCGCGTGGCTGGATCCGGACAAACTGGCGGCACACAACATTTCTGCGCAGGACGTGTACGCCGCATTGTCGAACAACAACTACCTGTCCGCCATTGGTTCGACGAAAGGTCAGATGGTTATGGTCGACCTGACAGCCGGCACCGATCTGCACAGTGTTGACGAGTTCAAGCAGCTTATTGTCAAGCAGAGCGGTGACGCGCTCGTGCGCCTCCAGGACGTGGCCACCGTGGCGTTGGGTGCTGAGGACTATAACTCGAGTGTTGCGTTCTCCGGTAAGCGTTCCGTCTTCATTGGTATCAAGGTGGCCCCGAACGCCAACATTCTGACCGTCGCATCGAAGGTTCGCTCCGTCTTTCCGGAGTTGCAGGCACAGTTGCCGTCGGGTGTGACCGGTGGAATCGTGTACGACTCCACGGAATACATCAACACGTCGATCAAAGAGGTCGTCAAGACGCTGGTCGAGGCGCTCTTCATCGTAACGGTCGTCATCTTCCTTTTTATTGGTTCGTTGCGCGCTGTCGTCGTGCCGCTTGTCGCGATACCGCTGTCGCTGGTCGGCACCTTCTTCATCATGTATGTGCTCGGCTATTCGGTCAATCTGCTCACGCTGCTTGCGCTAGTGCTTGCGATTGGCCTTGTGGTAGACGACGCCATTATTGTGGTGGAGAACGTCGATCGCCACATCAAGGAAGAGAGTAAGAGCGTACTCGAAGCCGCCCTCATCGCGGCGCGCGAACTCGGTGGTCCGATTGTGGCTATGACGGTGGTTCTCGTGGCGGCGTACGTCCCTATCGGGATGCGCACGGGCCTCACAGGCGCACTCTTCAAGGAGTTTTGCTTTTCGCTCGCCGGCGCAGTGGTCGTTTCCGCGATCGTAGCGCTCACCCTCTCTCCAATGATGACTTCGCGCTTGTTTAAGGCCGGGCAGCAGGAAGGACGCTTTGCGCTTCTGCTGGACCGGTACTTTGACCGGCTGCGTGACAGCTATGAAAGGGTTCTTGTCAAAGCAATCGATGTGTGGCCGGTTCTCGTGACTTTCGGTTTCATCCTTGCCTTGCTCGCAGGGGCTGCGGCCATGACGGCGAAAAGTGAGCTATCGCCGACCGAGGACCAAGGGTTGGTATTTATGCAGATCAAGGGGGCTGCTAATGCATCACCCGAACAGATGCAGCGCATTGCGGATCAGGCTTTCCAGATTGCGCGCAAAGAGCCGGAATACAGTCAGATGTTTCAGTTGATCGGCGTGCCCGCCCTCAATCAGGGATTGGGCGGTGTGCTGCTCAAGCCGTGGGACCAGCGTGCTCGCACTCAAGCAGATCTTGTGATGGACCTGCAGCGCAAATGGAACAATGTTCCTGGCGCACTGATCGCGGCTTTCCCGCTACCCTCCCTGCCAGGCTCGCAAGGGTTGCCTGTTCAATTTGTGATCACTACGACTGAGCCGATCAGCAATCTGAACGATGTTGCGCGGGCCGTGATGGCAGAAGCGCAGAGGCAGCAACTCTTCTGGTTCGCGGATCTTGACCTCAAGCTGGACAAGCCTCGGGCAAAAGTGGTGGTTGACCGTGAGAAGCTCGCTGCCATGGGTATGACGGAGGCGGATTTCGGCTCAGCGTTGTCTGCGGCACTTGGCGGCAACTACGTGAACTACTTCTCGATCGCAGGGCGCTCCTACAAAGTGATTCCACAATTGCTGCAGGTTGATCGCCTGAATCCCGATCAGATTCTCGACAACTACATCCGCACCCCGTCAGGCGCCATGATTCCTGCGCGCACGGTGGCCCATGTTGAGACGTCGGTTCAGCCGCAATCGATCAACCACTTCCAGCAGCTCAATTCGGCGACGATTTCTGGTGTTAGCGGACTCTCGCAGGGCGAGTTGTTGCCGAAGCTCCAAGCTATTCTCGAGAAGGTTGCGCCCAAAGGCTATTCGGCTGATTCCTCAGGTGAGTCGCGACAATTTGTCCAGGAGTCCGGCGGTTTTCTGGGCCTGCTCCTTTTCTCCCTCCTGATTGTCTATCTGGCGCTTGCTTTCCAGTTCGAGAGCTATCGCGATCCTGTGGTGATCTTGTTTTCCGTGCCGCCAGCGCTTTTCGGCGCGCTGGCGTTTATCACCACCGGATTTGCGTCCATTAACGTGTATACACAGGTCGGCCTCGTGACCCTGTTGGGCCTGATTACGAAGCATGGCATTTTGATGGTGCAGTTCGCCAATGAACTTCAGCGTGGCGGCCGCAGCAAGCGCGAGGCGATTCAGGAAGCTGCAGCTGTGCGCCTGCGGCCAATTCTTATGACGACTGCCGCCATGGTCTTGGGTGTCGCACCGCTGGTATGGGCTGCGGGTGCGGGTGCAGCAGGGAGGCACGATATGGGGCTTGTGATCTTCTCGGGCCTGGGTATTGGTACGTTGCTGACGTTGTTCGTGGTCCCCGCAATGTACATGTTCGTCGGCAGCACGCACGCAACTGATGCTGCTGAACCGGCACGTGTTCCGGATGCGCCTGTAGTGTTTTCCAGATCGTGACAGGAGGTGGCGATACCATGTCTGGAACAACGAATCGTCTGCCGCTGCGAGTTATGGCCCCCTTGTTCGGGGTAGTAGCCATCGACGCGATTGGCATGGGCGTTATCTTGCCCTTGCTACCGTTCTATTCGCAGCACTTTGGTGCTAGCCCGTTCGCCATCGGCGCGCTGGTGGCTATTTTTTCGCTGGGGCAGTTTGTTGCCGCTCCTATGCTTGGCAGGCTCTCTGATCGGTATGGCCGGAAGGTCGTTCTTCTGGGGAGCCAAATTGGGACATGTGTGAGTTTGGTTGTGCTTGCATGCGCAGGCAATCTTGTGGTCGTCTTCGTGGCGCGCATGCTTGACGGTA
Source organism: Burkholderia sp. BCC0322 (assembly GCF_902833045.1). Taxonomy (GTDB): domain Bacteria; phylum Pseudomonadota; class Gammaproteobacteria; order Burkholderiales; family Burkholderiaceae; genus Burkholderia. Next base: position 1,260,352 of record NZ_CADFDU010000001.1, read on the forward strand.
TTACGTCCGGCAATCTTTCTGTCGCCAATGCCTATGCAGTCGATCATAGTTCCCCGCAAACTCGACGCCGTGCAATCGGCCTCGTCGGTGCCGCAGTCGGCGTGGGAATGATGCTTGGCCCGTCCCTCTCCGCAGGTCTGTCGCATATCTCGATGACTGCCCCGGTCTGGGGAGCCGCGATGTTGTCCGCCTTGAGTGTGGTGGTCAATCTGGTCTGGCTGCCGCCTGACGAAAAGGGCCCGTTGAGTCGCGTCGCTCAACAGATGTCATCTGTATGGAAATCGTTCGGCTCTGCAGGTGCATCGCCCGTGCTTGTCGTTCTGGCACTGTTCTACTTTGCCTTTGCCATGTACGTGTCTCAGTTTGCGCTGTTTCTGCAAGCGCACTACCTCTGGAATGGAGTCCGGTTCGGGCCACGTGAGGTGGGCTACATTTTCACCGCGGCCGGTGCGATCAATATCGTGATTCAGGTCATCGCGATGAAAAGGCTTGAACGAGTCATTCCCGAACATCTCCTTGCAGTTGTCAGCCTGCTGTTATTTTCTGCGGGAATCACCATCTTTACTGTTCTGCCAGGTCTCGCGCCGCTGATTGTTGGACTGGTGATGGCAAGCATTGGAACGGCAATGACCAGGCCGACGCTGATGGCCGCATTGTCGATGACGTCTTCACCGCAGCAGCAGGGCGCCCTGATGGGAGTGAATACTTCTCTCATGGCGGTCTGCAATATCTTTGCGCCACTCTTTGCGGGGGCGTGTATTGATCACGGCTTGTATGTCGGCTGGGGGCTGGCCATCGCCTGCATTATGGCAGCGGGCGGGTGCTGCACGTTGGTTCTGGCAAGGCGAAAAAAGTGGCCTATCAACCGTATCCCGCTGTCGGTGGAAGGGGCGCTTCGGCCGGAGCGGCAATAACGCCTCGGAGCGGCGGGACGCGACCGGATCCCGGCGATAAACTATCGGCTTTACCGCAGTCACAATGGGATAGGGTAAACGTGCGGAGAGATGCAACCGAAAACAGACTGAGACTGATTGAGGCCGCGAGCGCAATCATGCGCGAGAGCGGGGGGGATGTTCCTCTTGAGGCCATTGCGGAGCGCGCCGGTGTCACACGCGGGACGATGTACAGGAATTTCGCTGACCGCTTCCAGTTGTACCTTGCGGTGCTGGATCGAGAGATCGACCTGATTCGCCTAGAGCTTCAAGGAAAGGAGCCGTGTGGTCTGTTCGAACTGATGCGGCGCATGGTCGGGTTGATGGACGTCTATGAAAAATTTCACTATGCATTGCCCCAGATAGAAGGCTTTGCCGAGGCTAATTGCCGGCTCGACAATCTGCAGGCTCTCGTTGATCGCCCCTTGGCGGCCGCTCAGGCGGCAGGCATCGTTCGCGCCGACCTAACGTCTGCCGAGGTTCTTCTTGCCTGTCGAATGATTGCGGTGGGTTGGCGTCTGGATATGGCGCCGGATCGTATCGCGGCGCTCGAGCGTCGATTTCGGCTGGTTGCACGGGGACTCGGCGTCGACGCCGGTCGAATAGAGCAGGCCACGCCGGACCTTCATGCTTACGAGAGGATCGTCTTTTGAGGTGCAAGCGTACACGGATGTACGATTAAGCGTACAATGATGTACGCTTAATTCTGGAGATCATCCCATGTATGCCGTAACAGGTGCTACAGGCCAATTGGGCCGCAAGGTTATTGCAAGTCTCAAAACGAGGGTCCCCGCATCGCAGATTGTGGCCATCGCTCGAAGTGCGAGCAACGCGGCCAATCTCGGGGTAAATGTCCGGGAGGCTGATTACAAAGATGTCGCAGCGTTGAAAGATGCCTTTGCCGGCGTTGACAAGCTGCTGTTGATTTCGTCAAGTTCGCTCGACAGGCAACCGGAGCACGCGAACGTTCTGGCTGCAGCCAAGGATGTGGGCGTTAAGCATATTTTTTATACGAGTTGCCTACACGCGGAGAGCTGGGGAATTCCTTTTACCCAGGACCATCTGGTGACTGAGCAGTGGATAAAGGCTTCGGGGGCCGAATACACGATCCTGCGCAATGGCTGGTATTGGGAGAACAATACGACCCGTTTGCCGGCCGCTGTGCAGTATGGTTCTCTCGTAGGCAGTGCCGGTAAAGCCGAGATATCGTGGGCGTCTCGTCAGGATTTTGCCGACGCTGCAGTGGCAGTCATGACCGAAGCAGGCCACGAGGGCAAAACATATGAATTGGCCGGGGATAGAGCCTACACTCTCATGGATTTGGCTGCGGAAGCTGCACGTCAGAGCGGCAAATCGGTGAGCTATGTCAATCAGTCAGAGGTCGATTTCGTCGCCACACTGCAGCAAATTGGCTTGCCTGCACCGATGGCGTTGCTGGTTGCCGAGATCGAGGCGCGCGGCGTTTCCACTGGAGTGTTAAAAGACGAATCTCGAGTTCTGTCCACACTTATCGGTCGAGCGACGGCCTCTCTTCAAGAAGCGGTTGCAGAAGCTTTGGCATCTTGATCACTCGTTGCGTCGGTTCCGCTGCATGTCCGTCAGGTTGTGTAGGTAGGTAGCGCGCACTGATGCATTATCAAATTTCTTCGAGAAGCGACGGGCGAGCTCGAAGGTTGTGTGCCCGAAAGGCGGCGACGCTGAGGCTGGTCCAATTTCGGTCCCAGTCTCAGCTGGAAAATTCCGGCTCTTCGGAGCGCGCCGAACCGGCCCGATCGGAGCACTGGCGGGCGAATTCCGCCGGTGTCATCCACCGCAACTGTAGAGCGAAATAAATCTGTCACTCCAGAATCCCGCCGATCTAGGCATCCGGACCCTGAATTGACGACTTTGTTGACGGTCTTACCAAAATAAAGTCGTCAATTCGCATATGTCCGGATTAAATTTGTCAACTCGCATCATAGACTTCGAAGCCCGACCGTAAGGCCTTGATCTTATGGACGATTCCCGGCACGCGATGCGGCCGGTTGCGACGCCGCGCCCGCGCGGCGCACCCCGGCTGGACGCCTTCAGCCTCAAACTCGATCGTCGACTGACGCTGTTTCAACGTGGCGCGCCCGAACTGTGGCTGCTCATCGAAACGGATCCCGCTGTCCAATCATTTTGTGAGCGGCCGGGTTACGTGCAGCTCAACGGACAGCGCTATCTCGCCGATTTTTGGATCCGCTACGCCGACCGCGAAGAGGTGGTCATCCTGTCCGATTCGCTCGCGGACATGCGGCTCCATGCTGCTCGCCCCAAGTATGAATTGGACGGCGTTCCCGTCCGGTCGGTGACATCAACCGACCTCGCGGCCGCGCGCGCCTGGATCGATAACTGGCGGCACATGCTGCCCTGCCTGGTCGCGGCGCGCGGGTTGGTCGCGTCTTCGCTCCTACGCGCAGTCAAAACTTTCGTGACGATGCCGCATACCTTGCTCGAGATCGAGCGTGAGCTCTCTGTCGGCGATCCGGCGCTGGTCCGTGCGGCGGTTTTCGCGCTCGTGTATGCAGGGCACGTGGACGCGGTTGATCTGCGTACCGAGCCTCTGTCGTTGCTGACGCGCTTCGTCGCAACCGAGGCGGCATGATGGCACGTCGCAAGCCGGAATTTCAGACACTGGATCCGTCGTCCTGGCCGACCATCGCGTGGACCGAGTTTGATGCTGCCGAAAGGGAATCGATCCAGGCGCGTATGGCAGCGATCGAGCAGTATGCGCGTGGCGCTGCGATCAAGGAGATTGAGCAGAGCACGGGAGTCAACCGACGACAACTTTATCGCCTGCTCGAGCGGGCACTCGCAGCGCACCCGGACGGTCGCCTCTATGGCTTTCGCGCGCTGGTCTTGCACGCCCGCGTTGCCGATTACGTCCGTTTGAGTCCGGTGAAACCGAACGACGAACGCGGTATCCGCAGCGCCGCCGGCGCGCTATCGCAACTGTTCGAGCGATTCCCGGTGCTCGCGGCGTGGCTGCGGCTGCAAATCAAGCAGCGTCGCGTGGCGTTGATCGAGATCCGTACCGGCGGCGAATTGCGCACCCGCTTGAGAGGCCTTCAAGGACTGCATGCGAGTTTTCTGCTGCAATGTCGCCAGAGCGGCCTCACGCCTGCCGACTATCCGTTCAATACGGCGAGCCACGCGATCCGATCGCTCTCGGCCCGTGTCAAAAGCGAACTGCTGAGCGAATTCGGCATCGCTGCGCGAGCCGCTGGCGCGGCGCATCTGAAAGGCCTGCCGCGCAGCGATGAGTTCGCTGCGCCCGCCGCGACGCGTCCTTACCAGGTCGTTGAATTCGACGAGCACCGGCTCGATATCCGGCTCAAGATCGTGATGCTCGATCCGCTCGGTTTTACGCACGAGTTCGAAATCGAACGCGTCTGGTTGCTGGTGATCATTAACAGGCCGTTGAAATACCCCCGCCGATCCGTCACGATGTAGCGAACCCGATCCCAAGGCACGAAGGCAGCATGCGAGGCACCGACAGCTACAACGAATCCCTGTTCAGTACAGTCAGACTGGAGGAGTTCGTACCGCAAACGCATCCGCTGCGCCCGATCCGGACTTGGATGAACGAGGCGCTGTCGAATATGGATGCCAAGTTCTCGGCGATGTACGAAGCGGACATCAAAGGCGGTCGGCCGAGCATTGCGCCGGAGAAGCTGATGCGGGCGATGCTACTTCAGGTGCTATACAGCATTCGCAGCGAGCGGCAACTGGTCGAGCAGATCTCGTACAACCTTTTGTTCCGTTGGTTCGTCGGCCTGTCGACCGAAGACGCGGTGTGGAATCACTCGGTGTTCAGCAAGAACCGGGATCGACTGATCGAGTTCGACGCAGTGACTGACCTGTTCAACGCGACGGTGGAAACGGCGCATAAACGCGGCTTGCTGTCGGGCGAGCACTTCAGTGTGGACGGCACCTTGATCCATGCGTGGGCCAGCCACAAGAGCATCCGGCGCAAGGATGGCGGGGACGATGATCGTCCGCCTGACAATTGGCATGGCGAATCGCGCAGTAATGAAACGCACGAATCGAAGAGCGACGGTGAGAGCCGCTCTATCGCAAGAGCAATGCCGCGCCAGCCTTGCCGAGTTACCTGGGCCATGTGCTGACGGATAACCGGCACGGTCTGGTCGTGAACGTTCAGGCCAGCGAGGCGAATGGCCGGGCGGAACGCAAAGTGGCGACGGACATGCTGCGCGATGTGTCGGGTTCGGACGTGCGTATTACGGTGGGCGCAGACAAGGCGTACGACACGCGTGGATTTGTGAAGGACTGCCGCGAATACAACGTGACGCCGCACGTCGCACGCAACACGAAGCGCACCGGCGGAAGTGCAATCGATGGTCGGACGACGCGGCATCTCGGTTACGCACTGAGCCAGCGCAAACGGAAATGCATCGAACAGTGCTTCGGCTGGGGCAAACGGATCGGGCCGATCCGGCAGGTGATGGTGAGAGGCTTGGAGAAAGTTGATCAGTTGCTCACGCTGACGATGGCGGCCTACAACCTGACGCGGCTGAGAACGTTGGGATTCGTGAGTCCGCAGGGCGAGTAATGCAGGAAATCTGGCGGGAAATACCTTCGCCGGCCGGGCTCTACCGCTGAACCCGGCGTGACGCAACAAAATTGCCGAGCCGTTGAGCGAATTCATGTCATTTGCGAGAGTGGTCTGAATCCGGTCGATGGGTATTTCAACGGCCTGCTAGACTGCATGCGGGTTTGCGACCCGCCCCCACTAAATATTGGTTTAAAATCAAATGGTTGTTGTCTGGGTGCCATGCCGGCGGGTTCGAGGCATACCGTCAAACCAACCGTTAATAGGAAATGAAAGCGCGCGAGTCTCCCGCAAGGTGATGCACCGTCATCGCGGCGCATGTCGGGTTAGTTGCCGACGCGAACCAGGCGAACTTCGTAGCAGCAGTCGCGTGGCGCGTCGGCGGCACCGTCTCGGTGACGAACCAGGTGCAATTCGAAGATCAGCCTTTGCGATATGAGCGCGGCCACTACCTTCTTGCCATGACACGTTCACGCAGGTTCAGCAATCGATGCTATATCAGGATCGACGGCCGATCTGGAATGAGTGTCGGACTGACCTTCGCCGCGACCATCCCCGCGTTGTAACGTGGTAAAGCGATTTCTGCCTCCTGCCCATGGTGGAGTATTCACAACAGACTCGTCATCAAATTGTAGGTGTACCCCGTTCTGGCAATGTCCGGGCGATCTGTGCAAGGCGTCGCAGGGGAGTTAATACGAGCTAGCGATTACGCCGCTGTCTTGAGCGAAGGCACGGGCGCGGCGCCCGCCGCGTCATGCCCGGCAATCGCAAGCGCGAGCACGGGATTCAGGCTGTCCACCATCGCGCTGGGAATCAGGATCGTCGCGCCGCGTTCCTTCGTCGTTTCGTAGATGATGTTCATCGCCCGCAACTGAAGCGCACCCGGATGATTTTCGTAGACCTGCGACGCTTCGACGAACTTGGCGGCGATTTCGGCCTCCGCCGAGCCGAGGATCACCCGTGCCTGCTTTTCGCGCTCGGCTTGCGCCTGCCGCGACATCGAATCCTGCAGCGCGACCGGGATCGCGACATCGCGGGTCTCGACCGAGCGGACAGTCACGCCCCATTCCACGGTCTTTCTGCCAATCTCGTCGCGCAAGTGCATGTCGGCCGCCTTGCGATCCGACAACAATGCAGCCAGCATCGATGCCCCGATCATTTCCCGCAGTGAGGTTTGCGCAACGCGGTCAATGGCTTGCCGGTAGTCGGTGATGGCGAGCGCGGCTTTCTGCGCGTCATGGACGTGCCAGAAAATCACGGCGTCGACGTTGACAGGAACAGTGTCTTTGGTCAGCGCTTGTTCGGCGTTGAAGGCGGTGGTTTGAATACGTTCGTCGATAATCGCGACAACGTTGTCCAGGATTGGAATGATCATGAAGAAACCGGCACCCTTGACGCTTTGCAACTTGCCAATCCGAAGGATCACGAACTTTTCCCAGACGTTGGCGACCCGCACGGACAACGCGATCAGTACCGCGACGATAAAAAGGGAGACCGCGAGATACAGGTAGCCCCACGCGCCGGCGGCGAATGCCGCGAGGACGAACGCAGCCGATAAAACGAGTGTGATGGGATTCATGGTGAGGCTCCGTTTGGGTGACAACGACCTGTCGGATGAGCGATGAAGCGCGCCGCATTCAGGTCGTCTTGGGCATTCTGGCAACAGGGACAGCGGCCCTTGATATGAGTGTGCGCGCCATTGCAGTGCCGATCGGTACGGTGCCGTACCTCGATCGAGCGCGTTGTGCCTGACTGACCGGGTGGCGAGGCATCGGGCGATCCGGGGTGTGAACGGCGGGCAGGTCACCACGAAACGTGCCCCGCAGACTGTTCTTCAGCGTACCGACTCGTCGGGCCGCCGCGACGCATGATGACGTTCGTCGTCATTTTCTGTCGGGAGCGGTTCATGAAATATCCGGTCTATATCACGCATCACGGGAATCCCCGCTATCGCGGCGCGCTTCCGGATTTTCCGGAAATCGATGTGGAGGGCGACTCGTATGGCGAGTTGCAGGCGGCCGCGGCGCGACAGGTCATGGCCTGCTATGACCGCTCCGCGCGTCTCGTGCCGCCGCCGACCACGGACATGGCGATATTGCAGGCGTCGGATGTCGACCGGGGTAACGGAATCTGGCGGTTCTTCGATATCGACCTGACCGGCGTGACCTCGAGTTCCGTGCGGATCGCGCTGTGCCTGCCGAAGCGCATCGTGCGCGACATCGACATGACGGCGAGCGCGCTGCGCATGACTCGCGACGCGTTCGTGTCGATGGCGTGCGCGAACGCCGCCGACCGATCCGCGCAGCATCGCGACGTGCGTTTCGAACCCGTCGCGAAATCGCTGTCGGAAGCTGGTTGATGGAGCGACGCACCGCGTATGACGACGGACGGGTGGTGCGGTCATTGGGAGAAGGTGCGTTGAAGATTCACGTTGCGCGTGTTTCGCGACGCCGGACATCGCCATGGAGCAATGCACGGCCGATTCGCGAGGAGTTCTTCGGCGATGAACGGCTTGCGCAGCATGCGGGCAGTCTGGCGCGTGCGCAGAAGGTACTTCCCGGGGCGCCCTCTGGCCCGTCTCTGGCGACGCGGCTGAAGGACAACGCGGATCATCTGCTGAAGGCGTACCGGAACACGGTGGCCGCAGATGCGCGCGGCGAGGAAATCACGCCGGCAGCGGAGTGGCTGCTCGACAACTACTATCTTGTCGCGGAGCAGGTGCGGCAGATCCGCGACGATCTTTCCCCGCGCTATTACCGGCAACTTCCCAAGCTCGGCAACGGGCCGTTTGCCGGTTATCCGCGCGTATTCGAGATCAACTGGTCGTTCGTCGCCCATACGGACAGCCGTTTCGATCCCGATATGCTATGCCGTTTCATGCTTGCCTATCAGGCCGTGGAACCGCTGACGATCGGCGAACTGTGGGCAGTGGCGATCACGCTGCGGATCGTCTTGATCGAAAACCTGCGGCGGCTCGCGGACCAGATCATCGACGATCGGCGCGCGCGACTCGACGCCGACGCGCTCGCGGATCGCCTGCTCGGCGAACGCGGGCAGGCGCGGGAGGAAATGGAGCCGCTCGTCGCCCGTTATGAGCAGGCCGTATTGCACGATGCGTTCGCAGTGCAACTGATTCAGCGGCTGCATGATCCCGATCCGGCCGTCGTGCCGGCGCTGGCGTGGCTGCATCGGCACCTGGCGGCGCGCGGCGCGACGCCGGACCAGATCGTCGCCTCCGTCAACCATCAGCAGGGCGCCGCCAGCCTGACCGTGCGCAACGTGATCACCAGCATGCGGCTGATTTCGGAGGTGGACTGGACCGATCTGTTCGAGCGCATCAGCCTGGTCGATCAGGTGCTGCGCAGCCATCCGGGCTTCGCGGAGATGGATTTCCCCACGCGCAACCTGTATCGCGACGCGGTGGAAGCGCTTGCCCGCGGCGCGCCCGTCAGCGAACTCGAGATTGCCCGCCGCGTCGTCGCCGATGCAGCGGCGCAAGGGGCGAGCCGCGTGCCGGCCGCCGACGCGGTGCCGGCCCGCGAGACGGACCCCGGTTACTACCTGCTGGCGGACGGCCGCACCGCGTTCGAGGCGGAGATCGGCTATCGGCCGCCCGTTGCGTTGTGGTTGCGGCGCCTGACGCGCCACGCCGGTCTCGGCGGCTATCTCGGCCGTATCGGGCTGATTGCGGCACTGCTGCTCACGGCCATGCTGGCGTGGCTCACTCGCATCGAGCCGCCCGGTCACTGGCTGATCTGGCTCGGCGTCGCCGGCCTGCTACCCGCGCTGGATACCGCGATCGCGCTCGTCAATCGCAGCGTGATGCGCGATGTCGGTGCGAAGATCCTGCCCGGCCTCGCCTTGCTCGACGGCATTCCGCCGGGCCTGCGCACGATGGTCGCCGTGCCGGTGCTGCTGACGACGGAAGCGGCGCTCGGCGAGCAGATCGAGCAACTGGAAATTCATCACCTGGCGAGCCCTGACGGCGCGCTTTACTTCGCCTTGCTCTCCGACTGGGTGGACGCGCCCACCCCGCACGCAGACAGCGACGACGGGCTGCTGGCATCCGCGGCGGCGGGTATCGACCGGTTGAATCGCCTTTATCCGGCGGCGCCGGGCGAGGGCGAGCGCTTTCTGCTGCTGCACCGCAAGCGCGTGTGGAACGACGGCGAACGGTGCTGGATGGGCTGGGAGCGCAAGCGCGGCAAGCTGCACGAGCTGAACCGGTTGCTGCGCGGGGCGTCGGACACGACATTCATCTCGCTGGCAGGCAGGCCGCCGCGCGTGCCGCCTGACGTGCGCTACGTGATCACGCTCGATGCCGATACGCGGTTGCTGCGCGATACCGTGCGCCGCCTGATCGGCAAGATGGCGCACCCGCTCAACCGGCCGGTATTCGATTCGGCGAGCCGGCGCATCGTCGAAGGCTACGGCGTGCTTCAGCCGCGCGTCACGTCGTCCCTCGCAAGCGGTGACGAGGGGTCGCTGTTCCAGCGCGTGTCGTCGAGCGCGCACGGCATCGATCCCTACGTGTCGGCCGTATCGGATGTCTACCAGGATCTGTTCGACGAAGGCTCCTATGCGGGCAAGGGCATCTACGACGTCGACGCGTTCGAGGCGGTGCTCGCCGGCCGCGTGCCGGAGAACACGGTGCTCAGTCACGATCTGTTCGAAGGCATTTTCGCGCGGGCCGGGCTGGCGTCGGATGTCGAGGTCGTCGAAGCGTCGCCGTCCCGCTACGACGTCGCGGCGGGACGCCTGCACCGGTGGGCGCGCGGGGACTGGCAGCTCCTGCCTTGGTTGATTTCCGGCCATGAACGGCTGACGGCGGTCGGCCGCTGGAAGATGCTGGACAACCTGCGCCGCACGCTCACGGCGCCCGCCATGCTGATCGCGCTACTGGCCGGATGGATGCAGCCGCTCCCCGTATCGCTGGGCTGGAGCGCCTTCGTGCTGGTGATGATCGCGCTGCCGTTCCTGTTGCCCGTATTGAGCGGACTGGTGCCGCGCTGGCGGCGCACGCATGTCAGGATGACGACGCGCAGCGTGCTCCATGCGTGGTCGATGGAGCTGCGCTTCGCGTTGACGCGGTTCGGCCTGTCGATCGTCATGCTGCCGCAGCAGGCGTGGTCGATGGGCGACGCGATCGCGCGTACGCTGTTTCGCTTGGGGATCAGCCGTCGCCACCTGCTCGAATGGACGACAGCGGCCGCAGCGGGCGCGCGCGACCGGCGGACCCTCGCGTCCACCTATCTGCAAATGCGCGGCGGCGTGACGCTCGCGCTGCTTGCTGCGGCTGCCAGCCTGACGGCGGGCTGGCGCTTCGATCGTCATACGGGCTGGCTGGCCGTGCCGTTCGCACTCGTCTGGCTCGCCGCGCCGGCGATCGCGTATTGGCTGAGCCGTGCACCACGGCCGGCGGGCGAACTGGCGGTGACCCCGCACGATGCGCGTCAACTGCGGCTCGACGCGCGCCGGACCTGGCGTTATTTCGAGACGTTCGTGACGGCGGACGATCAGATGCTGCCGCCGGACAATTTCCAGGAGGACCCGAAGCCCGTTTGTGCGCGCCGGACTTCGCCCACCAATATCGGGCTGTACCTGTTGTCCGTCGTCAGCGCCCGCGAGTTCGGCTGGCTCGGCACGCAGGACGCGGTGTCGCGGCTGGAGGCGACGCTCGCGACGATGCGGCTGATGTCGCGCTATCGGGGCCATTTCTACAACTGGTACGACACGCGCGACCTGCGGCCTCTCGAGCCGCGGTATGTATCGTCGGTCGACAGCGGCAATCTTGCCGGGCACCTGATCGCGCTCGGCAACGGTTGCCGGGCGTGGGCGAATCAGCCCGCTGGCGTGGGATGGCAGGCCGCGCATGAAGGGATCGGCGATACGCTGGCGCTGTTGCGCAAGGCCGTGTGCCGAAATGGCGACGCCCGGACGGCCTTGCACGGCGAATTCGAGCGGGCCGCGACCGAACTGGAGGACACGCTCGCCGCGACGGACGGCCGCGCCGCGACGGAATGGAACGCGATCACGATCCTCGCTGCGACAGTCGCCGACGTCGCGCGCGCGCTGATGGACGAGGTCGGCCGGGTGCGGGGCGGCGACGTCGACGACGTGCTGTTCTGGGCGCAGGCGCTGGAGCACGGGGTGCAAGGGCATTGTCGTGACGCGACGCGTACGCCGGACGAAGCGGACGTGCTGAACAAGCGTCTTCAGGTGCTGGCCGATTCCGCGTTGCAGATGGCCTATGCGATGGAGTTCGGCTTTCTGCTCGACCCGGTGCGGAACCTGCTTTCGATCGGCTATGCCGTGGCCGACGGCCAGCGCGATCCGGGCAACTACGACCTGCTGGCGTCGGAGGCTCGCCTGGCGAGCTTCGTCGCGATCGCGAAAGGGGATGTCCCGGCGCGCCACTGGTTCCGGCTCGGCCGCCTGGCGACGCCGATCGGGCACGGCGCCGCGCTGGTCTCGTGGTCGGGATCGATGTTCGAATACCTGATGCCGTCGCTTGTGATGCGCGCGCCGGACAGCAGCCTGCTCGCGCGGACCAACCATCTGGTGGTGCGTCGGCAGATCGCCTATGGCGACGGGCTGCGGCTGCCGTGGGGCATGTCCGAGTCGGCGTACAACACGCGCGACATCGAGCTGACCTATCAGTACTCGAGCTTCGGCGTGCCGGAGCTGGGACTCAAGCGCGATCTCGACCAGAATCTGGTGGTTGCACCCTATGCGACCGCGCTGGCGGCGATGGTCGCGCCGCATGCCGCCGCGTGCAACTTCGAACGGCTGCGCACGGCCGGCGCGTGCGGGCGCTTCGGCTTCTACGAAGCGCTCGACTATACACCCGCGCGCGTGCCGGAAGGCGTGCCGGTTGCCATCGTGCAGGCGTTCATGGCGCATCACCAGGGCATGTCGATCGTGGCGATCGCCAATGCGTTGCTGGGCGGGCGCATTCGTACCTTCTTCCATGCGGAACCGGCCGTTCGAGCCACCGAGCTGCTGTTGCAGGAGCGGGTGCCGGGCCGGGTCGCGGCAGGGCGGCCGCGGGTCGACACGCGCCCCGCCGGCAGGATGCATGGGATCGATGCCGGCGTGGCGCGGCGCCTGCTGTCCGCGAACGATCCCGCCCCCGTCACGCATCTGCTGTCCAACGGCCGCTATGCCGTGATGCTCACGGCCGCGGGGTCCGGCTACAGCCGTCGCGACGATCTGGCCGTTACGCGCTGGCGGGAGGACGCGACGCGCGACGATTGGGGCAGCTATCTGTATCTGCGAGACGCCGAGAACGGAGACGTCTGGTCGGCCACATGGCAGCCCACTGGCGTGGTACCGGACAGCTACGACGTGACGTTCACCGAGGATCGCGCCGAGTTCGTGCGTCGCGACGGCACCTTGACGACGTCGCTCGAGGTGGTGGTATCCGCCGAGGACGACGCAGAGGTGCGTCGGGTGTCGGTAGCCAACACGGGCACCCGGCCGCGCGTGATCGAATTCACGTCGTACGCGGAAATCGTGCTCGCGCCGGCCGCCGCCGATCACGCGCATCCCGCATTCTCGAAGCTGTTCATCGAGACCGAGTACATGCCGGCATCCGGCGCCATCCTGGCGACGCGCCGCAAGCGCGCGCCGAACGAGGCGGAGGTTTGGGCCGCTCATCTGGCGGTGACTGCCGGCGAAACCGTCGGCGCGGAAGAATTCGATACCGATCGATTGCGTGTCATCGGACGCGGACGCAGCGTTCGCTTGCCGCTTGCGCTGACCGAACGGCGTGCGCTGAGCGCTTCCGAAGGCGCGGTGCTGGACGCGGCGTTCACATTGCGGCGGCAACTGCGCATCGAGCCGGGCGCGAAGGCGAGCATCGTCTACTGGACCATCGTCGCGGATTCGCGCGCGCAGTTGCTCGATCTGGTCGACAAGCATCGCGACGGCGAATCGTTCGCGCGTGCGGCGATGCTCGCGTGGACCCAGGCGCAGGTGCAGCTGCGGCACAGCGCGGTGAGCCTCGACGAGGCCGCGTTGTTCCAGCAACTGGCCGGATACATGCTCTACAGCGATGCGTCGATGCGGCCGGGCTCCGCGGCGCTGCTGCGCCATGCGGCGGCGATATCGGCGGCGGGCGGCGTGGGCGCGTCGCCGTTATGGACGCATGGCGTATCGGGGGATCTGCCGATACTGCTGGTCCGGATCGACGACATCGAGCACATCGCCATGGTGCGGCAGTTGATTCGCGCGCACGAGTACTGGCGGATGAAGCGGCTCGAGGTCGATCTGGTCATCATCAACGAGCGCGCGGCGTCGTATGTGCAGGATTTGCAGGCGGCGCTCGAGGGGCTGGTGCGGCCCCGGCAGCCGCCGCGCGAAGCCGGACGCGGCAGTATTTTCGTGCTGCGCGAGGACCTGATGGCGGTGGCGGCGCGCGCGCTGTTTCCGGCCGTTGCGCGGGCCGTGCTTGCCGCGCGCAATGGCCGGCTGGTGGATCAATTGCGGCGCCTCGGGGCTTCGCCGCTGGCCGCGCGCCCGGATGCCGCGAGCCCGCCGCTGCTGCCGCCTGCGAATCCGTCACCGAAGGGCGCACAGGCCGGCGCCGGTCTCGAATACTTCAACGGCATCGGCGGTTTCGCGCGCGGCGGCCGCGAATACGTCGTGATCCTGCAGCCCGGTCAATGCACGCCGATGCCGTGGGTCAACGTCGTCGCGAATCCGTCGTGCGGCTTCCTGACGTCGGCGGAGGGGGGCGGCTATACCTGGGTGACGAACAGCCGCGAGCATCCGCTGACGCCGTGGTCGAACGACCCGGTCACCGATCCGCCGAGCGAAGTGTTCTACATCCGCGACGACGAGACGGGCGTGCGCTGGGGGCCGCAGGCGGGTTCGATCGGCGATGACGCGCCGAGCGCGAGCGCTTTCGTGGCGAGTCACGGCCAGGGCTACAGCCGGTTTGCGCATTCCGCCGCCGACGTCGCCGTCGAGTTGCTGCAGTTCGTGCCGCTGGCCGATCCTGTCAAGATTTCCCGCCTGACGTTGCGCAACCTGTCGAGTCGGCGCCGCCGGCTGTCCGTCGCCACCTATGCGGAGTGGGCGCTGGGGGCGCCGCGCAGCGTCGCGGCGCCACACACCGCGAGCGAGATCGATCCGCCGACCGGCGCGATGTTTGCCCGCAACGACTGGAGTCAGGTGTATCGCGGCAGCGTGGCGTTCGCCGATTTACGCGGCCTGCAAACCTCGTGGAGCGCGGACCGGCGCGAGTTCATCGGCCGCAATGGCGTCCTGAGCGATCCCGCCGGTTTTCCGGGCAGGGCCGGCGCGTCGCCGCTGTCGGGCCGCGTCGGCGCCGGGCTCGACCCGTGTGCCGCATTGCAGACCACGGTCGATCTCGAACCCGGCGGCAGCGTCGAAATCGTCTTGCTGCTCGGCGAAGGCGCCGATGCGGCAACGGCGCGACAGTTGATCGCGCATTACCGTCAGGCGGATCTCGACGCGATATTCGCCGCCGTGACGGCGTTCTGGGACGAGACGCTCGGCGCCGTTCAGGTCGAAACGCCCGATCGCGCGATGGATCTGATGCTGAATCGCTGGCTGCTGTACCAGACGCTGTCGTGCCGGATCTGGGCGCGTGCGGGCTTCTATCAGGCGAGCGGCGCGTACGGTTTTCGCGACCAGCTGCAGGACGGCATGGCGCTCACGGTCGCCCGCCCGGCCCTGACGCGCGAGCATCTGCTGCGGGCGGCGGCGCGCCAGTTTCCCGAGGGCGACATGCAGCACTGGTGGCTGCCCGAAAGCGGCAGCGGCGTACGCACGCGGATCTCCGACGATCGCGTCTGGCTCGCCCATGCGGTTGCGCACTACGTCGACGTCAGCGGCGACCGCGCGATTCTCGATGCGTCGATCCCGTTCATCGACGGGCGACCGCTGGCCGCCGACGAGCACGACGCGTTCTTCATCCCGCGCGTCTCGGAAACGAGCGCGTCGCTGTTCGAGCATTGCGCGCGCGGGCTGGAGTCGAGTCTCGCGCAGGTCGGCGAGCATGGCCTGCCGCTGTTCGGCACGGGCGACTGGAACGACGGCATGAACCGGGTCGGCGAGGCCGGGCGGGGCGAAAGCGTCTGGCTCGGGTGGTTCCTGCATGCGACGCTCACGGCGTTCGCTCCGCTCGCCACGGCGCGCGGCTCGGGCGAACTGGCGGCGCGCTGGCTGGCGCGCGCCGGCGCGTTGCGCGATGCGCTTGCCGATGCGGGGTGGGATGGCGAGTGGTATCGGCGTGGCTACTTCGACGACGGTACGCCGCTCGGCTCGGCCGGCAACGCCGAATGTGCGATCGACGCGATCGCGCAGTCGTGGAGCGTGCTGTCGGGCGCGGCGGACCCGGCGCGCGCCGCGCAGGCAATGGACGCGCTGGAAGCGCGGCTGATCCGCCGCGACGATGGCTTGGCATTGCTGTTTGCGCCGCCGTTCGATCGATCGCCGGTCGATCCCGGCTATATCAAGGGTTATCCGCCGGGCATCCGGGAAAACGGCGGCCAGTACACGCATGCGGCCACGTGGTCGGTGCTTGCGTTTGCGCAAATGGGTGACGGAGATCGCGCCGCGAAGCTGTTCGCGCTGCTCAATCCGGTCAATCGCAGCCGCACGCGCAGCGGCGCGAATCGTTATCGGGTGGAACCGTACGTGGTCGCGGCCGACGTCTATTCGGTCGCGCCGCATGTCGGCCGTGGCGGATGGACCTGGTACACCGGCTCGGCGGGCTGGCTATATCGTGCGGGCATCGAAGGCCTGCTCGGCCTGCGCAGGCATGGCGACATGCTGTCCATTCAACCGTGCATACCGCGATCCTGGCCGGGCTTCAGGGCAACGCTGCGCCACGGGGCGTCGCACTACGACATCGTCGTCGAGAATCCGGACGACGTCAGCGGCGGCGTGTCCCGCCTCGTCGTGGATGGCGTGCGGCTCGCCGCCGGAGAGGCGATGGTGCGACTCGTGGACGACGGTCGGCGTCACAGCGTGGTCGTGACGCTGGGGGCGGCGCAAGCGGTGCTTCTGTGAGGCGACGGGGCGGCATTCGGGCCGGTACGTTAGCGGACGGACTGTGCGCGATTCACCGCCCATCATGAACCGACGTCCCGAACTTCATCGGGATGTCAGCGCATGGGCTTCCGTGCGTCGTGCCGGATCGGACGGCGCGGCGGCAACCCGAGGGGATGATCATGAGAAAGCTACATTCCATGGCAGTCGAGATGGCGATCGTCACGTTGACGATCGTCGTGCTGGCGGGTTGCGGCGGTATGTCTCGCCGCGGAACGGATACCGTGATCGGGGCGGGTGTCGGTGGCGTCGCCGGCGCGGTCCTGACGGGCGGCAGTGCGTTGGGCACGGTGGGCGGCGCGGCCGTCGGCGGCGTTGTCGGCAACCAGGTCGGGAAATAGGCCGGCCGACGGGTAGGGAATCGGCACGCGCACTCGCCGTCGCGGCGAAGCGCGCGCGGATACATGCGTGACCCGGAGTGCGACCGGTATGTCGGCATTTCTCCTGAACGGCGAGCTGAGGCTGTCCTGGTGGCAGCTTGCGGGGGTCGTGTTCGTGCTCACGCATGTCACCATCATCAGCGTGACCGTGTACCTGCACCGCTGTCAGGCGCATCGGGCGCTGGATCTGCGCCCGTGCGTCAGCCACTTCTTCCGGTTCTGGCTGTGGTTGACGACCGGCATGCTGACCCTGCAGTGGGTCGCGGTGCATCGCAAGCATCACGCGAGAAGCGAGACCCCGGAGGATCCGCATAGCCCGCGAACCCGTGGCCTCGCGACCGTGCTGCTTCGCGGCGCGGAACTGTACCGGGAGGAAGTGCGGAACGAGGAAACGCTGCGCCGGTATGGATCGGGTACGCCCGACGACTGGCTCGAGCGCCACGTCTATGCCCGCTATCCGAATCTCGGCGTCGGGCTGCTCGCCGTGATCGACGTCGGGTTGTTCGGGCTCCCCGGCGTGGCGGCGTGGGCGATCCAGATGATGTGGATTCCGTTCTGGGCCAGCGGCGTGATCAACGGTTGCGGCCACTTCGGCGGTTATCGGAATTTTGCGACGCCCGATGCGAGCACCAACATTTTCCCGCTGGGCATCCTGATCGGCGGGGAAGAACTGCATAACAATCACCACGCATACGTGACGTCCGCCAGGCTGTCGAACCGATGGTTCGAGTTCGACATCGGCTGGCTGTACATCCGCCTGCTGGCGGCGTTGAGACTGGCGACCGTTCGGCGCGTCGCTACGAAGCCGCGCCTGCTCCCGAACAAGGCAGTGGTCGACGACGCAACGCTGCAAGCGGTCATCCGCAACCGCCATGCGGTGATGGCCGCCTATGCGCGCATGCTCGAACCCGCCTGCCGGCGGGAACTGCGCCGCATCAAGGACATGAGCCGCGACGACAAGCGCGCGTTCGCGCTCGCCATGAAACGCTGGTTGCGCCAGGCCTGGGGCCATCGGGGCAAGCCCGATCTGCGGGCGCTGACGAGCCCCAATGCGAACCGGCGAATGCGCGTGTACGTCGATATGTACGAGGCGTTGCTCGAGCTATGGACATGGTCGCACGCGTCGCACGAGCAATTGCTGGTTCAGTTGCAGGATTGGTGCCGTTGCGCGGAGCAGAGCGGCATCAAGGCGATTGCCGATTTCTCGATGCGTCTGCGCCGGTATGCGTGATCCCGGCACGCCGGTGACCCGCCATGCGGGACCGGTCTGCCACAGGGTGCGGCGCAAGCGCCGCTCATCTCGCCCGATTGTCTGGACGCGAATAACGCCACTTGCTCGCATTGGAATTGATGCCGGCATCCTGGCGGATGCGCTTTTCGGCGCGTTCGACGTCGGCACGGGCCAGATCATCCCGCTGCTTTTGGCGGGTCGCGTCATCGCGCCGATCGATTGAGGTGCCTGAGTGATATTTCATGAATCGCTCCTGAGTGAGGTGTGCTCGCGTCGGGTCGGATGCGGCGGACGGATCAGATCGCCGCAGGGGCGATCTTGCCGTCCACGATGTCCTTGCCGAATTGCATCGCCAGATCGAGTGCGAGCGCCGCCGTTTGCGGAGCGCCATGCTCGAAAATGGTCGAGTAACGCGGTGCCGTTGCGGAGGTTGCCGGAATCGTGTCGATGCGCACGACTGAAGCAAAACGCTTCGGGCCGGGAGCGTGGGGATCGCCGAACGGCGGGAAAAGCATTTGTGAATAGACGCGGAGTTCATGTCCGCGATATTCGAGCGTGGGGATGGTCATGATTTGCTCCTGACAGAGCAACGGTTGGCGCCGAAGGATTCAAGGGCGCCGATGCCTTGGCAACAAACCGGCAGGTATCTTCAGTGTGCGCGCTCGACAATGGTTTCGCAATAACAATATCGGATGCCGAAGCATATTCTCGATGCGGGTCAATCACCGGGTTGCGGTGCGGTTGCGGAAGAATCTGCTTCCAAATAGTCGATACCGTACAGACCGACGCGCGTCTTCCGGTTCACGATGAACTCAACACCGAGGAGGCCGCCATGTGCATCCCACTTTCACTCGAGGTCGTCGAGACACTCAAATCGCTTGATCGAATTCCGGATTCCCAGGCCGATATTCCACGCGCCATAGCCGATGAACTATTGGCTCACGGGCTTGCATACGAGTCGCGCACCGGCGGTTCGATCAACATGACGGCGGCAGGCCGTCTGTGGCTGAATCGGTGTGCGGACTAGCGCGCATGCGTCGACCAGGCGAGACCGGATTTTGTCCTGTACAACGATTCATGGATCCATGAGGCAATGATGAAAACCCAATCTACACGATGGTTTGCGCTGGACCAATACGCGCCCGTTCGCGACGGATGGTATGAAGTGAGACTGGTGAGCGGCGACACGGCGTTTGCGAAGTTTGGCGATGGCGAATGGACGGAAAAACCGATGCTCACCTTTACGCGCTGGCGAGGCTTGCGCTCCGATCCGGACAAGTCGGGCGACGCAGTGGATGCGACCGCAGATGCGACCGCGGCGAAAGGTGTCCGGGACGCGTGGGACGCGTTCTTTCCCGGCGTGGGAAACGAGCAGCACAAGCCGCTTGCCGCTGCGCATGGCGACCACCACCCCCGACGCATTGCGGCATCGTGACGGTCAGTCGGGAAACGGGTCTCGCCGGATGTTGCCTGCACGCGCGGTCAACATCCAGTGAATCCGCATCACGTTGCCCGATCGCGCGGCGCTACGGAACCGTTCGCGCGAACCCCCTACGGCCGCTTCCTGAATTGCTCTTTCGCGTCACCGAATGACGCTTGTGTCTTTCCGACGACCTGCTCGACCGTACCCTGCATTCTGGTCGATCGATTTCCCAAGATCCTGCCGACCATTTCCTTCAGTCTGCCTTTCGCTTCCGCGATGCGGCCTCTCACCTGATCCCTGTTCATCACACTGCTCCTTGACATGGGTCGCCTGCTTGATCGGTACGAAACCTGGAACCATCGAAGCGTCGTATCGGGCGCTTTACGCGGAACAGCCGGTGCGCCCGAAGACACACTGAGCGCAATCGCGATGGAAGTCGGTACGATGCCGTACGCGGATCGCCGCCGGTGCGCCAGCGTATGCATGCGGGCGGCGGTTGGATCGATCGCCGCGAAGTCAGGTTGAGAAGGTTGTCTGTTTTTGCAGGCTTGGTACGCTTTCGTACCGCATTCGCATTCGCCTGTGTGTAGCGTCAGGGGTATCCACGAACAACCTGGGGTGAATCATGCAGCGACGAACATTTCTATGGGGTACGCCGGGATCGATCCTGGCTATCGGCCTCGCGGTCTCGGGATGCACGACGACCGGCACATCCGACGCCAGTGGTCACCAGACCGACAAGCGCCACACCATCGATGCAGGCGTCGACTCGACCCTCGCACGCCTTTACACGACCGCCAAAGGCTCGCGTGAACTCGTCGGCAAGGCGCGCGGCGTGCTGGTATTCCCGTCGGTCATCGCGGCCGGCTTCTTCGTCGGCGGCCAGTACGGCGAAGGCTCGCTGCGCGTTGCCGGCAGCACGGTCGGTTACTACAGCACCACGACCGGCTCGATCGGCCTGCAGATCGGTGCGCAATCGAAAGCCATCATTTTCCTGTTCATGACCGAGGATGCGCTTGGTCGCTTCCGTAACAGCGAAGGCTGGTCGGTGGGCGGCGACGCGTCGGTGGCAGTACTGAAAGTCGGCGCGAACGGCAATGTCGACACCAGCACCGCGACCGCGCCGATCGAAGCATTCGTACTGACGAACAACGGATTGATGGCCGGCGTGACGCTGGAAGGCACGAAGGTCACCCGGCTCAAGTCGCTGTAACGAGCGGCGGACGCGGGGCGGCTTGGTCTCCATTGGTTGTTTTCATTCTTGCGGAGGGCGTATGCACATTCTCACGAGCGCGGGCCCACTGGTTTCGCTGATCGCCGGCATTCTGATTCTGGTGGTGCCCCGTCTGTTGAATTACATCGTGGCGATCTACCTCATCGTCATCGGGTTGCTCGGGCTGTTCGGAGGACATCTCCACTGAACCACTGAACCGAGCCTCTCGCGAAAAAGCAGGTGACGAACCTCGCGGGCGGCGCCCGCGATCTCCGACTGTCGACGTGCCCCTGAGCGTTCGCGACGGGGCACGGATTGCCTGCGTGGCAGTTGCCGCCAATCCGGACCGGGGGGTTTTCCGGTAACGTGCGACGCTCCAGGCTCTCGAGCCATGCGTGGAATCTGACGGTATTGCCCCGGACATAGGCGCGGGCCGACCGCGCCATCTTCACGCTCCGGAGCGCAACGAGGGCACCCTGCCGCCCGTTGACGGGCGTTGGCCGCCGCATCGCACGACCCTGAGCGCGTGGTGGCTGAAGCAGGCTGCATGATGCGCTATCGAGTCGATCGGCATGCCGTTCCCGGACGCGGGCTCGCGTCGGAACGCTTTTGCTCCGCGGTGCGCGGTTGCTCGCGCGCGTTCGGGTTCGTCAGCCTCGGCTTTTCGGGGGCAATGGGCATTCCGTCATCGGTCGCGGTATCTTGCGCATATTTCCGATGCTGTTGCGGCGTGCCGCGGGCTTTCCGAGTCAGGTCGTTCATGAGCTTCTCCGGTGAATGCCGCTTCGCATGGATCCGGCCGCTAGAACCGGATCGCGGCGAGTACATCGGCAATGTGTCGGCGCGTTGTGGCGCCGAACGCGTATCGGCATCGGCAGCGCATGCGCGCGTGCCGACCCAGAATGGACGAGCGAACAGCGGAAGTCGGTACGATGCCGTGCAGTGGCGGCTGGCGTCGCTTCGGACCGGCAAGCCGATGATTTGCGCCGATGTCCGCGATAATCCGCACGCGTCCGGTACGTTGCCGGACAGACTCCACGCGCGCGTCCGCCTACATTGATAGCGAAAGAGTCGATGCACGTCCCGAACCGGGTGCATCGAGCACGCGTCCTGCATGAAGGAGCAGGACGACTGACTCCCCGGCTCCTCCGGCATTCGAGATGCGGCACCGCCCATTTCGACGCGACAGGCGGCGAACGGCGCGTGCGCGCGTCGACGTGGAAGCGCACGGGAGCGTATCGACGGACACATCGGTTCGATTGCATTCGATGGCCATCGTTGCGAGCGCACTGCGCCATGACCCGCCGGATGATTGATTGAGGAGAGACGACATGTCACTGGGACTTCTTCTACTGATCGTTGTCGTGCTGCTGATGGTCGGGGTGATCCCGACCTGGCGCTACAGCAACGGCTGGGGGTATGGTCCAAGCGGATTGCTGGGCGTGGTATTGGTCGTGTTACTCATCCTGATGCTGCTGGGCAGGCTGTGACGCGGGACATCATCGACGCTGCAGGTTCATGGGAAGACTGCCGCCCGACACCGCGAGTGTCGGGTGTGGCATCCCGCCGAACCGTTCGACCCGCGTACGCATCGCGCCACCGCGCCCGCGCTGGATCTCACGCATAGCGACGCATGAGCGGCGCGGCTGAAATGCCGTGCAGCACGATCGACATGGCGATGATGGCCAGTACCCATGGAACCAGCGGCAACAGTTGCGCACGCGGCCCTTGCTCGAGGGCCAGCATCAGGTAATACAGGGAACCCACGCCGCGAATGCCGAACCAGCTGATCAGCCGGCGCTGGTGGCGCGACGCCCGGGACCCGATCAGCGCGAGCCGGGTGGCCGCCGGCCGGATGACGAACAGCAGGGTCGCGACCACGGCCGCGCCGGCCCAGGTGAGCATTTCAACCCAATAGCCGGAGACGAGCGCGCCGATCAGCAGGATCAGCACGGCTTCGGCGATGTGTTCGAGCTCGATCGTGAATCCCATGACCGATTCCGCGACGAAGGCATGGGCTTTGTCGGGATCGGTGGCGGTGGCCTCGACATCCTCGCTGTCCACGATGCCGACCGTCTCCTTCGACGTCTTCCGGCCGCTCGTTCGATGCTCGACACGCCGCATCGCGATGCCCGCGGCGAACACGGCCAGGAACCCGTAGCCATGAATGGCGAGCGTCACGCCGTACGACAGCATGATCAGGCCCAGCGCGAAGAACCCTTCGAGGCCGAGCGCCTGTCCGTGGCGGCTGCGCAGGAATGCGACGAGCCGGGCGGTGGCGAAGCCGAGCAGCCAGCCGGCGCCCACGCCGGAGGTGATACCCCATGCAATGCCGCCGAGCATGCTCCAGTGAAGCTCCGACATCGTGCCAGACCCGCACGCAAGCAGGCCGATCACCGCGCAAGGGTAGGCGGTGCCGTCGTTGATCCCGCCTTCGCCGGACAACGAAAAACGCACCAGTTCGACGTCACCCGCGTCGCGCACGCCGACGTCATGAGCGAGCACGGGATCCGTCGGCGCGATCATCGCGCCCAGCAGTACCGCGACGCCGAGACTCAAATGCAGCACCAGCATGCCGAGCGCGGCGATCGACGCGACGGTGAAGATCATCGCGACGACGCCAAGCCGAATCGGCAGCATCCAGCGGCGATCGGCGGGTGGGACACGCAGCCTCAGGCCGATCGCGAACAGCGAGATCAGCAAGCCGATTTCGGCCGCGATGCGCAAGTGCGTGACGTCGTCCGGCAATGTCAGCGACAGGAAGCCGAGGCCGGCCGGTCCAATCAGAAAGCCGATCCCGAGATACACCATGGCCGCGCTCAGCGGCAGACGCTTGAGCGACGACCCGATGAGTCCCATGAAAATCAGCAGGGCTCCGAAGATGAGGCATCCGATGGTTTCGGTCAATTTGAACGTCCTGCATGGGTAACGTCGCGCTCGCCGCGCGTCGAGCGTCGAACGCAGGTCGCCATGCGGTGTCGTTCAGGCGGCACGCGGCACGCGCGGGACGGCACACACCGAACTGGGCGTCGATGCCTTGCATTCGTCGCACAATATCGCTCCGGTCGTACCACGTTCGCAGCGAGTCGATTCGGCGTCTGTCCGATGGCGGACAAAGGACCGGGCGCAACCGTCGCAACCATCGCGATCGAAATGACGCGTGGCCGCGGCTGACGCAGCCGGGAAAGTGCGCACGAAGCGGCATGCACCCATGTACGGTAGCGGGCAGAGCGGTGCAGTGCTTCGTCATAGACTGTTCGCCGATCCTCGTGACAACTGGAGCATGGCCATGGCGCATACAGCAATCGAGGGAGATCTGCGTTCACTTGAACGACTCGTTGCACGCGTCACGCTCGGTGAGCCTGCGCCATGGGCTCTCTGGCGCATTCGGCTGGAATCGATCCTGGAACACGGCTGCGTGACACCCTCGGAGCGCATGCATCTCGTCAGCATCATCGCCCTTCTCCTCATGCTCGAGCGTCGAGCGGGCAAGCTGGCCGCGCATTGAGCACGGCCGCCGCGTCGCGCGTTCGAGGGGGGGCGCGGCGGCGCCCGCCATCCGCCGGGCGCGTGGCGGTAGTCATGGTTCGCGCTCGAACGAGAATGGCGGCTGGGTCCCAGACAGGAGGCATGTTGAATCCCGCTACATCCGACCCGCCGGGCGCGCCGGCCGCGATGCCCGTCAGTCCGCTGGCAGGCCGGCTCGCGCCTTACGCGCTGTGGATCGACGTTCCCCGCCTCGTGACCGCGTACTACACCGATATGCCGGACCCGGCAGTCCCGGCGCAACGCGTGACGTTCGGCACGTCGGGACACCGGGGTTCCGCGTTGACCCGCAGCTTCAACGAGTGGCATGTCCTCGCGATCACGCAGGCGATCTGCCGGTATCGACGTTCGCACGGCATCCACGGTCCGGTGTTTGTCGGCATCGATACGCATGCGCTTTCCGAACCGGCGCAGGCGAGCGTGCTTGAGGTGCTGGCTGCCAATGGCGTCGAGGTCATGCTGGCGCCGCCGGGTGAATACACGCCCACGCCGGCCGTTTCGCGCGCGATCCTGACGTACAACCGGGGACGCAATGCCGGGTTCGCCGACGGCATCGTCGTGACGCCGTCGCACAATCCGCCGGACAACGGCGGCATCAAGTACAACCAGGCGACCGGCGGCCCGGCCGGGGAAGCCGTCACCCGATGGATCGAAGCGGCCGCGAACGATCTGCTCGAAGCGCGGCTCGCGGGGGTGAGCCGCGTCTCGTTGTCGACGGCATCGAATGCCGCCACGACGCACCGGTACGACTTCCTCGCGACGTATGTCGACGACCTGGCCAGCGTCATCGACATGGACATCCTGCGCGGCGCGCCGATCCGGCTCGGCGTCGATCCGCTCGGCGGCGCCGGCGTGCACTACTGGGGTGCGATTGCCGAGCGTTACCAACTGAATCTTGCGATCGTCAGCGAGGAAGTCGATCCGACTTTTCGCTTCATGAGCGTCGACTGGGACGGGCGGATCCGCATGGATCCGTCGTCGCCGTATGCGATGCAGAGCCTGATCGCGCGGAAAGACCAATTCGATGTCGCGTTTGCGTGCGATACCGACCACGACCGGCACGGGATCGTCACACGCAGCGACGGTTTGCTGCCGCCCAATCACTATCTCGCGGTGCTCGTCGACTATCTGCTCGCGCATCGGCCGAAATGGCCCGCTCGCGCGGCGGTCGGCAAGTCGGTCGTCTGCAGCGAGATGATCGATCGTGTCGCCCGCGCACACGATCGCGCAATCTACGAAGTGCCCGTCGGCTTCAAGTGGTTCGTCGGCGGATTGCTCGACGGCACGCTGGGGTTCGCCGGCGAGGAGAGTGCGGGGGCCACGTGCCTGCAGCTCGACGGGCAACCCTGGACGACCGACAAGGACGGCATCGTTCCCGCGTTGCTGTCGGCCGAAATCACGATCCGAACCGGCCGCGATCCGGCGGAGCATTACCGCGACCTGGCGCACCGCTTCGGCGCGCCCGCCGAACGGAGGGTACAGGCCGCAGCCACACCTGAGCAGCGCGCGCTGCTGGCGCGGCTAACGCCGCATCAGTTCACGCACACCGAACTGGCGGGAGAGGCGATCGTCCGGATACTCGATCGGGCGCCGGGCAACCGGGCCGCGATCGGGGGCATCAAGGTGATGACGGAGCACGGCTGGTTTGCCGCGCGGCCGTCAGGTACCGAAGATCTCTACCGGATCTATGCGGAAAGCTTCAACGGAGAGGATCACGTGGCGCGCATCGTGTCCGATGCGCAGTCGATGGTCGACGCGGTGCTCGAAGCAGGCACGCGCGATGCCGGTGGCGGCTCGAACGCCTGATACGCGCATGGGCCGCCCAACGGTCACACGAGCAGTTTCAGTGCGCGGTCGCAGACGTTCTCGACCGTGAAGCCGAAATCGCGCATCAGCTCGGCGCCCGGCGCCGACGCGCCGAAACCCGCAATGCCGAGTACGTCGCCACGATCGCCGACATAGCGGTGCCAGCCTTGCGACACGCCCGCTTCGATCGCCAGCCGCGCACCGACCGACTTCGGTAGCACGGCGTCCTGATACGACTGGGGCTGAGCGTCGAACAATCTCCAGCAGGGCAGCGACACCACCCGAACCGCCACGCCGCGCGCGAGCAACTCGGCGTGCGCTGCCAGCGCGAGCCCGACTTCCGAGCCTGTCGCGATCAGGATCAGCGCGGGGCGACCGTCGGGGGCATCGGCGAGCACGTAGCCGCCGCGCCGCAAGCCCTCTGCCGGCGCGAACCGGAGGCGATCGATGGTCGGCACGTCCTGGCGGGTCAGGATCAGCGCGGTCGGCCGTTCTCGCGCTTCGAGCGCCACGCGCCACGCGACGGCCGTTTCGTTGGCATCGGCCGGTCGAATCACCAGCAGGCCCGGGACCGCACGCAGGCCGGCAAGCTGTTCCATCGGCTGATGCGTCGCACCGTCCTCGCCGACGGCGAGGCTGTCGTGCGTGAACACGTAGATCACCTGCAGACGCATCAATGCGGCGAGCCGGATCGGTGGACGCATGTAGTCGGAAAAGATCAGGAAGGTCGCGCCGAACGGCACGATGCCGCCGTGGGCCGCCAGGCCGTTCAGGATCGCGCCCATTGCATGCTCGCGCACGCCGAAATGCAGATTGCGGCCGCTGCGGCTCCAGCCGCCGCCGTCGGAACCTTGCCGGTCGAGCGCGTTCATGCCGACGGCCTCGAAATCGCCGTGCCCGGTCAGCGCGGTGAAGGTGGAGGGATTCAGATCGGCGGAGCCGCCGATGAGCGACGGGACGCGGGGGGCAAGGGCGTTCAGCACCTTGCCGGATGCGACCCGCGTCGCCATGCCTTTCGGATCGGCCGGAAAGACCGGGATATTGCGGTCCCAACTGTCGGGCAGCGCGCCGCGCACCGAGCTCAGCAGCATCTCCGCCAGCTCGGGAAACGCGCGCGCATAGGCTGCGAACAAGGTGTTCCAGTGCGCTTCCCGTATTTGCCCCTCCGCCAGCGCCCGGCGAAAATGCGCGAGCGCCGGTGCGGGGATATGAAACGCGGGATCGGGCGGCCAGCCGAGGTTGTGCTTGGTCAGGCGCACCTCGGCGTCGCCGAGCGGCGATCCGTGAGCCTGGTAGGTGTCTTGCCGGTTGGGCGAGCCGTAGCCGAGATGTGTGCGCACGAGGATCAACGACGGACGCCGCTGCTCGGCACGTGCGGCGAGCAGCGCCGCGTCGATGGCGGCAAGGTCGTTGCCGTCGTCGACCGTTTCCGTATGCCAGCCGTAGGCGTCGAACCGTTGCGCGCGATCTTCGGTGAAGGTGATCGCGGTGCCGGCGGATAGCGTGACGCGATTGTCGTCGTACAGGCAGATCAGCTTGCCGAGCCGGAGATGGCCGGCAAGCGATGCGGCTTCCGCCGCGACGCCTTCCATCAGGTCGCCGTCGCTGACGAGTGCATAGGTGTGGTGATCCACGATCTCGAAACCGGGGCGGTTGTAGCACGCGGCGAGCCGCGTTTCCGCCATCGCCATGCCGACGGCGTTGGCGAGGCCCTGGCCGAGCGGGCCGGTGGTCGTCTCGACGCCCGGCGTGAGGCCACGCTCCGGATGGCCGGGCGTGAGGCTGCCCGATTGCCGGAAGCGGACGATCTGATCGAGCGGCAGGTCGTAACCGGTGAGGTGAAGCAGGCTGTACAGCAGCATCGAACCATGTCCGGCCGACAGGATGAAGCGATCACGATCGAGCCACGCCGGATTGGCGGGGTGATGCTTGAGATGGCGCATCCATAGCGCATAGGCCATCGGTGCGGCGCCGAGCGGCAAGCCTGGATGTCCGCTCGCTGCTTTCTGCACGGCATCGATCGACAGGAAGCGCAGCGTATTGATACAGAGCGCATCGAGTGCCGAACCTTCGGTTGGCGGGAAATCGGTTGAGGTCATGCAGCTGCTCCCTGGCGTCCTGTCACGCGATATCCCGCATGGAAGGGGGTTGCGTTGGCTACCCGTTGCGCGGGTCAGCGTTATCGGTCTCCGTGCCAATAGCCGTGCTTGCCGTAGAACTCGTGCAACTCGATCTCGTAGCTGCGATGAACGAGCTGCGAGTCGTCGTATGGAGGGCTCTGGCGGATCGCGTCGCGCGTGAGCGTGGTCGATACCGTTTCCGTGGGCCAGTCCACCTGGTCGAGCCAGTGAGTCGCGATCAGCACTTCCTTGCCGGTCGACCACCAGCTCGACGTGTCGATTGCCAGATAGCGGATCACCCAGGCTTCATCGTCGTAAATGAAGTCGGACACGTGACCGAGATGTCCGTCCTTGGCTTCGAGCCGATATCCGTCGACCTCGCCGGTGCTGCGCAGATGCGTATCCGCCGCTGTGCCGGCCGGCGCGGTGTGCGGGAGAAGCGGATCGCCCGCGTCGGCGTCCTGCGACGGCCCGGCGGGATCGAAAGCAGGGTATGCGCCCATTCCCCAAAGGTTCGGGCCACCCCAGTAGGTCGGGTAGTTGTAGTAACGCAGGTACTCGATCTCGTGCTGGCGCGATACCGGCTTGTGCGTGTCCACATTCGGACTGTCCCTCACCTGCTGTTGCGTGAGGCTGACGTATAGCGTACGGGTCTCGGGATCGGCATGCGTGACGGAATATGGCGAGACCAGCACTTGCCTGTCGTGCAGCCAGTCGCCCGTCTCGACGACGAGGTAACGGATGCACCAGTTGCCATCGTCGAAGTAGGCCTGGTGGATGTGGCCGATATCGCCGTCCTTCGCTCGAACCGTGTCTCCGTGCAACCTTCGAATGCTTCGCAACATGATGTCCTCGCCAGAGCGATGCCCGGCACGTCGGTGATCCGGCTGAACTGCCTGTCACACCGTGGCATCCAGTCGTTCGTCCGTTGGTGCCGAGCGATTCCTGCCGATCGCGCCCCCTCGGATGGTCGGCATGGTTGAAACGCTACACGCGCCGAATGGCCGATGCGGTACGAAACCGTACAAAGCATGCACCCGCTTGAGCACGGGGGTGATCCATCCGGCGGCGAGCCGTCCTTCCCGATATGTCGCGGAACATTCTCTCGGTCTTCGTCGTCAGGATCGCGAAGCAGTTAGGATCAACACGTCGACGGGCTGCCGGGCGACCGAGGCTGCCGGATTCGGTTCGTGTCTCAGCGCAGCCGCAGCGGCATGAACAGCGAGATGCCCGGTGCCGGTACCGGCGCGTAAACCATCGGAGGCGCGCCATACGCATACTCCTCGTCGCCGTCATAACCGTCGTGGCCACCGTTCCGGTAATGGCCGTAGTGACGACCATCCTGATGTGTCATGCGCGCGTGATTGCCCTGGTCCAAACCGTGATTCATTCTCTCCGCATGCAACGGCGGTGCGGCGAAAAGGCAGCCGATCGCGACTATCAGGCCGACGAGTCGCATGCCCGATCTCGGCGCCATTGTGGTTCGACGTGCATGTCCGATAGAAACGTCCATCATGTTCTCCTGTGTACGAATCCGGAATCCGCTGGTCAGTGACTGCCATCGACAGCCGGTATCGGCGGACGGTCCGGAACTATTGTTTCTTGATCAGGTGGTGGTCGTTGCCACGGAAAATCGCATCCGCGTTCTGCTTTTGCGTATTGGACATGCTGTCGTACAGCGGCTGAAATGCCGTGGTCAGCTTTTTGACGCCATCGGCGTGCACGTTGGCGACATCGCCATAGGAGTGGAGATCGTCCATCGCGCTCATGCTGCTCGCATGATCGCTACGGATCTTCCTGAGCGTCTCCATCGCTTTCGCGTTGTCCCGCATCACCTGCGCGACTGGCTGCCACAGGGATTCCTGGCCGGGTGTGATGCCAAGTCGCTGGTGCAGGCTGTTGATGCGCCCGTCGACCGACTTTTGGGCGGCCACGGTCATGACGTGGGGCGGTGACCGGTCCGGTGCGGGTCCGGCGGCCTTCGAGAGTTGGGGGAAGACGGCTGCGCCGAAGGCGACTGTTGCCGCCAGGGAGAACGCGTAGGCAATCTTTCGGGGGGCGGCGAGAAGAGCGGGTGTCATGGTGGATCCTGATGAAATTTCTGAAGGAGTCGACGTACCGCGACTCACTCGGTCGACGGAAAATTCGGCCCGGTAGCGTAGCTATACGCGGGACGCGTGGCTCAGTCTGTCCGATGCCGGACGGTTTGCCGGTGCGCGTGGCTCGTCTCCCGATGCGCGGCGCTTCGCGGTGGCTCGCGATCCGCGTCCAGCGGAATTTTCAAATCGGGCCTATGCTGGCATCGTAATCGGCGGGATTCCACGCTGGCTGGCCGTCGATACGCCGGTCAGTCGAAGCCGGCCAGCCTCGTCCGACACTCAGCGCCACGGAGGCGGTTATGCGCAGCAGGTATCGAGAGCAGCATACGAACGGCGGCAAGAGCGAACGCAATGTCGACGAGGCAGTCGAGGGGACATTCCCCGCCAGCGATCCGCCGTCGATCGGCGGTGTCACCAGGATGATTTCCCGCCCGGCACATCGAAAGCATCACCGGAAGTTGTCGCACGTCAAGCACCGTTAGCGCAGTTTGCACGGCGCGGCGCGGGTCAGCGCCCTGCGTGACCGCGATCCATCGAGTCGTCGCCGGTATTCAGCGATATCGCTGATCGAGGAGGTATCGATCGTGGCGATGGCGCGCCGATGTTCCCGGTGTACAGGGTAGCCGGATGAGACGTTGCCACGGAGATATCGGGTCGCTTCCACGCATTCGCGTGGCGCCAGGGGCACGTTCGGGAAAGGCCGGTACGATGCGGCGCAGTAGCGGCTAGAGTCGCTTCAGATCGGGAAGCAGGCGATCGAATTCGCGTTTGACCACCCCATAACATTCGCACACGCGCTTTTCGAGCCCAGGGCGATCCAGCACCTCGATATGGCCGTAGTTGTAGCGGATGAGGCCCGCGTCCTGCAGCTTCAGTGCCGCTTCCGTCACGCCCGACCTGCGCACGCCCAGCATGTTGGCGATCAGTTCCTGCGTCATGCGCAGCTGGTTCGAAGGCAGGCGGTCGAGGCTGAGCAGCAGCCAGCGGCAAAGTTGCTGGTCGATCGAGTGATGTCGGTTGCACACCGCGGTCTGGGCCATCTGCGTGATGAGCGCCTGGGTATAGCGCAACAACAGGCGCTGCATCGCATTGCCGCGCCGGAATTCTTCTTTCAGGATGCGCGCGTCGAGCCGGTAGGCCTGCCCCGCGCTTTGCACGACGGCGCGGCTCGGCGTCGTTTCGCCGCCCATGAACAGCGACACGCCGATCATGCCCTCATGGCCGACGATCGCGATTTCAGCGGACGAGCCATCCTCCATCACATACAGCAGCGACACGATCGACGTGGTCGGAAAATAGACGTGATGCATCTGGCCGCCCGACTCGTACAGCACGTTTCCCAACGGCATGTCGACAAGGGTCAGGTGGGGGGCGAGGTGCGCGCGTTCGTTTTCCGGCAGCGCGGCAAGCAGGTGATTTTCGGTAATGGGCGGGTTGTCCTGCATGCGTGGCTCCTGCGCTCGCGCCCGGAAGGTGATGGAGAATCCGGCCGATATGGGCGCAGCGGGAATCGGCGGGACCAGACAACCATCATACTTTACCGATCCGACGACCGGACGGGAGGGCGGTGCCAATGCGTCCTTTTTTCGATGAGTTCGGAATGACCGTTCGAATGCGAATCTGCCTTCAAAAATTATAGTGTCGGCACATGTCTCATCAAGGTGCGCGCAATCACGCGCACTCGATATGGAACCGATATTTCACGTAGCGGTTGACGGGAAATCGCGGTCGCGAGGCCTGCCCGGCGTCGACCGCGGAACGGTGTGCACGCGATGAATCGCGTGCGTCCGGTACGTCGCCGGACAAGCTCCGTGCACGAGTAAGTTTATGAGGGTATCAGGCGCGTTGAATTCGGATCCGCCGCCACGCCATCGGATCGCCGTGTTGGCCGGTTCGTTCGCCCGGCAGGCCTTGAGCGTGAGCGCTACAGCGCCGTCAGCTTCGTGATCTTCGTTCCTTCGAGCGTCACACCCGCCATCAATCCGCTGTTCGTCATGACAAACGCTTCGATCGGCGTGGTCGCGGTGCTGGTGTCGACGTTGCCGTTCGCGCCGACCTTTAGTACCGCCACCGATGCATCGCCGCCCGCCGACCAGCCTTCGCTGTTACGGAAGCGATCAAGCGCATCCGCTGTCATGAACAGGAAAATGATGGCTTTCGATTGCGCGCCGATCTGCAGCCCGATCGAGCCTGTCGTGGTGCTGTAGTACCCGACCGTGTTTCCGGCAACGCGCAGCGAGCCTTCACCGTACTGACCGCCGATCCCAAAGCCGGCCGCGATGACGGACGGGAACACCAGTACGCCACGCGCCTTGCCGACGAGCTCATGCGAGCCGTTGGCGCTCGTGTAAAGGCGTGCAAGGGTCGAGTCGACGCCTGCATCGATGGTGTGGCGCTTGTCGACCTGATGGCCGCTGGCGTCGGATGTGCCGGTCATCGTGCAACCCGAAACCGCAAGAGAAATGGCAAGGATGGATCCCGGCGTACCCCATATGAATGTTCGTCGCAGCATCATCGTCTCCTGGTGGTTGCTGGAGCTTCAGACGCTACGCCAGGGCGGCTGCGGACGCGGTACGACAGCGTACAAAGACGCAACACCTTCCTCGGCCCGCGTTTCGTTCAGCGTTGCAGCGGGCGCGTCACGTCCGGCGTGTCGATTTTGGCAAGCCGACAACGGAGATGGTCCGTGCCGGTCGATGTCGCGCAACCGGTCCGGCAACGTATGTCAAATCGTATTACGAAGAATCACGATGGCGACAAGGCGCGTCCACCTGTCCGCCTCCACAAGCGTTCTTCACCGTACAGACACGCAATCTCGTCGACAGCAGGATGTCTCGTGCAACCATCCATTCGTGCACGATCTTTTCACGAACATCGACGTGGTTCACATCTGTGGAGAATGATTCCGTCATTCGTCTCCGGTCGATCAAACGAAGCGCCACACTCGGATGCGACTGGTAAGGAGAGCAACATGAGTTCATTGACCTATGTCTGTCTTGCCGCTATTGCAACCGTGCTTGCCGGATGCCTTTGGGTACCCGGCGACGGCTATCGTGGTGATCGAGGCGGGGGGTATGGCGGTTCGTATGGAGGTGGTCACGAAAGCGGGTGGAATCAAAGTGGCCCTTCCCGCGACCATATGAATCACTCCGGGCATGCCGACGACCAGGGCGCGCATGGGTCCGGGCAACGGGAAGGATGGTAGGTCGGCTGCGGTCATCACATGAAACCGGCCAACCATGTTCCTTCAGGCATGGTTCGTCGTGACCGATGTCACGACTGCGCAATGGAAAGCTGTGCCGGCGCAGTTCGATCGGCGGCACGCCGCACGCCTTCGCGGTGGTGCCCTCGGTCAATCACTTCGGGTACCGAACCACGTCTGGTGCGCGGCATGAATAGTGGATTCGGTCCTGCAATCAACAGTTGTCGCGCCGCTCCGAGCGTTTATGGATTAAGACATGGTTCCGTCTGAAAAACTCAATAGCGATGTCGATAGCCAGGCCGACTCGTGGCTGACGAAGCTCGGACCTGGACTGATCACCGGTGCGGCGGACGACGATCCGAGCGGCATTGCCACCTATTCGCAGGCGGGTGCGCAATTCGGCTTCGACATGCTGTGGACCGTCCTGTTGACCTATCCGCTGATGGTCGCCATTCAGGTCGTGAGCGCGAGGATCGGCCGGGTGAGCGGCCATGGTCTCGCGACGAATCTGCGACGTCATTACCCGCGGTGGCTGCTGTATGGCACCGTCATCCTCCTGCTGGTGGCGAACACGATCAATATCGCGGCCGACCTGACGGCCATGGGCGCAGCCGTCAATCTACTGGTCGGCGGCCCCACGCGGGCTTACACGGTCGGATTAGGCGTGTTCTCGCTGGTGTTGCAGATGTTCGTGCCGTACCGCAGGTATGTCCGCATCCTCAAGTGGCTCACCCTGGCGCTGTTCGCCTACGTCGGCGTGATCTTTGCGGTCCAGATCCCATGGGCGACCGTGGCGCTGCGCACGGTACTTCCGCACGGCTCGTGGAGCACCGGCTACGTCACGACGGTAGTCGCCGTGTTCGGCACGACCATCAGCCCGTACCTGTTCTTCTGGCAGGCGTCACAGGAGGTCGAGGAACTGCAGGCGAAGAAGGAGCAGCAGGCGCTGACGAAAATGCCGTCGCAAGGGCCGGCAAACCTGAGCCGCATCCGCCTTGATACGTCGATCGGAATGGCATTTTCCAATCTCGTTGCGTTTTTTATCATTCTCACGACTGCGGTCACGCTGCATGCGCACCATATCACCGACATCCAGACGTCGGCGCAGGCCGCCTCCGCATTGAAACCGATCGCCGGCCAGTTTGCGTTCCTGCTCTTCAGTCTGGGCATCATCGGCACGGGGCTGCTCGCGCTGCCGGTGCTGGCCGGCTCGGCGGCCTACGCGATGGCCGGCACGTTCAAGTGGAGAAACAGCCTCGCGCTCGAGCCGCAACTGGCGAAACGGTTCTACGCGATCATCGTGCTCGCGACGGTCGTGGGCCTCGCGCTCGATTTCACGTCGATCGACCCGATCAAGGCGCTGTTCTGGAGCGCGGTCATCAACGGCGTCACGTCGGTACCGATCATGGTGCTGATGATGCTGATGGCGTCGAACCAAAAGGTCATGGGCACCTTCGTCACGCCCGTGCTGCTGCGGTGGGTGGGGTGGCTTTCAACCGGTGTGATGGGCGCCGCCGTGATCGCGATGTTCGTTTTCATCTGAGCATCGGTTCCGATCGTTCCTTTTCTCGGCCCGGTACGGCGCCGTACCGACTTCGTCTCCCGGCTGCGCGCATCGTTGCGACTCGCTCTCCCTCTTCAATGCACCGGACGCTCAGCGTGAGCGGCAGGTGCGCAGCGGGTAGGGCGGCCAGAGGCGACACCTGTCCGGCACGTAACCGTTCATATCGCGTGACCGGTGCGTGCTGTCCATCGCGGCGAGCCGGCGAGCCGGCGATCCGCGCCGGCGTCCTGCGAAATGAACCCAGGAGGGAATCATGACGATACTAGACCCGACCCATCGGCCATCGACCAGCGATACAGGTGCGGCGATTGTCGGCAGTGGGGCCGGCGACGGACCCGGCCCCAACGTGATGGAAGCCGATACGCTCAAGGGAAACAAGCTCTTCACGTCCGACCGGCTGGAGATCGGGAGGATTTCAGACATCATGCTGGACGTACGCAGCGGCCGGGTTGCCTATGCCGTGCTGTCAAGCGGGGGCTTTCTCGGTATCGGCGGAAAACTTTACGCCATTCCGTGGAGTGCGCTGACCCTGGACACGGACGAAAAATGCTTCCGGCTCGACGTTACCGCAGACCACGTGAAAAATGCCCCCGCGTTCGACAAGGACCATTGGCCATCGATGGCGGACGAGCAGTGGGGCTCGTCGCTTCACCAGTTCTACAATCGGCAGCCGTACTGGGCAGCGACCCGAGACGTCGCCATGAATCGTCCGCCCGCACATTGAAACGCCCTTGCCAGCCGGTAAAAATATGGATATCTGATGATTTTTATCGAATACCGATTAACCGGTCGGACGGTGTCATCACCTGACGGCAACAGATAGCAGCAGCATCCACAGATCAGTTACGTATTGGAGCTCTACCATGAACAAGGATCAAGTCAAGGGAACTGCGGAGAAGGTCAAAGGCAAGGTGAATGAGGTCATTGGCCGTGCCACGCACAACACGAAACAGGAAGTCAAAGGCGATCTCCAGCAAGCAGCCGGCCAGGCGCGCAAGAATCTTGGCGACGCCAAGGAAGCTGTCAAAAAAGTCTGATTGGACACGGAGGCTTCATGAGGGGGGCTATTCCCCTCTCGGACGGTGCTTCACGCATCGTGCCAACCTCACTGCGGCTACTACCGTACAGACATGCGCTGTCGGATGCGAGAACGTCAAGTTTCGTCCTTCGCGCACGGGGTCCCGGCCCCCGTCGCGAGGCGCGTCCTCGAACCGATAACCGGCTCAATCGCGCAAGTCTTTGCTGCGGCAAAATGCCGGGTATCGCTGGAAGCTTCGCCAGCGTGGCTCCGTGGCCCACAAGCCGCGCAGCAGATCAGGTTGGCGTCTAACTTGAGGGGAGTTGCCATGAACAACATTGTCTGGCTCGTTGGAGCCGTGGTCATCGTTCTGTTCGTCCTCGGCTATTTGGGATTGAGATAGGGCATCCTGTTCACGTGCTCGTCGCGCAATGGCTGGTCAACGATCGCGATCAAAACGATCCAGGTCGCGACAGCCATCGTTTATCGCAGGAAGCAAAATGAAAACGCTCAAGATCATCGGCTGTGCGGGACTCGTGGCCGTCGCGATCATTCTGCTCGTCGCAATGTGCGCGATCCTGGAGGACGGCATGATTTCTCACGATGCGCAGCGACCGGGACTGACCGGCAACCCGCTTTCCACCCCCGAATCGCCGAATCACTTCGGTTAAGTAACCCGCCACCGGCTGACCGTTCCCGACTTGCTTTGAGTGACCCCGTCATGCGGAGGGTGGAGGCGCATACGCCATTGTCGATGTCCGCATGGATCGAAAATCGGCATTCCATTTTCAATCGACGCTTGAGACCAAGGCGGCGTCGCAACAGGCGGTCGGTGACCGCTCCCATGCTGCGACCGCATCACTGCCGTTCCCGCATGGGTACGGCAGCGTACGGACTCCCGGGCTGCTCACGCATAGGGTAGGTTGAGTTGACATGTACTCATGCCACGATAGTTCGGATGTGTTCTCCAGCCGCATGCCCGGTACGCGCACCGAGCACACATCGACACCGCGGGAGCCTCGGCACGGCACGTCGACGCGCATCGTACATGCGTCGCGCTTCCAATGTCATCTCGTCGACAGCAATGGATACCGGGGCCGAAAGCCGGTGCTGCTCGAGGCGATGCGCAGTGTGATACGGCAACGATCCAGGCTGGGCATAGCGCGGAAACCAGCTTGCATTTCAGCCCGAAACGCTGCTCGAATCGAGAATGTTTTCGGCCCGAATGACGGCGGGCAATTGCAGGCGAAGCGCGCATCGTCCCGGCTCGGAACAGAGCCGGATCGGCGCCCGCTTCGCACCGTCACGCTGGCCGGCGACGCTCGCCGGCATTTCGTGCAACGAATACCGGAGCTGATCATGACACCTGTTTCTCCCAGCAATCCACTTCCGAGCAACGGCAGCGGCGCCCGCATCATCGGTCGCGCAACCACCACAGGCGGGCCTGGTCCTGATGTTATGGCTGCTACCACGCTGACCGGCGATAACGTTTTATCATCCGATGGCAAGGAGATCGGGAAGGTCGTAGACATCATGCTAGACGTTGGCAGCGGCCGGATCGCGTACGCCGTACTGTCGTGTGGCGGTTTCTTCGGGATAGGCGACAAACTCTTCGCGGTGCCGTGGAGCGCGTTCACCCTCGATACCGGCAAGAAATGCTTCCGGCTCGACGTAACAGAAGAACGGATGAAGAGCGCATCCGGATTCGACAAAGACCATTGGCCTGCGGTGGCGGATTCGCAATGGGGCGGGGCGGTTCATTCGGGTAATACGCCGCCGATGTAGCGGCACGTCAGCAGGAGGCTCGGCCGGCATTCCGCCATGCACGCGCCAGCGTGACTGCGGAATGCGGTGAGCAATTGCCGCTTTTCAGCTTCTGCCGTATCGCGTGCATCGCTCGATGCGCTCATCGCGACGGGAGGTAGGTCATCCATCCAGCAGGTGTGACTGGAACATTCATATGAACAAGGATCACGTCAAGGGCGTCGCGGAGAAGGCAAAGGGCAAGGTCAACGAGGAAATTGGCCGAGCCACTGGCGACACGAAGCAGGAAGTCAAAGGCTAGCCGCCGCGGGCGATCGCGCGAGGAACTGCAACTTCATGCAGATTCGGCGGTTAAAGGAATTCTTCGATGGCGCGCCTCTTGACGAAATCGAGCCTTCGCATGTTAAGCAATACAATGCATCAGCACCACAAAAAGTCTGCCGATTGGCACAAGTCGACGGACCGAACCGGGTTGCCGAATGATGGCCGGCATCCTCGCGCCAATTGTGATGTCGGAGTCCTGAGTCATATGTTCAATTTAGCGGGTGAGATCGGCACTCGCGGGGACGCCTCGCCTGAAGCCTGATCGGTAATAGGGTCAACATCTCGACCATTCGATGATGTAAGCAACGTGCAATGAAGCTTTCCTAGCAGACAGTTCGGTCCTGTCCTTTGTACCCGTCAAATTGGTTTGATCAGTTCCGCACCGTCATTCCCTCACCTATTGACGGCGGGACCCACCCGAAACCATTCCAATGCGTCGGTTGAAACGACAGCGTAGCGCACGAGCTTGTCGGCCACCTCGGCCGACGTCGCGGGATCCAGCCACTCGCGGGCGGCGTCTTCGGCGAATACCATCGGGCGCCTGCCATGCACTTCGAAAAGACCTGATCGGCCGGCCGTAGTGATGATGAACCCGTCTCCATTGCGTACTTCGTGGTCGAGCAGCACACTGCTAACGCCCGCGAAAAAGAGCGGGCCGGCGGTTTTTGGCCTGATTGCATAGGGCTGCCGCCCTCCGCTGTCTGTTCCGATCCACTCATACCAGGTGTCAGCTGGCACGATCACCCGGCCCGACGTCCAGAGAGCTCGCAAGACCGCGCTGTAGGTGACGTTTTCTGCGCGTGCAGTGACGATTTGCGGAAGCTGCTGGGCAACACACAAGGGGGGCGGTATCCCCAATTGATGCTGCGCACAACGCCATCTGGATAGATGACGAGCTGCCGCGTGCCGGATCCGGCGTTCCAAGTCGGGGAATCGATCTCCCGAGGATCCCCGCATCGGGAAAGTTCAGCCGAAAGCGGTGCGCAATAGCTGACGGCGGCAGCAGTGCGGACATAGCGGACGCACATGGTGCTCTCACGATCATGGACATGATGGGTGGGCCTCGCGCCCCGTCTCGAAGCATCTCACCCGCCCGAATCCGCGGTCTGTCCGGTGCCGTACAGGAGGTGGTTCCGACAGCTCCCACGGATGACATCGTACGGCAGGCTGGAACACCGTTGACGGCGTATGAACAGCATCGGCACGGGCCTGGCTTGCGCAGCTGATCTGGATCAAGAGGGCGCAACTTCGGGGTATCGCTCGACATTCGGCTCCGGGTTTGAACGGACCTTGTTTCGCTCGGAAGCGCGCGTGCCGTGGCGATCGGCCAAGGCCGACGTACTTTGTACGTCAGCGTGCAGACGACACGCCTTTACGCCCCCATGCTTTCAAACAAACCGGTGTCTGTGAATCGCACGTCATTGCGAGTTCGTTCACCTGCCGAGCGGATGGGTGTTTGTCATGATCAAAGTGGTGATTTCCGACGCGCATGCTGTCTTGCGGGAAGGTGTGCGCGACGTCCTAGGAGCGGTCGGCGATTTCGACGTCGCAGGTGAAGCGACGGACGGGGCCGGCACACTCGAACTCGTGCGCGCTTTGAAGCCGCGCGTGCTGTCGCTCGGATGGATGATGTCCGGCATTCACGGAGTCGACCTTATCAGGCGAATCAAGAAGGAGCACCAGGACGTCCGGGTGCTCGTTCTGACCGCGCATTCCGAACAGACCCATGCGGTGCGTGCGTTCCGGGCAGGGGCTTCGGGATTTCTTTCCAAGACTTGCTCGCGGTCGGACCTGATCGACGCGGTTCGAAAGCTTGCCGATGGCGGGGTATACGTGAGCACGATGGTGGGCGATCTGTTGGCGCAAACCGCCAACGGCGACAGTGGGGCGCTCGCGCATCATCGTCTGACTGAGCGGGAGTTCGAGGTCCTAGTTGGTTTGGCCGCCGGACAATCGATCTCGCAGATGGCCGGGAGCCTGAGCATCAGCATCAAAACGGTCAGCACGTACAAGTCGCGCATTCTGGAAAAACTGGATCTGACCAATGAATCGGACATGATTCGCTTTGCACTACGTCATCAGTTGCTGGACCTTGGCGACAATATTCTCGGGTAGTCGATTGCTGCGACGGGTGAAACGCCAACGGTGTGCGAAATCGCATAGCAGAGCCTGTCGTGCGGATTCTGCATCGATATCCGGCGCGATACCGGGCATTTTGTACGGTTGATTTCTGTCAACGTCCGCTCTCGACGCGCGCTGACAATGACGGCGGGTCCAAACGTCGCCTTTGCTGGGGTAACCTTGATTTCCTTGTAATTTTCCGGTTAGAGCGCTTTTGACTGCATGCGGGTTTGCGACCCGCCCCCACTAAATGCGAGTCGCCTACAAGATGATGCGCCGTCATCGCGGCGCATCTCGGCTCCGTTGCCGACGCGAACCACGCGAACTTCGTAGTCGCAGTCGCGTGGCGCGTCGGCCGTATCGTCTCGGTGACGGCCAAGGTCGCATCGCTGGCGGAGCGTCGCGCCGTGTGCGACGCGGCATGGTCGGTCAAGGGCGTCCGGGAAGTCGTCGATCAGCTGACCGTCGCCTGACCCGCGCGATTCTCCGCCTTAATCCTCCGACCCCATGCGATGAAAGCCCCATCAACTACACCGGGCTGGTGATCGTGATCGGCTTCGTCGTACTGGTCGCGGCCCAACTGTTGATGTCGCGTCAGCCGACGACGTCGATCGGCTACAGCGATTTCCACCGGCTCGTCGAAGCGAAGCTCGTCGACGATCTGGAGATCGACCAGTCGTCGGTTTCCGGCGTGTTGCGCATGCCGGAGGCCGGGGCGATGCTGCCGGCACCGGATGCCGTCGCGGTGAAAAAAACCGGACCGCCGTGGGGCTTCACGACCAATCGCGTGACCGACGACCATCTGGTCGACGGCATTGACGGCTTCCGGCATTCGCTACCGCGGTATGCAGGAAGCCGCCTGGATCGGTACGCTCGTGTCATGGGCATTGTCCGTGATCGCCTTCGTGTTGATCTGGAACATCATGATGCGCAGGCTTGGCGGGGTGCGGGACCTGAGCGGCATGGGCAAGAGCCAGGCTCGGGTCTACGTGCAACAGGAAACGGGTATCACGTTCGACGATATCGCAGGCATCGACGAGGCGAAGGCCGAACTGCAGCAGATCGTCGCGTTCCTGCGTGAACCCGAACGCCGTCAGCGGCTCGGCGGGAAGATCCCGAAGGGAGCCTTGATCGTCGGATCGCCTAGAACCGGCAAGACGCTGCTGGCGCGCGGTGGCCGGCGAGGCGGCCGTAACATTCTTTTCGATCAGCGGCTCGGCGTTCGTCGAGATGTTCGTCGGCGTCGGCGCCGCGCGTGTGCGCGATCTGTTCGAACAGGTGCAGCAGAAGGCGCCATGCATCGTGTTCATCGACGATCTCGATGCGCTCGGCAAGGTACGCGGCGTTGGCGCGATGTCGGGGAACGACGAGCGCGAGCAGACGCTGAACCAGCTGCTCGTCGAGATGGACGGCTTCCAGGCGAATTCTGGCGTGATCATCATTGCCGCGGCCAACCGGCCCGAGATCCTCGACCTGGCGCTGCTGCGGCCGGGCCGCAGACCGTCACATCGCGATCGACCGGCCGGACCTGACCGGACGAAAACAGATCCTTGCCGCGCATACGAAACGTGTGGAGCTTGCGCAGGAGGTCGATCTTGCCGAACTGGCGTCGCGCAAGCCCTGTTTCGTCGGCGCGGATCTCGCAAACGTGGTCAACGAGGCCGCGCTGCACGCGGCCGAACTCGGCAAGCCGGCGATAGACATGGCCGATTTCGCCGAGGTGATCGACCGCGCGATGACGGGCATCGAGTACAGGAGCCGCGTGATGAACGAGCAGGAGAAGCGGATCATCGCGTATCACGAATCCGGGCATGCGCTCGTGGCACAAAGCCGCGCGCACTGCGATCCCGTGAAGAAGGTATCCATCATTCCGCGCGGCGTCGCGACGCTCGGCTATACGCAGCAGGTCCCGACCGAGGGCCGCGACGTGCTGCGCAGATCGACCTGTCGACGTTCGACGATGGCGCGCCACCGGACGGCCCGGCGGGCTTGTGGATGCTGGGTAACGGGCGTTGCAGCGAACATACGGCGGACGATCGACGACGAGGTGCGCGCGCTGCTCGCCGATGCGCATACGCGTGTCGCGTCAACGCTCGGCAAGCAGCATGACGCGCTCAAGCAGCATGACGCGCTCAAGCAGATTGCCCGATGCTTGCTGGAACAGGAGTCGATCGATCACGGCTCGCTGGCGGCCCTGATCGCGCCGCCGGCCGATGCCGATCTGGCGACGCGGGCGGAGGCGACGGCGCGTGTTCCGGTACAGCGCATCGTGTCGTTTTACGGGCGACGCGCACGGCTCGGTGAGAGCAGATGATGGTCCACTGATTCGTCGAACACCGCCATTGACTCAAGACGCCAAATTAATGAGAGACGACGCAGACTCTGTTAATTGTCAGAGGGGCGTCACAATCGTAGAGCAAAGCAAAGATGTCAATTCGCGGGGCCCATCGCACGAGGTTCTTTGCGTCCGAGTTGACGACATTATCGACAACCTCACCGAAATAATGTCGTCACTTCGTCTATGTCCGAAGCAAAGTCGTCAATTCGCCTCGTACACACTTCCGAACGGCCGTAGAGGGATGCTTTATATACGATTCTCGGTACGCCCGGACACGCCTTGGAGGACTGTATGGGCGGTGGTGGCTCAGCAGCTACTGACGGCCTCCGGCCAAGAAGGGAC
Source organism: Burkholderia sp. BCC0322 (assembly GCF_902833045.1). Classification (GTDB taxonomy): domain Bacteria; phylum Pseudomonadota; class Gammaproteobacteria; order Burkholderiales; family Burkholderiaceae; genus Burkholderia. The sequence goes on from NZ_CADFDU010000001.1 coordinate 1,303,451, forward strand.
AGTCGGAAGCGCCAATCGGGCGACCGCTCACGGGCCGTGAGGGGCGCTCTATGGTAGTCTTCGACGTCGTCTGCGCATGCCCGAGTTTCGAGATAACCCACGGCAGCCCTTTGATGGTTGTCCCGGGGTAGCTACGTGCGCGAAGCAGTGAAACCAGCACGCGGAGTGGGTATTGAATAGGCTTAAGCTGAATCGAACAGCACAATCCCCAATAGGCCATGTACGTCAAAAAAATAACTCTCCACCGATTCAAGCAGTTCAAGGACACGACCATCCGATTGCAGTCGGGGCTTTCCCTCGTGGTGGGGGGTAACAATAGTGGTAAGTCTTCCCTCCTGCAAGCACTTGCGACTTGGCAGTTCTGCAAAACGCTGCTCGAAATTGAGAAGGGGCGAGCCGGCTGGCTACAAACGAAAACAAAAGCAGGTGTCGGGATGGGGATCGTGGACTTTACACCTTTGCAGATACCCTCATTGAGCCATCTTTGGACGAATCTAAAATCAAACAAGGACACGGAAACCGATGGCTACACGTTAAAGATTGGGGTCTCTTGGGATCTTGATTCGGGGGAAGAACGTCACCTCGAGATAGGACTGTCGTTGGCCAATGACCGGTTGTTTGTCAAGACCACTTCGACGAACCTTTCGGAAGGCGAGGTCATGACCAAAGACGGTAGTCCGATTGATGGCAACGTCCCGAGGATCGGGTACTTGCCGCCTTTTGCGGGAATCACTGACCGGGAAGCTAGGCTTACGCCAGCGATGCGTGAGCGATTAATTGGGCAAGGATTATCAGGTGGGGTGATCCGAAATGTGCTCTTCGAACTTCATGAGGAGAACAAGCGGAAACGGGCGAAAATGCGGGAAGGGAAGACAAAGATCAGCAACTCGGATCTCAAATCCCTACGGGAAAATGACGCGTGGGAAATTCTTCTGAAAACAATCCAGTCGACGTTCGCGACAGAGATTAAAGTAGTTCCTTTCAACGAGCGGTACCATACCGGGGGCGTGCGATCCTGCTCAGCACAGGTGCGGAAACATTTGCGCACGGTGTTCCTCGACAGTCACAGTTCTCGTGATATCTATCGGATTTCCACTTCTTGGCGGGCCGACAAACGTATTTCCACTGAGCGGCCCCCAGTAAACAGTGCCATGATGTAAGCGAGTTTTCGGCGGACTTTTTCAGTATGAAAGGAGCCGTACGATGAAACGCAAGCGCTTCA
>NZ_CADFDU010000002.1 GCF_902833045.1 Burkholderia sp. BCC0322
GACCGAATCGATAATCCGCTCACCAGGCAGCGAGAGATTTCCTCGCGTTCCGCGAGCGTCAATGTCTGCGGTGCGCGATGTCTTTGCGGTGGCTCGATGCCGCGGCCTCTGACAGGATCCGCTGTATCGAAGAGTGGCCCCGATCGAACAGTTTGGCAATTTGATGAATCGTTTCATCTTTGCGCCAGCGGTCCCACATGAGTGCTTTCTGACTCTCAGAATAGTAGATCCTCGGCCTCTGCTTCATTTGCAACACCTCCACTGCTTGCGCAGATTCTAGTGTGTTGCATCGACCGGTTGAATCCGCAGCCGACAGCAGTCTTCGGAAGCTCGATATCGGCACGCACGTCAAAATACTTCGAACGAACACCAGTCGGGCACAAACCCCTCGAAGACAAAAAAGTCGTCGATGTATGTCAGCCCAAGCCGCTCCAATGACCTCGTACACTCGTCGGCCGCATCGCCCCCAAAGAACGGGCCAAGTGATATAAGGCTGTCGGATTCGTCAAAATATTTCCGAAAATTGAACTCGACCATAAGCGCGGATAGGTCGACATTCTTGGCCGCTAGCGCAGCCCGTCGGACAACGATCCCGAAATCTCTCGAAACTTTCATCGTTATTGACCAAAGGCAAGCGTGTGCTCAAGATTGTCTTCGATTCAGCCCTTATGGTCGAGTGTCCGAAACTGGCCGAACCCGGTCCGTGGCTGCACCGACAAAGCGCAACTGACTCAACCCGACCCCGAACCGTCAATCACTTCCCGCAAAACGGCCGTTCGAGGCCGCGTCGTCGCCCCACTTGGCCCAAGCTGAAAGGTAGCTTCTTGATTGCATCCCGAGAAACGGCACAACTTGCTCCCAGTGAGATAGCGCTCTAGAGGCTGTGAATAGTGCCTCAAGGAGCCCTGTGGCGACTAATGCCACGCGGTTCGTATCGTCGCTATTCATAGCTTCTTCGATAGCATCGCAAACTTGGGTCTTGTCCGCGGATGACAGTGAACTGAAGTCGCGTGCGAGAGTTCGGCCGAGACCGCCATGCAGCACTGTTGGCGAAACGTCATCGCCGTAATCTGCGATCACGCTCGCCGCGGCGGCCCTGAGCAGCTCTGACCGGGCCAACACACCGAGGCGAGATTTCCATTCTTCCATAGCAAGCGCTTCGTACCATCTTCCCTTGAATGGCCGATTGTCGCCAATCTCCGACTGTTGGTCCAACGTCAGTTCCTGGCCGAACCGAGTCAATTCCAGCGCACCTCGGATCGAAACAATCTCGATGACGGTTCCAAAGCTGATTCCGAACATTCGCCGGGCGCCGCCACAAGCATCCCCTTCGACCAACACCAGACATCCCGCGACGGCACGGCGTCACCTTCCCGCTCTCGGGAGGATTATGATGACGCGTTCGGCAGCCACGGGGTCGCCTGCCGGCGCTTCCCCGATGCCCATCCCGTAACGCGACGCGGCAATCCTCTACGCCGCGACTGGGGCGAACCATGGATCAACGCGAAGACTTCATCGTGCGCACCATGTCGGCCGACGAGGTCGCCATGGCGGTCGAATGGGCGGCGGCAGAAGGCTGGAACCCCGGCCTACACGATCCATCGTGTTTCAGGGAAGCGGATCCGGCCGGTTTTTTCGTCGGCCTCTGGCGCGGCGAGCCGGTCGCGTGCCTTTCCGCCGTCGCCTACGACGAACGCTTCGGCTTCATCGGTCTCTACATCGTCAAACCCGGGTTTCGGGGCAAAGGCTTCGGCATGCGAATCTGGCAGCACGGCATGCACTACCTTGGAGACCGTAACATCGGGCTCGACGGGGTCGTTGCCCAGCAGACGAACTACCGGAAGTCCGGGTTCCGGCTCGCGTACCGCAACATCCGCTACCAGGGGCGCGTGGACGGCATCGGGTGCGCGCATGTGGCGGCAGCGGCCGACGTGCCGTTCGAGCCATTGCTCGCCTACGATCGCCAGTGTTTTCCCGCGGCGCGCGAGCGTTTCGTTTCCGCGTGGATCGCGCAGCCGGATGCGATTGCGCTCGCGACAGTCGACGCTGGCCGTATTGCCGGTTACGGTGTCGTGCGGCGTTGCAAGACCGGCTGCAAGATCGGCCCGCTCTTCGCCGATGACGCCGGCGTCGCCACCGGGATATTTCGTGCGCTGGCGGCGCGCATGCCTGGCGAGGTCATGGTGCTCGACGTACCGGAAACGAACCCCGCGGCCGTCGCGCTGGCGGAACGGCACGGCATGACGAGCGTCTTCGAAACCGCCCGGATGTACACGAAAGACGCGCCGGCGATCGCAATCGATCGCGTCTTCGGGGTGACGTCGTTCGAGCTGGGGTGATCGTCACGAGCAAGGCGACTGAACGCGCATCGAGCGGGATCGCGGTGCCGTTTTCGCCGTTGTAAACTGCGGCAAACAACCACGAAAATTCACGACATGTCATTGCATACCTACCTGCTGTTTCTGCCGGCCTGCTTTGCGCTCAATATGGCCTTCGGACCGAACAACGTCCTTTCGCTGTCCAACGGCGCACGCAACGGTGTGCTGCATTCGGTGACCGCATCGTTCGGGCGTCTCGCGGCGTTTGCCATCATGATCGCGATTACCGGGTTCGGCCTCGGCGCATTGTTGCTCGCTTCCGAAACCTTGTTTTCGGTATTGAAGTTCGGCGGTGCAGCCTACCTCGTCTGGCTAGGTATCAAGTTGCTGCGTTCGAAGCCTGCCGAACAGCCTGTCGTGGAGACGGAGCCGGCGGTGGCCCGGAAGGACCGGGCGGACTTGCTGGTGAAGCACTGCAAACAGGAATTCTATGTGGCGGCCGGCAATCCGAAGGCCATTCTGATTTTTACGGCATTCTTTCCCCAGTTCGTCGACCGAACGCACTACGCCCTCAGCTTCACTGCCCTCGGCGCGACGTTCCTGATGCTGGAACTCGTGGCCATCGTGACCTACGCCGTGATCGGCGCACGGCTGCGCTCGCTGGCGACGAACCCCAAGGGCTTCACGTGGCTGAACCGGGCCAGTGGTTCGCTGATGATCGGGTTCGGCGTGTTGCTGGCAATGCTGCGTCGGCCTGCCGCGTAATCTCTCCCTCCGGGGATGGCCGCGTGCTGTCCTCGATGTCGGGACGCTCGATGACTTGATTCGACGCCATCCGGTCACGACGCGACACGCGCGACGACGTATCGACCTAAACGACAGCACGCACGCCCGCGACGACCTGAATCACGCCGAATACCGCGATGACCGCGGCCGACATGCGCGACAGCCCGTGCATGAACGCGAGCGACATCTTCGTGCGCAGCGCGGCGGTCGTACCGCTCAGGCACAGCCACCACGTCGCGGAACCGATGAACACGCCGGCGACCATCAACGCCACGGCCGGCCACATCGCCCCCTGCCGCGCCCCGGACAGCGGGCCGAGCGCCGCGAAGATCCCGACGAACGACAGGATCGTCATCGGGTTCGACAGCGTCAGGCCGAACGTCGTCACGAAATCGCGCAGCACGGTCGTGCGCGGCAGGTCGCGTTGCGCGGTCGACGCGGCCGGCGCCTGGCGCGCGATAGTCCACGCGAGCCACACGAGAAACGCGCCGCCGCCGATTTTCAGGCCGACGGTCAGCATCGGGAATGCCGTGACGATGCCCGCGATGCCGAGCGCACCGAGCAGGCCGTAGATCGCATCGGCGCACGCGGCGCCGACGCCCGTCGCGAATCCCGCCTGAAAACCGCGGCTCAGGCTGCGCTGGATGCACAGCATGCCGATCGGCCCGACCGGCACCGCGATCGACAGCCCCATCACGACGGATTTGATGAACAGCATCGCCTGCTCCTTGCGAGATGCAACGGGTGGAACAGGCATCGTAGGGAAAATCCCGTCGTCGCTGAATACGGTTTTTAAGGAAAAATGGTCACTCCGCCTTAAAAAATCCCGCCGCGATGGACGATCTGGACTGGAAGGTACTGACGCTGTTGCAGGCCAACGGCCGCATCAGCTACACGGTGCTGGCGCGCCAGGTGCACCTGTCGGTGCCGGCGGTGACGGAGCGCGTGAAGCGGCTTGAAGCGGCCGGGGTCGTCGAAGGCTATACGGCCCGGATCAATCCGGCCGCGGCCGGCTATCCGGTCAGCGCGCTGATCGGCATCACGGTGCCGCAACCGGCGAAAGCGAAATTCCTCCGGTTGCTGGAGAGCATTCCCGAAGTGGTCGAATGCCATCACGTGACGGGCGCGGACTCGTACATGATGCGGCTCGCCGCGATCAGCATGACGCATCTCGAACAACTGATCGAACGCATCAACCTGTACGGCGAAACACGCACGTCGATCGTGATGTCGACGCCGCTGCCCGCACGCGGGCTGGCGCGGCCGCCGTCGCAGCGCGACGTCGTTCGCGATTGACGCATCGAGCGGCCCGTCCGATCCGGTTCCCGCAGGGGATCATCCCGCCATTCTGGCCGGCGGTAACCGGAGGCCGAGGTTCGCTTGGCCGGATACCGCCGTGACGATCGGAATCGATCGCCTACTTGCCGGCCAAGCCGCCAAGCAGGCCGCCCACCAGCCCGGTAACGGGCGCGAGCGGATTGGAGAGACCACCCAACCCCGAGCCGCCGCCCGTGCCGGTCGCGGAACCGTCGTGGACGGTCGCCGGAATGCCGCCAACCACGCTCGTCACCAGGCCGGCGACCGGCACCGCGCCGTTCGCACCGCTCGGGTTCACGAGGCCGCCCACATTGGTCACGGTGTTGCCGACCGCGCGAACGAGTCCGCCGACGCCACCGACCAGCGGCTGGGGCGACGTGGACGTCACCTTCCATCCCGCCGACGTGATCGCGCCGCCGATCTGCCCGAGCAGGCCGGCGACCGGCTGCCCGAGGCCGGTTGCCGTGCCGACCTGCTGCGTGACCTGGCCGACGGTCGTGACGAGCGGCGTGATCGCCGTGCTGATCGCCTGCGTCGTCTGCTGGACCGGGCCCGACGAAAGCGCCGAGCCGAGCATGGTGCCGCCCGTCTTGATGCCGCCCGCCACCGTATCGAGCAGGCCGCCGACCGGGGTCGTGAGCGGCGCCAACGGCGACAGCGGGCCGGTGCCGAGCGCCTTCACCGTTTCGCCGAGGCCGGTGACCGGGTTGCTGACCGAGCCGACGATGGAGCCCAGCCCGGCGACCGTCGTGCCGACGGGGTTCGTCGTGAAGCCGATCTGGCCGATGCCGTTGCTCACGGCGTTCGACGTGTCGCGGATGATCGTGCCCGCGCCCGTGACCGTGTTGCCGAGGCCGGTGGTCACGCCCTTGCCCACGGGCGGGCTCACGCCGCTGATCGTGACGCCCGCGTCAATGACGGCCGCGCCGACGGAACTGATGATGCCGTTGGTGCCGGGGGTGCCGCTCGTACCGCTGGTTCCACTCGTGCCGCTGGTTCCACTCGTGCCGCTGGTTCCACTCGTGCCGCTGGTTCCGCTCGTGCCGCTGGTTCCACTCGTGCCGCTGGTTCCACTCGTACCGCTGGTTCCACTCGTACCGCTGGTTCCGCTCGTACCGCTGGTTCCACTCGTACCGCTGGTTCCACTCGTACCGCTGGTTCCGCTCGTACCGCTGGTTCCGCTCGTACCGCTGGTTCCGCTCGTACCACTGGTCCCGCTTGTGCCGCTTGTGCCGCTTGTGCCGCTGGTCCCGCTCGTACTTGTCGTTCCAACGTTGTTACCGCCCGGCGTCGGAGATGTGACATCGCTGCCGCCGCACGCAGCCAATGCACACGCCGCAGCAATGGCGGCGACTGCAGCATTCGCCTTGATGAAATGATTTTGCATGGAAGCCCCCGTTCGCTTTTCAGCTCGATCATCCCGACAAGCATCTATCGTGCCATTGCGATCGGCATCATCGACGGCTTCACACATATGCCGGACTACCGTATTCCAACGAACATCCGGGCGGCGACGCATGACATCCGAACTCGCCTCCACTCCTGCGATCAAGCCCTGCGTCCAGGGTAACAAGTGCGTAACGCGGGCCCTGCGTTACGTAGCATCGTGTGACGAAAGACGCAGTCCCGCCCCTATCGCCATCGTTTCGTGCGATGCACGGGGAAATCGAAACCGCCACGACGGCCCGAGTTGACGCTTGAAATCCGTGTGTCAAGAACGCACGCAAGGCGTTTCGACACGCCCGCACGGGGCCGCGCCGGCTCACTCGCTCCCACACGACTCTCAAACGAACAGCGATGCGACGATCGCACACCACACCGCACTCGCGCCGCACAGAAACACGCGCCGCGCGACGAACATCCGCGCCTCGTCGTCAGGCGCTTTCATCGGCGATGTCGCGAGAAACGGCACGCTGGCAAGGCACGCGAAGCCGGCCAGCGCGGGCAGGATCACGACGTAGTCGCCGAACCGCCACGGCAGCGGCTCGTGCAAACCCCAGTAGCCGAGAAACAGCATGCCCATCGAAAACATCGTCGCGGCGGCCGAACTGAGCGCGACCACCGATCCCGTCGGAAATTGCATGGGAGCCTCCCCTCGCGCGGCGTGCGCGACGCCGGATCATTATCCGGGCATGGAAGGAATCAGCACAACGACCGCCGATGGCGGCGGATGGAAACGAGGCCCGTAGCGGCGTCTGCGCCGACGATGCATCGACGATCGAAAGAATCCCGAGCCTGTTGGCCGGTTGCTCCCGCGGCACGGGGATCCGGGTGCAACACGGACGATTGCGGCGGCGCCGCACGGCCGATCGTTGTCACGGATCGACAGCGATCGCTTTCGTGCGAAAGAAGCGCCCGCCTTCAACCCGGCTTCTTCGCGGCCTGCAAGACGGAAATCCAGCCCACCACCGCCGCCGCGACCCAGCAGCAGGCGATCATCAGGTCGAGATCCATCCAGCCTTCGAAGTTCGCGCTGTTTTCAAAACTGCAGCGCTGATGGCCCCTGACCCACACACAGCCACCGATGAACTGCTGGATGTGCATGTAGACGCTGTAGACGGCAAAAGCCGACGCAATGACTGTGAGCCGCAAACGGATGTTCTTTTTCATGTCATGCGGATGCCGGTGGGAAAGCCTGTGACGATCTTACGGCAACGGCAACCTGCCCGGCAATCCGTCGCATCCTGGGGCACCCGGATGCCCGCCGCTCACCCGTCGATCCGCCGGATCGTCCTCAGGCAGTCCGCCGCCAGTTGCTGATAGATCCGCGTGCCGTTCGCCTTCGCGTCGATCTCCGCATCACTCAGCCGCCGCACGACGCGCCCCGGCATGCCCGCGAGCAACACGCCGCCTGGCACGTCGTAACCGGCCTTGACGAACGCGCACGCGGCGACGATCGTCGTGGCACCGATCGTCGCGCCGTCCATCACGACCGCATTCATCCCGATCATCGTGTCGGGCGCGAGCGTCGCACCATGCACGATCGCACCGTGGCCGATGTGACTGTTGACGCCGAGCCGGCAGGTCTCGCCGATCCCGACGTGCAGCACGCAGCCGTCCTGCACGTTGCTGCCGTCTTCGACGACGATCGCGCCGAAGTCGCCGCGCAGGCTCGCATGCGGGCCGATGTAGCAGCGCGCGCCGATCGTCACGTCGCCGATCACGACCGCGCTCGGATCGACATACGCGGTCGGATCGACGCGCGGGCGCATCCCGTTGAACTCGAACAGCGGCATCGGTCAGAGCGCCGCGGCCGCTTCCGGCACGAGCGTGAACAGGTCGCCGACCACACCGTAGTCGGCCACGTTGAAGATCGGCGCTTCCGGGTCCTTGTTGATGGCGACGATCACCTTCGAATCCTTCATGCCGGCCAGGTGCTGGATCGCACCCGAGATGCCGACCGCGATGTACAGCTGCGGTGCGACGATCTTGCCGGTCTGGCCGACCTGGTAGTCGTTCGGCACGTAGCCGGCGTCGACCGCCGCGCGCGAGGCGCCCAGTGCCGCGTTCAGCTTGTCGGCCAGCGGCTCCAGCACCTTCGTGTAGTTCTCGCCGCTGCCGAGACCACGGCCGCCCGACACGACGATGCTTGCGCTCGTCAGTTCCGGACGATCCAGCTTCGTCACCTCACGGCTCACGAACTGCGACTTGCCTGCGTCGGCTGCCGCCTCGATCTTCTCGACCGTTGCGCTGCCGCCTTCCGCTGCCACCGGATCAAACCCCGTCGCGCGCACCGTGATCACCTTGACCGGATCGCCCGACTGCACCGTCGCGATCGCGTTGCCGGCGTAGATCGGGCGCTCGAACGTGTCGGCCGACAACACCGCCGTGATCTCGGAGATCTGTGCAACATCCAGCTTCGCGGCAATGCGCGGCGCAATGTTCTTGCCGTAGGCCGTGGCGGGCGCAACGATGTGCGAATAGCCGTTCGCCACGGTCATCACCGTCGCTTCGACGTTCTCGGCCAGCCCGCCAGCCAGTTGCGGCGCGTCGGCCAGGAGTACCTTCGACACACCGGCGACCTTCGCTGCCGCGTCGGCTGCGCCCTGCGCATTGTGGCCCGCGACCAGCACGTGAATGTCGCCGCCAATCTTCGCTGCCGCCGCCACCGTGTTCAGCGTCACGGCCTTGATCGACGCGTTGCCGTGTTCCGCAATCACCAGAATCGTCATTTCTTTCCGCTCCCTCTTACAGCACCTTGGCTTCGGTCTTCAGCTTCTCGACCAGCGTCTGCACGTCCGGCACCTTCACGCCTGCTGCGCGCTTCGGCGGCTCGTTCACCTCGAGCACCTTCAGGCGCGGCGTCACATCCACGCCCAGGTCTTCCGGCTTCACGGTTTCCAGCGGCTTCTTCTTCGCCTTCATGATGTTCGGCAGCGTCACGTAACGCGGCTCGTTCAGGCGCAGGTCGGTGGTGACGACAGCAGGCAGTAGAAGCGACAGCGTTTCCGCGCCGCCGTCGACTTCGCGTGCGACCGTCGCACGGCCGTCGGCCACCGCCACCTTCGATGCGAACGTCGCCTGCGGCAACTCCGCCAGCGCCGCCAGCATCTGGCCCGTCTGGTTCGAATCGTCGTCGATCGCCTGCTTGCCGAGGATCACCAGTTGCGGCTGCTCCTTGTCGACCAGCGCCTTCAGCACCTTCGCGACGCCGAGCGGCTCCGCACGGTCATTCGATTCGACGAGGATCGCGCGATCCGCGCCGATCGCGAGCGCCGCGCGCAGCGTCTCCTGCGCCTGCGCGACGCCGACCGACACGGCGATCACTTCGGTCACGACGCCGGCCTCCTTCAACCGCACGGCCTCTTCCACCGCGATCTCGTCGAACGGGTTCATCGACATCTTCGCGTTCGCGATGTCGACGCCCGTCCGGTCGGATTTCACGCCGACCTTCACGTTCGCGTCGACCACGCGTTTTACTGCCACGAGCGCTTTCAACTGCCTGTCTCCTGTTCCGTTGCGTGCGCCGCGCCGCGTCAGCGCGCGGTAAACCCGCCGTCGATCACGAGCTCCGCGCCCGTCACGTAACGGCCCGCCGGCGACACGAGATACAGGATGCCGGCCGCGATGTCGCGCGGGCTGCCGATCTTCGCCATCGGCACGTTGGTCTGCATGTACTCGAAGGCACGATCGGGGTCCTGCCCCATCTGGCGAAACGCTTCCTCGAGCATCGGCGTGCGGATATAGCCGGGATGCACGGAGTTCGCACGGATGTTCTTCGCCGCGTACAGCATCGCGTCGACCTTCGCCATCATCCGCACCGCAGCCTTCGACGCGTGATACGCGGGCACGTCGGGGCCGCCGACGATCCCGTACATCGACGACAGGTTCACGATCGAGCCGCCGCCGGCCGCATCGATATGCGGAATCGCGGCACGTGTGCACAGGAACACGCCGTTGACGTTCACGTCCAGCACGCGCTGCCATTGCGCGAGCGTGAGCTCGTGCGTCGGCACGTTGTGGCCTTCGATGCCCGCGTTGTTCACGAGCACGTCGAGGCGCCCGAAGCGCGCGACGATCTCGCCGAACACGCGCGCCACCTCGGCCTCGTGCGTCACGTCGAGCGACCAGAATGCGGCCTGGCCGCCCTGCGCGCGGATGTCCTCGACCAGCGCTTGCGCCGGTTCCGACAGCACGTCGAGAATCGCGACGCTCGCGCCCGCGGCAGCCAGCGTGCGCGCGGTCTCCGCGCCGATGCCGCGCGCGCCGCCGGTGATCGCGGCCACCTTGCCGCGCAGGTCGAACAGGTCTTCAATGAGCTTCATGTCGTCTCCATGCAGGTGTTCAGACGGGCCGCCGTTAAAGCGGCCGGCCGTCAGGGGCATCCGGTGTTATCGCGTATTGCGCGTCGCAAGAAAATCGAGGCATTCCCGATTGAAATAGCCGGCGTGCTCCACCATCACCCAGTGGCCGCACCGATTCATCAGCACGAAGCGCGCATCGCGGCAGCGTTCGAGGAACTTCAGCGCGCCGCCGACCGGATTGAAGCGATCGTCCGTGCCCCAGAAACCGAGCACCGGCGCACGCAGGTCGCCGAGCGCGTCGGTCAGGTTCGGCACGCTCATCGTCGACAGCACTTCGGTCGGCTGCTCGACGCACACCGTCATTCGCTCCGCGACGAGCGCGTCGGTGACGATCGCCGGGTCGTGCACGAGCAGTGTCAGCAGTTCGCGCATCGTGTCGTCATTCATCTGGCGATGGGTGAACCGCTGCACCATCCGCTGGATGCCTTCCATCCGGAAGTAAGTGTCGCGATCCTCGACGCCGCCCGGCGCCATCATGATCAGCCCGTCGACTTCGTCCGGGTAGTCGAGCGCATACTTCACCGCGATCGCGCCGCCGAGCGAATTGCCGAGCAGCACGGCCGGACCGATCCCGAGCGCGTTCAGCTGCGCATGCAGCGCGCCGACGAAGAAATCGAGCGTATAGGCAACGTCCGACGGCTTCGACGACTGCCCGTAACCAGGCAGGTCGACGACGATCGCGCGATAGCCGGCCGCCGCGAAGGCGGGCACGTTGTGCTTGAAGTTGCTGAAACCGCTGGCGCCCGGGCCGCTGCCGTGGATGAACACCACCGGCCGGCCTTCGCCCGCCTCGTAGTGGTGCAGGCGCAGGCCGCCCGGCACGTCGGTGAAGATGCCGGCCGGCGGCGTCGTGGGGATCGTCATCGCGGGTTGTCTCCTTCGTCGTTCGATGGATGTCTGCCACGATGATTGCGCCACCGGCGCCGGCTGGCATCATCCTTTCAGACTACGAAGGCGCGCGCGCTTGTTCCTATCATCGGCCCACCGAAACGGAGGCGACGATGAACGGATTCGACTACAGCGGCAAGACGGTGCTCGTGACGGGCGGCACCAAAGGCATCGGGCGGCGCATCGCCGAGCGGTTCCTCGCGGCGGGGGCGCGCGTGTTCGTCTGCGGACGCAGCGCGCCCGACACACCGCCGTCGGCCGGCGGCCGCACGGCGGCATTCGTCGCGGCCGACCTGCGCGACCTCGAACAGGTCGACGCGATGCTCGCGACGATCCGCGATGCGGCGGGCGGCCTCGACGTGCTCGTCAACAATGCGGGCGGTTCGCCGTTCGCGCTCGCGGCCGATGCGTCGCCGCGCTTCACCGAATCGATCGTGCGGCTGAACCTGATCGCGCCGCTGCAGCTCGCGCAGCGCGTGAACGCGATCATGCAGCCGCAGCCCGACGGCGGCGTGATGCTGTTCATCGCGAGCGTCAGCGCGTCGCGGCCATCGCCCGGCACGGCCGCATACGGCGCCGCGAAAGCGGGCCTCGTCAACGCGGTCACGTCGCTCGCGGTCGAGTGGGCGCCGCGCGTGCGCGTGGGCGCGATCAGCCCGAGCCTCGTGCAGACGGAATCGGCCACCGAAGGCCACTACGGCGACGACGATGCGCTCGACGCCATCCGCGCGACGATTCCCGCCGGACGGCTCGCGACACCGGACGACGTCGCGTCCGCATGCCTGTTCCTCGCGTCGCCCGAAGCGTCGTACACGTCGGGCGCGAACCTGCGGCTCGACGGCGGCGGCGAGCGGCCCGCGTTCCTGTCGGCCGCGCAGGCGGCGGCGCGCTGATGCACGCATGACAAACGGTGCGGCGCTTTTCAGCAGCCTGCTAGGGAAGTCATCTAGTTCATTTTGACGATTCCCTGCTACCGCGATCTCCCTACTCTGCCTCTCACGACAACACATAGTCGACCGTCGTCGATACCCCCAAGAGGAGACACCATGCATCAACGGATTTCGCGCCGTACCGACAAGCGGGCAACCGCCACGCTGTCGACGCTGGCCGCCGCTTTGCTGGCGTGCACCACTCCCGGCGCACATGCAGGCAGCACGATCGAGCTGGGCGCCGGCACGACGCTGGACTACACGTTCACGCTCAGTTACGGCCTCGGCATGCGTACGCGTGCACCGAGCGGCAATCTCCTTACGCCGGCGAACATCAACGGCGACGACGGCGACCGCAACTTCGCGAAGAACAAGCTGATCGAGAACCAGGTCAGCCTGCTCGGCGAAGTGAACCTGAAGCACGACGACTGGGGCGTGTTCGTGCGCGCCGACACGTTCTACGACCAGGCGTATCGCCGCCCGAACTACAACGACGCGCCGGGCACCGTGAACCAGTCGGGCCAGTACAACAACTTCACGAGCGACGCGCGCTACTGGTCGGGCGGCCACACCACGCTGCTTGCCGCATATGCGTACAACACGTTCAGGATCGGCTCGACGAGCCTGAACGTGAAAGTCGGCGACCAGGTCGTCGCGTGGGGCGAAAGCCTGTTCTTCCCGAACATCGCGGGCGCACAGGGGCCGTCCGACGCGACCAAGTCGTACATGGCCGGCGCCGAAGTGAAGGACATCCTGTTGCCGGTGCCGCAGATCTCGACGCAGTGGCAGATCACGCCGAACTTCAGCCTGCTCGGCTACTACCAGTTCTCGTACCAGCAGAACCGCCTGACCGCACCCGGCACGTACTGGAGCTATTCCGACGTCACGGGCCCCGGTGCGCAGTTCATCATCGGCCCGGGCGGGATGATCATTCCGCGCGGCCCCGACGACAAGCCGAGCGCGCGCAACCAGTGGGGGATCGGCGCGCGCCTCCGCGTACTCGGCGACACCGAGCTCGGCCTGTACCACCTGCACTACAACGACATGAACCCGAGCGTCGTCACGACGTACTTCCCGACGCTCCAGTACCAGCAGACCTACTTCAGCAACATCAAGCTGACCGGCGCGAGCTTCTCGACACAGGTCGGCCCGGTGAACGTCGCGGGCGAAGTGTCGTACCGCCAGGGCGCGGCGGTGCTCGTCAACACGCCGATGGGCCCGCAGTCGACCCGCGCGAACGTGCTGCAGACCAACCTGTCCGGCATCTACTCGATCGGGCCGAGCTTCCTCGCGAATTCGCAGTCGCTGATCGGCGAACTCACGTACGTGCACGCCGGCGGCATCTCGGAACTCGACGGCTCGACCACGCTCGCGAATTCGCGCAATGCGCTCGCGATGGAGATCGCGTGGACGCTCAGCTACAAGAACGTGTTCAACGGCTGGGATCTCGACGTGCCGCTGACCTACACGCACGACCTGACGGGCACGTCGCCGCTCGCCGGTGCGCTCGGCTCGCTGACGGGCCAGGGCGACCACCGCGTGACGGCGGGCGTCACCTTCACGCGCCTGAGCAACCTGCAGCTGTCGCTCGTCTACGCGAAGTTCCTGGGATCGCCGAACCCGGTCACGCGCCCGCTCGCGGATCGCGACTACGTGCTGGCCACGGCGACCTACCACTTCTGAGCGGCCCGGCCGCTCGTCATTCAGCCATATGAGGATCGATATGAAACGCATTCATCTCCCCCTCCTGCGCGCGTCGGTGATGGCCGCGTGCGCGGTCGTCGCGACGGCGTCGTTCCCGAAGGTCACGCCGGACGACCTGAAGGCGCTCGACGGCCCGCTGACGCCGATGGGCGCGGTGCGCGCCGCGAGCAAGGACAGCGGCGTGCCGGAGTGGTCGGGCAAGTGGCTCGGCACGCCGCCGGACGTGCAGTACAAGCGCGGCAGCCGCTACCCCGATCCGTTCGCGAGCGACAAGCCGATCGCGACGATCACCGCGGAAAACATGGCGCAGTACGCCGAGCACCTGACCGACGGCCAGAAGGCGATGTTCAAGCGCTACCCGGCCACGTTCAAGATCAACGTCTACCCAAGCCATCGCGACTTCCGTTACGCGGATTCCGTGTACAAGGACATCCGCACGTACGCGCCGGATTCGACGATGACGTCCGACGCGAACGGCCTCACGAACGCGCCGCCCACGGTGCCGTACCCGATCCCGAAGACCGCTGCCGAGCTGCTGTGGAACCAGCGCTTCTCGTCGGCGATCGGCGCCGAGCAGGCGACCTACGACCAGGCGGTCGTGTACTCGGACGGCAACATCGCGTGGGGCAAGGTGCGCTACGACATCTACTCGCCGCGCAATTCCGGCAAGTTCGACGTGAAGAACGACCTGAACAACCGCACGTACTACCGCAACGCGACGGAGCTGCCGTTGTCCGATCGCGGCTCGCTGATCGTCGGCTTCACGAACTGGGACAAGGCCGGCGCGGACAACTCGTCGCGCACGTGGATGTACAACCCCGGCACACGCCGCGTGCGCCAGGCGCCCGAGTACGGCTACGACCAGCCGCAAGGCCCGGGCGGCTTCCGCACCGTCGACGACGACCGCCTGTACAACGGCCCCGGCGACCGCTATGACTGGAAGATCGTCGGCAAGCGCGAGATCTACGTGCCGTACGACAACTACAAGGCGATGGACAGCTCGGTGAAGTACGCCGACCTGCTGACCAAGGGCCACGAGAACCCGTCGGCCATCCGCTACGAACTGCATCGCGTGTGGGTGCTGCAGGCGACGCTGAAGAGCAACTACCGTCACCAGTATGCGAAGCGCGTGCTCTACATCGACGAGGATTCGTGGATGACGCTGCTCGCCGACAACTACGACGCACGCGGCCAGCTGTGGCGCACCAACGTCGCGACGACGCTGTACGCGTATGACGCGAAGGTGTTCTACCCGGGCGTCGTGTTCTACCACGACCTGATCTCCGGCGCGTACATGGCCGACCGCCTGACGAACGAAGGCCCGATGCCGAAGCTCGACAACAGCCCGCAGTTCAACGAGGCGTACTTCTCGCCGGACGCGATCCGCAGTTCGGGAAACTAATCAACCTGCTGGCGCGGCATGTACGCACCCCACGCGCCGGCGCCACGCTCCGGCGCCCGGCGCCGCCCGTGGCGGCTGCCTGTTCCATTCGAGATTCGAGGGCCCTTTCATGTCTTCCCGCCTGCATACGACGCTCGGCGACGAGCTGTACGCCGCGTGGCACGCGCGTGCGCCGGTCGCACCGCTGTCGAGCCGCCCGCGCCGCCTGTCGCTCGACGATGCCTACCGCATCCAGCAGCGCTTCATCGAACGCCGCGTCGAACACGGCGAGACCGTGGTCGGCAAGAAGATCGGCGTGACGAGCCAGGCCGTGCAGGACATGCTGAACGTGCGCCAGCCCGATTTCGGCATCCTGCTGTCCGGCATGCACTACGCGGCCGGTGAAGCGATCGTCGCCGATTCGCTGATCGCGCCGCGTGCCGAGGGCGAGATCGCGTTCATCCTCGCGCGCGACCTGCGCGGCCCCGGCATCGACCGCACCGACGTGATCGCCGCGACGGCCGCCGTCGCGCCCTGCTTCGAGATCGTCGATTCGCGCATCCGCGACTGGGCGATCCGCATCGAGGACACCGTCGCCGACAACGCGTCGTGCGGCGTGTACGTGCTCGGCGACGCGCACGTCGATCCGCGCACGCTCGATCTCGCGGCGTGCGAAATGACGATCGACAAAAACGGCGAGCGCGTCGCGCAAGGGCGCGGAGACGCCGCACTCGGCAACCCTGCCGACGCGGTCGCGTGGCTTGCGAACACGCTCGCCGCCTACGACGTGCCGCTGCTTGCCGGCGAGATCGTGCTGTCCGGCTCGCTCGCGAAACTGATTCCGGTCACGGCCGGCGACGCACTGTCGATGCAGATCTCGGGCATCGGCGGCTGCGACGTCCGCTTTATCTAAAGGAACCCTGATGAAGAAAATCCAATGCGCACTGATCGGGCCCGGCAACATCGGCACCGACCTGCTCTACAAGCTGCGCCGCTCGCCGGTGCTCGAACCCGTGTGGATGGTCGGCGTCGATCCTGCATCCGATGGTCTCGCACGGGCGCGCGAATTCGGCCTGAAGACCACCGACCAAGGCGTCGACGGGCTGATGCCGCACGTGGCCGCCGACGACATCCGCATCGCGTTCGACGCGACGTCGGCCTACGTGCACCGCGACAACTCCGACAAGCTCACCGCGCTCGGCGTGAAAATGATCGACCTGACGCCCGCCGCGATCGGCCCGTACTGCGTGCCGCCGGTCAACCTCGACGCGCATCTCGACAGCGCGCAGATGAACGTGAACATGGTGACCTGCGGCGGCCAGGCGACGATCCCGATGGTGTATGCGGTGTCGCGCGTGCAGCCGGTGGCATACGGCGAGATCGTCGCGACCGTGTCGTCGCGCTCGGTCGGCCCCGGCACGCGCAAGAACATCGACGAATTCACGCGCACGACGTCCGGCGCGATCGAACAGGTCGGCGGCGCGCGCCAGGGCAAGGCGATCATCGTGATCAACCCGGCCGAGCCGCCGCTGATCATGCGCGACACGATCCACTGCCTGACCGACGGGCCGCCCGACGTCGAGGCGATCACGGCATCCGTGCATGCGATGGTCAAGGAAGTACAGCGCTACGTGCCCGGCTACACGCTGAAGAACGGCCCCGTGTTCGACGGAAATCGCGTGTCGGTGTTCATGGAAGTCGAGGGGCTCGGCGATTACCTGCCGAAGTACGCGGGCAACCTCGACATCATGACCGCCGCCGCGGCCGCCACGGCCGAGCGTTTCGCCGAACAGATGCTGGCCGCGACGGCCGCCACCGCTTGAGTTGAGGAGCCACGCGATGTCACTTGCAGGCAAGAAGATCACCGTCCACGACATGTCGCTGCGCGACGGGATGCACCCGAAGCGCCACCAGATCACGCTCGACCAGATGCGCGACATCGCGCGCGGGCTCGACGCGGCCGGCGTGCCGCTGATCGAGGTCACGCACGGCGACGGGCTCGGCGGCGCATCGGTCAACTACGGGTTTCCCGCGCATACCGACGAGGCGTACCTGAGCGCCGTGATTCCGGAGCTGAAGCAGGCGAAGGTGTCGGCGCTGCTGCTGCCCGGCATCGGCACCGTCGAGCACCTGCGCATGGCGCACGCGCTCGGCGTCGGCACGATCCGCGTCGCGACGCACTGCACCGAGGCCGACGTGTCGGAGCAGCACATCGGCCTCGCGCGCACGCTCGGGCTCGATACGGTCGGATTCCTGATGATGGCGCACATGTCGTCGCCCGGGCAGCTCGTCGTGCAGGCGAAGCGGATGGAATCGTACGGCGCGAACTGCATCTACATCACCGACTCGGCCGGCCACATGCTGCCCGACGATGTGACCGCACGGATCGCCCAGGTGCGCGACGCGCTGAAGCCGGAGACGGAACTCGGTTTCCACGGCCACCACAACCTCGCGATGGGCGTCGCGAACTCGGTCGCGGCCGTCGCTGCCGGCGCGAACCGGATCGACGCGGCCGCGGCCGGCCTCGGCGCCGGCGCGGGCAACACGCCGATGGAAGTGTTCGTCGCGGTATGCGACCGGATGGGGATCGAGACGGGCGTCGACGTGTTCGCGATCTCGGATGTCGCCGAGGATCTCGTCGTGCCGATCATGGATGCGCCGATCCGCCTCGACCGCGACGCGCTGACGCTCGGTTATGCGGGCGTCTACTCGTCGTTCCTGCTGTTCGCGAAGCGCGCGGAAGCGAAGTACGGGATTCCCGCGCGCGACATCCTCGTCGAGCTGGGCCGGCAACGGCTCGTCGGCGGGCAGGAGGACATGATCGAGGACGCGGCGCTGACGATGGTGCGGGCGCGGTCGGTGGCGGCGTAATCGCATCCGGCCGTCTTCCATCCGGAAGCTGTGTGAACAGGGCGCTCGCCCCGTTTTCTTTTGACAGGGGTAGGCGCGCTGCGCGCCCGGCAGGCCGCGTGACGCGTCGCGGCCTCTTTCACCAGGACACCGCCCTCAAACGCCCCGACCTCGCGCAGCCATATCCGTCAACGATGCTTCCCGCCATGCCGGCGCCGCCGATGTTCCGCACGCGCCTGCAGCAGCGACGGCATCAGCTCCTCGATGTATTGCCGCGCCTGCCCGCGCGTCACGATCTCGCTGAAGCGCTGATGGGCCTTGTCATGGCCGACCAGCGCCGCATGCGCTTTCTTCAGGATGTGCAGGAACGCGATCAGGCTCGTGCCGTCGCGCACGGGCAGCGCATCGCGCGGGTCGGGGGCCGGTGTGGTACTCATGATCCGATCCTTTGCGGGCAGTCGGTGCGGCAGGTCGTGGTGACGAGCGCCAGCAGGTCGTTCGCGAGACGGTCGCGGTCCGTCAGCGGCGCGAGGCCGAACAGCCGCTCGAGCGTCGCGGCGACCGACGCATGGTCGTACGGCGTATGGTCGACCTGCCCGGCCGCGACCCACGGCGAAATCACGATCGCCGGCACCCGCACGCCGTATACGTCGAACCCGAAGCCGCTCGCGTTCAACGTCGCCGCCGCGCCATCGTTCGGCGGCGGCGCGGCGCCCGGCCTGACCGAATCGTAGAAGCCGCCATGCTCGTCGTAGCAGATCACGAGCAGGCTGCTGTTCCACACCGGCGAATTGCGGATCGCGTCGTACACGCGCGCGGCGAGCTGGTCGCCACCGGCCAGGCCATCCATCGGGTGCTGCGAACTGCCGTTCTGGTAGGTACCGTGCACGATGTCGCCGTAGCCGGGCTCGATGAACGTATAGCGCGCCGTATAGCCGGCCGCGAGATCGGCCTCGAAATGCGCGAGGTCGTCGATGTCGAAGAAGCTGATGCCCTTCAGCGACGCGACCTGCGGCACGTGGCCGAGCGGGTCGCCCGTCTGGTCCTGGTAGATGCGCCAGTTGTCGTCGCCGAGCGCGGCGAAGATCGAACCCTTCGGATAGGGAAAGCCGCCGAACACGTCCCACCCGGCCATTTCTTCCTTGGTCGGCGAATGGTCGAGCCCGGCCGACGACGCCCCGTGCAGGAAGAACCGGTTCGGCCAGGTCGGCCCCGGCATCGACGCGTGCCACGCGTCGCACAGCACGAATGCGTTCGCCAGCGCGTACAGCAACGGCGCCTGCGTCGCGATATTGACGCCCTGCATGATCTTGCCCGCATCGGCCGGCTGCGGCGGCGTGCCTTCGGAATGCGACGTCGCGTAGTTCGACACGAACCCGGTATTGCCGACCGGCGGATACGGCTGCCCTTTCACGAACGGCACGCCCGCGCCGCAAAGCTGCTCGAGCACGTCGGTGAATTCGTGGCACGGATCGGTCGGCATCCGGTCGGGCGCGCCGCCGCCGAACGGGTAGACCGCGTCGCCATACGCATTGCTGTTACCCGGTGACGCGGCAACGATGTCGGGATAGCCCGACAGCGCGAACAGGTGATCGAAGGAGCGGTTCTCGAGCATCAGCACGAACACGTGCCGGATGCGGTCCTGAACCGACGGGGATGCGGGGGCTGCGTCTGCACTCATGGCGCCTCCTGGCGTCGCGCGACGAAAGTCCTGCTGGCACGGTCGTTGGCCCGCTGAAAGCCGCTGAAGGTATTGAAAGCCAAGGCGCGGGCCACGAATTGCCGACGAGTGTACGACCGCGCCGCCCCACACGTAAAGCCGTACGCGAACCGCGCTGCGGCGCGCGCGTTCCGCTGTCGGACGACGCGGTTTTTCCGCGTAACGCACATCGGGTCGACGATCGCGGCGCGGGTGTCGCACGACAACCGCCGGGTCCGCCGGATCAATTTCGCAGCGCATCGACGTTTCGGGCGGGATGGTGCGCCGAACGTTGACTTTCGCCGGTCGGCCCGATACGATCGACGCACTTTCAAGACGCCCTCCCGGTCCGCCCGGAGGGCGTTTCGTTTTGGTTCACCCACCAAACGGAAATCACTTGAAATGAACCCTGTCGCCCCCCTCGCCTCCCGCCCGAACGCCGACCACGACGGCCTCGGCTACCAGCAGCACGGCACCGGCCCCGAACGTGTGTTGGTCATGCACGACTGGCTCGGCGACCGGACCAACTACGCGGCGCTATTGCCGTATCTCGACGAAACCGCCTTCACCTACGTCTTCGTCGACCTGCGCGGCTACGGCGCATCCATCCACCTGAACGGCGCCTGCACCGTCGACGAGATCGCGGCCGATTGTCTCGCGCTCGCGGACCGGCTCGGTTGGCCGCGCTTTCACATCATCGGCCATTCGATGACCGGCATGGCAACGCAACGGATCGCCGCCGACGCGCCGTCGCGCATCAAGAGCGCGATCGCCGTGTGCCCGGTGTCGGCGGCCGGCAATCGCCTGAACGACGACGCGCGCGCCTTCTTCGCGAGCACGACTGTCAACGACGATGCGTTTTGCCGGCTCATGCGTTTCGTGACGGGGGGATTGTCGGCGCGCTGGGCCGACTTGAAGCTGCGGCAGAACCGCGAGCGCGTGGCGCCGGCTTGCCGGCTCGCGTATCTCGACATGCTGACGGGAACGGATTTCGTCGACGACATCCGCGGGCTGGACACGCGCTTTCTGGTGATCGTCGGCGACAAGGATCCGGGGCTCGACGAAGCGGCGATGCGCGCGACGTTCCTGGCCTGGCACCCGAACGCGCGGCTCGTGACGATGCCGAATTGCGGGCATTACCCGATGCAGGAATGCCCGCCCTACTTCGCGACGGTCATCGAGGATTTCCTGCGGGACGCGGCCGCTTGAGCGTTGCGCACGCGCGGCGGCCGGTAACGGCGGTAGGCTGCCCCGGCATGACGATGCCGGGGTGGCCGGTGAACGGCACGCGATGTGTCGCCCACCTGGTTCGTCAAGCCTCGTCGGCCGGACGGGATTCGATCGACGAAGCGGTGCTGCGGGCCCGCGCCGATCGTTGCCGCTTAACGGCGCGGCTGGCCGGCGCGCTGCGGACGCGTCGAATTCGCGTCCTTGTGCCGGAAGTTGATGCGGCCCTTGGTCAGGTCGTACATCGACAGTTCCAGCGTCACGCGATCGCCCGCGAGAATGCGGATGTGGTTCTTGCGCATGCGGCCCGACGCGTACGCGCCGACCACGACGCCGTTTTCCAGCGTGACACGGTATTTGCTGTCGGGCAGCACTTCGTCGACGATTCCGTCCAGTTCCAGCAGTTCTTCTTTTGCCAAACCAATTCCTCCAGACAAGGTGATTGACCGCAGCCGCGGCGATCTGCCCGGCGCCGTACCCGCAATGGGACAGCGGCCGGCAGGCTGCCGGGGATCGGTTCGTTCAGACGGGCCCAGGGCCTGTCTTGCGATCGGAGCCCGGCGCGTTGCGGCGTTCGGGCGGTCAGTGGCGGCGGCGCATGGAGCGCCGCGCAAGTCGGGACCGCGCCGGCTACTACGGCATGGCGGCGGTCTGCTCGGGTTGATGCGTTGAAGCGGTGATGCGCTCGCGAAGCGGCGGGCGCTTCACGAAGGCGTTGCGTCGCACGCGGATCACGCATGCGTTGAGGGAGGCGTCACGACCGATGCATCGTGGATGTCGCGATGCATCGGTCGTGCGCATCGGAAGCGCGCCGGCTGCCGCCGAAGCGGCGCCCTGCGCGCGAATCCGTCCGGCGGCGGCCACCGCTTGGCGGCCGCTGCCGATGCGGCTTACTGCGGCGTGATGTTCGACGCTTGCAGACCCTTCGGGCCGCGCTTCACTTCGAAGCTGACCTTCTGGCCTTCGGCCAGGGTCTTGAAGCCCGTGCCGCGAATTTCAGAGAAATGGGCGAACAGATCGTCGCCGCCGTTGTCCGGGGAAATGAAACCAAAGCCCTTGGTTTCGTTGAACCACTTGACGGTACCGGTATCCACAAATACTTCCTTAATACAAATGACGAATAATTGAACATGCGCCCGCAACGGGCACAGAAAGAATCTAAAGAGGGAGAGACCAACGACCGCCGCACGGAGTGCGGCCAATGATGAGCAATCGAACTTCTTGGACACTTCGGTCATGGACACTACGCGGTAGTGGCCGCTTCGTCAAGTCATTTTGATGCGACGCACCAGCGCGCCCGCCCCGTTCGCCTTGCGCGACGGGCATTGCCGGCCGATGGCACATATTTCGATGTCCCCCTTTTTTTCGGCCGGCGCGCCGGTTTTTACCGCGGCTCGAACACGTGATGCAGCGCCGGCGGCGCGGCGCCTTCGCGAATCCGCATCTCGAACGCCTTGCGCGCGACGCTCGTCGGCCGCACGTCCGCCACGTCCAGGTAGAACTGCGAATACCAGTCGCGCATCTGGTACAGCGGCCCGTCGCCTTCGCACAGCAGCGGGTTGTCGATCCGCGTCTTGCTGTGCCAGATGTCGACGTCCTCGTAGAACGCGCGCTGCGCTTCCTTCACGTACGCGTTCGC
Organism: Burkholderia sp. BCC0322; assembly: GCF_902833045.1. GTDB lineage: Bacteria > Pseudomonadota > Gammaproteobacteria > Burkholderiales > Burkholderiaceae > Burkholderia. The sequence continues at coordinate 22,543 of NZ_CADFDU010000002.1, forward strand.
GATCTCCATGTTCTGCGCGTCGGTCAGCCCGGCCACCTTCTTCACGATCACGCCGTAACGCAGCTCGAAGCTGTTCATGTCGATCGGCACATGGCAGTTCAGCAGCACCGAGTGGATCGGCTGCCCGTTGCTCTGCCCCGTCATCTGCGTGATGTGCACGGCCGGCCCGAAATACGTCGACAGCGCGGTCAGGGCGTCGCCGCCGAGCTTCTCGCTGCGGCCGACCATCAGTTGCGTCGCCTTGTGATCCTCGAACAGGTTCGCGAAATAGTCGATCGGCGCGCGGTGCACGGTCGCGAAGTGCGCGACGTCCGAGATGTTGTCGACCAGCTCGCGGCAATTGGCCTGGATCACCATCTTGTCGACGACCCAGTCCGACCATTCGTCGGAGAAACACACGTCGAGACGCGGAATCGCGACTGCCTCCGGCGGCGCGTTGCCTTCCGGGTCGTTCCACACGAACAGCAGGTTGTTTTCCTCGCAGGTCGGCCACGCGCCGATGCGCGCCTTCGGCGGGATCCGCTTGCAGTACGGGATCGATGCGCACTGCCCTTCGCCGTTCCAGGCCCAGCCGTGGAACGGGCACACGAGCGTGTCGCCGTCGACCGTGCCGAGGCTCAGGTCCGCGCCCATGTGCGGGCAGTACGCGTCGACGATGTTGACCTTGCCGGTCGAATCGGCGAACGCGGCGAGCTTGCGGCCGAAGATGTTCAGCGTATGCGGCTTGCCGTCCTTGTAGTCGCGGGCGAGCCCGAGGCAGTGCCAGCCGCGCGCATAGCGCTGCACGAGCGGCTGGGCTTCGATCTTGTAGGGGCGTGCGGACATGGTGTGTCGTCTCCTGGTGGACGCGCGCGGCGGCCCGCCGCGCGCTCGGGGTGATGAGGGGCGCGCTCAGCGCACCGGATTGCCGGATTCGAGTGCGTGCGCCGGCTTAGGCGGCGGCGCGGCAGCCGGCGCCTGCCGGGGCTGCGCCGCCGGCGCGCGGCGCTCGGCACGCTCCACGCCGAGCCACGCGGCCAGCGCGGGCAGCAGGAACACCGCGCCGAACAGGTTCACGAGGAACATGAACGCGAGCAGCACGCCCATGTCGACCTGGAACTTCAGCGCGGAGAACGCCCAGGTGCCGACGCCGATGAACATCGTGACGGCCGTGAACAACGCCGCCGTGCCGCGCTGGCGCATCGCGTCGGCGAATGCGTCGGGCAGCGTCGCGCCGTGGCGGAGGTCGTGCTGCAGGCGTTCGTACAGATAGATCCCGTAGTCGACGCCGACCCCGACGCCGAGCGTGATCACCGGCAGCGTCGCGACCTTCAGCCCGATGCCGAGCCGCGCCATCACCGCGTTGCACAGGATCGATACCAGCGTGAGCGGCACGACGATGCACAACACCGCGCGCCACGAGCGGAACGTGACCGCGCAGAGCAGCGCGATCGCGCCGAAGATCGACAGCAGCATCGCGATCTCCGCGTCGCCGACGGCCTCGTTGGTCGCGGCCATCACGCCGACATTGCCGCCCGCGAGCCGGAACGCGACGTTCGGTGTCGGGTTCCCGGCCGCGAAGCGCTTGATCTCGTCGACGATGTGCGCGAGGGTCGTGCCTTCGTGGTTCTTCGTGTAGATCAGCACCTGGATCGCCTTGCAGTTCGCGGTGTTCATCCCGTTGTCGGGGTCGAACGCGCTGGAACCCTGCGTGAGCCCGTCGCTGGAGCGCGGCAACGCGGCCCAGCGCGGGTTGCCTTCGTTGAACGCGGCGATGAACACCTTGCCCTGCGACGACACGCTCGTCACCGACTGCACGCCGGCCACGCCGCGCATGGTCATCTCGAACTTCTCGATCGCGCTCATCACCGGGTAATGCAGGCACGCGTCGTCGAAACCGGTCGTCTCGACGATCACCGACAGCACGTCCACGCCGATGTTGTACTGGTGCGTGATCGCCGCGTTGTCGATGTTGTAGCGCGAGTTCGCGCGCAGTTCCGGCGCGCCGGTGCCGATGTCGCCGATCTCCAGCTTGCGCGATTCGAGCGTGCCGTACGCGAGCAGCGCGAGCGCCACCGCGAACACGCCGAGCGCCGGCGCCGGCCGCGCGAACACCGCGAAGCGCGACCACATCCGGCTGCCGCCGGCCGCCGCCATCCGCTGTGCACGCGCCAGCGTGCCGCGCTCGAGGCGCGTGTACGACAGCAGGATCGGCAGGAACACCTTGTTCGTGACGATCATCAGCAGCACGCCGAGGCACGCGGTGATGCCCAGCTCGCGCACGATGTCGATCCTGATCCGCATGATCACCATGAAGCCGAGCGCGTTGGTCAGCAGCGCGACCGTGCCCGGCACGAACAGCTTGCGAAACGCGTCGCGCGCGGCCTCCGCCGACGATGCGCCGCGCACCAGCGCCTGCTTCCACGCGTTGGTCATCTGCACCGCATGCGACACGCCGATCGAGAAGATCAGGAACGGCACGAGGATCGACATCGGGTCGATGCCGAGCCCGAGCAGCGGCAGCGCGCCGAGCAGCCAGACGACCGGCAGCAGCGCGACGGCGAGCGCCAGCACGGTGGTCTTCAGCGAGCGCGTATAGGCGAACAGCAGCGCGGCCGTGACGAGAAAGGCCAGCGCGAAGAACGCCACGACGCCCGCGATGCCGTTCTCGACGTCGCCCACCAGCTTCGCGAAGCCGATGATGTTCACGTCGATGCCCTGCTTCGCGTACTTCGCGCGGATCTCCTCGAGCTGGCGCGCGACCGCGCTGTAGTCGAGCCGCTTGCCGGTGGCCGGGTCGGTCTCGCGCAGCTCCGCGCGGATCAGCGCCGACTTCAGGTCGTTGCCGACGAGGCGGCCGATCTGCCCGGAACGCGCGACATTGCGGCGCACTTTCGCGAGATCGTCCGGGTTCGCGCTCGAAAACTGGCCCGGCACGACCACGTCGCCGCGAAAGCCGGCCTCGGTCACCTCGGTGTAGTGGACGTTCGGCGTGAACAGCGAGAACACGCGCGAGCGGTTCACGCCGGGAATGAAGAACACGTCGTCGGTCGCGTGGCGCAGCGCGTCCATGAACGCCTGGTTGTAGATGTCGCCGTCGCCCCTCCAGCGCAGGCTCACGAGGATCGTGTTCGCGCCGGGGAACGCGCCCGCATAGCGCTCGAACACCTGCATGTACGGGTGCTGCATCGGGATCATCTTGTTGAAGCCGGGATCGAGCTTCAGGCGCGTCGCGGACAGCCCGAGCGCGAGCGTTACCGCAACGCACAGCAGCATCAGCAACCGGCGCCGGCGGATGATCGTGTTGGCGCAGCGCTCGACGAACGCGGCGAGGCGCGACGCGGGAACGGCTTCAGGAGAGCGTGACAGGTCGTTCATGGAATTCTCTTGTCGATGCGATACGAACGGGAGCAGGCAGCAGGACGGCCGGGCGTCAGGACGGCGAGCCGGCGAGCGGCGCGACGCCGGCTTCGCCGCCGAGCAGCAGCGCGCCGTGGCCCATGTCGAGCACGGCCGCGAGGCTCTGCACGCCGCCGAGCTTGCGCACGTCGAAGGTCAGCCCGCCGTCGCGCGACGCGACGATCGCGCCGCCCTGGCCCACCAGCACGAGTTCACCGTCGGCGAGCTGGGTCGCGCCGAAGTACGACACCGGCACGTGGCTGTCGACATGCGTCCAGGTCGCGCCGCGATCGGTGCTGCGCACCACGTTGCCGCGCATCCCGTACGCGACCCAGTCGCCGTTCGCGAGCATCAGCGCACCGAACAGCGAGCCGGCGTACGGTGACGGCAGCTTGTCCCACGTGGCGCCGTTGCCGATCGAGCGCAGCAGCGTGCCGCTCTCGCCCGCGACCAGCAGGTTGCCGTGGCCGTCGCCGACGATCGCGTTCAGGTGGCGGTCGCCGGCCGGGGTCTTCACGGTCTGCCAGTTGATGCCGGCATCGTCCGAACGCAGCAGCTGGCCGAAGCTGCCGGCCGCGAACAGCGGGCCGTCGGCCGTGCCCCACACGGACAGCAACGGATCGGAATGCTCGTGGTCGATGTGCACTTCGCGCCAGTGCATGCCGGCGTCGTCGCTGCGGAGGATCCGGCCGTCGTGGCCGACCGCGATGCCGAGCGCCGGCGTGACGAAGCGCACCTGCGTGAGTGTCGATGCCTGGTCGGGCGTGACCGATGCCGGTCGCCAGCGGGCGCCCGCGTCATCGCTCAGCAGGATCACGCCGCGTTCGCCGACCGCGACGATGCGTGCGCCGGCCCGGGCGAGCCCGTTGATCTGCAGCCGGTCCGCGTGGATCGCCGTGACCGGGAACGCCGGCAGCGGGCGCGGCGAAAACGCGAACAGCGCGGCGCCGAGCACCAGCGCCGATATCGCGAGTCCGGGCAAAGTTCGTTTCATCGCTTGTCTCCTGTGTCTGCGTTCGACGACGGTTCGCGCCACGGCGCCCACCACCTTCGCCCGCCAGTCTCCGGGCCGTCGGTCGTTGCCGCGGCCTCGAAGGGTCCTGAATGGAGGGCCGCTTGAGCGGCGCGGCCCGCCCGCGTGCCGCTACGCGCCGACTTCGAACAGCGCGGCGGCGCCCATCCCGCCGCCGATGCACATCGTCACGACCGCGTGCCGCACGCCGCGCCGCGCGCCTTCGAGCAGCGCGTGCATCGTCATCCGCGTGCCCGACATGCCGAACGGATGGCCGAGCGCGATCGCCCCGCCATCCACGTTCAGCCGATCGTCGGGAATGCCGAGCGTGTCGCGGCAGTACAGCGCCTGGCACGCAAAGGCCTCGTTCAACTCCCACAGCCCGATGTCGCCGACGGTCATCCCGACGCGCGCCAGCAGCTTCGGAATCGCGAACACCGGGCCGATGCCCATCTCGTCCGGCTCGCAGCCGGCCACCGCGAGGCCGCGGAACGCGCCGAGCGGCGTCAGGCCGCGGCGCGCCGCTTCGCTGCGCGACATCACGACGACGGCCGCCGCGCCGTCCGACAGCTGCGACGCATTGCCGGCCGTCACGAACTCGCCCTGCTCGACGACCTTGCCGCCGCTCCACGACGGCTTCAGCCCCGCGAGCCGCTCGGCCGTCGTGTCGGCGCGCACGCCTTCGTCGCGCGCCGCGTGCACGTCCTCGTAACCGGCCGGGTTGCCTTCCTTGTCGAACAGCGCGCGCCGCACGTCGAGCGGCGCGATTTCCGCGTCGAAGCGGCCGGCCGCCTGGGCGTCGGCCGTGCGCTGGTGGCTCTGCAGCGCGAATGCATCCTGGGCGGCGCGCGAGATCCCGTAGCGGCGCGACACGATCTCGGCCGTTTCCATCATCGCCATGTACGCAGCCGGCTGATGGTCGAGCACGGCCTGAGAACGCGCGCGATATGCGTTCTTGTGCTGGTTCTGGGTGAGCGAGATCGACTCGACGCCGCCCGCGACGACGATTCGCGCGTCGCCCGCGCCGATGCTGCGCGCAGCGCTCGCGATCGACATCAGACCCGACGAGCACATGCGGTCGATGGCCATGCCCGGCACCGACGCCGGCAGCCCGGCCGCAGCAGCCGACAGGCGGCCGATGTTGTAGCCCTGCGTGCCCTGCTGCGCGGCGCAGCCGATCAGCACGTCGTCGACGTCGGCCGGCGCGACGCCGGCGCGTTCGAGTGCCGCGCGCACGACGTGGCCGCCCAGCGCCGGCGCCTCGGTGTCGTTGAACATGCCGCGAAACGCCTTGCCGATCGGCGTGCGTGCGACGGAAACGATGACTGCGTCTTCCATGTGTGTGGCGCTCCGAATCTAGAAGGTGTAACGGCTGATCGTGTCGGCCACGCAACCGGGCTTCGCTTCGCCTTCGATCTCGACGGTCACGCGAATCCATGCCTGCACGCCGCCTTCGAGCGGCTCGACGCGCAGCAGCTCGCCGACGCCGCGCACGCGCGCGCCGACCTTCACCGGCGACGGGAAACGGATCCTGTCGCAGCCGTAGTTGACGCCGAGCCGCGCGCCGTCGATCCGCACGATCTGAGGCAGGAAGGCATTGACGAGCGACAAGGTCAGGTACCCGTGCGCGATGCACGCGCCGAACGGGCCGTCCTTCGCGCGCACCGGGTCGACGTGCACCCACTGGTGGTCGCCCGTCGCATCGGCGAAGCCGTCGATGCGGCGCTGGTCGATCGCGAGCCACGCGCTCGCGCCGAGCGTCTCGCCGACGGCCGCCGCGAGTTCGCCGGGATGCGCGAACACGCGGGGCGTCGTGCGCACGGGGTCGAGGGGCGTGCTCATCATGCGTGCTGGCTGCTGACCGACAGCACTTCGCCGGTCATGTACGACGCGTAATCGCTTGCAAGGAACACCATCACGTTCGCGACCTCCCAGACTTCGGCGGCGCGCCCGAAGGCTTCGCGCGACGCCAGTTGATTCAGCAGGTCGGCCGGGGCCGACTTCTTCAGAAAATCGTGCATCGCGATGCTCGGTGCGACCGCGTTGATGCGCACGCCGTACGGCGACGCCTCGAGCGCCGCGCAGCGCGTGAGCGCCATCACGCCCGCCTTCGCGGCCGCGTAATGCGCCTGTTCCGCCTGCGCGCGCCAGCCGAGCACCGATGCGTTGTTGACGATCGCGCCGCGGCCTCGGGCCTGCATGTGCGGCAGCACCGCGCGCGTCATCCGGAACGTCCCGGTCAGGCTAATGTCGATCACGCGCGACCATTCGGCATCGTCCATATCGACGATGCGGGTCGAACCGCCGAGCCCGGCGTTGTTGATCAGCACGTCGACGCCGTCGAGCGCGTCCTGCGCTTGCGCGACGAGCGCCTGCACGTCGGCCTCCACCGCGACGTTGCACAGGCGGCCGTGGACCTGTTGCAGCCCCGTTTCGGCGCGCAGCGTCTCGACCGCCTGCTCGAGCCGCTTTTCGTGGATGTCGGAGATGAACAACGCGCGGCAGCCTTCTTCCGCGCAGCGGCGCGCGGCCGCGAAGCCGATGCCGGCGCCGGCGGCGGCCGTGATCAGCACCGATTTGCCGGCGAGCAGCTGGTGGCCCGGCACGTAGGCGGGCGCTTTCTGGATCTGGGGTTCGGTCATGCGGTTCCTCTTGCCTCCCTGGGCATGCCGAGCCCGCGCTCGGCCATGATGTTGAGCTGGATTTCGTTGGTGCCGGCGTAGATCGTGTCCGCACGGGAGAACAGGAATACGCGCTGCAGATGGGTGAGCTTTTCGTCGGCCGGATCGATCACGTTCGCGCGGGATCCAAGCGCATCCATCGCGAGCTGGCCGAGGTCGCGGTGCCAGTTCGACCAGAAATACTTGTAGATCAGCGCCTCGCGGCGCAGCGGCGCGGCGGCCCCGCCAGCGGCGTCGTCCGCCCCGGACAGCATCCGCAGCGCGTTGTAGCGCATCACGCGCAGCCCGGCCCACGCGCGGCCGATCCGCTGGCGCAGCACCGGGTCGCGGTCCGCGCCCGATTCGCGCGCGGCGTCGATCACCCATTCGAGTTCGCGGACGAACTGCATCTGCTGGCCGAGCGTCGACATCCCGCGCTCGAAGCCGAGCAGCGTCATCGCGATCCGCCAGCCGTCGCCGGGCGCGCCGACGAGGTCGCGGGCTTCCGCACGCGCGCCGTCGAAAAACACTTCGTTGAATTCCGCGCCGCCGTTGAGCTGCTTGATCGGCCGGATCTCGATGCCCGGCTGGTCGAGCGGCATCAGCAGGAACGACAGCCCCTTGTTGCCCTTCGACGCGGGATCCGTGCGCGCCAGCACGAAGATCCAGTCGGAATCGTGCGCGAGCGACGTCCAGACCTTCTGGCCGTATACGCGCCACGCGCCGTCCGCATCCTGTTCGGCGCGCGTGCGCACGTTGGCCAGGTCGGAGCCCGCGCCGGGCTCCGAATAACCTTGGCACCAGAACTGCGTGCCGGCCAGGATGCCGGGCAGGAAGCGCGCGCGCTGATCGTCGGTGCCGCACGCGACGAGCGTCGGCCCGAGCAACCCTTCGCCGATGTGCCCCATCCGCCCGGGGCCGCCCGCACGGGCGTATTCCTCGTGGAAGATCACCTGCTCGGCGACCGGGAAGCCGCGCCCGCCGGCGTCCGTCGGCCAGCCAAGGCCGGTCCAGCCGCCCTTCGCCAGTTCCTTCTCCCACGCCTTGCGCAGCTCGGGCCAGGCTTCCTCGTCGCCGGGGCCGCCGCGGTATTTCAGGCACGCGAAGTCGCCGGTCAGGTGCGATCGCACCCAGTCGGCCACTTCATGCCGCAATTGCTGTTCGCGCGTGTCGCTGTTCATTGGAGGGCTCCTGCGCGTGCTGCCGATGGACGAGATGCCGCGGCGGCGGGAGGTGCGAACGCTTCGTCGCGACGCGAGGCGCCGCCGTCGATCGCATGGGACGCGATCCATTCGAGCAGTTGCGGCGTGCTGCCGAACTGGGCACCCGACGCCTGTGCGCGCTTGAAATAGAGATGCGGGTCGTATTCCCACGTAAAGCCGACGCCGCCGTGCAACTGGATCGCTTCCTGTGCGCAGAACGCATACGCATCGTTCGCGGCGGATTTCGCGGCGGCGATATCTGCGCGCAATGCGTCGCCCGGCAGCACGCTGGCGGCTTCCGCATCCCATGCATGCGCGGCGCCGAGCACCGCCGAACGCGCCGCTTCGATCAGCACCATCATCTGGGCACAGCGGTGCTTGACGGCCTGGAACGACGCGATCGCGCGGCCGAACTGCACGCGCTGGCTCGTGTAGTCGAGCGTCAGGTCGAGGCATTGCTGTGCGCCGCCGAGTTGTTCGGCGGCCAGCGCGAGCGCCGCGAACCACGCGGTGCGTTCCAGCAACTGGGCCGCCGCGGTGCCACACGCGAGTAGCGCGTCGCGGCTCACGCGGGCTTCGTCGAGCACGATCCGCGCGATCGGCCGCGTGGCGTCGAGCGTGTCGAGCGGCGTGACGTCGAGCCCAGACGCCGTTGCGACGTCGATCGCGAACAACCCGATCGACTGCCCTTCGTTCGCGATCCGCGCGGGCACCAGCAGCAGGTCGGCGCGCGCGCCGTCGATCGCCTGTTCGATCGTGCCGGACAGCGCATAACCGCCCGCCGCTTCTTCCGCGACGATCGGCAGTTGCCACGCACCGGCCGGCAGGTCGAACGGCAGCGCCAGCGTCGCGCTGCACGCGCCTTCGGCAATCTTCCCGAGCCAGCCGTTTGCCAGCGGCGTGCCCGCGCAGACTGCGAGCGCCGTCGCCGCGAGGCAGGCGGTCGAAAAATACGGCACGCACGCGACGCGCCGGCCGAGCTGCTCCATCAGCACCGTCTGCTCGAGCGCACCGAGCCCCAGCCCGCCGGCCGCCTCGGGCAACGCAAGCGCGTTCCAGCCGAGTTCCCCCGCGAGCGCGGCCCACAGCGCATCGTCGCGGCCGGCCGACTGCGCGAGCGCGCGGCGCACGTCGGCGGACGCGCTGCGTTGCGCAAGCACGTCGGCTGCCGCATCGCGGATCATCGCCTGTTCGTCGGTGAGCGCCAGATCCATGGCTCAGCTCCCGTACACGCGCTGCGCGGGACGCGCATCGGCAAGCAACTTCGCCACCGCCGGGCCAACCTCGGCCGCTGCCCAGCGTGCGCCGCGATCGGCGCGCGGGCCGGTGCGCCAGCCTTCCGCGACCGCGATCATCCCGCCCGCGACCTCGAACACCTGGCCCGTCACATCGGCCGACAGCGCGCTGCCGAGCCACACGACCAGCGGCGCAACGTTGGCCGGATCGAAATAGTCGAAGCCGCCGTCCTCGGGCTTTTTCATCATGTCGGCGAACACGCCTTCGGTCATCGACGTGCGCGCGGCCGGCGCCAGCGCATTCACGCGCACCCCGTAGGGCTGCAACTCGGCCGCCTGCATCAGCGTGAGCGCGGCGATCCCGGCCTTCGCCGCGCCGTAGTTCGACTGGCCGATCGAGCCTTGCAGCCCGGCGCCCGAACTCGTGTTGACGATCCGCGCATCGACCGCGCGGCCGGCCTTCGCCGCATCGCGCCACACCCGCGCCAGCACGCTCGACAGGCAGAAGTGGCCGCGCAGGTGCACGCGCATCACGTCGTCCCAGTCGGTTTCGGTCATGCTCGTGAACATCTTGTCCCGGCAAATGCCCGCGTTGTTGACGAGCACGTGCACGTCGCCGAACGCTTCGCGCGCCGCGTCGACGATCCGCTGCGCGGTGTCGACGCGCGTGATGTCGTCCGCATTCGCAAGCGCGCGGCCGCCGCGTTGCGCGATTTCGTCGACGACTGCTTGCGCGGCATCGTGCCGGATGTCGTTGACGACGACCGCCGCGCCTTCGGCCGCGAACGCAAGGGCGTACTCGCGCCCGAGCCCGCCGCCCGCGCCGGTGATGATGACGGTGCGTCCGTTACAGATTCCCATGCTTGTGCCTCGTGGATCGTGAAGGTGACGCGCTCACAGGCGCTCGATGATCGTGACGTTCGCGAGGCCGCCGCCTTCGCACATCGTCTGCAGCCCGTAGCGGCCGCCCGTGCGTTCCAGTTCGTGCAGCAGCGTCGTCATCAGGCGCGCACCGGTCGCGCCGAGCGGATGGCCCAGCGCGATGCCGCCGCCGTTCGGGTTGGTCTTTTCGTGCGGGAAGCGCGTGTCGGCGAGCCAGGCCTGCGCGACCGACGCGAACGCCTCGTTCATCTCGACGACGTCGATCTGCGCCCAGTCGAGCCCGCTCTTCTTCAATGCGGCCTTCGTCGCCGGGATCGGCGCGGTCAGCATCCACAGCGGATCGTCACCGAGCACGCTCAGGTGGTGAATGCGCGCGCGCGGCGTGAGCCCGTAGCGCTTCAACGCCTGCTCCGACACGATCAGCAGCGCGGCGGCCGCATCGCAGGTCTGGCTCGCGACGGCCGCCGTCAGCGAGCCGCCCGGCGTCAGCGGTTCGAGCGTCGCCATCTTTTCAAGCGACGTGTCGGGGCGCGGCGTCTCGTCGTGCACCACGCCTTCGAGCGGCACGATTTCCCGCTTGAAATGCCCGGCCTCGATCGCCGCAACCGCGCGGCGGTGGCTTTCGAGCGCATAACGCTCCATCGCGTCGCGCGACAGGTTCCAGTGATCGGCGATCCGCTGCGCGGCGACGAATTGCGACACCGGCGCGTCGCCGAAGCGCGCACGCCAGCCGTTGCTGCCCGAGAACGGGTCGTTGAAGCCGAGCGGCGCCGCGCAGGTCATCGCGGACGAAATCGGGATCTGCGTCATCGTCTGCACGCCGCCGGCCACCACCACGTCCTGCACGCCGCTCATCACGGCCTGCGCGGCGAAGTGCACGGCCTGCTGCGACGACCCGCACTGACGGTCGACCGTCACACCGGGCACCTGCAGCGGCAGCCCGGCCGCGAGCCAGCAGGTGCGCGCGATGTTGCCCGCGAGCGGGCCGATCGTGTCGACGCAGCCGAACACCACGTCGTCGTATTCGTCCGCGGGAATCGCGTTGCGCGCGACCAGCGTCTTCAGCACGAAGCCGCCGAGGTCCGCCGCATGCACGTGCGCGAGCCCGCCCTTGCGGCGGCCGGTCGGCGTGCGCAGCGCGTCGACGATATAAGCTTGTTTCATCCGTTCAACTCCTCGAGGTCGAAGGTCTGCGCGGGGCCGATCGGCAACGCATCGCCGAGGATCGCGTCGGCCACGCGCGCCTTGTGGAACGCGCTGTCGCCCCAGGTGCCCGAGAGCGCCCAGATGCGCTTCATGAAGATCTGCAGGTCGAGCTCCCACGTGTAGCCGATCGCGCCGTGCACCTGCATCGAATGACGCGCGGCAAGCTGCGCGGCCGACGTCGCCGCGAGCTTCGCGTGCGAAACGAACACCGCGCGCTGCGGGTGATCGTCGGCGATCGCCTGCGCGGCGCGTGCGACCACCGGCCGCGCGAACTCGTAGCGGATCGCGACATCGGCGAGCAGGTGCTTGAGCGCCTGGTACGAACCGATCGCCTTGCCGAACTGCTTGCGCTGCGCGCTGTAGTCGATCGCGACGTCGAGCACGCGCTGCGTGAGGCCGAGCAGCTGCGCGGCGGCCGCGAACGCGCCGTGGTCGAGCGCGCGCGCCAGCAGCGGCGCGGCTTCGTCGGCGCTCGCGATGCGCGTGGCGGCCGACGGCTCCCAGTCGAGCGTGAACAGCCGCCGCGACGGGTCGACGCTGTCGACCGCGCGCCACGCGCACTGCGCGGGATCGACACGGTGCAGCTCGCCACGGTGTTCGCAAAGGAGCGTCTGCGCGACGTGCACGTCGGCCGCGTACGGATTCACCGGATGCACGAGCGCCACGCGCGCGCGCCCTTCGGCGATGTCGCGCAGCAGCGCGTCACGCCAGCCGCTCGGCGGCAGCCGCGCGAGCACGCCGGCCGACACGAGCGCCGTGTCGAGCAGCGGCTCGGGGCTGCCGAAATAGCCGTAGGTCTGCGCGAGCAGCGCCCATTCCGCTTCGCTCAGGCCGAGGCCGCGGTGCGCCTCGGGCACCGACACGGCGGTCAGCCCCTGCGACGCAAACAGCGCCCACAGGTCGTCCGACCGACCGGTCGGCGTGGCCCAGAGCTCGCGGATCAGCTCGGGCGTCATCTCGGTCATCAGCAGGCGCTTCACGCTGTCCGCGAGCGCTTCCTGGTCTTCATCGAATACGAAATCCATACGATGTCCGTTCTGTAAGGGTGGCGCCGGCGCGCTCAGGCGCGCGGCATGCCGAGCATCCGTTCGGCGACGATGTTGCGCTGGATCTCGTTGGTGCCCGCGTAGATCGTGCCGGCCTGCGCGAACAGGAAACCGTCGAGCCAGTGGCCGAGCGCCGCGTGCTGCGCGGCCGTCTGCGGGACGACCTCGCCGTGCGCGCCGAGGATGTCGAGCGCGGTCTGGTGCATGCGCAGGTCGAGCTCCGACCAGAACACCTTGTTGGTGCTCGACTCCGCGCCGATATGGCCGCCCTTCAGCAGCCGGCTTGCGGTCGCGTAGGTCGACAGCGCATAGGCCTGCGCATCCATCCACGCCTGCACCACCCGCTCGCGCAGCGTCGGATCGCGCTCGGCGCTGTCGCGGTGGGCGAGATACAGGTCGCGCAGCAGCTGGGCGGTGCGCTGGAACCGCGCCGGCGAACGCAGCATCAGCCCGCGCTCGAACCCGGCCGTCGCCATCGCGACCTGCCAGCCCGCGCCTTCGGCCGCGAGCCGGTTCTCGACCGGCACGCGCACGTCGTCGAAGAAGATTTCCGCGAAACCCGTCTGCCCGTTGAGCTGGCGGATCGGCCGCACCGTGATGCCCGGCGCGGACAGCGGCACCATCAGGAACGTGAGCCCGTGATGACGCGACGATTCCGGGTCGCTGCGGAACAGGCCGAACAGCCAGTCGGCCCACACCGCGCGGGTCGACCAGATCTTCTGTCCGTTCAGCACGTATTCGTCGCCGATGCGGGCGGCCGTCGTGCGGATCGCGGCCATGTCCGAGCCCGCGTTCGGCTCCGACCAGCCCTGCGCCCACACGTGCTCGCCGGCCGCCATCGCGGGCAGGAAGCGCGCCTTCTGCTCCGCCGTGCCGAAATCCATCAGCGTCGGGCCGAGCAGGAAGATGCCGTTCTGGTTCACGCGCATCGGTGCGTCGGCACGCCAGTACTCTTCCTCGAAGATCAGCCACTCGATCAGGTCGCAGCCGCGCCCGCCGAGTTCGCGCGGCCACGTGACCATGCTCCAGCGGCCCGAGTGCAGCGTGCGCTCCCACTCGCGGTGCGCGGCGAAGCCTGCCTCGGTGTCGAAGCTCGGCAGCCGCTCGCGCGGCACGTGCGCGGCGAGCCATTCGCGGATCTCCGCGCGGAACGCCTGTTGCCGCGGCGTATAGGTCAGGTTCATGCGCGTGCCTCCCCGGCGGTTGCCTGCACGTCGAAACGCGCATCGCGCTTCTCGACGAACGCGGCGCGCGCCTCCGTCGAATCGTTCGTCAGGTACGCCTGCAGCGTGAAGCCCTGCTCCCAGCGGTACTTGTCCTCGAGATCGCCGTCCTCGACGCCGTTCAGCGCCTCCTTCGCGAGCCGTACCATCGCCGGACTCTTCTCCGCGATCTTGCGGGCGATCGCGAGCGCCGCGTCGCGCAGCATGTCGCGCGTCACGACCTGCTCGACCGCGCCGAGCAGGTACGCTTCGGCCGCGTCGATCAGGTCGCCGGTGAAGTACATCGCGCGCACCTTCTGCACGCCGAACAGCCGCTGCAGATGCGCGCCGCCGCCCATCGCGCCACGGTCGATCTCAGGCACGCCGAAGCGTGCGCAGTCGGCCGCGACGACGATATCCGCCGCGCCGCAGATGCCGATCCCGCCACCGAGCACGAAGCCGTGCACGGCCGCGATCACCGGCTTCGGGTTGCGGTGCACCGCGCGAAACGTCTCGTAGTTGCCTGCGTTGACCGCCACGATCCGCTCCGGGTGCGCGGCCAGTTCCTTGATGTCGACGCCCGCGCAGAAGCCGCGGCCCTCGCCGCGCACGACGATCACGCGCACGTCGTCGTCCTCGCCGAGTGCGTCGAGCGCCCGCGAGAGCGCGTGCCAGCCCTGCGCGTCGAGCGCGTTCACGGGCGGATGGGCGATTACCAGTTCGGCGATGCCGTCGGCACGATCGATCCGGAACGGCGTCGCGCCGGCCGGGGGGTTGGATGCTGTCATCTCCTCTGCCTCCCTGTGATGGTGTTCACGCGGCCTGTGCCGCCGGCGCGGCGCGCAGCGCGGCCAGTGCGTCGAGCCGCTCGCCGGCTTCCGCGACGATCCGCGCGATCAATGCGTCGCACGATTCGATCGCGCCGATCATCGCGGCCGCCTGGCCGCTCGGCAGCACGCCCTCATCCGGATGGCCGTCGACGATCGCGCGCTGGATCAGGAACGGCGCATTCGCGGCCATCAGCGTCTGGCTCGCGGTGTAGTCGTGCGAGCGCAGCGCCTTGATTGCCAGGCCGAGCATGTCGCCCGTGCTCAGGCCGTTCCGGCGCCGCCATGCTTCGGCGGTCTTCAGCGCAAACAGCGTGCGGCGCAGCGGGCCGAAACGTTCGAGCTTCAGCAGATACGGGTTGTCGATCATCCGTTGCGGCAGCCCGTCGAGTGCGTCCGACACGCGAATGCGCGCCGGGTCGCCGACCGCGACGTAGCGCTCGAGCGTCTCGCGCGGCACCGGCGATTCGGTGCTCATCAGGAAGCGCGTGCCCATCGCGATGCCGGCCGCGCCATACGCGAGCGCGGCGGCCAGCCCGCGCCCGTCGAAGAACCCGCCGGCCGCGACCACCGGCACGCGCACCGCGTCGAGCACCTTCGGCAGCAGCAGCGTGGTCGGCACCGAGCCCGTGTGGCCGCCGCCTTCCGCGCCCTGCACGGTGACGATGTCCGCGCCGAGTTCGACAGCCTTCGCCGCATGCTTCGGCGCGCCGACGGTCGGCATGCAGACGATGCCCGCATCCTTGAAGCGGCGGATCGTCTTCGCATCGGGCCCGCGGCCGTAGCTGACCGCGCGCAGCCGGTGCTTGATCGCCAGTTCGACGACCTGTTGCGCATTCTTCTGGAACATGTGGAAGTTGATGCCGAACGGCTGGCCGGTCAGCGACTTCACTTTCAGGATCTCGGCCTCGACCTGCCCGGGTTCGAGCGTCGCGCCGGCCAGGAAGCCGAAGCCACCGGCGTTGCTGGTGGCCGCGACGAGCCGCGCATCGGCCACCCAGCCCATCGCGGTCTGCACGATCGGATAGCGGCAGCCGAGCAGGTCGCACAAGGGCGTATGCAGCGTCGTGCTCATGCGGCGGCTCCGTTGACGGCGACCGGCGCGGGCGCGTGCGCGTCGCTACGGTCCGCGCCGTTCGGCTGGCGCTGCGAGCTGGCCATGCTGCGCGCGTCGTAGCCGCCGAGGCGGTCGCCGCTCACCAGCTCGTTGTGCGCATGCGCGAAGTGATGCCACGCGAACGCCGCGTCCATTGCCGCACGCTTGCCCTGCAGTTCCTCGACGTGGTTCAGCGCCTGCTTGGTCAGCGCGAGCCCGAGGCGCGGCATCGTCGCGATCCTCGCGGCGATCGCATAGGTCGCGTCGCACAGCCGCTCGCGCGGCACCACGCGGTTGACCATCCCCATCTGGTACGCGCGCTCGGCCGGCATCCGCTCGCCGAGGAACAGGAATTCCTTCGCGATGCGCGGGTTCAGCTCGTACGCATGCGCGAAATACTCGACGCCCGGAATCCCCATTCGCACGACCGGATCGGCGAAGAACGCATCCTCCGACGCGACGATCAGGTCGCACACCCACGCGAGCATCAGCCCGCCCGCTATGCACGCGCCCTGCACCATCGCGATCGTCGGCTTCGGCAGGTCGCGCCAGCGCCGGCACATCCCGAGGTACACCTCCTGCTCGCGGGCATAGAGGAATTCGCCGCCGTCCTTGTCGACGTGGTCGTACCACAGCGATGCGCGGTCGAACGACTCGTGAATGTCGCGGCCCGGCGTGCCGATGTCGTGGCCCGCCGAGAAATGCTTGCCTGCGCCAGCGAGCACGATCGCCTTCACCGCATCGTCGTGCGCCGCGCGCCGGAACGCCGCATCGAGCGCGTACGTCATCTTCGAGTTCTGCGCGTTGTGATACTCGGGACGGTTCATCGTGATCGTCGCGATGCCGCCGTCGACCGCGTAGTCGACGACACCGTCGCCGAAGCTCACCTGGGTCGCTTCCATGTCGGACCTCATCCCCGGCGCGGCGCCGGATTGTTGCGCACGATCGTCGCGCGCAGGTTGTGCGGATCGAGCGCGCGCACGATGCGCAGGTCTTCCGCGTTCGGCGGGGCCGTCGTGTCGATGTCGGGTGCGGCGATCAGCGGGAAGCCCGTCGCGTCCTGCACCTCGTCGAAGCTCACGCCCGGATGCAGCGAGCGCACGCGGATCGCGTGGTTGGGCCCGCCGAAATCCATCACGCACAGGTCGGTGACGATGCTGCGCAGGTCGACGAAGGTCTTCATCCCGGGCAGCCGGCGCGCCGGGTTGTAGCCGACCGTGCACACCATGTCGACTTCGTGTTCGACGAACGTGCGCTTGCCGTGGCCGCTCACGAAGAACGAGTTCGCATGATTCGTCGTGTTGCCGGGAAAGCCGCGTGCGCCGAGCAGCTGGGTTTTCGGGCGCGCGTAGTCGTCGCCGAGCCACGAGATGTTGGCCTGGCCGAAACGGTCGATCTGCGTCGGCATCACGAGCGCGTGGCGGCGGCCGTGCCACAGGCAGTCGAACACGCGCTCGTAGGTCATCCAGCCGCTCGCCTTCACGCGATAGCCGACGGGGCGCGGGCCGAGCGGCACCGGCTCCTCGACGAGGTACGCTTCGCCGTCGGTCAGCATCAGCCCGTTGTTGTACGCGAGCCGCGCGAGGCCGGCCGCGAGCCGCGGGCCCGTACCGATGCCGGTCGCCAGCACTTCGCCGTCGTCGCGCCAGAGTCGCGCGGACGCGACGATCATCAGTTCCGCGAGGGAATGGTCGAGAGATTCGCTCACAGGCGCTCCTTTACAGAATCGGCAACGGCAGCGTCGTCACGTGCGACAGGCCGCCGACGCCGTCGAGGTACTGGCGTTCGTCCCGGCCGACCACGTCGCGCAGGTACGCCGTCGTTTTCGCGTCGTCTTCCGCGCTGGCGCAGTACGCGCGCAGGTGCGGCAGGTCCCAGCCGTAGGCCGGCCCGCACGACGTGGGATGCGCGCCGCCCGGCGCGTGCACCACGCCCGTGACGAGCGCGCGCTCGAACGGGTTGCGCTTCGCGGCGTCGAGGTCTTCTGTCGCAATCGACGAGTCGACCCGTTCCGCCGACACGTAGCAGCGCTGCGCGGCCCGCGCCATCCACGCGTCGAAAAACGGATCGGGGCCGTCGATGCGCGTGTTGCCCATCCGGTCGGCCGCGTTCACGTGCAGCAGCGCGACGTCGAGTTCGATCGCGGGCATCGCGAGCAGCGTCTCGCCATCGCCGTACGGCGACTGCACCGTGCGCAGTTGCGGTGCGTGATCGAGCAGCGCGGTGCCGAGCCCGGCGCGGGTCGGCAGGAACGGCAGGCGCGCGGCGGCCGCGCGCAGGCCGAGCTGCAGCATCCCTTCATCGAGTTCGAGCACGTCGACGCGGCCCTGCTCGCGGGCGCGGCGGAAATGCGGCTCGAGCGGAATCACGTCGAGCGACACGAAGCCGAACACCACCTTGCGCACCTTGTCCGCCGCGCACAGCAGCCCGACATCGGCGCCGCCGTACGCGACGATCGTCAGGTCCTTCAGGTTCGAGCGCGCGATTTCGCGCACCAGCGCCATCGGCTTGCGCCGCGGCCCCCATCCGCCGATGCCGATCGTCATGCCGTCGGCGAGTTGCGCGACCACGTCGCGCGCGGACATCGTCTTGTCGAGAGATTTCATCGTCATCGTGCTGGCTTACCGGTATCCGATGCTGAAATCGTGGCCCCACTGGCTCACCTTGGTGGCCTCGAATACCGCGTGCTTCGACCAGTCGACCGTGAGGCCGCCGAAGCCGTATTCGAGATCGAAGCCGCCGGGGGTCTTCATGTAGAAAGAGATCATCTGGTCGTTGCAATGACGGCCGAGCGTCGCGGACATCTGCACGTCGTGCATGGCCACGCGATCGAGCGCGCGCCCCACTTCGTCCATCGAGTCGACTTCGGCCATCACGTGCACGCAGCCCGACGGCACGGCCATCTCGAACAGCGCGAGGCTGTGATGGCGCGCGTTGCGGCAATGCATGAAGTGGATGCGTTTCTCGGGTTCGGCCGGATCGGGCGTGAACTTCACGCGATAGATGTCGGACAGCTCGAAGCCGAGCACGCCGCGCACGAATGCGTCGGTCGCATCGAACTGCGGCGCGGGCAACACCGCGTGGCCGAGCCCCATGTCGCCGGTGACGAAACGCGCGACGCCCAGCGGCGACACGAAGCGGCGGAAGTCGCAGCGCGCGCCCCAGTACAGTTCGTGGCGGTTGCCGGACGGGTCGATGCACCACGCCATCGCCTGCACGCGGCGCAGCGCGGCTTCGGCGGGCGTCGCGCGCACCGGCTCGACGCCCGCACGCTGCAGCGCCGCAAGCGCGGCGTCGAACGCGACGCCGTCGGGCAGTTCCCAGCCCGACGCGAAATAGCGGTCGGTCGAGCCGGGAACGATCACGTAGCGGAAATCGCGCTCGTCCATCTTCAGGTACAGCGCGCCGTCGGGCGCGTCGAGCGCCTGCATGCCCAGCACGTCTTCCGCGTAGCGGCGCCACGCATCGACGCGCGTCGCCTCGACGACGACGTAGCCAAGCGCACGGACATCGATCATGTCGGCCTCCTCCAGGTTCAGAATCCGTTGTTCGTGAAAGGATTCTGGCCGGTCGGGGGTGGCGTTACATCGTCTGTTGGGACGAGAGGCGGCGGGGAACGGGACGTTCGCGAAAGCCCGGCGGGACGGCGCGGGCATGTGGGAGGACTGGGAAAACGCGGATCGGTTGCGGTCGGGTTGTTGCCAGGTTGTTGCCGGACGCTTGCGAACCGGAAACGGGATCAGCTCATCGACTGCCTGCCCCGGGCATTCGCAGCGGCAGGAAGGTCATCACGCGCACGCCGGTGACGGCATTCGATACGCATCCGGCGGTCGAAATGGGGAGCCTGCGGCGCAATGCCCGGATCCCCGCACCGCGCTTTCAATCCATCACCTGCACGAGCCACTCTAAAGTTTGGCACGAACGATGCCGATATGATGCCCACGACTGAACGTCCAACACGCGTGTCACATACTTGTCATGGCTGCGCTCGATCGGGCGGAACGCTCAAGCAAAATTGCGCGTAGCTGATTGGAAAGCTCGAAGCTCACTACGGAAACGTCAGATGGATATCAGTAGCTGGAAGGATCAAGCGAAACAGGCGCTTGCCAGAAACACCGGTGCACAAGATGCAATCGCCCTGCTAGGCGACAGTCGCGTCGAAAATCTTGACTGGGAAGTCAACCTTTATCTTGGCATTCTCTATGGCCAAACCGGGCAGCTGAACCTTGCCGTCGAATGTCTTCAACGATCACTTGGCCAAAACCAGCGGAATCCTGACGCGATATTCTTCCTGGGGTGCTTTCACGCCTTGCAGTTTCCCGGGTTCCACAAGAGCTGGGCCATTCGGCGGGACCACGCAAAGAGCGCACTCCGCCTTGTCGAAAATACCGCTGAAGCCGCGACGTGGCCCCAACTGAAACTCTGTCTCGAGATGCTGGCGACGGCGGCAACCTATGTCGGTCCTTCTGAGGATGCGGAGTTCGCCTATCGTTGGCTGATCAAGATCGATCCGGCGAATGCCGATCACTACGCCAATCTCTCCCAACTCCGCGCAAACGACGACCTCGAAGAAGCCGTTGCACTTATCGATACGGCACAAGCAATCAACCCTGCCGTTGGCAACAGGACCGACATTGAATTTTCCCGCAAAGTGCTTTCGGATGGTGCGCGGCGAAAAACGATTGCACGGGCAAAGTATCCAACCACGCAAGAAATGAGACAGGACTTGAAGGCCGTGATCCGGTCCACCTTGTTAAACGGCTTGCAGAAGGAACGTTTCATCGACAAGGGGACGCGGCTCTTTACGCTCGGCTCGTGTTTTGCAAGAGAAATTGCCGTACGTTTGATAGAACGGGGCTATCAGGCTGACTTCTTTGAAGTCGTCGAACACATCAATTCAAGCTTCGCAAACCGCAGCATGGTTGATTGGGCGTTAGGTCAATGCATGGGCCAAAGCCGGGAGCGGCTCGACGAACTGTTTGCCTCACTCAATATTACCCCGGAGAATCTCAGAGCCCGGTTGGCTGCTGCAAATGTGTTCGTCTATACACTTGGTGTAGCTCCTGCCTTCTTCGACAGACAATCCGGCGAATTCGTGATGCCTTCGAATTCGACGCTCGGCTCGCGTGCGTTTGCAGAGATGTACGATTTTCGTACTACTACGGTCCAGCAAAATCTGGACAACCTTGAATACATTGTTTCTCACGTCAAGGCGTTGAATCCCGACATCAAGATCGTGCTTACTGTCAGCCCCGTGCCGCTAAAGACCACGTTCGAGTTCAAGTCCGCGATACAGGCGGATTGCATTTCCAAATCGACGCTCCGTGTTGTCGCTCACGAATTCGTTACTAAAAACCCCGAAGTCATCTATTGGCCCAGCTTCGAGATCGTACGCTGGCTGGGCGGACATGTAGGACCGTATTATGGCAACGATGACGACGCGGCGCTTCATGTGGGCGACGATGTCGTCAAGGCGATCACGGATTCATTTATCGAGCACTTTTCGTGAAAGCTGCCCCACGTCAGCTTTTTGCAGTCAGGTGACAGCCGAGGTTTGCCTTACGAATTGCCGCGCCAACAGCATCGGTAGCAACCGCTGATGCGACACGAAGCCGAACACCACCTTGCGAACCTTTCCGGCCGCGCACGGCAGTGCCGACATACGTGTCGAGCGCCTGCATGCCCGGCACGTCTTCCGCGTAGCGGCGCCACGCATCGACGTGCGTCGCCTCGACGACGGCATAGCCAAGCGCACGGACATCGATCATGTCGGCCTCCTCCTGGTTCAGAATCCGTTGTTCGTGAAAGGATTCTGGCCGGTCGGGGGTGGTGTCACATCGTCTGTTGGGACGAGAGGCGGAGAGGAAACGGACGGGGGCGGGACGGCCTCGACGGGAGTGCGGCGGGGGTTCGGTCAGCCGGGGAGGCGCGCGGCGGCCCGTGGCTCGTCAATCTTGCCATGCCGCCGACACTTAACGGCACGGCCTTCGGCAACGCCACCTCGCACCATGCTGTGGTCGGCGTAAAGAGCTGGGGTGATACGGATTCCGCGGTGAAACGGCAACGCGCGTAGCCGTTCACGAGCAGCAACCTCGTGACGCTCGTGAATACCGTATGCGGCAGCACGCCGGCAGCGTGTTGACGGCAGCCTGACGTAACACGTCGCGCGTGGCATTGCGTTCGTCGTGCCGAGTCGGCGCCGCCGGCCGACGCTTCACGCGACGCACGCTCTGCGTTGCCCTGGGCCAACCCGCGCTTCGGTCGAACGCGCGACGCTAGTCGAACGGATTCACCAGCCGGACTCCCGTCTTCTCGAAATCGCCGACGTTGCGGGTGACGACCGTCAGGTCGTTGATGAGCGCCGTTGCGGCAATCAGCTTGTCCAGCGCGTGCTCCGGATGCGGAGCACGCAGGTGGCCCCACAACTGGCCGACATCGATGTCGATCGGCAGGATGTTGGGCGCATAGTCGGACATGAGCGCGGCCAGCCAGGCATCGAGTGTCGACGCCTGCTGCGTATCGCCGCGGCGGCGGATCATCTCGACGCCGCGGCGTAGTTCGGAAACCGTCACGACGGACAGGTAGAGACTGCTGCCGTCGTTTCCGGCTTCACGGAAGAACGCGCGCACCCCGCTGTTCGCGCGCTTGCCCTTCCTGATTTCGCTGATGACGTTCGTATCAATCAAAAACACGCCTGACCTCGCCGGAATCCTGAACACGTTGGAAATCCGCGTCTTCGCCAACATCGGGCATGCTCATCAGCACTTGCGCAAATGTCCTTCGCTTCGGCCGGCCGAGTGCATCGGCCAGAATGGCTCGATGTTCGGCCTCGGCACTCCTGCCATTTGCCGCAGCCTGCTCTCGCAGGCTCTGAACGATACTGTCATCCACGTTACGCACCAGAAGATTTGCCATAGGTCCCTCCATCCAGGTTGCTATCAATGATAGCGCCATGACGGTGAATTGCAAGCATTGCTATCATCGTCACGAATGGATGGAAGACGAGGGTTGGCGTCGGCCAACGGCAGCAGCCAGCATGAATCCACCCGGCTTCCGCCGCTCGCCCGACACGTCGAACTGCTGTCCGCAAGGTAAGGCAGATCGGAACGACGTAAAAGACGGCCGAACGGCTATTCGCAGACAGGCGGCACGCGTGGACCCGCGCAGGGCGGCGTCATTCATCGCTTCCGCGTCGATCACGCAACGCAGCCCCCATCCGTCGACGCATTCGGGATCGCAGGCAACCGTTGTCAAACCCCTAACCCTTGTCGGCAAATATCGACACTAGCCCGGCCCGCACGCACAACGGCAACCCGACCACTCAGAACCGATACGAAATCCCGATCTGCAACACCGGGTACCACCGATAGCGCGACATCACCTGCCGCAGCGAATCCAGCCCGCTCGTGGCAAGGATCTGGCTCTTCGCCGGTCCGGCCGCGGCCGCGAGTTCCGGCGACAGCGTGTACGAACATTTCGGTATCCCGTACGCCACGCCGAGGTCGGCGACGAATCCCAGCCCCTTCGACGCCGGCCGATGCCCGTAGCCGATCCCGACATACGGCATCACGGCCGGATAGCGCGCTTCCGCCACCGCGTACATCCCCGGCATCGCCGGATAGCGCTTGCCGCCGAACACGTAAGTCCCATTGGTCGGCACCGATACGCCGCGCAGTTCGTCGTCGCTGAAACGCAGGCCGAGCGTCGCGCGGAAGCCGCTGCCGCGCCACGGAAAGATGTCCGCGTACAGGCCACCCTGGCGCAGTTTCAGGTCGTCCTGATAGCGATTGCCGGCCACCGTGAAGTCATGCGAAAGATCGATCGCATTGAAGTCCGCATGCGCACCCAGCATCGAATTGAAGCTCACGGCCGCGCCGATGCCGACGCCCTGCGTGCCACCCTGCAGGTAGATCTCCTGCGCGTGCGCGCTCGCGGCGCACATCACCGCCACCGCTGCCCATTGGTTCGCCGTCATTTTCACGGGCGCCTCCCCCGACTTGTGCCGGGCGCGCCTCGCCAACGCATGCGGCCTGCGCCGCGCTGCGTGATGCGAGCCCCGACACGACACCTTGCAAGCACGCTTGCTGTTCGACGGATCGGGAACACGTTGCCCGGTGCGCATCGCCGATACGACATGCGCAGCGCAAGCGCCGCAACATACGGCACCCGCGGCCCGATCCGATTCCCCGTTTCTATCGATGTCGTTGCATGCCGCGGATGCGCTCATCGTTGTTGCGACATTCGTTTGCGCCAGCGGCACCGGGTCAACCGCAAAGCGCGTGCCATGCGGCGCAAACCGAAGCGGGACAAGCGTCACCGTCACACACAGGCGGTCACGACGGTCGCAATCCGGGGGAAATGTTTCAGGAACGTATCCGCATTCGGCGGGACACGCGGGAACACGCGATTTGATCTATCGCGCATCGAGATCGGAACGCATGCCGAACTAGGCTGGAAAGCCGTCAGCGCGTGCAAGTCGTCGTTGCAGTCAATCGAGTCGGGCGAGGCACATTGACGAAACGTTGCAAAACTTCGACCTCGCGCCGGGTGCACGCGATGCGGATGCGCAATCGTGCGTGACGAGACAGGGTGAACACCGATGCGTGCGCATGCATCTTGCCGGTGTCGCGCACGGAAGCGATACGCGAGCCGATCGGCAAACCGGCCAGCGTCGTCGACGCGCTGGAGAAGGGGGATAGGCAGGCTCTGTCAGCGACCGGGGCAACCGACGTCTCGCGCGACACGCTCGGCCACGTCGGCCTTGCTGCGGTACCCCACCGCGACCGGCACGCCGGCGCGCGTAAATTCGAGCGCGACACCCTGCCCGATCCCGCCGCTGCCGCCGAACACCAGCACCGCGCCCTGCGGAAACCCGTTGTCGTTCATGCGTTCATCCCGTCCGTGTGTCGCGGCGCCGCTCAGGCCGCCGCCTCGCTCCCCGCCCGCAGGCGGTACTTCAGCACCTTCCCCGCGGCACTCGTCGGCAGTTGCGCGACGAACGTGAAATGCCGCGGCACCTTGTAGTTCGCCATGTTGCGGCGCGCCCAGTCGTTCAGTTCGTCGGCGTCCGCATGCGCGCCCGGCCGCAGGACGACATACGCGTGCCCGACTTCACCGAGTCGCGTATCGGGCACGCCGACCAGCGCAACCTGCGCAATCGCCGGATGTGCGGCGAGCAGCCGCTCGATCTCGGCCGGATAGCAGTTGAAGCCGCCGACGATGAACATGTCCTTGATACGGTCGGTGATCTTCAGGTTGCCGTTCGCATCGACGCAGCCGAGATCGCCCGTATGCAGCCAGCCATCGGCATCGACGGTCTCGCGCGTCGCGTCCGGCTGGTTGAAGTAGCCGCGCATCACGTTGTAGCCGCGCACCCAGATCTCGCCGGTCTCGCCCGGCCCGAGCGGCGCGCCGTCCGGCCCCGCGATGCGCAGCTCGACATCCGGCATCGGCCGGCCGGACGTATAGGCAACCGTCTGGGCATCGTCGCCCTGACGGCACAGCGTCGCGAAACCGCACGATTCGGTCAGCCCGTAGCCGGTCAGCACCGTCTCGAAGCCGAGCTCCGCGCGCATCCGCTCGATCAGGCTCGGCGCGATCGCCGCCGCGCCCGTCACCGCGATCCGCAGCGACGACAGGTCGCGCGTCGCGCGATCGGGGGCGTCGAGCAGCGCGTAGTACAGCGTCGGCGGGCCGGGCAGCACCGACACGCGATCGTCGGCGACGCGCCGCAGCACGTCGTCCGGCTGGAACACGAGATGCGGCAGCACGGTCGCGCCGCTCGACAGCGCGGCGAGCCAGCCGGCCTTGTAGCCGAACGTGTGGAAGAACGGATTGACGATCAGGTAGCGGTCGTCGTGGCGCACGCCCGCGATCGCCGCCCACGCCTGCGCGGCGCGCAGGTTCTGGCCGTGCGCGGTCATCACGCCCTTCGGGCGGCCGGTCGTGCCGGACGTGAACATCAGGTCCATCACTGTGTCGGGCGTCACCTGCGCCTCGCGTTCGCGCACCGCGGCCAGCGGCACCTCGGCGCCGCGCGCGAGGAACGCGTTCCAGGTCTCGTCGCGCGCACCGGGCGGCGGCTCGCCGTCGAACACGATGACGCGCTCGAGCGTCGCGGGCCGGTGCGGCGCGAGCATGGCCGGATAGGATTCGCCGAGGAAGGTGCCGCAGCAGAACAGCAGCCGTGCGCCGCCGTCGTGCAGGATGCCGCCCACCTCCATCCCCTTCATTCGCGTATTGACCGGCACGAGGATCGCGCCGACGGTGTGGATCGCCAGCGCCGCGACGATCCATTGCGGCAGGTTCGGCGCCCACACCGCGACGCGGTCGCCGGCCGCGATGCCGCTCGCGAGCAGCGCGCGGGCCGCGTCGAGGCGCGCCGCGTCGAGCCCCGCGTAGGTCAGCCGGCCATGCTCCGACTCGATCGCCGGATGCGCGCCGTGTTGCATGGCTGCCCGTGCGATCAGCGCGGGCGTGGTCAGGATTTCGTTGTCCATCGTCATCGATCAGGGTGGCCGCGCGCGCCACCGGCGCGCCACGGCTCAGTCGGGAAACACCACGCGCAGCGCGTCGCTCGCGGGGCGGGCGCAGCAGGCGAGCGTCCAGCCGGCCGCGATCTCGTCGTCGTCGAGCACGTGGTTGCTGTCGAGCGCGACCTCGCCGCGCTCGATCCGGCACATGCACGCGCCGCATTGCCCCATCCGGCAGGAATTCGGCGCCGGCACGCCCGCGCGCAGCATCGCGTCGAGCAGCGTTTCGCCGGGCGCGCTGTCGAACGCGAACGCTTCGCCGTCGAGCACCATCTCGATCGCCGCGACGTCGCCCGACGCCGCGGCCGCCGCTGTGCCCGACGCAGCCGTCTCGGCAGCCTGCGCCGGCGCATCGGGCAGCGACGCGAAACGCTCGACGTGCACGCGGGCCCGTGGCAACCCGAGGCCGAGCATCGCGGCCAGCGCGTTCTCCATGAACAGCGCGGGCCCGCAGATGAACGTCTCCTGCTGACTGAACGGCCGTGCGAGTTCCTCGAGATGGCGCTGCTGCGGGATGCCCTGCACGCTGTCGAGCCAGTGGATCACGCGCACGCGGCCCGGATGGCGCTGCGCGAGCTGCCGCAGTTCGTCGCGGAAAATCACCGAGCGTTCGTCGCGGTTCGCATAGATCAGCGTCAGCATCCCGCGTCCGTGCACGAGCGCCGATTTCAGGATCGACAGCACGGGCGTGATGCCGCTGCCGCCCGCGAACAGCAGCAGGTCGCCGTCGAGCGTGCGCGGCGTAAACACGCCGGCCGGCGGCAGCACGTCGAGCGCGTCGCCCGCCTTCACGCGCTCGCACAGCCAGTTCGACGCGCGGCCGTCGCGCACCCGCTTGACGGTGATCTTCGGCGCGGCGTCGATGCCCGGCGCGCTCGACAGCGAATAGCAGCGCGCGACGGTCGCGTCCGTGCACGGCACGTTCAGCGTCAGGAACTGACCGGGCCGGTACGCGAATGCGTCGCGCAACGCGGCCGGCACGTCGAACACGAACGAGCACGCGTCGTCGCTTTCGGCAATCACTTCGGCAACGGTCAGCCGATGGAAGCGCGAATCGCTCATGGCCGGCTCCTCACGTCACGCGGCCGCACGGGCCACCGGCGCGCCGGGCGTCGTGTAGGCGCCGTCGAGATAGACGAGCGGATCGACGTCGCCGCTCATCAGCACCTCGCGAATGCGCCCGATGAACACCGTGTGCGTGCCGTATTCGAAGCGGCCGTCCTGTTCGCACACGAGGCTCGCCTGTGCGTCGCGCAGATACGGCACGCCGTGCGGCGACGTGTGCCAGTCGCCGGTCGTGAAGCGCGCCTCGCCCTTCAGGCGGCCGCTGCAGTCGATCGCGATCCCTTCGTGGGCCGCCGACAACACGTTCACGCAGAACCCCGCGCCCGCGTCGAGCGGCGGGTACAGCGACGCGCTGCGGTTGATGCAGATCAACAGCGAAGGCGGATCGGTCGACAGCGAATCGACCGCCGTCGCGGACATCGAGTAGCGCCGGCCGTCGTGCGCACTGCTGATGACCGTGACGGAGCGCGCGAGGCGGCGCATCGCGAGCAGCATGTCGGTGCGCAGCGGATGGGGGGTGAGGTCGCTCATGGTCGGACTCCGTCAAGTTCTGTCGTGGATGGCCGGGCGGGCGGGCCGCCGGCGTCAGCTGCGCGAGCAGCCAGGTGGTCGGCGGCGAGATACCCGAAGGTCATCGCCGGGCCGAGCGTCGAGCCCGCGCCGGGGTAGCTCGCGCCCATCATCGATGCGCTGGTGTTGCCGATCGCATAGAGGCCGTCGATCGGCTCGCCGTCGGCGCGCAGCACGCGGGCGTGCACGTCGGTGACGAGCCCGCCCTTCGTGCCGATGTCGCCCGCGTCGATCCGCACCGCGTAGAACGGCGCCTGGTCGACCGGCCCGAGGCACGGGTTCGGCTTGTTCCGCGGATCGCCGTAGTACGTGTCGAACAGGTTGTCGCCCTTGCCGAATGCCTCGTCGATCCCGGTGGCCGCGTAGCGCGCCATGTCGCGCAGCGTGTCATGCAGGCCGGCCGCATCGACGCCGATGCGAGCGGCCAGCGCGTCGACCGTGTCGGCCTTCACGATCACGTCGCGGAACGCGGCCGGAATCCGCGAATCGGGCATCATCGACGCCGGCATGATCGGCCCGCACGGGTATTGGCGGCGAAACCGCGCGTCGAACACCATCCATGCCGGCACGCTCGCGCCGGTGCGCGCATGGTCGCGATACATCGCCGGCACGAATTCGGAATACGGCGCGGCTTCGTTGACGAAACGCTTGCCGAGGCCGTTCACGATCACGCAGCCCGGCAGGTTGCGTTCGACGAACAGCGCGCGCTGCTTCTCCTCCCCCGCGACACCGACCGTCGGCGCGCCCCACACGTGCTCCATCAGCGCCAGCGCGCCGCCGAGCCGGTGGCCTTCGGCGATCGCGTCGCCGGTGTTGGCGGGCGGCGTCGCGCTCCACTGCGCCTGCGTCGGCTGCGGCAGGTAGCGCTCGCGCATCGGCTGGTTGCGCTCGAAGCCGCCCGCGCCGAGGATCACGCCGCGCCGCGCGGCGATCGTCACGGGCTGCCCGAAGCGCTGCGCGCGCACGCCCGTCACGCGGCCGTCCGCATCGAGCAGGTCGCGCATCGGCGTATCGAGCCACACGGGTACGTTGCGATCGAGCAGCGCACGGCGCAGCCCGCCGATCAGCGCGTTGCCGAGCGTCAGGCGCCGGTCGCGCCGCGTGCGGCGGCGCATCCCGACATCGAGCCAGTAGCGGCCGAACTGCGCGATCGCGAGCTTCATGAAGCCGGGGCCGCGCGAGAACAGCGTGTGCGCCTCCTTCGACGTCACTGCCACGCGCCCGCCGATCAGCGTGCCGGGCGACGCCGGCCGCAGCCGGTCGAATTCGTCGCCGAGCAGCCCGCCGTCGAACGGCAGCGGATCGAGCGCGCGGTAGCCCGGCATCGCGCCCGGCACCTTCTGGAAATAGTCCGCGTACTTCGGCAGCGACTGGTAACGCACCGGCGTCTTCGATTCCAGGTAGCGCAGCATCTCCGGCGCGCGGTCGAGATACGTGTCGATTTTCTCGCGCGTCGATTCGCCGGCCACGCAGGCTGCGATATAACCGCGCGCGGCCTCGCGCGAATCGGTCGCGCCGAGCTCGGCGATATGGTGATTGCACGGCACCCAGATGCCGCCGCCCGAGACGGCCGACGTGCCGCCGTACAGCGCCGTCTTCTCGATCACGACGACGGACAGGCCGCGGTCGGCCGCGCGGCACGCGGCGAGCAGCGCGCCCGCGCCCGAACCGACGACCACCACGTCGAACACGTATTGCGGTGCTTGCGGGTCGTTCATCGCGGCCTCGTCAGATGAAGAAGTCGGTGTTCTCGCGGCCGAGCAACACGGCGCCGAGGTTCTGGCCGAAGCGGTCCACGTTGTTCGCGTAGTGCGCGCGGGCCGCGTGCAGGTCGAGGAAGCGGCGCACCAGCGGATTGCGGTGATAGATGCCATTGCCGCCCGCGTAGCGCAGCAGCGCGTTCGCGGCCTGCGCGCAGCGCTCCGCGACCTGCGCGGACTGGTACCGGAAATGCACGCGGCGCCCGATCGACACGGCGGGACCGCCGGTGACCGACGCCATCAGTTCCGCGAAATTGCGCTTGAGCAGCACCGTCATCTCGTCGATCGCGACCGCCGCGTTCGCGCACGCGTTCTGCGCGCCCGGATCGTCGGACGTCTTCGCGCCGCTGTTGGCCGACACGCGCGTCGCCGCATAGCCGGTGAAATCGTCGAGTGCGCCCTGCAGCGCGCCGATGCACGACGTGCACACCGCACGCACGAAGATCTGCGCGAACGGCAGCTTGAACAGCGGCGCGTCGTTGACGGCGAGGCCCGGGCTCGTGCCCATCATCCCGTCGATCGCCTTGTGCGTGCGGTACGCGGGCACGAACACGTCGTCGACGACGATGTCGTGGCTGCCCGTCGCGCGCAGGCCGAGCACGTCCCAGTCCTGCCGGATCCGGTAGTCGGATTTCGGCAGCAGGAAGGTGCGGTATTCGGGCGGCTGGCCGGCTTCGGCAGGCGGCACCAGCGCGCCAAGGAACACCCATTCGCACAGTTCGCTGCCGCTCGAGAATTTCCAGTGGCCCGACAGACGGAAGCCGCCGTCGACCGGCGTCACGCGGCCGACCGGCATGTAGGTCGACGCGATCAGCGTCGCCGGTTCGTTGCCCCACACATCCTGCTGCGCGCGCTCGTCGAACAGCGCGAGCTGCCAGTTGTGCACGCCGACGACGCCGTACACCCAGGCGGTCGACATGCAGCCGCGCGCGAGCGCCATCTGGATGTCGAAGAAGACTTGCGGATCGAGCTCGTAGCCGCCGTAGCGCTTCGGCTGCAGCACCTTGAAGAAGCCGGCGGCCTGCATGTCGGCGATCGTCTCGGCCGGGATGCGGCCCTGCGCTTCCGCCTGCGCGGCGCGGCCGGCCAGCGTCGGCGCCAGTGCCTCGGCCCGGGCGATCAGCGTGGCGGCCAGTGCGTTCGAATCGTTGTCGCGATGCACGAATGTCTCCTGTGAAACGGGGCGTGCGCCGCGGCGCCTGCCCTGCTCTCGTTCATGGTTGTTCTGCGCGGCCTGGCCGCGGGCAATGCTCGCCACCGTCGATGGTCGGCGTCGCGCGGCCGCGCCGCATCGTCCGAAGGGACGACGGGCGTGGCCCGACCCGCCTTACGCGCAGGCGCGTTCCTGCTCCTTGTTGAAGAACGGGATCACGTGCTCGCCGATGTTGCGGATCGTCTCCATCTGCGCGTCGTGCGGCACCGTGCCCATCTGGCACAGGAACAGCACTTCGTCGACGCCGGCTTCCTGCAGGCGGCCGACATAGCCGATGCAGTCGTCCACCGTGCCGTACGCATGGTTCGGGTTCATCATCGCGAGCGCCGGGTCGGCGAAGTTCACGACGACTTCCTCCGATGCGAAGCGCGAGCGGATCACCATCTCGCCGGTGTCGGCCTGCACGAGGTCGTCGCCCCACTTCGCCGGGTCCGGACGCTCGCCGCCCGTGTACCAGTACGCGAGCGATTCCATGAAGTAGCGCTGGCCGCGGATGCCGATCTTGCGGGCGGCCTGGCCGTCGGCCATCACGACCGTCGGGCACAGCGCCGCGAGGTGCTGGGTCGGGCGGAAGCCGACCTGGTCTTCCGGCTTGCGGTTCGCCCACGCTTCGCGATACACGGCGTTCTTCTTCGCGACTTCGTCGGGGCCGCCGAAACCGAGCACCAGCGCGCCCATCCCGCGCTGGCCGGCGCGCAGCAGCGCGTCGGTGTTGGTACACGCGAGGTACATCGGCGGGTGCGGATCCTGGAACGGCTTCGGGTGGATCGGGCGCTTCGGAATCTTGATGTACTTGCCGTCGTGCTCGATCTCGTCCTGCACGAACATCTTCGGCACGAGGTACATCGATTCGTCGATCATCGGCTGCAGCTCGTTGAGGTCGTAGCCGAACGCGCCGGCTTCCTGCTGGCTGCCGCCCTTGCCGACGCCGAAGTGCACACGGCCGCCCGACAGGATGTCGAGCAGTGCCACACGCTCCGCGACCTTGATCGGGTGGTTCATCGCCGGCGGCAGGCACACGACGCCGTGGCCGAGCCCGATGCGCGTCGTGCGGCCGGCCAGGTACGCAAGGAAGGTTTCCGGCGCGCTCATGTGCGCATAGTTTGTGAGCGACGTGTGCTCCACGCACCAGATCGTGTCGAAGCCGACCTGCTCGGCGAGCAGCGCCTGTTCGACCGTTTCCTTGAACACCCGGTGGTCGCCCTCGCGCGATGCGTCGGTGGTCTGGGCTTCGTAGATGAGGGAAAACTTCATTGCGTGCGTCTCCATGTATGTTGGACGAGTCGGGGTCGTGCAACCCGCCCGCACGATACGGACGAAGCGCGACGGTCCACGAATGGGAGTGTCGGCGCGCGGGCCGGTGCGGACATCGTCTGTTTGGAGTAACGGCATGCGTGCGGGGACAGAGGGGTTTCACCGTCATCCGATCGGACTGCGTGAGCGCGCAGGCGGCGCGCTAGCATCGAAAGGCGGCACGTTGCACGCCGCCCACATCAAGACAAGGGAGAACCGGGATGAAGGTATCGATGCTGCTGTATCCGGTCGACGACATCGACACGGCGTTGCCGCTGTTCGTCGACGGGCTCGGCCTGAACGTGAAGTTCCGCGACGGCGACCGCTATTGCGCGCTCGACGGCGGCCCGCTGACGATCGCGCTGGTCGCGGGCGACGAGCAGATCGTCGAGCGCGCGGCGCTCACGCTGCGCGTCGACGAGGACGACGACCTGTATGCGGCGATGGCGCGGGTCGTGAAGGCCGGTGCGTCGGTACGCGTGCCCGTGCAGGCCGGGCCGCACGAATACCGCGCGGTGCTGGAGGACAAGAACGGCGCGCTGCTCGTGATTTCGCAGAAACGGGCCGCATGACGGCACGCGGCGCGGGCGCCGGATGCGGGCGCCGTGCGCGTGGCAGGGCCGTTACGCGTGCGCGCCCGGCGTGCTCAGGTCGCTCGCTTCGAGCAACTCGAGCAGCGTGCGCGCCGGCTGGCTGAGCCGCTTCGCGGCCAGCGCGATGAATTCGATGTCGGGCAGCACCGGCAGCGCGTCGCCGTTGACCAGCGGCGCGAGCCCACGCGTCGACAAGTAATGCGACGTCGCGGTCAGGCCGAGCCCCGCACGGGCGGCCGCGATGCAGCCCGGCTGGCTGCTGCTGGAGCACACGACTTCCCAGCCGATTCCCTTCTCCGCCAGCGCGTTCAGGACGATCGCGCGCGTCACGCTCGGCTCGGCGACCAGCACGAGCGGCAGCGGCCGCTCCGGATCGACGACGGTGCCGGGCCGCGCGACCCATTCGAGCCGCGTGCGCAGCAGCGGCGTGCCGCGCCGCTCGCCGAGCCGCCGCTTGCCGATCATCAGGTCGAGCGCGCCCGCGTCCAGCCCTTCATAGAGCCGGCTCGTCATGCCGGTGGTGATCTCCAGCGCGACGTCCGGGTGCGCGGCGCGAAACCCGGCGAGCACATCCGGCAACGCGACGAGCGCGAGGTCGTCCGGCGCACCGAGCCGCACCAGCCCCTGCAGCCTCGGCTTGCGAAACTGCGATTCCGCGCGGTTCAGCGCCTGCAGGATCACGTTCGCATGCACGAGCAGCGCCTCGCCGTCGGCCGTCATCGCGATCGAATGCGTGTCGCGCACGAACAGCCGCCGGCCGACGCTCTCTTCGAGACGGCGGATGTGTTCGCTGACGCTCGACTGGTTGAGCCCGAGCTGCCGGCTCGCTTCGGTGAAGCTGCGGCAATTCGTGACGGTCGCGAACGTGTTGAGCCAGACGGGATTGAGCATCGCGCATTGTCATCGGCATTACCGATGACAGTCAACGCCTTCAGGCGGCTTCCCGATGACCGTCGGAATCGGTACCATCGTGCGCTTGAAGACCGGCAGGCGCCGCGCAACCGCGTCAAGGCGCCACCCGCGCCGGCCTTTGCACCACCGATTTCGCCATGTCCCGGGAACCCACACACTCCGCGCTGCTCTGGATCGTCGCCGCTGCGTTCTTCATGCAGTCGCTCGACACGACGATCGTCAACACCGCCCTGCCCTCGATCGCACAAAGCCTGCACGCGTCGCCGCTTGCGATGCAGCCCGTCGTGGTCGTCTATACGCTGACGATGGCGATGCTCACGCCGGCGTCCGGCTGGCTGGCCGACCGGTTCGGCACGCGCCGCGTGTTCTCGCTCGCGATTCTCGTGTTCGTGCTGGCGTCGATCGGCTGCGCGGCGTCGCATACGCTCGGCCAGCTCGTCGCCGCGCGCGCGCTGCAGGGCATCGGCGGCTCGATGCTGCTGCCGATCGGGCGGCTCGCCGTGCTGCGCCGCGTGCCGGGCGAACAGTACGTCGCGGCGATCGCATTCGTGTCGATCGCCGGCCAGCTCGGGCCGATCGTCGGGCCGACGCTCGGCGGCTGGCTGACGCAGGCGATTTCGTGGCACTGGGTGTTCATCGTCAACGTGCCGGTCGGCGTGGTCGGCTTCCTCGCCGTGCAGCGCTACCTGCCGCACGACCAGGCGCAACAGCCGCCGCCGTTCGACTTCGTCGGCTGTGCGCTGCTGTCGGCCGCGATGATCGCGCTGTCGCTCGCGATCGACCCGCCGATGTCCGCGCATCGCGCCGCGTGGGCGGCCGGGCTCGCCGTGCTCGGCCTGGCAAGCGCGCTCGCCTACCTGCCGCACGCTCGGCGGCGCACGCAGCCGCTGTTCCGGCTCGGGCTGTTCCGCGAGCCGAACTTCGGTTCGGGGCTGCTCGGGAATCTGCTGTGCCGGATCGGCACGAGCTCGGTGCCGTTCATGCTGCCGCTGCTGATGCAGGTGCAGCTCGGCTACACGCCGCTGCAGTCGGGGCTGATGATGCTGCCGGCCGCGATCGCGGGCGTCATCGCGAAACGCTGGATCGCGCCGCTCGTGAAGCGTTTCGGCTACGCGGCGTTCCTGGTCGTGAATACGGGGATCGTCGGGTGCGCGATCGCGGGGTTCGCGCTGGTGTCGGCGCGGCCCGCGCCGCTACTGGAAGGCGCGCTGCTGATCGTGTTCGGCACGGCGAACTCGATGCAGTTCGCGGCGATGAACGGCGTGACGTTGAAGGGGCTGTCGCATGCCGACGCCGGCAGCGGCAACAGCCTGTTCACGATGATGCAGATGCTGGCGATGGGGCTCGGCGTATCGATCGGCGGCGGCCTCGTCAACCTGTTCGCCGCCCATTGGGGCTCGATGGCGCACGGGTTCATGCTGTCGTTCACATGCATGGGCGTGGTGACGCTGCTGTCGTCCGTCGTGTTCCGGCGGATCGATGCGGCCGCCCCGCCGGCCAGTGCCGCAGCGCGCCCGTCCGCGTGAGCGCGGCCGTCAGTTCACCTGGCGGCGCTCGACGACGCGCTTGAGCACCCAGCGGATCGACGATCCGTCGGCCGGCGGCTGCGCGACGTGGTATTCGTCGATTTCGAGCGTGTACAGGTAGCCGGGCTGGTACGCGAAGCCTTCGATACCGGCGTACCACAGGCTCCACGGCTCGTTCGGGCCGTTGCGCACCTGCAGGCACTCCATCGGCGCGACGCCCGTGCAGCGCGCGGATTGCGGCGCGACATAGACGATCTTGGTCACCGGCTGGCTGCCGGCCGGGCGCACCGCGTTCGGCGACGTGGCGACCGCGTCGGTCTGGCATCCGGCGAGGAGCGTGCTGCCGGCAATGACGGCCGCGCCGAGCAGCGTTCTGGACTGGCGAATCATCGGATGTTCCTCACGAAGCGTTGAAGGGCCGATTAGAGGCCCCCACGGCAAGAAAGTTCACAAATAGCTTACAGAACGCACTCCGCCGCGTTCATTCGTGGGATGTCGCGCGCGAGCCGATACGT
The DNA here is from genome assembly GCF_902833045.1 of Burkholderia sp. BCC0322. GTDB lineage: Bacteria > Pseudomonadota > Gammaproteobacteria > Burkholderiales > Burkholderiaceae > Burkholderia. The sequence goes on from NZ_CADFDU010000002.1 coordinate 58,268, forward strand.
TACGGTGATCCCGTTCCGCCGTGCGCGTCGCCGCCGGCGGCTCGCCCGTGCCGCGCCCGTCCGGCAAGCCGCCGCTCGGCGTGCCGATCTGCGCGGTGCCGCTCAGCGAATGGCCGGAAGACAATCCGCGCCGGCCGGCGTGCGCGAGCTTCATCCGCGATGCCGAACGCAAGTCGCAGCCGTCGCACGACATCGTGCGCAAGCGGTTCGAACTCACGCCGGCCGAAACCGCGCTGGCGCTCGCGCTCGTCGACGGGCAGACGCTCGAGGAAGCGGCCGACGCGCTCGCGATCGGCAAGCACGCCGCGCGCTCGCACCTGCGCGCGATTTTTTCGAAGACGGATGTCACGCGGCAGGCGACGCTCGTCAGGACGTTGCCGAACAGCGTGCCGTCGCTGGGGTGAGGCGCGTGGCCATCGTCACGACGGCGGATTCACCGCGTGGCGATCGTGTACCATCGACGCTTCCCGATATGCCTGATCGCACTGCGTTCGTCCGCCCTTCTCCACGCGAACGATCCGCGCCGCGCACTCCACTTCGCATGACCTCGCCCGTTCCGTCCGACACCGCGCTGCGCCCGCTGCCGATCGATGCGCTGACCGTGCCGGCCGCGCTCGACGGACGCACGGGCACCAACCGCTCGACCAGCGCGCATCCGCAGATTGCCGCGACCAACGACCTCGACGCGGTGCACGCCTGGCTCGCCCGCTTCGTCGATACGCCGACCACGTTCCAGAACTACCGCAAGGAAGCGGAACGCCTGCTGCTGTGGGCCGTGATCGCGTGCGGCAAGCCGCTGTCGTCGCTCACGCACGAAGATCTGGTCGTCTACCGGCAGTTCCTGCTCGCCCCCGAGCCGGCCGAACTGTGGTGCGCGAACGGCGGGCGCAAGCATCCGCGCGACGATCCGCGCTGGCGGCCGTTCTACGGGCCGCTGTCGGCGGCCAGCCAGCGGCAGGCATTAGTGATCCTGAACGTGATGTTCTCGTGGCTCGTGCAGGCCGGCTATCTGGCCGGCAATCCGCTCGCGTTGTCGCGGCAGCGGCAACGCCGGCCCGCGCCGCGCGTCACGCGCCATCTCGGGCAGCCGCTGTGGCAGTCGGTCAAGGACGCCATCGCCGCGATGCCGCGCGACGACGCGCGGGCGAGCTTCCATGCGGATCGCGCGCGCTGGCTGTTCACCCTGCTGTATCTCGGCGGGCTGCGCATCACCGAAGCGGCCAATACGACGATGGGCCAGTTCTTCTGCCGGCGCGATGCGGACGGGCGCGACCGCTGGTGGCTCGATGTCGCGGGCAAAGGCGGCCGGCAGCGGCTCGTGCCGGCCACCGACGAAATGATGGCCGAGCTGGCGCGTTACCGGCGCACGCATGGCCTGCCCGCCTTGCCGTCCGACGGCGAGCCCACGCCGCTCGTGCTGCCGGCCGGCCACGCGCGCAAGCCGCTCACGCGCGCAGCGCTGCACCGGATCGTGAAGCAGGTGTTCCGGCTCGCGGCCGACCGGCTGCGCGCGAACGGCGAAGCCGGCGAACAACAGGCGCGCGTGCTCGAACAGGCGTCCGCGCACTGGCTGCGACACAGCGCGGGCTCGCATATGGCCGACGGCCGCGTCGACCTGCGGCTCGTGCGCGACAACCTCGGCCACGTATCGCTCACGACGACGAGCCAGTACCTGCACGCGGACGACGACTGGCGGCATCGCGAGACGGAGGAGAAGCACCGGATCGGGTGGTAGGTGCGCACCGATCCGATGAGTCGCGGGTCGCGCAGCGCGTCCGCGCTCAGTGGTCGAGGTCGAGCCCGCCGAGGCCACCGTTGCCGCGGCATTTCGCGCGGTCGCTTTTCACCTGCCAGTCGATCTGCCCGCACATCACGTCGACGCGCTTGCGGTAACTGTCGACCAGGCACTGCGTCGTCGTGCAGCGGTTACGCGCCTTCAGCCACGCCCTCTGCGTCGCCATGAACTGCTCGTACTCGGGCGGATCCTCGACCGGATAGTTGCTGAAATCGTAGAGCATGCGCTGATAATCCGCGTTGAGCGCATCGTCGAGATGCGACAACGTCGGATTGGCGCAGATTTCGCGCTCCACGAACGTGGACGCCTTCGCGCAGTTGAACGACGCGGCGTGCGCGCCGGTCATGCCGGTCATGCCGGCCGCGACGGCCAGCGCAACGAGCCATGCTTTCATGTGGGTGCCGTAACGAAGAAGGCGGCGGCCGCGGATCGGCTCGCCCTGGCGCGCGAACGGGCCTGCCCGTCGCAGCGACCCGGGAGCTTAGGTCAGCGCGCGTCGCATTTCAATACGCGGCTCGCCATCCCGGCACCTGCGCCGCACGGCGCGTCACACTCGATCAGTACACGCCCACCCAATGCCCGGGCACCCACGCCCAGTGGTTGCCGGCCCACCGGTAATGCCCCTTCGCCCAGCGATAGCCCGGCGCAGGCATCGGCGGCGGCACCTCGACGACGGGCGCCGGCTGTGGCGGCCGCACGGGTTCGACCACGCATGCGGACATCAGCGCCGCACCGGCCGTCAGCAGCACGGCGAGCGACACGGATCGGATCTTGATCATCCAGGATTCTCCCTTTTTGTGTAGTGGTTGGTTCAGTGCCGAAGCGGCAACACCGCGCGTCAGGCGGATCCCCGAATCAGCCCGCTCATCGGCCGCGTCGCACCGCTTTCCGCGAACAGCGCGGACGCGGTGCGGCGCGGATCGAGCCGCAGGCTTTCGGCGGCGGCGCCCGAGATCAGCGCGTCGAGCGACGCGGTCGGTTTCAGGTCGCGCCCTTCGTACAGGTCGCCCGGCCGCAACCCCGGCCAGTCGGCAATCACGCGGCCGCCGGCCACCGCGCCGCCGGCGAGCATCGCGACCGACGCCTGCCCGTGATCGGTGCCGCCCGTGCCGTTCGCGGCCGCCGTGCGGCCGAACTCCGTTGCGATCAGCACCGTGGTCTGCTGCCACGCGGGCCCGAGGCCGTCGCGCAGCGCGGCGAGCATCGTATCGAGCGCCTTCAGCTGATTCGCGAGCCGTGCGTTCTGCGCGCTGTGCGTGTCCCAGCCCCCCGTCTCGATCATCGCGATGCGCGGGCCGTCGTCGCGAGCGAGAAACGTCGCGGCGAGCTTGCCGACCCCGGCCGGATCCTGCCGCGCATGCGCATCGCCGGCGAGGCCGCGCGCGTCCATCGCCGACTGCCACAGCGGGCCGAGTTGCGCGTCGGCCTCGTAGAGCGCCGACACGCGTGCGAGCAGGTCGTCCGGCGCGGCCGGCAAGCCGGACGGCGCGTAAGACGCGGCCTGCACGGCGCCGCGCAACGCGAGCGGCACGGTCGGCGCGAAAGCGATCGCGTTTTCGCGCGTGGCCGGCAGCAGTGCGGCGAGCCGGTTCAGCCACCCGTCCTTCACCTGGTACGGCGCGCGGCCGCCCGTCTCGAGCACGTTCTGGCCGTCGAAATGCGAGCGGTCGCGATACGGCGATGCAATCGCATGAACGAACAACGCCTGCCCGTCGCGGTACAACTGCGCGGTCTGTGCGAGCGACGGATGCAGCGCGAACGTGCCGTCGAGCCGCGTCGCGGACGACGCGTCGATCGCCAGCGGGCCGCGCAGCGACGCATACGCGGGCTCGACATACGGGACGACGATGTTCAGGCCGTCGGCCGCGCCGCGCTGGATCACGAACACGAAGCGCCGATCGGTCTCGACGTTCGCGAACACGATCCGCGGTGCGACGAGGATCGCGCCGGCGCCGGCGGCGGCCACGCTCAGGAATTGTCGGCGGGACAGTGCCATGGTCATCTCCGTTGGAAATCGGGCGATACGAGCAGCAGTGCGAGCGACGTGGTCGCGCTTTCGGCGCGCGACAACGCAGTCGCCGTCGGCGCGCTCAACGAACCGGCGAGCAGCGTGTTGCCGAGCGCACGCGGGTCGAGCCGGTCGCCCGTGCGCGCGGCCAGCCGCTGCGCGAGCTCGACACGGCGTACGAGCGCGTCGGGCGCGGCCCAGCTCGCGGCAACATCGTCGTAACCGGCCGGCGAGCCGGGCCGCCACACCGGCTGGCCAAGCTGCGTGAGCAGCGGCGCGACCTTCAGGTCGCCCGTGTCGTGCCAGCCGAGCCCTCGCAGCGACGACACGGCCCACTCCCACGGCGTCTTGAACTTGCGGTTGACCGGCGCCCACGCCTCGGGCGCATCGACGAGCACGCGATAGACGGTCGGCAAATCGCCGCCGCTCGCATCGAACGCGCGGGCGAGCCGATCGGTCAGCGCGGGCGGCGGATTGTCGGCGACGAAATGACGGGCAAGCTGGAACGCGATATGCCGGCCGGTCGCCTCCGAATGCGCGAGGTCGTGCAGGATCGCGCGCGCCTGCGCTTCGCCGGGCTGGTCGTAGCTGCGCCCCATTACGTTACGCACGCCGGGCTCGTGCAGTTTCGGGCGAAACACGAACGCGCCGGGCGCCGCATCGCCGGGCTGCGGGCCGCGCCCGCCGGCGATGCTCCAGCCGGTCAGCGCGCGTGCGAATTCCGTCACGTCGGCTTGCGTGTAACCCGTGCGTACGCCGAGCGTGTGCAACTCCATGATTTCGCGCGCGAGATTCTCGTTGAGCCCCCGTCTGGCCGCCGGATTGCGTGCCTCGGCACGCAGCGCGGCCGGGCTGTCGGGGCCGACCGAGCGCGCCTGGTCGAGGAAGAGCTGCATCGCGGGATGCTGTTCGACGGCAACCAGCATGTCCTCGAAACGGCCGAGCACGTGCGGGCGGATCGCGTCGCGTTCGAACGCGCCCGCGTAGGCCGCCACCGGCCCCTTGTCGACCGACACCGCGAAATGGTTCGCCCAGAAATGCACGAGACGCTCGACGAACGGCGCGGGCGTATTCAGCGCACTGTTCATCCGCGCGACGACGGCGCTGCGGTACGTGTCGTTGCCGTCGCGCCGGATCGACTGCTCGGTCGCGCGCTTCGTCGCCGGATCGTTGCCGGTCATCGCATTGCGCGCGTTAGCAAAGCGCGTCGCGAGCGCGACCGCGTCGGGTTCGCCGGCCCACGCGGCCGGCCGCGCGTCGTAACGGTCGAATTGCGCGACGAGCGCCGCCTTCGGGTCGGCAGGCGGCGCTTCGTCGGCGCGCGCGCCGAGACCGAAGCGGTTCAGCGCGATGGCGGCCGGTGTGATGTCGTTCGGGTGGTCCATGAAAGGGCTCTCGCGATGCGTACCCGTGTTTAACGTCGGTCGGCGGGAAATCCGTCGCGCGGAAGGCAAATATTTCGGGTTTGTCTCGCGGGTTTGTCTCGCGGCTTTGAATGCGTGCGTGTTGCAGCTCGAATTTCAATCACGGATTCGACTGACGGTTACTGACGGTTGCGGCGAATCGGGGGCGCTCGGCCGCCGTACCGCCGTATCGCCGCTCCGTGCGTTGCCGGAGGCTGGGCATGCTTCGAAATACGGATGAAAGGTGTTTCACCTTTCGCAAACCTGACCGGCTCGGATCGGCGCGCTCGCTCGCGGATGCCCGGCACCTGCGAATCACCGCTTGCCGCGTCGAAGCCGCCAGGCGCTTGCCCTTCGCGAAAAGCGATCTAGACTCGTGTAACGACGTTCGCATGAAAAACGACGCGTGTGCCCTCAAGCGCAATCACGGCGAAATCGTTCGGTTCGTCGAATCGCATCGGGCGTCGCGCGTCGGCAGCAAGGCGACCGTTCTTGCAGCCACCGCTCGCCACGTCTCGCGTCGACGTGGCGCCACTCCATCGACCAGGAGAAGCTGCCGCATTCCCGCCTGCCACGACGGATTGCGCCGGCCACCGCTACGATGCCCACTCTTCCCGTCAGCTTGCGTGCGCGGTTTCGTTGTTTCGGTTCGATGCGTCCGCCCTCGCGCTGGACCCGCGCGTGGCTGCTTGCGGTCGCGCTGACGCTGCACGGCTATCCGGCACACGCGCAGAACGAGCCCAAGGTGGTCGACGTCCCGACCCGTCCCGGCGTGACTCAGCGGTTTCTCTTCATCGCGCCGGAAGCACCGAAGGCCGCGGCCATTCTCTATGCCGGCGGGCACGGCGGGCTGCAACTGGAGCCGTCCGGACGGTTCGGGTGGGGCACCGGCAACTTTCTCGTCCGCACCAGGCAGTTGTTCGTGAAGGACGGCATCGCCGTCGCGGTCATCGACGCACCGAGTGACCGGCAATCCGCGCCCTACCTCAACGGCTTTCGACTCTCGAAGGAACACGCCGACGACGCGCGTGCCGTGATCGCCTGGTTGCGGGAGCAACTGCACGTACCTGTATGGCTGGTCGGGACGAGCCGCGGCACCCAGTCCGCCGCTGCCATTGCGATCGCGCTGGCCGGCGGCGGCGGGCCCGACGGTATCGTGCTGACATCCACCATCCTCCGCGACGATCGAGGCGGCACCGCTGTCACGGACATGAACCTTGCCAGCCTCAGGATTCCGGTGCTCGTCGTTCACCACGAGAATGACGGCTGCAAATATTGTCCGGTATCCGAAACGGACGCGCTGATGAAGAAACTGGAGGCGTCGCCCAAAACCGACCTGATGATCGTGTCGGGCGGCACGTCCCGGGGCGATCCGTGCGAGGCATTTGCCTATCACGGCTTCAATGGCCTGGAGAGCGGCGTGGTCGACGCGATCGCCGCGTGGATGCTTGCACGTTGAACGTGCGCGCGGCGTAGCGCCGTCGCAGTTGCGTCGCGACGCTTCGCTGAAGCGTGCCTGCAAGCGTTGTCGATCGACACGCCGCGTACGCGTTGCGCATCACTGACAGGGCACGCCGTCGCACGTCGCCCGCGCGGCGTTTGCTTGCCGATTTATCGACTCGCCGCGTCGCCCTGCTGCTTCTGCCACTTCGGCGGCAGCCGCCAGTTGCCGCTACGCCGCAACCCGTCGACGAACTTCGCACGCTCGTCCGGCGTCAGCGTCGCCGCGAAATCGACGACGCTGCGCTCGACCTGCGCACGCAGCGCGGTATCGGCCGCACGCGTACGTTCGAGCGCGGCGTCGATCGCCGTCCGATCGAGTTGCGGCGCGGCGAGCAGATCCAGCACGGTGATCCGGTCGTCGCGCCCTTCCCGTGCGAAATCGCGGCCGTCCTTGCGCGCCGCCTTCAGCGCCGCAACGAACGCCTGCTGGCGCGCGTCAGGCAATTCGTCCGCGGCGAAACGCAATGCAGTGCGCGACGCAGGCGCACCCGCGGCCCGCAGGTCGCGATGCGTCGAAAACCACTGATACGCACCGCCGCCGATCGCGCCGAGCATGAATACGTTCAGCACGACCGAGCCGACGAGGACGAACTTCCAGCCACGCTCACTCATTCATCACTCCAGTCCACGCTCGGCCCACCGAACGTCGTTGTCAGATAGCCCGGCTCGTGCGAAGGCGGCACGCTGCCGAACATCAGCATCGACACGGCCACCGCACCCGCGAGCGCGCCGGCCAGGCCCACGCCCGCGAATGCCGCGCCCGACCACCACACGGCGCCGCGCCGCCGCGCGCGCCGCGGTGCGGGCGCCGTCGCGACGATGCGCTCGACGAGCGCCGGTGCGGGCGGTGCGACCGTATCGTTGGCGAGCCACGCATCGAGTTCGGCCGCATCGTCCAGCGCCGCCAATGCGTCGCCCGGATGCGCGCGCGCCCATGCCTCGGCGGCCGCGCGCTCGCCGTCCGGCCAGCGCCGCGCATCCGAGCCGTACGCGGCGACGATGGTGCGAAATCGTTCGGGTGTCATCGGATGTCCTCGCTAGGTGAATCGCCCGCCAGTTGCGCGCGCAAGTTTCGCCGCGCACGCGCGAGCAGGCTTTCCAGCGCGTCAACGGTAATGCCCATCAGGTTGGCCGCCTCCACGTTCGACATTTCCTGATAGTACTGGAGCACGAGCGCTTCGCGCTGCCTCGTCGGCAACGCCGCGAGCGCCTGCCGCACGCGCGCGTCGCGCGAGCGGAGCTCCGCACGCATGGCCGGCTCCGGTTGCGGATCGGGCACGTCGGGCAACACTTCGACCGGCTCCTCACGGCGGCCGCGCAAGCGGTCGTAGCACAGATTCAGCACGACGCGATGCAGCCACGTGTCGAACCGTGCCTCGCTTTCGCGCCAGCCCGGCGCCTGTTTCCAGATCCGCAAGAACGTCTCCTGTGCGACATCCTCGGCTTCCGTGCGGTCGCCGAGCATGCGCGTCGCGAGCGCGAGCAGCCGCGGCAGCTTGCGCGCGACGAGCATGCGCACGGCCGACGCGTCGCGCGCGCCGACCCGTGCGACCAGGGCCGCGTCCGGATCGACGTCGCTCAACGCGGGGCGCTCCAGCGCATCGCGCGTCTGTGCCGCGGCGCGATCGTCGGTGCGCCCGCCGGCAGACTGAAACTCATCGTCGTGCTCTCCTTGCATGCGCCGCGTCATTACCCGGCCCCGCCAGACTGGCGGCTCGGGCTCGCCGCGCGCATCGCGCACGGCCTCGGCAAGGTCCGTTTCATCGGCATCCGTTTCAGGCTGCATGGCGATCGGGTCGATCGGGTGCCGGCCGCCCGTTCGCGCGAGCGGCGGCCGGCGTGCTCAATATACGACGACCGGCGCGGGCCGGTAATAGGCCGGGCGCGCGGGCACCACGACACAGCCGGCCAGCACGATGACGGCGGCCGCCAGTATCACCACGGTTCGAAAAGGCATGGCTGCGCCTCATGACGTTGCGGGAGACAGCCGCCGCGCCGGCACCGCGTGCCGTGCGGCGGCATGCGCATCAGGCCCAGTGGCCCGGAACCCAGCGCCACGCCGGGCCGCGCGCGGCCCAGTGGCCCGGCACCCAGTGATAACCGACGCGAACCACTTGCCAGTGGCCCGGAATCCACACGTAGCGGCCCTGCCGCCAGTGCCAGTGGCCCTGGTCCCACACGTAGCCCGCGCGTGGCGCCGGCATCACTTCGACGCGAGGCGGCGGCGGCGCGTAAGGCGCGACGATGACGGCCTGTGCGAAGGCCGCCGACGCGGCCAGCGCGGCCACGCATGCCGTGGCAAACCGCAATGACGTGGAAAGCTTCATGAAAGATTCCGAAGTAACGAGTATCGACCGGTAGCGGCCGTTCATGCGTTAAACGGCGCGGGCGAACAGAATCCGTCGCGGTGGCGGCAAATAAATTTCGGCCGAGCCGGATGCACGTCGGCGCAGGCCGGATGGCACGATCCGCACGCCCGGGCATGAGCCAAACTTGCGCGGGGTTGCCCTGCTGTCACAACTCGGCAAAACTGCCCTCCGACAATGACTCGCACCGGGATCCCGCTCGTTTCCGGCTCACGCATTGGCCGCGCGCGCGGCCAGGCGGTTCCACATCTCGCGTCTCCACCAACGAAAACACCGACCATGTCGAACCAGGACAACTCCCCGATCCAGCCGAACGAGCCGGCCGCGTCCGTGTCGCGTCGCGGCTTCCTGAAACTCGCCGGCGTATCCGGCCTCGCTACCGCCGCCGGCGGCCTCGCGGCAGCCAGGGCCGCCGCGTCGAACCCGGACGGCACGCCCGAACAGGTTCACCTGACGTGGGGCAACGACCCGGCGTCCGAAGTCGTGATCTCGTGGGCATCGCTCGCGTCGGCCGTCAATCCGCGCGCGCGCATCGTCGCCGACGGCGAGCCCGCGCGCACCGTGCACGGCGTCCAGCGCCTGTACACCGACGGCCTGAACGGCGAGACGGTATTTACGTACCACGCACGCGTGCACGGGCTGAAGCCGAATACGCGCTACCGCTACGAGATCACGGCCGACAACGACAGCAACGCCGCGCAGCCGTTCTCCGCGACTTTCTCGACGGCGCCGCGCGGCCGCGCGCCGTTCCGCTTCACGAGCTACGGCGATCTCGCGACGCCGAACGGCGCGTGGGTGCTGTCGTCGCCGCAGAGCCGCTTCGCGGTGCAGGCCGTCGAGCAATTCCAGCCGCTGTTCCACCTGCTGAACGGCGACCTCTGCTACGCGAACCTGAACCCCGCGCACCAGCCCGACGTGTGGCGCGATTTCGGCAACAACAACCAGACGTCGGCCGCGAATCGTCCGTGGATGCCGTGCCCGGGCAATCACGAGATCGAGTTCAACAACGGCCCGCAGGGGCTCGACTCGTATCTCGCGCGCTATACGCTGCCGGAGAACGGCACGCGCTTCCAGGGCCGCTGGTACAGCTTCCGCGTGAGCTCGGTGCTGTTCGTGTCGCTCGATGCGGACGACGTCGTGTACCAGGACGCCGCCGCGTTCGTCGGCGGCCCCGCGCCGCTCGTGCCGGCCGCGAGCACGGGCCGCCCGCCGATCGAGCCCGGCACGTCGTTCTACGTGCGCGGCTACAGTAACGGCGAGCAGACGCGCTGGCTCGAACACACGCTGCGTCATGCCGCGCATGACGACGATATCGACTGGATCGTCGTGCAGATGCACCAGGACGCGCTCAGTTCGTCGAAGACGGGCAACGGTTCCGACAAGGGCATTCGCGAAGCCTGGCTGCCGCTGTTCGACCGCTACGGCGTCGACCTCGTGCTGTGCGGCCACGATCACGACTACGAGCGCAGCTACCCGGTGCGCGGCTGCAATCACCGCGCGGGTGTCGATGCGACGACCGGCGAAGTCGTCGAGACGCTGCAGCCGCGTCCGGTCGGCTCGAACGACCCGGACCGCACGACGTTCGACACGAGCCACGGCACGATCCACCTGATCCTCGGCGGCGGCGGCACCAGCGCGCCGCTCGACGTGTACGGCGAGAACCCGGCGACCGGCTTTGCGCGGGCGAAGGTGTTCACGAAGCCGAACCGGCCGGTGCCGGGCACGGCGCCGAACACGTTCGTGCGCGAGCCGGCCGATGCGCTCGAGGATGCGATCTGGTCCGCGCGCCGCGATACGGGCACCGGCTACGGGATCGCCGTGTTCGATCACGACCCGGGCAAGCCGGGCGGTCACACGACGATCACGATGCGCTACTACCACGCGCCGGGCGCCGACCAGCACCCGACCGCCGACTACGAGCTGTTCGAGACGATCGAGTTGAGCAAGAAGCGCAACGAGCGCTGACCGGGCGGGCACCCGTTGCGACGGGCGCCCGATGTTTCGCTTGTCCGGTTAGTTGCGTACGCAACGTTACGGGGCGATCAGGATGCCGCGGTTCGCGAAATAGCGGTCGAAGATCGCGCGCGGCATCGCCACGCTCTGCTGCGTGCGCACGTCGAACCCGGACGAATTGTGGAACAGCCAGTCGCCGGTATCGCGGTTCGCGCCGAACACGAGCACCAGATGCCCGCCGCGGGACGGCGGCTCGAACCCGTCGTGCCGGATGCCAGGATGAACCGACGCCATCGACATGTGGCCATCATGCAGCCTCGGTTCGAGCGCGGCCGAATCGATCCCTTCCACGACATCCCCGTCGATCCCGTACCGCTCGCGCACCCAGTGCACGAAGGGCCGATAATGCAGGCGCTTGCCGGTGTCGCCGAGTTCAGGCCGATCGCCGCCCACGCCGCGGCTCGATCTCCCTCACCTCGTTAAACTACGCGTTTGCGTCGGCAATGGCCGTCCCGCATGCCGAAAGCATGCGTGGTTCATGCCGGCGGCCCCGAATCATCCGAAATCGAATTTGAATGTTGAAACAGGCAGGACGCATGAAGCGCAAGAATAAGGCCACGCTCACCGGGCTCGGCGCGGTGTTGTTGTGGGCCTCCGTGGTTGCCCTCGTTCGTGGCGTGAGCGAAAGCCTCGGCGCGACCGGCGGCGCCGCGATGATCTATACGGTGGCATCCGTGCTTCTGCTGCTGACGATCGGCTTCCCCGATCTGAGCAAATTCCCGAAAACCTATCTGCTCTGGGGCGGGCTGCTGTTCGTCGCGTACGAGCTGTGCCTGTCGCTGTCGATCGGCTATGCAAGCAACGGCCAGCAGGCGATCGAAGTCGCGATGGTCAACTATCTGTGGCCGAGCTTCACGCTGGTCGCCGCGATCGTGTTCAACAAGCAGCGCGCGAACCTGCTGGTCGTGCCCGGCGTCCTGCTGTCGATGCTCGGAATCTGCCGGGTGCTCGGCGGCGACCAGGGCCTCGACCCGGCCGGCATGCTGCACAACGTCGCGAACAACCCGCTGAGCTACGGGCTCGCGTTCTTCGGCGCGCTGATCTGGGCCGGCTACTGCACGGTGACGGCGCGCCTCGCCGACGGCAAGAACGGCGTCACGCCGTTCTTCATGCTGGTGGCGCTGGCGCTCTGGATCAAGTTCGCGATCGAAGGCGGCGGCGGCATGACGTTCAGCCTGCATGCGGTCATCTACATCGTGCTGGCGGCATCGGCGCTGGGGTTCGGCTACGCGGCCTGGAACACCGGCATCATGCACGGCAACGTGACGATCATCGTCGGCGCGTCGTATTTCACCCCGGTGCTCGCCGCCATGCTCGCCGCGACGCTGCTGCATGCGCCGCTGTCGATCGAGTTCTGGCAAGGGGCATCGATGGTCTGCGGCGGGTCGATCCTGTGCTGGCTCGCGACGCGCGGCCGGCGCAGTGCAAAGGCCGCGCCCGTTCGGAGCGGCAACGAAGCGCAGGGCAACTGCCAGGGCTGACGATGCCGGGCGCTTGCATTGCGATGCCGCTCGACAGCACCCGGGGATCCTGCAAACCGCCAGCCACTCGCGCTAGCTGTGCGACTCCAGTGCGATACGCACGGCGAGCCCGGCCAGCACCGTGCCCATCAACCAGCGCTGGACCGACGCCCAGACCGGCCGCCCGGCCAAGAAACCCGCGATGCCGCCTGCCATGCAGGCAATCAGCCCATTCACGCTGACGCTCACCGCAATCTGCACGCAACCGAGCGCCAGCGATTGCGCGAGCACGCTGCCGTGCCCCGGCGAAATGAACTGCGGCAGAAGCGACAGGTACATCACCGCGATCTTCGGATTCGAGAGGTTCGTGACGAAGCCCATCGCGAACAGCCTGGCCCGGCTGTCGTGCGGCAACTGCCTGACCTGGAATGCCGAGCGACCGCCCGGCTTCAGCGCCTGCCACGCCAGGTACGCCAGATAAAGCGCACCGGCAAAACGCAACACGTCGTACGCATACGGCATGGCCATCACCAGCGCGGTGATGCCCAGCGCCGCGCACACCATATAGAAAACGAACCCCAGCGCGACGCCGCCGAGCGACACCAGCCCCGCACGGCGGCCCTGGCAGATCGAGCGCGACACCAGGTAGATCATGTTCGGCCCGGGCGTCAGCACCATGCCGAGCGACACGAGTCCGAAAGCAAGCAAGGTAGAGGCAGCCGGCACGAAAATCTCCTTCGGGGCGAAGCGGTCAGGGGCGAGTTCGAACAATGTATTGCATCCCGACCGCCATCTGCATGAATAAACTTCAAGCCGCCCATGAGCGCTTTTCATCGCACCGGCCGTTCGTTACCGGCTCTTTCTCGCGCGCGTGTGGATCGCCTTCGCTGCCTTCGCGCGTTGCGCGTCGACGAGCCGCACGAACTCGTCTGCGACCGCGTTGCCGGCCGTATTCCACGACAATCGCACCGAGCGATGCAGCCTGGGCGTCAGTTCCAGCACGCGGCCACCGAACGGCGTGTACGTGAGCGTGATGCGCGGCACGATCGACACGCCCATGCCGGCTTCCGCCATCGACAGAATGGTCCGCATCTCGACCACGTTGAACGCGGCCCGCAACGGTGCCCCGCCGCGCGCGAAGTAATCCGCGATCACCGGCCCGCATCCTGCCTTCGAGAAAATGAACGGCGCCGACGACAACTGCTTTGCCGACACGCTCTTGCGGCCGGCGAACATGCCGTCCGCCGCGACTGCGACAAAATCCTCGTCGAGCAGCGGCAGATTGTGCGCGAACGTCTTCGTGCCGGCCACCACCCCGACATCGGCCGTTCCGTCGTCGATCCACCCTTCGACTTCGCTGTCGGTGCCTTCGAGCAGCACCGCCGACACGCCCTGGTGCATCTCCTTCAACGCCTCGAGCGCCGGTACGACGAACGCCAGCGACACGCTCGGCAGCGACGCGACCACCAGCTTCCCTTCGAGCTTGCCGCGCGACAGGCTGAACTGCTGGCGCAACAGCTGCGCTTCCCGCACCACGTTCTGCACGTACGGCCACAGGCGTTCGCCCGCCGCCGTCAGGACGACCGGCTGCCGGTCGCGCCAGAGCAGCTTGACCTCCGTGATGTCCTCCAGCTCGGTCAATGCATGACTGATCGCGGACTGACTGCGGCTCAACCGGTCGGCCGCGGCCGTGAGCGAGCCGAGTTCGACCACGGCCGCCAGGGCCTGCAACTGGGCAAGCGTCATCGACGCCTCCTTGTTCAAGGGTATGTATGTCGTGCATGAAATGGAAAAGCGTCATGAATTATATTGAACCCAGGAAAAGATCACGCCGACGCTACCCGCAGCGCACCGCGGCCAATGCCGAATGTCCTTCACAACGCTCAGGTAAGATGCATTCCCGAACCGCATAGCGATTGCCCGCGGCACCGGCCGCACGACTGCGCGGCGTCCTGCAATCGACTTCCGGTTCTAGCCGATCCAGAACACATGCGTGCAACACGCACGCGAGCGCAACGGGCTCTGTCGACAGCGCTCGCTGCCGGATATGCCGCGACATGCCATGATGCATTTCAATCTGACTGAAGGTGTGCTGGTCTCCGGCCTGCAGGGGCTCAGCGCGTTCGATCTGGCCGGTATCGCCGTTGCGCTGCTGCTGGGCGGCATGGTCAAGGGGATCACGGGCATCGGCGTGCCGCTGATCGCGATGCCGATACTCAGCCAGTTCCTGCCGATCCGGCATGCGGTGCTGCTGCTGTCGATGCCGATCATCCTCGGCAACATTCCGCAGGCGCTGGAAGGCGGCCAGTTGCTGGCGACGGCACGCAAGATCGCCGCGCCGATCGCGGGCACCGTGATCGGCAACATCGTCGGCGTGGCGATCCTGCTGTCGCTCAATCCGGGGCATGCACAGGCGGCGTCCGGCGCGCTGCTGATCGTGGCCGCGGCGCTGATGCTCGCCGCGCCGAAACTCCACCTGCCGGACGCATGGCAAAAGCCTGTCGGCTTCGCGCTCGGTTTCGGTGCAGCGCTGATGGAGAGCATCGCGTCGGTTCCCGGCCCGCTGCTCGCCACCTACCTGATTTCGTCCGGCGCGACCGGGCGCGTCTTCACGAAGCAGATCGCGATCATCCTCGTGGTGTCTATCGTCACGCTGATCACGACGTTCAGCGGCGCCGCGCACGCGAGCGGCGCCGACCTCGCGATCTCGGCAGCGGCCAGCCTCCCGGCCATTGCCGGCATGTGGCTCGTTCGCCCGCTGCGGGACAGGATGTCGCCGCGCCTCTTCAGGATGGTCGTGCTGCTGTTCGTGCTCGTCGCGGCGTCGCAGATGATCTGGAAATCGGGCGTGTTCCGGCACGGCGGATCGCACGTTACCCAGATGGGCAACGCGCACGCAGCCAAGAATTAGCAGCCGGCGCACCGCCGTCGATGACGCATGCGTTCTGAAAGCTGCCAGGCGTAGTATTCGCGGGCCCGGCGTATCGCCCCGCCCGACGGTGCGGACGATGCGTCACCGACTTTGCTGCTCGCTCGCTGATGCCCGCATCGGCGCTGCCACGCTTTCAGAGACATGAAATGGAAA
The DNA here is from genome assembly GCF_902833045.1 of Burkholderia sp. BCC0322. Classification (GTDB taxonomy): domain Bacteria; phylum Pseudomonadota; class Gammaproteobacteria; order Burkholderiales; family Burkholderiaceae; genus Burkholderia. The sequence continues at coordinate 73,901 of NZ_CADFDU010000002.1, forward strand.
CCTACGTGTTGCTCGGCTGCGGATTCGGCCTCGGCCTGCTGATCGCCATCTGGGGCATCTGGCAACTCAAGTAACGGTTGCCCGCCCGATCCCCGCGCAAGCAATCCGTATGGAGACGAACGGGAAATTGTAGTTTGCGTTCATATTCGTCGCCCCTCTATTTCGCACTCCGATTCAGCGATCCGACAGCATCGGCTACCCGCGCCTGCTTCCGTGCGAAAGCAAACGCGATCGCGCTGCATCGAAACGCGTGCACTCGGCCTTGAGCCAGTCCGAAAACACCACGGTACGCGGATCGTCGGGATTGCGTGACAACAGCATGTAGCGCGCCGGCGCACGCACGTGCCTGCCGAAGACATCCACGAGCCGTCCACTCACGATCTCGTCATGCACCAGCGCGGCGCGCCCCATCGCGACACCCTGATGGTTCAGCGCCGCCGTGATTGCCAGGCTGGAAAAATTGAACTGCGGGCCGTCAAGATGGGCCGTCCACGCCGGGCGAACCGCCTCCAGCCACGTGCGCCACTCGACGAATTCGGGTGCACCGCCCCACGGAGCCGCGTCGTGCAGCAGGACGACGCCATCCAGCGATTCCCCGCCGGCAAAGGCCGGATGCTGCGCCAGATACGCCGGCGTGGCGACCGGAAACAGGATTTCGTCGAGCATGGCCTCGGCATGCAACCGCTCGTACTGCACCGGGTCGTAACGCACCGCCACATCGATGTCGTCGGTCTCCATGGCCTGACGATCCAGCACCTGAAACTCGGCCTTCACGCGAACCGGCACGTTCGGTTGTTGCCGGTGAAATTCGGACAGGCGCGGCATCAGCCACTGCAGCGCAAGCGACGGCAGGCAACTGACCTGCAGCGGGGCATCCGACATGCCAAGCGCCTGAAGCGTGCGATTGATGTCGACGAACGCGCCAGACATCGTCCCGAGCAGGATCCCGCCCTTCTCGGTCAGCTTCAGTCCGCGCGCCTGGCGCACGAACAGCGGATAACCGAGCCGGTCCTCCAGGTTCCTGATCTGCTGGCTCACGGCGCTTTGCGTCAGGTTGAACGCCTGTGCCGTCTTCGTGAAGCTCAGCAGCCGGCCGGCCGTTTCAAAACAGAGCAGTGCACCAAGGATCGAACCGTCGAGTCGCATAGATATCAGTCAGGCTAATGCATTCATTAGAAATCGGCGCTTTTGCGCAGCCGTCCAGAATCGTAGCATTCCGGCCAGATGTTCCGTTTATCCGATGCAAGGCCAATCCATGACCATTACGCTCCAGCCCGCCGATCTATTAGCCAAACTGCAATCACACCACCCGCTGCTATGGCTGAATCCCCATGCCGGCGGCCCGCTGCCGCACGACGCACCGTCGCGCGGCGCCATTGCGATGGCCGAAGCGCGGCTGGCGCGCTGCGAGCCGCTGATGGCCGAGCTGTTTCCCGAACTCGCGGCAAGCGCGGGAAAAGTCGAATCGCCGCTGATGCCGGCCGACCGCCTGCAGCGCGCGCTGTCGCTCCCGGCGGACGCACACGGCGCGTGGTTCATCAAGCGCGACGACGCGCTGCCGGTCGCCGGTTCGATCAAGGCGCGCGGCGGCTTTCATGAAGTGCTCGCGCTCGCGGAGTCGATCGCGATCGAACACGGGCTGCTCGACCCCGTGGGCGATCGGCGGATCCTCGCATCGGCGGCCGCACGCGAACTGTTTGCCGCAAACACCGTCATCGTCGGCAGCACCGGCAATCTCGGCCTGAGCATCGGCGTGATGGCCGCCGCGCTGGGGTTCGAATCGGTCGTTCACATGTCGACCGACGCGAAGCCGTGGAAGAAAGCGCGCCTGAGACAACGCGGCGTTCGCGTCGTCGAACATGACGGCGACTATGCGCAGGCCGTCGCGGCCGGACGCGCGCAGGCACGCAATCAGCCGCGCAGCCACTTCGTCGACGACGAAGGCTCGCTGATGCTGTTCCTGGGCTACGCGGCCAGCGCCCGGCATCTCGCCGCGCAGCTCGTCGAAGCGGGCCGCCGCGTGGACGCGACGCATCCGCTCTTCGTCCATCTCCCGTGCGGCGTCGGCGGCGCACCGGGCGGCATCGCGTATGGCCTCAAGGCGCTGTTCGGCGAGCACGTGCATTGCTTCTTCGCCGAACCCGTCGCGTCGCCGTGCATGCTGGTCCAGCTGGCCGCCGGCCCCGGGAAGCCCGTGTCCGTCTACGACGCGGGGCTCGACAACCGGACCGAGGCCGATGGCCTGGCCGTCGCGCAGGCCTCGCACCTCGTCAGTCCGCTGATGGCGTCGCTGCTGTCGGGCGTGTTCACCGTCAGCGACGCGCAGCTCTACACGCAGTTGCTCGCGGTCCAGCGTGCGACGGGCGTCGAGCTCGAGCCGTCGGCCGCCGCTGCCGTCGGCGGTCCCGGCTGGCTGTCGCAATCCCCGGCCGGCCGCGACTACATGCAGCGCCACGCGATCGACCTGCGCCGGTCGACCCACGTCATCTGGGCGACGGGCGGCTCGCTCGTGCCGCCTGAAGAACATCGCCGCTTCCAGTCTCATGCGCAGGCGCTCGCCGGTGCCGCAGCCCATGCGTGACGCGTCGGGGCGGGCGTCCCGCCTCGTTCCCGAAGACGCGTTAGACTGTCTCGATGGAACAATGCCGTTATTGCCAGAGAATCCGCGATGAATGGGATTGCCACGGTGACGAATGCCGCCGGGCAATCGCCAAGGCGCTGCGCCGGCAGCGCGCGGGCCTGCCCATGGTGCCCGATCGCATCCGCAACGAACTGCCGTCCGGCGCCCCGACCCAGCAGGTCATCGCCGTGCTGTCGCGCCAGCGCCTGCGCGCGCGCCGCGGCAACGAGGAGCGCCGGGAGCGCAAGGAAATCGACGACGACGTCTGATCCGGCAGCGTCGCAGCCCGTCCGCCTCCTCTCCGCCCGCACCTTCGCCCGCACCTTCGCCGCCGGGCGCCCGTCCGTGCCGCACGCGTCCGCCCCGCTCCGTTGCAAATCCGGCAACCTGGATTAGGGACAGAAGGCATTTATCTCGAAATTATTATCCAGGCTGCAACGATCTTTCGCCAAAACTCACGTTTACCCTAGGTCGACCGGCGCCTACGATGTAATCAACCGCTTACGACATGGTGTCGAACGCGGAAAGCCAAAAACATCGGAGGTCATCATGAAATCGCTCGTTTCCGCAGTCGTTGCCGCTGTCGCCCTGTCCGCCTCGTTCGGCGCATTCGCCCAAAGCACCGTGACCCGCGCTCAAGTGCGCGATGAACTGGTCCAGCTCGAAAGCGCCGGCTACAAGCCGAGCCAGTCGAGCCCGTACTACCCGGCCGACATCCAGGCCGCGCAAGCCCGCGTGCACACCGCCGACAACAGCGGCTACGGTGCGCAACCGGCCGCGACCGTCCAGGGTGGCGCACCGGCCGTCAAGGTGCAAAACCCGCGCGACTCGATCTACTTCGGCCACTAAGCCTGCCGCTGCGCGCCTTCGCGCGCAGTCCGCGCGAGCCACGAGCCCGTCCTGCGACGGGCTCGTGGCGTTTGCATCGCACGTATCACCGGCCGCCGCCCGACGCGGCCCGGCCGGCCGCTTCGTCCGTCCCGCTGCCGGCGCCGCTCCCGTTGCCGACCAGATCCTGGTAGCGCACGAACGCGCGTTGCGCGGACGCCTTCGCCGCGTACATCGCCGCGTCGGCCTTGACGAGCAGTTCCTCGGCCGACGCGCCGTCAGCCGGAAACTCGCTGACGCCGATGCTCGCGCCGACGGCCACGCGCCGGTCGCCAAACTCCAGTTCCTCGGCCATCACGAGCTGGATGCGCGACGCGATATCGCCGATCACCGCCGGTGAGCGCACATCCGTCACCAGCACGATGAATTCGTCGCCGCCGAGCCGCGCGACCATGTCGCCGCTGCGCAGCACGAGGCTCAGCCGCTTGGCGACCGCGACGAGCGTGCGGTCGCCGGCCGAGTGCCCGTGCTGGTCGTTGATCTGCTTGAAGCGGTCGAGGTCGACGAACATCACGGCCAGCCCTTCGCGCATCGCGGCCGCACGCCGGATCGCGGCATCGAGACGCTCCATGAACAGCATGCGATTCGGCAGTTCGGTCAGCGCATCGTGCCCGGCGAGGTGCGTGAGCTCCAGCTGCTTCGCACGCAGCATCGCGACCTGCGTGCGGATCTCGACGCGCATGCTCTCGAAACAGCGCGCGAGCACGCCGATCTCGTCGGTACGCCCGACCGGCAGCTGCTCGGCGGCCGGATCGTCGAACACGTGCGTCGCGGCGCGCGCCAGCGTCTGCAGCGGCCGCGTGATCGCACGCGCGAACAGGATCGCGAGGATCACCGCCATCAAGCTCGACACGAGCACCATCCGGACGATCCGTTCGCCGAGCATGCTGGCCGGCGCCAGCACATCCGCCAGCGGGCGTCCCATCCCGAGCACGACGAAGCGATTGCCCTCGTCGTGTCCGAACGGCGTGCGCACGAACGCGAACATCTGCCCCGGCGCCGCGGCGGGATCGGTCAAGCCATTGACGGTAACGTTTGCGCGCGCGTCGTCGAACAGCGCGCGCGTGACGGCGAAGCGGTCCTGCATCAGCACGCGCCTGCCGCGATCGAAGCCGAACGTCTGCGACGGATCGGGGTGCACGAGAAAATCGCCCCACTCGTTCGCGAGATACACCTCATAGTCGTCCGGCAGGTCGCGTTCGAGCCGCTCGAATACGCGCGACAGCTCGACATCGACGACGAGCGCGCCAACCGCCTGGCCCGACGCGTCGACGACCGGCGTGCCCACGCGCAGGATCGGCAGCCCTTCGGCCGCGTGCGACCCCGTCTCGTGGTTGATCACGATCGGCGACAGGTAGATATGACCGGGCGCCGTCGCGAGCGTATCGAATACGTAGGAAAACTGCCCTTTCTCCTGCAGCGCACTGTCCGGCAATACGACGATGCCGTGTGCATCGCGATCGACGCGGATGCGTTCGAGCCCGAAATCCCCGCGCGCGATCAGGCGGACCTGCAGGTACTCTGGGTGATTTCTCATGAAGCTGTAGAACACCTGCTCGAGCCGCGCGCGTGGCGCGCCATCCCGGTTGTCGCCGCCCGAGACCAGCGTGCACGACGGCAATTGCGCGAGCACGAGCGCATCGTCGGCGACGTCGGACAGCGCCGTGGTGAAACGCTGCCCGAGCAGTTGCGTCGACATCAACAGGCTGTGCTGCGCTTCCTGCACGAGCATCGCGCGGTTCGCGCGATACGTGTAATAGCCGGTCGTGCCGGACGCGATCACCCCGATGCAGGCGAACAGCACCGACAGCTTCGACGTGAGCCCGAGCCGGATCATTTTTCGAACCGCTCCGGCCGGTCGCCCGACACGATGCGGCTCCACAGCGATTCGCGCCGCGCGATGTCCTCGACAGGCTGGAGCCAGACGAGATGCTGGTGCCCGGTGTCGAGACCTGGCGGCGGCGCGAGCGTATTCGCGAGGCCCTGGCGTTCGGTGAGCAGCGCGCTGATCGCCGGTTCGAGCATGTAATTGATCCATGCGAACGCGAGCTCCGGATGTTGCGCGCCGCGCGTGACGGCCCAGCAGTCGAGCCACGCGAGCGCGCCTTCATCCGGGATCACGTACCCGACGTCGGCGCCGGCACGTCGCAGCAGTTCGACCTGTTGCGTGCCGTAGTTGCCGAACATCAGTGCCGCACGATGCTGGACGAACAACGCGGTCGCCTCTTCAGGAAGCGTGTAGTACGTCAGCAGGTTGCGGCGCAGGGCGATCAGCTTGTGCGCGACGGCGAGCGTCTGCGCGCTCGACAGGCGAAACGGATCGGGATAGCCGAGCGCCAGCGCCGTGAACGAAAAATTGTGCTGCGCGCTGTTGAAGTCGAGCACCTTGCCGCGGTAGCGCGGGTTCCACAGCTCCCGCATCGAGCGCGGCGCGGCCGGCACCTGCTTGCGATCGTAGATCAGCCCCATCGACGAGTACGTGAACGGGATCGCATGGATGGCGCCATCCTCCACGAGCCCGTCGATGGTCGCGAGTTGCTGGAAGTTCGGCAACTGCCGCCGCCGGTTCGGGATGCGCGACAGGTCGATCGGCGCGAGCAAACGTTCGTGCGCATAGCGCTGGATCTCGGCCGTGTTCGCGGCCAGCACGTCATACGGCGGCGGCGCCGCGCTGTGCATGCGCGTCCACAGTGCTTCATCGGAGTCGACGAACGTCACTTCGACACGTACGTGAAATTGCGCTTCGAACGCGCTGACGACGTCGCTGTCCGCATAGCCGGGCCATGCGAGCACGCGCAGCACGTTGTCGTTGACGGTTTCGGGAGACGCGGCGAACGCCGCAAACGAAGAGGAAAGTAAGCTCACCGTCAAATTGATGAGCAGCCTGCGCACGGCGACACGTGCGCGCGTACGTGCGCCGATTCCCCTGATCAATCGGACTCCGCGTGAATCGCCCGGCTGCATTCGACTGTCCTTTTTCGAGTCGATGCGATATCCCGCAACGAGACCATAAAACCTGCAGTCGCGCAATTGGAAGAAGCCGGATACGGCGCGTGCCATCATCGACGCCGCCGCGTGCGGATGCCGTTACACCGGCCCGCTTCTGCTTGCCGGAACGAACGTCAGCGCCACGCCTGCGTGAATTCCGCGATCACTCGCGACAGGTGTGCACGCATCGCTTCGCGTGCAGCAGTTGCGTCGCGCGCCATGATCGCCGCGAAGATCCGCTGGTGATCTTCCTGCGACGCTTCGCGCAGAGCGGTCGAGTGAAAATGCTCCTCGATCTTGTCCCACAGCGGATCGCTGCGCGCGCAGTCCCACATCGCGGTGACCATGTGCAGCAGCACCGTGTTGCCGGTCGATTCCGCGATACGCAGGTGGAACTGGCGATCGGCCGCGTCGTACGCGACCTTGTCGTTCATCTGCTCGCGCATCGTCGTGAGCGAGAAGAACAGCCGGTCGAGATCCGCATCCTTGCGTTCGGTCGCCGCGAGCGCCGCGACTTCCGCCTCGATCAGCCCGCGTGCGCGCAACGTCTCGATCGGCCCCGGGCCGCGCGGCACCTCGAACGTCACCGGCCGCGCGGCGTCGGCCGCCGATACGTAGATGCCCGAACCGATCCGCACTTCGACGATCCCTTGCACCTCGAGCGCGATGATCGCCTCGCGCACCTGCGTGCGGCTCACGCCGAACTGGTCGGCCAGGCTGCGCTCGGACGGCAACCGCGCGCCGGCCTCGAACGCGCCGGCAGCCACCATCGCGTGAATCTGCCGCGCAAGGCCGATATAGGAGCGGTCCGCGGCATCGGTATCGCGGCTGGCTGGCAGGCTGGAAAGATCGGTCATCGAAAGGCTCGCAACAGGCTGGCCGGCGCCGTCGCGGCGCCGGATCGCCAAAATGGTACACCAATTCCGGGCAGCATCCGGTTCCGCATCTCCGCCGGCGCAATGGGCACTTCCTGAAATGCCATGCCAGCCGGTTTGGATCCCATCAACTGGTAAACCACTATCCCACACAACTGGCATACCAATCATAATCCGCACACCGGGGACGGAGCCGGCCTGCCGCCGCCCGCCCGATGCATCAACCGCCAGCCAGGAGCCGCTCCAGTGAAGATGTCTTTCCGTTGGTACGGCGAGTCCGATCCGGTCTCGCTGCAATACATCCGCCAGATCCCGGGCGTCACGCATATCGTGTCCGCGATCTACGACGAACCGGTGGGAGAAGTCTGGCCCGCGCACAAGATCGACGCGCTGAAGGCGACGATCGAGCGCGCCGGCCTGCGGTTCGAAGTCGTCGAGTCGGTGCCCGTCCACGAGGACATCAAGCTCGGCAAGCCGGGCCGCGACCGCCTGATCGACAACTACCGTCAGACGATTCGCCATCTCGGCGCGGCCGGCGTGCGCGTGATCTGCTACAACTTCATGCCCGTGTTCGACTGGACGCGCACCGAGCTGTCGAAGACGCTCGACGACGGCTCGACCTGCCTCGCGTTCAGCACCGACGCGGTCGGCCGGATCGATCCGGACGACGGCATCGCACTGCCGGGCTGGGATTCGAGCTACCAGCCCGAACAGTTGAAGGCACTGCTCGCGGAGTATCGCGACGTCGACGAGCACGCGCTGCGGGCGAACCTCGAATACTTCCTGAAGGCGATCGTCCCCGTCGCCGAGGAAGCCGGCGTGAAGATGGCGATCCACCCCGACGATCCGCCGCGCCCGATCTTCGGGCTGCCGCGCATCGTGAAGAACCGCGACGATCTCGCGCGAATCATGCGCATCGTCGACACGCCCGCGAACGGGCTGACGCTGTGCTCGGGCTCGCTCGGCGCGGGCCCGCAGAACGATGTCGAAGCGCTCGTGCGCGAATTCGGCGCAATGGGCCGCATTCACTTCGCGCACATCCGCAACGTGAAGGTCGACGCGAACGGCGATTTCGAGGAAACCGCCCACCTGTCGAGCTGCGGCTCGCTCGACATCGCCGCGATCGTGAAGGCGTACCACGACACCGGCTTCACCGGCTACGTGCGCCCCGACCACGGCCGCATGATCTGGGGCGAGACGGGCAAGCCCGGCTACGGCCTTTACGACCGCGCGCTCGGCGCGGTCTACCTGAACGGCCTGTGGGAAGCGCTCGCGAAGTTCGACCGCACGCCGTCGCAAGCCACGCGATAACCCGCTCATCGAGGCCGCCGGCGCTGCGGATCGCCGGCGGCCCGTCACGACATTCCGCGCGGAGACACCGCATGCCACGCATCCGATGGGCCATGATCCTCATGTGCTTCCTGGCCAACGTCATCAACTTCATCGACCGCGCGAACCTTGCGATCGCGGCGCCCAGCATCCGCGCCGACCTCGGCCTCGACGCGGTCGGCATGGGGCTCGTGCTGAGCGCGTTCTTCTGGACCTACGCGTTCCTGCAACTGCCGGCAGGCTGGTTCATCGACAAGGTCGGCGTGCGCGTGAGCCTCGCGCTCGCGGTCGGCTGGTGGTCGGTGTTCACCGTCGCGACGGGCGCCGCGCGCGGCCTCGCGCAACTCGTCGGCGTGCGGCTGATGCTCGGCGTCGGCGAAGCGGCGGCGATCCCGTCGTTCGCGAAGGTTGCGTTCAACTGGTTCCCGCGCAGCGAACGCGGGCTCGCGAGCAGCATTTTCGACAGCGGTTCGCGCGTCGGCTCCGCGCTGTCGCTGCCGCTCGTCGCATGGCTGATCTCGATCGTCGGCTGGCGCGGCTCGTTCGTAATCACCGGCGGCATCGGTATCGTGTGGGCACTGGCGTGGTGGTTCATCTATCGCGACCCGGAACGCCATCGTGCAATCGCGCCCGATGCCGTCGATGCGCTGCTCGCGCAGCGCGGCGCGCCAACCGTTGCGGCCGCAACCGACGGCCCGAAGGTATCGTGGCTCGACCTGTTCCGCTACCGCACCGTGTGGGGCATGATGATCGGCCTGTTCTGCCTGAACTTCGCGATCTACTTCTTCATCACGTGGTTCCCGAGCTACCTGCTGCAGTCGCGCGGCTTCTCGCTCGCGTCGCTCGGTACCTGGGGCATGCTGCCCGCGCTGCTCGCGATTCCGGGCGGCTGGCTCGGCGGCTATGTGTCGGACAGCCTGTTCCGCCGCGGCTGGAGCGCGACCGCCGCCCGCAAGACCTGCCTCGTGCTCGGCATGCTGCTGTCCTCGTCGATCGCACTGTCGGCCTTCGTCGAGAACGTGTGGGCCTGCCTCGGCCTGTTCGCCCTCGCGTACGCAAGCCTGTCGTTCGCCGGCGCCAACGTGTGGACGCTCGTCGGCGAAGTCGCGCCGACGCCGGCGCATGTCGCATCGCTCGGCGGCATCCAGAATTTCGCGGGCAATCTCGCGGGGATCTTCATCACGACGTTCACGGGCGTGATGCTGTCGATCACGAAGGGCTCGTTCGTCGTGCCGCTCGCGGTGGCCGGCGCGTTGTGCGTGGTCGGCGCGCTGTCGTACCTGTTCATCGTCGGCAAGGTCGAGCCGCTGCCGCCGCTGCGCGGCGGTGCGAGCCCGCAGAACGTCGAGCCGAACGCGGCCTGACGCGGCAGGAAAGCGCGGCCGACGCGCCCGCACTTTCCTTTTCGGGCCGCGCATCGGACAATGAGCCGCGCCCGCCGGCGCGGCGCCACTCCGGCCCGCGCGTGGCGACGGCGCGCCCCACCCTCGCCGATGAAACGCTACGAAACCCTCGCCCACACGATCGCCGACGACATCCGCAACGGCAACCTCGCCGTCGGTACGCGCCTGCCGTCGCTGCGGCAGATCATCGCGCAGCACGGCGTGAGCCAGTCGACGGTGTTTCGTGCGTACTACCTGCTCGAACAGTGGGGGCTGATCCGCGCGCGCGAACGCTCGGGCTACTACGTCGCGCCGGGCGCCACGCCGGCGACGAGCCCCGCCGCCAAGCGCCGCGCAAGCCGTGCCGGCGCCACGCGCAAGGTGGATATCAGCAGCCTCGTGTTCTCCGTCCTCGACGCGGCCACGCAACCCGGCATCGTGCCGCTCGGCTCCGCCTTCCCGTCGCCGCAACTGTTTCCGCTGCCGCGCCTCGCGAAATCGCTCGCGCAGGCCACGCGGCTCGTCAGCCCGTGGAGCACGGTGGTCGACCTGCCGCCCGGCAACGAGGCGCTGCGCCAGCAGATCGCACGGCGCTATCTCGCGACAGGCATCTCGCAACCCATCGACGAGATCGTCGTCACGAACGGCGCGCTCGAAGCGCTGAACCTGTGCCTGATGGCCGTCACGCGGCCCGGCGACGTCGTAGCCGTCGAAGCGCCCGGTTTCTATGCGGCGCTGCAGGCGATCGAGCGGCTGGACCTGCGCGCGGTCGAGATTCCCGTCGATCCGCACACGGGCCTCGATCTCGATGCGCTCGCGAACGCGCTCGACCGGCACGACATCCGCGCGTGCTGGTTCATGACCAATTTCCAGAATCCGACCGGCGTCACGCTGTCCGCCGACAAAAAGCGCGCGCTCGTCGAGTTGCTCGCCGCGCGCGACGTGCCGTTGATCGAGGACGACGTTTACGGCGAGCTGCACTTCGGCCCCGACTATCCGCTGCCCGCGCGCGCGTTCGATCGACACGGCCTCGTGATGCACTGCAGTTCGTTCTCGAAGACGCTCGCGCCCGGCTACCGGATCGGCTGGACCGCTGCCGGCCGGTTCGCGGAGAAGGTGCAGCGGCTCAAATTGATGACGACGCTGTCGGCCAGCATTCCCGCGCAGGCCGGCATCGCGAACTATCTCGAGCATGGCGGCTACGATCGGCACCTGCGCAAGTTGCGCGGCGCGCTACACGCGCAGCTCGACCGGATGGACGACGCGCTGCGGCGCTGGCTGCCGGCCGGCGTCGAGTGGGTGCGGCCCGAAGGCGGCTATTTTCTGTGGCTCGCGTTTCCCGACGCGATCGACGCGATGGAGCTGCATCGCCAGGCGATCGCACGCGGGATCAGCTTCGCGCCGGGGCCGCTGTTTTCGGCCGCACACGGCTTCGAGCGCTGCGTGCGCGTGAACTTCGGCCACCCGTGGAGCCGCGACATCGAGCGCGCGATCCGGGTGCTCGGTGAACTCGTCGCGCAGCCGTCGGTCCGCAAGGGCGCTTGAATCTCACCCGGTGCACCCTGCCTGCGTCACGGTGATGCACGCAACCCGCACGCGGGTTACAGTGCCGATCCCGCCGTCCCTCACGATTGCCCATGAGTCAACTGCCCTACCTCGATCACGACGCGCTGTTGAAACTGGCCGCTGAAGCCGCGCACGTCACGCGGCCGTGCGCCTGCACGAAAACGCCGCTCGCCGGATGGACGACCCTGCCGCTGTCGCTGCAGGACACGCAACTGACCGAAGTCGCCACGCTCGCGCCGCCGGGCGAGACGGAGCCGACCTACGCCGAACATCACCCGGCCGGCACGCGCTACGCGTCGGACGACGCGCCGATCGCACTGCGCCATTTCCCGTACAACCGCTGCACCGTCAACCGCTGCCGCGCGTGCGGCCGCCTGTTCCTGCGCTACCAGGAAGGCGGCGGCTACTTCATCGACCAACGCATCCGCGCGCTCGATCCGGCGCTCGTCGTCGACGCCGCCGCATAAACACCCGCCACGGGCACGCACGCATGCCCGGCCCGCGCCGGCGTCGCGCCGGCCATCTGCTGCGCCCTTTTCGTCCCCATCTGCTGCTTGTCCCGCCTCGCTGCGTTCCCTACGCTGTCTGCGGTTGCCCGACACCCGTCGCAACCTCTCTCCCGAGCCACGCGCTTCGCGCCGCGGCTCCTCTCGCGTATCACGTCATGTATCGATATACCGTTTTCGACCGGGCGCTCGTGCACAGCCGCGCCGCCCAGTTTCGCGACCAGCTCGAACGCTGGCAGCAGGGCACGCTGAGCGAAGACGCGTTCCGGCCGCTGCGCCTGCAGAACGGCTGGTACGTGCAGCGCCACGCGCCGATGCTGCGCGTGGCCGTCCCGTACGGCGAACTGTCGAGCGCGCAGTTGCGCGTGCTCGCGCGGATCGCACGCGACTACGACGTGCCGGACGACGCCACTTACCGCGCCGCATCCGATGCGCAGGCCTTGCTCGGCACGCTGCGTCTGCCGACCCGCAGCGCGCACTTCACGACCCGCACCAACGTGCAGTTCAACTGGATTCCGCTCGACAAGGCCGCCGACGTGATGGACCTGCTCGCGACCGTCGACATGCACGGCATCCAGACGAGCGGCAACTGCATCCGCAATATCTCGTGCGACGAGCGCGCCGGCGTCGCACCGGACGAGATCGCCGATCCCCGCCCGTTCGCCGAGGTGATGCGCCAGTGGACGACGCTGCACCCCGAGTTCGCGTTCCTGCCGCGCAAGTTCAAGATCGCGATCACCGGCGCGACCGAAGACCGCGCAGCCACCGACTGGCACGATGTCGGGCTGAAGCTCGTGCGCGACGATGCGGGCGAACTCGGCTTTCGTGTGAGCGTCGGCGGCGGGATGGGCCGCACGCCGATGATCGCGACGCTGCTGCGCGCATTCCTGCCGTGGCAGCACGTGATGAACTACATCGAGGCGATCGTCCGCGTGTACAACCGCTATGGACGGCGCGACAACAAGTACAAGGCGCGCATCAAGATCCTCGTGAAGACGGAGGGGCAGCGCTACATCGACGAGGTCGAGGAGGAGTTTCGCCAGATCGTCGATCACGACGGCGGGCTGCACACGATTGCGCAGGTCGAGTTCGACCGCGTCGCCGCATCGTTCGTCCCGCCGCGGCTCAAGCCGCGCACGGTCAGCCTGCGCGACGCGAACCAGCGCCTGTCCGCCCAGGCGGCACGCCACCCGGCCTTCGCGCGCTGGCTCACGCGCAACGTGGCCGACCACCGCGATCCGGCGCTTCGCATCGTCACGCTGTCGTTCAAGCGCCGCCTGCAGGCACCGGGCGACGCATCGCCGGACCAGCTCGATGCGCTTGCCGATCTCGCCGACCGCTTCTCCGCCGGCGAGGCGCGCGTCACGCACACGCAGAACGTCGTGCTGCCGTGGGTGCATGTCGACGACCTGTTCCTGCTGTGGGAAAACGCGCGCGCGATCGGGCTCGCCAGCGCGAACGTCGGACTCCTGACGGACATGATCGCGTGCCCGGGCGGCGACTTCTGCGCGCTCGCGAATGCACGCTCGATCCCGATCGCCGATGCGATCGCCGAACGCTTCCAGGATCTCGACATGCTGCACGACGTCGGCGACATCGACCTGCACATCAGCGGCTGCATCAACTCGTGCGGCCATCATCACAGCGGCCACCTCGGCATCCTCGGCGTCGACAAGGACGGCGCCGAGTGGTACCAGGTCACGCTCGGCGGCTCGGACGGCTCCACCGCGAGCGGCCCCGCGCGGCCGGGCAAGGTGATCGGCCCGTCGTTTTCGGCGGACGAGATCGTCGATGTCGTCGATGCGATCGTCAACGCGTATCTCGACGCACGAATCGACGACGACGGTCGCAGCGAACGATTCATCGACACCGTCCGCCGCATCGGCACGGAACCCTTCAAGGCCGCCGCGAACGCCGCGCGCCATCAGGAGGAGCACGCATGAGGCAGGCGCACCCTACCGCACGCATCCGGCTGTTGACGCCGGCCGAACACGCCGGCGACACGCCGCAGCACGACGACGCAACGCTGACGATCGGCAACGACGAGGAACTGCCGCCGCTCGCCGGACACATCGCTCGGGCTGCGCGCATCGACCTGGCGTTTCCGTCGTTCACCGATGGGCGCGCATACAGCCAGGCGTACCTGCTGCGCAAGCGCTACGGCTTCGCCGGCGACCTGCGCGCGACCGGCGACGTGCTGGTCGACCAGTTGCTGCTGATGGAACGCACCGGGTTTTCGAGCGCGGTGCTCGGCGACGGCACGGACATCACGGCCGCGCGGCGCCAGCTCGACCGGTTTCCGGGCTTCTACCAGCACGATGCGCGAACGGCGATGCCGCAGCAGAACGCGGCAACGCCAGCCGGAAAATGAAACGGGCGGCCCGCAGGCCGCCCGTACGATGAACCGGAAGCTATACCGGCCGGCGCCCGCCGCGAAGCGGGCGCCGGCGTTCAGCGCGCCGCGACCGGCTTGCCGAACGCGCCGAGGATCTTCTTCTCGAGCGCGATATAGTCGCGGCCGAAGTGATGATCGCCCTGCGTCTTGATTACGTCGGCACCCGTGTTCACGAGCGCCGGACACATCGTGTCCTTCTCTTCCGCGCCATAGAAGCACTGCACGAGTTGCGGCGGCACCTTCGCGATTTCCGGCGCGACCTTCAGCGCCTTGTCGCTCGCGGGCATGCCGAGCCAGCCCGTCACGCGGATCTGGAAATCGGCCGCCGGCGCGAAACCGAGCAGCGACATCACGGCGACCTTGTCGCGCAGGTCGGCCGGCAGCCGGTTGTACGCGAACGGCATCACGTCGGCGCCGAACGAGTAGCCGACCAGCGCCACGCGGTTCGCATGCCAGCGCGCCATGTAGGTGCGCATCACGCGCGCGAGATCGCGGCTCACCTGCGCCGGCGGCTTCTCGCTCCAGAAATAGCGCAGGCTGTCGATGCCGACCACCGACACGCCGTCGCGCTGCAGCGCCTCGGCGATCGTCTTGTCGAGATCGCGCCAGCCGCCGTCACCCGAGATCACGATCGCGAGCTGGCCGTTGCCCCCCTTGGCCGGCAGTTCGACGAGCGGCAGATCCGACACGTCGAGTTCGTCGCCGCTCGTGGTGTCCCGCAGATGCGACGTGACGAGCGACACGAGCTTCGCGGAATCGCCGGTGGCCGCCGTTTCGACGAAGCCCGGCATCGCGCGGCGCACGATCGTCGGATCGGGCGGGCACGGCTTGAAGCGCGGATCGAGCTTGGCGGCCGGATCGACCGATACGACACCGGCGATCGTGTTCTCCGGCGCCATCGACAGGATCTGCTTCGCGATCGCGCCGCCCTGACCCACGCCCGCGACGATCGGCGTGAAATAACGCGACGATTGCGCGAGGCGTTCGAGCTGGTGGCTGACCGCTTCGGCGTCGCCGTCGAGGTGGTGGCAGGTCTCCGGCTTCGCGGCGAGATTCATCGCATAACGCTCCGAATCGACGCCGACCGTCATCGCACCGGCCTTCGCGAGCGCATCGGCGGCCTGCTGGTCGGCCGCGTTCCAGCCGGCCTCGCGCGAGAACAGCACGACGAAGCCGCGCAACGGGCCGCTGGGTTTGGTCACGGTCACGGGCCCGTAGCGGCCGCCCGACACGGTTTCGGCCTTCACGGCGGCCGGTTGCGTGGCGCACGCGGCGCCGGCCAGCATCATTCCCGCGCAGGCGGCTGCCGCCCGCGCGATTCCCTTCTTCAACATCATGAACGCCGACCTCCCGCCAGCAATGACAGATCCGCCAGCGTGACAAACACGCCGACCGTGCCCGAGGCCGCGAGGTAACGCGGCTCCCAGTGCGGTTCGAACTTGCTCTTGAATGCGCGCAAGCCGCGGAAATTGTAGAAGCGGCCGCCGAAGCGCCAGACCATCAGGCCGATCCGGTGCAACGGCGACGGCATCTTCGCCGCCCCCATCCCCGAGAACGGCGCGATACCCAGGCTCAGCTTGCGGAAGCCCGCTTCCTTCAGATGCAGCGCGAGCTGCGTAAACAGATATTCCATCGCGTACGGCGACGCCTCCGGCAGATGGCGCATCACGCCGACCGTCGCCTCGGTGTTGAGGTCGGTCGTCATGAACGTGACGAACGCGATCGGCTTGTCGGCCTGCCGCACGAGCATCACCGACTGCGTCGCCAGATAGCCGTCGTGGAACGCGGCGACCGAGAAGCTCTTCTCGCGCGCGTCGCGGCTGTCGAGCCAGCCGTCCGAGATGTCGCGCAGCGCCGGCAGCGCGGCCGGCACGTCGCTCGGCGCGATCACCTCGACCGTCAGCGCGTCCTTGTCGCCGCGGCGCAGCGCGTAGCGCAGGTGCGAGCGGTTCGAACCTTTCAGGTCGAACCGGTCGAGCGCGATATGCGCTTCCTCGCCGAGCTTCATCAGCGTGAGCCCCGCATCGAGATACAGCGGCAGCGCGTTCGCACGCACCTGGTAGAACGCCGCGCGGCCGCTATGCGCGTGTGCGAGCGCGATGAACTTGCTGATCAATGCCGGCCACTCCTCGCGCGGCCCGACCGGGTCGTGCAGCGCGGCCCACGTGCGGCCGTTTTTCGCATACATCAGGAAGGCCCGGCGGGACTCCGAGAACAGGAACGACTTGTCGCCCATCAGCGCGAGGCCCGCATCGCTGCATTCCTGCGCGCGGATGATTCGTTCGGCATCCGACAGGTCCTGCTCCGCGGGCTTCACGAAACGGCCCGGCGCCGGGCGCAGCAATTGCCACAGCGCGAACAGCGCGACGAACACGCCGGCCGCGAGCGTCGCGCGCAGCGCACGCGGCGCACGCGCGTCGAACGAGAAATGCGACCACAGCTCGCGCGTGTACGGCACGTCGCGGAACGCGAAGAACAGCACCCATACGGCCAGCATCAGCACCATCGCCACCGACACGAACCAGCTCACCGTGAAGCGCTCGGCCAGCAGCGACGAATGGCGGTTGAAGCGGCGACGGCTGACCAGCAGCAGCACCAGCAGCGTGCCGAGCACGCCGGCCTCGACGAACGCGAGGCCCTTCGCCAGCGACAGCGCGAGGCTCGCGAGCGTCAGCGCGAAGGTCATCCACCATGCGCCGTCGAGGCGGCGCAGCAGCCCGCGCGCGACGAACAGCAATGCGACGCCGAGCACGCTGCAGATCACCTGCGAGCCTTCGAGCACCCACAGCGGCACGAGGTGGCGCAGGATCGCGATCCGGTGCCAGAACGCGGGCGTCGCGCTCGAGATCACCAGCATCCCGCCGACCGCGAACGTCACGAGGCTCAGGAACACCGGCGCGAGCTGCGACACGCGCACGGCCTGCCGCGTCACGAGCCGGCGCCGCAGCGCGCGGCCTTCGAAACCGGCAAGCAGGCCGGCCGACAGCACGAGCGGCACGCCGAAATAGATCGCGCGATACGCGATCAGCGCGGCGACCATCGCGTGCGGCGGCACTTCGCGACCGAGCGTGAAGACCATCGCCGCTTCGAACACGCCGATCCCGCCCGGCGTATGGCCGATCATCCCGAGCAGCAACGCCGCGGCGTAAACGGTAATGAAGGTCGGGAAGCCGACCGGCGCGGCCGGCAGCAGCACCCACAGCGTCAGGCCCGCCGCGACGACGTCGAGTACCGCATACACGACCTGCGCGACGAGATCGCGCCGCGCCGGCACGTCGAACGACAGCCACTTGAAGCGCGTGACGACCGGGCGGGCGGTGTTGCCGCACATCACGACCATCGCGGCCAGCACCACCAGCAGCGCCGCACCGGTCCACGTCAGCACGCCGGGCGCGACGTGCAGCATCGCGGCGAGCGCTTCCGGCATGCAGACCATGCCGACCGCCGTCATCAGCACCATCGCGAGCGCCAGCGTGCCGCTCGTGAACACCGTCATCCGGCCGATCTGCGCGGGCGTGACGCCCGACACGCCGTACACGCGTGCGCGCACCGCGCCGCCCGTCAGCGCGCCGAAGCCGGTCGCATTACCGAGCGCGGACCCGGCGATCGCGCCGATCCACAACGCGACGCGCGGCACTTTCGCGGCGACGTAGCGCAGGCCGACCGCGTCGCGGGCGACGAGCGCGAGATAACTGAAGGCCGTCGCGGCCAGCGACGCGCCCCACTCGCCGGCGGACATGTGACGCAGCTGGCGGATCACCGACCGATAGTCGACGGATTCCGACAGGTGCTGGAAAACCACGATCAGCAGCAGGCCGATGCCGAGCGCGAGCAGCGGCGACAGCACACGCTCGTTGCGGATCAGCGCCCGGACACGGGCGATCGCCGCCGCGGCGCGGCCAGGCGAACCAGAGTGGCGGGAAGACATAGATTGTTCAGTGGTGGTGCATAGCGTGTCGCGGCGCAAGACGGCCAAGCGGCGACGTATCTGGTTGTTCTGCTTGGGCGGTCGGCCGAAGGAAGTGGCAGGCGGCGCCTGGATCAGAACTTACGAGTATACGGAATTTATATTACAGAATCTTTCAAGTTCGGATTGTGCGGATTTGTGGTGCCGCGTGCGTAAAAATCGCATCAAAAATTGTGCGTCCGATCGACGCAAGGTGCGCATCATACCGGGAACCGGACGGGTTTTTTCATCAGATGAATGGCCGGTAGCGGAATTGGGAGAAATTCTCCCGGTCGGGCTGCGTGGACGAGGACGGATTCACGGGCCAGTGCACCACTTCGGAAATGGGGACTGGTTGATCCGTGTGACGGGCGCCTACCGTCTCCCGAGCCGGGAACGCACGGGCCCCATTACTCCGCCCGCTCATGCTCCCCCAACCCGATCGCCTTGTAGTCGTACGTCGGATAGAACTCCGTCCGATACGCGCCCCACGCCGTATCCTCCAGCACCCGATTGACCTCGCGCAGCCGCGACGCCGGCAACCGCAGCACGACGATCTGCCCGATCCCCATCGTCACGGTCCAGCTCACCACCTCCACGCCCGGCGGCGGAAACGCCTTGTAGAACCCCTGCTTCGCGAGCTGCGCATTCAGCTCGGCAAGCGGGCGCGACTGGTCGTGTTTCAGGAATACCGTGAGCAGTACCGCGTTGTCGGGCGTCGCGGCAGCCGATCCGGCCGGCACGGTCGACGTCTGGCCGATGGCCGGTGCGCAGCCGATCGCGGCACCGGCCACCACTGCAGCGATTGCAAGGGTTCGAATCGGGAAATGCGGGAATGCCGTCATGACGCGACTCCATGGCTTCGTGGATGGAGCCGCCATCATGCGCCGACGGCCGCATCGCTGCAGCCGTCCGGCCGATGCGGCTACGCGTCGTCCGCGCCGTTGCGTTCGCGCAGCACGTCGATGAACGCGCGCAGCTTGGCCGGCATGTGCTTGCGATTGACGTAGTACAGCCACATCGGCGGCAGCGTGCGGCATGCACCGGGCAGCACCTCGACGAGCGTGCCGTCACGCAAGTCCTGCTCGATCCGCTCGCGCATGAACGCGAACGCGATGCCGACACCCTCGCGCGCCGCATCGATCACCGCGTCGGCGTCGTTCGTCACGAGCACGCCGTCCGGATCGAGGTCGACGTCGCGCTGCCCGTCGCGCAACAGCCATTTGTGCAGGCGTCCGCTCTCCGAGAACCGGAAACGGATGCACGCATGCCGCTCGAACTCGGCAATCGACGCCGGCGCGCCATACCGTGCCAGATAACCGGGCGATGCAACCAGCGCACACGTCAACGCCGGCGCGATCCGCACGCCGATCATGCCCGGCTGCAACCGGTCGGCCAGGCGAATCCCCGCATCGAACCCGTCCTTCGCGATATCGACCAGTTCGTTCTCGTAGCGGATCTCGAGCCGGACTTTCGGGTAGCGCTCGCGGAACGTGGCGAGCACCGGCGCGATCACGCGCGCACGCGCGAGCGGCAGCGCGGTCACGCGCAACACCCCGTTCGGCTCGCTGCGCGCATCCTTCAGCTCGTCGCGGGCCTGCATGACCTGCCGGTACGCTGGCTCCGTCTGCCGCCAGTAGCGCTGGCCGGCTTCCGTCAGGCTCACGCCGCGCGTGCTGCGATTGAACAGCTTCACGTTCAGCTCGCCCTCGAGCTGCCCGATCGCGAGGCTGACGGCCGCCGGCGTCAGGCCCAGTGCGGCGGCGGCCCGCGTGAAGTTGCCGGCCGTCGCGACGGTCATGAACACGTGCAGCCCGGCCATCGGATCGCGTCTGCTCATCATTAAAAAAACTTGAAACGCCTTCGAGCGGAATGCGAATTCTCCCATATACCGCGACTGCCTACACTGGCACTGTCTTCCCACCGGAGCCTCGCATGAACCCGCTCACCGCCGCGCTGCCGCTCGCGGCCGCCCGCCGCACGATCGATGCGGCACTGGCACACGCCGCATCGCTGCAGGTCGCCGGCATCGCCATCGCCGTCGTCGATGCCGGTGCGAACCTGCTCGCGTTCGCGCGCACCGACGACTGCTTCCTCGGCGCGATCGATCTCGCGCAACGCAAGGCGCTGACGGCGGTCCGCTTCCGCGCATCGACCGGCGTGCTGGGTGCGATGTCGGGCGACGGTCCGCTGCGCGGCATCGAACACAGCCACGGCGGGCTCGTCACGTTCGGCGGCGGTGAACCGCTCGTCGACAGCGACGGGCGCTGCGTCGGCGCGATCGGCATCTCGGGCGGCAGCGTCGACGAAGACACCGCGATCGCGCAGCACTGCCGCGACCGCTTTCCGGCAACGTTCCACTCCACCAGGTAAGCACATGGCACCGAAACGCATCCTCATCACCGGCGCGGGCACCGGCTTCGGCCGCGAAGTCGCGCTGCGCCTCGCCGCACGCGGTCACGACGTGACGGCCGGCGTACGCGTCACCGCCGAAATCGACGCACTGACGGCCGCCGCCACGCAGCGCGGCACCGCGCTGCGCGCGATCAAGCTCGACGTCACGTCGCCTCACGATCGAGCCCGCGCGGCCGAGCTCGACATCGACGTACTCGTGAACAACGCGGGCGTCGGCGAAGCCGGCGCGCTGGTGGACCTGCCGGTCGAGATCGTCCGCGCACTGTTCGACGTGAACGTGTTCGGGCCACTCGAACTCACGCAGCAGATCGCGCGCGGCATGCTCGCGCGCCGGCACGGCAAGATCGTGTTCGTTTCATCGATCGCGGGCCTGATCACGGGGCCGTTCACGGGTGCCTATTGCGCGTCGAAGCACGCGGTCGAATCGATGGCCGAGGCGATGCACGCGGAACTCGCGCCGCACGGGATCAAGGTCGCAGTGGTGAACCCCGGCCCGTACAGCACGGGCTTCAACGACCGGATGATGGAGACGGCGCGACGCTGGCGCGACCCGGCCGTGCATACCGTGACGCCCGAGCGGCTGACGTTCCCGCTCGAACAGCACGACCCGGAGGAAATGATCGCGAAGATGGTCGACGTGATCGACAGCGACGGCGGCGCGTTCCGCAACCTGCTGCCGGCATCGTCGGAAGCGTTCGTGCGCGCCGAACAGGCGCGCGCGTGGGAGCGGCAGCAGTAAGCCGCCGGCGGAGCGGCGCACGGCACGCCGCCGCTCCGCGCGTTCAGTACACGTCCCGCATGTAGCGCCGCGCCTTCGAAAGCCGCGCGACGTAGTCGTTCGCGGCTTCGTCCGACATGCCGCCGTGCTCGGCGACCACCGCCTTCAGCGCCGCGTCGACGTCCTTCGCCATCCGCGCGGCATCGCCGCACACGTAGAAGTGCGCGCCTTCCTCCAGCCACGCGAACAGCTCGGCGCCCTGCTCGCGCATCCGGTCCTGCACGTAGATCTTGTCGGCCTGGTCGCGCGAGAACGCCAGGTCGAGCCGCGTCAGGAAGCCGCTGTCGTGCATCGCGCCCAGCTCGTCGCCGTAGTAGAAGTCGGTCTGCGCGTGCTGCTCGCCGAAGAACAGCCAGTTGCGCCCGCGCGCGCCACGTGCCCGCCGCTCGTGCAGGAAGCCGCGGAACGGCGCGACGCCGGTGCCCGGGCCGACCATCACGATCGGCACGTCGCCGTTCACCGGCGGCCGGAAATGCGCGGACTTCTGCACGAACACGGGCACGCGGCCATCATCAGCGCGATCGGCGAGAAACGTCGACGCGACGCCTTTGCGCGCGCGCCGGCCGTTGTGATAACGCACGGCCGACACGGTCAGGTGGATCTCGCCCTGGTGCGCGCTCGGGCTCGATGCGATCGAATAAAGGCGCGGCTGCAGCCGCTTCAGCATGCCGACCAGTTCCGTGCCCGACAGCTCGACCGGGAACTCGTGCAGCACGTCCGCAAGCTGTTGCCCCCACAACCATTGCTTCAGGTCGCGCTTGCGGTCGTCGCCGAGCAGCGACTTCAGCGCGCCGTTCGCGCTGCGCGACGCGATGAACGCGAGCGTGTCCGGATGCGGGCGCGTGATGTCGAAGTGATGCGCGAGCGCGTCGCCGAGGCGCATGTCGCCGACACCCGCCACCGATACGGGCACGTCGGCCTTCAGCGCGGTGACGGACAGCAGTTCGTCGACCAGTTCCGGGCAGTTGGTCGGCCATACGCCGAGCGCGTCGCCGGTTTCGTATTCGAGGTTCGCGCCTTCGGTCGACAGCGACACATAGCGCGTGTCCTTCGCGGCGCCCGGGCGATTGAGCCGCAGGTTCGCAACGAGCTTCGACGGCGCCGGATGCGCCTTCGTCGGCAGCAGCCCCGACGGGCTCATCCCGCCGGACGGCACCGCGTGCAGCGCCGCATCGGCCGCCTTGATCCGCGCGACGACGCGCTCGAGCCACTGGTCGGCGTCGCGCTGGAATTCGACGTCGCAATCGACGCGTGCGCAGAGCCGCGCCGCGCCGAGTTCCGCGAGCCGCGCGTCGAGGCGGCGGCCGTGGCCGCAGAACTGGTCGTAGTTGCGATCCCCGAACGCGAGCACCGCGTAGTGCACGCCGTCGAGGCGCGCGGCGCTGCCGGACTGCAGCGCTTCCCAGAATTCGCTGCCGTTGTCGGGCGCATCGCCATCGCCAAACGTGCTCGTCATCAGCAGCACGTATTGCGCACTGGCAAGCGACGCCGCCGGATAGTCGGACATGCACGCGGTGCGGATCTCGAAGCCGGCACTCATCAGTTGCGTCGCGTAATCCTCGGTCAACGATTCGATGTTTCCGGTCTGCGATGCCCACAGCAGCACGACCTTCGGCCGCATGCGCACGATCCGCACGCCTGCGGACGCGCCGGCATCGGCCGGCGGAGCAGGCGTCGCCGGCACACTCGCCGGCACATTCGCCGGCACATTCGCCGGCAGCGAGCGGCTGAACAGCCCGGCCAGCATGCCGTCGAGCCAGACCCGCACCGGCGGCGCGAGCGGCGCGCCGGCCGGCAGGACGGGCACGCTGCCCTCGCGCCGCCCGGCGCTCGCCTTCAGCCCGCTGACGAGGCCGGCCACATACAGCCGTTCGGTGTCGGTCAACGGCGGCGGCGCGAGGTCGGCCACGCCGAGCGCGGCCGCGAAAGTGTCGATGTCTGCCATGTCGGGTTCCTGTGAAGCATCGGCCTGCACCATCGCCGGCGCGGGCCGCGCGTCGTCGGCGCGTGCGCCGTGTTGCGCCGTCTCGTCGGCGGCGGACGCGAACGCATCGGTCTCGACGCGCCGCAGCGCGACCGCGCAGTATTTCAGTTCGGGTTGCTGCGATTCGGGATCAATCGCGTCGTTCGTCACCGCGTTGATGCACAGGTCGTCGCCGTACACGTCGTTCCAGTGCATCGGCGCGAAGCAGTTGCCGCGCCGCACGCGCCCGGTCACGACGGCCGGCAGCACCGCGCGGCCACGCGCCGAGCGGATCTCGACGCTGTCCTTCGCGGCGATGCCGAGCGCGCTCGCATCGTCCGGGTGCAGTTCGACGAACGGGCGCGGGTTGAGCTTGTTCAGCATCGCGACCTTGCCCGTCTTGGTCATCGTGTGCCATTGATGCTGCAGCCGCCCGGTGTTCAGCACGATCGGGAACGTATCGTCGGGCAGTTCGGCCGGATCGACGTGCGGCCGGGCGAAGAAGCGCGCCTTGCCCGACGGTGTCGGGAACGCGACGCGCGGCGCGTCGTTGCCGTCGGCTGAAGGGCGCAGCGTCTGGCTCACGCCGTCGTTCAGGTAGCGGATCGGGTGCCGCTCGCGCGCGGTGCCCGGCGCGACCGGCCACTGCACGGGCCCGTCGCGCAACGCCGCATGGCTCGCGCCGCGCAGGTCGTAGCCGGTCGCCGGATTCGAGAAGCGCACGATCTCGTCGAACACGTCGGCCGCCGACGCATAGTCGAACGCATCGCCGAAGCCCATCGCGCGCGCGACTTCCGCGACGATGCGCCAGTCTGGCAGCGCGTCGCCCGGCGGCGCGATCGCGGCGCGCATCAGCGTCATGTTGCGCTCGGAGTTGACCATCACGCCGTCGCCTTCGGCCCACAGCGCGCCGGGCAGCAGGATGTCCGCGTAGCGGTTGGTCTCGGTGTCGAGGAATGCATCCTGCGCGATCACGAGCTCGGCGGCCTGCAACCCGGCGATCACGTTCCGCCGGTTCGGCACCGTGGCAACCGGGTTCGTGCAGATGATCCAGCATGCCTTGACGTCGCCGGCCGCCATCCGCGAAAACAGGTCGACCGTGCCCTGCCCCGTCTCCTTGCGCAACGTGCCGGCCGGCACGCGCCACAGGTTCTCGACGAAACGGCGATCGTCGTCGGACAACACCGAGCGCTGCCCCGGTAGCCCCGGCCCCATGTAGCCCATCTCGCGGCCGCCCATCGCGTTCGGCTGGCCCGTCAGCGAGAACGGACCGCTGCCGGGGCGGCAAATCCTGCCCGTCGCGAGATGCAGGTTGCAGATCGCGTTGGTATGCCATACGCCGTGCGTGCTCTGGTTGAGCCCCATCGTCCAGCAGCTCATCCACTCCTGCGCGTCGCCGATCCATTGCGCGGCCGTGTGCAGGTCGGCTTGCGCGAGCCCGGTGATTTCCGCGACGCGCTCGGGCGTGTAGTCGGCGAGGAATGCGGGCATCGCGTCCCACCCTTCGGTGTACGCATCGATGAACGCGGCATCGGTGCGTCCGTTCGCATGCAGCAGGTGCAGCAGCCCGTTGATCAGCGCGAGATCGGTGCCGGGCCGGATCTGCAGGAACAGGTCGGCCTTGTCGGCCGTGCCGGTGCGGCGCGGATCGACGACGATCAGCTTCGCGCCGGCCTTCACGCGATCCATCATCCGCAGGAACAGGATCGGGTGGCAATCGGCCATGTTCGCGCCGATCACGAAGAACAGGTTCGCGCGATCGAAATCCTGGTACGACCCGGGCGGGCCGTCCGCGCCGAGCGACTGCTTGTAGCCGGTGCTCGCGCTCGCCATGCAGAGGCGCGAGTTCGACTCGATGTTGTGGGTGCCGACGAAGCCCTTCGCGAGCTTGTTGACGAGGTATTGCGCCTCGATCGACATCTGCCCCGACACGTAGAACGACAGCGCGTCGGGCCCGTGCGCATCGAGCACCGCGCGCAGGCGGCGCGCGGTTTCGGCGATCGCGTCGCGCGCCGGCAGCGGCACCAGGTCGTCCTCGCGCGCCCGGCGCAAGAACGCGCGGTCGAGCCGCCCCGACCGGCGC
Organism: Burkholderia sp. BCC0322; assembly: GCF_902833045.1. Taxonomy (GTDB): domain Bacteria; phylum Pseudomonadota; class Gammaproteobacteria; order Burkholderiales; family Burkholderiaceae; genus Burkholderia. Next base: position 99,635 of record NZ_CADFDU010000002.1, read on the forward strand.
AACGCGACGTGCGCCGATGAGCCCTTCGTGCACAGCCGCCCGAAGTTGGCCGGATGGTCGGCGTCGCCGGACACCTTGACGACTTCGCCTGCCTCGACGTGCAGCACCATCCCGCAGCCGACGCCGCAGTACGGGCACACGCTCTTGACGGGGGTGGCACTCATGCGTGCTCCGGGGCGCTCAGGCCGCGACCCACACGAAACCGTCCTCGACCCGCGACGGATACGCGCTCACCGACTGCTCGGGCGCTTCGAGGCATTCGCCGGTGCGCAGGTCGAAATGCTGCTTGTACAGCGGCGACGCGACAACGACGCGCTCGCCGAGGCTGCCGATCAGCCCGCGCGACATCACGGCCGCCCGCGACACGGGATCGACGTTGTCGATCGCGAACACGCCGCCTGCTTCGGCATGCGCGACGCGAAACACCGCGACCTGCTCGCCGTTGACGAGCGCACACACGCCGGTGTTCGGCACGATGTCGTCGAGCGGGCACACGCGGGTCCAGGACGGCGGAAGACGATCGTTCATGATGGGCTCCTTGGAAAAGACGCAGGTGTCGGTCGGGATCAAACGGTTGCGGATTCGGTCACGGCCTGCGTCGCGCTCACGGCGACGACGGGCATCGTCACGGCCTTGCCGCGCACGCGCTCGTCGGGTGTCGCGGGGCGAATCTGGCCGCGTGTCTCGACGAACGCGATGTTCTCGTCCGGCGCGTCGCTGTTCACGAAGTGGCGGAAGCGCTTGCGCGTGTCGGGGTCGGTGACGGCCTTCTTCCATTCGCACTCGTAGGTGTCGACCACGTGCTGCATGTCGGCTTCGAGTTCGGCCGCGATCCCGAGCTTGTCGTGCACGACGACATCGGTCAGGTAGTCGAGCCCGCCTTCGAGGTTGTCGCGCCACACGCTCGTACGCTGCAGCCGGTCGGCGGTGCGCACGTAGAACATCAGGAAGCGGTCGATGTAGCGGACCAGCGTGGCGCGGTCGAGATCGGACGCGAGCAGCTCCGCGTGGCGCGGCTTCATCCCGCCGTTGCCGCACACGTACAGGTTCCAGCCCTTCTCGGTCGCGATGATCCCGACGTCCTTGCCCTGCGCTTCCGCGCATTCGCGCGTGCAGCCCGATACGCCGAACTTGATCTTGTGCGGCGCGCGCAGGCCCTTGTAGCGGTTCTCGAGGTCGATCGCGAGGCCGACCGAATCGTCGACGCCGTAGCGGCACCACGTCGAGCCGACGCACGACTTCACGGTGCGCAGCGCCTTGCCGTACGCATGCCCCGACTCGAAGCCGGCCGCGATCAGTTCCTCCCAGATCGACGGCAACTGCTCGACGCGTGCGCCGAACAGGTCGACACGCTGGCCGCCGGTGATCTTCGTGTAAAGCCCGTACTTCCGCGCGACCTGGCCGACCGCGATCAGCCCTTCCGGCGTGACCTCGCCGCCCGGCATGCGCGGCACGACCGAATACGTGCCGTCGCGCTGGATGTTCGCGAGGTAGTAGTCGTTGGAATCCTGCAGTCCCGCATGCTCCTTCTTCAGCACGAACTCGTTGAAGCACGACGCGAGGATGCCCGCGACGGCCGGCTTGCACACGTCGCAGCCGAGCCCGTGGCCGTGCTTTTGCAGCAGTTCGTCGAACGTCTTGATGCGCTCGACGCGAATCAGGTGGAACAGCTCCTGGCGTGAATGCGGGAAGTGCTCGCAGAGATGGTTGTTGACCGCGAGGCCCTGCTTCTTCATCTCGGCCTTCATGATCTGCGTGACGAGCGGCACGCAGCCGCCGCACGACGTGCCGGCGCCGGTGCACGATTTCAGCGCGCCGAGGCTCGTCGCGCCGTCGGCCACCGCCGTGCAGATCCGCGACTTCGACACGTTGTTGCACGAGCAGATCTGGGCGGCCGCAGGCAGCGCGTCGACGCCGATCGCCGGCTTCGCGGCCCCGTCCGACGACGGCAGGATCAGGAATTCGGGCGACTCGGGCAGCTCGATGCGGTTCAGCATCATCTGCAGCAGCGTGCCGTATTCCGCCGCGTCGCCGACCATCACCGCGCCGTGCAGGAACTTGCCGCAGTCGGACACCACGAGCTTTTTGTAGACCTGGCGGCGCTCGTCCGCGTACTGGTAGGTGCGACTGCCGGCCGTCGTGCCGTGCGCGTCGCCGATGCTCGCGACGTCGACGCCCATCAGCTTCAGCTTCGTGCTCATGTCGGCGCCCGCGAACGCGGCTGTGCCCGTGCCGTCAGCGCTGCCGCCGAGCTGCTTCGCGACCACGCGCGCCATGTCGTAGCCGGGCGCGACGAGACCGTACACCATGCCGTTCCACGCCGCGCATTCGCCGATCGCGTAGATGTCCGCGTCGCTCGTGCGGCATGTGTCGTCGATCGCGACACCGCCGCGCGGGCCGATTTCAAGCCCGCATGCACGCGCCAGCTCGTCGCGCGCGCGGATGCCGGCCGAGAACACGATCATGTCGGCATCGAGGTGCGTGCCGTCGGCGAACATCATCCGGTGCGCGCCGTCTTCGCCATCGGCGATCTCGAGCGTGTTCTTGCCCGTATGCACGGTCACACCGAGCGCCTCGATCTTCGCGCGCAGCATCCGGCCGCCGCCGTCATCGACCTGCACGGCCATCAGCCGTGGCGCGAATTCGACGACGTGCGTGTCGAGCCCCATGTCGCGCAGCGCCTTCGCGCATTCGAGGCCGAGCAGCCCGCCGCCGACCACGACGCCGCGCTTCGCGTGCGTGCCGCACGCCTGCATCGCTTCGAGATCCTCGATCGTCCGGTACACGAAGCAGCCCGCGCGATCGTGCCCCGGCATCGGCGGCACGAACGGGCGCGAGCCCGTCGCGAGCACCAGCTTGTCGTACGCGAGCGTTTCGCCGGACGCGAGCGTGACCATATGCGCAGCGCGGTCGATCGATGCGACGCGCGCGTTCACGCGCAGGTCGATTTGCGGATGACGCTCGAAGAAACCGGGTTCGACGAGCGACAGGTCGTCCGCCGACTTGCCCGCGAAGAATTCGGACAGGTGCACGCGATCGTAGGCCGGACGCGGTTCCTCGCCGAGCACGGTGACCTGCAGCGCCGCCGACGCGCCCGCTTCCGCCGCGATGCATTCGAGCAGCTTGTGGCCGACCATCCCGTGACCGATGACGATGAGTTTCATGATGACGTTTCCTTCGCTCGATCAATTGGCGGCGTTCGCGGCGGCGGCCAGCGCGCGGTCGCGCAGCTCGGCCTCGCGAGCCTTGTGTTCTTCGGTGAAGCGCACGGCCATCGCGCACAGCGCGGTCGCGGTGACGGCGAGCCCGAGCAGGCTCAGCGTGTGCTGCACGTCGCCGACACCCTTCAGCAGGAAGGCCGCGGCGACCGCGCCGACGTTGCCGCCCGCGCCGACGATCCCCGCGACGCCGCCGAGCGCCTTGCGGTCGATGAACGGCACCAGCGCGTAGGTCGCGCCGCAGGCCATGTGCGTGAACAGGCCGAAGCTCAGCATCGCGACGAGTGCGATGCCGACGCTTTGCGCATGCGAGAACCAGATCAGCCCGAGCCCTTCGCCGACGATCAGCGCGCACAGCAGCGCCGCGCGCACGTCGAGGCTGCGGCGCGCGGCGATCCTGTCGGACAGCCAGCCGCCGAGCGCGCGGGCGAACAGCGCGAGCAGCCCGAACATGCCGGCCGCGAGGCCCGCGTCCTTCAGCGACAGGCTGAAGTGATCGACGTAGTACAGCGCGGCGATGTTGTGGATGAACACCTCGACGCCGAAGCACGCGCCATACGTGACGAACAGCATCCACACGCGATAGTTGCCGCACGCGGCGACGAAGCTCGCCCAGCCGCCTTTCTTGCCGCTGTCGACCGTCACGCCTTCCTTGCGCAGCGCGACGAAGTCGCCTTGCGGGCAATCCTGCGTGAAGCGCCAGTAGGCCCAGGCCATCACGAGCATCGCGACGCCCGGCACGACCAGCGCGATGCGCCACGACGAATCCTCGCTGAAGCCGAGCATCAGGCCGGCGGCGACGAGCAGCGGCATCAGCGCCTGCGTCGCGCCCGCGCCGGCATTGCCCCAGCCGGCCGTCGTCGCGTTCGCGGTGCCGACCACGTTCGGCGCGAACATCACCGACGTGTGGTACTGCGTGATCACGAAGCCCGCGCCGATCGCGCCGATACCGAGCCGGCAGATCAGGAACGACAGGTAGTCGTGCGTAAACGACACCGCGAACACGGGGATCGCGCCGAGCAGCAGCAGGCCGACGTACACGCGGCGCGGGCCGAAGCGGTCGCACAGCGGGCCGACCAGCAGCCGCACGGCGATCGTCGCGGCCACCGCGGCGATGTTGATGTTGGCGACCTGTGCCGCCGTCAGATGGAATTCGCGTGCGATCAGCGGCATCAGCGGCGCGCACGCGAACCACGCGAAGAAGCACACGAAGAACGCCATCCACGTCAGGTGGAACGCGCGCATCGGCGCGGTGCGGAGGCTGAAGAGATCGATACGGGTAGCTTTGTCGGTCATGTCATCCGCCAAACGAAAAACGGCGTCCTGCGCACCCGGTCTCGTCGAGACCCGATGCGTAGGACGCCGTTGCCCATGAAGCCCGTTGCCGGGCGCGTCTGTAATCGGTACTGCCGGACGAATCGCCTTTGATTCGCCCGAGCCCCGTGATGCAAACGCCGTGCCATGTCGTCGCGAATCGGGCCCGCAGCCCCGCCGCGCAAGGCGTGCCGGGTGTCTTGCGACACACGACGCCACGCGACACGCGACACGCCGTGATGCAGCGACGCACGGATGTGGTGCGCTGCAGCACTGTCGTCGTGCGATATCGCGGTGCGCGCAGACGGCGCACGATGCACGCCGATGCGGCGTTGCGGCTGCCCGCGCGCGGCGGCCGCCTGCATGAACGGCGCCATCGCGCGGCGCGGTGCGCGCCGTTCCCGCCGCGCCGGCGTGACGTGTCATGCCGATTGGCCCGGATATTGCTGCATCCGATGCATGACACCGGCAACGGCGCCGGTGGGCAGTCCCCGCAAACCCTGCCCGTCATTCAGGCGGGCCGATCAGGACAACGGCGTCCTTCCCGTGCGCGGCACGGCTGGATACCGGTGCATTTCGACCGCCCGCCGCCGCCCGCAACGACACCCACTCGACCGCCGGATGCAGGCGGCGCAGGAACACGACATGACGACAGGCAAAGTCACGCTGCTGGGCGCCGGCCCCGGCGATCCCGATCTCCTCACGCTGAAGGCCGTGAAGGCACTGGCGGCTGCCGACGTGCTGCTGCTCGACGATCTCGTCGCGCCCGGCATCGTCGAACTCGCCCCGCAGGCACGCGTGATCCGCGTCGGCAAACGCGGCGGCTGCCGCTCCACGCCGCAGGCATTCATCGAGAAGCTGATGTGCCGCTACGCGCTGCGCGGCGCGCACGTGGTGCGCGTGAAAGGCGGCGATGCCCTGCTGTTCGGCCGCGCCGGGGAAGAACTCGCGACCCTGCGCGCCGCCGCGATTCCGGTCGAGATCGTCAACGGCATCTCGTCGGGATTCGCGGCCGCCGCGGGCCTCGGTATCTCGCTCACGCACCGCGAGCATTGCCAGGGCGTCACGTTCGTCACCGCGCACCGTCAGGACCACGGCCAACCCGACTGGTCGCAGCTCGCGGCGACCGGTACCACGCTCGCGATCTACATGGGAATGAGCCGCGTCGACGGCATTGCCACCGGCCTGCTCGCCGTGCTGCCGCCATCGACCCCGGCCGCGGCCGTGCAATGGGCGGGCACGCCCGACGAACGCCGCTGGACCGGCACGCTCGGCGGTCTCGCGCGCGGCATCGACGAAGCCCGGCTCGGCAGCCCGGCGGTGATCCTCGTCGGCGGCGCGATCGACGAAGCGGCCGTGCAGCACGTGCCGGACGCGGGCGCCGCGATCGAGGCGGCCTTGTCCCGGGCCGCGTAGCATGCGCGACACCACGCGGCACCGGCCGCCCACCTATCACGAAGACAACGGCGCCGGCCGCCGGGCTGCCGTGCGCGGCGCCGACACGATGTCTGCACGGGGCCGTTGCCCCCGCACCGCGCATCGCGCCGCGATTTCGCCGCCGGTCGCGTCATGAGTGCGTCCGCTTCTTCCGCCCGCCTGCGCGTGCTGCTCGTCACCGATACCGACAAGCCGATCGGCGAGCTCGGCGATGCGCTTGCGCACCTCGGCTACGAGATGCTGAACGACGTCGCGACGCCCGCGCGCCTGCCGGCCGCCGTCGAGGAGCAGCGTCCGGACGTCGTGATCATCGACACCGATTCACCGTCGCGCGACACGCTCGAGCAGCTTGCCGTGATGCATGCCACCGCGCCGCGCCCCGTGCTGATGTTCAGCCACGATGCCAACCAGTCGCTGATCCGCGCGGCGGTCGGCGCAGGCGTCAGCGCGTATCTCGTCGAAGGGCTGTCGGCCGAGCGCCTCGCACCGATTCTCGAAGTCGCGCTCGCCCGTTTCTCGCATGACGACGCGCTGCGCCGCCGGCTCGCCGACGTCGAGCGCGAACTCGCGGAGCGCAAGCTGATCGACCGCGCGAAGCGCCTGCTGATGGACCAGCGCAGGCTGTCCGAACACGACGCGTACGCGACGCTGCGCAAGCGTGCGATGGATCAGGGCCTGCGCATCGTCGACGTCGCGCGGCAACTGCTCGATGCGTCACCCGAGTCATGACCACCATGGATACCTCCTCCCCCGTCGCGCCGGAACGCGCGCATCTTCGCCTCGGGTTCGTCGCGCTGAGCGACGCAGCCCCGCTGATCGTCGCGCACCGCCTGAACCTCGGCGCGCGACACGGCCTCACGCTCGAACTCAGCCGCCAGCCGTCGTGGGCCGCCGTCCGCGACAAGCTGCTGAGCGGCGAGCTCGACGCCGCCCATGCGCTGTACGGGCTCGTCTGCGGGCTGCAGCTCGGGATCGGCGGCCCGCAGGCCGACATGGCCGCGCTGATGGTGCTGAATCGCAATGGCCAGGCGATCTCGTTGTCGCGCGGCCTCGCCGACGCGTATCGCCACAGCGGCAGCGTGCGCGACGCGTTTGCGACGCTCGGCCGCAAGCCGCTCCTCGCGCAGACGTTTCCGACCGGCACGCACGCGATGTGGCTGAATCACTGGCTCGCGTCGCACGGCATCGATCCGCTGCGCGACGTGCGCAGCGTCGTGATCCCGCCGCCCGAGATGGTGGCTGCGCTCGCCAGCGGCGAACTCGACGGCTTCTGCGCCGGCGAGCCGTGGCATGCCGTGGCCGAGGCCTGCGGCGCGGGGCGAACCGTTGCCGTCACGAGCGAGATCTGGCCCGATCATCCGGAGAAGGTGCTCGCGACCCGGCGCGACTTCGTCGCGCTGTACCCGGCCACTGCCCGCGCGCTGATCCGCACGCTCGTCGATGCCTGCGCAAGGCTCGACAGCGCCGCGCACCGTCGCGAGGCGGCCGACTGGCTCGCGTCGCCCGATGCGCTCGGCGTCCCGGCCCGGCTGATCGCGCCGCGCCTGCTCGGCGACTACGGATCAGGGCCGTTCGCCGTGCCGCCGCTGCCGATCCGCTTTCACGACGGCGGCGCCGTGAACCGCCCCGATCCGCGCGAAGGCGCGTGGTTCCTGTCCCAATACCGGCGCTGGGGCATGCTCGACGGTTCGCACGACGACGCGGGGATCGCCCGGGCGATCGCGCAAACCGCGTTGTATGATGCTGCCGTCGCCGAAAGCGGCGCACCGGGCCTGCCGCAGGCGTGATGCGCGCCGCGTGATGCAGGCGGCGCGCGCTCCCGCGCCACGCCTGTCCGGGCCGCCTGCCGGCGCCCGGCACGCGGCTCCCGGGTGACGCCGCATGACCACTCCGTCCCCGACCTGATTCGATGCCGAAACCCACGCGCGCGCCGCTCGACGTGCTGCTCACCGAAATTCGCGCGTGCCGTGCCTGCGAAGCCGGGCTGCCGCTCGGCCCGCGCCCCGTCGTGCGTGCCCATCGCGACGCGCGCATCCTGATCGTCGGGCAGGCGCCGGGCGCGCGCGTCCATGCGAGCGGCATCCCGTGGGACGACGCAAGCGGGCAGCGGCTGCGCGGCTGGCTCGACGTCGACGCCGGCACGTTCTACGACGAGAGGCGCTTCGCGATCGTGCCGATGGGTTTCTGTTACCCGGGCCGCGGCGCAAGCGGCGACAACCCGCCACGCCCCGAATGCGCGCCACTGTGGATCGACCGGTTGCTCGCCGAGCTGCCGTCGATCCGGCTCACGCTGCTGGTCGGCCAGTACGCGCAGCGACATTTCCTGCGCGATACGCGCAAGGCCACGCTGACCGACACCATCCACGCGTGGCGCGACTACGGCCCCGACGTGTTGCCGCTGCCGCATCCGTCGCCGCGCAACCAGGCGTGGTTCAAGCACCACCCGTGGTTCGACGCCGAGGTCGTGCCCGAGCTGCGGCGCCGGGTCGCGCCGCTGGTCGCCGTCGATGCAACCGCCCCCTGTCGCGACGCTTCGCGACCTCCCCGTTATCCGTAGCGAATCCAGAATGAACGACACCCCCACCAACCTCGACTTTGCCTGCAACGGCTGCGGCGGATGCTGCCACGACCTGCGCATTCCGCTGACGATCGACGAGGCCACCGCGTGGCTGCAGCGCGGCGGCCACGTGGAGCTGCTGTGCGACGCGATGCCGTGGCTCGTCGAACCCGAGCCCGACAACGCGTTCGCCGAATACAAGCGCGTGCGCTCGACCGCGGCGCTCAGCGGCTCGCTGCCCGTCCGCGTCACGGTCATGCTCACCGCGACGCATGCCGGGCCGTGCCCGAACCTGCTCGACGACCTGCGCTGCGCGATCTACGACGAGCGCCCGCTCGTGTGCCGGATCTATCCGGCCGAAGTGAATCCGTTCGTGCCGCTGGTGCCGGCCGGCAAGCAATGCACGCCCGACGCGTGGCAGCAGGCGCCGTTCGTCCGCGGCGGCACGATCGTCGACGCGGCCACGCGGGAGAGCATCGCGCGCTCGCGCGCGGCGAGCGAAGCCGAGACGCCGCTGCGGGCGCGGTTGTGCACGGTGCTGGGGATCGATACGGCGGCCGTGGCCAACGAAGGGTTCGCGGTCCACGCGCCGCCGGCCGCCACGCTGCTCGCCGCGTTGACGGCGCTGCGCGCAGCGGAGTCGGCCCCGGCCGGCGCCGACGACGCCATCGCGTGGACGCTGGTGTCGAACCGCGCGTCGACGGTGGATGCGCTCGTGTCGGTCGGCGCGGCGAGCCAGCGTGCAGGCAGCGGCAGCCCGCACGCCGGTTATCTCGGCTTCCGCCCGGACGAATGATCGCGGCGCGGCACGCCGAGAGCGACACCGGGCGAAGCCGCACGGCAGCACGGATCGCCGTCGCGCCCGGTTCGCTGTACCATCGCGGCTCAACCGCGTCACGACCAGCAGAATCCTTCATGCCCTCCACCGCCCCGCCGCGCCTGTACGGGATGCCCGAACGCAGCGACCGGCTCGACTTCTACATCCGCGACCAGGCGTCGCGCCAGGCGATCACCGAGCCGCACCGGCACGCGTATTTCCAGATCCAGTTCAATCTCGGCGGCGACACCGAGCAGCGGATCGGCGGCGTCACGCGGCCGTTTCCGCGCGGCGCGCTCGCGTTCGTGCTGCCGCACCGCGAGCACCTGATCCCGCATCCGGAAGGCGCGCACTTCATCGTGATCAACTTCAGCCAGGCATTCCTGCGCGCCGATCTCGACGTCGACCCGCTCGACCTCGAGGACGTGCCCGCGCACCGCTTTCCCGAGCTGACGCCGTTCCGCTTCCAGGAACACCTCGACTTCATCCTGACCGGCGATACGTACGACGAAGCGCGCCGCCTCGCGCTGTGCATGCTCGACACCGATCGCGTGCGCACATTCGGCTCGACCACGCTGCTGCGCGGCTACCTGCTGCAGCTGATCGGGCTCGTCTGCACGCAGTACGCGGGTGCGCTCGACAAGCTCGCGCAGCGCGGCGCCCAGCGCGCGGGCCGGCGCGACGCGCTCGCGCGCGTGCTGCGGCACGTGCGCGCCAACCTGACCCGCGAGGACCTGACGCTCGCCGCGACCGCCGAGGCCGCGTTCCTGTCGCCCAACTACCTCGCGCACCTGGTCCGCAAGGAAACCGGCAGCACCTTCACCGATCTCGTGACCGAGCGCCGGATCGCGCTCGCGCAGTCGCTGCTGGCCCACACGAGCCGGCGCATCGCGGACATCGCACGCTCGGTCGGTTTCCGCGACGAAGGGTATTTCGCGCGGCGCTTTCGCGCGCGGGTCGGCGTGTCGCCGAAGGCGTACCGCGACGCGAATGCCGCGCTGCCGGACGGCGACGGCGCACCGGCGGCCACCGACGCGTAGTTTTGTCCCGGTAAAACGCAGTTGCGTCGCATCCGGCCGCACGGGCGTCGGGTATCGTTGCACGCATGCCGGCCCGTGCGCCGCACGGGCGCGGCATCCGTCTTCCCACCGAACGAGGCCATCCGATGTCCGCTTATGTCATCGACGCTGCCGAGCGTCCTTCCGTCGAAGTCGACCAGTCGTCCGCGCGCTTTCCGGTGCGCCGCGTCTTCTGCGTCGGCCGCAACTACGCCGACCACGCGCGCGAAATGGGCGCCGATCCCGACCGCGAACCGCCGTTCTTCTTCACGAAGCCGGCCGACGCGATCGTCCCGGCCAGCGGCACCGTCGCCTACCCGCCGCTGACGAACGACCTCCATCATGAAATCGAGCTGGTCGTCGCGATCGGCAAGGACGGCCGGTCGATCGACCCGGCCGACGCGCTGTCGCACGTATGGGGCTATGGCGTCGGCGTCGACCTCACGCGCCGCGACCTGCAGGCCGAAGCGAAGAAGCTGAGCCGCCCGTGGGACTGGGCCAAGGGCTTCGACGCATCGGGCCCCGTGACCGCGCTGCGCGCGGCATCGGCCACCGGCCACCCGGCGACGGGCCGCATCTGGCTCGCGGTGAACGGCGACACGCGCCAGCAAGGCGACCTGGCCGACATGATCTGGGCCGTGCCCGACGTCATCGCCTATGTGTCGCGCTCGGTCGAGCTGAAGGCCGGCGACCTGATCTTCACCGGCACGCCGGCCGGCGTTGGCGCACTGCAGCCCGGTGACCGCGTCACGGGCGGCGTCGACGGCGTCGCGACGTTCGAATTCGTCGTGGGCGCGAAGCCGTAAGCCGTAGGCCGTCACGCGGCACGCACGGCGGCCACCTGCCCGGGGCCGCCGTGCGATATCCCGATGTCGGTCAGTCGTAGCGGCGCAGGAAAGCGTCGGCGACGGCCGGCGGATTCAGCACCTTCGCCGATTCGTTTTCCAGCGCTTCGGCAGCGTCGTCGTCGCTGATCGACACGAACAGCGTGATCGCCGCCCTTTCGTCGCCCGTGCCGAACAGGCCCTCGCGATCGAGCAGGCGCAACGCCCCGATCATCTCGGCATGCAGTTGCCGCGAAAATTCCGGGAATCTCGACCGGACAAACTGCGGGCTCAGCACGTCATCGGCAAGCTTGCCGCAGATCGCATTGAACGGCGACGCTTCCGCCGCCGCGTACGCCCATTCGGAAAAGCCCCACACATACCACGGGTCGTCGTCCGGGATCGCCTGTTGCGCGCGGATCCGGCGCAGCCCCTCGACCGAATTGGCCGCCGGCACCACGGTCATCGCGCCGCTGTCGGTATACAGCGCGAACGCGTAGAAATGCTCGTCCGGGTGCTGCGCCCGCAGCGCCCGGAATGTCGCTCTCGCGGCATCGGCAATGTCACGCTGGAAATCAGAAAAGTCGCTCATCACGTCCTCGTCCAGTCGCCCTTCGCGCGTCGGCGCGTGCTCGGCGTGCGGCGGGTGCGTCGTCTCCCGATATTCGGTCGATTGTCCGCCAATCGCCGGCGGCACGGTAGCGTGCCCTCAGCTGTGCCCGGTTCCGCGCGCCCCCGTTCACCGCCCGGCCTCCCTCGCATCGAACACCCGCACACAGACGGCCGCCGCCAGCGCGATCGCGGCCGACAACAGCATCATCACGAGCGGCGCATAGCCCGCGTTGCCGGCCGTCAACACCGCCCCCGTCAGCGACGAAAGCGTGGCGCCGCCGGCGATCGTCATCGCGCCCGCCAGCCCCGACGCGCTGCCTGCCAGTTCCGGGCGCACCGACACCGCGCCGGCATGCGCCCCGGGATTGGTCAGCCCGTTGCCGATGCCGACCAGCACGCACGGCCCGAACCATGCAATCGCCTGCGTCGCGCCACCGAACATCAGCGCGAGGCCGATCAACGGCCCCGCGCATGCGACGACGCGCCCGCACAGGATCGTCGTGGCCAGCGCGTAGCGGCGCGCGTAACGCGCGGCCAGGAAGCTGCCGCACACGAAGCCGGCCGTGATGGTGCCCATGTAGACGCCGATCTCCGCGGGCGCGATGCCGAACACCGTTTGCGCGGCGAGCGGCGCACCGGCCAGGAACGCGTAGAACGAGCCGGTCGAAAACGCCATGCAGAGCGCATAGGCCCAGAAACGGCGCGCACGGAGCAGCGCCGGATACGCGCGAAGCTGCTGCGCGAGGCTCGACGACCGGTTCGCATGGGTTTCGACGAGATCGAACGCACACCAGACGAACAGCGCGACGCCGGCCGCGCCGAGCAGCCAGAAACTCGCGCGCCAACCCATCGTCTGGTCGATCGCGCCGCCGAGCGTCGGGCCGAGCATCGGCGCGAACGCGGCCGCCATCGCCGCATAGCCGATCCGGCTCGCCACGCGGGCACCGCCGCCGGTATCCCGGATCGTCGCCATCGACACCGGATAGACCGACGTGATCGCCGCCTGCATCAGCCGACAGGCGAGGAACGCACGAATATCGGTCGCCATCGCGCAGCCGAGCGAGCCGAGCGCGAACACGCCGACGCTCGCCAGCACGACCGGCCGCCGCCCGAACCGGTCCGACAGCGGCCCCATCACGAACTCGAGCGACGCGGCCACGGCCGCATAACCGCCGAGCGACAGCGCGACGAGCGCATAGTCGGCGCGCAGGTCGCGCGCGATGGCCGGCAGCGACGGCAGGAACAGGCTCAGCGGCAGCACCGAGCACGCGCACAGCAGGATCAGCGTCGCGTGTCGCGGCGACGCCCGTTCGGAAGCGATCGGCAGGTTCGATTGCAAGCGGATGCCCTCCACGCACGTGCCGCACGGCCGTGCGCAACGAAAAAAAAGCCCCCGAACGAGTCGGGGGCGCATGGGTGCCGGCGCGGTGCCGCTACCGGACCCTGCGCCTGTGGACGACTACGATGAAGATGGCTGCCTGCATGCCGGATGGCTCCTGGTTGACTGGCTGACTGCGTGCGATATCGGACGATGGTAGGGGGACGATACCGACCGCGTCAACGCCCTAACGCGCGCGCACCGACACGAACTTGCGCGCGTTGTTGCGCTGGATCAGCACCGCGATCACGCTGCCGCCGCTCGCTTCGAGCGACTGGATGTCGTCCGGCGTCTCCAGCAGCGTGTCGTTGAGCTCCAGCACGACATCGCCCGGCTGGATGCCGGCCTTGGCTGCCGGGCCGCGCACCGCGTCCACCATCATCCCGACCGCGAGACCCGTCGAACGGCGCTCGTCGTCGCTCAGCGCGTGCATCGTCAGCCCGAGACGATCGCCGCCGTCGCCCGCCCCTGCTCCCGGCCCCGGTCGTGCGGCCTCCTTCGGCGCAGCCATGCCGACGGTCGTGCCCGCATTGCCGGCCGCCTCGTCGGCGCCCGTGATCGTCAGCATCACCGGCGCGCGGTTGCGGATCAGCCGCAGCGGCGCCTTCTGGCCGGGCGGCAGCGCGGCGGCCAGGTCGTTCAGTTCGGCCGAGCGGCCGATCGTCTTGTCACCCAGCTTCACGATCACGTCGCCGGGCCGCACGCCGGCCGCGGCAGCCGGCGAGCCGGGCGCGACGCCGTTGACGAGCGCGCCCGCCGGACGCGGCAGCCCGAACGCCGTGGCGAGCCCGATGCCGACATCCTGCACGTCGACGCCGAGCGCATTGCCGGACGACGCGTCCGGCGCCTGGGACGGTTGCGCCTGAGCCTGCATCTGCTTCTGCAGTTGCGCACGCACCTTTGCCGCAAACGCGATCGGGATCGCGAACGTCGTGCTCGCGTAGCGGTCGGTGCCCGTATAAACCTGCACGGCGATACCGATCACGTCGCCCGCCCGATTGAACACGGGGCCGCCCGAGTTGTCGGGGTTCGGCGCGATGTCGGTTTCGAAGAACGGAAACGCGCTGCCGTCCGGCAGCCGGTGCGATGTCGCGCTGACGATGCCGGCCGTGACCGTGTTGCCCGATCCGTCCGGCGCACCGATCGTCATCACCGGTTCGCCCGCGCGCACTTTCGACGAATCGCCGACGCGCACGAACGGCAGCTTCGTCGCGTTGACGCGCAGCACGGCGACGTCGCTTTGCGGATCGACGGCCAGCACGGTCGCCTTGAATTCGCGGCGGTCGGTGAGCCGCACCGTCATGTCGGTCGCGTCGTCCACTACGTGGGCCGAAGTCAGCACCAGGCCATCCGCGCTGACGATGAAACCCGAGCCGCTGCCCGATACCGCACGTGGCGCCGTGTCGGGTGCCGGCGCTTGCGCTTGCGCCTGCGCTTGCGGGCCCTGCGCGGGCGGCGGTGCGTCGTGCCGGAAGAACGCGGCGAGCGGATCGTCGGGATCGAGGATCGTGAAAGACGGACCGCTCGCCTGCTGGTCGGGTGCGGTGGTCATGATGGTCACGACCGCCGGTCCGTAGCGGTCGACGATTGCCGGAAAATCGACCGGCATCGCGTAAGGCGCAGCGGCCGGGCGCTGCTTCATGGGGTGGGGCGTAACGGGCGGCGAGAGCGTTCCGGCGAGGGCGGCCGGCGAGGCCGGCAAACAGCCGGCGAACACGCCCCCGATCAACGCGGTGCGAAGCACGGCGCGAGCAAGCGTCTGGCGAACCACGGTGCACCTCCCCCGGGCGTCGCGGCGCCGACATGCGCGAGACGCGCAGGCACCCGACAAGCACCGGTACACGCCTCCATTTATAGTCCACGCGGCCTGTTCGAACATACGAATCGAAACCCGAATGCCGGGCGACACGGCAGGCGTGAAGCCGCCACGGCATTCGTTGTGAACAAAGTGCGCGATTCGTCAATCCGCACATCCACCACGCGACCATTTTTGACGATCAAGACCGCAGCACGTTCAGCTCGGGGAGCGAGACCAAAAATCGACGAACATCAACCTTGATTTTGAAGAGTCAACATTTAAAAGGTCGGCAAAATAAGTTGTCGTGATTGAACGGCGAGTCTCACCTCACGCCCCACCCACCCGCTCCGCGATCGCCGACAGCATCCGCAACATCGGCTCGAACGCGTCGGCCGACGTATTGCCGAAACCGAGCACGAGCCCGTTGCCCGCCGATGCCGCATCGATCGAAAAGCCCGACAGCGGAAACGGCCCGATGCCGTGCGCACGCGCCGCGTCGACGATCGCGCGATCGCGGTAGCGCGCCGGCAGCCGCAGTGCGAGATGCAGCCCGCACGGCCCGCCCTCGATCTGATGCGGCACGCTCAGGGTGCGGTCGAGCGCGGCGAGCAGCAATCGCCGCCGGTCGCGGTACAGCCGGCGCATGCGGCCGAGATGGCGGCCGTACTCGCCGGTCTCGATGAAATCGGCCAGCGCAAGCTGCACGTGGCGCGTCCCGCCGCGCAGCATCTCCGGCAACACCGGCCGCACCGCCGCCAGCAACGCGTCGGGCAGCACGAGAAAACCGATCCGCAGCGCCGGAAACATCGTCTTGCTGAACGAGCCGAGATAGACGACGGGCGAATCCGGCGCGAGCCCGTGCATCGCGCCGATCGGCTCGCCGGTATGACGGAATTCGCTGTCGTAGTCGTCCTCGATGATCCACGCGCGATGCCGGCGCGCGGCATCGATCAGCGCGAGCCGGCGCGAGATCGACAGCACGGCGCCGGTCGGGAACTGGTTCGACGGCGTCGTATAGACAAGGCGCGGCGTCCGCTCGCGCCAGTCGTCTGCTTCCGTGCGCAGCCCTTCCGCGTCGACCGGCATCGGCACGACGTCGAGGTCGGCCGCCTGCATCGCGGTGCGCGCGCCGCGATAGCCGGGCTCCTCGACCCACACCGTATCGCCCGGGTTCGTCAGCAACTGCGCGCACAGCGCGATCGCGCCCTGTGCGCCTTCCGTGATCACGATCTGCTCGGGATCGCAGCGCACGCCGCGTGTCACGGCCAGGTGGCGCGCGATCGATTCGCGCAGCGCACGCTCGCCGAGCGGATCGCCATAGCCGAGCAGGTCGCGGCCGGCGCGGCGCAGCGCGCGGTCGATCGCGTGGCGCCATGCGTCCGCCGGGAAATGCGTCAGCGCGGGCACACCCGGCCGGAAGCCCTCCGATTCGCCGGTGTCGATGCGGCTCGGGCGAATCCGGCCGAGCCGCTGCGCAACGGCCGGCGGCGCGGCACGCCGGCGCGGCGGCGCCGGCCGTGAAAGCCCGACCACGCGCGTGCCGCGGCGATCGGACTGCAGGAAGCCTTCCGCGACGAGCTGCTCGTAGACGGCGGCTGTCGTGTTGCGCGACACGCCGAGCGTTTCGGCCAGCGCGCGCGTGCCGGGCAGCCGCGTGCCGGCCGGCATCGCGCCGCCGAGAATCGCGTCGCGCACGCGGCGCAGCAACTGGCGCTGCAGCGAAGGCGCGCCCGGCGTGCGCGCCAGCGGCGCGTCGAGCGGCAGCAGCGGTGCATCGCCGGAAGGAAGGACAGTCGTCATCGGAACATCGCAGCGTGAAAATGTCGGAACGTCGCGCACGGCTAGCGGCGCACGGCGAGTGCAGGACGGCTCGTGGCCCGCGCCCCGAAACGCGTGGCACCATAAATTTGCCGATCCCTGGCGCTTCTCATGGTACCTCGCCGCGACTACGATCGTCTGCATGCCGGCATGTCGCCGGCCGCCAACCGAAGCGAGATCGACCTTGTCCACGCTCACCAACGCTTTCCAGCAACCCATCGGCCACCCCGTTCCCGACTGGTCCGCGCGCCCGCGCCCGGAACGCATCGTGCTCGAAGGCCGCTACTGCCGGCTCGAACCGCTCGACGCCGAGCGCCATGCGGCCGACCTGCACGCCGCCTACGCACAGGCGCCGGACGGCAGCGACTGGACCTATCTTGCACACGGCCCGTACGCCGACGAATCGAGCTACCGCGACTACGCGCGGATCGCGCAGGCGAGCCCGGATCCGCTGCATTACACGGTGATCGACCGTGCCACGGGCCGCGCGGTCGGCACGCTCGCGCTGATGCGCATCGATCCGGCCAACGGCGTGATCGAGGTCGGCTCCGTCACGTTCTCGCGGCTGCTCAAGCGCACGCCCATTTCGACCGAAGCGCAGTTCCTGCTGATGAAGTACGCGTTCGACACGCTCGGCTACCGGCGCTACGAATGGAAGTGCGACGACCTGAACATCCCGTCACGCAAGGCCGCCGCACGGCTCGGCTTCCGCTACGAAGGCACGTTCCGGCAGGCGATCGTCTATCGCGGCCGCAATCGCGACACCGCGTGGTTCTCGATCATCGACAGCGAATGGCCGGATGTCCGCGCCGCGTTCGACGCGTGGCTCGCTCCGGAGAACTTCGACGCGCAAGGCAAGCAGCGCCAGTCGCTTACCGCCATCCGCCACGCGCAGGCTCACGCGCGCGATGCGGCCAGCCGCGCGAATGACGCGACGCGCGTCACGGTGCGCCCGCTCGTCGCCGCCGACGAAGCCGCGTGGCGCCCGCTGTGGCAGGGTTATCAGAAGTTCTACGACACCGCGCTGAGCGAGGCGGTGTTCGCGACGACGTGGGCGCGCCTGATGGATCCCGCCGAGCCGATGTTCGTGCTTGGCGCATTCGACGCGTCAGGTGTGCTGGTCGGGATCGTGCATTCGATCTACCACCGTTCGTGCTGGACCGAAGGGCCGTACTGCTACCTGCAGGACCTGTACACCGCCCCCGACGCACGCGGGCAAGGCGCGGGCGGCGCGCTGATCGAGGCCGTGTACGAACATGCCCGCGAAGCCGGCGCGAGCCGCGTGTACTGGCTCACGCACGAAACCAACACGACGGCGCGCGCGCTGTACGACAAGCTCGCGAACCACGCCGGGTTCATCCAGTACCGGCACGACCTGAAGAAGTAGCGCGGCGTCGCAGCCGGCCGGCATTCAGCCGGAAACGCCGGCCGGAGCGTGTGCGTCGTCACCGTCCGGCGCAACGCCACACGCCACGCCGGCGGCACCCGGCACCGACGCCCGGCGGATCATCTCGTCGCCATTGGCCGGCACGGGCCGCCGCACCGGCCGGAATACCGGCTCGCCCGGCTCGATCGGCTGCCCCGAGATCGCGCAGCGGCCCGGCTGCAACGCGACGCGCAAGCGCCAGCGCTGCTCGCCGTAATGGCACCGGCCGCTCTCGACCCAGCGAATCAGCAGCGCGTTGTCATCCGCCTCCAGCACCGTGACGAACAGTTGCGGGCGCAACGGCGAGACGGCCGCGGCGGCGTGCTCGGGAACCGGCGCTCGACCGAGCGTCGCGAGCGGATGCGCGACGCCGCCACGCGGCGGCATCGCATCGTCTTCGACCCGTGCCGGCGCATCGCACGGCACGTCTTCTTCGCAAATCAGGCTTTCCATGGTGTTGAGCATGCTTGACGGATTTCCGTGCAGGTTGAACGGCGCCGCGCCCAGCGCCGGCCCATCGGTTCGCGCGGCAGCGACAGGCCGATCGCCGCGCCGGTAACGGCGGCCGCGAGCATCAGCCGGATGCCGCCCGACCAGCCAAATGCACCGACGATCGCGCCGATCGCCGGCGGCCCGACCACCTGTCCGAGATCGTTGCTCCTGCACGACGTGGCCGATGCCGAGCGGCGCCGGTGGCGTACCGGCAGGCAGGCCGCGATGCCGCCGAACACGCCGCCGAACGGAAACACCGGCATGATCCCGCTCGGCAACGCGAGCGAGCCGCCGAACTCGTGCTGGAGCGACGGCAATACGATCGTCGCCTTGCCGACGTGCAACGCCGACACGATGCTCGCGAGCACGACGTTCGCGACTGCGGCCCGGTCGCCGCGCGACGGCAGCGTGGCGGCATCGGCCGCGACAGGCGATTCGGGCATCTCCCCCTCCGTTGAAACGGCCGCGTGCAACGGGATGCGTCACGCGTCCGAGATCGGACTGCCGCACATGATACAAATTGAAGTTCACTTCAAGTAAAGGGGTAATGTGCGCAACGATCCGTTCCGCCAATCGCGGCAATGGGCCGGCATGGCAGCGTGCGCCTGCCTGATCCAAGCTGTCGGCTTCGCCCCGACGACGCTGCAAACGACCGCATGCCGACCGGCGCGATGCGCCGCTGCACGACAGCCCGGACGGCCAGGTCGTGCAATTCGACGCCGGCATGGGGCGGCCATTCGAGCACGTCGTGATCGAGGGCGCGCCGGCGAATGGCGACGGCCCGTTCAGCGTCGGCGCGTGGATCACGCGCTACGGCGCCGCGCCGCTGCCGGCCGCGCTGCAAGGCAGGACTCGCCGGCTGTCGAACGAGCATTTCATGGCTGCCGATATCGGCAGGCTGCCCGCCGACGATGCGCTCGCGCGGGCGCTCGCCTGCCACACCCCGCACGACATCGATAGGTTCAATGCGCACGCCCCGTTCCCGCCGCTCCAGCCGAATCCGGCCGCGTTCCTGTTCGCACACCGGCTGGATGGGCAGATCGCCGCCGCCGCGCGCTATGGCTTTGCGTCGGCGCGCGATATCGTCGTCGACCGGGTCGGGACGGCCGACGCGTACCGCCGCCGCGGCCTCGCGATGCAGTTGCTCGTCGCGATCGTCGCGCATGCCCGGCAACGCGGCGCGCAGCGCGTGTGGCTCGTGTCGACCGAGGCCGGCCTGTCGCTGTGCCGCGCGGCCGGGTTCACGCTGCTCGCACCGGTTGCGGTCGACGAAGTCGTCGCCTGAATGCGCGTCGCACCACACCGGCCATCGCCGCGCGTCTCACGATTCGTCTCACGGCGCTGAGACGAACGTCCCAGCGTCTCACCGGCGTGTCGTTCAGCTTTCGCAGCAAACTTCACGCCGCGCCCCCGTCAGACCTTTTCCTGTCAACGAACCGGGAAATACCGCATCGCACCACGCACATCCGGTCGGATCGCCGCCCGGCGCCCCCACTCAGGCTGGCCCCGTTCCTGCATACCGGTCGATCGCGCAATCGCGCGACGGGCGCACCGGCAGCCACGCCTCGCGCCCGACGACAACCCGATGGAGACAGCAACGTGAGTACACCGGCATCGACCACAGCTCCCAGCATGAAAGCCGCCGTCTGGCACGGCCGCCACGACATCCGCGTCGAACAGGTACCCGTTCCGGAGCGCCCGCCGGCAGGCTGGGTCACGATTCGCGTGCACTGGTGCGGGATCTGCGGCTCCGACCTGCACGAATACGTCGCGGGCCCCGTCTTCATCCCGGTCGACGCGCCGCATCCACTGACGGGCCTGAAGGGCCAGTGCATCCTCGGCCACGAGTTCAGCGGCGAGATCGCCGAACTCGGCGCGGGCGTGACGGGCTTCACGGTCGGCGACCGCGTGACGGCCGACGCATGCCAGCATTGCGGCACCTGCTGGTATTGCAGGCATGGGCTGTACAACATCTGCGAGAACCTTGCGTTCACCGGGCTGATGAACAACGGCGCATTCGCCGAATACGTGAACGTACCGGCCGAGTTGCTGTACAAGCTGCCCGACGATTTCCCGACCGAGGCCGGCGCGCTGATCGAGCCGCTTGCGGTCGGGCTGCATGCGGTGAAGAAGGCCGGCAACATCGTCGGGCAGACCGTCGTCGTGGTCGGCGCGGGCACGATCGGCCTGTGCACGATCATGTGCGCGAAGGCCGCAGGCGCCGGGCGCGTGATCGCGCTGGAAATGTCGGCCGCGCGCAAGCAGAAGGCGCTGGAAGTCGGCGCGAGCGTCGTCGTCGATCCGAAGACGTCCGACGCGATCGCGGAAGTCAAGGCGCTGACCGGCGGCTACGGCGCCGACGTGTCGTTCGAGTGCATCGGGCATACAACCACGGCGAAGCTCGCGATCGACGTGATCCGCAAGGCCGGCAAGTCGGTGATGGTCGGCATCTTCGAGGAGCCGGCGCCGTTCAACTTCTTCGACATCGTGTCGACCGAGAAGGAAGTGATCGGCTCGCTCGCGTACAACGGCGAATTCGCGGACGTGATCCGCTTCATCGCGGACGGCCGCATCGACGTGCAACCGCTCATCACCGGGCGCATCACGCTCGGCGACATCGTCTCGCACGGCTTCGAGGAACTGGTCAACCACAAGGACCGGAACGTGAAGATCATCGTTCAGCCCGGCGTCGCCTGACCGCACGCGCGGCCGCGGCAGCGATGCGCGCCGCGGTACGCATGCTGCAAGTGTCACCCTGAACGGGCGGCGCGCCAGCCTGCCATTTCCCCCTCATTGCCGCCGTCGTCGAGCGGCACGAAGGCGCCATCCACGTGCACAGCGTCGTGCAGCAGGGCACCACGGTCACGATCACGCTGCCGGCCGCGGCGCTTCCGTGACGGCGGCGCCGGCGGCAAGCGGCCGGGGCGGCACCGCATCCCCGCCCGATTCTTCGATATACTGGACCGAACCCTTTTCGGGGCAACCGCGGGCCACCACGCCCGTCGCACGTTCGCCCCAACCTGCGTGGAATTGCTCACCGTGAAACCGCGAGCCGGACTGATTCTCGAACTCTTCGTCAACCTGGTGCTGCCCTGGGTTGCCTACCGGGCTGCTCAGCCCTATTTCGGCGAAACCGGCGCGCTGTATGCGTCGGCGATCCCGCCGATCATCTGGTCGATCGTCGAATTCATCCGCTCGCGCCGCGTCGATGCGGTGGCGGCCATCGTGCTGCTCGGCATCGCGCTGTCGATCATCGGGATGGCGCTCGGCGGCAGCCCGCGCACGCTGCTGATGCGCGAATCGCTCGCGTCGGGCACGATCGGCGTCGTGTTCCTGCTGTCGCTGTTCCGCGAACGCCCGCTGATCTTCTATCTCGCCCGCGCCACCGTGGCCCGCGAGATGGATGGCGGCGCCGCGCATTTCGAAGCCGTCTGGAACGCACAGCCGGGGCTGCGTCAAATGCTCCGGCGGATGACCTTCGTCTGGGGCGCGTTCATGACCCTGGAAATGCTGCTGCGCCTCTGGATGGTCGTGACCTGGCCGGTCGAACGCGTGCTGGTCGTGTCGCCGGTCATGGGCTACACCGTGTTCGGCTGCCTGCTGCTGTGGACGTTCTGGTACCGGCGGCGGATGCGCGAGCGCAACAGCGTCCACATCCCGGGCCGCGACGGCGTCACGGAAACCGCCGCCCGCTGACCGCCGACGGTTCCGGCCAGCATGGCAAGACGGCTGCTGTATGATGCGCGGCGTCTCGTCCGACGAATGCCGCTCCTGTCATGTCCCTTTCGCTCCTTCCGTCCGCCACGATCTGGCTCGCCCTGTTCACGGCCGCCGCGTTCGCGTGGCATCGCCCGCAGCACGGCCTGAGCGTCGGCCTTGCCGCGCTCGGCTATGCGTGCGCGCTGGCGTTCGGCAAGCTCGCGCCGCTCGCGCTGGCGCCCCTCGCGTTGCTGGCCGCGGCCGCCTGGGGCGTGATGCCCGAGCGAGCGCGCGCGGTGCGCATCGCCGCGCACGGCGTCTTTGCCGCGCTCGCGATCGCGCTCAGCCTGCACCTGATCCCGGGCTTCCACAATCCGCGCGTGATCGGCCCGACGCGCTTCACGCCGGATGCCGTGCCGTTCACGATGTACCTGAACCTCGACAAACCGCTCGTGGGCCTGTGGCTGGTGTGGGTGCTGCCGTGGGTCGCCCCCGACATCCCGCTGTCGCGCGCGCTGCGCACCGGCGCGGTGGCGGCCGTCGTAACGGCGGCCGCATGCCTGGCCGGCGCGCTCGCATTCGGGATGGTCGGCTGGGCGCCCAAGTGGCCGCCGTCGGGCTGGCTGTGGCTCGTGAACAACCTGCTGATCGTGACGCTCGCCGAGGAAGCGCTGTTCCGCGGCTACGTGCAGGGCGGGCTGACGCGCGCGCTGCGCGGATTCGCATGGGGGCCATGGGTCGCGCTGGCGATCGGCTCGGTGCTGTTCGGCGCCGCGCATGCAGCCGGCGGCTGGCAATGGATCGTGCTCGGCACGGTGGCCGGCATCGGCTACGGCCTCGCCTGGCGGCGCGGCGGGCTGCTCGCATCCGCGCTCGCGCATGCGGGACTGAACATCGTCCACTTCGGCCTGTTCACCTACCCGATGCTCGACGCCGCGCGCTGACGGCCGCGCGGCGCCGCCGCTCAGTTGATCCCGGCGACCGCGTGCGGCACGTACGGGCGTTCGAGCGTGGCGATCTCGTCGTCGGTCAGTTTCAGCTCGAGCGCGGCCAGTGCGTCGTCCAGCTGCCGCGCCTTCGAAATGCCGACGATCGGCGCGGTCACCCCGCGCTTCTGCGCGACCCAGGCGAGCGCGACCTGCGCACGCGGCACGTTGCGGGCGGCCGCGATCGTCGCAACGGCGTCGACGACCGCCTTGTCCGACTCCGCCGTCGCATCGTAAAGCCGCTGGCCGACCGCGTCGCTCTGCTGCCGCTCGGTCGACTCGTCCCAGTTGCGGGTCAGGCGGCCGCGCGCGAGCGGGCTCCACGGAATCACCGCGATCCCTTCGTCTGCGCACAGCGGCAGCATTTCCCGCTCTTCTTCCCGATACAGCAGGTTCAGGTGGTTCTGCATGCTGACGAAGCGGGTCCAGCCGTGCTGCTTCGACGTGTGCAGCGCCTTCGCGAACTGCCACGCGAACATCGACGATGCGCCGATGTAGCGTGCCTTGCCGGCCTTCACGACATCGTGCAGCGCCTCGAGCGTTTCCTCGAGCGGCGTGCCGTCGTCCCAGCGGTGAATCTGGTAGAGATCGACATAGTCGGTGCCGAGCCGCTTCAGGCTCTGGTCGATGTCGGTCATGATCGCCTTGCGCGACAGCCCCGCGCCGTTCGGCCCCGGCCGCATCCGGTAGAACACCTTGGTCGCGATCACGATCTCGTCGCGTTTCGCGAAATCGCGCAGCGCACGGCCGACGATCTCCTCCGACGTGCCGTCGGAATACATGTTCGCGGTATCGAAGAAGTTGATGCCGGCTTCGACCGCCCGCTGGATGATCGGGCGGCTCTCCGCTTCCGGCAGCGTCCACGGATGCGTGCCGCGTGACGGTTAGCCGAACGTCATGCAACCCAGCACCAGCCTGGACACCTCCAGCCCTGTCGATCCGAATTTCACGTAATCCATTGCACGCCTCGCCATTGAAGTTGAGCGGACGGCCGGACGCGCGCCGCGCATCCGCCGAACCGTCGCATGGTATCCCGGGCGGTAAAAATGCGTGCGGCGTCGCCGCATCGTACGAAGGCAGTGCCCGTCAGCGCGAGATCGCACGGGGCGCCGGCTGCGCAGCGGCGCCGGCCGTTTCCTTGCTGACTTGCTTACTTGACCTGGTCGGCGATCGGCTGCAGGAACGCGGAGAAGCCGGTCAGCATGATCTGCACGCCGATGCACAGCAGCAGGAAGGCCGACACGCGCTTCGCGACCTTGGTGCCTTCGCTGCCGAGGTAGCGCGACAGCAGCGCGGAGCGGCTGTAGACCTGCCAGATCACGATCGCGACCAGCACGGAGACGGCGATCGACACGATGCTCGACAGCATGAATTCCGACAGCTTGTGCGTGCGGTTCGCATTCAGCGCGATCGCGGTCGCGATCGAGCCGGGGCCGACCGTCAGCGGCATGGTCAACGGGAAGAACGCGCGCGTCATGATCGCGTTCGCGTCGATCGGCTTGACCGGCGTGTCGCCGCCGCCCGGGCCGTCGGGTTCGTTCAGCATCTGCCAGCCCGCGACGGCAACCGCGAAGCCGCCGCCGATCCGCAGCGCTTCCATCGAAATCCCGAAGAAATGCAGCACCGGCGTCCCGGCGAAGAACGCGACCATCAGCACGATGAACGCGTTGAACGCGACCTTCCTCGCGAGCAGATCGCGCTCGTGCTCGGTGAGCGCCTCGGTCCGTTCGAGAAACAGGAACGCGATGCCGATCGGGTTGATGATGCCGATCAGGCCGGTGAAGCCGAACAGGATCTCGGAGATAAGGCGGTTGACGATCATCGGATGAGGAATCGGTCGGGGCTGGGCCGGCAGCGCGCCGGAGGTCACGCATTGTAGAGCAAGCGCCCGCGCCGCCCAATTCGCGCCGGGCCCGTCGTGCGGTCGATCGTCGCCCTTTCGCCTTCGTTTCCCCGTCGTTTCCCCTTACTCGGCGCCCGCCTCCCATGCCGGCGGACGCTTCGCGAAGAACGCGGTGAAGCCCTCCTTCGCTTCCGGCGTTGCCCGCACGCGGGAAATCGTCTGCGCGGTGAACGCCGCGCGCTCGTCCGACGGCGGATACTCGCCGATCGCGTCGAAGAAGCGCTTGATCTCCATCAGCGCATTCGGGCCGTTGCGGCCGAGTTCGGCGAGCGTCTTGTCGAGTGCTTCGTCGAGCGAATCGAGCGGCACGGCCTGATGAATCAGGCCGATCGCGACCGCTTCGCCGGCGGCGAGCTGGGTCGCCGTCAGCGCGAGCCGGCGCGCCTGGCGCTGGCCGACCGCCTCGACCAGGTACGGGCCGATCACGGCCGGCAGGATCCCGAAACGGGCTTCGCTGACCGAGAAGCGCGCGTGATCGCTCGCGATCACGATGTCGCACGCCGCGCACAGGCCGACGCCGCCGCCGAACGCATGGCCCTGCACACGCGCCACCGTCGGCTTCGGACATTGCCGGATCGCGCGCATCATCGCGGCGAACCGCTGCGCGTCGCGCAGGTTCGCCTCCGCGTCGTTCGCGCTCGCGCGCTGCATCCACTGCAGGTCGGCGCCCGCGCAGAACGCGCGGCCGTCCGAACGCAGCACGATCGCGCGCACGTCGTCGCGCCAGCCGAGCGTGGTGAACGCGTCGGTCAGTTCGGCGATCATCGTCTCGTCGAATGCGTTGAGCACGTCGCCGCGCTGCAGCGCGACGGTTGCGATACCGCGCGCATCGACCGTGACGGCCAGGGTCTTCAATCCATCCATCGAACAGGTTTCCTCGGGTTGAACGGCAAACATGAGAATCAGGCGGCCAGGGCCTGTTCACACTCATAACGGACCTGCGAACGTGCGTTGCCGGTCGCAGTGCAAGAAGCAGGGAGCGCCGTTTGGCCGAGCCAAACAAGCGACGCGCGACGCCGCAATGCGGCCGGCTACGCACGTTCCCCTGTTTGAAAAAATCAGTCGTGGGGCTAGCCCGTTACGAGCGTGAACGGGCTCTAGCGGCGGTCGATCACGCGCCGGGCCTTGCCGGTCGCGGTCGCGGGAATGCCGCCCGCCGCCAGCACCGTCACGCCGGACGACACGCCGACCATCGTCTTGATCCGGTGCTGCAGCTCACGCGCGAGCCCCGCACGATCGCTTTCGCCGACGGACGCGGCCGCCTCGGAGCGCAGCTCGACCGCGAGGTCGAGCCGGTCCATGTGACCGTCGCGCGACAGCGTGATCTGGAACTGGCCCGACAACTGCGGCAGCGCGACGACGATCTCCTCGATCTGGCTCGGGAACACGTTCACGCCGCGCACGATCAGCATGTCGTCGGAGCGGCCCGTGATCTTCGCGAGACGGCGCATCGCGCGCGCGGTCGGCGGCAGCAGCGCGGTAAGGTCGCGCGTGCGGTAGCGGATCACCGGCATCGCTTCCTTCGTCAGCGACGTGAACACGAGCTCGCCGTGGCTGCCGTCGGGCAGCACCTCGCCCGTGACCGGGTCGATGATTTCCGGGTAGAAATGGTCTTCCCAGATCACCGGGCCGTCCTTCGTCTCGACGCATTCGCACGCGACGCCCGGGCCCATCACTTCCGACAGTCCGTAGATATCCAGCGCGTCGATGCCCACGCGCGTCTCGACTTCCTCGCGCAGCGCCTGCGTCCACGGCTCGGCGCCGAAGATGCCGATCTTCAGCGACGACTCGGCCGGGTCCATCCCCTGCCGCACCATCTCGTCGATCAGGTTCAGCATGTACGACGGCGTAACGAGGATGATCTTCGGCTCGAAATCGCGGATCAGCTGCACCTGCTTCTCGGTCTGCCCGCCCGACATCGGCACGACCATGCAGCCGAGCCGCTCCGCGCCGTAATGAATCCCGAGGCCGCCGGTGAAGAGCCCATAGCCGAACGCGTTGTGCAGCGTGTCGCCGGGACGGCCGCCCGCCGCGCGGATCGAGCGCGCGGTCACGTTCGCCCAGGTATCGATGTCGCGCGCGGTGTAGCCGACCACCGTCGGCTTGCCCGTCGTGCCGCTCGACGCGTGCACACGCACGACCTGCTCGCGCGGCACCGCGAAAAGCCCGAACGGATAGTTGTCACGCAAGTCGTTCTTGGTCGAGAACGGGAATTTCGCGAGATCGGCGAGCGACTTCAGGTCATCCGGATGCACGCCCGCCGCATCGAACGTGCGGCGATAGTGCGGGACGTTGTCGTACGCGTGGCGCAGCGACCACTTGAGGCGCGCGAGTTGCAGCGCGTGCAGTTCGTCGCGACTGGCAGTCTCGATCGGCTCGAGGGCGGCGGCGGGATGCGTCGGGTGAGTCATCGGGGTGCTCCTCCAGCGGAGTGATGTCGTTATCGTGTTCGAAGCAGCGGGGGCGACGGCTACGACCGGAACGTGCGGCCGGCCGCGTGCAGCGCGGCAATGCGCGGCGACACGCGATAGCGGTCCTCGCCGTAGCTCGCCGCCAGGTTCGACAGCACGCGATGCACGCGGCCGATGCCGATCGCATCGGCCCACGCGAGCGGGCCGCACGGGTAGTTCACGCCCTTCTCCATCGCGAGATCGAGATCGGCGGGCGAACACACGCCCTGGTTCACCGTGTCGGCCGCCTCGTTCGCGAGCATCGCGACGGTGCGCATCGCGACCATGCCCGGCACGTCCGCCACGCCGATCACGCGAAAACCGGCCTGCTGGAACAGGCCGACCGCGTCCGCATAAGCCGCGTCGCTGCACTGGAGCGCGCGCGTCAGCGCGACGAGCCCGGCCTGCGCGTAATCGCGCGCAAGGTCGACCAGCACGAGATCGGCGGCACCCGTCTGCGCGGCGCGCGCGGTCGCGGTGCGGCCGTCGGTCAGCGCGATCGATGCGCGGCCGGCCGTGGCGAGCAGGTCGTCGGCGGTCGCGGCGGCCAGCCGGGCGCCGGCGATGCGTTCGGCAAAGCGCGCGTGCAGCGCGGCGGCCGGGCCGTCCTGTGCGAACAGCACGACTTCGGCCGGCGCGTCGCGCGGCGTTTCGAATTCGGGCACGGGCGGCGTCGCGCCGTTCGCATACACATAGAAGCCGCGACCCGACTTGCGCCCGAGGAAGCCCGCGTTCACGAGTTCCTGCTGGATCAGCGACGGCGTGTAGCGCGGATCGTTGAAGTACGCGCGGAACACCGACTCGGTCACCGCGAAGTTCACGTCGTGGCCGATCAGGTCCATCAGCTCGAACGGCCCCATCCGGAAGCCGCCGGCCTCGCGCATCACCGCGTCGATCGATGCCGGCGCGCCGCCCTGCTCGTTCAGCACGCGCAGCGCCTCCGCGTAATACGGCCGCGCGACGCGATTGACGATGAAGCCCGGCGTCGATTTCGCCATCACGGGTCGTTTGCCCCACGCGGCCGCGGTCGCATAAAGAACCTGCGCGACGTCGGGCGCGGTCGCGAGCCCGCTGACCACCTCGACGAGCGCCATCAGCGGCGCCGGGTTGAAGAAATGCAGGCCCGCGACGCGCTGCGGCACGCGCAGCCCGGCCGCGATCGACGTGATCGAAATCGACGACGTGTTGGTGGCCAGCAGGCACGCGTCGTCGACATGGCGCTCAAGGGCTGCGAAGATCTCGCGCTTCACGTCGAGCCGCTCGGCCGCCGCCTCGACGATCAGTGCCGCGCCCGCGAAGTCGGCCAGTTCACGCACCGCGCGAATCCGGGCGCCGGCCGCGTCGGCCTGGGCGGGTTCGAGCCGGCCCTTCTCCGCGAGCCGCGCGAACTGCGCACGGATGCCGGCCAGCGCGTTGTCGCAGGCGGCGTCGCTCAGGTCGTGAAGCAGCACCGGATGGCCGGCCGCCGCCGCAACCTGCGCAATACCCGCGCCCATCGCGCCGGCACCGATCACGCCGACGACGGCCGACGGCGCCAGCGCGCCCGAGTTCACCGAATGTGCAGAAGAAACAGCCATCGCTTGCGATCCGTCATGAAGTGGAAGTGTGAGCAATTATAAACCGACCGGTCGGTAGATTTATGTCAGGGCGAGCCCGAATTTGTCGTGCAAGAGACCGTTACGGAAACTGCAAAGACAAAAAAATTGAAAGGTCGGGGCACTTTTTGCGGACAGAAAGGTCAATGAAAGCATTCGAATATGAGATAGCGACCCCCGAACGCCTGATAAAATTCGACAACTCGCCGGATTTCAGGGGGAACCCGCGTGTCACGCTGCCACCGTCGTCCGACCTTCCGGGGTCGGAACCGAGCCTCCGGCCCGGGCCGCGTCTCATGTGCCGGCCTCGCCACGTGCGGCCAGCCGCATCGAACCGTTTCATCCAGCGACGGGCTTCGGCCCGCCCGCGCCCCTCGCTGCCTCACGGCGGCGAACCCAGGGCAGCACCGTTGCGTGCCGCCACCTTTCGGTTTCATCGTCCTCGTTCGGCAGATAGTTCGGCCGGGCTTCGTCAACCCGTGACGGCGCGTCGCGCGCCGCCACTCGCATAAGGAAACCCTTCATGCCGCTCTCGTCCAACCAGCTCCCGCGCTGGACCCTCGTGGCCCCGCTTGCCGCATGGCTGGTCCTCGCGCTGTCGCGCGTCGTGCCAGCCGAAGGCCTCGTCATCGCGGTGTTCGCCGCCGCACTCGCCGGCGCCGTGTTCGCCGCTGTCCACCATGCGGAAGTCGTCGCGCACCGCGTCGGCGAGCCGTTCGGCACGCTCGTGCTCGCGGTCGCCGTGACCGTCATCGAAGTCGCGCTGATCGTGTCGGTGATGCTCGGCGCGGGCCCCGAGAAGTCGGGCCTCGCCCGCGACACCGTGTTCGCCGCCGTGATGATCATCTGCAACGGCATCGTCGGCATCTGCCTGCTGGTCGGCGCGTGGAAGCACGGCGAACAGGACTTCCAGGGCCGTGGCGCAAGCAAGGCGCTCGCGGTGCTGGCGTCGCTGTCGGTGCTGTCGCTTGTGATGCCGAACTACCTGAACGCCGCACCCGGCCCGTTCTTCTCGAAATCGCAGCTCGCGTTCGCCGGCGTGTCGTCGCTCGTGCTGTACGGCGCATTCGTGTTCGTGCAGACCGTGCGTCACCGCGACTACTTCCTCACCGCGCACGACAGCGCGAACGAATCGGTGCACGCGGCGCCGCCGAGCAACCGCACCGCCGTGATCAGCATGCTGCTGCTGTTCGCGAGCCTCGTCGCGGTCGTGCTGCTCGCAAAGCTGCTGTCGCCGGCCGTCGAGCACGCCGTAATGAAGCTCGGCGCGCCCGAAGCCGCGGTCGGTATCGTGATCGCCGCGCTCGTGCTGCTGCCGGAAGGGCTCGCGGCCGTCACCGCAGCGCGTGCGAATCGCCTGCAGACCAGCATGAACCTTGCGCTCGGTTCGGCGCTCGCGAGTATCGGGCTCACGATCCCGACCGTCGCGGCCGTGTTCATCTGGGTCGGCCAGCCGCTCACGCTCGGCATCGGCCCGATGGAAACCGTACTGCTGGCGCTCACCCTGCTGGTCAGCACGCTGACGCTCAGCCAGGGGCGCACGACGGTGCTGCACGGCGTCGTGCACCTGTCGCTGTTCGCCGCGTACCTGTTCCTGTCGATCACTCACTGACGCAGAAAAGCGCGCGGCCCGGCGGATCACCTCCGCCGGGCCGCGCGCAGTCTTTCACGTCCCTTCAGCTTCCTTCGTTCACGTCACGCCGCCGTTACCGCACCGGAATCACGAGGTGCTGGCCCGCCAGGATCAGGTTCGGGTTGGCAAGGTTGTTGCGGCGTTGAATCTCGCGATAGCGCTGGCCGCTGCCGAGCTTGCTCGCCGCGATCATGTTCAGCGTGTCGCCCGCCTTCACCACATACGTGTGCTCGCCCGACGCGGCCGCGGTCGTCACCGCCTGGTCGCTGACGAAGTACTTGCGCAGCAGGTCGAGATACTGCGGCGACTGCTTGAGCTTCGCGATCGCGGCGTTCAGGTAGATCAGCAGATCCTGGTCGTCGGCGCGCACGCCGATCTTGTACGCGATGTTCGAGCCGTCGAGCTTGGTCACCGCGAACTTCAGGTCGGTGTCCTTGATCGAGCTGACCGCGAACGGATAGTCGTAGATGAACGCGTCGACCGTATGGCCGTCGATGCTCTTCGCGATGAACGCCGGATCGGAATCGTCGACTTCAACGAACTTCACGTTCGGATACTGGCGCGTGACGAATGCGCGCACGTCCGGGTCGCCCTTCAGGATGCCGACCGTCTTGCCCGCGAGATCGTCGGTCGAGCGGATCGCGGAGCCCTGCCGCACGATCAGCGAATAGCCGAAATCGTCGACGTACGGCACCGAATAGACCACGCCCGACGGCGTGTTGTCCGGGAACGTCAGCCCGTCCATCGCCACGTCGACCACGTGGTTCCCCTTCGCGTCCGTATCGAGCAGCTGCTTGGGCACGCCCGGATACGTGTCGACCTCGTGACGCGTATCGACGACGACCGGCTTGCCACCGTGCGAGAACGACGGATCCGCGAACAGCAGCCGCGCGAATTCGACGTTGAAGCCGTGCGGCGTGCCCTTGTCCTCGCCGAAGAACGGTTCGCTCGGGTTCTGCACGGAGATCCGCACGATGCCGTTTTCGGCAATCGATTTCAGCGTGCTGGCCTGCGGCGTGAAGCCCGCCGGCAGCACGTTGGACGACGGCGACGCCTGCGCGGACTGCCCGGTGTCGCCACTTTGCGCGGACGTCGAGGCCGGGGCCGCGTCATGCGCGGGAATCAGCGTCGACAGGCCGCCCTGATGCACGATCCATACGCCGACGAGCACGACCAGAAATGCGATGGCGCCAAGAAGTTTTTTCATGGTTGCGAGCCTGCAGGAAGTTATTGTTGTTTCGACGGCAGTTGCGCGGGGTTCGTCGCCTCGAGCCCGGGCGCGTGCGGCGCATTCATCACCGCCTGCTGCTGCGCCTGCTTGACCTCGGGGTTATCCATCAGCGACGTCTCCATTTCGGAGAACGCCTTGTTGACCGAGCGCATCACCGAATCGACGGCCACGTCGGTCTTGATCTGCTCGAACGTGTCGGACGCCTGCCGGCCCGCGAGCTTGTTCATCTGCTGCGCGGCCTGCGACATGTCCCACATCGCCTTCGCGCGGTCGATCGCCGACGCGAAATTCTTCAGTTCGGCCTGCACTTGCTTGTAGCGCCCCTCGCGGAACGCGAGCAGCTGCTTCATCGTGTCGAGCTGCTGCCGGAAGCGTGGCGCATCGTCCGGATACTGCTTCTCGAACAGCTCCGTCTTGTTCTCGAAGTTCTTCACCTCGGTGCGGAACGCGGTGATGCTGTCCGCGAATTTCTGTGCCGCCTGGCGCTTTTCCGCGAGCTGGTTGATCAGCGTCTCGATCGGATTGGCCTGCGCCTCCTGGACGATCATCTTCACCTTCTGGTTCGCGAACTTCATCGCGACGACTGGCGCGAAATAAATCGCGCCGAGGCCGATCACGCCCGCCGTGACCAGCGCGATCACCCCCTTCAGGATGAACAACGCGGCCGGTGCCGCGATTGCGACGCCGGCGACGATGATCGCCCACTTGATCAGCTTGACCTTGCCACTCCCCGAACTGCCGTTTGCTTCTTCATTCGAAAGCTGCGACATGAGTTTTTCTCCTTGAACCTCGAACCGAACTGCTTGCGTTTGCTTTTTCAAGCTCAATCGAAATGCTTCGGACTTCGGTGCCGCCGGGCAATCAGGCAGGCCGGCGGCGCAATGCAAGGATGGGCGCGACGGACGTCACGAGACGCCGGTGTAGGCGCCGTTCAGGATGCGGTGATGAGGAGCGGCAGACAACGCTGCGATGCGGCGCGCCGGACAGGCGCCGTCCATCGCCGCGGCGCTCGCGCGGACGGGAAAGTGTACCGATGCACGGTACGCAACGGGATGACGGATAGGTGACGCGCCGGGCGTCGGGAGAAGCGTTGTTCCGGCGGGCCGACAAACGCGGGGCCGGTATTCCGGTATGAGTGCGTAAAGGCTCATCGTTGTTCTTCTGTGTATCGCGGGTGCAGGAACCGCGCGGCCGGCGCGTCCCGCTCCAAATGCACGGACGTATCCTGCGCCGACCGGCATGCAGCGTCAAGCAGTTGTCGCAGTGCAGCGAACTACTGCGTTCCTCCTTTGGAACACGGGGAGCGAAGCGGCTTTCAACGCGGTAAGGATTCGCAGGACTGCGACCGGTCGTGCTCGGTGAGGATTGCTTGGCATCGCTTGCGCAAGCTTCCGGATTGAAAGCTTGTCACATCGCACCGACGGATTCCGCGTTTATGCGGTTGGCGCGCCGCCCTGCTCCTGCGGCAGAAACCGCTCGACCATCGCGTTGAACACCGGCAGCGCCGGATTGTCGTTGTCCGCTCGCCACGCGAGATACAGCTCGGCCGCCACGTCGGCGCCCGCCAGCGGCCGGAACATCACGCCGTCGACATGCAGTTCGCGCGCCGACGCCGGCACGAGCGCGGCACCGAGCCCCGCGCGCACGAGGCCGAGGATCGTATGCGTCTGCCCGACGTAGTGCAGGTAGTTCGGCAGCCGCCCCGCATTCGCGAACAGGCCCGAGATCAGGTCGTGGAAGTATTTCCCTTCGTTCGGCGAATACGCGATGAACGGCTGCCGATCGAGATCGTCAGGGCCGATGCGCTCGCACGCGGCGAGCGATGCGCCTTCCGCGACCGCAACCAGCATCGGCTCGCGCTGCACGAGCCGGTATTCGAGCGGCTGACGCGCGGCACGCTGGCGCACGAAGCCCGCGTCGAGCATCCGCGACGCCAGCGCATCGATCTGCACGGTCGACACCATCTCGCGCAATTCGATGTCGACGTCCGGCAGCGCGTGCGCCGCGTGCGCCAGCAACATCGGGATCATCCGGTATGCGCTGACCGCCGTGAAGCCGAGCGTGATGCGGCCGGCGCCGCCATGTGCGACGCGCTGCGCAGCCTGCTCGGCCCGTGCGGAGAATTCGAGGATGTGCCGCGCGTCGCGCAGGAACCGCTCGCCGGCCGCGGTCAGGCTGACCTGCCGGCTGCTGCGTTCGAGCAGCGCGATGCCGAGCGCATGCTCGAGCAGCTGGATCTGCCGGCTGAGCGGCGGCTGGGTCATGAAGAGCCGCCGGGCCGCGCGACCGAAATGCAGTTCCTCGGCGACCGCGACGAAGCAGCGAAGCTGGTGCAGTTCAATCATCCAATTCTTGAATCGATCGATAGTCTTTTGATGTTAGACGCATATCGATACGATTTCTATACTCGATTGCACCTGATGCACGGCCCGCGCCGTGCACGACGACCGAGACCTTCATGACCATCGACATCCTGCTCACCCAGCCGCTCCCCGACGCCATCGACGCCGAACTGTCCGCCCGTTACGCGGTGCACCGGCTGTATGCGGCCGAGCAACCGGACGCGCTGCTCGATCGCGTGGCCTCACGCATTCGCGGCGTCGTGACCGGCGGCGCGAACGGCCTGTCCGCCGCGCTGATGGACCGGCTGCCCGCGCTCGAGATCGTCGCGATCAGCGGCATCGGCACCGACGCCGTCGATCTCGACCGTGCCCGCGCACGCGGCATTCACGTGACGACGACGCCCGACGTGCTGACCGACGACGTCGCCGACATGGCGATGGGGTTGATCCTGATGACGCTGCGCGACCTCGGCGCCGGCGAGCGCATCGTGCGCGGCGGCCGCTGGGGTAAGGCGGCCCAACCGCTCGCAACGCAGGTGACCGGCAAGCGGCTTGGCATCGTCGGGCTGGGCCGCGTCGGACGCGCAATCGCGCAGCGCGCGCAGGCGTTCCGGATGCCCGTCAGCTATTTCGGCCCACGCGAGCATCGCGACAGCGGCTATCGCTTCGTGCCCGACCTCATCGCGCTCGCGCGCGACAGCGACGTGCTCGTGATCGCGGCATCGGCCGATCACGGCAACGTGCTCGTGACGGCCGACGTGCTCGCCGCGCTCGGCCCCCAAGGATTCCTGATCAATGTCGCGCGCGGCAAGCTGGTCGACGAAGCCGCGCTCATCCGCGCGCTCGCCGACAGCACGATCGCCGGCGCCGGCCTCGACGTATTCGCGAACGAGCCGCACGTGCCGGCCGCGCTGCTCGAGCTCGACCGTGTCGTCGTGCAGCCGCACCGTGCGAGCGCGACCCGCGAAACCCGCGAAGAGATGGGCCGGATCGTGCTGGCCAATCTTGCCGCGTGTTTTGCCGGCCAGCGCCCGCCGACCAGCGTCACGCGCTGATCCCCGCGCCGCACGGCGGCCACCCGTTACAACACCGGATGCCTCCGCACGACGGAGGCCAGGAGACACGCATGCCCAATCGATCCAGCGGCGCCGCCCTCGCCGCGTCGCCCGCCGCCTCGCGCACGATCGGCCGCGTCCGCTATGCGGTCCTCGCGCTGATTTTCGCAGTCACCGTCATCAACTATGCGGATCGCGCAACGATGTCGATCGCCGGAACCGGCGTCGCTCACGACCTCAGGCTGACGCCCGTGCAGCTCGGCATCGTCTTTTCCGCGTTCGCGTGGGCCTATGCGATCGGCCAGATCCCGGGCGGCTGGCTGCTCGACCGCTTCGGCGCCCGGCGCGTGTACGGCCTGAGCCTGCTGCTGTGGTCGGTCTTCACGATGCTGCAGGGCACGGTTGGCTGGCTCGCCGTGCAGGGCGCGGCCGCCACGCTCGCGCTGTTCGTCATGCGCTTCATGCTCGGCCTCGTCGAATCGCCGGCGTTCCCGGCCAACTCGAGAATCGTCGCGTGCTGGTTCCCGACCGCCGAACGCGGCACGGCATCGGCCCTGTTCAATTCGGCGCAGTACATGGCCGTCGTGCTGTTCACGCCCGCGATGGCCTGGCTCACGCATGCGCTCGGCTGGGAGCACGTGTTCCTGTGGATGGGGATGCTCGGCATCGCGCTCGCCGCGCTGTGGTTCGCGTGGTATCGCGAGCCGCACGGCCATCCGCGCGTGAGCGACGCGGAACGCGACTATCTGCGCGCGCACGGCGCGCTCGTCGATCTCGAGGCAAACCGCGTGCGCCATCGGCCGCGCGTGTCGTGGCACGACGTGTCTCAACTGTTCCGCCACCGGAACCTGTGGGCGATCTACATTGGGCAGTACTGCATCACCGCGCTCACCTATTTCTTCATCACGTGGTTCCCGATCTACCTGATCAAGGGCCGCGGGATGACGATCATGGAGGCCGGCTGGGTCGCCGCGCTGCCGGCGATCTGCGGGTTCACGGGCGGCGTGCTCGGCGGCGTACTGTCGGACTGGCTGATCCGGCGCGGCATGCATCCGTCGAAGGCACGCAAGACGCCGTTCGTCGTGGGAATGGCGATGGCGACGCTGCTCGTGCTGGCGAACGGCGCATCGTCGAACGCGGTCGTGATCGCGCTGATGACGATCGCATTCTTCGGCAAGGGGCTCGCGGCGGTCGGCTGGGCGGTGCTCGCCGACACGGCGCCGGAAGGGATGGTCGGGCTGAGCGGCGGCGTGTTCAACGGCCTCGGCAACATCGCCGGGATCGTCACGCCGCTCGTGATCGGCTACTTCGTCGCCAGCACGGGCTCGTTCGCCGGCGCATTATGGTTCGTCGCTGCACACGGCCTGCTCGGCATTGCCGCGTACGGATGGCTCGCGGGTCGCTTCGAGCGGATTCGCATCGCGCCGCGCGCATGAACCTCGTCGCGGCACGTGCGGTTCGCGCGATGCATGCCCGCTCGGATCGTCACGCGCGCTTGCGGCCACCCGGCGTCTGTTCGGTCGTCAGCCGGTCGAGTTCGCGCAGGTCGTTCTCCAGCGCGGGCGTGAGCGTCGTGCGCAGGTGGTCGAGGAACGTGCGGATCTTCGCGTCGAGATAACGGCGGGTCGCGTAGACGGCATACACGCTCACCGTCTGCAGCCGATACTCGGGCAGCACGCGGATCAGCCGCCCTTCGCGGATGTCATCGAGCACCGTGTACAACGCGACGCACGCGATCCCGCGCCCGGCGCGCACCGCGACGCACAGCGCGTCCGGCACGTTGACCTGGAACGGCGCGGGCTGCAGCGCGTAGACGGTCTCCTCGCCATCGCTGCGCTCGAGCCGCCATTCGCCGGCCGGCGAGGCGGGCGTATCGAGGCGCAGGCACACGTGGTTCGGCAATTCGTCGGGCGACTGCGGCGTGCCGTGGCGCGCCAGGTATTCGCGCGACGCGACGAGCACGCTGCAACTCGTGCCGCAGGTCTGCGCGACATAGCCCGAATCGGGCAGTTGCGACGCCGTCACGATCGACACGTCATAGCCCTCTTCGACGAGATTCGGCATCCGCTGCGCGAGCGTCAGCTCGACCGACACGTCGGGGTTGTCCTCCTGGTAGCGCACGATCGACGACACGACGTGACTCTGCCCGAGCCCCGTCATCGCATGGATGCGCATCTTGCCGCTCGGCCGCAGCAGCGCGTTGCGCGCCTCCGCGTTCGCGTAGTCGATTTCCGCGAGGATCGATTTCGCGCGCTCGAAATAGCGTTCGCCGCTTTCGGTGAGGCCGAGATGGCGCGTCGTGCGATGCAGCAGCCGCGTCTGTACGTGCGCTTCGAGGTTCGATACCGCGCGCGACACCTGCGCGGTGGTCGCGTCGATTTCCTTCGCGACCGCAGTAAAACTGCCGGCTTCGACAACGCGCACGAACAGGCGCATGTTTTCGAGCATGTCCATTGAATTGGCTTGGGGAGAGTCAGTGGGGAGGCGTCGGCAGCGCTCGCGTCAGATGAGGAACGGAACGCAGCCGCGAACCACGTCGAATCGATCACCGTGCCGGGAGAAAGGCGGGAGAGCGGGCATCGCGTACGTGGTTCTGGCATGACGGGGGGATTCAGTGGCCCGAATTGTACGCCGCCGCAGACAAATTTGCGCGGTTCCCCTGCCCGCAAGCTCTCATTGCATGAAAGGTTTTTGCAAGCAGCGCGCATCTCGCACATGCAACGGCTTGATGCAGCGCGACAATTTATATCACAACACGATATAATTCGCGGCTTGTCGCTGCGCGCATCCGCGCCGTCACCTTTACCGCTTACCGTCCATGTCGTCAGGCTCCCCTCAACCGCGCCGCACGTTGCGGCAATGGCTGCATAGCTTCGTTCCCCATCCGATGTCGC
This sequence comes from Burkholderia sp. BCC0322, assembly GCF_902833045.1. Lineage (GTDB taxonomy): Bacteria > Pseudomonadota > Gammaproteobacteria > Burkholderiales > Burkholderiaceae > Burkholderia. The sequence goes on from NZ_CADFDU010000002.1 coordinate 138,172, forward strand.
TGGGCTGGCGTGAGCGCCTGCGCTCGTGCACCGGCGCGCTCGTCGGCATCGCGACGGTCGGCGTGACGATGCGGCTGCTGCCCGGCGTGCCGGGCCTCGTGCCGCTGCTCGTCGCGCCGATGGGCGCGTCGGCCGTGCTGCTGTTCGCCGTACCGGCGAGCCCGCTCGCGCAACCGTGGCCGATCATTGGCGGCAATCTCGTCGCCGCGACGGTCGGTGTCGCGTGCGCCCAATGGATCGCCGATCCGATCACGGCCGCCGCAGTCGCGATCGCATGCGCGATCGGAGGCATGTTCGTGCTGCGCTGCGTGCACCCGCCGTCGGGCGCCGTCGCGCTCACGGCCGTGGTCGGCGGCCCGGCGATCCATGCGCTCGGGTTCAGATTCGTGCTGGAGCCGATCGTGCTGCAATCGGCCATCCTGCTGTCGGCCGCGCTCGTCTATCACGCACTGACCGGGCACCGCTACCCGCACGGCGGCGTGCGCGCCGAAGCGCAACCGCAGGCAGGCGGCGCCACACCCGCGCGAGGCGGTTTCACGCGCGGCGACCTCGACACGGTGCTGAAGCGCCGCGGCGAATGGCTCGACGTCGATCCGGACGATCTCGAAGCCCTGCTGCGCGAAACCGAGATGCAAGCGTATGCGCGCACGTTCGGTCGGCTCACGTGCGCCGACCTGATGACGAAGAACGCCATCGAAGTCGCGCCGTCGACGTCGGTGACGGCCGCGCTCACGCTGCTCGACCGCCACCGCGTGAAGGCGCTGCCCGTCGTCGACGGCGAAGGCCACCTGACCGGCATCGTCACGCGCGCCGACCTCACGCGCCGGCTGCACCGCCCGACCCCGCTGTGGCAACGCCTGTCCGCGCGGCTGCCGCAAGCGTTCGGCGGCCAGCCGGCGAGCGTCGCCACCGTGATGACGCGCGACGTCGCATACGCGCCGGAAACGATGCCGATCACCGCGCTCGCCGCGCTGTTGACGCATTCGGGCCACCACCACATTCCGGTCGTCGATGCATCTCACCGGCTCGTCGGGATCATTACCCAGACGGATCTCGTCACGGGCCTTTATCGGCAGACGCAGATGCTCGAGGCGGCGTAACGCATGCAGCGCACGTAACGCCACGTCACGGCCTGCTCGACACGGAGTGCATCCAATCCGCCACGATTCGGCCATTTATGTCATGTTGTGATATATTAATCGCTGCCGAAACTGACTGTCCGACCGCCCTCGATGAACGATACCCGACGCGCGCTGGCGAAAAGCGATTTCCAGCAACTGTCCGAATTCCGCTACCAGATGCGCCGCTTCGAGCGCTTCTCCGAGCGAGCCGCGCAAAGCGAAGGCGTAACGCCGCTGCAATACCTGCTGCTGCTGCACATCAAGGGTTATCCGCATCGCGAATGGGCAACCATCGGCGAACTCGCGGAACGCCTGCAGGCGCAGCATCACGGCGTCGTTGCGCTGGTCACGCGCTGCGAAGCGCTTGGCCTCGTGAAGCGCAAGACGAGCGAAGCGGATCGCCGGCAGGTCGAGGTCCACCTCGAGCCGGCCGGCGAGACACTGCTCGCCCGTCTTGCGGCCATGCATCGCGCCGAGCTGAAGTCGCTCAAGGACGCGTTCCAGGTTCCCCAGATCGATTACTGACCCTTGCATTTTCCACGCCGATGAACAGATCACACAAACGCGATTTCGCGACCAACGACCGCCTGCCCAGGATCGCGTTGCTTGCCGCCGGGATCGGCCTGCTCGGCACGCTGGCCGCATTCGTGCTGTTGGGGCTGATCCACTTGTTCACGAATCTGTTTTTCTACCAGCAGTTCTCGTTCGTCGACCGTCCGCCCGCGAACAACACGCTGGGCGCATGGGTGATCGTGATCCCGGTGATCGGCGGGCTGATCGTGGGGATGATGGCGCGTTTCGGTTCGGAAAAGATTCGCGGCCACGGCATTCCCGAAGCGATCGAGGCGATCCTGTTCGGCAAGAGCCGCATGTCGCCGAAGGTCGCGATCCTCAAGCCGCTGTCGTCCGGCATCGTAATCGGCAGCGGCGGCCCGTTCGGCGCCGAAGGCCCGATCATCATGACGGGCGGTGCGCTCGGCTCGCTGATCGCGCAATGCGTGCACGTGACCGCTGCCGAGCGCAAAACGCTGCTCGTCGCCGGTGCGGCCGCCGGCATGACAGCCGTGTTCGGCACGCCGGTCGCCGCCGTGCTGCTCGCGGTCGAACTGCTGCTGTTCGAATGGCGCCCGCGCAGTTTCCTGCCGGTCGCGCTCGCGTGCGCGGTGGCCGGTTTCGCTCGCGCCGTATTCTTCGGCGTCGATCCGCTGTTTCCGCTGACCACGGCGGCACCGACACCCGTTGCGCTGCTGTCGTGCATCGTCGCGGGCCTGCTGTCGGGCACGCTCGCGTGCGGCCTGTCGGCGGCCCTGTACCGCGTCGAGGACACCTTCGCGAAGCTGCCGGTGCACTGGATGTGGTGGCCTGCGCTTGGCGCGATCGTGATCGGCATCGGCGGCTGGCTCGAGCCACGCGCGCTCGGTGTCGGTTACGACGTGATCGGCGACCTGCTGCATCAGCACATCGCATTGAAGATCGCGCTCGCGCTGCTGATCGTGAAGGCCGTGATGTGGGTGATCGCACTCGGCTCGGGCACGTCGGGCGGCGTGCTCGCCCCGCTGCTGATGCTCGGCGCCGGCCTCGGCGCCGTGCTGTCGCCGATGCTGCCGGGTGGCGATCCGGCGCTGTGGCCGCTCGTGTGCATGGCCGCGACGCTCGGCGCCACGCTCGGTGCCCCGCTGACCGCGATCGTGTTCGCGTTCGGCCTCACGCATGACGCGAACGCGCTGCTGCCGCTGCTCGCGGCGACGCTCGTCGCGCACGGCTTCTCGACCATCGTGATGAAGCGCTCGATCATGACGGAAAAGATCGCGCGCCGCGGTTATCACATCTATCGCGAATACGGCGTCGATCCGCTTGAGCGGCATGACATCGGCGAAGTGATGACCTCAGCCGACCGGCTCGTCACGATCGACGGCGCCGCGACGCTCGATACCGTCGAGTCGCAGTACTTCGGCGCGAAGCAGACGCACCGTGCGTACCCGGTCGTGCAGAACGGCCGCCTGCTCGGTCTCGTCGATCGCGCGACGCTCGATGCGCAGCGCACCCAGGCCGCGGCCGACACGCCGATCTCCGCTGCGTTCGCCAACCACGCGCCGGTTGTCGCGCATGCGCACGAAACGTGCCGCGTCGTCGCGTCGCGGCTCGCGATGCTCGGACTCGAGCGCCTGCCCGTCGTCGCCGGCGAGCAATCGATGCGCATCACCGGCATCGTGTCGCGCAGCGACCTGATCAAGCCCGCGCGCCAGCACTTCGACGACGAACAGAAGCGCGAGCGCTTCCGCCCGATCGTCCCGGCCAACCTGCGCGACATCGGCACGCGCAAGGCCGGCTGACCCACCGCGCAGCGCGCCACCCTCACTGCGCACACCCCGCTCGCACCACCTCTTCCGCGCGATGCGGCACGCCCCTCGCGTGCCGCATCGCATTCCGCCGCTTCCCGCGTTTGAAGTTGGTTAACAATTCGACGAGCGAAAGTTTGTCATCATGGTACTCATGCGACGGGGCCATCAATCAGCCATTCCACTTCGCGATCAAATAAAGAGTCGCGGCACGGCATGCAGACACATGCCGCTCGCCGCGGCCGTCACGTCACCACACGACCGGGCAGCGCGCCGACCACGCAACGCATGACGTCGTGCCGCACACGATGCATGCCGTGCCGCAGCAAAGTGCAAAGCATCGGAGCCGTCGTTTGGCAAGCGCGTTAACAACTTGTTTCGGAATAGCCGGAACCGTGCTCGTTCGATGCAATCTCACTGTTACGCAGTCCTGCTGCGCATCCCACTCAATCAATCACGACTCGAGGGAGATAACGTGAACGCAAAATACTTACCGCTCATCGCATTGACCGTGGCATTTTCTGCTCATGCAGCCGAATCTGCCCTCCAAAACGTGGGACAAAGCCAGAAACCCGCCGACCAGGTTGCGCAGTGCATCGCCAAGACCTGGGCCGACAAGTCACAGCAACAAGTGACATCGCAGTATGAACTCGCGAACGGCCTCGCCATGGCCGTCTATGCGCCGGGCCAGCAGCCGCCGAATGGCGCCGCGGCCATCGTGCGCCCGGCCAACGCCGCCAATGCGAAGACCTGGGTGGGTTTCCGCGGTGGCGATGCATCGTCGGCCGGCGACATCAACGCCTGCCTGTAACGAGAACAGGCGCTCCGGATGGCCTTGGCGCCATCCGCTTGCGACAAGCCCCGCTTCGGCGGGGCTTTTCTTTTGCTGCGCGGGGCGTGTTACAGGTAGCTGCAGACGTAATCGAGCGTCTCGAGCACTTCGATGTCGAAGCGGCTCTTGCCCGGCACCGAGAACGATTCGCCGGCGCCGTAGGTCTGCCATTCGCTGCTGCCGTCGAGCTTCACGCGGCACTTGCCGGCCTGCACTTCCATCAATTCGGGGGCGTCCGTGCCGAAGTTGAGCGCGCACGGCAGGATCACGCCGAGCGTCTTGCGCGTGCCGTCCGGGAAGAGCACGGTATGCGACACGCACTTGCCGTCGAAATAGACGTTCGCGCGCTTGACGACCGATACGTTGTCGAATTGGGTTGCACTGGTCATGAAATGCCTCTGATTGCTGGATGCCGGATGGCGATGTTGTTGGAGGCCGGCCGGAGCGGCGGGCCGGCCGCTATGATACCGGCTCGCGCGGCATGCGCCGCAATGGCGTGCTCGCTGCGCAAGCCGCATGCCCGCCAGACGACGGCAATGCCGCACGTCAAATCATCAGGATACCGATGCAATGACGATTACGAACCGCAGGCACCGGTTCATCGCAGCCCCTTGCGTCGCGCGGAATCGCGCAGGCAATCGAGCAGCATCGCCGCGGCAGGCGTCAGCGGGCTGTCGCGACGCGTGATGACCTGCACCGAGACGCCCGGCAGGCGCTCGCGGATCGGCAGCACCGCGAGCTGGTCGCGCGCCCACTCGCCCTGCAGCAGTTGCTCGGGCATCGACGCAATCAGGTCGCAACCGGTCATCAGGCTGTGCGCAAGCCCGAAGCTCGGGCATTCGACGACGCGCGCGGGCACCGGCAGCCCGTAGGCGACGAACGAATTGAACAGCACCTGCGTCGAGCTTTCCGGCGACGGGTTCATCAGCCAGTCGGCCTCGACGAGATCGGCGAGCGACGTGGCCGACGCGAGCGGATGCCCCTTGCGGGCGACGATCAGCGAACGGCTCGCATAGAGTTCCGCGTGATCGAATTCGGCTGCCAGCAGTTCGGGCACGACGACGGCCACCGCGAAATCGAGCGAGCCGTCGTGCAGGCGCGGCAACGCGACGCCGGGAAACCCCTCGATCAGGTTGACGCGCGCCACCGGGAAGCGGCGCCGGAACGCGCGAAACGCATCGGGCAGGATCGTCACCGCGGCGGCCGGCGTGATCGCCGCCGCGACGGCGCCCGTCATCGCGCCCTGCGCCTGCTCGATGTCGTCGCGGGCGCGCTGCATTTCCGCGACGATCAGCCGTGCGCGCACCTGCAACTGCTGGCCGAACGCGGTGAGTTGCACGCCGCGCGCGGTGCGCACGACGAGCGATACGCCGAGTGCGATCTCCAGTTCCTTGACCGCCTTCGTCAGCGCTGCCGGCGACACGTTCAAGCGCCGCGCGGCCGCGCGAATGCTCCCCTCTTCCGCGACGGTGACGAACGCTTTCAGCTGATGGTATTTCATGGCGGCGAGACGTGATCCGTGGAAACCCTGTGCTGCGCGGCAGAAGTCGGCTCAGGGTATTCCCGAGCGGCAACCGGTGGTGAGCACCAAAGCAATTTATCAGCTTCTGGTAGACAAAAGAAATTTATATGCTTGCTCGTCATATGTGCGTCAAACGCTCCACCTGCCCCACAGGAGACACCATGCTGCAAGCCGTGAACCCCGTCATCCCCGGTATCGCCGCGATCGCACCCGAGCTGGTCGAAGTGCGCCGCCGCATCCACGCACACCCCGAGCTCGCGTTCGAGGAAACGCTCACGAGCGATCTCGTCGCGAAGCTGCTCACCGGCTGGGGCTATGAAGTGCATCGCGGCATCGGCAAGACGGGCGTCGTCGGCGTGCTGCGCGAAGGGCAAGGTACGCGCACGGTCGGGCTGCGCGCCGACATGGATGCATTGCCGCTCGCGGAAGCCACGGGCCTGCCGTACGCGAGCCGCCATGCGAACAAGATGCATGCATGCGGCCACGACGGCCACACCGCGATGCTGCTGTGCGCGGCGCGCCACCTCGCGGCCACGCGCCAGTTCTCCGGCACGCTGAACCTGATCTTCCAGCCGGCCGAGGAAAACTTCGGCGGTGCGAAGGCGATGATGGACGACGGCCTGTTCGACCGCTTTCCGTGCGACGCGATCTTCGCGATCCACAACATGCCGGGCCGCGCGGCCGGCGACATGGCCTTCCGCACCGGCGCCGCGATGGCGTCTGCCGACCGCGTGACGATCACGCTGCGCGGCGTCGGCGGCCACGGCGCGATGCCGCACTTCGCGCGCGATCCGATGTCGGCCGCGGGCAGCATCATGGTTGCACTGCAGACGATCGTCGCGCGCGAGGTCGATGCGCAGCATGCGGCCGTCATCACGGTCGGCAGCGTGCAAGCCGGCGAGACCTTCAACATCATTCCCGAAACCGTCACGATGAAACTGTCGGTGCGCGCGCTCAACGCCGACGTGCGCGCGCTGCTCGCGCGCCGCATCGAAGCGCTCGCGAAAGGCCAGGCGGAAAGCTTCGGCGTCACGGCGGAAGTCGACTATGACTACGGCTACCCGGTGCTCGTCAATCACGCGGAGCCGACTGAATTCGCGGCCGACATCGCGCGCCGGATGCTCGGCGCCGAACGCGTCGAAGCCGACGCGGCGCCGCTGATGGGCAGCGAGGATTTCGCGTTCATGCTCGAAGCACGCCCCGGCTGCTACGCGTTCATCGGCAACGGGATCGGCAGCAAGGGCGGCTGCATGGTGCACAACCCCGGCTACGACTTCAACGACGACATTCTTGCGATCGGCGCGAGCTACTGGGTTCGCATCGCCGAAGCCTGGCTCGCGGCCTGACGGCCCTTCATCCCATCGTTTCGCGCCCACCCGGGGAGTCCCACATGGAAACGTCCGCCCTTTCGCTCGCCGGCACGCCGGTCGATGCACGCGCCGCCGCGAAGAAACGCCGGCTGATCGCGGCCGCCGCCGTCGGCAACGCGCTCGAGTTCTACGACTTCACGGTCTACAGCTTTTTCGCGATCCTGATCGGCAAGCTGTTCTTTCCCGTGCATTCGTCGTTCGGGCAATTGATGCTTGCGGTTGCGAGCTTCGGCGTCGGCTTCGTCACGCGCCCGCTCGGCGGGCTCGTGATCGGCATGTATGCCGACCGTGCCGGCCGCAAGAAGGCGATGATCCTCACGCTGCTGCTGATGGCGCTCGGCACCGCGACGATCGCGGTGGCACCGACCTTCGCACAGATCGGCCTCGCCGCACCGCTGCTGCTCGTGCTCGCGCGCCTGCTGCAAGGGTTCGCGTCGGGCGGCGAAGTCGGCGCATCGACGACGCTGCTGCTCGAACAGGCGCCGCAGCATCGGCGCGGCTTCTATGCGTCGTTCCAGTTCTCGAGCCAGGGGCTCGCCGCGCTCGCCGGTGCGCTGACCGGCGTCGCGCTCACGTCGACGCTGAACGCCGCGCAGCTCGAAAGCTGGGGCTGGCGCGTGCCGTTCATCATCGGCACGCTGTTCGTGCCGCTCGGCTATTGGCTGCGCAAGACCGTCGAGGAAGTGCCGGCCGCCGCACCCGCTGCCGCACACGACGAACCGGTCGCGTCGCTGCCGCTCGCGGACGTGCTGCGCCATCACGGGAAGGCCGTGTTCGCCGGTCTCGGCGTGACGATCGGCGGCACGTCGATCCATTACATCATCGTGTTCTACATGGCGATCTACGGCGTGCAGGTGCTGCACCTGCCCACCTGGCTGTCGATGACGGCCGGCTGCGTCGCCGGCGCGATCCTGATGCTCGTGACGCCGATCGGCGGCCACCTGTCCGATATCTACGGGCGCAACCGGATCGTCTGGTGGACGCGCATCGTGCTGATGGCCGCGATCTACCCGGCGTTCATCGCGCTGAACCGCTGGCCCGGCGCCGCGTCGTTGCTGTCGATCATCGCCGCGTTGTCGATCGTGCATGCGATCAACATCGGCGCGACGGGCGCGATGCTCGGCGAACTGTTCCCGCGCGCGGTGCGCGCGACCGGCGGCGCGCTCGTGTACAGCGTCGGCGTCGCGATCTTCGGCGGCTTCGCGCAGTTCTTCGTTACCTGGCTGATCGCGGCGACCGGCAATCCGAATGCGCCTGCGTGGTATGCGATCGGGTGCGGCGCGATGACGCTGCTCGCCGTGCGCTGCATGGATGAAAAGGCCGGGAAGGCGCTGGACTGACGGGTGGCCGATGCACGATGCGCGATTGACGTGATGCGCGCGCATCGTGCATGATCGCTGCATGCGCCACATCACGACCACCACCTCGACCACGACGCGCACGATCGCCTTCGGCGGGCTCGTGCGGCAAGTGCGCGCAAGGTCGTAGCGCGATCCCTCACAGGCCCCGCCGGTTCCGGACGGGGTCTTGTCGTTTCTCCGTCCGCATCGGTCACTCAGGAGAAACGCCATGCCCGAAGTCTCTTCCCCGAAACGCGCACTGCTCGTCGTCGACATGCAGGTTGGCCTGTTTCACGGCCCCGAGCGTCCGTACGACGGCGAACGCGTGCTCGCGAACATCAACCGGTTGATCGGTCGAGCGCATGAATCCGGTGCGCCGGTATTCGCGGTGCGTCACACCGGGCCCGCCGGTTCGCCGATCGCACCCGGTACGCCGTTGACTGCGCTGGTACCGGAACTCGCGATCGATACCGCGCACGACATCGTGTTCGACAAGGCGCAGCCGAGTTGCTTCGCGGGCACGCAACTGGCCGGATGGTTGCGCGAGGCCGGCATCGGCGAGATCGTCATCACAGGAATGAAAACCCAGTACTGTATCGACACGGTGTGCCGCGCGGCTGCCGAGCATGGTTTTCGCGCGGTGCTCGTGACTGACGCGCACACCTGCATGGATACGCCAGAACTGCCGGCCGAGCGGATCGTCGCGCATCACAATGCGACGCTTGGTGGGCCGTTTGCAACGCTGACGACGACCGATACCTGCATGTTCTGATCGATACCGATCACACGCCGTAAACGCAACAACGCACGGGTGGTCACTGCCCGTGCGTTGGGTGCAAGCCGCGTCGCCGCGTTACTCAGAACGTATGCATCATCCCCACATACGCCCCCGTCTGCGACTCGCCCGTCATCGGGCTCGTGCCCGACGTCGCATCACGCGGCGTCGCGAGCAGCGAGAAGTTCGAATTCCCGCCGTTGCGCGCATACGCGACCGTGCCATACAGAAACGTGCGCTTCGACAGGTTGTACGTCGTGCCGAGCACATACATGATCGCGTGCCCCGACGGATCGTGCGACGCATCGCCGCCGCCGTCACCCACCTTCACGTAATACCCGCCGCCCGTCACGGCCCACTGCGGCGTCGCGGTGTAGGTCGCGCCGAGCCAGTAGTGATCGGCGCGATCGGCCACGCCGGCCGGGCTGTCCGGCGCCTGGTAGTGCGTATACGCGCCCTGGATCTTGAACTTCGACACCTTCACGTTCGCGCCGACGAAATATTCGCGCGACGCGGTGAAGATGTTGCTGAACTTGCCGTTGCTGTCGCGCAGTTCGTCGTAGATGCCGCGCACGTCGAGCAGCGGCGAGTGGTACGAGATCATGATCCCGTCCGAGCGGCCGAAATCGTCGGCCGCACCGTAGTTGAAGCCGCGTGACTGGTTGCCGAACGCGTATTGCGCCTGCACGTCGAAACCGCCGATCACCGGGCTGTGATACTCGATGTTGTTGCTGGTCTGCTGCCAGTTGCGGCCGCGCACGAGCGAGGCCGACGAAAACGCCTGCTGCACGAACGGGTCGAATTCCCACACGCCGTCGCTGTCGATGAACAGGTTGCGGCCGGCCTGCAGCTGGCCCCACGTGTCGCTCTTCAGCCCGACATACGCGCGCCGCGACCACATGCGACCGCCGCCCGTCTGGCCGTTCATCACCTGGAACGCGGTTTCCAGGTCGAAGACCGTCGACAGGCCGCCGCCGAGATCCTCGATGCCCTTCAGCCCGAACATGCTGGTGCCCCAGTCGCCGCTTTCGGCGCTCCAGCGGGTCCCGCTGCCGCCGTTCGGCTTCGCGATGTGGTTCAGGTATTCGATGCCGCCGTCGACGCGGCCGTACAGCGTCACGCTCGTCTGTGCAAAACCGGCCGCCGGCGTGGCGGCCGCGATCAGCCATGCGAAATGTTTGAGTCGCAAAATGAAGCCCCCTCGGAGTCTCGACCTACCAGCGCGTGCCCCATGCGCGCGCCGCGGGTCCGTTTATCCGCGATCGATCGAAAAACGCCCGGGACCTGCCGCGCAAAGTGCGAACAGGCCGCCGGCGATCGCGATGTTCTTGTAGAAATGAATCATGTTGTTGATCTGCTCACCGCCCGTCATATTCCAGAAGTGGTGGCCGATGATGCCGGTGCCGATCGTATAGAGCGCCAGCAGCAGCGCGAGCGCGCGCGTCTGGAAGCCGACCAGGATCGCGATCCCGACGAACAGCTCCATCACGACGGAGATCGCGGCGGACATGATCGGCGCGGGCGCGCCTTCCGAACCCATGAACGCGATGGTACCGGGGAAGTCGGCGATCTTCTTCCAGCCGAACATGATGAACAGGATCACGAGCAGGATCCGGGCAAGCAGCAGCAGCACATCGCGCTGGGACGCGAGAAACGGTTGATTCGGTGTCATGGTGTCGATCAACGAAAGCGATGCGTGTAGCGGGAACCCGCCCCGCGCACCGGATTGCGAATGAACCAGGACGGGCGGCCGCCTGCGCCGCCCGCCCCGCTCTGCAACAACCGGCATCGGGCAACAACCCGATGTGCTGTGCTCCTCCTCTTGTCAGTTATCGCCCTGCTTCGTCACACGCCGCGTCAACGCAGCTTCGCGACGTCCTGCTCGGTCACTTTCGCGGCCGGATTGCCGAATTGCCCGGTCACGTAGTTCGTCAGCGCGGCGATCTGTGCATCCGACAGCTCGTGGCGGAACGCGGGCATCCCGACATCCTCGCTACCGGCCTTGCGCTGCACGCCGTTCAGGATCACCTGCACGAGGTTGACCGGATTCGGCGCGCCGACCGTCGAGTTGTGGAACAGCGGCGGGTAATAGCCGTCCGGCGTGCCCTTGCCCTGCATCTGGTGGCAGGTCGCGCAGTTGCCGAGATAGAGCCGCGCCGGATCGATGCCCGACGACGCGAGCGCGACGCCGCGCAGCGTCAGCCCGTCCTCGGCCGGCTTGCCCCACGACGAGCGCGACTGCTTCGCATCGCCGCTGGCGACTGCCGGCACCGTGCGAATGTACGTCGAGATCGCGCCGATATCGGCTTCCGTCATCTTCGAGAAGCTGTGCTCGATCGCCTCGGCCATCGGGCCGGCCGCCTGCGCGAGACCCGGCACGCTGCCGGTGCGCAGGTACTGGACGAGCTGCTGCTGCGTCCAGCCGCCGATCCCCGCGTTGGCGTCGGACGTGATGTTGTAGCCATCCCAGCCCGCGAGCACCGAGCCCGACAGGAAGCTGCCGCCCGTCTCGTCGAGCGACTTCTCCTGCATCGCGATGCCGCGCGGCGTGTGGCACGTGCTGCAGTGAGCAAGCCCCTGGACGAGATACGCGCCGCGGTTCCACTCGGCGCTCTGCGCCGGCTTCGGCTCGTACGCGCCGTCCTTCAGGAACAGCCAGTTCCAGATCTTCAGCGGCCAGCGCATGCTCAGCAGCGCGGGGATCTCGTTCTTCGGCGGCGTCTGCTTGACCGGCTCGACGCCGTGCATGAAGTACGCGTACAACGCCTGTACGTCGTCGTCATTGATCTTCGCGTAAGACACGTACGGCATCGCAGGATACAGGTTGTCGCCGTTCTTCGACACCCCGTGGCGCACCGCGCGCTCGAAGTCCTCGGCCGACCAGTTGCCGATGCCCGTCTCGGGATCGGGCGTGATGTTGCTCGTGTAGATCTTGCCGAGCATCGGGATCGGCATGCCGAGACCGCCCGCGAACGGCTTGCCGCCCTTCGCGGTGTGGCACGCCATGCAGTCGCCCGCGACCGCGAGATATTCGCCGCGCTTGACCAGCGCCGGATCGGCCGCGTCGGCCGCGCGTGCGAGCCCCGGCAGCGCGAGGCAGCCGGCGAGGAGGAAGGTGAGAGTAGATTTCCGCACGGTCAGACTTCCTTCTTCAGCGTGTCCGACATCCGCAGCGCAAGCGCCGCGATCGTCAGCGTCACGTTCACCGTACCGACGGTCGGCATCGTCGAGCTGCTCGAGATGAACAGGTTCGGATGGTCGAACGTGCGGCAGTCCTTGTCGACGACCGAATCGCGTGCATCCGCGCCCATGATCGTCGCGCCCGTGATGTGGTTGTTCGGCGCGAACTCGTCGTTGAAGACGACTTCGGTGCCGCCCAGCACCTTCGCGGCGGTCGCGTAGACCTCGCGCGTGTGCACGGCGCCGCGCTTCACGTAGTCGTCGATCGCATACGTGATCTCGGGGCGCGGGATGCCGATCGCGTCGGTGGCCGTCTTGCTCGGCACGATGCGGTTCTCGGGTTGCGGCAGGATTTCGTGGAAGCAGTCGAACTGCACGTAGCGCGCGGAACGGTCGCGGATCTGCGCGTCGAGCTCCTCGGGCTTCATCAGCTTGCCGCCCTTGAAGATCTTCTGCGTTTCCTGGTTGATGCGCGACATGTTCGACAGGTGGATCTTCTTCGCGGCTTCGGTCGCGCGGAACGGGCCGTCGCGGAAACCGATCAGCGACGTCATCTCCTGCGGGCCGCGACCCGGCCACAGCTTCTCGTTCGCGTAGAACGACACGCCGGTGCCCGGGTGGTCCATCAAATTGCGGCCGACCATGTCCGAGCTGTTCGCGACACCGTTCGGGAAATCGCGGTTCGCGGACATCAGCAGGATCTTCGGCGTCTCGATGCCGTTCGCGGCAATCACGAAGTACTTGCCTTCGACGCGATGGTCGGCGCCCGTCTTGTCCTTGTAGACCGCGGCGGTGATGCGCTTGTCCGGCCCGGTCTCGAGCTTGTAGACGACCGCGCTGTCGATCAGCTTCGCGCCGGCCTGCTCGGCCTTCTCGACGTGCACGATGCCGTTGTACATCGCGCCGATCGGGCAGATCGGCATACAGTTGTTGTTGCCGCAACAAGTCGGCCGCCCGTCGTACGGGCGGCTGTTGCGCGCGACCGGCTCGGTCACCACGTGGAACTTCGGGTCATAGCCGTTGAGCGCGCTCTTGATCGTCTGCTCGTTGAACGACAACGGCAGCGGCGGCATCGGGTACGGCTCCTTGCGCGGCGAGTAAAGATCTTCCTCGGGGCCCGGGCCCCACACGCCAAGTTCTTCCTCGGCGCGCTGGTAGTAATGTTCGAGGTCGTCGTACTGGATCGGCCAGTCGCGGCCGACACCGTACACGGTCTTCATCTTGAAGTCGTTCGGGATGAAGCGCCACGCCGACGCGGCCCAGTGCCACGTCGTGCCGCCCACCGCGCGGATGTACTGCGAGTTGAACTTGTGCTCGCCCTTCAGGATCAGGTAGTCGTTCGGCGGGCCGTATTCCGGATGCGGCGCCCACGCGCTCGACGGATACGGCGCCATGAAATCGGTCTTGTCGACCTGGTTGCGGAAGCGCTCGACGATCTCCCAGCGCGGCATGCGCGGGCCGGCTTCCAGCAGGATCACGGACTTGCCCGCCATCGCGAGCTGGTGTGCAACGATCGCGCCTGCGACACCCGACCCGACGACGACGACGTCGGCCTTTTGCGTATCGGTATCGGCCATCAGGCTTGCCTCTCGATCGGTTTTTCGGCCCAGAAGCCGGGTTTGTTGGGGCAATACGACGGGATCACGAGCGTATCGGATACGACGCTGAACATTAATGCTTCTTCGTAGGTAATCACGACGTTGTCGACGATGCCGAGATACCACGCTTCAAGAATCTTCAGCGCGAGTGCTTCCTGGTCGGGATTCAGCGAACCGGACGCGAGTGCGCCGGCGAGTTGCGGCAGGCTGTCGGCCGTCTTGAACGAGCCCTTCTGCAAGGCCTGCAGGAAGCGCTGGCCGAGCACGCGGCTCAGCCCCTTCTTGCCTGTCAATGCTTCGGAGAGCGTCATGAACGTATCGAGCGGCGCGGTGCCGGGATTATCGGCCAGGGCCCGCAACGCCAGCGAGCCGGTGAGGCCCGCCGCCGTCAGCGCCAGTGCGCCCTGCAGCCATTGACGCCGCGTGATGCCGGTTGCGGCTGCGTCGCCATCGCGACGCGAGTGGGGGGTGTTGTCGTTGTGCATGTTTCCTTCTCTCGAACACCGGATTCGGGAAAACCACGCTTGATATTTCTCAAACATTGGCGCGGAACTGAAATGTACGCGCACAAACCGGATCGAACAATCTTTTTATAGTTCATTAAATGTTCCGCCATCCGTGACAATCGATATTTCTCTTCGTTTTTGTGTCGTCGGCGCGACAAATCTGCGGCGCGCCCGCCAATGTCGCACACTGACGCCACACTGTGCGGCGCGATGCGTGCACATGTCGGTCGGTTAGAATCGCGTGCAATCAAACAGAAAGCTTCCCTCCGAGGGCAATCGAGCGATGAAGCAGCACGACAAACAGAACAAGGCAACGCAAACCAACCACACCACCCGGCTGCTCTGGCGCATTGGCGCCGTCGCGGCGCTCGGCGGCGCCACGGCGCTGTCGCTGCATGCGGGCGCGGCGCGCACGGTGAGCGTGTCGCCGCAAGGCACAGTCACCGAAGTCCGGCAGGCCGTCGTCAAGTTCGACGAACCGATGGTCGCATTCGGCTCGGCGTCCGCGCCGAACCCCGCCCGCGTGACCTGCAACGATTCGACTGCCGCACGCGGCCAGGGCCACTGGCTCGACGACAAGACCTGGGTTTACGACTTCGAAAACGACCTGCCGCCCGGCGTGCGCTGCTCGGTTGCACTCAACGACACGCTGCGCTCGGTCGCCGGCAATGCGGCCAGCGGCCCGCGCCGCTTCACGTTCCAGACGGGCGGCCCGTTCCCGGTGAACGTCCGCCCCGGCTCGCGCGAGATCGAGGAACGGCAGATGTTCGTGCTGAAGCTGAACGGCCCGGCCGAACCGCGCTCGGCGCTCGCAAACATCTGGTGCGAGGCGGCCGGCATCGGCAACCGCATTCCCGTCACGGCCGCCGACGACGATGCGCGCAACGCGCTGCTCGATCACTTCGGCCTGAAGAAGGATGCCGCGCGCGTGCTGACGCTCTCGTGCGCGCAAGCGCTGCCGGCCAGCGCAAAGATGCAGCTCGTATACGGCAAGGGCGTCACGAGCCCGAGCGGAATCCCGAACGAGACGGAGCGGCGCTTCGATTTCACCGTGCGGGCACCGTTCGCCGCGAGCTTCTCGTGCGAACGCGAGAATGCGAAGGCGCCCTGCACGCCGCTGCGCCCGCTCACGCTGTCGTTCAATGCACCGATCACGCGCAAGAACGCCGAGGCGATCAAGCTGCGCGGCCCTGACGGTTCGCTGTCGCCGACCTTCGCGGCCGACGACAAGAGCGAGGAAGTCACCACCGTCACGTTCAACCCGCCGCTGCCCGAACAGGCCGGCCTGACGATCGAATTGCCGTCGGGCCTGCGCGACGTGACCGACCGCTCGCTGTCCAACGCCGACCTGTTCCCGCTCGCGACGCGCACCGCGCCGATGCCGCCGCTCGCGAAATTCTCGTCGGGCACGTTCGGGATCGTCGAGCGCTTCGCCGAACCCGATTCGCCCGCGCTCGTGCCCGTCACGCTGCGCAACGTCGAGGCCGACCTGCATATCGACGGCCTCAATACCCAGGGCGCGCAGTTCTCGAACCTGAAGGTCGACGACGACACCGCGATTCGCCAGTGGATGCGCACGGTCGACCGCTTCGACAACTGGTCGATGACGGCCGGTTCGATCGACAGCCAGATTCCCGGCCTGCTCGAACGCAAGGGCCAGCACCCCGTCTACGTACCGCGCGAAGCCGGCGAAAAAGCGCCCGCGCCGAAGGATCGCCGCATCGACGTGCGCTCGCTGACGCTGCTCAAGGGCCAGCCCGGCGTGCAGGCGCTGACGCTGCCGAAGGCGGACCCGAAGGCACTGCGCCCGTTCGAAGTCGTCGGCGTGCCGATCGACAAGCCCGGCTTCTATGTGCTCGAACTCGCGTCGCCCGCGCTCGGCCGCTCGCTGCTCGCGAAGCCGTCGAGCATGTACGTGCGCACCACGGTGCTCGTCACCAACCTCGCCGTGCACCTGAAACAGGGCCGCGAAAACAACCTCGTGTGGGTCACGACGCTCGACAAGGGCAAGCCCGTGCCGAACGCGCAGATCCGCGTGTCGGACTGCAACGGCGACGAGATCGCGTCCGGCAAGACCGACGCACAGGGCCTGCTGAAGATCGACGGCGCGTTCGAATCGAAGCGCGCATGCAGCTCGTCCGATTCGGAACAACGCTTCGACGACTACTTCGTGTCGGCCCGTGTGAACGATCCGAAGACGGGCCCCGACATGGCGTTCGTCAGCTCGGGCTGGAACCGCGGGATCGAATCGTGGCGCTTCAACGTGCCGACCGACACCGATAGCGCGCGGACCGTGCGCGCGCATACGGTCTTCGACCGCACGCTGCTGCGCGCGGGCGAAACCGTGTCGATGAAGCATTTCATCCGCGCCGAAACGCTGCAGAGCCTCGCGTTCCCTGCGCAATACCCGACGCGCGTGACGATCCGCCATCTCGGCACGGGGCAGACCTACAAGCTGCCGCTCACGTGGGCGGCCGACCACAGCGCGGACACGCAGTTCACGCTGCCTGCCGCCGCGAAGCTCGGCGAATACAGCGTCGAACTCGAAGGCGGCCCGGAGGACGCGCCGACCGCCACCTATTACAGCGGCAGCTTCCGCGTCGAGGCGTTCCGCCTGCCGGTGCTGAAGGGGTCGATCGGCGCACGCGACGCGCAGAAAAGCCCGCTCGTCGCCGTGAAGGAAGCGCCGCTCGCGGTGCAGATCGACTACCTGTCGGGCGGCGGCGCATCGAACCTGCCGGTGCAGGTGTCGGCACTGATGAAGTGGGCGTCGCCGCCGTTCGCGGATCGCTTCGAGGATTTCAGCTTCACGCCGTATCGCCCCGACACGAGCGACGGCAATGCCGACGACGATTCGCAGGACGGCGACAACGCGTCGGCGTCGAACAACGATCCCGACGCAACGAAGCTGATCGCCGACAAGCTGCCGCTGACGCTCGACCGCAACGGTGCGGGCTCGGTCACGCTCAAGGGCCTGCCCGACGTCGATGCACCGAAGCGCATCGCGCTCGAAGCGACGTTCGCCGACCCGAACGGCGAAGTGCAGACGATTCGCGGCGACACGATCCTGTGGCCGGCCGCGGTCGTGGCCGGCATCAAGGCGGGCCGCTGGGTATCGGTCGGCCAGCGCGTGCCCGTGCAGGCACTGGCGGTCGACCTGCAAGGCAAGCCGCGTGCATCCGTGCCGATCGAGATCAAGGGCGTCGCGCACATCACGACGTCGTCGCGCAAGCGGATGGTCGGCGGCTTCTATGCGTACGACAACAAGAGCGACACGCGCGACCTCGGCGTGCTGTGCTCGGGCAAGACCGACGACAAGGGCCGCATGGCCTGCGACGCGACGCTCGAACAGGCCGGCAACGTGCAGCTGATCGCGGTCGCCAAGGACGGCGACGGCCGCACGTCGAATGCATCGACGTCGGTGTGGGTCACGCGCGAAGACGAACTCTGGTTCGGCGGCGACAACACCGACCGGATCGACGTGATCCCGGAGAAAACCTCGTACGAACCGGGCGAAACCGCCCGCTTCCAGGTGCGCATGCCGTTCCGCTACGCGACCGCGCTGGTCGCCGTCGAACGCGGCGGCGTGATGGAAACGCACATCGTCGAGCTGAACGGCAAGAATCCGACGGTCGACCTGAAGGTTGGCGAATCGTGGGGGCCGAACGTCTACGTGTCGGTGCTCGCGCTGCGCGGCCGGATTCGCGAAGTGCCGTGGTACTCGTTCTTCACGTGGGGCTGGAAGGCGCCGGTCGAATGGGCGCGCGCGTTCTGGCGCGAAGGCCGTCACTATGAAGCGCCGACCGCGTTCGTCGACCTGTCGAAGCCGGCGTTCCGCTACGGTCTCGGCGAAATCAAGGTCGGCACGGGCGTGCACCGCCTCGGGGTGACCGTGACGACCGACGCGACGCGTTACACGGTGCGCAGCAAGGCGCAGGCGCACGTGAAAGTCACGCTGCCGAATGGCCAGCCCGTGCCGGCCGGCACGCAGATCGCGGTCGCGGCCGTCGACGAGGCGCTGCTCGAACTGATGCCGAACAACAGCTGGGACCTGCTCGACGCGATGCTGCGGCGGCGCGCGTACGGCGTCGAGACGGCCACCGCGCAGATGGAAATCGTGGGCCGCCGCCACTTCGGCCGCAAGGCCGTGCCGGCAGGCGGCGGTGGCGGCAGCGCGCCGACGCGCGAGCTGTTCGACACGCTGCTGCTGTGGAATCCGCGCGTGACGCTGGATGCGAACGGCAGCGCGACCGTCGAGGTGCCGCTGAACGACGCGCTCACGCGCTTCCGGATCGTCGCGATCGCGGCGGTCGGCCCCGACCGCTTCGGCACCGGCAGCACGTCGATCCGCAGCACGCAGGATCTGCAGTTGATCTCCGGCCTGCCGCCGCTCGTGCGCGAAGGCGACGCGTTCCGCGCGCAGGTCACGCTGCGCAACACGACCGACCGCGCGATGCAGGTCGTCGTGACGCCGCGCGTGACGGGCCTCGACGTCGCGCCGCAGACCGTATCGCTCGCGGCCAATACGGCAACCGAGGTCGCGTGGACGATCACCGTGCCCGAGCAGGCGCTCGACGCGGCCGGTGCGCTGAACTGGCGCATCGAAGCGGCCGAGCAAGGCGGCAAGCGCGCATCCGACGCGCTGGCAGTCGCGCAGAAGGTCGTGCCCGCACTGCCGGTCACCGTGCAGCAGGCGACGCTCGCGCAAGTCGACGGCACGCTGACGGTGCCGGTAGCCTCCCCGGCCGGCGCCGCGAACAACGCGCGAGGCCTGCCGCGCGGCGGCATCGCGGTGTCGCTGCAGTCGAAGCTTGCCGACGGGCTACCCGGCGTGAAACGCTGGTTCGAGCGCTATCCGTACCGCTGCCTCGAACAGCAGACCTCGCGCGCGATCGGCCTGCGCGACCCCGCACAATGGCAGGCGCTGATCGCACGCATGCCCGTCTATCTCGACAGTGACGGGCTCGCGAGCTACTTCCCGCCGTCGTCCGACGATTCGCATGCCGGCAGCGCGACGCTGTCGTCGTACCTGCTCGTGGTGTCCGACGAAGCAAGCCGCCTCGACCCGCGCTTCGCGCTGCCGGAAGACCTGCGCACCCAGCTCGAGGCCGGGCTCGCGCGCTTCGTCGACGGCCGCCTCGAACGCAACACGTGGGCGCCGCGCCAGGATCGCGACCTGCGCAAGCTGGCCGCGATCGAGGCGCTGTCGCGCTACGGCGCCGCGCAGGGCCGCATGCTCGGCTCGATCGAGATCGCGCCGAACCAGTGGCCGACGTCGGCGGTGATCGACTATCACGCGATCCTGACACGCGTGAAGGACATCCCGCAACGCGACGAGAAACGCGCACAGGTCGAACAGATCCTGCGGGCACGCCTCACGTACCAGGGCACGCAGCTCGTGTTCTCGACCGCGCGCGACGACGACCTGTGGTGGCTGATGACCAGCAACGAGACCAACGCGGCGCGTCTCGCGCTGGAATTCGCGGGCGACCCGGCGTGGAAGGACGAGATGCCGCGCGTGACGGCCGGCCTGCTCGCACTGCAGCGCCAAGGTGCATGGCAGACCACGACGTCGAACGCACTCGGCCTGCTCGCGGTCGAGCGCTTCTCGCGCACCTACGAGAGCACGCCGGTTGCCGGCGCGACGAAGGTCGCGCTCGGCGGCGAAGAGCGCACGATCTCGTGGTCGCAGGCATCGGCTACCGCGCCCGCCGATGGATCGTCGGCGGCGTCGGCCACCCCGGCCACCCGCGCCGCCGCGGCCCGCAGCGTGATGCTGCCGTGGCCGCGCGCGTCGCAGGCGCCGGCCACGCTGTCCGTCACGCAGGACGGCACGGGCCGCCCGTGGGCCACGATCGAAAGCCTCGCGGCGGTGCCGCTGCGCTCACCGTTCGCGGCCGGCTACCGGATCACGAAGACGGTCACGCCCGTATCGCCCGCCGTCAAGGGTGTGCTGACGCGCGGCGACGTCGTGCGCGTGCATCTCGACATCGATGCGCAGAGCGACATGACGTGGGTCGTCGTCAACGATCCGGTGCCGGCCGGTTCGACGATCCTCGGTTCGGGCCTCGGCCGCGACTCCGAAGCCGCGACGCAAGGCGAGAAGACGCCGGACGGCGCGTGGCCGGCGTTCATCGAGCGCGACTTCGACGGCTACCGCGCGTACTACGACTATCTGCCGAAGGGCAAATTCTCGGTCGAGTACACGGTGCGGCTGAACAACGTCGGCACGTTCGGGCTGCCGCCGACGCGCGTCGAGGCGCTCTACGCGCCGTCCGTGTACGGCCTGTGGCCGAACCCGCCGATGACCGTGAAGCCGGCCGAACCGGGCAAGTAACGAGACATTGATGATCGATCCGGTATTGCCGCGGCCGGCGCGTTTCGCCGGCCGCGTATTCATCGCCATCGTGCTGGCCGCGCCGCTCGTCGCGCATGCGCTGCCGAGCTACGACACGGTGCGCCGCAACTGGCGCAGCTCCGACTGGGTGCTGCTCGCGCGCGACGGCACGCCGCTGCAGCGCACGCGCGTCGACCTCGCCGAACGGCGCGGCGACTGGGTGTCGCTCGCCGATGTGTCGCCCGCGTTTCGCGAGGCGATCGTCGTGTCGGAAGACAAGCGCTTTTATGAACACAGCGGCGTCGACTGGCGCGGCATCGCCGGCGCCGCATGGGGCAACCTGTGGAACGAGCGCACGCGCGGCGCATCGACCGTCACGATGCAGCTCGCCGGACTGCTCAGCGATTCGCCGCGACGGTCGGGCCAGCGCTCGCTGCCGCAGAAGGCGACGCAGGCGGTCAACGCGCTGCTGCTCGAACGCGGCTGGCGCAAGGACCAGGTGCTCGAGGCGTACCTGAACCTCGTGCCGTTCCGCGGCGAGACGATCGGCCTCGCCGCGCTGTCGCAGGTACTGTTCGGCAAGGCGCCGTCGGGCCTCGACGCCCGCGAAGCCGCGATCGCGGCCGCGCTCGTGCGCGCGCCCAATGCGACGCCCGCGAAAGTCGCCGAGCGCGCATGCCGGATCCTGCGCGACATGCATGCCGAGCAGGCTTGCGCGTCGCTCGACGGCTACGTGCAGCTCGTCACCGCGCGTCCGGCCAGCGCCGCGCGCGACGACGGCGCCGCCCTCGCCCCGCACTTCGCGCGACGCATCGCGGCCGAGGTGCGGCCAACGGCCGGCGCACAGGTGCGCACGACGCTCGATGCGCCGCTGCAACGCTTCGCGCGCGACACGCTGATGCGCGCGCTGACCGAACTCAACGCGCCCGCGCACCGGCGCAACGTGCAGGACGGCGCGGTCGTCGTGATCGACAACGCGACCGGCGAGATTCGTGCCTGGGTCGGATCGTCCGGCGCGCTGTCGAATGCGCGCGACGTCGATGCCGTGCTCGCGCCGCGTCAGGCCGGCTCGACGCTCAAGCCGTTCCTCTATGCGCAGGCGATCGACGAGAAACGGCTGACGGCCGCGTCGCTGCTCGACGATGCGCCGATCAACCTCGCCGCCGGCGGCGGCCTGTACATTCCGCAGAACTACGACAAGGATTTCAAGGGCTGGGTGAGCGTGCGCAGCGCGCTCGGCGGCTCGCTGAACGTGCCGGCCGTGCGTACGCTCGTGCTCGTCACGCCGCACCGCTTCGCACGTACGCTGACCGCGCTCGGCCTGCCGCTCGCGCAGGAAGGCGACTACTACGGCTTCAGCCTCGCGCTCGGCGGTGCGGACGTCACGCTGCTGTCGCTCACCAACGCGTACCGCGCGCTCGCGAACGGCGGCGTTGCCCGCAAGGTCGTCGACGTGCCCGTGCCCGTGCCCGCGCCGGCTTCCGGCGCATCGGCCGCCGCGCAAGCCACCGACGGTACGCGCGTGTTCAGCGAGGCGGCCAGCTTCGTCGTGACCGACATCCTCTCCGACAACAATGCCCGCGTGCGCACGTTCGGCTTCGACAATCCGCTCGCGACGCGCTTCTTCTCGGCGGTCAAGACCGGCACGAGCAAGGACATGCGCGACAACTGGACCGTCGGCTTCACGTCGCGCTATACGGTCGGTGTGTGGGTCGGCAATGCGGACGGCTCGCCGATGTGGGACGTGTCCGGCGTCACGGGTGCGTCGCCGGTGTGGTCGGCTGTCGTCGGCTACCTTCACCGCGACCAGCCGAGCCGCGCGCCGCGCGCGCCGGTCGGCGTCGAGACGCGCCGCATCACGTTCGAACGCGATATCGAACCGTCACGCAACGAGTGGTTCATCGCGGGAACCGCGCTCGACACGATCCGGCTCGCCGCCCCCGTCACGCCGGGCAAGGACGGCGCACGCGCGCCGCTGACGATCGGCGCGCCAACCGACGGTACGATCTTCGCGATCGACCCGGACATTCCGCCGAAGAACCAGCGGATCTGGTTCGAGCGCTCGGCCGGGCGCGCGTCGAAATTCGCGTGGCGACTCGACGACAAGGTGATCGGGCATGCCGATCGCGTCGCGTGGATGCCGTGGCCGGGCCGGCACCGGCTCGAACTCGTCGATGCGCGCGGCAATGTGGCCGATGCGATCGGCTTCGAGGTGCGCGGCGCTTTCGCGAAGGCGGCCGCGCGCAAGCCCTGAGCGCGTGAGACCGTGAGCCGGCGTTACTCGCCGGCCACGTTTGCCTTTGGCGGCTGCGGCTGTGCGGAGAAATCGAGCGTCGGCGCGACCGAGATCGCCGCCGCGTTCGCCACGCCGAAATTCGGACGCGGCTGGTAGCCGAAGATCCTCGCGATCACGACGCCCGGGAACTGGCGGATCTGCACGTTGTAGTGCTGCACCGTCTTGATGTAGCGACCGCGATGCGGTTTTCCGTGCCTTCGAGCTGCGTCTGCAGATCACGAAACGCTTCGTTCGCCTTCAGCTCCGGGTAGCGCTCGGACACCACCATCAGCCGGCTCAGCGCCGCCGACAGCTCGCCCTGCCGCTGGTCGAACGCCGCGAGCGCGGCCGGGTCCTTCGCCATTTCCGGCGTCATCTGCACGCTGCCCACGCGCGCACGGGCCGACGCCACCTCGGTCAGCACGCGCGCCTCGTGCGACGCGTAGCCCTTCACCGACGCCGCGAGGTTCGGCACGAGATCGGCGCGGCGCTGGTACTGGTTCAGCACTTCGGACCACGCGGCATTGATGTCCTCGTCGGACGACTGGATCGCGTTGTAGCCGCACCCCGCGAGCGGAGCCAGCACGCAGCACACGAGCAGGATTCGAAACCATTTCATCGTGGATTGTTTCCGGTTGAACGCTCCGGCTGGAGCGGTAGGTGAAAAGAATCGGGTGCGCGGGAAAGCCGTGCGCAGCGCGCTACCAGCGGCCCGATGCGCCGCCGCCACCGCTCGAGCCGCCGTCGCCGCGGAACGCATCGGAGCTCGACCGCGATCGGGAGCCGGACGAAGAAGACGACGACGAAGACGAACCGATGCCCATCAACTTCGCCCAGATCACGGCGAGCACGCACAGCACGCTGAAGATGCCGGACAGCACTTCCCCGACCGAATAATCCATCTCGCGCCCGATCGCGATGATCATGAACAGCGTCCCGCCCACGATCGCCGTGTATTTGCGCACGCGCGCCGACAGAAACAGGTTGATGCCGAGCAGGCACGGCGCGATACCGGCCGCCGCCGGGACGAACAGCGCCGCACCCAGCATCGCTCCGGGACTGCCGTTGAAGATCGCGCCGACCGGCAGCATCACGATCGGCACGACGGCCGCCACGAGCCAGGCGGCCAGCAGCGCCACCCTGCGGCGCAGCCGGCGCCACTGCGCGACCACGCCCAGCACGACATTGGCAAGCGCGAGCAGGAACCAGAAGCGCGCGCCGCCCGTGTTCGTGCGTTTCCGCTCAGGCAGGCCGTTCGGCTGGTACTTTTCGCCGCCGCTTCGTGCGTCGCGGGGCGATGCGTTCGTGGCGCCGGTCGTGGCCGCTGCTTCCGTTGCGTATGCGTCGTCGCGCCCGCCGGGCGCTGCCGCGGGTGCCGCGTGCTCCGGTGTGGCGACGTCCGCCGGCAACATTTGGCGCGTCAACGCATCCACCGCATCGCTGATGCCGGCTTCAATATGGTTCTCGCGGAATGCCGGCACGATCCGCTCGCGGATGATCCGGCCCGCGACGATGTCCGGAATCGTCCCTTCGAGCCCGTAGCCGACTTCGATCCGCACGGTATGGTCGTTGAGCGCTGCGACGAGCAGCAGCCCGTTGTTGACTTCGGCCTTGCCGAGCTTCCAATGGTCGAATACGGTGGTCGCGAACTGTTCGATCGTCGCTTGCCCGGTCGACGCGACCAGCAGGATCGCTGCCTGTACGCCGAGCCGTTGTTCGAGCGCAGCGAGGCGGTCGGTCAGTTCGGATGCGCAGGCGGTGCCGAGCACGCCCGTCGTGTCCGTCACGCGGCCTTTCAGCGGTGGCGCGGCTTCGGGTTGTGCGGCGACCGGATAGGCCGCTGCGGCAGCCACATGCGTACAGGCCGACTGGGCCGGGGTGAAAAGCGCGGCGACCGACGAAGCCGCGACGGCGGTACCGCCGTCTTCGGTGGGCGCTGCCGTGGCCGCGCCGCCGAACAGCAGGACCGCGCTTGCCAGCAAGGCCGCGGCCTGCCAGAAGCCGGGCCTGCCGGCCGCACCCTTCATGCCGCGCGTGCGCCGAATGCCGTTTCGGGTCGTGCCTGCCCGCGATGCCGGATCGCCCTCACCGCCCGGCCGGCCCGTCTGTCGTTTCAAGTTCATGTCGGAAACGGCGCGCCGGCTCCATCGGGAACGGCGCGTTCTCTCGTCGTTTTTAATCGTCCCGCAGCATAACCAATTGTGAAAGGAACTGAAAGGTTTCCAGCCGACTTCCGGGCCTCGTCATTTCAATATGCCGCCATATCTCCCCGATACCGGCGCATACGTTTCAAAACGGTTGTCCTCCGCGGTTTCGATCAGCAGCCGGCCGCACGCGGTGCATTCGTACGCGGTTCTTTCAAGACAGTGGAGGCGCGTGTGCAAATGGTCGTGAAGCACGTTGCCATGATCGAGTTGCAAGCCGATGTAGTCGCTCGAATAACCGCGACTCACGAGCCAATCAGACGTCTCGCCCAGCTGCGCGGCCACGACGTAGCTTTGCACCTCGCTCACCAGCCAGTCGAAAAACGGTCCGTACGCCGTATCCTTGAGAATCCTTGCCTTGTAAGGCAGCGAATCGCAGTTGTCCCGAATCGTGTCTCCGCATATACAACTGATCTTGCTCATCATTTCCCCGGTGCTTGCCTTACCGTGATTGCAGTGAATCCGGATACCTTTATCGGTCGCCGCTTTTTCTTCGCTCCAGGCCGTTTCCACCTGACGTTCCGAACGGTCCTCTCAAGCCGCAAGCCATTGTGCGCCGCGATGGATTCGGTCGACAATATCGAGCACGCGATGCATTCGGACACAAACGACAAACCGACGCAGGCCGATTCCGGAGTCGACCAGAATGACAACCGAAACCGAGGGGAAGCTGCTCCAGTACGGCGTACAGATCGTCCCGCTCTTCCTGGGGCTGTATTCAGGCGATGCGCTGTAGGATGCCTATCTGCATGGCGGCATCCTGGAGTGTCACCAGGCCCGGTTGCATCCCATGACGTGCTGCTGGATCACGCCGGATATGGGCGAGCACTATCAGCAGTTGCTGATCGGCCATTGGCACACGCTCGTGCTCAGCATGGTACTGAGCCTGTTGCTCGGCTACGTGATGGCGCCGGCTCGTCCGCCGCGCAACTGACGCGCGTAACCGCCAGAGCAGGACTGCGCACGACACGCTCGACGGCAGGTCGCTCCCGGTCGCAGGCAGGCCTGACGAGCCAAACGGGCAAGCAGCGCCCCGATTCGGGACCTAGAATATGAACGGCACCGCACCTTCGGCGCCGACCGGTTGCCCCACTCTCCTCAAGGCCAGCGACCATGAACACTCCCCCCAGGCGTTTCATCCGCCCCGCGCTGGGCACGCTCTGCCTCGCCACCCTCGCGACGCTGCAGGCTTGCAACGGCGATGCCTGCTTCGGTGTGGATGTCTGCTTCAACAACAACACGCAGACCGTCGCGATCTCGGGCACGGCCGCGACGGGCGACGCACTCGCCAGCGCGCAGGTAACGATCAGTTGCGTGACGGGTTCGGCGACAACGCTGACGGATGGCGGCGGCAACTACAGCGTAACGGTCAATGCCGCGCTGCCGTGCGCGATCACCGTGACGTCGGGCGGCACGAGCCTGCATTCGCTCGCGTACGCGGGCGGCACGTTCAATACAACCCCCGAGACCGAACTGATGCTGGCCTATCTCGCCGCCCAGCTCGGCACGAACACGGCCACAATGATCGGCAATTTCCAGGGTAATCCGCGCTATCAGCAGGCGATGAACAGCTCGAGCACCGTGCAGGCCGCGCAATCGGCCGTGGTCACGAACCTGCAGCAGCGCTATTCGGTCACGCTCGCGGCATCGGCCTTCCTGAGCACGCCGTTCACGGTCGGGCAGCCGGGTGTCGACGGCGATCTCGTCGCGCTCGCGAAAGCCGGCGCGATCGACTCGAACGGGATGCCGGACCCGGCTGCCGTGTCGCTGCTGACGCAGGCCGGCGCGGCGCATCCGCTGTAAGCGGCCGGCGGCGGGAAGAAGATCGCCCGGTAGCGGGCGTCAGGTGCGCGCTTCGGGCTCGCCGTCGGCCAGCAGCGCCCAGCGTTCGTGGTCGCGCCATTCGCCGCCGATGCGCAGATAGCGCGGCGAAAACCCCTCTTTCGTGAAACCGAGCCGCCGAACCAGCGCAAGCGACGCGTGGTTGCCGGGCTGGATGTTCGCTTCGAGCCGATGCAGCCCGAGTTCGCCGAACGCGACGCCGATCGCCGCGCGCATGGCCTCGGTCATCAGCCCCTTGCGGCTGAACGCCGCCATGCCGTAGTACCCGAGATACGCACTCTGGAACACGCCGCCGACGATCTCGTTGAGGTTCACCACGCCGACCACCGCCCCTGACGTACGCTCGCGCGCGACGAGGCCGACGTTCGGCCCCGTCAGGCAACGGGCGAACCACTGGTCGAAACCCGCCTGGTCGGTGAACGCGTCGACCCACGGCAGATGGTGACGCCGGCTCGCGCGATTGGCGGCGATCAGGTCGGCGGCGTCGGTTCGGGCGACGCGGTTCAGCAGGATCGGGCTCATGGGTCGGTCGACAGGCGGCACTTACGCGGCCTCTCCGCGCCCGCACACGACGGGCGCGGCCTGCGCCTGTTGCTGCGACAGGTACCGCAGCAGCTTGGTGACCATCCACACGACGATGCACGACAGCGCGACGAAGAACACCGCGAGCGGCGTCAGCACATGAATCGACACGAAACCGGCCAGCCCCATCATCGCGGACGACACCAGCAGCAGCGCACATCCGAGGATCGCGCTCGTCAGGCCCGCGATATGCGGAAACAGCGAGTTGCCCTTGGCCATCAGCGTCGGGTACATCGCGCCCGCGCAGAAGCCCATCACGAGCACCGGCATCGCCAGCGTCCAGACGCGCAGCCCGACGGTCAGCGCCAGCACCAGCATCGCGACCGACGCGCCTGCCATCACGCGCGCGCCGATGCGCAGCCGTTGCTCGGCGCTCGGCAGCCCGGGCCCGTGAATCCGGTTCGACAAGCCGCCGAGGAAATACATCAGCCCGATCCCGAGCGCGAGATAGCCGAAGAAAGTCGGCGGCTTGTGCAGCGTGGTCTGCACCATGAACGGCCCGACGATGTTGAACACGAGCAGGATGCTGTAGCACAGCCCTTGTGCCAGGAAGCAGCTCTGGAACACCGGGCTCGCCAGCACCTTGCCCGCGTTCGTCATCAGCGTGCGCGGCTCGAGATGCACCGGTTTCGGCAAGGTTTCGCGGTAACGCCACAGCAGCGCCCACATCACCAGCGAGTACACCAGCAGGAACACGAGGCACGCGCGCCAGCCGAACCATTCCTGCAGGTGCGCGCCGATCACCGGCGCAACGATCGGCGCGAGCCCCCACGCGATCGACATGTACGTAAACGCGTGCATCAGCGCCTGGCCGGAGAACGAATCGGTGATGATCGCCTTCGCGAGCAGGTTGGTGGTCGCGATCCCGAAGCCCTGCAGGCAGCGCGCCAGCACGAACGTCTCCAGGTTCTGCGCGCCGAGCGACAGCAGGCAGCCGATCGTGTAGATCACGAGCCCGAACGCGAGCACGCGCTTGCGCCCGTATGCATCGGCGACCGGCCCGAAGATGAGCTGGCCGAGCGCATAGGCCGCCATGTAGCCGGACACGCTCGACTGGATCGCCTGCGGCGTGGTCGCGAACGAACGTGCCATGTCGGGCAGCGCGGGCACGTAGATGTCGATTGCGAGCTGGCCGGCGGACGCGAACAGGCAGATCAGGAACAACAGGAATCGCGGCGAATTCGACTCGCGCGCGGGAGTGGGCGTGGCGTTCATGACGACCGGGAAGGATTCAGGCAGCGGTGACGCAGCCACGCGATGTTCGAATTGCGAACACGCGTGCGGCGCGGCGAATTCCGTATTGTGCCTGTTGTGGGGTCGCGCGGCCGGATTACCCTGGCACGGGCGAGGTTGAATGCCGGTTGCGGGATGGCCGGGAATCCGCTGTCGGTAAGACACCGGCGGCCTCGCGCCGCTTTAATTCTGGTTTAAGCCGGCCCCCGCATAGTCGCCGATGGCTCTCTCCGCGAGCCGCACGATTCGTTCATTATTGCTTCGATCAGTCTTGTTTGATGGAGATATGAAGATGCGATTCCGTTCGTTCATGGCGGCGGGCACACTGGCGCTCGCGCCCGTGTTCGCGCTGGCCGGGCAGACCGGCGCCGCCGTCGCCCAGCCGATATTCGTCAACGTCAACGGGCAGACCGTGCCCGTGAAAGCCGAAACACGCGTGGTACAGACGGCCGTCGGCCCGATGAAGGTCAGCACGTGGCGCTGGCAGAGCCCGCAAGGCGGCGCGAGCTTCGAGATGCAGACGTCGTCGTCGGGCGGCATGCCGCCGGCCGCGGCGCTTCGGCAGATGCAGGCCGCGCAGTACCAGATGCAGGCGGCCCAGGCGCAGATGGCCGCGATGCAGCAGCAGATGATGGCGCTCCAGCACGTCGCGCTCGCCAACGCATTCGGGATGTCGGCGCCGCAACCGGTCGGGTTCGCGATGCCGCCGTGGGCAATGCCCGAGCCGGTGCTCGTCATCGTGCCGGCGCAGCCGCCCGCGCGCTCCACGGCGCCGGCAGTGCCGGTCGCACGCGGGCCGGAAATCAAGGCCTGACGCGTTTCGCGTCGCCGGCCGACCAGCGTCGCTACCGAAACCGCCGGCACGCGCCGGCGGTTTTTCATTGTCGCCGCCGTTGCCCGCACGCCGCCGGCGGCGCCCTTCCCGTCGCGCCGCGCAACGCGGCACGCACGAATCCGGCATCGAATGTCGTCAGGCTTGCTCGCCCCGCGGGCGGCGCGTAGCTGCCGTTCGACCGATGCGTGTCGAGCCCCGTCAGCGGCGGATTGATCACGCACACGAGATGCAGATCGCCGCGCGTCGCGCGTCGCGCGCAGGAGGTGCGGATCATTCAGGTTCAGTGCGTAGATCGCGCCGGGCGTGATCGGGTGCCCCTTGCCGGTGGCCGTTTCGACGACTTCCCCTTCGCCCGCCACGCCGTAGTTGGTTTCGAAATGGTGCTTGTCGTGCCGATGCAATTCCGCCCCTTCATGCACGCGCGTCTCGTGAACCGAACAGCCGACGCCGTCCTGCTTGACGATCATGCGCTTGCTGTCCCAGCCCGGGCCGTGCGCGTGGGGTTCGGCATGGGCGATATCGGCCGAACTTTCGATAATCAGGCGTACCTCTGAATAACGACAAGGAAAGGGAAACGAACGGGAGAAGGCGGCTATCCCGAAGGATCACCGCCGAGGTGCACGCGCCCGTTGCGAACGCAACGATTTCTGCAACGCAGCCGACATGAAAGCCGACTGGTCAGCCGGCATACGCGGCGCGCATCGACTGCAGGGGCCCGCAAAACGCCGCACCGGCCCCCGCCACACTGCCAGATGACGATCAATACTGCGCCTGATCCGTCGGATTCCTGAACAGCTGCCTCATCTCCGCCGACAGCGGATAGTTGAGGCTTACGCCCTTCGGCGGAATCGGCTGCGTGAACCACTGGTTGTAGAGCTTCTCGGCCGCGCCCGACGTCTGCATTTTCGCAATCACGCCGTCGACGACATGCTTGAACGCCGGATCGTCCCTGCGCATCATGCACGCGTAGTTCTCGTGGACGAGCGGTGTGCCCGCCACCGTGTACGCGCCCGGATTGCGGTCCTTCGCGATCTCGCCGTACAGCAGCGGCTCGTCCATCACGAACGCCACCGCGCGCCCGGTCGTCACGTTCATGAACGCTTCGGCGTGATCCTTCGCGCTGATGATCGTCATGTTCATCGCCTTTTCTTCATTGAGCTTGCGCAGCAGGCGCTCGTCCGACGTGCCGGCGGTCGTCGCAACCGTCTTGCCGGCCAGGTCGGAAAAGTCCTTCACGCCCGAATCCTTGCGCGTGCTGAAGCGGATGCCGTACAAAAAGATGCTGTTGGAAAACGCGGCCTGCTTCTGCCGTTCGAGCGTATTCGTCGTCGATCCGCATTCGAAATCGATCGTCCCGTTCTGCAGCAGCGGAATCCGGTTCTGCGACGTGATCGGGATTTCCTTCACCGCGAGATTCGGCAGGTTCAGTTCCGTCTTCAGCTGGTCGATGATGCGCGACGCGATGTCGCGCGAATAGCCGATGTTCTTCTGCTGGTTGTCCGAATACGAGAACGGCACCGACGATTCGCGAATGCCCAGCGACACGACGCCCGTGTCCTTGATCTTCTTCAGCGTGCCGGTGAGGGCCTGCGCGTGCGCGCTACCCGCCAGCGCACAGGACAGCGCGACGGCCAGCCAGCGTAAGCGGCGATCCATGCTTTTCTCCTGACGAAACGTTGATCGAATCGCGATCGTACGCCCGACAAAATTCGCACCCTATCAGGG
This sequence comes from Burkholderia sp. BCC0322, assembly GCF_902833045.1. Lineage (GTDB taxonomy): Bacteria > Pseudomonadota > Gammaproteobacteria > Burkholderiales > Burkholderiaceae > Burkholderia. Next base: position 169,788 of record NZ_CADFDU010000002.1, read on the forward strand.
AAAGCGTAATCAACCTTCCACCGCAGCCAGGGCGTGAAAGATGTTTTCCGTACCGCGCAAACCGGCCCGCGCCGCACATTTCGCCCGATCGGCCGCGCACGGGCTCACCCCCTCTTCTGTGCCACACGTTCCAAACACGCGTTCATGCTGCGGCGCAGCAACGTAATCGTTTGCGCCCGCCCCGTTTTTTCTCGTGAAACGCACTCAAGAAGCCGCCACGCAGGCCGTTACCCAGTGCATGGCGCGTCGCAGCAACCTTGCTGCAACCGTCAGACAAAAAAGACAAGGTCCGGGTCAGCCGGATCAGCGCCACCGCCGGCACGACGGTTATCTACGAGGATCGAGTTTCAACATGAGAGCCAAACGATTCAATTTTGCGCTGGCGCGCTCCGCACATGCGCGCATGCTCGCCGGCATGCTGTCTGCCGCCGCCCTCCTGCCCCTCGCCGGTTGCGGCGGCGGCGGTGGCGGCGACGGCAGCAATCCGTCTTCCTCCAACGCGGCGCCGGCCCCGACGCCTGCTCCGACCGCCCCGACGCCCGCTCCCACCACGGCCGGCAACAATGCATGCACGACGCAGCAGGCCGCCGTGCAGATGGCCGCGCAGTCGGCGCCGGCCGAAGCGCCGATCGATCACCTGATCGTCAAGCTGAAGACGCTGACGGCCACGCGCGCGATGGCCGCCATCGACGACGGGACGCGGCTCGACGCGGTGATCCAGCGCTCGATGACACGCTGGACGGCACCGGCCACCGGCAGCGCACGCGCCTATGCGAGCACGGTCGGGCAAACGCCGGTGAACGTACAGGTCGAACGGACGATCTCGAACGGCGCTGCCGTACTGTCGCTCGGGCAGCGCATGGCCGCCACCGACGCAGCCGCGCTCGCGCAGGCATTCTCAGCCGATTCGGACGTCGACTACGCGGAACCGGATCACCCGATGCAGATCCGCGACACGCCGAGCGACCCGCTCTACAGCCAGCAGTGGTACCTGTCCGACCCGACCGCGGGCATCGACCTGCCGCCCGCATGGAGCACGACCAAGGGTTCGCCGACCGTCGTCACGGCGGTGCTCGACACCGGCTACCGGCCGCATGCCGACCTCGTCGGCAACCTGCTGCCCGGCTACAGCTTCATCAGCAACGTCAACACCAGCAACAATGGCCTGACGCGCGGCCCTGACGCAACCGATCCGGGCGACTGGGTCACGCAGCAGGAACTCAGCAATGCGAACGGTCCGTACTATAACTGCGCGTCCCAGCCGAGCGACAGCAGCTGGCACGGCACCCGCGTGATGGGCGTGATCGGCGCGACTGCGAACAACGGCGCCGGCATCGCCGGCATCTCGTGGCTCGGCCGAATCCTGCCGGTGCGCGTGCTCGGCAAGTGCGGCGGTACGACGAGCGACATCGCGGACGGGATGCGCTGGGCGGCCGGCATTCCGGTCAACGGCGTCCCGAACAACCCGACGCCCGCGAAGGTCATCAACCTGAGCCTCGGCGGCGTCGGCGCGTGCAGCACGACGTTCCAGCAAGCGATCGACGACGTGACCGCGAAGGGCGTAACCGTCGTCGTCGCGGCCGGCAACGACGGCCTGTCGACCGGTCTCGACCAGCCCGCGAACTGCCGTGGCGTGATCAGCGTCGGCGCAACCGACGCGACGGGCCGCCGCGCGTCGTTCAGCAACTTCGGCGCCGATGTCGCGCTGAGCGCGCCGGGCGTCAACATCCTGTCGACGTCGAACACCGGCACCACGACGCCGGGCTCGGACACCTATGGCCTCGCGAACGGCACCAGTCTCGCGACGCCGCAGGTGACGGGGGTCGCCGCGCTGATGTTGTCGGTGAACGGCAACCTCACGCCGGCGCAGATCCAGCAGAAGCTGCAGGGCGGCACGCGCACGACCAAGCTGGCGGCCGGCACGTCGTGTACCGCGATGCCGGCGGGTTCGGGCATCCTCGATGCAGGGGCCGCCATCGCGTCGGCCAACTAAGCAACGCCACCCTGCTTCGACGCGGCCGCGCGCATGCCGATATCGCATGCGCGCGGCCGTTTCATTGCGGGCGCTCCGACGTCGCTCCGATCGCGCATCGACCCGATTACGTTTCTCGAAATAACGACTGACAAAAGGGTTGACGCTTCGCACAGCGACCCATTACCATCGCTCCCGTCTAATTACATGGAGTGTTCTGTGAACACCGATGCGAGTTGTAGTTGGTCCTTGACCAACTTGACTGCTGCCTGAGGAAAACGCGCAGAGCCTCGTCTTCTGCCGCATCCCGGGAAGCAGGATGCGGCGCCCTTCCGGCCTGACTGGTCAGATCTCCCGCCGAATTTTCATTGTTGTCGAATGCACGCGATACGCCGTCGCGCGCGTGCATTCGTGTTGCGCGCAGCGTCAGCTGCGTGCGCTTTCCGTTCGCGTGCCGTCCGGCCGCGCGCCTTCGTGCGTGCGTCGCTGCCGATCGCCCGTGCCGATCATTCACAACCGACAGGAGTGCAGATGAACTCAGACGACAGTAGTCGATTATCGCTCGCCGGTGCGACGCTGCGCATCGCCCCTCCGGCCGCACCGCACGCGCCGGCGAGCGTTCCCGCCTTCTCCGATCCACAACCGATCGCGCCTGACGCGACGCGGCAGGGAGCGCTCGTGCGTCGATAACGTCACGGTCGCTCCCCGCCCGCCGCCTCGTGCGCAGGGACCGACTCATGACAACACGACACAACACATCGCAAAAGAAACAGCGCGGCTTTATCAAGGCCGGCACCGGCCCGCAGAACGACCCGCGCATCATGCGCGCCGCGCAGGAAGCGGCCCGTCCGCTCGAAGACACGCTGAAGTCGCTGAACACCAGCACGCGCGGCCTCACCTACGACCAGGCCGCCGATCGCCTGCAGCACTACGGCCCGAACGAAATCGCGCACGACAAGCCGCCGCACTGGACCCGCCAGTTGCTGCTCTCGTTCCACAACCCGTTTGTCTATGTGCTGCTGGTGCTGGCTGCCATCAGCTTCTTCACCGACGTCTACTTCGCGGCACCCGACGATCGCGACTACGTCGGCATGACGATCCTGCTGACGATGGTCACGATCAGCGCGCTGCTGCGCTTCGTGCAGGAATTCCGTTCGCTGCGCGCCGCCGAGAAGCTGAAGGCGATGGTCCGCACGACCGCGACCGTGCAGCGCGCGGTGACCGACACGTCCGAACCGTCGCGCCGTGAGGTGCCGATGCGCGAAGTCGTGGCCGGCGACATCGTGCACCTGTCGGCCGGCGACATGATCCCGGCGGACGTGCGCCTGCTCGCGTCGCGCGACCTGTTCATCAGCCAGGCCGTGCTGACCGGCGAGGCGCTGCCCGTCGAGAAGTACGACACGCTCGGCGCGGTCGCCGAAAAATCCGCCAGCGCGCGTGCGGCGGATGCCGCGACCGATACGTCCGCATCGCTGCTCGATCTGGAAAATGTCTGCTTCATGGGCACCAACGTCGTCAGCGGCACGGCGACGGCCGTCGTCGTCGCGACCGGCGAGGACACCTACTTCGGCTCGCTCGCGCGCAACGTCGTGAGCCACAAGCGCATCGAGACGAGCTTCGACCGCGGCGTCGCGAGCGTGAGCTGGCTGCTGATCAAGTTCATGTTCGTGATGGTGCCGATCGTGTTCATGATCAACGGTCTGACCAAGGGCGACTGGCTGAGCGCGCTCACGTTCGCCCTCGCGGTGGCCGTGGGCCTCACGCCCGAGATGCTGCCGATGATCGTCAGCGCGAACCTCGCGCGCGGCGCGGTGGCGATGGCACGCCGCAAGGTCGTCGTCAAGCGCCTGAACTCGGTGCAGAACTTCGGCGCGATGGACGTGCTGTGCACCGACAAGACCGGCACGCTCACGCAGGACAAGATCATCCTCGAACATCACCTCGACCTGTCGGGCCACAAGGACGAGGAGATCCTGCGGCTCGGCTGGCTGAACAGCTTCCACCAGAGCGGCCAGAAGAACCTGATCGACATCGCGGTCGTCGCGCGTGCCGACGAAATCGGCGAGCGCGTGAAACCGCAGGGCTACAAGAAGATCGACGAACTGCCGTTCGACTTCGTCCGCCGGCGCCTGTCGGTCGTGGTCGAGGACACGCGCGGCACGCACCTGCTGATCTGCAAGGGCGCGGTCGAGGAGATGCTGGCCGTCTCCACGCACGTTCAGGACGAGGACGGCGTGCGTCCGCTCGACTTCGTCGCGCGCAAGCGGCTGCTCGAACAGGCCAGCGCCTACAACGAGGACGGCTTCCGCGTGCTCGTGCTCGCGACGCGCACGATCCCGCGCGGCGACGAGCGCCAGCAGTACCGCACCGCCGACGAACACGACCTCGTCGTGCGCGGCTTCCTGACCTTCCTCGATCCGCCGAAGGAGTCTGCCGCGCCGGCGCTCGCCGCACTGCGCGAAAACGGCGTCGCGGTGAGGGTGCTGACGGGTGACAACCCGATCGTCACGATGAAGGTGTGCCGCCAGGTCGGCCTCGAACCCGGCAAGCCGATGCTCGGCACGGAAATCGAAGCGCTCGACGACGCGACGCTCGCGGAAGTCGTCGAACGCACGACCGTGTTCGCGAAGCTCACGCCGCTGCAGAAGGCGCGCATCGTGAAGGCGCTGCAGGCGAACGGCCACACGGTCGGCTTCCTCGGCGACGGCATCAACGACGCACCTGCGCTGCGCGACGCCGACGTCGGCATTTCGGTCGACAGCGGCGCCGACATCGCGAAGGAAACCGCCGACATCATCCTGCTCGAAAAGAGCCTGATGGTGCTAGAGGAAGGCGTGATCAAGGGCCGCGAGACGTTCGGCAACATCCTGAAGTACCTGAACATGACCGCGAGCTCGAACTTCGGCAACGTGTTCTCGGTGCTGGTCGCCAGCGCCTTCCTGCCGTGGGAGCCGATGCTCGCGACCCAGCTGCTCGTGCTGAACCTGATCTACGACACGTCGCAGATGCTGCTGCCGTGGGACAAGATGGATCCCGAGTTCCTGAAGAAGCCGCGCAAGTGGGAAGCCGGCAACATCAGCCGCTTCATGCTGTGGGTCGGGCCGACGTCGTCGGTGTTCGACATCACGACGTACATCCTGATGTGGACCGTGTTCGGCGCGGGTGCGATGTATCACCTGAACGGCGGCACCGGCGGCCAGATCGTGATGAATTCGGGCTGGTTCATCGAGAGCCTCGTATCGCAGACGCTCGTCGTACACCTGCTGCGCACGCAGAAGATCCCGTTCCTGCAGAGCACGGCCGCGCTGCCGGTGCTGCTGTCGACGTTCACCGCGATCGCGATCGGCTGCTGGCTGCCGTTCTCGCCGTTCGCGGAATCCCTCGGCTTCATGCACCTGCCGGGTACCTTCTGGCCGTGGCTCGCCGCGACGATGGTCGGCTACATCCTGCTCGCGCAGATCGTCAAGACGATCTACGTGCGCCGCTACAAGCAGTGGTTCTGAACGCCATTTCCTGAAGCCGGCCGGCCCGCGCGCCCCGTGCGGGCCGGCCGGCTCGCCACGCACGACAGGTGATCCAATGAAAAGAATGCTTCCGCTCGCAGCCGCGAGCGCCCTTCTCGCGCCGTTCGATGCCCTCGCCACCCATCCGCTCGTCAGCGACGACACGGGCACGCAGGGCAACGCGAACTGGCAATTCGAGTTCAACGCCGAGGAAACCTCGAAACAGGAAGAAAACGGCCGCCACCAGCTGTGGAACGCGACACTCACGCGCGGGTTCGGCGATCACGCCGATCTCTACGTGAACGTGCCGTACACGCATCTGCAGACACGCACCGACGAAAATGGCGCCGGGGTCGGCGATGTCGAGATCGGCATGAAATGGCGGTTCGTCGAACGCGGCCCGCTGTCGATCGCGCTGAAGCCGAAACTGACGACGCCGACCGGCAACGACCGGCGCGGGCTCGGCACCGGCCGCGTGGGTGCCGGCGCAACGCTGCTCGCGCAGCTCGACGTCGCGCGGTTTTCGTTCCTCGCGAATGCGGGCATGACGTACCAACCGAATCGCCAGGGCGACCTGACGTCGATCTGGGCCGTGTCGGGTGCGGCGATCTACAAGGTGACCGACACGTTGCAGATCGTGGCCGACATCGGCACGTCACGCAACACGGCAAGCAGCGCCGGTGCGAATCCTGCATTCGTGATCGCGGGCGCGATCTATTCGCCGAAACCGTGGCTCGATCTCGACATCGGCTACCGGCGCGGGCTGAACGACCAGACCTACGATCATTCGGTGATGGGCGGCGTGACGGTGCGGTGGTAACGAGCCGATACCCCGTATCGAACCGCATACCCGGCCGCAAGACGACGGGCCGCTTCCAGCGGCCCGTTTTTTATTGCGCGTCGTTCGCGCCGAACAGTTGCGCGCACACGGCGCGCCCTTCGTCGGTCAGCGCGGCGCTGCCGGTGCCGTCCTCGTTCAGCGTCGTCACGCTCAGGCCCGCGGCGTCGAGCTGCGTCAGCACGCGGCGCAGCGTGCTCATCGGCAGTTGCGTGCGTTTCGCGATCTTGGGCAACGACCAGGTCTTGCCGGCCGGATCGCTCGCGGCGTCGTTCAGCGTCGCAAGCGTCGCGACGAGAGCAGGATCGAGCGGGGAGTCGTCGGATTCCGAAGTCATGGGTTGTGGTGGTCGGTGAGCAAGACGGGGCTGTCGTTCGGGCGTCCGGCACGCGATCGGGGCGATCGGGGCGACCGCCGCCGGCCGCGGACACTATACCGCTTCGTCCATCATGCATGCTTGATCGCGGCACGCATGAACGACACGAAGCGTGTGGTGACGGGATCGTCGCGGCCCGACAGCCATGCGAGCCCGACGCGCCACTTCGCGTCCTTGCCGTCGAGCGGCAATACGGTCGCGTCACGCAGCAGATATTGCGCACGCGACGGAATGAACGCGACGCCCGCGCCGGCCGCAACCGATGCGAGCACCGACTGCACGTCTTCGGCCTGCTGCGTCACGTGCGGCACGAAGCGGCGTTCGACGCACCACCGGTCGACCTGCGCGGCCAACCCTTGCCCGCGTGCGCGCTGCAACGCGATGAAGCCGATTTCGTTGAGCGTGCCGAGATCGGCCGGCACACGCTTCAGGCCGAGATGCGGCGGCACCGCCAGCGCCAGCGCCTCGTCGATCACCTTGAACGACGACAGTCCTTCGTCCGATGGCAGACGCAGGAACCCGGCATCGAGCTTGCCCGCGCGCAACCGACGCGTCTGCTCCGCGGACGACAGGTCGCTCAGCGTGACGGCAATGCCAGGATTCCGGCTGCGAAACTCCGCGACGAGCCGTGGCACGAGCGTCAGCACCGACAGGCAGATGCCCAGCCGCAGATGACCGCGCTGCCCGCTCGACAGCTCACGCGCACGGGCGAGAATCTCGTCCGCGTCGCGCACCAGCGCCTGCGCATCGGGCAGGAAACGCTCGCCGAACGCGGTGAGCTCCGCACCATGTCGGCCGCGCTCGAACAGCTTGCCGCCGAGGCTCGCCTCGAGCGCGCCGATCTGCTTGCTCAGTGCCGGCTGGCTCATGTGCAGCGAATCGGCCGCGCGGCTGAAATGGCACAGCTCGGTGACGGTCAGGAATGTTCTAAGAAGTTTCAATTCCATTCTTTAAAGGAATCTCAACGATCAAAACATTCATTTTACCGATCGAATGCGATGACGTTCAATACGGACATGCCCTTTCAGGAATCGCCCGTCATGTCCGTTGATCTCGTCAGTGAATGTCCGCCCGGCGACGCTTCGTGCGCACCGGCCGCCCACGACGGGCGCGCCGCAACAGCCGATCCGCGCCCGCCGAAACGTCGCGCCGGACGCGTCGAGCGTTCCGAACGCGCCGGCGGCCGTGGCCGCGGCTTTCGTTTCGGCGATGCCGTTGACGCGATGAGCGCGATGAACGACGCGCCGCCGCGCCCCGTGACCGGATGGATCGCGCTCAGCTTCGCGGTGGTGTCGCGGCGGAACTGGCCACGTTGAATGGCAGGCGACGCCCGTGCATGCTGTTCATGCCTGCCCTCGCCGTCGCGACGTCACAACGCGCGATGCCCTCACCCGAGCGCCAGGTCGGCGATATCGATGCGATAGCAGTTGCCGTCCGTCGCGACCGCATGAAGCACGCGGCCGCGGCCAGTCATTCGGGCGATCTCGACCGGTTCGGAACCGTCGCGCTGCAAGCGATACGTGCGTACCAATCGAGCGTTGCCACCGCCATCGATACGCACCAGGTACAACATGTCACGTTCCCGATACGAGCCGCAGAGCAGCGCCACGTATCCGTCGGGCTGCGTCACATCCTCCATGACCGCGAACGCATGGCTGCCGCTGACCGGCATGCGCGATGACCAGACGGTTTGCCGGTCGCGCACGCGGGCGAGCGCGAATGTGTTGTAGTAGTAGATCCACGCGTCCCGGTCGTCCGGAACGTTGAGCGCATAACAGCAGTCGATCGGCCCGAACCCCGGCGACGGAGCAAACGCATAGCGCTTCTCGCCGGCCCGGCTCCATGCGATCAACCCTGGCGCACCGACCGGCGAATCCCAGCCCAGATTGCCGTAAACGCCCTCGTCGAAATAGGACGTCCAGATTTCCCCGGCAGCCGTGGCCTGCACGGCCGCGATGCCGTCGCCGAGCAGAATTGCGCCGCACGGCGTGCCGTCGCGCCGATAGAACCGGCCATTCAGGTCGAAATCGTCGTCCCCGCGGCGGACGGACCGGCAGCACACCAGCAACAGATCGTCGCCGACAGGCTGGATGTCGTGAATATTGAACGGCGCGTTATCGATCACGCAGTCCAGGCGAACCTCGGCGCCCTGCCAGGCAATCACGCGATACCGCTGCGACGCCGACGGCACAATTTTCGCAAACGACCCGCCGCTCGATAGCGTCCGGTCATCGCGCGGCTCCAGCGCAAACGCCATGTACAACGCGTCATCCGGTCCGACGTTGCAGGCAACCAGTTCCCCCGTCGCGGACAGGCTGTCGATCGATACGCAAGGCTGCACGGGTAACGCGTGCGGGCGGCTGGACATGGGCGCTCCTGAAAATGATCTCGACATCTTGCCGGCTGTTCCATCGTTTGTCAGGCAGGCGCGGCATATCGACGCAAATCGCCACGCAAAGCGGCGTCACCCCGCCGAACAGTGCCTGCGCCATTCGCCGGATCGCGGATCGTTTCCCGCCTTCAATCGTCATCGCCCCGCGATCGACCGTATAATTTTCCGCATCCCGCTGACCACCCATACGTTCCACGCAGCCTCACCGCGCGTGAAAAGGAGACGTTCGCTTGACCGGCCTCATCGCGCGCCTGCCCTTCGCCCGAGCCACCCTGCTCGTCGCCCTGTCGATGCTGGTGCTCGCCTTCTCGACAAACGCATCGTCCACGCCACGCAACCCGCCGCCGCGCGCCGCGCACGCTCATGCGCCGGCGAAAGCCGTCAAGAAAACCGTCAAGAAGAAGCCGGCCCAGCGCAACAAGAAGGCCGTCAAGCATCGCCGCCCGCGTGTGAAGCACCAGGCAGTCAAGCGTCACGCGGCACCGGCCCCGCAGCAGCGTCGCGCCAAGCGCGCGACCGCCGTGCGCCCGCGCCCGGCCGCCAAGCCGCGCCTGATGGCGAGTTGCGGCTACAGCCCGCGCGCGGTCAATTCCCTCCATTCACGCGCGGCCTACGTGCTCGACGTCGACTCCGGCACGCCGCTGCTGGCGCGCAACGCACGCGCCGTGCGGCCGATCGCGTCGATCTCGAAGCTGATGACGGCCGTGGTCGCACGCGACGCCGACCGTCCGCTGAACGGCGTGCTGCGCGTCACCGCGCACGACCGCGACACGATCAAGTTCACCGGGTCGCGCCTGCAGGTCGGCTCGGAACTGTCGCGCCGCGAGATGTTCCATATCGCGTTGATGTCGTCGGAAAACCGCGCGGCCGCCGCGCTGAGCCGCGACTATCCGGGCGGACGCGCCACCTTCGTCAAGGCGATGAATCGCGAAGCGCGCCGGCTCGGCATGCGCCATACGCACTTCCGCGAGCCGACCGGCCTGTCGCCGCACAACGTGTCGACGGCCGAGGATCTCGCGAAGCTCGTCGGCGCGGCGGCGCAGGATCCGCTGATCCGTTATTTCTCGACGGATACGTCGACCACCGTGCGCCCGGGCGACGGCGAGTTGCTGTATGTGAATTCCGACCCGCTCGTCCGCTACCGCCGCTTGCCGATCCGGCTGCAGAAGACCGGCTTCATCAACGAGTCGGGGCACGGCGTCGTGATGCGCATGCGCGTGAAAGGCCGCCGCGAAACGGTCGTGCTGCTCGGCGCACCCACGCGCGCGGGCGTCTCGAGCGATGCCATCAAGATCCACCGCTGGCTGTCCTGCTCGATCCAGTAAGCGCACACGGGCGGCCGGCGCGTTCACCCTATGGGAGCGACGCCATGCAGGACGAATACCGCTTCAACGCATTCGGACGGCTGCTGGCCGTCGTGCGCACGAACGGTCGCTGGGCCGTGTTCGATCTTGGCACCGAAGGCAAACGGCGCCCGGCCAACCTGCATGTTCCGCCGACGCTCGCCGCCGACGAACTCGCGCAATACCTCGGCGACCTGCTGCACGAGAACGCGACCCCGAGATACAGCGAAGTCGTCCCGCTCCCGCTCCGCAGCGCATGACCGCCCTCCCGCTGCACCTCGATTCGGCGGACAATTCGACAGTTAAACTTGCAAGTTTAACTGTCGTGCCATATGATCCGTCGCATGAACCCGCCACGCAAACCCGGCGTTTCCGCCGACATCGTCGCCGCTGACCTGACCCTCGCGGTCGGCCAGCTGATCCGCCGGCTGCGCTCCGAGATCGAATCCGGAGGGCTCGGCATGTCCCAGACGAGCGCGCTCGCGCGCCTCGAACGGCACGGGCCGATGACGACCGCCGACCTCGCGCGCGCTGAAGCGATGAAGCCGCAGTCGATGAAGGCGACGCTCGCAAGCCTCGAGGAAGACGGTCTCGTCGAACGAGAACCGCATCCGACCGACGGCCGCCAGATCCTGTTCCGGCTGACCGCGGCCGGCCTCGATGCACGGCTCAAGCGCAACGCCGCGAAACACAAGTGGCTCGGCGCCGCGATCGAGCAACTGGATCCCGAAGACATCGACACGCTCGCCGCCGCGATCCCGCTGATCCGCCGCATCGGCGAGCAATGAATCCGGCCAGCGCGCCCCACGGCATTCGCGCGCACGGCTTTCCTCGTCCCTTTCACGGAGTCCCATCATGAGCGCAACCCGTCTCGACACGAACACGGCACTCGTCGTCATCGACCTGCAGAAAGGCATCGTTGCCCTCCCCACCGCGCACCCGGTCGAACCGGTGATCGCGCACACCCGCACACTGCTCGACGCATTCCGCCACCGCGGCCTGCCGGTCGTGCTCGTCAACGTCGCGGGCGGCGCTCCGGGCCGCACGCAGCAGCAGGTGCGCGTGGACCCGCTTCCCGCCGACTGGGCCGAACTCGTGCCCGAACTGAACCGGCAGCCGGGCGATCACCTCGTGACGAAAAAGACCTGGGGGGCATTCACCGGCACCGACCTCGACGCGCACCTGAAGGCGGCCGGCGTCACGCAGATCGTGCTGGCCGGCGTCGCGACGAGCATCGGCGTCGAATCGACCGCACGGCAGGCGTACGAACTCGGCTACAACGTCACGCTCGCCGTCGACGCGATGACCGACCTCGACGTGGACAGGCATGTGAACAGCGTCGAGCGTCTGTTCCCGCGCCTCGGCGAGACGGGCACGACGCAGGACATCGTCGCGCTGCTCGACCGGCGCGGCGCGTGAGCGACCCGCACGCCCGGACGGCGCAGGGCCGCGCGGCCGGGCACCCCGATCCGTCGATCTGGAAGGTCAGCGCGGTCGCGGTACTCGGCTCGCTGCTGTCGCAGCTCGACGCGACGATCGTCAACGTGTCGCTGTCGAGCCTCGCGACCGACCTGCACGCGAGCCTCGCGACGATCCAGTGGGTGACGAGCGGCTACCTGCTCGCGCTCACGCTGGTGCTGCCGCTGAACGGCTGGCTCGTCGACCGGATCGGCGCGAAGGCGCTGTATCTGTGGTGTTTCTCGGCGTTCACGCTCACGTCGGCGCTGTGCGGGCTCGCATGGTCCGCGCCGTCGCTGATCGCATTCCGCGTGCTGCAAGGCGTGAGTGGCGGGCTGCTCGCGCCGATGGCGCAGATGATGATCGCGCGCGTCGCCGGCCAGCAGATGGCGCGCGTGATCGGCTTCGCGGCCGTGCCCGTGCTGCTCGCGCCGATCCTCGGCCCGGTCGTCGCCGGCGCGATCCTGCAGCACGCGTCGTGGCGCTGGCTGTTTCTCGTGAACCTGCCCGTCGGCATGCTGGCGCTCACGCTGGCCGTGCGGTTCCTGCCCGGCGACCGCGACGACACGCAGCCGCGCGAACTCGACTGGGTCGGCCTGGCGCTGCTGTCGCCGGGGCTCGTGCTGTTCCTGTACGGCATCGAGCGGATCAACGAAGCACTCGGCATCGCGGCGATCGTCGCGGCCGCGCTGTTGCTCGTGACGTTCCTGCGGGTCGAAACGCGCAAGGGCGACCACGGGCTGATCGACCTGGCGCTGTTTCGCGGCAAGGTGTTCGGCGCAGCCGCGTCAACGCAGTTCCTGTCGAACGGCGCGCTGTTCGCGGGCCAGATGTTGATTCCGGTGTTCCTGATCCAGGCGTGCGGCCGCACGCCCGGCGAAATGGGCTGGCTGCTCGCGCCGATGGGCCTCGGCATGCTCGTCACCTACCCGTCGATGGGCGCGCTGACGAACTGGTTCGGCGTGCGGCGGCTGGCTGCCGCCGGCGCGTTGCTCGCGCTGTTCGCGACGCTGCCGTTCGTGTTCCTCGCACTGACCGGCTACGATCCGTACTTGCTCGTGCCGGCGCTGTTTCTGCGCGGCATGGGCCAGAGCGCAATCGGCGCGCCGTCGATTTCCGCCGCGTATGCGTCGGTCGAGCGCCGCAACCTGCCGATGGCGACGACCTCGCTCAATATCGTGCAGCGTCTCGGCGGCCCGACGTTCACGACGGTCTGCACGCTGTTCCTCGCGTGGCGGCTGCAGGCCGAATCGGTGGCGAGCGGCGGCACGCAGGCGAACGCGTATGCGTGGGCGTTCGGCCTGCTTTGCGCGCTGCACGCGGCGAGCTTCGTCACGACGCTGCGGCTGCCGTTGGCGTCGGCCGGTGCGGGCGGGAAACCCGCCGGCGCCGGTTCGCGCTGACCAAGGACATTGCGTCGCGCTGCGCCTCGCGCGGCATCGCCACGGCAGCCACATCGGCACGATCGGCACCGCCAGCAACGCGCCGAGCCCTGCATTTAGCGAGTGCCACTGCCGCTCCGTGGTTGCAACGCAGGCAGCGCACGCCGGCCGCAACGGAACGCGCCCGCCACCTGCGCAACGGCTTCGCGCGCTTGCGGGCTGCCGCCCGGCGCCGGTTCCCGTTAAACGATGCCCGATTCCTGCGACGCCAACGTCGTACCGGCGGCTTCCAGGGCCTCGTGCAGCGTCGGGAAGATGCACGACGCGCCGACGATCTCCGTGATCCGGTGACGATCCATGTCCGCGCGCAGATAGCGGCTGACCCGCCCGAACAGCACGCCGATCCCGCGTGCGTGCAGCATCCTGACGAGGTCGGCCAGCGTCCGCGCGGCCGAATAGTCGATGTCGGTGATCGCGCCCGCATCGACGACGAACCAGCGCGTCGGCACCGGCGCCGCATCGACGAGCTCGATCACTTCGGCCGTGAACAGGTGATCGTTCGCGAAGAACAGGTCGGAGCCGAACCGGTAGACGATCAGCCCCGGCGCCGTCATCGCGCCGCGCCTGGCAGGCACCGGCTGCCACCGTCCATTGCCTTCGACCGGTTCGAGCACCATCGTGTGCGGCTGGTAGCTGTGGCGCACGTGCCGCATCAGCGACAGCGCGACGGCCAGCAGGATGCCGTGCTCGACGCCGACCGTCACGACGGCCACGGCCGTCACCAGCGCGAGCGTGAATTCGCCGGGGCTTTCCTTGCGGATCGCGGCGAGGCTGCGCAGGTTGATCAGCCCGAGCGCGATCGTGAACACGATGCCGGCCAGCACCGCATGCGGCAGGAACTGCAGATACGTGCTGAAGAACAGCAGGACCACCGCCACCACGGCCGCGAACGCGAGATGCCCGATCTGGCTGCGCACGCCCGCGCCGTCGGCCATCGCCGTCTGGGTCGGGCTGCCGTTGACGACGAACGCGCCGCCCACCGCCGCAGCCGCGTTAGCGGCCGCCAGGCCGAGGATGTCGGCGTTGGTGTCGACCTCCTCGTCGTACTGCTGCGCGAACACGCGCGCGGCGGCCGCGCTCTGCGCAATGATCATCACGAAACACGACGCGGCGACCGGCACGAGATCGAGGAACTGCTGCCACGTGACGGACGGCCAGCGCAACGGCGGCAGCCCGCCCGCGACCGGCCCGAGCACCGCGATGCCGTGCGCGGCGAATCCGAACGCGGCGCTTGCCGCGATGCTGCCCGCAACCGCGATCATCGGCATCGGCACGCGCGGCAGGAACCGCTTGCACGCGAGAATCGCGACGACGACGAGCGCCGCGAGCGCGAACGTCGGCCGGTTCGCGTGGACGAGATGCGTGACGACGTAGAAGAGCTGCGCCAGGCTGCGCGACGCCGGGTACGGCACGGCCAGCCCGAGCATGTCGCCGAGCATCGCGATCGACACCTGCACGCCGACGCCGGCGAGAAAACCGACCAGCACCGTGCGCGACAGGAAATCGGCGAGAAAACCGAGCTTGAAGATGCGCGCGAGCAGCAGCATCGCGGCGGTCAGTAGCGCGACCATGCCGGCCAGCGCCACATACTCGGCGCTGCCGGCCGGCGCCATCGACGACAGCCGGCTCGCGAAGATCGTCGCGGTCGCGGAGTCGGCGGCCACCACCAGATGCCGCGACGCGCCGAAGCACGCGAACGCGACGAGCGGCAGGAACACCGTGTAGAGGCCCGTGACGGCCGGCATGCCGGCGATGCGCGCATAACCGAGCACCTGCGGGATGTCCATCGACGCGAGCGAAAGGCCCGCGAATATGTCGCGGATGGCCCCGCCACGGCGGATCGGGAGGATGCCTTTCAGCAGCCGCACGCCCGACGGGCGGCTTTCGTTGAAATCTTGCATGCGTGGAATGCGTGATTACGGGGTGACGTGGTTCGCAAAGCCGTTCGCGCATCGTGCCCCGGACAGGCATCGCATGGCAAGTGCGCAATGCATCCGGCCACACGCACGTGCGGCGACTTGCGGTGATGCGTTTTCATCACCCGCCGTCACCCGATTACAGAGGATACCTGCGCAATGGTGAGGAGGTTCGGGAGCCGCGCACCCGGCATCCACGGCAACGTGCCTGGAACCCGATGGCACAATCACGGTCCCTTTCATGTGCCCTTCACCGGGCGCGCGCCGCGCCGCGGCGCCGATTCAACGCACAAGAAGGCCCCTGTTCGCCCCTATGACCCTGAACGAATCCTGGTTTGCGCCGCTCGTCGGCATCCTCATCCTGCTCGCCGCCGCCGGCGCGATCACCGCCGTCGTCCATTTCCTGCTGTTCCGCGTGGTCGCGCGGCTCGCACGGCTTTCCGCCACGCGCGTCGACGACGCGCTGTTCGAGTTCGGCGCGTTCAAGTGGCTGAACCGCATCGTCCCGTTCGTCGTGATCAAGCTCGGCCTCGGCGCGGTGCCCGGCATTCCGGACAAGGCCGCCCAGGTCGCCGACAAGGTGCTGTTCGCGCTGCTCGTGTTCCTCGTGTCGATGACGATCAGCGCGACGCTGTCCGCGCTCGAACACACGCATCGCACGCACCATCGCGACCAGCCGCGCCTGTCGCTGAAAGGCGCGATGCAGCTCGTCAAGCTCGTGATGTTCATCACCGCCGCGCTGGTCGTGATCGGCGATGCTACCGGCAAGCAGATCGGCCTGCTGCTGTCCGGCATCGGCGCGATGTCCGCGGTGCTGATGCTGATTGTGGAAGAACTCGATTTACTTCCGGTGGAACAACCAAATAACTTCCAATTTGGGCGAAATCAACCGAATGGAACCAATCCCACAAATGGCTGACTAAATCATATATCTTCCGTGCTCGCCACATTTAAACGATAAACCGTCCAAGCTCCGCTCTACCTTTCCTGCGGTTGTCGTCCAGCCCACTGGGTGGCGATCCAATTGGCGCGACGTCAATGTTCCGAAGGAAGCCTGTCTCAAACCTCTCTCGATACAAAGGTTCCTCGCCCCGCGACAATGCGGATCGGGAGAGTCGGTTTAGGAGCCGCATCGGCTTGATTCATGTCCCTTGCGACATCGAAATCGATACTGCGCGTGCCAACCTTTCCATTCTAGTTCCAGCAACTTCAGTCCGTATGGACGAAGTGCCTCTCGCATTCGATTCAACTGATCGAGTGACAACGTTGCTGCTCCATAAAAATTCCTTTCATCGGCCTACCCGCGCATAGAGGCCCAGAAGTCGCCCCCTCAACGCATGATTCTCACAAGTTACTCTTGTGAAATCGAGGTCACCTGCGCCATGCCCTGACCAGTCACCGAGGGTTGCGCAATCTTATTTCTCAGATTGCGAAATAACCTCCCCAAAATCGAACCCTTTTAACTTATTCTGCTCCACCAGCTCCCTAAAACGCTCGGAAACAAATACTGTTGCAGGACTTTCTTTTAGGCGAAATATATCACCCCCCTCGATACGACTTCTCAGAAGATATATCTTATTAAAAACCGTCGCCTGAGGATAGACTTTGAATTTTGACGCGTCCATATCGACGGCATTCTCTATCAGCCTGGTTACATGAAATCCGAGCATGCCTTTTATCGGAGCCTCGACCTGCAATACCTCCCCGCTGTCGTGAAGTAGCGGCGCCAATGCATCAAATGCCCTCTCACTAAACACGAGAAACGGAGATAGCATCGTATGAACGTCGCTAGTCTTTTTTCTGCGTGAAGTGCCCCACGTAAGCTTAACGGGGTTATAATCTTGACCAAACCCTCGCCCGCACAGAGCGGTTGCTCGTATAGCTACGCTCTTGTCATATGCTATTTCACCATCATCATCGACTTGAACGAGAGGCTGAAATGCCTCATCCTGTCTCATGCCATAAATATTACCCATATAGCCTCACAATTCAGAAAGAACGGACTTCCAAGGCGTATCTCTGGATGCATTCTGCAGCGTCTCTCTTATCGCTTGCAATTGGTCAAGAACAGCTTGCTTGCCACCCAGATCAGCCCTTTGCAGGAGTTGGTTGACCTTCTGAAAATAAACATCAGGATGCTTCCCATTATGCAATATGCCGCCAAGATTGTCGGCATTATTCCTATTAGGCAAAAACACCCCATTCAATTCAGAGTCAACATCAATACCGTATTTTGTCAAAATAGCACGCGCAGGCGCAGCTTGCTTCGAAGTATCGCCGACGATATGGTGCGCAGCAGAGTTGGCCGGGCGAGTTATGCCCGACTTCTCCATATTGTTACTCAGCTTGACTGAACACCAACCCCATGGGTCGGTCCATTGCTGAGAATTCGGGCCATAGGCATATAGATTTCCGCCGCCGTATAACCCAATCGGATCCTGATTGATAAACCGTCCCACGTCCGGATCATAGAACCGGAAGGTGTTGTAGTGAAGGCCCGTACTTTCGTCGGCATACTGACCGGCATAGCGTAGCGGCTGATCCGTCCGCGCGGTTGTGAGCTGCCGCCTGCTCGGCTCGACTTTGCCCCACGCCGTGTATTGCCCCGCCCACGCCAATTCGCCCGCCTCGTCGGTGAGCTCTTGCGGCGCCCCCGCCAGATCCGTATGGAAGTGGTAGATCCGCGATGCTCGCCTCGCCGTATCGATCGCGGCCGCCGCCAGGGCCTCCGCGATCACCGCATCGACGCGGGCCGCTGGCGAGTACGGATCATCCGGACTGTACACATAGCTGCTCACGCCTGTCTCGCGCACCTCCTGCGCGAGGCGCAACCCTTCCCATACGAACCGTTTCGTCTCGCTGCGCAGTTTCACGCCACGTACATCGAATGTGGTATCGGTCTTCGCAATGCGCCGGCCCAGCGAATCGTACTGGAAGCGTGTTTCGACCGCGCCACGCGCGTCCTGCGTACGCACCGAAATCAGCCGGTCCTGCCCGTCGTAAATGAAGCGCTGCTCCTGGTTGGCTCCGCTAAGCTTCGTCGCCAGATTGCCGAACGGATCGTATTCGAAGCGCAGGTCTTGCCACATCCGCAGACGGTTGCCTTCTACGTATCCGCGACTCTTGCGCTGTGCGTCGTCGAGCATGTTGCCTGCGGCATCCCAAGCAAATTCCTCGAGCTGCCGATCCATGGTGTTCACGCGACGTGTCAGTTGTCCGGCCGGATCGTAGCTGTACTGCGTGCTGCCACGCAGGCTGTCGCTGGTCTCGATCAGTTCGCCCGCTGCGTCGTAACGGTAGTTACGCCACAACTGCCCGCGTCCTCGACCGAGTGCGTCCGGTTGGAAGCCAGCGGACTGCCAGACTTTTCGGCCAAGCGGATCATAGGCAAAACGCTGAGTCAGCCGCCCCTGCGTTCTCGCGATCTCACGATGCAGATCGTCACGCTCGAAGTCGCTCACCACCTGATCACCGCAGCGGATCTGGTGAACGTGACCGGAGCCGTAACGCAGCATTTGTAGCGTCTGATCGTTCGGCAGCGTCAGCGATATCACGTTGCCGAGTTCATCAAGCTCGTATTCAACGTCGCCATTCGCACCGTGTTCGGCGACAAGACGACCGACCTTGTCGTATTCGAAATGCACTACGTCCGGCGTGATGCCGAGTGCAATACCCGCCGACGTCGGTGTACGCTCGACCTTCACCAATTGGTCATTCTTGTTGTGCTCGTAACGTGTAACATCGGTCGGCGTATGCTGGACCTTTAGGTTACCCATCCGGTCGCGTTCGAATCGGATCGTACGGGTCGGACGATCCGCCGTCGCATAACGGTCCGGCGAGCCCACGATGTCCAGACCCAGCAATTCACCGCCTTCGCCATACTCGAATCGCCGCTGGACACCGTCCGGCCTCGTTTCGGTCAACAGACGTCCGCCAGGGCTGTACGTGAACGCATAGCGCGCGTGGTCCTGCTGGAGTTCGCGCAAGCGCCCCGCCGCGTCATAGTAATAGCGGGTCCGTCGTCCGGCAGGACCGATCGCTTCGACAAGTTGACCGCGTGCATTGCGCAGCGACTGCTGTATCCGTCCTCCGAGGCCGACGTGCCGCACGACTAGCCCGGCCGCGTCGTAATCGAAAGTCTCCGTGCTGCCGTCGGAATACGTGATGCGACGTGGTTCGCCGGTCGGACGTACGTCATACACAACGCGCTGCCCCAGCGCGTTCTCGCGTGCAAGCGGCCGTCCAAACGCATCGAAACTGCTGCGCGTGGTTTTACCGGAGCAGTCCGTATAGGCAACCAATTCTCCGAGACGATTCCACTCAAGCGTCTTGCGTCCGCCACGCACGTCGATATGCGCGATCGGCAACGCGGTCAGTCCCTTCGGATACTCGTAACGATTCTCGCGGCCAAGCGGATCCTGGCTCGACAGCAACCGGCCTTGCGGATCGTATTCTGCACGCCAAGCCCCACCGTCCGCCCCGACAACTTCCACGGGCCGCATGCTGTTACCGTCATAGTGAGTGCGAGTCGTGCGGCCAAGCGGATCAGTCTCGGCGACGATTCTGCCTGCGTCGTCGTACTCGAATTCGGCCGTGCGCTCACCCGGCAGCATCAGCATCACCGGCATGCCGGCGTCGTTGTACTTGATCCGGTAGAGTCCGCCGTCGAAGTCGGTGTACTCGACAATCTGAAACTGTGCGTCGAAGCACCAGTGCGCAGTGCGGCCATCGACGTACCGTACGCGGGTCTGACGGCCCTCGATGTCGTACTCGAGCGTCGCGTCCTCGCCCTCGCTGGTGCGCGTCGCGACAACCCGCGGCTGCCCTTCGATCGTCGACCACACGTAACTCGACGTGAAACCCAGTGCGTTCACATGACTCGCCATCAGGCCGTTGGTATATGCGAACTGGCGCACGACCGCCCCATTTGCATCCGTCACCGACGCCAGCTGGCCGTTCTCATCGTACCCGTAAGCGACGGCCAGCCGGCGCTCATCGCCATGAACGAGCGTGACCGCGCCAAGGCGTCCGTGTTCCTGCTCATAATCGAGCACGGCATTCAACCCGCCGCACGTCAGAATCTCGGTGACGCGGCCGCGGCTATCACGCTCGAACTGGCACCACTGCCCCGCCTGATCCTCAATGCGGCGCACCCACGCGATGCGGCCGGAGTCCGGCTCGTATCGGCCGAAGTCGTAATATGTCTCGCCGATGTCATGCAGGATGTAGCGGCCGTCGGGCGTACAGGTCAGATACCGTTGCTCGGCCTCGCTGAATGCAGCTTGCCCGGCACGCAGCAACGGAAATCCGCTCTCGCGCCCTTGCGCGTCGGTGTACCAGAGTCGCCCGTCGCGGGCATGCAGACGAAGCTCCCACGGCGCCACCCAGCCGCGCCCGAGCGTCCCCGCGTAGTCGATGCTGCTCGAATAGAACCGCTTGATCGCGACCGGCATCGGGCTCGGGATCACGAAGTCGGTTTCCGATTCGGCCAATAGGATTTTTCTTCCCGTCGTGACGTCGACCGGGTTGCCGAACATCCCGCTGATCGCCTTGTTGATCGCGGGCCCGGCAACGTAGCGTCCGAACGCCTCACCGAGCACGTACCCGCCGATGAACTTCGCAGCGCACGGCAGAACCGCACGCGACAGCCCGCCAGCCTGCTTCAACAAGCCGCCCAACCCGCCGACCAGCCCCGCAAGCACGAACGCCCACTCCGTCGCGGTCCGCAGCCATGGCGGCACTTCGTCATCAACCGGCAGGTACGTCTGCGTGCCGCCGTGAAAGAACGTGTCATGCGAACCGCCGGCGATCGTCGCGCCGCAGGTAATCTTGTCGTCCTTTCGCGCCGCGGGACGCCCATTGATGAAAATGTTCGTCGAGCCTTGCGCGACAAGCGGGATGGGATTGTGCTTGCTGCAAGCCACGCCGCTCAGCGTCGCGTAGGCCGCCGACATGGAGTTGACGTAGACGTCCGGTGAACCAGTAATGATGTTGCCGGATTGCGAACTGAACATCTTGCCGATCGACTCCCCTATTGATAGGAGAGCCTGCGCTCCGATACCGGCCATCATGCCAGCCAGCAACGCCACGCCGAAGCCGCATGTAAATGTGGCGAAGGCTACTGCGGCGATCAGGGCAATGCCCAGCACGGCTCCGACCAGAAAGCCCGCAAGTGCGCTGGTGTGATCGATCGGATCAGTGACTCGTGCGGCTTCGTACACGATGATTGTCCTTTGCTGTTGTTATGCCGACTCTTGTTCTGCCGAACGGTAACCGTCGAGCCAGTTGCGCCACAACGCGTCGAGCGTTTCGCCGAAGCTCTTCGCGCTCGATGCGGTAAAAATCAGCACGCGCCCCGGGGCAACAATGAATGCACCTTGCCGTTGAAAAACGGTCTTCGGACCGTTCCGATAGGCAGCGTCAATGCGCTCCCCAGGCACTCCATCCGTTTCAGCTCCAAGCCGTTCAGACTGACGCGAAAGCACCCGGTGTCCCTGCAACCGCGATTTGAGCAGCGCGATCTGACGATCGATATACGGCGCAAGGGCCTCTCCGTCCTTGAGCCAGTCGCGTGCGACACTGAGGTTCGGCTGTGCGGCCGTATCGGCCGGCACGAAGAGATTGGTCGTGCGATCCTCGAAACCGTCCGGCAGGACGATGCTGCCTTCGTGAATCCGGATACGGTCTTCGGAATCCGTCATGCTAGTTCTCTCGTGACGTGTAGTTGTTGGAATGGGTCGAAATCAGCGGCCACACGCGCCGACACTCATTTTCCCCGCAGCACGACGGTGCTCTCCCGGCGCAAGCGCACGCTGTCCGCGAGCAATACGAAATGCGCGACGAGCCACACGTAAAACGCGACGCCGTAGCCGGATATCGGCGTCGCGTCTGCTTCGTTGAAGTACCACTTTGTCGTGAACAGTGGACGGAGCGCACACGCGAGCGCAGCGGCCGAAAACTGGGTCGCGCGCGTATATCGGTTCCGGGCGAACTGGACGGCCGCAACGACGTAGAGCGGATTGGCAAGCCATGCCGGATTGAGCATGAAAAGTCCCACCAGCCTTGGGCGAGAACCGACAGCCCGCTGAGCGACGATTCTTTTCCGAAATGCATCGGCGGCATCGTCAGCGAGAGGACATACAGCACCCCGGATACGCCGAGGACCGCCTCTCGCCTGACACACGGCGCCGAATCAAGAACGTTCGTCATTTCCCGAATCCATTCCACGACACTTCAACGGTCGCACGTGCGTTCAATCCGTCTGGCCGGCCGGTGTCACGACCTTCTCGCCGCGCGCGCGCATCGCTGCGCGTTGCGCCTTCGGATCGAGCGGCGGCCACGGCGCGCCGGCCGTGACGATCTTGCGGTGGATCTCTTCGATGCGCGTCCGCGCCGGCGAGTCCGCGGCCGTATGGTTCTTCAACTCGTTCTGTAGCACCCACCCATACGACACGCCGAGCTGGCTGGCAATCTTCGGATCCGCGCCGTGCGCGAGCAGGTAATCGACGATATCCCACTGCTGAATCATCGTCGCCTCGAAGAGTGCCGTCTTTCCGAGCGAATCGCGAGCATTCACGTTCGCCTTGTGCTCGACCAGCAGCTTCAGCTGGGGCAGCAGCCGGTTCTCTGCAACCGCGAAGATCATCGGCGTGTCGCCGTTGTATAGCCAGTTTGGATCAAGCCCGCTGTTCAACAACACGCGCAGGAGGTTCGGCGTATCGGCCCGCAATGCGACATCGACTACTGATCCGCCGCTGCTGCCAACCGGCGCCTTGGGATCCGCGCCGTTCTTCAAGAGCACGGAAATGATCTGGTACCGTGGATTCGACGCGTCGTTCTTGACCGGGACGATTTCCTGCACTGCATACGACAGCAGCGTCGTATTCTTCGCGCCGGGCGTATTCAGATCAGTCTTCGGCGCGAGCTGCTGAACCCGGCTGAGATCGCCGTCATGAATGGCCTGAGCCAACGTGAGTTGCTGCCCCGAAAAGAAATCTTCCGGTGCGTAACGCTTGAAGCCAGTCATGTTCGTCCCTTGGGCTTGAGTGGGCCACCAAAGCGGCGAGGACACTCCAACGAGTGCGGCAATCGCGCCGGCGGTTATTGCTTTCTTGTATCGCATCAGTGAGATGAATTCAGTTGGGAGACCAGGTCGAGTTGATCCTTCTCGACCTGCTGGTTGATCCCGTTCGTCACGTCACCCATCAGGTGACGGCCGACCGTAGTCATACTCTCACCCTCGAGCGTGACGGGGCTTCCAACCGCCTTCGGCATCAGCGCCGCCGTACCGGCGCTGATCGGCCCGAGTCTGCCTTCTTGCAGGCCGGTCAGGATATCCCCATCAACACGATAGGCGGTGATGTTGGCCGGCTGGGCGGTTCCGCCGTATTGCGTGACGGTCTTCGGGTTGAGACCGGCTGCATTGAAGGTCACGGCCGAACCGCCACTGGCCTCGGCTGCAGCGGACGCCAGTGCGCCGCCGAGCGAATGCCCGGTGAAATCGACGCCAGACGACGCGCCCGCAGTCTCGATGCTCTTGCCGATCGCAACTGCGTTGCGGTAGTACGGCGCATCCGCACCAAGCCCTTGTGCCATGTTGTTGCTCATATCTTCTCCGAAGAGCTGTTGCGTCCCCTTGAACGCAACAGTCGGCTTCATACTGTCGCCGAAGACATTCGGATCCGGGATATACATCTGCGCTCCGAAGTTGCTACCGCCTTTCTTGAAATCGCTCGGCTTGAGGCCGAACGCCTTCAATGCTTCCGGATCGTTGGTCGCCATCTTCCACCCGGTCGGCAGCGGATCGTTCGGGTGATACACGTGATCCGCGAGTTTCGCCAGTTGTTGCGCCTTCAGCGAGTTCGCCAGCTTGACTGCCGCCGCGCGCGTCGCCGGATCGGGGCTCGCCAGCCCCTTCGCGATCGTTGCCTGCTCGGCCGCCCACTCGAGGGCGAGCGCCTGTTCGGCGGACTGCGCACTGCTGCGATTCAAATGGATGACCGGTCCGTCGAGATAGATGCCGTTCGCGTTGATGACGATCGTTGACGGACCGAACGTCAGCTTGATGCTGTCCGGCGTCATCGTCACGACGCCGTCACCGACACGATGCTCGATGCCGTCGCTCGCCTGATGGCTTTGCATGCCGGGCCCGGCCTTGCTCGCGATGGCCTTCGTGTTGATCACGTTCGCCGTGGTGTCACGAGTCAGCGCGATGGTTTCCTTCAACCCGCCCTGCGCGATCTGCTTCGTCTCGCTGCCCTTGAGCAGCGAGACCGTGCGCGCACCGGCTTCAACCGTATGCGTTTCCGAATTCTTGATGACCGTGTTCATATCCTTCTGCGCATGCAGAAAGACTTCCTGGCCACCGTTCACGTCGGAGAACCGCAGTTCGTTAGAGCCGGCCCCCTTGTGCGTCTGGCTCTTGATCCCCATCGTCTGCCCTGCGGCGCCGTGGTATGGATTGTCCTGCTCGCCGTTGTACACGCGCCCCACGATGACCGGATTGTCGGGATCCCCCTGATTAAACGCGACCAAGACCTCTTGGTTGATTCGTGGGATCGCGGCCGCCCCCCACCCGTCGCCCGCCCACGGTTGGGACACGCGAATCCACATCGAATCCGAGCCGTCTAACTTGCCGCGGCGATCCCACAGGAAGTGCACCTTTACGGCACTGCCGTTCGTATGAATTTCTTCGCCCTTTGGGCCAACCACAATTGCCGATTGCGTGCCGTGGACGACGGGCTTCGGGGTATTTCTGGGCGAACGATACGGAAATTTCTTGGGGAGCAAAGAAAATGTATTGCGGTACGGTAGTTTTGCGTTGTGTTCCGTGTAGTCGTTCACCGCCTCGTGACGAACGTACAGAATCGCGTATTCCTGATTGTTGGCCGTGACGGGATGGTTCGTCACCGTCACGCTACCTGCAGCCGTCATCCGCCAAGCATAGCCGCTGCCCGTATAGCGATGCGCGCTCGCCTCTTCCGCTTGCATCGCAATGCGTGCGTAACGATAACCGTCATCGCCGTGGTCGAACAACGACTGGTGTTCGAAACGCTCCGTTGCCTCAAGTCCCGCATGCCGGAGATTCTCCGGTTCGACCTGCGCCAGCATCAGCGGCGACGACGGGTTCTGATAATTGAAGTCGCGAAAGGCGATCTTGCCGACGCCGAAACGCCGCCCTTCATGCAGCTGATCGATACCGTTGTCTTCGCTCGCCGCAGTGGCGGCATACGGCAAATTGGCCAGCCAGTCGATCGGGCGGAAAACGAAATTGGTATCGCCGATAACAAGGAAGTGCTTTTCCTTCTCGTAGCGATGCGTCCAGATCAGGCCTTCCTGCTCCATCAGCCGCGCGCAGAAATTGTAATACGACTCCTGGTACATCACGATGTATTCGAGCGGCTTCTGTGCGGTCCGAATGTCGAATTCGAAATCGGCGAACCCGTGATCATGGAAAATCTCAGTGAGAATGTCCTGAGCGGTCTTGTTCTGGAAAATCCGGCAATCGGTCGAACGCGTCAGAAACCAGAACCACGGCACCACCGTCATTTGATATTGCGTCACGTTGCCCGGAGTGCCGGCCCGGTCGAACGACGTGACGTAGCCGTCGAAGTAGCGGATACCGTCGGCCCCGCCTGACGAGACGATGCGCTCCAACGTGGACTGCCGTGCGCTTTGGTCGAATCGGATCTTGATCGGTTGGCCGATCAGTTGATCGGGCGCCAGATCATGCTGGTGAGACAGCAAATCCAGGTGGATCTCCGGCAACCGATTGACGTGCTCATCGATGATCGCGGTGCTGACCAGCAACACGTCCAAACCGAGCGGCGTGTCCACGGTGACATATCGATTTAGCTGAGTCAGTCGAGCAACACCGCCAGCCGCATTGTTGAGCGCGTCCGCGATCGCGGCCGGCGTTTTGTTCATCAGCGAGAAGCCGGTCTGCGCAAGCTGAACGGCACGTTGCACAGTGTCGAGATGACCGGCGACGCTGGCGAGCGGGCCGATCTGACCGGCAATCGTGGACGCAGCCGGCCCAGCAAGGCCACCGAGTGCACTCCGCGAGCCCAACAGATTCCCGCCGAAACCGGCCGGAATACCGCCATTTGGGGCGAAACTCATTTGAATTCCCTTTGTTCTCGTTTGAGGTCTTGTCGCAACTAGCGCACCAGTGCCAAGCCGCGCTACTGTAGGACAAATCGCTTACGAGACAAAGATACTGAGATTTCTTTGCAATTTCGTTGCTAGCATCCGGTACGTCGGCACATCAAGTAAGTGGCTGGCTGCCTGCCCAAGCTTCACCGCGTCGCAGTACCGTACCCGTCTCGCCCGAGACCAACACGATCTGTACAAAGCTGGTGACTGGCACGTACGGAGAAAAAAATCGATCCATCACGCGCCCTAACCCTTCGAGACTGAATTGGGCAAAACGCTGCTCTTCAATCACAAGCCGGATCTCCAGCCCTTGAACGAACGCTGAAGCAGGTTTCCCCGGCATCCAGCGCCGCACGCGCTCAACTGAGAGAGATAGGAGCGCGTCGAATCGGTGCCCGCCATCGGGTGCAAACATGCCAAAGCGGGCGCACAGCTGCTTGAGCTTCATGAGTCCATCGGCATTCAACCGTACTGCCTGCGGAACCAGCCATGACAGAAATTCCCACAGCTCACCGCGACGAAAAACCGGTGCGGGACTCGCGCTTGGTTTCGCCAACATTTCGATCTCGTCAACGGAGTCGTCACCGCTCAGGACCAGTTGCCTCTCCGGCATGTGGGCCAGATTGCCGTTCGTGCAAGACAGCACGATGTCGAGTCGGCACTGCGCGGGAGGACCGACAGGCTCGCCGCGCGTGTTCACAAGCGCGAGCTCCAGACCACGCAACGCATCGCTATTGGCTCCGGCTACCCGAACATGTGCTGCTTCCTGCCCCGATTTAGCTGGCTCGGCGGGCGGCTTCGGCGCGCGTCGGGCTTCGTCTCGCAAGGCGACCCAATACAAATCCCGCACTGCGCCAGGCGCGTGCTGCATCGATTCGAAGGGCGGCAGAACTACGACGCCCTCAGCAGTCGTCATCCGTACCTGATCGACCGCCCAGACCTCTGTCGTACTCGCGGATGTGAGCGAAATTGGTTTCAGCGCGTAATAGGCCAACCCAGCCTTGGTTTCGATTGGTTCAGCTTTGCGCAAGAACAGGTTGACCGCGGGCGTGCAAAACAATCGGAGATTCTCGGCCGACGCTACAGCGAGTCGTTGGGCGCGACGAGAGTCGGGATGGATGCCGGTGAGCGCCAAATGCACCGTGATTCGTCGCGCGCCAGCCGCCAACCGTTTCAACCGAGCCAAGTTCAAATCGAGGCCGTCAAATCGCGCAGGAAAGGCACCATATTCCATAAGCAGGTGAAACGGCACAACCGTGTCGTCGCGAGGCGGCGGGAGCAGCGCTTCCGCATCATCGAATCCTGCGGCTGTCAGCGGCATGTCCACTCGGTTCCACCGCCCGTTGCCGTCCAACTCAATAAAAGCGCGCGCGGAGTGAATAAGCACGCCGTCGGCGAGCGCGGCTGCGACCTCTCTCCGTCCTGCCAAATGCAGCCGCAGCATGTCCGGAGCGATGGTGAACTCGACTGACGGCGAAGTGAGTTCGAGGGTGAATGACAAAATGCCCGTGGTGTCGGGCGGCAGTGGCACTCGCGTCGGTGCGACGGTCGACGTCGCATAACGTACGGCAGAGACGATCAACGGCACCAAGGTAACGTCGGCGGCGGTGCAAAACACCAGCCGGGAATTCGGTGCGACCAACTGTGTGCCGCGTGGAACTAGCCGCGGCGCAGTCAGCTTGCCGTAGCGGTCGCCGCGAAACTGGGCCATCACGCACGACGGAAACGGCCGTAGGAACGCTCCGTGGATCGTGTCGATCAATGCGTGCGTAAACTCGGGCACTTCGTCCTCGAGCCGGATATCGTGCTGGGCAGACATCAACGCGAACGATTGCTGCAGCCGTTCGATTTGCGGGTCATCCGAGTGCTCGCCGGACATCGCCAGGCGAGCTGCGATTTTTGGGTAAAGCTCGGCAAATGCGCGCGTCGAGCGACGCAGCAGAGCCAATTCACGCTCGAAATACGGTAGGAGATCCTCGGGTTCGATGGCCATACAATTTTCAAATGGTTACGCCGATGGCGCTGTCAGTACCGCGCTCTTGGGTATGCGTTGAACATCGGAATATATTTTTTTCGCATCGAATTTCAGCACCCTTTAAGATGATTCAGTGATCAACCGCATTGCGCGGTATGAAATGCCACCCTCCTGTTTCCGGATCGTACATTGCAAGTTGGGTTGCACGGTCGACGGAGATGGCGACCGTCCCCACCGTGTCCAACGCTATCAACGCCCGTCGTAGGGCGGCTTCTGAAGCAGCAGGTGCCGCAAACCATCCTCGTACGAGTTGCATTGTCTCGCGCCACGCGAATAGTCCAGCGCACTCGTGCGCTCGGTCGAGCAATGACCACGTGCCTGCATCGATCATCATTTCGTTCAATGTACGAGACCTAACCCTCCATCGTGCAGCTTGCTCGCGGGCTACCCGGATGGCAAATCCGTTTGAATCAGTGACGAGCCGGGCTTCGTGGGCTAGCCAGGCAACGTGCATTGTGAGGGGCCGCTGCCTCAATGGATGTGAGTAGAAGAAGTGACTGGACAGAAAACCGGAATGTGCCACAGCCACAACCGGTTGCCCCTTCTGCCGCTGTAAAAGAAGCATTTCTAGTAAGGCATCGAATGGCGAAAAAAAACAACGGGGTGCCGGACCGAACCGCGAAGGATCGACCACAATCGTCCTAACTGGTGGGTACGCCGACGCCGCCAGTACGTACACTGGGTGGGCTTGATTTAAGAGCGGTATCGAACCAGCTGATTGCAGCATCGACATCAGAAAATATAATATACAATTAATGTATTAATGATTAAAAATAAAGCGTCACCTAACATTCCCGACAACAATCAACACGATCTGAATACCAAAAGTCAACCGGGAGCATATGCCCCTCGAAGAGGGAACGTACTCTGGCGCCACGCTACACGAATAATTGCCATTGGAGTCACTTTTTTTCTTCTTTGTAACTAATTTACAATCAACTTCATTTTCAGATATTTTAATCTCAATTATAATAATTATTTAATTTGTTTAGTTGATGAGTGAAATTCTGGGTTGGCCCGCTCTCGAGGATCTGTCTCAATATCAATAGTTGGTGCGCCGCTAGATCGTCTGCAGCGCGACCGGTCCACACGTTCTAGTCGACCGTCATCTTCTCCGGCCCGGCATTCGGGCCGATCGCCTTTTCAACATGCCTCTGGGTCGCGGCCTTGTCACAATGGGACTTCAGCACGAGGTCGACGGTGATGCCGCCCTTGTCGAGTGCCCATTACAGATACACCACCGCTTGCCGGACTCGATGTACATCTCGTCTATCGGCCGGCTTTTCCCGACCAGTTGCTTAAACGGCCAAGAATCTCTTCCAGTTTCGGCAACAGCCTCATGGCCCAGCGGCGCATCGTCTCGTGCTCCACTGCAGGTCGAGTTCGGCGCCAATTTCACCAGAAGGCACAATCTCAGTCGATAGGCAACGGTCTGCCGCACGCACGCCAGGATCTCATCGACGCGTCGCACATTACGGCTGCCCCTCACTGGGTCTTCCGTCTGATACGCTCGTCGAATATCTCTCTGCATCAAATAATCAAAAGCGTCCGCTGCAATTGAAAATGCCATTGAACTAATCCGCGCTTATAATTAGCGTATCAAATTTTTGCTTTCGACAAATCTCTTGCGTCGCAATGCTTCGTGACGTAAATTTGAAACGCCACCACCAAAAAGGTGAAAGCAAAACCAAAACATCATTTAATTAATGTATTAATTGAATGATGTTCATGCAAGCACATCATCCTGGCTGCATCTACTTAATCCATCAATATTGGCAAACAGGAGGTTGCCAAATGCATGAGGTCGTCATTTTTATATTCAAACAGAAGGGGTAAAAATGTCGTATTCACCTGATTCGAATCATTTCGGCTGTCGGCTACCGTCGATCAAGGCCGGCTATCTCGGGGCGGCCATCCTCGCCGCCTGCCTAGTATCCGCCTGCGGTGGCGATGACGGCCCGGCGGCTGCAACGCCTGCTGCAATGCCTGTTGCTGCGGTGCCGGCTCCGCTTTCATCTCAAACCACGTCTGCTACCACACCGGCATCGCCGTCGCTTCCGCCATTGGCCGCAGACCAGCCCTGCGTCGACAACACTGTCTACGACACAACCGCAACCGGATCACTGCCGTCCGCGACAGAAGCAGCGGCCGTGACCCACCACCGCATTACGCTCAACGGCAAACCCCTTACCTATACGGCGACGGCGGGCCACCTGACCGTGCGGGATCCCAATACCAACGCGCCGACGGCGTCGCTCTTCTATACGGCGTATACGCTGGACGGCGCGGACGTCACCAAGCGCCCTGTCACCTTCTTCTTCAATGGCGGGCCCGGTTCGTCATCGAACTTTCTGCACATGGGCTCCTACGGGCCGATGCGGGTATTTTCCGAACAGGGCTCGACCGTCTCCGGTCCCAATGACGTCACGCTCGGAGAGAACCCGCAGACGCTGCTCGACAAGACCGATATCGTGTTCGTCGACCCGCCGGGAACGGGCTATTCGGAAGCGATCGCGCCGAAGCAGAACAAGGATTTCTGGGGCGTCGATGCGGATGAACTGGTCAATGCAGGGCTGATCTACCGCTACCTGAACATCAACAATCGCGGACAGTCGCCGCTGATGATCTACGGCGAGTCGTACGGTGGGCCGCGGGTCGGGATCATGTCGTACACGCTGCACGACACCTACGGGATCAAGCTGAGCGGCCTGATCATGCAGGCGCCGGCCCTCAACGAATACGAACAGCGCATCAACATGTACAGCGACGGCTCCGTTCATCCGAGCCGCCGTTATCCGGTTCCATCGCTGATCGGCCCGACCATCACGATGGCGGCCAAATACTGGGGGGCCATTACCGACCCGATGCTGTCAGGTCTCAGCCTGTCCGACCTCTTTCAAAAATCGGAGGATTTCTCGTTCAATACGCTCGTCAAGCTCGCGGATCCGCTGAATGCGACTACCGGGCTGCCCGACTCGTCGTGGCGCTCGTCGACCGGTGCGGCCACCCAGGCACAAGCCATCGCGCCGCAGCTCAACGCGCTGTTCGGCAATCTCCTGTACGCGGATGCAAGCGGCAGTCCGTACTTTTTCAATACCCAGGCGCAATCGACTCCGTCCAATCCGACGGTCATTGCCGACACCTTCTATTTCGCCAATGAAGGCATCGGGCCGCAGATTCCAATGGGTTTCGACAAATCGTTCGTTCAAGGGAAAACACTCGGCGCATACGATCTGCGCAAGGCTTTGGCAGGAACCAATATTCAGAAGTCGATCGATAATTACCTAACATACGATCCATCCCTCGACGATTTGTCCGCCTACACGCCGATCTTTACGTCGTATGTTTATAACACGCTCAAATACCAGACCGCTTCCGGATATCAGGGGATGAATGCGGCTACCAATGGCACGTGGAATCACACTACCAGCTATCCGGACGGAAGCCAGTTGTCCTTCCCCGACGCGACCATCTTCATTGCGGATGAAATGGCAATCAATCCGAAAATGCAGGTGATGACCGCCGCCGGATACTACGACGGCGTGGTGCCGGCCGCGCTCGTCGACTGGGACATGCAATACGTCTCAGATCCCAAGGGCGGCCAGATCCCAGCGTCGCAGATGCAATCTAGCTACACGCGGGTGTTGTACCCGGGAGGCCACATGGCCTATGCCGACGACGCCAGCCGTCAACAGATGCACGACACGCTAGTTGGCTTCTACGCTAAGGCAACCACCAGTTCCATTCCGTCGATGTCCCGCTAGCTGTACGAGCGAGCGGCCAGTAACGCGAAAAACGAGGCGATCGCATGCCATTGCGATCGCCCCCGGCTATATGACATTAATGCAAAGAAATGGGAGCTTATGTAGTCGAAAGTGACCCTAGCCCACAAAACTGTCCCACTTGGAAGTGGAAAATTCCGGCATATCGATGTCATCGAGACTTGGAGGTCATGCCGTGAAGAAGAGCAAGTTCACCGAAGAGCAGATCGCATACGCGTTGAAGCAGGCCGAGTTGGGCACGCCTGTCGCGGAGGTCTGCCGCAAGATGGGGATCAGCGACGCGACGTTTTACAACTGGCGCACGAAGTACGGCGGGCTGTCGCCATCGGAGCTGCGCCGGCTGAAGCAGCTTGAAGAAGAGAACGCGAAGCTCAAGCGGCTCGTAGCAGATTTGTCGCTGGACAAGGCCATGCTGCAGGACGTGCTGTCAAAAAAAGCTCTGAAGCCTTCTCGGCGCCGTGAGCTTGTCACGGACTTGATGCAGCGTTTCGGCGCAAGCCAGCGGCAGACCTGCGCGTTGTTGCAACTGTCCCGCACAGTCTACCGTTACGAGTCGGTCGCGCGGGATCAAAGCGCGCTGGAGATGCGCATCAAGGAGATCACGGAAGTGCGGGTGCATTACGGCGCACCCCGCGCATACGTGATGCGTCGCCGGGAAGGCTGGCGAGACAACCACATGCTGTAATTGCGTCTCCGGCTAACGACGGAGGCTGCCATGGAAACGTATGTGGGTCTCGATGTATCGCAGAAGTCAACGGCGGTTTGCGTAATCGATGGGGACGGTAATCCCGTCTGGCGCGGAACAGTAGCATCGGATCCGCAGGCTATTGATAGCATCATCCGACAGCAAGCCCCCGAGGTCCGGCGCGTCGGAATGGAAACTGGCCCTCTCGCAGTATGGTTCTATCACGCACTGCGAAATCGACGTGTTCCTGTTGATTGCATTCATGCCCGCCACGTGCACGCAGCGCTCGCGACGCAACTGAACAAGACTGACAGCAATGATGCGCGCGGCATTGCTCAACTCACGCGCAGTGGCTGGTATCGTGCCGTCGAAGTCAAAAGTATCGCGAGCCACGAAGTCCGGCTGCTTCTTGGAGCGCGCAGTCAATTGGTCAGTATGCGTACCGGCCTGTACAACCAGATCTGCGGGGTGCTCAAAACCTTTGGTGTTGTGCTGCCTCCTGGTACGCGCAGCGCATTCGAGAAACTCGTCGAGCAACATACGCCATCGACATCGCTAATCCGTGGCGTAGTCGACATCCTGATCGACAGTTGGAGGCATATAGACAGGCAAGTCCATGAGACCGATAAGGCGCTTGAGCGGATTGCGCGCGCCAGCGATGTGTGTGTCGTCGTCTGATGACGGTCCCCGGTGTCGGCGTGAAGACAGCAGTGGCATTCGCTGCTGCTGTCGACAATCCGGATCGATTCCGCCGTGTCGGCGATATTGGTCCGTATCTTGGTCTAACGCCAAGGAAGTACCAATCAGGGGACGTCGATCATAACGGTGGAATATCCAAGACCGGCTGCCGGCTGACCAGACACATGCTGTTCGAGGCGGCGTCGGCTTTGCTCCTGCGTCATAAGCGCGGCTGCGCACTCCGACGTTGGGCGCAGGCACTGATTCCCCGGATTGGCTTGCGCAAAGCACTGGTTGCAACCGCTCGCAAGCTCTCGACGCTGCTGCTCTCAATGTGGAGAAGCGGCGAGGAGTTCATCCCGGGATAGCCACACGCTCGCCATCGCAAGTCGCTTTACCTGCAACAACTGCGGTACCGGTTCATCCAGGCTGATTACGTCGCCTCAAGGATTCCTTGACGCGCTTTGCGGGAAAACCGCGGCAATCACATCGGAACGTTGTAGCGACTCTCTGACGGCATGTTGTGGCGTGAACACGACCACGAAGACGACAAGGAAACGGCTGGTCTGAACCCTTTCCAGGAGGATGATCTATTGACAGCAATTAGACGATAAACGAGTCGAACGCGTGTATCGGGAACTCGGGCTTTCGTTGCGCCACAAACGACCTCGACGGAACAAGTCGGCTCGGCGCAGGCAGCCAAAGCAGTCAGTGAGCGCAATCAACGAAATCTGGAGTATGGACTTCGTCGCCGATGCGCTGTTTGATGGTCGACGCTTGCGCACGCTCACGCTCGTGGACAACTACACGCGGGAATGCCTAGCCATAGAGGTCGACGGCTCATTGCGTGGCGAGCACGTTGTCGCCGCGCTGACCCGGCTTGCGCAGCATCGTCCGCTTCCCCGCTATATCAAGGCAGACAATGGCAGCGAATTCATTTCGAAGGCGCTCGACAAATGGGCGTACGAGAATGGCGTGGAGATCGACTTCTCGCGTCCTGGCAAGCCGACCGACAACGCGAAGAATGAATCATTCAACGGACGCTTTCGGGAGGAATGCCTCACGCACATTGGTTCTTGTCGCTGGAAGATGCCAGACGCAAAATCGAAGTCTGGCGCGAGTACTATAACGAGGCGCGTCCTCACTCTGCGCTGCAGTGGATGACACCGGCGGAATTCGCCCGCCAGTGCACCGATCGGGCCGATTGGCCCGCCCCGAAGAGCCGGAATTTTCCAACTAAGACCGGGACGGAAATTGGGCTAGCCTCAATCCTATTAAGTTAATCAAGAGTTCTTGAAACACAGTAATTTCTGTATTATTTCAAAAATCCAACGCACCCAATAAAATCTTTTTTATTATGTAAAACAAATTAACACTTATTATGAAATTTTTAATAAAAAGGCCGGCGCCACGCCGGCGCCGGCAACCCAGCGGAGTCTATTCGACTCACCTGAGGGCGCGTGCATCGGGGGCGTGCATCGCATTTTCACTTTACATGAAAGATCGTCGTTACATCCGAAGTTTTTCGTTGTTTGTCAATTTGCACGCGAAATTATTAATTAATAAATGATATGCATTGCAAAATAAATATACTTAATATTATGCCATAGATTATTTGGCATGGCTTCCGTGCTTCATCACTAGCGATTTCATCTAGATGTCAACTAACAGCGGCACGGCTACCCCGCCCCCCCCGTTTGCCGATGACGCCAGCGAATTCTCGGGTCGCCTGCTGGATGTGTGGACACTACAAGATGCCGATTTACTTCAGCCGTCCCGGCACCCCTCCGGATAGCAACTTCATCGATACATTCGAGGGGTCATTTTTCGACGAGTGCTAAAACCTGCACTAGTTGTGAAGCGTCAAGAGGTTGTTTCTCGACGCGGGAAGTCTCGCCATCGGCGCAATGCCGCCGATGGCGCTATGAGCCCGATGCCAGTTGTAGTGATGCTGCCAACTCGCCAAGGCTTCAATGCGATGAGCCAAGTTTTGGTACGTCCATGCATAGGCCCACTCACGTAAAGCCGACTGGATGAAGCGTTCAGCTTTACCGTTGGTCTGCGGACGATACGCCCGCGTAAATTTGTGTCGGATACCCAGTTCCTGACAGGCCCGAGCAAACTCGTGCGAACGGAACGCCGAACCGTTGTCGGTCAGTAACCGGCGCACCTGCACGCCGAGCCCGGCGTACCACGCAACGGCGTCGCGCAGGAACTGCACGGCACTGCGCTTCGTCTCGTCGGGATGCATCGCCGTGAAGGCAATCCGGGCATGGTCGTCTACGGCGACGAACAGGTACTCCCAACCCACGCCGTCCACCGTATCGCGCCGATTACCGGTGACACGATGGCTAGGACGCGCGATTCGACCGAGCTTCTTGATGTCGATGTGCAGCAAGTCGCCGGGCGCCTCGTGTTCGTAGCGCTGAACGGGTTCACGCGGTTGCAGGTCGCTCAGCCGGGATAGTCCGGCACGCGCCAGCACGCGGCTGACAGTCGAGGCAGACACGCCTGCCTGTCGGGCGATCTGGCGCTGTAGCAAGCGCTGCTGGCGTAATTCCAGATCGGCAAGGCAGTTGCCGGAGCGATTGAACGTGGGGAGCGCGCCGGACGCGACGAGGCGTCAGCCAGCGCTGCTGCACCACCGGCCAGATAGCGCTCCAGCCATTTGCGCACGGTCGGCGCTGTCACGCCATGATCGGCTGCGGCCTGCGGCACGCTTGAACCGAATTCGGTGATCTCCTGAACCATCTCAAGTCGACGTGCGAAAGTGAGTCGGGCATTCTTATGGGTGTTCATCCGGCTGGGTTCCTGGAAGGTTGGGTGTTTGGCGACTTCCAGTCTCCCAGACTCAGTCCGGAGGAACCATCGATACAACCTATTGAAGCTTCACAACTAGTCGGCGTCGTTGGCAGAGGCCAAACGCGAGATTGAGGCATGGCGCCGAGACCACAATGAGGCTCGACCGCACATGGCGCCCAAGGATTTGACACCGCGCGAATTCGCCCGGCAATACAGCCTTCGGCCTACGACCAAAAATTCCTGAAACACCGGACACTAACGCTCAGCTCTGTCCAGGACTCCTATAGCAGATCACCTGTGCGCCAGTACGCACCTAACCACCATCTGACCTGAAAATGTCTTGCCCAAATAATTCCGCGGGATAGGCAATCACTGGATTCCTTGATTACTTAGCATGGTAACCACGCCAGCACCTATAATCACAAAATGCAATATCAATGCAGCGTATAGTGTATATGTACTAGGACTACGAATCAAAATCCATTTGATTGAACCGACCGTTGCAGATGCAATCGAAAATCCTGCTGCGCCAACCACCATGTTCATGACAAGCGTCAAGCTCGCGTAATCATCGATCATCGCCAATGCGTATGTACACCCGAGAATTAGGGCGACGACCTCGACGACAGCTATTCGAAGTAGCCAGATATCGAGTGGCACAGAAGGCTCGAACTCATCGTCCATGGCAACACGCAAGAAGATTTAAGGTCAGTCACGATACTGTATCCGCACGCCCAGTTGATGAAGGCTCGTCACGAAATAGATCGATTTGCCATTCTTTAACGAATTGCACCGCAAGCATGGCGAAGCGCACTGCTTGCCATACGTGACTCAACTCGAGCAGCGCGGTGGCGCGTGGACCTGCATGACTACCGATATGGGGGGGTGACATATAGGTCGAAGATCCGGGTTGCGCGGGCCGGTAGATTTTGGTCAGGGGCTTTCTCGCACTGGATGTTGCCTACAGGTTCCGCGAAGTTATCGTCCAACACGCAGTGATCCTAGACGTCCGAAACACCCGTCGAGAACGACGACGAACCGACTCATCCGTTACCTTGCGGCACGACGGTTTCTATACTTGCTTTTGAGCGCGAGGGAAACATAAGCAACTGATGGAAGAGAATGCGTGGTTGAAGAAGCTGGTCGCCGGACTAAAAGGCGACTACGGCGTGTCTTCACTGCGGATTCAACCCGTCGATGCAACACACTTGAGGCTGCATAGCAGCAAGGAGTGTTGTCATGAAACAGAGACGGCGGATCTACTATACAGACACCCAGAAGGCGTTAATGTGGGAGCGTTGGCGCACGGGCGAGTCGCTGCAGCAGATCGCTCAGTTGTTTGATCGGAACCATTCCTCGGTACATCGGATTCTGGCCGAAACGGGCGGCATACAGCCCAAGCAACGGCACCGTTCGAGATTGGCACTGACCCTTGCCGAGCGGGAGGAGATCTCGCGCTCGGTGATTGCTGGCGATTCGATTCGCGCAATTGCGAATCAACTCGGACGTGCTCCGTCCACCATTAGCCGCGAGCTCAAGCGGAACGGAGGTATGCCGAGCTATCGGGCGAACAATGCTGACGAACTTGCTTGGGAACGCGCCCGTCGCCCACAAATCTGTAAGCTCGTCAGGAACCGGGAACTTGCCCAGGTCGTGGCAAGCAAGCTCCAACTGCAGTGGTCGCCCGAGCAGATCGCCGGTTGGCTTAAGCACGTGTACGCGGTCAACAGGGACTATCAGGTGTCGCACGAGACCATATACCGCAGCCTCTACATACAAGCTCGTGGTGCGCTCTAAAAGGAATTGCTCGAGCATTTACGGCGCTCACGAGCCATGCGCCGTTCGCGTCATCACACAATGAAGACGGATGACCACGGCAGAATTTGCGACACTGTCCCGATTAGTGAGCGCCCCGCGACGGTTGACGATCGCGCGATACCGGGCCACTGGGAAGGCGATTTGCTGTTCGGCAGCGCGAACAGTCAGATTGCCACGCTCGTCGAGCGTCAGAGCCGCTTCGTGATGCTAGTCAAGGTCGGCAGCAAGGATACGGAAACGGTCATCAATGCGTTGATTCGGCACGCCGGCAAGCTTCCTCAGGAACTCTACAAATCACTGACCTGGGACCGGGGCAAAGAGATGGCCGATCACACGCGCTTCACCGTGGCCACCGACATCAAGGTCTACTTTTGTGATCCGCAGAGCCCTTGGAAACGGGGTTCGAACGAGAACACAAATGGACTTCTCAGACAGTATTTCCCCAAGGGGATCGACCTCTCGGCCTATTCGCAAGCCAAGCTCAACGCAGTAGCCAGACGGCTCAACGAGCGTCCGCGAGAGACTCTAAACTTCGATACACCGGCTGAGCGATTTCATCAATTCGTTGCATCGACGGGTTGAATCCGCAGGGAAAATTCCCAAAAACTGGAAAGTCATTGGAACTTTTGACATCAACGGACTCCCACGGTTAGTCTGCCAAAGAATGTCGTTATTCTAACTAAAAACGTGGAGACTCAAAACAATGAAGAAAAATAAATCGTACGCATTACTGCGTATTTCCCTGTGCGTGATCGCCGCGAGCATTGCTGGATGTGGGGGGGAAGACATAAGCTCGACCGCTGCTTCACTGCAGGCTCTCGTCGATGGCACTTCGAATAATAGACCAACTGGAAATGGTGCTCCGGCGACACCGTCAGCCCCGGCAAACCAGAACATAATGAAGCAGATTCCGGTCGCGCCACCCGCCATGGGATGGGCGAGTTGGAACGCCTATGGTTGCCGCATCGACGAAGGCAAGATTCGGGCGGCTGCGGATTACATGGAAGGCAGTGGGTTGGAGGCGGCTGGATATCAGAACGTGAATGTCGA
This sequence comes from Burkholderia sp. BCC0322, assembly GCF_902833045.1. Classification (GTDB taxonomy): domain Bacteria; phylum Pseudomonadota; class Gammaproteobacteria; order Burkholderiales; family Burkholderiaceae; genus Burkholderia. Next base: position 209,032 of record NZ_CADFDU010000002.1, read on the forward strand.
TGATTGCTGGGCTGCGCTGGCCCGGGATGCCCAAGGAAATCTGGTCGCGAATCCGACGTCGTTTCCGAGTGGCATGCTGGCGCTCGGAAACTATATTCATTCGAAGGGGATGAAGTTCGGGATTTACGGTTCACCTGGACCGAAGACATGTGCCGAGAGCAATCCAGGCCGGAACTACCCGGGCGTAACGGGGAGTCTCGGTCATGAGGTTCAGGATGCGAATACCTTTGCAATCTGGGGCGTCGATTTCCTGAAATACGACTGGTGCTGGCCAAACAAGGCGACCACTGCGGCCGATCAAGCTCCCTACTTTCAGACAATGCGTGACGCCTTGGATGCCGCAGGAGACAAAGTCGGAAAGCGTATTGTGTTCAGCATCAACCCTCACAGTGGCGGACCCGACGGTGGTGCGGACCGCGGTTACTACTGGGGTAACGTCGCCGATATGTGGCGTATGACCGGCGATATCGTGACCGTACCGGCCAGCGGCCCCATCACGGCAAATTATGCAAGTGTTATCGCCAACAACTTCAAGCCTAACCTCTTCCCTGAAGCGCAGCATACCGGTTCGTATAACGACCCGGACATGATGATGATTGCATCCGGGATGACGGCGATCGAGGATCGCACGCATTTCAGTCTGTGGGCTATATCAGGTGCGCCGCTGATCCTCGGCAATGCGTTCTCGACGTCCGCACCGCTCAGCAGCGAGACGCTGAGCATAATCACGAATCCCGAAGTGATCGCAGTGGATCAGGACGGACTGGGGCTTCAAGGCGTGATTGTCAACCACGCTCTGACAGACCTAGAGGTGATCGCTAAGCCGCTGATGGGAGCCGGACGACGCGCAGTAGTGCTTTTCAACAATGCCGCTGCCGACGCTCCCATGACAGTGACGTGGGCACAGTTGGGGCTGGATGCGTCATCTCCGGCAACGGTTCGTGATCTCTGGGCACGTAACGATCTGGGCACCTTCAGCGGATCTTATAGCGCCCCCGTTGTGCCGTCGCACGGCGTGGTCATGCTAACGATCAGCGGCGCGGACGGTCCGGCAGTCTCGTACGCGCCAAATCAGCTCTCCGGTACCTCGACGTGGAAGCCATGCAGCAAGTGCTCGTCCGGAAACATTGTGTCCAGTCTCGGTAGCATCAACTTCGGGAACGTTACGTCCGGAACCTATGGTGGCTATGTGCGGATCGCATATCAAAACACTGGTAGTCGGTTTGCCAAGGCAAACCTGAGCGTTAACGGTGGACCCGCCACGCTCGTGAAATTCCCGCCCTCGGGTAATGACGGCACCATCGGAACCGTCACAGTATATGCTCCACTCACAGCGTCGTCAGCGAACACCATCGTGCTGTCGAGTCTCGACAGCGGTACGTCGGCGCCCGACATCGATTCGATTGCCACTGTCGCCGGACCCGTCCGCTACATGAAACCGACGGTGGCATACGAAGCCGAAGCATCAGCCAATACGGTAAGCGGTGGTGCGAAGAGCGGCACGTGCCCCGGCTGCTCGGGCGGGAAGAGTGTCGGCTATATCGGCAACGGCGGGACGTTGACGTTCAATGGAATTTCCGTGCCGAAGTCCGGCACGTACACGGTGCAGATACTTTATACCAACGGCAATGCCGCTGCTCGAGCCGCTCAGGTCAGCTTCAACGGTGCAGCACCGATTACGGTTTCGTTTCCGCCGACGGGAAGCTTTACGACGACGGATTCGATGCAGGTTACCGGCACGTTCAACGCCGGTGCTCAGAACACGCTGAAGATTTCGAACCCCTCCGGCTGGGCGCCGAATGTCGATGGCATCAGCGCGCCCGTATTGCAGTAATCCGGGGTACCGTCGGCAGTGGACTTGCCATCCCATTGCCGACGCGACGAATATCTCTTCGCATCACAAGCGGGTATGTCGGTCAACAGGACGCTGTGCTTTACGGACCGGGACAGTCAGGCACCTTCAAAACGGGTAACTGTCAGATCGGGTCGCGACTTCTACACTTCATGGTCTTCGAGGGCACGTTCAAGAACGCGACGTTCATCGAATTCCTGAAGCGCCTGTTCAAGCAGGCTACCCGGAAGATCTACCTGATCGTTGATGGTCATCCGGTTCGCCGGTCTGTTGCTATCAAGCAGTTCGTCGCCGAGCACGCCGATCGCCTGCGCCTGATCCGGCTGCCAAGCTACTGTCCCGAGTTGAACCCGGATGAATTGCTGAATCAGGACGTGAAAACCAACGCGCTCGGCAAGAGCCGTCCGACCAACAAAGCGGACATGATCCGCAACGTCCGGAGCCATCTGCATCGTCGGCAGAAGGAACCTAACGTGATTCGTAACCTGTTCAACGAGAAACATGTCCGTTACGCCGCTTGAATATCACGCACTATTTGATGAACGTGTCAGTAACTATCGTCAATGGGTCGGCCCAGAATTCGGCCCGGAACTATTCGATTTGCGTGCTGCCAACGCCGCGTTGATGCGACTCGCGACCAATCGATGGGGTAATCGATAACTCCGTCACGACGGTGCTGGTGACGCGCTTACAGCTCGCGCCCCGCATGGGCAAGAACTTAGCGGCCGAAATCGTTCAAGCGCTGAGCGAGCAAGCCGTGATCGTACCCGGCACGCAGGCTGCCACCATCGTCATGCCCCGCTTGGCCCAGCAACTCGCCACCTTGCGCAAGCAGCGTGACGAAATCGCCGCCGAAGTTGAGCGGCTGGTGCATGCTCCCCCTCTTTGGCCGGTCCTGACCAGCATGCCGGGAGTCGGCGTCAGGACCGCCGCCAGACTCCTGACCGAAGTCGCCCATAAAGCCTTCGCCTCGGCTGCTCATCTGGCGGCCTATGCTGGCCTCGCGCCGGTCACCCGGCGCTCAGGCTCGTCGATCCGTGACGAACATACATCCAGACGCGGCAACAAGGTGCTCAAGCGCGCCTTGTTCCTATCCGCCTTCGCGGCATTGCGAGATCCTGTCTCGCGGGCTTACTACGCGCGCAAAATCCAGCAGGGCAAGCGCCACAACCAAGCGCTCATCGCGCTGGCACGGCGACGCTGCGACGTCCTGTTCGCCATGTTGCGCGACGGCACCATTTACCAACCCAAGTCAGCCCCTAACGCTTGACGAAAGACATAGGGCCCCCCCCGCGTTTGACATTATGTCCATCCGCTCTCCGGTGCGCCGCGGCGGACGCCTCTGCGCATCCGCCGCGCTGCGCATTTACCATTGATAGCCCGCACCGACGACAGCACCCGTGCCACCGCGGCTGCTAGTCGTCAGCGAGCCTTTGTAGATCCACTTGCCGTTCTCCGATACCGCCGACACCCCGAGGGCGACCCCTTGCTGCCCCTGCCAGGTCGATCCAGCAACCGCTACTACACTCTTGCCGGGCCCGGTCGGCTGCGGCAGGCCGGCGACCGCCATTGCGGCCGCGACGCCGCTGTTCATCTCGCGCTTCAGGCCGTCGATCTGCTGGTTCGTGTATTGGTTTGCCTGCGTGACGACGTTCGAAACGCCCGTGTTCAACTGGTTCACGTTGACCGCATCGGTGCCGTTCAGCCCCGGCGCAACGTTGCTGATCGTACGCTCGTTGCCGGCCGCCCCAACCGACACGGTATTCGGCGCGCTGGCCACCGAATTCGCGCCGAGGGCAACGGAATTCGCTCCGCTGGCCGTCGCATGATCACCGAGCGCGGTGCTGCCGCTGCCCGACGCGACTGCGCCGCTACCTGCAGCGGTTGCGTTCTGGCCGCGGGCGGAAGGCGGTATGTAGGTCGCGGGGCTACCAGTGATCCAGGTCTGCTGGCTCGGGCTCGGCGGTACGATCGGCGTAGGTGGCAAATTATTAATCGTATGGTTCAGCGCGCTGATCGCACTTTCGAGCTGACTGAGGTTGACTGCATCTGTCAGTTGTGTACCCGGTGCTACATTCGTTATCTGCCGCAGCGTGCCAGACGCACCCACCGACACCGCGCCGAGCGTTGTCGTGAAACCGGCGCCGCTAATCGGATCGACGTAGCTGCCGGCTATACGATCAGCCACCGAACCAGCCCCCAGCGCCACGCCGCCAAGCGTCGCGACGCTCGCGCCGTTGCCAAGTGCCAGCGACTTGCCGCCCATTGCCTTCGAGTTGCCGCCGAGCGCGACATCGCCCGACATCACGGGATCGCCGCTGACGCCTGCCACAGCGCCCGAGCCCTGCGAGATAGCCGAGTCTCCGTTGGCGGTCGCGGCCGGGCCAACCGCGATGCTGTCGGTCCCTGCCGCATTGGAATCAGTCGCGGTAGAATTTGCGTGGAAGTACTTGATACCACCGCCGTTGACCGCCGTGCCGACCGTGCTGGCCACCGCGTAAAGTTGGCTGCCGTTCACCGCGTCAGTGGAGGTCGCCGTCACGCGACCAGCCGCGACGTTAGTAATCTGCCGCTCGGCGCCCGGCGCGCCGACCGACACTACGCTTGTTGGATTCGCGCCAGCGAAGCCGGACAGTGTGAGTTGTCCTCCGGATGCAGTGGTGATAGTAGCGCCGCTGATTGGATTCGCGCCTGCTGCGACTGAGCCGGCACCCAGCGCAACACTGCCGCTCGTTGCGGCCGTCGCACCCGTCCCGATCGTGACCGTGTTGCTCGCGTTCGCCACCACGCCGTTGCCGATCGCCACTGCGCCGTCGAGACCGGCACCAATCGTCACGCCGTTGCCCAAAACGAACGCATTGTTGGCGGCGATTGAATTGTTGTTGCCAACCGCATATGAACCCGTACCGCTAACCATATTTGGATCGCCGAACGCGCCCGAGTTCGCACCGCTCACCACGTTTCCGGTGCCGATGCTGATGCTATTCATACCTGTTACCTGCGCTCCCGTGCCAATCGCAACACTACTACCGCCTGCAGCGTAGGCACCCGAGCCCAGAGCAAGCGCGGCGTCGGCACCCGCGATGGCATTCGTACCGGCGGCCACAGTCTTGCTAGCGCTGGTAGCCGAGCCAGCACCACTACCTATTACCACGTTACTGTTCCCGGTAGACGCGGTGCCCGCGTTGCTGCCGAGGACAATGTTGTCATCGCCGGTCATCCCGCTACCGGCGTTCTTACCCACCATGATATTTCCCGCACCACTCGCACGAGAACCAGCCCACGTGCCAAGGAAAGTATTGTAGATGCCGGACGAAGCAAGTCCGGCATCCCAGCCGATCCCCGTATTCCAGCCACCTGACGACGTTCTCTGCCCCCCCGCGTGCGCACCAACGAAGGTGTCCGCATAGCCAAGCGCCACACTGCTATAGCCCATCGCTGTTGACGCGACGTTCGAAGCAACGCTATTGGGGCCAACTGCAATGCTGAGAGTTCCAGCACTTGCGCTTACACCAAAGGCTACGCCTTTCCACCCGCTGGCGACCGCTTCGTTACCAATAGCAATCGTCTGCAGGTCGGTGGCTTGGGCACCTGCGCCAATCGCCACCCCGGCGTCTAGGCTCGCCAACGCGCCCGGTCCGATCGCCACCGAATTCGCGCCCTTAGCGCCGCTGCCGTCCGCATTAGACTGTGTCGTACCGCCGTCGTTGACCCCGTAATACGTGGACTGGGCGTGAACAGGCACCGCCCCTGTTATCACGACGGCCGCTGCGCACGATACAACCGACCTCGCACTACCCTTGCCCCTTCCCCGTGTTAATTCCGCCGTGGCAACCGGTTGCCGACGCGACCGACTCCAAACAACGCTGTATATCTTACTCATTTCACTATCTCTATAAAATCCAATAATTGTCTATTTAATTTGGATTGCAAAGTATTTGTAACCCGTCGAAGCACGAATGTATGAGGCCCCTGGTCGACGGACCGAACCTTCGCTTCGTCGGACTGTGTCGCGGTTAACAGGCCGCGCGTTGCGCGCCCGCGCCAGTGAAAGCGCCGCGTTGTACGATTTGGTGCCGACGAGGTTTGTATAAGCCGTTACAACAATCTTATATCCATCGTACTGTCGAAACGAAACAGTCCGTTAGTGCCGGACACGACTGCGTCAGCGCTCTGCAAGGCATCCGTCGGCGCATTAGTACGCAGCGACATGAAATCTGCGACTTTCTTCTCACTGGTCGCGTGCTATCCCATCTAAATTCGATTCGCTCTGGTAGGCAAAGGGGTAAAATGTGGCGCCAACTATTTCCCGTCACTTTCAGGCATTGAATTATCATTTAATTCAAATTGCCGACGGTCCTTTCCGCGAATCCAATAAGGTTCACGGCCGCGGCCACTCCATATTGCGCCACTAATTGGATCAAAGTAACGCGGCCTCGCTTTTCGCCTTTCTCCGCACGGAAACAATTCCTCCATCGCAAAATGAAACTCTCCAATAGCCAACAGAATCTCTGCTAACACTCTCCCTCTTGAGTTCAGCCTATCCTCGGTAATCTTGGCCTCTAACGAGGCTTTTCGCTTTAGATATTCAGATAACTCCGTCATGGCGATTTTTTTCATTTCAGATGACGTTAATAAACGAAGATCGTGCGCGCAATATATTTTTTAAATGGAAAACACTACCGTCAAATAAATATTAGCAAATTCATCTATTTCGGCGGGTTACGTCCAACGCCTTCAAATCGATAAAACAAATAGGATTGTTGTCGATGTTGAAGAGGCATGCATCACGTATCGTTGTCACCAGCAGTTCCTCGACGCCAGCTTTGCCAAAAGTCTGCAGTAAGTCATCAAAGTTCGTCGGATCGCGTGTCAGGCGCGGCCTGTCAGCCGGGCTCACCCCAGCACATGCGAGCTTGCGCCGAGCAGATCAACGTCTTCCACCGTCTGCTCCACGCAATCGCAACGAGTAGTCGGTCCTGCGAAACGCGGCGAGGCAACTGACAATATGAGCGTGCTCACGTCCGCTGCCGAATCAGTTGCAGCACCCAATGGCGCGAACAGCATCTTCGTCTGGTCCGAATCTCATCGCGCCGCAGTACGAGAACCTCGATTTCCCACTGCGCGCTCAGAACGCACCGCTTGCCAACCAGTCGGCCACGCGGCTTGTCTTGCAGGCCGCTTTCGCCGTTGCATTCGCACCGCTTGTAAATGTCGACCACACCCGTGCGAGACGGTCCCGTTTGCGCTGTTCTTCACGGACCTAGGGCTCACCGCCTTTACCGCGGTCAATCTGCCGGGCCACCTTCTCCTGCGGGGAGCGACGCCAGCGGTGCTCCGGCTCCATCAAAATCTCGATGTGGATAAGCTGAAAGTTAGTCACTGAACTACCTCGTATTTTAAGAGGCGTCGAGTGTCCGAAGATTCACGGTGTCGCTCCACGAGCCAACCGTACTAAGGCGCAACCGGCATGATCTTCCGAATTATGGAGTTGTTCCTAGTGTCGGCTACATACAGGTTGCCTGCGCTGTCTACAGTGATGCCCCAAGCGAGAGAAAACGATGCGGCCGCACCGATGCCGTCCGCCGAACCACGTATACCCGCAGTGCCCGCCAGCGTCGTCACCACCCCACCCGGGGTAATCTTGCGGATTGTAAAATTATTACTATCGTTTACATACAAGTTGCCTGCGCTGTCAATAGCAATGCCACCAGGACCGTTGAACGATGCGGCCGCACCGACGCCGTCCGCCGAACCGTTTACACCCGCAGTGCCTGCCAACGTCGTCACTACCCCGTCCGGCGTGATCTTGCGAATCGTGGGGCCACCGAAGTCGACTACATAGAGGTTGCCTGCGCTGTCTACGGTAATACCGTTGGGACTCGAGAACGATGCAGCAGCACCGGTGCCGTCCGCCGAACCGTACACACCTGCAGTACCCGCCAGCGTCGTCACCCCCCCGCCCGGCGTGATCTTGCGAACCATTTCATTGTCGGTTACATACAGGTTGCCTGCACTGTCTACGGTAATGCCGCTGAGATTTGTGAACGATGCAGCAGCACCGGTGCCGTCCGCCGAACCGTATACACCTGCAGTGCCCGCCAGCGTCGTTACCACCCCACCTGGCGTGATCTTGCGAATCGTGACGTTTCCCGTGTCGGTTACATACAGGTTGCCTGCTTTGTCTACAGTAATGCTACCGGGACGATAGAACGATGCAGCAGCACCGGTTCCGTCCGCCGAACCTTTTACACCCGCAGTGCCTGCCAGCGTCGTCACCACCCCACCCGGCGTAATCTTGCGAATCGTGGAGTTCATAGTGTCGGCTACATACAGGCTGCCTGCACTGTCTACGGTAATGCCGGTGGGATACGAGAACGATGCAGCAGCACCAGTGCCGTCCGCCGAACCACTGGTGCCCGCCGTACCCGCCAGGGTCGTCGTGCGGGCGGCTGCCGTCCCGCACTCGACAGCCACCTGAGTCACGTCGGTCGTGGCGGTTCCGGAGCCATTGGTTACAGCACACCACTGAAAACCGACAGGCTGCGTACCGACCGTCACATTGTAGCTAGACACCTTGTTGGCAAACGTGAACACTCCGTTCTGCATCAGATTAAGGGTATCTGCATTACCGTTGTTCAGTAGCGCTAGTGTTCCGCCACTTAGCCCATTCAGCGTGCCTCCAATACGGAAAGTCGCAGGCGCGATGGATGAGACGACCACCGCTACGTCTGCGGTGTAGTCTCCGTCAGCCGTCTGTGCCGCCACACGTGTTGTACCCGGCGCCACCGCCGTGACAATGCCCGCGGAATTGACTGTGGCCACCGCGGGGTTGTCACTATGCCACGTGACCGATGCGTTCGTCGCATCAGCGGGTTGCACATTCACGACCAGAGGTTCCGATGCGCCAGGCACAAGATTCAGGCTTGCCGGCGTCACACTGATGCCCGACACCGGAACAGTACGACCGGAAACCGTGACAACAGCACTAGCGACAAAACCACCGTCAATCGTTCTAGCGGAAATGGATGCTGTGCCGAGTGCAACCGCAGTAACGGTTCCAGATGCATTGACCGTCGCAACAGCCTCGTTGCTGCTACTCCACGTAACGGCAGGCCGTGTCGCGTTAGCAGGTTTGACCGATGCCGTCATTTTTTGGGTGGCACCCACCAGCAGACCGAACGACGTCATGTTTAGTGTGACGCCCGTCACTGGCACCGGGGACGGAGATCCGTCGATCCCCCGCCCGCAAGCAGCTAGCAACACCAGGATGCCAATGCCTATGGCAGATTTTAATTTACTCAGAATATCAATCATTATGTTGCACTCAATGCAAAAAAAATGCAGATAAAGAACTTATTGGTTCGCGCCGGATTGTGATGCGCGATACCGGTCTTCAGATCGACGCGAGGCATCTTGCCGCGATTCAGCTCTAGGCTGCACGAAGGCTGATAGAACGCTCTGATCTTGTCGATGCGTTCGACCAACCATGCCTTGACCAGTTTGGCGTGACGAATCTTAAAATTGTCGAGAATCAGAAACACCTTTTTACTCTGAATGCCTTTCATCAACCGCCTCAAGAAGTCGATGAGGATGTCGGCGCTCATCGAGCCCTCGAGAACGTTCCAGCGCACTCGGCCCTGGTTCGTCACGGTTAACAGTTCTTTGCGCTTGTTCATCACGCGTCGCTCAGGCGTCCTTGCCCATCGGCGCGTAGAAGGGGCGCACATCGTCCGAACGCAAATCCATCTCGTCTCCACCGCTGAATTTCCGGGCTTTCGGCTTGCTTGCGACGAGTAATCACCGGATACGTCTCGCTCGACCACTTCTTCATGGTTCACCGCCTATGTTCGTACGCCTGGTTAAACGGCTTCTGCAGCGTAAAGTCACATTGAGCCAAGTACATACCGACACCGGACAGCGACAGAGTTCGTCCCGAGCGCTGCCAAATCAATTCCCACACCGTGGGCCGCGTCCATATCGCAAACGGCACTGCATCTGATCGCATAGAAGTGCACGAATCTTGATTTTCTGCTGCTCGTCAACCTGTCGGCCACGCGGCTTGCCTTGCAAGCTGCTCTCGCCGTCGCACTCGTACCGCCTGCAAATATCGAAAGCGTTCGTGTGAGAAAGTCGTGTTTGCGCCGCAATGTTCTTCGTATACCCACTCTTTCCGGTAACGACCAACGACTGCTTACCGCCGCCCTAGACAAGCCTCAGTGAAAAATCATCTTGTCATTTCGTTCCATCCATTTAAATATTGAGACTCATCTTAAAATTAAAAGTCATGATATTTACAATAAATAATTATAATTTGATTTTTCCCATTTGACAGAAAATCATTCAAACTCCCTGGTAATTTGATTTCTGCTCGCGGAACATTGCAAAAAACACGACTAGAACAATGAAAGAGATTAGCGCAGGTACTGTCCATATTCCTCGCCAGTCCCGCACCGTGCCATGCGTGAAGTGATCCACTACCACACCAGAAAGATACGTACCAACCAACATGCCGACGCCGTATGTCGCTAGCGTGATCAAACCCTGCGCCGCACTTCGGAAACGGGGCCCGGCATGGCTGTCAGTATAGATCTGTCCAGCTACGAAAAAGAAGTCGTAGCAAATACCGTGCAGCACAATGCCAATTATCAGTGACCAGTGCGCCGTGTCGGTATATCCGTAGGCGAACAGTACATAACGCATTACCCAGGCGGCCATACTTACTGTCAGCATCATCTTGACACCGAGTGTAGCGAAGAGAAGAGGCATGGCGAGCATCAATAGAACCTCTGACATCTGCCCCAGAGACTGCAAACCCGTAGCGCCCTGTATGCCGATTTCATTCAAAAAAGAATTGGTGAAATTGTAATAAAATGACAACGGTATGCAGATTGCAATTGACGCAGTGAAGAATATCAGATACGAACGGTTTTTTAAAAGCTTAAGTGCGTCCAGTCCGAAAATTTCATTGAGCGATACAGCTATATGCCGTTTCAACGGTGGCGTGTCAGGTAATGAGAATGCATACATCGAAAAGATAAACCCAGCGATAGATGCCATCTTGAACGTCAAATCGAGTCGATTCTGCTGCTCCCAATTCAACAACGCAATCACAAGTCCGGCGACAATCCAGCCGAAACTGCCAATCACCCGGATGGGCGGAAACTGTTTGCGAGGATCGCGCATATGGCGCATGGCAACCGCATTGACGAGCGCAAGCGTCGGCATGAACAGCACCATATAGAGCATGATGAGTACGAGAAACGCCCGAAAGCTGGTCATCGTAGAGGCGATCCACATCAGCACGGCACCACCAAATTGCATGACAGCTAAAATGTGCTGTGCGGACCAATATCGATCAGCAATCAATCCGACAACAAAGGGTGCGAGAATCGCTCCGATCGACTGACTGAGGTAAGCTGTAGCGATTTGCGAACCGTTCGCGGCCAAAGGCCCGTGACCGAGATAGGTACCAAGGGTGACAAACCACGCGCCCCATATGAAAAATTCGAGGAACATCATCGCGCTAACGCGCAACATCGCCCCATTCATTGCTCCTCCGAATCGTTGTAAATACCGAGCATCCCCCGAAGTGTGGATGGTGCAATTGGCGCACCGGCAAAGTCGTCAAATTCCCGCTCCGTGACACGGATCAAGTGATCCCGAACGAATGGTGCACCTTCACGCGCGCCATCTTCAGGATGCTTGAGGCAGCACTCCCACTCAACAACAGCCCAACCGTCGTACCCGTATTGCGCGAGTTTGGAGAAGATCGAGCAAAAGTCAATCTGTCCATCTCCAGGCGATCGAAAGCGCCCTGCTCGCTCGCGCCATCCTTCGTAGCCGCCATAAACACCGCTTCGCGCGGTCGGGCGGAATTCCGCATCCTTCACGTGAAAACAACCAATTCGCGCATGGTAACGATCGATAAAACCTAGGTAATCGAGTTGCTGTAACAGCATGTGACTCGGGTCGTACAGAATCTTTGCGCGGGGATGGTGATCAATCACTTCGAGAAATCGCTCGAATGTTGCTCCGTCATAGAGATCTTCACCTGGATGCAGTTCAAAGCATACGTCAACATCATGCGCATCGTAGACATCCAGGATTGGGCGCCATCGACGTGCCAGTTCGATAAAGGCTGCATCGATCAGACCAGCTGGACGCTGAGGCCACGGATAAAGGTAAGGCCATGCCAGTGAGCCAGAAAATGTAGCGTGTGTCCGCAACCCGAGGCGGCGACTGGCCTGAGCGGCCAACTTCAATTGTGCGACGGCCCACTCTTGACGAGCTTTCGGCGCGGCGCGCACATGTGCCGGTGCAAATTCGTCAAACAAAATGTCGTATGCCGGGTGCACGGCAATAAGTTGACCTTGAAGATGAGTTGAAAGCTCCGTGATCTCTAGGCCGTGGTCGGCTAGTTGTGCCACAACACGGTCGCAATACGCCTGACTCTGTGCAGCCTGCGCAAGATCAAACACACGTGGCGTGGTTGTCGGAATTTGAACACCCGTATAACCGAGTCCGGCAGCCCACTCTGCGAGCGAATCTAGGTCATCGAACGGCGGCGTTTCCCCTAAGAACTGCGCCAAGAACAGACCGGGTCCCTTTATCATGAATATTCCCCTTATCAAGCCGTGGGCCAAATATACGAAGCGCCGGTTTTGTTCACGGACGGCGGACGCAGGCACCGATTCCTCCGGCGCAAACTTTAAGGCTACTACCTAGCCGATCCTTTGCCATTGGTTTTTCCGCGATGACTTCAATACGGCGGCGACGATCCGTGCCGAGCGTGCCCCGTCTTCGAACGTCGGTAATCCGTCGCGTCGCTCGCCCAGAATCGTCGCGTAGGTGTCTTCAACAAACGCCTCGAAGCAATGCGCATAGCCTTGAGTGTGTCCGGCTGGCAACAACGCGAGTCTTCGCTGCTCTTCGCTGCCGCGCGTCGGATCGCGCACGAGCAGTGTTGCGGCGTCCCGGGTGCCGACCCACAATCGCTCGGCGTCTTCCTGATCGAACACGATACTGGATTTAGAACCGTCGATTTCGAACCACAATCGATTCTTGCGGCCTGCCGACACTTGACTTACAGAGAGCGTAGCCAGTACTCCGCGGGTCGTATTGAACAGCAGGCCGGCGACATCCTCCGTGACTACTGAACGATAATTCGAGCCATCGTGCGTGACGCCAGTCGCGAATGTCCGCACGCCCTGCGTCGGACGGGACGAAACCGTCGTTCGCAGGCAAGCGATTACCGATGCGAACCGCTCGCCAGTGACCCACTCCACGAGATCGCACCAATGCGATCCAATGTCCGCGAAGGCACGCGAGGCTCCGCCCACCTTTGGATCGACGCGCCAATTCGTGTCATGCTGCTCGAGCAACCAATCCTGCAGATAGCTACCGTGAATCATTTGCAATACGCCAATTCCATCGTGCTGAATCCGCGCACGTGCCTCGCGAACCATCGGATGATAACGATAGATGAACGGCACGGTGGCCACGCGATCCGCACGATCTGCGGCCGCGGCGAGTTCAGCGGCCTGCCCCGCCTGGGCTGTAAGCGGTTTTTCGCAAATCACATGCTTGCCAGATGTGAGCGCGGCCGTTACAAATCCGTGATGCGTCACATTGGGAGTGCAGATATGAATGACGTCAACCGACGGGTCTTCGATCGCAGCATCTGCACAGGAGTAGGCGTGGACATTAAGTCGCTGAGCCGCGACCGCGGTACGCTCAGGCGTGGAAGCGACAATCCCTGCGATACGGGAGCCAGCGAGACGTGCAGCTCGCAGATGTACCTGCCCCATTATTCCCGCCCCGATGATCGCCGCCGTAAGATTACGTTTTCCCATCATGTGATTCTGTGTCAGCCAGTGTGCTAGAACCAAACAATACAATCTAGTGTGATTGGTTTGAATTTTGTATTATTTAATTCGATGTCCATCATAAATAGATAGACTATCGTCCAGGTGCACCGACTGCGCGGTCCGTCGTGTGGGGTAGCTGATTGATGCCGGCATCGGTGTACTTGCATAAATCAATTGCGCCAGAAGTGGGCTGACGTTGACGGACTCGTCGATGCTGGCGCCCTTGCTTTCTGGTCCGAATTTTGTGCCGATTCTTGATTTTTTGCCTCGATGAGATACGAAGAGACACCGGTGAGACGAGAAGGCGCAAGGACGCGTTACCATGTCAAGGGTAGGTGCCCTACAACGACAATCTGATCAGCTAAGGAACGTCACGATATGGATCGATGTAGCTGCTCTAGCGGACATGCTGGGAGCCGGTCGTCCGCGCCTGTACAGCGACGCGTCAATCCATTCGTTGCTGGGCAACATAACTGTGTTCTATGGACGATTGCCCACGCGGAGCTACACGACGAACTGTCGATTGTGGCCAACGGCAAGCCATCCACTCGGTGGTCGTCAACACTGGTGGGAAGTTCTATGACGAAGGAAAATAGAAGGTGCGCCAACGTGGCGATTCGAAGCGTCGCGCATATTCCATCATGGTCTCGATGCGGACACCGGTCGGCGCGGGCTGCACTGAAAACGCAGCAGGGTTTCACCGGCGCGACATCCTGGCCAAACTATTCGGCGAAGTCATGGATCACAACCTGCTCGATGCTATCGGTGACGACAGTGCTTGCGGCTCTAAATTGTGCCACGCAACGATCGTAGCGCGCAGCGTTATGCCCGCGAATCCGCCGCACTAGGCGCCGGCTCACGGAGGACGCGATTTACCGCTCCAAGATGCTCGCGGTTGACTGCCGAGGGCATCGATTAGCAGGTAGCCGAGGTTGCCATCCGCGCAGATGGGTTGAGCACATGGCATAACTTGCATGCCTTCAATCCTTTCGCTTCGCCTAAAGTCCCGAACATTGGCCTTGCCTCGTCCTCTCGCTCGATTTACGCATCAAAGCCCTTGCCATAATGAACGAACGCACTAATCAGTCTCGGTCGCCTCGGCTTACTTCATCCGATCGACCGTTCAGGCTCGACGAATTCGAAGTGCATAGCAAGCTTGCGTTGGCAATCGCCTCGCTTCCGGGCATCAGTCGTGCGGACCTGTCCCGCGATACCGGGTTCGCCCGTTCAACCGTCTCGCAATTGATCCAACCACTCATTGATGCCGGGCTTGTTATTGAGCATGCGGCCGGCCCAAGCGGCCGTGGTCGCCCCTGTACCCGACTATCGATTAATCCGCGAGCGGGGCTAATCCTTGTCGCAGACATTGGCGCAAGTCACGGCCGACTGGTTGTCGCGGACCTAGGACAACATTCGCTGGCCGAGCATCACTTCGATGTTGATCTTGCGGCTGGGCCAAATGTTGTCCTTGATCAACTCGCCGACGACTTCATGAGGATGGTGGCTGGCCGAAATCTCGCGAAACTGCCTATACGCGCAGTTGTTGTTGGCCTTCCAAGCCCAGTCGATTTTGGTCGCGGTGTTTGCGTCAGACCGCCAATCATGCCCGACTGGGACGAATTTCCCGTATCAACATATCTGCAACATCGATTACGCGCCCCCATTCCAGTTCTTGTCGACAATGATGCCAATCTCATGGCGCTCGGTGAAGCTCGCATGCGGCCGGCGACGCAGTCACCATTAATTTTTGCAAAGATATCCACGGGGATCGGTTGCGGCATCGTAACCGCAGACGGACAACTACATCGAGGTATTGACGGCGCCGCAGGAGATATCGGGCACATACGCGTGGCCGGGCATGACGACACTGTGTGTAGATGCGGCAACATCGGCTGCATCGAGGCTGTAGCGTCAGCCACTGCGCTGCTGCGTCAACTCGGTCAGATCGCTAACGCCACACCGACGATTGAAGATCTCGCCTGGCTCATCAAAGTCCGGGATCCAGTCGCAATCCGTTTGATCCGCGACGCAGCGACGAAAATTGGTGAGGTGATGGCAATGCTCGTGCACATACTAAATCCAGCAACGATCGTCCTGGGTGGCCGCTTGACCCGGATCAGCAACGACTTGCTCGCGGGCGTACGGGCTGTCGTGTACCAACGTGCCTTACCCCTGGCCACACGCAGTCTATTGATCGAAAGTACCTCGCCGGATCGGTATGTGGGGACAATCGGCGGCATCGTACTTGCCACCGAACATGTACTGTCTGGTCGTGGAATCGCGGTGATTTTGCGCGACGATTGACTTCTGAGGCGGACTGTTAGCCTCGAGCATTGGAACATCTGAAATCGAGGAGATGGGCAAGGCGATCATCGACGACGATTAGTCGGCACAGATCTAGACATCATGTATGGACCTGCCGCACCTCAAGGTACGCGGATTAAGCTTGAGGTCGGTTACTCCGCGGCTCAGAGCCGCATTGAGGGGGCAGGTCATGAACAAGTTTAGCAAGTACGTGGGCCTGGATGTACATCAGGAAACGATCGCCGTGGCGGTTGCCGACACGGCCGGAGAGCTGCGGTATATGGGCGAGATCGTGAACACGCCCGAGGCCATCGCGAAACTGGTGGCACAGATCAAGCGCGGCACGGGAAGGTTGTCGTTCTGCTACGAAGCCGGCCCCTGCGGCTACACAATTTTGCCGACAGCTGCTTGAGCTCAAGCAGGACTGTCAGGTCGTGGCGCCGTCGCTGATTCCGAAGAAGCCGGGCGAACGTGTGAAGACCGACCGGCGCGATGCCCTAAGCCTGGCACGCCTGCATCGCGCGGGCGAGTTAAGCCCCGTGTGGATTCCGGATAAGGCACAAGAGGCGCTGCGCGATCTGACCCGTGCGCGGGAGGACATGAAGCATCTGCAACGCCAGGCCAAGCAACGGCTGCTGTCATTTCTGTCGCGCCATGGCCATCGCTACGCGGGCCGCTCGAGGTGGACGCAAGCGCACTGGCGCTGGCTGGAAGGCATCAAGTTCACCCGGCCGGAGCAACAAATTGTGTTGCAGGAATATATCGACACGGTGCAGGCCTGTGGCAGCCGTGTGGCCAGTCTGGACCGCGAAGTCGAGACAGCCGCGCACGCCAGCCCGGTTTGGCCAGTGATCGAGGCGTTGATGGCGTTGCGCGGCATCTGTTTGCTTGCGGCTGTGACGGTGGTCGCGGAACTCGGCGATCTCGCACGCTTCGCTGGCGCGCCCGAACTGATGGCCTATCTGGGTCTGGTGCCAAGCGAACACTCCAGCGGCAAACGCGAACGCCGTGGCGCCATCACCAAGACTGGCAACAGCCATGTGCGACGCGTGCTGGTTGAAGCAGCGTGGACCTACCGTCATCGGTTCAACAATCGTAGGCTGTTCGGCCCGATCGGCGACATCCCGCCGGCCGAAGCCGAGCAAGCTTACTATCGGCAGTTTGAGAACGTCGCCAAGGCGGCTTGACTCAAACAAAACGGTCTCCCGTAAACCCGGGGCGATTCAACCAGCAAGCCGATCACACCCTGTTCACGCCACGTGAGGGCCCAGTTGTAGACCGACTGACCGCTCACACCAAGTTTCGCGCCAACGGCCAGCGGACGCAGCTTGCCGCCTGCCAGCATCAGCAGAGCGGCCGCCCGCGTGCGCATGTCCTGGTACGGGTGATTGATCGACAGCTGCTGCAAGGTCTGCTCCTCGACTTCAGTCAGTACCACGACGCACTTCATGAAAGACTCCTGTGTATGCGGTTCGCCGAAGTTAACAAACTTCAATCTCGTTTACCAGCAACACTTAGCGCTTCTAAGGCATGAAAGTTCACCTGTCGGATAGATCACGGGCCGCTTTCTACCCGACTCTAGGCCGCCCCGCAAGGTCCCTCCTGAACAAAGCCGGAGACAGCCCGGTCAGTTGATCGGTGAGACGATGCCGCCGTTGATGTAGCTGGTGGTCCCCGTCATCCAGCGCGCCTCCGGCGAAACGAGGTAGAGCACGAGGCCGGTGATGTCCCCGATGTTGCCGATGCCTCCGTCGATCGACATCGACTTGAGCCACGCAATGTTTTCATCGGATTCGGCGGGATAGAAGAAGGACGTGTCGAGCGGCCCCGGTGCGACGCAGTTGACTGTGACGCCGCGGGAACCCAGTTCCTTCGCGAGCGCCTTGCTGAAGTGCTCGAGGGGGGCCTTGCTGCCCGCGTAACCGGCATAGGTGGGCGCAAAAGCCGCCACCATCGTGGTGACGAAGCTGAGAATGCGCCCGTCGTCAGCGAGCTTTTTCGAGGCTTCCTTGAGCAGGAAGAACGCCGCCTTGGCATTGACATCGAACAGATCGTCGAAATCCGCTTCTTCGAACTCGGCGAGCGGCTTGCGAATAATCTTGCCGACTGTATTGATGAGAATGTCGACCTTTCCGAACTTGGCGATGGCGGCGTCGAACAAGACCGTCGCCTGCGCTGGCTTCGTCAGATCGGCCTGCAGAACCAGCGCCTCGCGTCCACGCTTGCGCACGGCGACCGCGGTTTCCTCGGCCTGGGCCAGCTTGTTCGCCGAGTTGTAATGGACCACGATGTCGGCGCCCTCCTCCGCCAACAGCTCCGCAAGCGCGCGACCGACGTTGGCCGACGCGCCGGCGATGATGGCGGTCTTGCCGGTGAAGCGACGCGCACCGGTACTCGTCGCCGAAGGAAAGGTCTTGGCGACTTTCTGATGGGAAATGGCAACCATGTCGATACTCCTATTTTAAAAAGAGAAGCCCATTACGGGCGTCCTCATACCTCGCCCAACGGCGATGAAACTGGATAGGGGCGGTTCGGCACCCAACCAAGCAGCGGAAATTCTGCGCGTTGGGCTCAAGCATCGTTTCATGTCGGGCTCGAAGCGATAGATTGCCCATTGCAGACGACCCCGGTCGCATTTGCCGCGGTATGCAAGCCACGGCGCATCGCACCCGCTAACGCCAGCCGCCCTCGGCATGTATCTCCGCAACGCGCATCGCCGGCCGGGTGGCGATGCTCGCTCCATGCTCGCGCGAGGGTTCGACACGCATGTATCGGCCCGCCCCGCCCACCTAATCCGAAGAGTCCGCCACCCGCGAGCACGGCGCCCTCCTCCGGCGTCGCCTCTCGCCCGAAAATGTGGCTCCAATGCGGAAATCGAACGAAGCGCGCGACGATGTCACGATAGCCGGTTGCGTGCGACAGCAAATGCTGCCCCGGCCTCGCGTTCAGCTCGACCGAAAGTGCCTCGTCGCCGGGATCTTCCGGACGCGCGAATGGCAGACAGAAATACAGGCGCAGCGGACGATCGACTCGCGCCACCCACCCTCGCTCGCAAGCGTGACGCGCAAAATGACGCGCGAGGAAATCGGTCGCATACATATGACCGCCCCGAAACGCGCTTCGGGGAAACTGGTCGATCAGCAACAGCAGTGCCAGCGTCCCGGACGGCGTGTCCAGCCCGCCGTTCAGCTCGCGCCGCGCGGCCGCGAAATGCATGTCGCGGAAGCGATCGCGAAAGCGGCGATAGAATTCGGGATGCTTCGCGAACCATCGTTTCGGTTCCGCGTCGTTCCAGAACGAGATCACTTGTTCCAACGAGTGCGCTGATGGCGACCGCGTGCGCAATCGACAACGACTCACGCGCGCGGAACCAGCGCGGCCGCGACGAGCGCAATGGCAGCCGGCATACCGAACACGACGAGCAGGACCGGCAGTTCTTCGCGCACGCTGTATCCCGCTCTATACACACCCACCCACAGATTGGCGAGCGACACGCCGAACCAGACCGGCACGAATACCTTGGCGGCCAACGCCAACGTCGGCGCGGACGTGCCCCAAAGGTACCCAAACAGCAGGAATACCGCCAGCAGCAACAGGCCAGCGACGATCGTCCAGAGCGTATGCATGGGTTGTCTCCCGTTGGTATCGATCAGGCGAATACGCCGAGCAACTTGTCGATGTCCTTGTCGGCATAAGGGGGAAACACATCGAGCAAAGCGTCGGGATTGCCGATCAGCATTGATTTGGTATTGCTCAGTGCGTCGAAACCCTCCTTGCCGTAGTACTTCCCCATTCCGCTGTTGCCAACACCACCAAACGGCACGCTGTCGATCCAACAATGCAGGTTGGTCTGGTTCACGCAGCCGCCGCCGAACGACAGCCCGTTCAACACCAGATCGAGATTGCCCGGGTGATTGCTGAATACGTAGCACGCGAGCGGTTTCTGCTTGCGCTTCATCACGTCGACGATCCCGCGCAGGTCACGGTACGGTAGCACCGGCAGTACTGGACCGAACACTTCCGGCGGCATCGCCGTGTCGTCCCAAGTCGACGGGTACAGGACGGTCGGCTCGACATAGCGCACCGCGATATCGTAGCGGCCGCCGTGCACGACCTTGTCCGCGACAATATAGGACGCCACGCGCTCGGCGTCATGCTCGCTGATCATCCGCGCGAAGTCGGGGCTGCGCTGCGGGTCCTCGCCGTACATCCTGGTGATCGACACCTTAAGCTTCGCGAGAAATGCATCCGCCACCTTCCCATGAACATACACGTAGCCCGGCGCGATGCACCATTGTCCGGAGATCGCGTTATGTCCCCACGCAATCCGATCAGCCGCGACGTCGAGATTCGCGGTCTCGTCGACGATGCAGGGGTTCTGCCCACCCAGTTCCAGCAGTACCGGCGTCAGATACTCAGCGGCCGCCCGCATCACGATCTTGCCTACGGCCGAGCTGCCGGTGAAAAAAATGAAGTCGAACGGCAGTTCGAGCAGCGTGCCGATTTCCTGGCGGCCGCCCGTGACGACGGCGACGTCCTCCGGCGCGAAGTATCCCGGCACCAGAGTGGCCAGCAGCGCCGCGGTGGCGGGCGCTGTATTGGAAGCCTTGAGTACGACCGTGTTGCCCGTGGCGAGCGTGGCGATGGCCGGATCGAGCAGCAGCAGGATCGGTGCGTTGAACGGCCCAATGACGAGCGTCACCCCATACGGCTCCTTGTAGATCACACCGCTGTTGCCCGCAGCCTCCAACGCCTTTCGAATAGCAACCAGCTGCGGCGCCATCAGCTCGTCCAAGTGTTCACGGTAGTACCGGATCACCCCGGTCGGCACCGAAATTTCGAATAGCTGGTCGAACGGCGGCTTGCCGAAATCCTGATGCAACGCTGCGCACAGCACCTCCTGATTGTCGACCGGCATGCGCTCCATGCGTGCGAGCTGGTCGATGCGCCATGTGCGGCTTTTCGTAACATTCGAGAGAAAGCGCGCCTGTTGCGCATCGAAGATGAACTGGAACGGATTCGACATGGGATCACCATCTTGATGGGAAACACTCGCCCGGCTGCCCCGGAACACGGCTTCGAGAAGCGAGAAGCTCAGGCCTGACCGATGTCCAGCCGCGAGATCTTGCCGTCGCCGTCGAGTTCGAACTTGAAGCAGGTAGCAAAATCGCCCGAGCGATCCGAATGGAATTGCCCATAGACATCGCGCCCCCCGTTGTCGACGCGGTCGATCCGCGTGAAGCGCTCCGCGCCGATCGCCTCCTAGTTGAACGTCTGCAGAGTGCGTGGCTCGCCGTCGTTGTACAGCGACGCGCCAGCCACGAACAGAGCGGCCCAGGCCACCCGGTCGCCCTTCTGCAATGCGTTGATTGCCAGTTTGATGGTCGGATGAGCGAGTGTGCCGATATCCATGTTGCCGATCCTCGATGATGGATGACTGGTCCAAGGCTTACGGTCGCCTCACGCCAATAGCAAGCTGCGAAAGACGTGCAGGGAGAGCAACCCCGGCAACCGTCGATCGCTCAAAATTCTCCGCGCGCTGTTAGTGCGGTCCGAGTGAAAGCTAGGCATCCTTGAATGTAGGTTACGGATACCGAGAAAGGACGCTCTTAACCACTTTCAGCGGTCAAATACGGACCCGCCCTCCCAGCACGAGCACGAGACATGCCCGCGTTACTTCGTCGTGTAGCCGCCGTTGATCAGGATCGTCTGGCCCGTGATCCACCAGCCGTCGCTGACCAGGTGACGGATGAACGGCACCACGTCCGCGATGTCAGTCAGCCCCGTCTTGGAGAACGGCGACAGCGCCGCCGCCGTCTTGTGGTACGCGACCGCATCCGCGCCTTCCGCCGGATAGAAGAATGGCGTGTCCATCGGGCCCGGCCCCACTGCCGTCACCGAAATCCCGCGTGCGCCGAACTCCTTCGCCGCCGCCCGCGTGAAGTGCTCGACCGGCGCCTTAGTGCCCGCGTAGGCCGCATAGAACGGCGTGAACGCACCCAGCAGCGACGTCACCAAGGTCACAATCTTGCCGTCGTCGTTCACATGCTTGCCTGCCTCACGCAGGAAGAAGAACGCCGACTTCGAGTTCACCGCTGTCATCTCGTCGTACTCAGCCTCGCTGATCTCCGTGAACGACTTCTTCAGCACCTTGCCCACCGTATTGATCGCGATATCCGGACGCCCTACCGCCACGATCACGTCTGCGAACAGTTTCTCGACCGCGCCCGCGCTCGTCAGGTCCGCCTGAAATGCAACCGCTTCGGCTCCCGCAGCCTTGATCGCCGCGACCGTCTGATCCGCGTCAGCCTTTGAACCCGCGCTATTGTAGTGGACCGCCACAGCCTTCGCGCCTTGTTCCGCCAGATCCCGTGCAATCAGCCCGCCGAGATTCTTCGCACCGCCGGCGATCAAGACGGTCTTGCCTTTGATGACATGATTTTTCAATTTCGTTATCCTATTTAAGTGATATATCGATCTGTTCGTGAAACTCGACAATTCACATCAAAAAATGCGAAGATTTATGCCAGAAACCTGGATCAATCATCCAGGCATTCGGAACAATTCGTCTACTATCTCGTTACCGACGTCGAATCGGTTGAAGATGCACCACACGCTCCCACATGCCTTTGCGACGCCACAGAGAGAGCGTGTACACCGTCCCTCTGCAGATCCCGCCACGGGCAGCCCGTGCGGCCAATCCAGAAAACCAACGATTGTCCGACGCCGTTCGTCCTAGATCGCCCTACTTTCCCGGCTAAACCGTTTCGATTCGTGTCCATACTTCGTCGCTCAGCAATCTTCGGGTCACCTTGGCTCGCTGGTGCAAAAGACAAGATGAAAACACATTTCATCAGATGTAAACAGACCCTTGCAAAGTGCAAGCGGAAGACACGGCGTCCCAACCTGGCTCTCCTTGCCTGCGTCAAGAGATTTACGGCTAGATCTATGTATCTTTCTACGCCGGCATGTTGAACCACTCGAGCTCGTTACATCCATAGACAACACTGTCGAACCGAAGTGCATCCGCACCGTCAAAAGCCCCCAGCGCACACATTCACGCCGAGCAGTAGGCACGTCGAAGAGAGGCTCGCTTTCCTGACCACGTCGCGTTAATCGTGGCGGATGTGACCTCCCGTAGCATTCAAATCATGGACAGGTTCATTCATCAATCTTCATCAAAGCGTACAGGGATCTGATACGCCACACCTACAAATAGTGTCACGGCAAGCTTACGCACTTGAAAGAGCGCTATCCACTCGACGTCGCATGGGAAATCGGAACCAGCCTTCCGATGTCGGTGCGCCAGTCGACGCGCAGCGCCTGGGCGGATGATTGGCCACACGTCTGCTCGTAGTCGTTGACGAGACGAATGAAGGCCTCGATCAGGTGATCGTTGACCTGACGAAAACGGTCGTAGGCGAAACATAGCAGGTACAAGCGCGCCACGCCGGTGAAGCGGCCCGGGTTTTTCGGAGACCTCAATCTTTGAGAGAATGAGGTTATGGGAAGCTTAAAACCTGAAAGTAATGTAAAAAAGAAGGCGCAGCCGAAGTATGCTCCGGAGATGCGTGAGCGTGGCGTGCGCATGGTGTTTGACCACCAACACGAGTACGAGAGCCAGTGGACCGCGATTCGCTCGATCGCTGCGAAGCTCGGCTGTTCGGCGGAATCGCTGCGTAACTGGCGAGCGGGATCGCGGGACACGGCCAGGGCCGACCACGCAAGAGCGCGAACGGATCAAGGAGTTGGAGCGCGAGGTCCGCGAGCTTCGGCAGGTCAATGAGATCCTGCGCAAGGCGTCCGCATATTTCGCGCAGGCGGAGCTCGACCGCCGACCGAAATGATGGTGTCGTTTATCGAATAGCAACGCGTGTCGCACGGCGTCGAGTCGATCTGCAGGGTGCTGCCGATCGCGCCGTCGACGTACTTCCGGCGTGCAGATCAGCGGACCGATCCAATCAAACTGTCTGAGCGCGCTCAGCGTGACGCCGAGCTAAGTCCCGAGATCCAGCGCGTCTACGACGCGAACTTCAAAGTCTACGGCGCCGACAAGGTGTGGAAGCAGCTCAAGCGCGAAGGATTCGAGGTGGCCCGCTGTACGGTCGAGCGATTGATACGCAAGCTCGGCTTGGAAGGCGTTCGTAAGCGACTCGGGTGGGCCAGTCCCCCATTCGCGCGCGCGTGAGGCATGACGGTGATGGCGTGGTGGAGTCCGCTGGCGATCACCCGGTTGAGGGTGTAGGCGGGGTGGCCGGCTTCAGTTTGTCTGCCACGTTCCAGGGCAGCAATTCGTCTATGCGGGAGATCTTGTGGTCAGCGATATGGGTCAGGACGTATTCCAGGTAGGCACGCGGGTTGATTCCGTTGAGCTTGCACGTCCCGATCAAGCTATATATCGCAGCAGCCCGCTCGCCCCCGCTGTCGGAGCCGACGAACAGATAGTTTTTGTGTCCGAGCGCGACACAGCACAGGGCGTTTTCGGCAAGCACGTTGCTGATCTCGGCACGACCGTCCTCGCAGTAGAACTCGAGCGCCGCCCAGTGGTTCAGCGAGTAGTTGATCGCTTTGGCGAGCGCGGACTTCGTCGACAGCGTCGCGAGTTTCGCCCTGATCGTCGCGTCGAACTTCGCGAGCAACGGCTTGGTCTTTTCCTGCCTCACGCGCAAACGCTCGTCAGGCGCCTTGCCGCGGATGTCGGCTTCGATGCTGTAAAGCTCGCCGATCATCTCGAGCAGTTGCTGGGTATCCGGTGTCGGCGTGCGCGCGTGAACATTGTATATGTACCGCCTCGCGTGATCCCAGCATGCCGCCTCCTGGATCTCGCCGTTCGCGTACAACTGATCGAACCCAGCGTAAGCATCGGCCTGCAGGATGCCGTGGAATGTGGCGAGTCGGGTTTGAGGGTGGACCCCTTTGGAGGCAATTGGAAACAGCACAACCCTCGAAACTAGATTGAGGCAGCTCCCCGACGTTTCGTTTGTCATGCGGTAACCAACCCGCGCATATCAGAATGATCAACCGTCGGATAGCCGCCCGGTCCTGGCCCAAGCATCCTGTTGTTGATGACCGCCAGAGAGACGGTCTCGCATGGTCGTGAGCGCGCAAGCTCTGCACTCACGACCAATGCATAGCATGGAAAACCGAAGTCGCGTCAAGGGTCCGCTACGCCGGGCTCAGCCCGCCCTTGACCCGTCAAACTTCGGAGAACCGCGTACTCTTGGGCACTTGACACGGTCCATAGATATCAGTGTCCTGTTCCGTTGTTAACTGGTCTATGTTCACGTAGCATGTTGACGTCAATGGTTGAGGCTGGCCAGTTCTTGACGCAGTAGCGCGCCTTCGGGTCGCTCGTCTTGCCCTTGTCCCTGCGCATCTTATCGAGGCCCAAAATCGAGAATCTATGCAGGAACCTCAATCGCTAAAAGCGATTTCAGACCGGCCTTTGTCTGCAAACGTCAGTCGACCGCGGGCGTGCACGATTTATGCAACAACGCCGACATCGAGTGAGAACGTGGGACACCTGGGTCGGCGGCTAATAGATCGCTCCCACGAGCGCCGTCACGATATTGGTTGCCTGCTGCACAATCGTGTCTCGGTACGATTCGAACAGGCTGTCGCTGAGCGTTCCGTCGTCTCCGTCGGAAAAGTTGGTCATGACCGGCACATGCAGATGCCCCGCGAAGATCGTGTGCTGCGGATTCAGCTTGTCACGCAACTGTGTGTTGCGATATCCGCTCTCATTTGATAGATAATTACCTCCTCCACCATTAAATGCGCACGACGTTGCGGTTGCCGGTATTGGGGCGGTCGGTGGTGGATATGGCTGTGATTCGGTATCCGAATTGAACGATGTCGTGATCGCCTTATTGCAATCCTTGAAGTCATCGTGGTTCGTATGCCAGATAACTTTGTAACCGCCGGGCTGCGAGCTACCCGGCTCCGTAATGGCCGCGCCGGAGTTCGCCGCAATTATGGTCGCGACAGGTAGCGTGGTGGTCGTGTATTGCTCCGGCTGATCGCGCTGCCAAGGCTGCGGATCGTAGCCAAGTACGTCGTCGGGTGGATAGATGTCCGCGTCTTGCATTCCAGGTAGCAATGGAGCGCGAAACGGATCGCCAATCGTCGTGCCGAGGTTGTCTGCGAATGCGGCCGCGTGATAGCGGCCGTGCCAATTCTCAATCCAGAACGCACCATAACCACCCTGACTCATCGTAATCGACGCATCGACCCGTGCATCACCGATAAAGAATGGTGCGAGCGTATGCTCCTGCATTCCTTTGCGGAACGGATCGTAGTTCACCGGTAGCAGATAGGTCTGGATTAATGCCGTCGAGCCGTTCGCGAGCTTGATGCTGCGATTGGCGAGTGCAAGCGCAATGGCTCCCGACGGATTGCCAATCCGGATGTTGGTCGACGGATGATTTGCACCGGGTGTACCGAGTGTAAACGGATCGAAGCCGCTGATGATAATTCGCTTTACGCCCTTCCCGGGCGCAAACTGAATAGCGTATTGTCCACGCGATGCGCGTTCAAGTACCCACTGGAGCTGTGCGCGCTCGAATGTCGTGAGCGTTATCTGCGGAACCCACTGGCGCAGTATCTGCGTCATCTTGAGGCGCGCCCAGTACAGCATGCGGTCGTCGCTACGCGGTAGTGTGCCGCTGACAGAACGACCCTGCACGCGATCCACAGCAGCATTCCATAAACCCTCGCCAGCGATTTTCACAATGCGCACTGCATCGGTAAAGGAGCGAATCGCGCCATCTTCGCAGAGCTGCTTTGAGAAGTCAGGACCAAAGTGATCAAAGTTCGAGGCGGTGAGAATCTGATCAGCGAACGGAGTAGTGTTTCCCGGCAGTACATTGACGAGCCGCTGCTCCTCATACGAGAGCGTAGTGCTCGTATTCATACAGCCTGCGTATGGCAGGTGCGACGGTGCGGGAGGCGGAGTCGCGTTGGATGGTGGAATGAGCGAGGCTGGAGGATCGAGCGGGGCGTTCGTGGGCAGATTGGGGACGATTGGCCCAACGGAAGTCGGATTGGTCGACGAGGAAGGTCCGACGGCAGTGTTGGAGGCAACGTTATCGTCACCACCACAGCCGTCGAGGAGCAATGCGGCGGCACACAACGCGCAGACAAGTACGGCGTTTTTCATTCGTCCGTCCCTCCCGAAGCTGCGCTGGCTGGTGCCGGTGCAGCCGGTCGCACCGGCAACTTCTGCGTGCAGTCACCGTCAAAGTATGGCCCGTCAACGCGTTGCCAGGACGAATTGGGTGCAGTTGGCCCGCATGTTATCCGACCGCCATGGCGCCACGTGTAGTAAGCGCCATCGTACTGCGCGTTCGCGGTCGCGCTGGCTAAAGTAAGCACTACTAATATCAGCCGGTGTTTCGGCATGGAAGCTCCCCTTACAAAATACGCCGTGTGATGTCCGGAGCTTAGAGACCCCGTTATTCTCCAGCGAGTAAAGCTGAGCGTAGATAGAAGAAAAATTATGCGCTATCAACTTTTTTTAAGATGATGTATAGAATTTCTTAACAACCATAGCGAATCACTGTGCACCCGGTGTTTAAGATGACGAAATGCTGTACGCAAATGCCAGCCGGGGCTCGGCGCGACCGTCTTCTGAATGCTTGATTGATCTCCCTGGCGCGTACCGCATCATCGCCACACAGGTACATTGAGGTCGTCGCAATCGACGCATGGCGCAGGTTGTCGCGCACATTGGTAAGTTCAGCACCGCCCGCGAGCGCGTGACAGCGCATTCTGCGCCTTGCGCTCGCAGCAACCGACAGAAAGTCGATTCGCTGGCAAGGTAGATCCCTTCGTCGGCCAGGGCGGGCACGGTCCGCGCCGGCGGCATGTCGACAAAGCGTGGCTCGTTAGCGATCGGCATGATCGCTGCGCGCTCTTCTTCGGTAAGCGCATGGGCTGGCTCGGGGAGCCTATCCGGTCTTTTGTGTGTGTGGCATAAACTGACGGCCAAGGAGCCACTTTTATGCCACGCAAACGCAAGGAAGAGGTGACGATAGAACCGGGCAAGGGCTTGAACCCGGACCCGGAACTGATCAAGCAACTGGTGTCCGAGTAGATGCCGCGCAGCGCAACGGCTTGCGCGAAGTCACCCATCGGGCCGAGCAACACGACCTGCTCGCCTTTCGTCGGCGGAAGCCATTCGCGCGTGCCGCCGGCCGCCGGCGTAAGCCAGGGAATCCAGTTGGTTTGCAGGCCATCATCATCGGACTCGCCGACGGCGACGCGGCAGAGGCCGGCGCCGTGGTCGACATCGAGAATCGAGCCCTTGCGCACCGAGTTGCGTGCCTGACGTTGAATTTCGGTCGCATCCATGCCGACCATGTTGCCGGCCGCCCGCGCGCGACGCGAGCAACTGCAAATGTCGTGCTCGCGGGTACCGACTTCGAATGCGGCAACATGGACCAACGCGCCTGGGCGTTCTAGTGCCACGCCTGGCTGACCGAATGCCGTCGTGCGATGAAACCCGGCGCGCTACTCGTCTGCTTCATCGACTGGCGCCAGCTCGCGACGTTGACGGACGTGGTGCAGGCGGCCGGCCTGACGCTGCGCGGCATCGCCGTATGGGACAAGACGCCGGGGCGGCCACGGCCGCGTCGAGGCGGGTTCGCGCAACAGGTGGAATTCATCGTCTGGGCGAGCCGCGACCCGATGAACGAAAGTGATAGGTATCTGCCCGGCGTGTTCCCGATGCGCCTGGCGCTGCCGAAGCAACACGTCACCGAAAAGCCGATCGAGCTGGCGCACGACGTGGTGCGCCAGGTGTCAGATGGCGGCGTCGAGTGCGGCCTGTTCGCCGGAGCGGGAACGTTTCTGGTCGCCGCGAGAGAGGCCGGGCTGCATTGGCTCGGATGCAAGACGAACCCGGCGTATTACGCGATCGCGTGATCGCGCCTGGCTGAAGTCCGTGATTCAGCAATTCACGCACCGGAATGGACCAATGCGGACTGGTGCGGGAGCCTGCTGGTATGGACCCAGGAAACCATCGACGCTGAACCGGTAGAACTACTGACCGGGTACGGCACAAATTTTCAAACTAGTTTCCCGCAAACACTTGGAATCATCTCATCAAAATAAAAACAATAAAACCCCACGAAAGCGGACTTTATTGAACATAAATCGCAATCTAGACTAGCGTCAGCGATGCATTCCACTTTTGACATAAAATCAACATTTTTTACCAAAAGAAATCACATTTCTCAACACTCATTCCATCGGCACGTTTATACCAGGAAGATCTTGCGCAATTATCTGCTTTAATTTTTTGCGGCTCTTCACTATACCACAAATCATCATTATAATCTGATTCATAGACATTATAGGAAATCAAATGACCGTTATTGGTGAACGTAATTTTCTTCGCAACAACAGGAGGCGCGGAGCAAACAAAAAACATACTTACAATAAATGTCGCAATAATCTTTCCACCCTTCACCAAATTCTTTTTCATAATAAACCCGCCTTTCAATTAATTAATAACTTGATCTGATGTCAACCGAGATTACGAATGCTTACCATACCGGGCCGCCGCAGTCTTTGCTGCAGCGGCCTTTCAGGTAGATTGAACGCATCTCCGACGACGTCCTTGGCTAGGTCGGCAATCATCACCGGGCCGGATAAATCAGTTTCTCCAACACCAGCAGTCGTGGAAATATATTCAAGTTCGTCTCACCGCTACCACTACGGAGTGGAACCCACTTCCGCTTGCGCATGCTTCGACGTATCTTCAGCGGTCACCGCTTCCATCTCTCCGCCTTTGGATAGTGCCGTCGCCATCGCATTCGCTCCGCCGGCCGGATCGCCATCGCCCGCCGCCACCGTACTTCCCGGCTCCACATGAAACGGATTCACGCGGCCATCAGCCGTCTCGAAATTCCCAACCAGCTTGCCGTTGTTGCCGATCCCCCCCACGGTCCCTTTCACTGCCCCGGATGGCAACGTGATGGATGTCGCATTCGTATTGCCGCCCGCCGGATTCCAGACCGCCGGCTCCGCGAACCCGTTCTGAGCCCCGTTTGCCAAGTAGTTCACCGCTACCACACCCGCGTCGTTCTGCGTCGCCGCCGAAGAATGGAGCACTGCGGTGCCGTTTACACTGGCCATCACCACCGGCCCCGTGCCGCCTGCCCCCCATTGCACTGCCCGCTTCGAATCCGTTCCATAACTACATTCGCCCAAAATTTGGCTGTTTGCATTGATTTCCAATGCAATGCAGTAGCTCGCGCCCGACGGCGTTGGCAGCGCCTGGTAGGGGTCCCACAGGCTAGACCACAGCACCGGCATATTCTTGCCGCCCCCCAACGCACCGGACGGACAATTCCCCACCACCGACTTCGCACTGTTGATTGAGGCAGGCCTACAATTCGCCAGCGGTTCTAGCAAAGGAGATGACAATAGGGTCGCCGCACCACTGCCCGACCAGTACACCGGTGCATCTGTGCCATTGCCATCAGTGCTCACGCCGATTACGACGCCGGCGTCATTGATGTTGATCGCGGTGGTCGACACACCGAGCGCAATCAGGCCGAGCAGCGCGGTGGCAGGTTGCAGTTGGGTAGGCGTGGTGCCACGTGCCCACATCACACCTTGCGATACGTTGTTCCCGTCCGCACACACCCCGATGATGGTTTCCTTGCCGACCGACGCATTGTTGATTGCGCCAGCTGAACACGGTGCGCCGCTCGACAACGGCGACAACTGGACGGGGCCTGTGGACTGCATTTTGTACGCGACCCGGACGTTGTTAATCAAACAGTTTTCAGCGCCCACGCCCGCATCATCGATATCAGATGCTGAACATTGACTCGCCGAGGACGGATTCTCATAGATCCAGGCCCATGCCCCGGATGATCCGACGCTGGCGGCGCCCATTATCACCCATGACGCAACGACTGATGCACGCATAACCCTCCCTCCGAAATAACTTGAATGATCCGTGATGGAAATCGAGAAAAATTCAATGCCGTACGAGGCTTCGATTCATTCTTTATGTACATCGATATCCAACGCCAAGCCGATCATGCGGCACAAAACAATGGGGGCAGAGACATCGAAAAACCAAATGCTATTAGATAAATTTTCAAATGATATGCAATACCTTCCCATGCCAACGCCTACGGCCTTCCAACACTTTGCAAGCAGAACCCACCGGCGACCTCTTGCAAGCCATTCCGTCAATCCAAATTACCAACAATCCGAACAGAAAAATGTTTCATTTGCTACACCCATTGAGACGATAAATTCCTGGAAATCACCACATCAATTACACAACAATCTGGAAACATTGCAACCGAAATTTATCAAAAACGAACAAAAATTCAAGATATTAAATTAGTTCCATAACGTAATTTATTTGAAATTAATTTAAGTGGCCCTCTCATTTTAGGGAGGTTTTGCTCTCTCAGGCCCTTGAATTACGGTCGGGCCGGACGTATTTCCCCTTCGGTCGTTCGCAGCGATCACCCCGTGGATGCACGTGACGAGCGTGCGGCGACGATCGTCACGTCACATCGAACCTGCACTTCGGCGAACAGGGCGCCGAGAGGTGGCCGCGCAAATTCGGACAGTCGGATAAGTGGTTTGGCCGGAGCCTGAGCCAGCGATAATACAGACAAAGGAACCGAGGAAATAACGAAGAGAACCCCAAGACGACTCAAGCTTACCAAACATCCCTTATTTCTAAAAATATACCGCCTTCAGGCTACGTATTAAATTTATTTAATATAACCAATGTGTTAAATATTGTTAACTTAAAACAAAATCAATATGAATTTCATATCCACCGACGAATTCCAATGGTATTGTGTGATCGCTTTTTGACTATCTCCTGGTCGAAAAGCGCTTTTCCGTAGCATGTTCGTAGGCCCATGGCCTTTCGGCCTTCCGTTCCCTTCGGACGGAAGGCCATTTTTCCGGTTCTATGCAAAATGGATGACTGGTGACGAACAATCGCAGTCAGCTCGGATTCCTTATATCGATATCAAAGAGAATTTCTAGGCAGACGTCTGATGCTTGCAATTCTCCTTCATCTGCCCTTTCTTGATCATGTGCATCACTTCGACACTTGATGGGATGATGCGGACACAGCTAAACGTATTGAAGTTCATTATTGAGCAGATGCGTCGTTCGATCGCGCGGTGGTCATGTTCGACGAGTTTGTCCGGGCACTTCTGCTGGCGAATCCGAATCGGTGATCGCGCTCGGTGTCGATCGCCTGCAAGATTAGCGGATAGGCCACATACCAGCACACATGCATCAGGACAATGTCGAGTGGAAAATGTAGTCACTTCAAACTTTCGCCACGCGTGGTGACAAAGTCCGCGAAATCTGTCCATTTTTCACCTGCGAGTCGGAATTCTTCCTCATTGAGTCATGCTCGGCTTGTTATCGTGACAGAACGGTGGCGTCGAAGCGAAAGCCGATGTCGACGCCAGCAATCTGGCGGATGAACTGCATCAACCCGAAACACTGATTTTGATAAAGTTGATAAAGGATGGGGGCCGGTTTGATCCAGCCGTTTTAGTGATCTGCATCGATGCAAGACGCGCGGGATGAATTGCCGGGCATCCCTACGCACATTTTTTCGTTCTGTTATTATTAGGATTCGAAATTAAGATGGAAATCCGTGAGCAAGGCCAGTTGATCAAGCTGCTGCGCACCGAGCGCTGTAAAGATAGACGCCGACGCCGTCAGGTTGTGATTGGTGCGTTCCGCCTGGATAATGGTGTCCCTGCCGAACTGCTCAATCTTTTGGACCGGAATGAGCGCCGTGAACTATCTGTATGGCTTGCCGCCTGGCACGACAGTCAGAAGAAGACGTGTGCTCGCATGATCTTTGCCAGCGCGCCGGCACGTCTGGATGCCCTGGCTACCGCACTGGAAGCGGCTGCCGAATTACTGACGCCCGCCGAGGCCGATGTGTTGTGGCACAGACTGCATGCGGTCGCAAAGGGACTTCTACGCGGCGGCCAAATTCGACCAACTCGCGTGCCCACCCCAAGCACCTCGTCACTCGGCCAATTGGATCTGGTTGATGAGCTAACCGTACGTTCTTCCTCACCCCCGCGAACCGCGATGTTACAGCCGAATGATCCTGATCACTTTACCGTCATCGAGACGTGGCGGGTATGTGTCGATACGTCGCTGTTCCTAATCGAAGTCGTTGCCGACGGCAGCTGGCGGCCAGCTTACATCGCCCCGAAGCGTCTGGGCGGCTGGACGATAGAAGTTCTGCCGGACATGCCACCGACAGTCGATGTGGAGGCTGCAGTGCACAAGTGGGCACGGCAGTACGGCACGGATGTCACGATCCGGCGGACACCAATACGCCGTCCGTCCACGCAAACCACTTCTTCGAACAGGACATCAGAATGAGTAGCGACGAAACGTCGTCTCGACGCGACCGACGAGAAGCTGCAGGAGATCAAGGCGGTGCGCAAAGCGGCTGCCAGGGCGCAGCGTCTCAGCAGGGTAAGCAAACGCGCGGCTCGCGAGCGGCACATTATGCGTCGTCGGCAAAGCGTTACTGCTCCGTGTTGATCATGAGGCTTGCCGCCTCAGTGTTGATTTTCACGCAGTCGCATCCCCCATCCCCTCTTATATACCAAAAAATCTGGCACCGCCGTCCAGCACCCTGAGGTAGTCCTCGATCTGATTAACTATCGCCCAACCCACTCCATTCCACTAAATCAGGACTTTAGTTTCCACGTTATTTACAAACTATCCACATAAATCAACTAATACAAGACAACAAAGTCGCCATCGGTGTAATAATTTTCGCCACCACTCCTCTAAAACTTTTGTTTAATATTTTGTATATGCAATTGCCATGACAAAAATACACCCACCAATTTAGTCAATTATCTCATTCGCCAATATCATCGACCCATAATTAGATGGTCGAGAGCGTCCCGTAGGCATATAAACAGAATCACCGATTTCGACTAGCAATCCACTGTAGGCACAAACGCCCACCTTACGAGCAAATCTTGGCCTCCAGAGTTGTTCGCCGTAGTGACAACGCCCGGGCTCCCGCCACTGAACAAGCAAATGCTCAGATGTTTTTTCCAAGATTTTGACGAGCACATTTCCATATGCTTTAGATATCGGAATTGATCCCGCAACTAACGAATACGGATTATCAATATTTTTCGCCCGTCGCTTCCGAAAGACCATTACCCACTCCCTTCGAAAAGTGCACTCAAATACGCATTACTCAAGGTTGCTATGCACCACACCTTCTCTGTCGATACGCAAGATTTTGATACTGACGACTGTCCGGAAGCCGTTGACGGAGCTCAATTTCTCATCTCGTCTGTATTACGACATTACGTGGGCAATCGATCACCCGAGTAGCTGCTTGCCTTAAAGCCAATACCGGCTGCATAACCATTGTTCGCACGCCGGCTACGGCCTGCGTGGCAATCACATCGAGCGCGCGCCGGTGGCCGGCGACAAGCGCGTCGTAGCCGTCGGCGACCGGTTCCGCGACGCTCGTGCGGCACGTCATCACGGCCTGCGTGGCGAGCGAGCGCACGCTCCACACGGCGTCGACCGCCGCGCGCTTGCCGGGCCACGACTCGAAGCGCTGCACGTTCACGCTGATCCGATACACGGGCACGCCCGGCGGGTACGCGGAATTCGCGACGTCGATCGTGCCGAGCTGTGCGGCGAGATCGTCCGACAGCGCGCGGCGGATCTCGTCGGCGGGCGGCGATGCCCAGCGCTCCTGCTCGAGCACGTCGACCTGCGCGGCGTTCTTCTGCACGACCAGCTGGTTCTTCGCGACCTGCTCGGGCACGCCGACGGACGGCACCTCGATCAGGAACGCCGGGTTGGCCGGCGCGGTGCGCAGCGGCGCTGCGGCATCGGCCGGGCTGAGCGTGTAGAACCGCGCGGGCGGCGAGCTGCACGCGGCGAGCGCGAGGGCGGCGACAGCCGCCGCCGCGCCGCTCGCGAAACCGTTCACGCGTGTGGTCATGGTTGATCTCCTGGCTTGCCCTTGAGCAGCGATTCGGGGTGACGCTCGAGGTAGTCGGCGAGCGCGTTCAGCGACTGCAGCGTGCGCGTGAGCTCCTTCAGCGCGCCGCGTACGTCGGACTGCAGCGGCGAATCCTGCTGCAGCGTCGCTTCGGCGGTCGAGAAGGTCTGCTTCGCGGCCGACAGCGTGTCGCGCGCTTCCGGCGCGACCTGCGTGTCGAGCTGCTTGAACAGTTTGTCGGCGTTCGATAGCGCGCTGTTCAGGTTCGCGCCGATCTGGTCGAACGGCACCTTGTCGAGCTTCTTCGCGATGTCGGCGACCTGCAGCTGCAGTTCGTCGAGCGTGTTCGGCACGGTCGGCAGCTCGAGCGGCTGGCGCGCCGTGTCGATCTTCACGGCCGGCGCCTTCGGGAAGAAATCGAGCGCGACGTACAGCTGGCTCGTCAGCAGGTTGCCGGTGCGCAGCTGGCCGCGTAGCCCGTGTTGGACGAGGCTTGCAATAATCTCGCGACGAGCTGTGTCACCGTGTCTTTGGATTACTTCTCGGAATCGCTGCCCAAGGCGTTCCGGATACAGGTTCATCGTCACCGGCATCCGGAAGTTCTTCGTCTTCGGATCGAAGTCGATTCCAACGTTCGTTACCTCACCCAGTACGATGCCTCGGAAGTCGACCGGCGCGCCAACGACAAGCCCACGCAATGATTGATTGAAATTCATCACGATTTCTGTCGGATCACCATCCGGCGCACGCATTGCGCCTGCTTTGTCAGAGCTGAGCCAGAACGTCGTGTTACTAGATGCAACTTTGCCAGCAGCTTCACCCGGCGGCGTCTGGAACGCGATGCCGCCGAGGATGACCGTCGCGAGCGACTGCGTGTTCAGCTTCAGGCCGCTCGAGTCGAGCCGCAGGTCGACGCCGCTTGCCTGCCACCAGCGCGAGTTCACGCCGACATACTGGTCGTACGGCGCATTGACGAACACGTTGAACGTGACGCCGGTGCCGTCCTTGTCGAGCGAGAAGCCGACCACCTGGCCGACCTGCACGCGGCGGTAGTAGACGGGCGAGCCGATGTCGACCGAGCCGAGCGAATCGCCGCGCAGCACGTACTGCGTGCCTTTCTGGTCGCCCGTGACGGCGGGCGGCGTCTCGAGGCCCGTGAAGTCGGACAGCGTGTCTTCCGAGCGCCCGGCGTCGACGCCGATGTACGCACCGGACAGCAGCGTGCCGAGCCCCGACACGCCGGTCGCGCCGACGCGCGGCCGCACGATCCAGAAGCGCGAGCCCTTCACCGCGAAGTCCTCGGCTTCCTTCTTGAGCTGCACCTGGACGAGCACGCGCGACAGGTCCTTCGACAGCTTGATCGTCTTGACCATGCCGATCTCGACGTCCTTGTACTTGACCTGGGTCTTGCCGGGCTCGAGCCCTTCGGCACTGTGGAAGCTGATCGTGATTTCCGGGCCGCGCTCGCGCACGGACTTGATCACGAGGCCGATGCCGATCAGCGCGGCGATCAACGGCACGAGCCAGACGAGCGACGGCAGCCAGCCGGATTTCGTCGAGATCGTCGGATCGGGGGGCCGGGGCGCGTCGTGCTGCGGGCCTTGTGGACTATTCATGGTGATTCCCTGAGGTTTCGACTGGATCCCAGATCAGGCGGGGATCGAACTGCATCGACGCGAGCATCGTCAGGATCACGACCGAGCCGAACGCGAGCGCGCCGGGACCGGCCGTGATGACGGCGAGCGAACGGAAATGGACGAGCGCGACGGTCAGCGTCACGACGAAGATGTCGAGCATCGACCAGCGGCCGATGCGCTCGACGATCCGGAACAGGCGCGTGCGCTGCAGCGGTCGCCAGGCGGTGCGGCGCTGCGCGCTGATCACGAGGATCAGCAGCACGCCGAGCTTGAGCATCGGCACGAGGATGCTCGCGACGAACACGACGACGGCGAGCGGCCAGTCGCCCGAGACCCAGAAATAGATGACGCCGCTCATGATCGTGTCTTCCTGCGAGCCGACGATCGACGCGGTGCGCATGATCGGCAGCAGGTTCGCGGGAATGTAGAGAATCGCGGCCGCGAGCAGCAGCGCCCACGTGCGCATCAGGCTGTTCGGCGTGCGGAAATGGAGGGCGCTGCCGCAGCGCGCGCAATGTGCGTGCGGATGGTCGAGCGTCTGCACGAGGCCGCACGTGTGGCAGCTGGCATAGCCTTCGCGGGCGGCGGTCGGGATCGTCATCGGCGGGCGGCTTCCGGCAGCGGGGCGGCATCGTCGGGCTGCCCGGGAGCGCGCCCGGCGCGCAGTTCGTCGGCGATGTCCCACAGCGTGCGCGGATCGAACATCAGCACGACCGCGATCATCAGCGTGAGCGCGGCGAACGCGAACAGCGCGGCATCGGGTACGACACGCGCGAGGCTGACCATCTTCACGATGGTCACGAGGATGCCGAGCATGAACACCTCGATCATCCCCCAGGGCCGCACGAGTTCGATCGCACGCAGCACCAGGTTGAAACCGGGCGGCACGACACCGCGCCGGATCGGCAGCAGCAGGTACAGCAGCGCGGCCATCTCGACGAGCGGGAACAGTACGGTCGAGCAGAACACCATCACGCCGACGATCGCCATGTCCTGGTGCCACAATGAATCGATCGCACCGATCAGCGTGGTCTGCACGCGGTTGCCGTTCACGTCCATTTCGAGGATCGGGAACGCCTGCGCGATCGTGAACGTGATCAGCGCCGCGAGCGCGAGCGCGCAGATCCGCTCGATCTGCGCGGCGCTGTTGCGATAGAGCAGCGCGTCGCAGCGCGGGCAGCGCGCGGATTCACGTCCGCTCAGGCGCGGTTTGTGCAACAGTGCGTCGCATTCGTGACAGGCAATCAGGTCGTTTCGTTGCATGGAAAAGGCAGTTGTGCGACGGCTGGGGAGACGCGTCGACGGGGCCGGAACCCGCGCCAATCTTACCAAAAGGGCTTTTTCGGCGTGTCGACGATCGCGGGTTTGGTGACTGGTCGGTAACATGACGGGAAACCGTCAGCCGGCTGGCGCGCCTGTCTTCAGAGTCCGCGCGTGTCAAAAGGTTGCGGTAGCATGGCGCCCTTGACAAGCGTCGGACGAATGGCCGGCGCGGCCGTTCGCTGAACTGAGGAATCCAAGATGGCATCGAAATCGCTGCTGGCCAGGCCGGTACGCTATACGCAGACGGCGATCGCGCTGCACTGGCTGATCGCGCTGCTGATCGTCTGCGCGTTCGCGCTGGGCTGGGTGATGACCGACATCCCGGGCTTCACGCCGACCAAGCTGAAGTACTTTTCTTGGCA
Source organism: Burkholderia sp. BCC0322 (assembly GCF_902833045.1). Taxonomy (GTDB): domain Bacteria; phylum Pseudomonadota; class Gammaproteobacteria; order Burkholderiales; family Burkholderiaceae; genus Burkholderia. Next base: position 247,395 of record NZ_CADFDU010000002.1, read on the forward strand.
CAAGTGGATGGGCGTGACCGTATTCGCGCTGGCCGTCATCCGCGTGCTGTGGCGCGCGACCCACGTGCCGCCGGCGCTGCCGGGCGGCACGCCGGCGTGGCAGCGTGCGGCGTCGCATGGCGTGCACATCCTGCTGTACGTGCTGATGATCGTGATTCCGGTGACGGGCTACCTGTACAGCTCGGCGTCGAACATCCCGGTCGTCTATCTCGGCATTGTGCCGCTGCCGCGGCTGATCGACCCCGATCCGGTGCTGAAGGAAACCTTCAAGACGCTTCACGTGTCATTGAATTACATTCTGCTTGCGCTCGTCTCGCTGCACGTGCTCGCGGCGCTCAAGCACCAGCTGTTGGACCGCGACGGCCTGCTGTCGCGGATGCTCCCCTTTGCCAAATGAAGGATCCCATGAAGATGTCTTTCTCCCGCCCCATGCTGGCCGCGCTCGCCGCGGTGTCGTTTGTCGCGTCGGGCACGGCGCACGCCGATGTCGATCTCGCGAAGAGCAAGGTGTCCGCCGTGTCTAAGCAGATGAACGTGCCGACCGAAGGCGCGTTCAAGAAATTTTCCGCGCAGGTGAAGTTCGACCCGGCCAAAGCCGCGCAGGGCAGCGCCCAGATGACGATCGACGTCGCGAGCTATGACCTCGGCGACAAGATGTACAACGACCAGGTCGCCGGCAAGGACTGGTTCGACGCGAAGACGTACCCGCAGGCCACCTTCGTGTCGTCGGCGATCGCGCCGGCGGGCGGCAACAAGTACAACGTGACCGGCAAGCTGACGATCAAGGGCAAGTCCGAGAACGTCACGGTGCCCGTCACGGTCACGCAGAGCGGCGCGACGCAGACCTTCGACGGCGTGCTGCCGATCAAGCGTTCGACGTTCAACGTCGGCACCGGCGAGTGGAAGGACACGTCGGTCGTCGCGGACGAAGTGCAGATCAAGTTCCATCTCGTCGCCACCAAGTAAGCGGCGGGCTGTCGCCTCACCTGAATGCCGCGCGAGGGCGCGGCGCCGTTCCAAGGAGAAAGAGTTTGAAAAAGCAACTGATGATCGCCGCAGGCGCGCTGGCAGCGTCGCTGTCGTTCTCGGCCTTCGCCGAAAGCGTGACGTACCAGTTCGACCCGAGCCACACGTACCCTAGCTTCGAGGCTGACCACATGGGTGGCCTGTCGGTCTGGCGCGGCAAGTTCGACAAGTCGAGCGGCACCGTGACGCTGGACCGCGCGGCGAAGACGGGCACGGTCGACGTGACGACCGACATCGCATCGATCCACACCGGCAGCGCGAAGCTCGACGAGCATCTGCAAACGGCCGAGTTCTTCGACGCGGCCAAGTTCCCGCAGGCGAACTACAAGGGCGCGATCAAGTTCGACGGCGACAAGCCGGTGTCGGTGGTCGGCAACCTGACGCTGCATGGCGTCACGAAGCCGGTGACGCTGAAGATCGATTCGTTCAAGTGCATGCCGCACCCGATGCTCAAGCGCGAAGTGTGCGGCGTCGACGCCGTCGGCGAATTCGACCGCAGCGATTTCGGCCTCGACTACGGCAAGCAGTACGGCTTCAAGATGAAGACGAAGCTGCTGATCACGGCCGAAGCGCTCAAGCAGCAGTAAGCCCGCCGGCCGGGCCGGCCTTCGCGCCGGCCCGCCGCGAGCCCGCCGCCGCGTTCCCGTCAGGGGGCGCGGCGGTTTTTTTACGCGCCTATAATCGCCCGAGCGTCGTGCGCGGCGCCGGGCAGGCCGACGGCGCGTGCGGCCGCCTCGAACAGAACGTACAACGACAAGGAGATCGCCGATGCATGCCGTCACGCAGTCCCGTTCCATTGCTTCGTCGCCGCGCGTGTGGCGCGCGGTGGTCGCCGCGTCGATCGGCAATGCGCTCGAGTGGTTCGATCTCGTCGTCTATGGCTTCTTCGCGGTGACGATTTCCAGGCTGTTCTTTCCGGCGGGCAACGATACCGTGTCGCTGCTGCTCACGCTCGGCACGTTCGGCGTGTCGTTCTTCATGCGCCCGCTCGGCGCGATCGTGCTCGGTGCGTATGCCGACCGCGCGGGCCGCAAGGCCGCGCTCACGCTGTCGATCCTGCTGATGATGGCCGGCACGCTGATCATCGCGGTGCTGCCGACCTACGAGACGATCGGCGTCGCCGCGCCGGTGATCCTCGTCGCCGCGCGGCTGATGCAGGGTTTCTCGGCCGGCGGCGAGTTCGGCAGCGCGACCGCGTTCCTCGCCGAGCACGTGCCGGGCCGGCGCGGCTTCTTCGCGAGCTGGCAGGTCGCGAGCCAGGGGCTCACGACGCTGCTTGCGGCTGGCTTCGGCACCGTGCTGAACGCGCAGCTCACGGCCGCGCAGATGGCTGCCTGGGGCTGGCGCGTGCCGTTCTTCTTCGGCCTGCTGCTCGGGCCGGTCGCGTACTACATCCGCACGAAGGTCGACGAGACCCCCGAATTCCTCGCGGCGGAAGGCACCGCGAACCCGCTGCGCGATACGTTCGCGACGCACAAGGCGCGTCTCGTCGCCGCGATGGGCGTGGTCGTGCTCGGTACCGTCGCGACCTATCTCGTGCTGTTCATGCCGACCTACGGCGTGAAGCAGCTCGGCCTCGCGCCGTCGGCCGCGTTCGCGGCGATCCTCGTCGTCGGCGTGATCCAGATGGCGTTCGCGCCGCTCGTCGGCCACTGGTCGGACACCTACGGCCGCGTGCGCGTGATGATCGCGCCGGCCGTCGGCATTCTCGTGCTGATCTACCCGGCATTCGCGTACCTGGTCGCCCATCCGGGCTTCGGCACGCTGATCGCGCTGCAGGTGCTGCTCGCGTTCCTGATGACGGGCTACTTCGCGGCGCTGCCGGGTTTGTTGTCCGAAGTGTTTCCGGTGCAGACGCGCACGACCGGGATGTCGCTCGCGTATAACGTCGCGGTGACGATCTTCGGCGGCTTCGGGCCGTTCATCATCGCGTGGCTGATCAAGGCGACCGGCTTGAAGACCGCGCCGAGCTTCTACCTGATGTTCGCGGCCGTGCTGAGCCTCGCGGCGCTGGTCGTGCTGCGCAAGCGGTTCGGCTTCCGGTGACAGGGCGGGCGGCGCGCGTCAGTTGCCGGTGCGCTCGCATACCGGCTGCGCGGGCATCAGTTGCGGTCGGGCCTCGACCGTCTGCACGGGGCGCCCGGCGAGCGCGGCCAGCGCCTGCCTGAGTTGCCAGTCGGTTGCCGTGCCGAACACGCGCTGCGGCAGCGCCGCGCTCTTCGCCGTATCGATCTTCGCGAGCGCTCGCTGCTCGCGCAGCTTCTGCCGTTCCTTGCGCACCTTCGCGAACGGATCGGGCGCCAGCCGGTCCGCATACGGCGCGCGGGCGAGATCGGCTTCCCGGTACCACAGGAGTACGCCGTCGACGTCCGAGTCGCGGCGCGGCGGCACGAGCCAGTCCGGCACGACACCGTAGCCGTCCATCGGGCAGCCGTTCGGCCGCAGGTTGCGCGCGAACGTGAAATTCAGGCGCGTGCCGTCGATCAGGTCGACCCCCGTTTGCGCGAGCCCCTTCCCGTAGGTCGGCATGCCGAGCAGTTTCGCGCGGCCGAGATCCTTCAGTGCCGCCGCGGTCGCTTCGGCGGCCGACGCGCTCTGTCCGTCGACGAGCACGACGAGCGGCACGGTGCGCCACCAGCCGTCGGCCTGCAGTGGCGCGAGCGGATCCTGTCCATGCATGACCGGCAATTCGTAATCGGGCCAGTTGGTCGTGTAGCGGCGGCGGTTGGCGTCGCCGCGCTCGACCGTCACCATCGCGGTGCGGTCGCGGCCGGCGAACAGCGCGGTGATGCCGATCGCCGCGTTGAGCGCGCCGCCGCCGTTGATGCGCAGGTCGAGAATCACGCCTTTCACCGGCGGCCCCGCGCGGCGCGCGGCCTGCACCGCGTCGACGTAGTCGCCGACCGCCGGTTCGGGGAAGCTCGACAGCCGCGTGTACAGGATGTCGCCGTCGAGCCGTTTCGCGGTCGCGGGATGCGGTTTGAGGATCGTCCGCACGGGCGCGAAGCTCAGCACCGCGTGCGACGGGCCGCGCTGGACCGTGAGCTTCAGCGGCACGCCCGCGTCGCCCTTGGCGAGCCGGGTCAGGTCGGCGGCGTCGATGCCGACGACGCTCGTATCGTTCATCGCGACGACGAGATCGTCGGGGCGCACGCCGGCCTTTTCCGCGGGCGCGTCGGGAATCACGTCGACGATGTGCAGCCCGTCGGGTCGCGTCTCGAACACGATGCCGATGCCGGGCGTGCCGTCGCGCACGCGCCGTTCGTCTTCGCGCCGCTCCTGCTCCTCCTTCGCGTCGAAGAAGCGCGCGTACGGTAGCGTCTTGATGCCCGCGTGGGTCGTTGCGTCGAGCAGCGCGCCGATGTCGACGTCGGTCAGATGCTGCCGCTTCAGGACTTCAACCGCTGCCTTGAGCTCGCAGATCTGCGGCTCCCAGTCGGGCGGGCAGGGCGACGGCGGCCGGGCGGTGGCGGGTGAGGAAGCGGGTGCAGAAGCGGGCGGGGCGGACGCCGGCTGTTGGGCACCGACGGACGACGCACACGGCAGGAGCGCGGCCGCGACGGTTGCGCAAGCGGCAAGGCGGAAAACGACACGCGTGGGAGGCATCATCGGGACCGCACGTTTGAACGGAGGGCGAAGGTGCTTTAGCCGCCAGGCGGCGCGGCGGGACGGTCACGATTGTAGCCGACGCGCGTGACGGGGCAGGACGAGCGGGCTGCGCGAGGTCGGTCGAGTGGCGCAGGCATGAAAAAGCCGGCCCAACCGGGCCGGCTTTTCGTCGGTGCCGAAGCAGCGTGGCGCTTAAACCTGCGCGCCCGCGTTCGGATCGTCCGGATCGTGCGCGCTCTTCTTTTCCTTGATCAGGTCTTCGCGCTTGATGCCGAGCCACATCGCGAGCGAGCCCGCGACGAACACCGACGAGTAAATGCCGAACATGATGCCGACCGTCAGCGCGAGTGCGAAGTAGTGCAGCGTCGGGCCGCCGAAGAAGAACATCGACAGCACCATCATTTCGGTCGACGTGTGCGTGATGATCGTACGCGACATCGTGGTCGTGATCGCGTGGTTGATCACTTCCTGCACGCTCATCTTGCGTTCGCGGCGGAACGTCTCGCGGATCCGGTCGAAGATGACGACCGACTCGTTGACCGAGTAGCCGAGCACCGCGAGGATTGCCGCGAGCACCGCCAGCGAGAACTCCCACTGGAAGAACGCGAAGAAGCCGAGAATGATCACGACGTCGTGCAGGTTGGCGATGATGCCGGCCACTGCGTACTTCCACTCGAAGCGGAACGACAGGTAGATCACGATGCCGATGACGACGCACGCGAGCGCGAGCAGGCCGTCGGTCGCGAGCTCCCGGCCCACCTGCGGGCCAACGAACTCGACGCGCTGCAGCGTGACGTCCGGGCTCTGCGCCTTCAGCGCGCCCATCACCTGGTCGCTCTGCTGCGCGGACGTGAGGCCTTCCTTCAGCTGCAGGCGGATCAGCACGTTGCGCGACGTGCCGAAGTTCTGCACCTGCGCGTCGGCGTAGCCGAGCTTGCCGAGCGTCGCGCGCACGGGTTCGAGTTCAGCGGCCTGCTGGTACTGCACCTCGATCACCGTCCCGCCGGTGAATTCGACGGACAGGTGCAGCCCGCGGTGGAACAGGAAGAACACGGCGGCGAGGAACGTGACCAGCGAGATCACGTTGAACACCAGCGCGTGCCGCATGAACGGAATGTCTTTACGGATGCGGAAAAATTCCATGGTCTCGTCTCCGGGGCCTTATTGGGTCGAGCCCGGTTTCTTCGGCGACACGCCTTGCTGCGCGCGGTTGCGCAGCTGCGGCTTGCCGGTGCGCGGCGCGTTGCTCTTCGCGGGGGCGGCGAGCTTCGCGGCACGCGCGGTGTCGGTCGATTCGTCTGCGTCGGAGAACGATGCGCCCGCCGCGGCGCCTTCCGGCTTCCACACCTGGCCGATCGCGAGCGACTTCAGCTTCTTGCGGCCGCCGTACCAGAGGTTGACGATCCCGCGCGAGAAGAACACCGCGGAGAACATCGACGTCAGGATACCGAGGCAGTGCACGATCGCGAACGCGCGAACCGGGCCCGAGCCGAACGCGAGCAGCGCGAGGCCGGCGATCAGCGTCGTGACGTTCGAGTCGAGAATCGTCGCCCATGCGTGCGCGTAGCCGGACTGGATCGCGAGCTGCGGCGGCTGGCCGGCACGCAGTTCTTCACGCACCCGCTCGTTGATCAGCACGTTCGAGTCGATCGCCATACCGAGCGCGAGCGCGATTGCGGCGATACCGGGCAGCGTCAGCGTCGCCTGCATCAGCGACAGCACGGCGACGAGCAGCAGCAGGTTGACCGACAGGCCGATCACCGAGACCACGCCGAACAGCATGTAGTACGCGATCATGAACACGGCGATCGCGCAGAAGCCCCAGATCACCGAGTGGACGCCCATCTTGATGTTGTCGGCGCCGAGGCTCGGGCCGATCGTGCGTTCCTCGATGATGTCCATCGGCGCGGCGAGCGAACCGGCGCGCAGCAGCAGCGCGAGGTCGGCCGCGGCCTGCGGCGTCGGCTGGCCCGTGATCTGGAAGCGGTCGCCGAGTTCCGACTGGATCGTCGCGACCGTCAGCACTTCGCCCTTGCCCTTCTCGAACAGCACCATCGCCATCGGCTTGCCGATGTTCTCGCGCGAGACCGCGCGCACCGAGCGGCCACCGGCCGAATCGAGGCGGATGTTGACCGACGGACGCTGGTGTTCGTCGAAGCCGGCCGACGCATCGATGATGCGGTCGCCGGTGAAGATCACGTCCTTCTTCAGCAGCACCGGCGCCTGGTTGCCCTGCGTGAACAGCTCTTCACCCGGCGGCACCGGGTCGTTCGGGTTCGGGTGCGTGTTGATCGGGTCGGCGAGGCGCGCCTCGAGCGTCGCGGTGCGGCCGATGATGTCCTTCGCCTTCGCGGTGTCCTGCACGCCCGGCAGCTCGACGACGATGCGGTCGCTGCCCTGCTGTTGCAGGATCGGCTCCGACACGCCGAGTTCGTTCACGCGGTTGTGGAGCGTCGTCAGGTTCTGCTTGAGCGCGGCGTCCTCGACGGACTTCTGCACGGCCGGCGTGAACGTGCCGACGACCTGCGTGCCGCCGCCGCCGGGCTGGGTCGCCCATTGCAGTTCGGTGATCGACAGCGCGAGCACCTTGCGGGCGTCTTCCGCCGTCTGCGCATCGCTGAAGTTGACGACCACGGACTGGTCGACGCGGCTCACGCCGCCGTCGCGGATGTTCTTGTCGCGCAGCAGCGTGCGCGCGTCGGACGCGTCGGAATCGAGCTTCTTCGTCAGCGCGCCCGTCATGTCGACCTGGAGCAGGAAGTGGACGCCGCCACGCAGGTCGAGGCCGAGATACATCGGCAGCGCGTGCAGGGCGGTGAGCCAGCGCGGCGACGCGCTCTGCAGGTTCAGGGCGACGACGTACTGCGGATCGTTCGGGTCGGTGTTCAGCGACTTCTGCAGCAGGTCCTTGACGCGCAGCTGCGTATCGGTGTCCTTCAGGCGCACGCGGATGTTCGCGTTGGTCGCCGTGTTCTCGAAGGTGACGTCGTCCGGCGTGATCTGCGCGGAGGCGAGCGCCGATTCGACCTGGGTCAGCGTGGTCGAGTCGAGCTTGACCGTGGCCTTGCCGCTCGACACCTGCACCGCCGGCGCTTCGCCGAAGAAGTTGGGCAATGTGTACAGAAGGCCGATGGCGAGCGCCACGACCATCACGACATATTTCCAGAGTGGATAACGATTCATGAGGGAGCCGAACGGGTGGTTGGCGTGAAAGCGTCGCGTCCGGCGCCGCGGCGGCCCGCTCTCTCAGGCGGGCACGGCGCGGGGAGCCGGACGCTCGGTGAAGGGCTTACAGCGACTTGATCGTGCCCTTCGGCAGAATGGTCGTGACCGCAGCCTTCTGCACGGTGATTTCGGTGCCTTCGGCGATCTCGACGCCGATGTAGCCTTCGGTGACCTTCGTCACCTTGCCCACGAGGCCGCCGCTCGTGACGACTTCGTCGCCCTTGGCCATGGCCGCGAGCATGTTGCGGTGCTCCTTCTGACGCTTCATCTGCGGACGGATCATGATGAAGTAGAGCACGGCAAACATCAGGATGAGCGGCAGGAAGCTCATCAGGCTCGATTCGGCGCCACCGGCACCTTGGGCGAACGCGTTGGAAATGAACGGCACGTTGGTCTCTCCGTAAAGGAAGATCGAAAAATAAGCCGGTTATTCTACCACCGGCCCCATGCGCAAACGGATCGGCAAATGCGCTTTCGGATCAAGCTGTTAAAGCGCGAACCGGTACCGTTGCGACTTGTTTGGAAAGGTAATTGTAATGTTTAGCAGTCGGGTTCGACAGTTGGCACGCGTTATTTAGTACACGTCCCATGTGACGGGCCGCGGCGCGGGCGGCCGGTCCGTCAGTCGACCCCTCTGGCGCGATCCTCCGCGAAGCGCTGGCGGAACGCGTCGAACGTGTGGGTCTCGATCGCTGCGCGGATCTCGCTCATCAGCTGCAGGTAGTAGTGCAGGTTGTGGATCGTGTTGAGCTGCGCGCCGAGGATCTCGCCGACGCGGTGCAGGTGATGCAGGTAGCCGCGCGAGAAGTTCTGGCACGTATAGCACGTGCAGCTCGCGTCGAGCGGCTTCAGCGAATTCTTGTGCGTCGCGTTGCGGATCTTCACGTCGCCGAAGCGCGTGAACAGCCAGCCGTTGCGCGCGTTGCGGGTCGGCATCACGCAGTCGAACATGTCGACGCCGTTCGCGACGCCTTCGACCAGGTCCTCCGGCGTGCCGACGCCCATCAGGTAGTGCGGCTTGTTGGCCGGCAGCTTCGGGCCCACGTGGCGCAGCACGCGCATCATGTCTTCCTTCGGCTCGCCGACCGACAGCCCGCCGATCGCGAGGCCGTGGAAGCCGAGTTCCGCGAGGCCCGCGAGCGATTCGTCGCGCAGGTCCTCGAACATCCCGCCCTGGACGATCCCGAACAGCGCGTTCGGGTTGCCGAGCCGGTTGAACTCGTCGAGCGAGCGCTTCGCCCAGCGCAGCGACATGCGCATCGAGTCGGCCGCTTCCTTGTGCGTGGTCGGCACGCCGTTGGTCGCATACGGCGTGCACTCGTCGAACTGCATGACGACGTCGGAGTTCAGCACCCTCTGGATCTGCATCGACACTTCCGGCGACAGGAACAGCTTGTCGCCGTTGATCGGCGACGCGAACGTGACGCCGTCCTCGGTGATCTTGCGCAGGTCGCCGAGCGAGAACACCTGGAAGCCGCCCGAGTCGGTCAGGATCGGCTTGTTCCAGCCCATGAAGCCGTGCAGGCCGCTGTGCGCGTCGATCGTGTCGAGGCCCGGGCGCAGCCACAGGTGGAACGTGTTGCCGAGGATGATCTGGGCCTTGATCTCGTGCAGCTCGCGCGGCTGGATCGCCTTCACTGTGCCGTACGTGCCGACCGGCATGAAGATCGGCGTCTCGACCACGCCGTGATTGAGCTTCACGCGGCCGCGGCGCGCGTGGCCGTCGGTCGCCAGTAGTTCGAATTCGAGCCCGTTCGCCGGGCGCTCCTGCACGGGGGCGTGCGTATCTTGGGATGAACCTTCGGTCATCGCGTCATTCTCCTTGCCACCGGAGAACAGTCCGGCGCGTGTTGGAAACGCCGCCGGCAAGCCGGCAGCGGGGAAAAACGGGGTCTGCGCCATCGTAGCGCGCGGCGGGCGAACGGCGGCTGAGCGGCGTGCGGGCCGTCGCGCCTGCTTCGCTCAAACGCGCGGCGCCTCCGGCGCGTCGCGCCGCGTGAGCAGCATCGCATCGCCGTAGCTGAAGAAGCGGTAGCGTTGCTCGATCGCATGCCGGTACGCGGCGCGGATCGTCTCGACGCCCGCGAACGCGGACACGAGCATCAGCAGCGTCGACTTCGGCAGGTGGAAGTTCGTGACGAGCCGGTCGACCACGCGGAAACGATAGCCGGGCGTGATGAAGATGTCGGTCTCGGCCTGCGTGGCCGTAAGCGGGCGGCCCGCTTCGTCGGCAGCGCGCGCGGCGGCTTCGAGCGCGCGCATCGACGTCGTGCCGACCGCGATCACGTTGCCGCCGCGCGCGCGGGTCGCGGCGATCTTGTCGACGAGCGACTGCGGCAGGTCGTACCACTCGCTGTGCATCTTGTGCTCGGCGATGTTGTCGACGCGCACCGGCTGGAACGTGCCGGCGCCGACGTGCAGCGTCAGCGTCGCGCGCTCGACACCCATCGCGTCGAGCCGGTCGAGCATCGGCTGGTCGAAGTGCAGCCCGGCCGTCGGTGCGGCGACCGCCCCCGGATTGCTCGCGTAGACGGTCTGGTAGCGCGTCTCGTCGGTCGCGTCCGGATCGTGCTCGATGTAGGGCGGCAGCGGTAGGCGGCCGTACTGTTCGATCAGGTCGAGGCACGGCTCGGGGAAGTTCAGCGTGAAGAACGGCTCGACGCGCTCGCCGACCGTCACGTCGAACGCATCGGCGAGGCGCAGCATCGTGCCGGCGCCCGGCGACTTGCTCGCGCGGATCTGCGCGAGCGCCGTGTGCGTACCGGTCACGCGCTCGATCAGCACCTCGATCCTGCCGCCGCTGGCCTTCTGGCCGAAGAAGCGCGCCTTCAGCACCTTGGTATCGTTGAAGACGAGCAGGTCGCCGGCCGAGATGCACGACGGCAGCCCGGTGAAATGGCGGTCGACCAGGCGCGCGGGCGCGACGGTGCCGTCGACCTCGAGCAGGCGGCTCGCGGTGCGATCGGGCAGCGCGGTTTGTGCAATCAGCTCGGGCGGCAGATTGAAATCGAAATCGGAAAGCGTGAACATGCGGGCTGGTTCGAAGCGGCCGGCGGGCGTCGCCGGCAGGGCGGAAACGCGTAAATGGGGCGCGCGAGCCGCTATGATGGCGGGATGCGCGGCCTGGCCGGCGTCGTTCGTTCGGACGACGTGAAAGCCGCTATTGTACTTGCCTTGCGAAGCACCCAGACGATCCGATGCCAGTGTCACCACGCCGTTCCCCCGCTGCCGTTGCCGATTCCGCCGATCCGTTCGACGCGGAGGATGTCGCGCCGCCCGCGCCGGACGCGGCGGAGCGCACTGCGCCGCGCCGTGCCGGCCCGAAGCGCGGCGCCGACGGCAGGCTCGCGCAGCCGGCCGCCGCCGCGCCCGATGCCGACAGCGCCGCTGCAAGCGACGCAGCGGGCGCGAAGCGCAAGAAGAAGCCGGCCGCCGACAAGCCCGTGAAGACGGTCGACAAGCTCGCGAAGCTCGGCCTGACGCGCTCGATCGATCTGGTGCTGCATCTGCCGATGCGCTATGAGGACGAAACCACGCTCACGCCGATCGGCGAGCTGCTGCCGGGCGGGATCGCGCAAACGGAAGGCGTCGTGTTCGACAACGAGGTCGCCTACCGGCCGCGCCGCCAGCTGGTCGTGAAGATCCAGGACGACGACGGCGAGCACCTCGTGCTGCGCTTCCTGAATTTCTACGGCTCGCAGGTCAAGCAGATGGCCGTCGGCCAGCGCCTGCGCGTGCGCGGCGACGTGCGCGGCGGTTTCTTCGGGCTGGAGATGGTGCATCCGGCGGTGCGCGTCGTCGAAGCGGATGCGCCGCTGCCGCAGGTGCTCACGCCCGTCTATCCGAGCACGGCCGGCGTGTCGCAGGCCTATCTGCGCAAGGCGATCGAGAACGCGGTCGAGCGTACGCCGCTGCCCGAGCTGCTGCCGCCCGAGATCCAGCGCGACTACCTGAAGCCGCTCGACGTGCCGACGCTCGAGCAGGCGGTGCGGATCCTGCACCACCCGCGTGTCGATTCCGACGAAGCCGCGCTGATGGATGGCTCGCATCCGGCGTGGACGCGCATCAAGTTCGAGGAACTGCTCGCGCAGCAGCTGTCGCTCAAGCGCGCGCACGAGGAGCGGCGTACGCGCGCGGCGCCCGCGATGCCGCGCCGCGCGGCGAGCGATGCCGATGCGCTCACCACCCGGCTCTACGCGGCGCTGCCGTTCAAGCTGACCGGCGCGCAGGCGCGCGTCGTCGACGAGATCGCGCACGATCTCACGCTCGCGCACCCGATGCAGCGCCTGCTGCAGGGCGACGTCGGCAGCGGCAAGACCGTCGTCGCGGCACTGGCCGCCACGCAGGCGATCGACGCCGGCTACCAGGCCGCGCTGATGGCGCCCACCGAAATTCTTGCGGAACAGCACGCGCGCAAGCTGCGTGCGTGGCTCGAGCCGCTCGGCGTCACGGTGGCGTGGCTCGCGGGCAGCCTGAAGGCGAAGGAGAAGCGCGCGGCGATCGAGGCGGCCGCGCTCGGCACCGCGCAGCTCGTGATCGGCACGCACGCGATCATCCAGGACACGGTCGAATTCGCTCGGCTCGGCCTCGTGATCGTCGACGAACAGCACCGTTTCGGCGTCGAGCAGCGGCTCGCGCTGCGTGCCAAGGCCGCGAACGCGGCCAACGGCGCGCGCGACTTCCAGCCGCACCAGCTGATGATGTCGGCCACGCCGATTCCGCGCACGCTCGCGATGACGTACTACGCGGATCTCGAGGTCTCGACGATCGACGAGCTGCCGCCTGGCCGCACGCCCGTGCTGACGCGCCTCGTCGGCGATGCGCGGCGCGAGGAAGTGATTGCCCGCGTGCGCGAGGCCGCGCTGACCGGGCGTCAGGTGTACTGGGTGTGCCCGTTGATCGAGGAGAGCGAGACGCTGCAGCTGCAGACGGCCGTCGAGACTTACGAGACGCTGGCCGCCGCGCTCCCGGAGCTGAAGGTCGGGCTCGTGCACGGCCGGTTGTCGCCGGCCGACAAGGCGGCCGTGATGGAAGCGTTCACGCGCAACGACGTGCAGCTGCTGGTCGCGACGACCGTGATCGAGGTCGGCGTCGACGTGCCGAACGCGTCGCTGATGGTGATCGAGCACGCGGAGCGCTTCGGCCTCGCGCAGCTGCACCAGTTGCGCGGCCGGGTGGGGCGCGGCACCGCGGCGTCGGTGTGCGTGCTGCTGTACACGGGGCCGCTGTCGATCACCGGTCGCGAGCGGCTGAAGACGATGCGCGAGACGACCGACGGCTTCGAGATCGCCCGGCGCGACCTCGAGATCCGCGGCCCCGGCGAATTCCTCGGCGCGCGCCAGTCGGGCGCGGCGATGCTGCGCTTTGCGAACCTCGAGACCGACGGCTGGCTGATCGAACCGGCCCGCGAAGCCGCGACGCGGCTGATTGCCGCGTATCCCGAGATCGTCACGCAGCATCTCGCGCGCTGGCTCGGCGCGCGGGAGCAGTACCTGAAGGCCTGATCGCAGGCTGGGGCCGGATTTAAAACCGCCGTTTGAAGCATTTCGATGCCGAGAAACTTGGCGAACCGGCGTCACAGGGTGTATAAATTAAACCTATCGCCCGTATATCTCTGATTGACCCACAATGACGCTGACTGAATTGAAATACATCGTCGCGGTCGCGCGCGAACGGCATTTCGGCCGCGCGGCCGAAGCATGCTTCGTGAGCCAGCCGACGCTGTCGGTGGCGATCAAGAAGCTCGAAGACGAGCTCAACGTGCAGATTTTCGAACGCGGCGCGAGCGAAGTCAGCGTGACGCCGATCGGCGACCAGATCGTCACGCAGGCGCAGCGCGTGCTCGAGCAGACCTTCGCGATCAAGGAGATTGCGAAGCAGGGCAAGGATCCGCTGGTCGGCCCGTTCCGCCTTGGCGTGATCTACACGATCGGGCCCTACCTGCTGCCGACGCTCGTCAAGCAGATGATCCAGCGTGTCCCGCAGATGCCGCTGATGCTGCAGGAAAACTACACGCTCAAGCTGCTCGAACTGCTGAAGCAGGGCGAGATCGACGCCGCGATCATGGCGCTGCCGTTTCCGGAAACCGGCCTGATGGTGCGTCCGCTGTACGACGAACCGTTCGTCGTCGCGCTGCCCGCCGGCCATCCGTGGGAAAAGCGCGAGGAAATCGACGCCGAGGACTTGAAGCAGGAAACCATGCTGCTGCTCGGCAACGGCCACTGCTTCCGCGATCACGTGCTCGGCGTGTGCCCGGAGCTGATGCGCTTCTCGCAAACGGCCGACGGCATCCAGAAAACCTTCGAGGGCTCGTCGCTCGAGACGATCCGCCACATGGTCGCAAGCGGCGTCGGCATCACCGTGCTGCCGCGAATGTCGGTCGCCGAGGTCGGCCCGCGCGCGAACGGCCCCGATGCCGAACTGCTGTCGTATGTGCCGTTCAACGAGCCGGTGCCCGATCGCCGCGTGGTGCTCGTTTGGCGCAAGAGCTTCACGCGGATGCCCGCGATCGACGCGATCAGCGATGCGATTTCCGCGTGTGAGCTGCCGGGCGTCGCGAAGCTCGACATGCCGGCGACGATGAACTGAGCACGCCGCATATGCGCGTGTGGCGGCACGATGAACGGGGTCTTGCGACCCCGTTTATTTTTCTCTATCGCATAGATAACATTTATCAAATTCACGCCATCGATAGATGTCAATAGAATGATCTACATGGATCGGCTTGACGTCGACGACTGATCCGCACGTTGAATGCAAGCGTCAAAGGAGGATGTCATGATGCGGTCGGTATTGCAGCACGCGCAGCGGAACATCCCGTCGCGCGACGCGGTCGTACATCGCGCCAGGGCGGCGGTTCGCAGCCTGCGTCCGATTGCGTTCGCGTACCTGGCGGACCGTGTGTATGGTGGCTGAACGCCGCCGCGCGCCGGTTCAGTGTTCCCCCGATTCACCTGCCGTCAAGCCATGAGGGAGCATCGCATGTCCGAAAGCTGGAAGATCGCTCGCAGTGCCGGCACGACGCCTGCCGGCAGCCGGTTCTCCGAGCGTCCCGCCTGCGGCCCATCGCAGCAGGAGCGCGCGCCACGGGCCGCGCACGACATCCCGTAGTACGACAGGAGGACCAACCTGTTCCGTTTCCCATCCCCGCAATGACACTCCATCAACCGCGTCCGGCATGCCGCCGGAGCAAACCGGTGGAGTCATACGAGCAAGCCAAGGAGAAATCGCATGTCGAACGAAACGAAGTGCCCGTTCAACCACACCGCTGGTGGCGGCACGACGAACAAGGACTGGTGGCCGAATCAGCTGAACCTGAACATCCTCCACCGGCACTCCGCGCTGTCCGATCCGATGGACAAGGATTTCGACTACGCCGAGGCGTTCAAGAAGCTGGACCTTGCGGCGGTGAAGCAGGACCTGCATGCGCTGATGACGACGTCGCAGGACTGGTGGCCGGCCGACTTCGGCCACTACGGCGGCCTGTTCATCCGCATGGCCTGGCATAGCGCCGGCACGTACCGCACGGCCGACGGCCGCGGCGGCGCGGGCGGCGGGCAGCAGCGCTTCGCGCCGCTCAACAGCTGGCCGGACAACGTGAGCCTCGACAAGGCGCGCCGGCTGCTGTGGCCGATCAAGCAGAAGTACGGCCGCAACATCTCGTGGGCCGACCTGCTGATCCTGACCGGCAACGTCGCACTCGAATCGATGGGCTTCAAGACCTTCGGCTTCGCCGGCGGCCGCGTCGACACGTGGGAACCGGACGACGTGTACTGGGGCTCGGAAAAGATCTGGCTGGAACTGAGCGGCGGCCCGAACAGCCGCTACTCGGGCAAGCGCGAGCTTGAAAGCCCGCTCGCGGCCGTGCAGATGGGCCTCATCTACGTGAACCCGGAAGGCCCGGACGGCAACCCCGACCCGGTCGCCGCCGCGCACGACATCCGCGAGACGTTCGCGCGGATGGCGATGAACGACGAAGAGACGGTCGCGCTGATCGCGGGCGGCCACACGTTCGGCAAGACGCACGGCGCGGGCCCCGCCTCGCACGTCGGCGCCGAGCCGGAAGCCGCGGGCCTCGAGCAGCAGGGCCTCGGCTGGAAGAGCACGTTCGGCACGGGCAAGGGCAAGGACGCGATCACCAGCGGCCTCGAAGTCACGTGGACGACGACGCCGACGCAGTGGAACCACGATTTCTTCAAGCACCTGTTCGACTACGAGTGGGAGCTCACGAAGAGTCCGGCCGGCGCGCACCAATGGGTCGCGAAGAATGCCGGCGAAGTGATTCCGGACGCGTTCGACGCATCGAAGAAGCACCGTCCGACGATGCTGACGACCGACCTGTCGCTGCGTTTCGACCCGGCCTACGAAAAGATCTCGCGCCGCTTCTACGAGAACCCGGACCAGCTCGCCGACGCGTTCGCACGTGCCTGGTTCAAGCTCACGCACCGCGACATGGGCCCGCGCGCCCGCTATCTCGGCCCGGAAGTGCCGGCCGAGGAACTGCTGTGGCAAGACCCGATCCCGGCCGTCGACCACAAGCTGATCGACGACGCGGATGTCGCCGCGCTGAAGGCAAAGGTGCTCGCGTCGGGCCTCACGGTGTCGCAACTGGTGTCGACCGCATGGGCGTCGGCGTCGACGTTCCGCGGCTCGGACAAGCGCGGTGGTGCGAACGGTGCGCGCATTCGCCTCGCACCGCAGAAGGACTGGGAAGTGAACCAGCCCGCGCAGCTCGCGAAGGTGCTCGACACGCTCGAAGGCATCCGCAAGGCGTTCAACGACGCGCAGACGGGCGGCAAGCAGGTGTCGCTGGCTGATCTGATCGTGCTTGCCGGTGCGGCCGGCGTCGAGCAGGCCGCGAAGCAAGCGGGCGTGGCGGTGACGGTGCCGTTTGCACCGGGCCGGATGGACGCATCGCAGGAGCAGACCGACGTCGACGCGATGGCCGTGCTCGAACCGGTGGCGGACGGTTTCCGCAACTATCTGAAGAGCGCATACAAGACGCCGGCCGAAGCGCTGCTGGTCGACAAGGCCCAACTGCTGACGCTGAGCGCGCCGGAGATGACGGTGCTCGTGGGCGGCCTGCGGGTGCTCGGCGCGAACGTCGGCGGTGCGAAGCACGGCGTGTTCACCGACCGTCCGGAAACGCTGACGAACGACTTCTTCGTGAACCTGCTCGACATGGGCACGGAATGGAAGCCGGTGTCGGCCGCGAACGACGTGTTCGAAGGGCGCGATCGTGCGACGGGCCAGGTCAAGTGGACGGGCACGCGCGTCGACCTGATCTTCGGTTCGCACGCGCAACTGCGCGCGCTGGCCGAGGTGTACGGCAGCGCGGATGCGAAGGAGAAGTTCGCGCGCGATTTCGTCGCGGCCTGGAACAAGGTGATGAACCTTGACCGCTTCGATCTCGCGTAAGCGTCGCCGGGCAGTCGTGCGGTGATGCAGTAACGGGAAACGGCCGGTCGGGCGACCGGCCGTTTCTTCCAGACCCTGGGTTTCGTTGAAGGAGTAACGATCATGTCGCAAATGATGTCGAACATGCGCGCCGCACTGGCGTCGCCGGCCGAGATCGCGCGGTACGTAGTCGGATCCGCGATCGTCGTCGGCGGTGCGGCCGAACTCGTGTCGCAGGCGCTGCACGCGATCGCGGCCGCCTGAGCGCGGCGTTTCACGCGCCACGCATCGTGGTGAGCCGTGCGCGCGGGTGGTGCGGTGTCGACAGGCAGGTAGCCCGATTCGCTTTCATTGCTCTGTTTCATTGAATAAGGAGTCCGGAACATGGTCAGGAAGACTCAAGCTGCCCGGATCAACATCGGCATCAGCGACAAGGACCGCAAGAAGATCGCGGAAGGCCTGTCGCGCCTGCTCGCCGATACGTTCACGCTGTACCTGAAGACCCACAATTTCCACTGGAACGTCACGGGCCCGATGTTCAACACGCTGCACCTGATGTTCGAGGCGCAGTACAACGAGCTGTGGCTCGCGGTCGATTCGGTCGCCGAACGCATTCGTACGCTCGGCGTCGCCGCGCCAGGCACCTTCGGCGATTTCGCGAAACTGTCGTCGGTGCCGGAAGCGAACGGTGTGCCGGCGGCCGAAGAGATGATCCGCCAGCTTGTCGAAGGGCACGAGGCCGTCGTGCGCACCGCGCGCGCGATCTTCCCGCTTGCCGATGCGGCCAGCGACGAGCCGACCGCCGACCTGCTGACGCAGCGCCTGCAAGTTCATGAAAAAACCGCGTGGATGCTGCGGTCGCTGCTCGCATAGGCGTACGACGCGCGGCGGGCCGGTTTGACGCCTGCGCATACTGCGCTCCGGCCCTGATTGATCGGCACGCTTCGGGCCGGGCCCGGGCCGGTGCTACGAGCGGATCCGCGCGTGCGCTGGCTCTGTCCCTTGTTTGATGCGCGGTGTAGCTCGGCCAGGCGCGGCGGGCGGCAGCAGGGCGCCGGCATCCGGCCGCTGCCGCCCGCGCGCCGCGCCGACATGACGCGAAGCACCGCTCGGCTCTAAAATGCCGGGGTTATCTTCCCGGTGCTTCGCCATGCTTGCCCGCTTTCCCCTGTATCTGCGGCTTGTCCGGATGGACAAGCCGATCGGCAGCCTGCTGCTGCTGTGGCCGACGCTCAACGCCCTGTGGATCGCGTCCGACGGCCATCCGCGCTGGCCGCTGCTCGTGATCTTCTCGCTCGGCACGCTGCTGATGCGCTCGGCCGGCTGCGCGATGAACGACTATGCCGATCGCGATTTCGACCGTCATGTGAAGCGCACGGCCGACCGGCCGCTGACTTCCGGGAAGATCCGCGCGTGGGAAGCGATTGCGATCGCCGTCGGGCTGGCTTTCATCTCGTTCCTGCTGATCCTGCCGCTCAACACGCTGACGAAGCAATTGTCCGTCGTCGCGCTGTTCGTTGCGGGCTCGTATCCGTTCATGAAGCGCTTCTTCGCGATTCCGCAGGCGTATCTCGGCATCGCGTTCGGCTTCGGCATCCCGATGGCGTTCGCGGCCGTGCAGGACACCGTGCCGGCGATCGCGTGGGTGATGCTGGTCGCGAACATTTTCTGGTCGGTCGCGTACGACACCGAATATGCGATGGTCGATCGCGACGACGACATCAAGATCGGGATCCGCACGTCCGCGCTGACGTTCGGCCGCTTCGACGTCGCGGCCGTCATGCTGTGCTACGCGGTGACGCTCGGCATCTACGTGTGGATCGGCGTGACGCTCGGCTTCGGGCTTGCGTACTGGGCCGGTTGGGCGGCGGCGGTCGGCTGCGCGCTGTATCACTACACGCTGATCAAGGGCCGCGAGCGGATGCCGTGCTTCGCGGCGTTCCGCCACAACAACTGGCTCGGCGGCGTGCTGTTCGCCGGGATCGCCGTGCATTACCTGCTGGCGGGCAGCTGAACGACGGCGTGCGTCGGCGCGCACAGCCAATAAAAAAGCGGCCTTGCGGCCGCTTTTTTATCGTCCGGTACCCAAAGCAGCAGGCACCGCCGGCGCGCTTACGCGCGACCGAGCTCGTCGCCCATTTCCTTCGCGCGCGCTTCGGCCGCAAGCGCGCCGCGCACGATCGCATCCTTCACGCCTTGCGCGTCGAACGACGCGAGTGCGGCGGCCGTCGTGCCGCCCTTCGATGTCACGCGCTCGCGCAGGACGCTTGCCGGCTCGCCCGATTGCGCGGCGAGTTGCGCGGCGCCCGTGAACGTCGCGACCGCGAGTGCGCGGCCCTGTTCGTCGTTCATGCCGAGTTGGCGCGCGGCTTCCTGCAGCGCTTCGATGAAATAGAACACGTACGCGGGACCGCTGCCCGAAATGGCCGTGACGGCGTCGAGCTTCGACTCGTCGTCGAACCACACGATCTCGCCGACCGCGCCGAGCACGTTCGATGCGAGTTCGCGGCCTGCCGCGTCGACGCCCGGCAGCGCGGCGAGGCCCGTCACGCCCATGCCGACGAGTGCGGGCGTGTTCGGCATCGTGCGCACGACGCGTGCGTAGTCGCCGAGCCAGCGCGCGAGATCGCTGCCGCGGATGCCGGCCGCGATACTGATCACGAGCTGCGACGTCAGATGCGGCGCGAGCGCCCGTGCGACGTCCTTCAGCACCTGCGGCTTCACCGCGAGCACGACCGCGTCGTAGTCGGCGAGCGTCGCGTCGACGGCTGCGCCGGTGCGCACGCCGAACTGCCGGGCGGTGCGCGCGCGCACCTCTTCGTTGACGTCGATGGCATACAGGCCGTCAGCGGCAACGCCGCGCTTGATCAGGCCGCCGATCAGGGCCGCGGCCATATTGCCGCCGCCGATGAATGCGATTTTCATGATGTTCGATTGAGCGAGTGAGTGAACGGTAGGGCGGAAAGGGCGCGGCATTCAGTGCGCGTAATCGCGCGCGCCGAAGATCGCGGTGCCGACGCGCACGATCGTCGCGCCTTCGAGCACGGCCGCGTCGAGATCGGCGGACATGCCCATCGACAACGTGTCGAGCGGCAAGCCGTCGGCACGCAACGTGTCGAACAGCGCACGCAGCGCACGATGCGGCACGCGTTGCGCGTCGGTATCGCCTGCCGGCTCGGGAATCGCCATCAGGCCGCGCAGCCGCAGCGACGGCAGCGCGGCGACCCCGCGCGCGACTTCGGCCACGTCGGCCGGCGCGACACCGCTCTTCGACGCCTCGCCGCTGATGTTCACCTGCACGCACACGTTGAGCGGCGGCAGGTGCGCGGGGCGCTGTTCCGACAGGCGCTGCGCGATCTTCAGCCGGTCGACCGAATGGACCCAGTCGAAGCGCTCGGCAACCGGGCGCGTCTTGTTCGATTGCAGCGGCCCGATGAAATGCCATTCGAGGTTCGCGCGCAGGTCGGCGAGCGCGTCGATCTTGTCGATCGATTCCTGCACGTAGTTTTCGCCGAATGCACGCTGTCCGGCCGCGTACGCGGCGCGCACGTCATCGGCGGGAAACGTCTTGGACACGGCGAGCAGCGACACGGTGGCGGGATCGCGGCCGGCCGCGCGGGCGGCGTCGGCGATGCGGCGATGGACGGATTCGAGACGGGCGGCGAGATCGGACATGACGGGCACGGAAGCAGGCACGGAAGCAGGCATGTAGCGGATGCGCCGCGGCGCGCGACGCATCGATCCGCCCATTATACGGACGCCGCGCGCGAGGCCCAGCGCCCTCCCGTCATTCGCATGAGCAGTCGCTAGCCGTACAGCAGATGCTCGACGAGCTGGATCCAGTGGGCAACCGGAATCTGCGTGCCGCTCTGCAGGTGCGCGATGCAGCCGATGTTGCCGGAGACGATCATCTGCGGTTCGAGCGCCTGCAGCTTCAGCAGCTTCTGCTTGCGCAACCGGTACGACAGCGACGGCTGCGTCAGCGAATAGGTGCCGGCCGACCCGCAGCACAGATGGCTGTCGGCCGGCAGCCGCACGTCGATGCCGAGCGTCTCGAGCAGGCGTTCGACCTTGCCGCGCGACTGCTGGCCGTGCTGCAGCGTGCACGGCGGGTGGTACGCGACCGTATGGATCGCGCGGCGCCGCGCGAGCGTCGCGAGCTCGGCCTCGAACGCGAGCAGCACGTCGGAGATGTCGCGCGTGAGCGACACGATGCGCTGCGCCTTCTCCGCGTAGGCCGGGTCGTCGCGCAGCAGGTGCGCGTATTCGAGCACCGTCGCGCCGCAGCCCGACGCGTTCATCACGATGGCCTCGACACCCTGTTCGACATGGGGCCACCACGCGTCGATGTTGCGGCGCGCGTCGTCGAGCGCTTCGTCGTGATAGTTCAGGTGCAGGCGGATCGCGCCGCAGCAGCCGGCATCGGGCGCGACGACCGTCTCGACGCCGAGCGCGTCGAGCACGCGCGCGGTCGCGATGTTGATGTTCGGCAGCATCGACGGCTGCACGCAGCCGCCGAGCATCAGCATCTTGCGCGGATGCGTACGGTGGGGCCATTCGAGCAGCCGCGTGCGCGGCGGCACCTTGTCGCGCAGCCGCTTCGGCAGCAGCGGCCGCACGTGCTGGCCGAGCCGCATCACCGGCGAGAACAGCGCGGCGTTCGGGACGACGCTCGCGAGCATGCGACGCACGAGACGCTGCTGCACCGGGCGTTTCACCTGCGCCTCGACGTGCTTGCGGCCGATCTCGACGAGCCGGCCGTACTGGACGCCTGACGGGCAGGTCGTCTCGCAGCTGCGGCACGTGAGGCAGCGGTCGAGGTGCTGCTGCGTGCTGCGCGTGACGGGCGCGCCTTCGACCATCTGCTTGATCAGGTAGATACGGCCGCGCGGGCCGTCGAGTTCGTCGCCGAGCAACTGGTAGGTCGGGCAGGTCGCGGTACAGAACCCGCAATGCACGCACTTGCGCAATATCGCGTCGGCCTCGTCGCCGTCGGGCGTATTGCGGATGAAATCGGCGAGGTTCGTTTGCATTTAGGGTCTGTTTACCTGGGGAACGCGCATGCGTTGCCACGAGAAGCGCCGCTCGCGAGGCGCGCGACGTTGCGAATACTGGCGAACTTGCAAGGAGCGCAACGCGGCAAGCGGCCGTTCTCGTGGCAACCCCCAATTAAAGAAGACATGCCACGGGAATGCCCGCGGTCGTCCGTATGGCGGCGTCGCTCGTCGCTTGTCCCCCAAGGGGATGTCCAGCGGGGCGTTCGGCCCGGCCAAACGGCGCCCGTCATTTCCTGCCCTACGCCTCGCGGGAAGTCCGCTTGGGGGGCAAGCAATTTTGGGCATGCGCGTGTGCGTTCCATAGGCGAACAGGCCCTAAAGATCCGGGTAGAGCCGGCCGCGGTTGAAGATGCGCGCGGGATCGAACGCGGCCTTCAGCCCGCGGTGGATTTTCATCATCGGGGCGGGGAGCGGCGTGAACACGCCCGCGCTGCGATCGTACGCGTCGCCCGCGCGGAACAGCGTCGCGTGGCCGCCGGCCTGCTTGGCGCTCATCCGCACGGTCTGCGCGTCGGCGTCGGTGATCCACCAGCGCTGCGCACCGCCCCATTCCATCAGCTGGGTGCCGGGCAGGTGCATCGGTTCGGTGATCGACGGCAGCGCGAGGCGCCACAGCGCATAGCCGGGCGGGATGCCGTTGAAGAACGGGTCGGTATGCTCGCGCAGGCCGGCCCAGAAGCGCTCGGCCTCCACAGCGTCGACGACTTCGCCGCCGAGCAGCGTCTTCGCGGATTTCACGGCCGCTTCGGCGCCCGACAGGCGCAGCACGAGCGTACCGTTGCGCCACCCGCTCGCGCTGACGGGCAGCGGATGGCCGCCCCATTCGTTGAGCTTGCGCACCGCGTCGGTCGCGGTCATCTCGAACTTCAGCGTGACTTCGGCGACGGGCATCGGCAGCACCTTGATCGACAGGTCGAGCATCAGCCCGAGCGTGCCGAGCGCGCCGGCCATCAGTCGCGACACGTCGTATCCCGCGACGTTCTTCACGACCTGTCCGCCGAAACGCAGCATTTCGCCGCGGCCGTTCATCAGCGTGACGCCGAGCACGAAATCGCGCGGTGCGCCGCACGTGGCGCGCCGCGGCCCCGCGAGGCCGGCCGCGACGCAGCCGCCGACAGTGGCCGCGCGGCCGAAGTGCGGCGGCTCGAACGGCAGCATCTGGCCGCACTCGGCGAGGACGGTTTCAAGCTGCGCGAGCGGCGTGCCCGCGCGGACCGTGACGACGAGTTCGGCCGGGTCGTACGACACGACGCCCTGAAACGTGCGCGTGTCGAGTATTTCGCCCTCGAGCGCCTGGCCGTACCAGTCCTTGGTGCCGCCGCCGCGAATCCGCAGCGGCCGGCCGTCGGCACTGGCGGCGCGGATGCGCTCGGCCCATCCGGCGACGATGTCGTCCTCTTCCATGTTCTGTCGCTGCCTCGACTTGTTGTTCGGTCGATTGTACCGGGGTGGCGCGATTCCACATCGCGACTATCCCTAAGCCCCGTATTGCCGGCCGCATGCTTGCGCCGTCGCGCGAACGGCCGACGCGGGCGTCGCCGTCCGCCGCGGCCCGGCCGCCGGCACGGGCCGCGTAGCGCGCGATGCTCAGAAGCGCGGCAGGTCGGGGTGCGGCAGCAGCCCGCCGCGCACGTGCTGGCGACCGTACTCGGCGCAGCGCGCGCGGGTCGGGATGCCCTTGTCCGGGTTCAGCAGCCCCGCCGGATCGAACGCGCGCTTGACCGCGAAGAACGCGTCGCGCTCCTGCGGCGAGAACTGTACGCACATCGAATTGAGCTTTTCGATGCCGACGCCGTGCTCGCCCGTCACGCTGCCGCCGAATTCCACGCAGCATTCGAGGATTTCCGCGCCGAACTGCTCCGCGCGGTGCAGTTCGTCCGGATCGTTCGCGTTGTACAGGATCAGCGGATGCATGTTGCCGTCGCCCGCATGGAACACGTTGATGCAGCGCAGCCCGTAGCGCGTTTCGAGCTGCTCGATGCGCGCAAGCAACGGGCCGATCGCGCGGCGCGGCACGGTGCCGTCCATGCAGTAGTAGTCGGCGGAAATCCGGCCTGCGGCCGGGAACGCGTTCTTGCGGCCCGACCAGTAGCGCAGCCGCTCCTGTTCGTTGCGCGATACCTGGATGCGCGTCGCGCCGTGTTCGCGCAGCACGGCCGTCATCCGCACGATCTCTTCCGCGACTTCCTCCGGCGTGCCGTCCGATTCGCACAGCAGGATCGCCTTCGCGTCGAGGTCGTAGCCCGCGTGCGTGAACGCCTCGACGGCCTGCGTGGCCGGCTTGTCCATCATCTCGAGCCCGGCCGGGATGATCCCCGACGCGATGATCGCCGCGACGGCCTCGCCGCCCTTGACGACGTCGTCGAAGCTCGCCATCACGAGCTGGGCCGTTTGCGGCTTCGGGATCAGCTTCACCGTGACCTCGGTGACGATCGCGAACATCCCTTCGCTGCCGATCATCACGGCGAGCAGGTCGAGGCCCGGCATGTCGAGCGCGAGCGAGCCGAATTCGACGATCTCGCCGTCGATCGTCACTGCGCGCACGCGCATCACGTTGTGCACGGTCAGCCCGTATTTCAGGCAGTGGACGCCGCCGGAATTTTCCGCGACGTTGCCGCCGATCGTGCACGCGATCTGCGACGACGGATCGGGCGCGTAATACAGGCCGTACGGCGCGGCGGCTTCCGAGATCGCGAGGTTGCGCACGCCGGGCTGCACGGTCGCCGTGCGCGCGTAAGGATCGACTTCGACGATGCGCGTGAAGCGCGCAAGCGACAGCACGACGCCGAGCGCGATCGGCAACGCGCCGCCCGACAGGCTCGTGCCCGCGCCGCGCGGCACGATCGGTACTTCCATGCGGCGGCAGATCTGCACGATCCGCTGCACCTGCGATTCCGTTTCGGGCAACGCGACCGCGAGCGGCAGGCGGCGGTACGCCGACAGGCCGTCGCATTCGTACGGCGCCGTGTCTTCGTCGCGATACAGCAGGCAGTGCGTCGGCAGCACGGCCATCAGCGCCTGCACGACTTCACGCTGGCGCTGCGCGCGTGCCGCGCTCGACAGTTCGACGGGAGCGTTCATGGGGTCTCCTGCAGCAGGCGGCATGGTGTCGCGCCGCCGTGTCAGCACGTGAAAATCTTGCCCGGATTCATCAGGTTGCGCGGATCGAGCGCGAGCTTGATCGCACGCATCGTGTCGATCGCGTTGTCGCCGTGCTCCTTGGGCAGGAAGCGCATCTTGTGCAGCCCGACGCCGTGCTCGCCCGTGCAGGTACCGCCCAGGCGCAGCGCGCGCTCGACGATCCGGTCGTTGATGTGCTCGGCTTCGGCGAGTTCCTCGGGCTTGTCGGGGTCGATCAGGATCGCGACGTGGAAATTGCCATCCCCGACGTGGCCGACGATCGGGCAGGGCAGCGATGACGCGCGCAGGTCGACTTCGGTTTCCTCGACACACGCGGCGAGCTGCGAGATCGGCACGCACACGTCGGTCGTCACCGCACGGCAGCCGGGCTTCAACTGCAGCATCGCGAAATACGCATTGTGGCGGGCGGCCCAGAGCCGGCTGCGGTCTTCGGGGCGGGTTGCCCATTCGAAGCCCTGGCCGTCGTTCTGGCCGGCGAGCGCCTGCACGAGCTCGGCCTGTTCCTTGACACCGGCCTGGGTGCCGTGGAATTCGAAGAACAGCGTCGGCGCTTCGGTGAGCGTCAGGTTCGAATGGCGGTTGATCGAGCGCACGGCGAGCGCATCGACGAATTCGACGCGCGCGATCGGCACGCCGATCTGGATCGTCTCGATCACGGTGCGCACCGCGTCGCCCATCGACGGGAACGTGCAGACCGCGGCGGATACGGCTTCGGGCAGCGGATGCAGGCGCAGCGTGATCTCGGTGATCACGCCGAGCGTGCCTTCGGAGCCGACGAACAGGCGCGTGAGGTCGTAGCCGGCCGACGACTTGCGGGCGCGCGAGCCGGTTTTCACCACGCGGCCGTCGGCGAGCACGGCGGTCAGGCCGAGCACGTTCTCGCGCATCGTGCCGTAGCGCACGGCGTTGGTGCCCGATGCGCGCGTTGCGGTCATCCCACCGATGCTGGCGTCGGCGCCCGGGTCGATCGGGAAGAACAGGCCGGTGTCGCGCAGGGCTTCGTTGAGCGCCTTGCGCGTGATGCCCGGCTCGACCGTCACGGTCAGGTCTTCGGCGTTGATCGACAGCACGCGGTTCATTTCCGACAGGTCGAGCGATATGCCGCCGCGTACTGCGAGCAGGTGGCCTTCGAGCGACGAGCCGGCGCCGTACGGGATCAGCGGGACGCTGTACAGCGAGCACAGCGACACGACTTCGCGCACGTCGTCCGCGCTGTGTGCGAACACGACGGCGTCGGGCAGTTGCGGGTCGAACGGCGATTCGTCCCGGCCGTGGTGCGCGCGGACGGCTTCGGCCGTCGACACGCGCTCGCCGAAGGCGGCGCGCAGCGCATCGAGCATGGCGGGGGGGACGGGGCGGCGCGTGGCGGCCGGCGGGGCAGGGTGATTCACGTACGTCTCCTTGTCGATCCGGGTGAGCGTGTTGGCGCCGGCCCGGCTCCCGTGCTGCAGGGTTTCGGCCCATTCTACGCTGTAACGCCCGCTGCGCCCGCCGCTGCGGGCTGCGATAATCGCGTTCGAACGCAACCGGGCCGCGTCGCGGCCGCGCACGAGAGGACATTCGCATGGGCAACCGCTTGAGCAAGATCGCCACGCGCACGGGCGACGATGGCACCACCGGACTCGGCGACGGCCGGCGCGTCGGCAAGGACGACACGCGGATCGCCGCGATCGGCGACGTCGACGAACTGAACTCGAACCTCGGCGTGCTGCTCGCCGAGGCGCTGCCGGACGACATCCGCACGGCGCTCGTGACGATCCAGCACGACCTGTTCGATCTCGGCGGCGAATTGTGCATTCCCGGCCATGCCGTGCTCGACGACACGCATCTCGCGCGTCTCGACCGCTGGCTCGCCGACTACAACGCGACGCTGCCGCCGCTGAAGGAGTTCATCCTGCCGGCCGGTTCGCGCGCGGCGTCGCTCGCGCACGTGTGCCGGACCGTGTGCCGCCGCGCGGAGCGCTCGATCGTCGCGCTCGGGCGCACCGAGACGCTCAATGATGCGCCGCGGCGCTACGTGAACCGGCTGTCGGACCTGCTGTTCGTGCTGGCGCGCGTGCTGAACCGCACCGGCGGCGGATCGGACGTGCTGTGGGAGCGCGGCCGCGTCCGCTGACGTTTTGCCCTTTGCCGCACTGCGACAATTTGCCCGGGGAGCAGCGATTTTTTAAGATGTATTGTGCGTGCATGTTTAACGGAGAACGAACATGACCCACATCACCGCTGACCAGATGGCTCGCGTGAAGGCCACTGCCCCTGTCCTCGCCGTGCACGGCGCGACGATCACGAAGCACTTCTACCAGCGCATGTTCGCGCGCCATCCGGAACTGAAAAACCTGTTCAACCAGACGCACCAGAAGACGGGCAGCCAGCCGGAAACGCTCGCGAAGGCCGTCTACGCGTACGCGGCGAACATCGACAACCTCGGCGCACTCGGCGGTGCGGTGTCGCACATCGCGCACAAGCACGCGAGCCTGAACATCCGCCCCGAGCATTACCCGATCGTCGGCGAGAACCTGCTGGCGTCGATCGTGGAAGTGCTGGGCGACGCGGTCGATGCCGACACGCTCGAGGCGTGGCGCGTCGCGTACGGCCAGCTCGCGCAGATCCTGATCGGTGCCGAGGCCGACCTGTACGCGGGTGCCGCGTGGAGCGGGTTCCGTCCGTTCAAGGTCGAGCGCAAGGTGCGCGAAAGCGACGAGATCACGTCGTTCTACCTGAGCCCGGCCGACGGCGGCGCGGCACCGACGTTCGAGCCCGGGCAGTACATCACGGTGAAGCGCTTCGTCGGCGACCTCGGCGTCGACCAGCCGCGTCAGTACAGCCTGTCCGACGCGCCGCACGGCAAGTGGCTGCGCATCTCGGTGAAGCGCGAGGCCGGCCAGCCGGAAGTCATTCCGGCCGGCAAGGTGTCGACGCTGATGCATGACGGCGTGGAAGAGGGGGCGATCGTGGAGGCGACCGCGCCGATGGGCGAATTCTCGCTGAAGCGTGGCGTCGAGACGCCGGTGGTGCTGATCTCCGGCGGCGTCGGCATTACGCCGATGATGTCGATGGCGTCGGCGCTGATCGCCGAGGGCAGCAAGCGCGAAGTGCGGTTCGTCCACGCTTGCCGCTCGGGCGCGGTGCACGCGTTTCGCGACTGGCTGAACGATACGGTGCGCGACCATGCGAACGTCAAGCGCGCGGTGCTGTACGAGCGGGTCGGTCCGAACGATCGCGCCGGCATCGACCACGACCAGGAAGGGCGCCTCACGCCGCAACGCGTGCAGCAATACGCACTGGTGCCGGATGCCGACTATTACATCTGCGGCCCGATCGGGTTCATGAAGGCGCAGCGTGACGCGCTCGTCGCGCTCGGCGTCGCGCCGGAACGCGTGAATACCGAGATCTTCGGCTCGGGCGCGCTCGAGTGATGCGTTGACGCGGATTCCCGAGGAACGGAAAAGCCCGGCGTGAACCGGGCTTTTTCGTTTGTGCCTGCGCCGACAGGCGTCGCGGGGTCAGTTGCCGCTGCCGCGCGTGACGCGGCGCGCCTTCACCGATTCCGCAAGGCCTTCGAGCACCTTCACGCTGTCGTCCCATGCGATGCACGCATCGGTGATGCTCTGGCCGTAGGTCAGCGCGCAGCCTTCCTTCAGGTCCTGGCGCCCCTCGACGAGATGCGATTCGATCATCACGCCGACGATGCGGGCGTCGCCGGCCGCGATCTGGCGGCCGATGTCGGCACAGACGGGGATCTGGTTCTCGTGCTTCTTCGAGCTGTTCGCGTGGCTCGCGTCGATCATCAGGCGCGCGGCGAGGCCGGCCTTGCCGATGTCTGCGCACGCGGCGTTCACGCTGTCGGCGTCGTAGTTCGGCGCCTTGCCGCCGCGCAGGATCACGTGGCAGTCCTCGTTGCCGGCCGTCGACACGATCGCCGAATGGCCGCCCTTCGTCACCGACAGGAAATGGTGCGGCTGCGATGCGGCCTTGATCGCGTCGACCGCGATCTTCACGTTGCCGTCGGTGCCGTTCTTGAAACCGACCGGGCACGACAGCCCCGACGCGAGCTCGCGGTGAACCTGCGATTCCGTCGTGCGCGCGCCGATCGCACCCCACGAGATCAGGTCGGCGATGTACTGCGGGCTGATCATGTCGAGGTATTCGGTTGCGGCCGGCAGCCCCATCTCGTTGATCTGGAGCAGCAGCTCGCGCGCGGTGCGCAGCCCTTCGTTGATCTTGAAGCTGTTGTCGAGGTGCGGATCGTTGATGAGACCCTTCCAGCCGACCGTCGTGCGCGGCTTCTCGAAGTACACGCGCATCACGATTTCCAGTTCGCCCTTGAAGCGCTCGCGCTCCTTCACCAGCCGGCCCGCGTACTCGATCGCCGCCTTCGTGTCATGGATCGAGCACGGCCCGATCACGACGATCAGCCGGTCGTCCATCCCGTGCAGGATGCGGTGCATCGACTGGCGCGAGTTGTAGATCAGCTCGGACGCGGCTTCGGAGCACGCGAATTCGCGGATCAGGTGGGCGGGCGGCGTCAGTTCCTTGAGTTCGCGAATGCGGACGTCGTCGGTGTTGTGCGGGGGCATGCTGTTTCTCCTTGGTTCCGGGCGCCGTTCGGTCAGTGCGAGTGCGCGTGCGGCAGATTCATCAATTCAAGCGATTCAGTGGTGTCGGTCGGGGCTGCGGAACCGCTGCGGCGGCGACCGGGTGGCGAAGGGCGAAAAAAAAACCGCCGGGTTCGCCGGCGGTTTTTTCGGGAATTTCGGTTGCGCTCTACGCGCCATCAACCCTCTCGATCCGCCAGCGGTCTGAGATACCAAAAAAAGTAAAAGTAAAACTTGGCGGACATGACGGAGATTCGGTTCGTCAAAAAAAGTTGATTCGGAATTTATACCCCGTCGCCGGGCGGCTGGCAACCGGGAAACGTCGAAAATGCGGACATTCCGCGCGTTTTCTTCAAAATGCGCGGAATGTCTGCGCCGCGATGCGGTTATGCCGTACCGCCGACCGTCATCCGGTCGATCCGCAGGGTCGGCTGGCCGACGCCGACCGGCACGCTCTGGCCTTCCTTGCCGCATACGCCGACACCCGAGTCGAGCGACATGTCGTTGCCGATCATGCTCACGTCCTTCAGCGATTCGGGGCCGCTGCCGATCAGCGTCGCGCCCTTCACCGGGTAGGTGATCTTGCCGTTCTCGATCATGTACGCCTCCGACGCCGAGAACACGAACTTGCCGTTCGTGATGTCGACCTGGCCGCCGCCGAAGTTCACCGCGTACAGGCCGTTCTTCACCGACGCGATGATTTCCTGCGGATCCTTGTCGCCGTTCAGCATGTACGTGTTCGTCATGCGCGGCATCGGCAGCGCCGCGTACGACTCGCGGCGCGCGTTGCCGGTGACCGGCATCTTCATCAGGCGTGCGTTCAGCGTGTCCTGGATGTAGCCCTTCAGGATGCCGTCCTCGATCAGCGTCGTGCACTGCGTCGGGTTGCCTTCGTCGTCGATGTTCAGCGAGCCGCGGCGGTTCGGCAGCGTGCCGTCGTCGACGACGGTCACGCCCTTCGCGGCGACCCGCTCGCCGATCCGGCCAGCAAATGCCGACGAGCCCTTGCGGTTGAAGTCGCCCTCGAGACCGTGGCCGATCGCCTCGTGCAGCAGCACGCCCGGCCAGCCCGGCCCGAGCACGACCGTCATCGCGCCGGCCGGCGCGGGGCGGGCGTCGAGGTTCACGAGCGCCGCATGCACGGCGTCGTCGACGTAGCGCGACAGCACTTCGTCGGTGAAGTAGCCGTAGTCGAAGCGGCCGCCGCCGCCGCCGGAGCCGATCTCGCGGCGGCCGTTCTGCTCGGCGATCACCGTGACCGATACGCGCACGAGCGGGCGGATGTCGGCCGCGAGCGCGCCGTCGCTGCGCGCGACCAGCACGACGTCGTATTCGCCGGCGAGGCCCGCCATCACCTGCGTGATGCGCGGGTCGCGGCCGCGCGCCATCTGCTCGATGCGTTCGAGCAGCTTGACCTTGGCCGTCGCGTCGAGCGACGCGAGCGGATCGGACGGCAGGTACAGGTCGCGGCCCGAGATGCCCTTCAGCGACGTTGCCGCCTTGATCTTCTGGCGGCCGCCGCCGGCCGCCGCGATCGCCTTGGTCGCTGCGGCGGCTTGCGCGATGGCTTCCGGCGACAGGTCGTCGGAATACGCGAACGCGGTGCGGTCGCCCGCGACCGCGCGCACGCCGACGCCCTGGTCGATGCTGAAGCTGCCCGATTTGACGATGCCTTCCTCGAGGCTCCACGCTTCGCTGCGGGTCGCCTGGAAGTACAGGTCCGCGTAGTCGACGCGATGCGTGAAGATGTCGGCGATCGTGCGCGTGAGCAGGCTTTCGTCGAGGCCGTACGGCGTGAGCAGGATGTCCTTCGCCAGCGCGAGGTTGCGGATGCCGGGTTCGATGATGTTCATGCGGATATCGGGGTTTCTCAAAAAGTTGTCGGGTGCTTCTGGGCAGATGGGTTGGCCGCGCGGCGTTTCAAGCGGCGCGGCGGATTCAGGTCAGCACGCGGTGCCGCCACGCGGGCAGGCTCTGACGCACGTCGGCGATGCGTTGCGGATCGATCGCGCCGAGCACGACGCTGGCGCCCACGTCGCGGACCGCGACGATCTCGCCCCACGGGTCGATCAGCATGCTGTGGCCCCAGGTGCGCCGGCCGTTCTCGTGCTTGCCGCCTTGCGCGGCCGCGAGCACGTAGCACTGGTTCTCGACGGCCCGCGCGCGCAGCAGCGTTTCCCAGTGCGCGCGGCCCGTCGTATACGTAAACGCCGACGGTACGACGATCAACGCGCAGTCGCCCATCCTGCGATACAGCTCCGGAAAGCGGAGATCGTAACAGACCGACAGGCCGACCCGCCCGAACGGCGCGTCGAACGAGACGACCGTATCGCCCGCGCGGATCGTGCGCGCCTCGTCGAACGACTCGTCGCCTTTCTCGAAGTTGAACAGGTGGATCTTGTCGTAGCGCGCGGCTTCGTTACCGGACGGATCGAACACGAGCGTCGTGTTGAGCACGCGATCGGGCTCGGGCGCCTTCAGCGGCAGCGTGCCGCCGATTACCCAGACGCCGTGGCGACGCGCGGCGTCCGCGAGGAAGTGCTGGATCGGGCCGTCCCGGTAGGGTTCGGCGAGCGCGAGCTTGTCGGTGTCGCGGTGGCCCATGAAGCAGAAATACTCGGGCAGCAGCACGAGCTGCGCGCCTTCGCCGGCGGCCTCCGCGATCAGGCGGCGGGCTTCGGCGAGATTGCGCGCGACGTCCGGCGTGCTCACCATCTGCAGCGCGGCGACCTGGAAGGGCGTGGCGGAACGGGTGTGGTCGGTCATCGCAGGATCGGTTGCGTCATAAATGGGGTGCGGCTCGGCGTGCGGCTCAATGGTTCGCCGCATCGGCCGGACCGTGATTCATCTTACCCTGATCGCCCCGCACCCGCTCGATGTGCGGGTGCGCCCACGAGCCGGTGATTGCGTAGTCGAGCGCGAACGCGTGCGACAGCGTCTCCGACAGCGCGTAGTTCGCGGCCAGCACGCCGACGCCGAGCAGCGGGTTGATGATGGCCGCCCCGATTGCCGCCGCGCCCGCGCTGATTTTCGGCGCGACGTGCGCATGCAGGTCCTGCGTCTCGGTACCGAGATCGACCGCACCGCGCACAGTGACGTTCGCGGGCCCCGTCATCATCGAGAAGTCGTCGGTGCGGGCGATCCCGTTCGAGATCTGGCCGGTGCCGGTGATCTTGTCGAACGGCAGCCCCTTGCCGATCACGTCGCGGAAATTCAGCGTCAGGAAACGGGCGAGGCTCTGCAGGCTCAGCACGCCGAGCAGCTTCGCCGCGCCCGGATCGACCTTCAGGATCTGGCCGTGTTCGAGATCGAGCGCGATCTGGCCGCCGAGCGACGGGAAGTCGAGCGCGGTCGGGCCGCCGCGCCAGGCAACCTTGCCGGTCACCGAGCCATGGCCGTCCGCAAGCGTGCGCGGCAGGCCGACGCGGTCGAGCAGCGCGCCCGCGTTGCCGATGTCGAGCTTGAAGTCGAACACGGTGCGGCGCGGTGCGTCGTTCTCGTCGACGCCGCGGGCGAGCGCGCGGCGCGACGTGCGCCAGTTGCCGGTTGCCGTCAGCTTCGCGTCCGGGTTCGAGAGCTCCAGCTTGTCGAGCTGCCAGACCGGCGTGCCGGCTTCGTCGATATTGCGTGCATTGACGACGAGGCGGCCGATGTCGTGGTCGCGCGCGACGACCTGGTCGACGATCAGGTCGATCGACGGCATCGGGCGGTCGGTCGGCGTCGGCAGGTTCATCGCGCGGCCGACGAGATCGTGCTGCGCGCTGTCGGGCACCACGAGCTTCGCGAGCCGCGCGTTCAGCACGCCCGCGCCGTTGTGGCCGCCGCCCGGCGCCCACGACAGGTAGCCCGACACCTGGTTCGATGCGATGTTCGCCTGCCACAGCTCGTCGACGTGCGACGCGCCGACGATCACGTTTTCCCAGTTGCGCTTGAGCAGCTTCAGCGTGCCGAAATGGAACGCGAAGCGCTTCGGCGCGAAGCTCGCGAAATCGACGCGCGGCGCGGCGGGCTGCGGCTCCTGCGCGCGCGGCGTGTCGGACTTCAGCGTATGGGCAAGCGCGAGCCACGCATCGGCGTCCAGTTCGTTGACGTCGACGGCCGCGCTCACGCCGTCCTGAGGCATGTCGGGCATCCGGTGGATGCCCATCGCGCCGCGCACCGCGCGCAGCGGCTGGCCGCGCGTCGCGTCGAGCAGATAGGTCGCGGACACGGGGCCGAGCGTCAGGTCGGCATGTTCGAGGCGCTTGCCGTCCGCCTGCGGCGCCGGTTGCAGCGTGAAGCTGAACGGCATCGGCGTGCCGGCCGCCTTGGCGAACGGCGCGGGGAAGTTCAGCGCGACGCCGGTCAGGTCGGAATGCGCGCTGATGTCGGGCAGGCGGCCCGGCGCGCCGCGCACGGCGACCTTGTACGGTGCGTCGCCCACCACGTGCTCGAGCAGCGCGGCGGCCGGGCCGTGCAGGTTCAGGCCGCGCGCGGCGTCGAGCGCGAGCCGGCCGTCGACGTCCACCGAGTAGGGCCCGTGCGACTGGAAGTTGCCGTTCGCGCGCACCGGGCCGCCGAGGAAGCGCCCCGACAGGTCGTGCAGCGACGCGCCGGCCTCGGTGAACCGGACACTGCCGCGCAGCGCGGACAGCGGCGGCACGCCGCTGGTCGTCAGCGTGTTGCCGCCGAACGCGAGCGCGCCTTCGACGTGCGTGTGCGGATGCGCGACGTGCTGCGGAATCGTGATCTTGAGCGCGAGCGACGCGGGCCCCTGCGCCTCGATCCGCTGGCCGATGTGCCCGCTCATCGTGCCGAGCGAGCTGTTGTCCGCGTAGTCGATCAGGTCGGCCAGCGGCCCCTGCGCATGGCCGTCGATGACGAGCGGCGAGTGGGTCGGGTTGCCCAGATCGTCGATGCGGCCGGTGACCTTCGTCAGCGCGACGCGCTTGTAGTGTGCGCGCTCGATGTCGAAGCGCAGCTTGTTCTGCGCGAGCTCGAGCACGCCGTCGATCCCCTCGAGTGCCGGCCAGACGCTCGGCGTGCCGTTCGCGAGCTTGCGCGGCGGGTACGGCGTCGGTTCGAAGCGGCCGCCGGTGAACGGCGCGACGATATGGAACACGCCGGCGTCGGGCTCGTGTTCGAACGGGAATTTCTCGAGCGGGCCGCGGGCGACGATCGATGCGCCCTTGCTCACCTGGCCGTCCTGCAGCGCGTGGCCGAGATAGTCGCGCAGGTGTTCGGACATCCCGGTCGGCAGGTAGCGCGGAATGCGCGCCACCGACGCGCGGGCGAAATCGGCACGCAGGTCGAGCGAGCCGCGGCCGTGGCCGGGGTTCGTGTACGAGCCGGACACCGCGATCTCGGCATCGGGGTTCGAGACGAGCAGGTCGGGCAGCGTCACGTCGACGCGCGCGTGCTTGTCGCCGGCCACGGGCGTGATCACCCACTTGGCGTTGCCGCGCAACCGGTCGAACGTCAGGCGCGGCTCGTCGAATTCACCGGGAACCGTGACGGCCGCGTTGACCGTGTCGAAATGCGCGCTGCCGCCCGTCTCGTTCGCATCGACGCGGCCCCACAGGTTTTCGACGCCCGGCCAGCCGGCGCGCGGGTGGCCGCGTGGCGACAGGCCCGGCGGCGGCTCTTGCGCGGCGAAGCTGATGCCCTGGAGATCGCCGAGGAAACGGTAGCGGACGATCGGCGCGGCGCCCGTGCGCCGCTCCTCGTCGGCAAGGTCGGCTCGCGCCGGCTTCGCGCGTTCGACCTCGATCTGATAGTTCGACACCATCCCGCGCGGGTCGATCTTGATCAGTTCGTTGCGCAGGCGCGCCGGCAGCGGCAGCCCGCGAATGAACTCGCTGAGGATGCCGAGATCGACGCGGTCGCCGACGACGCTCAACAGCTGCCCCTGGCTCGCGGTCGGCACGCGGTAGCGGGCCGTCAGCGTCGACAGTGCCAGCGAGCGGGCGAGCGGCGTGCCGTCCGGCAACGGCGGCTGGCCGAGCTCCGCATTGAAGCGGGTCAGGTGCAGCGTGTAGTCGTGGCCGGCGGCGAGCTGCATGTCCCAGCCGAAGCCGACCGTCGGCACGTCGAGCCGCGGCTGCGTCGGGCGCACGCGCAGCGCGACGTCCGCGCCCTGCAGGTCGCCGCCCGCCGAATGCAGATGGCCGTCGCCGAAGGTGGCCCAGATCGCGTTGTCGATCCGGCCCGCGTGGATCGTGAGCGGCATGTCGAGGTAGCGCGCCAGCGTCTGCAGGTCGACCGGGCCGGTCGACAGGTACGCGTCGCCCGTCCAGTTCGACGGCTTGCCGACCGGGGCGAGCGGCTTGTGCTTGAAGCGCGCGCGGAAATCGAGCGGGCCGAGCAGCAGCGTGCCGTTCGCGGGCGCCTGCAGCGCGGCCTTGTGCACGCGGCCGTCGTTGAGCACCGCGAGCCGGATGCCCGACAGCACGAGCTCCGGCGCGTCATGCTGCGCGTCGCGCCAGCGCAGCGTGCCGCCGCGCAGCACGATCGCCTCCTGCTTCAGCAGCCACGTGCCGAACGTGTCGTTGCCGCCATGGGTGGTCGCCACGCCGACGCCCGCGATGCTGAGCGAGCCGTCGGCCGCACGCGCGACAACCAGGTCGGGCTGGTCGACGATCAGGCTGGACAGCGCGGGCGACAGCCGCAGCAGCGACATCCATGAAAGCGCGGCCGTCGCATGCGGCACCGACAGCGCAACCTTGCCGTCACGGCCGCGGATCGTCAGGTTCGTGAGTTCGACGCCCGGCTGCATGCCGGACCAGTTCGGGGAAAGCTTGCCGATCGAAAGCTGCGCGTGGAGCTTGTCGGACACCGCGCGCTCGATGCGCGGGCGGAATTCGTCGATGCGCGGCAGCAGGACATAGCGCAGCCCGAGGAATGCGCCGGACGCAACGAAGTAGGTGCCGATCCCGACTGCCAGCGTCACCCTGAACACGCGACGCAGGACCGGATGATCGTGCTTCGGAGGTCCCGCTTCGGGCGCAGCTACGGCGGATTCCTGACGGTCGGACATGCGGCGGACGGGCGGCGATATGGTAGTTTTGCAGACTGACGTTGAAATGTATCACACGGGTTCGTGCCGGCGGCCGTTGCGGCAGCGCGGCACGGGCTTTCCGGCGCGCGGTTTCGCGACGGGCGCACACGCCCCGCGACGCCGCGCCGAGTCCATGGGGCCGGTCGGGAACGGGGCGCGCACGCGTGTCCCGCGCCGCCGGCCTTTCCGCCAGGCCCGCTTCTCGATGACCGACGCTTCCGCTCTGATCTGCACGTCCTATTCCCGTTACCTGGCCCGCGCGTCAGCCGCGCGACCCGCGCTCGCCGACCAGGTCGCCGCGTGGGCTGCCGCGCCGCTCGGTCGCGCGCAGCTCGACGCGCGCCTCACCGAATTGCTGGCGACTCAGGCCGGCACGGCCGCGCCGACCGAGGAGCAACTGAAGCGCGCGCTGCGGCAACTGCGGGCCGAGGCGTTCGGCGCGGTCGCGGAACGCGACCTGCGCGGGCTGGCGGACGTCGCCGAAGTGACGGGCGCGATGACCGATCTCGCGGAAGTGGCCGTGCAGCGCTCGCTCGCGCTACTGTCGGCCGAACTCGAGGCGCTGTACGGCGAGCCGCGCGGCGCCGACGGCCAGCGCGTCGTGCTCGGCGTGGTCGGGATGGGCAAGCTCGGCGGCCGGGAACTGAACGTGTCGTCGGACATCGACCTGATCTTCGTCTACGAGGACGACGGCGAGACGACCGGCGGCGCGCGTTCGCCGCTGCCCACCCAGGAATACTTCACGCGGCTCGGCCGGAGACTGATCGGCGTGTTGTCGGAAGTCACCGCCGACGGCTACGTATTTCGCGTCGACATGCGGCTGCGTCCGAACGGCGATTCGGGGCCGCTCGTCTGCAGCCTCGGCATGCTCGAAGAGTATTTCTACGTGCAGGGCCGCGAGTGGGAGCGCTATGCGTGGATCAAGGGGCGGCTCGTGTCGGAAGGCGACAGCGACGCGGCGCGGCGGCTGGAGTCGCAGCTCGAGTCGATCGTCAAGCCGTTCGTGTACCGCCGCTACCTCGACTTCGGCGTGATCGGCGCGATCCGCTCGCTGCACCAGCAGATCCGGCAGGAAGCCGCGCGTCGCGCGTCGATGCGGCCCGACAAGGCCGACGACATCAAGCTTGGGCGCGGCGGGATCCGCGAGATCGAGTTCAGTGCGCAGGTGTTCCAGTTGATCCGTGGTGGGCAGGATGCGGAATTCCGCGTGCGGCCGACGCTCGCGGTGCTGCGCCATGCGCAGGCGCGCGGGCTGATCGGCGAGGACGTGCGCGCGCGCCTGACCGATGCCTACAATTTCCTGCGCACGCTCGAGCACCGGCTGCAGTACCGCAACGACGCGCAGACGCATGCGATGCCGGTCGAGCCCGACGAACGCGCGGCGCTGGCCGCGTCGCTGGGCTTTGCCGACTACGCAGCGCTGATGACGGTGCTGGACGCGCACCGGAACTTCGTCGAGGCGCAGTTCGACCAGATCTTCGCCGACAAGGTGAACGGCGCGCCCTGCGGCGCGGGCGAAGAGACGGCCGCCGCGTGGATCTGGAGCAGTGCGCTCGCCGACGACGGCGAGGACGATGCGCTCGCGGCCCGTCTCGACGGCCTCGGCTTCGCCGATCCGGCGACGGTGCTCGCGCGGCTGCGCGCGGTCTGGCAATCGTCGCGCTACACCGGCCTGCCGGAAAAGAGCCGGCATCGCTTCGACCGCGTCGCGCAGCGCGCGCTGGAGGCCGCGCCGCGGATCGACGCCGCGCGCCGCGACGAAACCATCATCCGCCTGTTCGACCTGCTCGAGACGGTCAGCCGGCGCGGTGTCTATCTCGCGTTGCTGACCGAATATCCGGCCGCGCTCGATCGCGTGCTGTCGGTGCTCGGTGCGACGCGCTGGGGGGGCGGCTACCTGATCCGCCATCCGCAGCTGCTCGACGAACTGCTCGACGACGAGGCGATCGCGAGCCCGTTCGACTGGCCCGCGTTCAAGGACGCATTGCGCGCGCGCCTCGCCGCGGCCGACGGCCCCGAGCAGCAGATGGACCTGCTGCGGCACGCACAGCACGCGGAGGTGTTCCGGATACTGCTGATCGATCTCGCCGGGCAACTGTCGGTCGAGCACGTGAGCGACCGGCTGTCCGAACTGGCCGACGCAGTGCTCGACGTGACGATCGAAGTGGTCTGGTCGCAGCTCGCGAAGCGCCATCGCGACGTGCCGAAGTTCGCGGTGATCGCGTACGGCAAGCTGGGCGGCAAGGAGCTCGGCTACGCATCGGATCTCGACCTGATCTTCCTGTACGACGACGCCGACGAGCGCTCGGCGGACGTCTACACGACCTTCACGCGGCGGCTCATCACGTGGCTCACCACGGCGACCGGGGCGGGCGCGCTGTTCGACATCGACCTGCGGCTGCGGCCGAACGGCGAGGCCGGGCTGCTGGTCACCGATCTCGACGCGTTCCGCCGCTACCAGCTGCGCGAGGGCGACGCCGCGAACACTGCGTGGGTCTGGGAGCACCAGGCGCTGACGCGTGCCCGCTACAGCGCGGGCGACGCGCAGATCGGCGCGGACTTCGAGGCGATCCGCCAGCAGGTGCTGACGACGCCGCGCGACGGCGGCGTGCTCGCGAAGGAAATCGTCGACATGCGCGGCAAGGTGTTTGCCGGACACCCGAACCAGACCGAGCTGTTCGACCTGAAGCACGATCGCGGCGGGATGGTCGACATCGAGTTCATCGTCCAGTACTGGGTGTTGCTGCACGCGTCGAGCGACGCCGAGCTGATCCGCAACACCGGCAATATCGCGCTGCTGCGCGAGGTCGCGCGCTTCGGGCTGATGGGCGAGGACGAGGCCGAGCGGGTCGGGGCGGCGTACCGGAAGTACCGGAAGCTGCAGCACAAGCTGCGGCTCGACGGGATGGAGAAGGCGCGGGTCGATCCGGCCGTGGTGGCCGACGAGCGGGCGGCCGTGACGGCGCTGTGGACGCGCGTGTTCGGGGCGGTTGAAACGGATAGGTGAAACGACCGTTCGATGCGGTGCGGCAGGGCGAGCGATCGCGCCGCCGTGCCCGAAAAAGACCGGCGCGTGCGCCGGTCTTGTTGCATTCGATGAACGGCTAACGGGCGGCCGGCGTCAGGCGGCCAGCATTTCCTTCGCGTGCTTGCGCGTCGTGGCCGTGATCTCGAGCCCGCCGAGCATCCGCGCGACTTCCTCGATCCGGTTGGCGCGGTCGAGCGCGACCACGGTCGACACCGTGCCGCCGCGGTCGTCGGCGCCCTTTGCGACCTGGAAGTGGTGGTCGCCGCGCGCGGCGACCTGCGGCAGGTGCGTCACGCACAGTACCTGGCGATCGCGCCCGAGCTGGTGCAGCAGGCGGCCGACCACTTCGGCGACGCCGCCGCCGATCCCCGTATCGACTTCGTCGAAGATCAGCGTCGGCGTCGGGCTTGCCGCGCTGGCGATCACGGCGAGCGCGAGGCTGATGCGTGCGAGCTCGCCGCCCGACGCAACCTTCGCGAGCGGCCGCAGCGGCACGCCAGGGTGCCCGGCGACCCGGAATTCGACCTGCTCGAGCCCGTGCGGGCCGCCGTCGGCGAGCGGCACGAGCGCGACTTCGAAGCTCCCGCCCGCCATCGACAGTTCCTGCATGCCGGCCGTGACGGCCGTGCCGAGCGCCTTGGCGGCCTGCGCGCGGGCCTTGGACAGGTGTTTCGCGTCGGCGAGATAGGCTTCCCGCGCCTTGGCCTGCACCGCCTCGAGCGCGCCGAGATCGGCGGCCGCGTCGAGCGCGGCGAGCTGCGCGCGGCGTGCCGCGTGTTCTTCGTGCAGCGTGTCGGGCGGCAAGCGGAACTTGCGGGCGGTCGAGTGCAGCGCATCGAGGCGCGTTTCGACCTGCGCGAGCCGCTCGGGATCGAGATCGATGCGCTGCGCGTAGTGCGACAGCGAGTAGACCGCTTCCTGCAGCTGGATCTCGGCCGGTTCGAGCGACGCGAGCGCGTCGCCGAGCGCGGTGTCGTAGTCGGCGAGGCTGCGCAGCTTCGACACGATCGCGCCGAGCTGCGCGAGCATCGCGTCGTCGGACTCGGACAGCGCGTTGAGCGCACCGCGCACGCCTTCGATCAGGTTCGCCGAATGTGACAGGCGCTTGTGCTCGTTGCTGACTTCGTCCCATTCGCCGGGCTGAGGGGCGAGCTTGTCGAGCTCGGCGAGCTGCCAGGCGAGCTTTTCGCGTTCGAGCTGCAGCTCGCGCTCGTGCGCTTTTGCCGCGTCGATCGCCTGCGTCGCGTCGCGCCACACGCGCCATGCGCGTGCGACGTTCGCGGCGTCGGCAACGAGCCCCGCGTGCGTATCGAACAGCTCGCGCTGCGCGTCGGGCCGCATGAGCAATTGGTGCGCATGCTGGCCGTGGATGTCGACGAGCATTTCGCCGAGCTCGCGCAGCTGCGCGAGCGTCGCGCTGGTGCCGTTGATGAATGCGCGCGACCGGCCGTTCGCATCGATCACGCGGCGCAGCATCACGGTGTCCTCGGTGTCGAACGCGTGTTCGTCGAGCCAGCGCGCGACGCGGTCATGCGGCGTGAATTCGGCGGTGATGTCGGCGCGGCCGCAACCGGTGCGCACGACGCTCGCGTCGGCGCGTTCGCCGAGCGCAAGGGCAAGGGCGTCGATCAGGATCGATTTCCCGGCGCCGGTTTCGCCGGAAAAGACGGAAAAGCCGCTGTCGAATTCGAGATCGAGCGCGGCGACGATGACGAAGTCGCGGATCGAGAGGTGGCGGAGCATGGTGTCGGGCGGAGCGGCGTCAGGACGCGTTGTCGTCTTCGTTCGAGGCGTGTTCGTTCCAGTGCAGCTTCTTGCGCAGTGTCGCGTAATAGCTGTAGCCGATCGGGTGCAGGAACGGCACCGTGTGCTTCGAGCGGCGCACCTCGATCGTGTCGTTCAGCTCGAGCGCGGTGAACGACTGCATGTCGAAGTTCACGTTGACGTCGCGCCCGCCGACGATCTGGATCGCGATTTTCGAATCGTCGGGCAGCACGATCGGCCGGTTCGACAGCGCGTGCGGCGCGATCGGCACGAGCACGATACCCGCCAGCTGCGGATGGAGGATCGGGCCGGCCGACGACAGCGCGTAAGCGGTCGAGCCGGTCGGCGTGGCGACGATCAGGCCGTCCGAACGCTGGTTGTACATGTACCGGCCGTCGACCGACGCGCGCAGCTCGACCATCCCGGAGAAGCCGCTGCGGTTCACGACGACGTCGTTGAAAGCGATCGCATGGTAGATCGGTTCGCCGTCGCGCATGATCCGGGCCTCGAGCAGCGCGCGCTCCTCGCGTTCGAACTTGCCCGACAGGATCACCGGGACGAGCGCCTGCATGTCGGCTGCCGCGATATCGGTGATGAAGCCGAGCCGCCCGTGGTTGATCCCGATCAGCGGTGTCTTGTACGGCGCGAGCTGGCGGCCGATGCCGAGCATCGTCCCGTCGCCGCCCAGCACGACCGCCACGTCGGCGCGCGCCCCGATTTCGGCCGGGGTCAGCGCCGGGTAGCCGGTGATGCCGATCTCGCGCGCGGTCTCGGCTTCGAAGACGACCTCGAAGCCTTGCTTGGCGACGCAGGCGGCCAGCGTGGCGAGCGGCTCGGCGATGTTGGGCGTGTTGCTCCGGCCGACGAGCGCGACAGTGTTGAACTGATTACCGGTTTTCATGCCGGCATTACACCATAGCTCGTTGACGAAAAGAACCGGCTGTGAGCGGGCGGGGCCGGATCGGGCCAACCCGCGCAACGGTAGCCGACGCCACTCGCCGCGGTCGCGCGGTTGCGCTAAAATTTTCCACCATGCTAGATCCTCGCGCACGAACCCTCCTGAAAACCCTGATCGAACGGTATATCGCCGACGGTCAGCCAGTCGGATCGCGCACGTTGTCCCGTTACTCCGGGCTCGAGCTGAGCCCGGCGACGATCCGCAACGTGATGTCCGACCTGGAGGAGCTCGGCCTCGTGTCGAGCCCGCACACGTCGGCCGGCCGCGTGCCGACGCCGCGCGGCTACCGGCTGTTCGTCGACACCATGCTGACGGTCGAGGTGCCGATCGACGCCGATGCCGTCGCGCGGCAGGTGCAGAACACGTTGCAGGCCGGCGAGCCGCAGCAGCGGGTCGTGGCGGCCGCCGCGAGCGTGCTGTCGAACCTGTCGCAGTTCGCGGGCGTCGTGCTGACGCCGCGCCGCAGCCACGTGTTCAAGCAGATCGAGTTCATGCGCCTGTCGGACAAGCGCATCCTGCTGATCATCGTCACGCCCGAGGGCGACGTGCAGAACCGGATGCTCGCGACGCCGCGCGATTACTCGCCGTCGCAACTGACCGAGGCGTCCAATTACATCAACGCGCATTTCGCCGGACTGTCGTTCGACGAGGTGCGCCGCCGCCTGCGCGACGAGATCGACCAGCTGCGCGGCGACATGACCGCGCTGATGCATGCGGCCGTGACGGCCAGCACCGAGGTGCCCGACACCGAGGACACCGTGCTGATTTCCGGCGAGCGCAACCTGCTCGAAGTGGCGGATCTCTCGTCCGACATGGCGCGGCTGCGCAAGCTGTTTGACGTATTCGACCAAAAGACGGGCCTCCTGCAACTGCTCGACGTGTCGAGCCACGCCCAGGGCGTGCAGATCTTCATCGGCGGCGAATCGACGCTCGTGCCGATCGAGGAAATGAGCGTCGTGACCGCGCCTTACGAGGTGAACGGGAAGATCGTCGGCACGCTCGGCGTGATCGGCCCGACCCGCATGGCGTACAACCGCGTGATACCGATCGTCGACATCACCGCGCGCCTGCTGTCGCTCACGCTGAGCCAGCAGTAGCCTGCCGTCGCCGGCCCGATCCCGCCCCGTCATCTTGCCTCGGCACCGCGCGTGCCGGCAGTCGGCCGAACGACAGGGCCGGTTCCGCTCATGACGGGCTTGCGAACGAGCGTTGCCGGTCGCCGTGCAGGAAGCAAGGCGCACCATTTGGCCGAGCCAAACAAGCGACGCGCGCCGCCGCAATGCGGCCGGCAACGCTCGCTCCCCTGATTGGAATCGATCTTTTGTCGGGCTGGCCGCCAGAAGCGCCGATCGCGGCGCCATGCGCGTTGCAGTCGGCCTTCTGGCGTCCGGCGCAAGCTCGTCATGAGCGGGAACAGGCCCTGGCCGACCGGCGCGGGGCGGCCCGCTATAATTGAGAGCCGTCCGGTCCCGTGCCCCGAGCACGTTATTGCCCATGCGTTTCGATCTTGAGCCGTCTTCGAGCACCGCGGCTGCCCATCGCATCGGTGTGCTGCTGATCAATCTCGGCACACCCGACGCCCCGACGCCGCGCGCGGTGCGGCGCTACCTGGCCGAATTCCTGTCGGATCCACGGGTCGTCGAGATTCCGCAGGCCGTCTGGCAGGTGCTGCTGCGCACGC
This sequence comes from Burkholderia sp. BCC0322, assembly GCF_902833045.1. Taxonomy (GTDB): domain Bacteria; phylum Pseudomonadota; class Gammaproteobacteria; order Burkholderiales; family Burkholderiaceae; genus Burkholderia. Next base: position 291,911 of record NZ_CADFDU010000002.1, read on the forward strand.
TGATCCTGCCGCTGCGCGGCCGCGCGTCCGCGAAGAAATACGCGGCCGTCTGGATGCCCGAGGGCTCGCCGCTGCGCGTGTACACCGAGCGCCAGACCGATGCCGTGCGGCACCTGCTCGCGTCGAACGGCTATCAGGTGCAGGTTGACTACGCGATGCGCTACGGCAGCCCGAACATTTCGCACGCGCTCGCGCAGTTCAAGCGTGCGGGCGTCGAGCGCGTGCTGCTGATGCCGATGTATCCGCAATACTCGGCGTCGACCACGGCCACGGCCTTCGACGCCGCGTTCAACGCGCTCGCGCGCATGCGCAACCAGCCGGAGGTGCGCACGGTGCGGCACTACGCCGACCATCCGGCCTATATCCATGCGCTGGCCGAGCAGGTGCGCCAGTATTGGGCGCAGCACGGCCGGCCCGACTTCGCGGCCGGCGACAAACTCGTGCTGAGCTTTCACGGCGTGCCGAAGCGCACGCTCGACCTCGGCGACCCCTACCACGACCAGTGCCAGCAGACGGGCGCGCTGCTGATGGCCGCGCTCGGGCTGTCGACGACCGAATGCCGCATCACCTTCCAGTCGCGGTTCGGCAAGGCCGAATGGCTGCAGCCCTACACCGCGCCTACGCTGCGCGAGTTCGGCGAGGCCGGCGTGCGGCGGGCCGACGTGTTCTGTCCCGGTTTCACGGCCGATTGCCTGGAGACGATCGAGGAGATCGGCATGGAGGTGCGCGACGAATTCCTCGCCGGCGGCGGCAAGGCGTTCCACCGGATTCCGTGCCTGAACGGCGCGCCCGCGTGGATCGGTGCGCTCGGCGAGATCGTCGCCGAGAATCTGCAGGGCTGGCCGGTCAGGGCCGCGCAGCCCGAAATGGTGAGTTAAGCGCGATGAATTACAAGATCTCGACCGAACCGGGCGCGAAGCTGCGCATCGACAAATGGCTGTGGGCGGCGCGGTTCTTCAAGACGCGCTCGCTCGCGACCGATGCGGTCGACAAGGGGCACGTGAAGATCGGTGGCGCGGCAGTCAAGCCGGCGAAGGAAGTGCGCGTGGGCGACGAAGTCGAGATTGCGATCGACGGCATCGTCTGGCACATTGCCGTGCTTGGCGTGTGCGACGTGCGCGGGCCGGCGAGCGTCGCGCAGACGCTTTACGAGGAAACGGGAGCGGGGCGGGCCGCGCGGCTCGCCGAACTGGAGCGGCGTCGCACGTATCGCGAGCCGGCAGCCGAATTGCACGGCCGGCCGACGAAGCGCGACCGGCGCATCATCGACAGATTTTCTGGTGGGAGCTGAACATCTGGTCGAACGTCGCCCGCGCGCTTCCGTATTCGGTCGTGCGGTCGGTAACGGCTCCCGACAGGCAGATGGTGGTGGTGCCGGCAATGAGTACCAGCGCGACCACCGATATCGCAAAGGTCAGTTTCACGGTACTCCCCTCGAGAAGACGGGTGAATGCGGCGCCAGGTGAATGTCAGGCGGCGGTCAGCTAGGGGTAAACACGCTTTTCCTACGCTTGAGTGCAGTGTAGTGCAGTGGGCCTGTGCCAAGCTAGTACCCGCCAGGTAAGCGTTGTTACAGCCCGTTTCGCCTGATCTGACGGACCATGCGGGCGATGCCCCGGCGTGACGCGCGGTTGTTTCGCTGCATTGGAGAATGCCGGCGAATCACCCCCTTGAAATCGTCGTAATCACCCTTATTTGCACCAGCAATGTGCGGTGCCGCCGGATATACGGTCCGGTGGTTGCCGATTTGGCTTTAACCTCTAATCGACTTTCAGCGACATGGAAAACACGCAAGAGAACCCGGCACCCCAATCGGCCGAAGATATCGGCAGCGAGAAGCCGGCGGCGCAAGGCGCCGCCCCCGCCGCCGAAGCAGCCGACGCGGCGCTCGCGGAGGCTCAAGCCAAGGTCGCCGAGCTGCAGGAGAGCTACCTGCGGGCGAAGGCCGAGACCGAGAACGTCCGCCGCCGCGCGCAGGACGACGTCTCGAAGGCGCACAAGTTCGCGATCGAGAGCTTCGCGGAGCACCTGCTGCCCGTGCTGGACAGCCTGGAAGCGGCCGTCAACGATACGTCCGGCGACATCGCGAAGGTGCGCGAAGGCGTCGAACTGACGCTGCGCCAGCTGACGAGCGCGCTCGAGAAGGGCCGCGTCGTCGCGATCAACCCGGTCGGCGAGAAGTTCGATCCGCACCAGCACCAGGCGATTTCGATGGTGCCGGCCGAGCAGGAGCCGAACACCGTCGTCACGGTGCTGCAAAAGGGCTACACGATCGCCGACCGCGTGCTGCGTCCGGCGCTCGTCACCGTCGCGCAGCCGAAGTAAGGCCGTCGCGATGCTGCCTGCCGGCGTCGATCCGGCCGCGTTCGACGCGTTCGACATGCGGGCACTGGACGCCGGCACGTTCGACGCGGCGATCGACGGCGCGGGCGATGCGCTCGCGGTGGTGTTCTTCTGGGGCGTCGACTGCTTCAACTGCGAGATCGCGAAGAAGGCGATGCTCGCCCAGCCCGATGCGATCCGCGCGCTGGACTTGAAGTGGTTCCATTGCAACGTGTACGAACACCACCAGCTGGGCCGCCGCTTCGGGCTGCACGGCGTGCCGACGTGGTTCTTTTTCCACCGCGGCAAGCGGCTGGGCCGCGCGACGGGCTGGCATGGCCTCGCGCAGTTCCAGGCAGCGGTGTCGGCGGCACGCGCGAAAATCGCCGCGGCAGGTGGCGATCCGCTAGCCGGCGGCGATTGAAAAAATTTAATATCCGCATCGCTCGTCGGGTCTTGAAAACGGATCGGACGGACGCATTTCGGGAACAGAGTTGAATTCTGGCGCGCGAAACCGCCCCAAAACGCGGGGTTTTGCGCAGCAAACAAGCATTTCTGGAGATTAGGAAAAATGGGAAAGATCATCGGTATTGACCTCGGCACCACGAACTCGTGCGTTGCCATCATGGAAGGCAACCAGGTCAAGGTCATCGAGAACTCGGAAGGCGCGCGCACCACGCCGTCGATCATCGCCTACATGGACGACAACGAAGTGCTGGTCGGCGCGCCGGCCAAGCGTCAGTCGGTGACCAACCCGAAGAACACGCTGTTCGCGGTGAAGCGCCTGATCGGCCGCCGCTTCGAAGAGAAGGAAGTCCAGAAGGACATCGGCCTGATGCCGTACACCATCATCAAGGCCGACAACGGCGATGCATGGGTTGAAGCACACGGCGAGAAGCTCGCGCCGCCGCAGGTGTCGGCGGAAGTGTTGCGCAAGATGAAGAAGACGGCCGAAGATTACCTCGGCGAGCCGGTCACGGAAGCCGTGATCACGGTGCCGGCGTACTTCAACGACAGCCAGCGCCAGGCAACCAAGGACGCCGGCCGCATCGCGGGCCTCGAAGTCAAGCGGATCATCAACGAGCCGACCGCAGCTGCACTCGCGTTCGGCCTCGACAAGGCCGAGAAGGGCGACCGCAAGATCGCCGTGTATGACCTCGGCGGCGGTACGTTCGACGTGTCGATCATCGAAATCGCGGACGTCGACGGCGAAATGCAGTTCGAAGTGCTGTCGACCAACGGCGACACGTTCCTCGGCGGCGAAGACTTCGACCAGCGCATCATCGATTACATCATCGGCGAGTTCAAGAAGGAGCAGGGCGTCGACCTGTCGAAGGACGTGCTCGCGCTGCAGCGCCTGAAGGAAGCGGCTGAAAAGGCGAAGATCGAGCTGTCGTCGAGCCAGCAGACCGAAATCAACCTGCCGTACATCACGGCGGACGCGTCGGGCCCGAAGCACTTGAACCTGAAGATCACCCGCGCGAAGCTGGAAGCGCTGGTGGAAGACCTCGTCGAGCGCACGATCGAGCCGTGCCGTATCGCGATCAAGGACGCGGGCGTCAAGGTGTCGGACATCGACGACGTGATCCTGGTCGGCGGCCAGACGCGCATGCCGAAGGTGCTGGAGAAGGTGAAGGAATTCTTCGGCAAGGATCCGCGCCGTGACGTGAACCCGGACGAAGCCGTCGCAGTCGGCGCGGCGATCCAGGGCCAGGTCCTGTCGGGCGACCGCAAGGACGTGCTGCTGCTCGACGTGACCCCGCTGTCGCTCGGCATCGAGACGCTCGGCGGCGTGATGACGAAGATGATCAGCAAGAACACGACGATCCCGACGAAGCACGCCCAGGTGTACTCGACGGCGGACGACAACCAGGGCGCCGTGACGATCAAGGTGTTCCAGGGCGAACGCGAAATGGCGGCAGGCAACAAGCTGCTCGGCGAGTTCAACCTCGAAGGCATCCCGCCGGCACCGCGCGGCGTGCCGCAGATCGAAGTGACCTTCGACATCGACGCGAACGGCATCCTGCACGTCGGCGCGAAGGACAAGGCGACCGGCAAGGAAAACAAGATCACGATCAAGGCCAACTCGGGTCTGTCCGAGGCTGAAATCGACCAGATGATCAAGGACGCGGAAGCAAACGCAGCGGAAGACCACAAGCTGCGCGAGCTGGCCGATTCGCGCAACCAGGGCGACGCGCTGGTCCACAGCACGAAGAAGGCGCTGACCGAGTACGGCGACAAGCTGGACGCGGGCGAGAAGGAAGCGATCGAAGCGTCGCTGAAGTCGCTCGAGGACGTGCTGAAGGATACGTCGGCGGACAAGGCCGCGATCGACGCGAAGGTCGAGGAGCTCGGCAAGGTTTCGCAGAAGCTCGGCGAAAAGATGTATGCCGACATGCAGGCCCAGCAGGCGGGTGCGGCCGGCGCAGCGGGTGCGGCGGAAGGCGCGGCCCACGCGGGCGGTGCGCAACAGGCTGCCGACGATGTCGTCGACGCCGAGTTCAAGGAAGTGAAGAAGGACTAAGCCGGGTTGCCCCGGTGCCGCACGCCGCGCGCGCAACACGCGCGCGGCGCGGCTGACGGGTTGGCTGGCAAGCGGTCTGTCTTTCCTTCCGGATGGCCGGATCGACTCCACGCCTGGCGGGCTTCGCGGCCCTCCGGGCACATTTGTTTTTTGGCGGGTGCTGCACGCGCCGTCCGCGGACGGGCGCAGCGCCAGACGAGTCGAGAGACTTTACTGCGAGCGAAAGGAGCCGCCGCGCGCATGTGGTGCGGACGGCACAGTGAATCGATATGGCGAAACGGGATTACTACGAGGTTCTGGGCGTCGCGAAGAATGCGAGCGACGACGAAATCAAGAAGGCGTATCGCAAGCTTGCGATGAAGTATCACCCTGACCGCAATCCGGACAGCAAGGATGCGGAAGAGCATTTCAAGGAGGCGAAGGAAGCCTATGAAATGCTGTCGGACAGCCAGAAGCGGGCCGCTTACGACCAGTACGGCCATGCGGGCGTCGATCCGAACATGGGCGGTGCGGGGGCACAGGGCTTCGGCGGCTTCGCGGACGCATTCGGCGACATCTTCGGCGACATCTTCGGCCAGGCGGCGGGCGGCGCCGCGCGCGGCGGCCGTGGCGGCCCGCAGGTGTATCGCGGCGCCGACCTGCGCTACAGCATGGAAATCACGCTCGAGCAGGCCGCGCACGGCTACGACACGCAGATCCGCGTGCCGAGCTGGGTGTCGTGCGAGGTGTGCCACGGGTCGGGCGCGAAGCCCGGCACGAAGCCGGAAACCTGCCCGACCTGTCACGGCCAGGGCACGGTGCGCATGTCGCAGGGCTTCTTCAGCATCCAGCAGACCTGTCCGAAGTGCCATGGCACGGGCACCTACATCCCCGAGCCGTGCGTGCACTGCCACGGGTCGGGCAAGGTGAAGGAAACCAAGACGCTCGAAGTGAAGATCCCGGCCGGGATCGACGACGGGATGCGGATCCGCTCGGCCGGCAACGGCGAGCCGGGCATCAACGGCGGGCCGCCGGGCGACCTGTATGTCGAGATCCACATCAAGCCGCACGCGGTGTTCGAGCGCGACGGCGACGATCTCCACTGCCAGATGCCGATCCCGTTCACGACCGCTGCGCTCGGCGGCGAGATCGAGGTGCCGACGCTGGCCGGCCGCGCGTCGTTCCCGGTGCCGGAAGGCACGCAGTCGGGCAAGACGTTCCGCCTGCGCGGCAAGGGCATCAAGGGGCTGCGTTCGAGCATCGCGGGCGATCTGTACGTCCACGTGCAGGTCGAGACGCCCGTGAAGCTGACCGACAACCAGCGCGACCTGCTCAAGCAGTTCGAGAAATCGCTGGCCGAGGGCGGCGCGCGTCACAGCCCGCAGAGCAAGAGCTGGTTCGACCGTGTGAAGAGCTTCTTCGAGTAACTCGAGTAACAGCATGACTGAAGGCAGCGAGAGCGCGTCGTTCGCGCTCTTGGACGATTGCGACTCGACCGCGCTCGCGCGGTCGAGTCGTTTGTATTCGGGGTTCGTGCGCGAACGTGTGTGCACGGATCCGGCCCGGCTCGACGAGGTCGACGCGGCCGTGGCGCAGGATCTGCGCGACGGGCTGCATGCGGTCGTCGTCGGCGATTACGAATTCGGGCGCAACCTGCAACGAGCGCAGCCGGGCCATGCCCCGCTGCGCTTTTTGCTGTATGCGCGCTGCGAGCGCCTGTCGCGCGACGAAGTCGACGCGTGGCTCGCGCAGCAGGACGGCGGCGGTACGCCGTCGATCGCGGGCGTCGCGCATGTCGAGAAGAGCGTGTCGCGCGATGCGTTCGACGCGGCGATCGCCGCGGTGCACGACGCGCTGCGCGCGGGCGATTCGTATCAGGTCAACTACACGTACCGGCTGAACTTCGACGTGTTCGGCACGCCGCTCGCGCTTTACCGGCGGTTGCGTGCGCGCCAGCCCGTGCGCTACGGCGCGCTGATCGCGTTGCACGACGGTACGTGGGTCGTGTCGTGCTCGCCCGAACTGTTCGTCGAGAAGCACGCAGACGTGCTGCGTGCGCGGCCGATGAAGGGCACGGCACCGCGTTTGGCCGACCCTCGCGACGATGCGGCGGCGGCCACGTTCCTCGCAAACGATCCGAAGAACCGAGCGGAAAACGTGATGATCGTCGATCTGCTGCGCAACGACGTGTCGCGGATCGCGCGCACCGGGACGGTTCGCGTGCCGGCACTGTTCTCCGTCGAGCCGTATGCGTCGGTGTGGCAGATGACGTCGACGGTCGAGGCCGGCTGGCGCGACGGCACGACGTTCGCGCAGATGCTGCGTGCGCTGTTTCCGTGCGGATCGATCACGGGCGCACCGAAGCACAAGACGATGCAGCTGATCGATGCGATCGAGTCGACGCCGCGCGGGCTATATACGGGTGCGATCGGCTGGCTGGACGCTGCGAAGCAAGGCGCCGGTTCCGATGATGACGCGCCCGGCAATCGCTCGGCCGGTTGCGGCGATTTCTGCCTGTCGGTCGCGATCCGTACGCTGACGCTCGACGCAGCCGGCGAAGGCGCTGACCGCGAAGGTGCGGCCGGAGCCGATTCCGAAGCACACAATCCGGCAACGACAATCGCCGGCCGGCGCCGCGGCACGATGGGCGTCGGCGCGGGCATCGTGCTCGACAGTGTAGCGGCCGACGAATATGCGGAGTGCGAATTGAAAGCGCGATTCCTGACGGATGCCGATCCCGGCTTCCAGCTGTTCGAAACGACCGCCGCCACGCGTGCGGACGGCATCCGGCATCTCGATCGTCATCTCGCGCGGCTGCAGCGCAGCGCGGATGCGCTCGGCTTCCGGTTCGACGCGCAGGCGTTGCGTCGCGAGATCGACGCGCGCTGCGCGGCGCTCGACGGCGACGGCCCGTACCGGATGAAGCTCTCGCTCGCGAAGGACGGCACGATCGAGATCGTCGCGGCACCGCTGAAGCCGCTGCCGGCGGGGCCGGTCGGCGTGCTGCTGGCGTCCGCGCACGGCTTCGCACCGACCCGTGCGAGCGATGCGCTGCTGCTGCACAAGACCACACGCCGCGCCGAATACGACCGCGCGTGGCAGGCGGCCGAGGCGCTCGGCGGTTTCGACATGCTGTTCGTCAACGAGCGCGGCGAGGTGACGGAAGGCGGGCGCTCGAACCTGTTCGTGAAGCTCGATGGCCAGTGGGTGACGCCGCCGCTCGAGTCTGGCGTGCTGCCGGGCGTGATGCGCGGCGTACTGCTCGACGATCGCGCGTTCGGCGCGACGGAGCGAATCGTGACCCGCGACGATCTTGCGCGTGCGCAGGCGCTGCTGCTGACCAATGCGCTGCGGGGAGCGATCGACGCGGTGTTGAAGTGACTAGCACGCGACGAAGCGACGGCTCGGGCACCGCGCTCGCGCCGGTGTCGAGAAGTCGTGCGCCGATGCGGCGTGCCAACAAAAAGCGCGGCGCCCTTTGCGGGGCGCCGCGCTTTTTCGCATCCGGGCTGGCGAACCGGCAGCCGGCGCTGCGTCAGAACGAATGTTCCGGGCCGGGGAACGTGCTGTCCTTCACCGCGCTCACGTAGGCCTCGACGGCTGCCTGAATATTCGGCTGCCCCTGCATGAAATCCTTCACGAAACGCGGCCGCTTGCCGGGGAAGATGCCGAGCATGTCGTGCAGCACCAGCACCTGGCCCGAGCAGTCGACGCCCGCGCCGATGCCGATCGTCGGAATCTTCAGCATGTGCGTGACTTCGGACGCGACGAGCGTCGGCACCGCTTCGAGCACGACGAGCTGCGCGCCCGCGTCCTCGACCGCGCGCGCGTCGCGCAGCAATTGCGCGGCGCCGGCTTCGGTCTTGCCCTGCACCTTGAAGCCGCCGAACGCGTGCACCGATTGCGGCGTGAGGCCCACGTGCGCGCACACGGGCACCGCGCGCTCGACGAGGAAGCGGATCGTCTCGGCGAGCCATTCGCCGCCTTCGAGCTTGACCATCTGTGCGCCGGCGCGCATCAGCTTGACGCTGCTTTCGAATGCCTCGACCGGCGTGCCGTACGTGCCGAACGGCAGATCGGCGACGACGAGCGCGCGCGGCTGTGCGCGGGCGACACAGGCAGTGTGATAAGCGATGTCGTCGAGCGACACGGGCAGCGTGGTGGTGTGGCCTTGCAGCACGTTGCCGAGCGAATCGCCGATCAGCAGCACGTCGACGCCCGAACGGTCGAGCAGTGCGGAAAAGCTCGCGTCGTAGCAGGTGAGCATCGCGATCTTCTCGCCGGCGTCGCGCATTGCCTGCAGCTTGGGCACCGTGACGGCAGGCCGGCTCGATTCCTGGAGATAGGTCATGGGAAATCCGGTTCGAATGGGTGAGGAACGACAGGCGAGGACGCGTCAGCGCGTCGTCTCGCCCTTGACGAAGAATTCCTTGCGGCCGCGCATCGTCTCGATGCGCTCGACCAGCAGAGCGAGATCTTCGGGGGAATCCAGCGGGTTCAGGTGTTCCGCGGCGACCGTCAGCACCGGCGTGCGGTCGTAGTGGTAGAAGAATTCGTTGTACGCGTCGACGAGCGAGCGCAGGTACGCATCGCTGATCTGCAGCTCCATCGGCAGCCCGCGCTTCTGGATGCGCGAGAACAGCACTTCCGGGCTCGCCTGCAGGTAGACGACGAGGTCGGGCGACGGCGCCTGCGGCACGTCCACGTGCGTCGCGACCGAGCGATAGAGCTGCCACTCGTCTTCCGGCAGGTTCAGCCGCGCGAAGATGTCGTTCTTCTGCGGCATGAAATCGGCGATCACCGGGCGGCCCGTTTCGAGCGCACCGATCAGCTCGCGCGCCTGCTGCGCGCGCTGCAGCGCGAACGACAGCTGCACGGGCAGCGCGTAGCGCGCGGTGTCGCGATAGAAGCGTTCGAGGAACGGGTTGTCCTGCGGGCGTTCGAGCAGCGTCTGCATCGACCAGCGTTCCGCGAGCAGGCGCGCAAGCGTCGTCTTGCCGACGCCGATCGGGCCTTCGATCACGAGATAGCGGTGCGGGGCGCGCAGGTCGGGTGCGGTGACGGTGAGGGGAGTCGGGGTCATCGGCAGCGGCTCTTGTCGGCGTCTTCGCTGGCAGCGAGCGCCTTCTGCATCGGGCACTGGCAGGTCTGCACCCTCTCGACACGCTGATCCGCGACGGCGGCGAGAAAGGCTTCGGCTCGGCCGCGCGCGGGGATGTCGAGTGCCGGCTCGATCTCGACGAGCGGCACGAGCGCGAACGCACGGTCGGTGAGGCGCGGGTGCGGGACGATCAGGTCGGGCTCGTCGATCGAATCGGCGCCGAACAGCAGGATGTCGAGGTCGAGCGTGCGCGGCGCATTGCGATACGGGCGCTCGCGGCCGAAATGATGTTCGATCTTCTGGCAGAGCGCGAGCAGTTCGCGCGCCGACAGCGTCGTGTCGAGCTTGACGACACAGTTGTAGTAGTCGTCGCCGCCCGCTTCGAAAGGCGCCGTGCGATACAGGCTCGATTTGCCGAGGATCGAGATGGTGCGCTGCTGCGCGAGGCACACCACCGCGTCCTTCAGGGTCTGGCGCGCATCGCCGAGATTCGCCCCCAGTCCGATATATGCAACCGTCATGGCATCACTTCCTACGTCGTTCGCCGGCGAGCGCGTCAGTCGTCGGAACCGCCCGAGGTGTCCGGTGCCTGCTCGGCGGCACCTTCACCCGGCTTGCGGTTTCGCACGCCGCCGCGGCGGCGCCGCTTGCGGGGCGATTTTTCCTTCGAGCCGCCCTGCGTGAGCAATGCCTCGCGAGCGGCCGCGTCGCCTTCGATGAAATCCGTCCACCACTGTCCGACTTCCGCATCGAGCTCGCCGGATTCGCAGCGTAACAGGAGGAAATCATACCCCGCTCTAAACCTTTGGTGTTCCAGCAGCCGCATCGCGCTGCGGCCCGAGCGTTTCTCGAGGCGCAGCTGCAGGCCCCAGATCTCGCGCATGTCGGCCGAATAACGCTTGTGGATCGCGAGTTTCTCGGTCTGCATGTCGAGCACGTCGTCCATCGCGCGATGGAGCGCCGGCACCGGGATTTCGCCTTCGGCCGTGTATTGCTCGAAGCGCTGACGCATGTCGTGCCACAGCAGCGTCGCGAACAGGAAGCCCGGCGAGACCGGCTTGCCGGCGCGCACACGGGCATCGGTATTGTTCAGCGCGAGCGTGATGAACTTCTCGCCTTGCGGCTGTTCGAGCACGACGTCGAGCAGCGGCAGCAGCCCGTGGTGCAGGCCTTCCTTGCGCAGCCGCTGCAGGCACGCGAGTGCGTGGCCCGACAGCAGCAGCTTCAGCATTTCGTCGAACAGGCGTGCGGCCGGCACGTTGTTGATCAGGTCGGCGAGTGCGTTGATCGGTTCGCGCGTATGCGGCTCGATCTCGAAGCCGAGCTTGGCCGCAAAGCGCACGACGCGCAGCATCCGCACCGGATCCTCGCGGAAGCGCGTGGCCGGGTCGCCGATCATCCGCAGCAGGCGGGCGCGCACGTCGGCCATGCCTTCGTGGTAGTCGAGCACCGTCTGCGTCGACGGGTCGTAGTACATCGCGTTGATCGTGAAGTCGCGGCGCGCGGCGTCCTCGTGCTGATCGCCCCACACGTTGTCGCGCAGCACGCGGCCGCTCGCGTCGACCGCGTGCGTGCGGCGATCGAGTTCGTCGCGCTTCAGGCGCCTCGGCGGCTCGGCCGACGCGGCGGCCTCGGCCGGCGCGTCGACCAGCGCGCGGAACGTCGATACCTCGATCAGTTCCTGGCCGAACTGCACGTGGACGATCTGGAAGCGGCGGCCGATCAGGCGCGCGCGGCGGAACAGGCGCTGCACCTCGGTCGGCGTCGCGTCGGTCGCGACGTCGAAGTCCTTCGGCGCGATGCCGAGCAGCAGGTCGCGAACCGCGCCGCCGACGATGAACGCGCGAAAGCCTGCCTGCTGCAGCGTGTCGGTCACGCGCACGGCATTCCTGGAGATCAGCGACGGATCGATCTGGTGCACGCTGGCCGGCACGACGGTCGGCTCATGGTTGCTGCGCGGTTTCTTCGCGCCGTTGCCGCGGGTGTCTTTTGCGGTGCGCGGGGCAGCAGGGGCCGCTTCGTCGGCCGGAGCCGCTTCAGTGGGCGTTTGCTGGGCTTCGTCCTGGCCGAGCAGCTTGCGGATGAATTTTTTGATCACGACGTTCAGAATAAATCGAGGATACGCCAGCCGCGGTTGCTTGCATGCGCACGCAGCGTGTCGTCAGGGTTGGTCGCGATCGGGTCGGTGACTTTCTCGAGCAGCGGGATGTCGTTGTGCGAGTCGCTGTAGAAGTAGCTGTGCGCGAAATCGTCCCAGTGCTTGCCGCGCGACGCGAGCCATGCTTCGGTCCGCACGATCTTGCCTTCGCGATAGCTCGGCGTGCCGGTCGGCCGGCCCGTGTACGGCGAATCGGGATGCCCGTCGGTCGTTTCGACCTCGCACGCGATCAGCGTATCGACGCCGAACGCGGTCGCGATCGGGCGCGTGATGAATTCGTTGGTGGCCGTCACGACGCAGCACAGGTCGCCCGCATCGAGGTGCTTGCGCACGAGCTCGAGCGCGGCGGGTGTCATGGCGGGCCGGATCACCTCGTGCATGTACTGATCGTGCCATTGCGCGAGCTGCGCGCGTGAATACTTCGCGAGCGGCGTGAGCATCGCCGTGAGGTACGCGTGGATGTCGAGCTTGCCGGCCTTGTAGTCGGCGAAGAACTGATCGTTCTGACGCGAGAAGCTTTCCGCGTCGACGATGCCGAGTTTCACCATGAAGCGGCCCCATTCGTGGTCGCTATCGGTCGGAATCAGCGTGTGATCGAGGTCAAAGAGTGCCAGATTAGTCATGGAGGGGCATTTTACTCGAAGCGGTTCGGGCCCGTGCCCGGTGGTGTGATGTCATCGCCGGGACGCGCGAGCATCCGGCGCAGCAGCGGCAGCGTGACGGCGCGTTTCTGCTCGAGCGAAAAGCGGTCGAGCGCGTCGAGCAGCGCCATCAGGCTCGGCATGTCGCGGCGGAAATGGGTCAGCAGGTAGGCGGCGATGTCGTCGGTGAGCGCGATCCCGCGCTCCTTCGCCGCGAGCTTGAGCACGGCGATCTTGCCGGCGTCGGACGGCGGCGACAGGTGGAACACGAGCCCCCAGCCGAGGCGCGTGCGGAGATCCTCGCGCACGTCGAGCGCGAGCGGCGCCGCGGGGCCCGCCGCGACGAACGCGCTCGACGGGTGCGCGCGCACTTCGTTGAACAGGTTGAACAGCGCGACCTGCTGGGTATCGCTCATCTTGTCGCAGTCGTCGATCGCGTAGATGCCGATGCGCGGGTCGAACGTGAACGCGCCGAGCGGGCTCTGCGGCGTCAGGTAGCGCGCATAGCCGTACGACGCGTCGCTCACGAGCGCCTGCAGCAGATGGGTGCGGCCGCAGCCGGGCTCGCCCCAGATGTAGAACGACCGATCCGGCACGGGGCCCGCCGCGAGGGCGAGGTCGAGCTTCTGCAGGCGCGAGATGAGCTCGTCGTTCTCCTCGTTCATGATGAAGTTGTCGAACGTGGCGGGCGGCGGCGTGCCGAGATCGAGCGTCAGTTGACGGGACACAACAGTCACAATGCGGGTCGGTTGAAAATACGCGTGCCGTACGCCGGGCACGCGCCGGGAACTGCGTCTTCACGGGCTTCACGCGCGACCGCACGCACGACGCCACGCCGGTTTCGGCGCGTCTCGCTCGGCGATGAAAACGGGGACGTGTTGACCAAGATGCAATCCCTGACGATTCGGTGCTGGGAATTCCGGCCAACGGGCCGGCTTCGGGTAAAATCGCATTTTACCGACCTTCTCGCATTCCCCCATGAATCCTCCGAAATCCGCTCCCGACGCTCAGGGTCTGTCCTATCGTGACGCAGGCGTCGACATCGACGCAGGCGACGCGCTCATCGACAAGATCAAGCCTTTTGCGAAGAAAACCCTGCGCGACGGCGTGCTCGGCGGCATCGGCGGGTTCGGCGCGCTGTTCGAAGTGCCGAAGAAGTACAAGGAACCCGTGCTCGTGTCGGGCACCGACGGCGTGGGCACCAAGCTCAAGCTGGCGTTTCATCTGAACAAACACGACACGGTCGGCCAGGATCTCGTCGCGATGAGCGTGAATGACATCCTCGTGCAGGGCGCCGAGCCGCTGTTCTTCCTCGACTACTTCGCGTGCGGCAAGCTCGACGTCGACACCGCTGCAACGGTCGTCAAGGGCATCGCGCAGGGTTGCGAACTGTCGGGCTGCGCGCTGATCGGCGGCGAAACGGCCGAAATGCCGGGCATGTACCCGGACGGCGAATACGACCTGGCCGGCTTCGCGGTCGGCGCGGTCGAGAAGAGCAAGATCATCGACGGCAGCACGATCGCCGAAGGCGACGTGGTGCTGGGCCTCGCGTCGAGCGGCATCCACTCGAACGGCTTCTCGCTCGTGCGCAAGATCATCGAGCGCGCGAACCCCGACCTGTCGGCCGATTTCCATGGCCGCTCGCTGGCCGACGCGCTGATGGCGCCGACCCGCATCTACGTGAAGCCGCTGCTCGCGCTGATGCAGAAGCTGTCGGTGAAGGGCATGGCGCACATCACGGGCGGCGGCCTCGTCGAGAACATTCCGCGCGTGCTGCGCGAAGGCCTCACCGCCGAGCTCGACCAGAACGCGTGGCCGCTGCCGCCGCTGTTCAAGTGGCTGCAGGAGCACGGCGGTGTCGCCGATGCGGAAATGCACCGCGTGTTCAACTGCGGCATCGGCATGGCCGTGATCGTTTCGGCGGCCGATGCCGACGCCGCGATCGCCGATCTGACCGCCGCCGGCGAACAGGTGTGGAAGATCGGCACCGTGCGAGCGACCCGCGAAGGCGAGGCGCAGACGGTCGTGGTCTGACGCACTGCCTGCAGCAGACGCAGCAAGGAAAGCCGCCCGGAGTCGATCCGGGCGGTTTTTTTTCGGGCGTTGCGCGGCATGTGGACGTGCGCGGATGAAGAAGGGGCGGCGATGACCGAGGACGAACGCGCGATCCGCACGCTTGCGATCTTCCGCAAGGCCGACGTCCGCCGGCAGCTCGTGCGCGACGCGAATCTCGTGACGCTCGCGCATGGAATCCGGCGGTGGGCGTGACTGTACCTGCTGGCGCTCATGCGGATGGCCGTGTCGCGCCCACTGGCCGCGCACCGGCCAGCAACGGCGGTACGAGCAGATAAAGCAGCGCGGCGGCAGCCCAGACGAGCCCCGGCCACGTCGCGCGGGTCGCCGCATAGGTCGCGGTGACGACCAGCGGCCCCGCGACGCCGATCAGGCTCGCCACGCTCGCGAGCGCGCCTTGCAGTTCGCCCTGGCGCGCATCGTCGACCTGCCGCGCGAGCATCGCCTGCAGCGCCGGCAGCGTCATGCCGCCCGCCGCGAACAGCGGCAGCAGCGCGAACGGCACCCACGCGGCGGTCGCGAACGCAATCGCGGCAAGCCCGAGCGCGTCGCCCGCGAGGCCCAGCGCCAGCGCGCGGCGCTCGCCGAGCCGCGCGATCAGCGGCCCGATCGCGAACGCCTGCGCGAGTGCATGACACGCGCCGTAGCCCGCCAGCGACAGCCCCGCAATCGGCGTCGACCAGCCGAAATGCTCCTGGCCGTACAGGATCCACAGCGTCGCGGGTGCCTGCGACACCAGCGCCACGATCACGTAAATGCCGATCAGCGGCACGAGCGCCGATGCGCCGCTCAGCCGGCGCAGGCTGGCGAACGGGTTGAGCGCGCCGACCGCATGGCGTTCGCGGGCCGAATCCGGCCGCGATTCCGGAAGCGCGCGCCAGACGAGCGCGAGGTTGAGCGCGTTGAGCACGGCGGCCGCGACGAACGGCGCGCGCACATGCAGCGCGCCGAGCAGGCCGCCGATCAACGGGCCCGCGATGAAGCCGATGCCCATCATCGCGCCAAGCTGGCCGAAGCGTCGTGCGCGATCGGGTTCGGCGGTGACGTCGGTGACATAGGCAGTCGCGACCGCGACGTTCGCACCGGTGATGCCCGCGATCAGCCTCCCCGCGTAAAGCCAGGCGAGTGTCGGCGCGAGCGCCATCAGCAAGTAGTCGAGCGCGGCGCCCGCGAGCGACACGAGCAGGACAGGCCGGCGGCCGAAGCGATCGCTCAGCGCACCGAGCAGCGGTGCGCACAGGAACTGCGCGAACGCGTACAGCGCGAGCAGTATCCCGTAATGGGTGTCGGTGCTGCCTGCATCGGCGAGCGCGCGCAGCAACCCGGGCAGGATCGGCATCACGATCCCGACGCCGATCGCGTCGAGCAGGACCGTGGCCAGGATGGCAATCAGGGACGGATTCAAGAGGGTGACTCTATCGGTGATAGAGTGACGATTATTCCACAGCTTCCCTATCGGTGATAGAGATGAAGGACACAGGGGCGCGGCTGACGCGCGACACGGTATTGCGCGCGGCGCTCGACCTGCTCGACGAAGTCGGCATCGATGGGCTGTCGACGCGGCGGCTCGCCGAGCGGCTCGGCGTGCAGTCGCCGACGCTTTACTGGCATTTCCGGAACAAGGGCGAACTGCTCGATGCGATGGCCGAGGCGATCATGCTCGAGCGTCACGATGCGTCGCTGCCGCGGCCGGGTGAGGCGTGGGATGCGTGGCTTCTGGACAACGCGCGCAGTTTCCGCCGGGCGCTGCTGGCTTATCGCGACGGCGCGCGCCTGCATGCCGGCACACGGCCGCGCGCGCTGCATTTCGGCTCGATCGAACGCAAGGTCGCGCTGCTCGGCGACGCGGGTTTCGCGCCGGACGAGGCGGTCGACGTGATGTATGCGCTGGGCCGCTTCGTGGTTGGATGGGTGCTGGAAGAGCAGGCGGAGCCGGACGGCGAAGCCGATGCGCCGCTGCCGGACGCGGCCGAGTTTCCGTTGCTCGCGAAAGGTTGGGCTGCGCTGCGCGCGCGCGGCGGCGACGAAGCGTTCGAGCATGGTGTCGCGCTGATCGTCGATGGCGCCCGCGCGCATCTGGCGGCGCGCCAGCGCGGCTGACGCGGCCCGTTCAGCCCGGCATGCGGCCGTCGAGCACGCGTTCGAGCGCGTCGAGTGCGCGGGCCGTCGAGTCCGGCGCGATGCAGTCGACGACGATCCGCTCCGGCATCGCGCGCAGCCAGGTGATCTGGCGCTTGCAGAGCTGGCGCGTCGCGAAGATACCCTTGTCGCGCATCGTCCGGTAGTCGGTGTCGCCGTCGAGGAACTCCCACGCCTGCCGGTAGCCGACGCAGCGCATCGACGGCAGGTCGGGATGGAGGTCTTCGCGACGGCGCAGCCGCTCGACTTCGTCGATGAAGCCTGCGTCGAGCATCGCGTCGAAGCGCTGCGCGATCCGTTTGTGCAATACCGCGCGATCCGACGGTTCGAGCGCGACCGGCACGAAGCGGTAAGCGGCGGCCGCATCGTCCGTGCGCCGCGGCGCGGCGAGCAGCACCGACATCGGCTGCCCGCTCAGCATGAACACTTCGAGCGCACGCTGGATCCGCTGCGAATCGTTCGGCGCGAGCCGTGCGGCCGTGTCGGGATCGACTTGCGCGAGCCGCGCGTGCAGCGCGGGCCAGCCATCGCGCTCGGCTTCGGCATCGAGTGCCGCGCGCACGTCCGGATCGGCGCCCGGCAGGTCGTTGAGCCCCTGCGTCAGCGCCTTGTAGTACAGCATCGTGCCGCCCGCGAGCAGCGGCGTGCGGCCGCGCGCGGCGATCTCGCCGATCAGGCGCAGCGTGTCCGCGCGGAAGCTCGCGGCCGAATACGCGTCGGCCGGATCGATGATGTCGATCAGGTGATGCGGCACGCTCGCGCGTTCTTCGCGCGACGGCTTCGCGGTGCCGATATCCATGTCGCGATAGACGAGCGCCGAATCGACGCTGACGATCTCGATCGGGCGGCGCGCGGCGAGCGCCAGCGCCGCGGCCGTCTTGCCCGATGCGGTGGGGCCGAGCAGGCAGGCGATCGTCGTCGGGTTGGCGTGCGGTGCCGCGCTCATTGGCCGCGCATGAAGAGGCGGTCGAGATCGTTCAGCGTGAGCTGATACCACGTCGGCCGGCCGTGATTGCACTGATCCGCACGTTCGGTCGCTTCCATCTGCCGCAGCAGCGCGTTCATCTCGTCGAGCGTCAGGCGCCGGTTCGCGCGCACCGCGTGGTGACAGGCAAGCGTGCCGAGCAGTTCGTGCTGGCGCTCGGTGAGCACACGCGAGCCGCCGAATGCATGCAGGTCGGCGAGCACCGCGCGCGCGAGCGACTGCAGGTCGGCATCCTTCAGCAGCGCCGGCACCGCGCGGATCGCGAGCGTCGTCGGCGACAGTACCGCCAGGTCGAAGCCGAGCGATTCGAGCGTGTCGCGTTCCTCCTCGACCGTGCCGATCTCGACCGGCGTGGCCGTCATCGAGATCGGCAGCAGCAGCGCCTGCACGGCGACCGAGCGGTCGGCAAGCGCGTTCTTGAACTGCTCGTACAGGATCCGCTCGTGCGCCGCGTGCATGTCGACGATCACGAGCCCGTGCGCGTTCTGCGCGAGCACGTAGATGCCGTGGATCTGCCCGAGCGCGAAGCCGAGCGGCTGCTCGTCGTGCGCGGTGGCGGCGATCGGCGAAACCGGAAAGCCCGGCAGAGGCGCGACCGGCGCGTCGACCGAATCGCGGGCGATGGTCGTCGTGCCGTCCGGCGTGCCCGCGCCCGTGTCCTTGCGGCCGAACAGCGCGTCATAGAGCGCGAGCGGCTGCGCGACGGGCAGCGTGCCCTGGGTCATCCGCGCCTGGCGCATCCAGGTGTTGCCTGACGATGAGGACGACGGCGCCGAGAAGCCGCTGCCGCCGATCGCGTTGCCCGGCTGGCTCTGGCCGAGCGGTGTATCCAGGAACGATGCGGGCCCGCGCGACGCCGGTGAGAGTTGCGCGGCATGGCCGCCCGCGGTGGTTTCCGGAGACGCGCCCGCGTGGCGCGCCAGCGCGCGCTGGACCGCATGGAACACGTACTGGTGGATCGAGCGCGAATCGCGGAAGCGCACCTCGATCTTCGACGGGTGCACGTTCACGTCGACGGCTTCGGGCGGCAGGTCGAGGAACAGCACGTACGACGGGTAGCGGTCACCGTGCAGCACGTCCTCGTAGGCCGCGCGCACCGCATGCGTCAGCAGCTTGTCGCGCACGAAGCGGCCGTTGACGAAGAAGTATTGCTGGTCGGCGCGCCCGCGGCTCGCGGTCGGCAGCCCTGCGCAACCGTAGACCGCAAGCGGGCCGGCCTGCTCGTCGAGCGGCAGGTGCGCGGTCGCGAAGCTGTCGCCGAGGATCTTCGCGACGCGCTGCGCGGGTTCGGTCGCATTCCAGTGCTCGACCGCCTTGCCGTTGTGCAGCACCGAGATCGCGACGTCCGGCCGCGCGAGCGCCGCGCGGCGGATCATTTCCAGGCAATGGCCGAACTCGGTCTGCTCGCTCTTCAGGAACTTGCGGCGCGCGGGCGTGTTGAAGTACAGCTCGCGGACCTCGATCGTCGTGCCGGTCGCGCCGGCGGCGGGCGACAGCACGCCTGTCTGCGCGTCGATCTTCATCGCATGCGCGGCATCGGCCGTCCGGCTCGTGATCGACATCTCGGCGACCGACGCGATCGACGCGAGCGCTTCGCCGCGGAACCCGAGCGTGGCGACCGCCTCGAGCTCCTCGAGCGAGCGGATCTTGCTGGTGGCATGGCGCATCAGCGCGAGCGCCAGCTCGTCCGGCGGAATCCCGCAACCGTCGTCGGTGATCGAGATGCGCTTCACGCCGCCTTCTTCCAGCACGATGCGCAGCGTGCTGGCGCCGGCGTCCATCGCGTTCTCGAGCAGTTCCTTGACGACCGACGCCGGGCGTTCGACGACCTCGCCGGCGGCGATCTGGCTGATCAGCTGGTCGGGCAGGGGCTGGATCGCGCGCAGCGGGCGCGGAGCGGGGGCGGGCGCGGCGCCCGCGGCCGTTTCGGTGATATCGGACATGGCCGAATTATAGCGAGGCGGCGAATGCATGCCGGGGCGACCGGCGGTTACGTTTTTTCACGGAGCCTTAAGGTAGTTTCGGTATCATGGGTTCGTAACACGCCCGGCCTTGACCGGCGGGCGCTTCCGCTATATTTGGCCGTTCCGGCCCTTTCGCCTTCGAGGAATCGCATTTGGATACGCTGCTTCATTTCGTCAATCTTGTCCTGCATATCGACGCATTCCTCGGCGATTTCATCCGGCAGTACGGCGCATGGGTCTATCTCGTGCTGTTCCTGATCGTGTTCTGCGAGACGGGGCTCGTCGTGTTCCCGTTCCTGCCCGGCGATTCGCTGCTGTTCATCGGCGGCGCGTTCGCGGCGACGGGCGAGATGAATGTCGGCGTGCTGATCGTGCTGCTGCTCGTCGCGGCGATCGCCGGCAACACGGTCAATTACATGATCGGCCGCTGGATCGGCCCGAAGGTGTTCAACACCCATATCCCGGTGCTCGAGCGCTTCCTCGACCGCGCCGCGCTGCAGAAGACCCACTCGTTCTACGACAAGCACGGCGGCAAGACGATCGTGCTCGCGCGCTTCATCCCGGTCGTGCGGACGTTCGCGCCGTTCGTCGCGGGGGCTTCGTCGATGAGCGTCGCGCGCTTCCAGCTCTTCAACGTGATTGGTGCGCTGGTATGGGTGCTGCTGCTCGTGCTGCTCGGCTATTTCTTCGGCAATATCCCGTTCATCCGCCAGTACCTGAACGTGATCGTGCTGGCCGGGATCGGTGCGGCGGTCGTGCCGGTCGCGCTCGGCGCGGTGTGGAAGCTCGTGCGCGGGCGGCAGTCGGATAACGCGCAGAAGACGGGCGGGCGTTGAGCGGGAGCGCTTTCGTTACTTCCCGGTGCAATAAAAAAGCGTGGCAATTTGAATTGCCACGCTTTTTTTCGTTCGGTGCTGCCGTTACGCGTTGCGATGCGAAATCGGGGTTTCTGGCGTGGGGTACTGGGCGTCGCGGAACGTCTCGAGGATCACGCGGTTGGTGTCGCAGTACACCTGCCAGTAGTTCTCGGGTGCCGTGGACGGGCGCACGAACAGCAACGGGCCTTCCGGCGTGAACTGGAACACGCCGACGTCCGGAGCCGGGTTGGTCAGCACGTTCGGGATCTGCTGGATCGACGCCTTCAGGCGGTTGATTGCGTCGGCCGCATCGACGCCGTTCGCGATCTTCGCGGTCAGGTCGACGCGACGGTGCGACGTTGCGCTGTAGTTCGCGATGTTGTCCGAGAAGATCTTGTTGTTGCCGACGATCGTCACGATGTTGTCGGGCGTGATGATCGTCGTGCCGAACAGGCCGAGCTCCTTGACCGTGCCCGTGACGCCGCCTGCGTTGATTACGTCGCCGATCTTGAACGGACGCAGCACCTGCATGAACACGCCTGCGGCGAAATGCGCGAGCAGGCCGCCCCAGGCGGTACCGATCGCGAGGCCGAGGCCGGCGAGCAGGGCAGCGAACGAGGTCGTCTGCACGCCGAAGATCTGCAGGATCGCGAGGATCAGCAGGACGGTCAGCAGCACGCTGACGACGGAGGTCAGGTAGTCGGTCAGTGTCGGGTCGACCTTGCCGCTGCGGCGCACGACCTTGCCGAGCAGGCGCGTGGCGATGCGGATCGCCCAGCGGCCGACGAACCACAATACGATCGCGGCGAGGAGGTTGAGGCCGAAGTCCAGGCCGCGGGTCATCAGGAATTGCTGGGCTGTGGCGAGATCGATCATGCGTTCTCCGAAGTCAAGAGTAGAAAGGGCGGCGCATGCACCGGGTGGGTGGCGCTTTTATAAC
The DNA here is from genome assembly GCF_902833045.1 of Burkholderia sp. BCC0322. Taxonomy (GTDB): domain Bacteria; phylum Pseudomonadota; class Gammaproteobacteria; order Burkholderiales; family Burkholderiaceae; genus Burkholderia. The sequence goes on from NZ_CADFDU010000002.1 coordinate 313,594, forward strand.
CTGACCTGTGACGGGCGGGCAACCCGGCTGACATTGCTTGACGTAATGAGAAACGGGCAGGACGCGTGTGCGTGCTGCCCGTGGCGGAGCTTCGGTGCGAGGTGGCTCAGACGCACGCCCCGAATGTCGTTGACTTTACGAGGCTGTGCGGCCGTAGGTATCCTCGAGACGGACGATGTCATCCTCGCCGAGGTACGAGCCCGACTGAACCTCGATAAGTTCGAGCGGGATTTTGCCGGGGTTCTTCAGTCGGTGCGTCGCGCCGAGCGGAATGTACGTCGATTGGTTTTCAGTCAGCATGATTTCCTTGTCGCCGTTCGTGACCATCGCTGTGCCTTTTACGACGACCCAGTGCTCAGCGCGATGGTGGTGCATTTGCAGGCTCAACTGTGCGCCCGGATTCACGATGATGCGTTTGACTTGGAAGCGATCGCCCTGATCGATGCCTTCGTAGGAGCCCCACGGACGCACGACTCGACGGTGCGTGACCGATTCGTGGCGGCCAGAGGCATTCAGCCATTCGACAATTTTCTTGACGTCCTGAGCTTTGTCTCGATGCGCGACCAGGACGGCGTCGGCTGTTTCGACGACCACGATGTTGTCGAGGCCGAGGGCGGCAACCATTCGATGTTCTGCTCGGATGTACGAGTTTTTCACCGCGTCCGTGAAGACGTCGCCAACAAATGCGTTGCCGTGCTTGTCGGTATCCGCGATTTCCGCCAGCGCGCTCCATGACCCGATGTCGCTCCAGCCCAGATCGGCGGTTGCGATGACTGCAGCGCGTTCAGTCCTCTCCATTACCGCGTAATCGATCGAGACATTGGGGCAGGCGGAGAATGCATCTGCGTCGAGGCGAAGAAAATCGTGGTCGTGCTTGGCTGCAGCAAAGGAGAGTTCGACCTGACGGGCAATCTCTGGTGCATGGCGATGCAGTTCTTCCAAGTACGTGGACGCTTTCAGCATAAACATGCCGCTATTCCAGTAGTACCCACCGTCCTTGATGAATCGCTCGGCGGTCTCCGCGTCGGGTTTTTCGACAAAGGCATCGACCTTGAAGGTTTTTCCATCGTCGGCAAGGGCCGGGCCGCGCCGGATGTAACCGAAGCCGGTATGCGCTTCAGTTGGCATGATGCCGAAGGTGACGAGATGCTTGTCTGTGGCGATTGCGGCAGCGTCACTCGCTGCTGCGATGAACGCCGGTTCGTTGAGGATAACGTGGTCCGATGGCAGCACCAGCAACAGTGAATCGGGTGAGTCACGCATGGCGAGCAACGCGGCGATTGCGATCGCGGGTGCGGTGTTACGACCAACCGGCTCGAGTACTATCGACGACGGCGTGATATTGACCTGACGGAGTTGTTCCGCAACCAGAAAGCGCTGATCGTTGTTGGTGACAACGATGGGCGCAGATGCGCCTGGAATGCTGTGCAGACGTAGCGCAGTTTGCTGGACCAGAGATCTATCGCCAGTCAGCTTTAGATACTGCTTGGGATAGCCGCCGCGCGACATGGGCCAAAGACGTGAGCCGCTGCCGCCGCACAGGATGACCGGATGAATGTTCATGGTGTGTGGTCCTGGATTTCCCGACTGAGGCACTGCTGTGCGTCGCAATCTCGACGACTTCTCGTTGATAGTGTGATTGCGCCGCCTGCCACAGGAGCGGATGGGCAGCAGTGTCTGTACTTGATAGGCCGGGCGATTGAACGGTGATGCAACGATTGTCGCATAGCCCTGTGGATTGCCTCCCACCTGTGCGGATCCGCACAACTTCACGCTTGCTGTATCGAGAGCCGCTCATGGCGTCGGTTCTACTCTGACCGATGCCACGTCTTGTTCTTGAGTCATGTCGAAGAATGGTCGTATCGGCGGCCGGTGCTTACGCCAGCATCGACGCGGTTGAATTGGCGTGCCTATCTTCCGCATCGCCAGAGGAGATGTCGCAGGCAGCTCGCAATCCAGCGAGATGCCTTCCTGAACGGCCGCAGGCGATCGCTCCGGATACTGATTAGCGGTCGCGCAGCAGGAGTTGCCAGCCGCCGGACAATGGACTCGGGCGAGGTAAACATTCGGAGAGTCCAATCCCAGTAGATCGGATAGTGCAGCAATACACCGGCTATCAGCATATCAAGAGAAAGTGCACGTTTGCGCCAGGGTTGTGCGAGAGCGTCATGTGTCAGACCCCATCCCGCATAGAAGGGCAAGCCATAGGTATGCACGGCCTTTCCGCGGAGAAGTGCGTCGAATCCGGACAGTGACGACAATGTATGGACCTCGTCGGCGACTTCTATCAGGGAGATCAGGTCCGAATCCTGTTCGATCACGTCGGCCCACGCATTCACATCGATCACTCCCTGACGATTGCCCGACAGGACATCCGGGTGAGGCTTGTAGATGATGAAGGCATCCGGACGTCTGGCGCGAACTTCACGAAGGAGATCTTCCGTAGTCGAAATGCCGCGTGTGCCGAGTCGGATGGAGGCATCGTCTGCTACCTGACCGGGTACGAGTACCACGAACTTGCCGGGCGGGACAGACCATGTTGGTTTGCAGCGACCGAGGTTGTATTTGGTTAGCCCCAGGCGAGCGATTTCGCAGCGCAGCATGTTCGCCCGGACAAGTTCGGCTGCGGCGAAGTCGGTTTCGTTCAGAATGGTTGTTAGATCACTCGGCCGACTCGGATCGAAATAGAGGCCGCTTCTGTCGATGACCTGACTGTACGGCGCCACATGATCCGAGCCAAGGCCAGTCGAGTGCAGGAATCCATCTTCGATGCGTATGATCGGCGCGCCGGGTGGCAAGTCGTTCGCGCTGCGTGCTCCCCAGAATGCGGCGTGCTCACCTTCGCGCAGTTGACTTGCCTCGCGAATCCACCTCAGTGTTCCATCACCGGCCGTTAGGTATGGCGTTGCGAATGGACGTTTCCACCATTGGAAGCGTATACCGGCCACCTGCTGCAGATCGGCGAATCGATTGCGAACGGCATTGTGCAATTCGATCGCGTCGAGTAGATCGTCGATGCGACCGGGAGCATGCGTGGCAGGATTCAGATAGCGTGCAAAGCGCAGAAAGACGACATCGAATAATGCCGCGAGTGTTGGTCGCGCGTTACGGCCAGGCAACTGGACTGCATCGTCGGTTAGGCCCCAGCCCGCATAGTACGGCGCACCGAACACATGAACTCGTTTGCCGGCCAGCAGTGCTTGCATTCCTTCAGAAGCGCCTACCGTGTAGACGTGGTCGACTTGCTCTAGCGCTGCGCATAGCGATTCGTGTTCACCGAGATGCTGCGTGTCCGGAGGGAGGATGCTGACCACGGCCTTCGATAGCCAAATGCCGGAGCCAGTATCTCTGGTGCGGGCGAGCCAGAACTTGGCGCCTGGATGGGCAGTGCACGCAGTTCGGACCATCCGCTCGAACGCTCTACGGTTATTGCTCGTCGCAATGTCGCCAATCCCTTGCGAATACTTGCGCTCATCGATAAGCAACACTCGGATTTCGTGGGGTAGTCGAGGTGCCGTACGGATTTCCGACACACCGTCGCGGCCTCGTATTGCGTGATTGACAAGGACACGACTCATCAATTGGGCGACGGCCGTTGCGGTGCCCGCAGCAGGATTTTCGAGTGCCGTATCGAGCGCTTTCACGAATGCTTCCGGTTCGGCTTTGGCGACCGGTATTGCGAGCCATGAGAGGAGCGGAGTCCCGGTCGGCCCCACGGCCCAGATCGGACCGGGCCATGCTGCGTGAGTCTGGGCACCGTAGAAACGCGCTACGCTCAATGCTATCCGACCGATTTTTCGGTCGATCCAAACGTATTCACGACTGGTATCTGACGAGCGTTTCGGCCGTTGTCTGTTCGGGATGCTGATCAGACGCAGTACTGCATCGAACCAGCTCCGACGTGATGCCGTCGAGCGGGGCATTTAGCTTAGCGTATCGAGAAAGGAATCGACGCGTTCGAAGTGGTCGCCCCACGTCGGCTCACGGAAGTGTCCGATTCGGGCGAGCTGCGCAGTGCGTTCGGGGCTGTCGTGTCGAGCGTAATTGAGAATGCCGGCAGCCCAGCCGGGGCCGTCGAGTGGATCGAGATAATCGGGTATTTCTGCGGCGATTTCACGGAACACGTCTAGGTTACTTGCAAGCACGGGTACGCCTAGCCCGAGTGCTTCGACAAGAGGCATTCCGTAACCTTCGACAAACGAGGGAAAGAGGAGAGCTCGGGCATGTTGCAACCAAGCGTGAAGGCGCTCGTCGGAGCAGTCGGCCTCTTCAATTACGGTGCCTCGCAGGTTTGCGCAACGCTCCAGCATGTCGATGACATTCTCGCATTCCCAGCCACGGCGCCCGATCACGACCAGTTTCGGTGCCGCGCTCCCCAGTTGCTCAATCAGACGCCGCCAGACGTGCAGGATGAACCAGTGATTCTTGCGGGGCTCGATTGTGCCGAGCATCACGAAGTAGGGGGCCTCAATTGGGCGCTGATGAGGCGGCTGCGGTTCGACGCCTGAAGCGAGGTGTGCGACTGCGCAGGGTGGCAATGGCAGCGATGTGCGGGTTGCTTCTGCAGCGAGCGACTCCAACGTCGATCGGGAATTGGTGATGAGGCCGCTGGCATACCTCATTGCCGTATGAATTCGTTGCCGGTGCGTGTGCTCCACTCCTGGGCGCGTGTATTCGGCATGCGTCAGTGGGATCAGGTCATGGACGAGGAATACAGGTTTAATACTGAGGCTTGCTAATTTTGTGTAATAGCGCGGGAACTCCATTCCGCTGTGGCTTGTATGCAACAATACGCCTTTATTAAATCTTGCGTTGAAAATTGATTTCAGGCAGGCGAGCGCGACGAGTCGCCGTATCGCATTTTTGTTACGTACGGATGACGTAAGCCACTCGAAAATAAGAGCCGAATCTCTTTCCGACAAAATGACGAAAAAACCACGCTCGCTGAGTACGGCGCGTGCTCGGTTGCCATAGTGTCGGATGTACTCCAACCCGACACGATCCACTCCCGTTGGTAGCAGACCCTGGTAAAGGCGGGTAACGAGACGAGTGACGTCAAGGTAGATGGTTGACAAGCGCGAACTTCGGAGCGTGCGACGGTTAATTAAGGATGCACTGACTCGAGGGAACGTTGGCCAAAAAGCGTGTTCTTGTAGCGTCAGCTTGATTGAGTAAATTTTATCGCGGCCGCTCAGTCTACCGCAACTTATGCGACAATGCGCGAGCCCATAGGTTCAGTAACTGTAAATAATGTCGCGTCCATTCTGCAAAATTCTTTTGATCGCGTGTGTCATGGGCGCGGTCACGCTTGCCGGTTGTTCAGGTATTCCTACATCGGGCGCCAGCGGCTCCCAAATTGCTCGGGCGCCGGAGAGTCCATCGGGGATTCAGGTTGTCGATGTGACGGAGGATGTTGCGCGTCAGTTGTTTACTGATCGAAATACGTCGGACTTCGTCACGGCGCTGGGCGGAGGTGCGTCGTTCCGTCAGCAGTTGGGCGTCGGCGACACGATTCAAGTATCCATTTGGGAGGCGCCGCCTGCGACGCTTTTTGGTGCGGCTCAATCGGACGGGAGTTCGGGGCCAGCAAACGCACGCGTGACGGTGCTTCCCGATCAGGCGATCGATGGCGACGGCAACGTCAATATCCCGTTTGCGGGGCAGGTCAAGGCGGCCGGTCGTCCGCCTACACAGTTGGCGCGTGAAATTGCTGCGCGATTGAAGGGTATGGCGCATGATCCGCAGGTGCTTGTGAAGCTTTCTCGCAACGAGACGTCATATGTGACGGTTGTGGGTGATGTGACGGAGAACGCTCGCATGCCTTTGACTGCTCGGGGGGAGCGTCTCCTCGATGCATTGGCGAGTGCGGGTGGGGCGAAGCACCCGGTTGACAAAGTTACGATCCAGATTACGCGCGGTAAGACGGTGGCCTCGTTGCCGCTCGACGTGGTTATTCGTGATCCGAGGCAGAATGTTCCCCTGCATGCGGGTGATGTGGTCACCGTGCTGTTCCAGCCTTATAGCTTCACGGTGCTCGGCGCGACTGGCAAGAATGACGAAATCAATTTTGAAGCGAAGGGCATCACGCTTGCGCAGGCACTTGCGCGCGCTGGAGGCTTGCAGGACTCGCGTGCCGATGCGCAGGGCGTATTCATTTTCCGACTTGAAGACGCCAAAGCGCTGAAATGGCCGACGGCTCCTGTGCGTACGACGGCGGACGGAAAGGTGCCTGTTGTGTATCGCGTGAATCTTCGCGATCCGAATTCATTTTTCGTCGCTCAAAGCTTCATGGTTGACAACAATGATCTGTTGTACGTCTCGAATGCGCCGATCGCCGAGCTTCAAAAATTCTTGAACGTTGTCTTCTCCGTGGCGTATCCGGTGATTACTGGCGTTCAGACTGCTAGGTACTGATGGCGGCACTGCAGGTGATGGTTGCCGTTGCCGACGGTAAGGGCATGTGTTCGTTGTTTCAGGTGGTGATCGAGTAACACTATGAATGGCGTTGCATTCGCTGACTTCTTTTCGGGTAATGACTTGCCGATGTTGGAATCGGTCATTGCTATTTCGAACCCGCAAGCCGCACTCGTGCGTGCCAGGGAGCGCTATTCGGATTGTTCGCCTGTGGTGGATACGCCGACAGCACTGGGATATGTATTCAAGACGTGGCGTTTCCTGTTGGAGGCCGGTGACGGCCAAGTGCGCCTGCGTATTCAATCGGAATTTGAAGGTGCGGACCTCGAGCACCGCCAACTCGTCTTGCGATATTTGTTGACCGATGCGCGCGCATCGTCGATTTCCGTAGACGAATTGCTGCCCGCTTCATCGATTCCCTTGGCGGAGGTGGCGGATCTGGTCGACAGTCCCAAATCTACAGTGCCGAAACGTACCACGATGGAAGGCTTTGAAGCTTCGGAGCGGGAATCCTCGTGGTTTGGACGTGTATGGACGATCGGACGACTGAAGTTAACTCCGTTGTTTCTGCTGACGGTTGTACTGCCGACCGTCATCGCTACCATCTATTATGGACTGATTGCTTCGGATGTCTACATCTCTGAATCGCAGTTTATCTTGCGTACACCCAAGCGATCGAGTGATCCGGGTTTAGGAGCGCTGCTTCAAGGAGTCTCCCTATCAAAGACCAGTGACGACTCCAGCGTCGTTCAGGATTATATAAAGTCGAGAGACGCACTCGTCGTTCTCGAAAATAAGATGCCTCTGCGAGACGCGTTTAGTGGTCGCTATGCTGATATTTTCAGCCGGTTTCCGGGCGTGATCGGGCGAGACGGTTTTGAGTACTTCTACCGATATTTTAAGAATCACGTTGCTGTCGATGCGGGAACTGCAACTGCTGTAACTACATTACGTGTTCAAGCCTATACGCCGAAGGATGCGTATTTGATAAACAGGTACCTGCTTGAAATGGCGGAGAAGCGAGTCAATGAGCTAAACGATCGCTCACGTCAAGACTCGCTCCGCTACGCACTTGCAGAGGTTGCTGGAGCCGAAATCAAAGTTAAGGCCGCGTCGACGGCGCTGTCGAAATTCCGGAGCAAAGCAAGTCTGTTCGACCCGGATCGGCAATCCAATATCCAACTGGAACTCGTTGCGAAATTGCGGGGCGAGCTCATTGCCAAGCAGGCGCAGCTGTCGCAATTGCGAATGCTCAGCCCGCAAAACCCTCAGATCCCGAGCCTGACTGCGTCTATTGGTGCGTTGGAGGCGTCGATTGCGAGTGAGAAGGGAGGCGTGGCCGGTGAGAAGAATTCGTTGTCGGACCGTTCTGTTGAGTACCAGCGACTGGCTTTGGAGCAATCGTTCGGGGAGAAACTTCTTGCTTCGGCGCTGACTTCACTGGAGCAAGCCAGGGCAGACGCGGAAAGAAAGCAGATTTATCTGGAGCGTGTTGCTGAACCGAACGAGCCTGACGTGGCGATGGAGCCCAAGCGTGCTCGGAACATATTTGCCTGCTTCATATTGGGGCTGGCGGCCTGGGGCGTGCTGAGCATGCTGGTGGCGGGTATCCGGGAACATCAGGAATAACTCACCATGACAAAATTCGGCCGATCGTTGGCGGTTCAGCGAAGAGTTATATTCGCGTTGCTGATGCGGGAAGTATTGACTAGGTACGGACGCCACAATATCGGATTCCTTTGGCTGTTTGTCGAGCCGATGATCTTCACAGTCGGGATTACGATACTTTGGAATGCGACAGGAGCAACACATGGATCAAATCTCCCTATTTCTGCCTTTGCTTTGACCGGCTATTCAACTGTATTGCTTTGGAGAAATATGCCTGGTCGATGCAGCATGGCGATTACGCCGAATTTGGCATTGATGTACCATCGAAATGTCAAGGTTATTGATATATTCATCGCCCGTATTTTGTTGGAGGTGGTTGGTAATACCGCATCGTTTTTCCTGCTGATGATTACATTTCATGCATTGGGGATCGTTGAATACCCGGAAAATATACTTGAGGTTCTGTTTGCCTGGGGCATGATTATCTGGTTCGGTGCATCGCTCGCATTTATCATTGGGGCGTTGAGCGAGAAGACGGAGCTTGTCGAGAAGCTTTGGCATCCAGTTACCTATCTCATGTTCCCGCTATCGGGTGCTATTTTCATGGTGGAATGGCTTTCGCCGGCATTTCAAAATATTGTCCGGTGGTTGCCCATGGTTCACGGCGTCGAGATGCTTCGCGAGGGTTACTTCGGTAGCCTCGTCACGGCACATTACGATGTTGGATATATGGCTTGCTCTTGCACAGCCATGTCGCTGATTGGTCTCGCATTGGTTCGCGACGTGGGGCGTGAGGTCACACCGGAATGATTCGACTTACCCAAGTCAGGAAGACGTATCAGACGAAATCTGGACCGCGGACGGTTCTTGATGGTGTCGACGTAGATATAGCTAGCGGCGAAAAGATTGGCATTCTCGGTGGAAATGGGGCGGGGAAGTCAACGCTGATTCGTATAATAAGCGGCGCTGAAAGACCAACTGCGGGGCGCGTGTACCGGGGAATGAGTGTTTCGTGGCCTCTGGCTTTTGGTGGTGCATTCCAGAATTCACTCACGGGTATCGACAATCTTCGCTTTATATGTCGAATCTACGATGTACTCGTCGAGGATAAACTGCCCTTTGTGCGTGAATTCACCGAGCTCGGCAAGTATCTTAATGAGCCGGTCAAAACATATTCGGCGGGGATGCGAGCAAAACTCGCCTTTGCTATTTCTATGGCCGTGGATTTTGATTGTTTCCTCATCGACGAGGTCACGGCAGTCGGCGATGAACGTTTTCGCCAAAAATGTCATATTGAGTTGTTTGAGAAGCGTAATGCGCGAGCAATGATTTTTGTTTCTCATGATCCGGGATTTATCAGGGCTAACTGTCAGAGGGCGACGGTTTTGCACGGAGGGAAGCTGTACGAATTTCCGGAAATGGATGAGGCATACCATTTTTATCGAGAAACGCAGGGCGCTTAAAGTGGCGAATCTGCCGGCAAAGAAGAATCGCAATGAAGAACAAAGTGCGTGTATTGGTTGAGCTTCGGCCTGCGCTGGATGGATACTCGGGCATTCCGCAGGAAACACGTTTGTTGTTTCGTACGCTGCTGGGGCTCAAAGAGATGGCAGTTACCGGTTTGCTTCAACAGGGCGGTCGGGATATTACCGCAAAGATGGTGCGCGCGTCAGAGCCGGATCGGTCTTCCGACCAGATTCGTGCGATGTCGAAAATTGTCGTGTCATTTACCGATGATGGACGTCGGGGAGTTGCAGGGGCAGTTTCGCGTGCAATTGGAATCTTGATGCGAGGGATTTTGCTGCGAGTATCTGTTATCACTGGTTCTTCCGAGAAACTTGGATTTTTTGCCCCGGCCGAATTTGAAGATTTCGTCTGGCGCCGGTTTTTTGCAAAAACCCTTCCAGTTGACGATCGACCGCATGTCCTGGCGGCGCAGTATCGTATATTGCCACTTGCGATGGCGACGTTGCATCGACTCAAATTTTCGATGTCCGGATTGTTGCCGGTCAAACGATTCAAAAAAATCGAAACCCGAGATTTTGATGTCTTTATTTCGCAGACTCCGTTCCCCGGCGTCTTGTCTTGCAATACTAAACTCATCGTGAGATATCATGATGCGATACCGATCTTTCTTCCGCACACGATCAAAGATCGAGCTTTTCACCACGGGGCTCACTATGACGCACTTGCACGCAATGTGCGGTCGGGTGCTTACTTTGCTTGCGTGTCAGCCGCTACCAGAAGTGATCTTCTGAAAATATTTCCCGAAATCGAAGATCGTGCGGTTGTTATTCATAATACGGTATCACCGATTTATAACGAAATTGATTCCCCTAGGGAGTTAATTGGAAATATTATTTCTTCTAGATTGTTTAGGCCGCATGCGAAGAAGTATAAGGCTCTTAGTAGCGGCCAAGTCGACGTTTTTACACGAAATCGATTGAGCGCAGATCGGCAGGATTTTGAATACTTACTCATGGTGTCAACAGTCGAGCCGCGAAAGAATCACGCGTCGCTCGTTGAAGCCTGGGAATTACTTCGATCCCGTCACAATGAATCGTTGAAGCTTGTACTCGTTGGAGACCTCGGGTGGGACTACGCCGAATTCGTTGATTCAATCGTGCCGTGGGTTGAGAGGGGAGAATTGTTCCTGTTGAGCAATGTGGCAGCCACGGATTTGCGGGATCTCTACAAGCACGCTGCGGTAACTGTCTGTCCGAGTTACGCGGAAGGTTTTGATTATTCCGGCGTGGAATCGATGATGAGCGGTGGCGTTGTTGCTGCATCTGATATTCCGGTGCACCGGGAGGTCTATGAGGACGCCTGTATCTACTTCGACCCCTATTCCGTTGAATCGATTGTTGGCGGAATACGTGAGGCGATCTCGTTGCGCAACGTTGCCGACACATTTGCTAAGTACCGTCAGTGCGCGAAGCGAATTTCGGCCCGGTACACGACTGAGGCCATTTCGCCTCGGTGGGACGAGTTTATACAAAGCGTTGGTTCGGCCCCTTGAGGTTCGAGAAGGCAATGATATATGCGTGAGCGTACAGTTGATTATTCGTTTCGCGGGATGGCCGGCAGTCGTGAACGCCTGTCGGGTCAGATTGTGTTTCATCACATCCCCAAAACGGCAGGATCGTCGTTCAATCAGATACTTCGTACGCTATATCGCGACGACGAGGTATGCAACGCTGCGTTGGACTACGAACTCGACGATGCGATGGCCGATGAGACGCGTCACTATGGACTGTTTGTCGGACATTTCAGTTTCGATGCTCTACATCGGCACTTCGACGGCGCGACGCGCTTGACTTTTCTTCGTGATCCGGTTCAGCGGTGTATTTCGCAGTACTACAACTGGCATGATTCTTCACGTTACTCGGATGCCTGGGTTGGTCGTAATGAAACCAACCCGGATGTGATCAAGGCGTTGAGGATGGCGTCTGAAATGTCGCTTTGCGAGTTTGTCAGTTCGGACAACCTCGTGATTTCCGATAGCGCTCAGAATATGATGACCCGCTACCTCGCGCCTAGCGTCGAATGGAAGAAGGAGCGTGGATACTACGACGCCGCCCTTGTCGAGGAAGCAAAGCGGAATCTTGTCGAGTATTTTCATTTTTTCGGCTTGACCGAGCAATTTGATCGTTCTCTACTGATCCTTGCGCATACTCTCGGCATTCGCCCATGGGAGCGAAGCGAGGCGCTGCTGACTAATCGGAATCCGAAGAAGGCTTCGTTCAATAGCGGCTATAATATTACGCCTGATGAAGCCGATGTTTTGCGCGACTTCAACTTGATGGATATCGAGTTGTATGAGTTCGCGGTCAAGGAGTTCAATCGCCGTTTCGATGCGAGCTACCAGAAGCTTGCCGAGTGTGCCTTTGAATATCTTGCGGACAAGGACACGCGCGACAATGGCAATGCTGGCGATTTCCACGTGTTTGACATGGCGAATGCAGTGGGTGCGAGGGGTTTGCACTTTCTCGAGTCGATCCGGCTGCCATGCGGCGCGGACGTTGTCGGGCGTTGGACAGGACTTGAGCCTCGGGCTGTATGGGAGATTCCGCTTCGCACGGAGCGCGACAGTCACGTCGTAGTTGAAGTTGACTATATCGATAGTGCATCGTTTGAGGCTCTGATTCCCGAGCACTTCACGTTAAATGACATGTCGGCCGTGAAGTACACCTTCAGCACGGAGGGCTCGATCCAGCGTCTGCGCATGGTATTCACTGTCGGCGCCATGCGTGTCAGCAGAATGCTGCACACTCTGAAATTGACTACTCCGCTTGTGCGTGCGGAAGATGGAACACGCGACGTTGGAGTGCTTCTATTGGGCTTGCAATCGTACAGCATTTAGGTAAAAAAATGATAAAAATCGTGATAGACCAGGACGTTGAGGGCTCCGGGGCGGTGGCCTCGTATTTGGCGGGTCGCATCATGGCCAGCGGGCACCGAGTGCGAATCATTTCGCTCAGTGAAGCGAGAAATGCCCGTGCTGCTGAGCGATCGATTCTATCGAATGAATCGGTTATTTCCTTGACGGCGAGTTATCGATCATCGACTTCGGAGAAGATTGTCTACTGGCTTGATGAATCGAGTATGGGTACGGCAAAAGAAGTGCCAAACGTGTTTGTTCGATTCAAACATCTGTTTGCCGGTGCAATGAACGTCGGATCGCTTCGCGGCGAGCGGGTATTTGTGAACGACATCGTTGCGAAGAGGGATCTTTCCACCCGTGTGGAACGATTAGATGTATTGCCGTTCCCATTGACCCAAAAAATTGGTGAATTGCCTGGCGAATATGGCCGCACGATCGTAGCGGAAGTCGGCGATGTCGACATGACGGATGACGACTTGATTGTTTGTCTCGACGCGCTGGATCAACCCGGTATCGAAAATCTGCTGGTATTTTCCGCCAACCATCGTGTACGCGAGCACCTGATTGGAATTAGCGCGCGTGTCGCCTCGAAGCCGAAGATCATCCAGGAGTTTGACATTTTTGAGGCGGAGTTGTCTCGTGGCCTATTATACGCCGGAATTGGTCTAGATGCGCGACTCAGCTTTCGACGCCTGTCTTTGGCTGCGGCGTTGTTGCGACCTGTCGTACTCTACCGGTCGTCGATTGACGAGCGCTACTTCGTCAACGAAGTGACCGGGTTTGAAACCGATGATCTTGATCATTTTGGTCAGATTGCCGAGATGTTCGCGAGTGGTGTGTTGCCGCCAGAGGCGTTCGGTGAAAGCCTGCACCTTTATCAGATGAGACGATACAGCCCGGATCAAATTTTGATGGACGCACTGCAATGAAGCTTGCATTCTTTACCCCGTTTCACTCGGCATGCGGCCCGGGCTTCATGTCGAAGGCCGTCGTTGAATATCTGAAAAACTATTTCGATGTCACGATTTTCTATCAATGGCATGCCGTGCATCAGCCTTATGAGGTTGAAGACATCAGCGTCCGTATCATCGAAAGTGATATGGATATGGATGCGGTCGCGCGCGAGTTCGATGCGGTAATTTATAATCTCGGAAATAACGAAGAGAATCACTATTCTATATTTCAGTGTTTGAAGAGATTGCCGGGTATCGTCGTGCTGCACGATTTTGTCATGCAGCACGGCATCGTCAACGACCTCTTCAATCGCAAGCAAAGCCCCGACCTGTACTATTGGTTGCTTGCAGCGCTGTACGGAAAGGATGGTGTTCGAGCGTGTCACTCCAGCGCGCTGAGCTATGCGGGAGGTGTACGTGGCGGGTGGGATGCGCCGGCTGTGGCCTCGTTCCCGATGTTCGAAGTCTTTTCCGGACTTGCGTCGGCGTGTGTGGTGCATTCGAAATTCTTCGAAAGTCAGTTGAAGCCGCATTTCGCAGGCCCGATTCTAAGGACACGGAATCCATACGATCTCAAACGCGTACCTTCCGAAGAAGTGGTTGACACCTTCTACAAGGTTCGCGAAAAAGCGGGTGGCAAGGTCGTCTTTGCGGCGTTCGGTCATATGTCGCCCAGCAAGTGCATCGACCGCGTCCTCCGCGTCTTTGGTCATTCGGAGCGCCTCAAGAAGGAAGCGCGGCTCGTTCTCTGTGGTAGTGCTTCTCCCGAATATGATCAGTATTTGCGACGCTTGTGTGCTGATGGTGATCTCGGTCATTGCGTCGAGTTTCGCGGTTCAGTCAGCGATACCGAACTGTATGCACTTCAAGTCGAAGCTGATGTGTTTATCAACCTGCGACTGCCCAACACCGAAGGACAGTCGGGGTCATTAATCGAACAGCTCGCAGCTGGAAAGCCGGTGATCTGCTACGACACGGGCTGTTATGCCGATCTGAGTGAAGATGTTGCATATAAAGTACACAGTACGGCTGATTTCAACGAACTTCAACGTGTATTCGAGCAGCTCCTGAACGGAGTTGCCGAGCGTCGAGATGTGGGATTGCGAGGCCGTAAGGCGGCATTGGAGTATGATTGTGCGCGTTATGCACGTGAATTGTTCGAGTTCATCTTTGAGAATCGCGAGTATTTGAAGGCGTTCCAGCAAAGGAATTTCGACTCATTGCGACCATTGGGGGTTTCCGGGGCTACCGTCGATATGCGGCACCCCGAAAACTATTCGAAGACGCAATCCATCTGGGGTGTGTTGGACGGCTTCGTTTCCCACGCGTCGTCGCAGGCACTTTCTCTGATCCCTGCGGATGCGCGACATCATTACCTGTCCTTTTTGACTCAACCATATCGGCCGTTGGTCGACAGTCTGCTGGAATTGTCTGCAAGCGATGTTCAGGAAACTGAACTGGAGGCGGACGGGATGTCATTGTATTCGACCGCATCTGCTCCGGTACTGGATACCTCGTTCTGGACAAAATTGGAATGCCCGGTCAGCGAGCACTTCGCTTATATCGGCTACAAGAAGCTACTGTGTCGCGATCCGGATCTGGCAGGTCTTCGCGACTACGCAGAGAAGTTGGCGTCGGAAGCGATATCGAGGAAGGAAATGATTTTAGCCATGCTCCGCTCCACAGAGTTTGCGGAACGCTTTGGGGACATTCGGAAAAGTAGCGACTACGTCAACCTTACGCGCTGGGCAGATGCCCAAGTCGCCTAACTTGCGGAGATCGGTGGATGGCACATCGGAAGAAATATTCGGCTTACGGCTCGTGTCAGGCGTTAGCGTTGGCTAAGATGCTGAACAGTTGTCCGGCATTCGCCCGCGACTGGGAGTTGCTGGAAATGGAGGAGTGTTTTGCTGCCAGCGAAGAGCAAATGGATCGTCATCTTGTAGAAACGATACCGAAGCTCGACCTATTTCTTTATCAACCAGTCTCGAAGGGATATCGTGGAGAGAAGTTCTCGTCGGAATTTCTCCGGAATAGCTTGTCGCCAAGCGGTGTCGCCTTGTCTGTGCAATACATGCATTGGGAAGGCTATCACCCTACCGTTAATATGCCATATGGTCTGCCGCCACACCCGGAGAGTTACGTTGACGTCTTGATCGCGGGGGCCGTCGTTATGGGTGTAGACAAGGGGACGTACGTTCGTCGCCTAGAGGAGATTGGTGCGTCGCTTCACATCGACATCGACAAGATCGAAGATTGGTGTGCCGATGAGCTGAGGTCCAGAGAGGCTGGTGAAAATGATGGCGGAAGGCAGATCGATGTTTTGGTGACGGACTTCATTCTGGCTAACTACCGACAGAAGCGTCTATTCTACACAATGAATCATCCGACTGCGGTATTGATGCGCGAAATTGCGGCGCGATGCATGTTGGCGCTTGGTTATACCTATTCGGATATTAGCTTTGATCAGAATCTCGATCCGTTGGATGTGACCCAGATATCCTTGTATCCGATATATCGAGATTGCTTCGATTTTTATGAATTAGATAGAATGAACGAGTTTCAGGTGCTTTACAAGAAGAAGGCATACGAACCATATCTTCTGGAGCAATTCGAGTGGTTTGGGCGCTCGTCGAAGGACGAAGTTTCAGCGTTCTTTGAGCGTGTTGCTGCAAATCGCGGATGGGTCCGGACGGCGTTGCGCAGGGCCTTTGAGTCATGAACGTATTCCTGGTGGGCAGCACGGGGTACATCGGCAAGGTATTGCATGACGCATTTGGCCGACGCTGGAGAACCCTGGGGACGTCGACGCGAGATGGCGCTGACATTGTTTTCTCGTTGGCCCGCGCGGAGGCGTTTCCGTACGAGCAAGTGTGCGCGGGAGATGTTGTCGTCGTCGCTGCGGCTATATCGTCTCCGGATGCGTGTGCAAAGGACTACGAGGCGGCATTCCAAGTTAATGTGACTGGGACCTTGGCGCTGATCCGTGGCGTCGCGGCTCGAGGCGCGCGTGTCATCTTTTTCTCCAGCGATACGGTTTACGGTGCTAGCGAGCAGGTACGTGACGAAGATGCGGAACTGACGCCGGCAGGTGCTTATGGGGCGATGAAGCGTCAGGTGGAGGCAGAGCTTGGTGAGAACACTGCTGTTAAGGTGATTCGGCTTTCTTACGTATTCTCGCTTCGTGACCGATTTACGCAGTACCTTCTCGGTTGCGCGAAGGACGGAAGGCGGGCTGACATATTCAAACCATTTTCACGCTGTGTCGTATATATGAGCGACGTCGTCGAAGGAGTCGTCGCCCTGATCGAACGCTGGGACGCGGTCGACGAGCGAATTATCAATTTCGTCGGGCCGGAGCTGGTTGCCCGCGAGAATTTCGTCGAACAGATCCGGAATCTTGTGGTGCCGGAGCTGGATTATGAGTTCAGCGAACCGGAGGCTGATTTCTTCGTAAATCGACCTCGTGTAATTAATGTAAGTTCTGCGCGTTTCGAGAGGCTGCTTGGACGACGTCCTTGCAGTCTTGGTGAAGCAATTAATCTTGAATTGTCTAATTAACGGTGTGATATGGCAAAGCGTGTTTTGATTACGGGTATTACTGGTATGGTCGGGTCGCATTTGGCCGATTTCCTCCTGGAGAACACGGACTGGGAAATCTATGGTCTGTGCCGTTGGCGTAGCCCTCTTGATAATATTTCCCATCTGCTTCCGCGTATCAACGAGAAGAACAGGATTCGTCTTGTCTACGGTGATTTGCGCGATTACCTTTCCATTCACGAGGCCGTCAAGCAGTCGACGCCGGATTTCGTATTCCATCTGGCCGCGCAAAGCTACCCGAAGACCAGCTTCGACTCGCCGCTCGACACGCTGGAGACCAACGTCCAAGGTACGGCCAACGTGCTGGAAGCGCTGCGCAAGAACAATATCGATGCCGTAACGCATGTCTGCGCGTCGTCGGAAGTGTTTGGACGGGTGCCGCGCGAAAAGCTGCCGATCGATGAGGAATGCACGTTCCATCCGGCATCGCCGTATGCAATCTCGAAGGTGGGTACAGATCTGATCGGCCGGTACTACGCTGAAGCGTACAACATGACCGTTATGACCACGCGGATGTTTACGCATACCGGCCCGCGTCGCGGCGACGTGTTTGCTGAATCGACGTTTGCCAAGCAGATCGCGATGATCGAACGCGGAATGATTCCGCCGGTCGTGAAGACGGGCAATCTCGACTCGCTGCGCACGTTTGCGGACGTGCGAGATGCGGTACGGGCTTATTACATGCTCGTGACGATCAACCCGATTCCTGGCGCCTATTACAATATTGGCGGCACGTATTCCTGCACGGTTGGCCAGATGCTGGATACGCTGGTCTCGATGTCGACCTCCAAGGATGTCATCCGAGTCGAAACGGATCCGGAGCGACTGCGCCCGATCGATGCAGATTTGCAGGTCCCCAACACGCAGAAATTCGAGGCCATCACGGGTTGGAAACCCGAGATTTCGTTCGAGAAGACGATGGAGGATCTGTTGAATTACTGGCGCGCCAGGATTTCCGCTGGCGAGAAATTCTTGACCCGATAGAAATATAAACAACCAATGAATCCAACAATCATTCGCGCACGGGCCCCGCTGCGGTTGGGCCTGGCGGGAGGGGGGACCGACGTAGCTCCCTACGCCGATACGTTCGGGGGCTACGTCCTGAATGCGACCATTGATCGCTACGCATACGCGGTGATCAAGACGCTAACGATACCCGCCGTACGTTTCGTCTCGACGGATCAGCAGGTAGAAAAACACAAGCTCATTTCGGAGCCGCTGGAACTGAACGGTACGCTGGACCTGCATAAGGCGGTGTACAACTACATGATCCGGAACTACAACCATGGCAAGCCAATTCCGCTTGAATTGAGTACGTTCTGTGATGCTCCTGCAGGTTCTGGATTGGGTTCGTCGTCAACGCTGGTGGTCGTGATGATCAAGGCGTTTGTCGAATTGCTGAATCTACCGCTGGACGATTACGCCATTGCGCAACTGGCTTATCGGATTGAGCGCGTCGATTGCGGGTTGGCCGGGGGGCGTCAGGACCAATACTCGGCGACGTTCGGGGGCTTCAATTTCATGGAGTTCTACGAGGAAGAGCGCACGGTCGTGAATCCGTTGCGAATCAAGAATTGGATTCTTTGTGAGTTGGAGGCCTCGCTGGTTCTTTTTTACACCGGCGTGTCGCGGGAATCCGCAAAAATCATTCAGGACCAGAGCGACAACGTGGTGTCGCAGAAGACCGCCGCAATCGAGGCAATGCACGGTATCAAGCGCGAAGCGCTAGTTATGAAAGAGGCGTTGCTGAAAGGCGATTTCAGGGCCTTTGTTGCGTCGATGCGACTGGGATGGGATAACAAGAAGAATTCGGCGCGAACTGTCTCCAACGCCCATATCGACGAAATTTACGACGCGGCCATGCGTTCTGGTGCGCAGGCCGGAAAGGTTTCGGGTGCGGGCGGCGGCGGCTTTATGCTGTTTTTTGTACCCACCGAACGGCGTATGGATTTGATCAGAACGCTTGGCGAGTACGACGGACAAGTTAGTAACTGTCACTTTACGGAGAATGGGACGCAGGCATGGAGAATCGCGAATTGACGTACATCACGGACAGCATTGCAGAGGCGCAGCGGGTAATGGCTGCGATGCTTGCGGATGAGAGGTTGCTTGCGACGGTTCAGAAAGTCGCTGATACCTGCGTAGCATCCATCACGCAAGGCGGCAAGGTGTTGCTCGCTGGTAACGGTGGAAGTGCTGCGGATGCGCAGCATATTGCTGGGGAGTTTGTCAGCCGGTTTGCTTTCGACCGTCCCGGGCTGGCCGCGGTGGCGTTGACGACGGACACGTCCATTCTCACGGCGATCGGTAACGATTATGGCTATGAGAAGCTGTTTTCCCGTCAGGTCCAGGCGCTTGGCAACAAGGGCGATGTCCTGATTGGTTATTCGACGTCCGGAAAGTCACCGAACATACTGGCGGCTTTTCGAGAAGCAAAAGCAAAAGGGATGACGTGCGTCGGCTTCACCGGCAATCGTGGTGGAGAAATGCGCGAGCTGTGCGACTTGCTGCTTGAAGTCCCGTCGCCGGACACCCCGAAGATCCAGGAGGGGCATCTGGTTCTCGGTCATATCGTTTGTGGGCTGGTCGAGAACGCCATTTTCGGGAAGCAGTGAAATGAGGGAAGCGATCATTTTGGCTGGGGGATTCGGTACGCGTTTGCGCGCGGTTGTTTCCGATGTTCCCAAGCCGATGGCGCCTGTTGCTGGCAGGCCATTTCTTGAAATTCTCTTGACGCGTTTGAGCGCAAAGAAGTTTTCTCGGGTGGTTCTGTCTGTTGGCTTCATGGCGGAGAAAATCGTGGACTATTTCGGTGATCACTTTGCCGGAATCGACCTCGCGTATTCAATCGAACTCAATCCGCTGGGTACCGGGGGGGCGCTGAAGGCAACGTTGCCTTACTGCGAGGGGGATCATGCCTTCGTGTTCAACGGTGATACGTATCTGGATCTTGAAGTTGACGAGTTGGATGCAGATTGGCAGCGAGGAGGCTTCCCGACAATCGTTGCTCGGCACGTGCCGGATACAGGACGATACGGCAGCCTTGTTGTCGACGACGGTCGAGTGACCGGGTTCGCCGAGAAGGGAATATCGGGACCAGGCCTGATTAATGCTGGTTGCTATGTTTTGCCGAAGAATATTCTTGCCGGCGAGACGGCAGAGAGGTTCTCGTTCGAAGCCGACTTCATGTCGTCCGCTGTCCAGTCTCGCAGGTTTGACGTTTTCGTAACGCGCGGGCAGTTTATCGACATCGGAATCCCCGAGGACTTTTACCGCGCTCAAAGCGAGCTCTCTGGAATCTGCAAGTGAAGAATCGTGCGTTGTTCCTGGATCGCGATGGTGTCATCAATCGCGACGATGGCTATGTTTTCGAGATCGAGAAATTTGTCTTTCTGGAGGGCGTCTTCGAACTGGCCCGTGCCGCCAAGGCGTTGGGGTACTTGGGTGTCGTGGTGACGAATCAAGCGGGGATTGGGCGGGGCTACTACTCGGAAGCGGATTTTTGTCGCTTGTCCGACTGGATGAAGGGCGTGTTCGCGACCGAAGGTGCTCCGATCGATCGCGTGTACTTTTGTCCGACGCATCCTGAACACGGCGTTGGCCGATACAAGGTCGAGTCCGAGTTTAGGAAGCCGAATCCGGGGATGATCCTTGCAGCACAGCGTGATTTCGATCTCGACCTGGGGGCGTCATTACTCGTGGGGGATAAGGAGTCCGATATTCAGGCGGGATTGACTGCAGGTGTCGGGACGACTCTCCTTGTGTGCGAGAAGAGCGTATCGCCAGCGGCGACAACAATGGCAAACGCTGTCGTCCGCAATCCGCGAGAAGTCATTCAATTCTTGACGGGGCGCGAATCGGAAGTCAAGCCGTCCTGAGGTGCGTGGCCTGATCGATGCCGGGTAGACCTCGCATGCGCCGCCGAAATTCGCGTTGAGGATTGCTGTACACAGTTGTCGAAGGTGTATTTGCATGCGTATCGTTGCAGCCGAGAATGGCGTGTATTCTCGCCAAAGTCGCAGTGCCGTAGGTCGGGGTGTCGGAAATTTGGGTGTGGGTGTCGAGCAGCAAGGTGGCGTTGTCATCTTGTTGTGACTTGTTAGGGCGCGTTGGGCCTTCGTAACTCAATTAGATAAGAACTGTATGTCCCGCTTCTTCCTTGCCCTGCAAGGCACGGCCTCCCCGTTTTTTGGTCGACTTGCTGCCGGTCTCAGCCAGCGAGGTCACCAGGTTCGGCGTGTAAACTTTTGCGGCGGAGATCTAGCGTATCAAGGTTCGGAAAGCGCTTGGAACTATCGCGACGAAACCGAAGGTCTTGTCGCGTGGTATCGCGATGTGATTGCGGCCAATGGCGTGACGGATGTACTCCTGTTTGGGGATTGCCGTGCGATCCATCGGCCGATGCACGAGATCGCTCGCGCATCGGGGGTCGGTGTCCACGTATTCGAAGAGGGTTATGTTCGACCGCACTGGATAACGATGGAGGAGCACGGTGTCAATGGGCGATCGTTGTTGCCGCGAGACCCTGCCTATTATCTCGACGCACGCCAGCATATCCCGCCGGTAGTTCCCGGGAAGCCCACCGGCTACAACCTTTACGAGCGTGCTTGTCACGATATCCGGTACCGCATGGCCAACGCGTTGTATGCGCACCGCTTCCCACATTACAAGTCTCACCGTCCCAGAAACGGCTTCGAGGAATACGCGGGCCTGGCGTATCGTGCCATTCGGCAACGAGCGCGCGATAGGGAGGCCGATAGCGTTACCCGTGACTTGCTGGAGAGAAATCGCAAGTACTATCTGTTCCCGCTGCAGCTAAATTCCGACTCCCAGATTGTCGATCATTCCCCTTTTGGCGGCATTTGCGACGCGATTGCGTTTGTTTTACACTCATTCGCCGAAAATGCGCCCGACGATAGTTGGCTCGTGATCAAAAATCACCCGTTGGACACCGGTCTGATCGGGTACCGTCAATTTGCGACGGCACTTGCCGCCGAGCTCGGTATCCAGAAGAGGGTGGTCTTTATTGATGCGGGCCATTTGCCGACGTTGCTTGATCGGTGTTGTGGCGTGGTCGTGATAAACAGTACGGTCGGTCTGTCCGCTGTTCACCACCGACGTCCCCTCGTTGCATTGGGCACAGCGATCTATTCGATGCCGGGGCTGACCTGGCAGGGAGGCCTGGCGGACTTTTGGGCAGGGGCTAGTGGTCCGGACATGAATCTCTATCAGGCTTTTCTCGACTACGTGATGCACCATACTCAGATTAACGGCGACTTTTATACGCGTGCTGGTATAGAGATGAGCGTCACCGGTGCTGTGAGTCGGCTCGAGGCGGTGTCGTGAGCGCCAGCGCTGGGCCGCGGCATATCGCTATTACGGGGGCGAGCGCCGGTCTTGGGCGAGCGCTGGCCCGAGCCTACGCACGACCCGGGGTGGTATTGAGCCTCGGCGGGCGTGACGCGGCGCGCCTTGATGAAAGCGCAGCCGATTGCCGTGCCCGTGGCGCGACCGTTTTCCTTGCAACCATTGATGTCCGGGACGCCGGTGCGATGCAGCGGTGGCTTGAACAGTTCGATGACACGTACCCGATCGACCTGTTGATCGCGAACGCCGGCGCGGCCAGTACACTCGCGCATGTGGGCGACTGGGAGACGCGCGAACGCACCGCAGCAATCGTCGATACGAATTTCTACGGCGCGATGAACGCTGTGCTGCCGACAATAGATCGGATGCGTACGCGTGGTAACGGCCAAGTGGCGCTGATTAGTTCGCTCGCGGCGCTACGAGGCATGGCGATTTCACCTGCCTATTGCGCGAGCAAAGCCGCGTTGAAGGCATGGGGCGACTCGGTGCGTCCGGTGCTGAAACGCGACGGTATTCGTCTGTCCGTTGTTTTGCCGGGTTTTGTCAAGACAGCGATGAGCGACGTTTTTCCGGGAGACAAGCCTTTCCTGTGGTCATCCGACAAGGCAGCGCAGTATATACAGCGCGGCATTGCCGCCCGACGGGCTGAAATTGCGTTCCCCGGTCTGCTCGCGCTGGGCATGCGGCTGCTTCCGTTGTTGCCTGCGGTGATCGCCGACGCGATTCTCGGTCGATTGTCCTATTTGCCGCGAGAGGAGCGATAGCGTGGCGTCGTCGATGCCGATCACGTTCGTCTTTGCCATTGCCCTGTCATTTGCCGCAGATACGATTGCCATTCCCCGCGCAGCTGTTCGCCGTCCCGCATTGGCGCTGGCGCTGCACGTCGCGAGCGTGTTGTTCGTCGCGTGTGTCATCCTTGCGCTAACCCGTCGCCTGCATTTTGCTGCGTTCCTAGCGCTAGCGTTGGTGGCTCTTGCCAGCGCAGTCAGCAATGCGAAATTTACATCCCTTCGCGAGCCTTTTGTCTTTACCGATTTGAGTCTGTTCGGTCAGTTGTTTTCGCACCCGCGTCTTTACTTGCCGTTTTTGAGTACGATAACAGTCGTGGCAATGGTGCTCGGCGCGGTTGCCCTCGTGGTCGGTTTCATTCTCGATCCTGCAGTATCGGTGCAAACAGCGTCGCGAGGTGCTCTGGTGGCGTTGATTTTTCTTGCGATGGGCTACTTGTGCGCCGCGCGTTTACCGCTCACGCTCGATCCGCTCGAAGACCAGCGCCGTCACGGATTCTTTGCCGTCTTTGTCGCATATTTACTGAACGGCATGCGACCGGCTACGTTTCGCTTGATAGCAGGACTGACATCCTCTGGTCCGTTTGCTCGTGAAGATGCCTTGCTTGGTTATCCTGACGTGATAGTGATCCAAAGCGAGTCATTCTTCGACCCGCGCCCGTTGTCAGTTGCGATCGATCCGTCGATTCTTGATCATTTCGATCGGGTATGTTGTGAGTCCGTCGAACATGGACAACTGACAGTGCCTGCCTGGGGGGCGAACACGATGCGATCGGAATTTGCATTCCTGACCGGTCTGTCCTCATCGCGCCTTGGTTACGCGCGATTCTATCCCTACGCATTCGTGCGGCGCACTTGTGCCTCACTGGCGGGCTGGTTTCGCCGAGCGGGTTACCGAACGACGGCTGTTCACCCTTATTACGCGGATTTTTTCGGCCGCAATCGAGTTTTTCCACTGCTCCAGTTTGACCGCTTCCTCGATATTCGCGCTTTCGGCGACGCACCGCGTGCCGGACCGTATATTTCAGATGCGGCCACTCTTGACCAGATCATCTCGGTGCTCGACGAGAAGCGCACGCAACCGGCTTTTGTATTTGCGATGACGATGGAAAACCATGGCCCGTTGCATTTGGAGTCGGTGGAGGCCGGGGAGGCTGCCCGCTACCATACACTTGGTGACGATTCCAGGTGGCGTGACCTTACGGCGTACCTCCGCCACGTGGCCAACGCAAATGCAATGATCGGACGGCTTGTCGCCTATCTGCGCCAGTGCCGCCGAGATACGATTCTGTGTCTCTACGGTGATCATGTTCCCGCGTTGTCGCATATATTCGAGAAGTTCGGGAACATACCCGACCAAAGCAATTACGTCATCTGGCGGAATTTCGGAGAACACTCTCCACGAAGGCAGGACCGTGCGGTCGAGGATCTTGGCACCGCGTTGCTTCGTGCGATGACGACGACGGGTGGGCAGGCGGTTTCGACTGGCGCGTCGGAGATAACATCGTAGCTATGATTAACACCAAGATCGCAATTATCGGTGCCTCGTGCCGATTTCCGGGCGGAGTTTCCGGACTGGAAGAATACTGGCAACTGCTTGAGAGCGAACGCGACGCAGTCACCGAAATCCCCGCCGACCGCTTCGGCACCGATTTCTACCAGCACCCGTCCAAGCGCGAACAGGGAAAGAGCTACACGTTCTCGGCCGGCGTGCTCGACAACGTCGCCGGCTTCGACGCCGCGTTCTTCGGCATTTCCCCGCGCGAAGCGGCCCAGATGGACCCCCAGCAGCGCCTGCTGCTCGAACTCGCATGGGAAGCCTTCGAGGACGCCGGCGTGCGTCCGGCCGACATGCGCGGCAGCAACTGCGGCGTCTTCGTCGGCGCCGCCAGCATGGATTACGGCAACCGCAACATGGACGATCTGAACGTGATCGATCCGTATTCGGCGACCGGCAACACCCTGAGCATCGCGTCGAACCGCGTGTCCTACCTGTTCGACCTGCGCGGCCCGAGCATGTCCGTCGACACGGCCTGCTCGTCGTCGCTCGTCGCGCTCCACCAGGCCGTCAAGGCGCTGCAGTCCGGCGAAGCCGACGTGGCGCTTGCCGGCGGCGTCAACCTGCTGCTGCACCCGTTCGGCTTCGTCAGCTTCTCCAAGGCGTCGATGCTGTCGCCGCGTGGCCGTTGCCGCGCGTTCGACGCGACCGGCGACGGCTATGTCCGCTCCGAAGGCGGCGCGTTCGTGCTGCTCAAGCCGCTCGATCGCGCGCTCGCCGATGGCGACACGATCCATGCGGTGATCGCCGGCTCCGGCGTGAACTCGGTCGGCCATTCGCCGGGCGGCATCAGCGTGCCGGGCGCGGCCGCGCAAGCATCGCTGCTGCGCAGCGTATACGAGCGCGCGGGCATCGACCCGCGGTCGCTCGCTTATCTCGAAGCGCACGGCACGGGCACCGCGGTCGGCGATCCGATCGAGGCGCGCGCGCTGATCGACGTCGTGTCGGGCGAGCGCCCGGCGGATCGTCCGCTGCTCATCGGTTCGGTCAAGACCAACATCGGCCATCTCGAGACGGCATCCGGCATGGCCGGGCTGCTGAAGGCCGTGCTGTGCCTGAAGCATCGCGCGGTACCGCGCTCGCTGCACTTCGTTACGCCCAATCCCGGGATCGATTTCGACGGCGGGCGTCTGCGCGTCGTCGATCGCTACATGCCGCTCGACGCAGGCGACGCGCCGCTGACAGTTGGCGTCAAATCGTTCGGCTTCGGTGGAACGAACGCACACGTCGTGCTGACGGAGGCGCCGGGTGCAAACGAGGCGCCGACGGCCGCGCCCGAACCGACGCACGCGCCACTGTCTCCGCTCGTCCTGACCGCGCGCAGCGCGAACGCGCTCGGCGCGCTCGCGGGCCGCTATCTGGCGATGCTCGACAACGGCGGCGACTGGCAGGCGCTTGCCGCCGCGGCCGCACGTCGCCGCCAATGGCTCGAGCATCGCGCGATCGTCGCGCCGGCCGACGTGGCCGAAGGGCGCGCCGCGCTTGCGGCGCTGGCCCAGCCGGCGTCGGAAGGGCTGCCGGCGTGCGTGGCGACCGGCCAGGCTCCGGGCGACGCGGTGCGCACCGCGCTCGTCTTCTCGGGCAACGGTTGCCAGTGGGTCGGGATGGGCAACGAGCTTTATGCCGAGAACGCCGTCTTCCGCGCGGCGCTCGATGAAGTCGACGCGCTGTGGTGCGCCGACGGCAGCCCGTCGCTCGTCGACGTGATGCGCGGCGGCCCGAGCGCGGAATGGCTGGCCGGTGCGGGCGCCGAATGGCTGGCCGCGACGGAGAACGCGCAGCCGCTGCTGTTCGCGATCCAGGTCGGCATGATCCGCGCGATCGACGCGCGCGGGATGCGTTACGACGCGGCGATCGGCCATAGCGTCGGCGAGATCGCTGCGGCGTGGGTGACCGGCGCGCTGTCGCTCGCCGACGCGGTTCGCGTGATCAAGATCCGCAGCCGCGCGCAGGCGATGACGCGCGGCAGCGGCCGGATGGCGGCCGTCGGCATCGGCGACGCGGCGGCGCGCGAACTGATCGCACGCCACGGGCTGGCGCGACGCGTCGAGATCGCCGGCATCAACAGCCCCGATGCGGTGACGCTCGCGGGCGAACTGCAGGGCCTGCAGGCACTGGAGGCCGCGTTGCGCGGCAGCGGCAAGTTCTTCCAGATGCTGGATCTCGACTACGCGTTCCACAGCAGCCACATGGACCGCATCGAACCGGTCGTGCTGGCCGAACTGGCGAGCCTGCGGCCGCAGCCGGGCAACGGCACGTTCGTGTCGACCGTGACCGGCGGCGCGCTGGCCGGCACCGAACTCGATGCCCGCTACTGGTGGCGCAACATTCGCGAGCCGGTGCGCTTCGGCGACGGCATCGCGCATCTGATCGAGCAGGGTGTCCGGCTGTTCGTCGAGGTCTCGCCGCATTCGATCCTGCGCACCTACGTGAAGCAGGCATTCGCGGCGGCCGGCGCGACCGGCGTGGCGCTGCCGACGCTCAAGCGCGATCACGGCAGCGCGGCAATGCTGCGGCAAGCGATTCTCACGGCGATCGCGCACGGCGCGAGTGTCGATCCCGACCGCTTCGCGCCGGGCGAATCGCGCACTGCATTGCCGTCCTATCCGTGGCAGCGCGAGCGCTTCTGGCTGACGCCGACCGTCGAAGGCTACGGTCTCGTCAATCGCCGTCGCGAGCATCCGCTGCTCGGCTATCGCCTGCACGAGCACGCATTCGCGTGGGAAAACCAGCTCGATCCGGCGAAGCTGCCGATGCTGGCCGATCACGTCGTCGACGGCGGCGTGGCGTTCCCGGGGGCCGGGTACGTGGAAATGGCGCTCGCCGCGGCACGCACCTTCTTCGATACGCCGGATGCGGCGCTCGAAAACGTCGAGATCCGCACGCCGGTGGTATTCCAGCCGCAGCAGGCGAAGCTGTTCCGGCTCGTGATCGAGCCGCGCACGGCAACCTTCACGATCGAGACGCGCGACCGGATGTCCGGCGGCGCATGGACGCTGAACGTGACGGGGCGGATGCTGGAAAGCGGCAACGCGCTCGGCGATGCGAGCGTCGTGCCGTCCGGCGCGCTCGATCGCCTGCTCGCGCTGCCTGCAGCCGACGGCGACACGCTGTACGCAAACACGGCAGCAATCGGCCTCAGCTACGGGCCGGCGTTCCGCTGGGTCCGCACCGTGCGGATCGCCGCGGATGACGGCGTGGCGCTGGCCGACATCGCCGCGCCGGCCGCATGCGGCGACGCGCGGGCGTTGTCCGCGTACCTGCTGCATCCGGCGCTGATGGACAGCGGGTTTCATCCGCTGTTCGCACTGCTTGCGGCGCACGCGCGCGAAGGCGAGCATCCGGCTTACGTGCCGGTGCAGATCGGTCGGGTCGACTATCTGCGCGGCGACACGGTCGAGCGGGTGCTCGTGCGGATCGACCGGCGCAGCCCGCATTCGATCGTCGCGCATTTCGAATTCCTCGATGCGTGCGGTGCGATCGTCGCGCGGCTCGGCGCATGCCGGTTCCGCCGCGTCGATCTCGTCGGCCGTCGGCAGAACCTGCCCGCGCGCTTCGTCTACCGCCTTGAAGAAGTGCCACTGCCGGGTGACGTCGACGCGGCCGGTTTGCCGGCCCCCGATGCGCTGCTCGCGCAGGCCGTCGCGCGGCTCGAAACGACCGGGCACGAAGGCCGCCGGACGCAGCATCTGACCGAAATCCTGCCGCTGATCGATGTGCTGGCGAGCCTCTACGCGCTCCGCGCGTTCGATGCGCTCGGCGCATTCGCCGGCACGTGGCAGCCGGCGGCCGGGCGTGCGGCGTTGGCCACGCGTCTCGCCGACATGCTGGTCGAGGATGGGCTCGCGCATCGCGATGGCGCGTTGCTCGTGCGCGACGACGCGGCGTGCGCGGCGTTGCCGCCGCTCGACGAGCTGTGGCGCGGGCTGCTGGCCGAATCGCCGGGGCACGTGGCCGAGCTGACGCTGCTCGCGCATTGCGGCGCGGCATTGCCGGACGTACTGAACGGCGCGAAAGACGGCGCCCGTCTGCTGTCGCCGACCGGGCACAGCCTGGTTGAACAACTCCTGGCCGCATCGCCGACGTGGCAGCACGTGCACGCGCTGCTGACCGCAAGCGTCGAGCAGGCGGTCGACGGATGGCAGCCGGCACGCCGGTTGCGCGTGCTCGAACTGGGCGCGACGGACGGCGACGTGCTGCAGACGCTCGGCATGCATCTCGCGGCCGCGCGCTGCGATCACACGATCGCAGCGACTGCCGGCCAACTGGCCGGGTTCGACGCGGATGCGGAAGCGGCGGTGCGCACGGTTGCGCTGCAGTCGGGCGAGCGGCTGTCTCTGGCGGTCGACGAGGCCGGCCCTTACGACCTGATCGTCGCGAACCGTGCGTTGAGCGGCCGTCACGATGTGGTCGATGCGTTGAACGCGATGCGGTCATGGCTGGCGCCGGGTGGTTTGCTGCTGCTGGCCGAGTCGCGTCGCGGCCGTTTCTCCGACATCGTATTCGGCGCGCAGGCTGCGTCGACGGAAGCCGACGCGCCGGTGCCGCTGGCGCCGGCGGATCTCGATGCGGCGCTCGCACGCGCGGGCTACGTCGATGTCGTGCGGCACGTCGAGCAATCGCTCGATCTGGACGGCACGCCGACGTTCGTCATCGCGCGCAATCCCGCAAGCGCCGCGGTTGCGCAACGCGGCGACGAATCGAGCGATCTCGATACGCTGGCACGCAGCGAGCAATGGCTCGTGGTGCACGCACCGGATGCCGCCGGCAGTTTCGGCGGGCGGCTGGCCGATGCGCTCGCGCGCGCGGGCTATCCGGCCGATATCGTCGACATCACGCACGCGGCCGATGCGATTGCGTCACTACCGGCCGGGCAGCCGGTGCATGTCGTGTTCTGCGCGTCGGAGACGCCGCTCGCCGAATCGGCGACGGGGGATGGCTTGATGGCCGCGCAGCGTAACGGCGTGATCGCCCTTGCGGCACTGGTTCGCACGCTCGGTGCGCAGCCGAACGCGGCCACGCGGCTGACCGTCGTCACGCGTGGCGGCGCGCCATTCGCCGGGGCCGCGAACGCGCATCCGGAGCAGGCCACGCTGTGGGGCCTCGGTCGCGTGCTGGCGAACGAGCATCCCGAACTCGCGTGCCGTCTGATCGACGTCGATCGAGCGGCGGACCGGATCCCCGACGCGCTGATTCGCGAGCTGACCGGCGCAGCGCTCGAGGAAGAAGTCGTCCTGGGTGCGCACGGGCGGCAGGTGCCGCGCATGCTGACCGCCGCGCAGGCCGCGGCCCGCAACGATGGCGCGATCGCGCGTGCGGCCGTGCTCGCGTTCGATGCGCCGGGCTCGTTGCGCAATCTCGAATGGTTTGCGTTGCCGGAAAGCCCGCTGGGTGACGACGAGGTGGAGATCGAGCCCGTTGCCACCGGCCTCAATTTCCGCGACGTGATGTATGCGATGGGGCTGTTGTCCGATGAGGCGGTCGAGACCGGCTTCGCGGGCGCGACGATCGGCATGGAACTGTCCGGCCGCGTCGTGCGGGTCGGCAAGGCCGTGACGGAATTCGCGCCGGGCGATGCGATGCTCGGCTTCGCGCCGGCTTCGTTCGCGACGCGCGTCAGGACGCGGGCGCAAGCGATCGCACGGAAACCCGAGCGGCTGTCGTTCGAGGAAGCGGCGACCGTGCCGACCACGTTCTTCACCGCGTACTACGCACTCGTCGAACTCGCGCGCCTGCGTCGCGGCGAGCGTGTGCTCGTGCACGGCGGCGCGGGTGGCGTCGGGATCGCCGCGATCCAGCTCGCGCGCCACTTCGGCGCGGAAGTGTTCGCGACGGCCGGCAGCGACGAGAAGCGCGAGTTCGTGCGCCTGCTCGGCGCGGACCACGTGCTCGATTCGCGCAGTCTCGCGTTCGCGGACGAGATTCGCGCGCTGACGGGCGGCCAGGGCGTCGACATCGTGCTGAATTCGCTTGCCGGCGAAGCGATGGTGCGCAGCATCGATACGCTGCGGCCGTTCGGTCGTTTCCTCGAGCTCGGCAAGCGCGACTTCTACGAAAACAGCCATATCGGGCTGCGGCCGTTCCGCAACAACATCAGCTATTTCGGTATCGACGCCGATCAGTTGATGGGGGCGCTGCCCGAGCTGACCGCGCGCCTGTTCGGCGAAGTGATGGCGCTGTTCGCGGCCGGCGTGCTGCATCCGCTCCCGTACCGCGCGTTTCCGGCCGAACGGGCGGAAGATGCGTTCCGCTACATGCAGCAGGCGCGCCAGATCGGCAAGGTGCTCGTGACCTATCCGTCCGGTACGCCGGCCCCGACGCGCGGCGTCACGCGCGCGGGCTCGCTCGCGCTCGATCCGCATGGCACGTACCTGGTGGTCGGCGGCACGGGCGGGCTCGGCTTTGCGAGCGCGCGCTGGATGGTCGAGCGCGGCGCACGCCGGCTGACGCTGGCGAGCCGTTCCGGCGAGCTCGCTGCAGCCGCACGCGACGAAGTCGAACGCTGGCGCAACACGCTCGGCGTCACGGTCGATGTCGTGTCGTGCGATGTGACCGACGCAGCGGCGGTCGATGCGATGATCGACGCGATCGGCCGGCGCGGCAGCCCGCTCAAGGGCGTGCTGCATTCGGCGATGTCGATCGACGACGGCCTCGTGCGCAATCTCGACGATGCGCGCATGGCCGCGGTGCTCGCACCGAAGGTGGCCGGCGCGTGGAACCTGCATCGCGCGACGCGCGCGTTGCCGCTCGACCTGTTCGTGGTCTATTCGTCGGCGACGACCTATCTCGGCAATCCGGGGCAGTCGAACTACGTCGCGGCCAACAGCTTCCTCGAGGCGCTCGTCGAACATCGCCGCGCGGCGGGCTTGCCGGGCACGTTCATGGCCTGGGGGCCGCTCGAGGACGTCGGCTTCCTCGCGCGCCACGCGGATACGCGCGAGGCGTTGCAGTCGCGGATTGGCGGTGCATCGATCACGTCCGACGAGGCGATGGTCGCGCTCGAGCGCGCGCTGGTGGCGGGCGCGGCGGGCGAAGCGGTGGTCCGGCTCGACTGGCATGCCGTGGCGCGCGGGATGCCCGCCGCGAAGGCACGCCGGTATTCGCTGCTGCAATCGCATGCGAAGGGCGGCGATGCGCGCGACGGCGGCACGCAGCTGTGGGACGACGTGCTGGCGTTGCCGCGCGACGAAGCGATCGCGCTGGTTGCCCGGACGCTGCAGGCGCAGATCGCGCGAATCCTGCACATGACGCCGGATCGCATCGCGCTCGACAAGTCGGTGCTCGACATGGGCATGGATTCGCTGATGGGGATGGAACTCGGCCTCGCGGTCGAGGAAGCATTCGAGGTCAAGCTGTCGGTGATGGCGATTGCCGAGGGCGCGTCGGTGACGACGCTGGCCGGCCGTATCGTCGATTCGATCGGCGCGTCGACCGATGCGGACGCCGGTTCCGCGACGGATGCGGCGCAGGACGCCGTCGCGGCGCTCGCTGCGAAGCATGCGATCGACGGCGAAGCGCGCGCGATGCTCGATACGCGGCAGGCGCCCGTGGCGGGCCAGGCGCCGTCGACGCTGGAAGTCGCGCGATGAGCGCGCCGTCCGGCTGGGCATCGCGTCAGGGCACGCTGGCACGTCCGTTGGCGATCGACGGTCACGGGCTGCACACGGGGCGCCGGGTGGGCGTGCGGATCCTGCCCGCGCGTCCTGAAGAGGGCGTGACGGGCATTGCGTTCCGTCGCGTCGCGCAGGGGCGCACCCTCGCGACGCTGCCGGTCGATCCCGCGCTGCGCCGCGCGCAGCCCCTGTGCACGATGCTGCGCAATGCCGACGGCGTCGGCGTTCGCACGATCGAGCATCTGCTCGCGTCGCTGCTCGCGTGCGAGATCGATTACGCGGTCGTCGAGCTCGACGCCGAGGAAGTGCCGATTCTCGATGGCAGCGCCGCGCCTTGGGTGGATGCCATCCGCGCGTGCGGCCGTGTCGCGCTCGATGCGCCGAAACGCTTCATCCGCGTGCTGCGGCCCGTCGTCGTCACGGACGGCGAGGGTGGCCAGCGGCGCGAAATGCGGATCGAACCGGCGTCGCGTTACGAGCTGAGCGTGCGCAACGACCTGCGCGGTTTCGGCGACATGCACTGGGACGGCGCGCTGACGCCGGCCGCATTTGCGGCCGAGATCGCGCCGTCGCGCTCGTACGGGCGCGTGAAGTGGGCGGTGCCGGCGATCATCGCCGGCTATCTGCGCGGGGTGCCCATCCTGCGCGGCGCGCGGCCGTCGTGCACCGCGTCGATCGTCGGCAATCGCGTGCTGGGCGGGATGCGGCTGCCGGAGGAGTTCGTCCGGCACCGCGTACTCGACCTGATCGGCGATCTCGCGCTGGCCGGCGCGCCGCTGCTGGCGCGCGTGAGCGCGTTGCGGCCGAGCCACGAGATGAATTTCAGGCTGGTCGATGCGTTGCTGACCACGCCCGATGCGTGGCAGTGGGCCGAGTTTTCCGAGGCCTGAAACCACGCTTTTTCATGACGCGCGGCGTAACATAGCGCCTTTTCGAGATACAGCGAAGGAAGCAATGGCACTGGGAGAACACCTTCGCCAGCAACTGGCGGCGAAAGCGCTGAAACGGCAACTGGAGCGCGCGACCGATGCTGCCGCGGCACCGGGCGTGCCCGGCACGCCGGCCGCGCAGGCCGCCTCGGCGAGGAGCCGCTTCGAATCGATGCCGCAGTATCAGCAGGTGCGGATCATGCGCGAAATGGGCGAGAAGCTGCGCGTCGACTCGCCATTCTTTCGCGTGCATGACGGCATCGCCGGTGCGACGACGCAGATCGGCGGCCGCGAATACCTGAACTTCGCGAACTACAACTACCTTGGCCTTGCCGGCGATCCGGCCGTGTCTGCGCGCGCGAAAGCCGCGATCGACCGCTATGGCACGTCGGCCTCCGCGAGCCGGATGGTCGCGGGCGAGCGCCCGGTGCAGCGCGACCTCGAGCGCGCGCTGGCCGCGTTCTACGAGACCGACGACTGTGTCGCGTTCGTGAGCGGCCATGCGACCAACGTGACCGTGATCGGCGCGCTGTTCGGCCCCGGCGATCTGGTCGTCCACGATTCGCTCGCGCACAACAGCATCGTGCAGGGCGCGCAGCTGAGCGGCGCGAAGCGGCTGAGCTTCGCGCACAACGACTGGCAGGCGCTCGACGAACTGCTCGCGCGCGTGCGCCGCGAATACCGGCACGTGCTGATCGCGATCGAAGGGCTGTACAGCATGGACGGCGATTTCCCCGACCTGCAGCGCTTCGTCGACGTGAAGACGCGCCACGGCGCATTCCTGCTGGTCGACGAGGCGCATTCGCTGGGCGTGCTCGGCGCGACCGGCAAGGGCATCCGCGAGCACTGCGGCGTCGCGCCCGACCAGGTCGACATGTGGATGGGCACGATGAGCAAGACGCTGGCGGGCTGCGGCGGCTTCATCGCCGGCTGCCAGCCGCTGGTCGACATGCTGCGCCATCTGGCGCCGGGCTTCCTGTACAGCGTCGGGCTCGCGCCGACGCTCGCCGAAGCGTCGCTGGCCGCGCTCGAGCGCCTGCAGGCCGAGCCGGAGCGCGTCGCCCGGCTGCAGGCGCGCGGGCGGCAGTTCCTGACCGAGGCGCGCGCGGCCGGGCTGAACACGGGCACGAGCGCCGGGTTCGCGGTCGTGCCGGTGATCACGGGCAGCTCGCTGAAGGCCGCGCAATGGGCCAATGCGATGTTCGACGAAGGGATCAACGTGCAGCCGATCTTCTATCCGGCCGTCGAGGAAAAGGCCGCGCGCCTGCGCTTCTTCATCTGCTCGACGCACGAACCGGAGCAGATCAGCCGGACGGTCGCCGTGTTGTCGCGTCTCGCGGGGCGCAGCGCATGACGCTGGCCGGCGCGTTCGCGCAAGCGGTGCCGCGCGCCGGTGAGCGCGTGCGGTTTCGTGCGGCCGATGCGGGCGACGCGGCGGCGTGCGCGCCGCTCATGTTTGCGTCCGGCGTGGCCGAATTCGGGTTCTTTCTCGGCGAAAGCGACACGCGCTGCATCGCCTTCCTGCAGCAGGCGTTCCGGTCGCGTCACGGGCGCTTCTCGTGGCGCCGGCATCGTGTCGCGGTCGCCGACGACGGCACTGTGCTCGCCGTGATGGCGATTCACGACGGACAGCAGACGATGTTCGACGACGTGCATGTCGTGTGGGCGCTGGCGCGCTTCTTCGGCGTGCGGCGCACGATCGGCCAGTTGTTGCGCGGGCTGATCCTCGAAACGGAAATTCCGGCGCCGAAACGTTCGCAGATCCTCGTCGCGCATTGCGCAACCGACGAGCGGCAGCGCGGCACGGGCATCTTCAGCGCACTGTTTCGCGACGCGCTGGACACCGGTGCGTTGCCCGCCGACGGCAGTCGCGACGTCGTGCTCGACGTGCTGACCCGCAACGTGCGGGCTCGCGCGCTGTACGAACGGCTCGGGTTCACCGCGCTGCCGCGGCCACGCGCCCGTTCGCGCCGGCTGCCCGCCGAACTCGATTCGATCCGGATGCGGTTGTCTCGCCGCGCCTGACGGCGCGAATGACGGCCCGTTGCGCTACTTGTGCCGCGGCCCGAACGGCCGCTGCTGCACATCGTCGCCCTGCGCGATGATCGCCGTGCTCTCGGGCACTTCCTCCCACGCACCCCGCAGGTCGACGAGCGGCTCGGACACGATCATGAACGCGTCGTCGCCGACTTCGGCGATGCGCGGGTTGTGCGGATACAGTTCGTGCAGGTGCTTGAACGACGTGCTGTGGAACAGCGAACGCGATTGCCGTTCGCTCGAATATCGCACCGCGATGATCCGTTCGCCGTCGGTCGCGCAGATCGTCATGTTGAGCGGGTCGGCCACGCGATGCCGCGCGGCGGTTTCCTCGACCACGCCGACCATCCGCTCGAGCGCGGGCAGCGGCGTCTGCTCGAGGCCGTAGGTCAGCGCGAGGCGGAACATCAGTTCGGAGTCGGTCGAGCCTTCGAGCGTCGGGAACAGCGCGGGATCGACCGTCATCGTCAGGTCGCGGCGCAGCTTGTGGAAGTCGCGGATCAGTCCATTGTGCGCAAACAGCCAGCGGCCGTGGCGGAACGGGTGGCAGTTGGTTTCCTGCACGGGGGTGTCGGTGGCCGAGCGGATGTGCGCGATGAACATCGGCGAGCGGATCGCGCGCGCGGCTTCGCGCAGGTTGCGGTCGTTCCACGCGGGATGCACGGAGCGGTAGCGGAACGGGAGTTCGTCGGGGCGACCGTACCAGCCGATGCCGAAGCCGTCGCCGTTGGTGGTCGTCGCCCCCAGCTCCGAATGCAGGCTCTGGTCGATCAGCGAATGCTTCGCGCGGAACAGTACGGTTTCGAGATGAATCGGATTACCCGTATAGGCGAGCCAGCGGCACATGGAGCGCTCCTTCACGATGGATCGTTCGCGCATGGTAGCCGACTTCGCGGCGCGTCCGCGCTTGTGGGCGGCCCCGCTGGTCATTCGGGCAGGCACGCTGGCCAATCGTCATACGTCGCTTGTCTGCCCGGCTGCGCGATGCGCAACCGGGCGGCCATGCAGCCGGGCGCCGCCATACGCCATACGATGGCAGCGCCGCGGCCGCTGGGCTCAGTCGCCGAGCGCGTCCATCACACGCGCCGAATAGACGAGCGCCGCACCCGCGTTCAGCGCAATCGCGACGCCGAGCGCTTCCGCCACTTCCTCCTTGGTCGCACCATGCTTGGCCGCTTCCGCGGTGTGCACGGCGATACAGCCGTCGCAGCGGGTCGTGACGGCGACCGCGAGCGCGATCAGTTCGCGCGTCTTCGCGTCGAGATGGCCCGTTTTGGCACCGGCGCCTGACAGCGCCTTGTAGCCGGCCAGCGTATCGGGCGACAGCTTCGCGATCTCGCCGATACGCGTCGAGAGTTCCTTCCGGTATTCGTTCCAGTTCAGCATGATGCGTCCTTTCGAGAAGAGGTGGGGAGGGCGGCGGGCGCCGCGATCTCGGGCGATGCAGGACTATTCTGATCGTTCGCGCTGAGGGTTTCGATACGCTAGAGTGTCAATTTTTAGCGCGATCGTCTCATGGATGCGTTGAGTCAACTGCTGTCGCTGGGCCGCAGCCATGTCGAGCTCGACGTGCGCTGCCTGCTCGACGGGCCGTTCGCGATGCCGCACGACCCGCTGCCGTCCGGCGAGGCGGCGTTTCACCTGGTGCTGGCCGGGACCTGCCGGCTGCGTACCGCGGACGGGCGCACGCTGCAACTCGCCGACGGCGATTTCGTGCTGCTGCCCGCAGGCGGCGCGCACGACCTGCTCGACGCAGGGGCCGGCCGGTCGCGGCCGGGTGCGGCGCTGCGCGAACAGGGCGCCGCCGTCGGCGCGGTGCTGCCGGTCAAGTCGAATCTCGATCCGGCCGAGCCGGACGGCGCGAGCGTGGACCTGCTGTGCGGCCGGTTCGTCTATGCGCGCGGCGCGGGCGAACTGCTGATGCGCACGCTGCCGCAGGTGCTGCATGTCGGGTTGCGCGAGGCATCGGGGTTCGCGTCGCTGCAACTGCTGACGAGCGTGCTGCGCACCGAGGCGTCGAACGGGCAGCCGGGTGCCGGCGCGATCGTGAACGCGCTCGGCCAGGCGCTGCTCGCTTACGCACTGCGCGCATACGGCCGGGGCGCGCGCGTGCCGTCCGGCTGGCTCGCGCTTGCGGCCGACGCGCGGCTCGGCCCGTCGGTCCAGGCCGTGCTGCAGGCGCCGGAGAAACCGTGGACGGTCGAGTCGCTCGGCGACGCATCCGCGATGTCGCGAGCGACCTACGCGCGGCATTTCCGCGAGCGGGCCGGGATGAGCGTCGGCGCGTTCGTCGCGCAGATCCGGATGATGCATGCATGCGCACTGCTGCAGGACACGCAGCGCGGGCAGGCGGAGATCGGGCAGGCTGTCGGTTACCAGTCCGAGGCCGCCTTCGGCAAGGCGTTTCGCGCGGTGCTCGGCACGACGCCGGGGCGCTGGCGGCGGGCCCAGCGCGAATTGTAAGACTGCAAGCTCGGCCGTCTTGCCGCGTGCCAAAGCTGGTACCATGCGCGAAACGCAGTTCAACGAAAACGATTTCGAACAAGAAGAAAGAGAGGGCAAAGCAATGAACCAGACCACCATCCAGCAGCCGTCGTTCGCGTTCGTGGCCGCGTCGTGGGCCGCGCTGCTCGCCGGTTTCGCGGCATTCCTGATCGGTCTCTGGAACGCGGGCATGCAGCTCAACGAGAAGGGCTACTACTTCACCGTGCTGGTGTTCGGTCTCTATGCGGCAATTTCGCTGCAGAAAAGCGTCCGCGACCGTGCGGAAGGCATTCTCGTCACCGGCATCTACTACGGCCTCAGCTGGATCGCGCTGCTGCTGTCGATCGCGCTGCTGGTCGTCGGCCTCTTCAACGCGACGCTGCAGTTGAGCGAGAAGGGCTTCTACGCGATGTCGTTCGTGCTCGCGCTGTTCGGTTCGGTGGCCGTGCAGAAGAACACGCGTGACCTGCAGAACGCGAAGCCGCGCTATACCGACGCCGAATCGGCGCCGTCCGTCCAGGAGTGACGGCCCGCGAAGCGGGCGCCTTCCACTTCCAGGCTGCCCGTTTTGCGACGACGGCCGCGGGCGACCCGCATGCGCCGATGGGCCGCGGGCTCCCCGCCCATTCGTTTCATCCATGCCGGTGCGCATGAGGATGGAGATATTCAGGATGCCAGACTTCACAGAAACCACGCGGCACACCCGTGCGGCTGCCCGCGCCGTGGCGGCGCAGACTGCGCTCGTGCTGGAGACGAACAACCTGCGCGGCGGCGCGGGGCTCGCGCAGGCCGTCGACAGCCTGAAGCGCCTCGTATCGGCGCTGTCGAAGCAGACCGTACCGCCCGCGGCACTCGCCCAATGGATCATCACGCACGACGGCCTGCCGGCCGATGCGTGCGCGGAAATCACCGCGCTGGCCGGCCGCCCGATCGACTTCGTCGAGATCGGCGCAAGCACCGGCTACTACGATGCGAAGAACGACGGGTTCGACCGCGTCGACGCGGCCCGCTGCGACATCGTCGTGTTCGGCGATGCCGATTGCCGGCCGGCCGACGACTGGCTCGAGCACCTGCTCGCCCCGTTCGCGCGTGAAGCCGGCGACGCGCCCGTCGCGGTGGCGGGGCGTACCAGCTATGCGCCGAACGTGCTCGGCATCGCGCTGACGTCGATCGATTTCATGTATTTCCCGAGCCCGCTGCGCGACGGCGCGACGCGCAACTTCTACGCGAACAACGTCGCGTTCCGGCGCGAGGTGTTCGCGCGATTTCGCTACGAGCCGCTCGACGGCGTCTATCGCGCGCATTGCCAGGTGATGGGGCTGCGGATGCAGGCGGCCGGCGTGGCCGTCGAGTTTGCGCCGGCCGCCCACACCGAGCATCGGTTACCGGACACGTACCGCGAATCGCTGAAGCTGCGCTGGATGCGCGGCGAGGATAGCGTCGGTCTGACACCGTATCTCGTGAACGCGTACCTGCCGCGCGGCTGGCAGTGGCTCGGCCGCAGCGGCCCGCTCGGCCCGTTCTGCGTGATGGCCATGCGGCTCGGCTACAGCCTGCGCGCGCTGAATCGCCAGCAGCTGCCGCAGCTCGGCGCCGCCCGCTATCTCGCGGCTGTCGGCGTCACGATCGCGGCGTCCGCCGTCGATACGCTCGGTGCGCTCGCGCGCGGTTTCGGTCTTGCGGGACGCGCATCGGCCCGGCGCGATCTCGAAGCGTTGTCCTATCATCGTCATTGAAACGGCGCCGCACATCGCGGCGCAGTCACGACACTCCGACACCCTGCATCCATCCCGACAACGACCATGTCTTCTCTCGCCGCCCGTGTTGCCTGCCTCGCCCTGTTTGCCGCCAGCGCCGGCGCCCATGCCGCGCCGGTCGATCATGCGGGGCGCGGAATCTACCACTTTGCGTCGCAAAGCGGCTGCCCGTTCGCGAACGCAGCCGCGACGGACTGCAATCGCGTCGCGCTCGATGCGCCGGGCGTTCACGCGAGCATCGATACCGATACGCACGCGATCGTCTTCTCGAGCGATGCGGCACGCCGCACGAAGGACGTGCTCGGCGACGTGCTGCTGCAGGGCACGGGCGTCGACGGCGACGGCCGGCGCGTGCCGTTGAGCGTGCACGTGCTGCTGCGTCGCGACGGCGCGAAATGGGACCGCGACGTGTACGTCCATGCGCCCGTGCACGGCACGTTCACCGATATCCGGATCGATCCGTATCGCGTGCGCGTGAAGGAGGGCGACGGCGAGCGCGACGTGCTCACGCCGGACGAAACGCTGGCGCTGTTCGCGCATCCGTCGCTTGCATCGCGGCTCGCGCGGCATCTCGTGAAGGTGAGTGCGACCGATCCGAAGCAGCCGTCCGCGGACGACATCACGATCGCGCTTGGCGTGGGCGGCCTGACGAAGTCGGTCGCGCGTGCGAGCTTTACGTCGAGCGCGCCGCACGATGCCGACGTCGATCGCGCGCTCGCATCCGGCACGTGGGCGATTCGTTTCGATGCGCTGAGCAACCACATTCCGGTGTGGGTCGCGCAGCGTGAGTTGTTCCTGTTCGGCCTCGACGGCAGCGCGCTCGCGAAGGACATGCGTGCGCGCGGCTTTAGGAAGAACGACCGGATCGAATTCGGCGCGCGTGACGGCCACGGCTATCTGCGCGTCAACGGCCGCGAGGAAGCCTTTGCGGATGCGACCGCATCCGCGCACGCGTTCATGCAGGAAAGCTTCATCGGCCTGATCCTCGGATGGCGTCGCGATCCGGCCGCCGCTGCGGCGCCCGCGACGAAATCCGCGTCCATTCGGGGCGTGCCGGCATGACCGCGGCTGGCGAGCTGCCGGCGTCGCCGCAGGCGGCGCACGATGCACGCTTCGACTGTCTCGATGCCCCCGTGCCGCGCGGTGCGGCGCGGGTGCGCGCGTACCTCGTCGATCGCATCAAGCGGGCGGCGATCCGGCAGCTTCATCGCAGCACGCATGGCGAACGTTGGGTGCTGCGCATGTACCTGATCGGCGAGGAAGCGACCGAGTGCGCGTTGCACGAGGACTGGACCGGACAGCCGCCTGGCTGGCTTGCGCCGCGGATCGAGCAGCATCTCGCGGACGAGCGTCGCCACGCGGCCGCGTTCGCCGATGCGCTGCGCGAGCGTGGCGTCGCGCCGTCGGCTGCACCGCATGAGCCCGACTGGCTGAGCCGGCGCAAGATCATGCGATGGCGCCGGCTCGCGCAGCGCCATGCGCCCCGTTTCTCGCAAGGCGTGCTCGTGCCGGCCTATGCGACGGGTCTGTGCGCGGAACAGATGGCGATGCGCGTGCTCGCTCGCCATTGCGAGACGATCGGTGCCGCGCATCCGCTGTATCCGTTGCTCTCGCGTGTGCTCGCCGACGAGACGCGGCATGTCAGGCTTTGTTCGGATACGCTGCGCCGTCTCGTTGCGCCGTCCGAGGCCGCGCATCTCGCCGCGTTGTTGAACGAGATCCGCGCGATCGAAGCCGGTTTCGGCGTGACGGGTGCGCTGGCGATGGTGGCGGCCGGCTGGCTCCAGTCGCTTCGTCCGCGCGCATGATGCCGCGGATCGTCTATCTCGCGACGGCCGACGCACGCGGCCACCTGATGCGCGCGCAGCTGCTCGTGCACGCGCTGCGTGCGGCCGGCGCGCACGTCGACGTGCTGACGACGTCCGACGCGGGGCAGGCGTTCCTGGCTGCGTTCGACATCGACGCGGCCGTGCTGTCCCGTCACTACGCGGTGCAGTTCGACGAACGGCAGAACATGCTGCGCGACGCGACCGATCGCAATGTCGCGCACTACGTGTTCAGGCCGACGCGCATGCTGCGCGACATCGTGCGGCTGCGAGCGATCGTCCGCGATGCCGATCTCGTGATCAACGACTCGTTTCATCCGGCGCTGCTGTTCATGGGCGCGATGCCGGGCTGGCGGCGCCGCATCGTCCATGTCTATGGCGCAAGCCTGCGCCGTGCGTTGACCGCGAATTTCGATGCGCGGCTGCCGCGCGCACTGGCGTGTGCTTTTGCACGAATCGTCGACTGGCAGATCGATTCGGCGCGGTGCTGCATCGAGCACGATTTCGCATACGATGCCGCCGATGAAGTCCGGCGATCGTGCACGCATTACCGGCTGCCGACGCCGGTGCCGATCGTCGCCGGGCGGCCGGCGTCGGACCCGGCTGCAGCGGCGATTTATCTGAACCCGCACTTTCGCGATGTCGCGCTCGCCGATGCGTTGTCGGCCGGCATGCGCGACGCAGGAATCGCCACCCACCGTGTGGGCGAGGGCTATGCCGGGCACGACGGCTGGACCGGCGTCGACGCCGACTGGGTGACGCATGCCGCTCATGCACCGCTGATCGTGTCGGCGCCCGGCATGGCTGCGCTGTCGATCGCACGCGTGTATCAGCGCCCGATCCTGCTCGTGCAGTCCGATCAGCCCGAGCAGGCGAGCAACGCCGAGCGCGCCGCGCGGCTGCAACTCGTGCATCGGGTCGTCACGTGGCGCGGCGACGCGGCTGCGTTCCGGCGGGAAGTCGGGCAGGCTGCAGCCGAACTGATGCGCCATCCCGGCACGCAGGCAGGGACGGTCGCCGGCCGCGAGCATGCGCGTGCTCGCGTGGACGCATGGACATCGCGCCTCCTGGCGCTGCATCCGCGTGCACAAGTGACCGATGAGGAGACGCGATGCGAGGCGCCGGCGCCACGATGAATTCGCTGTCGTTTCGTGACGATCGCCGGCCCGATATCCGGCAGATGCTGGCCGCGACGTTCGGCATGGCAGCCGGCCTCGCGATCTTCTTTTTGCTGGAGCGCAGCGTCACGCCGCGCTATGTGTTCGCCACGGCGATCGATGCGCGGATTCCGTTCATCGCGTGGTCGTGGTTCGTCTATGTCGGCTTCTTTCCGTTCGTGATTGCGCTTGCCGCCTATGCGCGGCCGCCCGCGTTCGCCGCGTTCAAGGAGGCCGTGCTGATCGCGTTCGTGCTCGGTGTCGCGTGCTTCCTGATGTTTCCGGAAGCCGTGCCGCGGCCCGACGTCGCGGAGATCGGCAACGCGTTCGTGCGCCACCGTCTCGCGCGCATGTGGCAGCTCGATCTCGCGGCCAACGGCTTTCCGAGCCTGCATGTCGCGGTGACGTGCCTTGCCTGCCGGATGCTGGCGGACCGCCGGCGGCTCGTGACAGTGGCGGTCGGCCTGCTGATCTGCACGTCGACGCTGACGCTCAAGCAGCATACGCTGGCCGATGTGCTGGGCGGCGTGGCGCTCGCGATGGCCAGTGCGCTGTGGGTCGAGCGGCGTGCGCTGCGCAGGAGATTCGCATGACGGATGACCACGTTCACCACGCCGGGCCGAATGTCGAGCTTGCGCGATTCGTGCCCGATCCCGCGTTGTTTCGCGTGAGCGCGTTGCGAGTCGGCGCGGCGCTGGCGGGCGACTGGCTGATGATTGCCGCTGTGTTCGCGGCTGCGATCGCGTTTGCGCATCCGCTCGCGTACGCGTTGACCGTGGTCGTGATCGCGCGCAGCCAGCTTGCGCTCGCGGTCATGATGCACGAAGGCGCGCACGGGTTGCTGGCGCGGAGCCGGCGTATCAACGACGCGCTGGGCCAACTGGTCGCGGCCGGCCCGCTGTGGCTGTCGCTGCGTACGTATCGTGCAGGCCATCTGAAGCACCACCGCGCACCGATGGAGCAGGACGATCCCGTCGCGCTGCTGTTCGGCGTGCATGACTATCCGGTAACGCGCGGGCGGCTGATCGGCCGCCTGCTCGCGTACGCGTGCGGGATCGGCTACGTGACGAGTGTCGTGAAGCTCGCCCGCGGCGCGTTTGCACATGCGTTGCCGAAGGTCGGGAAATCGCGCGCGTATGCCGCGTGGGAAGTCGTATCGATGCTGGGCGGCAACGGTGTGCTGCTCGGCGCCCTCGCATGGGCCGGGCATCCGTTGCTGTACGTGACGTTGTGGATCCTGCCGTCCGTCACGCTGTTGCCGCTCGCCGGGCAGGTGCGCGCGATCTTCGAGCATGCAGGGCTGCCGGCCGGTGCCGACCAGAGCCGCAACGCGCGCACGATCGCCCGGCGTTCATGGCAGACGTTCCTGTTCGGCCCGCACGCGATTCATTTTCATATCGAACATCACCTGTTCATGCGGATGCCGTTCCATAACCTGCGGGTCGTGCATCGGCAGCTCGCCGAACAACAGTTGCTGCCGGACGGCAATCTGTACGCGGGATATGGTGCGGTGCTGCGCGACGTCAGTGTGCGCTGACGCGTGGACGGTGCATTGCCGGCTCCGTCCGATGTGGGAGCCATGACCGGATCGTTATCGGGAAACAGGGCGGCCGACGAGACCGGGAGGTTCAATTGCGTGGCGCTGGCCATCGGCGTGATCCTGGCGGTGTGGAGCGCGGCATCGATCGACGAACGGTTCGCTTTCATCGAGGCGTCCGTTGCCGTGCAGGGAACGGTCGTCCGGTTGACTCACGGCGAGCATCACCCACTGATCGAGTGCGTGACGAAAGCTGGCGAGCGCGTATCGTTTACGGGGCGCTTCGTGACGATGGAGGTCGGTGACACGGTGCCGGTTCGCGATGAACCGGCCAGGCCGCTAGCCAGCGCAAGCGTCGACACGTTCACGAACCGATGGCTCGAATCGATCATCTCGATCGCGT
The DNA here is from genome assembly GCF_902833045.1 of Burkholderia sp. BCC0322. Taxonomy (GTDB): domain Bacteria; phylum Pseudomonadota; class Gammaproteobacteria; order Burkholderiales; family Burkholderiaceae; genus Burkholderia. The sequence goes on from NZ_CADFDU010000002.1 coordinate 358,009, forward strand.
TTCTTTACGTCGGCTTGAAGGGAGTGACGCTTCTGCCGAAGCCAGGGGGAGGGCGCGACTGGGTGCGTGGCGGGCATCGTCGCGATGCCGCGCATCGACGCACAAGCGCCAGATGCAAAAAAGCCTCCGCGTGGGAGGCTTTAATTTGCACTATCAAAGATAGTTGGTAGGGTGGGAGGGACTCGAACCCTCGACTCTCTGATTAAAAGTCAGATACTCTAACCAACTGAGTTACCACCCCACGTTCTTGAAACCTGTTGGTTCGTTGCTTCAAAAACTTTGCAAGCGACCCAAAGAGCAAAAGATTATAGCGACGGGTTATCGGGCTGTCAACAACCCGCCGCGATAATTATTTGATCGTCTCGAGCTTGCCCTGCGCGGTCTGCGCAGCGTTCGACCCGGCATACTGCGAAACGACCTGCTCGAACGTTTTCTTCGCGGCCGCCTTCTGGCCTTGCTCGAGCTGGTTCGTGCCGATCGCCACGAGGGCGTCGGCCGCGCGCGGGTGCTGCGGGAACTTGCTGACGATCCCTTGCCACGTTGCGGTCGAGCCGCGGTAGTCGCGCAGCGCGTATTGCGCATTGCCGTACCAGTACTGCGCGGTCGGCTGGTACGGGCTCTGCGGATACTTCGCGATGAACGCGCGGAACGAAGCGGCCGCCGCCTTGAAGTTGCCGTTGCGGAACTGCTGCTGCGCCGCATTGAGCGCATCCGTTTCACCCGGCTGCACGGTGCCTTCGACACCATCGATCGTCGCCTGCTGCGGCTCGAACTTCTTGAGCCGCGTGTCGAGATCCTGGTAGTACTCCTTCTGCTGCCGCTCGAGCGTCGTCAGCCGGTTCGTCAGATCCTCGTTCTCGCCGCGCAGCGTCGCGACCTGCTGGTTCAGCTGGTCGAGACGGCCGGACTGATCGAGGATCGTCCGCTGCGCGGCCGACAACTGGTTCGCCAGGTTGTCGGTTTTGCTGCGCAGATCGAGCACGGCGCGGCGCGCTTCGTTGTCGTCGAACACGCCGGCGTGCGCCGGCGCGGCCGACCACGCCGCGCCGGCGACGCAGAATGCTGCGGCAACGCGCAGCAGGGATACACGGTGCGTCATACGGCGATTCTTCCGTTACTTACTGTTGGTAGACGAGGTCGGCGCGACGGTTCTGCGCCCACGATGCTTCGTCGTGACCCGTTGCCTGCGGCTTTTCCTTGCCGAGGCTCACGGCTTCCATTTGCGAATCGTTCACGCCGAGCAGTGCCATCGCACGACGGACGGCTTCCGCGCGCTTCTGGCCCAGCGCGAGGTTGTACTCGCTCGTGCCGCGTTCGTCGGTGTTGCCCTGGATCAGCACGTGGCGTTGCGGGTGGCTCTTCAGGTACTGAGCGTGCTGCTGCATCAGCGGCTGGTACTCGTCCTTCACCGAATAGCTGTCGAAGTCGAAGTAGATGCTGCGCTTCGCGAGCGGGCTGTTCGGGTCGTTCAGCGGATCGACGTTCACTTGCGCGACGTTGTCGGCGCTCGGTTGCGTGCTGACTGCACCCGCGTTGTTTGCCTTGTCGTCGAGCTTCACGCCCGACTTGCACGCTGCGAGCGCGCTGATCATCATCACGGCCAGGGCCAGACGAGCTTTATTCGACATCATGATTACTCTCCTTGTGGTCATTGCATGAAGGGCCCCCACGACGGCTCACGAACGGAGCCGCCCTGGACGGACAGGATTTGCGGCGGCGCGCTGCCGTCGGAGGGCACTGCTGCCAGAACATTGCGACCACCCGACTGGGTAGCGTACAGAAGGTACTGGCCGTTTGCCGCGAAGCTCGGCGATTCGTCGCGATTCGTATTCGTGATGGCGTTCGCCGCGCCGGTCTGCAGATCCTGAACGTACAGCTTGAAGCCCCCGCCCGTGCGGGAGATGTAAGCGAGCAGCTTGCCGTCCGGGCTGATGCGCGGACTCGTGTTGTAGCTGCCCGTGAAGGTCACGCGCTGCGCCGCACCGGCGCTTTCGCCCTGTGCGGACATCCGGTAGATCTGCGGCGCGCCGCCGCGATCGCTCGTGAAGTAGATCCAGCGGCCATCCGGCGAGTAGAACGGCTCGGTGTCGATCGAGCTGCTCTGCGTGAGGCGGCGCAGGCCGCCGCCCGTCGAGTTGACCGTATAGATTTGCGTATTGCCCGTCAGCGACAGCGCGACGGCCAGCGTGTTGCCGTCCGGCGACCAGGCCGGTGCGCTGTTGTTGCCCTTCTGGTCGGAGACGATGTAGCGGCGGCCGGTCGGCAGGTCGTGGATGTAGACGATCGGCTTCTTGCGCTCGAACGACACGTACGCGACCTTCGTGCCGCTCGGCGACCACGACGGCGAGATGATCGGCTCGGTGCTCGACAGCGCGATGCGCGGGTTCTGGCCGTCCGAATCCGAGATCTGCAACTGGTAGCGGTTGCCCGTCTTGATCACGTACGACAGGCGCGTGGCGAACACGCCGCGCACGCCGAGCAGCTTCTGGTAGATGTAGTCGGCGATCTTGTGGCCGGCCGTGCGCAGCATGGTGTCGGTGGCCGTCAGCGACAGGCCGCCGAGGCTTTGCTGCTTCACGGTGTCGTACAGGATAAAGTTGACCTTGTACTGGCCGTTCGCCTCGCGGTTCACGCTGCCGGCGACGAACGCATTGGCGCCCTTTGCCTTCCATGCGCCGAGATCGACCGAGGCGGTCTCGGGCACGGGCGTGCTGCCCGCGTCGATGTTGGTGAATTTGCCGCTGCGGGCGAGATCGGCACGGACGATCGACGTGACCTGCTGCGGCAGGTTCGCCTCGTTCGCGAAATTCGCGGTGGCGATGGGGAACTGGGTCGACCCGACACCGGTGATCAGCACGTTGACCTGGGCGTTAGCGGCGCTGCCCGCCGTAATCAGACACGAGGCCACGAGTGCCCTGAAACCTAGCTTTGTCATCAAACTCATGCTTCTTGCTTCCCGTATGGCTTGGATCGCTGCGCAACGGCAGAGACCGTAAAAATACCCGATTCGTTCCCGTCCGACAGCGACGCCCGGAGTGTAAGCGCATTTCCTTTCACTCCGCCGCCTTGAAGGTAATCGTAATGTCCGACGGGGTACGACCGTTAGAATCGGGCGGCAACGGGACCGATGCGTGGATCGCATTGACCACGGCTTGATCCCACCCCGAATTCCCGCTGGAGCGGGAAACCGATGCGCTCAATACGTCACCGGACGGCGTGCACCGAATCTTGACGACGGTGGTCAGGCCTGCTCGCTCGCCGCCCCAAACGATGTTCGGTTTGACGCGGCGGCGCACCTTGTCGGCATAGCCGGGCGTTGCGGCATTGCCGCCTGAGCCCGTGCCCGTGCCGCTTTTCGCGAGGCCTTCGCCGCCGCCTTCACCGGCGCCGGACAGGCCCTGCATCTGCGCCAGGCGGGCGCTGCGCTCGCGGTCGAGCTTCGCGTTCGCCGCCGCATTGGCCTTCGCGCGCGCCGTGGCTTCGGCCTTCGCCTTGGCCTGGGCTTCCGCCTTTGCCTTCGCGGCCGCGTCGGCCTTCGCCTTCGCCGCCTGCTGCGCTTCGAGCTGCGCCTGCTTCTGCTGCTGGAGCTTCTGCTGTTCGAGTTTCTGCTGTTCGGCGAGCTGCTGTTGCTTGAGCTTGTCGGCCTGCTTCTGCTTGTCGCGTTCCGCGGCCTTCTGCGCGGCGAGCGCGGCTGCCTGCGCTGCGAGCTGCGCGCGTCGGGCTTCCTGTTCCTGCTGGGCCTTCAGTTGCTCCGCGCGGCGCTGCTGTTCGAGCAGCGCTTCACGCGCGGCGGCTTCCTGCTGCCGCTTCTTCTGCTGCAGCGCGATGTCGGCCTGCTCGTCGCGCACCGGGGGTGCGGGCGGCGCGACCTTCACGGGCGGTGCGGGTGTGACAACGGGCCGCGGCGCGGGGACATCGGGCACCTCGGTCCACAGCTCGGCTTCGGCGCCCGCCGGGGTGCTGTTCTGCCACTGCACGCCGTGATAGAGGAACAGCGCGAGCAGCACGTGCATCAGCGCGGCGAGCGCGAATGCGCGCCAGGTGCCCCGCTCGCGGGGAGGCTGAGGCGGGTAGGCGGAGCTGCGCGTGGATTGCTGCCGGTTCATTGCGATTTGACGAGGAGGCCGACGCGCTTGACGCCGCGCGCCTTCAGATCGGACATCACGGTCATGACTGCATCGTACTGCACGGTCTTGTCGGCCGCGATCACGACTGGCTGGTCGGGATGGTCGGCCTGCCGGGCCGCAATGAAGCTGTCGAGCTCGGCCTTCGTCATCGTGTCTTCCTGGGTCGCGCCGGAGTCGCCCTTGTACTTGACGCTCATCGTGCGATCGGCCTTGATGTTGACGACGACGGGCGGCGTCTGCTCCTGCGGCGCGGCGTTGCCGACGGTCGGCAGGTTGATGATCGACGGGGCGACGAGCGGTGCGGTGACCATGAAGATCACGAGCAGCACCAGCATCACGTCGATGTACGGCACGACGTTGATGTCGGCCATTGCGCGGCGCGAGCGGCCGCCGCGCATGCTGGATCGGATGGGACTTCCTGCCATGGCGCGCTCCTTACTGGGCCTGACGCTGCAGGATGTTCGAGAACTCTTCGATGAAGGTCTCGAAACGGATCGCGAGGCGGTCGATGTCGTGCGCGTAGCGGTTGTACGCGACCACCGCCGGAATCGCGGCGAACAGGCCGATCGCGGTGGCGACGAGCGCCTCGGCGATGCCCGGTGCGACGTTCGCGAGCGTGGCCTGCTGCACGTTCGCGAGGCCGCGGAACGAGTTCATGATCCCCCAGACCGTGCCGAACAGACCGATGTACGGGCTGACCGAGCCGACCGATGCGAGGAACGCGAGGTTCGCCTCGAGCACATCCATTTCACGCTGGAACGACGCGCGCATCGCACGGCGTGCACCGTCGAGCACGAGGCCCGGATCGCTGATGCGCTTTTCCTTCCCCTTCAGGAACTCGCGCATGCCCGATTCGAAGATGCGCTCGAGCGCGCCGATCGTGTGGCGGTTGTTGGCGGCGCTCTGGTACAGCGCCTGCAGGTCGCCGCCCGACCAGAAATCCTTCTCGAAGCGTTCGGTCTGCGCGCGTGCGCGGCGGATCGCAAACCACTTGCGGAAGATGAAGGTCCACGACATCAGCGACAGCAGCAACAGCAGCCCCATCACGGCCTGGGCCAGCACGCTCGCGTTGAGGACGAGGGAAATGATCGACAGGTCTTGAGAAGTGTTCATAGAGGTTTGAGTAACGTCCCTTCGGGGCGCCCGGTATGCGTGCGGCGCGGCGCGCCGGCCATGCCTGACGCCGAACCTTGCTTAGTATCGAATCAGAAAGGCAAGTTCATGGGCTTTGTCTAAACGGGGCTCAGGCGAGCTTCGTTGACAATACAGTCTGCCCGGTGTCGATGACGGGCCCGTGCTGCAGCGCGTCGAGCACGGCCGGCGGGATGGCCGCGGGCCGGATGCCGGTACGGTCGACGCAGCCGAGACGGATGTGTCCGACCACGAGCAGCGTGTTCCCGCACCAGGCTTCCTGTGTGAATTCCACCGATGCGCGGCCGATGCGTCCGGGCTGGCTCGTAATCGCCAGTGTGTCGTCGAGTCGCGCCGGTGCGCGGTAGTCGAGCGACGTGCTGCGAACGACGAAGATCGCGTCGGTATCGTCGGCGAGCTGACGCTGGTCGATGCCGCATGCGCGCAGCCACTCGGTGCGGGCGCGTTCGAAGAACTTCAGGTAGTTGGCATAGAAGACGATGCCGCCTGCGTCGGTATCCTCGTAGTACACGCGCACCGGCCAGATGAAGCCGGAGGGCGCTTCCGGCGAGCGGGTAGGCTGGGTCATGGCGCGCATTCTACCGGAAGGCGGAAGCCTGATTCGTAACGGTTTCGTAACGGAATGTAGTACGGTGTAGCATGCCGCGGGCCGCCCGGAGGCGGGCCCACGGCTGCATGCGACGGCTCAGCCGCGATGAATCGCGAGGCCGGCCGGTGCCTGGGCGACCGGCATCATCTCGATCGTGTTGATATTCACGTGCGCCGGGCGCGTCGCGATCCAGTAGATCGTGTCGGCGATGTCCTCGGCCGTGAGCGGCTGGACGTTCTGGTAGACGTTCGCCGCCTTCGCGTCGTCGCCGCGGAAGCGGACGTTCGAGAATTCTGTGCCGCCGCACAGGCCCGGCTCGATGTCGGTCACGCGCAACGGCGTACCGATCAGGTCGGCGCGCAGGTTCAGGCTGAATTGTCGGACAAAAGCCTTGGTCGCGCCGTATACGTTTCCGCCCGGATACGGATAGGTGCCGGCGACCGAGCCGAGATTGAAGATATGGCCGCGGCCCCGCGCGATCATGCCGGGCAGCAGCGCGTGCGTGACCGTAACGAGGCCCGTGCAGTTCGTGTCGATCATCGTGTGCCATTCGTCGAGGCTGGCCTTTTGGGCCGGCTCGACACCGAGCGCGAGGCCGGCGTTGTTGACGAGCACGTCGAGTGCTGCGAATTCGGCGGGAAGGGCGGCCGGCACGGCCTCGACGGCCGCGCGGTCGCGGACGTCGAGCTCGAGCGGCAGAAGGGCATCGCCGAGTTCGGCGGCGAGCGCATCGAGACGATCCTTGCGGCGCGCGGTCGCGACGACGCGGTGGCCTCCGTTGACGAAGGCACGGGCGATGGCGGCGCCGAAGCCGGCGGACGCGCCTGTGACGAACACGATCATTGCTGCTCCTGGTCGATGACAAAATAGCGGGTAAGTATCCCGCAAGCCTACTGAGATTGCCGCACCGCGGCAAGGCGGCAAAGCGTTCCCGCACGGGCGCGCAGAGTCTGGCCCCAATGGCTTGCGGCGCACCGCCGGGCGGTTGCCTATTCATGACGCATCCAATACACTAACGCGCTCATCACCCCTGCGTGACTGGCGATAGAACCCTTCGGGTTCAAGGTGGAGCATCCCACCGTGAAGCGCGGGGCGCCGTTCTTGCCGTTCGCCTGGGCAGCCGTTGTGCGCCGTCGCGTGCATTGCCGGTGGCTGTCCTGCCTCGCGTCATACGGATTCTTCCGCCACGTCGAGCTGGTCCCGCCAGCAGCGCACCGTACTCGGCCGCTCCGGTCAACCTGTACACACTTAACGGAAACCGTATGTTTGACAGAGCCCAAAGCACCATTGCGAACGTCGATCCCGAAATCTTTGCCGCGATCGAGCAGGAAAACCGCCGCCAGGAAGATCACATCGAGCTGATCGCGTCGGAAAACTACACGAGCCCGGCGGTGATGGCCGCGCAGGGTTCGCAACTCACGAACAAATACGCGGAAGGGTATCCGGGCAAGCGCTACTACGGCGGCTGCGAATACGTCGACGTGGTCGAGCAACTGGCGATCGATCGCGTGAAGCAGCTGTTCGGCGCGGAAGCCGCGAACGTGCAGCCGAACTCGGGTTCGCAGGCGAACCAGGGCGTGTTCTTCGCGATGCTCAAGCCGGGCGACACGATCATGGGCATGAGCCTCGCGCACGGCGGCCACCTGACGCACGGCTCGCCGGTGAACATGTCGGGCAAGTGGTTCAACGTGGTGAGCTACGGCCTGAACGAGAACGAAGACATCGACTACGAAGCAGCCGAGAAGCTGGCGCAGGAACACAAGCCGAAGCTGATCGTCGCGGGCGCGTCGGCGTTCTCGCTGAAGATCGATTTCGAACGCCTGGCGAAGATCGCGAAGTCGGTCGGCGCGTATCTGATGGTCGACATGGCGCACTACGCCGGCCTGATCGCGGCAGGCGTGTATCCGAACCCGGTGCCGCACGCCGACTTCGTGACGACGACCACGCACAAGAGCCTGCGTGGCCCGCGCGGCGGCGTGATCCTGATGAAGGCGGAGTACGAGAAGCCGATCAATTCGGCGATCTTCCCGGGGATCCAGGGCGGCCCGCTGATGCACGTGATCGCGGGGAAGGCGGTGGCGTTCAAGGAAGCGCTGTCGCCGGAGTTCAAGGCGTACCAGGAGAAGGTGGTCGAGAACGCACGGGTGCTGGCGGAAACGCTGGTGAAGCGGGGCCTGCGGATCGTGTCGGGCCGTACGGAAAGCCACGTGATGCTGGTGGACCTGCGCGCGAAGCACATCACGGGCAAGGCAGCGGAAGCGGCGCTGGGCGCGGCGCACATCACGGTGAACAAGAACGCGATCCCGAACGATCCGGAAAAGCCGTTCGTGACGAGCGGTATTCGTCTGGGCTCGCCCGCGATGACGACGCGCGGCTTCGGCCCGGCGGAAGCGGAACAGGTGGGCAACCTGATCGCGGACGTGCTGGACAACCCGGAAGATGCAGCGACGATCGAGCGCGTGCGTGCACAGGTTGCCGAGCTGACCAAGCGTTTCCCGGTCTATCGCTGATCGACGATGCGCTGCCCGTTCTGCCGGCATGACGACACGCAGGTCGTGGATTCCCGCGTGTCCGAAGATGGCGCCGCGATCCGGCGGCGCCGTCGCTGCTCGGCTTGCGACAAGCGCTTCACGACGTACGAGCGGGTCGAGTTGTCCCTGCCGTTCGTCGTGAAGAAGGACGGCAGCCGCACGGAATTCGACCGTCGCAAGATCGTCGCCAGCATGCAACTCGCGCTGCGCAAGCGGCCTGTTGCTGCCGACGCGATCGACGCGGCGGTCGCCCGCGTCGAATATCAACTGCTCGCGACAGGCGAGCGCGAAGTGCGTAGCGAGAAGCTCGGCGAACTCGTGATGAACGAGTTGCGCGGCCTCGATACGATCGCTTATGTCCGTTTCGCATCGGTGTATCGCCGGTTCGAGGACGTTTCCGAATTTGCCGACGTGATCGAAGAGTTCCGTCGCGCCTCTCCCGCCAAGACTCCGCGTAAGCGCTGACGCGCTGCGTCCGTTCATCGTCTTCTCCGTTGGATCAGTTCGCGCCGATTGTGTCGGTCGCGATCGCATGCCGCCAGTCGGCCATTCGGCAAATGGCGCGCGTCCGCACGTGCCGCTACAGTCGTCGCATCACCTTGGCGAAGGACGACTGCGATGGGACTGCACGCTCCCCCCCTGAAAAATCCGTTGCGACGCTCGAGCGGGTTCACGCTCGCCGAGCTGATGGTCGCCATCTCGCTGGCGGCCGGGCTCGCGCTCCATGCGGCGCCCGCATTCGACCAGTGGCGCATGCGTGAGCGTGTGGACGCACGCTCGCGTGCGTTGCTTGGTGCGCTGTCGTTTGCACGTACCGAGGCGACGCGTCTTGGCGTGCGCGTTACGCTGTGCCGGGCCGGGAGCGGCAGCACCTGTCTGCGCGCCGGCGAGCGGTGCGATTCGGCCGAATGGTCGTGCGACTGGATCGTCAGCGGGCAAGTCGACGGGCAGTCGCGCGTGCTGAGGCGCTATCCGCGCGATGCCGAAGTGGCCGTCGCGGGTGCCGCGCACGATCTCGCGTTCGCGCCGCCGGCCGGTCAGGCAATCGGTGGCATCCGGCGCTTCGAATTGCGTCCGCGACGCGACGTGCCGGGGGGCGGCGACGCGCATGTATCGCGTTGCGTGCGGATTGCGGCCGGCGGTCGGGCACGGGTTGTCGCCGGCCGCTGCGACGCGGCGTGAGCGCCATGCGCAACGCAATGCGCGGCACGTCGCTGATCGAAGCGATGCTGGCCATCGCGCTGCTCGCGACCGTGATGCTGGCCGTGGCGGGCAGCCAGCTTGCGATGGCGCGTGCGCAGCGCGCGACGATCTGGCGCGAACGCGCGCTGTGGATGGCCGATGCGCGTATCGAGCGCTTGCGCGTGGCCGCGCAGGCCGACGATGGCCTCGCGGCGCGGGCCGCCGCGTCGCTGCCCGGCGGCGCGATGTTGCGCGGCGACGGGCCGGGTGGCGTCCGCTACGCGGTTGTCGGCTGGCAAGGCGGCAATGCGGCTACCGGGCCGCGATGCGACACGGCGGGCCGGTCGGCGCAGCCGCCATCGTGCGTCCGGATTCCGTATCGGGAGGCTGATGCCGATGAACGTTGATCGCCGCATGCGTGCGCATACGCTGCTTGAAGTGTTGATTGCGATGACCGTCGGTCTGCTCGTGCTTGCGGCGGCCGGTGCGCTGTACCACGCGCAGCGCGTCGCACAGCGGCGCGCGGACGACGGGTTCCGGATGCGCGATGCAGCCGGCACCGCACTGTTGCTGATTGGCCAGGAGATCCAGATGGCAGGATTCCGGCCGCTCGATGCGGAAGCGATGGCGTCGTTGCCGCCGGTGTTCGGCTGTTCGATGGCGCGCGTGAGGGGCGATGGCGCACAGGTCCGGTGCGAGCCCGTGCGCGCTGCGTCGGACGCGCTGCTGATCCGCTACGTCGGCGATGCCGTGTCGACGTGGCCCACCGTCAGCGGCCAGGTGTCGGATTGCCTCGGGCAGGGTGTCGGCGTGCCCGGCGAACGTGCGCCGGTGGAGAACCGCTTCGATGTGCACACCAGTCCGTCGACCGGCGAGCCTGAGCTGTATTGCGAAGGAAACGGCCGTCCGGGTACGCCGCAGCCGGCCGTGTCGGGAATCGATCAGTTGCGGTTGCGCTATCTTCGCCGCGGCGGCACGCAGTTTGTCGATGCCGATGCGCTGCGCGGTGACGACTGGCGCGATGTCGTGGCCGTGCATGTCTGCGTGCGGGCGCGCGGCGAACTGGCGGGCGAGCCGCTGCGGCATGTCGACTGCGACGGCCGCACTGTCGTTGCGCAAGACGGCCGCGCGCGTCTGACGCTCGATCGCATCGTTGCATTGAGGAATGCCGTGCGCGCATTCGACGGTACGTCGCGCGATGCGATCGATGAGCGCGAGGTGCTGCGATGAGCGGAGCGGGGCAGTATGCGCGGGAGAGGTCGCGGTGCGTCGCGACACGCAACAGGCATGAGCGAAGCGAAACAAGCGGTGACGATCTGCGGCAGGCAGCAGATGCGAAAGTCCTGATGGCGAGCCGGCAAGCGCCGCACATACGATCGCGGTCGGCCGTCCGCGCTCGGCGTCGCGAAGCGGGCCTTGCATTGCCCGCGGTGATCGCGGTTGGCGCGGCGGTGGCGGCACTGACAGGCACGTGGTTCGAAGCCGCACTGACGGAATCGCGCCGCACGCGCGCGTTGTCCGACCGGCTGGTCGCATTCCACGCGGCCGATGCCGCGCTTGCTGCGTGTACCGCGCGATTGCGCCGGGGCTCGGCGGCGTACGTGAGCGAAGGCGAGTCGCACGCGGAGCCCGACGCGTGGCGGCGAATGCCGGCGCTGGCGGCCGCCGAAGCGTTCGCGCCGTTCGCCGGATGGCCGATGGCTGCGCAACCGCCTCGATGCCTGATCGAAGCGTGGCGCGGAGCAGGGCCGGTCGGCGGCCGCGCTTACGTCGTCACCGCGCGTGGCGTGGGTGCGCATGCATCGAGCGCCGTCTGGCTGCAGCATCAGGTCGCAATCCGCGACGGATACATCGTCGCCCTGCACTGGCGTCGCGTCGCGACGGCGCTTCGATGAACGGTCGCACGTCCGTGTACCGCTCGGCCGGATTCACGCTGATCGAGCTGATGATCGTGCTCGCGATCGTCGCGGTGCTGGCCGCGTGGGGCATCCCGTCGTATCGCGAGCATGTGGTGCGCGTTCATCGCGCGTCGGCGGTCGCCGCGTTGTACCGGGCGGCCCAATATCTCGAAACACTGGAGGGTGTGCCGCCTTCGGCATTGCCGATGGCGCTCACGCAAGCGCCGCCGAACGGGCGCGCGATCTATCGAGTGGCGCTCAGGCGGCCGGACGGCGGCGATTCGCCGGTGAGTTACGAACTGGAGGCAATCCCGTTCGACACGGGCCCGATGCACGACGATGCGTGCGGTGCATTCACGCTGCGCTCGGACGGGACGAAAGGCAATGTGCGGAGTGATGGCGCCGACGGACAGGTCGCGGCGTGCTGGGGTGCGCGTTGAGTTCGGAGGGAAGGCGCGCACACGGCGCTTGGCCGTGTGCGCGCAGGATGCCGACGGTCAGTCGTCGTGCGTGTCGAGCCCGCGCTCGTCGCGGGATTGCTTCCAGATCCGGTAGACCTCCCATGCCGCGAAACCGAGGGTGCCCCACTTCAGCGCGGGCCCCGCGCTCGCGCGCAGCAGCGAGCGAACGGGTTTTGCGAGCACGAGCGATGCGAGCGAGCTCAGCATCGGATACTGGTTGACGAGCTGGCCGAGGCTCGCGTTCAGGTTCTTGGCAGACTGGCTGAACTTGTTGCTGGACAGGCCGGGGATGAACACCTTGAGCCAGCTGAAGCGCGTGACGGCCTGGCGCATTTCGCCGGCGGCTTCCGCGAGTTCGAGCCGCTCGACTTCGGATCGCAGGATCAGCAGTTCCTTGCGGAGCGCGCGATGCTGCGACGCGCTCCAGTTCGATCGCGACGAATGGGAGCGGGGTGAATTGCCCGTGACGTTCTGGCTCATGGCGCGTCGGCGAAGTAGGTGGAAGGGGTGAGCGCGACTGCGTTCACGGCTTGCCGCGGAACAGTTCGCGGTCTTTCTCGAGTTCGGCGAGCGTCGCCTCGAACACGGTCGGGGCGTCGCGCAGGCCGGCGCGGGCCTTCAGTGCGCACACGATCCCGCCTGCTGCATACAGCGCGGTGATCGCCGCGAGCGACTGCCAGCGATAGGTATCCCAGAACGCGATCGCAACGAGTACGGTCAGGCTGATGAGTGCCATCGTCGCAAGCATCATTGCGATGAGCCCGAGGAACAGCACGCCCATCAGGCGCTCCTTTTCCTCGGCAAGCTCGATGCCCACCAGTTCGAGGCGCGTTTGCAGAAGTCCGATCGCGGAGCCGACGAGGCGGCGCAGCGGTCCTTGGCCGGACGGCTGCGAGGTGGTGTCTGTCGTCATGGGTGTGGTGCGTACGCGTGCAGTGTGCAGCTAGGACAAAGCCGGCCGGCGGAAACCGCCGGCTGGCTTCGACGCCCGCGGGCCGCGCGACGCGGCCGACGGGACGAAACGGCGCAGAGCGCGTTACTTGCGGTTGATCAGCAGGCCGATCAGCACGCCGACGCCGGCGGCGACGCCGATCGACGTCCACGGATGCTCGTGCACGTAATCGTCGGTCGCGCGTGCGGCCTTCTTGCCTTTCTCGACCACCACGACCTGGACGTCGGCCGCCTTTTCCTTGGCCTGCTTCAGGCGCGACATGGCTTTCTCGCGCAGCTCGGCCGCACGGTCGCCCGTGCTGCTCGCAGCTTGCTTGAGCAGGTCTTCAGCGTCCGAGAGAACGGTTTTGATATCCGACATCAGTTTCTCCTTGTTGATTTCCGACATTGCAACTCCCTTCGTGCTGTCATGCTGCAGGTTCACATCGTAACGAAACGCCTGCCTGCTGGCGAGCCGGGAAGATACACGACGGCAGTGCAAGACCGCATGGTAAACGACTTGTAATCATCAACAGAGCGGCAAACGGGGTGAAAAGTTTCCCGCGTGAACGTCCGTCGGGCACCGGCACCGGGCAAAAATGACAAAAAAGTATGAATATCAAACGGAATAATCGTTCGCATGCCCCCTTGCTTCCCGTAAGCTGACACACTTTCCCGCGCCGACCCGGGCGCGGTTTCAACCAGCATCGTTCGAGGAGGGAACATCATGAGTCTGCGTCTTGGCGACATCGCACCGGATTTCGAGCAGGAATCGAGCCTGGGCCCGATCAAGTTTCACGAGTGGCTGGGCGACAGCTGGGGTGTCCTGTTCTCCCATCCGGCCGACTACACGCCGGTGTGCACGACCGAACTCGGGCTGACCTCGAAGCTGAAGGGCGAATTCGAGAAGCGCAACGTCAAAGTGATCGCGCTGTCGGTCGACGGTGTCGAATCGCACAAGGGCTGGATCAACGACATCAACGAAACGCAGTCGACGGTCGTCGGTTTCCCGATCATCGCCGATGCGGACCGCAAGGTTTCCCAACTGTACGACATGATCCACCCGAACGCGAACGAAACGCTGACGGTGCGTTCGCTGTTCGTGATCGACCCGAACAAGAAGGTGCGGCTCACCATTACGTACCCGGCCAGCACGGGGCGCAACTTCGACGAAGTGCTGCGCGTGATCGACTCGCTGCAGCTGACCGACAACTACAAGGTCGCGACGCCCGGCAACTGGAAGGATGGCGACGACGTCGTGATCGTCCCGTCGCTGCAGGATCCGGAAGAGCTGAAGAAGCGCTTCCCGAAGGGCTTCAACGCGGTGCGTCCGTATCTGCGTCTCACGCCGCAGCCGAACAAGTAAGCATCGGCTGCCGATGAACGCGATACCGGGCCGGCGGCCCGGCGCGCGGATCGGATGAAAAACGGCCCGCCTGGCAGTCATGCCGGGCGGGCCGTGTCTTTAGCGCGTGCGGGGCGCGGCGTGGCTGCCGCGCACGCGGTATCCGGACGATCAGAAGAATGCCTGGATGCCCGTCTGCGCGCGGCCGAGGATCAGCGCGTGGATGTCGTGCGTGCCTTCGTACGTGTTGACCACTTCGAGGTTCACGAGGTGGCGCGCGACGCCGAATTCGTCGGAGATACCGTTGCCGCCGAGCATGTCGCGCGCGAGTCGTGCGATGTCGAGTGCCTTGCCGCACGAGTTGCGCTTCATGATCGACGTGATCTCGACGGCCGCCGTGCCTTCGTCCTTCATCCGGCCGAGGCGCAGCACGCCTTGCAGGCCGAGCGTGATTTCGGTCTGCATGTCCGCGAGCTTCTTCTGGATCAGCTGGTTCGCGGCCAGCGGCCGGCCGAACTGCTGGCGGTCGAGCACGTACTGGCGCGCGGTGTGCCAGCAGGACTCGGCGGCGCCGAGTGCGCCCCATGCGATCCCGTAGCGGGCCGAGTTCAGGCACGTGAACGGGCCGCGCAGGCCGCTCACGTTCGGCATCAGGTTCTCTTCCGGTACGAACACCTCATCGAGGACGATCTCGCCGGTGATCGATGCGCGCAGCCCGACCTTGCCGTGGATCGCGGGCGCCGACAGGCCTTTCCAGCCTTTCTCGAGGATGAAACCGCGGATCGCGTCCTTGCCGTTCTCTTCCAGCTTCGCCCACACGACGAACACGTCGGCGATCGGCGAGTTCGTGATCCACATCTTCGCGCCGGACAGCGAGTAGCCGCCGGGCACCTTCTTCGCGCGGGTGACCATGCTGCCCGGATCGGAGCCGTGGTTCGGCTCGGTCAGCCCGAAGCAGCCGATCCATTCGCCGGTGGCGAGCTTCGGCAGGTATTTCTGCTTCTGCGCGTCGGAGCCGAATTCGTAGATCGGGACCATCACGAGCGACGACTGCACGGACATCATCGACCGGTAGCCCGAGTCGACGCGCTCGACTTCGCGCGCGATCAGCCCGTAGCTCACGTAATTGAGGCCGGGGCCGCCGTATTCCTCGGGAATGGTCGGGCCGAGCAGGCCGACTTCGCCCATCTCGCGGAAGATTTCGGCGTCGGTGCGTTCGTGGCGGAACGCTTCGGTGACGCGCGGTGCGAGCTTGTCCTGCGCGTACGCCTGCGCGGCATCGCGCACCATCCGCTCTTCTTCGGTCAGTTGCTGGTCGAGCAGCAGCGGATCGTCCCAATGAAAAGTAGCAGCACTCATCGTCTCATCTCCTGTCGACCCGAGTTGGCGCTTTAGCGCTTACTCGGGTCCCATGCTTTGCGGTCGACCCGAGTTGGCGCTTCAGCGCTAGCCCGGATCCCATCCTTTACGGTCGGTCCCTGATTCAGCCGGGTTCCATGCCTGAGAGTTTGCTTGACTGAAGTTCCGCTGTGCGGAACAATGTTTTGCAAATCCAACCCAGTGTAGCACCAGATGACACTTTCAACCATCGACGAAACCACGATCGACGAACGCAAGTTCGTCGTCGCGCTCGCGCGCGGGCTCGACCTGTTGCGCGCATTCCGGCCCGGGGAGACGATGCTCGGCAACCGCGACTTCGCGGAGCGCACCGGACTGCCGAAGGCGACCGTGAACCGGCTCGCCTATACGCTGACCGTGCTCGGCTACCTGCGCTACGACGAGACGCTCGGAAAGTATGCGCTCGACGCCGGCGTGCTATCGCTCGGCTACGCGCTGCTGTCGGGCTCGGGGACGATCGACGTCGCGCGGCCGCACATGCAGGCGCTCGCGCGCGACATCGGCGCGGCCGTGTCGCTCGGCTGCCGCGACGGGCTCGACATGATCTATCTGGAGACGATCCGCAGCGAGACCGCACTGACGCTCGGGCTCGCGCCCGGCTCGCGGCTGTCGATGCTGACGAGCTCGATGGGGCGCGCGTACCTGGCCGTGCAACCGGAGGACGTGCGCCGCGCGCTTTATGCGGAGCTGCATCGAGCGGCCGGCGGCGCGGCCGACGCCGATGCGCTCGTCGCCGCCGCGCAGCAGGCGGTGGCCGAGTTCTCGGCGGGGGGCTGTTGCTATTCGTTCCGGGCGTGGCACATGGACGTCAACGCGGCGGCCGTACCGTTTCGCGAGCCGCGCGAGGGGCGCTGGCTGATCCTGAGCTGCAGCGGCCCGGCATCGTCGATGGACGAGGACGTGTTCCGGACGCAGGTCGGGCCGAAACTGAAGGCGCTCGCGCAGCGCCTCGGGCAGACGGCCTGAGCCGCGCGGCGAGCGCTACGGGCTCGGTTGCCGGTAGCCGGTACGGGCGGTAGCGGACGAGGTGGAGGTGGCGCCGCCGCCGCTGGTTGTGCCACGGGCGAACCGCGCGCATGATCGATCGCCAGCTCATTCACGCAGAGGTTGGCCATGTCTCACGCAGAACCGATGGAAGGCGGATGCGCATGTGGGGCGATCCGGTACCGGATCACCCATGTTCCGGCCGACGCCGGTTTTTGCCACTGCCGGCTCTGCCAGCGCACGACCGGCGCGGCGGTCGTCGCGTCGGCATCGGTGCCGATCGACGCGTTCGAATACCTGCAAGGCGAGCCGACGGTCTATGCGTCGAGCGCGTGGGGCGAGCGGCGCTTCTGCGGCCGTTGCGGCGCGCAGCTCGAATATCGGCTCGGCGATGCGCCCAAGACGGTCGAGATCAATTACGCGACGCTCGATGAGCCGTCGCGGCTGCGTCCGGCCTGGCACGTCTGGTATGGGGATCGCTTCCCGGGCATCGAGATCGGCGACGATCTGCCCAAGTACGACGATGACGGAACGGCTTGAGCGGTAACCGCCTTCGCTGACAGTGCCGGACACGAGGAGCGCACGCTTTCGTGAAGCCGGTCTTTCGACGAGGCCGCCAACCAATCGCCGGACATCGGATGGCGGGGCAGGCCAGGCGGGCCGATTCCCCGCCGCATCACCCGCATCACCCGCATCCCGCATTCGGCACGCGGATCACCTCATCCACTCAGGCTCAGGCCGTCACGACCTTCGCAAACACGGGCCCCTGCATGAACCGCACGTCGTGCTGGCGCAGCAATTCGCACTGCGTTTCGTCGACGACGCCGTCGAAGATCAGCGGAATCCGCACACGCTGCGCATAGGCGACGAGCGCCTTGACCATCCCGTCGCGCAATGCGATGCCCGCATCCATCTTGATGTAGTCCGGGCGCGCCATCTCCGATTCGACCGCGAGGATGCGGCCCGGGTCCGGCAGCTTGTCCGCGACCTTGAAACCGTGATGCTGGTAGCTGCGCGTCAGGTAGCCGAGGAAGGTCTTGTGCGCGACGGCGACCGCCGGCAGCTCGATCACGATCCGCTCGGTCGGCAGCCCGAAGCGCTGCAGCACCGACGAGAAATGCTTGCCGTGGTCGTACTTCACGCTTTTCAGCAGCCGTTCGTGCACGCGCAGGAACAGCAGCCCATGGCGCTGTGCGCCAAAGAAATTGATCGCATGCAGCGCGCGCGACAGGCGGTCGATCGCGACGAGCGTCTGGTCGTCGACGGCCGAGTCGACCGGATCGTGCGGCGCGCCCGTGACGACCGTGACGGCCTGGAAGCCGAGCTCGTCGCCGTAGCGCTCGATTGCGTCGGCGAACGACGTCGATTGCGGCGCACCGGGCATCGTCACGTCGTAGATCGGTTCGTAGGCGCTGCCGAGCGTGCGCTCGGGCAGGTTCGCGCTGGCGGTGCCGCCATCGGCGAGCGCGAGGTGATCCCGCAGGTACGGCAGTTGCCCGGCACGGGCGACCAGCTCGGGAATGGTGGGCGGAATCATCGGCGTAAGAAGGAAAAACGGCGGCCGAACGGGCCGCCTCGTAGCTTGATATTAGCAGCGCCGGCCAAGTTCGGCTCGGCGTTTCGTTCATATGGTTATCCCGTCTTCGACGCTCCGCCTAGGGTTTACGTTTATTTCACTATTCGTAATTGGTTTTACTATTCGTAAATCCAGGATTTGTCGCCGATCAAGAAATGCGGCATGCGGGCGCCGCGAAACGGCGCCGTTCACGAATCAACAGGAAGCAAGGAGCGAGACGTGGCGGTTGACAGGCATTGCACGCGGGAGAGCGTGCGCGGTGCGCCGGCTGGCGACGGGCGGGATGACGGGCATGCCGGTGAGCGGCCGGCAGGGTTGAGCAGCGGATGGCGACCATGAGCATCGATTACCAGACGCTGAAGTTCGAATACCGTCCGCGTGCGCAGGACACGACCGTTCACCCGGTGATCGTCGTCGGCGCGGGCCCGGTGGGCCTCGCGGCCGCGATCGACCTCGCGCAGCAGGGCGTGCCCGTCGTGCTGCTCGACGACGACGACACGCTGTCGACCGGCTCGCGCGCGATCTGCTTCGCGAAGCGCACGCTCGAGATCTTCGACCGGCTCGGCTGCGGCGAGCGCTTCGTCGACAAGGGCGTGAGCTGGCACGTCGGCAAGGTGTTCCTGCAGGACGAACAGCTGTACGCGTTCGACCTGCTGCCCGAGGAAGGGCATGCGCGCCCCGCGTTCATCAACCTGCAGCAGTACTACGTCGAAGGCTACCTGGCCGACCGCGCGTTCGAACTGCCGAACATCGACATCCGCTGGAAGCACAAGGTGACGGGCATCGACCAGTCGCCCGAACACGCGGTGCTGACGATCGAGACGCCGGACGGCGTCGCGACGCTGCGCGCGCAGTACGTGATCGCGGCCGACGGCTCGCGCAGCGCGATGCGCACGATGATGGGCCTCGAAAGCCACGGCCGCACGTTCAAGGACCGCTTCCTGATCGCCGACGTGAAGATGAAGGCGGAGTTTCCGACCGAGCGCTGGTTCTGGTTCGACCCGCCGTTCCACCCCAATCAATCGGTGCTGCTGCATCGCCAGCCCGACAACGTATGGCGCATCGACTTCCAGCTCGGCTGGGATGCCGACCCCGTCGCCGAGAAGCAGCCGGAACGCGTGATCCCGCGCGTGCGCGCGCTGCTCGGGCCGGACGTCGAGTTCGAGCTCGAATGGGTGAGCGTCTATACGTTCCGTTGCCAGCGGATGGCGTCGTTCCGTCACGGCCGCGTGCTGTTCGCGGGCGATTCCGCGCACGGCGTGTCGCCGTTCGGCGCGCGCGGCGCGAACAGCGGCGTGCAGGACGCCGACAACCTCGCATGGAAGCTGAAGCTCGTGCTCGACGGCCGTTCGGCCGACCGTCTGCTCGACACGTATGCGAGCGAGCGCGAGTTCGCGGCCGACGAGAACATCCGCAACTCGACGCGCTCGACCGACTTCATCACGCCGAAGAGCCCGGTGTCGCGCGTGTTCCGCGACGCGACGCTGAAGCTTGCGCGCGACTGCGAGTTCGCGCGCAAGCTCGTGAACAGCGGCCGCCTGTCGGTACCGGCGGTGCTGGCCGATTCGCCGCTCAATACGCCGGATCGCAACGGCGACGCCTTCGCAGGCGCGATGCGGCCGGGTGCCGCGGCGGCCGATGCGCCGGTGCGTGCGCAAGGCGTGTCGGGCTGGCTGCTGCAGCACCTGGGTGGCGGCTTTACCGGCGTGCTGTTCGGGTTGCCGGGCGATGCGGCCGCGCTCGCGCGGGCCGTCGACGGCCTCGCGCTGCCGGTGCGGCCCGTGCTCGTCGTGCCGGCCGGGCACGCGCAGCCGGTGGCGGGTGTCGACGTCGTGGAGGACGTCGACGGTTTTGCCGCGCAGCGCTATGACGCGAAGCCCGGCACGTTCTACCTGCTGCGTCCCGACCAGCATGTCTGTGCCCGCACGCGCACGCTAGACCGTCAGGCGCTTGCCGACGCACTGGCGCGCGCGACCTGCGCACGCTGAAAACGATCAAGACACCGGAGACACCGTCATGCCCCCACTCGACACCCGTCCGCGCCTGGCTGACCCCGACGCGTTCTACGAAGCGCTGATCGACATGCATCGCGACCTGTCCGACGCCGACAGCCAGCTCGTCAACGCGAAGCTGATCCTGCTGCTCGCGAACCAGATCGGCGACGCCGACGTGCTGCGCGAAGCGATGGCGCTCGCGCGCCAGGGCGTGACGCCGCCCGTGCATCCGGCTGCCGAGGTGGCGCAATGAGCGCGGCGCCGGCAGGTGCGCACGTGCTCGAAGTCGAGCGCGTGATCGACGAGACCCATCGCCCGGGCTTTCACTGGATGCTGCTCGCGTTGTGCGGCCTGTGCCTCGTGATCGACGGTTTCGATGCGCAGGCGATGGGCTACGTCGCACCGAGCGTGATCGCCGAATGGGGCGTGCCGAAGCAGGCGCTTGGCCCCGTGTTCAGCGCGAGCCTGTTCGGGATGCTGCTCGGCGCGCTCGGGCTGTCGGTGCTGGCCGACCGGATCGGGCGGCGCCCGGTGCTGATCGGCTCGACGCTGTTCTTCGCGGTGACGATGCTCGCGACGCCGTTCGCAACCTCGATTCCCGTGCTGATGGCGCTGCGCTTCGTCACGGGCCTCGGCCTCGGCTGCATCATGCCGAACGCGATGGCGCTGGTCGGCGAGTTCAGCCCGGCCGCGCATCGCGTGAAGCGGATGATGATGGTGTCGTGCGGCTTCACGCTCGGTGCGGCGATCGGCGGCTTCATCAGCGCCGCGCTGATTCCGGCGCTCGGCTGGCGGTCGGTGTTCTTCGTCGGCGGCGCGGTGCCGCTCGTGCTGACCATCGCGATGGTCGCGCGGCTGCCCGAGTCGCTGCAGTTCCTGGTGCTGAAAGGGCGTGTCGCGCAGGCGCGCGACTGGCTCGCGCAGTTCGCGCCGCAGGCGGGCATCGACGCGAACACGCGGCTCGTGGTGCGCGAGCGCGCCGCGACCGGCGCGCCGGTCGCCGAGCTGTTCGGCCACGGCCGCCTGCCGGTCACGCTGCTGCTGTGGGCGATCAGCTTCATGAACCTGATCGATCTGTACTTCCTGTCGAACTGGCTGCCGACCGTGATGCGCGACGCGGGCTATTCGCCGGGCACGGCGGTGATCGTCGGCACGGTGCTGCAGACGGGCGGCGTGATCGGCACGCTGTCGCTCGGCTGGTTCATCGAACGCTACGGCTTCGTGCGCGTGCTGTTCGCCTGCTTCGCGTGCGCGGCCGTGTCGGTCGGGCTGATCGGCTCGGTCGCGCACGCGCTGCCGTGGCTGCTGGTGGTCGTGTTCGCGGGCGGGTTCTGCGTGGTCGGCGGGCAGCCGGCCGTGAACGCGCTCGCGGGCAAGTATTACCCGACGTCGCTGCGCTCGACGGGCATCGGCTGGAGCCTCGGCATTGGCCGGATCGGCTCGGTGCTCGGGCCGCTCGTCGGCGGACAACTGATTGCGCTCAACTGGTCGAACGGTGCGCTGTTCCATGCGGCCGCGGTGCCCGTGCTGTGCTCGGCGCTGTTCGTCCTGGGCCTGGCCGGAGTAACGCGGCGCAACGGCGCGCAGGCGCCGAACGCCGCGATGAATTGAGGGAGAAAGGAAACGATGACGCTTGACCTGTCGAAACCGGCTGCTGCCGGCTACCAAAGCGGTTTCGCGAACGAATTCGCGACCGAGGCACTGCCCGGCGCGCTGCCGCACGGCCGCAACTCGCCGCAGCGCGCGCCGTACGGGCTGTATGCGGAGCAACTGTCGGGTACCGCATTTACCGCGCCGCGCGGCCACAACCGCCGCTCGTGGCTGTACCGCATCCGCCCGGCCGCCGTGCACCGGCCGTTCGAGCCGTACGCGGGCCCGCAGCGGCTCGTGTCGGAATTCGGCGACTCGGCCGACGTGCCGCCGACACCGCCGAACCAGCTGCGCTGGGATCCGCTGCCGATGCCGGTCGAACCGACCGATTTCGTCGACGCTCTGGTGACGATGGCCGGCAACGGTTCGGCCGCCGCGATGAACGGCTGCGCGATCCACCTGTATGCGGCGAACCGCTCGATGCAGGACCGCTTCTTCTACAGCGCGGACGGCGAACTGCTGATCGTGCCGCAGCAGGGGCGGCTGTTCATCGCGACCGAATTCGGCCGGGTCGACGTCGAGCCGTTCGAGATCGCGGTGATCCCGCGTGGCGTGCGGTTTGCCGTCACGCTGCCGGACGGCGACGCGCGCGGCTACATCTGCGAAAACTTCGGCGCGCAACTGCGCCTGCCGGATCTCGGCCCGATCGGCTCGAACGGTCTCGCGAACCCGCGCGACTTCCTGACGCCGCAGGCCGCGTACGAAGACCGCGAAGGTGCGTTCGAGCTGATCGCGAAGCTGAACGGCCGCCTGTGGCGCGCGGACATCGGCCATTCGCCGCTCGACGTCGTCGCGTGGCACGGCAACTACGCGCCTTACAAGTACGACCTGCGCCTGTTCAACACGATCGGCTCGATCAGCTACGACCATCCCGATCCGTCGATCTTCCTGGTGCTGCAGTCGCAGAGCGACACGCCGGGCGTCGACACGATCGACTTCGTGATCTTCCCGCCGCGCTGGCTCGCGGCCGAGGATACGTTCCGCCCGCCCTGGTTCCACCGCAACGTCGCGAGCGAATTCATGGGGCTCGTGCACGGCGCGTACGACGCGAAGGCGGAAGGCTTCGTGCCGGGCGGCGCGAGCCTGCACAACTGCATGTCGGGCCACGGGCCCGACGCGGACACGTTCGAGAAGGCGTCCGCGAGCGACACGACGAAGCCGCACAAGGTCGACGCGACGATGGCGTTCATGTTCGAAACCCGCACGCTGATCCGGCCGACGCGCTACGCGCTCGACACCGCGCAGCTGCAGGCGGACTACTTCGAATGCTGGCAAGGCATCAGGAAACACTTCAACCCGGAGCAACGATGAGCGATACCCAAGACTGGCGCGCGACGCTCGACCCGGCCCGCAAGAGCTGGGTCGAGACGGCGAACGATCCTGCCTGCGATTTCCCGATCCAGAACCTGCCGTTCGGGATCTTCAGCGATGCGACGCAGGCGTCGCCCCGTGCAGGCGTGGCGCTCGGCGACCAGATCGTCGACCTCGCGGCGCTCGCGCGCGCGGGCCTCGTGACGCTGCCGGCCGGCGCAGACGTGTTCGCCGCGCCGACGCTGAACGCATTCATCGCGCTCGGCCGCGACGCGTGGCGCAGCGTGCGCGTGCAACTGTCGGATCTCTTCTCGCGCGACAACGCGCGGCTGCGCGACGATACGGCGCTGCGCGCGCAGGTGCTCGTCGCGCAGCGCGACGCGACGCTGCATCTGCCGGTCGAGATTCCCGGCTACACCGATTTCTATTCGTCGAAGGAGCACGCGACCAACGTCGGTTCGATGTTCCGTGATCCGAAGAATGCGCTGCTGCCGAACTGGTCGGAGATGCCGATCGGCTACAACGGCCGTGCGTCGTCGGTGGTCGTGAGCGGTACGCCGGTGCGGCGTCCGAACGGGCAGCTGAAGCTGCCGGACCAGGAGCGTCCGGTGTTCGGCGCATGCCGCAAGCTCGACATCGAACTGGAGACGGGCTTCATCGTCGGCCGGGGCAACGCGCTCGGCGAGCCGATCGCGTGCGAGGACGCGGAAGCGCATATCTTCGGGATGGTGCTGCTGAACGACTGGAGCGCGCGCGACATCCAGCAATGGGAATACGTGCCGCTCGGCCCGTTCAACGCGAAGACCTTCGCGACGACGATCTCGCCGTGGATCGTCACGCTCGACGCGCTCGAACCGTTCCGCGTCGCGCAGCCGGAGCAGTCGCCGCAGCCGCTCGCGTATCTGCGGCACGCGGGCAAGCATGCGTTCGACATCGCGCTCGAAGTGACGCTGCGCGCGGAAGGGGCGGCCGAAGCAACGTCGATCTGCCGCACGAACTTCAGGCACATGTACTGGACGATGGCGCAGCAGCTCGCGCATCACACGGTCGCGGGCTGCAACACGCGGGTCGGCGACCTGATGGGCTCGGGGACGATCAGCGGGCCGACGAAGGATTCGTTCGGCAGCCTGCTCGAGCTGACGTGGAACGGCAAGGAGCCGGTTGCGCTGAACGGCGGCGGCAGCCGCGCGTTCATCGAGGACGGCGACGAGCTCACGCTCGCCGGATGGTGCCAGGGCGACGGTTATCGCGTCGGCTTCGGCGCGTGTGTCGGCAAGATCCTGCCGGCGTTGCAGGCGTAACGCGCAACGTCGCGCGTCCGTGAGCACGACGGCCCGCATTGCGCGGGCCGTCGTCGTTTTTGCAGTTGATCGGCGTATTCGTGGCCGGGCGGCGCGTGTTTGCGCCGTCGTCGTTTGGGTGGGGCGCCATGGTGTGCTTGCGCGCCGGCATCAGACCGCGCGCTGCAGCGCAGTGCGGCGCTCCCACAGCGCGGCCGCGACGAACGCCGCGACGCAGACGACCAGCACGCCGACCAGCGCGTTGCTGCCCAGTTGCTCCATCAACGCGCCCGCGACCAGCGGACCGCCGAAGCTCGCGGCGCTCCACGACGCCGACACGAGCGAACTCGCGGTGACGAGCGCCGCGCCGCGGAAGCGTTCGCCGCACGCGACGAGCGACAGCGTGTAGATGCTGCCGGCCGCCGCGCCGAGCACGAACAGCAGCGGCCAGCACAGCCACGGATTGGCGATCACGAGCGGCAGCAGCGGCAGGCCGGCGAGCACGATCCAGCCCGCGCCGAGGTGCACGCGTTCGCGGCCGAGCTTGTCCGCGAGCCAGCCGATCGGGAACTGCATCGCGGTATCGCCGAACAGCATGATCGACGCGAGCAGCACGGCGGTGGCGCTCGCGACGCCGTGATCCATCGCGTAGAGCGGCAGCAGCGACAGCGCGAGCGTGTCGAACAGCGCGAAGAAGCCGGTGCCGATGATCAGCGCGGGCATGCGCGGCAGGACGTCGAGCCAGCGGCCGTGCGCTTCGTGATGCGCGTCGTCGCCGGCGAGCGGCGCGCGCCGGATCGTCGCGAGCGTCGGCAGCGCGAGCAGGAACAGCGCGCCGCACAGCGCGAAGCGAATGCTCGTCGCACCGGCGATCTGGCTGACGAGCACCGGGCCCGCCATCTGGAACAGCGTGAAATTGGTCGCGTAGATCGCGACGACGCGGCCGCGCGTCGAATCGTCGGCGAGCTGGTTGACCCACGCCTCGCCGATCGTGAACAGCAGCATGAGCGCGGCGCCGCACAGCACGCGCAGCGCGCCCCACAGGATCAGGTTCGACGTGAACTGCATCAGCGCGGTGGCTGCAGCAAGCAGTACGACCGACACGACGATCGCACGGCGCGAGCCGATGTGCCGCGCGAGCGCGGTGACGAACGGGACGATCGCGAGACCGCCGAGGGCCTGCGCGGCCGTCAGCATGCCGACGACGTTGGTGCCGTGTCCGGCCTCGGTCAGCGCGAGCGCGGTGAGCGGCAGTGTGGCGCCGGTGCCGAGACCGACGACCGCGACGCTCAGGATCAGCGCAAGGAAATCACGATTGAGAATGGCTTTCATCGGCGGGGATGCTACACCGCGGACCTTGAAAGGTCCATGAAGGCCATCAGGTCCGCGTGGCGTTGTGCGCGCAACGATTGCGGCAGGGTTGCGTTACACGTACTCGGTCGGCACGGCCACCGGCCGGCGTTCGAGCGACGCCGACCACAGCGTGAGCGCGAGCGCCGCGACGGCCATCGCGACGCCGACCCACGGCAGGTTCACCAGCGACACGCCCGAGCCGATCGCCATCCCGCCGAGCCATGCACCGGTCGCGTTGCCGAGGTTGAACGCGCCCTGGTTCAGCGTCGACGCGAGGTTCGGCGCGTCGCTCGCGCGGTCGACGATCAGGATCTGCAGCGGCGGCACGATCGCGAACGCGAGGATGCCCCACACGAAGATCGTCGCGAGCGCGGCGAACGGCACGTGCATCGTGCCCGCGAACAGCGCGAGGACGACGCCGATCAGCGCGAGCGTCGCGATCAGCGACGGCATCCGGCGCCAGTCGGCGAGCTTGCCGCCGAGCGTGCCGCCGACCGTCAGCCCGAGGCCGAACAGCAGCAGCACGTAAGTGACCTGGCGCGGCGAGAAGCCCGTCACGTCTTCGAGGATCGGCGTGATGTACGTGAACACGCTGAACAGGCTGGCCGATGCGAGCACGCTGATGCCGAGCACCATCAGCACCTGCGGATGTTTCAGCACGCTGAATTCGCGCGTGATGCTGGTGTCGGGCATCGCGAGGTTCTTCGGCAGGCAGACGGCGAGCGCGGCGGCCGCGGCGATGCCGATGCCGGTGACGGCCCAGAACGTCGCGCGCCAGCCGTAGGCCTGGCCGAGCGCGGTGCCGAGCGGCACGCCGAGCACGTTCGCGAGCGTGAGGCCGGTGAACATCAGCGCGATCGCCTGCGCGCGACGGTTCGGGGCGACCAGGTTGCTCGCGACCACCGAGCCGATCCCGAAGAACGCGCCGTGGCAGAACGCGGTGACGACGCGCGCGGCCATCAGCACCGCGTAGCCCGGCGCGATCGCGCAGAACAGGTTGCCCGCGATGAACAGGCCGATCAGGCCCATCAGCGCGCGCTTGCGCGGCATCTTCGCGGTGACGATCGCGAGGATCGGCGCGCCGATCGTCACGCCGAGCGCATAGCCCGACACGAGCATGCCGGCGGCCGGGATCGACACGCCGAGGTCGCGGGCGACATTGGGCAGCAGCCCCATGATCACGAACTCGGTGGTACCGATTCCAAATGCGGCGACGGCGAGGGCGAACAGAGGTAAGTGCATCGCGGTAGGCTCGGGAAAAGCCGCCGCTCGGGCGGGCGCAGGATGCGCGGGGCGGGCGGACGGAAAGGCGAACGACAGCCGCGATTCTACTTCAGTGAAAACCCCTATGCTTGGGGCCAAAACGGGTGTTGCCGAGGTGCGACGGGGGCGTGCGCGTGAAGCTCACAGTGTGGGATTCGGCGGGGATTGCGGCGCTGGATGGGTTGGGGGCGCAACGGTGGCGGGGTGCGCGTCAGGCGATGCGTTCGGGCGAGCCGTCGACGCTTGTGGCCGATGCGCTTGCCGGGTCGGCGCCAGTTGCCATTGCCGCCTCCGTGTCCGCCACGTCCGCGCGCGACGACGGCGAGCCGGCGGCATCGATCGCGGCCGGATCGTCCCAGCCGTTTTCGAACAGGCACGCGTCGATCGGCATCCGCGCCGCCCAGCGCTCCTGCTCGAGCATCGGCTTCGCGTAGAACGCGTCGACGTGCCCGACGCACAGCACGGCGATCGGCTTCGCGCCGTCGGGCATCCGCAGCAGCGCACGCAGCGCGTCGACGTCGAACAGCGATACCCAGCCCATCCCGAGCCCTTCGGCACGGGCCGCGAGCCACATGTTCTGGATCGCGCACGCGGCGGACGCGAGATCCATCTCCGGCAGCGTGCGACGGCCGAACACGTGGCGCTCGCGGCCGTCGGCGAGCGCGACGACCAGCAGCTCGCCGCATTCGCGCACGCCCTCGACCTTCAGCCGCATGAATTCGTCCTGGCGCTCGCCGAGCGCGTCGGCGGTCGCACAACGCTCGGCCTCGACCAGCGCATGGATCGCGGTGCGCAGCGCCGGATCGGTGATGCGGATGAAGCGCCAGGGCTGCATGAAGCCGACGCTCGGCGCGTGATGGGCCGCGCGCAGCAGGCGTGCGAGCACGGCAGGGTCGACGGGCGCCGGCGTGAAGTGGCGCATGTCGCGCCGTTCGAAAATGGCGCGGTACACGGCGGCGATGTCGGAGTCGTCGAAACGCATGGGCGGCACAAGCAGGGGATGACGTCGGCGCAACGATATCAGACCGCGCGCGGGCCGCGTTACATCATTCGAAACAAAATGCGGAATTGTTGACGCAAAAGGTCGCGTTTTCAGTGCTGATCAAAAGCAAACGATTGCGGTTGCGCCGGCAACCACGAAATGAGCCGGTTTCGTCGATTTCTCAGCGATTCGCCGTCACGACGTTCTGCGGCGTGCCGGCATGCCACGCCTCGATGTTCAACAGGGTGGTGTGCGCGATCTCGGCGAGCGCCTCGCGCGTGAAGAATGCCTGGTGCGACGTGACGATCACGTTCGGGAACGTCAGCAGGCGGGCGAGCACGTCGTCCTGCAGCGGCAGGTCGGAGTGATCCTCGAAGAAGAGCCCGCTTTCCTCTTCGTACACGTCGAGCCCGAGATGGCCGAGCTGGCCGCTCTTGAGCGCGTCGACCAGCGCCTGCGCGTCGACGAGGCCGCCGCGCCCGGTGTTGATCAGCATCGCGCCGTGCTTCATCCGCGCGAGCGTTTGTTCGTTGATCAGATGGTGCGTCGACGGCAGCAGCGGGCAGTGCAGGCTGACGATGTCGGCGTGGTGCAGCAACGCGTCGAGCTCGACATAGCGCGCGCCGAACGCGATCAGCTCGTCGTTGTACGGCGGCACCGAGTGTGCGAGCACGTGCATCCCGAAGCCCATCATGATCTTCGCGAACACGCTGCCGATGATGCCGGTGCCGATCACGCCGACCGTCTTGCCGTGCAGGTCGAAGCCGAGCAGGCCGTTCAGCGAGAAGTCGCCTTCGCGGGTGCGCGCGACGGCGCGCGGCAGGCGGCGGTTGAGTGCGAGGATCAGTGCAACCGCGTGCTCGGCAACTGCGTGCGGTGAATAGGCGGGCACGCGCACGACCGTCATGCCGAGCCGCCCGGCGGCGGCCAGGTCGACATGGTTGAAGCCCGCCGAGCGCAGCGCGATCAGGCGCGTGCCGCCGTCCGCCAGCCGTTCGAGCACGGCCGCATCGACGGTGTCGTTGACGAACGGGCAGACGACGTCATAGCCGTGCGCGAGGATCGCGGTTTCCGCGTCGAGGTGCGACGGCTGGAAGTGCAGCCGATAGCCGAACTGCCGGTTGGCGGCGGCAAACGAATCGTCGTCGTACTGCCGGCTGCTGAACAGGATCACGCGCACGCTGCACCTCCGAAGGCTGACGCGCGCAGTTTACTGCAGCCCCGTGACGATGTCGGAGCGGTCGGGCCCGCGCGGCGGCCGCAGGAAGCCGTAGTCGGCGCGTTCGCGGGCCGGCTGCGCGCTGAAGTGATCGAGCGCGTGCTCGACGAAGCTGCGCGTGCGGGCCGGCACGTACTGGCGATTCGGGTAGACGAGCGACAGCTGCGTGTCGGGATCGTCGATCCGGTAGCCGGCCATCAGCCGCACGAGCGTGCCGCTGGCGAGCGCGTCGGCGACGCACGGCTCGGGCAGCACCGCGATACCCGCGCCGGCCACGGCGGCCGCGTGGACGAGCGCGAGCTGGTTGACCGTGCAGGCGGGGCGCACCGTGACGGAATGCGCGACGCCGTCGTGGCCGACCAACTGCCACGCGGGCGCATGCTGGTGCGGCGCGAGCGTGACCCAGTCGTGGCCCGGCAGGTCGTCGGGCAGGCGCGGCTCGCCGCGTCGCTCGAGATAGGCTGGCGCCGCGACCGCGACGAACGGGTTCGGTGCGAGCGCGTGGCCGATCAGCGCCGGGTTGCCGTCGAGCCGGTTGCCCGTGACGATGCCGACGTCGTAACCCGAATCGAGCACGTCGAGCGGCGCCTCGGCGACGGTCAGCTGCACGCGCAATTCCGGGTAGCGGTGCCGGAAGCTGCTGACGAGCGGCGTCAGCGCAAGCGGCGACAGCAGGCCCGACGCGACGACGCGCAGCGTGCCGGCCGGTTCGCGCACGGCATGCGCGACGGACGATTCGAGATGGTCGAACTCCTCGAGCAGCGCCCGGCACCCGTCGAGGTAGCGCACGCCGGCCTCAGTGAGCGACAGGTTCCGCGTGGTGCGGTGGATCAGCCGGGTGTTCAGGTGGCCCTCGAGCATCGCGATCGAACGCGTGACGAGTGCATTGGACACGCCGAGATGGTGCGCCGCGCGCCGGAAGCTCTGTTGCTCGGCGACGCAGACGAATACACGCATGGTCTGAATCTGGTTCATGGCTTGCGTATTTCTGGCCCGGTTGATTGATTATGGTTGTGGTTTTACGCCGCGCAACCTCGTAAGCGCATCGAGCGGCCCCAAGTTTTTCCTTCGTATCGAAAAATCGTTTTTTTCGATTCCGCAGACGATTGTTGAATACAGAAGCGATATCCGTCAACCTGAGAAAAGGGGCGGGTTGCGAAAAATCGAAATCGGGGGTAACGGGTTAAACGTTGCGCTGTCTTGCATGCCTGCCGTTCAAAGGCGGTGCAGTATTCGAATAAGCATGGTCGGTGCGAATGTTTCTGATGATAATCAATAGGTTGCGAACTATTCGAGCAGGCTTGTTCCGGTATTTAAGGGAAGCGTACCCCAATAGATGCCGAAATAATGGATGTTTTTTGGTGATGCGGGAATTTTGCGTATCCGATTCCGTACGGCGATTTTTAGCGGGGATCCGGTCTATTTCTTTCGATGCAGAAGTCATGCTGAAGCGGCGATGTCGGTGAATCGTGGTGTTATTGACGGAGAAAATCGTGCGCTTGACGCACGAATGGAACCGTTTCACAACCTGGCCGGCAATCCTATTTCAATCCGGATGACTGGCGCGCGACCCGCGCACGGCTGGCTGGCCCGGTCCGGCAGCCGGGCCACCGTCGCGCTGTCCGGCCGCGCGTGCCTCTTGCGCGAGGCGGCGGAACACGGAATGATCGATCAGTTCGCCATGCAGCGCGGCGGGCGTCCGTGCACTTCCTTTCCTCACCTTTTACCAGCCATGTCCATCGATTACTCGCCGATTCCCTGTCCCGTCGTCGTGCCGCTTGACGCGATCCTGCCCGAAGAACCGCTGCTGATGATGGGGGCCGGCCCGGTTCCGATCCCGGCCGCCGTCGCGAAGGCGAACACGATCGTGATCAACCACCTCGGCGCGACGATGGCGAAGATCATCGAGCAGGTGAAGGAGATGGCGCGCTATGTGTTCCAGACCCGCACGAAGTGGGTGCTCGGCGTCGCGGGCCCCGGTTCGGCCGCGATGGAAATGGCGATCTCGAACCTCGCGTGGCGCGGTACGCGCGTGCTGTCGATCCGCAACGGCTTCTTCAGCGCGCGGATGGCCGAGATGGCCACGCGTGTCGGCGCCGACGTCGCGACGCTCGAAGTGGCCGACCGTGCGGTCGCGAGCCTCGACGAGATCGCGGACGCAATCGCGCGCGAGCGGCCCGAGATCGTCACGATCGTGCAGGGCGAGACGTCGAACACCGTGTGGAACCGCGACCTGCGGGACATCGCGGCGCTCGCGAAGGCGGCCGGCGCGCTGGTCGTGGTCGACGCGGTGTGCACGCTGTCGACGATGCCGCTCGAGATGGACGCGTGGGGCATCGACGCGGTGATCACCGGCGGCCAGAAGGGGCTGTCGTCGATTCCGGGCGTGTCGCTGATCGCGTTTTCCGACGCCGCGTGGGATCGCATGAAGCGGCGCCCGGAGCCGAATGCGCACTGGTGCCTCGATATGGCGCTCGCCGAGAACTTCTGGCACAACGCGGGCTATCACTACACGGCGCCCGTGTCGGGCGTGCTCGCGCTGCACGAGGCGCTGCGGCTCGTCTGCGCGGAGACGCTCGAAAGCCGCTTCGCGCGCCACCTGCGCTGCTCGCTCGCGCTGCAGGCGGGCGTCGAGTCGATGGGGCTCAAGCTCTATGCACCGAAGGACTGCCGCCTGAATTCGGTGGTCGGGATCGAGACGCCGGAAGGACTCACGCCGGGGATGGTCTGCGGCCATATCTCGAAGCACTACCAGGTCGAGATTTCGGGCTCGTTCGGCTTGCCGATCGTACGGATCGGGCAAATGGGCGAGCAGTGCCGCGAACACAACCTGTTCCGCACGCTGCACGCGTTCGGCCGCACGATGGTCGACCTGAAGGTGCCGGTCGACCTGCCGGCCGGTGTCGCGGCGCTCGAGCAGGAACTGTCGGGGCGCGGCGCGTAAGCAGGAAGACGAGGAAAGGGGCCGCGCTCAGCGGCCCTGCATCGCGCGCCGGTACGTGTTCGGCGTCGTGCCGTGTGCGTCGCGAAAGCGATGGCTGAAATGGCCGGCGTTCGCATAGCCGCAGTCGGCCGCGATCTGCGCGAGCGGCAGCGCCGTCGTGCGCAGCAGCTCGCGCGCCCGCGCCAGCCGTTGCTCGGCCACCCATGCATGCGGCGCGCGGCCGAACGACAGCCGGAACATCCGCGAGAAGTGGTACTCGGACAGCGCGGCGACGTCGGCGAGTTCGCCGAGCGTCAGCGGCTGCGTCAGGTACGTGTCGATGTAGTCGCGCACGCGGCGGCGCACGGCCGGCGCGAGCCCGCCGCGGAACGTCGTGTCGGTGCGGGCCGTGCTCTGCCCGCGCAGCAGCAGGCTCAGTACCTCGTGCGCGGTCTCGTTCACGCGCAGCCGCTCGTCGGCATCGTCCCAGCCATCCAGCGCGAGCGAGCGCAGCAGCGCGGCGACGCGCGCATCCTCGAAATAGGTGCGGTCGGCAAGCTTCAGCTCGCGCGGCTCGCGGTCGAGTTCGCGGATCGCGCGCTGCGTGAAGTGCTCGGGCAGGAAATACAGGTGGATGAAGTGCATCTCGCCGCGCACCCACCAGCGCGATTCGTGGTCGCCCGGCAGCGCGCACAGCAGGCTCGGCGCGCCGTAGCGCGGCACGCGCTGGCGTTCCGTCCGGTAGCCGCCGTCGAGGTAGCACGACAGCGTGTGGTGGCCGGGCTGCTCGTAGACCGTCTCGCTTTCGTCGGTGATCCGGGTCCATTCGGCGATCGCCAGATGGTCGCCGAGCCATGCGAAGCGCTCGAGCGTCGCGTTCGCGTCGGCGAGCGTGCGGCAGACCGACTGCAGGCCGAACGGCAGATCGCCGCCAGCCAGCGCGGCGGGGTGGTCGACGGGGGGCGCGGAGAGGGAGAAGCTCATGATGGGCCGAGTATAAGCGGGCGCGCGGCGCCGCGTGCGGCGGCCCGAAAAAGACCGCAATTCCGGACAATCGGCGCGCGCCGGGCGGCGGCATAGTCGGGATCCCGTTTCACCCGTTCTTTCGGATCGTTGCCGCCATGAACCTGTCGCTTTATTTCGTCACCGTGCTGATCTGGGGCACCACCTGGATCGCGATCAAGTGGCAGCTCGGCTCCGTGCCGCCGCCCGTGTCGATCGCATGGCGCTTCTGGCTCGCGGCCGCCGTGCTGTTCGCGCTGCTGCGCGTGATGCGCCGGCCGGTGCGCCCGCCGCGCGAAGCGTGGCGCTTTCTCCTGGCGCAGGGCTTCGCGCTGTTCTGCCTGAATTTCCTGTGCTTCTACTACTCGGAGCAGGTCGTGCCGAGCGGCCTCGTCGCGGTGATCTTCTCGACCGCGCCGCTGTTGAACTCGATCAACGGCCGGCTGTTCATGGGCCGTCCGCTGCGGCCGTCGGCGATCGCCGGTGCGCTGCTCGGGCTTGCCGGCATCGCGTGCCTGTTCTGGCAGCAGATGGCGGGCCACCTCGACGACCACGCGACCTGGACCGGGCTCGCGATCGCGTTCGCGGGCACGATGTGCTTTTCGGCCGGCAACCTGCTGTCGAGCCGGATGCAGTCGATGGGGCTGCACCCGCTCGTCACCAACGGCTGGGCGATGCTGATCGGCGCGACGATCCTGACCGTCGGCAGCGCCGCGGCCGGATTGCCGTTCACGCTCGACACGAGCCCGCGCTATCTCGGCGCGCTCGTCTACCTGGCCGTGCCGGGCTCGGTGATCGGTTTTACCGCGTATCTGACCCTCGTCGGTCGGATCGGGCCGGAGCGCGCCGCGTACTGCACGGTGCTGTTCCCGATCGTCGCGCTGGCCGTGTCGACGGTGTTCGAGGGCTACCAGTGGTCGCCGCTCGCGGTGGTCGGGCTGTTGCTGGTGGTTGCCGGAAACCTGGTCGCGTTCGACCTGACGCGGCGGTTGTTTCTGCGGGCCGCGTGACCGGCCGGCCCGCCGCGCCGGCCTTGCCCGGATACAAAAACGCCCGCGCGATGCGGGCGTTTTCTTTTGCGCGGCCGGCGGCGTGATGCCTGCGACCGGCTTGCTTGCAACGCACCGCGCGATCAGGCCGCCGCGCCGCTCCCTGCGACCCGCGCCTGCCGCTGGTACAGCACCATCGACAGCGCGACGCCCGCGGCAGCCGCCACCGCCGCGAACAGGAACACCTGCGGATAGCCGAACGCACCTGCGACATAGCCGGCGAGCGGGCCCGTGATGCCGAGCGACAGGTCGAGGAACACCGAGTACGCGGACAGCGCCGCGCCGCGGCTTGCGGGCGGCACGAGCGCGACGGCCTCGACGCCGAGCGCCGGGAAGATCAGCGCGAAGCCGAAGCCCGTCAGTGCGGCGCCGACGAGCGCGACGTGGGGCACGGGCGCGAGCCACAGCAGCACGAGGCCCGAGCATTCGAACGCGAACGACACGATCGCGACGCGGAAGCCGCCGTAGGTCTTGATCGTGTTCGCGAACAGCAGGCGTGCACCGATGAACAGCGTGCCGAACACGGTCAGCGACAGCGCGGCGTTCGGCCAGTGGCGCGCCGCGTAATACAGCGTGACGAAGGTTGCGATCGAGCCGAAGCCGGCCGAGCCGAGCGCGAGGCCGAGGCCGTGCGGCAGCACGCGCGTGAACACGCTCGCATACGACATCCGTTCGCCGTGCACGAGCGGCACGGAAGCGATCAGGCGCGCGAGGTAGAAGCCGGTTGCGGCGAGCGCGATCACGATCACGCCGATCAGCGCCGGATTCAGCGTATGCGCGATCGCGACGCCGACCGGTGCGCCGAGCGCGAGCGCGCCGTAGGTCGCGATGCCGTTCCACGAGATCACCTTCGCGTTGTGCGTGACGCCGACCCGGCCGATGCCCCACAGGATCGCGCCGGTGCCGCACAGGCTTTCGCCGACGCCGAGCACGAGCCGGCTCGCGACCAGCAGCACGAGGCTCGCGACCGGCCAGTGCGCGAGCAGCAGCGCGACGAGCAGCAGCACGCCCGACACCCCGCAACCGACCAGCCCGCGCAGCACCGTCTGCTTCGGCCCGAGCGTATCGGCCAGGCGCCCGGCGAGCGGACGCGACGCGAGCGTCGCGAAATACTGGACGCTGATCGCGCCGCCCGCGACGATCGCGGAAAAGCCGAGGTCGTCATGGACGAAGCCGGGCAGCACCGCGAGCGGCAGGCCGATGGTCAGGTAGCAGATGAACGTGAAGCAGACGACGGACACGATTTGCAGCGTGACCGCGAACCCGCTGCGCGGCGGTGTGGCGGAATCGGTGGACATGGGGTCGGAACGGGTGAACGAAACGAACGGAAGACGGCGAAAAAGGGAATCGGGATTTTCCCATGGAACCGGTTTTCACGCAGGTACCGTTTAGTTAATCGCGCCCTGTTTTCGAAGCCGGCGGACGGTTGCGGCGGCGCAGGGAATGGGCGGGGAGCCCCGTGCGGAAAGGCCGCCGGGCGGCGCCGGCACTCATATCGCGGCAGTTATATGGGCCCCATGCGTGATGGGCTATGGGTTGAGGAATTTGATGGTGATAGCGTGCAAACTGTCAGAAAAACGTCGGTCAAGCGCACTGCGCACGCCGCCTTGCCCCCATTTGAAGAAACATCGAGACATGAGTGAGCCGATCCGCTTCTACCATCGTCACGCGATCCGCGAAGTCAGCGGCGCGGACGTTACCCGCACCGTGCTGCAATACCTGCGCGAGGACGCGCATTGCACCGGCACCAAGGAAGGCTGCGCGGAAGGCGACTGCGGCGCGTGCACGGTCGTCGTCGGCGAGCTGACCGACGCCGGCGCGGTCGAGTTCAAGGCCGTCAACGCATGCATCCAGTTCCTGCCGACGCTGGACGGCAAGGCGCTGCTGACGGTCGAGGACCTGCGTCAGCCGGACGGCGCGCTGCATCCGGTGCAGCAGGCGATGGTCGATTGCCACGGTTCGCAATGCGGGTTCTGCACGCCCGGCTTCGTGATGTCGATGTGGGCGCTGTACGAGAAGCACGGCCACGAAGGCTGCGGCAGCGCCGGCACGTGCGCGAAGGCGAAGGACGTGCCGACGCGTACCGAGATCGCCGATGCGCTGACCGGCAACCTGTGCCGCTGCACCGGCTATCGCCCGATCGTCGAAGCGGCCGTGCAGATGTTCGACGCACCGCCGCCGTCGGCGCCGGTCGACACGGCGGCACTGGCCCGCATGCTCGCGTCGCTCAAGCGCGACGACACGTTCGACTACGCGACAAACAACGGCGCGCGCTTCGCGGCGCCGCGCACGCTCGACGCGCTGGCCGCGCTCAAGGTCGAGCGGCCCGACGCGCGCATTCTCGCGGGCAGCACCGACATCGGCCTGTGGGTCACCAAGCAGATGCGCCGGCTCGACGACCTGATCTACGTCGGCCAGATCGCCGAACTGCAGCGCGTCGCGGAGCGCGGCGACTGGATCGAGATCGGCGCGGGGGTGACGGTCGAGAACGCGTATGCGGCGCTGGCCGGCCAGTATCCGGAACTCACCGAGATGTGGAAGCGCTTCGCGTCGCTGCCGATCCGCAACGCGGGCACGATCGGCGGCAACGTCGCGAACGGCTCGCCGATCGGCGATTCGATGCCGGGCCTGATCGCGCTCGGCGCGCGCGTGGTGCTGCGCGGCGGCGACACGGTGCGCGAGCTGCCGCTCGAGGCGCTGTACACGGGCTACCAGCAGACGGACATGGCGCCGCACGAATTCGTCGTCGGGCTGAAGGTGCCGACCCGCACCGGCGCGCGCGAGAAGCTGCAGTTCCGCACGTACAAGCTGTCGAAGCGGTTCGACTCCGACATCTCGGCCGTGTGCGCGGCGTTCGCTTTCATTGCGGACGGCGACACGATCCGCGAGCCGCGCATCGCGTTCGGCGGGATGGCCGCGACGCCGAAGCGTGCAGCGCACACGGAAGCCGTGCTCGACGGCGCGCAGTGGCATGAAGCCACCGCGCAGGCCGCGATGCAGGCGCTCGAGCGCGACTACCAGCCGCTCACCGACATGCGCGCGACGAGCACGTACCGCCTCGATACCGCGAAGAACCTGATTTACCGATTCTGGCTGGAGACGCGCCCGCACGACCCGCTGCCGCCGCAAGCCCTGAATGTGCGTGAAGTGGCCGCCGAACCCGGCACCGACGCGGCGCGCGTCTGAAGACGGAGAACACCGAACATGAACCAGCAAGCAGAACCGTTCCTGAGCACCCTCGACCCGCAAGCCGAAGCCGCGCAGGTCCACGTCTCGCGCGCACACGAATCCGCGCATCTGCACGTGAGCGGACGCGCCACCTACACGGACGACATCCCGATCGTCGCGGGCACGCTGCACGCGGCGCTCGGCCTGTCGGCGAAGCCGCACGCGAAGATCGTGTCGATGAACTTCGACGCGGTGCGCGCGACGCCGGGCGTGGTCGCCGTGTTCACGGCCGACGACATCCCGGGCGTCAACGATTGCGGCCCGATCATCCACGACGACCCGGTGCTCGCCAAGGGCATCGTGCAGTTCGTCGGCCAGCCGATGTTCATCGTCGTCGCGACGTCGCATGAAACCGCGCGGCTCGCCGCGCGCCGCGCACAGGTCGACTACGAGGAGCTGCCGGCGATCCTCACCGCGCAGGAAGCGCGCGCGGCCGAAACCTACGTGATCCCGCCGCTGAAGCTCGCCCGCGGCGACGCGGCCGCGCGGCTCGCCGTCGCGCCGCACCGCGAGACGGGCGAAATGCTGCTCGGCGGCCAGGAGCAGTTCTATCTCGAAGGGCAGATCGCGTACGCGGTGCCCAAGGACGACGACGGGATGCACGTGTACTGCTCGACGCAGCACCCGAGCGAGATGCAGCACCTCGTCGCGCACGTGCTCGGCGTCGCGTCGCACAACGTGCTCGTCGAATGCCGCCGGATGGGCGGCGGGTTCGGCGGCAAGGAATCGCAGTCGGGCCTGTTCGCCTGCTGCGCGGCGCTCGCGGCGTGGAAGCTGCTGTGCCCGGTGAAGCTGCGCCCGGACCGCGACGACGACATGATGATCACCGGCAAGCGGCACGACTTCCATTACCGCTTCGACGTCGGCTACGACGACGACGGCCGCATCGACGGCGTGGCGCTCGACATGACGTCGCGCTGCGGTTTCTCGGCCGACCTGTCGGGCCCGGTGATGACGCGCGCGGTATGCCACTTCGACAACGCGTACTGGCTGGGCGACGTCGATATCGCCGGCTATTGCGGCAAGACCAACACGCAGTCGAACACCGCGTTCCGCGGCTTCGGCGGCCCGCAGGGCGCGTTCGCGATCGAGTACATCCTCGACGACATCGCGCGTTCGCTCGGTCGCGATCCGCTCGACGTCCGTTATGCGAACCTGTACGGCAAGACCGAACGCAACGTCACGCCGTACGGGCAGACGATCGAGGACAACGTGCTGCAGGAGCTGCTCGGCGAACTCGAAGCGACGAGCGATTACCGCGCGCGGCGTGCGGGCGTGCGCGCATTCAACGCACGCAACACGGTGCTGAAGAAGGGCATCGCGATCACGCCGGTGAAGTTCGGCATTGCGTTCAACGTCACGCACTTCAACCAGGCCGGCGCGCTGGTGCATATCTACACCGACGGCTCGGTGCTCGTGAACCACGGCGGCACGGAGATGGGGCAGGGGCTCAACACGAAGGTCGCGCAGGTCGTCGCGCACGAGCTCGGCATCCGCTTCGGCCGGATCCGCGTGACGGCGACCGACACCAGCAAGGTCGCGAACACGTCCGCGACGGCCGCGTCGACGGGCTCGGACCTGAACGGCAAGGCCGCACAGGATGCGGCGCGGCAGTTGCGCGAGCGGCTCGCGGTGTTCGCGGCGAAGCAGTTCGGCGACGGCACGGTCGATGCGGCCGACGTGAAGTTCGGCAACGACGTCGTGTGGGTCGGTGGCAACGGTATCCCGTTCGGCGAAGTGATCGCGAAGGCGTACCTCGCGCGCGTGCAGCTGTGGTCCGACGGCTTCTACGCGACGCCGAAGCTGTACTGGGATCAGTCGAAGCTGCAGGGCCGGCCGTTCTACTACTACTCGTACGGCGCGGCCGTGTCGGAAGTCGTGATCGATACGCTCACGGGCGAGATGCGCACGCTGCGCGTCGATGCGCTGCACGACGTGGGCGCGTCGCTGAACCCGGCGCTCGACATCGGCCAGGTCGAGGGCGCGTTCATCCAGGGGATGGGCTGGCTGACGACCGAGGAACTGTGGTGGAACAAGGGCGGCAAGCTGATGACGCATGCGCCGTCCACGTACAAGATCCCGACGGTGAACGACACGCCGCCCGAATTCAACGTGCAACTGTTCAAGAACCGCAACGTCGAGGACAGCATCCACCGTTCGAAGGCTGTCGGCGAGCCGCCGCTGCTGCTGCCGTTCTCGGTTTTCTTCGCGGTGCGCGACGCGATCGCGGCGGTCGGCGACTACACGGTGAACCCGCCGCTCGACGCGCCGGCCACCGGCGAGTCGATCCTGCGCGCGATCAACGCGGTGCGAGCGGCACGCGCCGCGCAGGCTGTCTGAGATGAAACGGCCCCCACGCTCGCTTCGTTCGCTGTCGACCGGAGTCGGCGCTTCAGCGCTTGCTCCGGCCCCATGCACGGCTCCCGCCGCGGGGGCGGTCAGCCTCCTTGGGGCGGCCCGGCGGAGGCTGACATGAACGGCCCCGCACGCACGCTCCGCACCGCGTCGCCCCCGGCGTTCGCGCAGGGCACCGGCCAGCGCAACCGCGCGACCGGCACGCCGGCGCCGATGCACATCGTGCTGTTCGGCGCCGGGCACGTCGGTCACGCGCTGGTCACGCTGCTCGGCGCGCTGCCGTGCGTCGTGCAGTGGGTCGACACGCGCGACGAGCTGTTCCCGGACGAGTGTCCGCCGAACGTGCAGCCGGAGCCGACCGACACGCCGGAGGCCGTCGTCGACGCCGCGCCGCCCGGCGCGTACTTCCTCGTGATGACGCACAACCACGCGCTCGACTTCTCGCTCGCCGCGCAGATCATGCGGCGGCGCGACTACGCGTACTTCGGGATGATCGGCTCGCGCACCAAGCGCGTGAAGTTCGAGCGCCGGCTTGCCGCGCGCGGCGTCGATCCGGCGCGGCTCGTGGAGATGGTGTGCCCGATCGGCGTCGCGGGCATCGTCGACAAGGCGCCGGGCGCGATCGCGGTGGCCGTGTGCGCGGAGTTGCTGCAGGCGCGCTCGGGCATGCCGGTGGCCGATGCGAAGGCGGCCGCATCGGGGCGTGCGCGCGACGACGTGTCCTGCGCGCGGTAGCGGGGAGTGGGCAGGGCACGTTCCCCCGGTTGGAGAAAATCGTTCGTGGGGCCGGCGCAAGCCCGCGATCAGCTGGACCCGCCCCTGACGCACGGCCGCGCGATTTTGCATACACTGCACGACGACGCGCGGCACCGGGCCGCGCCTTACCGTGCACACCACCATGTCCGATCACCAGGTTTATCTCGACGCGCTGGATGCCAGCCTCGTCGCCATCGAGCGCTGGCTGTCCGGCGTCGATACCGCGCCCGAGGCGCTCGACGCGCTGCTCGCCGCTTTTTCCGCTGAATTCACGATGATCCTGACCGACGGCCGTGTCGTCGATCACGACGGTACGCGCGCGCTGTTCGCGAAGCTCGCCGGCGCGAAGCCGGGACTGCGCATCTCGCTGTCGGACACCCGCGTGCTCGCGAGCGGCGCGTCGCATGCGACGCTCACCTATCTCGAAGCGCAGCACGCGGCTTCGGGCGAGCTGCCCGCGCGCCGTGCAACCGCCGTGTTCGAGCGCGACGCGGCGGGCGTCGTGCGCTGGACCCATCTGCAGGAAACCTTCTGCACGGCCTGAGCGGCCGCGCCCCGTTCGGTGCCGCGGCTCAGCGCTTGCGGCTGCGGGGAACCGTCAACTCGTCGGACACGCTCTGCATCAGCGCGCACAGCCACGCGATGTCGGTCGGGCGGTCGGGCTGCGGATGCGTGAGCAGGTAGCTCTTGATGCGCGGGAACGGCACGGGCGGCGTGACGACCACGAGCGGCAGCAACTGCGCATAGTGCGTCGCGAAGCGGCGCGTCGTCGTGAAGATCAGGTCCGACTGCAGCAGCACCTGCGGCACGATCCCGAAGTACGGCAGCGTCGTCACGATGCGCCGTGTGAGGCGCGCGCGCGCCAGGCCGATCTCGATCGCATTGCGCTTGTCGCCGGTGTACGGCGTCGGCGCGACGTGCGCGGCCGACGCGTACGCTTCGCGCGTGAGCGGCACGCGTGCGAGCGGGTGCGCATCGCGCATCAGGCACACGATCGTGTCGGAGAACAGGTCCTGGCGCGCGAACTGCGGATCGGGCTTCGGCCAGTTGCCGATCACGAGATCGAGCGCGCCCGATTCGAGCGCGCCCGCGTGATCGAGCGCGGGATTCAGCGAATCGATTTCCAGGTGCGCATGCGGCGCCGCGTCGCGAAAGCGCTCGATCAGCGTCGGCATGAAGAAATCGTTCAGGTAATCGGGGGCGGCGACGCGGAACGTGCGCCGTGCGGACGACGGATCGAAGTTGCCGTGCGGCGTCGCGATGAAGTCGACCTCGCGCAGCGCGCGCGACGCGGCCTCGAGCAGCGACGCGCCGTATTCGGTCGGCACCATCCCGGATTTGCCGCGCACGAGGATCGGGTCGTTCAGCGTCTCGCGCAGCTTGCGCAGCGCGGTGCTGATCGCTGGCTGGGTCTGGTTCAGCCGCAGCGCGGCCTGCGTGACGCTGCGCTCGAGCAGCAGCGTGCGCAACACGCGCACGAGCCAGATATCGAGCGAGGCGGTACGGTCGTCTTCTTCCATCGTTAGGGGGATTCGGGTGAAGCGTAACCTTACCGCAGCCGCGCGTCGGCGTGCGTGATACCGGCCATCACATCCGGCCCTTCGGCAGCGTGCTGATCCGCTTGACCTCGCGCGATTCGAGCCAGTTCGGCGTGCGCGCGCAATACAGCACCATCGGCAGCGCGTCCTCGCCCCAGAACAGCTGCTGGTTCATCCAGAACGTCGGCACGCCGAACACGCCGAGCGCGATCGCATCGGCGTTGTTGCGGGCCAGTTGCGCGGTGGTCTCCTCGAATTCGATCAGCTCGTCGCCATGGCCGACGCCGACGCGCTCGCACAGCGCCGCGAAGCCTTCCGGCGTCGACGGATCGTTGCCGTCGCGCCAGATGAAGCGGTACATCTCCAGCACCGTCGCGATATCGGCGCGCAGCGCGATCGCGAGGCGCAACACCTTGTCGGAATCGAACGGGTGCGCGGGCGGCATCTTGAAGCGGATGCCGAGCTGTTCCGCGCGAAACAGCGCGTGACGGTACGTGAACACGCGCTTGGCCGGCACGTCGGCGGTCGGGCGTTGGCCCCAGTGGCGCTGCAGGTCGATGAGCGACACGGCGATGGGCTCGAACGGCACATCCGGCCACTTGTCATGCTGTTCCAGGAGCAGATAGGAGAACGGCGACACGAAGTCGAAGAACCAGGCAGGCTGGGCGGTGTCGAGGCCGGTTGTCATGACGATCTCCAGAGGGTGGGGCGTGCGGCGCCTGGCGGCGGCCTTCATGTTACGCGGCGGCGCGCGCATGCGGCAATGATCGCGGATCGTCCGCTCACGCGGAACCGGGAGTCGCCCGGGGGGGATCGCCGGCCGGTGCCGGTGCCGGTGCCGCGTCGGCGCGTGCCTGCGGTTGGCTGCCGGTGCCAGGCGGGGCCGCCGGCGTGTCCTGGTCGTGCGCGGTGAGCCGTTCGCGCACGAAGCCGATGTGCTCGCGCAGCACGTAGAACTGCCCGGCATAGGCCAGCGGCATCTTCATCCGGTTCACGGCTTCCTCGATGTCGTCGAGCTCGTCGAGCAACTGCACGCGTTCCTCGGCCGTGTGTTCGCCGAGCGCGCTGCGCTCGAGCGCGATCAGCGCGCCGTACCAGCGGTAGATGCGCGAACGCACGCGCCAGCCGTACAGCGACGGCACGAGCCGCAGCCCGGGGATCAGCACGACGATCAGCGGCACGACCACGACGAGCAGCCGGTCGACGAGGCTCGCGACCCAGAACGGCAGCCGCCGGTACAGGAAGGTCTTGCCTGATTTGTAGTAGCGCGCGGCATCGTCGGACAGCGGGAAGCCGCGGGTGACGGACGACGGGAATTCGCCCGCGTGCTGCAGGATCGTCGCGTGGCCGTGTACCTCGCGCGCGGCCTCGATCAGCAGGTCGGACAGCGCGGGATGCAGCGAATCGCGCGCGACGAGTTCGATGGTCGGTGCAACCGTGTGGATGTCGGCGGGCGGCAGGTTGCGGCCGAGATCGTAGACACCCATCGGCAGCGTGATCGCGGTCAGGTACGGAAAGCGCCGCGCGTACGCCTCGGCCTGCGTGAACGAATACACGTGCACGCCCGGCGCGCGGAACAGCTTCGCCATCACCGGGATCTGCGTCGAGTCGCCGGACAGGAAGGCCGCGTCGATCTTGCCGTCGAGCAGCGCGGTGGCCGCGTCCTCGCCGGCGGTCGGCAGCAGCTCGGTCGAGCCGCCCGGCACGATGCCGTTCATCTTCAGCAGCGCGAGGCTCAGCTCGCGCGCGCCGCTGCCTTCCGCGCCGAGCGCGAGCCGCTTGCCCTTGAAGTCGGACAGGCGCGCGACGACCGGGCCGCGATACATGATCGCGAGCGGCACGTAGCCGATACTGCCGAGCGACACGAGGTGTTCGTCGCGCTCCTTCGGGCCGATGCCGCTCTGCACGAAGCCGACGTCGACCGTCGCGTTCGGGTTCGACAGCCGCGCGAGGTTCTGGGCGGACCCTTCGGATGACTGGACGTCGAGCGTGACGCCGTTCTTCGCGAGGATCGTCTTGTATTTCTGCGCGGCGTTCCAGTATGTGCTGCCGGGCGGCCCGGACGAGATCACGAGCGTGGACGGCGGTGCCGGCTGGATCAGCTTGACCGCGAGCCAGACGGCCGCGACGGCGAGCAGCACGGTGGGGCCGATCGACAGCGCGAGGTCGCGCCACGACACCGCGACGAAGCGGGCGAGGATGCGGCGAGGCGGGCGAGGGCGGACTGGCTTCATGGGGGCGGCGGATGACGCTGGCGTGACGTATCGGTGACGGCCGGACGGTTGTCATGGACGATGCCGATGCTCGCGGCGATGGTACCCGGTTTCGCCGTGCGTGCGCGAGTGGGGCAGCCCGGCGCGGCCCCGCGGCGACAGCGGTGGGCAGCCCCGCGTCAAAATCTTTGCGCTTCCGCGGGCGCTGGATTACATTGTGCGACGCAGCCGCGCCCGATTTGCGCGCGACCCGGCACGCAAGCAGACCGGGCGCGTCCGGCCGGCGGCTGTCCGGCGCGGCCGGCCCGCTTTCGCGTGCGCCGGCCGCCAGCCCGTCTTGCCTCTCTCGTATCGCCGTGGAAAACACCGGCTGTCCCGCCCGTTCGCGCGCGGGCCGGCTGCTTTTGGGGGTAATCGGCCGTACTGTGCACGGCCGTTCCGGAGTGATAAGGAGATAGCATGAAGTCGATCGTGTTGAGAGCGTTGGGCGTCGCCGCCGTGGCGGCCTGTCTGTCGGGCAGCGTGTATGCGCAGTCGAGCGATGCCGCCGCAATGGAAGCGCCCGCGGCCAGCGCGCCGAAGGCCGCCGCGAAAACCGCGAAGAAGGCGAACCGCAAGCTCGGCTACGCGGTGCGCAAGGCGATTTC
This sequence comes from Burkholderia sp. BCC0322, assembly GCF_902833045.1. Lineage (GTDB taxonomy): Bacteria > Pseudomonadota > Gammaproteobacteria > Burkholderiales > Burkholderiaceae > Burkholderia. Next base: position 402,945 of record NZ_CADFDU010000002.1, read on the forward strand.
GAAGGAACCCGGCGTGAACGTGTCGAACCTTGTGGTGCGCTCGAAGGGTGGCGCGATCACGCTGGAAGGCACGATGCCGGCCCAGGATCAGATCGACAAGGCCGAAGAGGCAGCCAAGGGCGTGAAGGGCGTGACGTCGGTCACGAACAAGCTGACGGTTCAGCAGCAGTGATGCCGGGCAGCGGCGCGTGAGCGCCGCATGCGCCCGTTTTCAGGCGGGCCCCGGTACGCCGGGGCCCGTTTGCGCTTGAGAGGCCGCATGCCGCATAAAGCGGTGGCGGACCGATAACGATATCGAGAGGGCGGCGATGACGAGGCTCGGGTGGGGCAGGCGGATGGTTTTCGGCGCGGCGCTGGCCGCGGTCGCGATACTCGGCGCCTGCAACGGCGACGAGTCGGCCGAGCGCAACCGGTTGCCCGGCTTCGTGTCCGGCAACGTGCGCACGACGGCCTATGACGGCGCGAGCGACGACCTGCTGACGGCCGGCCTCGGCAAGACGGGCCTCGGCTCGGCGAGCGCCCCCGGCTTTGCGAATGCCGCCCGGCCGACGAGCGCCGAGCTGCGCCGCCTCGCGATCTGGTCGAACTACCGCGCGCTCGTCGACATGAGCGCGAATGGCGGCTACGGTCGCTTCTGGGGGCCGAACGTCGACCTCGACGGCAACGACACGCTCGGCGAAGGCAAGATCCCCGGCACCGAATATCTCGCGTACTCCGACGATGGCAGCGGCAGCAAGAACGTCACGCTGCTCGTGCAGGTACCCGCCAGCTTCAATCCCGCGCAGCCGTGCATCGTCACCGCGACGTCGTCCGGCTCGCGCGGCGTGTACGGTGCGATTTCCGCGGCCGGCGAATGGGCGCTCAAGCGCGGCTGCGCGGTCGCCTACAACGACAAGGGCGGCGGCAACGGCGCGCACGAACTCATGTCGGACACCATCACGCTGATCGACGGCACGCTCGCCAACGCGGTGCTGGCCGGCACCACGAGCCTGTTCACCGCGAACGTCACCAGCGGCGATCTCGCCACGTTCAATGCCCGCTTCCCGAACCGCTATGCGTTCAAGCACGCGCATTCGCAGCAGAATCCCGAGCAGGACTGGGGGCGCGTGACGCTGCAGTCGGTCGAGTTCGCGTACTGGGCGCTCAACGAGCAGTTCGGACCGCTGATCGACGGCTCGCATCATGGCGTGCGCTATCGCGCGGGCGACATCACGACGATCGCCGCGTCGGTCAGCAACGGCGGCGGCGCGTCGCTCGCGGCGGCCGAGCAGGACAACCGCGGCTGGATCACCGCGGTCGTGGTTGGCGAGCCGCAGATCAACGTGCGGATGGCGCCGAACGCGGTCGTGCGCTCGGGCGGCCAGCCGGTGCCGTCGTTCGGCCGGCCGCTGGCCGACTACGCGACGCTCGCGAACCTGCTGGAGCCGTGCGCGGCGGCATCGGCGTCGCTCGCCGGCGCGCCGTACCTGAGTGCGCTGCCGGCGGCGACCACGCAGTCGATCCGCACCCAGCGCTGCGCGACGCTCGCCGCGGCCGGGCTCGTGTCGGGCGCCGATACGCAAAGCCAGGCCGCCGACGCGCTTGCGCAGCTTCACGCGGCCGGCTACCTCGCCGATTCCGACCTGCTGCAGGCGCCGATGTGGGATTCGCAGGCGATTCCGGCGATCGCGGTGACCTATGCGAATGCGTACACGCGCTCGCGCGTGACCGACAACCTGTGCAATTTCAGCTTCGCGACGACGAACCCGGCGACGGGTGCCGTGGCCGCGCCCGCCACGTCGCCGATGCCGGCCGTGTTCGGCGTCGGCAACGGCGTGCCCCCGACGGCCGGCATCGACCTCGTGTTCAACACGGGCGCGGGCGTCGACCACCGGCTCGCGACGCCGGATGCGAGCTTTGCGGGTGCGCTGTGCCTGCGCCAGCTCTGGACGAACGGGATACTCGGAATGCCCGCGAACGTCGATGCGGTGCGCGTGAACGCGAACCTGCAGGGCAAGCCGGCGATCATCGTGCAGGGCCGCAGCGACGCACTCGTGCCCGTGAACCACGCCTCGCGCGCGTACGTCGCGCAGAACGGCATCAGCGAAGGCAGCCGCAGCCAGCTCGTGTTCTACGAGGTGACGAACGGCCAGCACTTCGACGCGTTCCTGCCGGTGCCGGGCTTCGACACGCGCTTCGTGCCGGTTCACTACTACAACCTGCAGGCGCTGAACCTGATGTGGAAGCACCTGAAGAACGGCGCGCCGTTGCCGCCGTCGCAGGTGATCCGAACGGTGCCGCGCGGCGGCACGCCGGGCGCCGCGCCCGCGCTGACGAGCGCGAACCTGCCGTCGATCTCGGCCGCGCCGGGCGCGAACGCGATCACCGTCGGCGCCGGCGCGATCGACGTGCCGCTCTGACGGCACCCGCCGCGCCGCCGTCACGAAGCCGGACCGCCGTCCGGCTTTTTCTTTTGGGTGTCGTGGAATCGGTCCCGTGCCGCCTTTTTTCCGAATGGCGAGCGCCGTAACAAATTATTACTTTACGGCGGTAAATCAGAACCCTAATATGCGCCGGTATTTTCACTTAATTTAATAAATTCCATATACGAGATATTCCTTTCCGTTTAGTTAATCGATCCTTTCGATTTTATTAAATCGGCTCGAGTCGCGATTGATCGTCGTTTTGTGATTAATCGGCATCTCGCCGAGGGGGATTGTTCGTCTGTTCGAAGCGAGGCGGCCCGGTCGGGCCGGCCTGGCGGGGCATGTTTTTGCCGTCGATTTTGTGCGGATGCAAATTCGCGCGATGAATTCGCCCGGCTGCGGATTATTGAATTGTCGTTCGCAATGGAATTGATTCCATTGTGCAGTCGCAAAAATATGGGTGGGGTAAATCATGCCGATCGGTATTCGCCGATCCGGTAAAAAACTCGGAGTGCGTCGCATAACGAATGCATTCCTGGTGCGGAGCGTCGGCGCAAATGATCCTTTGCGGCCGGCGGTATTTATCGTTCTGTTCGAGAGGCAATAATGACGACACGGAAGTCCTTGAAAGACGGTTTCGCGCTATTCGGAACGACACTGAGCGTGCCGCTCGCCGCCGCCGCGGCCGCAGCGCTGCTCGTCACGGGGTGCGGCGGCGACGACGGGTCGAGCCCCGCCGCTTCGGCCGCCGCCGCGGCCGCGACGTCGGCCGGCACCAACACGTCGGCCAACACCAGTACCACGGCCGCAGCGGCCGACCAGCCGTACGTCGACAACGACGTGTACGGCACCGGGCCGAACGACGCGGTCACGGATGCCACGGAAGGGGCAGCCGTCGTGCACCGTACGGTCACGATCGGCGGCAAGACCATCAAGTACACGGCCACCACGGGCCACCTGACGACGATCGACCCGACCACGTCGGCGCCGAACGCGAAGATGTTCTACGTCGCGTACACGCAGGACAATCCGGACCCGTCGAAGCCGCGCCCGGTCACGTTCTTCTACAACGGCGGCCCCGGCTCGTCGTCGGTCTACCTGCTGCTCGGCTCGTACGGGCCGAAGCGCCTGCAGTCGTCGTTCCCGAACTTCACGCCGCCCGCGCCGTACAAGCTGCTCGACAACCCGGACAGCCTGCTCGACCGCACCGACCTCGTGTTCATCAACCCGGTCGGCACCGGTTACTCGGCGGCGATCGCCCCGGCGAAGAACAAGGACTTCTGGGGCACCGACCAGGACGCCCGCTCGATCGACCGCTTCATCCAGCGCTACCTGACCAAGTACTCGCGCTGGAATTCGCCGAAGTTCCTGTACGGCGAGTCGTACGGCACCGCGCGCAGCGCGGTCGTGTCGTGGGTGCTGCATGAGGACGGCATCGACCTGAACGGCATCACGCTGCAGTCGTCGATCCTCGACTACGCGAATGCGCTGTCCGCGCCGGGCACGTTCCCGACGCTCGCGGCCGATGCGTTCTACTGGAAGAAGACCACGCTCAACCCGACGCCGACCGATCTCGACGCGTACATGGTCCAGGCCCGCAATTACGCGGACAACACGCTCGCGCCGCTGGCGCAGAAGCCGAACCCGCAGGACGGCGGCTTCGTGAACGTCCGTCTGAACCTGAACCTGCAGACCGCGCAGCAGATGGGTTCGTACATCGGCACGGATCCGACGTCGCTGATCCAGACCTTCGGCAACCCGGCGGCGCTCGGCAACGTGCCGTCGTCGGACGACAACCCGCCGTACACGTTCTTCCTGACGCTCGTGCCGGGTACGCAGATCGGCCAGTACGACGGTCGCGCGAACTTCACGGGCAAGGGCATCGCGCCGTACATCCTGCCGAACTCGGGCAGCAACGATCCGTCGATCACGAACGTCGGCGGCGCGTACACGGTGCTGTGGAACAGCTACATCAACACCGACCTCAAGTACACGTCGACGTCGTCGTTCGTGGACCTGAACGATCAGGTCTTCAACAACTGGGACTTCAGCCACACGGATCCGACCGGCGCGAACAAGGGCGGCGGCAATACGCTGTACACGGCCGGTGACCTGGCGTCGACGATGAGCGTGAACCCGGACCTGAAGGTGCTGTCGGCAAACGGCTATTTCGACGCCGTCACGCCGTTCCACCAGACGGAGCTGACGCTCGCGCAGATGCCGCTCGACCCGACGCTCAAGGCGCAGAACCTGACGATCAAGAACTACCCGTCGGGCCACATGATCTACCTGAACGACGCGTCGCGGACCGCGCTGAAGGGCGATCTCGCCAACTTCTACGACGGCATCCTGGCCAACCGCACCGCGCTGCAGCGCGTGCTGAAGCTGCAAATGCGCACGCAGCAGCTCAAGCAGCAGAAGTTGCAGCAGCAGGGGCAGTAAGCGACGTGGGTGGCTTGCGCCGCCCCGGATGAACGACAGCCCGATCGGCGCAGGCCGGTCGGGCTGTTTTCATGGATGGCGGGCGATGGACCGCCGCGTCATGCGCCGGCAGCGAAATGGCGTCAAACCGTCGAGGGCGCGGCGTTCGCGCCGCGTGTTACGCGAGCACGAGCCGGATGCCGACCGCGACGAGCGTCGCGGCGAGCAGGTTGCGCAGCAGCCGCTCGGGCGCGCGCGCCGACAACAGGCTGCCGATCACGATGCCGGGCAGCGAGCCGAGCAGCAGCGACAGCAGCATCGACCAGTCGACCGAGCCGAGCAGCCAGTGACCCATGCCCGCGACGAGCGTGAGCGGCACCGCGTGCGCGATGTCGGAGCCGACGATGCGGGTGGTCGCGAGCGCCGGATACAGCAGCAGGAGCACGGTCACGCCGATCGCGCCGGCGCCGACCGACGTCATCGACACGAGCACGCCGAGTACGGCGCCCGTCAGCACGGTCGACCACAGCGTGCGCGCGGGGCTCGGTGCGAGCGGGTTGCGCGCGGCGAACGCGGCGAGCTGCGGCCGGAAGATCAGCGCGAGCGACGTGAGCAGCAGCGCGACGCCGAGCACGAGCTGGATCATGCGCGCGGTGCCCGGCGCGTTCATCCCGTGCGTATGCAGCCACCACAGCGTGACGGCCGCGGCCGGGACGCTGCCCGCCGCGAGCCGGCCCGTGATGCGCCAGTCGATCGAACCCTTCAGGCCGTGGACGAGCGTGCCGGTGGCCTTGGTCGCGGCCGCGTACAGCAGGTCGGTACCGACCGCCGTTGCGGGGTGGACGCCGAACAGCAGCACGAGGATCGGCGTCATCAACGAACCACCGCCAACGCCCGTCAGGCCGACGAGGATGCCGACGAACAGGCCGGACAACGAGTACAGCAGATCGATATGGGGAAGCGACATCGGGAGCAGGCGGTTATGCGGCGTTCGGCGGCGGCGCGCGGCCGCTGCGCGCGCGTCAAAGTCCGCCATTGTCGCAAATGTGGCGGGTGGATGTACGACTGCGTTAAAAATCGGTCGCGAAGGCCCGTGCGGCGGGCAACCGGCCCGCAGTAAAACAGGCGTTTGAGCGCAGCGGAGCGGGGTGGCCGGCCTTCTCGCGGCGATCGGTCCGAAACGCCTGATGGAACGGGCGTGCGTGCCGGCCCGGCACGCGTAAAAAAGGGCGCGACGGTGCGCGCCCCGGTTCGACCGTGGCGGTGGACGCCGCCGGCTGCCGGTCAGTGCATCGCGGGGCCGACGCGCTCAACCGCATCCAGCCGCCGGATGCGCAGCGCGAGGCCGATCAGCGCGGCCGCGGCGGCGAACGCCGCGCCGAACGCGAAGGCCGCATGGTAGCCGCCGTTCAGTGCGTCGAGCGGCGCGGCGTGCGCTGCCGCGAGCGCGTTGGTGCGGGCGGCCGCGAGGCTCGCGAGCACGGCGAGGCCGAGCGCGCCACCCATCATGAACGCGGTGTTGACGATCCCCGACGCGAGCCCGGAATCGGCCGGATCGACATCGTTCATCGCGGCGAGCAGCACCGGGTTGAACGCGATACCCGCACCGATGCCGAGCAGCGTCATGCCGGGCAGCACGTGCCAGACGAAGCCGCCGTCCGCCGGGGCACGCGAGAACAGCGCGAGGCCGCAGGCCGCGATCAGCAGGCCGGCCGCGATCGGACCGCGGATCCCGAAGCGCATCACGATCCGCGCGGACAGCCCGAGCGAGAACGCGGCCATGATCAGGTTTGCCGGCAGGAACGCGAGGCCGACCTGCAACGGCCCGTAGCCGAGCACACGCTGCATGTAAAGCGCGGACAGGAAGAACCACGCGAACATCGCGGCCGCCCACAGCACGGCGATCGCGTTCGCGAGCGCGACGTTGCGCGAGGCGAACAGCGAGAGCGGCATCAGCGGATGCGCGGCGCGCGCCTCGATCGCGATGAACAGCGCGAGCAACGCGACGGCCGCGCCGATCAGCACGACGGTCTGCGTCGACAGCCAGCCGGCTTCGTTGCCGCCGACGATCCCGTAGACGGCCAGCATCAGCGACGCAGTCACGGTGACCGCGCCCGCGACGTCGAGCCGCGCGGGGCCGGCCGGCGCGCGCACGCGCGGCAGCAGCGCGACGCACATCGCATAGACCGCGATGCCGATCGGCAGGTTGACAAGGAAGATCCAGTGCCACGACAGCGAACTCGTCAGCAGGCCGCCGAGCAGCACGCCGATGCTGCCGCCGCCCGCGCAGACGAAGCCGTACACGCCCATCGCGCGGGCGCGCTCGCCGGGCTCCGTGAAGAGATTCATGATCAGCGACAGCGAAACGGCCGATACGACCGCGCCGCCGAGCCCCTGCACCGCGCGCGCGGCGATCAGCATCGTCTGCGACGGCGCGAGGCCGCATGCGAGCGACGCGAGCGTGAAGACGACGAGGCCCGCGAGGAACATGCGCCGCTGGCCGTACAGGTCGCCGAGCCGGCCGCCGAGCAGCAGGCAGCCGCCGAACGTCAGCAGGTACGCATTGACGACCCATACGAGGGCCGTTTCGGTGAAGTGGAGGTCGGTGCTGATCGACGGCAGCGCCACGTTCACGATCGTGCTGTCGAGCACGATCATCAGCACGCCGAGGCAGAGGACGATCAGCGCGTACCAGCGCTTCTCGCCATGAATCCCGTGGGTCATGGGCTTGCAGCCTTCCGATGGTGATTCGAAGGGATGCATTGTAGACCTCGTCCGCGCGGGTTTCCTGCCGGTTTGTGGCAGTAGCGAAGCGGAGTCGCGCGTGCGGTCGGCACGCGCGCGATGGATGCGACGGGCGTTACGAGCGCGCCGGCAGTTCGCAGCCGTCTGGGCCGCAGGCGGCCGCGTCGTCGCCGTCGAGTTCGACGATGCCGTCGCGCCAGGCCTGGTCGAGCGCCTGCGCGAACGCATCGGCCGGCTGTGCGCCCGACACCGCGTAGCGGCCGCCGAACACGAACAGCGGCACGCCACGGCCGCCGATCTGCGCGGCGCGCGCGGCGTCGGCTTCGACTTCGTCGCGGTACAGGTCACTGCGCAGCACGGCTTCGACGGCCGAGCGCTCGAGCCCCGCTTCGACCGCGAATTCGGTCAGCTCGGCGTGATCGAACAGCGAGCCATGCTCGCAGAAATACGCGCGGTACAGCCGCTCGGTCAGTGCGTGCGCGCGGCCCGTCGCTTCCGCGAGCTTCACGAGCCGGTGGCCGTCGAGCGTATCGCCGACGAGCGTGCCGGGCAGGTCGTAGTGCAGCCCGACGCTCGCGGCCGCATCGGTCACCTGGCGCAGCATCTGGTCGACCTGCGCGGGCGCCATCCGGTACTTGCCGGCGAGCATCGCCTCGACCGGCTCGACCGGCTGGCCGGGCATCAGCCGGTACGCGCGCAGCGCGACGTCGACGCGGTCGGCGTGCGCGAACGCGGCGAGCGCCTCGTCGAAGCGGCGCTTGCCGATCCAGCACCACGGGCAGATCAGGTCGGACCAGATTTCGACGGTGAGGGTCGGGCGGGCAGTTGGGGCGGGAGCGGTCGTCATGGGCGATTCCGGGCAGCAAAAAAAGTGTAACCGGGACTATATCATTTTGTGCTTCGGCGCTTCGTCTTGGCCGGGCGGCCCTGCAAAACCGGCGCCCGGCGTATCGCGAAGCATCGACACGGCGGCGGCGTCCCGATAGCGATTGCCGATGCCGGAAGTCGCCGCGGGCTCCGGCGAATTGGCCCGCGGCGCGTTTCGCTTACGCGTCGCCTTGCGTTTCCTTCAGGTGCTTGAGGTGCTTGTAGACGGTCGCGCGGCCCATCCCGAGCACGTTCGCGACGTAGTTCGCCGCGCTCTTGCCCCGGAACGCGCCCTCCGCGTAAAGCGCTTCGACGAGCTCGCGCCGGTGCTCGCGCGTGAGCCCGTTCAGCCCGACCTGCCGCTCGCGCAGCCAGCCGTGCAGGAACGTGTTGATGCGCTCCTGCCAGTCGTCGCGGAACAACTCGTCCGGCTGCGCGACGACGCCCGCGCCCTTGATGAACAGGTCGAGCGTCGCGCGCACCTCGTCGAACACCGCGATGTTGAAGTTGATGCACATCATCCCGGCCGGGCGGCCTTCGTCGTCGAACAGCACGTTGCTCACGCAACGCATCCGCCGCCCGTCCCAGTTCAGTTTCTCGTACGGGCCGATCACGCGCTCGCGCGCGGAATGATCGATTTCCTCGAGCGCGGAATCGTCGCCGACCTCGCGCTTCGACAGGTTGTTCGCGAGATACAGCACGGTCTGGTCGTGCAGGTCGTGGATCACGACTTCCGCGTACGGGAAGAACAGCGCGGCGATACCGTCGGCGATCGGCGCATAGCGGGTGAGCAGCAGGTCTTTGACGGGGGATTTCTTCTTGCGCATCGGGTTCGCCATCTCGGGTGGGCGGGGGCCGGGCAGCGCATCGGGCCGGCGCGCCGGCGCACCGTTGGCCGGCATGCCCGTGCGCCCGCGCGCGGCCGCCGCGGCGGTTGCGCCATTGTATCGGCCCCGCGCGCGCGTGACGCTCATGCGCGCGTCAGGTGCGTGTACAGCGCGTGCGCGATCGCAATGTCCTCGAGCCCGAGGCCGATCGAGCGGAAGAAGGCGTGACGCGCGTACGACGGAGCCGGACAGGTGCCGGCGACGAGCGCGGGCAGGTCGCCGGCGATCCGCGCGGGGTTCCAGCCGTGCTCGGCCGCGGCGATCTGCATCTCGCCGGCGCTCGCGGGCGTCGTGTGCCGGTAGTCGCAGTACACGTCCATGTCGGGCAGCCACGCGGGCGGGATCTCGTGTGCGCGCGCGACGTTCGTGCTGATCGACGTGACGAGCGCGGGGCGCGTGAGCATCCCGTCGCCGAGCACGGGCGTGCCCGACGACGTGCACAGCATCACGACGTCCGCGTCGCGCACGCAGGCTTCGACGCTCGCCGCGGCCCGTGCGCGCGGATCGCGCTGCGCGAGCGCCGCCTGTTGCGCCGCGTCGCCGGCGAGCGCGGGCGAGTACACGCGGATCGTCTCCCAGTCGCGCAATCCCGCCGTGTGCCGCAGGTGCGCGAGGCCGACCGCGCCCGCACCGACGATCGCGAGACGGCGCGCGTCGCGCGGCGCGAGGCAGTCGACCGCGAGTGCGGTCGTGCCGGCCGTGCGCTCGACGGTCAGCAGGCCCGCGTCGCACCACATCAGCGGCTGCCCCGTGCGCATCGACATCAGCGCGGTCCACGCGGTGACGATCGGTCTCCCGTCGGGCTTGCCGCCCGTCACGACATACGGCGACAGCTTCGCGCCGAACACCTGCGCGTCGGCGAGCGCGCCGAGATACGTGATGAAGTCGCCGGCCTGGTCGGGAAACAGCGTGAGCGTTTGCGGCGGCTGCACCGCGCGCGCCGCGGCGAGCGACGCGAACATGCTGCGCAGCGTGCCGAGCACGTCGAGCGACGGCAGGGCCGCGCGTACCGCGGCTTCGTCGACGGTCAGCGGCAGGGTCGGGGCGGTTTGCGTCATGGCGACATCTCCGGTCGGGGCCGGACAGGACAGTCTCGATCGACGGCGTCCGGCGGTGTTCGTGATGGACGAAAAGTCTAATATAGACAAATGAAATCGGGGTGATTTTTCTTTTCGAGATTTCGTGTCGTCGCACGGTTTGAAAAAAATACCGTTAAATCAAAGGTGTTTAGGGTGTGCGGCGAATTCTGGACGTCGCGAATCGGGGCGTGATTCGCGTATCCCATATAGTCTATAGTAGACTTTGAGTCTATATTTTGCGTGCAGGACACGACGCGTCGCCGTGTGGCGGCCGCCTGCTTCGAATGCCGATCCGGCGCGCGGCCGGGGCCGTCGTGTGCCGATCTTCATCGCCTCAATCCGGAACGGAAGGACCGTCATGAACTGGAAGCTCTCCCTTTGCGCCGTTGCGGCGCTTGCCTGCGCGGCCGTCACGGCCCATGCGGAACAGACCACGTTGCGCTTCGGGATCGAAGCCGCCTATCCGCCGTTCGAGAGCAAGACGCCGGCCGGCCAGTTGCAGGGTTTCGACGTCGACATCGGCAACGCGGTGTGCGCGAAGCTGAACATGAAATGCGTGTGGGTCGAGAATGCGTTCGACGGCCTGATCCCGGCGCTGCAGGCGCGCAAGTTCGACGCGATCAACTCGGCGATGAACATCACGTCGAAGCGCCGGCAGAGCATCGACTTCACGCCGGCGATCTACGTGGTGCCGATCGTGATGATCGCGAAGCACGGCTCGCCGCTGCGGCCCGACGTCGCGAGCCTGCGCGGCAAGCACGTCGGCGTGCTGCAGGGCTCGTCGCAGGAGGATTTCCTGAAGGCGCACTGGGCCGATGCGGGCGTGGCCGTCGTGTCGTACCAGGATCAGGACCAGATCTACGCCGATCTCGTCGCGGGTCGCCTCGACGCGGCCGTGCAGGAAGCGCAGACCGCGCAGGACGGTTTCCTCGACAAGCCGGCCGGCCGCGACTACCAGATCGTCGGCGAGCCGCTGAAGGATCCGGCGACGCTCGGCGAGGGCACGGGCTTCGGGATGCGCAAGAACGACAAGGCGCTGCAGGCGAGGATCGTCGGCGCGCTCGACGCGCTGAAGAAGGACGGCACGCTCAGCGCGCTGTCGCAGAAGTACTTCAAGCGCGACATAGTCGCGAAGTAATCACCGCCGCGCGCCGGCCGCCGCGCCGGCGCGTGTCGCATCGAATCTCGACGCAGTACGGGGAACCATGGATTTCGACGTCATCGTTCTGGGGGCCGGCATCGTCGGCGTGTCGTCGGCGCTGCATCTGCAGGATCGCGGGCTGCGCGTCGCGCTCGTCGACCGGCGCGCGCCCGGCGAGGAAACGAGCCACGGCAATGCGGGGCTGATCGAGCGCTCGTCGGTCGTGCCGTACGCGTTTCCACGCCGGCTCGGCACGCTGCTGCGCTATGCGCGCAACCGCTCGGTCGATCTCTACTGGGACTACCGCGCGCTGCCCGCCTACGCGGGCTGGCTCGCGCGCTTCTGGCGCGAATCGTCGCCGCAGCGGCTCGCGGCCGCCGCGCGCGACCTGCTGCCGCTCGTCGCGGCGAGCGTCGTGGAACACGATGCGCTGCTCGCGCGCACCGATGCCCAGCCGCTCGTGCACGACGGCGGGTGGATCGAGGCGTTCCGTTCGCCCGCGCTGTTCGATGCGGAAACCCGTGTGCAGCGGCGCGTGGCCGACGCGCACGGGCTGCGAATGACTGTGCTCGACGCCCATGCGTTGCGGGCGCGCGAGCCCGGCATCAGTGACGCGTTTTGCGGCGCATTCCACTGGCAGGACCCGAAGACCGTGTCGAGCCCGGGCGGGCTGACCAAGGCCTACGCGCGGCTGTTCGAGCGCGATGGCGGCAGGTTCGCGCTGGGCGATGCCAGGACGCTCGTGCAGGTGGATGGCGGCTGGCAGGTCGGCACCGAACACGGGCCGATTTCGGCGCGCTCGGCCGTGGTTGCGCTCGGGCCGTGGTCCGATCACGTCTTCGCGCCGCTCGGCTACCGGATTCCGCTGCGCGCGAAGCGCGGCTACCACATGCATTACCGGCCGACGCGCGCGCCGTTGAACGTGCCCGTGTGCGATACCGAGGCAGGTTTCGTCGTCGCGCCGATGGAAGGCGGCCGCCTGCGGCTCACGACCGGCGTCGAGATCGCGCTGCGCGGCGCACCGCCGACCGGCGTGCAGCTCGCGCGCGCCGAGCCGCTGGCGCGCGCTGCGTTCGGCATCGGCGAGCGGCTCGATCCCGAGCCGTGGCTCGGGATGCGGCCGTGCACGCCCGACATGCGCCCGGTGATCGGGCCCGCGCCTCGCCATCGCCACCTGTGGTTCGCATTCGGCCATTGTCATCACGGGCTCACGCTCGGCCCCGCAACCGGACGCCTGCTCGCCGAATTGATGACGGGCGCGCCGACCTATATCGATCCCCGTCCGTACCGGCCCGCGCGCTTCGGCTGATCCGGCGGCGCGCGCTGCGTCACGCGCGCCGGTGTTCACAATGTTTCAATCTGCCATCCGAATTACCGGAAATCGCGCGATCGGAAATGATCTGCGTAATCGGCGGGAAAGATAATCGCGAAATAAAGAAAATAAGCAAATCGGCGATTTATCAATGCATTTTCATATTGCTGAAATGCGTAATGGGCGGCCGCTGATGACGGTGCGGTATGCCGTCGTGGCGGGTGTTCCGGTGTTACGCGGAATGTACCGGAACACGTTACTGCGGGGCTCGCAAACGTTACGTTACATCCGCGTTCCGTCGGCGTTTTTTCGTCAGATGATTGCAGCGGTTGGGCCGTGTATTTCGTCTGAAATCGATTAAAAAAGCGTTATTGCCTGTAAATAAGCAGACGAATCAATCCTGCTTTTGGAATTGGCACACTTCGTGCAATCCGTCCCCATGCTTTATCAACGTTGTGCCAACCGAGATGGGGAAAATAAAGATGGGACACAATCTGAAATTGACGGGTGTGGCGCTGTCGGTCGCGACGGTGTTCGGGGTGCTGGCTTCGGGTTCCGCGATGGCGGGGGCACTTGATTCGCTGCCGATTCCGCAAGTGATCGTCAACCCGCCGACGAACAGCGTGTCGGTCGGGTTGGTCGCGACGGGTACGTCGCCGCTGGGCTCGGTCACCGTGGCGGCAGGCGGGGCGGGCGCGATCCAGACGTCGCTGGGCGATCCCGGCCAGGTACTGTCGGGCGCAGTGGGGGCGGTGACGGGCGCACTCGGCGGTGGCGGCGGCACGGTTCAGCCGCTCGCGCCGGTCCAGGGCGTGCTGAATCAGGTGACGGGCGCGTTGAGCGGCGGCAACGCGGCGGGTGCGTTGACCGGGGCGCTGAATACGGCGACGGGGACGCTGAGCAATGCGGTTGGCACGGTAACGGGGGCACTGGGTAATGTCGGCGGCGGGTCGAACCCGCTGGCGCCGGTTCAAGGCGTCGTCAATCAAGTGACGGGTGCGCTCGGTGGCGGCAATCCGGCGGGTGCTCTGAACGGCGCACTCGGCACGGTGACGGGCGCTCTGGGCGGCATCGGTGGCGGGTCGAACCCGCTGGCGCCGGTACAAGGTGTCGTCAATCAAGTGACGGGTGCGCTTGGTGGCGGTAACCCGGCAGGCGCACTGACTGGTGCACTCGGCACGGTGACGGGCGCTCTGGGAGGCATCGGTGGCGGGTCGAACCCACTGGCGCCGGTACAAGGTGTCGTCAATCAAGTGACGGGTGCGCTTGGTGGCGGCAACCCGGCGGGTGCTCTGACCGGCGCACTCGGCACGGTGACGGGCGCTCTGGGCGGCATCGGTGGTGGGTCGAACCCGCTGGCGCCGGTACAAGGTGTCGTTAATCAAGTGACGGGTGCGCTCGGTGGCGGCAATCCGGCGGGTGCTCTGACCGGCGCACTCGGCACGGTGACGGGCGCTCTGGGCGGCATCGGCGGCGGTTCGAATCCGCTGGCGCCGGTACAAGGTGTCGTTAATCAAGTGACGGGTGCGCTCGGTGGCGGCAATCCGGCGGGTGCTCTGACCGGCGCACTCGGCACGGTGACGGGCGCTCTGGGCGGTATCGGTGGTGGGTCGAACCCGCTGGCGCCGGTACAAGGTGTCGTTAATCAAGTGACGGGTGCGCTTGGTAGTGGCAACCCGGCGAGTGCGTTGACCGGCGCACTCGGCACGGTGACGGGCGCACTGGGCGGTATCGGCGGTGGTTCGTACCCGCTGGGGGCGGTTCAAGGCGTCGTCAATCAAGTCACGACGGCCCTCAACAACGGCAACCCGGCTAGTGCATTGACGGGCGCACTCGGTACGGTGGCGGGTGAACTCGGTGCGGGCAATCCGGCAGGCACGGTGACTGGTGCGATCGGAAACGTAACGGGGGCGCTGGGCGCATTGGGCGCTATCGGTGGCGGCGCCGATCCGCTGGCGCCGGTGCAGGGCGTCGTGAACCAAGTGACGGGTGCCCTCAGCGGCGGCAATCCGGCGGGTGCGCTGACTGGCGCGCTGAACACGGCAACCGGTACGCTAAGCAATGCACTCGGTACCGCAACGGGTGCGCTGGGCGGCATCGGCGGCGGTTCGAATCCGCTGGCGCCGGTCCAAGGCGTCGTGAATCAGGTCACGGGCGCGCTCGGTGGTGGCAATCCGGCCGGCGCACTGACCGGCGCACTGGGCACGGTGACGGGCGCACTGGGCGGTATCGGCGGCGGTTCGAACCCGCTGGCGCCGGTCCAAGGCGTCGTCAATCAAGTGACGGGCGCGCTTGGTAGTGGTAATCCGGCTGGCGCGTTGACGGGTGCACTCGGCACGGTAACGGGTGCGCTTGGCGGCATCGGCGGCGGCTCGAACCCGCTGGCGCCGGTCCAAGGCGTCGTGAATCAGGTCACGGGCGCACTCGGTGGTGGCAATCCGGCCGGCGCACTGACCGGCGCACTCGGCACGGTGACGGGCGCACTGGGCGGCATCGGTGGCGGCTCGAACCCGCTGGCGCCGCTCCAAGGCGTCGTGAACCAGGTCACGGGTGCGCTCGGCGGCGGCAATCCGGCTGGTGCACTGACCGGCGCACTCGGCACGGTAACGGGCGCACTGGGCGGCATCGGCGGTGGCTCGAACCCGCTGGCGCCGATCCAGAACGTCGTCGACCAGGTCACGGGTACGCTCGGCAGCGGCAACCCGGCCGGCGCGCTCAGCAATGCAGTCAACACGATCACGGGCACGCTCGGCAACGTCGGCGGCGCGGGGAGCCCGCTCGCACCGGTGCAAGGTGTCGTCACGCAACTCGCGGGCACGCTCGGCAACGATCCGGCCGGTGGGCTGACGAACGCGCTGAACTCGGTGACCGGGGCACTCGGCGGCTCGAATCCGTTGGCGCCGGTGCAAGGCGTCGTGAACCAGGTGGTCGGCACGCTGTCCGGCGCCGGTGGCGGCAGCCCGATCACGCCGATCACGAACCTCGTCAACGGCCTGCAGAACGCGCTGCCGACGGGCGGCAACGCAGCCGGCGCGCTGACCGGCGCACTCGGCTCGGTGACGGGCGCACTCGGCAACCTTGGCGGCTCGAACCCGCTGGCGCCGGTGCAAGGCGTCGTGAACCAGGTCGTCGGCACGCTCGGCAACAGCAACGCGGTCGGCACGGCCACGAACGCACTGGGCAATGCGGTCGGCTCCGTCGTGGGCGCACTCGGCAACCTCGGCGGCTCGAACCCGCTGGCGCCGGTGCAGGGCGTCGTGACCCAGGTTGTCGGTACGCTCGGCAACCTTGGCGGCTCGAACCCGCTGGCACCGGTGCAAGGCGTCGTGAACCAGGTCGTCGGCACGTTGTCGGGCGCAGCGGGCAACAACCCGATCGCACCGATCACGAACCTCGTGAGCGGCCTGACGGGCGGCAGCAACCCGGCCGGCGCACTGACCGGCGCACTCGGTTCGGTGACGGGTGCACTCGCGAATGGTCCGGTGGCCCTCGGGCAGGCGGCCGGCGCGCTGTCGGGCGCGGCCGGTTCGACGGCGGCGGCGGGCGGCAGCCTGCTCGGCTCGGGCGCGAACGCGGCCGGCGGCACGGCGGGTGCAGTCGGCTCGCTGCTGACGACGGGCGCCAACGCGACGGCGACGGTCGTCAACGCGGTCGGCACGACGGTGGGCACGGCACTCGGCTCCGCGCCGAGCCTGTCGGTCACGCCGCACTCGGGCAACAGCGCGCCGGGCAACCCGCTCGCACCGGTGTCGTCGCTGCTCCAGTCGCTGACGGGCGCACTGCCGAAGTAACCGGCCGGACGCGCACGGCGGCGCCGGATTGGCCGCCGTGTGCAACGGATCGCGCAACGCGGCATGACAGGAATGTCATGCCGCGTTGTCTTTTTGGTGTGCCGTTTCTTTCGTCGCATGAATGGCCGCTGCCGACGCTCATCGGCCGGCGTGGAATAACCGGTCGCCCCCGTCCGTTTACATACCGAATCCCGGCAGCGCCGGCCGGCAGGATAATGGTCGAGACGACGCCGATCGTCCCGGCCGGTGCCGCCGTGTTGCGATGCCGTGCCAAGGAGAAAGGGCATGAAACGGATACTCGCCGCCGCCGCGCTGACGGTGGCAATCGTGCGGCCGGCCGCTGCGGAACCGCCCCGGGCCGGCGGCGGGAAACTCGTCGACGAAGCGCACATGACACTGTACGTGTTCGATCGCGACGCGCCCGGCAAGAGCGCGTGCGACCGCGCGTGCGCGGCCAGCTGGCCGCCCGCGCTCGCCGATGCGTACGACGAGGCGACGGGCGTGCTGAGTTTCGTCGCGCGCGACGACGGCAGCAAGCAATGGGCGTACCGCGGGCGCCCGCTGTATCGCTGGAAGCTGGATCGCAAGCCCGGCGACACGGGCGGCGACGGGATCGGCGGCATGTGGCACGTCGCGCGTCCCTGACCGCACGGCGGTGCGCGAGGCATCCTGATGAGCTACGAATCGGATCTGCTGGTGTGGTTGCCGCATCTCACGCGCTATGCACGCGCGCTGACGGGCGACCGGGCCTGGGCTGACGATCTCGTGCAGGACACGCTCGAGCGTGCGCTGAACCGCCCGCCGCGCGAGAGCGGCAACCTGCGCGCATGGCTGCTGACGCTGCTGCGGCACCGCTTCATCGACCAGTTGCGCGCGCGACGCGAGATCGCGGTCGACGATGCGACGGCGCCGTGGCAGACGATGGCCGCGCCGGCCGGCGAAATCGGCGGCCTGATGCTGCGCGACGTGCAGCGCGCGCTGTACCGGCTGCCGGTCGAACAGCGCGAGGTGCTGCTGCTGGTCGCGCTCGAGGAGTTGAGCTATCGCGATGCCGCGGAGGTGCTCGGCGTCCCGGTGGGAACGGTGATGTCGCGGCTCGCACGGGCGCGTGGGCAGATGCGCGCGCTGCTGTCGGAAGCGCCGTCGGCGCACGGCACGGCCGCGTTACGGGTGATCGGGAAGACATGATGGACGATCCGCACAAGCCTTCGAACGAGCGGGACGACGACGCGTCGGCGCAACTGCTGTCCGCGTTGCTGGACGGCGAGCTGTCCGGGCACGAGCGCCGCGAGGTGCTCGAGCGCGTGCTGGCCGATCCGGAGGAAGCCGAACGATTCGCGCATTACCGGACGCAGCGCGATGCCCTGCAGGCGCTGTTCCCGCTGCCGGGCGCCGCGCCCGCGCTGTTCGTGCAGCGCCGTGCGCCGCGCCGGCGCGGGATCGCCTATGCGTTCGCGGGGCTCGCGGCCGGGCTGCTGATCGGCGTCGCGCTGCATGCGGGCTGGGTGGCGTTCGACCGCGAACCGGGGTTCGCCGCGCGCGCGGATGTCGCGTATGCGACGTACGTGGCCGACCGCGAACATCCGGTCGAGGTCGGTGCGGGCGACCCCGAACGTCTCGTCGCGTGGCTGTCCGCGCGTCTCGGGCGACCCGTGCGCGCGCCGTCGTTCGACGAATACGGCTACGAACTGCTCGGCGGCCGGCTGCTTCCCGGCGAAGCGGGGCCGGCCGCGCAACTCATGTACCAGCGCGCGGACGGCGCGCGCGTGACGCTGTACATGACGGCCTACGACGCACGGCGCCTCGCGCCGCAGGCGATGTCGGCCGGCGGCCGCTACACGTATTTCTGGTCCGATCGCGGGATGGGCTACGCGTTGTCCGGCCGGGGCGACGAACGGCGCCTGCGCGAACTCGCGATCGACGCGTGCGGCGCGCTCGGCGGCCCGACCGACGCGTGGCAGGGGTGATGCGCGCGGCGCCGGGACGGAGCAGGCGATGAAGACGACGATGACGAAAGGGATCGTGACGATGCTGGTGCTCGCGGCGCTCGTCTCACGCATCGCGCTTGCGCGGGCGGACGGCGACGCGCCGGTGCGCGTGCCCGTCGACGCCGACGGCGTGCAACGGGTGGCGATCGTCGGCGGCAGCTATTTCTTCCGGCCGAACCACGTGATCGTGCATGCGCACGTGCCGGTCGAGCTGACCGTGTCGGCCGAGCCCGGCCTGGTGCCGCACAGCTTCGAAATCGATGCGCCGCAGGCCGGCATCGCGGTGTACATCGAGCTCGGCACGACGCCGAAGACGTTTCGCTTCACGCCGGCGCGGCCGGGCCGGTTCGCCTACTATTGCACGCATCGGCTGCTGTTTTTCAGGAGCCATCGCGAGCGCGGGATGGAAGGCGTGCTCGATGTCGAGGCGGCGCCGTGATCGCCGCGTTGCTGGCCGCGAGCCTGATAGGAGCGAGCATGACCGCCGATCCCGTGACCGTCGCGCAGGCGCATTTCGATCACGTCCGCTCGTACCGCGCGACGATCCGCTCGTCCGCGCGCAGCGGCGAACGGACGGAAATCCGTTACGCGTACCTGAAACCGGGCTTCGTCCGGATGGATTTCGTGTCGCCGCATCACGGCGCGGTGCTCGCGTACGATCCCGGCGACGGCAAGGTGCGGCTGCGCCCGTTCGGCGCGCATGCGCCGCCCGCGCTGACGCTGTCGCCGTCCAATCCGCTCGTGCGCGACCGCAGCGGCCACCGGGTCGACCGGTCGGACGTCGGCGAACTGCTGCGCAACGTCCATGCGCTGCAGGAAGGCGGCACGACGGTGACCGAAGGCGAGGAGGCCGTCGGCGGCCGGACCGCGCTGCGCGTGTCGGTCACGGGCGGGCCTGCGTATGCGGTCGACGGCGTGCATCGCTACCGGCTGTGGCTGGACACCGAGGACGGCTTTCCGCTGAAGGTCGTCAGCTTCGCGGACGATGACGACGTGCCGCTCGAAACCGTGACGCTCGACGATATCGAGATCGACGTCGCGTTTCCCGATCGCTTCTTCGCGCCCTGAACGGTGCGCTGACTCATGCCCCTGACGGGCATGCCGGAGGCTGCATGGCGGAATACCGGTTCTCGACGATCTGGCGCGTGGACGCGCCGCTCGCGGTGGTGTGGGACGCGATCTACCAGGTCGACCGCTGGCCCGACTGGTGGAAGGGCGCCGTGAGTACCGTCGAGATCGAGCCGGGCGATGCGCGCGGCGTCGGCGCGCTGCACCGGTACACGTGGAAGGGGGCGCTGCCGTACCGGCTGACCTTCGACATGCGCGTGCGACGCGTCGAGCCGCCGCATGCGCTCGAAGGCCGCGCGAGCGGCGCGATCGAGGGTGACGGATGCTGGTCGTTCGTTGCCGACGGCGCACGTACGATCGTGCGCTACGACTGGCACATCCGCACGCACGCGCGCTGGATGAACCGGCTGGAGCCGTTCGGTCGCCCGCTGTTCCGATGGAACCACGATGTCGTGATGCGTGCAGGCGCGAAGGGGCTCGCGCGGCTGCTGGGCGCGGCGGTCGAGACGGAGGGCCGGACGTTCCGGCCGTTGTCGGATGCGGGCTGTGCCGATGCCTGAACGCGTGTGAACGCGAGTAACAGCGCGTAGCGGCGGGCCGCGCCGCTCAGCGCGCGTACGCCATCACCGCGCCATCCACCACCAAGGCGACGCATTCGCCGACGGCCGGGCACCGGTGTCCCGGCACGCGTACGCGCACGAGGACATCGAGATCGGCATCGAGGCGCGCGAGCACGTCGGCGTCCTGGCCCGCGAACTGCGCGGCCTCGACGCGTGCCGTATGGCCGCGCGCCGCGTCGGCGTGCGTGACCGGCACGATGCCGATCTGCTCGGGGCGCAGCATCGCATCGGCCGGCCCGTCCGGCAGCGGCGCGACGAGCGGCAGTTCACCGAGCGCGCAGGCGATGTGCGTGCCGCGCACGTGACCGGCGAGCAGCACGGCCTGCCCGACGAACGACGCGACGTCGCGCGTGACGGGCTGCCGGTACAGCGTCTGCGGTGCGGCCGTCTGCACGAGCCGGCCGTGCCACATCACCGCCACTTCGTCGCCGAGCGTCATCGCCTCGGGCTGGTCGTGCGTGACGAGCACCGATGTCGCGCCCGCTGCCGCGAGCGCATCCGCGACCGCGCTGCGGGTTTCGTGGCGCAACGACGTGTCGAGCGCGGAGAACGGTTCGTCGAGGATCACGAGCGACGGCTCGGGCGCGAGCGCGCGAGCCAGCGCGACGCGCTGCTGCTGTCCGCCGGACAGCTGCTGCGGCGCACGGCTCGCATACGACGCGGGCAGCCCGACCATCTCGAGCAGTTCGTCGACGCGATGATGGCGCCGCCGCGCCGCGCGCGGCAAGCCGAACGCGATGTTGTCGGCCACCGACAGATGCGGAAACAGCGCGCCTTCCTGCGGCACGTAGCCGATCCGCCGCTGTTCGGGCGGCAGGTGCACGTCGGGCGCGGCCACGCGGCGGCCATCGATTTCGACGGTGCCGCGCTCGGCGCGCTCGAAGCCGCACAGCACGCGCAGCAGGGTGGTCTTGCCGCTGCCGGACGGGCCGAGCAGCGCGAGGCGCGAGCCGCGTCGCACCGTGAGGTCGATGTCGTGCAGGACGGTATGCGATCCGAACGATTTCGACAGGCCGTGGATGCGTAGTTCGCTCATGGGCGGTTCCGGGGAAAAAGGGCGGCGCTCAGTCGCGCACCGACGCGCGGCCGAGCAGCAGGAACAGCAGTCCCGATGCGCCGAGCGACAGCGCGACGAGCAGCGCCGCATAGGGCGCCGCGGCGGCGAACGCAAGCGTGGCCGTATCGCTCCACACCTGCGTCGCGAGCGTGCGGGTGCCGATCGGCGACAGCAGCAGTGTCGCGTTGAGTTCCGTCACGACCGAGATGAACACCATCGTCGCGGCCGCGCCGAGGCCGGGCGCCGCGAGCGGCAGCACCACGCGCGTGAGCGTCGCGCGCCAGCCGAGGCCCAGCGAGCGCGCGGTTTCCTCGAGCCGGACCTGCACGTGCGACAGCGCGGCGCGCACGCTGACGACCGCGAGCGGCAGGAACAGGATCGCGTAGGCGGCGACGAGCGCCGGTGCGCTCTGGTAGAGCGGCTGCAGCAGCCGCACCGTGATCGACACGATCGCCAGCGCGACGACGATGCCAGGCACGCCCTGCACGGTCATCGCGGTGCGCTCGAGGAGTGTCGCGACGCGGCCCGGATAACGGACCAGCAGGAACGCGAGCGGCAGCGCGAGCAGCGTCGTGACGGCTGCCGCCGTCAGGCCATAGCCGGACGACGCAAGCGTGGCCTGCCACAGCAGCTCGGGCGACACGTCGGCTGGCGTGACGGCGGCCGCGCCCTGTTGCGTGAGCCAGTAGCCGATCATCGCGAGCGGCACGCCGAGCGTCGCCGCCGCGAGTGCGGCGAACGCTACGGTGACGGGGCCGCGCAGCTGGCCGAGCGGATAACGCATCGCGACGCGGCGCGCGGCGCGGTGCGTATGACCGTAGCGCGCATGACCGCGAGCGCGTGCCTCGATCGCGAGGCACAGCAGGCACAGCGCGATCAGCACGCAGCCGAGCAGCGATGCGCCGCCGCCGTCGAACGCGGTGCGGTATTCCGCATAGATCTCGGTCGTGAACGTGCGAAAGCGCAGCAGCTGGAATGCGCCGAACTCGGACAGCACGCCGAGCGCGACGAGCAGCATCCCGCCGCACAGCGCGGGGCGCAACTGCGGCAGCACGACGCGAAAGAAGGTATGCCACGGCGAGCAGCCGAGCGTGCGCGCGCTTTCCTCCAGCGCGGGGTCGAGCTCGCGCAGCGCGGCGGCCACCGGCAGGTAGACGAGCGGGAAGTACGCGGAAGTCAGCACGATCAGCGCGCCGAGGAAATCCTGCAGGTCGAGGCTCAGCGACACCCACGCATAGCTCGTGATGAAGGGCGGCACAGCGAGCGGCGCGGCCGCGAGCGCGGTCCACAGCGGCCGGGCGGGCAGGTCGGTGCGCTCGATGAACCACGCGAGCGCCGTGCCGAGCAGCGCGCACGCGAGGGTCGCGGCGAGCGTGATCGACAGCGTGTTGACCAGCAGTTCGCCGACGAGCGGGCGCCACAGCAGCTCGATCGCATCGTCGACGCCGAAGGTGGCCGCGCGGTACAGCGTGAAGCCGAGCGGCAGCAGGATCGCGAGCGGCCCGCACGCGGCTGCGGCAACGAGCGCGCGCGACGGGCGCCGCCGTGTCGCGGTGCGCTCGCCGTCGCGCGCGGTGCTCGCCGTGCGGGACACGGCGTCGCTCATGGTCAGAGCAGGCCCGCCTGGCGCAGCAGCTTGCCGGCCTGGCTGTCGTCGCCGAGCTGTTCGAACGTCAGCGCCGGCGGGCTCAGTTCGTTGAACGGCTTCAGGATCGGATCGGGCGCGACGCCCGGATGCAGCGGATACTCGAAGCTGATGTGGCCGCCGGCCATCAGTTTCTGCGCACGCTCGCTGACGAGATACGCGACGAACTTCTGCGCTTCCGGCTGGTGCTTCGATGCCTTCAGCACCGCGGCGCCCGATACGTTGACGGCGCCGCCGACGTCGCCTTTGCCGAAATGGTAGATCGCGCTGCGGGTCGACTTGTCGCCGAGCTCGGCGTGCAGGCGGTCCCAGTAGTAGTTGTTGATGATGCCGGTCAGCACGCCGCCGCGGTTGACGGCCGCCGTCACGCCTTCGTCGTCGTCGAAGATCTGCGCGTTGGCCTTCAGGCCCTTCAGCCATTGCAGCGTCGCGGCTTCGCCGTGCAGCGCGAGCACCGCGCTCACGAGCGGCAGGAAGTCGGCATCGCTCGGCGCGACGCCGACCTTGCCCTTCCATTCGGGCTTCGCCAGATCGAGCAGCGATGCGGGCAGTTGCTGCGGCTGGATTTTCGCGGTGTTGTAGACGAGCACGTTCTCGCGCGCGAGCACGCCGACCCAGTTGCCGTCCGCCGGGTTGAAGCGCGCGGGCACCGATTGCAGCGTGGCGCCGTCGGTCTTCGCGAACAGGCCCTTGCGGTCGAGCAGCACGAGTTCCGGCGAGTTCTCGGTGAAGTACACGTCGGCCGGCGTGCGGTCGCCTTCCGCGACGAGCTGCGCGGCAAGCGCGGGGCCCTCGCCCGAGCGCACCTTCACGGTGATGCCGCTTTGTGCTTCGAAGTCCTTGACGAGCTGGTTGACGACCTGCTCGTGCTGCGCGTTGTACAGCGTGAGCGTCGCGGCGTGTGCGCGCGCGGCGTGCAATGCGCCGGTCAGCATCAGCGCGGCGGCCGCCGCGGAAATCAGGTGCCGCAGCGGGCGGCTAACGGGTGAAGTGTTCATGTGGTTTCTGGCAGGTTGCACCCGGCCGCGCCGGGAAGATATGCGTTGGCTTGCGTTGTGCGTCCTCATGCCTCGAACAGCGCGGCGCCGATGTACGAACCCGGTTGCGCGCCCGGCGGGCACGCGAAGATCGCGCTGCCGACGTGCGTGGTGAACTGGTTCATGATGTCCATTTTCGAGAGCTTCTCGTTGATCGGAATGAAGCCCTTGCGCGGGTCGCGCTGGTGCGCGACGAACATCAGCCCCGCGTCGTACTCGGTCTGCTGGCGCCACGGCGGCCAGCGCTCGATGTAGAAGTTCGTGCTGTCGTTGTACGAGTATGCGCGGCGCAGGATCTGCGCGCCGTTGTTCAACTGCGGCGACGCGAGACGCGCGTGCGAGTTGTCGGGGATCACCGGGTTGCCGTCCTTGTCGGTCGCATCGAGATCGAGTGCCTCGAACTCGTTCTTCTGGCCGAGCGGCGCGCCGCTGTACTTGTGACGGCCGACCACCTGCTCCTGGAAGCCGAGCTCCGTGTTGTCCCAATGCTCGAGCGTGATGCGGATCCGGCGCACGACCGTGTAGGTGCCGCCGTTCATCCAGGCCGGGCCTTCGCTGCCGGCCCACACGAATTCGTTCATCGCGGCCGGATCGGACATCGGCGGATTCATCGTGCCGTCCTTGAAACCCATCAGGTTGCGCGGCGTCTCGCCGGGCTTGCCCGACGTGAAGCCGGCCTGGCCCCAGCGCATCTGCGTCGCCTTCGCGCCGAGGCGCACGAGCTGGCGCACCGCGTGGAACGCGACCTGCGCGTCGTCCGCGCACGCCTGGATGAACAGGTCGCCGCCGGTCTTCTCGGGCAACAACTGGTCGCCGTTGAAACGCGGCAGGTCGACGAGCGCGGCGGGGCGGTGCTTCGCGAGGCCGTAGCGGTCCTTGCCGGCGAGCGCGAACAGGCCGGGGCCGAAGCCGAACGTCAGCGTCAGGCGCGCGGGGCCGAGGCCGAGCGCGTCGCCACCGTCGGCCGGCGCGAGCTCGTCGCCGCCCGTCGCGGCGAGCGGCAGCGCTGTGTCGCCGCGCGTCATCCGCGCGGCGGCGTCGGTCCAGGTCTTCAGCAGCGCGATGACGTCCGCGCGCTGGGCCGTCGTCAGGTCGAGCGCCGCGAAATACGCGTGGCGCTGCTGCGGCGTCACGATGCCGCTCTGGTGCTGGCCGTAGAACGGCTCGACGCCGTCATGCGCGGAAGCGGGTGCGATGGCGGTGGCGGGCCCATCCGCGGCCTTCGCGGCCGGGATCGACGCCGCCGCGAGGCCGGCGGCCACCGCGGCGCCGCCCGCCTTCAGGAAGCCGCGCCGCGCGGGGCGGGGCGGCTGGTTGGAATCGTCTGCCATGGTGGGCTCCATTACTTCGCGAGCAACAGCGTGTTGACGTCGTCCGCGACGTAGTAGAAGCCGTCGCCTTCAGGCGTCATGGCGATGCCGAACAGGTTGCCGTTGCCGGGGGGCGTCTGCGCCTTGTCGGTATTGATCCAGCGCGCGTAGATCTGCTTGCCGGCGACCGGGTCGATCTCCACGACCTGGCCGTTCTGCGCGTTGGTCGCGAGCAGGTGGCCGTTCGGTGCGGTCGCGAGCGCGAGCGGGCGGCGCAGGAAGCCGTCGGCGGTGACCTGGCGGCCGACGCCCGCGCTGGTGTCGCGCGTGAGCGGGTCGTCGATCTCGACGATGCGGTTGCCGATCGCGTCCGACACGTACAGCTTCTTCTGGTCGCCGGACAGCGCGAGGCCGGTCGGGCCGACCAGGAACACGCCCTTGTCGGCCTGCGCGCCGAGGCCGCTCGCGACGACCGTTTCCTGCTTGATCACGGGCGGCTTGCCCGCCGGCACGTCGAGGTCGAGACGCAGCACGGTCGCCTGCTTGTAGACGGGCGGATTGCCGTCCGCGCCGCCGACGCCGAAGCCGGCCATGCTGACGAACAGCGTCGCGCTGTCGCCGCGGTCGACCACGGCCATGTTGCCCCACGGGTCGTTGATGTTCGGCGTCGACCACGTCGATGCGACCTTGCCTTGCGGATCGAGCACGATCAGGCAGCCGGCGCCCTTGGTGTTGGTCGTGCCGTCGTTGCTCGGCGTGCTGCCGACGATCACCCAGCCGGATTTCAGCATCGTCATCGCCGTCGACAGGCCGATGCCGCCCGGGCACGCCTTCAGGTCGCGCGGGATCGACGCGAACAGGCTCAGCTGCTTCGTCGACGGGCGGTAGTTGACGATCGTGCTGCCGGTGCCTTGCAGGTTCGCCGAGTTGTTGAAGTTGTCGACGAGCACGTCGCCCGCCTGGATCGTGCCGGCCGACACCGGCGCGACCGCGATCGCGTACGGGTTCTGGTCGCCGTTGTCCGGCACCGTGTTGACGAGCGTGGTGTGGCGATGCAGCGTTTCGAGGAAACCTTGCGGCTCGGCGAGTGCGCCGGCGGCGGCCGTCAGTGCGGCGGCGGCCAGTGCGCCCGTCGCGAGGCGGCGAAGCGGGGCGGATGGATTCATGTGAGTCTCCTGGGGAGCGCGCCGTCCGGGCGGCGCGCGAAAAACGGGCAGCGTGGGCGCGTCGCTCAGAACGTGATCGTCGTACGCGCGCCGAGCACGAACGTGTTGCGCAGCGGCTGGGTCGCGTCGCTCGGGTTCTGGCCGGCGCCTGCATTGAACGTGTACTGCGCGTCGGCCTGGACGATCCACCACGGGTTGACCTGGTACTGGTAGGTTGCCTCGAGCGTCGTCTCGCGGGTGCGCACGCCGTACGGGCCGGTCGCGAACGTCCGCGCGGTCTGGTCGAGGTCGGTCACGTGGTTGCCGACCTGGATGTACGTGACGCCGAGGCCGACGCTGTCGTTGTCACGGCCTTCGAACGGCGCCTTCAGCACGATCCCCGCGTTGGCCGAGAAGCTGACCAGGTTGCGGTCGCCCGGCCCACCCATCACGCGTGCGAACACGCCGAGGCTTTTCGCGCCGCTCGGGTCGGGGCGCCAGATCATCTGGTCGGCCACCGCGTAGAAGCTGTAGTTGCCGTGACGCTGCTGCGCGTCGCCGTTCGATGCGGGATCCGAGAGCGACAATCCGTCGGTGCCCGTGTTCTGGTCCGCGAAGCGGCCGTTGTGATACCAGACGCCGATCTTGTAGGTGCCCGGCAGCCCGGTCGAGCGGCCGGTGTCCATTTCGCCGTCGGACGGCTGGTTCAGCGCGTACTGCAGCTCGCCGATGTAGAGCGCGCCGTTGTGCAGGTTGAAGTTGGTGCCGCTCAGGTTGCTCGGGTTGTTGCCGAGCGGATCGCCGTCGAACACGCCCGCGAGCGCCGTGAGCTTCGGCGTGATCTGCGCGCGCACGCGCACGCCGAGGCCCGCGAGCGGGTACGCGGGACCGCCGTTGGGCAGGTCGTACGAAGGCAGTGCGGGCCAACCGAACATCGTGTTGACGAACGTGTTCGCATACGTGCTGACCATGAATTCCTGGTCCAGGCTCTGCTGGCCGATCTTCACGTCGACGCGCTTGTCGAGGAACGACTGCTGGTACCACAGCTCCCACAGGCGCGTCGTGCCCTGCGCCTCGATGCCGCTCGCGGTGTTGAGCGTGCCGAGGTTCCGTGCACTCAGGTTGGTGCCGTGGATCTGCAGCGCGCTGACGTTGAAGGTGCCGCCGGCCAGGCCGATCGCTTTCTGCGTGTCGACCGTCAACGTGGCCGTCGTCAGTCCGTCGTAGGCACCGCCGCGGTTCAGGCCGCCGCGCAGGTTCGCGAGGTATTCGCTGGTTTCGGTGATCTGCAGCGTCGCGCCGTACTTGCCGAGCCACGGGCGGATGCCGCCCATGTCGCCGAGCAGGTTCTGGCGGGTCCAGATGCCGGTCCACATGTTGGTCGGCTTCGCCTGGATCGCCAGGTCGGCCTCGGGTGCTTCGGGCTGCGCGTCGACCGGCACCTCGGCGAAAGCCGTGCCGCTCGCGAACAATACACACGCGAGGATGGCCGCACAGGCGGCGGGGCGCATCCGGGCGCGGACGCTGTCTCCCTGGGACGACGCAAACTTCATATCAAATCCGTAGTTCTATTTGGTGTGGAATCCTGCTTGTCGGTCGCTGTCCGGACGCTCGGCGCCGATTGGCCGGAGCATGAAGATGAACGCAACGCAACGCGGCGCATCGTAGGAGTGTCAAATGGGAAAGTCAATGTAAACGAGAATGATTCGCATTAAATTACTGAATGTAATCCGGCTTCTTACGGATGGGGCCAGACACGTGTTTAGCGCCGAGGTAAACCGTAAATATCGGCGTAATGGAAATGAATGCTGCGGCGTGGATCGAGAGATCCACGAGGGGCGGTGCAAGAGACGTCCGGCGTGCGCCAAGTGGCGCTTTCCAGCAGACGGAATCGACGCCGCTTCCGATTCATTGTGCGACGTCACCGGTCGCAAGAACTCCGCGCTTTCCCGGTGGGCAAACGGGGCCGGGCGTCATTCGCGAACCGCACGGGCCCGTGGGCGTTCCTCAGGGTTTGCGTTGTAAGGATTCATTTGTCGTATTCGTGCCGTGTTCCGGCGATTGCTGTCCAGGCGCGTTCTACGTCAAAAGGGCCCTGTCGCGGAAACGACGCTTCCGGGTGAGCCGCGTTTTCGCTGTTGAACGGCGGGTCATTGGGTATCGAGCGATCCAGTGCTCGAAAGCCGATGGCGACGAACGCCCGATGTCGCAAATGATCAATATTCCTGAATGTGACAATCGTTCAAATCTCGCCGTGAGCGGGCGCGTACCATCGTCACTGCTCTGTTACCGGAGCACTTCCCCTCGGATTTGACGCCAAGCTCGCGCTTGGCTTCTTTTTTCCCCATCGGGGATTCAGCGGAGCGGGATGCCGTTTGTCCGCGTTCGGGCACAACCGATCTCGGAATATTGTTTGTCTAGCCAAGAACAGAGGCACGCTTGTCTTCAACCTGACACGTCGACGTTAGAAGGATCCCCCCCGGAAATTGCAGGTTTCCGACGCGCGCCCCGTGCAGCGCGGGAAATCACAATTTCTTCGATGGTGGATATCCAGTGGCGATGTTCTGATTCCGGGCCGTGCTGCGGAATGCTCGCTACCGCGGGTTGCTGATCGGAGTTCTTATGGGATCGAGTATCGACGATGTCCAGTTATGCTATGAAAAGTCCGTTGACGCTTATAACGCTGGCCAATTTGAACTTGCTCTTCAGCTCGTCAATGACGTTCTGAAGGCATACCCCTCAAGCGGTGACGTCCTGCATCTGAGAGGGCTGATCGCTTTTTCATCGGGCAACGCCGAGGAGGCCGAGGACTGGTTCAAGCGGGCTATCGAAGTGTCTCCCAACGCCGTCTTCTACAACAGCCTGAGCGTGGCGCAAGTCCGATTGAAGGCATTTCAGCAGGCGGCAGCAAGCGCGCGAAGCGGTCTCGCGTTTGCCGAAGATCACCAGCCGGACCTGGACACTTCGAAGTTGTTGTACAACCTGTGTATGGCGTTGGTGCTGGACGACAAGCCGGAGGACGCCATCGATATTTGCCGACGCACGATCGAACGAAATCCGGCACGTTCGGATGCCCATACCAATATGGGAGTGTGTCTCAGACTGTTAGGCGAGACCGACCTTGCGATCAATGCGTATCGTCGAGCAATCGAGTTGGATCCCAAAAATCTCGCAGCCCACGGCAATCTCGGATATGCACTGCTTCGCGCCGGTGAATATAGGGAAGCCTGGCCATATTTCGAACACCGGTGGGCAACCATGCAGGCGGACGATTCGCCGGCCGGGGTCAAGCCTCCGGCCCTGCCGATCCGTCGGTGGCTGGGGCAAGGGCTGCCGCCTGGCGAAAACCGCCTGCTCGTGCTGGCCGAGCAGGGCTTTGGCGATACGTTGCAATTTTGCCGATATCTCGAAATGGCGCTCCGGCAATTCACGGCAGTTGGTTTCTTATGCCCGAAGCCGCTGCGCCGGTTGCTGACCGATTCGCTCTGCTCCCGGTGGCCAAATCTGACGCTGCTCGACGACAAGCCATTCAACGCACTTCGGTGGGACTGGTATTGCCCGCTCCTGTCGCTGCCGATGACCTTCGGAACGCGAGTAGACAACATCCCCGCCGTCCTGCCTTATTTGTACGCCGATCGGCGGCGTTCACAAAAATGGTCATTGAAAGTGGCGACGTTGCAGCCAGGCACCTTGCCACGGATCGGGGTGGTCTGGGCGGGAGGGCATTCGGGCACGCCCGATGATCGCCGGCGTAGTATCAACCTGGAGACGATGGCGCCATTGCTTGCGTGGCCTCACGCGCACTGGATCAGCCTGCAGAAGGCGGATGACAGTTCGAAAGCGCTATCCCACGAGAAGTATCCACACGTGGTCGACTGGATGCACGAGGTGAGGGATTTTGCCGATACCGCGGCCCTCATCGACACGCTGGATCTTGTCATTTCCGTTGACACCGCGGTCGCCCACCTGGCCGCAGCCATGGGCAAGCGCGTGTGGTTACTGAACCGGTACGCGGGCTGCTGGCGCTGGTTGCGCGATCGCGAAGATAGTCCGTGGTATCCCGGCATGCGAATCTTCACTCAGGCCACGCGTGGAAACTGGACCGAAGTAATCGAACGCGTCTTGTCTGAGCTGGCGTTCACCGCCACGACTTCGTCGACGGAGATGAAGTCAAATGTTGCTGTTGCTGTTGCGTGAGGCGTATCGGCGTGAGTAGTTGGCAAGTAGAACAGTCGGAACGGCTACCCGGATCATGCCGAATGACGGCTTCCAGGCGTTTCTGACGACCGTGTCGGGCGACTGCTGGCCAGTTGTGACTGCTCGACGCAGCGCATGGGTCATCGACATTCCGATCCAATCAGCCGATGTTTCGATGTCTTTGGCAGAGTCAAATTCGTGAGTAATGTTATCTGTATTCCTAATAAAAAATGGGTGGAGCATTAAATCTGGCCTCATCCATCGAAGTCTACGACGAACCTCTTTGGGGACAACGGGTGGCCCCACGGGAGGTGCGTTCAGGCATCGTCGAAAGGTCGGGGCAGTCATTGGGCATTGGAATCGAGTCGACGCTTCGACGCGTGGTTCGAGCGTTCGTACGTGGATTTCCCGGTGCGGATCGATCGGCACATTCGGTCCAACGGTGCAGTGGTGGAGCTGACGTGAATAGAGCGATATTCGGCATGTGCGGCCTGCTGATCTGCGGACTTGTCGCGGTACTGGTGATCGTTCTGGAAACGGCGCCGAAGCCGCAGGAAAAAATCGCGCAAGCGGCAAAGCCAGCGAAGGTGAAGTGAAGATGCGTGTTCTGTTGACATTGTGGGGGAGCGCGATCGCACTGGCTGTCTGCGTGGCCTGGCTTGCCGATCGCCCCAAACATGGTGAGCCCGTGCCGCTTGCGTCTCGACTGATTCAGGGCTCGACGAAGTCGATCATCACGCCGTCGCGCGAGCCGGCTCGGTAACGGTGGCTCGAGCCGTCTCCAGTCCCGGTCGCGATCGATGCGACTCGTGGCTTCCGATTTGAGGTTGAAAAATGAAAGATTCCCTGTATCGAATTCTGAGCGTCACGGCGCTCGCCTGGAGGTTGACGGTACCCGAAGGGAGGGAAGCGATGGTCAAGGGCACGTCGATTACTGACCGCTGTATCTTGCAACCGGCGTAGGGCTTGCGCGGTGGCACGATCGCCTGACTGCAGACGCGCCGTGCTTGCCGGTCAGCCGAACTAGCTGCGACAGCATCATGATCACGGCGCGCTGCAGTCAGTCCCGGTTGCTTGCGGCTCGCAGTTGGATTCCTCGATCGCGTATGGCGTCTGCCGTATCGGTCGTTGAGGCGTGTTGAGTTCGAACCGCCTATGTCGTTGCTGTAATGGCGTCGGAGGGTACGCGGCGCCAAGTGTCGAGAGCGTTGCGGTAAGCCGCTATTCCGCATCGTCCGGGGGGCTGGGATCGAGCAACTCCAGCCGATAGCCGTGATTGTAGACAGCGCGAAGTCGAACACCGTTCTCGGGGCCGATTCGCAGCTTGGAACGCACCCGATAGATGTGTGTATCGAGCGTCCGGGAAATGTGGTCGCTATGGCGCCCCCATATCGACTTGATCAATGCGTCGCGTGGCATCGCGCGACCGCAATTTTGAAACAGCGCAACGGCGACGTTGAATTCTCTCGACGTCAGTTTGATCGGCTCGTCACTCAGGAATACGGTTTCGGTCAGGAGATCCAGACGATAGCGACCGATGCTGATCGATGTCGGCGTCGAGTTCACCGGATAGGCCCGCCGCAGGAGCGCACGGACTCTTGCGACCAACTCATGGCGACGGACGGGTTTGACCATATAGTCGTCAGCGCCTGCATCAAGCGCAACGACAAGTTGCTCTTCGCGCACTCGATTCGTCAGGAACAACACGGGGAGGTCTCTGCCGACGCGTGCGCGAATCCAGGCAAGGACCTCCAGCCCGGAAATATCCGGCAAGTTCCAGTCGAGCACGATCAGGTTGAAGGTATCGGTTTCGAGGAGGCGTATGGCTTCCGCGCCGCGGGTGGCGCTTCGGACATCGAACCCTTCGCCGATCAGGGAATCGCGGATAAACGCCGCCTGTGCTGGCTCGTCGTCAACGGCAAGAATTTTCATTGGCACCATTTTTGTCGTGTTGCTCAAATCCGTGCATGCCCTCGTGCATGGGTCGGCTTGTATTTCGGATTTAAGTGAAAGTGAATTGAAATATTCTGCTTGGGCGTTGTATGGCCGGATGGCAGGATTGATTTGCGAAATAGAGTGACATTCTTGAGCGCTTTTTTTGTCAACTTTTATGAACGGAACGGATATTGGGGTGCGATTGATGTGTGACAAATGTTGTCAATCTATACTCGGCATCGATATAGCATGTTCCATATAGATTGTTGGGCGACTGCGAGTTCAGGTGGCGGAATGTTTTCGTGTTGTCGACTCGAACGTTGCTAATTTTTATGTTTTACGAGATGTAATTATATAAATGCGCAACCTGGAGTCTCATCGGCGTTATTTGGAGAAAATGGCGAAGCTGGAGTCTCGAATGGCTGAAGAGCGGCGAGCGGCCGCCGAGGCGATTTTGCTCGAGATTAGATATTGCGTCCGTGAGTTCGGATTTTCTCCTGAGGATATTTTTACGGTCGATATCCTGCGCCGTGCGACCAAACGGCGGCCGCGCTATTTCGATCCGGTCAGCGGGGCGACGTGGTCCGGGGTAGGGCGCGCGCCCGAGTGGATTCGCGATAAGGATCGAAAGCAGTTTGAGATATCCAATTTCGAGCGTGAGGATTGAGTACCGGGTTTTTACGATGATACGAAGGTCGCGTGTGCATGTTTCCAGGTGTTACGCCGATAAGTGTGACGGTATGGAGGGCTGCCGATCTCTGAGGTGTTTCTATCGTGATCCATCTTTCAATGAAGATCGGTATTGATGTCGGTGTCGGGAAGTAAATATATGTTCTCGGAATGAAGCGTGCGGCAAGTTTCTCTGCTGTCGCGTGCTTGATGGGATTGTCCGTCGAGACGATTAATTCGTTTCCAGATATATCGAAATAATTCTCGTGATTTTCGCGCGATGGAGATGGCGTGCCCGAAAGGCAGGGGTGAGAGTCGCCGATTGCCAAGCGTGGTCGTTCCAGCAGCAAACACTTTTTGTGTCTTTGTCAGTAGTCGATGAAATAAGCATTCGGCATGCCGTATAGCGCTATGCCGGCATGGCACTGCACGACATTTTCGGCAACGGCCTGACGGGCGAAGGGCGGGTGCCGGGTGCAGAGGCATAAAAGTCGCCCGCGATGAACTTCCCCGCGGGGCCGTGGGGAAGTGTGTTTCTTTCACAAGAGCCGCAGTTGTTTTGGGTGCGAATTCAAATCGGCCGGACAGAACAACAGGGAGATCAAAATGAACAAGATTTACAAGAGTGTCTGGTGTGAGAAGACGGGTACCTATGTGGCCGCGTCGGAAATTGCGAAAGGGCGAAGGGCTGGCGGGACGAGCGCCGTAGCGGGGGTGTTGGCTGCTGTGGTGTTGGTGGGTGGGGGATTCTTCACGCCGTCGGCCGTGTATGCCGCTGCATTCGTCGTTTGTGGCAATGCATCGACCACTGGCTACACTCCGACGGGCGAGCAAACCAGCTATAACATGGGTTGCGTCACTGGCAGCGACGTGCTTTTCATGGGAGGCACTTCAGCGGGGCCTGGAGCCAATTCGGCTGCTAGCACGTCGTCTACATGGATCACTGTCAACAACGCCACGACAGCAAGTCCGAGCCTCACCGGCTCCATACCGGGGCAGTCGATCGAACTGTATGCACCGGGAAGCATCATCCTGAACGGCAGTAACGTCAGCGTATCCGGTTACAAGATCACCAACCTTGGGGCGGGGTCCATTTCCGCTACCAGTACGGACGCGGTCAACGGCAGCCAACTGTTCTCGCTGTCGACGTCGACCTCGACGGGCTTGTCGTCGGCGAATAGCTCGATTACCTCGCTGTCGACGTCGACCTCGACGGGCCTGTCGTCGGCGAATAGCTCGATCGGTTCGCTGTCCACCTCCACGTCGACAGGCCTGTCGTCGGCGAACAGCTCGATCAGCTCGCTGTCGACTGGCTTGAGCTCGACGGTTAGTACGGTGTCGTCGCTGTCGACGTCGACCTCGACGGGGTTGTCGTCGGCCAATAGCTCGATCACGTCGTTGTCCACGTCGACGTCGACGGGGCTGTCGTCGGCGAATAGTTCGATCACGTCGCTGTCCGCGTCGACGTCGACGGGGCTGTCGTCGGCGAATAGTTCGATCTCGTCGTTGTCGACGTCGACCTCGACGGGCTTGTCGTCGGCGAACAGCTCGATTTCCTCGTTGTCCACTGGCCTGAGCTCGACGAATAGCACGGTGTCGTCGCTGTCGACTTCGACGTCGACCGGTCTGTCGTCGGCCAACAGCTCGATTTCTTCGCTGTCCACGTCGACGTCGACGGGGCTGTCGTCGGCGAATAGTTCGATCTCGTCGTTGTCGACGTCGACCTCGACAGGGTTGTCGTCGGCCAACAGCTCGATTTCTTCGCTGTCCACGTCGACGTCGACCGGCCTGTCGTCGGCTAACAGTTCGATCTCCTCGTTGTCCACTGGCCTGAGCTCGACGAATAGCACGGTGTCGTCGCTGTCGACGTCGACGTCGACCGGCTTGTCGTCGGCGAATAGCTCGATTACGTCGCTGTCCACGTCGACCTCGACCGGCTTGTCGTCAGCGAACAGTTCGATCTCCTCGTTGTCCACGTCGACCTCGACGGGCATCAGCTCGCTGTCGACCGGCTTGTCGTCGGCCAACAGTTCGATCTCCTCGTTGTCCACATCGACTTCGACGGGCATCAGTTCGTTGTCGACCGGCCTGAGCTCGACCGATAGCACGGTGTCGTCGCTGTCGACTTCCACATCGACCGGCTTGTCATCGGCCAACAGCTCGATCTCCTCGTTGTCCACGTCGACCTCAACGGGCATCAGCTCACTGTCGACTGGCCTGAGTTCGACCGATAGCACGGTGTCGTCGCTGTCGACTTCCACATCGACCGGCTTGTCATCGGCCAACAGCTCGATCTCCTCGTTGTCCACGTCGACCTCAACGGGCATCAGCTCGCTGTCCACCGGCCTGAGTTCGACCGACAGCACGGTGTCGTCGCTGTCGACCTCGACCTCGACGGGCCTGTCATCGGCCAACAGTTCGATCTCCTCGCTGTCCACATCGACTTCGACGGGAATCAGCTCGTTGTCCACCGGCCTGAGCTCGACCGACAGTACGGTGTCGTCGCTGTCGACTTCGACGTCGACCGGCCTGTCGTCCGCGAACAGCTCGATCACGTCGCTGTCGACTTCCACATCGACCGGCCTGTCGTCGGCCAATAGCTCGATCTCCTCGTTGTCCACGTCGACCTCGACGGGCATCAGCTCGCTGTCCACCGGCCTGAGCTCGACCGACAGCACGGTGTCGTCCCTGTCGACTTCCACATCGACCGGCCTGTCGTCGGCCAATAGCTCGATCTCCTCGTTGTCCACGTCGACCTCAACGGGCATCAACTCGCTGTCCACCAGCCTGAGTTCGACCGACAGCACGGTGTCGTCGCTGTCGACTTCGACGTCGACGGGCCTGTCGTCCGCGAACAGCTCGATCACGTCGCTGTCGACGTCGACGTCGACCGGCTTGTCGTCGGCCAATAGCTCGATCTCCTCGTTGTCCACGTCGACTTCGACGGGCATCAGCTCGTTGTCGACCGGCCTGAGCTCGACCGACAGCACGGTGTCGTCGCTGTCGACCTCGGCCTCGACGGGCCTGTCGTCGACTAACAGCTCGATTTCTTCATTGTCCACGTCGACCTCGACGGGCATCAGCTCGCTGTCCACCGGCCTGAGCTCGACGGATAGCACGGTGTCATCGCTGTCGACGTCGACGTCGACCGGCCTGTCGTCGGCTAACAGCTCGATTTCTTCATTGTCCACGTCGACCTCAACGGGCATCAGCTCGCTGTCGACCGGCCTGAGCTCGACGGATAGCACGGTGTCATCGCTGTCGACGTCGACGTCGACCGGCCTGTCGTCGGCTAACAGCTCGATTTCTTCATTGTCCACGTCGACCTCAACGGGCATCAGCTCGCTGTCGACCGGCCTGAGCTCGACGGATAGCACGGTGTCATCGCTGTCGACGTCGACATCGACCGGCTTGTCGTCGGCCAATAGCTCGATCTCCTCGTTGTCGACGTCGACTTCGACGGGCATCAGCTCGCTGTCCACTGGCTTGAGCTCGACCGACAGCACGGTGTCGTCGCTGTCGACGTCGACGTCGACCGGCTTGTCGTCGGCCAACAGCTCGATTTCTTCGCTGTCCACGTCGACCTCAACGGGCATCAGCTCGTTGTCGACCGGCCTGAGCTCGACCGACAGCACGGTGTCGTCGCTGTCGACTTCGACGTCGACCGGCTTGTCGTCGGCCAACAGCTCGATCTCGTCGTTGTCCACGTCGACCTCAACGGGCATCAGCTCGCTATCCACTGGCCTGAGCTCGACGGATAGCACGGTGTCATCGCTGTCGACTTCGACGTCGACCGGCCTGTCGTCCGCGAACAGCTCGATCTCCTCGTTGTCCACGTCGACCTCAACGGGCATCAGCTCGTTGTCGACCGGCCTGAGCTCGACCGACAGCACGGTGTCGTCGCTGTCGACGTCGACGTCGACCGGGTTGTCGTCGGCCAACAGTTCGATTTCTTCGCTGTCCACGTCGACCTCGACGGGCATCAGTTCGCTGTCGACCGGCCTGAGCTCGACCAACAGCACGGTGTCGTCGCTGTCGACATCCACGTCGACCGGTCTGTCATCGGCGAATAGCTCGATTTCGTCGCTGTCCACGTCAACCTCGACGGGCCTGTCGTCGGCGAACAGCTCGATTACGTCGCTGTCTACGTCGACCTCGACCGGCTTGTCCTCGGCAAACAGCTCGATCTCCTCGTTGTCGACGTCGACTTCGACGGGCATCAGCTCGTTGTCAACGGGGCTGAGTTCGACCAATAGCTCGGTGGCATCGCTGTCGACTTCGACGTCGACCGGCTTGTCGTCGGCCAACAGTTCGATCTCCTCGCTGTCGACGTCAACCTCGACGGGCATCAACTCACTGTCCACCGGCCTGAGCTCGACCAACAGCACGGTGTCGTCGCTGTCGACCTCGACATCGACAGGCTTGTCGTCGGCCAACAGTTCGATTTCTTCGCTGTCCACGTCGACCTCGACGGGCATCAGCTCGTTGTCGACCGGCCTGAGCTCGACCGACAGCACGGTGTCGTCCCTGTCGACTTCGACGTC
Organism: Burkholderia sp. BCC0322; assembly: GCF_902833045.1. Lineage (GTDB taxonomy): Bacteria > Pseudomonadota > Gammaproteobacteria > Burkholderiales > Burkholderiaceae > Burkholderia. Next base: position 440,808 of record NZ_CADFDU010000002.1, read on the forward strand.
GACCGGGTTGTCGTCGGCAAACAGCTCGATTTCTTCGCTGTCGACGTCAACCTCGACGGGCATCGGCTCGTTGTCGACCGGCCTGAGCTCGACGGATAGCACGGTGTCGTCGCTGTCGACTTCGACGTCGACCGGCTTGTCGTCGGCCAACAGCTCGATTTCGTCGCTGTCCACTTCAACCTCAACGGGCATCAGCTCGCTGTCGACCGGCCTGAGCTCGACCGACAGCACGGTGTCGTCGCTGTCGACTTCGACGTCGACTGGCCTGTCATCGGCGAACAGCTCGATCTCCTCGTTGTCGACGTCGACTTCGACGGGCCTGTCGTCCGCGAACAGCTCGATCACGTCCCTGTCGACTTCGACATCGACAGGCCTGTCCTCGGCCAACAGCTCGATCTCCTCGCTGTCCACGTCGACCTCGACGAGCATCGGCTCGCTGTCCACCGGCCTGAGCAGCACGAACAGCACGATCCTGTCCCTGTCCACCTCGACGTCGACCGGCATCGGCTCGCTTTCCACGGGCCTCAGCTCGACCAACAGTTCGATGACGTCGCTGTCCACGTCGACCTCGACCGCGATCGAAGCCGCGAAGACGCACTATTACAGCGTCAACGATGGCGGTACGGCAGGGGCGAACTACGCGAACAGCGCCGCGACGGGTATCTACTCGCTGGCCGCCGGCGTCGCCGCAACTGCCGCGGGCGCCAGCAGCGTCGCGGTCGGTAACGGCTCGAACGCGCAATCGGACGGCGCGGTCGCGATCGGTCAAAGCGCATCGGCCACCGGCGGCAAATCCGTGTCGATCGGCTCCGGCAACACTGCGAGCGGCGACGGCGCGATCGCGATCGGCGACCCGAGCGTCGCGACGGGCACCGGCGCAGTCGCGATGGGTGCAAACGACACGGCGACCGGCACCGGTGCAGTGGCGCTCGGCAACGCGAACACGGCAACCGGCAACGGCGCGCTCGCACTGGGCAGCTCGAGTCAGGCCACCGCGGACAACACGATCGCACTGGGCAACCAGGCCACGGCCAGCGCCATAGGCGCACAGGCCTACGGCTCGGGCGCCACGGCCAGCGCGGTCAACGCACTCGCGCTGGGCTCGAACGCCACCGCGAACGTCGCCAACTCGATCGCGCTCGGCGCGAACTCGGTCACCGGCAATGCGGTCGGGGTGTCGAGCGTCACGGTCGGCGGCGTCACGTACTCCGTCTTCGGCACGAATCCGGTGGGCGTCCTGAGCGTCGGTTCGCCGGGCGCGGAACGCCAGATCACGAACGTCGCTGCCGGCCAGGTCTCGGCCACCAGCACGGACGCGATCAACGGCAGCCAGCTGAACGCGACGAACCAGGCGGTCAACAACCTGTCGACGTCGACCGCGACGAACGTCGCATCGCTGTCGACGGGGATCAACTCGCTGTCGACGGGCCTGAGCGCGACCAACAGCAACGTGTCCTCGTTGTCCACATCGACGTCGACTGCGATCAGCGCGCTGTCGACATCGACGGCGGCCGGCATCGGTTCGCTGTCTACCGGCCTGAGCACGACGAACAACAACGTGGCCTCGCTGTCGACCGGCGTAACGAACATCAACAACCAGTTGAGTCAGCTTTCCACGTTGATGACGACGAATACGACGAACGCCGCCGGCGTCGCCGCCGACATGAACGGCACCGGCACCGACAAGCCGACCGTCACCGCCGGCTCGAACTCGGTGGCGATCGGCGCGAATTCGACGGATGGTGGCCGACAGAACGTCGTGTCGGTCGGCAGCGACACGCAGCAGCGCCAGATCATCAATGTGGCACCGGGTACGCAGGGCACCGATGCGGTCAACGTGAACCAGCTCAATGCGGTGCAGTCGACGCTCTCGACGGCACTGTCGGGCCAGCAGGCGCAGATCAACTCGCTGGGTTCGCAACTGCAGCAGACCGACCAGATGGCGAAGCAGGGTATCGCGGCCGTCGGGGCGATGGCGTCGATCCCGCAGCTCGATCGCGACGCCAACTTCGGGGTGGGGTTGGGTACGTCGACCTTCCTCGGCCAGAAGGCGATGGCGGTCAACATGCAGGCGCGCATCACGGACAACCTGAAGGCGTCGCTCAACGGCGGCTTCAGCGGCGGTCAGCGGGTGATCGGTGCCGGCATGCTGTACCAGTGGAAGTAGCCGCATGTTGACGCACGGCCGACGGAAAGCAAGGTGTGGGAGCGAGGCTGTATCAGCAGGCACTGCGATGCCGAGCGTATGCATGGGAGATCGCGGTGGATGCTATGGCCGTGCGTTGCAGTACTGATGATCTTGTCGAAGACGCGGAGCGTGGATTGGCTCGGAGAGAGTTCTTTTTCGTCTATCAGCCCAAGCTCCGCCTTCAATCGGGATTGCTGTCCGGATTCGAGTCGTTGATACGCTGGCATCATCCGGAACGTGGTGTGTTGATGCCGGCGGCGTTCATCGACCTTGTCGAGAATTCGCATCTGACACGCCGATTTACGGATTACGTGATCGATGAGTCTGCGCGGGTGCTTGCTGGTTGGGCTGCACTCGGTTACGACACCTTGTCTCTGTCTGCAAATTTTCCTGCTCGTGAGATTACCCGGGAGGGGTTGGCAAAACGCTTGTCTTTTGTTCTGGATTCGCATGCCGTGTGTGCCGCGAATTTCCAAATTGAACTGACGGAATCCATCGATCCGGGTCCGATCGACACACTCGCAGCAGCTATCGCTTCGCTTCGGAGGATGGGAGTGAGCGTTGCAATCGACGATTTCGGTTCGGGGTGTTGGTCGCTGAGCAAGTTGCATCGTCTCGAAGCGGATACGCTCAAGCTGGACCGGTCTTTCATGCGCGACGTCCACGAGAACGTCGAATCGAGAACCATGGTCGAAACGCTCGTCGAGCTCGGAACCCGCTTGGGAAAGCATGTTGTCGTCGAGGGCGTTGAAACCGAGGCTCAATTTTCGTGGTTGCGAGCGATGCCCCAAATTGATTGTCAGGGCTACTATATTTCGAAACCCGTCCGAGAGGCGCAGGTGGAAGGGCTGATCGAGCGGTGCGGAATCGCGCGTTGACGGCACGGCGACGCAATTGCGGGTTGCGACGGGCGTGATCCCATCAATATCGGAACAGGATCGTCGTATTCACATCGCAGTCGTCGCATTGCGTGCGCCAATCGTCAGTCGTGACGTCGAGGCGCTGCCAATATTCAAGTGGTCGAAGCAACGCTCGGAAGAGGTCGATGCCGTATGTGCGGGGTTGAGTTTGCGCGGCATAGGCCTGGCTGGTGGCCGGCTCGCTTCATCGAGCGTGTGAAATAAAAACGCGATGTAAAGATGAGAGGGCGCCGCTCAGGTCGGTGCGTTGAATGACGGCAGCGGCGCGTTGTCAGACCGCGATTCGCGGATGATTCGGCTCGAAATCGCGGGTGAAGCAGTCTCGCGTAAATGCGTCTATATAGTCCATCATCAAGTCTGATGAAATCCCGGCTTGCTGCTCGTCGCCGTCCGCTATCGCGCGTGCGACCCGCGTGTGCTGCAGGCTTGCGATCGGCAAGTCATTCAATTGCTTGTGATGGATGAAGTAAAAGCGGCGCGACAACGCATGTAACGGCGCAATGGCCTCGGCGGCGAAGCGATTTCGCGAAAACTGCGCGGTAAGTTGATTGGCCACGTACACGCGCCTCAAATAGGCGACGACGTCGCGCGATTCGCCTGCCACGTCGAGTTCGTCAGCGACGTCGCGGATCTGCGCGCGTTCCTCGGGCGAGGCGCGCCGCGCAGCGCGCTGCGCGATGAGGCGTTCCAGTTCACGGCGTGTTTCGAGCACGAGCAACTGATCGTGAATGTTCGGCACGGTAATCATGATGCCGTGACGCGGAACGACCTGAACGAGATGCGAAGCAGCCAATCGTTGTACGGCCTCGCGAACGGGCGTTCTCCCGGTATTCAACTTCTCCGCGAGCGACGCCTCCGACCAGACACTGCCGGGCGCGAGTTCCAGCGTCACGATGAGTTCTTCCAGTTTCTGGTGAGCCTGTTCGGCAAGGGTGTTACCCGTCAGTCCGTTCATGTGCCTAAGCGATCGCCAAAAGAATATTACTAACATATTAGAGCGGTCGTCCCCTGCTTTCAACTCAAGGTTAAAAGGGGCAAGGTCAAGGAACGGGTTTACCCCCTTTGATCTCGGGCAAGCGCTTCGATATTCTACTGATATGTCAGTAACATCTGACTGACATGCTGATGAGTGAGCCGCGTTCCGTCAAGCGACGATGTGCCGGCACGAAGGCGGGATGAGCGTCGTCAATAAGGGTGCCGGAGCGCTTGGCAGTTTCGCGATGAGACGCTTGCGACGTTCTACCAACTGGTATCGCCGCGCCGTTCGTCGGCGCCAGGTGCATAGCGGGGAGGCGTACTTTTAAAAATAGAGTGGCGGATCAGGTTGGAAGGCTGCGGACTGATCGGGTTCTGAGGTTGGTGTTGAGGTGAGGCTGGTTTCAATCGATCGGCAGTGGTTAAAAATAAGACGTCAAGTTTGTACTGGTGTATCCGTGCGATCGATTTGGTGTGCGATGTAAATCATTCGGGTCGACGAAGGCTGGGGGTGTTATGAGTATCTTGTTGGTGGAAGGGGATCCGGGTCAGGCGTCAGCCTTTGAAAGGGCGCTGCGAGGGACGAATCGGGAAATTTTCCGGGTGTGCGATAGCGCGACAGCCGTCCGGTATCTTAAAAGGGAGATGGTCGAACTCATCGTGCTCGATTGGCGAATTCCGGATGCCGACGGCCTGAATTTGTTGCACTGGATTCGGGCTAACGTCGGAGATGAACCGGCCGTCTTGTTCCTGGCTGCGAGAACGCTTGAAGCAGATGTCGCTGCCGCGCTGGACGCAGGCGCCGACGAGTACATCGGTAAGCCGTTTCGCGAGATCGAGTTGGCCGCTCGCGTCAATGCGCTGTTGCGTCGAAAGGGCCGTAACAAAAAACTCGATGGCAGGGTCGAGATCGGCGCATATGTTCTGAATCCGCTTGCGCGTACTATCGCGCTGCACGGAAAACTCATCGATTTGACGGCAAAGGAATTTGCGCTGGCAAATTTCTTGTTCAATAACATCGGGAACGTGCTTTCCCGGGATGCGTTGTCGACGCTGGCGTGGGGGCGGGCGCTGGATGGTACATCCCGGAGTCTCGACACCCACATCTATCGACTCCGACAAAAGCTGGCGCTTCGTCCGGAAAACGGGCTTCAATTGTGTGCCGTGTATACACATGGTTACCGGCTGGATAAGGTCGACAAAGGTTCGACGGTGGAGCGTTTCGCGGTCCCTGGCCACGTGTCGCAGCGTGCCGTTTCCGAGAGTCCGGTGCCCGCGCTGCTGTAGAAAATTCCGGTGGATTCGTCCGTTCAACGGGGCGCGGATGCTGCCGCGCGTTCGCATCGCGAGCGCAACGGAGCGTCCGCGCCCCATTTAATTTGTCTGGACGCGGCTTGATGTACGGGATTTCCCGGGGGTACTGTGGCCGCCGCGGGAGATCCGTGACGGCGGCTCGAGCAAGCGGCTCGAGGCGTCTTCCCCGCTCACATCGGCTCTCGGGTATTGGCCTCTCTAAGTCATTGTTTTTGCGGAACATATCGCCGATTTTCCTGCCTCGTCCTGATCGCCCCGGGCACGCGCCCGAGTGATCGAGGCTCAAGGCCGGGCGCGCCTCGCCGGCCCGAAAAAAAACCGTCAATCCCCCTTCTTGAATTTGTCAAAACCCGTCCATATAATTAGCACTCGCTGCACGAGAGTGCTAACAATTCTCTGCCGGGCGCCAAGCCGGGCAGATTCCCTAAGCGTTCTTCAATCTCAGTCAAGAGAGGAGTGAATATGAACCTTCGTCCTTTGCACGATCGCGTGATCGTCAAGCGCCTGGATCAAGAAACCAAGACCGCCTCGGGCATCGTGATCCCCGACGCCGCTGCTGAAAAGCCGGATCAGGGCGAAGTCCTGGCCGTCGGCCCGGGCAAGCGTGACGACAAGGGCGCGGCGATCGCGCTCGACGTGAAGGTCGGCGATCGCGTTCTGTTCGGCAAGTACGCAGGCCAGACCGTGAAGGTCGACGGCAACGAACTGCTGGTCATGCGCGAAGAAGACATCATGGCCGTGGTCAACGCCAAGTAAGCGTCCACCGACGGTACATATTCCCAAGAATTCAAGGAGTTAGAAGATGGCAGCTAAAGACGTCGTATTCGGCGATTCCGCCCGTTCGAAGATGGTCGAAGGCGTGAACATTCTCGCCAACGCAGTCAAGGTCACGCTGGGTCCGAAGGGCCGCAACGTCGTGCTCGAGCGCAGCTTCGGCGGCCCGACGGTCACCAAGGACGGTGTGTCGGTCGCGAAGGAAATCGAGCTGAAGGACAAGCTCCAGAACATGGGCGCGCAAATGGTCAAGGAAGTGGCTTCCAAGACCAGCGACAACGCAGGCGACGGCACGACGACGGCAACCGTCCTCGCGCAATCGATCGTCCGCGAAGGCATGAAGTACGTCGCATCGGGCATGAACCCGATGGACCTGAAGCGCGGCATCGACAAGGCAGTCGCAGCGGCTGTCGAAGAACTGAAGAAGATCAGCAAGCCGTGCACGACGAACAAGGAAATCGCACAGGTCGGCTCGATCTCGGCGAACAGCGACACGTCGATTGGCGATCGCATCGCTGAAGCAATGGACAAGGTCGGCAAGGAAGGCGTCATCACCGTCGAAGACGGCAAGTCGCTGGCCGACGAACTCGACGTCGTCGAGGGCATGCAGTTCGATCGCGGCTACCTGTCGCCGTACTTCATCAACAATCCGGAAAAGCAAGTCGCCGTCCTCGACAACCCGTTCGTGCTGCTGCACGACAAGAAGGTGTCGAACATCCGTGATCTGCTGCCGGTGCTCGAGCAAGTCGCGAAGGCAGGCCGTCCGCTGCTGATCATCGCTGAAGACATCGAAGGCGAAGCGCTCGCAACGCTGGTCGTCAACAACATCCGCGGCATCCTGAAGACCGTTGCGGTCAAGGCGCCGGGCTTCGGCGATCGTCGCAAGGCGATGCTGGAAGACATCGCGATCCTGACCGGCGGCCAGGTGATCGCGGAAGAAACCGGCCTGACGCTCGAGAAGGCAACGCTGGCAGAACTGGGCCAGGCGAAGCGCATCGAAGTGGGCAAGGAAAACACGACGATCATCGACGGCGCAGGCGAAGCCGCGAACATCGAAGCACGTGTGAAGCAAGTGCGCGCGCAAATCGAAGAAGCGACGTCGGACTACGACCGTGAAAAGCTGCAAGAGCGCGTGGCCAAGCTGGCCGGCGGTGTTGCAGTGATCAAGGTCGGCGCAGCGACCGAAGTCGAAATGAAGGAAAAGAAGGCACGTGTCGAAGACGCACTGCACGCAACGCGCGCAGCTGTGGAAGAAGGCATCGTGGCAGGTGGCGGCGTTGCGCTGATCCGCGCTCGCACCGCGATCGCAGGCCTGACCGGCGCTAACGCCGACCAGAACGCCGGCATCAAGATCGTGCTGCGCGCGATGGAAGAGCCGCTGCGCCAGATCGTCACGAACGGCGGCGAAGAAGCCAGCGTCGTGGTGGCGGCAGTTGCTGCAGGCCAGGGCAACTACGGCTACAACGCGGCGACGGGCGAGTACGTCGACATGGTCGAAGCCGGTGTTGTCGACCCGACCAAGGTCACGCGTACCGCACTGCAGAACGCAGCTTCGGTTGCAGGCCTGCTGCTGACGACGGACGCAGCGGTTGCTGAACTGCCGAAGGAAGACGCACCGATGCCGGGCGGCATGCCGGGCGGCATGGGCGGCATGGGCATGGACATGTAATCGACTTCGGTCGATGGTGTCCGGAGCGCGCAGCGATGCGCGCTCCAGCCAAAAGAAAAGACCCGCAGCGATGCGGGTCTTTTTTTATGTGCGCGGTTTTCGATGCATGCGCGAGGCGGCCGAAGGTGCCGCGCCCCAAGGCCATGACATGGGCAGCGGCGGGGCATGCCCCGCCGTGCTCACCTCAATGCCGGTGCGACGTCCTCGGCACCGTGTCGGCCTTCACGGCCGGCGGCGTGTCCGAGTCTTCGTTGCTGCGCGCCCAGAAGAACCGATCGGGCAGGTACGCACCCATGCCCGGCCGGAACGCGTCGCGCACGGACTGGTACAGGTATTCCTGCGCCTCGCGAACGGCTTCGGGCGGCTCCTGGCCGTTCGCGAGCAGTGCCGCGATGGCTGCGCCCAAGGTATCGGTGATGCCCATCAGCCGGTGCGGCGAGCGATCCCACATGTCCTCGCGGAGCTGGCCCTCCTCGCCGTACAGTGTGTTGACGAGCCGGTGCGAGCCCGTCTCGGACGACAGGATGTACTCGCAGCCCTGCGATAGCAGGTGCGAGACGGCAGCGTCGAGGTTCGGCGCCTCGGCGTCGCCGTCCGGCTGCGCGAGCGCGATCAGCGTCGCGTAGTCGGCGACCAGCAGCGTGGTTTGCGGCGCCAGCAGGTCGGCGATCGATTCGCGCAGGTCGTCGGCTGCGAGCACGTGCTCGTCGTCGAGCGTGAAGTCCGGCGCGAGCACGAGCGGCACGCCGTCGTAGTCGGCGACGACCTCGGCGATTGCGCTCACGACTTCCGCGCGCGTCGCCGCGCCGATCTTGAACGCTGCAACCGGCATGTCTTCGAGCAGCATGCGCGCCTGGGCGGCGACCACGTCGGGATCGAGGCCGGTCACTTCGTCGCAGGCGGCCGAGTCGCGCACGGTATAGCCCGTCAGGACGGACACGCCGTGACAGCCCATGCTCGCCAAGGTCATCAGATCGGCTTGAATGCCGGAGCCGCCGGTGGGATCGGACAGGCCGAAGGTGAGGACGATCGGAGGGGCGTTGCTGGACATGTAAAAATGGGGCAAGAGAAAAACGGGAAAGCGACGGGCATGCGGACGGCGAGGCGAAATGGGCATTTTTGGCCCTGTGTTGCCCGGCAGGCCGCACTTTTCAGTCATTATGCGGCGGAATCCGGCCTGCACGACGGATTTTTTAGCGCGGCGCAACGTAGTTGCGTTACTCCAGCGCGATTGCTAGGCAGTCCGGCCCCGACACGGTACCATCATGGCTCCCGAATTTACCGACTTTCCCGACGCGGCTTAAGATGGAATACAAGAGCTGGATGTGCCTGATTTGTGGCTGGATTTACGACGAAGAAGCCGGGCTGCCGGAAGAGGGCATTGCCCCGGGCACGCGCTGGGAAGACGTCCCGATCAACTGGACGTGTCCTGAATGCGGCGCCCGCAAGGAAGACTTCGAGATGGTCCAGATCTGACCGGACCCTTGGCCCACGGACACACCGCTCAGGCCTCGCATCGGCCCGGCGCTCGCGCGTCGAGGTTCGCGCGAGCGACTTGACGATGACAGGCGCGCGTGTGCATGAGGCCCGAACCGGCGAACGTTCCCCACCCTGACGCACTGCCCAACCCGCGCGGCGGGGCCGTGCGTGCGGCCGACGCATGGCTTGCGGCGGCCGCCGACGCTTTCGAGCATCGCGACGACGCGGCCGCGCCGCTATCCGCTGCGGCGGCCGTGCTGGCGGAAGCCGGCTGGCTGCCGGCCGCGCGTTTCGCGGGGCTGTTGTCGGCCGCCGTGCCGCTCGTCGCCGTCGAGCCGACTTCGGCCGGCTGGCGTGCCGCGCTGCGCGATTTCCGCGCGGCCGTCGCGCGCCACAACCTGCGCGAGCTCGCCTGCTCACCCGTTCTCTTCGAGCATTTCCGTGCATTGCGCGCGCAAAGCGCCGCCGACCTGCACGCCAATGCGCCGCTCGATGCGCTCGCGCTCGTCGGCCGCGCGGTGCCGCCGGCTACGCTGCGTGCGTTGCCCGATGCGTTCGCGACCCGGATTCGCGCCCGCTACGAACAGGCGCTGCTCGGCGTGCTGCGTGCGGAACATCGCACGCCCGACGCGGCACTCGACGAACTCGATGCGGTGCTGTCCGCGCTCGCCGATGACGATCCATACGATTTCTGGCGGCTTGCGGCCGCGTGCGCGCGCGCGCTGCGTGCCAGCAGCGCGCCCGAGTTGAAGCGCTTTCTCGCGCGGATGAACCTGCTGCTCGGCGAGCACGCGCAGGGCCGGCGCAGTGCGCCGCCCGAACTCGTACGCGAGACGGTGGCGCTGCTGTGGCGCGATTTCGCGCTGTTCGGCGCCGCGGCCGAGGATGTCGCGCTCGTCGACGTGCTGCACGACTACGGGCTGACGGTCGACTGGCACGTCGCCGGCACGCCTGCGTCCGAAGCGCTGTGGGAGGCCGATGCCGCCCGGGCCGAGCACGATGCGGTCGCCGCCGCGCCGACTCGCGCGCTCGGCGTCGTGACGGTCAACGCGCATGCCTATGAGGATTTCCTGCAGACCGCCGATGCGTCGATGGTCGATCTCGCGGCCGATCCGGCCGGGGGCGACGTGGGTGCCGCATGGCATGCGTCCGGCGCGGCCTACCGGGTCGGCGCGGCTGCATGTGCGCTCGGGCTCGGTCACGCGGCGCTTCTGGCTGATACGCTCGGCCTGGCGTGGCGGCGTGCGGCGCACGGCGTGCCGCTCGCCGACGGCGGCCTCGATGCACACGGCCACGCGTCCGACATGCTGCGCGCGGCGCTGCTGAAGATTGCCGCCGGCGTTGCGCCGCCGGACCTCACCGCGGCGTCCGGCGCGCTCGGCGCGGCGCTCGGCCGGGCCTGACGAACGAGGGGGCGAACATGCGGCGGCGGCCCTTGCTGCGCGGGCCCGCAACACGCTCCCGACAGCGCCCGCGCGCGTGTTAGAGTGCCGTGTGATCCGTGCGCGCCGTTGCCAGCGCGGTGCGGCGTTGCTTGTTGATCGCGGCCCGGTCAGGCCGCGGCGTCTTTGCTAAAATTCAAACCATGTCAAAGCCTTCCGATCGCATCAATCTCACCAACCAGTTCCTGATCGCCATGCCGAACATGGCCGATCCGACGTTCTCGGGAACGGTGGTCTATCTTTGCGATCACAGCGAGCGCGGTGCGCTCGGCCTCGTCATCAATCGTCCTACAGACATCGATCTCGAATCGCTGTTCAACCGCATCGACCTGAAGCTCGACATCGAGCCGCTGTTGCACATCCCGGTGTACTTCGGCGGCCCGGTCCAGACCGAGCGCGGTTTCGTGCTGCACGAGCCGGTGGAGGGCGCGAGCTACAACTCGTCGATGTCCGTCGAGGGCGGGCTGGAGATGACCACGTCGAAGGACGTGCTCGAGGCGGTCGCGACGGGCACCGGCCCGAAGCGCTTCCTGCTGACGCTCGGCCATGCGGGCTGGGGCGCAGGGCAGCTCGAGGAAGAAATTTCGCGCAACGGCTGGCTGACCGTGGCCGCCGATCCGCGCATCGTGTTTGATACGCCGGCCGAAGAGCGCTTCGAAGCCGCACTCGGCCTGCTCGGCGTCAGCTCGTCGATGCTGTCCGGCGAAGCAGGGCACGCATGAGTGGCGAGAGCGCGCACGATGCGACGCTCCTCGCGTTCGACTACGGCGAAAAGCGTATCGGGGTCGCGATCGGCAATGCGCTGACGCGCTCGGCCCGTGCGCTCGTCGTGATCCAGAACCTGAACCGCGAACACCGCTTCAAGGCGGTCGGCGACCTGCTGGCCGAATGGCGGCCGGACGCGCTCGTCGTCGGCCTGCCGATGCACCCTGACGGCACGCCGCACGACATGACGCAGCAGGCGAAGCGCTTCGGCAATCAGCTGAACGGCCGCTTCGGGCTGCCCGTCACGTGGGTCGACGAGCGCTATTCGTCGGTCGAAGCCGAGGCCGGGCTGCGCGAGCGCAACGTGCGCGGCCGCGCCCGGGCCGAGATGCTCGATGCCGAGGCGGCGCGCGTCATCCTTCAACAGTATCTCGATCAATTGTCCGACCATGAGCACCATTGACGCCGAGGCGCTTTACCGCGTCCTGCTCGACCAGATCCGCGCCGCGTACGGCTCGGCTTTCGCCGAACCGGGCGGCCCGCGGCTCGCCGGCATTTACAGCGGCGGCGCATGGCTTGCCGAGCGCCTCGCGCGCGATCTTGGCGCACCGGCGTTCGGCGTCGTGAACGTCGCGCTGCATCGCGACGATTACGCGAAGAAGGGGCTGCACAGCCAGGCCAGCCCGACGTCGCTGCCGTTCGAGGTCGACGGCGCACGCATCGTGCTCGTCGACGACGTGCTGTACACCGGGCGCACCGTGCGCGCGGCGCTCAACGAGCTGTTCGACTACGGCCGTCCGGCCGCGGTCGAGCTCGCGGTGCTCGCCGATCGCGGCGGCCGCGAACTGCCGGTCGCCGCGCGCTTCGCCGGCGGCGCACTCGACGTGCCGGCCGGCGCGACGCTCGTGCTCGCGCGCGACGATGCGCAGTTCACGCTGCGCGTCGAGGCGCACGGCGCCTGAACGACACGCGAACCGTATCCCGGGCCGCCGGTTTGCACCGCGGCCCGTTTGCATAGTTGGAATCACGCACATCATGACCACCGACACCACTGGCCGCACCGGCAATCCCGCTGCGGCCGCGAGCCCCGACCGGTTCCGCTACGGCTTCCTGAAGGGCAACCCGCAGCTCACGAAAAACGGCGAGCTGAAGCACCTGCTGTCGATCGAAGGCCTGCCGCGCTCGATCGTCAACCACATCCTCGATACGGCCGAGCAGTTCGTCAGCGTGACGGACCGTGAAGTGAAGAAGGTGCCGCTGCTGCGCGGCAAGTCCGTGTTCAACCTGTTCTTCGAGAACTCGACGCGCACGCGCACGACCTTCGAGATCGCCGCGACGCGCCTGTCGGCCGACGTGCTGAACCTGAACATCAACGCGTCGTCGACGAGCAAGGGCGAATCGCTGCTCGACACGATCAACAACCTGTCGGCGATGCATGCCGACCTGTTCGTCGTGCGTCACGCGTCGAGCGGCGCACCGTACCTGATCGCCGAGCACTGCGCGCCGCACGTGCACGTGATCAACGCCGGCGACGGCCGCCATGCGCACCCGACGCAGGGCCTGCTCGACATGTACACGATCCGTCACTACAAGCGCGACTTCACGAAGCTGCGCGTGGCGATCGTCGGCGACATCCTGCATTCGCGGGTTGCGCGCTCCGACATTCACGCGCTCACCACGCTCGGCGTGCCGGAAGTGCGCGCGATCGGCCCGCGCACGCTGCTGCCGGGCGGGCTCGAGCAGATGGGGGTGAAGGTGTTCCACAACCTCGACGAAGGGCTGAAGGGCGTCGACGTGATCATCATGCTGCGCCTGCAGAACGAACGGATGAGCGGCGCGCTGCTGCCGTCGGCGCAGGAGTATTTCAAGACCTGGGGCCTGACGCCCGAGCGCCTTGCGCTCGCCGCGCCCGACGCGATCGTGATGCACCCGGGCCCGATGAACCGCGGCGTCGAGATCGATTCGCAGGTCGCCGATGGCCCGCAGTCGGTGATCCTCAACCAGGTCACGTTCGGCATCGCCGTGCGGATGGCGGTGATGGGCATCGTCGCCGGCAACAGCGACTGAGCCCGCTTTCGCGCATCCTTATTCACGCAATCAACGCATTCACAGACAGCGCATGAAGATTCATATCAAAGGCGGCACGCTGATCGACCCGGTCGCCGGCACCGAGCAGCAGGCCGACGTATTCGTCGCGGCGGGCAAGATCGCCGCGCTCGGCACGGCGCCGGCCGGTTTCAACGCGGACAGGACGATCGACGCGTCGGGCCTGATCGTCGCGCCCGGCCTCGTCGACCTGTGCGCGCGGCTGCGCGAGCCCGGCTACGAGCACAAGGCGACGCTCGCGTCCGAGATGGCCGCGGCCGTCGCGGGCGGTGTCACGACCCTCGTGTGCCCGCCGGATACCGACCCCGTGCTCGACGAGCCGGGCCTCGTCGAGATGCTCAAGTTCCGCGCGCGCAACCTGCACCAGGCGAACGTGCATCCGCTCGGCGCGCTGACGGTCGGCCTCAAGGGTGAAGTGATCACCGAGATGGTCGCGCTCACCGAGTCCGGCTGCGTCGGCTTCACGCACGCCAACGTGCCGGTGCGCGATACGCAGGTGCTGTTGCGTGCGCTGCAGTACGCGAGCACCTACGGCTACACCACGTGGCTGCGCCCGCAAGACGCATTCATCGGCCGCGGCGGTGTCGCCGCGAGCGGTGCGCTGGCGTCGCGGCTCGGGCTGTCCGGCGTGCCGGTCGCGGCCGAGACGATCGCGCTCCACACGATTTTCGAACTGATGCGCGTGACGGGCGCGCGCGTGCACCTCGCGCGGCTGTCGTCGGCGGCGGGCCTCGCGCTCGTGCGCGAGGCGAAGGCCGAGGGGCTGCCCGTGACCTGCGACGTCGGCGTCAATCACGTGCACCTGATCGACGTCGACATCGGCTACTTCGATTCGCAGTTCCGGCTCGATCCGCCGCTGCGCAGCGAGCGCGATCGCGAAGCGATTCGCGTGGCGCTCGCCGACGGCACGATCGACGCGATCTGCTCCGACCACACGCCGGTCGACGACGACGAGAAGCTGCTGCCATTTGGCGAAGCGACGCCGGGTGCGACGGGGCTCGAACTGCTGCTGTCGCTGACGCTGAAGTGGGCGGACGAGACGCGTACGCCGCTCGCGCAGGCGCTGCGCCGCATCACGTCCGCGCCGGCCGACGTGCTGAAGCTGCCGGCCGGCCGCCTCACCGAAGGCGGCGCGGCCGACCTGTGCGTGTTCGACCCGCGTGCGCACTGGCGCGTCGAGCCGCGTGCGCTGAAGAGCCAGGGCCACAACTCGCCGTTCCTCGGCTACGAACTGCCCGCCTGCGTGCGCACGACGCTAGTCGCCGGGCAGATCGCGTTCGAGCGCCCCTGAACCACGCCGGACTTTCGCCATGATTGCCTTTCGCAAGCTGCGTCTCGTCTTTCACCTGTTGCGCGGCATGGTGATCGTCGCGCTGTGTTTTTCGCACGTCACTCCCGCGCGCCGCGCCGAGCTGATACGCCGCTGGTCGCTCAAGCTGCTGCGGATCTGCGGGATGCGTCTCGTCGTCCATAACGACGGCGCGCGGCTCGACGCGAGCGCGCTCGTGGTCGGCAATCACGTGTCCTGGCTCGACATCTACACGGTCAACGCGTGGCGGCCGACGCCGTTCGTGTCGAAGGCTGAGGTGCGGCAGTGGCCGGTCGTCGGCTGGCTCGCCGAAAAGCTCGACACCGTGTTCCTGCAGCGCGAGAAGCGCACCGAGGCGATGCGGGTCATGCACGAGATGGCCGAGCGTCTGCGTAACGGCGGGCTGATGTGCGTGTTTCCGGAAGGGACGACGACCGACGGGCAGGAACTGCTGCCGTTCCATGCGAACCTGTTCCAGGCCGCGGTGTCGGCCGGCTGCGCGGTGCAGCCGATCTGCCTGATGTACGAGGATGCGCAGGGGCGGCAGTCGGTCGCGCCGGCGTATACGGGCGAACTGGCGCTGGGCACGTCGCTCGACATGGTGTTGCGCGGCGGCCCGCTCGTCGCGCACCTGTATGTGTGCGAACCGATCGCGCCGGGCGGCGACCGGCGGGCGACGTCCGCGGCGGCGCGCGACGCGATCGCGGCTGCGCTCGCGACGCTACAGGCCAAGGTCGGCAAGCCGACGGCCGAGTCGCTTGCGGAATTGCAGAAGCATGCGTATCCGGCGACCGAGGTTGGCGCCGCAGAGGCAGGCAGCGAGGCGGTCGATGCACCCGTGCCGGGGCGCGAGGGTTGAAACGCTGCCCGGCGACGCGAATCAGCCTTTGATCACTCTCCGCCCGGCGCGCGGCACGCTTCGCACTGTACCTGCGTGACCGTGCGCTGCGCCGGATCGGCCGTCAGCCGCACGGCCGACAACCGGTTACCCCACACACATCCCGAATCGAGCGCGACGACGTTCTCGCGCAACATCAGGCCGAGCGCGGCCCAGTGGCCGAACACGACCGTCACGTCCTCCGTGCGGCGCCCCGGTACGTCGAACCACGGCAGGTAGCCAGGCGGCGCGCTATCGGGGCCGCCGTTCGCCTTGAATTCCATCGCACCGTCGGACGTGCAGAAGCGCACGCGCGTGAATGCGTTGAACGCAACGCGCATCCGGTCGCGTTTCTTCAGATCCGGGCTCCATTGATTCGGCTCGTTGCCGTACAGCTTCTGCAGTGTGTCGCGCCAGTCGGGTGCGCGCAGTGCGCGCTGGAGTTCGTCGGCGAGTTCGAGCACGAGCGTGGCGTCCCATTGAGGCAGCACGCCCGCATGCACGAGCAGCATCCCGTTCTCCGCATGCACGAACGGGCGGTGGCGGACCCAGTCGAGCAGCGCGTCGGCGTCGGGTGCGTCGAGGATCTCGCCGATGGTGTCGCCGGGGCGCTCGGTGCGCAGGCCGGCGGAGACCGCGAGCAGGTGCAGGTCGTGATTACCGAGCACGACGGTCGCGCGCGGGCCGAGATCGACGAGGGCGCGAAGCGCAGCGAGGGAGTCCGGGCCGCGGTTGACGATGTCGCCGGCGATCCAAAGGGGCGTGTCGGCGGGCGCTGAAAGCTTGTCGAGCAAAGCCTGGAAAGCGGAATGACAGCCTTGGATGTCGCCGATGGCGATGGGGGATGGATGCATGAGGGTCGGGGTGTCACGTTTTGATCGGCGTGAAGAACAGCCATCGCGAAAATGGGTGCCGTGCACAATTGTATTCTGTCTGAATCGGCTTTGCTGGCATGTCGTTTTCCTTTCGCGTCAGGGATTTACCGTGCTGTTTCAAGTTGTTAGCAGCGTAGCTTTTACCGAAAACGCTTTCCTATAATGAGGGGTTGCTTTCTGAAAATTAACACCAGATTGCATTGTCCGACTTGGCGACCGGGTAGAATGCCGGCCCTAGGGCCGCACATGGTCACTGCGACTTGACGTTCGGTCGGCCTCTTTGTGGCTGTCGCACATTTCTAGAGGGAGCTACATGATCCTGGTTACGGGTGGCGCAGGCTTTATCGGTGCCAATTTCGTGCTCGACTGGCTGGATCGGTCCAATGAGGCCGTACTCAACGTCGACAAGCTGACCTACGCAGGCAATCTTCGCACGCTGGAGCCCCTGGATGGCCATCCGGGGCACGTGTTCGCGCGCGTGGACATCTGCGACCGCACGGCGCTCGATGCGCTCTTCGCGAAGCACCGGCCGCGCGCGGTCGTGCACTTCGCGGCAGAGAGTCATGTCGACCGCTCGATTCACGGCCCAGCCGATTTCGTACAGACCAACGTTGTGGGCACGTTCACGCTGCTCGAGGCCGCCCGTACGCACTGGAACGCGCTCGGCGAGGCTGACAAGGCGGCATTCCGCTTCCTGCATGTGTCGACGGACGAGGTGTTCGGCTCCCTGTCTGCCACCGATCCGCAGTTTTCCGAGACGACGCCCTATGCGCCGAACAGTCCGTACTCGGCGACCAAGGCCGGCTCCGATCATCTCGTGCGCGCGTATCACCATACGTATGGGATGCCGACGCTCACGACGAACTGCTCGAACAACTACGGACCGTACCAGTTTCCCGAGAAGCTGATCCCGCTGATGATCGCAAATGCGCTCGCGGGAAAGCCGCTGCCGGTTTACGGCGACGGGCAAAACGTGCGCGACTGGTTGTACGTGAGCGACCACTGCAGCGCGATTCGCGAGGTGCTTGCACGAGGCGTGCCGGGCGAGACGTACAACATTGGCGGCTGGAACGAAAAGAAGAATCTCGACGTCGTGCATACGCTGTGCGATCTGCTCGATCACGCGCGGCCGAAAGCGTCGGGCTCCTATCGCGACCAGATCGCCTACGTGACGGATCGACCCGGTCACGACCGCCGATACGCGATCGATGCGCGCAAGCTCGAGCGCGAACTGGGCTGGAAGCCGGCCGAGACGTTCGAATCGGGACTCGCGAAGACTGTCCGGTGGTATCTCGACAACCAGGCGTGGGTGAACGACGTCGTGTCGGGCGAGTACCGCAATTGGGTCGAGACCAACTACGCGCAACGCGCTTGAGGGCTTCCGAGATGGCACGCAAGGGCATTATTCTCGCCGGCGGTTCCGGCACGCGCCTGTATCCGATCACCCATGCGGTGTCGAAGCAGCTTCTGCCGGTGTACGACAAGCCGATGATCTACTACCCGCTGTCGACGTTGATGATCGCGGGCATCCGTGACGTGCTGATCATTTCTACGCCGCAGGACACGCCGCGTTTCGAGGCGATGCTTCGCGACGGCAGCCAGTGGGGGATGAACATCCGGTACGCGGTGCAGCCGTCGCCGGATGGGCTGGCCCAGGCGTTTATCATTGGCAAGGAATTCGTCGGCAATGATCCGTCGGCGCTGATTCTTGGTGACAACATCTTCTACGGGCACGACCTGGCAAAGCATCTCGAGTGTGCGAACGCGAAGACGTCGGGCGCAACGGTGTTCGCTTATCACGTGCAGGACCCGGAGCGTTACGGCGTCGTTGAGTTCGACGAACAATTCCGCGCATTGTCGATCGAGGAGAAACCCGCAAAGCCGCGTTCGAGCTATGCGGTGACAGGGCTATACTTCTACGACAATCGCGTGTGCGACATCGCGGCCGAAATCAAGCCGTCTGCACGCGGAGAGCTTGAGATCACCGATGTAAATTCGCACTATCTCGCCCACGGCACGCTCGACGTCGAGATCATGGGGCGCGGCTACGCGTGGCTTGATACGGGCACGCACGATTCGCTGATCGAGGCAGCGACGTTCATCGCGACGCTGCAGCGACGGCAGGGGCTGATGGTTGCGTGCCCCGAGGAGATCGCGTATCGCCTGCAATGGATCGACGCCGAGCAGCTTCTCGCGCTTGCGCATCCACTCGCGAAAAGCGGCTACGGCCGATATCTGAAAAACATACTTGCAGACTAGGTAGCATGCCCATCCAGGTAACCGAAACCGCTTTGCCGGAAGTCAAGATCATCGAGCCAACGGTGTTTGGTGACGAACGTGGTTTTTTTTTCGAGAGCTTCAATGCCAGGGAGTTTGCCGAGAAGGTGGCGCCCGGCGTCAAGTTCGTGCAGGACAATCACTCCAGCTCGGTGAAAGGGGTGCTGCGTGGGTTGCACTATCAGATCGAGCATGCGCAGGGCAAGCTCGTGCGTGTCATCGAAGGCGAAGTGCTCGACGTCGCGGTCGATCTCCGCAAGCGCTCTCCGAACTTCGGTAAATGGGTAGGCGTCCGTCTGTCGGCCCGCGATCATCAGCAGATGTGGATTCCGCCGGGTTTCGCGCACGGGTTCGTTGTGCTGTCTGAGGTCGCGCAGTTTTTGTACAAGACAACCGACTACTGGTTTCCGCAGCATGAGCGGAGTCTGCTGTGGAATGATCCGACGATCGGGATCGATTGGCAGATAGACACGTTGCCGACGCTGGCGCCCAAGGATGCGGCCGGGAAGCGGTTGTCCGAGGCGGAATGCTATGAGTGATCACGACGTGAGCGCACCGGAACAGCGGACGATTCTGCTTGCCGGCGCGAACGGGCAGGTGGGATTTGAGCTCGCGCGAAGCCTGCAGGGATTGGGGCGGGTCGTTACCTGCGATCGTCGGCAGCTTGATCTGGCCAATCTCGACGGCATTCGCGATGCGATGCGGACTCTGCGACCAGCACTGGTCGTCAATGCGGCTGCGTATACAGCGGTCGCGGATGCGGAGCGGGATGTAGCCGGCAGCATGCGGATCAACGCCGACGCGCCGCGCGTGCTCGCAGAAGAGGCGAAACGTATCGGCGCGGCACTGGTCCATTATTCGACCGACTACGTATTCGACGGGCGAAAGGTCGGCGCGTACGTCGAGGACGATGTGCCGGCTCCGCTGAATGCGTATGGCCGCAGCAAGCTCGCAGGCGAGGAAGCGATTCGGGAGACAGGCTGTGACCACCTGATTTTTCGGACGAGTTGGGTGTATGACCTGAGAGGGCGCAATTTCCTGACGACGATGCTGCGCGCAGGGGCCGAGCGTCCCGAGTTGCGTGTAGTCAGCGATCAGTTCGGGGCGCCGACGTGGTCGTACGCGATCGCCAGCCTGACGGCGCAGGTGCTTGCGCAGGCCGTTGCAGCCGATCGTACGCAGGAGCGATGGTCGGAGTGGTGGCGCACGCACACCGGCCTGTACCATCTCACTGCAATGGGTGAGACGTCATGGCACGGTTTCGCCGAGGCGATATTTGCCGCATCCAATTGCGCGAACAAGCCATCGGTCGTTCCGATCGACGCTGCGTCGTATCCGAGTTCCGTACTTCGGCCGGCCAACTCGCGGCTGTCGAACAACAAGCTCGCACGTGCGTTTGGTCTGCGTGCACCGGACTGGCGCCTTCTGCTGAATCTCTGTTTGGCGCCGCGGTGATACCGGATTCGCACTCGAGCCGTGATGCCGGACGTAGCGGGCCGATTGCCTAACCCAAGCCGGTGCCGGTTGGCATTAATAGTCAATAATACTTTCGAATGCATATTGTATGAGGATAATTTCTCCCATCCTCCAGGGTGTCCGCTCCATCGTGTCCCATCGTGACTTGCTCCGGCGCCTCGTATGGCGGGACATCCAGGGGCGCTATCGTGGCTCCGCGGGCGGACTCGGCTGGGCCATCGTTACACCGCTCGTGCTGTTGAGCGTGTACACATTCGTCTTCAGCTTCGTGCTCAAGTCGCGCTGGATCGGTGTGCCGAATCAGGATTCGCACGCGACGTACGCGATCATGTGTTTTTCCGGGCTCATCGTGTATAGCGTATTTACGGAATGTATTTCGCGCGCGCCGACATTGATGACCGGCAACGTGAACTACGTGAAGAAAGTCGTGTTTCCGCTGGAGATTCTTCCGATCGTATCGCTCGGAAGCGCGCTGTTTCATTTTGCGATTGGCTTCGCGGTGCTGCTGGTGTTTATCGTGGTGTTCGGCTCGGGCGTGCCCGGGACCGCGTGGGCGTTCTGGCTCGTGCTGCCGCCGCTCATGCTCTGGTGCGTCGGTCTTGGATGGATCCTGTCGTCTCTCGGCGTGTTTCTGCGTGACCTGGGACAGCTCGTTACGCTGGTGTTGAGTGTGTTGATGTTCGCGACACCAATTTTCTATTCCGCCGATAGCCTGCCGGAGCAATACCGGATTTACATGGACCTCAACCCGCTAACGTTCGCGATCGGGACGCTACGAGAAACAGTCATCTTGGGTCGATATCCCGACCCGTCGTCGTATTGTCAGCATCTTCTTCCCGGCATCCTTGTGGCGGTCTTTGGCATGTGGTGGTTTGAGCGTACGCGTGGAGGATTCGCCGATGTCCTCTAATGCGGTCATTTCGGTTACAAATCTCGGCAAGTGTTATCAGCTGTACGCTAAGCCGAGCGATCGTCTGAAGCAGATGCTCTTCGGGCGCTTTAAGCGCTATTACACCGAGTTTTGGGCGCTGAGGGACGTGTCATTTGACGTCCGCAGAGGCGAAACCATTGGGATCATCGGGCGTAATGGTGCGGGTAAGTCAACGCTCTTGCAGATGCTGTCAGGTGTGCTCCAGCAATCGGTCGGGCAAAGTGAGGTGCGCGGTCGCGTGTGCGCGCTGCTGGAGCTGGGTGCCGGTTTCAACCCCGAATTCACGGGGCGCGAGAATGCGATTCTGACGGGGGCAATTTACGGCATTTCCAGCCAGCAAATGGAAGCAAAGCTGCGGGAAATCGAAGCGTTCGCGGATATCGGCGATCATATCGATCAACCGGTCAAGCATTATTCGAGCGGCATGTACGCGCGTCTCGCGTTCTCGGTCGCGATCCACGTCGATCCGGAGATCCTGATTGTCGACGAGATCCTTGCCGTTGGCGATGCATTGTTTCAGCGCAAGTGCATGAACAAGTTCTACGAATTTCGTGATCGTGGCTGCACCGTGCTTTTCGTGACCCACGATGCGTACCAGATCAAGAGTACGTGTCAACGTGCGCTGTACCTGAAGAACGGCCGACAAGTCGTGTTTGGCGATGCAACGGAAGTCGTGGATCGCTATCTGCAGGATCTCGAACTCATTGAGAGTAAATCGGCTGATGTGGTACAAGTGAATGCGGGTACTGGCGAAGCGGCCCAATCCACTACGGTGACGCAGCCGGCGAGCCTGATTCGGATCACGGACGTGGTGCTGACCGACGAATTCGGCGCGCACGTGACGCAGGTGCGAAGCGGGCAAACGATCGACATCCGTTTCCGTTACCACGCGACGCGCAAGCAGTCGATTCCGATGGTGTCGTTTGTCGTCAATCTCTATCGCCACGATTCACTTTACATCTGTGGTACGACGACGATCATGGACGGTCTGGAGCCGTTCGCAACGGAGGATGAAGGTGAAGTGATCGTTCGCTTCCCTGATCTCCAGCTTCTCGCTGGACGCTATATGTGGCGCGTTGCGATTAACGACGAGCGCGGGCTCGGAATTCTGGCGGAAGCGACGCCGGTTTGTGAGTTTCAGGTGGTCGACGATTTTCAAGCGGTCGGTCTCGTCAACGTGCCGCGGCAGTGGATAGTCCGCGGCCAGGTCGCAGAGAAAAGAGAACTTATTCCAAAGGTTTGATTTATGGAACGCATGCATTCCGATCATTTTCAGATGCAGCACCTCGTATATGAGCATACGCATCGCTATCAGCTGCTTTCGCGCATTGCTTCCGGGCATGTCGTCGATTGCGCATGCGGAATCGGTTACGCATCTGAAATTATGGCGGCTGCCGGGGTTCAGTCGTATCACGGTTTCGATATCGACGAGCAGTCGGTTCAACAGGCGGTCGAGCGTTTCGCGACGGACGGACGTCAGTTCACGGTCGGATCGATTCTGTCGCTGCCGCTTGCGGATGCGTCAGTCGATACTTTCTTGTCGCTGGAAACGCTTGAACATTTGCAGGAGCCACAGCAGGCGATTCGCGAAGTCGCTCGTGTGCTGAAGGCGGACGGAATTTTTGCCGGCTCGGTGCCGACGCGTTCTTACGATGAACGTTGTCACGAGGTTTACGGCCCCAACCCGTATCACGTAACGCGATTCGACGCAGATGAGATCGTTCAACTGCTGCATACCGGGTTCGAGCACGTATGGCTTGGTGTCGTCAGCCTCGACGTGGTGTCGATCGTCCGACCTGTACCGGGTGCCAATGCGAGCGCAGGTTCAGCCGAATGGGTCGGCAACAGCAAGTGGGACGCAACAAAATATGGTTCGTTCGTCTTCGTCGCGTCACGCAAACCTGTCGATGCGCTGATCCGCAAGCTGCTTCCACAGCAGTGCGCGGTACTGCATGGGATGCCTACTGTTGAAGTGGATGCAGAGCAGACTATGCCGCTCTACAAGACGATCTCAGAAATTGAGGCGCTTGTGCAGGATCGCGATGCCGCGTTGGGCCGGTCGGAGGGCATGATCCGGGATCGCGACGCGGCGATTCGCCGGATGGAGGAAATGATCAGAGATCGCGACGCGGCGATTCGCAGCAATGAGCAGATGATCAATGATCGTGACGCATTGATCGCGCAACTCGAACGAATGGTATCGGACCGGGATGCGGCGATCGCATCGAACGAGAAGTTGATCAATGAGCGCGATGCGTTGCTGCGAGCAACACGCACGGACTGATCCAGGTACGACTTACGAGTGCATTCAATTGACAAGCATCACGCGCCTGATTGCAGCCGTTGTGGCGGGCGCGTGATGCGACGTTGGGATTAAGATGTCATGCATGCATATCGAACAGGAAGTGCCGGCAATGTTGGAGGCGTTGCATGGGCAACGGAAAGCATGCTGCCAACGGAGCGACTTTGAGATCTCCATTCATCACGGGCAAATACGCCGTGGGCGCCCGAGAATAGTCAGCTATCTCAGGCATTTCCTCTCCACCGTTTCGATGCGATAGGTGTCAGTTCAAGCGCCACCGTCCGAGGACCTTGACCGCTCTTTGACCGGATGACTGCGTGTGCGATTTTGGGCGATCCTTCGTTGCATAAGCCGTTTGTAGCCTTTTGCCAATCGCAATACCATCACTAACGCCAGCCGATTTCCCAATGTCAGGTCGCGACGTGCCCAGATTCCAGCGCTCCATTGGGTTTGACGAATGTACATGATCACTTCCCGGCGTGCGTCGCGCGAAACGACTCCGCGCAATAACTTGCCTATTCCAGGAGTGGCGCGCTTGTTGACGAACTGACCGGCACCGAACACGTCATTCTGGTTGAGTGCCGCGTATGCGTCGACCAATGTCTCATGCGGGCGCTCGATCAATTTGTTCCAGGTTGCCAATGCCGGGTCGCGAAGTTCCGACGCGGCAATCGCACATGTTTCGACGTAGGGTGCCCAAACCTTCGCGGCTTCGACCACACCATCCTGGAAACCTTCAACGAAATTCTTGCTGGAAGCGTGTTCCATATCGCTTTCCGAGCGAAATGCAAATGCGCCGGAGTTGTCTTCGTCAATGCGATAGCCGGACACTGAGCCGAGAGGTGAGCTGAACAGCATCTCTAGCGGAGACACGGCATCAAGAAGATGACAGTGTTCCAGCGTTTCATTCGCATTGGGACCGAACGCTTGCTTGTGGGCATTTGCGGGTTGCTCGTTCAGGAACATCTGCAATCCCAGGTATTGCCCCTGAAATCGTACGGACGGCAGAAGCCACGCGAGATTGTCCTGAATGGTACCGCGCCACCCAATATCCACGACGCTTACCGCTGACCCGTCATCTCGCAGCCCTCGAGTCGCCAAGTAAGCTAGCAACGCACGACGATCGGCACGAATTTTCTCCTCGATTTGACGGACGAACTCGGGATCGTCGAAGAGACGTTTGACTCGGCTGTCTTCCCATGGATGCTGGATCGCTTCCGACAACGGCAACTGATGTTTCGCTGCCAGTTCGGCGAACGAATTAGGCTCAAGTCCCAACGACTTCAAGAGTGCTTCGAGCGAATGCGTCGTATACAGATTCCAGATCCGCCGCATCTCCGACGGAGTGACCTCTCGTAGGGAGGCACAGAACGTAGCAAGGCGACTCACTTCGAGCAGAGCGGCGTGCGGAAGTGTATGGCCGGCATGCCTTCCGTTCGGGAACAATGCATTCCACACGCGAATAAAGAACTCGCCTTCACGTGAAAAGAAATACAGACTCTTGAGCCCGCTGGACAGCACGCCTTCCGCAACGTAGAGACAGAAGCCAATCACCAGCACACTCGACTGAACGCCTGCGGCGAACGCGGCTTCGCGTTCGGCGGACTGTTCATGTGCAAAATGGTGACCACTTGCCGTCGCCTTCGCCTCTGCCTGGATCTTGCGAAACAACTCGCCTCTATCCTCGAATACGGATTCACGAACCAGTCGTTTCGCGTGCTCGACTTCAGGTTGAAAATGCACGGCATTGATACCAAGCGCGCGTGGCACATCGCGATCGGCCGTCGAATTGTCGCCGATGTGAACGTGCTCGTCCGGCGTTACTCGATAGAGGTCTTCGATGTAATTGAAAAGCTTGCCCGAGCGCTTGTTGATGCCGATGTCGCAGGAACTCACGCCCCCCGGCACAAACTTGTCGATTTCGTGATGATGCAGCAACGTCGAAAGGCGGCTCGCGGACATGTAAAAGTCCGACAGGAACAGCGTCGTTTCCGCAGGATACTGTTCGGATACATCTCTGATCGTTGGATCGGGATAGGTGTGCCGAAGCTCGAAGTCCAGTTCGAAATCGGCGAGTCTGGACGGCAGAGAGTCGTCATAGGGTTGCTCGACGATCTGCGCAAGCCATTGACGCAGTACTTCGACGATTTCGTACTCGTTGTCTTTTCCCGCAGCGCGTGCCTGATCGGCCAGCAGCATTTCTTGCTCGACTCTCCGACGATAGATGTCCCACGCTGTTTCATAGCGACAGGAAACACCAAGCGACGGATCTAGAAACACGTGCAAGGCCGTTGCGAGCTTTGCGAATTCCGGGTGGCAATCGCGCCGCAGCAGCGTATCCCACACGTCTATGGTCTTCAATCTGTACATCAATAGGCCTTACGCTTGCCAACAAATACTTCGCTCACGGCTTCGAGCTGCTTGAGGCGTTTTGCCCACGCGCCTGGCAATTTGCCGGCAAGCGCGCGCAGCCTCATGCGGCTGACAGGTTGGGGAGCTTGCGCAAGACGCTGCTTTTCGTCGCGGTCATAGTCGCTCCATGCCTTTGCGATGATTGCTGCACACTCATCTCGAGACACAACCGGCCCTTGCAAGCAACCGTTAATCCAGTCGGCGAACTTCGCGGATGCGTCTTCCCATCGAGGCCATGCTTGAGCCGTGCGCAAGGCACCTGCCTTAAGCCGAGAGAGTTCGTTTCGATCACTCAGGATCGTACGAATCGTATCGACAACACCGTCCAGATCATTTGTGGACACCACGCGCGAATTTACGTTGTCGACGATGTATTCGTCGTGTCCGGTGACATTGAAGACGATTGCTGTCCCGCCGCAGTGGAACATTTCAAGGGGCGGGCCGAACATTCCTTCGACCGTGCTCAGTTTGAGTAGTACGTCACAGGAGCGGTAGATCTCCGCCGTCTTGACCATTGGCACGCGAGAAAATACCCGGGACACACCAGGAACCCATCGTACTGGTGAGCCGGTCAGCAGCCAGATTTCGCTTGCACCTGCTTCCCGTGCGAGTCGGATTGCCAGTGCGGTATTCTTGAACGGCACACCGAAATGCCCTTCGACCAGTACGCGCGGACGCGTCGGACTCCTTGCTTCGATAGTCGGTCCGGTCGGGGTATAGACATCTTTACGGATACCGTTCTTGACCAGTGAGGCATCCTGCCCGAAATGGCTTTGCAAGTGGTCCTTGATCCAGGTCGCTTCCGTCACATATGTCACGGGTAGCTGATAGGTCGCATCGACGAGTGCGCGTAGCGGAACTTCCGCTTCCGGATAGAATCGGGACTCGATTGACTGGACAAAGTACGCGTAACGGGGCGCGTCGAATTCATGAAGCTCGAGCGCGGTTTTCCACCAAGTAGCGATAACGAGGTCGTACTTTTCGGAACGGGCCGTCGCGATGGGGATGCAACGCAACCGGGGGGCCTCGTTGTGCCAGGCTAGCGTCTCGGGCGTGAAGGGCTCCTGAACGGCGAGCGTGACATCGTAACCGTGGTCGCGCAAAAAGCTTGCGTGCTGAACAATGACGTAAGTTCCACCGCTGATCGCCATGGATCCCACAAGAAAACACACTTTCATTTCGGTGCAGCCTTTTTTTCCGTTGAGCTCAAGTGCAGGCGCATGGTCCGCTGGTTTTGCCGCATGCGGATGACTCGATAGGCACGCGCCATTCCCCAGAGTGCGCGCTCTTCAATCGTCAACCAAGGCCAGAAACCAAGGTCGCGTTGACGTTGCTTGAAAACATCGATCGAGAAGCGCAGCCGGGCACTAAACGAAGGCGATGCTCGGCGATTGTCGAACGTCGACGCCTCGAAGACGCCAAAATTTTCGACGTGCGAGAGTGAGCGCATCCATTCGATCTCACTTGATGAAGGCTGGAACACCATGCGTGAATGGCGCTTAACTGCGGACGCCAGAAGTTCTTGCTCCGACACATCCATAGTAACCAGCGCTTTCGCAATACGAACGAATGCGGCCATTACGCTATCGGCTACCGGTTTCACAAGTGCTTCGATCATCGGACCTTCGGCGAACGCATCTTCCACGACGACGACCTCTTTGGCGTTTGTCTGAATATAGCGCTGTGCTGATCCGTGGTTGGCATGCAGCAAGACTTCAAAGAGTGACCGGTTTTCGTTGAACACGTAGTAGCCCGCAGTGCGCTTTCCAGTGTTCTCAAATAGCAACCCTGCCTTCTCGTTCGAGGGGCCGGCATTGCCGGTTGCGACGAGTCCGACGTAGTAGCCCTTGACCCTTGCGGCGTCCCCTCGGAGATTGCGCAGCCATCCGAAGACGTTGTCCTGGATTGACCCCTTCCATCCAACGTCAACAACATTCAATCGTTCAGGGATGGTTCCGTCGCAGAAGCTGCGGACGTAGTTTTCGAATGCCTTGCTTCGCGCAAGCCGCTCCGTCTCGTACACTCGTGAAAACGAAGGCAGATTCAGCAGGCTGACGAAAAGCGGGTCGTGCGGCAAGTCTGCGCTCCGCTCGGCGAGCAGCGACGGCTCGACGTTAAGCTCGGTAGCGAACGTCGGAAGGTATTCTTCCAGTGCCAGGCTTTTCAGAAACTCGGCGATCGAGATCCTCCTGTATTGTCGGAAGAGAACCTCAAACTGCTCCTGATCTAACGAGCGCAGCGACAGCAGAAAGGTCGAACGACGAGACACCTTCAGGTAATGGGTCCGTATGGGTGCTGCCCCCTCGTTGGCCTGCACCACGTCGAACATCTGCTTCAGCAAAAGCCCTTCTCTGGCGAAGAAGAACAGATCTCTTACGCCGTCCTTCCGTGCTGCGTCATACAGTCGGCGTGTAAACAGGTATAGCGTGAGTGAAAGATCCCTGAACGGCCCTGTCGTCTGTTCGGTATCGCAGAGCCGCATGATCGCCTGCACGCCATTCCCTCTGTTACCGCGCGCGACATGAGGCGTGCTGTTATTGACGTCCATTGTGCTGCCCTGACTTGTGACTTCCGTATCGCACTCTCGCACCTCTTTCATGCTCCAAATCGAATCCACTTGCTCGGCGAGCGTGCCATCCGCCAAGTCTCATGCATCTTCCCGTATGCTGGTCCGCCATCAACTGACTTCGGGGTGGCGGTGGCCACCGTCAGCGCTCAAAATGGGGGCGGTTGCAATTTATTCCGGTCCTCCGGTGTGCCCGAGTAGACCGACGTACGTGGCTGAAGCTGCACGTGGTTAGAGTGCGGTGCACGCTGACTCGAGTTCCCTGACCAAGAAAAATTTTCCTTGTCATGCCATCGAAAGGATGGTCATGTGCGGGGTTCGCAACTTGAAAGATGGTAACGTCCCAGTGTTCGGGAGAGTGTGAAACTTTATCATGGAACAGCCGGACCTTAGGGATATGGTGTGGCCCTATAATTGAGGGGAATACTTGGGGCCGGCCTTTTCACGCTTGCCGCTGCGACAGGGTTTTCGCTGGGGCAGTGGCGAATTGCAGCGGGGCGCGCTTACTATATCCATACGGCGCGAGATCTTGGCCGATCATCGCCGGCTACTTGTTACATATGGCAATTTCGGTTGCGAAATCGGGCGCATCTGCACAAAATTGCCTCTAATTTCCGCCATCATTGAGAATATTTCAGTTCGTGGTACGTCAACGCATAGAATCCTCCTCGCACGATTTCCCGCTGCCCGTTGATGGCGAACTCTCCGTTTCCATCGTCACCTACCATCCGGATGTAGCACTACTCAAGCAAACATTCTCGACCCTCGGTGCAGCTTTCGACTGCTTGCGGAGATCTCGCCCGACGCTGAGCATCGGCGTCTGGCTGGTCGACAATGGCGGCATGCCCGATTTGCGCGAGATCAGGGATGTACTTGACCGGATGGGCGTGGCTTTTGACCTGATTTCCGGCCACGGCAACGTCGGCTATGCTCGCGGCCACAATCTCGCGATCGATCAGGCGCGCAGTCGTTATCACCTCGTGCTGAATCCCGACATCGACCTCGCGCCGGACGCGCTCGAGAATGCGCTTGATTTTTTCGATGCCCATCCGGAGGCCGGTCTGTTGACGCCTCGCATTGGCGACGAAACCGGCCAGATCCAGTATCTGTGCCGTCGCTATCCTGCGCTGCTGGATCTGTTCGCACGCGGCTTTCTGCCACCGGCTTTCCGGAAGCCCTTCGAGCGCCGGCTGGCTCGTTACGAGATGCGTGACGAGATCAACGACGCGGATATCGTCTGGGATCCACAGATCGTGAGCGGATGCTTCATGCTGTTCCGGACCGAGCCGCTCAAGCGTCTGAATGGCTTCGATCCACGCTATTTTCTGTACTTCGAAGACTACGATCTCAGTTTGCGGACCCGCGAACTCGCGCGGATCGCATATGTGCCTACGGTGCGTGTGCTTCATCACGGCGGTGGCGCCGCACGTAAGGGGTGGGCGCACATCCGCATGTTCGTGGCGTCGGCGTTCAAGTTCTACAACCGTTTCGGCTGGAAACTGTGGTGACCCGCATCGTCGTGACAGGCGCGAACGGCTTCGTCGGCCGTGCGGTTTGCCGACAGGCGCTCGCGGCGGGACATACGGTCACGGCGCTGGTGCGCCGTCCCGGCGGGTGCATCGACGGCGTTCGCGAATGGGTGCATGACGCGCCGGACTTCACCGGGCTCGCACATGCGTGGCCGGCTGATCTGAAAGCCGATTGCGTGATCCACCTGGCCGCGCGCGTCCACGTGATGCGCGACGAATCGCCCGATCCGGATGCCGCGTTCGGCACGACCAACGTTGCGGGTACGCTGCGCGTTGCCGAAGCCGCGCATGCGCATGGCGCGCGCCGCTTCGTGTTTGCCAGCAGCATCAAGGCTATCGGCGAGGGCGATCGCGGCGTGCCGCTCGCGGAGGACGTCACACCCGCGCCTCAGGACCCATACGGGCGTTCGAAACTGCGTGCGGAACAGGCACTCGCGCAATTCGGGCGGCAGGCGGGCATCGAGGTGGTCACCGTCCGTCCGCCGCTGGTCTACGGCCCCGGCGTGCGGGCCAACTTCCTTCGGATGATGGACGCCGTCGCACGAGGATTGCCGCTCCCGTTCGGCGCGATCGAGGCGCGCCGCAGCCTCGTCTATGTCGACAACCTGGCCGACGCGCTGCTGCGGTGCGCAACCGATCCACGGGCCGCGGGTGAGTGCTTTCATGTCGCCGACGACGACGCGCCGTCGGTGGCCGGGCTGCTGCGGCTGGTCGGCGACGCGCTCGGCAGGCCGGCAAGGCTGTTCCCGGTGCCGGTCGCGATGCTGCGCACGCTCGGCAGGCTGACCGGCCGCAGCGCCGCCGTCGACCGCCTGACGGGCAGCCTGCAGCTCGACGTAGGCCGCATCAAGCGCATGCTTGACTGGCGACCGCCCTATACGACGAGACAGGGCCTCGAAGCGACCGCCGCGTGGTATCGTTCGCGCGACATACAGAAATAGACAATATGCATTCCGCGATTACCACGTGGCTCACGGCAGCCGGCGTAGCTCTGGCCGCCGCCTTGGCCTCGACCCTTATCCTGCGGACGCTGCTCGCGACGGGGCTGGCCTGGCGCCTCGCGACCGATATTCCGAACGACCGTTCGCTGCATACGCTGCCGACGCCGCGCGTGGGCGGCTGGGGCATCGTGCCGGTGTGTGTGGCCGCGATTTTATGGCTCGCGCCGTCGATGTGGCTCGTCGCAGTGGCCGCTGCCGGCCTAGCCGCCCTGTCACAGCTCGACGATCGGCGCGGGCTGCCGGCGCGGGTCCGGTTCGCCGCGCACCTTGCCGCGGTCGTTGCGTTGATCGTCGTCTATCCGGCCGTCGCGCCGTGGTGGATCCTCGCGGGCGTCGGTTTCGGAATGGTCTGGTTGACCAATCTCTACAACTTCATGGATGGCGCGGACGGCCTTGCCGGCGGCATGGCGTTGTTCGGTTTCGGCGCGTATATGACCGCCGCGCTGGCGGGTGCACAGCCGGCGCCGGATCTCGCGGCGGGCGGTGCAGCGATCGCGGGCGCGGCGCTCGGCTTCCTGCTACTGAATTTCCATCCGGCCAAGTTGTTTCTCGGCGACGCGGGCTCGATTCCGCTCGGATTCATGGCGGGCGCGCTCGGCTACTGGGGCTGGCGAGGCGGGGTCTGGCCGATCTGGTTTCCGGCGATGGTGTTCTCGCCCTTTATCGCCGATGCATCTGTAACACTTGCGAGACGTTTGTTACGTGGGGAAAAGTTCTGGCAGGCGCACCGGGAGCATTATTATCAGCGCATGGTGCGCTCTGGCACCGGCCATCGGCGCACCGCCATCTACTGGTACCTCGTGATGCTCGCGGGCATAATTGTAGCCCTGTGGGCATTGGGCCGTCCCACACTGCAGCAGTGGGGGCTGTTTGTCGCCTGGTATGGCGTTCTTGCGTGCATCGGTTGCGTGATCGACGCGCGCTGGCGCCGTGTCGGCATGGCCACCGAAAACAAATCTTGAGGTCTCCCGCCGATGTTGCGATCCAAAGCATCTTGGCTGTCATTGAGTGCTTTCCTGTTCGACCTGCTGGCGGTGCTTGCAGCGTGGTTGTTCGCCTATCTCGTTCGCTTCAACGGTAGTATTCCTGCCGATTTCCTGGGTGGCGCGCTGATGGCGCTGACGTGGGTGCTGCCCGTCTACGCGCTGATGTTCCACGTGTTCGGCCTGTATCGCGGGCTGTGGGTGTTCGCGAGCCTGCCCGACCTGATGCGTATCGCGAAAGCGGTGGGCGGCGGCGGCATGATCGTGATGATCGGCGCCGTGATGTTCCAGCCGGTGCCGATCATTCCGCGCTCGGTGCTGCTCGTGTCGCCGTTGATACTGTTCCTGGCGATGGGCGGTGCGCGCGCGCTGTATCGCGCAACGAAGGAGTATTACCTTTACGGCGGGCTCGTCGGGAAGGGCAAGCCGGTGCTGGTGCTCGGTGCCGGCACGGCCGGCGCGAGCCTCGCGCGCGAACTGTCCCGCTCGGGCGAATGGCGCCTCGTCGGCCTGCTCGATGACGATGCGACCAAGCAGGGGCGCGAGGTCTACGGCTACAAGGTGCTCGGATCGTTCAACGATCTGAAGCACTGGACCGACGCGATGAAGGTCGAATACGCGATCATCGCGATTCCGTCGGCGTCGGTCGAGACGCAGCGTCGCGTCGCGACGCTGTGCGTGCGTGCCGGCGTGAAGGCGATGGTGCTGCCGTCGCTGACCGCGCTGATGCCAGGGCAGGGTTTCCTGTCGCAGGTGCGGAACATCGATCTCGAGGATTTGCTCGGCCGCGATGCCGTGACGATCGACACGCCGCACGTCGAGGCGCTGCTGCGTGGCCGCGTCGTGATGGTGACCGGCGCGGGCGGGTCGATCGGCTCCGAACTCTGCCGGCAGATCCTGCGCTTCGCGCCGGCACAGCTTGTCGCGTTCGACTTGTCCGAGTATGCGATGTATCGGCTGACCGAGGAGTTGCGCGAGCGCTTCCCTGATTTACCCGTCCTGCCGATCATCGGCGACGCGAAGGATTCGCTGTTGCTCGACCACGTGATGTCGCGCCATGCACCGCACATCGTGTTTCACGCGGCCGCCTACAAGCACGTGCCGCTGATGGAAGACCACAACGCATGGCAGGCGCTGCGCAACAACGTGCTCGGCACGTATCGTGTGGCGCGGGCGGCGATCCGCCACGACGTGCGTCATTTCGTGCTGATCTCGACCGACAAGGCCGTCAATCCGACCAACGTGATGGGCGCGAGCAAGCGCTTGGCCGAAATGGCCTGCCAGGCGTTGCAGCAGACGAGCGGGCGTACGCAGTTCGAGACGGTGCGGTTCGGCAATGTGCTCGGCAGCGCAGGCAGCGTGATTCCGAAGTTCCAGCAGCAGATCGCGAAGGGCGGCCCGGTCACGGTCACGCACCCGGAGATCACGCGTTTCTTCATGACGATTCCGGAAGCGTCGCAGCTCGTGCTGCAGGCATCGAGCATGGGGCATGGCGGTGAGATCTTCATTCTCGACATGGGCGAGCCGGTCAAGATCGTCGATCTCGCATGCGACCTGATCCGCCTGTACGGCTTCTCGGAAGAGCAGATCCGGATCGAGTTCACCGGGCTGCGGCCGGGCGAGAAACTCTACGAGGAGTTGCTCGCGGACGACGAGGCGACCACGCGCACCCCGCATCCGAAGCTGCGGATCGCGCGGGCGCGGGAAGTGCCGGACAATTTCCTCGACGAGCTGCTGCCGTGGCTGATGCAGCATCGTGTGCTGCCCGACGACGAAGTGCGGCGCGACCTGCGCCGCTGGGTGCCCGAGTATCAGACGGCCGCCGTTCCGGCGCTGAAGAGCGTGCGGGTCGCGTCGAACCGCTGACGCCGAGGTCGTTGCGGTCGCCACGCGGAGGCCAGCCGGTCCAAAAGAAAAGCGCCCCGAGGGGCGCTTTTTTCATGTGCGGCTGCGGACGGTTCAGCGACTGTGCCGATGCTTCCTCACCACCATCCACCGTGGCGCCCTGAATCGCACGATGCTGAGGTACAGCCACACATAGGTCAGCGCGAACAGCACGACGAACACGAACAGATGCACCGTGTGCCGCCAGAACAGCGTCGCGGGTATCACCGCGACGAGGCACAGCAGCCACAGGTACGGCGACGTCAGCGAATTGCGGCGCGTCAGGTCGTGCGCGTGCTTCGTGCCGACGGCCCAGCGCATCAGCCGCTTGTATACGAGCATGTGCAGGTGCACGCCGTCCGGAATGCCGGGTGACATTCCGCGGATGAATTTCTTCCGGTAGATCGAGAAGCACGTCTCGAAGATCGGGTACATGAACAGCAGCACCGGGTACCACGCGGATACCTCGCGGTTGCGCATCACGAGCATGATCGCGAGCTCCGCGAGCATGAAGCCGATGAAATACGCGCCGCCGTCGCCGAGGAAGATCAGCCCGGCCGGGAAGTTCCACAGGAAGAAGCCGAGCACGGCGCCCATCATGATGATCGACGCGGACATGACGACCGGGTCGCCGACCTGGAACGCGACATACGCAAGCGATGCGAACATCATGAAGCTGACCATCGACGCGAGTCCGTTGAACCCGTCGATGATATTGATCGCGTTCGCCAGCGCGGCCACCGCGAGCACCGTGATGAACGCGGAGATGGCCACGTAGCCGAGCAGGAAATCGAGCGGCGGCACGCTGATGCGCTTGACCGCGATCCCCATCAGCCAGAACGCCAGTGCGGCCGCACCCATCGTGCACAGCAGCCGCGCGCGCGGCGACACGCGCTTGGTCAGATCCTCGACGAGGCCGGACAGGAACGCCGGCAACCCGCAGGCGGCGATGCCGAGAATGCTGCCGGCGATCGTCGGATAGCGCCGGGACAGGATCAGCGCGGCAATGACGACGCCCGTGAGGATCCCGATGCCCCCGACCCGCGGCACGGGCCGCACGTGGAATTTCTGCACGCCGGCCAGATCGCTGTCGACCGAGAATCTCTCGTGAAGGTGCGAATAGCGCACGATGAACAGCGTGACGAGCAGGGAGACGATGAAGCCGGACGCGAAGCTGAGCATGGGATCGCTCGAAAAATGGACAGCGGATTATACAAAACCGCGCGGGTTCCCCTCCTGCCATCGCCAGTGGTCGGCACACATTTCATCGATGCCGAGCGCGGCACGCCAGCCGATGATGTCGGCCGCGGCCTGCGGGTTCGCGTAGCACTCGCCGATATCGCCCGGGCGGCGCGCGACGAGCTCGTACGGCACCGGGCGGCCCGACGCCTTCTCGAACGCGCGCACGACTTCCAGCACGCTGTAGCCCTGGCCCGTGCCGAGGTTCACGACGAAGCTCGCGTCGCGCTTCGCGAGCGCGTCGAGCGCGGCGATGTGCCCCTTCGCGAGATCGACCACGTGGATGTAGTCGCGCACGCCGGTGCCGTCCGGCGTCGGGTAATCCGAACCGAACACGCGCAGCTTTTCCAGCTTGCCGACCGCGACCTGCGCGACGTACGGCATCAGGTTGTTCGGGATGCCGGCCGGATCCTCGCCGATCAGCCCGCTCGAATGCGCGCCGACCGGGTTGAAGTAGCGCAGCGTGGCGATCCGCCACGACGGGTCGGAAACCTCGAGATCGCGCAGGATCTGCTCGGCGATCAGCTTCGACTGGCCGTACGGGTTCGTCGCGGACAGCGGGAACGACTCGTCGATCGGCGAGCGCTCGGGCACGCCGTACACGGTCGCGGACGAGCTGAACACGAACTGCTTGACGTTACGCTCGCGCATCACCTTGAGCACGGCAAGCAGGCCGCCGAGGTTGTTCTGGTAATACTCGAGCGGCTTCTCGACCGATTCGCCGACGGCCTTGAGCGCCGCGAAATGGATCGTGCCGGTGATCGGGTGCGCGTCGAATACCTTCGCGAGCGCGGCTTCGTCGCACACGTCGACCTGGTGGAACGCGGGCGTCTTGCCCGTGATCCGCTCGATGCGGCGTACGGATTCGGCCTTGCTGTTGACGAGGTTGTCGACGATCACGACGTCGTAGCCGTTGTCGAGCAGCTCGACGGTCGTGTGCGAGCCGATATAGCCGGCTCCGCCGGTGACGAGGATGGTGCCTTTAGCGGTCATTGCTGATGCGCTCCTTCAGAGGGGGATACCGGTTAACGAGTGGATGGTACGCCGGTAGCGTTCGACGACCTGCTGTTCGTCGAATTCCACCGTGACCTTCTGCCGGCCGCGCGCGCCCATTGCGTCGCGGCCGGCCGTTCCGAGTTCGATCATGCGGAGCAACTGCTCCGCGAGGCTCGCGCTGTCGCGCACGCGGCACAGGAAGCCCGTTTCGCCGTCGGCGACGACGTCGCGGCAGCCCGGCACGTCGGTCGCGACGATCGGGCGGCCCATCGCAGACGCTTCCATCAGCGTGCGCGGCACGCCTTCTCGGTACGACGGCAGCACGACGCAGTCGGCCGCCGCGATATGCGGGCGCACGTCGTGCGCTTCGCCGAGATATTCGATCACGCCTTCGCCGACCCACGCATCGACGTCCGCGCGGCCGATCGCGCTTGGATTGTCGACACCGAGCGGCCCGAGCAGCTGGAAACGCGCGTTCGGGAAGCGTGCGCGCACGCTGCGCGCGGCCTCCACGTATTCGCGCACGCCCTTGTCCCACAGCAGCCGGCCGATCAGGATGAAGACGGGCGCGTCGCCAGCGGGCAGCGGCACCGGCGCGAACTGGTCGAGATCGACGCCTTCGCCGTGCAGCAGCTGCGCGCGTTCGGGGTGCGCGAGCAACTGCTCGTCGGTGAAGGTCGCGAGATCGTCGCGGTTCAGGAACCACACTTCACGCGGGAAGCGGAACGCGAACCGGTACAGACGCTTCGCGACGCTTGCCGCGCGGCTCTTCTGGATGAAGACGTAGCCGAGCCCGGTCGTCACCGCGATCGACGGCACGCGCGCGAGCCACGCGGCGATCGAGCCGTAGATGTTCGGCTTGATCGTGTAATGAAACACGAGATCGGGCTTCAGCGCGCGGTAGTGACGCAGCAGCGCGGCGAGCGTGCCGAGATCCTCGCGCGGGCTCGTGCCTTTCGATGCGACCGCGAGCGCCACGTAGCGGCAGCCCATCTGCTGGAGCAAGGACACGGTGCGGTCGTGCGGCGCAATGACGATGACCTCGGCGCCGCGCGCGACGAGCGCACGGATCAGCCCGTGGCGATACGTGTAGATCGCCCAGGCCGTGTTGCAGACGAGCGCGATGCGCAGCGGGGAGGTGGCGGACATGAAAAAAAGAATAAATAAAGCGTCGTAAATGCCGGATACGCCGAATGGGCGTCACGCGGACGGCCGCGCGGCGAACAGCGTCTGCTTGATCCGCTGCAGCGTACGGTACGGCGTCACGAAATGCAGCAGGTTCTTGGCGAGGCCGGCCCAGTCGTACGGGTTCAGCACGTTGAAGTGGCTCAGCAGCAGCGTGAGCGTCGACACCAGCTGGCGCCGGCGCTTGGTCGCACTGATCCCGCCCTCGTTCAGCTCGTAATAGAGGCCGAGTTCCGGCAGGTTCGCGCAATCGTAGCGTTGCATTAACCGTAAAAAAAGATCGAGATCCTCGGCCGCGCGGTACTTTGCACGATAGTTGCCCACTTCGCGCACGGCGTCGATGCGCAACATCACAGAAGGATGCACGAGCGGCGAGCGCAGGAAGCGCGTGCGGCGCAACGTCTGCGGATCGGCAGGCGGCGTCAGCATGAAGCGCGGCTCGCCGGCGCGCGACACGACCTGCGTCCACATGCCGACACAGGCCACGCGCGGGTGGGCGGCGAGATACGCGCGCTCCTTCGCGAGGCGCTGCGGCGCGGCGAGATCGCCCGCGTCGATGCGCGCCGCATAGCGGAAGCCGCGCGCGGCGAGCGCGTCGATGCCGGCCGCGAGCGCACGCTCGATGCCGCCGTTCACCGGCATGCGCAGCACGTCGATCGCGAGGCCGGGCAGGTCGGGCGCGACGATCGGCGGCGTGCTGCCGTCGTCGACGATCAGCACGTGCACGGGCGTGTCCTCGCGAAACGATGCGAGGGTTCGAACGACGTCGTCGTGCCCGTTGTAGGCCGGCATCAGCACGGCCACGTCGTCGAGCGGGGTCGGGCAATCAGGGGACGTCATGGTCGCAGCTTGAAACGGATGTAATAAAAATTGACGGCGGCGGCGGCCAGATAGCCGGCCGCCAGCCCGACGAGCGCGCCGTACAGGCCGAGCCGCGGGATCGCGAACAGGTTGACGAGCGCGGCGATCGCGAGCGCGAGCAGCCATTTCGACAGCAATACGAATTTTGCTTGATATTTGAGAACGATAAGATTGCCTATCGCCTCGATGCCGGCGGGCACCGACAGCCAGACCGCCCAGCGGAAGATGTCGACCGACGCCTCGTAGCCGTGGCCGAACACCTTGCCGACGATCAGCGGGGCGGCGGCGTCGAGCACGAGCGCGCCGGCGGTCATCAGGCAGGCCGTCATCGCGATCAGCCGGACGATGTTGCGGCGCAGCCGCGCGACGTCCTGCACGCGGTAGACGAAGGCGGGCGCGATCGTCTGTGCGAGCATCAGCGCGAGCGTGATCCAGTTCTCGTTCAACTGCTGCGCGGCCGAGTAGCGGCCGAGATCGGCGAACGATACGTGACGCTCGAGCATCAGGCGGTCGAGCTTCAGGAACAGGTACATGCAGATGAGGCCGAGCCAGAACACCGTGCCGGCCGTCGCAAAGTGCCTGAACAGCGGTTTGTCGAACGTCCAGCCGAGCGCGCCGCCGTTACGATGCCGATAGTACAGCAGCAGCGCGAAGCCGATTGCGGCGGCCTCGAGCGCCCACAGCCACGCGAAGCGGGCGGGGCCCGCGGCCGCACGGACCAGTAGCCAGACGAGCAGCGCCTTCACCAGCGCGGTGACCATGCTGGTGACGAGCTGCGGCTTGCTGTAGGTCATGCTCTGCAGCCACGCGTTGACGACGCCGACGAAAGGCTCGCGGAACACCATCGTGACCGCGAGGCCCGCGAGCATCGCGCCGACCAGCGGATCGAAGGCGCCCGCGGCGATCGCGATCCAGGTCGCGACGAGCGCGGCGGCGGAGACGGCGATGCGCAGCGCGAATGCGCTGCCGAGCACCGCGCCGAGCTGGGCGGGCGGGCGCTGGACGATGGTCGGGACGAGGATTTCCGCGCCGCACACCCAGGTGAGCGGCGCCAGTACCAGGAGGAGCGTATTCGCATACTGCCATTTGCCGAACACATCTGGCCCGAAATAACGGGCCAGCAGGCCGCTGATCGCGATCGCGACGCCGATCTGTGTGAGCCGTTCGAGCCCCAACCAGACGAGATTCGCGACGGCCTTCGCGACATCCGGGTTGCCGAAGCGCTTCAGCATGCGCGGCAGCGGCGTGTGCGCAAGGCAGCCGGCAGGGCGCCCGGGGGCTGCAGGTTGGCGGCGGCGGGACGGCTAGGCATTAAAATGGGCGGCATGCGCGTCATCGAAACCCGCGATTATAAGTGGGATCGGGGTCGCTCCCGCCGTTCCGCGCCAGCGGTTTCGTCCGTGGGCCAGCCTGTATCATGCGCGGCACCGGCGAGCGGCGGCCAGGCCAGCCAGACAATTTTCCATGCACGCAACCGAGAGAAGAGAATCGATGATCTCCCAATCCATCTTCAAGGCATATGACATTCGTGGCGTGGTCGGCAAGACGCTCGACACCGACACCGCGCGCGGGATCGGCCGGGCATTCGGCAGCGAAGTGCGTGCGCAGGGCGGCGATGCGGTCGTCGTCGCGCGCGACGGCCGCCTGTCCGGGCCGGACCTCGTCGGCGCGCTGGCCGACGGCCTGCGTGCGGCGGGCGTCGATGTCGTCGACGTCGGCATGGTGCCCACGCCGGTCGGCTATTTCGCGGCGAACGTCCCGCTCGCGCTGAAGGGCGGCGAGCGCCGCGTCGATTCGTGCATCGTCGTCACGGGCAGCCACAACCCGCCCGACTACAACGGCTTCAAGATGGTGCTGCGCGGCGCCGCGATTTACGGCGAGCAGATCCAGGCGCTGTACCAACGCATCGTCGACGAGCGTTTCGAGACGGGCAACGGCTCGTACGAACAGTTCGACGTGGCCGATCAATACATCGCGCGCATCGTCGGCGACATCAAGCCGGCCCGCCCGATGAAGCTTGTCGTCGACGCCGGCAACGGCGTGGCCGGCCCGCTCGCGACGCGCCTGTTCAAGGCGCTCGGCTGCGAGCTCGTCGAGCGCTTCACCGACATCGACGGCACGTTCCCGAACCACCACCCCGATCCCGCGCACCCGGAAAACCTGCAGGACGTGATCCAGGCGCTGAAGGACACCGACGCCGAGATCGGCTTCGCGTTCGACGGCGACGGCGACCGCCTCGGCGTCGTCACGAAGGACGGCCAGATCATCTATCCGGATCGCCAGCTGATGCTGTTCGCGGAAGAAGTGCTGTCGCGCAACCCGGGCGCGCAGATCATCTATGACGTGAAGTGCACGCGCCACCTCGCGCAATGGGTGAAGTCGAAGGGCGGCGAGCCGCTGATGTGGAAGACGGGCCACTCGCTCGTGAAGGCGAAGCTGCGCGAGACGGGTGCGCCGCTCGCCGGCGAAATGAGCGGCCACGTGTTCTTCAAGGATCGCTGGTACGGCTTCGACGACGGTCTCTACACGGGCGCGCGCCTGCTCGAGATCCTCACGACGACGGCCGATCCGAGCGCGCTGCTCAACGGCCTGCCGAATGCGATGAGCACGCCCGAATTGCAGCTCTGGCTCGATGAAGGCGAGAACTTCCGCCTGATCGACAAGCTGCAGAAAGAGGCGAAATTCGACGGCGCCGAGGAAGTCGTGACGATCGACGGCCTGCGCGTCGAGTACCCGGACGGCTTCGGCCTCGCGCGTTCGTCGAACACGACGCCGGTCGTCGTGATGCGATTCGAGTCGGAGACGCAGGAAGGGCTCCAGCGCATCAAGGAGGACTTCCGCCGCGTGCTGACGGCCGCGAAGCCGGACGTCAAGCTGCCGTTCTGAGCGCCGGCGGCCTGCGGCCGCCCACCGGACGACGGCCCGTTCGTCGGCCGTGCTTGTCCCGAAAAGCGGCGCGCGCCCCAGGCGTGCGGCCGCTTTTTGTCTGTCCAGCCCCTCGGGCGGGATAAAATCCTTCCTTTATGTCTGTCGCCGGCTGCCTGCCGGCGTTTTTCCAGCGTGCAAAAGATCCTGATCGTACGCGTGTCGTCACTGGGCGACGTCGTGCACAACATGCCGGTGATCGCCGATATCCGGCGCCGCCACCCCGATGCGCAGATCGACTGGCTCGTCGAGGAAAGCTTCGTCGACCTGGTTAAGCTCGTCGACGGCGTGCGCAACGTGCTGCCCTTCTCGCTGCGCCGCTGGCGCAAGAAGCCGTTCTCGGGCGCCACGTGGCGCGAGATTCGCACGTTCCGCCAGCGTCTTGCGGCCGAGCAATACGACCTCGTGATCGACTGCCAGGGCCTCATCAAGACCGCCTGGGTCGCCAGCTGGGCGCGCGGCCCGCTCGTCGGGCTCGGCAATCGCACCGACGGCGCCGGCTACGAGTGGCCGGTGCGCTTCTTCTATCGCAAGCGCGTGCCGATCGCGCCGCGCACGCACGTCGTCGAGCGCTCGCGGCAACTCGTCGCAGCCGCGCTGGGCGACCCGGCGCCAACGCCGGCCGATCCGGTCGACTTCGGCCTCGATACGCGCGCGGCGGCGCTCGCGGTGGCCGCGCTCGGGCTGAACCTGCCGGTGCCGTACGTGATGTTCGTCCATGCGACGTCGCGTGCCGACAAGCAGTGGCCGGACGCCGCGTGGATCGAGCTCGGCCAGGCACTCGTGCGGCGCGGCGCGTCGCTCGTGCTGCCGTGGGGCAACGACGCGGAGCGCGCGACCAGCGAGCGGCTCGCGAAGGAGTTCGGCGCGGCGGCGATCGTTCCGCCGAAGCTGTCGCTGCCGGCGGTGGTCGGGCTGATCGACGGCGCGGCCGCAACCGTCGGGGTTGATACAGGTCTGGTTCACATCGCGGCCGCGCTGAAGCGTCCGACGGTCGAACTGTACAATTTCGCGACGGCCTGGCGGACCGGCGGCTACTGGTCGCCGAACGTCGTCAATCTCGGCACGGCGGGGCAACCCCCGTCGATCGCGCAGGTGAAGTCGGCGCTCGCAGGCTTCGGTCTCCTGTAACGCTGTCACACGCGCGAACCCACGCGAACCGAACATGAGCGAATCCCAGATCATCGAAGTCCCGTCCGCCGACTGGAGCGGACACAACCTGTCGGCGCCGCGCGAGCAGCTGCTGGCTGCCGTCGAGGAGGGCAAGGTGCTGTATTTTCC
The DNA here is from genome assembly GCF_902833045.1 of Burkholderia sp. BCC0322. Lineage (GTDB taxonomy): Bacteria > Pseudomonadota > Gammaproteobacteria > Burkholderiales > Burkholderiaceae > Burkholderia. Next base: position 483,289 of record NZ_CADFDU010000002.1, read on the forward strand.
GCACCTGCGCTTCGCGATCGAAGGCGGCGAGGAAGCGCTGCTCGATCCGGCGCTCGCCGACCCGAAACGCAAGAACATCAGCCTCGCGCCGAACGGTGGCGCGCTCGCCGGCGTGCTCGGCGACAGCGTCACGCAGTCGGCGGTGCGCGCGCTCGTCGCGCGCTTCCAGCAGCAGGCCGGCACGCTCGTCGACGGCCTCTTTCCCGAATACCGCGGCAAGCTGCGCGTCGCGCCGACGAGCCTGCGTTTGATGCAGGTCGAGACGCGCCAGACGTCATGGCGCAAGGACGACAGCCGGCTGCACGTCGACGCGTTCCCGTCGCGGCCCAACTACGGCGAGCGCATCCTGCGCGTGTTCACGAACGTGAACCCGGCCGGCGTGCCGCGCGTGTGGCGCGTCGGCGAGCCGTTCGAGGACGTCGCGAAGCGTTTCCTGCCGCACATCAAGCCCCAGTTGCCGGGCGCGGCGTGGCTGCTGAACCTGCTGCACGTGACGAAGTCGCCGCGCAGCGCGTACGACCACCTGATGCTGAACCTGCACGACAGCATGAAGGCCGATCTCGACTACCAGAAAACCTGCCCGCAGCAGACGATGCCGTTTCCGCCGGGCAGCGTGTGGATATGTTTCTCGGATCAGACTTCGCACGCTGTGATGTCCGGCCAGTTCATGCTCGAACAGACCTTCTTCCTGCCGGTCGACGCGATGGTCCGCCGCGAATGCGCGCCGCTCGGCATTCTCGAACGCCTGAAGGGCAGGTCGCTGGTTTGAGCGCGCATCTTCTCCGAAGCAGGACGAGGGTCGCCACATGCTGAGGGTGATCTATCGCGCGCTGTGGTGGCTCGTCGCACCGATCGCCGTCATCCGGCTTTACGTGCGCTCGCGCAAGGAGCGCGGCTATCGCGAGCACATCGGCGAACGGTTCGGTTACGTGGCGGGCCGCTCGCGCGACGACCGTGCGCCGCTGATCTGGGTGCATGCGGTATCGGTCGGCGAGACGCGCGCGGCGCAGCCGCTGATCGACGCGCTGATGCACGCACGCCCCGATGCGCGCATCCTGCTCACGCACATGACGCCGAGCGGCCGCGCGACCGGCGAACAGATCTTCGGCGATCGCGTGCTGCGCTGCTACCTGCCGTACGACATGCCCGGGGCGGTACGGCGCTTCCTGCGCGCGTGGAGGCCGACGCTCGGCCTCGTGATGGAAACCGAGGTGTGGCCCACGCTGATCGACGAGTGCCGCCGCGCGGACGTGCCGCTGGTGCTGACCAATGCGCGCATGTCCGCGCGTTCTTTCCGGCGGGCATCGAAGTTCGGCGCGGCGACGCACGACGTGTTCGGCGGCTTCTCGCGCGTGCTCGCGCAGAGCCCGGCTGATGCGCAGCGGTTGACGTCGCTCGGCGCGCGCAACGTGACCGTGCTCGGCAACCTCAAGTTCGACATGACGACGCCGCCGGAACTCGCGGCGCGCGGCCATGCGTGGCGCGACGCGATTGGCGCGCGGCCCGTGTGGGTTGCCGCGAGCACGCGCGAGAACGAAGAAGCGCTGGTGCTCGACGCATTCGCGGCGATGCGCACGCCCGGCGCGCTGCTGGTGCTCGTTCCGCGTCATCCGCAGCGCTTCGCGGAGGTCGAGGCGCTCGTCGAGCGCAGCGGGCTCAAGTGCGTGCGGCGCTCCGTCTGGGCGGCCGACAAGGTGGCGCTCGCATCCGGCAGGCCGGCTGCCGAGCCGCTGCCGGACGACGTGACGGTGCTGCTCGGTGATTCGATGGGCGAGCTCGGCGCGTATTACGCGGCGGCCGACATCGCGTTCATCGGCGGCAGCCTGCTGCCGCTCGGCGGCCAGAACCTGATCGAAGCGTGCGCGGTTGGCGTGCCGGTGCTGATCGGGAAGCACGTGTTCAACTTCACGCAGGCGACCGCCGACGCGGTCGCGGCCGGCGCGGCGCTGCAGGTCGAGGATCCGCTCGATCTCGCGCACGTGCTCGATGCGCTGTTCGCCGACAAGGCGCGGCGCATCGCGATGGGCGCGGCCGGCGCGGCGTTCGCGTCGCGTCACCGCGGCGCGACCGCACGCACGGTCGACGTGCTCGCGGCACTGCTGCCGCCTGCCGAGCGTGGCGTGCGCGCGCTGCAGGACGCGCAGGACACGTCCGACGAGTAGGCGAAGGCGGCGCAATGCCGCCGGGGGCACGCGCGGCGGCACCGTATGGCGCCGCCGCGCTGCTCAGACCGTCAGCAGGCCTTTCTTCTCGATGAACGCGATGACGTCCGCAACGCCTTCGAGCGCTTTGAGGTTCGTCATCACGTAAGGCCGCTCGCCGCGCATCTTCTTCGTGTCGGACGCCATCACGTCGAGGTTCGCGCCGACCAGCGGCGCGAGATCCGTCTTGTTGATCACGAGCAGGTCGGACTTCGTGATGCCGGGGCCGCCCTTGCGCGGAATCTTCTCGCCGCCGGCCACGTCGATCACGTAGATCGTCAGGTCCGACAGCTCGGGGCTGAAGGTGGCCGCGAGATTGTCGCCGCCCGATTCGATGAACACGATGTCGGCATCGGGAAAGCGCGACAGCATCCGGTCGACGGCCTCGAGATTGATCGACGCATCCTCGCGGATCGCCGTGTGCGGGCAGCCGCCCGTCTCGACGCCCATGATGCGTTCCTCGGGCAGCGCGCCCGCGACCGTCAGCAGCCGCTGGTCTTCCTTCGTATAGATGTCGTTGGTGATCGCGACGAGGTCGTACTGGTCGCGCATTGCCTTGCACAGCATTTCGAGCAGCGTGGTCTTGCCGGAGCCGACGGGGCCGCCGATGCCGACGCGCAGCGGCGGCAGTTTCTTCGTGCGGCGAGCGGGGGAGGGAGCAGGTGCGTTCATGGCGTGGGGCGTCGTGGTTCAGGAGCGGAACAACCGCGAATACTGGGTTTCGTGCCGCGCGGACAGGATGCCGAGTTGCGGCGCGAACGTGTTGACGGCGTCGGGCGGCGTCGCGAGCGCGCGGCGTACGGCCGCGTCGATCGCACCGCGCAGCGCGACGATGATGCGTTGCCCGGCGAGCTGGCCGAGCGGTACGGCCTTCAGCGCGGCGGACGTCTGGTTCTCGACCCAGCCGAATGCGTACGCGGCGAGCACCGCTTCGGCGCTCGCGTCGTGCGCGGCGGCTGCGTATGCGAATGCAGTGGGCAGCGCGATTGGCGTCATCGCGGCGAGCGTCATGCGGCGCGCGGCATCGCCCCATTCGAGCGACGCGCAGAGCTGCGCGAGCGACCAGCCCATCTGTTCGGTCTCGCGGCGCAGTTCGGCCGATTCGCGGCTCGCGATGAACCACGCATTCTCGGTGACGAGCGCCGCCGCGTCGTGCGCGTGCCAGCGCGCGAGCTGGTGCGCGAGGAACGGCAGCTCGCCGTGCGCGAGCACGTCGGTCAGGCCGCTCGCGATCCAGTCGCGCGCGGTATCCGCGTCGTGGATCAGGTTTGCGTCGAGCGCTGCTTCGAGCCCTTGCGAATAGCTGAACGCGCCGATCGGCAGTGCCGGCGACGCAAGGTGCAGCAGCGCGACGAGTTCAGTGGTGGTCATGGCCGTGGCCGTGCGCGCAACCGGGACCGTGCTGATGGTCGTGGTCGTGGTCGTGGTCGTGCGAGTGCGAGTGCGAGTGCGAATGGCCGTGATGCTCGCCGAACACTTGCTGCGCGAGCGCGTAATCCTCGGCGAACGTCGCATCGTGCCCGTGCTTGTGGCCGCCGCCGTACGCGCCGGCTTCCGGCTGGAACGGCGCAAGGGTCTCCTCGACCTGCGAGCCGAGCCGGCGCAGCATGTCCGCGAGCACCGGGTCGGCTTCGAGCTTCAGGTAGCCGTCGCCGATCTCGACCGGCGTGTGACGGTTGCCGAGGTGGTATGCGGCGCGCATCAGCGTGAGCGGATCGGCCGCGCGCACGCGCAGCACGGCTTCGGGTGCCGCGGCAATGCGCACGAGCGCGCCATCGTCGGCGACGAGCACGTCGCCGTCGCGCAGGATCGTGCCGCGCGGCAGCAGGACCGCAACGTCCTCGCCGGTGTCGAGCGTCGCCGCGAGGCGGCTCTTGCAGCGGGCGTCGTAGGCGAGCGTGAGCGTCGGCGCGCGCGCGACGAGCGACGCGGCGAGTTTCACGTTCGGGGCAATGCGTTTGTCGAGGGTGCGCATGAAACGAAAAACCGGATATCAGAACAGGAAATAACGCTGCGCCATCGGCAACACCGTGGCCGGCTCGCAGGTGAGCAACTGGCCGTCGGCGATCACGTCGTAGGTCTCGGGGTCGACGCTGATCGTCGGACGCCACGCGTTGTGGATCATGTCGGCCTTCGTCACGTTGCGGCAGTTGCGCACGGGCACGATCCGCTTCGCGAGGCCGTAGCGTTCCGCGATGCCCGCATCGGCGGCCATCTGCGACACGAAGGTCAGCGACGTGCGCGCGAGCGCCCCGCCGCGGGTGGCGAACATCTCGCGATAGTGGACTGGCTGCGGCGTGGGAATCGACGCGTTCGGGTCGCCCATCTGCGCCATCGCGATCATCCCGCCCTTGAGGATCATCGACGGCTTGATCCCGAAGAACGCGGGCTCCCACAGCACGAGGTCGGCCCACTTGCCGGGCTCGATCGAGCCGACCTCGTGCGCGATGCCGTGCGTGAGCGCCGGGTTGATCGTGTACTTCGCGACGTAGCGCTTCGCGCGGAAGTTGTCGTTGCGTGCGTTGTCTTCCGGCAGCGCGCCGCGCTGTACCTTCATCTTGTGCGCGGTCTGCCAGGTGCGGATGATCACCTCGCCGACGCGGCCCATCGCCTGCGAATCGGACGACAGCATCGACAGCGCGCCGAGATCGTGCAGGATGTCCTCGGCCGCGATCGTCTCGCGGCGGATCCGCGATTCGGCGAACGCGAGATCCTCGGCAATCGACGGATCGAGGTGATGGCACACCATCAGCATGTCGAGATGCTCGTCGAGCGTGTTGATCGTGTACGGGCGCGTCGGGTTGGTCGACGACGGCAGCACGTTCGCCTCGCCGCACACCTTCAGGATGTCGGGCGCATGGCCGCCGCCCGCGCCTTCGGTGTGGTACGTGTGGATCGTGCGGCCCTTGAACGCGGCGACCGTCGATTCGACGAAGCCGCCTTCGTTGAGCGTGTCGGTGTGGATCGCGACCTGCGTGTCGGTGTCGTCGGCGACGGAAAGACAGTTGTCGATCGCGGCGGGTGTCGTGCCCCAGTCCTCGTGCAGCTTCAGCCCGATCGCGCCGGCCGCGATCTGTTCGACGAGCGGCTGCGGCAGGCTCGCGTTGCCCTTGCCGAGAAAGCCTAGGTTGATCGGCCAGCCGTCGGCGGCCTGCAGCATCCGCTCCATGTGCCACGGGCCCGGCGTGCAGGTCGTCGCGTTGGTGCCGGTGGCGGGCCCCGTGCCGCCGCCGAGCATCGTCGTGACGCCCGATGCAAGCGCCTCGTCGATTTGCTGCGGGCTGATGAAGTGGATGTGCGTGTCGATGCCGCCGGCCGTCACGATCAGCCCTTCGCCGGCGATCACTTCGGTTGCGGCGCCGATCGCGATCGTCACGCCCGGCTGGATGTCCGGATTGCCGGCCTTGCCGATCGCGGCGATGCGGCCGTGTTTGATCGCGATGTCGGCCTTCACGATGCCCCAGTGATCGAGGATCACCGCATTCGTGATGATCGTGTCGGGCACGTCGGCGGCCACGCGCTGCGACTGGCCCATCCCGTCGCGGATCACTTTCCCGCCGCCGAATTTCACTTCCTCGCCGTAGGTCGTGAAGTCGCGTTCGATCTCGATCAGCAGTTCGGTATCGGCGAGCCGGACGCGGTCGCCCGTCGTCGGCCCGAACATTTCCGCGTACGCGCGGCGGCTCAAGCGTAGTGTCATGTCGTGCTGTTCCTGAAGAGAAGCGCGGGAGCGGCTCAGAGCGGCCCCATCACCTTGCCCTGAAAACCGTAGACGGCGCGATCGCCCGCGAGCGCGACCAGCTCGACGGTGCGCGTCTGGCCCGGCTCGAAGCGCACCGCGGTGCCGGCCGCGATGTTCAGGCGAAAGCCGCGCGCGGCCGTGCGATCGAACGACAGCGCGTCGTTGACTTCGAAGAAGTGGTAGTGCGAGCCGACCTGCACGGGGCGGTCGCCGGTGTTCGCGACGACGAGCGTCAGCGTCGTGCGGCCCGCGTTCAGTTCGTGTTCGCCTTCGTCGGTGAGGATTTCGCCGGGGATCATGCGGGGCCTCACGGAATCGGGTGATGGACGGTCACGAGCTTCGTGCCGTCGGGGAAGGTCGCCTCGACCTGGATGTCGGGAATCATCTCCGGCACGCCGTCCATCACGTCGTCGCGCGTGAGCAGCGTCGTGCCGTAATGCATCACCTCGGCGACCGTCTTGCCGTCGCGCGCGGCTTCCATCAGCGCGGCGGTGATGAAGGCGACCGCCTCCGGATAATTGAGCTTCAGGCCGCGTGCGCGACGGCGCTCCGCCAGCAGCGCCGCCGTGAAGATCAGCAGCTTGTCCTTCTCTCGGGGAGTCAGTTTCATGAAGGCAAACGTTCAGGAAAACGTAATTGTTATCGGAGCGTGCGCAACGGGGCGAACGCGCGGGTCATCGTAGCACCGCGCTGTTTTGCGTGCGTCGTGTATCGGTTATGTAAGCAGCAAGGCGCGTGCCATGTGCATGGAACGCCGCGCGATGCGCGTTCGTGGTGCGCGATGCATGAACAACGTGCGGCGCTCGCCGCGATGCTGCGCCGAAATGGTGCGCGGCGCGATCGCGCTCAGGTTTGCCAGAGGCGCAGCGGCTGTGCGTCGACGCCGTGCACGATAGGCCGCAGATGCAGCCAGCAGTCGGTGAAGTAGCGTTGCAGCGCTTCCATCGACGTCGACAGCGCACGGACCAGCACGACGCCCGGCGTCACGCAGGTCGCGCCTGCGCGCAGCGTGGCGTCGAACGGCATCCGCGCGGCGAGCGATTCGGCGAGCGCGGCATCGCACGCGGCGCCGGCGGCCCACAGCGTGCCGTATGCCGGAAAGCCGGCGAGACCCTGCAGCGCGCCCCGCAGCGGGTCGTGTGCATCGAGCAGTGCGCGTTCGGTCCATAGCGGCCGGCCGCCGGCATCGACGAGCGCCGAAGTCGACGCGATGCGGCCTGTCGACCAGGTTTCGCCGGCCGCCTGCCGGCCGAGCTGCGACGCGTCCCAGCCGATCGCACTGGCGCCCGCGCCGAGCTTGACCGTGAAGTCGAGCGACGCGTGCGCCGCGTCGAAGAACAGGTTGTTCTGCGGCAGCCAGTCGAGTTTCGCGTGTTCGCCGACCGTGATGCCGATGCGCTGTGTCGCGTCCAGCCCGTTCGACTTGTACCACTTGGTCGCGCCGGGCGTCGTCAGCACCGCGTGCGTGCCGTCGCCGAGCGTGATGTCGATGTCGAGCCGGTCGCCGCCCGCGACGCCGCCTGGCGGGTGGACGATCACCGCATGGCAGATCGCGTCGCCTTCCGGGTACAGCGGCCGCTGCACGCGCAGCGGGCCGTCGTGCAGCCGGTGCGCGAGTGTCGTGCGCGCGCCGTGCCGCTCGAAGCCGAGTTCGAGGCGGCCGCGCCACGACTTGGCGACGGCAGGGCGGGACAGCGAGGCATGGGAATCGGAGGCGGACATCGGCGGCGAGCGGGAAACGACGGAAACGGGCGCGAAGAACGTGGATGCTACCGGAACAATAATGCAGTTGCCGGGTTCGTTGAAAGCGCCGCGTGCGGTCGCACCGCGAACCGGCCGCCCGTGCCCGCTGCCGTGCCGGGCGTCACACCGCGATCAGTTCGCGCACGCCGTTCGACTCCATGTCGCGCCCCTCGCCGCCCGCGACGATCTCGCCGCGGCTCATCACCCAGTAGCGATCCGCGATCGAGCGCGCGAAATCGTAATACTGCTCGACGAGCAGCACCGTCAGGTTCGATTCGTCGACGAGCTGGCGCAGCGTGCGGCCGATGTCCAGGATGATCGACGGCTGGATGCCTTCGGTCGGCTCGTCGAGGATCAGCAACTGCGGCTCGCTCATCAGCGCGCGGCCTATCGCGAGCTGCTGCTGCTGGCCGCCCGACAGGTCGCCGCCGCGCCGCGCGCGCATGTCCTTGAGCACCGGGAACAGGTCGTAGATGCGGTCGGGCACCTTCGACGGCGCCTTGCGGCTCGCCGCGCCGACGAGCAGGTTTTCCTCGACGGTCAGCCGCGGAAAGATGTCGCGACCCTGCGGCACGTACGCGAGCCCGGCCGCGACGCGCGCATACGGCGGCAGCGCGCCGAGCGCCGTGCCGCGCCACGACACGCTGCCGCTCTTCGCGGCGACGACGCCCATCACGCAGCGCAGCAGCGTGCTCTTGCCGACGCCGTTGCGGCCGAGCAGCACGGTGAGCTTGCCGTCGTCGGCGGCGAGGTTCACGTCGCGCAGGATATGGCTGCCGCCGTAGTACTGGTTCAGTGCTTCGATCTTCAGCATCGCATCATCGTCCGAGATAAGACTCGATCACCGCGTCGTCGCGCTTGACCTGGTCGAGCGTGCCCTGCGCGAGCACCGCGCCTTCGGCCATCACCGTCACGCGGCCCGTGTCGCCCGCGAGCGCCGCGACGAATTCCATGTCGTGCTCGACGACCATCATCGAGCAGGTGCCGCGCAGCGTGTTCAGCAGCTCGGCGAGTTCCATCGTCTCGTGGTCGGTCATCCCGGCCGCCGGCTCGTCGAGCAGCAGCAGCGCGGGGCGCTGCATCAGCAGCATGCCGATCTCGAGCCGCTGCTTCTGCCCGTGCGACAGTTCGCCGGCCGCGCGGAATGCGTGGCTTTCGAGGCCGATCAGCGCGAGCGTCTCCTCGATCTTCGCCTGCGCGGATCGGTCGAGCCGCGCGCGCAGCGACGCGAGCCAGCCCTTGTCGGTCTGCATCGCGAGCTCGAGGTTCTCCCACACAGGATGCTGTTCGAACACGGTCGGCTTCTGGAACTTGCGGCCGATGCCCGCGCGCGCGATCTCGGGCTCGTTCATCCGCGCGAGGTCTAGCGTCTGGCCGAGAAACACCTTGCCCGCGTCGGGGCGCGTCTTGCCGGTGATGACGTCCATCATCGTCGTCTTGCCTGCACCATTCGGGCCGATCACGCAGCGCAGCTCGCCCGCGTCGATCGCGAGCGACAGCTTCTTCAGCGCACGGAAGCCGTCGAAGCTCACCTCGATATCCTCGAGGTAGAGGATCGTGCCGTGCGACGTGTCGATGCCGGGCGGCACCACGCGCCCCATCGATGCGGTGCCGCTGACGGCCAGCAGTTCGTCCTCGGGCGGCGGCGTGAATTGGTAGAGGGCCGTTCCGTTCATGCGCGTTTCCCCTTCGCGAGCACGGTTTCGACGAGGCCCATGATCCCGCGCGGCAGCAGCAGCGGCACGAGCACGAAGATCAGGCCGAGGAAGAACAGCCAGTATTCGGCGAAGTACGCGGTAAACAGGCTCTTCGCGCCGTTCACCGCGAACGCGCCGACGATCGGCCCGATCAGCGTGCCGCGCCCGCCCACCGCGACCCAGATCGCCATCTCGATCGAGTTGCCCGGCGACATCTCGCCGGGGTTGATGATGCCGACCTGCGGCACGTACAGCGCGCCCGCGATGCCGCACAGCACGGCCGACACGGTCCACACGAACAGCTTGTATGCGAGCGGGCTGTAGCCGAGGAACATCAGCCGCGTCTCGCCGTCGCGCACCGCGGTGACGACGCGCCCGAGCTTGCTCGTGACGATCGCACGCGCGGCGATGAACGCGAGCACCAGCGTCGCGAACGTCAGCAGCAACAGCACCGTGCGCGTGCCGGGCGACGTGATCGCAAAACCCGCGATGCGCTTGAAGTCGGTAAAGCCGTTGTTGCCGCCGAAGCCCGTCTCGTTGCGATAGAACAGCAGCATCGCGGCGAACGTCAGCGCCTGCGTGATGATCGACAGGTACACGCCCTTCACGCGCGAGCGGAACGTGAAGAAGCCGAACACCCAGGCGAGCACGGCCGGCACGAGCACGACCAGCAGCAGCGCCCATGCGAGATGCTGCGTGCCGCTCCAGTACCACGGCAACTGGTGCCAGTCGAGGAACACCATGAAGTCGGGCAGGTCGCTGCCGTACTTGCCGTCGCGGCCGATCTCGCGCATCAGGTACATGCCGATCGCATAGCCGCCGAGCGCGAAGAAGAGGCCATGGCCGAGGCTCAGGATCCCGCAGTAGCCCCACACGAGATCGAGCGCGAGCGCGGCGATCGCGTAGCACATCAGCTTGCCGGTGAGCGTCATCGCGTACGCGGACAGATGGAACGCGCTCGACTCCGGCGCGACGAGCGCGGCGAGCGGCACGCCGATGCCGATTGCGATGCACAGCGCGATCAGCGCGAGCCACGCGCGCCGCGACAGCAGCGCGGGGCGGGGCGGCAGGCCGAGCGCGAAGCCGTCGGCCGCGCGTGCGGCGGCAGCCGGCTGCGACGCATCAGCGGCCGGGTTCGACAACGAGTGGGTGAATGAAGTCACGTCAAGCCTCCGCGCTGCGGCCCTTCAGGGCGAACATGCCCTGAGGACGTTTCTGGATGAACAGCACGATCATCACGAGCACCGCGATCTTCGCGAGCACGGCGCCCCAGAACGGCTCGATCGCCTTGCTCGCGAGGCCGAGCCCGAAGCCGCCGAGCACGGTGCCGGCGATCTGCCCGACACCGCCGAGCACGACCGCCATGAACGAATCGATGATGTAGTTCTGGCCGAGGTCGGGGCCCACGTTGCCGATCTGCGACAGCGCGCAGCCGCCGAGGCCCGCGATGCCCGCGCCGAACGCGAACGCGTACATGTCGACGCGTGCGGTCTTCACGCCGACGCACGCGGCCATCCGGCGGTTCTGCGTGACGGCACGCACGAACAGGCCGAGCCGCGTCTTCGTCAGCACGGCCCACGCGACGAACACCACCGCGAGTGCGAACGCGAGGATCGCGAGCCGGTTGTACGGCAGGATCAGGTTCTGCATCACGGTCACGCCGCCGCTCATCCACGACGGGTTCACGACCTGCACGTTCTGCGCACCGAACAGCATCCTCGTTGCCTGGATCAGGATCAGGCTCACGCCGAAGGTCGCAAGCAGCGTCTCGAGCGGGCGGCCGTACAGGTGTCGCAGCACGAGCCGTTCGAGCACGATGCCGACGAGCGCGGCCGCCGCGAACGACGCGGGCACCGCGACGAGCGGATACCAGTCGAACGCGCCGGGCGCGTAGCGCTGGATCAGCGTCTGCACGACATAGGTTGCGTACGCACCGATCATCAGGAATTCGCCGTGCGCCATGTTGATCACGCCGATCAGCCCGTACGTGATCGCGAGGCCGAGCGCGGCGAGCAGCAGCACGCTGCCGAGCGACAGGCCGGCGAACAGGGTGCCGACGATCTCGCCGCGGCGCTGCAGCGTGTGCAGTGCATCGAGCCCTTGCTGCGCGGCGTCGCGCACGCGCGCGTCGGGCTCCGCATAGCTGCCGTCCGCGTTCTTCGCGACGAGCGGGCGGAGTTGTTCGATTATGTCGAGGTCGCGGCGCGCGGCCACCACCTGCACGGCTTCGAGGCGTTTCGCCGGATCGGCGTCGTGCAGCGCGGCGATCGCCCACAGTGCGTCGAGGCGGCGCTTCAGCGCGGGATCGGTTTCCTTTGCGCGCGCGCGATCGATCATCGGCTTGAGCGCCGGGTCGGGCGACTTCAGCAGCGCGTCGATCGCGTCGCGGCGCGCGGCGACGTCGGGCGACGCGAGCGCGAGGCCCGACAATGCGCCCGCGATCTTCGTGCGCAGCAGGTTGTTCAGCATCACGGGCTGCGCGTCTCCAGCCGGCGTCGCGGCTTGCGTGAGCGCATCGTGCGCGGTGTCGCCGGCCTGGATCAGCAGGCGGCCGTCGCCGGTCGCGAGCGCGTCGCCGGTCGACAGCGCGTTGAGCAGCGCGACGGCGCGCGGATCGGAGTCGGCGGCGAGCCGTTCGATCGCGGCCGTCTTCGCGTCGAAATCGTCGCCGGCGAGCGCGGCGGTGTCGGTGGCCGTCAGCGCGAACGCGGCGCGTGGCAGCCCGCCCGCGAGGGCAGCGCACGCGACGATTGCGACGGCGGCTCGGCGAAAGCGTGTAGGCATCGGGAAATCCTGTCGGGCGTGGGGAAGCGGATGCCGGCGGCGATGCGCGGGCGCGGGCGGTTCGTCACGGCAAGCGCGACCGGTGCTTCGATATCGGCATCGGCGTGCGAGCGGCACGTCGCGCGTGAAGCGCGACGCGCCACGTTGCATCAGGCCAGCGCCGCGCGCTGCCGGCGCAGGAACGCCGGGATCGAGCTGACGACGTCCGGCTTGCCCTGGTTGCCCGCGATGAACGGGCTCCACGGTTGCGCGCGCACCGCGGTCTTGGTCTTCCACACGACGTTGAACTGCCCGTCGCCGCGGATCTCGCCGATCATCACCGGCTTGTGCAGGTGATGGTTGCCATCCATCGTGAGCGTGAAACCCGACGGCGCGGCGACGGTCTGGCCGATCATCGCGACGCGCACTTTGTCGACGTCGGTGCTCTTCGCCTTCTCGACGGCCTGCTTCCACATGTGGATACCGACGTAGGTCGCTTCCATCGGGTCATTGGTCACGCGCTTCGCGCCGCCCGGCAGGTTGTTCGCCTTCACCCAAGCGGCGAACTGGTCCTTGAACTTCGTGTTGGTCGGGTTCTTCACCGACATGAAGTAATTCCACGCGGCGAGGTGGCCGACGAGCGGCTTCGTGTCGATCCCGCGCAGCTCTTCCTCGCCGACCGAGAACGCGACGACCGGCACGTCGGTCGCCTTGATCCCCTGGTTGCCGAGCTCCTTGTAGAACGGCACGTTCGAGTCGCCGTTGATCGTCGAGATCACGGTCGTCTTGCCGCCTTGCGAGAAGGTCTTGATGTTCGCGACGATGGTCTGGTAATCGCTGTGGCCGAACGGCGTGTAGACCTCCTGAATATCGGCATCCTTCACGCCCTTCGATTTCAGGAACGCGCGCAGGATCTTGTTGGTCGTGCGCGGATACACGTAGTCCGTGCCGAGCAGGAAGAAGCGCTTCGCGCCGCCGCCTTCCGCGCTCATCAGGTACTCGACGGCCGGGATCGCCTGCTGGTTGGGCGCCGCGCCCGTGTAGAACACGTTGCGCGACATTTCCTCGCCTTCGTACTGCACCGGGTAGTAGAGGAGGCCGTTCAGTTCCTCGAATACCGGCAGCACCGACTTGCGCGACACCGACGTCCAGCAGCCGAACACGCATGCGACCTTGTCCTGCGTGAGCAGCTGGCGCGCCTTCTCGGCGAACAGCGGCCAGTTCGACGCGGGATCGACCACCACGGGCTCGAGCTTGCGGCCCATCACGCCGCCGCTCTTGTTGATGTCGGCGATCGTCATCAGCGCGGTGTCCTTCAGCGACGTCTCCGAGATCGCCATCGTGCCCGACAGCGAATGCAGGATGCCGACCTTGATCGGGCCGGTGCCGGCATCGGCCGCGTGTACGAACGGGCTCTTGCCCGCGAGCGCGAGTGCGCCGGCCATCGAACCGAACTTCAACAGACTGCGACGTTTCATCGGGTTCCCCTTGACGTGTTGGATATGCGTGCGCCGTGAAGGCGTCGGCCAAGGGGTAACGCAAGGCATGTGCCAGTCGTGCGGATGCACGTCCGGCGTGCCTGCACGGGGCGGTGCGTGGCGTCGGGACGGTGCGCATGACGCGTCGTGCAGCATGCCCGGTCCGTCGCGGTGCAGGTTCACGGGCGCAAATGGTGCACGGTCGGGTTTCCCTGTTCCGGTGCCTGCACCTGCACGTCGTGCGGGAACGGCCGTGCACCATGACTTCGCGCCACGATCGACGACGCCGAAGCAAACCGGAGCGGGAAAGAGAAACGGGCGCGCCATGCGCGCCCGTTCGGCGGATCGGTGTGACCGTCGGCAGGGTGCCGGCCGGTGCGGCGGCGCGTGTGCGCCGCCGGCAGGATCAGTAACGCGGCACGGACGGATCGACGTCGCGCGACCACGCGTCGATCCCGCCTTGCAGGTTGTACAGCTTCGTGAAGCCGCGCGATTCGAGGAACATGGCGACCTGCGCGCTGCGCATCCCGTGATGGCACACGCAGACGATTTCCGCCTCGTCGTCGAGCTCTTCGCTGCGCGCGGGAATCTGCTGCATCGGGATCGACACGCTGCCGGCGATGTGCGCGGTCGCGATTTCCCACGGTTCGCGCACGTCGAGCACGACCGGCGCGGGGCGCGCCTTGTCGCCGAGCCATTGCGCGAGCATCGCGGCCGTCAGGATCTGCATGGTGGCTCCGTCGCTCAGAACTTGAAGCGCGACGGCTCGATCGCGTTGACGAGGTGGTCGATGTACGTTTCGAACACGTCTGCGACGCGGTACTGCTTGTCGTCGATGCGCGTGATGATCTGCGCCTTCATCACCGGACGGCCGCCGACGAATGCCGAGAGGCGGCCGCCGACCTTCAGTTGTTCGAGCATTTCCTGCGGCACGGCGGGCAGGCCGCCCGCGACGCAGATCACGTCATACGGCGCCTTGCCGGCCCAGCCGCGCGAACCGTCGCCGAGCACGACTTCCGCGTTGGTCACGCCGTCGTTGCGCAGGTTGTCTTCCGCGAACTTCGCGTTGGTCGGATCGATCTCGACGGCCGTCACGTGCTGCGCGCGGTGCGCGAACAGCGCAGCCAGGTAGCCCGAGCCGGCGCCGATGATGAGCACGTTCTCGTGCTTCTTGACCGTCAGCTCCTGCAGCACGCGCGCTTCGACGCGCGGGAACAGCATCTTGCTGCCGCCCGGCAGCGGGAGTTCGAGGTCGGCGAACGCGAGATCGCGGTATTCGGCCGGCACATAGTTTTCACGCTTGACGATCGACAGCAGGCCCAGGACGTCGAGATCCAGCACGTCCCACGGCCGGATCTGTTGTTCGATCATGTTGAAACGCGCGTTTTCGATATTCATGGTGTGGTCACGCAGCCAGGTCGGCCATCAGCGGGGATAGAGAAACTTCGTGATTGTACCAAACGGGGCGGCCGGGAAGCCTTCAGGCGGCCTGCAACAGACCTTTACCCCTTGCTCTTCTTGATCTGCGCCTCGAACGCGAGGTCGAGCTTGCTCGCCTTGCGCGGCTTTTGGGGACCGAATTCGTCGACGAACTTGACGAACTCGTCGAGCGGCAGCGGCTCGCAGCGCTTCTCGGAGGCGCCGCCGGAGCGGTCGACGAGATAGAACAGGCCGCCCGCCGTCGCGACGGCCGCGAATTGCGGGTTGCCGGAGCGGGTCTTCAGGCGTTCGACCGCGTGGGTCGCTTTGGTGGTGCGCATCGTGCGGATTCTGGCGGGGGCGTAAGCCCCACACTGTATCAAACCGGCCGCCCGCGTGCGGCCGGCCGGGGCCGTCCAATTCAGACCGTGCGCGAATAGCGCTGCTGCTGCGCCTGGCCGAGATACGCGTCGAATGTCATCGCGATGTTGCGCACGACCATCCGGCCGGCCGGATGGATCGTCAGGCGGTCGGCCGCGATCGTCAGCAGCCCGTCGCGCTCGAACGGGCGCAGTGCGTCGAGTTCGCGCGCGAAATGATCGGCGAAGCGGATGCCGTGCGCGGCCTCGACGTGCGAGAACGGCAGGTCGAGGTTGCACATCAGTTGCGTGATCACGTCGCGGCGCAGCCGGTCGTCGGGCGTGAGCCGTACGCCGCGCGCGATCGGCAGCCGGCCCGCGTCGAGCGCGGCGCCGTACGCGGGCAGGTCTTTCGCGTTCTGCGCGTAGACGTCGCCGACCTTGCCGATCGACGACACGCCGAACCCGACGAGGTCGGTATCCGCACGCGTGCTGTAGCCCTGGAAATTGCGCTGCAGCGTGCCGTTGCGCTGCGCGCGCACGAGCTCGTCGGACGGCCGCGCGAAGTGGTCCATCCCGATGTACACGTAGCCGGCCGACGTCAGCATGTCGATCGCGAGGCCGAGCAGCGCGATGCGCGTCTCCGGCGGTGGCAGTGTCGCGTCGTCGATCTGACGCTGCATCTTGAACAGGTGCGGCATGTGCGCGTAGCCGAACACCGACAGGCGGTCGGGCGCGAGTTCGATGATCGTTTCCAGCGTGCGTGCGAACACGGAGACGGTCTGGTGCGGTAGCCCGTAGATCAGGTCGACGCTCACCGAATGAAAGCCCGTCGTGCGCGCGGTGGAGAGCAGGTCGGCCGTGATCGCGAGCGGCTGGATGCGGTTGATCGCCTGCTGCACGACCGGATCGAAATCCTGCACGCCGAGGCTCAGCCGGTTGAAGCCGATGTTGCGCAGGTGGACGAGCGTCGCGGGCGTGACCGTGCGCGGGTCGATCTCGATCGAGAATTCGGCGTCGGCGTCCGGCGCGAGCGCGAAGTGCTCACGGGTGGCCGCCATCAGCTCTGCCGTTTCGTCGTCCGACAGGAAGGTCGGCGTGCCGCCGCCCCAGTGCAGCTGCGTGACCGGGCGCGCGGGATCGAACAGCGCGGCCTGCAGCGCCATCTCGCGCTTGAGCTGGTCGAGATACGGGCGCGCGCGGCGGCGGTTGTTGGTCGCGATCCTGTTGCAGCCGCAGTAGAAGCACGCGGTGTTGCAGAACGGGATGTGGAAGTACAGCGACAGTTCGCTCGACGACGCGCCGGGGTCGCTGGCCGCGCGGACATAGTCGGCCGGGTCGAAATCGTCGCGGAACTGCAGCGCGGTGGGGTACGACGTATAGCGCGGCCCGTTCGCGCCGTACTTCGCGAGCAAATCGGGACGGAACATTGTGTCGGCAGAACCGGAATGCATGATGGTCTCGCGCTTTTTAGATGCTTTCGAGTATATAAACGCGCGATTGGACCGCATTGTGTAATAACGTCGCAGCCGGCGATGGCACAATGCGGGGTGGGGCTGCCGGCACCGCGTCCGGTTGCCGCACCGTTTTTTGTTGTTCGTCCGAGAGAGCCGAGTGTCCGTCGAAATGCCTGTCCGCCCGGCGCCTGCCGATGTCCCGCCGCCGCATGCGTGCCGCGAGGGCTGCGGCGCGTGCTGCATCGCGCCGTCGATTTCCAGCCCGATACCGGGCATGCCCGACGGCAAGCCGGCCGGCGTGCGCTGCGTGCAGCTCGGCGACGACCTGCGCTGCCGGATCTTCGGCCGCCCCGAGCGGCCCGCGTGCTGTTCCGGGTTGCAGCCGGCCGCGGACATGTGCGGCGCGTCGCGCGACGACGCGCTTGCGTGGCTTACGCGTCTCGAGGCCGCGACGCGGCCGTCGCAACCAGGAGAGTGTTCAGCATGACCGCACCTTGCGCGCCCGGCCGGCGCCGTTTTCTCGCCGCAACCGTCGGCGCCATCGGCGTGACGCTCTCGCTCGCCGCGTGCGCGTCGACGTTCCCGTTCATCCCCGATCACTACACGTTCTCGCGCGGTGACGTGCAGAAAGCCGTCGCGCGCAAGTTCCCGTACCAGAAGACGGTCGCGCAGGTCGTCGACGTGTCGCTTGCGAACCCGGCCGTCAACCTGCTGCCCGACCAGAACCGCGTGGCCGTGCAGCTCGACGCGCATTTCGCGAGCCCATTCCTGCGCGCGCCCGTCAGCGGCAAGTTCACGGTGTCGGGCCAACTGGCTTACGACGCGCCGAGCCGCTCGGTCGTGCTGAAGTCGCCGGCCGTCGACAGCCTCGCGCTCGACGGCGACGCGCAGATGTACGCGCAACAGGTCGGCGCGGCCGCCGGCCTGCTCGCGACGCAGTTGCTGACCAACTATCCGATCTACACGTTCAAGCCCGAACAACTGCAATTTGCCGGGGTGAACTACGAACCCGGTACAATTACGATTCTTACAAACGGCATACGCGTGGCGATCGTCGAAAAATGACGACGAACCGCGCTCGGCCGTAGGGGGTCGCGCGCGAGTGAGTGGCCCATTCATTCGACCATTTCGGAGTTGGGCCACGGATGGACTGGATCCTGATCTGCAAGGCTTTGATCCTCGGCGTCGTCGAGGGGCTGACGGAATTCCTGCCGGTGTCGAGCACCGGCCACCTGATCGTCGCGGGCAGTTTCCTGAATTTCAACGATTCACACGCGAAGACGTTCGACGTCGTGATCCAGTTCGGTGCGATCCTCGCGGTCTGCTGGGAATACCGGCAACGGATCGCGTCCATCGTGTCCGGGCTGCCGAGCCGGCCCGACGCGCGGCGCTTCACGCTGAACGTCGTGATCGCGACGATTCCCGCGATCGCGCTCGGCCTCCTGTTCGAGAAGAAGATCAAGGCTGTGCTGTTCTCGCCGGTGCCTGTCGCGTTCGCACTCGTCGTGGGCGGCGCGATCATCCTGTGGGCCGAGGCGCGGCAGCGCGAGCGCAGCGAGCCGCCGCGCGTGATGTCGGTCGATGCGCTGACGCCGCTCGATGCGCTGAAGGTCGGTATCGCGCAGTGCTTCGCGCTGGTGCCCGGCATGTCGCGGTCGGGTTCGACGATCATCGGCGGGATGCTGTTCGGCCTCGACCGGCGCGTCGCCACCGAATTCTCGTTCTTCCTTGCGATCCCGATCATCTTCGGCGCGACGCTCTATGAAACCGTCAGGGACTGGCAGGCATTCACCGTCGATTCGCTCGGCCTGTTCGCGCTTGGCCTCGTCGCGGCGTTCGTCAGCGCGTTCGTGTGCGTGCGCTGGCTGCTGCGCTATGTCGCGACGCACGATTTCACGGTGTTCGCGTGGTACCGGATCGCGTTCGGGCTGTTCGTGCTGCTGGTCGGGTATAGCGGCTGGCTGAACTGGGCGTGACGCGGGCGCCGGTGTCCGGCGCGCTTTCATAAGCAAACGGCCCGATCGGCAGATGCCGGTCGGGCCGTTTTGTCGTTGGGGGCGGTGCGACGTGTGCCGCCTCGGCGGAAGGGCTCAGCCTGCGCGCTTGCGGAACACCAGGTCCCACACGCCGTGGCCCAGCCGCAGCCCGCGCCGTTCGAACTTCGTCACCGGGCGATAGTCGGGGCGCGGCGCATAGTCGGCAGCCGTGTTTTCGAGCGTCGGTTCCGCGCCGAGCACTTCCAGCATCTGTTCCGCGTAGTTCTGCCAGTCGGTCGCGCAGTGAATGTACGCGCCGGGTTTCAGGCGCGACGCGAGATGCGCGACGAGCGGCGGCTGGATCAGCCGGCGCTTGTGGTGGCGCGCCTTGTGCCACGGATCGGGGAAGAAGATGTGCACGCCGTCGAGGCTTTCCGGCGCGAGCATGTGCTCGAGCACCTCGACCGCGTCGTGCTGGATGATGCGGATGTTCGGCAGGTCCTGCTCGCCGATCAGCTTCAGCAGCGCGCCGACGCCCGGCTCATGCACTTCGACGCCGAGGAAGTCGTCGCCGGGGCGGTTCGCGGCGATTTCCGCGGTCGATGCGCCCATCCCGAAGCCGATCTCGAGGATGCGCGGCGCGCTGCGGCCGAACACCGCATCCCAGTCGGGCATCTCCGGCGCATACGGGACGACGAAGCGCGGGCCGAGTTCGTCGAGCGCGCGGCGCTGGCCGGTCGACACGCGGCCGGCGCGCGTGACGAAGCTGCGGATGCGGCGGTGGTGAAGCGGATTGACTTCGTCGGCGCCGTCGGTGGCTTCGTCGGGAATGGCGTCGTCGTGCGGCGGCAGGCCGGCTTCGTTCGGATCGTCGTGCATCATCGGTACAGAGAAAGGCTTTGTTGCGGGCGAAGGCCCGTTGTGCGCAGCAGTGCGCCGGGGAACCGGCACATGGTACAAAAAAGCCGCCTTCGACGAGGCGGCTTTTGCGCAGGCTGCGATGCAGCCGGAAAGTGGAGCGGGCGATGGGAATCGAACCCACGTCATCAGCTTGGGAAGCTGAGGTAATGGCCATTATACGACGCCCGCAGAACGGGTGATTCTACAGGGTTTGACGTGGGGATGGCAAGCGGGTGGTTTGGGGCGGTGGCAGCGAAACTGGCATGGCTCGATGCTGGAGCGGTGGCGTCGCGGGCCGTGTCGGGCGAGCCCCTCACTATTCGCGGGATCACCCATCCAGGCTGAACGCACATCCCTTTGGCGCGCTGTAGCATCGGGGCCGAATTTCAACGGCCCAACGGATGGGTCGAATACGATCGGCGAGACCGTCGTCGGCGCCGTCGCGGGGGCGTTCTCGCAAAGGCTATGCGCGGCGAACTCTCGCCGATGTCGGAAAACAATCGACGGAAGAGCAGAACCCATGATGCTGAATACTCTGACCATGACGCCCGAGCAGGAACTGGATGCGCGCGCCAAAGCGTTTTACCTGCTCAAGAAATGGACGAGCGTGACGTTCCTGGATCATGCAGTGAGTCTGTTCAGGGATTTCCTTCACGCGTACGCCAGGCAGTTGGACACGCCGAGCCCGAATCAGGCGGAATTGGCGGCAGCGTATGCCAGCGATTTCCTGAATGCGCTGGTGAGGATGGAGCAAGGCATTGAGACCTTGCGACAAGGTGCCGACAAGCGATCGGCTTACGGTGCGCTCATAACGGGTAGCGAGAAGGGGGCGAACTGTTGTTCGGGCGGAGCGTGCACGAGGTCGGTCGAACATATGACCCGTTTTTCCACGCGCTTGGCGTGAGGGATACGAGATTGTCGGATTTCGAATATGCAACGGGGTATGCGGAAGGGGCGTGGATTGAAGAGTTGAGCTGTCAGGTGCTCAAGTGCACGGTCGGGCTCGATTTTTCCGAATACCTTACCTATGGCAAGCGTGCCGACGGCGGCACGCGGGTGTTCAAGCGCTGGACCTATGAATCCATGTTCGAAGATGCGCCCCTTCCGGCTTGGCGGTATTGGCCACCCGGTCGTACCTATCCCGCATCGCTTCCCCCTGTCCGCCCAGGAACGAATCCGGCAGCGGCGAGATTGATAGCGATCAGGCGATTCCAGTCGAGGGTATCTGGGAGCCTTGGTTTCCGGCCGGCAAGGTGGGCTGTCCGAGTTACTTCCTCAAGGGCAGTGTTGCCCACAAGTACCTTTTGGAAGGGACCAACGACGAACAGGTGGTGCGCTGGCGGCTGCTTTGGGAGGACACGCGTTACCGGGATGGCAGCATTCCGGCGGAGGAGGGAACTTACTTCCCCAAGCCTGTCGCGTAACCGAGGCTACGGATCCTGCCCGGAGCGCCTTGTCCGCGCACCGGTTGCTGGCATAGCCCGGCTGTGAAAGATCCGGTTTATGTCGAGGCCGGAGCGTCCGTGCCGGGGCCGCCCCGCGCAGCGTGGGGGAGGTTCATTTGGCATGATGGCGATCCTCAACCGGACAATCGAATCGGCTGCCGAGGCGGAGTGCCCGCAAGCAAGCCCGTGTCGAAAATAGACGGGTCGGTGTCGGAAGCATGCAAGTCGCGACAACGCTTTCGAACTAACGTGACAGGCCTCTCATACGATCGTCAGTCTGGAGCCGACATGTCCGATTTCATCACCGTTCTGCGCAAAACCTGCCCGACGCCTGTCGTTGACGCGACCAAGTGGAAACGCATCGGCGGCGATCCGCATACCGTGAACCTCAACGCGTACGTCTCGAAGGACGGCAGCAAGATCATGGGCACCTGGATCTGCACGCCCGGCAAGTTCGAGGTGAACTACGAAAAGTGGGAGTACTGCCACTTCCTCGATGGCTACTGCATCATCACGCCGGAAGGCGAGGAGCCGGTGCACTTGAAGGCCGGCGACGTGTTCGTGATCGAACCCGGCATGAAAGGAACGTGGGAAGTGGTGGAGACGGTGCGCAAGTACTTCGTCTTCGCCTGAGCGACATGGCGCGCATGAACGGCCCGACAGCGGGGCCGTTCATGCGTCACGAACTATCTGCGTTACGTCCGGCGGGGCGTCGTCGCGCCGTGCCGCCTCGTCACATCCACAACGCCAGCGGCATCAACGGTTCGACGCCGCCGACCCGCGTCATGTAATCGCTCCACTGCCGGACGAGCGTATCGACCAGATCAGGGTGCTGGGCGGATACGTCGTTCGTCTCGCCGCGATCCGCGGCCAGGTCGAACAGTTCCCAGTGACCGTCGGCCGGCCCCGTCGGTGGTGCGGTCCACAGCGCTTTCCAGCGGCCGTCGGCGCTGCGCAGGTAGCCCGCGCCGTATGCTTCGTCGCCGAATGGCGCCGCGTGCGGCGCCGCGCTCGTCTTGCCCGTGAGCAGCGGCAGCAGCGACGTGCCGGTCACCGGATACACGTAGCGGTTGCCGTAGACGACCTTGCCCGCATTCTGGTCGACGCCTGTCAGCGTATTGACGAGCGGCGGTGCCGGCTGGCTCGGCGGTGCGACGCCGGCAAGATCGAGGAATGTCGCGGTGTTGTCGGTCACGTGCGAGAACGTGCGCAGGGTCGGAAGCTGCGTGTGTTGGCCGGGCAGGCGCACGATCAGGGGCGTCGATACGCCGCCTTCGCCCGACGACATCTTCGTCATCCTGAACGGCGTGGCGCTGACCTCCGCCCAGCGGATTCCGTACGTCACGTGCTGCGCGGTGGCCTGACCGTTGTCGGTGCCGAGCGCCGAATAAACCGGTTCGCTCGCGTTCTGGACGTCGACGGCAGTCGGGTCCCCGATCGGGTCGATCGGCTGGCTCTCCGCGCCGTTGTCCGACTGGAACATGATGAACGTGTTGTCGTATTCGCCGATGTCCTTCAGGTGCTGTATCAAGAGGCCGATGTTGTGGTCGAGGTTGTCGACCATCCCCGCATAGATCTCCATGTAGCGCGCCTGCGCCTTCTTCTCGGCCGGCGACAGGCTTGCCCACTTTTTCTTGACGAGGCCCGGCCCGTAGTCGACGTAGCCGTCCGCGGGTCCGTGCACCGCGCTGACGTATTTCGCGCCGGGTTTGCCATAGCCCGTCGTCGGCGCTTGCATCGTCAGTCGCTCGGGTGCGCCCGGATACGGCGTGAAGTCGGCGGGAATGATGCCGAGCGCCTTCTGGCGCGCGACGCGGGCGTCGCGAATCGCGTCGTAGCCGGCGTCGTAGCGGCCCGCGTATTTGTGCAGATAGGGTTCGGGCACCTGCAGCGGCCAGTGCGGCGACGTATAGGCGGCGTATGCGAAGAACGGCTTGCCGTCGCCCCGGTTCGAATCGATGTACTCGATCAGCTTCTGCGTGTAGAAATCCGTCGAGTAGAACACCGAAGGCCGGCCGCCGGCACCGCCCGGCTGCCCGGGCTGGCCGGGCTGAACCGCGACGCCGTTCTCCGTATAGTTGCGCGAGCCGGCCGGTTCGTGCGCGAAATGGTTGGTCGCCGCGCCGTGCAGCAGCACGAAACTTCGTTCGAAGCCCCATTGCTCCGGCCCGTGCCCGCCGTTGACGGTCGCATCGACGATGCCGCCGAGATGCCATTTGCCGGAGATGTACGTGTGGTATCCGTTGTCTTTCAGCAATTGCGCAACCGACAGCGCGCGATCGTTCA
Source organism: Burkholderia sp. BCC0322 (assembly GCF_902833045.1). Taxonomy (GTDB): domain Bacteria; phylum Pseudomonadota; class Gammaproteobacteria; order Burkholderiales; family Burkholderiaceae; genus Burkholderia. The sequence goes on from NZ_CADFDU010000002.1 coordinate 506,755, forward strand.
GATAGCCTTCGTAGCCCGGCAGGCCGCGACGTTCGTCGTCGGGCACGCCCATCGTGCCTTCGCCCACGAAATGGTGGTCGGTGCCCGAGATCAGCATCGCGCGCGTGATCGCGCAAACCGTGCCGACGTGATGGTTCGTGAGGATGCGGCCTTCGCGCACGAGCGCATCGAGGTTCGGCGTGTCGATCTCTCCGCCGAATGCGCCGATGTCGGAGTAGCCGAGATCGTCGGCCATGATGTACAGGATATTGGGTCGTTTTGCCGCAATCTGCGGCGCGTCCGTTGCGCCGCCGGAATTCGTGTCGCCGCAGGCGGCTGCCAGAAGTGCCGCGCCGATTGTCGCCGCGCAGGCTGCAGCGCGGGCGCGCCGCGGCCGAAATCCCCGATACAGTGTCATTCCGTCGGTCGTCCGATTCATGAAAGCTGTCGATGCTAGCAGTCGGCACAAGGCCACCAAATCTGCATTTCTTCGATGCAATGCAAGTCCTGCGCGATGGCGGGCGGCGGGCGAATCGCGACGGGGCGCGTCGTTCGCCGCACGCCGGCCACGCCGGCCGACGGCAGGGCAAGCAAGTTGCCGCGCAAGCGCCTATGATGCTGCGATTCACCTGCCGTGCGGGCCGCGCCGCGACTCATGCGCATGCGTCCACCGCGTTACCGGAGCCCCAACCATGCGCATCACCGCGATCCACGAACGCGCGATTCCCGTGTCCCGCTATGCCGATCCGGCGATCCCGTCCGGCGGCCTGACGACGAGCGTCGTCGCGGTCGTCACCGACGTCGTGCGCGACGGTCGTCCGGTGACAGGCTATGGCTACGCGTCGATCGGCCGTTTTGCGCAGGGCGGCCTGATCCGCGAACGGTTCGCGCCGCGCCTGCTGGCCGCCGCCGACACGCTCGCCGACGAAGCCGGCACGAACCTCGATCCGTTCCGCGCATCGCGCGCGATGATGGCCGGCGAGAAGCCCGGCGGACATGGCGAACGATGCGTCGCGGTTGGTACGCTCGACATGGCGATCTGGGATGCCGCCGCGAAAATCGCCGGCCTGCCGCTCCATCGCTTTCTCGCCGACCGGCTTGAACGCACGGCCGCACCACGCGTGCGCGTGTACGCGGGGGGCGGCTACCGCTATCCGCATGACGACCTCGCGCGTCTGTCGGACGAGATACGCCGCATTGCCGATCTTGGCTACACGCACGCGAAGATCAAGATCGGAGGCGCGGATCCTGATCAGGACCGCAGGCGCATCGAAGCGGCTGCCGCGCAACTGGCGGACAGTTCGCATCTCGCGGTCGACGCGATGAACACATACGATGCGATGACCGTCGAAGTTGGCGCCGCGATGCTCGCGCCGTTCGATCTCTGGTGGTTCGAGGACATTTGCGATCCGCTCGACCTGCCGCTCCAGGCAGATCTCGCCGCGCGCTACGCAGCGCCGATCGCGGCCGGCGAAGCGCTGTTCTCGCTCGCGGAAGCCAAACTGCTCGACCGCTACGGCGGCCTGCGTCCCGAGCGCGACGTGCTCGTGTTCGATCCGGTCCATTGCTATGGACTGCCGGGCTATCTGCAGATCGTGGATCACTTCGCATCGCGCGGCTGGCGGCGCGACGCATTCTGGCCGCACGGCGGCCACCTGTTCTCGCTGCACGTCGTCGCGGCGCTCGGGCTCGGCGGGGCGGAAGTCAGTCCATTCGCGTTTCACCCATTCAGCGGACTGGCTGATGGCGCAAGCGTCGACGCCGGATACACACGGGTACCGCAGGCACCGGGCATCGGCTTCGAACTGCATGCCGGCGCGCACGACCTGTTTCGCAGCTTATCGAGCCGCTGACGCCTGAAGCGCGTCGATCGCGAAACGCACCGCGAAGCCGAGCATCATCGCCGCGACGAAGAAATCGAGCACGCGCCATGCGAGCGTACGGGTGAACCACGCACGGCAAGCACGTGCGCCATAGGCGAGCATCAGGAACCATACGAGCGACGCCGCCATCGCACCGAACGCAAACGGCGCCCGTGCGGCCGGCACGTGACTCACGATCATCGTGCCGAGCAGCAGCACGGTGTCGATCCACGCATACGGGTTGAGCAATGAGACGGCGGCGGTTGCGAGCACCGTGCGCGAGAGCGTGGGCTCATTGCCCGTGTGTGGGCCATCGACGTGCCCGGGTCGTCGCCGCCAGATCGCCGAGCGCAGCGCGAGCAGGCCATAGCCGGCGAGATACGCGATGCCGGCCCACAGCGCGGCCGACACCACACCGGGATGCCGCGATAGTATCGCCGACAACCCGTGCGCGCCGAGCGCGATCAGCAACGCGTCGCTGCCTGCGCAGACGAGGGCAATGGAAAGCAGATGGGGGCTCGAGATCGAGCGCTTGATGACGAACGCGTCCTTGGGGCCGACCGACGTGAACAGTGCGGCGCCAAGCAGCAGGCCTTCGACGAAGGCAGAGGTGTCGAGCACGAGCGGGCCGACAACCTCTTAAGCTGAACCGGTGATGGTTACGATGCGAGCAACGTTAAGGGGCGCCGGGGGAGGTTGTCAATGCCCCCGGTGCCCGCGTGCCGGCAACCGGCGGTGATCACGGTCAGCGCGTCGCCGCCTCGCCGAGGTTGAGCGCGACGAGCGCACAAACGGTCAGCGCGATGCCGGCGAGCTTCAGCGACGACACCGATTCATCGAAGCAGACGATACCGATCACGGCCGTGGCCGCGGTGCTGGCGGCGGCCCAGCTCGCGTACGCGAGTCCCATTTCGAGCCGCTTCGTCGCGAGTGCCATCAGCCAGACCGCGCATGCGTAACAGACTACGGTGAGCGCGGAGGGGAGCGGGCGGGAAAAGCCGGCCGAATATTTCAGGCCGACGGAGCCAAGTACTTCGGCGAGGACACTGACGCCCAGCAGAAGCCAGGCAGACTGGAACGGGGACACGAACGGCCTCCTTCCCCCGACGCTTATACCGAGCGGCGAGGAGGAGTGGAGGTGTCAGCGGTACCCAGGATGAACGCAGCTTAGTACGCGCGGCTTCGCAGCACAAGGCGCAACGCACGCGGCGCTCCGGTCACGCACGGCCGGCCTGCCCGGCCGCCCACTCCGGCCGCTGCCCGAGCGTGTCGAACAGCCGGACGATCTCCGCTTTCACTTTCTGTACCGCGTTGCTGACGAGCGCCGTATCGTGCCAGCACAGCGACAGGTCGCGCGCGAACAGCCGGTGCGCGACCGTCGACAGCTTGAGCTTGCGTTCCTCGATCTCGATGTGCGCGGCCGTCCACGGCAGGATCGTCACGCCGAGCTGCGCCATCACGGCCGCGAACAGCAGCCCGGTCGAGCTTGCCTCGAAGCTGATTTCGTACGACAGCCCGGCCTCGCGCATCGCCCAGTCGACACGGTTGCGGATCGTGTTCGGCGCGCTCGGCAGCACGAGCGGCATCTGCGCGATCGCGTCGAGCGGCACGGGATCGTCCGGCACCTGGAACCCGGGCCACGTGATCAGGTACAGCGTTTCCGTCAGCAGCCGGTGGATCGCGATGCCGCGCGTGTCGACTGCGTCGACGACGATCGCGAGATCGAGCCGCGCGCGTTCGAGCAACGTGTCGAGATCGGCGCTCGGCGCCTCGATCAGTTCCAGCATGATGCCCGGGTAGCGGTCGCGCACCGCGCGGGCGAGCGGAATGGCCAGCACGCGCGCGGTGCTCGACGGCATGCCGACCGTCACGCGGCCCTGCGGCGTGTCGGCATCGCGGCGCAGCAGCTCGCGCGTGCCGTCGGCCTGGCGCAGCAGTTCGAGCGCGTGCTGGTACAGCGTGCGGCCGGCAGCGGTCGGCGCGACGCCGCGCACGCTGCGTTCGAGCAGCTGCATCCCGAGATCCTGTTCGAGATTGCGCATCTGCTGGCTGACCGCCGGCTGCGCGACATGCAGCGCCTCGCTCGCATGCGTGACGTTGCCGTATTCGACGACCTTCACGAAATAGCGCAACTGCCTCAAGTCCATCTCCGCCCCTTCCGATTCGAGTCATAAGTGAATCCGATCGAGCAAGATGAATATCATATTTTTCCGCGATCGATGGTGTTTCTATACTCGTCTCACACAAGAGCCTGCGTGCCGGCCATTCCGGACCGGACGCGGCAAAAGCGCCGGCCACGCCGGCAAGGAGACGAAGATGTTCAAGGCGATCGACGCGCCGGCGGCCGGCGCGAAGCCGCGGCGCACGCCGCTCACGCGCGAGCAGGTCAAGGGCTTCTGGGCCGTGTATGCGGGCTGGGTGCTCGACGGCGTGGATTCGGTGATCTATGCGCTGGTGCTGATTCCCGCGCTGACCGAGCTGCTGCCGGCGTCCGGCATCGCGGCGACGCCCGCGAATCTCGGGATGTACGGCTCGATCCTGTTCGCGCTGTTCCTGATCGGCTGGGGGCTGTCGTTCATCTGGGGGCCGCTCGCCGACCGCTTCGGCCGCGTCCGCACGCTCGCGGCGAGCATCCTGATCTACTCGGTGTTCACCGGCGCGGCCGCGTTCGTGCACGACGTGTGGGCGCTGGCCGCGTGCCGGCTGATCGCCGGGATCGGCGTCGGCGGCGAATGGGCGCTCGCGGGCACCTACGTCGCCGAGAGCTGGCCGGAGGACCGCCGCAAGATGGGCGCCGGCTATCTGCAGACGGGCTACTACTTCGGCTTCTTCATCGCGGCGTGCCTGAACTACACGATCGGCGCGACCTACGGCTGGCGTGCGATGTTCCTGTGCGGCCTCGCGCCTGCGCTGCTCGCGGTGTTCACCGTGATGCGCGTGAAGGAGCCCGGCCAGTGGCGCCGGCATGACGCACGCGACGGCGACGCGGCCGACGCACGGCGCGCACATCCGCTGCGCGAGATCTTCGCGCCGGCCTTCCTGCGCCGCACGCTGACGAGCGCGAGCCTCGTCGGCGTCGCGATCGTCGGGCTGTGGGCCGGCTCCGTCTACGAGGCGAGCGCGGTCAGCACGCTGGCCGCGCGCGCGGGCATCGACCACATCGGTGCGATGCGGCTCGCATCGATCGGCGCGGCGATCCTGTCGTGCGCGACGATCGCCGGCTGCCTGGTGGCGCCGTGGCTGTCCGAACGGCTCGGCCGGCGTGCGGCGCTCGGCGTGTATTTCGCGGGCATGGCCGCATCGATCGTGTTCGCGTTCGGCTGGGCGTTCTACCAGCCGAACGGGCTCGCGGCGTTCATGGTGTCGCTCGTGTTCCTCGGCTTCTTCGGCGGCAATTTCGCGATCTTCTCGCTCTGGCTGCCCGAGCAGTACCCGACGCGCGTGCGTGCCACCGCGTTCGCGTTCAACGCGTCGGTCGGCCGCTTCATCGGCGCGGGCGTGAACTTCCTGCTCGGCGCCGCGATTCACGGTTACGGATCGCTCGGCGTGCCGGTTGCATGGACCGCGGCCGTGTTCGGGCTCGGCATACTGATCCTGCCGTTCGCGGTCGAAACGCGCCACCAGACGCTGCCCGAATGAGCGGCACGCCGCGAACGCCCGGCAACCAGCCACCCCCAGTCATCAATATCAGGAGTCCGGAATGCAGGCATTACAAGGAATCAGGGTCGTCGATCTGAGCCGCGCGCTGTCGGGGCCGTTCTGCTCGATGGTGCTCGCCGATCTCGGCGCCGACGTGATCAAGGTCGAATCGGGGCCGCACGGCGACATGAGCCGTGCATGGGGGCCGTTCGATCGCGGCGTGAGCACGTACTACCTGTCCTGCAACCGCAACAAACGCGGCATCTGCGTGGATTTCCGGCAGCCGGCAGGACTCGACGTCGTGCGGCGGCTGATCGCGCAGGCCGACGTCGTGATCGAGAATTTCAAGGCCGGCACGATGGACGCGATGGGGCTCGGCTATTCGACGCTGAGTGCGCGCGACCCGCGGCTCGTGATGGGCAGCGTCACCGCGTTCGGCCCGCGCGGCCCGTTGCGCGACTGGCCGGGCTTCGACCAGATCGCGCAGGGCTATGCGGGGTTGATGAGCCTCACCGGCTTTCCCGATGGCGAGCCGACCCGCACGGGTACCGCGATCGGCGATCTCAGCTCGGGGATGTGGGTCGCGACCGGCGTGATGGCCGCGCTGTACGAGCGCGAGCGCACGGGGCGCGGCCAGCATGTCGGCACGTCGCTGCTCGAAAGCCTGGTTTCGCTGCTGAGCGTGCACGGGCAACGCTACCTGAGCCTCGGCGACGTGCCGCGCCGCACCGGCAATGCGCACGCGGTGATCGCGCCGTACGGCGTGTTCGAGACGGCAGACGGGCCGCTCAATCTCGCGCCGATCACGTCCGACATGTGGCTGCGGCTGTGCCAGTTGCTGGATCTGCCCGAGCTGCCGAACGATCCGCGCTTCGCGACCAACGACGCGCGCGTCGCGCACCGCGACGAACTGAAAGCGTTGCTCGAAAGCCGGTTGCGCACGCGCGGCAAGCGCGAATGGACACAGCGTTTCGTCGACGCCGGGCTGCCGGCCGGGCCGATCAACACGCTCGATGAAGTGTTCGACGATCCGCAGCTCGCGCATTGCGGGCTGGTCGAGCCGGTTGCGCATCCGACGCTCGGCACGCTGCGCCAGGTCGTCACGCCGCTCGGCGGGATGGGTGACGCCGTGCCGGCGCCGCGCACGCGCCATGCGCCGCCGCTGCTGGGTGAGCATACGATCGACGTGCTGCGCGAAGCGGGCTATGGCGACGACGCGATCGACGCGCTGCTGGCCGGGCGCGCGATCTTCCAGGCGGAAGCAGTGACGGAGGCCGTGCAATGAACCACACGACGAAACACGACGGCGCGTCGCGCGTGACGGTCGACATGGCTGGCGAGCGGATCGCGCGGGTGCGGTTCGCGAATCCGGCGCGACGGCATGCGCTCGACGCGCCATTGCTCGAAGCGCTCGTCGCGCGCCTCGACGCGCTGGCCGGACACCGTCCGCCACCCGTCGTGATCCTGTCGAACGACGGCAGCGGCGACGTGTGGAGCGCGGGGCACGACCTGCGCGAACTGGCCGACGATCGCGATCCGCTCGCGTACGGCAAGCCGCTCGAACGCGCGCTGCGGCGCGTGCGGACCTATCCGGGCGCGGTGATCGCGGCGGTGTCGGGCTCGGCGTGGGGCGGGGCGGTCGATCTCGTGATGAGCTGCGACCTGGTGGTGGCGGCGCGCGACGCGCGCTTCGCGATGACGCCCGCGAACATCGGTCTGCCGTACTCGACGAGCGGCCTGCTGCGCTTCTACGACAATCTGCCGATCCACGTGCTGAAGGAGATGTTCTTCTGCGCGCAGCCGCTCGATGCGGAGCGCGCCGCGCATCACGGGCTCGTGAACCGGCTGGTCGATGCGGGGGGTGTCGACGATGCGGCGCTCGACGTCGCACGCACGATTGCCGCGAAGGCGCCGCTTGCGGTGCACGCGGTGAAGGAGCAGTTGCGCGTGCTGCAGGACGCGCGGCCATTGCCGGCCGACGCGTTCGAACGGATTGCCGAGCTGCGCCGGCAAGCGTGCGAAGGCGCGGATTTCGACGAAGGGCTGCGCGCGTTCGAGGAGCGGCGCACGCCGGCGTTTCGCGGCGTCTAGGCGATGGGTTGCACGAGCCGGGCGAACCGGCGGCGAAAAGTGCGCGGACGTGCTCGCGTCGCCGCGTCTCACATGCCGAGCGCGTGCACGCCGACGAGCAGCAGCGCGCCGATCGCGATCAGCAGCAGCGCGTGTACGCGCGTATACATCACGCACAGCGTCGACGCGACCGCTATCGCGCGCGCGGCCCAGCCGCCGTCGAGCGCCTGCAGCAGCACCCACACCGACGCGAGGATCATGCCGGCCGCGACCGGGCGCAGGCCGGCCTCGAGCGCGATCTGCCAGCGCGCGCCCTGGTGCCGCCGCCACAGATGCGCGACGCCGTAGATCAGGAACGCGGTCGGGCCGAACAGCGCGAGCGTCGCGATCACCGCCCCCCAGAAGCCGGCCACCTGCCAGCCGATCAGCGTCGCCAGCAGCGAGCCGGGGCCCGGTGCCATCCGCGCGATCGCGAAATCGTTCACGAATTGCGTGGCGGTCATCCAGTGATGCACGTCGACCACTTGCCGCTGGATGTCGGCGATGATCGCCTGTCCGCCACCGATCGTCGCGATCGACAGCGGCGCGAACACGCCGAACAGCGCGGCGTAGCGTTGCGATGCGGTCATGGCTTGTCGCTCCCGGCGGGCGCGGTGGCCGCGCGGCGGTATTCGAGCGCGACGCTCAGCGTGCCGCCGATGAGCACGGTCCATACGAGCGGCCAGTGGAGCACCGCAACCGACACGAAGGTGAGGGCCATCACCCCGAGCGGCAGCACGCGGCGCGGCAACCGGCGCACGGCCGTGATCGCCATCGAGATCGACAGCCCGATCGCCGCGGCCGCCGCACCGGCGAGCGCGACATGCGTGAGCGGGAAGCGCGTGAGGGTCGAGAACGCGACGCCGAACAGCACGATCAGCACGGCCGGCGGCGCGATGATGCCGGTGAAGCCGGCCATCGCGCCGCGCCATCCGGCGAGCCGGTAGCCGATCCAGATCGCGAGGTTCTTCACGTTGACGCCCGGCAACGCCTGCGACAGCGCGAGGCCGTTGAGGAACGCTTCCTCGTCGAGCCAGCGCCGCTCGTACACGAAGTCGCGCATCATCCGTCCGCTGAGCCCGCCGCCGAAGCTGGTCAGGCCGATCTGCGAGAACGCGATGAACAGCGCGAGGACGCCGGGCGGCGTTGCTTCGCCTGCAGGCAGTGCAGGTGAGGTGGCGGCGGAGGGCGGGGGCATCGGGTGGGCGGCGCGTGGCGGTTGGGCGATCGCCCATGTTAGCAAGCGGACCCTGTCAGCACGCTGACATGGGTGCGGCGGCGACGCGATGAAAGCCCCGCGGCCGAGTCGACGGGTGCGTTCCGGCGCATCCGGCAAATCCGCAAGTCTGCAAATCCACAAATCCACAAATCCACAAATCCACAAATCCACAAATCCCTCATGGGCGCGCCCCGTCACCGCTACGCGCGCACGACCGTCACCCCTGCCGCCTCGATCGGCTTCGTCAACGCGGCGTCGGTTTCCTTTTCGACCACCACGGTATGCGCCAGCGTGATTTCGCCGATCACGAACTGCGACGCCGCGCGCAGCTTCGACTGCGACGCGAGCACGACCGTCTCGGCCGCTCGTTCGGCCAGCGCGCGCTTGATCGCCGCTTCCTCGAAATCGCCGGTGCTGAGCCCCGCGACCGGATGCACGCCCGTGACGCCCATGAAGTACAGGTCCGCATGGATGCGCGCAATGCCTTCCATCGCCGCCGCGCCGACGGCGACGATCGAATGCTTGTAAAGCCGCCCGCCGATCAGGATCACGTCGATCGACGGATGCGCGGCGAGCGCCACCGCGACACTCGGGCTGTGCGTGACGATGGTCGCGCGCAGGTCGGCCGGCAACTGGCTGACGAGCAGTGCGGAAGTCGTGCCGCCGTCGACGATCGCCACCTGCCCGGGCGCGATCATTTCCGCGGCCCGCCGTGCGATGCGCCGCTTTTCGGCCGTCTCGAGCGCCTCGCGCTGCGCGAACGGCGCAACGGCCGGCGACGCCGGCAGCGCGCCGCCATGCACGCGCTGCAGCAGGCCTTCGGCCGCGAGCTCGCGCAGGTCGCGGCGGACCGTGTCTTCGGACACGCCGAATTGCGCGCTCAGCTCGACCGCCAGCACCTGGCCGTCGCGCGCGAGTGCGTCGAGGATCGCTTTCTTGCGTTGTGTCGTCAGCATCGTGTTTGCACGAATTTTCTTGAAATTGCACGAATATACACGTTACCATGGGCGCCGTCTTTTGTCGAACCGGAGGCTGGGATGGCTGCAACGCGGGACCGTGTCCGCATCGTCGATACGACGGTGCTGTCCGATGACTGGTATGTGCTGAAGAAGGTGACGTTCGATTTCCTGCGCCGCGACGGAACGTGGCAGCGCCTGAGCCGCGAGACCTACGATCGCGGCAATGGCGCGACGATCCTGCTGCGCAAGGCCGGGACGGGCGATGTGCTGCTGACGCGGCAGTTCCGGATGCCGGCGTTCGTCAGCGGGCACGACGGCATGCTGATCGAGGCCGCTGCCGGCCTGCTCGACGACGCGACGCCCGAAGCGCGCATCCGCGCCGAGGCCGAGGAGGAAACCGGCTTTCGCGTGCGCGGCGTGCGCAAGGTGTTCGAGGCATTCATGAGCCCGGGCTCGGTGACGGAGAAGCTGCATTTCTTCGTCGGCGAATACGATGCGTCGCTGCGCACCGGCGACGGCGGCGGCGTCGCGGAAGAGGGCGAGGATCTCGAGGTCGTCGAGATGCCGCTGCAGGCGGCGCTGGATGCGGTCGAGCGCGGCGAGATCGTCGACGCGAAGACGATCATGCTGCTCCAGTACGTCGCGCTGCGGGAAACCGCCGGCGTGCGCCCGGCATGACGCCGCTGCTCGTGCTGGTCGCCGGCCCCTATCGCAGCGGCACGGACGGCGACCCCGCGCGCATCGTCGCGAACCTGCGCCGGCTGGAGGAGGCGGCGCTCGCCGTGTATCGCCGCGGGCACGTGCCGATGATCGGCGAGTGGGTGTCGCTGCCGCTCGCTGTCGCGGCCGGGTCGCGACAGGTCGGCGACGCGATCAGCGAGGCGTTCCTGTACCCGGCCGCGCACCGGCTGCTGTGCCGCTGCGACGCGGTGCTGCGCATCGACGGCGCGTCGCGCGGGGCGGACGCCGATGTCGCCCTCGCGCGGCAGCTTGGCAAGGCGGTCTATTTCGCGGTCGACGACATTCCGGTCGCACCGGACGATTCGGATAGCTGAGCAGGCGGGGGCGCCCGGTCGCGGCGCCTCAGGCTGCATCCTGCATCGCCTGGCCGCCTGTATCGCCCACGGCCGGACGAGCTGCGCGTCGTGCCGTTGCATCGCGCACGCCGCGCTGCACGCGATCCGGCGTATGATCGCGACGCCACCCGCGCACCGCTCGACACTACCGCCGCCGCACCATGCCGTTTTCCGATTCCGCTGACTCCACTGCTGCTGCTGCCGCTGCCGCGCAACTGCCCGACGATCTCGTCGCCTCCGCCGTTGGCGCGCTCGCGCGCGCCGACGCGTTGCTCGTGACGGCCGGCGCCGGTATCGGCGTCGATTCCGGGCTGCCCGATTTTCGCGGCACGGACGGGTTCTGGCGCGCGTATCCGGCGCTGCGCCACGAGCGTTTCGAATTCCACGAGATCGCATCGCCGCACGCGTTCCGTGCGCGTGCGCCGCTCGCGTGGGGCTTCTACGGGCACCGTCTCGCGCTCTACCGCGCGACGGTGCCGCATGAGGGCTTCGCGATCCTGCGCCGCTGGATCGACGCGATGCCGAACGGCGGCTTCGTCCTGACGAGCAACGTCGACGGCCAGTTCCAGAAAGCCGGCTTCGATCCGGCGCGGATCGTCGAGATCCACGGCTCGATCCACGCGATGCAGTGCCTGCGCCCCTGTTCGGACGACACGTGGGACGCGGCGCCGTTCGTGCCGGACGTCGACGAAGCCACCTGCCGCCTCGTCGGCGACATGCCGCGCTGTCCGCACTGCGGCGGCCTCGCGCGGCCGAACATCCTGATGTTCGGCGACACCGGCTGGCTCGGTGCGCGCTACGACGCGCAGGAGCGCGCGCTGGAGGACTGGATCGCGCAAGCCGGGCGGATCGCGGTGGTCGAGATCGGCGCGGGCACCGCGATTCCGACCGTCCGCCTGCTGAGCGAACGGTTCGGCGCCGACGTGATCCGCATCAACGCGCGCGAAGCGCATGCGCGCCGTGCGGACGTGATCGGCTTGAAGGGCGGCGCGCTGGCAACGCTGAGCGCACTCGACGCAGCCTGGCAACGCGCGTGAGCCCGCGGGCGGGCGAGACGACCTGAACGAGCGGGTATCCCGCCGGCGGTCGCCGTTGCAGGGGCGCGGTGAATCCGCATACAGTTCAGCGTGTGCCGCCCGCGCACGCGCCGGAGGGGGCCGGGATCGGACATCGCCCCGGGCAACCGGGGGCCGGCGGCCGAATCCAGCCGCCTCATCGACCGGGAGCGCCCTTGTTCTATTCGATCGTCGCGATCTTCGTCGGCGCCGGGCTCGGCGCATTGCTGCGCTGGTTCCTGAGCCTCGCGCTCAACGCATTCTTTCCCGCCGTGCCGCTCGGCACGCTTGCCGCGAACCTGATCGGCGGCTACGTGATCGGCATCGCCGCCGTCGTGTTCACGACCCGCGTCGGGCTGCCGCCCGAGTGGCGGCTGTTCGTGATCACGGGCTTTCTCGGCGGCCTCACGACGTTCTCGACCTATTCGGTCGAAGTGATGACGCATGCGGTGCAGGGCGAATTCGGATGGGCGTTTGCGGTGGCTGCCCTACACTTGACTGGATCGTTCGCGCTGACGGCGCTCGGCATGTGGACCGCGCGCGTATGGCTCGCGGCGGCCTGAGCGTGCCGCCATCGGAGGGTGCGATGGACAAGATCTTCCTGCGCTTCTATGTGCACGAGAAGGATCGGCTGCACTGGAAACCGCTGTGGGAATGGCTGCTGGAGGAGGCGAACCGGATGGGCGTCGCGGGCGGTTCCGCGTTTCGCGCGATGGCCGGGTTCGGCCAGCATCGCGTGCTGCACGAGGATCGCTTCTTCGAACTGCAGGGATCGCTCGCGATCGAGATCGAATTCATCGTCACCGAGGACGAGGCGCAGCGCTTGCTCGACCGCCTGTCGCACGAGAAAGTACGCGTGTGCTACGCGATGATGCCGGCGCGCTTCGGTGTGATCGACACGCTCGGCCCACCACCGGCGCAAGGGCCGGCGGCGTAGGGGGCGGCGTCAGATGCCGAATATCGTCAGCGACACGGCGGCGCGCGTGACGATCATCAGCAGCACCTGCACGATCACGAACAGCAGGATCGGCGACAGGTCGATGCCGCCGAGGTTCGGGATGATGCGGCGCAGCGGGTTCAGGAACGGCGCGGTGAGCTGGAAGAGGATCGGCATCGCCGGCGAGCGCGGGTTGAGCCACGACAGCAGCGCCATCAGGATCGTCATCCAGATCACGAGGTTGAGCGCCCACTTCACGACGGTGAGCAGCGCGACCACGACGAGCGTCGCGATCACCGACGCCGGGTCGAAGCCGGCCATCACGACCATCAGCACGACATAGACGAGCGCGGTGAGCAGCGCGGCGACGACGCTGGCCCAGTCGATGCCGCGTACGCCCGCGATCACGCGACGCAGCGGCAGCACGAGCCAGTTGGTCGCCTGCAGCACGGCTTGCGTGACGGGGTTGTACGGTGGTACGCGGACGGCCTGCATCCAGACGCGCAGGATCAGCGCGGCGCCGAACAGCGTGAAGACGGTATTGAGCAGAAAACGGGCGATCTCGCCGAACATCGTTGGCATCCTTTTTATACAGTCAGTAGCGTGCGGCCGCCAACGCCGGATGGCGGCGCATCGGCCGACACCTTATCACGCCTCGTCTCGCGACGGGGAGGGGGGCGCGGCGGTGCGCGCGAGCGACGTTTCGACGGCTTCGGCGAGCGCCGCCAGCGACGCCGGCGGCGTGGCCCGCTGCGCCGCGAGCGCGACCGCGCGGCGCGTCAGCAGCGCGTACAGCGTCGCGTGATCGCCGCCGCGCGCTTCGAGCAGTGCCAACTGGCGTTCGACGATACCCGTATCGCCGCGCGACACCGGGCCGGAGAGCGCGTTCGCGAGCCCCTTGTCGCGTGCGGTCTCGATCGTGCCGGCCAGCATCGGCAGCAGCGCGCGCAGCGCGGCGTCCTCGTCGAAGCCGAGGCCGCGCCACAGCTCGACCGCTTCCGCCAGCCCGCACAGCGCGAAGCTCGCCGCATAGTGCGCGGCCGCGTGATAGAGCATCCGGCCGCCGGCCGGAATCGACAGCGGATGGCAGCCGAGTGCGGCAGCAAGTCGCATCAGCGTCGCGTGCAACGCGCCGTCGGCTTCGATCGTGACCGAGCAGCCGTCGATGCGGGCGAGGTCGGCGTCGGCGCCGCCGAACAGATAGAGCGGATGGAAGCCGCCGGTAGCCGCGCCTTGCTGCTTCGCCGGATCGAGCAGTGCGACCGCCGACGCGCCGCTGCAGTGAACGACGGCCTGCTGCGCCGCGCGCGAAGCATCGAAGTGCAGCGCCGCGGCGGTCGACGCGAGATGGTCGTCGGGCACCGTCAGGAAGATCAGGTTCGCGGCGTCGGCGACCTGCTGCGGCGTGTCGACCGCCTGGCAGCCGTCGATGCGCGCGGCGAGCGCCGCGGCGGACGCGGGCGTGCGGCTCGCGATCGCGACGACCGGAAAGCCGGCCAGCGCGAAGCGCTGCGCGACGCAGCGCGCGAGACGGCCGGCGCCGATGAAGCCGAGGCGGGGTGTGTCGGGGAGGGACATGGCAGCGGGCGTAAGCGAAAACGAAGCAACCGCCAGTATCGCAGGAATGACGGCGGGGCCGCGCAACGGCCGGTTCCATGTAGGCAAGTGCCTGGCCGACCGGTATGCGACGCGATATCGAGCGCGTATCGGCGCCGGGCGTCGCGGTCGATTCACGATCCTGGAATCCGACCCCGAAACATGTCATACCCGTATCCGGCTTGAAATGTCGGCATCTTGTCTCAAATTTGTAATCGTTCATTACGGTTGCGTGCCTGCCGCACGCGCCGTATCCGGTAAGACTGACCGGCCATGATGTTGCGACCCGACTCGTCGGACGGAATCGCGCGGCCCGCAAGGATCGCCGCAGGCGCTGCAAGCCACGCCGCACGGCGGCGCCGGCCGCGTGCAATTGCAATTTGCAACAAATGCACGACACGTGAGGGGCGGGTTTTCGCTACATTGCTTCCATGCGACGTGCATGCCCGCCGTTGCCGACAGGGGCGCATAAAATACCGCTCCAGCAGGAGAATCGAAGTGAAAAAGCTCATTCCGTTCATCGCCGCCGCCGCGCTGGGCCTGGGTGCCGCAAGTGCTGCGCAAGCTCACGTGTCGATCGGGGTCGGCATCGGTATCCCGGTCGCGCCCGCGTATCCCGTCTATGCACCGCCGCCGCCCGTGTACTACGCGCCGCCGCCTCCGCCCGTCTACTACGCACCGGCGCCGGCCTACTACGCGCCGCCGCCCGCCGTGGTCGTCGGTGGCTACTATGGTCGTCCGTACTGGCATCATGGTTATGGTTACGGCGGCTGGGGCCATCACGGCTACTGGCGTCGCTGATTCGTGCCGCGCGGCCAGGCCGCGCGTGGCAAAACGGCGCAACGTCCCGAGTGGGGCGCTGCGCCGTTTTTCTTTTGGGGCCGCGGCCTGACATCGTCGCGCGGCCCATGCAGGCCGGCCTCGATTACACCGCGTGCACGATCAGGTCACGGTAGCCGCCGACGATCACGCTGTACGAGAAATACGCGAACAGCAGCGCCGACGCGATGTGACACGCGCGCATCAGCCCGGCGCCCGCGCGCTTGCGGCCCTGGCTCGCGAGCGTGCACATGAAGAGCGTCCATGCGAGGCCGCCGAGAAAAAAGCCCGACAGGAACACCGACGCGGTGGCGGGCGTGGTCGCGCCGGCTTTCGCGATCAGCGCGCCGCCGACCGCCGCGAACCACAGGATCGCGCTCGGCGACGACATCGCGAGCAACATTCCGCGCAGGAAACTGCGCCGTGCGCTGGCGCGCGGCTGCGGCGCGTCGTCGGCATCGTCGCCGGTCGCCTTGGCCGGCGTGAGCGCTTCGCGCGCCATCTTCCACGTAAGGAACAGCAGTACCGCACCGCCGCCGATCCACACGATCCAGCGCACCGGCTCGAATTGCAGCAGCACGGCCATCCCCGCGAGCGCGAGCGCCGCGTAGACGAGATCGCCGACGCACGAGCCGATGCCGAGCCAGAAGCCCGGCCGGAAGCCGTGCGACAGCGTCAGCGACAGCATCGCGACGTTCACGAGGCCGATGTCGAGACACAGCGACAGCGACAGAAAGAAACCGTCGGACAGCATGGAGGCGGGCGGAAAGGTCATCAGCTTTGTTCTTGTGGCGATTTGTGGCAATGGCACGCCATGGGCCGGCAGGCGCCGGCCGCATGGCCTCAGAGACCGATCTCCTGCCAGAGCCGGTCGACGCGCGCCTTCACTGCCGCATCCATCTCGATCGGGCGGCCCCATTCGCGGCTGGTCTCGCCGGGCCACTTGTTGGTCGCGTCGAGCCCCATCTTCGAACCGAGGCCGGCAACCGGCGACGCGAAGTCGAGATAGTCGATCGGCGTGCTGTCGACCATCACGGTGTCGCGTACCGGGTCGACGCGCGTCGTGATCGCCCAGATCACTTCCTTCCAGTCGCGGATGTTCACGTCCTCGTCGACGACCACGATGAACTTCGTATACATGAACTGCCGCAGGAAGCTCCACACGCCGAACATCACGCGCTTCGCGTGGCCCGCGTAGCTCTTCTTCATCTGAACGATGGCCATCCGGTAGCTGCAGCCTTCGGGCGGCAGGTAGAAGTCGGTGATCTCGGTGAACTGCTTCTGCAGCAGCGGCACGAACACCTCGTTGAGCGCGACGCCGAGCACCGCGGGCTCGTCGGGCGGCTTGCCCGTGTAGGTCGAGTGGTAGATCGCGTCGCGCCGCATCGTGATGCGCTCGACGGTGAACACCGGAAACCACTCCTGCTCGTTGTAATAGCCGGTGTGGTCGCCGTACGGGCCTTCGAGCGCGTGCTCGTACGCGGCCGAAGCATTGCCGGCCGGGCGCGGCGGTGCGCCGGCCGGAGCGGGGGCGGGCGCGCCTTCCTGCGGATAGATGAAACCTTCGAGCACGATCTCCGCGCGCGCTGGCACCTGCAGCGTGTCGACGCCGGGCGTCAGGCACTTCGCGAGCTCCGTGCGGCTGCCCCGCAGCAGGCCGGCGAACTGGTACTCGGACAGCGAATCGGGCACTGGCGTCACCGCGCCGAGCGTCGTGGCCGGATCGGCGCCGAGTACGACCGCGACCGGATACGGCTTGCCGGGGTTTTGCAGCGCGAATTCGCGGAAGTCGAGTGCGCCGCCGCGATGCGCGAGCCAGCGCATGATCAGCTTGTTGCGGCCGATCAGCTGCTGGCGGTAGATCCCGAGGTTCTGCCGCGACTTGTTCGGTCCGCGCGTGACCGTCAGGCCCCACGTGACGAGCGGTCCCGCGTCGCCGGGCCAGCAGGTCTGGATCGGCAGCCTGTTCAGGTCGACGTCGGCGCCTTCCCAGACGATCTCCTGGCACGGCGGCGACGACACCGACTTTGGCGCCATGTCCCACACGGCCTTCGCGAGCGACAGCAGCTTGCCGGCGTCCTTCAGGCTCTTCGGCGGATCGGGTTCCTTCAATGCGGACAGCAGGCGTCCGAGATCGCGCAGCGAATCGAGCGCGGCGTCGTCACCCGCATCGACGCCCATCCCGAGCGCGACGCGGCGCGGCGTGCCGAACAGGTTGCCGAGCACCGGGAAGTCGTAGCCGGTCGGCGCGTTGAACAGCAGCGCAGGGCCGCCGGCGCGCAGCACGCGGTCGCATAGCTCGGTCATTTCCAGCACGGGCGACACGGGCTGCGTGACGCGCCGCAGTTCGCCGAGCGCCTCGAGGCGCTGGATGAAATCGCGTAAGTCTTTGTATTTCATGAAGAAGGTCCGGGCCACCCGCAAGGCGGGCAGCGATGGGCGGGCGCAGCGGCCGGCTGCGACCCCGAATCGACCGACGATTTTACCCGCGCGGCCGCTTGCCCGCCCGACGGAGAAAAAAGTCGACTGCGCGCAAACCCTCTACGGCACGGGGATTGCGATCTTGAGAGTGCCTGTAAATTACTTTTTGTTATGATTTCAATGTTTTATAGTGTTGACGATCTATAAAACCCTGCTAGAATCCGCTCACATTGGCTGCAGGGTAAAAGGCTTCGAGCCGCCAATCACCGATCTTTGACGCAGCGCGTCACCGTCCGCCGAATCCTGCACGGCGTATCCGACGGCTTTAGTCGTAGTCTCAGCCAGCGCCACCAGACGCTGGTTTTTTGCGTGGGTGCCACCGCGTATGCCCGCCTCGCCCAGTGTGCGAAGGTGCCGGCCCTCTTACACCGTGGCCTCGAACGGTACTTATACCGTTTCCCCGATGCCTGCACGCCCCAACCAAAGCGTGCGGCGTCGTGATTCCGCGGCGCGTTACCTGTCTCGCCTTCGAGCTGAGCGAGCCGCACGAGTCATGTTCATGGGAGATGATCTGAATGAACGCTTGGTTATCGTGGCGTCCTTGTGAGCAGCATGCGCAATTCGTGCGCAGCATGCTGCGTCGCGGGACGCGTGTCAGTCACCATCTATTCAGCGTTGTCGGCTGTCTCGCTGTCGCAGTTGCGCTCGCACTGTGGCTGCTGCCAACCGTCCGCGGCACGCTCGCCGCGAAGCTGATGCCGGTCGTATCCGCGGCCGTGCAAGCCGGTCCGGCACGCCTGCTGACCGGCCATCCGCTGCCGAACTTCGCGCCCGCCGGCGCGCAGCCGCAGCAGGAAGACAGCCCCGAAACGGACGCGCTTGCGGTCGGCCTCGACGTCGCACCGGAAGCCACCGGGCAGCAGGGCGATGCGTCCGATCCGGCCCGCAACGGCCCGTCGCCCGTCGCGCTCGCCAAACTGATTCCGACCCAGCGCGTGGCGGCCGATGCGCGTGACGACCGTGCGCTCGCATCGAATCGCGAGCAGGCGCTCGTCGCGACCTACCTGTCGCGTCGCTACCGCGTCGCACAGGAGCCGCTCGGCCAGCTCGTCAAGGCCGCGTTCCAGACCGGCCGTGACGTCGGCCTCGATCCGCTGCTGCTGCTGTCCGTGATGGCGATCGAGTCGGGCTTCAATCCGTACGCCGAAAGCGGTGTCGGCGCGAAGGGCCTGATGCAGGTCATGTCGAAGGTCCATTCCGACAAGTTCGAGTATTTCGGCGGCACCGATACCGCACTGCAGCCGCTCGCGAACCTCCAGGTCGGCGCACTCGTCCTGAAGGACTGCATCGCACGTGGCGGCTCGCTGGCGAGCGGCCTGCGCTTGTACAACGGCTCGACGAACCCCGACGACACCGCTTACGGCGCGAAGGTGATGGCCGAGCGTGCCCGCCTGCGCGACGTGGCGCACGGCCGCAGCGTGCCGGTCAACGCGCCGCAGGCGCCGGCGAAGCCGATCGTCACGGCTGCCGCGATGACGGCAGCCGCGGGCGGCGCAAAGCGCGTGCATGCGACGCTCGAAACGTCGCCGAAATCGACGGCATCGAAGGAAGCCACGTCCCAGGACGACGCGAGCGTCGATACCGCGAAGCAGTCGCACGGCGACCATTCGGAGCTTGGCGCGTAACGTGCGGCGGTAACGTACCGCACGGCTGCAGCCGGCAGGCAATGAAAAAGGCACCCGATCCGGGTGCCTTTTCGTTTTTGCCGTGCGCGGAACGGCCGCCGCACCGCCCGCGTGTCAGTGCTGCCCGAACAGTGTCGCGAGTCGGTCGACCGCCTCCTCGAGCCGGGAGTAGGCCGTCGCATAGGACAGGCGGATATAGTCGCGCGGTGCATGGACACCGAAGTCCATGCCGGGCACCAGCACGACCCCCGCGTCGTGCAGCATCGCCGTCGTGAGCGCGGCGCTGTCGCCGGCCGCCGGGTGGGCGACGCCGCCGCAGTGCGCATACACGTAGAACGCGCCGTCCGGCATCACGGGCACCGTGAAGCCGAGCCGTTCGAGCGCCGGCGCGATGAAGTCGCGGCGGCGCTTGAATTCGAGCCGGCGCGCCTCGTAGATGTCGAGCGCGGCCGGCTCGAAGCACGCGAGTGCCGCGTGCTGCGCGAGCGCGGACGGGCAGATGAACAGGTTCTGCGCCAGCTTTTCGAATGTGCCGACCAGCGCGGGCGGCACGACCAGCCAGCCGAGCCGCCAGCCCGTCATGCTGAAATACTTGGAGAAGCTGTTCACGGTGACGACGTCGTCGCCGAACGACAGCGCCGACACGGGCGCCGCGTCGTAGCTGAGCCCCTGGTAGATCTCGTCGACGATCGTGAAGCCGCCGCGTGTGCGCACGGCTTCGACGATCCGCTTCAGCTCGTCGGGTTCGAGCGACGTGCCGGTCGGGTTCGACGGCGACGCGAGCAGCACGCCGCGCGTGCGATCGCCCCAGCGCGTGCGGACGTCGTCCTCGGTGAGCTGGAAGCGCGCGTCCGGGCCGCTCGGCACGAGCACCGCGCGGCCCTCGGCCGCCGCGACGAAGTGCCGGTTGCACGGATACGACGGGTCGGGCATCAGCACCTCGTCGTCACGCCCGACGAGCGCGAGGCACGCGAGCAGCAGCGCGGCCGATGCGCCGGCCGTCACGACGATCCGTTCCGGACTGATCGTGAGGCCGTAGGCGCGCGCGTAGTGCGCGGCGATCGCCTCGCGCAGCGGTGCAATGCCGAGCGCGCTCGTATATTGCGTGACGCCGCGGCGCAGCGCGGCCGCGGCCGCTTCGACGACCGGCTCCGGCGCAGTGAAATCCGGCTCGCCGATGCCCATGTGGATAACGTCGCGCCCGGACGACTCGAGACGCTGTGCCTCCTTCATCAGTTCCATCACGTAGAAGGGCTGGATCGCATCGACGCGTGCGGCGAGTCTGACGAGCGAATCGGTGGCGGTATTCATCGGGCGGGCAGGGCGAGGGGGCGGGGCAAAAGAAAAAACGGGCGCATGTGCGCCCGTTCCGGATCAACGGTATCAGCCGTTGCGGCGCGCCTGCGTTTCGGCGGGGCGCAGCTTCGCGGCGAGCTTGTCGAGCACGCCGTTCACGTACTTGTAGCCGTCGGAGCCGCCGAACGTCTTCGCGAGTTCGACAGCTTCGTTGATAATCACGCGGTACGGCGTTTCGACGTGGTGCGTGAGCTCGAACGTCGCGATCAGCAGCACGGCGCGTTCGACCGGCGACAACTGGTCGATCGGACGGTCGAGCGACGGCGTCAGTGCTTCGACGAGCGTGGCGTGCTCGCGGATCACGCCGTGCAGGATCGCGTCGAGCAGCTCCTTGTCAGCCTTGTCGTAACCGAGCGCGCCGCGCAGTTGCGCGTCGATCTCGCCGGAGGACGCGTTCGACAGCAGCCACTGGTACAGCCCCTGCGTCGCCAGCTCGCGCGATTGTCGGCGGGCGCTCTTCTTCATGCGCGCTCCTCTTCGTCGTCTTCGTCTTCCTCTTCGTCCTCGTCGTCGTCGCCGAGCTGGTCGAGGGCCATCGTCAGGTTGGCCATCTCGACGGCGACGCGTGCTGCGTCACGACCCTTTTCGGTCATGCGCGCGACGGCCTGCTCGTCGTTTTCGGTCGTCAGGACCGCGTTCGCGATCGGCAGGTTGAAGTCGAGGCCGATGCGGGTGATGCCCGCGCCGCTCTCGTTCGACACGAGTTCGAAGTGGTAGGTCTCGCCGCGGATCACCGCGCCGAGTGCGATCAGCGCGTCGAACTGGCCGCTTTCCGCGAGCTTCTGCAGCGCGAGCGGGATTTCCAGCGCGCCGGGCACCGACACGAGCAGCACGTCTTCACCGGTGACGCCGAGGCGTTCCAGTTCCTCGACGCACGCGTCGGCGAGGCCGTTGCACACCGGCTCGTTGAAGCGCGATTGCACGATGCCGATACGCAGGCCGTCGCCTTCGAGATTCGGTTGGTATTGTCCGATTTCCATGATCTTGTCCGTGGTGTGGATGAACGGTTATAGGGCGAAAGCGCCGTGGCGGGTTACGCGTGGGACGCCGGGCAGGACTTGGCTTCGGCGCCGGGCATCGGGATGAAGCCCGTGACTTCCAGGCCGTAGCCGGACATGCTGCCCAGCTTGCGCGGATTCGACAGCACCTGCATCTTGCCGACGCCGACATCGCGCAGGATCTGCGCGCCGATGCCGAACGTCTTGAAATCAACCGGCCGGCGCTTGAGCGCAGCGGCCTTTTCTTCCTCGTCGAACGCCTTGAAGACGTCGATCAGGTGTTCCTTCGTGTCGCCGCAGTTGAGCAGCACGATCACGCCGAGGTCGCGCTCCGCGATCTCGCGCATCGCGGCGTCGAGCGTCCACGAGTGCGTCGACACGCCCGTTTCGAGCAGGTCGAGTACCGAAAGCGGCTCGTGCACGCGCACCGGCGTATCGACGTCGGGCGACGGCGCACCGCGCACCAGCGCGATGTGCGGTGAGCCGCTCGGCTGGTCACGGTACAGCACCGCGCGGAACGTGCCGTGCGCGGTCTGCATCGTGCGCTCGGCGATCCGCTCGATGATCGATTCGGTGCGGCTGCGGTACTGGATCAGGTCGGCGATCGTGCCGATCTTCAGGTTGTGTTCCTGCGCGAACTCGATCAGGTCGGGCAGGCGCGCCATCGTGCCGTCGTCCTTGATGATCTCGCAGATCACCGCGGCCGGCGTGAGGCCCGCGAGCGCGGTGAAGTCGCAACCGGCCTCGGTGTGGCCGGCACGCACGAGCACGCCGCCCGGCTGCGCCATGATCGGGAACACGTGACCCGGCTGCACGATATGCTCGGGGCGTACGTCGTGCGCGACGGCCGTGGCGATCGTGTGTGCACGGTCGGCAGCCGAGATGCCGGTCGTCACGCCTTCTGCCGCTTCGATGCTGACCGTGAAGGCGGTGCCGTACTGCGTGCCGTTGCGGTAGGTCATCAGCGGCAGGTGCAACTGCTTGCAGCGTTCCTGCGTCAACGTCAGACAAACCAGGCCGCGGCCGTACTTGGCCATGAAGTTGATCGCTTCCGGCGTGACGAATTCGGCGGCGATCACGAGGTCGCCCTCGTTTTCGCGGTCTTCTTCGTCGACCAGGATCACCATCCGGCCGGCTTTCAGCTCGGCGATGATGTCGAGCGTGGAGGCGAGCGTCATAAGGGGGCGAGAAAGAGGAAAGTGCGTATTTTACGCCAGCCGGACGGCGTTTCGGCTGGCATGGGTCGCGCGCCGCCAGCAAGCGCTCCGGAAAGCGCTGCGGCCGGCTTGCGCGGCAGACCTGGCGCCGCCGTGCGCTGTCTGCCCGCGGGGGCCGGCGGCGGCGGGCCGGGCATTGCCCGGCCGCGCGTCAGGCGTGCTGGTCGCGCCCGCCCAGGTAGTCGAGCTTGCCGAGCTCGACGCCGCTGTGGCGCAGGATGTCGTACGCGGTCGTCACGTGGAAGAAGAAATTGGGCAGCACGAAATTCAGCAGGTACGACTGGCCGCTGAACTCGATCGGGCCGACACGCATCTTCAGCACGATCTGGCGCGCCTCGCTGCCGTCGATCTGCGCGGCGTCGAAGCTTTTCAGGTAGTCGATCGTCTTCTGGATGCGTGCGTGCAGTTCGTCGAAGGTCTGCTCGACGTCCGGGAAGCTCGGGATCTCGACATCGGCGAGGCGCGCGGCGCAGCCCTTGGCCGTGTCCGTCGCGATGTAGACCTGGCGGACGAGCGGCAGCATGTCCGGGTACAGGCGGGCGCCGATGAACACCGACGGATCGATCTGCTTTTCGGCCGCGTGCGCCTGCGCCTTGCCGAGGATGTGCTGCAGGTTGGTCAGGCCACGGATCAGCACGGGCACGGAAGCTTGGTACATCGAGATGGACATGGGGACGACTCCTTGAAGAAGAGGGTGGCCGCTACGCGGCGCGCCGTGCGTTGCGGCGTTGAATCCGCTGTCGACGCATCTTAGCGCGGCGGCGTGACCCGTGCGCGTCGTTGGCCATTCGGTCAGGTGTTGGCTGAGCGAATGGCCGGTGGATCCGACACAGTCGTCCCGATTGCACCGGAATACCGCCCCTCGCAGGCATCGCGCATCCGTCCGCAAAAAGTCGTATCATGAAACACGAAACATGAAGTAATGGAGACCCCATGATCGAACTCGACCGCGCCGCAGCGGCTGTCCTTGCCCGGCTGGCGTCTTTCGGCCAGGCAAACGATGCGCGGATGGACGACCGCAGCCGCAAGATGCTTAACCTCGAGCCGGCCACGGCCGAACTGCTGTACCTGCTCGTCACCGGCGCACGGCGCAGGCGCGTGCTCGAGATCGGCACGTCCAACGGCTACAGCGCGATCTGGCTCGCCCATGCGCTGCGCGAAACGGACGGGCAGCCGCTCGTCACCGTCGAGTACGCGCCCGACAAGGCCGAGCAGGCGAGGGCCAACCTGCGCGCGGCAGCGCTGCAGGATTGGGCGCAGGTGATCGAAGGCGATGCGACGCAAGTCTGCGCGGCCGTGACGGGCCCGTTCGACTGCGTGTTCTTCGATGCCGACCGCGTGAGTGCGCCGCGGCAGCTCGCGCACCTGTTGCCGAAGCTGACGGCCGACGCGCTGCTCGTCGCGGACAACGCGCTGTCCCATCCGGACGAAATCGCCGGCTATCTCGCCGCGGTCGATGCATCTCGGAAGTTCGACACGACGATCGTGCCGGTCGGCAAGGGGCTCCACATCGCGCGTCGCCGGCGGTTCGCATGACGCGGGCCATACTCGAGCGCACGACGCTGGGGCGCGACGCGTACGGGGCGATCCGCGAGATGCTGGTCGACGACGGGCGCTTCGCGGCGGGCGAGAAGATCAGCATCGAGGCGCTGTCCCGTGATCTCGGCATCAGCCGGTCGCCTGTGTGGGCAGCGGTCTCGCGCCTGGAAGCGGAGGGGCTGCTGCAGGTCGTGCCGCGGCAGGGCGTGTTCGTCATCGCATTCGACCGCGCGCGGATCGTGGCCATCTTCGAGGCGCGGGAAGCCCTCGAAGGGATGGCCGCGCGCCTGGCGGCGCAGCGCATGACGCCTGACGATCATGCGGCGCTGAATGAAGCGTTGACGCGGCAGGCGAATGCGGTCGACACGCGCGACGGCCACGCATACCGGATCGCCAATCTCGATTTCCACCACGGGCTGCTCGCTGCTGCGCGCAACACGACGATCGAGACGTCGCTCAGGGCGCTGTATGCGCAGGTGCAGACGATGTGTTCGGGCGGCGCGAGTCCGATGGACGACTGGGCGCGACTGGGCGGGAATGTCGCCGAACACCGGCAGGTGTTCGACATGATCGCGAAGCGCGATGTGGACGGTGCCGAGCGCGCGGCACGCGAGCATGTGCGGCAGTTGCTCGGGACGATTTTGGCGCGCGCGGAAGGGGATGAGGCAGACGCGTGATCGGCTGCGGGCGACGGCGCGAAGGATGGAGAAAAGCGGCGGCCGTCAGCATGCCGGCCGCCGCGTCGGAGACCGTCCGCGCGATCAGTCCGGATGCATGCCCTGCGACGTCGACAGCATCCGCTCGACGTAGCGCGCAATCATGTCGACTTCGAGATTGACCTTGTCGACTCGATGCAGCCGCCGGCCGCGACAATGCCGGTAACCGTCGTGACGATCCCGTTCAGTGAGCAACGTCGGGCGGCGTGAAGCGCGCGAGGATCCGCAGATCGTCGCCGACCCGCTCGAACCCGTGGAACGACAGCCGCGTACGCGCCTCGAGGTTCGCCGGCGCGGCGAGGTCGAACATGCCGGCCGCATCGGCGCCCAGCAGGCTCGGCGCGAGGTAGACGAGCAATTCGTCGACGCACTGCTCGCGCAGCAGCGAGCCGTTCAGCTTGTGGCCGGCCTCGACGTGCAGCTCGTTGACGCCGCGCGCGCCGAGCGCCGCCAGCATCGCGGGCAGGTCGACCTTGCCTTGCGCATTCGCGATCGGCACGATTTCCGCGCCCCGCGCCTTCAGCACGTTCGCGCGCATTTCGCCGGCGGCGTCGAGCCGGCCGCAGAAGATCAGCAGCGGCGCGCCTTCGAGCAGCCGTGCGTCGAGCGGCAGGTCGAGGCGGCTGTCCACCAGGATGCGCTGCGGCTGGCGCGGCGTGTCGATGCCGCGCACGGTCAGCAGCGGATTGTCTTCGCGAACGGTGCCGATGCCGGTCAGTATCGCGCAGGCGCGCGCACGCCACGCGTGCCCGTCGAGGCGCGCGGCCTCGCCGGTGATCCACTGGCTTTCGCCGGACGGCAGCGCGGTGCGGCCGTCGAGCGACGCAGCGGTCTTCATTCGCACCCACGGGCGGCCGCGCGTCATCCGCGACACGAAGCCGATGTTCAGTTCGCCCGCTTCATGCGCGAGCAGCCCGCAGCGCACGTCGACGCCCGCATCGCGCAGCATGCCGAGGCCGCGCCCCGACACCTGCGGGTTCGGGTCTTCCATCGCGGCGACGACCTTCGCGACGCGCGCGTCGATCAGCGCGTTCGCGCACGGCGGCGTGCGGCCGAAATGGCTGCACGGTTCGAGCGTCACGTAGACGGTCGAGCCCGCGACGTCGTAGCCGCGCGAGCGCGCGTCCTTCAGCGCCTGCACTTCCGCGTGATCCTGGCCGGCCGGCTGCGTGAAGCCTTCGCCGATCACGTCGCCGTCCTTGACGATCACGCAACCGACACGCGGGTTCGGTGCCGTCGTATACATGCCGCGCGCGGCAAGCGCGAGCGCACGCTGCATGTGGGCGAAATCGATATCGGAAAACATGCGCGCGGACCCGGGTCAGGCGGCGAGTGCCGCGAATGCGCGGCGCGCGGCCGCGAGCGTCGCGTCGATCACCGCGTCGTCGTGCGTGCTCGACACGAAGCCGGCCTCGTACGCGGACGGCGCGAAGTACACGCCTTCGTCGAGCATCAGGTGGAAGAAGCGGTTGAAGCGCTCGGTGTCGCTCTTCGTGACTTCCGCGAAGCTGGTCGGCACGCGTTCGGCGAAGTAGAGGCCGAACATCGCGCCGATCGAGTCGGCCGCGAACGGCACGCCGGCCGCGCGCGCTTCGGCGGCGAGGCCGTCGGCGAGGCGCTTGGTCTGCGCGGTGAGCGCGTCGTAGAAGCCGGGCGCCTGGATCAGTTGCAGCGTCTTCAGGCCCGCGGCGACCGCGATCGGGTTGCCAGACAGCGTGCCGGCCTGGTAGACGCCGCCGAGCGGCGCGAGGTGGGCCATGATGTCGCGGCGGCCGCCGAACGCGGCAGCCGGCATCCCGCCGCCGATCACCTTGCCGAGGCAGGTGAGGTCGGCCGTGATCCCGTAGTAAGCCTGCGCGCCGCCGAGTGCGACGCGGAACCCGCACATCACTTCGTCGAAGATCAGCACGGCGCCGTGCTTCGTGCACAACGCGCGCAGCGCGTTCAGGAATTCGGGCGTGCCGCGCACGAGGTTCATGTTGCCCGCGACCGGCTCGACGATCACGGCGGCGATCTCGTCGCCGAACGCGCCGAACGCTTCTTCGAGCGCGGCGACGTTGTTGTATTCGAGGACGGTCGTGTGCTTCGCGATGTCGGCAGGCACGCCGGCCGACGTCGGGTTGCCGAACGTCAGCAGGCCCGAGCCGGCCTTCACGAGCAGGCTGTCCGCGTGGCCGTGGTAGCAACCTTCGAACTTGACGATGCGGCTGCGGCCCGTGAAGCCGCGCGCGAGACGCAGCGCGCTCATCGTGGCCTCGGTGCCGCTCGACACCATCCGCACCTGCTCGATCGACGGCACGAGCTTGCAGATTTCCTCGGCGATCTCGATCTCGGCTTCGGTCGGCGCGCCGAACGAGAAGCCGTCGGCGAGCACGTTCTGCACGGCCGACAGGACTTCCGGATGGACGTGGCCGACGATCATCGGGCCCCACGAGCCGATGTAGTCGATGTACTGCTTGCCGTCGGCATCCCAGAAATACGGGCCTTGCGCGCGCGCGACGAAGCGCGGCGTGCCGCCGACCGAACGGAATGCACGCACCGGCGAGTTGACGCCGCCGGGAATGGTCTTCTGGGCGCGTTCGAAGAGGATCTGATTGTTGGACATGGACGAAACCTGCGAGAGAAGGGCGCGGGGGCCGGTGCACGGGCCGCGGCGCCTGGGCGGAACGATCGTCTGATTGTACCGGAGACGCGTGCGGCGGGCCCGCGGCGCGGTCTGCGGCCTTTCGGCGCGTGAAGGATCGCGCAGTCCGGGACGGAAGACGGCGCGATTCGGCCCCGTTACCGACCAGGCAACGGTAGCGGCTTGCGCTTGCCGGTCAGCTCGGCCCAGCGCTTCTCGAGCGGGCCTTCGACCATCGGCTTGATCACCGTGCCGGAGCTCTGCGCATCCCAGGTCTGCACCGAGTACGGATGGACGCGCAGCGCGTCGCGCGCGATCACCACGTCCTGGTGCGCATCGACCAGCCAGTCGTACACGAAGTCGATGCACAGCCGGTAGCCGCGCTTCGTCGACGGATCGGGCACCTCGTACGGCGCGCGCGTCACGTAGCCGGAGCCGAACACGCCCTTGGGCGCCTTCGCGGCGCGATGCAGGAACACGCGGTCGCCCGGCAGGATGCCGCGCGCGAAGCCGCAGCCCCACACGTCATGCACGGCCTCGCCGGCCTTCACGCGCGCGGCGACGTCGGGCAGTTCGGGCCATGGCCATTTCTTGGGGCTCCAGATCAACAGGAAAGCGGTCATCGGTTCGGGCGTGCGTCGAATTAGTCAGACAAGAGAGGGAGGCGTTGCAAGCTTAATCGAATCCCGGCGCGCGATCCCGCGCGGCGGGCGTCGCAGAGGGTTTTCCAGCCAGCCGCGCACTTGGCCGCCAGCGCGCAAAAAAGTTGCGCGTACAATCATGGGCCTGGGCGCGCCGTTCGCGGCGCGGCTTCCCGTCTTCACCGCCACGCGCGCCCCGATGCGCGCGGGCTCCAATCCGGATACCCATGTCTCACGTCATCCGACGCCGGCCCGATGCCCGGCTGATCCTGTTGCTCGGCGCGCTTGCCGCCTGCGGGCCGATCGCTACCGACATGTACCTGCCGAGCCTGCCGTCGATCGCCGAAGGCTTCTCCGTCAGCCCCGGCGCCGCGCAGCGCACGCTGACGAGCTTCATGGCCGGTTTCTCCGTCGGCATGCTGCTGTACGGCCCGCTGTCCGACACGTGGGGGCGACGCCCCGTGCTGCTCGGCGGCATCGCGTTGTTCACGCTTGCGAGCATCGGCTGCTTCGTGTCGACTTCGATCGACATGCTGATCCTCGTGCGCTTCCTGCAGGCGCTCGGCGCCGGCGCGGCGTCGGTGCTGTCGCGTGCGATCGCGCGTGATGCGCACGAGCCGACCGACGCGGCGAAGGTGCTGTCGATGGTCGCGATCGTCACCGCGGTCGGGCCGTTGCTCGCGCCGCTGATCGGCGGGCAGATCCTGCGCTTCTCCGGTTGGCGCGGCGTGTTCGTCGTGCTGGCCGTGTTCGGCGCGGTGTGCGCGGCGACCGCGTACCTGCGCGTGCCCGAAACCTGGCCGAAGGAGCGGCGCAAGAGCGCGGCCGTGCTCGCGTCGTTTGCGTCGTACGGGCGCATCCTGTCCGATCCCGTCGCCTGGGGGCACATGCTGTGCGGCGGGATGGCGTTCGCGTCGATGTTCTCGTACATCACCGCCACGCCATTCGTGTACATCGAGTATTTCCACGTGTCGCCGCAGCACTACGGGTTGCTGTTCGGCCTGAACGTCGTCGGCATCATGATCGGCAACTTCACGAACACGCGGCTCGTCGGCCGCATCGGCTCGCTGCGCATCATCTCGGCCGCGTCGCTCGTGAGCTGCGTCGCGTCGCTCGCGGTCGCGCTCGTCGCGCTGACCGGGTGGGGCGGGCTGTGGTCGATCGTCGTGTGCCTGTTCTTCGTGGTCGGCGTGGTCGGGATCCTGTCCGCGAACTGCACGACCGATCTCATGCATCGCTATCCGCACAACGCGGGCGCGTCGGCGGCCGTGTTCGGCGCGATGCAGCTCGCGCTCGGCGCGCTCGCGAGCGTCGCGATCGGCGCACTCGCGGACGGCACGCCGTTCGCGATGGGCGTGACGATCGGCGTCACGGGCGTGCTGTGTTTCGCCGGCCGCTACCTCGTGCTGCGCTGGCACGGGCGGCCCGTCAAAGCGGGCGCGTGAACCGCGGCCTGACGGCAGAATGAAAAACGCCACCGCGCGCTGCGCCGGTGGCGTTTTTGTTTCGAGCGGCGGAAAGCGGCTGCCGCCGTGCGGTGTCAGTCGCGCGTGACGTCCTTCGCCGCCGGCGATGCGCCGTGGCTCAGCCAGTCGAGCACGTCGGCCGTATCGTCGTCGCTCGCGCGCGCCTTCGCCTGCGCGACGGCCTCGGGCAGTTCGCCGTTCGTCGACGCACGGCGGATCGCGACGCCGACCGCGAGGATGTCGATCATCAGCAGGTGCAGGATCCGCGAGATCATCGACAGCTGCGATTCGCGCATCTCGATGTGGTCGGTTTCGAGCGCGACGGTCGCGCGCTTCGCGAGCGGCGTGTTGCTCGACGTGATCGCGATCACCTTCGCGCCGGCCTGCATCGCGACGTCGAGCACGCGCAGCAGCTCGGGCGCGCGCCCCGACTTCGACACCGCGACGATCACGTCGCCCTTGCCGAGCAGCGCGGCCGACGCGGCCTGCATGTACAGGTCGCCGTACGCGATCGTCGGGATCCCGAAGCGGAAGAACTTGTAATGCGCGTCCTGCGCGACGATGTTCGAGTTGCCGAGCCCGTAGAACTCGATGCGCCGTGCGCCGTTCAGGATCTCGATCGCGTTCTCGACGTGCTCGAAATTCAGGTGCTCGCGCAGTTGCAGGATCGCCGACACCGTGTTGTCGAGCACCTTCGCGCCGAAGTCGGTGGCCGTGTCGCCGAGATGCACCTGGCTGTGGCTCATCGGGATCGTGCCGGTGAGGCCGGTGGCGAGCTTCAGCTTGAAGTCGGACAGCCCCTGGCAGCCGAGCGAGCGGCAGAAGCGGATCACCGTCGGCTGGCTCACGTCGGCCTTGCGCGCGATGTCGACGATCGGATCGTTGATGATCGAGCGCGGATGGTTCAGCGCGAGATCGGCGACGCGGCGCTCGGCCGGGGTGAGCGCGTCACGCATCTGGCGGATCCGCTCGAATACCGCCGACGACGCTCCGCCCGAGCGGTTCGACAGTTGCTCCGCGAGGATCGCCGACACGCCGAGGAACGCCGGGTATTCGGCGGTGATCAGGTAGGTCGGGATGTTCTCGAGATAGTGCGTGAAACGGCCCTTCGCCTCGAAGCGTGCGCGGAACGACGAGCGCGTGAACAGTTCGCCGAGCTTCAGCGCGACACCGCCGCCGATGTAGACGCCGCCAAGCGCGCCGAGCGTCAGCGCGACGCTGCCCGCGAACGCGCCGAGAATCCCGCAGAAGCATTCGACCGTCTCGAGCGCGAGTGCGTCGCCCGCATGCGCGCGTTCGACGATCTCGACCGTGTCGACGGTCGCGGCGACGCGCTTCTTGTCGCGCGCGGCGAGCGCGCGATAGATGATCTCCATGCCCGGGCCCGCGCACACGCGCTCGAACGACACGTGCGGAAACTTCTTGCGCGCGTACTGCAGCACCAGGTCCTCGCGCTCGTCCTGCGGCGCGAACGATGCGTGGCCGCCTTCGCTGCCGAGCGCGATCCAGCGGTCGTCGGCCGGGATCAGCCCCGACACGCCGAGCCCGGTGCCGGGCCCGAGCAGCCCGATCACGCTGTTCTGACGGCGCGTGCCGCCGCCGACCTGCACGCGCTGCGCGTCGGTCAGGCCCGGCAGCGCCATTGCGAGCGCGGTGAAATCGTTGACGACGAGCAGCGTGTCGAAGCCGAGCGCACGGCGCGTCGCCTCGATCGAGAAGCTCCAGTCGTGGTTGGTCATCGTGACCTGGTCGCCGTCGACCGGATTGGCGATCGCGATCGCCGCGTGGTTCACGCGGCTGATCTTCACGTCCTTCAGGTACTTGCGGATCGCGTCGGTGATCGTCGGATAGTCGGCGCCGGGATACACGCGGATCTGCGTGATCTCGCCCGGGCCGGTTTCCAGCGCGAAGCGCGCGTTGGTGCCGCCGACGTCCGCGAGCAGGCGCGGGCCGTCGGCATGCTGACCTGCGACGACCGCCTTACTTTGCGCACCAGTAGACATCGAGCTGGGTCCCCTTGTCGTTGGCCAGTTGGGAAATCGCGTTCTTCTGCAGCGATGCGGCCGCGGCGTCGAGCACCGCGCGCTTGCGTTCGCCCGCGATCAGCAGGAACAGCCGGTCGACGCGCTTGAGCGCATCGAGCGAAAAGCTCACGCGCGCGTGCGGCGCGGCGCCCGGATGCACGGCGACGAAACGCTCGGGCGTCGTGATCGCGTGATCCCATTCGGGCGCATCGGCGAAGATCGACGCGGTATGGCCGTCCTCGCCCATGCCGAGCACCGCGACGCTCGGCACGCGGTAGTCGGCGTTCGCGTTCAGCGCGGCGACGTGCGCGTCGAGCGCGGCGCGCGTGTCGACGAGCGGCAGGAAGCGGGTAGGGGCGGCTGCATGCTGCAGCAGCGTGTCGCGCACGAGATGCGCGTTGCTGGCTGCGTCGTCCTCCGGCACCCAGCGGTCGTCGACCAGCGTCACGTCGACGCCGGCCCAGTCGAGCGCCGCATGCGACAGCGTTTGCAGGAACGGCCGCGGGCTCGTGCCGCCGGACACCGCGAGCGTCGGGCGCGCGGGGCCGGCGAGCGCGGCGCGCAGCGCATCGCCGACGGCGCGCGCGAGCGCTTCGCTTTGCGCTTCCTGGGTGTCGAAAGCGTGGATCTCGATCACATCTCCTCCGGACTGCTTTGTCTGTTCAAATCGTACGAATCGTGGGGCACGTTGCCGCGTACGGTGGCGCGCGCGGCAACGGCTTGCATCAGTTTTCTTCTTCGAGCCAGCAGGTGTCGTGCTGCGCGAGCATCGCGCTCGCCGCGGCCGGCCCCCAGGTGCCCGCCGCGTACGGCTTCGGCGGCTTCAGCGAGCGCGCCCATTCGTTCAGGATCGGCTCGACCCAGCGCCAAGCGGCTTCCTGCTCGTCGCGACGCACGAACAGCGCGAGCCGGCCGTTGATCACGTCGAGCAGCAGGCGCTGGTACGCCTCCATCTGCCCTTCCTTGAAGAACCGGTCGAACGCGAGGTCGAGGTGCACGCTCGCGAGGTTCATCCCTTCGCCGGGCTGCTTCGCGAGGCAGTACAGGCGGATCGTCTCGTTCGGCTGCAGCCGGATCACGAGGCGGTTCGAGCCGGGACGCAGCGCGGTGGGGCCGAGCGCCGAATGCGGCACCGGGCGGAAATTGACGACGATCTCCGCGACGCGATCGGCAAGCCGCTTGCCGGTGCGCAGGAAGAACGGCACGCCGGCCCAGCGCCAGTTCTCGATCTCGACCTTCAGCGCGACGAAGGTTTCGGTCTGGCTGTCGGGCTTCACGCCCGGCTCGGTCGCGTAGGCCGGCACCTGCGCGCCCTTGATCACGCCCGCATGATACTGGCCGCGCACGGCAACCTTGCCGATGTCGCGCGGATCGACCGGCTTCAGCGCGCGCAGCACGCGCAGCTTCTCGTCGCGCACCGAATCGGAATCCATCGAATGCGGCGGCTCCATCGCGACGATCGACAGCAACTGCAGCAGGTGGTTCTGCACCATGTCGCGCAGCGCGCCCGTATTGTCGTAGAAATCGCCGCGCGCCTCGACACCGAGCTCCTCGGCGATCGTGATCTGGATGCTCTCGACCCATTCGCGGCGCCACAGCGGCTCGAACAGCGCATTGCCGAAGCGCAGCGCGAGCAGGTTCTGCACGGGTTCCTTGCCGAGGTAGTGGTCGATCCGGTAGATCTGGCCTTCCGCGAAGATCTCGCCGACCGCGTCGTTGATCGCGTTCGACGACTTCAGGTCGTAGCCGAGCGGCTTCTCGAGCACGATGCGCGAGCCTTCGCTCAGGCCGACCGATGCGAGTGCGTTGCAGATCGGCACGAACAGCGACGGGCCCGTCGCGAGATAGAACACGCGGATGCCGGGCAGCGATGCGATCGCGTCGCGCAGCACGGCGTAGTCTTCCGCGCGGCCGAGGTCGAGCTTCACGTACTCGATGCGCTGGAGAAAGGACTTCCACGCGGCTTCGTCGAAGGCCTTGCCGGCCGCCTTGACCGCATGCGGCTTCACAT
This sequence comes from Burkholderia sp. BCC0322, assembly GCF_902833045.1. Classification (GTDB taxonomy): domain Bacteria; phylum Pseudomonadota; class Gammaproteobacteria; order Burkholderiales; family Burkholderiaceae; genus Burkholderia. Next base: position 540,702 of record NZ_CADFDU010000002.1, read on the forward strand.
GCGTGTCGACCCACTCGAGATAACCCGCCTGATCCGATTCGTGCCGTGCCACGGCGACGATCCGGCCGCTTTCCGCCAGCATGTTCGCACGATGCGCCTCGAACAGCGCGGGCAGGATCTTGCGCATCGACAGATCGCCGGTGCCGCCGAAAAGTACGAAGGTAAAGCTGGAATCGGTATGCATGTGTCTCCGCCGGTTTTGGGGTGCTGGGAAGCGATCCGTAGTGCGATAAAAATATTTTTGACACTGAATTGTAGTTTAACTACAATCCGCCGCAAGGGGTAGCACCTGGGTGAAGAAAAAAAGAAGTGCGGTCGATGAACTGCGCGAGCTTCGCCTTCGGGAGCGCCTTGTGCCGAATGTTATCGGACATTGACGGCGCGCATCGTCAGCGCGACGTCGGCCCCGGGCTTGCGCCGCATCATCGCGGCGGGCCAGAAACACAAAGAGGAGACACGCCGTTGAATCTCGATTCACGCTTTCTGTAAGAGCCCGGCCGGTCATCGGCCCCGTACGCTGCATGCGTCCCGCGGCTCGATTTCCCCGTCGTTATCAAGAAGCCGGTTCCCGGTCAGGGAACCTCACGAGTTGATTCAGTCTGGAGGAGATAAGTAATGAAAGTTCGCTCGATCATGGGCGCGCTCTGCGCCGCAGGCCTGATGGCTGGCGCCGTGGCGGCGCAGGCAGCCGAGAATGTGACGGTGCTGCACTGGTGGACCTCGGGCGGCGAGTCGAAGGCCGTCGGCGTGCTGAAGGACGACTTGCAGAAGCAGGGCTACGTGTGGAAGGACTTCGCGGTCGCAGGCGGTGCCGGTGCCGCGGCGATGACCGCGCTGAAGACCAAGGTGATCAGCGGCGACGCACCGTCGGCCGCGCAGATCAAGGGCCCGCTGATCCAGGACTGGGCCGACCAGGGCGTGCTCGTCAACATCGATTCCGCTGCCGGCGACTGGAAGCAGAACCTGCCGCCGGAAATCGACAAGATCATCAAGTACAAGGGCCACACCGTCGCGGCGCCGTTCTCGGTGCACCGCGTGAACTGGCTGTACATCAACAAGGCCGCGCTCGACAAGGTCGGCGCGAAGGTGCCGACCACCTGGCCTGAATTCTTCGCGGTGGCCGACAAGCTGAAGGCCGCGGGCATCCAGCCGGTCGCGATGGGCGGCCAGCCGTGGCAGGACCTGACGCTGTGGGAAGACGTCGTGCTGTCGCAGGGCCCGGCGTTCTACAAGAAGGCGCTGGTCGACCTCGACCAGGCGACGCTGACGTCGCCGCAGATGCTGTCCGTGTTCGACACGGTGCGCAAGATCCAGGGCTATTTCGATACCGGCCGTAACGGCCGCGACTGGAACCTCGCGACCGCGATGGTGATCAACGGCAAGGCCGGCATGCAGTTCATGGGCGACTGGGCGAAGGGCGAGTTCGAGAACGCCGGCAAGAAGGCGGGCAAGGACTACATCTGCGCGGCGGTGCCGGGCACGGCGAATTCGTACACGTTCAACGTCGATTCGTTCGTGTTCTTCCAGCAGAAGGGCGAGAAGGCGGCGACGCCGGGCCAGCTCGCGCTCGCGAAGACGATCATGACGCCGGACTTCCAGGAGCAGTTCAGCCTGCTGAAGGGGTCGGTGCCGGTGCGCCTCGGCGTCAAGATGGACAAGTTCGACGACTGCGCGAAGAAGTCGTATGCCGACGAGCAGACCGCGATCAAGTCGGGCGGCTTCGTGCCGTCGCTCGCACACGGGATGGCGCAGAGCGATGCGACCGCCGGCGCGATCACGGATGTCGTGACGAAGTTCATGAACTCGCAGCAGGATTCGAAGAGCGCGGTCGCCGCGCTCGCGAAGGCCGCGAAGGTCAAGTAACGCGCGACAGGCGCCCGGCCGGACACGCTTCATCGGCCGGGCGTTTTTGCATGTGCAGCAAACGGGCTCGCCCGCGGGCTCGTGCCGTACCTGGCGCCGGCCCGGCCTGCGTCGCCCTCGTTCCAGGAGTCGAATCAAGTGGCTGCCCCTCTTAGCGGAAACGGATCCGGCGCTGCCGCCGCACGGCGTACGTCGCCGATGTCGGCGTTCGCCGATCGCTGGATCCCGAAGCTCGTGCTTGCGCCGAGCGTCGCGATCGCCGTGGTGTTCATCTACGGCTTCATCCTGATTACCGGCTATCTGTCGCTGACCAATTCGCGACTGCTGCCGAACTACGAATTCGACGGCTTCGGCCGTTACACGGACCTGTTCCAGAACGACGTGTGGTGGACCTCCGCCGCGAACCTCGGCTGGTTCGGGATTCCGTTCATCGCGATCTGCGTCGCGCTCGGGCTGTTCCTCGCGATCCTGCTCGACCAGCGGATCCGCAACGAAGGCGCACTGCGCGCGGTCTTCCTGTATCCGATGGCGCTGTCGTTCATCGTGACCGGCACCGCGTGGCAGTGGATCCTGAACCCGGGCCTCGGCCTCGAGAAGGTGATGCACGACTGGGGCTGGACGGGCTTCTCGTTCGGCTGGCTCGACGATCCGGACAAGGCGATCTTCTGCGTGGTGATCGCGGCCGTGTGGCAGTCGACCGGCTTCGTGATGGCGCTGTTCCTGGCAGGGCTGCGCGGCGTCGACGCGGAGATCTTCAAGGCCGCGCAGGTCGACGGCGCGACGCTGCCGACCATCTACCGCAAGATCGTGATCCCGAGCATGCGCCCGGTGTTCTTCTCGGTGCTGCTGATCCTCTGCCACATCACGATCAAGACCTTCGACCTCGTCGTCGCGCTGACGGCAGGCGGCCCGGGCACGTCGTCGTCGCTGCCGGCCATGTTCATGTACACGTTTTCGTTCAACCGCGGCCAGCTCGGGCTCGGCGCGGCGTCGTCGGTGATGATGCTCGCGACCGTGGTCGCGGTGCTGGTGCCGCTGATGTATATGGAATCGAGGAGCACCCGCAATGCAGCCTAAGATGACGATCAGCCGGGCAGTGATCTACGCGGCGCTGATCCTGTTCGCGCTGTATTTCCTGTTCCCGATCTACGTGATGCTGTCGACGTCGTTCAAGGATCTCGACCAGCTGCGCACCGGCAACCTGCTGACGCCGCCCACCACATGGACCGTCGACCCGTGGGTGAAGGCCTGGAGCGGGGCGTGCACCGGCGTGCGCTGCGACGGCATGAAGCCGTTCTTCCTGAACTCGCTGCAGATGGTGATCCCGGCCGTGCTGATCTCGTCGCTGATCGGCGCGTTCAACGGCTACGTGCTCACGCACTGGCGCTTTCGCGGCGCGGATGCGCTGTTCACGATGATGCTGGTCGGCTGCTTCATCCCGTTCCAGGTGATCCTGCTGCCGATGGCGCGCCTGCAGGGGATGCTCGGCCTCGCCAATACGATTCCGGGCCTCGTGTTCGTGCACGTCGTGTACGGCATCGCGTTCACGACGATGTTCTTCCGCAACTTCTATGTGAGCGTGCCGGCCGAACTGGTGAAGGCCGCGCGCATCGACGGCGCGGGCTTCTTCACGATCTTCACGAAGATCCTGCTGCCGGTGTCGCTGCCGATCTTCATGGTGTGCCTGATCTGGCAGTTCACGCAGATCTGGAACGACTTCCTGTTCGGGATCGTGTTCTCCGGCGTCGATTCGATGCCGATCACGGTTGCGCTGAACAACCTCGTCAACACGTCGACGGGCGTGAAGGAATACAACGTCGACATGGCCGGCGCGATCATCGCCGCGCTGCCGACGCTGCTCGTCTACATCGTCGCCGGCCGCTACTTCGTGCGCGGGCTGACGGCGGGCGCGGTGAAGGGGTAAGCGCGGCTTCATCCGATACGACGAACCGGCCGCGCTTCGCGCGCGGCGCATCGAAACGAACCCGACGCGGCGCCGGAGTGCGCCGCGCGAGACGAGACAGAGGATTCACAGCATGGCAAGCCTTTCCATCCGTGACGTGTACAAGACCTACCCGAACGGGGTGCCGGTCCTGAAGGGTGTCGACATCGAGATCGAGGACGGACAGTTCCTGATCCTGGTCGGCGGGTCGGGCTGCGGGAAGTCGACGCTGCTCAACATGATTGCCGGGCTCGAAACCGTGACGAGCGGCGAGATCTGCATCGACGGCAAGGTCGTCAACGACCTGTCGCCGAAGGATCGCGACATCGCGATGGTGTTCCAGTCGTATGCGCTGTATCCGTCGATGACGGTGCGCGAGAACATCTCGTTCGGCCTGAACATCCGCAAGGTGCCGAAGAGCGAACAGCAGCAGATCGTCGACCGCGTGTCGCAGATGCTGCAGATCCAGCACCTGCTCGATCGCAAGCCGGGCCAGCTGTCGGGCGGCCAGCGCCAGCGTGTCGCGATGGGCCGTGCGCTCGCGCGCGATCCGTCGCTGTTCCTGTTCGACGAGCCGCTGTCGAACCTCGACGCGAAGCTGCGCATCGAGATGCGCGCGGAAATCAAGCTGCTGCACCAGCGCCTCGGCACGACGATCGTCTACGTGACGCACGACCAGATCGAGGCGATGACGCTCGGCGACCGGATCGCGGTGATGAAGGACGGTGTCGTCCAGCAGTTCGGCGCGCCGCAGGACATCTACGATTCGCCGTCGAACCTGTTCGTCGCGGGCTTCATCGGCGCGCCGCCGATGAACTTCATCAACGGCAAGCTGGTCGAGCAGGGCAGCGGGATCGCGCTCGAGATCGACACGGGCGTCAAGCGCGGCGCGCTGAACCTGCCGTTCGACGCGGCGAAGCTGAAGTCGCACGTCGGCCGTGAGGTGATCCTCGGCCTGCGCCCGGAGCGCATCACCGACGTGCGCCACGCGCACAACGGCGACGCGTCGCACCTGCAGCCGTTCGACGTGCGCGTCGACGTGACCGAGCCGACCGGGCCGGACACGCACGTGTTCGCGCAGGTGAACGGCAAGCGCATCGTGAGCCGCGTACATCCGGCCGCGAACCCGCAGCCGGGGCAGACGCAGTCGCTGCTGTTCGACGTGTCGAAGGCGGTGCTGTTCGATCCGGCGTCGGAAGAGCGGATCGCGTAACGGTGCGCGCGCGCTGAATGAAGCGAGGAGGGGCCGTCTTCGGACGGCCCCTTTGCCTTTGCGCTGCGCTGTCGCTGCGTTGGCGGTCAGTGCGGCAGCCGCACGTCGAACTTGAACGTCGCGAGCCGTGCGACGAGGATGAAGCCGGTCGCGAGCAGCACGCTGTACACCGAGTCGAACTGCAGCCACGCGAGCAGCAGGTAGAACCAGCAGCCGACGAACGCGCAGGTCGCGTACGGCCGCGAATCGCGCAGGATCAGCGGGATGTCGTTGCACAGCACGTCGCGTACGATCCCGCCGACCACGCCGGTGATCACGCCCATCATCACCGCGATGAAGCGCGGCATCTCGGCATCGAGCGCGATCGCCGTGCCCGAGATGCTGAAGATCCCGAGCCCGATCGCATCGGCGACGAGCAGCAACCGTTCGGCCGACAGCCGCGACAACATTCGCAGCACGAACGGCGCGAACAGCGCGAGCACGAAGATCGCGATCACATAGTCGTCGTGCACGACCCAGTAGAACGGCCGGCGCTCGAGCAGGATGTCGCGCAGCGTGCCGCCGCCGAACGCGGTGGCGAGCGCGACGACGAACGTGCCGACCGAGTCGAGGCGGTTCTTGCGCGCCTCGATGAAGCCCGAGATCGCAAAGGCCAGCGTGGCGATCGCTTCCAGTATCGCGATCGCGAGCGTCAGCCTAGGATGCGGCACGCGGCCCCCGGTCGCCAGGCGCCGCGAACGGCTGCAGCAGCACCAGCACCGCGCCCGCGCCGCCGTCATGGCCGCGCGCCTCGCAGAACGCGATCACTTCTTCCTTCTGCACGAGCCACGCGCGCACCTTGCCTTTCAGCACGGGTTCCTTGCCGATCGAGCCGAGCCCCTTGCCGTGGATCACGCGCAGGCAGCGCAGCCCTTTCTTGCCGGCTTCGCGGATGAACTCGGCGAGCGCGTCGCGCGCCTCGTCGCGCCGCATCCCGTGCAGGTCGATCTGGGCCTGCACGATCCAGGCGCCGCTGCGCAGCTTGCGCACGACATCGCGGCTGATGCCGGGACGGTGGTAGTACAGCGAGTCGTCGCTGTCGAGCAGCGTCTCGGGATCGAATTCGTCGGACAGCGTCGCGTTCAGCACGGCTTCCTCGTCGCGCTGCGTCTGCTTCGGCACCGGGTCGGGCGGCGTGCGGCCGGCCGCCGCGCGCGGCGGCGCCTTCAGCGGCTGGATCGCGCCGATCTCGTTGCGGAACAGGTTCGCGTCGGCTTCCGCCTTGCGCTCGGCCTTGGCCGTTTCGATGCGCTCGCGGTCGCGGCGATCGGCTTCGCCTTGCAGCGACTTGCGCAGCGCGCCGAGGCCGGCGAGCCCCTGGCCGCGCAACGCGGCGGGATCGGGCGCGGGCGCCGGTGCAGCGGGCGCGGGGTTCGTGGGACGGGCGGCGATCTGCCGCTTCGCGGGATCGCTCGGATGGGGCTGGTTCTTCGCCATGATTCGGTACGCAGAGCAGGCGCGTTCGGGCGCGCGGGCAAAAAAAAGCCGCTGCACGGCGGCAGCGGCTTGTCCGGCCAGACCCGCTTCGCGGCAGCGGACGCCATTGTAGCGCCCGGCGCGACAGGTCTCGCGGCTTACTTCTTGTCGTGCAGGCTTTCGAGGTAGCGCTGCGCGTCGAGCGCGGCCATGCAGCCCGTGCCCGCGCTGGTGATCGCCTGGCGGTACACGTTGTCCTGCACGTCGCCCGCGGCGAACACGCCCGCGACGCTCGTCGACGTCGCGTTGCCGTGCAGGCCGCTCTTGGTCAGGATGTAGCCGTCCTTCATCTCGAGCTGGCCCTGGAACAGGTCGGTGTTCGGCTTGTGGCCGATCGCGACGAACACGCCCTGCACGTTGAGGTCTTCCGTTGCGCCGGTCTTCACGTTCTTGATGCGCAGGCCGGTGACGCCCGAATCCTCGCCGGTCACTTCGTCGAGCACGTGGTCCCACTTGATCACGACGGCGCCTTCCTTTTCCTTCTCCAGCAGGCGGTCGATCAGGATCGGTTCCGCGCGGAACTTGTCGCGGCGGTGGATCACCGTGACCTTCTTCGCGATCCCCGTCAGGTAGAGCGCTTCCTCGACGGCCGTGTTGCCGCCGCCGATCACCGCGACTTCCTGGCCGCGATAGAAGAAGCCGTCGCAGGTCGCGCAGGCCGAGACGCCCTTGCCCATGAACGCTTCCTCGGACGGCAGGCCGAGATACTGCGCGGACGCGCCGGTCGCGATGATCAGCGAATCGCACGTGTATTCGCCCGAGTCGCCGATCAGGCGGATCGGCTTTTCGTGCAGCTTCGCGGTGTGGATGTGGTCGAACACGATTTCGGTGTTGAAGCGCTCGGCGTGCTCGAGGAAGCGCGCCATCAGCTCCGGACCCTGCACGCCTTTCGCGTCTGCCGGCCAGTTTTCGACGTCGGTCGTGGTCATCAGCTGGCCGCCCTGCGCGATGCCGGTGATCAGCACCGGGGACAGGTTGGCGCGTGCCGCGTAGACGGCAGCCGTGTAGCCGGCGGGGCCGGAACCGAGAATCAGGACTTTGGCGTGTTTGGGCGTGGACATGTGCGAATCCGTAAAAGGCGGCCGCGGCGGGCGGGGTAGGGCTCGCCGTACGATCCGGGTTGACCGGGATGCCGTCATAGATGGGTATCAGACGCGCATTATAAAGGCCCCGTTGCTGCGTTGCCGAACGAGAGTTTCAATTGACGCGATAGTGTCGCGCGGCGCAACGGCCGCGCACGCGGGGCGGGTGGGGCGCGCGGCGGTGCGTTGCCGCACGGGGGCTGCGGGGCGGGACGCCGGCTCGAGGCGGCGCGGCAGCGGTGCCCGGCGGGGAGCCGGACCGGGGCAAAAGGGCCGCCGCGGCGCACTTGCGCCGGGCCGGCCGTACCCCGGCCCCGTTATGTAACCGTCATTTACACTTGGCGGCCCGGTGCAGCGTTTACAATAAGCGGGATCGAACGACAGGCGGGCGCACGGCCCGTCCTCTTTATACGGATTCATGGCAAAAGCTCCTTATTCCGCCCAGGCACAGGCGTTGCCGCACCGGATGTCGAAGCTCCTCACGGAGATCCGCTGGATTCTCCAGGTCGCGCTCTGCGCATTTCTGGTGATGGCCCTGCTGAGCTACAGCCGGCGCGATCCGAGCTGGACGCACGCGGCCCAGGTGGACCACATCACGAACTGGGCCGGCCGCGTCGGCGCCTGGACGGCCGACATCATCCTGCTGCTGTTCGGCCTGTCGGCCTACTGGCTGATCGTGCCGCTCGCGCGGCGCATCGCCGTCAACTATCGCCGCATCACGCGCCACGAGGCGGTCTCGGAGGAATCCGAGCGGCCGATCGGCTGGCTCACCGAAATCCTTGCGTTCATGCTCGTCGTGCTGGCGTGCGACGGCATCGAGGCGCTGCGCATGTGGTCGCTGAAGGTGCAGTTGCCGCGTGCGCCCGGCGGCGTCGTCGGCGAGGCCGTAGCGGGCGCGATGTCGCATGCGTTCGGCTTCACGGGCGGCACGCTGCTGCTGCTGATCGCGCTGGCGATCGGCCTGTCGCTGTATTTCCGCTTCTCGTGGCTGTCGGTGGCCGAGCGTGTCGGCGGCGCGATCCTGTCCGCCGTCAACGTCGCGAAGCTGCGCCGCGAGGCCGAGCGCGACCGCAAGCTCGGCGAGGCCGCCGCCGTGCGCCGCGAAGGCAAGGTCGAAGAGGAACGCGTGCGCATCGAGGATCACGAGCCGGTGACCATCGTGCCGCCGGTCGTCACGCCGGTGAAGTCCGAGCGCGTCGAGCGCGAGCGGCAGGTGCCGCTCTTCACCGACCTGCCGGGCGATTCGACGCTGCCGGCGGTGTCGCTGCTCGATCCCGCGCCGAAGGCCCAGGAGGCGATCTCCGCGGACACGCTGGAATTCACGTCGCGCCTGATCGAGAAGAAGCTGAAGGACTTCGGCGTCGAGGCGAGCGTCGTCGCCGCGTATCCGGGCCCGGTCGTCACGCGCTACGAGATCGAGCCGGCCACCGGCGTGAAGGGCAGCCAGATCGTCAACCTCGCGAAGGATCTCGCGCGCTCGCTGTCGCTCGTGTCGATCCGCGTCGTCGAGACGATTCCCGGCAAGAACTACATGGCGCTCGAGCTGCCGAACCAGCGCCGCCAGACGGTGCACCTGTCCGAGATCATCGGTTCCGAGGTGTACGCGGCCGCGTCGTCGGCGCTGACGCTGAGCCTCGGCAAGGACATCGGCGGCAAGCCGGTGTGCGCGGATCTCGCGAAGATGCCGCACTTGCTCGTCGCCGGCACCACCGGTTCCGGTAAGTCGGTCGGGATCAACGCGATGATCCTGTCGCTGCTGTACAAGGCGACGGCCGATCAGGTGCGCCTGATCCTGATCGATCCGAAGATGCTCGAAATGAGCGTCTACGAAGGCATTCCGCACTTGCTTTGCCCGGTCGTCACCGACATGCGCCAGGCCGGCCACGCGCTGAACTGGACGGTCGCCGAGATGGAGCGCCGCTACAAGCTGATGAGCAAGCTCGGCGTGCGCAACCTCGCCGGCTACAACAACAAGATCGACGAGGCCGCGAAGCGCGAGGAGAAGCTGCCGAATCCGTTCAGCCTGACGCCGGAGGATCCGGAGCCGCTCGGCCGCCTGCCGAACATCGTCGTGGTGATCGACGAACTGGCCGACCTGATGATGGTCGTCGGCAAGAAGGTCGAGGAACTGATCGCGCGGATCGCGCAGAAGGCGCGCGCGGCCGGCATCCACCTGATCCTCGCGACGCAGCGCCCGTCCGTCGACGTGATCACCGGCCTCATCAAGGCCAACGTGCCGACCCGGATCGCGTTCCAGGTGTCGTCGAAGATCGACTCGCGCACGATCCTCGACCAGATGGGCGCCGAATCGCTGCTCGGGATGGGCGACATGCTGTACCTGCCGCCGGGCTCCGGGCTGCCGGTGCGCGTGCACGGCGCGTTCGTCGGCGACGATGAAGTCCATCGCGTCGTCGAGAAGCTCAAGGAGCACGGCGAGCCGAACTACGTCGAGGGCCTGCTCGAAGGCGGCACCGCCGACGGCGACGAGGGCTCGGCCGGCGCGGGAACCGGCGAAGGCGGCGGCGAGTCTGATCCGCTGTACGACCAGGCGGTCGAGATCGTCATCAAGAACCGCCGCGCGTCGATCTCGCTGGTGCAGCGCCATCTGCGCATCGGCTACAACCGCGCGGCACGCCTGCTCGAGCAGATGGAGCAGTCGGGGCTCGTGTCGGCGATGTCGTCGAGCGGCAACCGCGAAATTCTTGTGCCGGCGCGCGACGCGGAATGAGTCCGCGGCGCCCGCAGCGCCGGCCACCCAGGGAGAAAACCGCAATATGCAGCAACATTCGTTCGCAATGCCCCTTCGTTCGACGCGGCGCTGGCTCGGCGCGGCGCTTGCCGGCGCATCGCTGATGCTCGCGGCGACGCACGCGTTCGCGGGCGGCACCGAGCAACTGAAGGCGTTCGTGTCGCAGGTGCGTTCGGCGAAGGGCGACTTCACGCAGCAGATCGTCAAGGCGCCGGCCAAGGGGGCCAGCGCCGCGCAAGCTGTGCCGAAGCCCACCGACAATTCGAGCGGCACGTTCGTGTTCGCGCGCCCGGGCAAGTTCATCTGGACATACCAGAAGCCGTACCAGCAGGTGCTGCAGGCCGACGGCGAGAAGCTCTACGTGTACGACCGCGACCTGAACCAGGTCACCGAGCGCAAGCTGAACGGCGCGCTGGGCGCGAGCCCGGCCGCGATCCTGTTCGGCAGCAACGATCTCGACAAGAACTACACGCTGCGCGATGCCGGCGAGAAGGGCGGCATCGAGTGGCTCGAGATGCTGCCGAAGGCGCAGGACACGCAGTTCCAGCGGATCGGCATCGGCTTCAAGAACGGCACGCTCGCCGCGATGGAACTGCACGACGTGTTCGGCAACGTCACGCTGCTGACGTTTACGAACATCCAGACGAATCCGCCGCTGAAGGGCGATACGTTCAAGTTCGTCGTGCCGAAGGGCGCCGACGTGATTACCGGTTGACCGGCGCCGCGCGCTGCTGTTTCCCCGACGGGCCTGCCGGCGACGGCAGGCCCGTGTTGTTTCCGGGGGGTGCGGGCACGGGCGCCCGGTGCGGCGGTGCTTTCGCGCGGCTGTCATAATGTCGGGTCCGGCGGCCGGTTCGGCCGCCATTGTTAGATGTGGAGCGAGGGTTCATGTCCGACCTGTTTCAAGTCGAGCCGCGCCGCCCGCTCGCCGAGGCGCTGCGGCCGAAGACGCTCGCCGAGGTGATCGGCCAGACGCATTTGCTGGGCGAAGGCAAGCCGTTGCGGCTCGCGTTCGAATCGGGCAAGCCGCATTCGATGATCCTGTGGGGGCCGCCCGGCGTCGGCAAGACGACGCTCGCGCGCCTCACGGCGCTCGCGTTCGACTGCGAGTTCATTGCGCTGTCCGCTGTGCTCGGCGGCGTGAAGGACATCCGCGAGTCGATGGAGCAGGCCAAGGACACGCTGAACCGCACCGGCCGCCACACGATCCTGTTCGTCGACGAGATCCACCGCTTCAACAAGGGGCAGCAGGACGCGTTGCTGCCGTTCGTCGAGTCGGGGCTCGTGACCTTCATTGGCGCGACGACCGAGAATCCGAGCTTCGAGGTCAACTCGGCCTTGCTGTCGCGTGCGCAGGTGTACGTGCTGAAGTCGCTGGACGACGACGAGATGCGCCAGTTGCTGAAGCGCGCGCAGGAAATCGCGCTCGATGGCCTTTCGTTCGACGACAAGGCGATCGATACGCTGGTCGGCTATGCGGACGGCGACGCGCGGCGCTTCCTGAACCTGCTCGAGCAGGCGCAGACGGCGGCCACGTCGGCCGGCACCGCGACGATCGACGCCGAATTCGTCAGCAGCGCGATGACGCTGAACGCGCGGCGCTTCGACAAGGGCGGCGACAACTTCTACGACCAGATCTCGGCGCTGCACAAGTCGGTACGCGGTTCGAGCCCGGACGGTGCGCTGTACTGGTTCTGCCGGATGATCGACGGCGGCGCGGATCCGAAGTATCTCGCGCGGCGGATCGTGCGGATGGCGTGGGAAGACATCGGCCTCGCCGATCCGCGCGCGCTGCAGATGGCGAACGACGCGGCCGAAACCTACGAGCGGCTCGGCTCGCCTGAAGGCGAGCTTGCGCTCGGGCAGGCGGTGATCTATCTCGCGTGCGCGGCGAAGAGCAACGCGGGCTACAACGCATTCAACCAGGCGATGGCGTTCGTGAAGCAGGACAAGTCGCGCGAGGTGCCCGTGCATCTGCGCAACGCACCGACCAAGCTGATGAAGGAACTCGGCTACGGCCACGCTTACCGTTACGCTCACGACGAGCCGAATGCGTATGCGGCCGGCGAGACGTACCTGCCGGACGGGATGCGCGAACCGCGCTGGTACAAGCCGGTGCCGCGCGGGCTCGAATCGAAGATCGCCGACAAGCTCGCGTGGCTGCGCGAACTCGACCGCGAGGCCGGCAAGAAGGACTGACGGGCAGGCGCACGGTGCGGTCAGGCCGGCGCCGTCGCGAACGCGTCAGCGCTTGCGGCCCGGCTGCTTCTTCCAGTAGTCGAACGGCTCCTCGTGGCATTCGATGTCGAGCTCGGCGACCCGCGCATGCAGGCGCTCCTGCGCATCGGCGATCGCGAGGTTGTAGATCGCGGGTGCGATCTCCTCGACGAAGAAGTGCAGCAGCGCGCCGGCCTGGATATTGCCGATCGGCTCGTCCATGTTTTCTGTGAAATAGCGTTGCAGCGACGCGATTGCGCGGTCGCGTACGTCCTTGTCCAGTTCGATGGCCATCGGGTTCCTTGAGTAGCGGTGACGTGTGGCGGGTGTCTCGTTCGATGCGCTGCCGCGGGCGCGCACGGGTGTTTCGCGATCCGCGGCGCGCCGATGCCGTGCGATTTCGCGGGTGCCGGCGGGCGGACCGGCAATGCGATACTGCCATGGCCGTCGCACCACGGTCATCGCCCGTTTGCAGCATTGTCCGTTCGGCCAGTGCCGTGGCGGCCCCGCGGTGCGTTAGAATTCCCGTCTTACACAACGATTCTCCAAGTCCTCCCATGCTCGACATCCAGTTGCTGCGCAAAGACCTCGACGGCGTCGCCCAGCGCCTCGCCGATCGCGGCTACACCCTCGACATCGCCGCGTTCTCCGCCCTCGAAGCGGAACGCCGCGCGATCCAGACCCGTACCGAAGAGCTCCAGGCGCGCCGCAACAGCCTGTCGAAGCAGATCGGCGCGATGAAGGGGAAGGGCGAGGACACGTCGGCCGTGATGGCCGAGGTCGGCGGGATCGGCGATGAAATGAAGGCGTCGGAAGCCAAGCTCGGCGAGATCCAGGCGCGCCTGTCCGACCTGATGCTGGGCATGCCGAACGTCGCGCATGAAAGCGTGCCGGTCGGCAAGGACGAAGCCGACAACGTCGAGGTGCGCCGCTGGGGCACGCCGCGCCAGTTCGATTTCGAGGTGAAGGATCACGTCGACGTCGGCACGCCGCTCGGCCTCGATTTCGAGACCGGCGCGAAGCTCGCCGGCGCACGCTTCACGATGCTGCGCGGCTCGATCGCGCGCCTGCACCGCGCGCTCGCGCAGTTCATGATCGACACGCACACGCAGCAGCACGGCTACACCGAGACGTATACGCCGTACATCGTGAACCCCGAGATCCTGTACGGCACGGGCCAGCTGCCGAAGTTCGCGGACGACATGTTCCGCGTCGAGAAGGGCGGCGAGGAGAACAAGGTCACGCAATACCTGATCTCCACGTCGGAAATTTCGCTGACGAACACCGTGCGCGAGTCGATCGTCGACGCCTCCGCACTGCCGATCAAGCTGACCGCGCATTCCCCGTGCTTCCGCTCGGAAGCCGGTTCGTACGGCCGCGACACGCGCGGGATGATCCGCCAGCACCAGTTCGACAAGGTCGAGATGGTGCAGGTCGTCGCGCCGGAAGCGTCGTACGCGGCGCTCGACGAGATGGTCGGTCATGCGGAAGCGATCCTGCAGAAGCTCGGCCTGCCGTACCGTGTGATCACGCTGTGCACGGGCGACATGGGCTTCTCGGCCGCGAAGACGTTCGACCTCGAGGTGTGGCTGCCCGCGCAGAACACCTATCGCGAGATCTCGAGCTGCTCGAACACCGAAGCGTTCCAGGCGCGCCGGATGCAGGCGCGTTTCCGCAACGCGCAGGGCAAGCCCGAGCTCGTGCATACGCTGAACGGTTCGGGTCTCGCAGTCGGCCGCACGCTCGTCGCGGTGCTGGAGAACTACCAGAACGCGGACGGCTCGGTCACCGTGCCGGAAGTGCTGCGTCCGTACATGGGCGGCATCGAGCGCATCGACGCGCCGGCACAGGCGTCGTAAGCGCGCGCTTCGGCAAGCGCCTCGAGTCCTCGCAAAAAATTTTGAAAAAAGGGCTTGTGCGTTTCGAAGAGATCGTTCTATAATCTTTTCTTTCGCGGAAACGACCAGCCGCGAAATGCAGTAAAGCAGCAAGGAAGGAGAGGTGGCAGAGTGGTCGAATGTACCTGACTCGAAATCAGGCGTACGGTTTCCCCGTACCGTGGGTTCGAATCCCACCCTCTCCGCCAAAATACGAAGCCCCTTGATCCGGAAGGATCAAGGGGTTTTTCGTTTTAGGCTTGCGGTGCGTGTGTCGTGTCGCAAGCCATTGCAGCGGCAACAGCTCGACCATCGACACATCGGATCGTGCTGATACGATGCGACTCACTGCGTGCATGATCGTGCCGCGGCCTCGATGCAGTTGCGCTGAACGGCATCCACCCCAATCCGATGACGAACCGAGTGTCGAAAGTCCTGACGGGCATAACGCTGCTGACTGCCGTCATTGCCGTCGTGGACATCCTCGGCGCGCACGGCATCGGCATGGCGCTGGCGCTCGGTAACGCGGCGTATTTCGCGGGGTTGGCAGGATGCGTGGCCATCGCAGTTGCGGCGGTATTGATCGTGCTGTCGCACACATCGCGCTATCGCGAGCGCGCGCTCGCCTGGCGATGGCGTGAGTTGGCGCTCGCGTTGCTTTGCATCGTGACGATCGCCGCCTTCAGCCAGGCGATCGTGGTACTCGACTACTTGTGCGTGGCGCTCGCCCCGCCGTCGATCGAAGCCGATCTCGTCCGGTTCGATGCGTTGCTCGGCTTTCACTGGCCCGACCTGTATCGCTGGGTGAGGGCCCATGCCGAGTGGCAGCGCGTGCTGGCGTTCGCGTATCACGGCAGCATCGTGCAGCTGATCGCCGTCCCGTTCATTCTCTCGACCGCACGGCGACATGACGACCTCGCCGAATTCATGGCGCTGTTCGCATTTGCGTTGCTTGTCGTTGTCGTCGTCTCGACGCCGTTTCCCGCGCAAAGCGCATTCGTCCATTTCGGTATCGCGGATGCAGACACCGCGTCGACCGTGTCTCACTACGACCTGCTGCGCAGCGGGCAGCTTCGGCGGTTCAACCTGTCCGAATCGCAGGGGCTCGTGTCGTTGCCGTCGTTCCACGTGATGCTGGCGCTGCTGTTCGCGTATGCGGTCCGACATGTCCGTTACGTGTTTCCCGCATCGATCGTGCTGAATGCCGCGATGATCGTGTCGACGCCGACGCAGGGCGGCCATTACCTGGCCGACGTGATCGCCGGGATCGCATTCGGCGTGCTGTCGATCGTTGTCGTGCACCGCTGGATGGCGGGCCCGCGCAGGGCCGCGACCACCGCGCCGAGCGCGACGCATCCGACCTGATGACCGGATGCGCGGCCGGCCTTTTCGCACGCGTCCGGTCTTTACCGATTTCTTCAGCTTTAAGCGCGCGCTTCCGGCGCCGTTAACACGGTGCGGCGGCCGGCGCTCGTGCCGAGCCGCGTCGCTCCCCGTCGATTCAAGGTCCCATGAAGCTGAGCTACAAGATTCCCCTTGCATTCGCCGTCGCGCTGCTGCTGATGTTCTGTGGCGCGCTGTACGGTATCCATATTCTCAATCGGTCGATCGATACGTTCGCCGAAGACGTGCAGACGAACGTCGGCAACGAACGGCTCGTGTCGGCCACGCTTGTGCAGTTCAAACTGCAAGTGCAGGAATGGAAGGACACGTTGTTGCGCGGCAAGCAGCCCGACAAGCTCGACCGGTATTGGCAGGCGTTCCAGACGCGCGAGCGGACGGTCGATACGCTCGCCGCGCAACTCGTTCATCAGTTGCCGCCCGGCGAGAGCCGCTCGCTCGTCGAGCAGTTCATGCGCGCACACACGGCGATGGGTGAAGGTTACCGGCGCGGCTTCGACGCGTTCAAGGCCGCAGGCTTCGAGCCGTCGGCCGGCGATGCCGCGGTGGCGGGCGTGGACCGCGAACCGGCGGCGCTGCTGGAGCGCGCCGCGAAGTCGATCGCCGACGAGAGTGCCGCCGTGTCGGCGCAGGCGAGCCGCGACGCGCAGCACGCCACCACCGCGAGCCTCGTGCTGATGCTGGTCGTGCTCGGCGTCGCGATGGTCGGCGCGTTCCTGTTCAGCCGCGCGATCCTGCGTCCGCTCGACCGTGCGGTGGCGTGCGCGCAGGCCGTCGCCGAAGGCGACCTGACCCGTGACGTCGAAGCGGCCGGCCGCGATGAGATCGCCGATCTGCTGCGCGCGTTGCAGACGATGCAGGCGAGCCTGTCGGGCGTCGTGCTCGAAGTGCGTACGCACGCCGAAGCCGTCGCGACGGCGAGCGCACAGATCGCATCGGGCAATCATGACCTGTCGGCGCGTACCGAGGCGCAGGCTGCGTCGCTCGAGGAGACGGCCGCCAGCATGACCGAACTCACGGGCATCGTCCGCCAGTCGGCCGAGCACGCGCAGCACGCGGCGCAGCTTGCGCGCGACGCGTCGAATATCGCGTCCGCGGGCGGTGGCGTGATGACGGATGCCGTCCACACGATGAACGGCATCGCCGACAGCGCGGCAAAGGTCGGCGAAATCATCGCGGTGATCGACGGCATCGCGTTCCAGACCAACATCCTCGCGCTGAACGCGGCGGTCGAGGCGGCGCGCGCGGGCGAACAGGGGCGTGGTTTCGCGGTCGTCGCGGCGGAAGTGCGTACGCTCGCGCAGCGGAGCGCCGCCGCCGCCAAGGAGATCAAGGGGCTCATCGAGCAGTCGACGAAGCGGGTCGACGAGGGCGCCGTGCTGATCGGCCGCGCGGGCGAATCGATTCACGAGATCGTCGGCGCGGTGCAGCGCGTCACGACGATCGTCGGCGAGATCTCGTCTGCGTCGCAGGAGCAGAGCGGCGGCATCCAGCAGGTGAACGTCGCAGTCACGCAGATGGACGAAGCGACGCAGCGCAACGCGGCACTCGTCGAGCAGGCCACGGCCGCGACGCAGGCGCTGGCCGAGCAGGCGAGCGCGCTGCGGCATGCGGTGGCGGTGTTCAGGCTGCCGGAAATGGCGTGACGGCTGCGCCGCCGCGCCGGACGTCGACGGAGCCGGGATGCGGCGCGGCACCGGCTTTGAGCGGCGCGTCGGCGCCAGTCTCCACCGGCCCTTCCCCCACGATCACGCCGCGGCCGGATATTGCGCGAGCACCCTGTCTCGGATCGACGGCTTGATGTTCGATTGCGCCATGTTGCCGCCATAGTGCGCGACGACGCGCGGATTCATCACGCGATACCAGAGCGGCGGCACATAGGCGAACAGGATCATCGTCGCGTAGCCGGCCGGCAGTTGCGGCGAATCGTCGAAGTGACGCAGCGCTTGATACGAGCGCGTCGGATTCGCGTGATGGTCGGCGTGCCGCTGCAACTGGTACAGGAACAGGTTGGTGACGACGTGATTGCTGTTCCACGAATGCTGCGGCGTGCAGCGTTCGTAGCGGCCGCTCGGCAGCTTGCGGCGGCCGAGCCCGTAATGTTCGACGTAGTTCACGACTTCGAGCAGCGACGCGCCGTAGACGGCCTGGATCACGAGGAACGGAATCACGACCTTGCCGGCCAGCGCGATCGCGATGCCCCATACGACGACGGTCATCGCCCACGCGTGCAGCACCTCGTTGCGCCAGGTCCACGGCGAATGCCCGAGCCGTTCGAGGCGGGCCTTTTCCAGCCGCCACGCCGAGCGGATGCTGCCGGTCACGGTGCGCGGCAGGAATGCCCAGAACGATTCGCCGTAGCGCGCGCTCGCCGGATCCTCGGCCGTCGCGACGCGCACGTGGTGCCCACGGTTGTGCTCGACGTAGAAGTGGCCGTATGCGACCGGCGCGAGCGTGATCTTCGCGAGCCAACGCTCGAAGCGGTTGGTCTTGTGCCCGAGTTCGTGCGCGGTATTGATCGAGATGCCCGTCGCGGCGCCGAGCGACAGCGCGAAGCCGACGTAGTCGTACCACGCGAGCGCGTGCGTGCCGACGATCCATACGCACACGAAGAACGCGACGTATTCGACGAGGGTCGCGAGATAGACGATCAACCGGTAGTAGCGCTCCTGTTCGAGGTGCGGCACGACGTCCTCGGGCGGGTTGTCGCGATCGTCGCCGATCAGCGTGTCGAGGACCGGGATCACGCCGAACGCGAACAGCGGGCCGAACCACCAGAACACGTGCAGGCCCGTCGACAGCGCGAGCTGGGCGGCGAGGATCGGCAGCGTGATCGTCAGCGCGCCGAGCAGCCACAGGTAACGCTTGCCATCCGTCCAGCCCGAAGCCGATCCGTCGATGATTGCCATTGTCTCCCTCCTGTCGGCGGGCCCGCGGGCGGCCGCCTGTACGGTTGTTCGAATTCTCGTCAATCCGCGACGCACGCACGGTAGTGCCGGATCGTCACCCGGTTCTGCCTGTTATACGACCCATGAGCACGCTTGCCAAACTCCGGCACTAGGCACGCGGCTCCAAACGGAGGAGCGCGTGCGGCGCAGTCAGGGATGGGCCCGCGCAAGCTGATTGAAACATGCCGGAATCGCCGGATCGACCTGCACGGGCGGCCGGTTCGTCAGACGGATCGGGTGCCATGACGCGTGCGGGTGTCGATGCCAGTGGGTCGCAACAAATGGTGCGACGCAATATAAGGAGGGCGGCAGGTTCCCGCGAGACATGTTTTCGGGTTGCCAATCTTACGGATCGTGACGACTTCCGCGCTGAATTCCGGAGGGCCCGACGGGCAACTGCCGCATGTCGCAAGGCGACAGGCGTCATGCGTCGAATGAAGCCGTCGCAACCGTCTTTCAGCGGCATGCATCGACATGGCGATGCTGCACTTGCACACCAGCTGCCCGCATGGCCGCGGGCGGTGCATGCTGCCTTTCGATTCGCGCCGCCATTTGAAAATAACGATTTGACTCATGCCCCGCTTTCGGTTGAAGCTAGTAGCTTGCTGTCCGAAGGGGGCTGTGCCTGCATGAGTTCGACCTTGACCGTTCGTCGTATCGTTGCCGACCAGGGCGGCGTGTATCGCGAACTGCGCGCCGCATCGCTGCGCGAGCCCTATGCGCCCGGCGAAGCGCCGGAAGCCGAATTGCTGAACGTCGAAACGGACGCGGCGTCGGCGATTGCCGCGCAGCGCGCCGTGTCCGACGAGTCGACGACTTTCCTGCTGTATACCGAAGGCCATCCGGCCGGCATGATCGGCGCGTATTTCGACAATACGCCCGATCGGCGTGCGTTCGTCAGCGAGCTGTGGGTGGCGCACGCGGTGCGTCATCTGCGCGGCGGCGTGCTGCTGCTGGAGACGGCCACTGCGTGGCTCGCCGAGCGTGGCGCCCAGGACGTCTACGCCTGGATTGCCGATGCGAACCGCAACGCGATCCGCTTCTACGAGCGTGCGGGTTTCGGCAACACCGGCGAACACGCGCCGATCGCGCGCATGCCCGGCGCGATGAAATCGCTGTACGTGTCGCAGATGAAGCGCTAACGTGACGTCGGAGCGCGGGTTGCGTGGCGTGTCAGGATCCGGTCGCCCGCTTGTCTGCCCGCCTGCCGGTTGCGCGCCCGCCCGGGCCGCCGCTACCCGGTTTCCCAAAAATGATGGCCGCACGCGTGGACGCCTGTAAAATACGCAAAAAATTTTTGCAGAGTGTCCATGTCGCTTAAAAAATCGCCATTCTTCGAGCTGCGCAGCGGATCGGTCGATACGTTGCTGTTCACCGTGAAGACGACCGATCTCGATGCGTTGCGTACCGAACTGGTCAAGCGCTTCGAAGCGACTCCCGAGTTTTTCGCCGACGATGTCGTCGTGATCGACGTCCGCCGCCTGGCTGACGGCGAACGCGTCGCGCTGGCGGACATCCGCCAGATGCTGAACGACGTGCGGATGCGCCCGGTGGGCGTGGTCGCGCTGGCAACGCAGGGCTGGGCGGGGGAAGCCGGCCTGCCGCTGCTCGAGGCGCGCGATCGCCGCGCGCCGGCCGCGAAGCACGCCGACGACGCGGAACCGGCGCCGGCGCCCGTCGCCGAAGCTGCCGCCGCTCCGGCAGCCGAAGCGGCGCAGGAGCCCGCACAGACGCTGTTGCACTCGGGTGGCCAGACGCTCGTGATCGACCGGCCGTTGCGTTCGGGGCAGCAGATTTACGCGAAAGGAGACCTCGTGGTGCTCGCGCCGGTCAGTCACGGCGCGGAGATCATCGCGGAAGGCAATATCCACATCTACGCGCCGTTGCGCGGCCGCGCACTCGCGGGCGTGCACGGCAATCACGACGCGCGCATTTTCTGCACGTGTCTCGAGCCGGAACTGATTTCGATCGCGGGTATCTATCGAACAACCGAGAACCCGTTGCCCGCCGAAGTACTGGGCAAATCGGTGCAGATCCGGCTCGAAGAGGAAAAACTGATGATCGAACCGCTGCGGCTGACGTAATACACGCGGTGCGCTCCGGATCGATCGGCTCTCATTGACGAACACAGGGTATTGGGTAAATGGCAAAAATCATCGTGGTGACCTCGGGCAAGGGCGGCGTGGGCAAGACGACGACGAGCGCGAGCTTTGCGTCCGGTCTCGCGCTGCGCGGCCACAAGACGGCCGTCATCGACTTCGACGTCGGCCTGCGCAACCTCGATCTCATCATGGGCTGCGAGCGCCGCGTGGTGTACGACCTCGTGAACGTGATCCAGGGCGAAGCGAACCTGAACCAGGCGCTGATCAAGGACAAGAAGTGCGAGAACCTGTTCATCCTGCCGGCATCGCAGACGCGCGACAAGGATGCGCTGACGCGCGAAGGTGTCGAGAAGGTGCTGAACGACCTCGCCGCGATGGATTTCGAATACATCGTCTGCGATTCGCCGGCCGGTATCGAGGCAGGTGCGCTGCACGCGATGTACTTCGCCGATGAAGCGCTGATCGTCACGAACCCGGAAGTGTCGTCGGTGCGTGACTCGGATCGCATTCTCGGCATCCTGTCGTCGAAGACGAAGCGCGCGACCGAAGGCAAGGATCCGATCAAGGAGCACCTGCTGATCACGCGCTACAGCCCGAAGCGCGTCAGCGAAGGCGAGATGCTGTCGCTCGAGGACATCAGCGAGATCCTGCGCATCAAGCTGATCGGCGTGGTGCCCGAGTCGGAAGCCGTGCTGCATGCATCGAACCAGGGTCTGCCGGCCGTGCATATCGACGGCACCGACGTTGCGGAAGCGTACAAGGACGTCGTCGCGCGTTTCCTCGGCGAAGACAAGCCGCTGCGCTTCACCGATTACCAGAAGCCGGGCCTGCTGCAGCGCCTCTTCGGCAGCAAGTAACGGAGGCCGCCCATGTCCATCCTTTCGTTTCTCCTCGGCGAGAAGAAGAAGTCCGCATCGGTCGCGAAGGAGCGCCTGCAGCTCATCATCGCGCACGAGCGCGTCGGCGGCCGGCCGCCGGCCGATTACCTGCCGGCGCTGCAGAAGGAGCTGGTCGCGGTCATCTCGAAGTACGTTCAAATTTCGAACGATGACATCCGCGTGAGCCTCGAGCGCCAGGACGATCTCGAAGTCCTCGAAGTGAAGATCGAGATCCCGCAAGCCTGACCATTGCCGGTATCCCACCGCACGGCGGCACGCGCCGCCGTGCGCGTCTTACGCCCTGTTGCACTTTCGGGCATGCCGTAACACGGTGTCTGTCGGCCGTTACCGCGCCTCCCGCATTGAACGAATACGCTCGCGTAACTTGTTCAACCAGGAGGTTGTGATGGCTGTCTCTACTGCTCAACGTCGTATCGTTTCGCTCGCATTGATTGCTGCGAGCCTGTCAGCCGTCGTCGCGCCGCTTGCCGCGCACGCAGACGAGATTCTCGTGGGCGCGCCCATGGTCGTGCCGCAGGGTCGCGTGGTCGTCGCCGAGCCGGTCGCCGTGCGCACCGAGGAAATCGTCGTCGTCGCGCCGAATGCGCCGCCGCCGGTGCGCTACGAGGTCGTCCCGGCCTCGCGCGTCGGCTATGTGTGGGATCGTGGGCACTGGCACTGGGATCATGGCCGCTACGTGTGGATCGGCGGCCACTGGGAAGCCGAGCGCGTCGGCATGCAATGGGTGCCGGGCCATTGGGACCAGCGCGGTCCGAACTGGTTCTGGACCCGTGGCCACTGGGCCTGATGGAGGCGGGCGATGAAAAGAACCGCAATCGCCATTGCGCTCGTCGCGATCACGCTGGCCGGGTGCGTCGTCGTGCCGGCGCGGCCCGTGTACTACCGGCCGGCACCCGTCGTGATCTACTGAGCGTCGCGCGGGCCGGGCTGTGCCGGGCCGTTCGTCCCGGCCTCGGCCGGCTCGTCGTCGTGCGGTGCCGGTGCGTGCGCTGCGCCTTCGATCGGCACGGCGGTGGCCGGCGCTTCGCTGTTTTCGTCGCGCAGCGTGTCGAGCGGATCGGCGGGCGCTGCGGCCGCATCCTGCGGCTCGGTGACGCCGGTTGCCACCGTCGCGCTCGCCGCGGTTGCAGCGGCCGGTTCCGCGGCCGCGACGGGCGGCGCGAGATAGCGCAGGGCGAGTGTTTCGTAGAGCGGCGGCGCGAAAAAGCGCGAGACGCGGCTCGACACCAACGCGGTGGCCATCAGCGAAATCACGAGCGCGTGACCGTTGATCATCTCCATCACGATCACGAACGACGTGATCGGCGACTGCGTGACGGCCGCCATGTAGCCGACCATCGCGAGCGCGATCAGCATGGGCAGGCTCATGTTGCTGAACACGAGGTGCAACAGGTTGCCGAACCCGGCGCCGATCGACAGCGACGGCGCGAAGATCCCGCCCGGGATGCCCGGCAGGTACGACGCGACCATCGAGATCATCTTCAGGAACGGATAGAACACCGACAGATGCTGGCTGCCGTCGAGCAGGCCGCGCGCTTCGGCATAGCCGCTGCCGAAGGTCGTGCCGCCCGATACGAGGCCGACGACGGCGATCGCGAAGCCGCACAGCGCGGCGAACGTGATCGGCCGCTCGCGGTACAGGCCAAGCAGTTGCGCGGGCAGCCAGCGTCCCGTATTGAGCAGCAGCCAGCAGAACAGGCCGCCTGCGATCCCCGTCACGATCGCGGTGACCAGCACGGCGAGCGCGAGCAGTTTCGGGAAATGGGGGCCGGCATCGATCGTGCCGAAATACGTGTAGTTGCCGTTCAGGCCGAGTGCGACGACACCGGCGAGGATGATCGCCGTGATCAGCACGCCGCTGGCGCGCGCGGAGAAGCTGCGCGTCAGCTCCTCGATCGCGAACACGATCCCGGCGAGCGGCGTATTGAACGCGGCCGACAGCCCGGCCGCCGCGCCGGCGAGCACCAGTTGGCGTTCGATCTGCGCGTTCGAGCGCGGGTAGAAGCGTCGCAGGTTGAACATCAGCGCCGCGCCGACCTGCACGGTCGGCCCTTCGCGGCCGATCGTGAAGCCGCCCAGGATGCCGAGGAACGAGACCAGCACCTTGCCGAACAGGATGCGCAGCGTCAGCAGCCGGGAGCCGAATGCGCTCGGGCGCGCATGCAGTGTCGCGATTACCTGCGGGATGCCGCTGCCCTCGGCGCCGCGGAAGAAGCGGCGCGTGATCCATACCGACACCGCGGCGATGGCCGGCGTCAGCAGCAGCGGCAGCCACGCGGCGTGATCGCGCATCGTGCGGAAGGTTTCGTAGCCCCAGTCGATCAGTCGCGCGTAGAGTACGGCCGTGAGGCCGACGACGATCGCGCCGAGCCAGAAAACGCCGTACTGGCGCCAGATCCTCATCGAACGACGGGTGAGGGCGGGGAACAGGGCGGGAAGGGCGGGGCGTGGCATCGACGCGGGCCGGTAGGCAAAGACCAGATTATAAAAAGAACCGGATGCGGACGGGGTGCGAGAATGTTCCTGAAAGGAGATGCATTTTGTTGCAAAAGTAATTTTCACGTAATGTTTGCGCATGTAACCATCGTTAGCATGCCAAATTGGCCGGTCTATCCCCACACATCGTGAAACGTATCCTCATCGTGAAAGTGACGTCGCTCGGCGACGTCGTCCAGACACTGCCCGTCGTTGCCGATCTGCATCGCGCCTTTCCCGGCGTAACGGTCGACTGGGCGGTGGACGAATCGTGCGCGGAGGTGGTGCGCTGGCATCCGGGCGTCAGCCGTGTCCTTTGCGCGCCGCTGCGCCGCTTCAAGAAGCTGCGCAATCGCGGCGACCTGAAGGCGATCACGGCGTCGATCCGCGCGCTGCGGGCGCACCGCTACGATGCGGTGATCGACCTGCACGGCGTCTACAAGAGCGCGATCATTTCGGCGCTCGCGCGCGGCGCGCGCCGCGTCGGCTACCAGACGCAGGATCTCGGCGAAACGGGGGCACGCTTCGCGTATTCGCATCGTTTCGGCCCGCGGCCGGACTGCGACGCCTGGCACGGGATGCGCGTGAGCGCCGGCGAGGCACTCGGCTATGTGCCCGAGGGCATCGCCACGTACGGCATCGTCCCGCCGCAGGACGTGAACCTGCCGGCGGCCGTGATCGATGGCGCACCGTTCATGCTGCTGTTCCATGCAACGTCCAACCCCGACAAGAAATGGCCGGCCGACCGCTGGGCCGCGCTCGCCACGCAGATGATGGCGCGCGGCGTACGCGTGCTGTTGCCGTGGGGATCGCCTGCCGAGCACGACGATGCGCATGACATCGCCGCGCGCGCGCCGGGGGCGGTCGTGCTGCCCGCGATGACGGTGCGCGAGCTTGGCGCGGCGCTCGGCCGGGCTGCGCTCGTGGTGGGGGTCGATACGGGGTTCGTGCACATGGCGCACGCGCTGCAGCGGCCGACCGTGATGATTTTCGTCGCGACGTCGCGGCACCATTGCGGTATCGGTGGCGCGTCTAATGCACTGTCGATCGGCGAGCCTGGGGCGATGCCGTCCGTCGACGAAGCGCTGGATGCGATCGATGCGGTCGGTCCGGCCTACGGCGCGCTGCGCGCGCGGCTGACCGCCTGACGAAGCGAGGCGCGCCGGTTCAGGCGAGCAACGCCTCGACCGTGACGACGGCGGCAATCGCCGCCAGGTTCGCCAGCAGCGCCTCGAATACGAGGCCGCGCCAGGTCTTCGGCCGGAAGCGCAGTGCGAGCAGTAGCGCGCCACCCAGCGCAAGCGCGAGGATCAGGACGAGATCGGCATTGCCGAGGCGGATGTTCATGGCGGCGGCTCCTTCGAGGCGGAATCCCGGGGGCGCGCCGCGGCGCGCCCAGGATCGAGTATAGGCAGCGCCGGCCACCGCACAACCCGGGGCGCCCCGGAGTCTCAGACGAGCGATGCGTCGCGCGTTTCACGCATCAGCAGCACACCGATCAGGCTGATTGCCGCCGCAACCGATACATAACCGCCGACCCACGACAGCCCGCCGCGCGCTGCCAGCAGTTGCGCGATATACGGCGCGATCGACGCACCGAGGATCCCGCCGAGGTTGTACGCGACGCCCGCGCCCGTATAGCGGACGTTGGTCGGGAACAGTTCCGGCAGCAGCGCGCCCATCGGCGCGAACGTCACGCCCATCAGGAACAGCTCGATCGTCAGGAACAGCGCGACGAGCGGCATCGAGCCGCTACCGAGCAGCGGCTCCATCGCAAAACCCGACAGCAGCGCGGCGATCGCGCCCACGACCAGCACCGGTTTGCGGCCGAAGCGGTCGGATGCCCACGCGGACAGCGGCGTCGCGAGTCCCATGAACACGACCGCGAAACACAGCAGGCCGAGGAAACTCTGGCGCGGAATATGCAGCGCCGACACGCCATACGACAGCGAGAACACCGTCGAGATGTAGAACAGCGTGTAGCAGACGACCATTGCAAGCGCACCGAGCAGCGTCGGCTGCCAGTGTTGCGTGATCAGTGTCGCGACCGGCACGCGCACGCGCTCGTTGCGATCGAGTGCGGCCTGGAACGCGGGCGTTTCGGTTATCTTGAGCCGCACGTACAGGCCGAGCGCGACGAGCACCGCACTGACCAGGAACGGAATGCGCCAGCCCCAACTGCGGAACTGCTCGTCCGACAGCGACAGCGCGAGCGCGAAGAACAGGCCATTCGACATCAGGAAGCCGACCGACGGCCCGAGCTGCGGAAACATCCCGAACCAGCCGCGCTTGCCCTGCGGCGCGTGCTCGGTCGCGAGCAGCGCGGCGCCGCCCCATTCGCCGCCGAGGCCGATCCCCTGGCCGAAGCGCAGCACGCACAGCAGCACCGGCGCGAGCGTGCCGATCGCGTCGTAGCCGGGCACGAAGCCGATCGCGGTGGTGGACACGCCCATCACGAGCAGCGATGCGACGAGCGTCGATTTGCGGCCGATGCGGTCGCCGAAGTGCCCGAACAGGAACGACCCGATCGGGCGTGCAATGAACGCGATACCGAACGTCACGAACGCGGACAGCGCCTGTGCGGTCGCGGAGCCGTGCGGGAAGAACACGGGGCCGATGACGAGCGCGGCGGCCGTTGCGTACACGTAGAAATCGTAGAACTCGATCGCGGTGCCGATGAAGCTCGCGAACACGATGCGCCGGTGGCTGACGGCGCCGGCCGAACCGGTTGCGTGTGCAACGGCCGGGGGGGATGCGGACATGGATGTCTCCGTTTTGTCGTTGGGGCGGTCGGCTGGGCGTGCGGTCGGGCAGGCGGACGCCTGCCGGGGGCAGCCGAGCGGATGATGCGGTGGCGGCGTGGACGCGCGCCGTGGCGCGGACGTCACCCGCCGGTCGACGATGGAGACGGGTACGTCGCCGCCGCCCGGTGCCGGCGTGGTCGGCTCGCGTGCCGGATGGGGCGCGCGAACGCGCGCGGCGTGGTGGTCGCGCGATTGCGGAAAATTATAGCCAGCGCCGCCGCGCACCGGCAATCGCGGTGCGGCGACCGGTCAGTCGATCGATTGCGCCTGCGCCGACGCGGTGCTTTGCAACTGGAAGTGGCCGTCGTCGTTGAAGAGCCAGCCTTCCATCAATTCGAGCCGGCCGTTGCCGTCGAGCAGTCGCGACGGTGGTGGCGGCAGCGGCGCCGAGCGGCGCAGCGACGCGAGCGCGAGTGCTTCCGCTTCGCTGTCGCCATTGCTGCGATAGACGGACGCGTTGACGAGCCGGCCGCTGCCATCGACGGTGAAGGCCACGACGACGAGCGAGCGGAGCATGGCTTGTGGTGTGCCGTGCAGCATCCCGGAGGGATTGCGTTCGGCGACACGCAGCGCGACTTCGACGCGGTACTGGTCGAGGCTGCCGCTGCGGGTGATCGACGGAATCGTCAGGACCGAGCGCAGTGACGGAGGCGGCGTGATCGTGCACGCCGCGAGCATGGCGACGACGGCCAGCGCAACTGCACGCAGCCGGTCGACGCGCGGACGGGAAAGGGGGCGCATGGGAGGCTAGCCAGAAGTGACTATAAAAAAATGATAGGCGCACGGACGCGAGCCGATATCGGGAGAAACGCATAATGCGCGATGCCGGATGATGCGATCGCTGATGACGAGAAGGCGTGCGCTTGCGCATCGCGATGTGACGCGACATGTGACAGCACGCTCGCGTGGCTGCCTTCCGTGTGCGGCCCTGCGTGCGTGTTGCACGGTTGAAAGAAAGGCGAGGAACGCGAGTGGCGCGCAGGCACGTGACGATCGTCCGGCCGCCCGCGCACGCTTCAGCGATGCGTGCCGCCTGGTTCAGAAGCCGTGCGTGACGAGCGACAGGATCGACAGGTCGGGATGCGTGCCGTCGATGATGCTCTTGCCGATGTGCACGGCTTCGTGGACGGCTTCATCGAGGCTCGCGAAGCTTTCCTCGCCGTCCGCGTGGAACGGCACCGCGTGACCGGGCAATGCGGGATTCGCGCCCGGATGGCACACGTAGCCGGTGTAGGTGTAGCGCGTGTCGCTACCGGGCACGACGGCCGGCATGACATGGACCTCGAAGCCTTCGTAATCGACGTGTTCCGCCGGTGTCGACAGTTCGGTCATGGCGATCTCCGTGTACCGCCCGCAGGGGTGGCGCGCGCGGCATCGAGTACGCGGCGGCGGTCGTGTCGCCGTGTTGATCGAATTCTAGGTGATCGAACGGCCGGCCGGGAGGCTTCCAGCGCGATGCGGCCCGACGATGGGCCCGCTGCCCGCGCCCGTGGGTCTGGTACCGCTCGGGACCCGGCACGAACGCACGTGCCGTTTCGTCGGACGGGTTCGCGCGCGGCGCTGCATCATTGTTTGCAGCGCGCGTCCTTGCGTTGCACGACGATGATCACCGGGTATTTCTGGCCGTGGTCGAGTTCCACACGCGCGACGACGGTCAGCGTCGCCGGATCGGAATCGTCGTACACGCTGACCTGTTCGTTCCGGAGGTAGGTCACACCGGTGCAGTTCGACGTGCGTCCGTCGTCCCCGACTTTGCACTGGAGGTCGTTGTCCTTCAGGTAGTTGTAGGGCGACGGACTTGCAAGGTATTCGCTCAGGCCGCGCGGCGAGCCGCCGACGCCGGTCACGTAGGCAATCGCGCACGACGCGTGCGTATCGCTGCCGGAGGTGGTGTCCGCTGTCGCCTGCGTGCTGACGGCAACCAGCAGCGCGGCGAGCGCCGAGACGATGAAGGGCTTCATGACGTGGTTTTCCCGTTTCGCGAATCGGAGCGCCGGATTGTAACGGCATCCGGCGCGATGCGTCGGAACGTGAGGGACGGGTGTGTGCGGGCCAACAAAAAACCCCGTCATTCGGTGAATGGACGGGGTTTGGCGAATTTCCTGGCGGAAGCGGTGAGATTCGAACTCACGGACAGTTTCCCGTCGCCGGTTTTCAAGACCGGTGCCTTAAACCGCTCGGCCACGCTTCCACACGAGGCGGCATTGTAACCGAAATGCCGCGAGGTTCATTCCTTCAATCGTCGCGCAGGAACAATTCCTGCAGGTCGTTGAGGAAACGCTGGCCGAGCGGTGTCGGTGCGATCTGCGCGAAATCGCGCGCGATCAGGCCGCGTCGTTCCGCTTCCTGCAGCGCCGGTTCGATCGTGCTCATCGGCAGGCCCGTGCGTTCGGCGAAGCTGTGCACGGGGAAACCCTCGACGAGCCGCAGTGTGTTCAGCATGAACTCGAACGGCAGGTCGCGCGCGCCGACTTCACGTTCTTCCTGTACGGCCGCGCCGGCCATCGCCTGCTCGATGAAGGTTGCCGGGTGCTTGTAGCGTGCCTGCCGCAGGATCCGGTTCGGGAACGACAGCTTCGTGTGGGCGCCCGCACCGATCCCGAGATAGTCGCCGAAGCGCCAGTAGTTCAGGTTGTGCTTGCACTGATGATTCGGCCTGGCATACGCGGAAACTTCGTAGCGTCCGTAACCGGCCTCGGCCGTGCGCGCGTGAATCCATTCCTGCATGTCGGCCGATGCGTCGTCGTCGGGCACGACCGGCGGGAACTTCGCGAACAGCGTATTCGGCTCGAGCGTCAGGTGATACAGCGACAGATGCGGTGGCGCGTACGACAGCGCGGTCTCGATGTCGGTACGGCATTCGTCGAGCGTCTGGTTCGGCAGCGCGAACATCAGGTCGAGGTTGAAGTTGTCGAAGTTCTTCGCGGCGATCTCGACGGCCGCGCGTGCCTGCGTGGTGTCGTGAATCCGGCCTAGCGCCTTCAGGTGCGTTTCGTTGAAGCTCTGGATGCCGACCGACAGGCGATTCACGCCGCTCGCGCGGAACTGCGCGAACTTCGCGGCCTCGAACGTGCCCGGATTCGCCTCGAGCGTGATCTCGGCATCGGCGTCGAGCGGCAGCAGCGCCCGCACGTCGGACAGCATCCGTTCGAGGCCGGCCGCCGACAGCAGGCTCGGCGTCCCGCCGCCGATGAATACCGTATGCACCTGCCGGCCCCACACGAGCGGTAGCGCCTGCTCGAGATCGGCGCGCAGCGCGTCGAGATATTCGGTTTCCGGAAACCGCTCGCCCTTCCACTCGTGCGAATTGAAATCGCAGTACGGGCACTTGCGCACGCACCACGGGAAATGCACATACAGCGCGAGCGGCGGCAGCGACGTGAGCCGCACCTGGCCGGGCGACGTGAAGGTCGCGACGACGCGCGCGCCGGTTTCCGCGGCCTGGCTCATGCAACCTCCGTTGGCGAACGGGTATCGAGCGCGCTCATGCTTCCTCCGCGAGCCGCGCCAGCAGCGCCTTCAGCGCCAGCGCGCGATGGCTGTGCGTGTTCTTCACGGCCGGCTCGAGTTCGGCGGCCGTCGCGCCGAGCGACGGCAGGTAGAAATACGGGTCGTAGCCGAATCCGTGCTCGCCGCGCGGCGTATCGACGATCTCGCCCGCCCAGCGCCCTTCGGCGAACAGCGGTTCGGGGTCGTCCGCATGGCGTACGAGCGCGAGCACGCAGCAATAGTATGCGCGCCGGTCGTCGACGCCGTGCAGCTGCTCGACGAGATACGCGTTGTTCGCCGCGTCGCCCTTGTCGCGGCCCGCGCGTTGCGCGTAGCGCGCCGAATAGACGCCCGGGGCGCCGCGCAGCACGCGCACGCACAGCCCCGAATCGTCGGCGATTGCCGGCAGCCCGGTGAGCCGCGCCGCATGGCGCGCCTTCGTCAGCGCGTTCTCGATGAAGGTGCCGAACGGCTCTTCCGCTTCCGGCACGGCAAGGTCGCCCTGCGGGACGATCTCGATGCCGACCGTCGAGAACAGCGCGGTGAATTCGCGCAGCTTGCCGGCGTTGTTCGACGCGAGAACGATGCGCGACAGCGGCGCGATGGTGTGGTCGTCCGGCATGTCAGGCGCCCAGCACGTCTTTCTGGAGCTGCACGAGCTCGGCGATCCCGCCTTGCGCGAGGTCGAGCAGCGCGTTCATCTCGGCGCGCGAGAACGGCACGCCTTCGGCCGTGCCCTGAACTTCGACGAAACCGCCGGCGCCCGTCATCACGACGTTCATGTCGGTGTCGCACCGCGAATCTTCCGCGTAATCGAGGTCGAGTACGGGGGCGCCTTCGTACACGCCGACCGAGATCGCGGCGACGTGGTCGGTGATCGGCGAGCGCGTGAGCTTGCCGGCCGCGATCAGCGTCGACACGGCGTCGTGTGCGGCGACGAACGCGCCGGTGATGCTCGCCGTGCGGGTGCCGCCGTCGGCCTGGATCACGTCGCAGTCGATGTGGATCGTGCGCGGGCCGAGCGCCTCGAGGTCGAACACCGCGCGCAGCGCGCGGCCGATCAGGCGCTGAATTTCCTGCGTGCGGCCGGTCTGCTTGCCGCGGGCGGCTTCGCGGTCGCTGCGCGTGTGCGTCGCGCGCGGCAGCATCCCGTATTCGGCGGTCAGCCAGCCTTGCCCGCGGTCGCGCAGGAAGTCGGGGACGCGTTCGGAGACGCTCGCGGTGCAGAGCACCTTGGTGTCGCCGAATTCGACCAGCACCGAGCCTTCGGCATGTTTCGTGTAGTGGCGCGTAAGGGCGACCTTGCGGAGTGCGTCGGCGCGGCGGCCGCTCGGGCGGGAAACGGAGGACGTCATGTGGGAATCGCGGAACGAGAGGAAACCCCGATTTTAGCGCCGAACGGCGGGCGTGCCCGGCGGGGTGGTCCGCAAAAATGGGATAATGCGCGCTTCCCGCCCCGCGCTTTCCGATGCGCCGGGCGCCTCGACATATCCCGCCCGCGAGGGCACCCAGACGGCGAGACGAACCATGATCTACAGCATGACGGGCTACGCGAGCGCGACGCGCGAACTCGCGACGGCCACCGGCAACGGCGGCACCAGCGTGTCGGTCGAACTGCGCACCGTGAACTCGCGCTTCCTCGACCTGAATTTCCGGATGCCGGACGACGTGCGTGCGTGCGAACCCGCGCTGCGCGAAATGCTGATGAACAAGCTGTCGCGCGGCAAGGTCGACATCCGCATCAACCTGCAGCGCGGTGAGCAGAGCATCGGCGCAGGCGCGCTGAACCAGTCCGCGCTCGGCCAGCTCGCCGAGCTCGAGCGCTCGGTGCTCGACACGTTCCCGGGCGTCGGCCGCCTGCGCGCGGGCGAGATCCTGCGCTGGCCCGGCGTGATCGCCGAGAGCGGCGTGTCGGCGGAGGCGATCCGCGACGCGGTACTCGCGTGCGGCAAGGAAGCGATCGGCGAGCTCGTCGTCGTGCGCTCGCGCGAAGGCGCACAGCTGGCGACGATGCTGCTGACGAACGTCACCGAGATGGAAGCGATCGTCGCACGCATCACGCCGCTCGTGCCGGAGCTGATCGCGAAGCACCAGCAGAAGATCGTCGAACGGTTGCAGGAGGCGCTCGGCATCGCGGCGCCCGAAGGCAGCTCGACGATCGTCACGCGCGAGGAAGCCGCGGAGCGCATTCGTCAGGAAGTGACGATGTACGGGATCCGGATCGACATCGCGGAAGAGCTGTCGCGGCTCACCGCGCACCTGAACGAAACGCGCCATGTGATCGAGAAGGGCGGCCGCGTCGGCAAGCGTCTCGACTTCATGATGCAGGAACTGAATCGCGAAGCGAACACGCTCGGCTCGAAGGCGGCGGCGAAGGAACTTGCCGACGCGTCGATGGCGCTCAAGCTGCTGATCGAGCAGATGCGCGAGCAAGTGCAAAACCTGGAGTAAAGCAACATGACGGAATCTACTCGCGACGCGCACGCGTCGCATTCGCTGCACGGCGGCGTCTATCCCGGCAACCTGTTCATGGTCGTCGCGCCGTCGGGTGCCGGCAAGTCGACGCTCGTGAATGCGCTGCTGTCGAAGGACAGCGACATCTGCCTGTCGATCTCGTACACGACGCGCAAGCCGCGCCCGGGCGAGCAGGACGGCCAGCACTATCACTTCACGACGGTCGAGGATTTCCGCGCGCGTCACGCGGCGCACGAGTTCCTAGAGAGCGCGGAAGTGCACGGCAACTACTACGGCACGTCGCGCGTCTGGATCGAAGAGCAGATGCAGAACGGCCACGACGTGCTGCTCGAGATCGACTGGCAGGGCGCGCTGCAGGTGAAGAAACAGTTCCGCAACGCGGTCGGCATCTTCATCCTGCCGCCGTCGCTCGACGCGCTCGAGGAGCGCCTGAAGAAGCGCGGCCAGGACGAGCCGAACGTGATCACGCGCCGCCTGCTTGCCGCCGGCAGCGAGATCGCGCACGCGTCCGAAGCGGAATACGTGGTGATCAACGAGAATTTCGAGCGTGCGCTCGCGGAACTCGAATGCATCGTTGCGGCCACGCGCCTGCGCTTTGCTTCGCAGTACGCGCGACACACGGAGTTGTTCATCGAGCTCGGCATCCATCTGCCCCACGCGGAATGACGCGGGGGACGAGGGACATAAGGTAGAATAAGCACTATATTCAGAAGGAATTACCAACATGGCTCGCATTACCGTCGAAGACTGCCTGAAGCAAATCCCGAACCGCTTCGAACTGGCGCTCGCCGCCACCTATCGCGCGCGGCAGCTCGCGCAAGGCCATACGCCGAAGATCGAAAGCCGCGACAAGCCGACCGTCGTCGCGCTGCGCGAAATCGCTGCCGGCCAGGTCGGCGTCGAGATGCTGAAGAAGGTGCCGGTGTAACGCGCATCCGGCCCGTTCCAGCCATGTAATCCACGCGCGCAACGACTCGACCTGGAGGCGAATATGAGCACCACCCCATCGTCCGCCTCCGCGGATTCGACCACCGAAGCCACGGCCCAGTCGCCTGCGCGCCAGTACATCGACGCGGTCCTCGAACAGTCCTTCCGGCATCTGTTCGGGCCGACCGCCACACCGGAGCAGCCCCGCAAGCACGGCGTCGTTTCGATCGCGAAACTGACGGCCGCGCTTGCCGAGTATCTTCCTCCGGAGGAAATCAAAGAGGTCAAGGCGGCGTTCCACTTCAGTGACGAAGCCCACCTCGGTCAATATCGCCAGAGCGGCGAACCCTATATCACCCATCCCGTCGCCGTCGCGGAAATCTGCGCCGGCTGGAAGCTCGACGCACAGGCCGTCATGGCGGCGCTCCTGCACGACGTGATGGAAGACCAGGGCGTGACCAAGAACGAGCTGGCCGAACGGTTCGGTCCGAAGGTCGCCGAACTGGTCGACGGCCTGTCGAAGCTCGACAAGATGGAGTTCCGCAGCCGCGAGGAAGCGCAGGCGGAAAACTTCCGCAAGATGCTGCTCGCGATGGCGCGCGACGTGCGCGTCATTCTCGTCAAGCTCGCCGACCGGCTGCACAACATGCGCACGCTCGGCGCGGTGCCGATGGAAAAGCGCCGCCGCGTCGCGCGGGAAACGCTCGACATCTACGCGCCGATCGCGCACCGCCTCGGGTTGAACAACACGTATCGCGAGCTGCAGGACATGAGCTTCGCGAACTTCAACCCGCATCGCTACGCGACGCTCGAGAAGGCCGTGAAGGCCGCGCGCGGCAACCGCCGCGAAGTGATCAGCAAGATCCTCGAGGCCGCGCAGCGTGCGATGGCCGATGCGAAGATCGACGCCGAGATCACCGGCCGCGAAAAGACCATCTACAGCGTCTACCGCAAGATGCGCGACAAGCAGCTGTCGTTCTCGCAGGTGCTCGATGTGTATGGCTTTCGCGTCGTCGTCGACAGCCCGCTCGACTGCTACACGTGCATCGGCGCGCTGCACGCGCTGTACAAGCCCGTGCCCGGCAAGTTCAAGGACTACATCGCGATCCCGAAGATCAACGGCTATCAGTCGCTGCACACGACGCTCGTTGGCCCGTTCGGTGCGCCGATCGAGTTCCAGGTGCGCACGCGCAAGATGCACGAGATCGCCGAGGCGGGGGTCGCCGCGCACTGGCTGTACAAGAACGGCAGCGCGGATCTCAGCGACGTGCAGAAGCGCGCGCACCAGTGGCTGAAGTCGCTGCTCGACATCCAGAGCGAAGCCGGCGATTCGAGCGAATTCCTCGAGCACGTGAAGATCGACCTGTTCCCCGACGCGGTCTACGTGTTCACGCCGAAGTCGAAGATCATGGCGCTGCCGCGCGGCGCGACGGCACTCGATTTCGCGTATTCGATCCACAGCGATCTCGGCAACCAGTGCGTTGCCGTGAAGATCAACAACGAACTGCTGCCGTTGCGCACCGAGCTGAAGAGCGGCGACATCGTCGAGGTGATCACGGCGCCGTATTCGAAGCCGAACCCCGCATGGCTCGGCTTCGTGCGTACCGGCAAGGCGCGCTCGGCGATCCGTCACTACCTGAAGACGATGCGCCTGAACGAATCGGTGCAGCTTGGCGAGCGGCTGGTCGACCAGAGCCTGAAGGGCTACGGTCTCGCGCTGGCCGATGTCGAGCCGGAAGTGTGGGAGAAGCTCGTGCAGTGGACGGGCAACAAGAGCCGTCAGGAAATCTTCGCGGACATCGGCCTCGGCCGCCGCGTGGCCGCGGTGATGGCCAAGCGCATCGAGGTGCTGATGAGCGGCCGCGATGCGGACGACGATCTGCCGAAGTCCGAGCGGCATCCGGCGCACCATGCGCCGCCGGTCGTGATTACCGGCACCGAAGGGATGTCCGTGCAGCTGTCGGCATGCTGCCGGCCGATTCCGGGCGACGCGATCATGGGTTACATCGGCATAGGCCTGGGGATGGCGATTCATACGACCGATTGCCGCGTGGCGCAGCGTATCCATCGCCGCGATCCGGGCCGCTGGATCGACGTCGAATGGGCGCCGCAGCCGGGCCGCCTGTTCGATGTCGCGGTGAAGGCGCTCGTGAAGAACACGAAGGGCATCTTTGCGCGCGTGGCGGCGGACATCACGTCGGCCGATGCGAATATCGTGCATATCGCGATGGACGAGGATCTGACGCACGAATCGACGGTGCTGCGCTTCGTGATCCAGGTCAGCGACCGTGTGCATCTCGCGAACGTGATGCGACGCGTTCGAACCAATCCGGACGTGATGCGGATCATGCGCGAGCGTTCGACCGACGATGGTACGCATGCGCGCCACGACGGTGGCATGCGCATCGAGCGCGAGCGGCAGGATTATTGACGCCTGGCCCGCGAGGCGATCGATCGACGGCGGCCGGTGGCCGCTGTTTTCATTTGGGCTGCCGGAGAGGCGAACGCGCGGTGTGGTCGACGTCCTTCCGAAAAGGGGCGCCACGCAACCGTACGTTGCCGGGACGTGAGCAAGGGAAGGGTAGGCGGAAAAGAAAAAGGGCTTTCCCGGAGGAAAGCCCTTTTAAGGTGGCGCGGCTGGCAGGATTCGAACCCACGACCCCTTGGTTCGTAGCCAAGTACTCTATCCAACTGAGCTACAGCCGCACGCAAAACGGTACTGCTTGACTGTCGGAACCTTCTGCGATGGGAAGGCCCCCAAAAAAGTGGCGCGGCTGGCAGGATTCGAACCCACGACCCCTTGGTTCGTAGCCAAGTACTCTATCCAACTGAGCTACAGCCGCACGCAAAACAAAACTTCTACTGCTTCGAACTGAAAGGGCCTTCGGTTCCGAAGGCCCTCGAAAAAGTGGCGCGGCTGGCAGGATTCGAACCCACGACCCCTTGGTTCGTAGCCAAGTACTCTATCCAACTGAGCTACAGCCGCACGCAGAAGCGAAATTATAGCAGGGTTGTATAAAAAGGGAAGCCTTATTCGCGAATTGTTCAGCGCGGTCTTGCCGGGGCGCCCTTCGTGTACCCTTGGAGCATCAGTCATCCATGTTGAATCCGCATCATGAACAAGGCGTTTGTCAAAGAGTCGGACGGCGACGACGACGATCTCGACCAGGCCCAGCCAGCGATCCCGGCGGGTGCGAAGAACTACATCACGCCGGCTGGCCACAAGCGGCTGAGGGACGAGCTGCTGAACCTGATCGACGTCGAGCGTCCCGAGGTCGTGCGGCTCGTGTCCTGGGCTGCGTCGAACGGCGACCGGTCGGAGAACGGCGACTATATCTACGGCAAGCGGCGGCTTCGCGAGATCGATCGCCGCATCCGTTTCCTGACGAAGCGGCTCGATCTGGCCGAAGTCGTCGATGCGAGCCGGCAGGAGAACGTCGACCAGGTGTTTTTCGGCGCAACGGTCGATTACGAGACACCGGACGGCGAGGATCACACGATCACGATCGTCGGGATCGACGAGGTCGATCTCGATCACGGCTGCGTCAGCTGGATTTCGCCGGTCGCGCGCGCGCTGATCAAGGCGAAGATCGGCGATACCGTCATGCTGATGACGCCGGCCGGCCCGCAACCGATCGAAGTGCTCGATGTCCGTTACCCCGCGCCGGGTAACGCCTGAGCGACGCACGGCGCTGCCCGACAAAGAAAAAGCGCCCCGATGGGGCGCTTCGTCATCCGGCGTGCGGCCAATGTGCCGGTCGCTTAGAAGCGGTGGCGCATGCCGGCCGTGACCGCGATCTGCTTGTTGGTCGATGATGCGGCGCCCAGCCCGTTGATATTGGCGCCGAGGTCGAGGCCGTCGTTGTTGACCTTCTGGAACTCGCCCTGCAGGTAGACATCGGTGCGCTTCGACAGTGCATAGTCCGCTTGCAGGTTGAACTGGTGCCAGGTCGGCTTGTCGCCGGCCAGGCGGCCCTGCGTATACGTGTAGGAGCCGGCGAGCGACAGCGCCGGTGTCAGCGCGTAGCGTCCGTTGAGTTCGTAGTTGCTGAAGCGCGCGGTTCCGCCGAGGCCCGTGATGCCGCCGGACACGCCGGACTGCCCCGCGCTGATTGCCCGGATGCCGGTCAGGCGCGTTTGTGTGAACACGAAGCCGACCGTGGCCGGGCCGAAACCGTAATTCAGGCCGGCGCCCCAGGTGCGCTGCACGCGCGATGCGAAGGTCCAGTCGCCGGTCACTGCGCCCGGATCGGTCGCTGCCTGCGCGAGTGCGTTCACGTCGCTGTTCAGCTGCAAGTAGGCCGCGGCGAAGTTGAAGCCCAGGTAGCTGTACGACACGCCGCCGCTATAGGCGCGGTTGTTCGCGAAAGCGGTCGAGTTCGAGAACCCGTACAACGCACCGAACTTGAGGCCGCCGTAGTTCGCGCTCTGATACTTGACCGAGTTGTTGATCCGGAACGAGTTGTTCAGGTTGTCGTTGTCGAACGGGTGGGCGAACTGGGTGCCGCCGTACTGGGTGCCGGTCAGCGACAGCGGCCCGAGATAGTCGACGACGCTGTCGTACTGCCGGCCCAGCGTCAGCGACCCGTAGCTGTCGTTGGCGAGGCCGACAAATGCTTGCCGGCCGAATTCCCGGCCGTTCTGCTTCAGCGCGCCGTTATTGATGCCGAAACCATTTTCCAGCGTGAAGATCGCTTTCAGGCCGCCGCCGAGATCTTCAGTGCCACGCAAGCCCCAGCGGCTGCCGTTGACCGAACCGCTTGTTTCCTGCCAGGCGCTATGGCCGTGCTGATTGTTCGTGTAGGTGATGCCTGCGTCGATCAAGCCATATAGCGTCACGCTGCTTTGGGCGTGAGCTGCCGTAACGAATACCCCCGACAACGCGGTGACGATCAGGGTTTTTTTCATGGATCTGTCTCCAAACAGGATGATATCGATCGAACCTGCTGCGGACCGGCATGTTTTGCTTGACGTTGCGGCCGGTCCGGCAGAGCGGCGGTGCGCTTATCAATAAGCCATCTGCAGTGTACGGAGTGCGTGGAGTGGGGGAGGGATCCGCTTTAAGCAATAATATATTTTGTAATCCGCAAAGATCGATGGGGCAGCGCAAACGATTGTCCATCAAGGGTTTGCGGCGGTGCAGCGAAGAAAAATGGCGATCAGGAGTCCGTAATGGGCGTTGCGCGATCGCGACAGGCAGTCAGCAGCAGACGGGGATGGTCATAGTCCGATTATTGACACATCGGCAATAGAGGTTTGTGTGGAGCATAACTAATGAAAGGTTGTTCTCTCGCTATACTGCGATCTCTGCTTTCCGAAGCAGACTTTTTCGTTGACGGAAAAGATCTCCAAACCTTTGTCGGCGCGACTTCCCAGTCGCGCTTTTTTTTTGCCCCGTCTGTCCGCGTGCTATTGCGGGAACGGGCGCCGCTTGCGCTTGGCCGCAGGCGCGGCCTCCGTGGCTTCGTTGGGCGGCGGCGTGTATGTCCAGTCTTCCATCACGTAGTGACGGGCATCGAGCGGCGACGAGAGCAGGTTCTGCCAGTGATCGCCGTGCCAGGTCGTATCGAATTCGGTGTCGCACGGCGCTTCGCGCGAGGATGCGGACTCGAGCAGGGCGCGGGACTTGCGGCGTACGCGTCCGAGCCGGCTCGCGAAGCGCTTGATTCCGTCCAGCCACATGACCTTCTCCTTCCTTCCGACGTCATGTGAGCATCGCAAGATCCCCGGATTTCCGCAACCCGGAAAAAACCCGAGGATTTTACCGATCAGATTTGTCCCCGGTAGGAATTTCATGACTGAAAATGCCTGGACTATGATCCCGGTAATATTGACAGGTTTTTGATGCGAATCAATTAATAAAAAGCGATGGTGTACCGATTCCAATGGTATTAGCGCTTTTTTGATAAAACGATCGTCAAAAATTTCCTTGACGCACCCGGATTGTCCCATTTATAAAGTCAGCACACCGTCCTCGGGCGGCGTGCTGGTGCGGGTGCTGGCGCAATGTTTCGGGATTTCGGGAAACGGCTATAAAAATAGCTTTTTTGATCTAATCGAGTGGGGAACGAAGACATGGATACCGGTATCGTGAAATGGTTTAACGATGCTAAAGGTTTCGGCTTTATTACGTCGGACAATGGCGGTGAAGATTTGTTTGCACACTTTTCCGAAATCAAGATGGACGGCTTCAAGACGCTGAAGGAAAACCAGCGTGTTTCGTTCGACGTGAAAGTCGGGCCGAAAGGCAAGCAGGCAGCGAATATCCAGGCGGTCTGACGCGCCACGCATTGCCGATCACGTCCGGCCCCCGCATTGCGGGGGCTTTTTATTTTCCGGGGACGGAACATTCCGGTTCGGGCTGGCCGCGAACGGGGATGCCGGTGCATACTCACGGAAGCATCGTTTCCCAGTCTTTTCATGTCCGATTCTCCCCGTCCGTCCGATCCCGCCAGCGAACAGCCGCTCGTTTTCGTCGACCTTGAAACCACTGGCGGCTCGCCCGCCGAACACCGCATCACCGAAGTCGGCGTGGTCGAAATCGGCCCGTTCGGCGTGTCGACATGGACGACGCTCGTCAATCCGGGGCAGCCGATTCCGCCGTTCATCCAGCAACTGACGGGTATTTCGGACGAGATGGTGCGCGACGCACCGTCATTTGCGTCGCTGGCGCCGGCGTTGTTCGAGCGGCTCGACGGCAAGCTTTTCGTCGCGCACAACGCGAGCTTTGATCGTGGCTTCCTGCGGGCCGAATTCGAGCGCGCCGGCTTCGCATTCAATCCCGATGTGCTGTGTACGGTGCGGCTGTCTCGAGCGCTGTTCCCGCGTGAATCGCGGCACGGGCTCGACGCGTTGATCGAACGTCACGGCCTCGTGCCGGCTGCCCGCCACCGGGCGCTGGCGGATGCCGACCTGCTGTGGCAGTTCTGGCGCCTGTTGCACGACATCGTGCCGCTCGAGCGGCTGCGTGACCAGATCACGCGCACGACGCGCCACTACCGTCTGGGCGGCGACCTGACCGAAGCCTGGCTCGATACCGCGCCGGCCGGATGCGGTGCGTACGCACTGTTCGGGGCGGAGGACGTGCCGCTGTATGTTGGCCGCAGCGTGCGTGTGCGGCAACGGCTGCGTGCGTTGCTCACGGGCGAGCGCCGTTCGTCGAAGGAAATGCGGCTTGCGCAGCAGGTGCGGCGTGTCGAGTGGCGCGAGACCGGCAACGAACTGGGGGCGATGCTCGCCGAAGCGCAATGGATCGCCCGGCTGCGGCCGTCGTACAACCGGCGCCCCGCGGCCGACGCCCGTGCCGGCGTTGCGCCCTGGCCGTTCGAAGGTGCCGTCGCGTTCGAGGCGAGCGGCGAGCGCCGCGTGTTTCATGTGATCGATGGCTGGCGCTATCTCGGCGCGGCGGAATCGCTCGACGCGGCCGCGCAACTCGCAGCCGACGGGACGGACGGTGCGTTCGAACCCTTCACCCACCGCCTGCTGCAGACGCATCTCGCGCGCGGCCTGCAACTGATTCCGCTCGCCGCGCTTACGCCTGCGGGGCAGGCGGGTTGATCAGGCGCGGTCGTCAACCGATCGCGCTTGCGCCGCCGGCCGAACAGACGTGCGACAGCGCGGTGCCGAGTGCCTGTGTTTGCGTGGAGTCGTAGCGCGTGAGCGTCTTCCAGTTGGCGATGCCGCGCGCGAGCCGCGCCTGGCAATCAGGCGCATCGCGCAGCGGTGCAACCTGCGCGAGCCCCGCGAGCATTTTCTGCGTCAGCCGGTCGAGCGCCGGGCGCGTGCTGGTCGCGAGATCGGGCGGCGTGCCTTCTGGCGGTCGCGTCGCGCGCCAGGTCGC
Organism: Burkholderia sp. BCC0322; assembly: GCF_902833045.1. GTDB lineage: Bacteria > Pseudomonadota > Gammaproteobacteria > Burkholderiales > Burkholderiaceae > Burkholderia. Next base: position 582,520 of record NZ_CADFDU010000002.1, read on the forward strand.
GAACAGCGCGTTCTGTACGTCCTTGCTCGCGGCGATCTGATCCTCGAAGAACGTCCGGGCGAACGCGGGATCGACGCCGGCCTGTGCCGCGCGCCGCTCGACCGAGACGAGCAGTTCCGCCTCGCGCGGCCGGTCCTCGATTGCCTTGTGATTTGCCCATTTCCATCGAGCGACCGGTTCGGCGAGCGCGAGGCGTTGCGACGCGAGCGCGACGATGTTGGTGAGGGCGGTGTCGTCACCGTCTGCATTGGCGATGCGCGGGGACGAAAAGAGGGCGACGCCGAGCGCGGCGACAGCGAGGCTGGCACGAATGGCTTGCTTCATCGGAACGATCGGGAGACCCGGGCGGGCCGGAGGTGGAAAACCAGAAGGATAGACGAAGACAGTCGCGCGGCGTAGCGCAGCGACCGGAGAATCAGCAGGCGAGCTGATCCGGCACCGTCAGGCTGTTGCGGCCCGGGTGCGAGGCGAATTGCGCGCGATGCGCAGCGATGAACCGCACGATAGCGATGATCGACACGTAGCGGTTACAGAACCGAACAGGCGTTCACTTCGGCGAGTACAGCCTGTGCTGCTCGTCGAAGAATGCCCGCACGTGCTCGGGCAATTCGGCGAGGAATTCCACGCCGACGGGTTCCGGATCCGGGCTCATCACTTGCTCGGGCGGGGGCATGCGGGTTGGTCTTTCGTCCATGATTGTTTCTCCAGCAGGTTCGATGATTATCAACCTCGCGCTTGAATTTATGCCAGTGGCGAATCGTTAGATTTTGTCTCTGTTGTATTAACGGCACATGCGCTCTGACGCGCGCTGTGATGCCGACTATTGCTTCGTGCGGAATCGGCAACAATCGGCCCACTTGTTATACTTGCGCGCACTTTTTCTGGACCGCGATGAAACGAACGACGCGATGGATTGGCCTCGTATGGCTGGCGCTGGTACTGAACGTACTGTCGCCCGTCATTGGCTATGCGCGTCTTGCATCGAGCGGCGCCGGCGAGCTCACGCTCGAGTTGTGCAGTGCAGCGGGCGCCCGCCAGGTCGTGCTCGCGCAGGCGGGCGGCGATCACGATGCGTCGTCGTTCGACCATGCCGGCGTGCCGCACTGCGTGTACTGTCCCGGCTTCGCGGCGAACGTGGCGCTCGGGTCGAGCCTGCCCGTGTTGCCGGGCTTCGTGCGGACGTTCGCCTATCGCGCGGTCGCGCCGGCCATTCCCGAATTTCCCCGCAAGGGCATCCGTTTCGCGCAGCCTCGCGCCCCGCCTGAAAACGCTTCGATCTGATTGATGTCGTCCGCGCGCCCCGGTGGCGCGCGTGCCGTCCGCGGCCGGGCCGCGTGCCGCGCCGTTCGTGCGCGGTGCGCGCTCGTGTCCGGCGGCGTCCGGTCACGTTTTCAGGAATTCACTCATGCCCTCTCTCTTCGCCGCGCGGTCGTTGCGCGGCCGGCTCGCGCTCGCGTGCGCGGCCGCGTTCGCGTGGTCCGCCGCTCATGCGGCCTCAACCGACGATGCACGCGGCACTGCCCCGCGTGGTGGCGCCGAGCGTGCCGCCGATGCTGCCGTTCCCGCTTCGGCTGTCGCACCCGTGGCGCCGGCGGCCGGCGATACGCTGACCGCCGTCAGCGTGACCGCGCAGCGGCAACCGATCGATCCGGATACGCCGGCCGTCGTCACGTCGATCACGCGCGAGCAGATCGAATCGCACACCAACGTGACCACCGAGGACGCGCTGAAGTACGCGCCGAACCTGATGGTCCGCAAGCGCTATATCGGCGACCGCAACAGCGTGTTCGCAGGCCGCGACTTCAACGAACTGCAGAGCGCGCGCGGACTCGTCTATGCCGACGGCGTGCTGCTGTCGAACCTGCTCGGCTCCAGCTACGCGTACCCGCCGCGCTGGTCGCTCATTCCGCCCGACGATATCGCGCGCGTCGACGTGCTCTACGGCCCCTTTTCCGCGCTGTATCCGGGCAATTCGATCGGCTCGACCGTGCTGCTCACGACGCGCCGCCCGGAAACGCTCGAGGCGTCGCTGTCGACGCAGTTCTTCACGCAGCGCTATCACGACGGCTACGGATTCGCGGACAGCTTCGGCGGCAATCACCAGACCGCGCGGATCGCGAACCGCGTCGGCCGGTTCTGGTTCGCGCTGTCGCTCGACCGGCTCGAGAACAACGGTCAGCCGATGCAGTACGCGAGCCCCAATTCGGCGTACAACCCGAAGCTCGGCATTGCCGTGCCCGTGACGGGCGCCGTGACCGACATCGGGCCCAACGGCCGGCCGCGGACCATCGTCGGCGCGCAGACGATCGAGCGGACCGAGCAGCTCAACGAGACGGTCCGGATGGGCTATGCGTTTACCGACCACGTCGATGCAACGCTCACGCTCGGGCACTGGGAGAACCATTACCGGCAGCACGGCGAGACCTTTCTGCGCGATGCGGCCGGCAATCCGGTCTACGGCGGCAATGTGTCGATCGGCGGCCAGAACATGACCGTCGCGCCGAATGCATTCGCGCCGCAGCGTGGCGACCAGGAGAACTGGCTGTACGCGCTCGGCCTGAACGGCCGCCTCGATTCCGGCTGGCGCCTGTCGGGCGTCGTATCCGCATACGACGTGTCGCGCGACGTGCAGCGCTCGGCGTCGACCGTGCAGGGCGGCGCAGGCACGCTGTTCCAGGGCGACGGTACCGGCTGGCGCACGCTTGACCTGAAGGCCGAGGCGCCGGAAGTGAAGGGCCATACGTTCACGTTCGGCTATCACTACGACAATTACTTCCTGCGCAACGTCACGTACAACACGGCCGACTGGCTGGCCGGGCCGACCATGTCGCTGTCGAGCGTGTATCGCGGCGACACGCGCACGCAGGCGCTGTTCGGCCAGGACGCGTGGCGCTTCGCGCCGGGCTGGCTCGCGACGCTGGGGTTGCGTTACGAGCGCTGGGATGCGTATGGGGGCGCGCTCGGCAATGCAACGGGCACGCTCGGCTATGCGGACCGGAGCGCGAACGCGCTGTCGCCGAAAGTCGCGCTGCAATGGGATGCGACCGACGTCTGGCGCTTCCGGCTGTCGTTCGCGACCGGCACGCGTTTCCCGACGGTCGGCGAACTGTTCCAGGGCACGATCTCGAACAACGCGATCGTCAACAACAACCCGAACCTGCGGCCGGAAAAGGCGATCGACTGGGACTTCACGGCCGAGCGCGACGTGGGTGTCGGCGTCGTGCGTGCCAGCGTGTTCCAGAGCGATCTGCGCGATTCGATCTACAGCCAGACGACAGTCTCGGGCGCGACGACGGTGACCAACATCTCGAACGTCGATCGTGTGCGTGTGCGCGGCGTCGAACTCGCGTTCAGCGGCGAGAACGTCGGGCTGCGCGGGCTCAATCTCGACGCGAACGTGTCGGCGAGCAACGCGCAGATCCTTGCCGATGCCGCGAATCCCGCGTACGTCGGCTCGCGCTTTCCGCGAATTCCGCGCATGCGTGCGAACCTGCTCGCGTCGTATCGCTTCGACGAACACTGGCTTGCGAGCGTCGGCGTGCGCTACTCGGGCCGCCAGTTCAACACGCTCGACAACAGCGACGTGAATCCGGACGTCTACGGCGGCACGAGTTCGTTCACGGTCGTCGACCTGAAGGCGCGCTACCGTTTCGACCGTCACTGGACCGCGTCGCTCGGCATCGACAACCTGACGGATCGACGCTACTACGTGTTCCACCCGTATCCGGGGCGTACTTTCTATGGAGAACTGAAATGGTCGCTGTGAGATCGCGCGCGGCCGACGTCGCGCGCCTGTATGCGGCCGCGCACGAGCGGCCGCTGGCGGTCGAGATCTGGTCGCTCGATTGCGGATACTGTCGCGAGAACGCCGCGCATCCGGTTGCGTGGCAGCGTCGCCATCCGGACGTGCAACTCGCGATGGTCGCGTACGACGACAACGGCGCGGCCATCTCGCATGCGCTCACGCAGATGAAATTGCCGCCGCAGGTTGCGCAGTACGCGAACGCGGAGCCGATGCCCGCGCGTCTGCGCGCGGCGCTCGATGCGGGATGGAGAGGGGAAATGCCACGCACCGTGTGGATTGGGCGCGATGGCGCATGCGAAGCGCGCAGCGGATTGCTGACGGCAGACGTGCTCGAGAACCGGTTGCAGTGCGCGGAGCGCTGAACGGGCCGGCGGCGCGCGGCGAACGGGCCGCGCGCCGGCCTGATGCGAAAACGCGCCCGAAGGCGCGTGGAGAGAAGCGTCAGGCCGCTCGCTTGAATAGCCGGATCACGAACAGCAGGATCACCGCGCCGACGACCGCGACGATAACCGAACCGATGAAGCCGCTGCCGATGCTGATGCCGAGCAGCCCGGCGAGCCAGCCGCCAATCACCGCGCCAACGATCCCGACGATGATGTCGACGATCAGCCCGAAGCCGCCGCCCTTGACGAGCAAGCCGGCAAGCCAGCCGGCGATCGCGCCGATGATGAGCCACATAATCAAGCCATGAGCCATGGTTGTCCTCTCCTTGAGTTGTATCGAATGACCGGACGTCGGCTGTGTCGCCGCAAGCTGAATGAATGCGGCATCGCGACCCGCCGTGCCGCCCACGCAATGTACCGCGATAGACGGGTCGGAATCGTTAAGTAATGTTATGCACCCTTAACGGGATTTTCCAGAGAATTCGTCTGCGTACGGCGACGCTCGCGCACGGGCAATGCGCGACGAAATGAATCTGTAAGAACGGGGCGCCGGTGAAGCCGGTCGGCCATGCGCGTCATCGTTCGCGCGTCGATGCCTGCATGCCCGCGTCGGGCAATCCGTCGCTTGCGTCTGCGATCGGCCGTGCGACGGTCGTGGCATCGCCGATCGCCTCGATCGACGGCAGGGCGAAGCGGGCGAGAAAGCGCGACGCATCGGCTTCACCGATCCGCGTCATCGTGCGGCCGGGGTCGGTGTCGAGCGTGTCGCGTTCGGTATCCGTCATCATGCGGTTTCTTGAGGGGCGGTTGATGCGTCCGAACTCGTACGCGAAGATCGTGCATTGCACGACCGACAGCGCGTCGTCGAACAGCTTCAGCACTTCGGCTGCGAATGCGTTCAATTCGCTGTCGCCGATCATGGCGACGAGGCGCGTCGCACGCGATACGTCCAGTTGCCCGGTGAGTTCGGTCGCGCGAGACGGCCACGTGCGCATGATGCTCGGAGAGGGCTGATCGGTCCGTCGATTGTGATCGGCGTGGTGCAGCGCGGGAGTCGGGTGATGCCCGCAAGCGGAGCGGACGCGGGCAGAAGGAGGGCGGCGCACGATTTGGCGCCCGGAATGAGAAAAGGGCTGACAAGCAATGCTTGTCAGCCCTTTATAACTTGGTGCCGGAGATAGGAGTCGAACCTACGACCTTCGCATTACGAATGCGCTGCTCTACCAACTGAGCTACACCGGCATCAGAGAAACGAAATTATAAGGTGAAATTTGAAACCTTGGCAATAGGTTTTGCGAATTTTTTTCAGCTTGCTGCTGCTGTTTCGCGAAACTCATCGACTCGGCAAACTTCCCGCTTCGTTTCACTGCGACGCGACCCGTTGGGGTCACATCGAGAGGCGCGATTTTACGTACGTCGCGCGACCCTGTCTAGTGCTGCAGTGCAAATTTATTGCTTTTCCTGATGGTAACCGGTCACGCGCTCGACTTCGTTCTTCGAACCGAGGAACACCGGGACGCGCTGATGCAGGCCCGTCGGCTGCACTTCCATGATGCGCTGCGTGCCGGTCGTCGCGGCACCGCCTGCCTGTTCGACGATGAACGACATCGGGTTCGCTTCGTACATCAGGCGCAGCTTGCCCGGACGATCGGGCGTGCGCTTGTCGGCCGGGTACATGAAGATGCCGCCGCGGTTCAGGATCCGGTGCACGTCGGCAACCATCGATGCGATCCAGCGCATGTTGAAGTTGTCGCCGCGCGGGCCGTCCTTGCCGGCGTTCAGTTCGTCGACGTAGCGCTTGACCGGGTCGTACCAGTGGCGCGCGTTCGATGCGTTGATCGCGTATTCACGCGTGTCGGCCGGAATCTGCATGTTGCTCTGCGTGAGCACCCACGAGCCGACTTCGCGGTCGAGCGTGAAGCAGTTCACGCCGTTGCCGGTCGTCAGCACGAACACCGTCTGCGGGCCGTACACGGCGTAGCCGGCCGCGACCTGCTGGGTGCCGGGCTGCAGGAACGATTCCTCGGTTGCCTGCTTGCCGTCCGGGCAGCGCAGCACCGAGAAGATCGTGCCGATCGACACGTTCACGTCGATGTTCGACGAGCCGTCGAGCGGATCGAACACGAGCAGGTATTCGCCGCGCGGGTAGTTCGCGGGGATCGGGAAGAACGTTTCCATTTCTTCCGATGCCATCGCGGCGAGGTTGCCGCCCCATTCGTTCGCGTCGAGCAGGATCTCGTTCGACAGGATGTCGAGCTTCTTCTGCACTTCGCCCTGGACGTTCTCGCTGCCGGCGGTGCCGAGCGCTTCGCCGAGCGCGCCCTTCGACACGTTGTAGCTGATCGCCTTGCACGCGCGTGCGACGACTTCGATCAGCAGGCGCAGGTCGGCGGGGAGGTTGTTGGTCTCACGTTGCTGTTCGATCAGGAACTTCGACAGCGTGGTGCGGCGGGCAATGGACATGACAGACTCCAGAAGGCCAAAGAATCCTTGAATGGCCGCAATTTTACCCGTCGCGCCTCTCGTACCGCCGGGTTTTTTCGTCCGGTTACATGGCCGGGCGGCCGGCCCGGTTTCCGGAGGGGGAGACGGGCGGGACGCGCGTTGTCGCGGCGGCAGGCGGCGCGGTCGGACCCCGCGATTGCGCTCGGTTCCAGCCGTACTCGCACAATAAAAAAGCCGGTGCCGCGACGGGCGGCACCGGCTGTATCGCACACGCGCGATGCGGGCGAGGGCGTTACGCGAGCGCCTTCTCGACGATTTCGCGCACGTCGCGCGATTTCGCACCGGCGGCGACCTGCTCGAGCGCGTCGCGCATCCGGTCGCGCAGTGCCGGCGTGAAGCGGCGCCACAATTCGAGCGAGCGGGCGAGGCGCGCCGCGACCTGCGGGTTGATCGCGTCGAGCGCGAGCACCTGTTCGGCCCAGAACGCGTAACCCGAGCCGTCCGCCGCGTGGAATTGCGCGGGGTTGGCCGCGCAGAAGCTGAAGATCAGCGAGCGTGCGCGGTTCGGATTCTTCAGGTTGAACGCGGGGTGCGCGAGCAGCTTGCGGACCTTCGCGAGCGTCGGCTGCGCGGGCGTACCGCGTTGCGCGGCCTGCATCGCGAACCACTTGTCGATCACGAGCGCTTCCTTCTCGAAGCGGCGATAGAAATCGTCGAGCGCGTGCTCGGCCGGTTCGTTCGTGCCGGTGGCCGCGGCGGACAGCAGCGCGCCCAGCGCCGCCGCGCGATCGGTCATGTTGTTCGCCGCATCGTATTGCGCAGTCGCGAGGCGCACGGCATCGGCCGGATCCTCGAGCTCGGCGAGATACGCGAGCGCGAGGTTCTTCAGCGCGCGGCGGCCGGAGGCCTCCGGCGTCGGTTCGTAGGCGCCGGGCGTCTGGTGCTGCTCGATTGCGCCGAGCCAGTCGGCGCGCAGCGCGGTGGCGAGCTGGCGGCGCACGAACTGGCGCGCGCGATGCACGGCGGCCGGATCGGCTTCCGCCATCTGGTCGGCGAGGTAGGTTTCCGACGGCAGCGTCAGCGCGAGTTCACGGAACGCAGGCGACAGCGTCGCGTCGGTCAGCACGCGGCGGAATGCGGCGACGAAGTTCTCGCCGAGCGTGAGCGGCTCGTTCGCGGCCGCACGCGCGGCGAGCGTCAGCAGCGCGCGCGTCGCGAGGCGCTGGCCGGCTTCCCAGCGGTTGAACGGATCGCTGTCGTGCGCGAGCAGGAAGGCGAGGTCATCGTCGCTGTAGTCGTACTCGACGATCACCGGCGACGAGAAATTGCGCAGCAGCGACGGCAGCGGTTGTTCCGGTACGTCGACGAACGTGAAGGTCTGCTCGGTGTCGGTGAACTCGAGCACGCGCGTCGTGCCTGCCGCGGCGGCTTCGCCGTCGAGACGCAGCGGCAGGTCGCGGCCGTCGCGACCGATCAGGCCGATCGCGAACGGAATCAAGAGCGGCCCTTGCTGCGTTTCGCGCGCGGCCGGCGAAGCGTCGCCGTAACCCTGCGCGAGGGTGACCGTATAGCGGCGCGCGGCCGCGTCGTACGCGGTGCGCACCGACACGCGCGGCGTGCCGGCCTGGCTGTACCAGCGCTCGAACTGCGCGAGATCGCGCCCGTTCGCGTCGGCCATCGCGTGACGGAAGTCGTCGCAGGTCACTGCATGGCCGTCGTGGCGCTTGAAGTACAGGTCCATCCCCTTGCGGAAGCCGTCGCGGCCGAACAGCGTCTGGTACATCCGCACGACTTCCGAGCCTTTCTCGTAGACGGTCATCGTGTAGAAGTTGTTGATCTCGACGTAGCTCTCCGGGCGCACCGGGTGGGCCATCGGGCCCGCGTCCTCGGCGAACTGCAACTGGCGCAGCACGCGCACGTCCTCGATGCGCTTGACCGCGCGGGCCGCCGATTCGATGTCGTCGCCCGCGGCCATGTCGGCCGAGAATTCCTGGTCGCGGAACACCGTCAGGCCTTCCTTCAGGCTCAGCTGGAACCAGTCGCGGCAGGTCACGCGGTTGCCGGTCCAGTTGTGGAAGTACTCGTGGCCGACCACCGATTCGATGTTCGCGAAGTCGGTGTCGGTCGCGGTCTCGGGGTTCGCCAGCACGTACTTCGTGTTGAAGATGTTGAGCCCCTTGTTTTCCATCGCGCCCATGTTGAAATCGCCGACCGCGACGATCATGAAGCGGTCGAGATCGAGCTCGAGGCCGAAGCGCTTCTCGTCCCAGCGGATCGAGTGGATCAGCGAATCCATCGCATGACGTGTCTTGTCGAGGTCGGCCGGTTCGACCCACACCTGCAGCAGCTTTTCCTTGCCCGAGCCGGTCGTGATTTTCTCCTCGATCGCGACGAGCTTGCCCGCGACTAGCGCGAACAGGTAGCTCGGCTTGCGGAACGGGTCTTCCCACTTCGCGTAGTGGCGGCCGTCGGGCAGGTCGCCCGAATCGACGAGGTTGCCGTTCGACAGCAGCACCGGGTACGCGGCCTTGTCGGTGCGCAGCGTGACCGTGTACGACGCCATCACGTCCGGGCGGTCGAGGAAGTAGGTGATGCGGCGGAAACCTTCGGCTTCGCACTGCGTGAAGAAGTTGCCGCTCGACACATAGAGGCCGGATAGCGTCGTATTCTGGTCGGGTGCGCATGCGCTTTCGAGCGTCAGCTCGAAAGCTTCGGGGACGTTCTCGACGGTCAGCCCGTGTTCGTGCGCGCGCACGGCGCCATGCGGCGCGCCGTCCACGTGTGCGCCGAGGAATTCAAGCGCTTCGCCCATCAGCTCGAGGTGCGGCGCGGGCGCGGCGTCCGGATTGCGGCGCACGCGCATCGTATTCCTGACGATCGTACGGGCCGGCGCGAGATCGAATTCGAGTGCGACGGAATCGATGAGGAAGGCCGGCGGCGTGTAGTCGGCGCGGCGGATCACGGTGGAAGAGGCGTTGTCGGACATGGTCGTCGAGATCGGTGGAGTGGGGGACGGGCCCGTGGCACGGGCCGGGCGAACCGGGCCATTGTACAAAGGCTGGCGGCCGCGTGCCGGGCGAACTTTTTACCGGTTCCGGGAGTCCGCGTATTATCGGCATCCCGTTACGGTTCGCGCGGTGCGACGAACGGGTGACGGATCGAAGAGGATCAACATGAAACGCCAATGGATTCAACGCGGTGCGGGCTGGGCGGCGGTGCTGTGCGTGGCGCTGCTGACCGGCTGCACCAGCTACGTGACGACCCAGGTCACGGCCTTCTCCGACTGGAGCGGCAGCGACGCGACACGCACCTATGCATTCACGCGCACCGATGCTCAGAAGAACAGCATCGAGCAGTCGACCTACGAGCCGATCGTCGCGAACGAACTGTCCACGTATGCGTTCCGGCAGGTGCCTCAGGCGCAGGCGCGGTACCTCGTCGGGCTGACCTATGCGGTCGGCAGCGATCTCGTGACGGTGCCGCAGCCGGTCTATTACGATCCGTGGTTTGCGCCCGGGCCGTACTGGCGGCGCGGGCCGTGGGGCCCGTGGGGGCCCTGGGGGCCGATGCCGGCCGGCTACGTCGCGCAGACGTACCAGGTGTTCGACTACACGCTCGGAATCCGCATCACCGAGCGCGCGACGGGCAAGGAGGTGTACAACGTGTCCGCGCGTACGACCGGCGACAACGGCACGCTGCTGTACGCGATGCCGTTCCTCGCGCGCAGCGCGCTCGCCGATTTCCCGCTGTCGAACGGCGCGGTCCGTTCGGTCCGGCTGCCGGTCGACAAGCGCGGCGGTCCGGCGGCGCCGGCCGCCAACGAGCGCGCGGTGCCGGTGGCGCCTGCTTCGGGCGCAGCCGCCGCGAAGTAACGCGGCTACAGTCTCGGCGCGGCCGACCGGCCGCGCCTGCCATCGTCCGCCCCGTCAGACCCCGATGCCCAGCAGCGCCAGCGCGCCGAGCACGACGAACAGCACGGCCGCGATCCCGTGGACGAGCTTTGTCGGCAGGCGGTGCGCGAAGCGGTCGCCCAGCAGGATCGCGGGCACGTTCGCGAGCATCATCCCGAACGTCGTGCCGGCCACGACACCGATGTAGTCCTGGAAGCGCGCGGCCAGCGCGACGGTCGCGATCTGCGTCTTGTCGCCCATTTCCGCGAGGAAGAAGGCGACGAGGGTCGCACCGAACACGCCGAGCCGCGAACGGTTGGCATTGGCTTCGTCGGCATCGAGCTTGTCCGGCACGAGGATCCACAACCCCATCGCGATGAACGAGAACGCGAGCGCCCAGCGCATGATCGACGGGGTGACGAGCGCGCCGAGCCATTCGCCGAGCGCGCCGGCGAAACCGTGGTTCACGAGCGTCGCGACGAGCACGCCAAGGATGATGGGGATCGGCTTGCGATAGCGCGCGGCCAGCACGAGAGAAAGCAGTTGGGTCTTGTCGCCGATTTCAGCGAGCGCGACGGCGCCGGTGGAGATCAGGAAGGCTTGGGACACGTATGGGGTTCCACGGGCCGATGTTGTGCGTGCGAGCGACGATCCACGGCGCGCCGGGCCCTGATGCGGCGCACTGTGAACCATCGGTCTCGCCAGGCCTAGGTGGCTGCGCCCGCCATGGCCGTACGGCCAAGTCTGTTGACGGACGCCTCCGTCACGATGCGCGCCGGGGGCGCGGGACATCGAGCGGAGCGGCTACTCCCCAATGAGGGGCGAATTCTAGCATGGCGCGTTATGCGCGGGAAAGCGGTTGGCGGGCGCTGCGCCCGGGGTCGGGGCAGGATCGGCGTACGGCGATCTCCAGCGGTACGGCAGGCCCGGCAGGCGCGGAGGCGGAGGCCCGCGCGTGCCGGGGCGAACCCCGGCAGGTCGTTACGCGGCGGGGCGGCGTGCCGCGCCGCGCTCGTGGACGAGCTTGCCGGCCGCATAGGTGCGGTACACAGCACGGTCGTCGCCAAGCAGCGCAAAGGCGAACAGCAGCTCCTCGAGCGAATCCGCGCGTTTCGTACGGCGCGCGAGCAGCGGCGTGGCCTGCGGATCGAGCACGACGAAGTCGGCCTCGGTGCGCGGTGCGAGCGTGCCTACCGTATCGGTGAGGTCGAGCGCCTGCGCGGCGCCGGCCGTCGCGAGCCAGAACATCCGCGTCGCGGTCAGGTGGTGGCCCGACAGCCGCGCGACCTTGTGCGCTTCGTTCATCGTCTGCAGCATCGAGAACGACGTGCCGCCGCCTACGTCGGTCGCGAGCGTGACGGGCACGTCGTATTCACCGGCCTTGTCGAAATCGAACAGCCCGCTGCCGAGGAAGAAATTCGACGTCGGGCAGTGTGCGACGACGGTGCGCGTTTCGGCCATCCGGCGGCGGTCCTCGTCGTCGAGGTGGATGCAGTGGCCGTACACCGCGCGCGGGCGCAGCAGCCCGTAGCGGTCGTAGATGTCGAGATAGCTGCGATGGCCGGGGAACAGCTCGGCCACCCATTTCACCTCGTCGACGTTCTCCGCGACATGGCTCTGCACGAACACGTCCGGATGGCGGCGCGCGAGTTCGCTGCACGCCTCGAGCTGCGCCTCGGTCGACGTCGGCGCGAAGCGCGGCGTGAGCGCGTACATCTGGCGACCCTTGCCGTGCCAGCGGCCGATCAGCTCGGCGCTGTCGTCATAACCCGATTGCGCGGTATCGCGCAGGAATTCGGGGCAGTTGCGGTCCATCAGCACCTTGCCCGCGATCATTCGCAGGTCGCGCGCGTCGCTGGCCGCGAACAGCGCATCGGCCGACTGCTTGTGCACCGTGCAGTAGACGAGCGCGCTCGTGGTGCCGCAGGCGAGCAGTTCGTCGACGAAGAAGTCGGCGACTTCGCGCGCATGCTCGGGATCGCCGAACTGGCGCTCGGTCGGGAACGTGTACTTGTCGAGCCACGGCAGCAGGCCCGGCGCCGGCGACGCGATCATGTCGGTCTGCGGATAGTGGATGTGCGTGTCGATGAAGCCGGGCACGATCAGCTTGTCGCGCAGGTCATGGACGATCGCGTCGCGCGCGAGCGTCGCGGCGAGCTGCGCGTACCGGCCAGCCGCGACGACCTTGCCGTCGTCGACGACCAGGAGGCCGTCGGTCTCGTAGTTCGCGGCCTGGCTCGATTGCGCCGGGTCGCCGTTGAAGGTCAGCAGCTGGGAACGAAAAGCGGTTTGCGTCATGACGAATGGTCCTGCATCAAGGTAAGGCGAACAGAAGAAAACGAGCGACGTCGCACGAGGGCAAGGCGGCGACTGGCGAGCGGGCACGGCACGCTGCGTGCGGCACGACCGGATGCGAAAGCGCGGGCGAACGTGGCGGCCGAAGCCGCCAGCGAGTGGTTGCCGGCGGGCCTCGCAGCCGTTGTGCTCGCGCCCGATGCGGTGGCGAGCGCAACGGCAAATCGCGACGGCAGGCACGCGCGCGCGACGACGAACGGCGCCGTCGCCGCTCGGGCACGCACGCGATCGCCCCGGCGCAAGGCCGGGCCGGGAGTCGCGAAGCGGATGCCGTAGCCGTGTTTCATCTGTCTAGCGCACCTCGATGCCGGCCGTCACGCGGCTTGCCAGTACGCGTCGAGGCGCGCGATCAGCGCGTCGCGCTGCGCCGGGTCGACGAACGACGCCTCGAAGCCGTTGCGGATCACCGCCTGGACTTCGGCATCCGTGAGTTGCAGCCCCGCGACCGTCGCGAAGTAGTTTTCATTGACGTAGCCGCCGAAATAGGCCGGATCGTCGGAGTTGATCGTCACCGCGACGCCGCGATCGAGCAGCGCCTTCAGCGTGTGCTTCGCCATGTCGTCGAACACGCAAAGCTTCAGGTTCGACAGCGGGCACACGGTGAGCGCCGTGCGCGTCCTGGCGAGACGCTCGACGAGTGCCGCGTCCTCGATGCTGCGCACGCCGTGGTCGATCCGGTCGACCTTCAGCACGTCGAGCGCTTCATAGATGTACGCGGGCGGGCCTTCCTCGCCCGCGTGGGCGACGAGTTTCAGCCCGAGCGCGCGCGCTTTCTCGAACACGCGTGCGAACTTCGTCGGCGGATGGCCGAGCTCGGACGAATCGAGGCCCACGCCGATCAGGCGATGGCGATAGCGCTCGAACAGCGGCAGCGCGGATTCGAACGTCGCGAGCGCGTCCTCTTCGGACAGGTGGCGCAGGAAGCACAGAATCAGCTTGCTCGACAGTCCGCGCTGCTCGGCGTCGGCGAGTGCGCGCTCGATGCCCGCGACGACCGTCTCGATCGGCACGCCGCGTTCGGTGTGCGTCTGCGGGTCGAAGAACAGTTCGGTGTGGACGACGTTGTCGGCGAGCGCGCGTTCGCAGTACGCGGCCGTCATGTCGTAGAAATCCTGCTCGGTCAGCAGCACGCTCGCGCCTGCGTAATAGATGTCGAGGAACGACTGCAGGTCGGTGAACGCGTACGCGGCGCGCAGCGCGTCGATCGAGTCGTACGCGAGCTTCACGCCGTTGCGCTGCGCGAGCGCAAAAATCAGTTCGGGCTCGAGCGAGCCTTCGATATGGATGTGCAGCTCCGCTTTCGGTGCGCGGGCAATCTTGTCCTTGAATGTCGGGGTCATGGCGTCGTTCTTGGTCGGTCAATAGGTAGGGGAAGCCTGCGCGGACGCGTTCGCGTTTGCCTCGACGGCCTGCAGCAATTGCGCCGCCACCGAGATCGCGATCACTTCGGGCGCCTTGTCGATGATGCCTTCGACACCGATCGGGCAGCGCATCCGTGCGACCTGGGCCGGGTCGATGCCGATGGCTGCGAGCCGATGATCGAACTGCACGCGTTTCGCGTGCGAGCCGGTCATCCCGAAGTACACATAGTCACCGCGCCGCAGGATGCGCTCGGCCAGCACGAAATCGAGTGCGTGGTCATGCGTCATCACGACGAAGTAGGACTGCGGCGGTGCCGTGTCGACCGCGTCGGCCGGGGCAGCGGCCGCTTCGATCGCGAGGTTGCCGATGCCGGCGAGCGCGTCCGCCGGCGGGAACGCCGCATCCGGTCCGTCGATCCAGCGCACGTGGCACGGCAGCGTCGCCAGTACCTTCACGAGCGCGGTGCCGATGTGCCCGGCGCCGAACAGGACGACGGGGAACGCATACGGCGCGATCGTTTCGGTCATCAGCGACACGCCGCCGGTTTCCCACAGCAGGCAGTCGGCACGTGCGGCTTCCGATTCGGGCTCGCTCAACAGCGGCGCGCCCGGCGAGGGGCCGAATGATACGCTACGCACGGTCGCGGCGCCGGCCGCGACACGCTTCGCGAGCGACATGATCCAGCCGAGATCGCCCACATCGAGCCGCTCGAAGGCGAGCACCACCGCGCCGCCGCAGCACTGGCCGAGGCTCGGGCCGAGTGCGAGCCGCTCGAGCCGGCGCGCGTGCGGCACGTGCGCGCCATCCTTCAGCAGATGCCGCGCGATCTCGATCGCCTTCCATTCCAGATGACCGCCGCCGATCGTATGGCGGGCCGTGTCGCGCGTGACGAGCATCTTGGTGCCGGCTTCGCGCGGTGCGGAGCCGTCGGTATGCGCGACCGTCACGAGCACGGCCGCTTCGCCATGCGCGAGCAGTTGCTGCAGATCGCCGAGCCAGGCTTCCATCAGCACGCTCCGTTCGGGGCGACGTGGCAGGACACGCGGCGCGGGCTGGCGAGCGTGGCGGCAACGATGACGGACGGGAGCGAGGCGGGCCGGCCGCACGGCCGATGCGGTGAGGCGGCAGCGCGCGGACGGCGTTCGCGGACGGCACCGCCGGATGCGCGGACGCCATGAGAGTGACGGATGCGGATGGTTTGCGTTGTCATGATGAATCCAGTCGACATTGCGGATCGGGCGCGCGTTACGCAGGGGGAGTGAGACCGCCTGGCCTCGCGCACGTAGATCGCCATCCGGTCATGAAGATAGCACCGCAGGGCGGCGGGAACATCGCGTGGCGGTGATCCGGGCTATCAGGAGGCGATCATGTCGATCATAGGCCCGCCGCGCGGGATCGGGGCGCCGATGCGTGCACATCGGGCTGAAACGCAGGCGTGGCGGGGAGCGGCGCGGAAGTCGCACGATGCGCGTTCGCCCGGAGATCCGGGCGGCGGCGGAGTAGGTGTTTACGCTTGACGGCCCAGATGCGGCCCGGGCGAGCAGGCGAGCGGGCCGCGTACAGGCCGGTCGAAACCGGCCGGTCAGCCCACGAGCTTGCGGCGATGGCGCCAGAGGCTCGCGACGACCGCGATCAGGATCACGGCGAAGCCGATCAGCGACCAGCCGGGCAGCAGGATGCCGAGGATCGGCGGGTAGACGGTCTCGCACAGCCCGGCGACCTTGAACATGCCGGGGAACCAATGCGCGGGCGGCAGGCTGTCGACGATCGGCTGCAGCGTGTCGAAGCCGCAGCTGAAGCCCGGGTTCATCTGGATCGACAGGTGCCGAGCGGCCGTGCCGACGCCGCCGGCCGCGGCGATCGCGATCAGCAGCTCGAGCACCCAGACGCCGCGCCAGTTGCGGATCCCGGCGGCCAGGAACGCGAAGATCCCGATCGCGCAGAAGAAGTAGCGCTGGATGATGCACAGCGGGCACGGATCTTCGTTCTTCACGTACTGCAGGTAGAGCGCACCGGCCAGCAGGGCGATGCACACCCATCCGAGCAGCATCAGCAGGCGGCGTTCGCGGCGGAGTGCGAGCGTGTAGTCGTTCATGTCGGCGGGGTTCCTCGTGGGTCGGTCCGGAAAACAATCGCGCGATTTTAGCGCGAACGGTCTGGCACGAAACTGACAGCGCGCGTGCGGCAACCTGCCGCACCGCGCGTCCTGTCCGCCGGCGGTCGGTTGGCCGCGGTCAGCGGATCGTGTTCAGCACGGCCTCGACCGCCTGGCCGATCGAGAGCAGCGCGTCGTCGCGATGCGGTGCGGCCGCGAGCATCAGCCCGACCGGCGCCGCGTCGCGCGGATGGCAGGGCAGCGACAGCGCGCACGCGTCGAGGAAGTTGAACGCGCTCGGGTTGCGCAGGATCAGCGCGTTGGTGCGCGTGAACGCGGCGTCGTCCGCTTCGAGATCGGCGATGCGCGGCGGCACGACCGGCACCGTCGGCGCGACGAGTGCATCGAAGCGCGACCAGACCGTGTGGGCGGCTTCGTCGAGCATCGCCGTGCGCGCGGCGAGCAGGTCGAGATAGTCGGCCGCGGTCGCGGGTTCGCCCTTCAGGATCCGGGTGAGCACGCGCGGGTCGTACTGGTCGCGATGCTTGGCGAGCAGCGGGCGATGCCATGCGTAGGCCTCGATCGGCGAGAAGCCGAAGCGGTTGATGTCCGGCAGCCGGTCGAGCGCGGGAAAGCGCACTTCCGTGACGATCGCGCCGGCGGCTTCGAGATGCTTGAGCGCGGCGTCGAGTGCCGCCACGACGTCGGCGTCGACGCCGTCCGTCACGTAGTTCGTCAGCACGCCGAGCCGCACGCCTTCGAGCGGCCGGGCGGCCGGCACGTGCGGTTCGAGGCCTGCGAGTATCCGGTCGACGAGTGCACAGCAGGCGACCGTCAGGCCGATCGGGCCGAACGAGTCGAGCGTCGTCGACAGCGGCACGCCGCCTTGCGTCGGGATCCGGCTCGCGGTCGGCTTGAAGCCCGTCAGCCCGCACAGCGCGGCCGGAATGCGAATCGAGCCGCCGGTGTCGGTGCCGAGCGCGATGGCGGCCATCCCGTCGGCGACGGACGCGGCCGCGCCGGACGACGAGCCGCCGGAAATCCGCGCGTCGCCCGGCACGTCGCGGTGGTACGGCGAGTGCGGATGGCCGAAGTGCGGATTCAGCCCGAGCCCGGAGAATGCGAACTCGCTCATGTTGGTGCGGCCGACCAGCACCGCGCCCGCGCGCTTGAGTCGCGCGACGGCGACTGCGTCCGTGCGGGCGGCCGGCGCGCCGTCGAGCACGCGCGAACCCGCGCGCGTCACCTGGCCCGCGACGTCAAACAGGTCCTTGACCGACACGGGAATGCCCGCGAGCGGCGACAGCACGGTGCCCGCGGCGCGCAGCCGGTCGTGCGCGTCGGCGGCCGCGCGCGCGTTGTCGGCATCGACTTCGGTAAAGACGACCGCGCCCTGGCCCGACGGATCGGTGATCCGGTCGAGCGCGGTATCGACGAGCGCGCGGCTCGTGGTCCGGCCGGCGGCGAGGTCGGCGGCGAGCTGGGCGAGCGGGGGGAAGGGCGTGAACGTGGTCATGGGCGGCTCAGGGGCGAAGATGTTGAAGAAGCGTGGAGCGGAACGAATCGATATGGCTTTCGACGGCCGCGCGCGCGCCGGGGGCGTCACGCGCGGATAGCCGATCGAACAGTTCGCGATGTTCGTGCTGGACGTCGGCGAGATGGTGAGGTTCGGACAGCGTGACGAACCAGAAGCGCAGCGAGCGCTCGTGCAGTGCGCGCAGGATGTCGGCGAGGACCGAATTGCGCGCGGCCGTGGCGATCGCCTGGTGGAACGCGCGGTCGAGTTCCATCATGCCTTCGACGTCGTGGGTGTCGACGCACGCCTGCCCAGCGTCGAGCAGCGCGGCCAGATGCGCGAGATCGTCCGGGGTCGCATGGCGCACGGCGAGTTCCGCGCAGTGTGCTTCGTTGATGCGCCTCACGTCGATCACCGCGACGATGTCGTCGAGCGACAGCGGCTGCACCATCAGTCCCTTGCGGGGCATCACGGACAGCAGCCCTTCGAGCACGAGCCGGTGCACGGCCTGATGTACCGGCGTGCGGCCGATGCCGGTGCGGGCGACGAGGTCGGCTTCGTTGAGGGCGGCGCCGGGCTTCAGGCACATTGTGATGATGTCGCGCTGGATCAGCGCGTACGCCCGGTCGGCGAGGCTGCCCGACGGTGCGGCTGGGCGCTGGCGGGTGACGTCGGTCAGGGCATTCATGCGGGGTGCGGCGCGGTGGCCAGACGGGGCACGATCATGGCGCGGGCGATCGGGAAGCGTGGACAATGCCTGGATATTATTGTGATATATCACTGGTGTCCAGTACCGGCGCGTGACGCACCCGCGTTGCCGGCGCGCTCGCGGGGACGCCGTCCGCCGCAGTTTGCCGCCGACTTGCAACAATATCGACAGGATGTTGCGGGTTTGCCGCTCGATCGTGCGCTGAAGCATAATGAATCCTCGTTTATCCATACGCGTGAGCGACGTACCAGACCATCGTCATGAGCGAAAACACGCCTTCCCCGGCCGGTCTGCCCGGCACCTCCTCCGTTTCTTCCGATTCTCCCCGTACCGATTCGGCGAAAGCGCCCGATGCGCCGGCAGCCCAGGCCGCCGCGCAGAACGTCGCTGCTGACGGCGCGTCACCGGTTACGGCTGCGTCCGGTGCGACAGGCGCCGCCGTCGATGGCGCTGCTGCGGTCGCGCCGCCGAAGGCTGGAACGCCGCCACCCGGATTCGGCGCACAGCCCGATTTCGACACGCCGCGCCCACCGCCCGCGAGCGCGCAGCATGCTCCGCCTGCGTACCTGAAGCAGAGCGACACGCCGTGGTCGGTGTTCGGCCGGATCGTGGCCGCGCGCGCCCGCCGGCTGTTCGACCGTGCCGGCCAGCGCATCACGCAGCGCACGCTGCGCATCGGCGTGTCGGCGCGGATCTTCCATCCGGAGCCGGGGGCGAAGGGGCTGCGGGGCAAGACGCTGCAGTATCTCGAGGAATCGATCGCGCACTGGGTGATGTCGCGTGACGTGCTCGTGTTCATGATTCCGACCGTCGGCCACCAGGGCATGATTCACCCGAGCAACATCCGCCTGCGCGACTACGCGAAGCATCTCGACGGCCTGTTGCTGCAGGGTGGCGCCGACGTATCGCCGCAAACCTACGCCGCGTCCGACGCACGCCCGGAATGGCCGGGCGATCGCGTGCGCGACATGTACGAGCTCGAGCTGCTGCACGAGTTCGTCGAATCCGGCAAACCCGTCCTCGGCGTGTGCCGTGGCTGCCAGTTGATCAACGTCGCGTTTGGCGGCTCGCTGTACCAGGACATCGCCACCGATGTGCCGACCGCGAATGCGCACGTGAGCGAGCATTACGACCAGCATCGTCATGCAATCCGCTTCCCGGATTCGTCGACGCTCGCGAGCATGTTCCCCGGGCGCAGCGAAGCGATCGTGAACTCGATTCACCATCAGGCGATCCGCGATCTCGGCCGCGACCTGAACATCGAGGCCGTGTCGGCCGGCGACGGGATCATCGAGGGCATCCGCCATCGGCGTTCGCCATTCGTCGTCGGCGTGCAATGGCACCCCGAGTTCCATCGTGCGGGCGGCTCGGAGCTGCTCGACTGCACGCCGCTGCTCGATGCGTTCCTGCGCGCGGCGCGTGATACCCGCCTGTAGCAAGCTACATTCTTCGTATCGCACGAGGGCCGACCGCATCCCGATAAATTCGAGATGCGGCCGTTTCGTTTTGAACGATAATCGCGAGTTCCGATTCGTTCGCCGGAGTCTGACGTTGGCTTTCCGAAATTTTTCCCCTGCACGATGCGCAACGTGGATCGTTGCACTGGCCGCCTGCGCGCAAGCGGGCGCGGCTTGGTCCGCCGACGCGACCGCGCCGGTCGCCGGTACGCGTCCGGCGGTTACGAGCCTGAGCGGCGATGCGGCGTCGGCGGCATCCGCCTCGGACGCAAGCGCGCTAGGCAACGTCGCCGAGCTGACGCAGATGCTGCACGACGGCCGGATCGTCGAGATGCGCACGACGTACAACGGCAGCTACGGTGCGAGCCTGATGTTCGATCCGCGCGAGATGACGTACTACGTCGCGCTGTTCCAGGACAAGCACCTGTGGCGCGTGATCCGGTCGCAGGAAAAGAATCGCGCGGAGATGGTGTACGCGAACTTCGTTCAGCAGACCGTGCAACTCGCGGATATCGAGCTCCGCCGTACCGAGCTGCAGGCGCAGAAGGCGTTTCTCGAGCGCGTGATTGCGCTGCAGGCGAATCGTGCGCAGCAGTTGCAGGCCGACCTGAGCGTTGCGCGCAGCCAGCAGGCTGAAGTCGCGCAGCGGCAGCGGTCGGCACAGGAGCAGGCACAGGCGCTGCAGGTCGAGAAACGGGCTGCACAGATGCAGTTGCGCGATCTGCAGGAGCAGGTGCGGCAACTCGAGAAGCAGACCGAGACGGGGCTGCCCTCGCACAAGTAACGATTCGTCGGACGGACGGAGAGAGACGAGCGAAACCCGGCGAAGCGATCTTCGCCGGGTTTTTTATTGGGCGACCGTCAGCGCGCGAACGCGTCCGGTATGTCGGTCACGCGGCGATGGGACAGTTGCGATGTCCAGTCGAAACCGGCGGCGGGCGCGTGCGTCGCACGGGCAGGTTGCGCGACGCGCAGCGCATTTGCCATTGCGATCAGCGTGACCGGATCGTCGAGCGTGTCGCGCGCATCGTATGTGTCCGTTGCGTGCGGCGGCGGGGCGAGCCGATCGCGTGTGTGGGTGTTGGCTGCATCGCTCGGGGCTGGCGGACGTGCAGCCAGCCGTGGCACGGTCGGCGACCGGTGCGGTGCTGCCGTCGTGCGCGAGCCGTTTGTTTGAAGCGGCGATGCCGTGGCGGTGCGCTGCACGCCGAACGTCGCCCCCGGTTGAGGCGACGCTGGACGAGGCGCGGCGGGGTGCGCGGCCGCTGGTGATTCTGCGGTTTCCGCGACAGGTGTCGCCACCGTGCGCTGCGGTGACGTGTTTGTCGACGTACCGGACTGAACCGCGGCAATCCGCAAGGTGCCGGTCGATAACGTGGTGTGGTCCGGCGCAACGTCGGCGATCTGGATCGTGTGTGCGGGCCCGAAGCCCGTAGGCGGTTCGTGCGCGGCGATCAGCCAGCCGATGACGCCGAACGCGCCGATGCTCCAGCAGACTGCGTACATCGCACGCCGGTCGCGAGAGCGTCTGACGGTACGTCGGATGCGCGTGCCGGCAACGGCAGCCGGCACGACCGGCGTGCCTGCCGAAATCGGCATCGATGCCGCGACGGGCCGTGGCTGCCAGCGGCACGCGCGGTGCGGCCGGTTGACGTCGATGCAGGACGTCGTCAGCGTGGCCAGGCAGTGCTTGCCGGGCCTCGCACCGGGCGCGCCGCGAAAGGTCCATTCGCGGCCGAACGGCGGAACGTGATCCAGCGGGGCGACGCGAGGGCGGGCGAGCGCGCCTTCGACGGGGACGAACGGTGATGGGGTCATGAGGGCGGTATACCGTGCGACACGGGCAACCGTGCTGGCTGCGGCGCGGAAAGATCGTCGGGAATCGTGACATTGTGGTCAGCAGGCGAGAGTCGGTCGATCGGACCAATCTGATTTTTGCTTCAGTATTGGGACGACTTGTACGAGATGAAGGCGCCGATGGCGACGGCCGGGGGTGCCACAAGGCAAATGTCGGCTTCGCGTGGCATCATTCGCGAACCATGCCGGTGCGCGCGTCGTTGCGCGGCGCGTCGCCGGCGGGCAGCGATGCCCGTGCGCGCCGGCCCGGCCCGGCGCCGCGAGCGTCGTCGGACCCATACGGCGCGAATTCGCGCCATCCGAGCTGAGCGAGAAAAACATGTCCACAGCTTCACACGCCGCCGCGCAGGAATCGAAATTCCGCACCGTGTTCCGGGTCGTCAGCGGCAACTTCCTGGAAATGTACGATTTCATGGTCTACGGGTATTACGCGTCGGCCATCGCGAAAACCTACTTTCCGAGCGGCAACGCGTTCGCGTCTTTGATGCTGTCGCTGTCGGTATTCGGCGCGGGCTTCCTGATGCGGCCGGTCGGCGCGATCGTGCTCGGCGCGTACATCGACCATCACGGCCGCCGCAAGGGGCTGATCCTCACGCTCGGGCTGATGGCGCTCGGCACGCTCACGGTGGCCGCGATACCCGGCTATGCGACGATCGGCGTGCTCGCGCCGGCACTCGTGCTGCTCGGCCGGCTGCTGCAGGGCTTCTCGGCGGGCGTCGAGCTCGGCGGCGTGTCGGTCTACCTGTCCGAGATCGCGACGAAGGGCCACAAGGGGTTCTATACGTCGTGGCAGTCGGGCAGCCAGCAGGTGGCCGTCGTGTTCGCCGCGTTCGTCGGCGTGCTGCTGAACCGCGCGCTGCCGGTCGAGGAGATGACCGCGTGGGGCTGGCGCATTCCGTTCCTGATCGGCTGCCTGATCGTGCCGTTCCTGTTCCTGATCCGGCGTTCGCTGAAGGAGACCGACGAGTTCCTCGCGAAGCGTCATCGTCCGACGATGGGCGAGATCATGCGTTCGATGCTCGACAACTGGGGCGTCGTGGTGGCGGGGATGGGAATGGTGATCATGACGACGGTGTCGTTCTACATGATCACCGCCTATACACCGACGTTCGGCAAGGAAGTGCTGCACCTGTCGTCGCTCGACGCGCTCGTCGTGACCGTCTGCGTCGGGATTTCCAATCTCGTGTGGCTGCCGCTGTCCGGTGCGTTGTCCGATCGCATCGGCCGCCGCCCGGTGCTGATCGCATTCACGGTACTGACGCTGTTGACGGCTTACCCGGCCGTGCTGTGGCTCGTCGGCGATCCGTCGTTCCTGCGGTTGCTCGCGGTCGAGCTGTGGTTGTCATTCCTTTATGCGTCGTATAACGGGGCGATGGTCGTCGCGCTCACCGAGGTCATGCCGGCCGACGTGCGCACGGCCGGTTTCTCGCTCGCATACAGCCTGGCGACGACGATCGGCGGCTTCACGCCCGCGATCTCGACGCTGCTGATTCATCAGACCGGGAACAAGGCGGCGCCGGGGCTGTGGCTCAGCGTTGCCGCGATTTGCGGACTGATTGCGACACTCGTGCTGTATCGCACGTCCGAGGCGCGCAACCAGTACAAGGCGGCCTGACCGGCACCGGGCTAACGCGCGGGGCGCCGGCCGCACGCATTGCAATGAGAAAGGGAGCGCGGCGCGCTCCCTTTTTTTCGTCTGCGCTCAGGCTTCGCGCAGCATGTCGGCGATGGCCGCCGTCACGTCGAGCCATTGCCCCGGCGCGGGCTGGCGGGCGAGTCTGGCCTGCGGATACCACGGGCAGTCGTCGCCGGTGAACCAGCGCCAGTCGGGCGCGAACGGCAGCATCACCCACAGCGGCTTGCCGAGCGCGCCGGCGAGGTGCGCGACCGCCGTATCGATCGTGACGACGCCATCGAGCCGCTCGATCAGCGCGGCCGTGTCGGCAAAGTCGTTCAGCCGGCCGTCGAGCCGATGCACGCGCGGATGCGCGTCGACGCGCACGCGTTCGTTGTCGTCGAGTGCGGGCTGCAGCACGATCCAGTCGATGTCGGGCAGCGCGAGCAACGGTGCGAGCGCGTCGAACGGCATCGAGCGGTTTTCCTGCGTCTGTCGGCGCCCCGACCACGCGAGGCCGAACTTGCGCTTCGACTGACCGCCGAGCGAGCCGCGAAAGCGCCGGCCGGCGCCGTCGGGCGCATCGAGGTAGCGCGCGCCTGCGACGATGTCCTCCTTCGTCTGAAGCCCGAGCAGGAACGGCAGGCTCATCAGCGTGCACGCGACATCTGCGGCAGGCGGTTTCGCGGCGCCCTGAGCGACGAGCGTCACGCGCCAGCGCGACGCGGCCGGCGCCAGCAGCGTAACGAGTTCCGGCTGGACTTCGAGCACGACGCGCGCGCAGCGTGCACGGGCAAGCGGCACGAAGCGGACGAACTGCAGCGTGTCGCCGAAGCCCTGTTCTGCCCGGATCAGCAGCGTGCGCGATGCAATCGGCTCGCCTTGCCAGCGCGGCAGTGTGCCGAGCGGCGTCGCGCCCGGCGTGTCGTGGCGCGCCTCGTAAGCGGGCAGGCCACGCGTGAAGTCGCCGAGCGTCAGCAGCGTGACCGCGCGGTGCAGCCGTGCCAGCGTGAGATCGGGCGCGACGCGCAGCGCCTGGTCGAATGCGCGCAGCGCCATCTCGTGCGCACCGAGCGCGTGGTGTGCGTTGCCGAGGTTCAGCCAGGCCAGGCTGAATGACGGATCGAGCCCGACGGCGCGCTCGTAGTAGGGCAGCGCATCGCGGTGGCGTGCCTGCGCGCTCAGTGCGTTCGCGAGCCCGAACAGCGCGAGCGGAAACGGTGGATGCAGCGCCAGCGCGGCTTCGAACGCGGCCGCCGCCTCGGCATGTCGGCCGACCGCATCGAACGTGTTGCCGAGATTGAAATGGGCGGCGACGAAACGCGGCTGCGCGGCAATCGCTGCCTGGAAGTGCGCGATCGCGTCGTCGGCGCGGCCCATCGCGTTCAGCGCCATCGCGAGGTTGTTGTGCGCCCCCGCATGCCCGGGCCGCAACTCGAGCGCACGACGGAACGCGGCGAGCGCGTCGTCGTGGCGGCCGAGCGCGTTCAGCGCGTTGCCGAGATTGTTGTGGATCGATGCATCGTCGGGCGTGAGCCGGAGCGCGCGGCCAAATGCATCGATCGCATCGTCGTGGCGCTGCAGCGCCGCATACGCGTTGCCGAGGTTGTAGTGCGCGAGCGGAAATTCGGGCGCGAGCGTCAGCGCATTGCGAAAGCGGTCGACCGCTTCGTCGAGCCGGCCGAGTGCCTTCAGCGTGTTGCCGAGATTGAGCTGCAGCGCGGCATCGTTCGGCCGCAGCGCGACGGCGCGGCCGACGAGATCGGCCGCCTCGGCGTGCTGGCCCTGTTGGTGCCGCAGTACGCCGAACAGGTGCAGCGCGTCGGCGTCGGCGGGGTTGGAGGCGAGCGCGTTGCGATAGCCGTGCTCGGCCTCGGCGAGGCGGCCCGCGCGGTGTGCGGCATACGCCCGGTCGAATGCGGAATCCATAACGCGATAACTGACGGAAAGCGCGTATTTTCCCACACCGCGCGGCGCTGCCGCGCATCGGCCGATCGGCATATGGCCCCGTCACGCGGAGCGGCGTAGACTTGCAGGGTCGCGTGTCATCGAGGTTCTCATGGCTGACACACTGCCCGATATCCCGCCCGTGCTGATCGTCGGCGCGGGGCCGACCGGCCTTGCCGCGGCGATGAGCCTCGCGCGGGCCCGCGTGCCGGTGCGCGTCATCGATCGGCTCGCCGCCCCCGCGCCGCACTCGCGTGCGATCGGCATCCAGCCGCGCACGCTCGAACTGCTGGAGCAGCATCGCGCGGTCGAACCGTTTCTCGCGCTCGGCCATCGTGCGCATGCGGCCGCGCTGCATGCCAACGGCCGCGTGATCGCGCGGCTCGATTTCGATCCGCTGCAAACGCGCTATCCGTACCTGCTGTTTCTCGACCAGACCGTCACCGAGCGCCTGCTCGCCGAGCACCTGGCCCGGCTCGGCGTGACGGTCGAGCGCGGCGCGACGCTGACCGCGTGCGAAGCCGTCGGCGCGTCGCTCGACGTGTCGATCCGCTGCGCCGACGGTCGCGTCGAATCGTTCGCCCCGTCGTACCTGATCGCGGCCGACGGCGCACACAGCACGGTCAGGCATCTGCTCGGCCTGGGCTTCACCGGGCATGCGTTCGAGCAGACTTTCCTGCTTGCCGATTTCGCGGCGATACCCGACTGGCCGGACGAAGAGATCCATCTGTTCACGACGCCCGAAGGCATCGCCGGCCTGTTTCCCATGGGAGGCGGCCGTTACCGGCTCGTGGCCGACCGGCCGCCCGGCAGCGACGCGTCACCCGATGGGCCGACTCCGTCGCTGGCGGAATGCGACGCGATCGTGCGTGCCCGTGCCGGTGCATCGATCTCGCCGAGCGATCTCGCGTGGTCGTCCTATTTTCACCTGCACAGCCGGATGATCGATCGGCTGCGTGACGGGCGGGTGTTCTTTGCGGGCGACGCCGCGCACGTCCACAGCCCGGCGGGCGCGCAGGGCATGAACACCGGCATCCAGGAAGCATTCAATCTCGGCTGGAAGCTCGCGCGCGTGCTCGGCGCGGGCACGCCTGAGCGGCTGCTCGACACGTATCACGCAGAGCGTCATCCGATCGAGCGCGACGTGCTGCGGCAGACCGGTTTCGTCACGCAGATCGTCGAAGCCGAGCGCGGCGCGATGAAATTGCTGCGCGATCATGTCGTGCCGCTGCTGGCGTCGTTCGGGCCGATGCGCGACGCGGTGCGGCGCACGGTCAGCGAGCTGGGCGTGCAGTACCGGAAGAGTCCGCTCACGCTCGAGCGTGTGCTCGACGGCGGGCCGCGTGCAGGCGAGCGGGCACCCGACGCGCACGTGCGGGTGCTCGACGGGCCGCTCGGTCAGGCGCCCGGAACGGCGCGGCTATACGACCTGCACGATCCGGCGAGCTTCACGTTGCTGCTGCTGGAAGAGCCGGTTAATGCCGACACCGGCGCAGTGCCGCCGATGCCGGCCGATGCGCAGGCACTCGTGCAGGGGCTCGAACGCATCATGCCGGATGCGGTGCGCGTCTGGCGCGTCACCGATGCCGACGGCGGCGATGCCGGGCTTGCGCAGGAATACGGCCGCTCGCGGCCGTCGTTTTACCTGCTGCGGCCGGATGGTTACGTCGCCGCGCGCGGGCGCACGGCGACCGATGCGAACGCGCTGCTGCGCCACTGCGAAAGCTGGTTCGCGGGCATGTCGCGGTCCGCGTAGCGGTGCGGTCAGGCGCTCGCCGCGGCGGGTACGAGTGACGCGCGGTGCACGGCGATCGCGTCGCGCACGATCGGCGCCGCGCGCTGCGCGGCTTCGCACGACGGATCGTCGAGCGCCGCGAGAAGCGCGCGGCGCATCCGCGGCTCCCAGAAGCGCCGGATATGGTCGGCGATGCCGGCCAGCGCTTCGTCGCGATCGGGCATCGATTCGAAGAATGCGCCGATCTGGTTGGCCATGTCGATCAGGTGTCCGATGTCCATCGCTTCCTCACTTGCCTGCCGTCACGCTGGCGGTCGCGGCTGCGCGGCGTTCGAGCAGGTCGAGTTGCTCGGCGTTGAAGCGTGCATACGCTTGCTGCCAGTCGGACGGCTGCGCGACGGGCAGCACCTGCACGGCCGTCACCTTGTACTCGGGGCAGTTCGTCGCCCAGTCCGAGCTGTCCGTCGTGATCACGTTCGCGCCCGATTCGGGGAAGTGGAACGTCGTGTACACGACACCCGGCTGCATGCGTTCGGTCACGAGCGCGCGCAGCACCGTCTGCCCCGCCCGCGATTCGATGCCCACCCAGTCGCCGCTGCGGATGCCGCGATCCTGGGCGTCGTGCGGATGAATCTCGAGGCGATCCTCTTCGTGCCACTGCACGTTCTCGGTGCGGCGGGTCTGCGCGCCGACGTTGTACTGTGACAGAATGCGGCCCGTCGTCAGGATCAGCGGGTAGCGTTGCGTGACCTTCTCCGGCGACGCAATGAACTGCGTGATCACGAACTTGCCCTTGCCGCGCACGAATGCGTCGATATGCATCGTCGGCGTGCCTTCCGGCGCGTGCTCGTTGCATGGCCACTGAATACTGCCGAGCGTGTCGAGCTTCGCATACGACACACCCGAGAAGGTCGGCGTGAGCCGTGCGATCTCGTCCATGATTTCCGACGGATGCGCATAGTCCATTTCGTAGCCGAGCGCGCGCGACAGCATCAGCGTGACTTCCCAGTCCGCGTAGCCCGCGAGCGGCGGCATCACCTTGCGCACGCGCGAGATGCGGCGCTCCGCGTTCGTGAACGTGCCGTCCTTTTCGAGGAACGACGAGCCGGGCAGCAGCACGTGCGCGTATTTCGCGGTCTCGTTCAGGAAGATGTCCTGCACGACGATGCATTCCATTGCCGACAGCGCGGCCGCGACGTGCTGCGTATTCGGGTCCGACTGGACGATGTCCTCGCCCTGGCAGTAAAGCCCCTTGAAGCTGCCGTCGAGCGCCGCATCGAACATGTTCGGGATGCGCAGCCCCGGTTCCGGTTGCAGCTTCGCCGACCACGCTGCTTCGAACTGCGTGCGCACGACCTCGTCGCCGATGTGCCGGTAGCCGGGCAGCTCGTGCGGGAACGAGCCCATGTCGCACGAGCCCTGCACGTTGTTCTGGCCGCGCAGCGGATTGACGCCGACGCCTTCGCGGCCGATGTTGCCGGTCGCCATCGCGAGGTTGGCAATGCCCATCACCGTCGTCGAGCCCTGTGCGTGCTCGGTCACGCCCAGCCCGTAGTAGATCGCGGCATTACCGCCCGTCGCATAGAGGCGCGCGGCTTCGCGTACCAACTCGGCGGGCACGCCCGTCACGTCGGCGGTCGCCTCGGGCGAGTTGTCGGCACGCGAGACGAAGTCGCGCCATTGCTCGAATGCGCGTGTCTCGCAGCGCTCGGCGACGAACGCGTCGGCGACGAGCCCTTCGGTGACGATCACGTGCGCGAGCGCATTGACGATCGCGACGTTGGTGCCGGGGCGCAGCTGCAGGTGGTAGGCGGCCTTCACATGCGGGCCGTCGACGACGTCGATGCGGCGCGGGTCGATCACGATCAGCTTTGCGCCTTCACGCACGCGCCGCTTCAGCCGCGAGCCGAACACCGGGTGGCCGTCGGTCGGGTTCGCGCCCATCACGACGATCACGTCGGCCTGGCCGACCGATGCGAACGTCTGCGTGCCGGCCGACTCCCCGAGCGTCGTCTTGAGGCCATAGCCCGTCGGCGAATGGCACACGCGTGCGCAGGTGTCGACGTTGTTGTTGCCGAACGCGGCGCGCACCAGCTTTTGCACGAGGTAGGTTTCCTCGTTCGTGCAGCGCGACGACGTGATGCCACCGATCGAGTCGCGGCCGTACTTCTGCTGCAGCTTGCGGAATTGCGTCGCCGCGTAGGTGAGGGCTTCGTCCCAGCTGACTTCGCGCCACGGGTCGGTGATCTTCTCGCGGATCATCGGCTTCGTGATGCGGTCCTTGTGCGTGGCATAGCCCCACGCGAAGCGTCCCTTCACACACGCGTGGCCCTCGTTCGCGAGGCCGTTCTTGTGTGGCGTCATGCGCACGACCTGCGTGCCCTTCATCTCGGCCTTGAACGAGCAGCCGACGCCGCAGTATGCGCAGGTCGTGACGACCGAGTGTTCGGCCTGCCCGAGCTGCACGACGGATTTTTCCTGCAGCGTGGCGGTCGGGCAGGCGGCGACGCACGCACCGCACGACACGCATTCCGACGCCATGAACGATTCGCTTTCGCTCGCGGCGACGCGCGATTCGAAGCCGCGTGCGGCGATCGTCAGCGCGAACGTGCCCTGCGTTTCCTCGCAGGCGCGTACACAGCGGTTGCAGACGATGCACTTCGACGGGTCGTACGTGAAGTACGGATTCGATTCGTCCTTTTTGTCGCGCAGGTGATTCGCGCCGTCGAAGCCGTAACGCACTTCGCGCAGCCCGACGACACCTGCCATGTCCTGTAGCTCGCAGTCACCGTTGGCGGGGCAGGTGAGGCAGTCAAGCGGATGGTCGGAGATGTACAGCTCCATCACGTTGCGACGCAGCGACTGGAGCCGGTCCGACTGCGTGCGCACCTTCATGCCCGCTTCGGCAGGTGTCGTGCACGACGCCGGATAACCGCGCCGGCCTTCGATCTCGACGAGGCACAGCCGGCACGAGCCGAACGGTTCGAGCGAATCGGTCGCGCAGAGCTTCGGGACGTTGACGCCGGCTTCGATCGCCGCACGCATCACCGACGTGCCGGCCGGCACCGTGACCGGCTGGCCGTCGATTTCGAGCGTGACGTCGGTATCGGCATGCCGCTGGGGCGTGCCGTAGTCGGTATCGTCGAACGGGTCGCGGGCGCGCGCCTGTGCGGCGCTCTTGCACGCGCATTGGCCTGAGCCGCAGCCGCCTTGGCGGACGTTGTTCGTGTCGAGGGACATGCAGGGCTCCTTCTGGGTCAGGCCGCAGCCTTGACCGGACCCGGCGCGGCATTTTTGCCGGCAGCGAGCCCGAAATCTTCGGGGAAATGGTCGAGCGCGGACAGCACCGGGTAAGGTGTCATGCCGCCCATTGCGCACAGCGAACCGGCCAGCATCGTGTCGCACAGGTCGCGCAGCAGCGTGACCTGCCGCTCCGACGTGTCGCCGTGGCGGATGCGCGCGATCGTCTCGACGCCGCGCGTCGAACCGATTCGGCACGGCGTGCACTTGCCGCACGATTCGATCGCGCAGAACTTCATCGCGTATTCGGCCAGCTCGGCGAGGTTCGATGTGTCGTCGTGGAGCACGATGCCGCCGTGGCCGACCACCGCGCCGATCGCCGCATACGCTTCATAGTCGAGCGGCACGTCCCACTGGCGGTCGGGCAGGTAGGTGCCGAGCGGGCCGCCGACCTGCGCGGCACGTGCGGGCCGGCCGCTGGCCGTGCCGCCGCCGAAGTCGAACAGCAGCTCGCGCAGCGTGACGCCGAACGCGAGCTCGACGAGGCCGCCGTAGCGGATGTTGCCTGCGAGCTGGAACGGCAGCGTGCCGCGCGAGCGGCCCATCCCGTAGTCCCGATAGAACGCCGCGCCGCGCGCGAAGATCACGGGCGCCGTTGCGAGCGTGATCACGTTGTTGATGACGGTCGGCTGGCCGTACAGGCCGGCGAGCGCGGGCAGCGGCGGTTTCGCACGCACGACGCCGCGCTTGCCTTCGAGCGATTCGAGCAGCGCCGTTTCCTCGCCGCATACGTACGAGCCCGCGCCTTTCGCGACGTGCAGCTCGAACGCATGCGCGGAGCCGAGCACGTGCTCGCCGAGCCAGCCGGCTTCGCGTGCGCGGACGATCGCGGCTTCGAGCGTGGCGATCGCGTGCGGATATTCGCTGCGCACGTAGATGTAGCCGACCGTCGCGCCGGTCGCGATACCCGCGATGATCATTCCTTCGATCAGGCAATACGGATCGCATTCCATGATCAGGCGGTCGGAGAAGGTGCCCGAATCGCCTTCGTCTGCATTGCAGACGATGTATTTCTGCGTGGCGCTTGCTTGCCGGACCGTGCGCCACTTGATACCGGCCGGGAACGCCGCACCACCGCGGCCGCGCAGCCCTGATTCGATCAGTGTTTCGCACGCTGCGTCGCCGTCGAGCGCGAGCGCGTTTTTCAGGCCGGCGAGGCCTTCGTATTGCAGGTAGTCGTCGATCGACAGCGGGTCGGTCAGGCCGATGCGTGCGAACGTGAGGCGTTGCTGGCGCGCGAGATAGGGCAGTGCGTCGACGAGCCCGACGCCGCTCGGATGCGTGCCGCCTTCGAGCCAGTTTGCGTCGAACAGGCCCGGCACGTCGGCGGCCGACAGGTTTGCATAGCCGACGCGGCCGGCGGCCGTGCCGACCTCGACGAGCGGCTCGAGCCACAGCAGCCCGCGCGAACCGTTGCGGACCAGTTCGACGGCGACGCCGCGGCGTTCGGCTTCCGTTGCAATGGCGGCGGCGAGCGCGTCGGCGCCGAGTGCCAGCGCGGACGAATCGCGCGGGACATAGATGCGGGTCGTCATGCGGCCTCCGGGGTGTGGGCGACCGCGTCGGCAAGCAGCGCGTCGAATTTCTCCGGCGTGACCTTGGCATGCAGCACGCCGTTGACCGTCAGCGACGGCGACTGCGCACACAGTCCGAGGCAATAGACCGATTCGAGCGCGACGTCGCCAGGGGCATGCGCATCGGCGGCATGGCCGTGCGCTGCGTCGAACCGGCAACCCGTGCGGGCTTCCGCATGCGCGGCCAGCGCTTCGCAGCCCATGCTGCGGCACGCTTCGGCGCGGCACATCTGGATCGTCACCCGCGCGGGCGGCGCGGTGCGGAAGTGATGGTAGTAAGTCAGGACGCCGTGCACTTCGGCACGCGACAGGTTGAGTGCGCGGGCGAGCGGCGCGACGCAGCCTGGCGGCACGTAACCCGCGTCGTCCTGGATCGCGTGCAGGATCGCCACGAGTGACCGGCCGGCGCGTGCATGGCGCTCGACGAGCGCGTCGGGCGCTTGGGAATTCGGGGACATCAGTTGTGCTCCTCCAAAGTCTCATATGCGCTCGAGATTCATATAGTGCGCATCGCGACTTCGTTCTGATTGATTTTAACCAACGATAAGCGGAAGATTTGGCGGTCGCAATAGGAAATCGGAGTGCATAATTGATTCGAATCGAATGCGACGCGTATCTGACCGTACGCGACACGGAAGGCCGTGCGGCCAGCCTGTCGGATGTCGCGCCGTTGCTCGAACTCGTGGCCGACACGGGCAGCATTGCGCAGGCCGCGCAAGCGAAAGGGCTGTCCTACCGGCACGCGTGGGGCATGCTGCGCGCGCTGGAAGCGTGCATCGGCGGGGAACTGATCGAAACCGCGCGCGGCAAGGGCTCGACGCTGTCGGCGCTCGGGCAGGCGGTGGTCGATGCGCAGCGCCTCGCGCGCAGCCGGCTCGACGGGAACCTGCGCACGCTGGCGGCCGAAGTGGCGAGCGACCTGAACCGGCGGCTCGCGCAGCGCGACGGCGCCGTGCGCATCCACGCGTCGCACGGCTACGCGGTCGCGACGCTCGTATCCGCGCTCGTCGATGCGCAGGCGGCCGTCGACATCAAGTATCGCGAGAGCGTCGAGGCCGTGCAGGCGCTTGCCCGCGGCGAGTGCGACCTGGCCGGCTTCCATCTGCCGCGCGGCGTGTTTCGCGCGCAGTGCGCACAGATCTACCGGCCGTGGCTCGACGATACGCGCCATGTGCTGATCCACCTGACACGGCGCCAGCAGGGGCTGTTCGTTGCGCGCGGCAACCC
This sequence comes from Burkholderia sp. BCC0322, assembly GCF_902833045.1. Lineage (GTDB taxonomy): Bacteria > Pseudomonadota > Gammaproteobacteria > Burkholderiales > Burkholderiaceae > Burkholderia. The sequence goes on from NZ_CADFDU010000002.1 coordinate 615,792, forward strand.
GAAGCAGGTGCGCGGGCTCGCGGATCTCGCGCGTAGTGACATCCGCTTCGTCAACCGCCAGCCGGGGTCGGGCACGCGCATGCTGCTGGATCTTGCGCTGCGCGCGATCGGCATCGATCCCGAGCGCATCGACGGCTACGCGTCGGCCGAGCTCACGCATTCAGCGATCGCGGCGTTCGTCGCGAGCGGGATGGCCGATCTCGGCTTCGGCGTCGAACCGGCCGCTCACCACTTCGGGCTCGATTTCATCCCGGTCGTCGACGAAGATTATTACTTCGCATGCGAACGCGCGCGGCTCGATGCACGGCCGCTTGCCGGCGTACTGGCGCTGATGCGTGATGCACGCTTCGTCGAGCGCGTCGCGCATCTCGACGGCTACGATCCGGCCGCGTGCGGCACGCTGACGAGCATTGCGACGGGGCTGGCCGGCGGCGACGGCGCGAGCACGCCGGCGGGCAATTCCCGGTAACGCGGGCGCGATCGCACCGCGATGCAGTAGCGAGGGATTTGCGCTACGCTTGCCGCTTGATCAACGTTCCAACAAGCACGCCGTTCAAGCGTCATCCCGTCATGAAATTTTCCGTTCCCCTCGCCGCGGCAGCGTTGACCGCGGGGCTGCTGGTCGCTGTTTCGCCGTTTGCGCTCGCGCAGAATTCTCCCGGTGTGCCTGGCGGTATCCTGAGCGAACAGTTTCGCCTGAACGAGCATCCGCAGATGCCGTTCGCGGCGTCAACACCGTCGCAGAAATACCAGAGCGGCAAGAAGTCGGCCTTGCGCCGCAAGGGCGACTTGGGCGATCCGAACGGCTGCAACCTGAAGTGTCCGATGGATACTCAGTAACGCGGCTGGCGGGCGCGTCCGCACGATAGTCGTGCCGCACCAGTTCGACTGGCGTGCATTGCGCCTGTCTTGCCCGTACATCGGCCTGGCTCACCGGCTACTGCTGGAATCCCGTGCGATCCCGATTCTGTCCGAGCCCCGCGAAGCGTTGCCGCTTCGCGGGGCTTTTGCTTTTCGTCGAATCTTCATGCGATTCGACGCCGGGCGATGCCCGCACGCGCACATCGCCGACCTGACAGGTGATTTAGGGTTAACCCGTAAATCAGGAAGGATGTCTTCCAGAAACCTGCCTTATTCTTAAGCATCTGCCTACATAAACTTCGGGTTGTCAGCGATGAACAAGGTGTTCACCGCGAACACAGACAAATCTGGAGGTAGGTCATCATGAAGTCGCTCGTCCAAGCTGTTGTCGTTGCTGCCGCTCTCGTTGCCCCGGTCGTGTCGTTTGCTCAGTCGGGCTCGACGATCACCCGTGCGCAGGTTCGTGCCGAACTGGTCCAACTGCAGCAGGCAGGTTACAACTCCGCTCGCGGTGAAGATCCGCATTATCCGGAAGCGATCCAGGCTGCAACGGCGCGTGTTGCAGAGCAACAGCGCAGCGCGCTGGCGCAAGCGCAAGGCGCCGACGCCAGCGGGTACGGTGCACAGGCGCAGGGCGTATCGGCATCGGGTTCGCGTGCAATCGGCGTGCGTCCGGCCACCGCTGAGGAAATGAAGTCGCTGTATCGCGGCAGCTAAATCGCGTATCGCCCGGTGTGCGTGAATGGCGGGTGCGACGAAGCGTCGCGCCCGGCACTGCAGCGCCCGGGCTTGTCGCTGCCTGGCGCGATCGACGATTGCGCGGGCGCGGCAGGACATCCGTCACCTCCTGTCGCCGGAAGCCCGGCGGCATTCCGCCCGACCCATCCGTGGCTGGGCGCTTTTTCGGAAGGAGGGGGCGCATGCGTTTCGCCGGCCACAAAAAACCCCGCAGACTTGCGTCATGCGGGGTTCGTGCGGCGAGCGCGGAATTTGGTGGAGGCGGCGGGAATCGAACCCGCGTCCAGAAGCGCTCCACGACTAGTTCTACATGTTTAGTTCAGTCATTTGATTTAACCGCAGCGACGCGGACGAACACGCTGCACTACGGCGATTCGCTAGGTTTTCGACCCTGGCGTCGCGACGCCGACAGGGCTTAACTGACGTAAATGACCTCTGGCGGTATTGCTACCGGTCTTGCGACACTAGCCCGTCAGTGAACTAGGCAGAGGACGGCGGCCCTTAGGCTGCCAGTGCGAACGTATCGTCGTTTGCAGTTACGATTTTCCCATTGATTAACGAGGTGACGGGTCCTCGACATGCCCTAGCCGCTTCACAACCCCTGTCGAAACCAGGTCGCCCCCGCGGATAAGATCGATCATTATAGCCCAACATCGCGCAGCAGTTCGCGTAGTTGCTGCGTTGTGTCGACGAGATGCTGCGCTTGCCAGTCGGCCGGCGCGGCGCCGTCGCCGCAATAGCCGTACGCAGCCGCGACCGTCGCCATGCCGGCGGCGCTGCCGGCTTGAATGTCGCGCAGATCGTCGCCGACGTAGACGATGCGCGCAGGCGCGAGTGTCAACTGGTCGGCCGCATGCAGCAGCGGGGCCGGGTGCGGCTTCGGATGCGGCGTTGTGTCGCCTCCGACGACGCAGGCGGCGCGCGGTGCGAGGCCCAGCAGATCGACGAGCGGCGCCGTGAGCCGCATGGCCTTGTTCGTGACGATGCCCCAGCGCACGCCGCGCGTGTCGAGTTCGTCGAGCACGTCGCCAATGCCGGGGAACAGCGTCGTATGCACGCACAGATCTGTCGCGTAGTTGGCCAGGAACTCGTCGCGCATCGCTTCATAGCCGGGTGTGTGCGGATCGATACCGAACGCGCCGCCGAGCAGGCCGCGCGCACCGGCCGAGGCCAGCGGCCGCAGCACCTCGAGCGGTGTTTCGGGCAGGTCGCGCACGCGTTGCATCTTGTTGACGGCAGCCGCGAGATCGGGGGCCGTGTCGGCGAGGGTGCCGTCCAGATCGAACAGCACGGCATCGCAGTGCAGCAGGCGCGGTTCGTCGATTGCAGCCCGAGCGGTCGAGAGGGGAGTCGTCATGCCGGTTGGAAGGTTACGCGCCACGACGGCACGCGACGAGGTAGTTGATGTCGGTGTCGTTCGACAGCGCGAAGCGCTTGCCGATCGGGTGATACGTGATGCCCTTGATCTCCACGATGTGCAGATCCGTTGCCCGCACGAAGCCGGCCAGTTCCGACGGGCGGATGAAGCGCGCGTAGTCGTGCGTGCCCTTCGGCAGCATTTGCGCGATGTACTCCGCGCCGATCACGGCGAACAGGTAAGCCTTCAGGTTGCGATTCAGCGTCGAGAAGAACACCCAGCCGCCCGGCTTCACGAGCGTCGCACACGCGGCGACGACATCGCCGGGCGACGGCACGTGCTCGAGCATTTCCATGCACGTGACGACATCGTAGGTGCCCGGTTCGCGCGCGGCGAGCGCCTCGGCGGCGATCGCCTCGTAATCGACCGAGATGCCGCTTTCGAGGTGCAGGTCGGCGACGCCGAGTGCTTCGGTCGACAGGTCGATGCCTTTCACCTGTGCGCCGATTCCGGCCATCGATTCGGACAGGATGCCGCCGCCACAGCCGACGTCGAGCGCGCGCTTGCCGGCGAGGTGCGCATGCGCATCGATCCAGCCGAGCCGGACCGGGTTCAGGTCGTGCAGCGGCTTGAATTCGGCATTCGGATCCCACCACCGATGGGCGAGGTCGCTGAATTTCTGGAGTTCGTGCGGATCGGCGTTGGTCATGGCGGCAAACGGGCTACGGGAGGAGGGCGGTGCTGCGGTTCGTCAGCCCCGAGTATATAAGAAGCGGACGAGCGGCGAAGCGGCGAGCGCCTGGACGGGCATCAAAGAAAAAGCCCCGCCGGAGCGGGGCTTTGAAGCAGTCGAAAACCGCGGCTTAGTTTGCCGGAACGGTCGTCTTCTGGACTTCTTGCGTACCAACCACTTCGACTTCCACGCGGCGATCCGGTGCGAGGCAGGCGATGAGTTGCTTGCGGTTCTTCTGGTTGCAGCCAGTCGTAACCGGGTTGCGCTTGCCCTTGCCTTCCGTGTAGATCTTGTTGGCCGGCACACCCTTGCTGACCAGGTACGACTTCACGGCTTGCGCACGGCGCAGCGACAGACGGTCGTTGTACTTGTCCGAACCGATGCGGTCCGTGTAGCCCGTTGCGACGACCACTTCCGTGTTCATGCCTTCGATCTTCGCAGCCAGTTCGTCCAGCTTTTGCTTGCCCAGCGGCTTGAGCGTTGCCTTGTCGAAGTCGAACAGAGCGTCAGCTTGATACGTGATCTTCTGGCTCGAGATGACCGGAGCGACCGGAGCGACCGGCGGTTGCGGTGCTGTAGCGACCAGTGCGCCATCGCACTTCGCATTGGCGGTGGCCGGCGTCCAGAACGCATCGCGCCAGCAGAGCTCGTTCGTACCGTTCATCCACACCCATTCGCCCGTGCCGTTCACCCAGTTGTCATTGACGGCTTGACGCGACGCCGGCACCGACTGTGCCGAAGCGGATGCAGCCATAACTGCGGTAGCTGCAATGAACGCGAGCTTTGAAAGTTTATTCATATTTCTCCTCTCGAAATTGAGATTACCGCAGGTTTACTGCGAGCCTGTTGACGGTGACAAGTCATACATTGCTCGAAGTATAACATTGGTGCGGCACAAAAACGCGGCACCGCTCTGTGTAGACTTCGAGCAGCGTCTAACTTTCAGTGCGTTGGCATTTTGCCATATCGTTCCCTTCCTACGAAAAAAAATCCTCCCCACCCTAAGATCGCCTCAGCGTTTGTGGTGCAAGCGCAACACCGGCCTGCCGCAACTTTCAGAGATTGTCAAGAGTGTGATGGCGAAATTGCGCCGATGAATGTATTTGTTTACTCGTGCGCGAGAAACAAGTGCGATGCGATCGCCGGTGGCGCCGAGTCGGGTGCAATTGCGGTGGGTAATTTCCGGCACGTTCGCCGCGGCTGCGATTTTCGCTGTTTACATATAGTGGGGGAGGCGAATTGGCGGCTGATGGGCGCATGTTAGAATCTCGCGTTGCGTTGCGCATGCAGCGCCCACGCGAAAGGCGTTCGCCGTCTTCGCTCCGAAACGATACGGATACATGGATCAATTCGCCAAAGAGACCCTGCCCACCTCCCTAGAGGAGGAAATGCGCCGTTCGTATCTCGATTACGCGATGAGCGTGATCGTCGGACGTGCCCTCCCGGATGTCCGCGATGGCCTGAAGCCCGTGCATCGGCGCGTGTTGTTCGCGATGCACGAACTGAACAACGACTGGAACCGCGCGTACAAGAAGTCGGCGCGTATCGTCGGTGACGTGATCGGTAAGTACCACCCTCACGGCGATACCGCGGTCTACGACACGATCGTGCGGATGGCGCAGGACTTCTCGCTGCGCTACATGCTGATCGACGGGCAGGGCAACTTCGGCTCGATCGACGGCGACAATGCCGCGGCGATGCGTTACACCGAAATTCGCATGGCGAAGATCGGTCACGAGCTGCTCGCCGACATCGACAAGGAAACGGTCGATTTCGAGCCGAACTACGACGGCAATGAAACGCAGCCGTCGGTCCTGCCGTCGCGCATCCCGAATCTGCTGATCAACGGCTCGTCGGGTATTGCGGTCGGCATGGCGACCAACATCCCGCCGCATAACCTGAACGAAGTCGTCGACGCGTGCCAGCACCTGCTGGGCAACCCGGAGGCGACGATCGACGAGCTGATCGAGATCATCCCGGCGCCGGATTTCCCGACGGCCGGCATCATCTACGGCGTCGCCGGCGTGCGCGACGGCTACCGCACCGGGCGCGGCCGCGTCGTGATGCGTGCGGCCACGCACTTCGAGGAGATCGACCGCGGCCAGCGGATGGCGATCATCGTCGACGAGCTGCCGTACCAGGTGAACAAGCGTTCGCTGCTCGAGCGGATCGCCGAGCTTGTCAACGAGAAGAAGCTCGAAGGCATCTCCGACATCCGCGACGAGTCCGACAAGAGCGGAATGCGCGTCGTGATCGAACTCAAGCGCGGCGAAGTGCCGGAAGTCGTGCTGAACAACCTGTACAAGGCGACGCAGCTCCAGGATACGTTCGGCATGAACATGGTCGCGCTCGTCGACGGCCAGCCGAAGCTGCTGAACCTGAAGGAAATCCTGCAGTGCTTCCTGTCGCATCGGCGCGAAGTGCTGACGCGCCGCACGATCTACGAACTGCGCAAGGCCCGCGAACGCGGCCACGTGCTCGAAGGTCTCGCGGTCGCGCTTGCGAACATCGACGACTTCATCGCGATCATCAAGGCTGCGCCGACGCCGCCGATCGCGAAGGCGGAGTTGATGGCGAAGCCGTGGGATTCGTCGCTCGTGCGCGAGATGCTCACGCGCGCCGAGAGCGAGAACGCGGCGGCCGGCGGCCGCTCCGCGTACCGCCCGGAGGGTCTGAACCCGGCGTTCGGCATGCAGAGCGACGGCCTCTACCGCCTGTCCGACACGCAGGCCCAGGAAATCCTGCAGATGCGTCTGCAGCGCCTGACCGGCCTCGAGCAGGACAAGATCATCGGCGAGTATCGCGAAGTGATGGCACAGATCGCCGACCTCCTGGACATCCTCGCGCGCCCCGAGCGGATCACGACGATGATCGGCGAGGAGCTGACCACGGTGAAGGCCGAGTTCGGCGACGCGCGCCGCTCGAAGATCGAACTGAACGCGACCGAGCTGAACACCGAAGATCTGATCACGCCGCAGGACATGGTCGTCACGATGTCGCATGCGGGCTACGTGAAGTCGCAGCCGCTGTCCGAGTACCGCGCGCAAAAGCGCGGCGGTCGCGGCAAGCAGGCGACGCAGATGAAGGAGGACGACTGGATCGAGACGCTGTTCATCGCGAACACCCACGACTACATCCTGTGCTTCTCGAACCGCGGCCGCGTGTACTGGGTCAAGGTCTATGAAGTGCCGCAGGGCTCGCGCAACTCGCGCGGCCGCCCGATCGTCAACATGTTCCCGCTGCAGGATGGCGAGAAGATCAACGTCGTGCTGCCGGTCAAGGAGTTCTCGGCCGACAAGTTCATCTTCATGGCGACGTCGCTCGGCACCGTGAAGAAGACGCCGCTCGAAGCATTCGGCCGTCCGATGAAGAAGGGCATCATCGCGGTCGGTCTCGACGACGGCGACTTCCTGATCGGTGCGTCGATCACCGACGGCGCGCACGACGTGATGCTGTTCTCCGACGCCGGCAAGGCCGTGCGCTTCGACGAGAACGACGTGCGTCCGATGGGGCGCGAGGCGCGCGGCGTGCGCGGCATGCAGCTCGAGGACGGGCAGAAGGTCATCGCGATGCTGGTCGCGGGCAGCGAGGAGCAGACCGTGCTCACCGCGACCGAGAACGGCTACGGCAAGCGCACGCCGATCACCGAGTACACGCGCCACGGCCGGGGTACGAAGGGTATGATCGCGATCCAGACGTCCGAGCGCAACGGCAAGGTCGTGGCCGCGACGCTCGTCGACGCCGAGGATCAGATCATGCTGATTACGACGGCCGGCGTGTTGATTCGCACCCGCGTCTCCGAGATTCGCGAGATGGGGCGTGCCACGCAAGGTGTTACACTCATCAGTCTCGATGAGGGTACCAAGCTCTCTGGCCTGCAGCAGATCGCGGAGGCCGAAGAGGGCGATGGCGAGGCCGACGAGGCGTCGGACGGCGAAGCCTGAAGAACGGATGAGACTCTGGCCGCCGCGGGCGTGAAGCGCCGCGGCCGGCGAGCAACCATTCATATTTCCAAAAGGGAGTGATGATGCAAAAGCAATTCAAGCAACTGGTCCTGCTGGCTGCACTGGTGCCGACGTTCGCGATGGCGCAAGCGCTGTCGAATTCCGCACCGGCACCCGCCGCGGCAGCTGCGCCGATCGACGCCGACAAGAAGGCAGCGATCAAGGATCTGCTCGACGCGATCGACGCGCCGAAGCTCGTGTCGGCAATCGGCAACAGCGCCGAAATGCAGGCCAAGCAACTCGTGCCGGCGATCCTGTCGGACGCGCTGTCGGAAAACAAGACGCTGAACGACAAGCAGAAGCAGGCTGCCGTTCCGACGCTGCAGAAGAACGCGGTGCCGAAGCTGGTTGACGGCGCAGGCAAGGTGTTCGGTACGCAACAGTTCCAGAACGACGCGATGTCGGCTCAGTACGACGCATACGCGAAGTACTACAGCACGTCGGAGATCAAGGATCTGACGACGTTCTACAAGAGCCCGACGGGCCGCAAGTTCATCCAGGTTCAGGATCAGGTCGGTCGCGACGTGGTCAACGGCCTGATGCAGAAGTACATGCCGCAAGCTATCCAGGCAACGCGCACGCAGGCTGACAAGGAAGTCGCAGCAGTCAAGCCGGGCAAGTAAAGCCGTCCAGGCACGCCCCCCGGCCGTTCGGCCGGGTTTGGCGGGAGCCTGGCTACAGTGCGATAATGGCCGTTTGCGCGCGAGCGCAAACGGCCATTTCTTTTCTGGCGCGTTCCGCCGGCGGCGAGCCGGTCGCGTCCCTCCGAGGTTTTCACGATGCGCGTCTTTAATTTCTCCGCCGGCCCTGCGGCGATGCCCGAGGAAGTGCTGCGGCAAGCTGCCGACGAGATGCTCGACTGGCACGGCAGCGGCATGAGCGTGATGGAGATGAGCCATCGCGGCAAGGAATTCATGTCGATCCACGAGGCCGCGCTGACCGACCTGCGCGACCTGCTCGGCGTGCCGGCCAGTCACCGGATCCTGTTCCTGCAGGGGGGCGGTATCGCGGAAAACGCGATCGTGCCGATGAACCTGCTCGGGTCGCGCAAGACGGCCGACTTCGTCGTCACGGGCTCGTGGTCGCAGAAGTCGTTCAGCGAAGCGAAGAAATACGGTACGCCGCATCTCGCCGCGACCGGCAAGACCGAAGACGGCTTCACGCGTGCGCCCGCGCGCGCGGAATGGCAGCTGTCGGACGATCCGGCGTACGTGCATCTGTGCACCAACGAGACGATCGACGGCGTCGAGACGTTCGAGATTCCCGATCTCGGTGACGTACCGCTGGTCGCGGACGTCTCGTCGCACATCCTGTCGCGTCCGATGGACGTCGCGAAGTACGGCGTGCTGTTCGGCGGCGCGCAGAAGAACATCGGGATGGCCGGCGTGACGCTCGTGATCGTGCGCGAGGATCTGCTCGACCGCGCGCTGTCGATCTGCCCGTCCGCGTTCGAATGGAAGACCATCGCCGCGAACAACTCGCTGTACAACACGCCGCCCACCTATGCGATCTACATCGCGGGCCTGGTATTCCAGTGGCTGAAGCGGCAGGGTGGCCTCGAAGCGATCGAGGCCCGCAATATCGAAAAAGCGAAGCTGCTCTACGACACGATCGATGCGAGCAGTTTCTATCTGAACAAGGTCGAGCCGGCAGCGCGTTCGCGGATGAACGTGCCGTTTTTCCTGGCCGACGAAACGCGCAACGAAGACTTCCTTGCCGGCGCAAAGGCGCGCGGGCTGCTGCAGCTGAAGGGCCACAAGTCCGTCGGTGGCATGCGGGCGTCGATCTACAACGCGGTGCCGCTCGAGGGCGTGAAAGCGCTCGTCGAGTACATGAAGGACTTCGAGCAGCGCGGCGCCTGACGGCGGCGCTGTTCAAACAGCACGGCAAAACGCATGGACGACGAACTGAATTCCCGCCTGAAACCGCTGCGTGATCGCATCGATGCGATCGACGCGCAGCTGATCGCGCTCCTGAACCAGCGCGCCGCGGTGGCGCTGGAGGTGGGCGAGGTCAAGAAGCATTTCAACGCGCCGGTGTTTCGGCCGGAGCGCGAGCTGCAGGTGATCGCGCGGCTGCAGGACATGAGCGCGGGGCCGCTCGCGAGCGAGCACATCAGCGCCATCTGGCGCGAGATCATGGCCGCCAGCCGTGCACTCGAGCAGACGATCCACGTCGCGTTCCTCGGGCCGGTCGGCACGTACAGCGAGCAGGCGATGCTCGAGTACTTTGGCCAGTCGATCGAAGGGCTGCCGTGCCCGTCGATCGACGAGGTGTTCCGCTCGGTCGAGGCCGGTGCGTCCGCATTCGGCATTGCGCCGGTCGAGAACTCGACCGAAGGCGCCGTGTCGCGAACGCTCGACCTGCTGCTGCAGACACAACTGCTGATCAGCGGCGAGCTCGCGCTCCCGATCCATCACAACCTGCTGACGCAGAGCGGCACGCTCGACGGCGTGAAACGCGTCTGTGCGCATGCGCAGGCGCTCGCGCAATGCCAGCAGTGGCTCGCAGCGAATGCACCGCAGCTCGAGCGGCAGGCGGTAGCGAGCAACGCGGAGGCCGCGCGTCTCGCGGCGGCCGATCCGACCGTCGCGGCGATCGCGGGCGACCGCGCGGCCGCGCACTACGGCTTGCAGATCGCGTTTTCGCTGATCCAGGACGATCCGCACAACCGCACGCGCTTCGTGATCATCGGCAAGCAGCCGGCGGGGCAAAGCGGTCACGACCAGACGTCGCTGATCGTGTCGGTGAAGAACGAGCCGGGCGCCGTATTCAAGCTGCTCGAGCCGCTCGCACGGCACGGCGTGTCGATGACGCGCTTCGAGTCGCGCCCGGCGCGCGTCGGCACATGGGAGTACTACTTCTACATCGACATCGAAGGGCATCGGGACGATGCGGCAGTCGCGGCCGCGCTCGCGGAACTCGGCCAGAAGGCCGCGTTCCTGAAGATACTCGGTTCGTATCCGCGCGCACGCTGATGCGCGGCGGCCCGTCGCCTGTTCGCGCAGGCGTTGGGGCCAGGCGGGCAGGGCAGGCCGGTCGGCGCTGCCGAAGGCGGGTTCGGGCAGCATCCGGCGCAGGTTGTGCCGGATGCGGGCCCGTTGCCCGGAATCTGGAATTCCGCGTGGCGGGCGTCGTCCCGCGCGCGTAACTTGGCTCTTGTCGTGTCAGGCTTTGCATTCAACAAACTGGTCATCTTCGGCGTCGGCCTGATCGGCGGATCGCTGGCCCGCGCACTGCGCGAGCGCGCGCCAGGCGGCGCGGGCGAGGTTGTCGGCGTGGGTCGTTCACGTACTTCGGTCGAGCGTGCGCTTGCGCTCGGCGTGATCGACCGAGCGGCGGCGCTCGACGACGACGTGCAATTGCGTGACGCGCTCGCAGGCGCCGATCTCGTGCTGCTGGCGGCGCCCGTCGCGCAGACGGGGCCGTTGCTCGCACGCATCGCGCCGTGGCTTGAAGTGGCGACGATCGTCACCGATGCGGGCAGCACCAAGTCCGATGTCGTCGCGGCCGCGCGCGAAGCGCTCGGTGCGCGGATCGCGCAGTTCGTGCCGGGGCATCCGATCGCTGGTCGCGAGTCGAGCGGCGTCGAGGCCGCGTTGCCGGATCTGTACGTCGGCCGCAACGTCGTGCTGTGCCCGCTGTCGGAGAACGCAACCGAATCGGTCGCGCGGATCGACGCAATGTGGCGCGCAACCGGCGCCGACGTGCGTACGATGAGCACGGAGCAGCACGATCGCGTGTTTGCGTCGATCAGCCATCTGCCGCACGTGTTGTCGTTCGCGCTCGTCGAACAGATCCTCGGCGAGGCCGACGCGGAACTGAAATTCTCGTACGCGGCGGGCGGCTTCCGCGATTTCACGCGCATCGCGGCGTCGAGCCCGGAGATGTGGCGCGACGTGTGCGTCGCGAACCGCGCGGCGCTGCTCGACGAACTCGATGGCTATACGCGCGTGCTCGCGCGGCTGCGCGCGGCGATCGACGTCGGCGACGGCGCGGCCCTCGAAGTGGTGTTCACGCGCTCGCGCGCGGCGCGCAAGGCATGGCAGGAGCGCGGTGGTGCGCCCGCTGCCGAACCGGTCAAGAAATAACAGGACGATTCCCATGGACTATCTCGATCTCGGCCCGTACTCCAGCGCATCGGGCACCGTGCGCCTGCCCGGCTCGAAGAGCATTTCGAACCGCGTGCTGCTGCTCGCGGCGCTTGCCGAAGGCGAAACGACGATCACCAACCTGCTCGACTCCGACGACACGCGCGTAATGCTCGACGCGCTCGGCAAGCTCGGGGTGAAGCTCGCGCGCGATGGCGACACCTGTGTCGTCACGGGCACGCGCGGCGCATTCACCGCGAAGACGGCCGACCTGTTCCTCGGCAACGCGGGCACGGCCGTGCGGCCGCTGACTGCCGCGCTCGCGGTGAACGGCGGCGACTATCGCGTGCACGGCGTGCCGCGCATGCACGAGCGGCCGATCGGCGATCTCGTCGACGGCCTGCGGCAGATCGGCGCGCAGATCGACTACGAGCTGAACAAAGGCTACCCGCCGCTGCGGATCAAGCCCGCGAACATTTCCGTCGACGCGCCGATCCGCGTGCGCGGCGACGTGTCGAGCCAGTTCCTCACGGCGCTGCTGATGACGCTGCCGCTCGTGAAGGCGAAGGACGGCAAGATCGTCGTCGAGGTCGACGGCGAGCTGATCTCGAAGCCGTACATCGACATCACGATCCGGCTGATGGAGCGCTTCGGCGTGACCGTCGAGCGCGACGGCTGGCAGCGCTTCGTCGTGCCGGCCGGCGTCCGCTACCGGTCGCCGGGGCGGATCATGGTCGAGGGCGATGCGTCGTCCGCATCGTACTTCCTCGCGGCCGGCGCACTTGGCGGCGGCCCGCTGCGCGTCGAAGGCGTGGGGCGGGCGAGCATCCAGGGTGACGTCGGTTTCGCGAATGCGCTGATGCAGATGGGCGCGAACGTGACGATGGGCGACGACTGGATCGACGTGCGCGGTATCGGCCACGACCACGGCAAGCTCGAGCCGATCGACATGGACTTCAACCTGATCCCCGATGCGGCGATGACCATTGCGGTCGCGGCGCTGTTCGCGAGCGGCACGAGCACGCTGCGCAACATCGCGAGCTGGCGCGTGAAGGAAACGGACCGCATCGCCGCGATGGCGACCGAGTTGCGCAAGGTCGGCGCGATCGTCGAGGAAGGCCCTGACTACCTCGTCGTCACGCCGCCGGAAAAGCTCACGCCGAACGCGGCGATCGACACGTACGACGATCACCGGATGGCGATGTGCTTCTCGCTCGTCAGCCTGGGCGGCGTGCCCGTGCGGATCAACGATCCGAAGTGCGTCGGCAAGACGTTCCCCGACTATTTCGACCGCTTCGCCGCGCTCGCCAAAGCCTGACCCATTTGTTCCGATGAAATCGACCCGACCCTTTCACCCGACTCCCGTCATCACGATCGACGGCCCGACTGCTTCCGGCAAGGGCACCGTCGCCGCGCTCGTCGCCGCGCACCTTGGCTTCCACTTGCTCGACAGCGGCGCGCTGTACCGGCTGGCCGCGCTCGCGAGCGTGCGCTACGGCATTGACGCGGAGGACGTCGACGCGCTGGTGAAACTGATCGACGATCTCCACATCACGTTCCGCGAGGGCTGCGCGCAGCTCGACGGCGTCGATGTGTCGAACGACATCCGCGCTGAAGCGGTCGGCAACCGCGCATCGGCGATTGCCGTGCACGGGCCCGTGCGCACCGCGCTCGTCGCGCGCCAGCGCGCGTTCCGCAAGACGCCAGGCCTCGTCGCGGACGGGCGCGACATGGGCACCGTGATCTTCCCGGACGCCGTGCTGAAGGTGTTCCTGACGGCGAGCGCCGAGGCGCGCGCGACCAGACGGCATAAGCAATTGATGCAAAAAGGTTTTTCTGCTAATATAGATGACTTGCTCCGGGATCTTCGTGACCGTGACGCGCGCGACAGCAATCGCGCGGCCGCACCGCTGAAGCCCGCGGCAGATGCCAAGCTGCTCGATACGTCGGCACTTTCGGTCGACGAAGCAGTCGATCAGGTGCTGCAGTGGTATCGCGCGCTCGGTCAGCCCGCCTGAGAAGGCGGGCAGCGGTAGGTGCCCCGCGTCGCAAGCGCGGAGCGTGTTTCGAACCCTTAACCCCGTGTGGTCTTCGATCTGGCCCTTTCAGCCTGCCATTCCGGCCGGCGTGGCACAGCGAGCCATGCACAATCAGATTTTTATGTCCGACCTGCAAACCTCCAACCCGAATACTGAATCTTTCGCGGCTCTGTTCGAAGAGTCGCTGACCCGCCAAGACATGCGCGCCGGCGAAGTGATTTCCGCCGAAGTCGTGCGCGTCGACCACAACTTCGTGGTCGTCAATGCAGGCCTGAAGTCCGAGGCTTACATTCCGATCGAGGAATTCCTGAACGATCAGGGCGAGGTTGAGGTGCAGTCGGGCGATTTCGTGTCCGTCGCGATCGACGCACTCGAAAACGGCTACGGCGATACGATCCTGTCGCGCGACAAGGCGAAGCGCCTTGCATCGTGGCTGTCGCTGGAAAAGGCTCTCGACAACAACGAACTCGTCACCGGCACGATCACCGGCAAGGTGAAGGGCGGCATGACCGTGATGGTCAACGGCATCCGCGCGTTCCTGCCGGGTTCGCTGGTCGACACGCGTCCGGTCAAGGACACGACCCCGTACGAAGGCAAGACGCTCGAGTTCCGCGTGATCAAGCTCGATCGCAAGCGTAACAACGTCGTGCTGTCGCGTCGTGCAGTGATCGAAGCAACGCAAGGCGAAGAGCGCGCGAAGCTGCTCGAGACGCTGAAGGAAGGCGCGATCGTCAACGGCGTGGTCAAGAACATCACCGACTACGGCGCGTTCGTCGACCTCGGCGGCATCGACGGCCTGCTGCACATCACCGACATCGCATGGCGTCGTGTGCGTCACCCGAGCGAAGTCCTGTCGGTTGGCCAGGAAGTCACCGCGAAGATCCTCAAGTTCGACCAAGAGAAGAACCGCGTGTCGCTGGGCATCAAGCAACTGGGCGACGATCCGTGGGAAGGCATCTCGCGCCGTTACCCGTCGGGCACGCGCCTGTTCGGCAAGGTCACGAACATCACCGACTACGGCGCATTCGTCGAAGTGGAATCGGGCATCGAAGGCCTCGTCCACGTGTCGGAAATGGACTGGACCAACAAGAACGTTGCTCCGTCGAAGGTTGTCCAGCTGGGCGACGAAGTCGAAGTCATGGTCCTCGAGATCGACGAAGACCGTCGTCGTATCAGCCTCGGCATGAAGCAGTGCAAGCCGAATCCGTGGGATGACTTCAGCCGCAACTTCAAGAAGGGCGACAAGATCACGGGCGCAATCAAGTCGATCACCGACTTCGGCGTGTTCATCGGTCTGCCTGGCGGCATCGACGGCTTGGTTCACCTGTCGGACCTGTCGTGGAGCGAAGCTGGCGAAGAAGCTGTTCGCAAGTACAAGAAGGGCGACGAAGTCGAAGCCATCGTGCTCGGTATCGACGTCGAGAAGGAACGTATTTCGCTCGGCATCAAGCAGCTCGAAGGCGACCCGTTCAGCAACTACGTTGCAATGAACGACAAGGGCTCGATCGTCGACGGTGTCGTGAAGACGGTCGATGCGAAGGGTGCGGTCGTTACGCTGACGGGCGACATCGAAGGCTACCTGCGCGCATCGGAAATCTCGCAGGATCGCGTCGAAGACGCACGCAACGTGCTGAAGGAAGGCGACAAGGTCAACGCGATGGTGATCAACATCGATCGCAAGTCGCGCGGCATCAACCTGTCGATCAAGGCGAAGGATTCGGCTGAACAACAGGAAGCGATCCGCGGCCTGCAGTCGGACTCGAGCGCTGCTGCGACCGGTACGACCAACCTCGGCGCGCTGCTGAAGGCGAAGCTCGACGGCCAGAACCAGTAAGCCTCACGAGGTCTGCTGAAGTATGACCAAATCCGAGTTGGTCGCGCAGCTGGCATCGCGATTTCCGCAACTTGTCCTCAAGGATGCGGATTTCGCGGTGAAAACGATGCTCGATGCGATGTCCGACGCCCTGGCGAAAGGGCATCGCATTGAAATTCGGGGTTTCGGCAGCTTTGGCCTCAACCGTCGCCCGGCGCGCGTCGGACGCAACCCGAAGTCAGGGGAGAAAGTGCAGGTGCCCGAGAAGTTCGTGCCGCACTTCAAGCCTGGCAAGGAATTGCGGGAACGCGTCGACGGCCGCGCCGGTGAACCGCTGAAGGCTGACGATCCGGACGACGAGCGTTGAGCGTCATCCGGTTTGCCCGGAACCCATCCGGCGAAGGCTGAAAAGAAAAGCGCCCCTTGCGGGCGCTTTTTTCATTTTCGGCGATCGCCGCGCAACGGGTGCGCGCAGGATCTGCGCAGGCGCGGAAACGCATCCTTTACAATACGGGTCGATTCGGTGCGGCGAAGGGGAGTCGCGCGCCGCGGCAAACCTCAACAAAGAGAGGGCTTCATGAAGTTTATCGTCTGGCTGATCCGGGTATTGGTGTTCGTACTGCTGCTGGTGCTTGCGCTGGCCAATACGCAAACCGCGACGCTGAATTTCGTTGCCGGCTATTCGTGGCAAGCGCCGCTGATCCTGATCGGCCTCGCGTTCTTCGCCGTGGGGCTGCTGGCCGGCCTGCTGTCCGCGCTGCCTTCGATCTTTCGCGTGCGTCTCGAGAACGGGCGCCTGAAGCGCGATCTGCGTGCGGCACGCGAAACGCCGGCCGTCATCGACCAGCCGCCGATGCCGCCCGTCATTTAACACGGACGCCGCGCGATAATCGCGCGGTTTTCGTCTCTGCTTCGATATTTCGCATGGATCTGGATTTCTGGTGGTTGCTCGCGATTCCGGTGGCGTTCGCGCTTGGTTGGGCGGCGTCACGCTATGACCTGAAGAATCTCCTGTCGGAGAGCGCCAACCTGCCGCGATCGTATTTTCGCGGCCTGAATTTTCTGTTGAACGAACAACCCGACAAGGCGATCGACGCGTTCATCGAAGTCGCCAAGCTCGATCCGGAGACGGTCGAGCTGCACTTCGCGCTCGGTAACCTGTTTCGCCGCCGCGGCGAGACCGACCGCGCGATCCGGGTGCACCAGAACCTGCTGAGCCGCACGGACCTGCCGGTCAACGAGCGCGACCACGCGCTGTACGAGCTCGGCCAGGATTTCCTGAAAGCCGGCCTGCTCGATCGTGCCGAGGAAGCGTTTCACAAGCTCGCCGACGGTGATTACGCGCTCGGCGCGCAGCGGGCGCTGCTGACGATCTACGAGATCGAGAAGGACTGGAACAAGTCGATCGATACGGCGAAGCGCATCGAGTCGATGAGCGAGAAGCCGCTCGGCGTCGAAATTGCACAGTTCCACTGCGAGCTCGCGCAGGACGCGCTGCAGCGCAAGAACGCGGCAGCGGCAGCCGAACAGCTGCGCCTGGCGCTGACCGTGAACCCGCAGAACGTTCGTGCGACGGTCCTGTCCGGCGACGCGGCGGAAGCGGAGGGCAACCACGCGGCCGCGATCGAGCACTGGAAGCGCGTCGAAGCGCAGAATCCGGCGTATCTGCCGCTCGTCGCCGACAAGCTGATGAAGGCGTACGTCGCGCTCGGCAAGAACGCCGAAGGCGCCGAGCTGCTGATGGGGTATGTCGACCGCTATCCGTCGAACGACCTGCTCGACATCGCGTACCAGCACCTCGCGGGGTTGCGCGGCCAGGATGTGGCACACGCGCTCGCGCGTACGCAGATGGAGAAGTCGCCGAACCTGTCGGGGATGCTGCATCTGCTCGATGCGCAAATCGCCGCGGCCGACGAGCCGCGTCGTAAGGAACTTGAAATGATGCGTGCGCTGATCAAGCAGCGCACGAAGAATCTGCCACGGTATACGTGCCAGAATTGCGGTTTCCGGGCGCGGCTTTTCTATTGGCAGTGCCCCGGATGCAGCGGTTGGGAAACCTATGCGCCGCGCCGCGTCGAACCTGCGATGCCGGGCTGATCCCGGCACGCGGAGCCAACGCGCTGCGGTTGCCGCCGGGCTTGTCCCGGCGGCCAAGTTAGTCAATTACCGGGAAGTACCGGAACATCTATGAAAATCACCATCATCGGCACCGGCTATGTCGGTCTCGTCACGGGCGCCTGCCTCGCGGAGATCGGTCACGACGTATTCTGCCTCGACGTCGATCCGCGCAAGATCGACATCCTGAACAACGGCGGGATGCCGATTCACGAACCGGGGCTGCTGGACATTATCGCGCGCAACCGCGCGGCCGGGCGCCTGCGCTTCTCGACCGACATCGAGGCGAGCGTCGCGCACGGCGAGATCCAGTTCATCGCCGTCGGCACGCCGCCCGACGAGGACGGCTCGGCCGACCTGCAGTACGTGCTCGAAGCCGCGCGCAACATCGGCCGCCACATGACGGGCTTCAAGGTGATCGTCGACAAGTCGACGGTGCCGGTCGGCACCGCGCAGCGCGTGCGCGGCGTGGTCGACGAGGCGCTTGCCGCCCGCGGTCTAGCAGGCAGCGTCGCGCATCGCTTCTCGGTCGTGTCGAACCCGGAGTTCCTGAAGGAGGGCGCCGCGGTCGAAGATTTCATGCGCCCTGACCGGATCATCATCGGCGTCGACGACGACGAGACGGGCGTGATCGCGCGCGAGAAGATGAAGAAGCTGTACGCGCCGTTCAACCGCAACCATGAGCGCACGATCTACATGGACGTGCGCTCGGCCGAATTCGCGAAATATGCGGCGAACGCGATGCTTGCAACGCGCATCTCGTTCATGAACGAGATGTCGAATCTCGCCGACAAGGTCGGCGCGGACATCGAGGCCGTGCGCCGCGGGATCGGCTCCGATCCGCGCATCGGCTATCACTTCCTGTACGCTGGCGTCGGCTACGGCGGCTCGTGCTTCCCGAAGGACGTCCAGGCGCTGATTCGCACCGCAGGAGAAAACGGCCAGCCGCTGCGCATCCTGGAAGCCGTCGAGGCGGCCAACCATGCGCAGAAGGATGTGTTGATCGGCAAGATCGAGCAGCGCTTCGGCGTTGACCTGACCGGCCGCGAGTTCGCGGTCTGGGGCCTGGCGTTCAAGCCGAACACCGACGACATGCGCGAGGCGCCGAGCCGCCGCCTGATCGCCGCGCTGCTCGAACGCGGTGCGACCGTGCGCGCGTACGATCCGGTCGCGGTCGACGAGGCACGGCGCGTGTTCGCACTGGATTTCGGTGACGATGCGGACGCGCTCGCGCGGTTGCATCTCGTCGATACGCAGGACGTCGCGGTGACGGGGGCGGATGCGCTCGTGATCGTGACCGAGTGGAAGGAATTTCGGAGCCCCGATTTCACGCGCCTGAAGGCCGAACTGAAGGCGCCGGTGATCTTCGACGGGCGCAACCTGTACGAGCCGGACGCGATGGCCGAACTAGGCATCGACTACTACGCGATCGGTCGGCCGTATGTCGATCCCCAGTCGTTTTCCCGTGGTTGACCGCACGATGACTACCCTCCGCGATGTCGTTCAGGTGCCGCGCGAGCAGCTCGCGCGCTCGCGCGTGCTGGTCGTCGGCGACGTGATGCTCGACCGTTACTGGTTCGGCAACGTCGATCGCATTTCGCCGGAAGCGCCGGTGCCGGTCGTGCACGTGCAGCGCCAGGAAGAGCGGCTCGGCGGCGCGGCCAACGTCGCGCGCAATGCCGTGACGCTGGGTGGCCAGGCCGGATTGCTGTGCGTCGTCGGTTGCGACGAACCCGGCGAGCGGATCGTCGAGCTGCTCGGCAGCAGCGGCGTGACGCCGCATCTCGAGCGCGACCCGGCGTTGCCGACCACGATCAAGCTGCGCGTGCTCGCGCGCCAGCAGCAACTGCTGCGCGTCGACTTCGAGGCGATGCCGACGCACGAGGTGCTGCTCGCGGGGCTCGCGCGGTTCGACGCGCTGGTGCCGCAGCACGACGTCGTGCTGATGTCGGATTATGCGAAAGGCGGCCTGACGCACGTCACGACGATGATCGAGAAAGCGCGTGCGGCCGGCAAGTCCGTCCTCGTCGACCCGAAGGGCGACGACTGGGCGCGCTACCGCGGCGCATCGCTGATCACGCCGAATCGCGCGGAATTGCGCGAAGTGGTCGGGCAGTGGAAGTCGGAAGACGATCTGCGCGCGCGCGTTGCGAAGCTGCGCGCGGAACTCGATATCGACGCGCTGCTGCTCACGCGCTCGGAAGAGGGCATGACGCTCTTTTCCTCCGACGGCGAACTGAACGCACCGGCGCTCGCGCGCGAGGTATTCGACGTGTCGGGCGCGGGCGATACCGTGATCGCGACGGTCGCGACGATGCTCGGCGCAGGTGTGCCGCTCGTCGATGCCGTCGTGCTCGCGAATCGCGCGGCAGGCATCGTGGTCGGCAAGCTCGGCACGGCCACGGTGGACTACGACGAACTGTTTCACTGAGCGCATGCGGTGGCGCGACGAGCGCGCCGCACGCATGGCTCGCACTTTTCAGGCAGGACGATCATGACCCTCATCGTCACCGGCGCAGCCGGTTTTATCGGCGCGAACATCGTCAAGGCGCTCAACGAGCGCGGCGAGACGCGCATCATCGCGGTCGACAACCTGACGCGCGCGGACAAGTTCCGCAATCTCGTCGATTGCGAGATCGACGACTATCTGGACAAAACGGAATTCGTCGATCGCTTCGCACGCGGCGATTTCGGCAAGGTACGCGCGGTGTTCCACGAAGGTGCCTGTTCGGACACGATGGAAACCGACGGTCGCTACATGATGGACAACAACTTCCGCTACAGCCGCGCGGTGCTCGACACCTGCCTCGCGCAGGGTACGCAGTTCCTGTACGCGTCGTCGGCGGCAATCTACGGCGGCTCGACGCGGTTCGTCGAGGAGCGTGACGTCGAGGCGCCGCTGAATGTCTACGGCTATTCGAAGTTCCTGTTCGACCAGGTGATCCGTCGCGTGCTGCCGACCGCGAAGAGCCAGATCGCCGGCTTCCGCTATTTCAATGTGTACGGCCCGCGCGAAACGCACAAGGGGCGCATGGCGTCGGTCGCGTTCCACAACTTCAACCAGTTCCGTGCGGAAGGCAAGGTGAAGCTGTTCGGCGAGTACAACGGCTATGCGCCGGGCGAGCAGACGCGCGACTTCGTGTCGGTCGAGGACGTGACGAAGGTGAACCTGTTCTTCTTCGATCATCCGGAGAAGTCGGGTATCTTCAACCTCGGCACGGGCCGTGCGCAACCGTTCAACGATATCGCGTCGACGGTCGTGAATACGCTGCGCGCGCTCGACAACCAGCCGCCGCTGACGCTCGCCAAGCAGGTCGAGCAGGGGCTGATCGAATACGTGCCGTTTCCCGATGCATTGCGCGGCAAGTACCAGTGCTTCACGCAGGCCGACCAGACGAAGCTGCGCGCGGCCGGTTACGACGCGCCGTTCCTGACCGTGCAGGAAGGCGTCGACCGCTACGTCCGTTGGCTATCCGGCCAGGTTTAAGCGGAAGCGTTGCATCGATAAACTGGGTCTCACGGTCGGCAGCCGCCGGCCGAATTCATCGGAGATCCAGCACATGATCAGGAAATGGTTGGCCGCAGCGGCAATGCTCGGCACGATCGCGTCGGCCTGGGCGGCCGTCGACGTCAACACCGCGAACGAGGATGCGCTCGTCGGCATCAAGGGCATCGGCCCGGCGCGGGCGAAAGCGATTCTCGACGAACGCGGCGCACGCGGTCCGTTCAGGAATGCCGAAGATCTCGCATCACGCGTGAAAGGCATGGGTGGCCATACCGTCGAGCGGCTTCAGCAGGAAGGGCTGACGATAGGCGCGGCCGGCACGAGTGCCGCGCAGCCGGCTGCGGGCAAGCCGGCTGCCGGCAAGCCTGCGGCTGCACCCGCCCGCACCGCACAGAAGTAACGCGCTACGCGCGATCGACAACGAGCTCCTTCAGCCGCCGTCGTTGCGACGGCTTCCCGCGGCATGCCGCGGGTTTTTTGCGTGGGCGCGGCGTAGGGCGGCCACGCGTATTCCATCGTCGCAATGGGGTTGCCGGCGCGAGCAGCGGTGCTGGTTTACAATCGATCGATTGATCGGCCTCGTACTCACGGTATATCCATGGCTTACAAAACTATCGAAGACACGATCGGCAATACGCCGCTCGTCCAACTGGTCCGCTTGCCGGACGAGGAGATTCGCGCGCGCAACAACGTGGTGCTCGCGAAGCTCGAAGGCAACAATCCGGCCGGTTCCGTGAAAGATCGTCCGGCACTGTCGATGATCAGCAAGGCCGAGGCGCGCGGGCGCATCAAGCCGGGCGATACGTTGATCGAAGCGACGAGCGGCAACACGGGTATCGCACTCGCGATGGCAGCGGCGATCCGCGGCTACAAGATGGTGCTGATCATGCCGGAGGATCTGTCGGTCGAGCGCCGCCAGAGCATGGCTGCCTACGGTGCCGAAATCATCCTGACGCCGGTGAAGGGCGGGATGGAGCTGGCGCGGGATCTCGCGGACCAGATGCAGCGCGAAGGCAAGGGCGTGATCCTCGACCAGTTCGCGAACCCCGACAATCCGATTGCGCACTACGAAGCGACGGGCCCGGAAATCTGGCGCGATACCGAAGGCCGCATCACGCATTTCGTGTCGGCCATGGGCACGACGGGCACGATCATGGGCACGTCGCACTATCTGAAGGAACAGAATCCGGCGATCGAGATCGTCGGTGCGCAGCCGGAAGACGGTTCGCGCATTCCGGGTATCCGCAAGTGGCCGGAGGCATACATGCCGACCATTTTCGATCGCAGCCGCGTCGACCGCGTCGAGAGCGTGAGCCAGGCCGCAGCGGAAACGATGGCGCGCCGGCTCGCGGCTGTCGAAGGCATCTTCGCGGGCATTTCGTCGGGCGGCGCATGTGAAGTCGCGATGCGCATCGCGCGTCAGGTCGAGAATGCGACGATCGTGTTCATCGTCTGCGATCGCGGCGACCGCTACCTGTCCACGGGCGTGTTTCCCGCCTGAACGTGGGCAGGCGCGCGTCGAGCGCATGCGATAAAAAAAGCGCCGCTTGTGCGGCGCTTTTTCTTTGGGCGGGCGCTGCTTACTGCGATTGCGTTTCGGTGGCGCTCGGCTGAAGTGCGCCGCTCGCTTCCATTTGTGCCTTCACGGCCTCGCCAAGCTGGTACACGGTGAGCGCGTAGAAGAAGCTGCGGTTGTAGCGCGTCAGCACATAGAAATTCTTGAGACCGAGCATGTACTCGGTCGCGCGCCCCGGTGACGGCAGGTCGACCACCGTCACGGGCGTACCGGCTTCGGTGGTGATGTTGACCGCCGGCTCGTTCAGCGTCATGCCCGCGCGCAGCAGTTGCGACAGCGCCCAGTGCGGTTCAGGCTGGCCGTCGGCGGCGGCCTGGGCGATCCCCAGGCTGCCCGTATCGGGCGTGATCTGCCAGACCACCGGGCGGTCGGTTTCCCAGCCGTGCTGCTTCAGGTAGTTCGCGACGCTGCCGATCGCATCGGCAGGGCTGCTGCGCAGGTCGACATGGCCCGTGCCGTCGAAGTCGACCGCATATTCGCGGATACTGCTCGGCAGGAACTGCGGAATCCCGATCGCGCCCGTATACGAGCCGAGCACGGTGGTCGGGTCGAGTTGGTTATCGCGGGTCCAGACCAGGAAATCCTCGAGGTTCTTGCGGAACGTCGCCTGGCGGCTGTCGCGATTCGGCGTGTCCGGATAGTCGAACGTCAGCGTCGTCAGCGCGTCGAGCACGCGGAAATTACCCATGTAGCGGCCGTAGATCGTCTCGACGCCGATGATGCCGACGATCACCTCGGGCGGCACGCCGAATTGCTCGGACGCGCGTTGCAGCGTTGCCTGGTTCGCCTTCCAGAATTTCACGCCTGCGTTGATGCGGATCGGCTCGATGAAGCGGGAGCGATAGATGCGCCAGTTCTTGACCGTCGGCGACGGGGCCGGCTTCACGAGCTTGACGGCCGTTGCCGAATAGCTGATGCGCGAGAACAGCGCATGCAGGCTCGCGGAGTCGAAGCCGTTGCGGCTCACCATCTCGTCGATGAACGCGTCGACCTTCGCGTTGTTCGCGTAGCGCTGCGGAACAATTTCCTCTTCGAAGGTCTGGCCTTGCGGCGTCGGCTGCTGCGGCTGGGCCTGTGCGACGAGCTTGCCCGCGGACTTCGCGGGTTGCGTCTGCGCGCTGGCAGGCGCGGTGCCGAGGGCCGCCACGACAGCGACCGCAACGAGCGGGACGCGAGCACGGAACAGCGCGGAGAGAAGGGCGGCAGGCTTGCTGGAATTCATGTCGAAGCGGGCGGACAGGGCGATTGGGTTCGGCGCAGTATACCCGACGGATCCGGCGCGCCGGGGCGTGGCGGGCCCCCGTTGTGGTAAGTTAGCGGCGAATTCGCGGCAGACGATGGACATCATTGATGGAGACCTGCGGCGCACCGTGCGCCGTGGATGACAGCTTATGGCAACCGCTTTCTATACGCACCCCGACTGTATGCTGCACGAGATGGGGGAATGGCATCCGGAATGCCCGGCCCGCCTCTCGGCGATCCAGGATCAATTGATCGCGAGCCGCATCGACGACCTGATCGTGCACGAAACCGCACCGTTCGCGAGCGAGGTGGCGCTGGGCCGGGTGCATACGCAGGCGCACATCGACTACATCCGGAGCATGACGCCGGTGGACGGCTACGTCGAGATCGATCCCGATACGCTGATGAACCGCGATACGTGGCGCGCGGCGCTGCGCGCGGCCGGCGCCGCGATCGCGGCGACCGACGCGGTGATCGAAGGCCGCTATGCGAATGCGTTCTGCGGCGTGCGCCCCCCCGGCCACCATGCGGAGCCCGCGCGCGCGATGGGTTTCTGCTTCTTCAACAACGTCGCGATCGCCGCGCGGCATGCGCTCGATGTACACGGTCTCGAGCGTGTGGCGATCATCGACTTCGACGTGCACCATGGCAACGGCACTGAAGCCGCGTTCGCGAACGACGAGCGCGTGCTGATGTGCAGCTTCTTCCAGCATCCGCTGTATCCGTTCTCGGGCGTCGATCACCAGGCCCCGAACATGGTCAACCTGCCGATGCCCGCGCGCAGCAACGGGATGGCGATCCGCGAAGCCGTCGACATGTTCTGGCTGCCGCGCCTCGATGCGTTCAAGCCGCAGATGCTGTTCGTGTCGGCGGGTTTCGACGCGCATCGCGAGGACGACATCGGCAACCTCGGCCTCGTCGAAGCCGACTTCGAATGGCTGACTGCGCAGATCGTCGACGTGGCGCGGCGGCATGCGCAGGGCCGTATCGTGAGCTGCCTCGAAGGCGGCTACAACCTGTCCGCGCTCGGGCGCAGCGTGGTCGCACACCTGCGCGTGCTGGCAGGCATCTGATGACCGATTGACCGGCCGGGCCGGGCGCGCTCAGCGCGCCGGCACGCGTGCGTGAATCCACGCGATCAGCGCGTCGATCACGCGATCGCGTTCGAGATCATTCATCGTTTCGTGAAAGCCGCCTTCGTACAGTGTCAGCGTGCGATCGGGCGAGCCGACGTGCGCACCGAACGCCCGGCTGCCGTCGGGTTCGGTCAGCTTGTCCTCGGTACCGTGATAGACGAGCACCGGAACGCGGAGCCCAGCGCGGCCGCTTTCGATGCGTGCCATCGCGTCGAGAATCTCCGCACCGGTGCGCGCGGGTACCGCGCCGTGATGCACGAGTGGATCGGCGCGATTGGCCGCGACGATGGCCGGATCGCGCGACAGCAGCGCTGCATCGATCCTGATTGCGGGGAAGGTCGGCCATACGCGGCTGATCACGCGGCTCACCGCGAGCATCCAGCGCGGCACGTCGCGCCCCGGCGCGAGCGCCGGGCTCGACAGCACGAGGCCCGTCAGCGCGTGGCCACGTGCCGGCGCACGTTCGATTGCGTAAAGCGCCGCGACCGCGCCACCCATGCTGTGCCCCATCAGGAACAGTGGCGAATTGCCGCGCGCGGCTTCGGCGACCAGCGCGTCCGCATCGTTCAGGTAGCCGTCGAAGCGCTCGACCCAGGCGCGCTTGCCGGGTGACTGGCCATGCCCGCGCAGGTCGATCGCGAGCACGTCGATGCCGGCCGCATTCAACCGGCCGGCGAGTGCGGCATAGCGGCCCGCGTGTTCGGCAAGACCGTGCACGAGCGCGATCGTCGCGCGTGGCGGCGTGGTGCCGTCGCCGGCCGGCCAGCGGTACGACGCCAGTTCGAGCCCGTCCGCGGTACGCAGCCGGCCCATGGTCGGCGCGGGCGACGACGAAGGTGCCGGTCGGGCGGTGGCGGGTGCGGCAGCCGGCGTAGTGGTGGCGGTCATCTGGCGTGTCCCCTGTCGATTGGTCGGTGTTCGGGATCATAGTCGCGGCACCGTCGCGGCGCGCCAGCGGCGCTCCTCTAATTTCGTGTGGTTATGAAAAGATCGAAATCGATTATTAAGGGGAATGAGGGGTTTGCGGTAAAATCGCCGGCTATTCCAGATGCATCGGTGGCCGACTGGCGGGCCTGCTCGCCAGCCGGCCACCGTTTTGTTTACATGATCGAAATACGCAATCTTTCGCAGCGTTTCCCCGGGCCGAGCGGCTGGGTCGAGGCGCTGCACAACGTCAACCTGACGATCCCGCAGGGCGAGGTGTTCGGCATCATCGGCCGAAGCGGCGCCGGCAAGAGCACGCTCGTGCGCACCATCAACCTGCTCACGCGGCCGACCGAAGGCAATGTCGTCGTCGGCGGGCGCGATCTCACGCTGCTGCCCGCTGGCGCGCTGCGCGAGGCGCGCCGCGAGATCGGCATGATCTTCCAGCACTTCAACCTGCTGTCGTCGCGCACGGTGTTCGACAACGTCGCACTGCCGCTGGAACTGGCCGGCGCAAGCCGTGCCGAGATCGAGGCCGCCGTGCTGCCGCTGCTCGACCTCGTCGGGCTGTCCGCGCAAAAGGATCGCTATCCGTCGCAGATCAGCGGCGGGCAGAAGCAGCGCGTCGGCATCGCACGCGCGCTCGCGAGCCAGCCAAAGGTGCTGCTGTCGGACGAAGCGACGTCCGCGCTCGATCCCGAGACCACGCGTTCGATCCTCGACCTGCTGAAGCGCATCAACCGCGAACTCGGCCTGACGATCGTGCTGATCACGCACCAGATGGAAGTGATCAAGCAGGTGTGCGATCGCGTCGCGGTGCTCGATGCAGGGCGGGTGGTCGAGGAAGGCCGCGTGATCGACGTGTTCCTGCAGCCGCATCACGAAGTGACGCGCGCGCTGATCGGCGACGTGATTGCGCAGGAATTGCCGCCCGCACTGAAGGCGCGCGTGGCCGAGCGGCTGAAGACCGGCAGCGGGCATCTGCTGCGGCTTGCGTTCACGGGCTCGGGTGTCGACCAGCCGATCCTGTCTGAGACGATCCGCCGGTACGAACTCGATTTCAACATCCTGCACGGCCAGATCGACGAGATCCAGGGGCAGGCATTCGGTTCGCTCGCGGTGCTCGCGGGCGGCGAGCCGGGCAAGGTCGGGCAGGCGCTCGCGTTCCTGCGCGAGCAAGGTGTGGTGGTAGAGGAGCTTTCGTATGTTGAGTGAGATGTTCGATATGTTCGTGCAGTCGTTCTGGGAGACGCTGATCATGGTCGGCATCTCCGGGGCGGTCGGCGCGCTCGTCGGCCTGCCGCTCGGCGTGCTGCTTTACCTGACCGATCGCCAGGGCGTACTGCAGAACCTCGCGGTGAATCGCGTGCTCGGCGGCATCGTGAATGCCGTCCGCTCGACGCCGTTCATCATCCTGCTGGTCGCGGTGATTCCGTTTACGCGGCTCGTCACGGGTTCGTCGATCGGCACGGCCGCGGCGGTCGTGCCGCTGACGCTCGCTGCCGCGCCGTTCATCGCGCGTCTCGTCGAGACGGCGTTGCGCGAAGTCGACCGCGGGCTGATCGAGGCTGCGCAGTCGATGGGCGCGACCACGTCGCAGATCGTCTTCAAGGTGCTGCTGCCCGAATCGCTGCCGGGCGTCGTCGCGGGCCTGACGATCACGTTCGTGTCGCTGGTCGGCTATTCGGCAATGGCCGGTGCGATCGGCGGCGGCGGCCTCGGCGATCTCGGGATTCGCTACGGCTACCAGCGCTATCTGCCGGAAGTGATGTGGACGGTGGTTGCGATCCTGATCGTGTTCGTGCAGATCGTGCAGTCGTTCGGCGACTGGCTCGTCCGCCGGCTGAGCCACAAGTAAAACAAGGTTGATCCGCTAGGGGACACTCGATGCAACGACGCTTCATGCTGAAATTCGCGGCGGCACTGGGCGCGGCCGCGCTGTTCGCGGGCGCGCACGCGCAGGCCGAAACCATCAAGGTGGGCGTGACGGGCGGCCCGCACGCGCAGATCATGGAGGCGGTGAAGAAGGTCGCGGCGAAGAGCGGCCTCGACATCCGCATCGTCGAATTCTCCGATTACGTGCAGCCGAATGCCGCGCTTGCGTCGGGCGACCTCGACGCGAACAGCTACCAGCACGATCCGTATCTGCAGGCGCAGGTGAAGGATCGCGGCTACAAGCTGATCAAGGTGGCGGATACCGTCACGTTTCCGATGGGCATCTATTCGAAGCGCGTGAAGTCGCTGGCCGAACTGAAGCCCGGCGCGCGCATCGCGATTCCGAACGATCCGACCAACGGCGGTCGTGCGCTCCTGTTGCTGCAAAAGCAGGGCCTGCTGAAGCTGCGCGCGGATGCGGGGCTGAAGGCGACGCCGCTCGATATCGTCGACAATCCGCGCAAGCTGAAGATCGTCGAACTTGATGCGGCGCAGATTCCGCGCTCGCTCGGTGACGTCGACGCGGCCGCGATCAATACCAACTACGCGATGGAAGCGGGGTTGAAACCGAAACAGGACGCGATCGCGATCGAGGGTCCGAACGGCCCGTACGCGAACATCCTCGCGATCCGCGAGGCGGATCGGAACAAGCCGTGGGTCGCGAAACTGGTCGCGGCCTATCATTCGGCCGATGTGAAGCAGTTCATCGAAGGCAAGTTCGGCGGCGCGGTTATTGCCGCCTGGTAACAGGCGAGGCACGGGGCGCCCGGCGGGATTAGAGTCGATGATCGAAAACCCGGGCTTTGCGTCCGGGTTTTTTCTCTTTTAAAATAGAACGACCGTTCGCTATCATTGGCGCGTCGCCAAGAAGCGGTATCCTCGACAGCCACGAAGGTTGGGTCCGCTTGGCCGCGCAGTCATGAGGCCTCGCTATAGAATGGCCTCTGGTCGTATTCGTAACTTTGGAGCGTGTGCATGAAAATCCTGGTGCCAGTGAAAAGAGTGGTCGATTACAACGTGAAGGTCCGCGTGAAGTCGGACAACACGGGTGTCGACATCGCGAACGTGAAGATGTCGATGAACCCGTTCGACGAAATCGCGGTTGAAGAAGCCGTGCGCCTGAAGGAAGCGGGCGTGGCGACCGAAGTGATCGCCGTGTCGGTGGGTGTCGCGCAAGCGCAGGAAACGCTGCGCACGGCGCTGGCGATCGGCGCGGATCGCGCGATCCTCGTCGAGTCGACCGACAGCGTCGAGCCGCTGGCCGTCGCGAAGATCCTGAAGGCGCTGGTCGACAAGGAACAGCCGCAGATGGTGATCCTTGGCAAGCAAGCGATCGACGACGATTCGAACCAGACGGGCCAGATGCTGGCGGCGCTGGCAGGCCTCCCGCAAGCGACGTTCGCATCGAAGGTCACGGTGGCCGACGGCAAGGCAACGGTCGCACGCGAAGTCGACGGCGGCGCGGAAACGCTGTCGCTGACGCTGCCGGCGGTGATCACGACCGACCTGCGCCTGAACGAGCCGCGTTATGTGACGCTGCCGAACATCATGAAGGCGAAGAAGAAGCCGCTGGAAACCGTGAAGCCGGAAGACCTGGGCGTGGATGTGACGCCGCGTCTGAAGACGCTGAAGGTGGTCGAGCCGCCGAAGCGCGCGGCCGGCGTGAAGGTGCCGGACGTGAAGACGCTGGTCGAGAAGCTGAAGACCGAAGCCAAGGTGCTGTAAGAGGGAGCGGAAAGAAATGACGATTCTGGTGATTGCAGAACACGACAACGCGTCGATCAAGGCCGCGACGCTGAACACGGTGGCGGCGGCAGCGAAGATTGGCGGCGACATTCACGTGCTGGTCGCGGGCCACAATGCGCAGGCGGCTGCGGACGCGGCAGCGAAGATCGCAGGCGTGTCGAAGGTACTCCTGGCCGACGCGCCGCAACTCGAAGCGGGCCTCGCGGAAAACGTCGAAGCGACCGCGCTGAACATCGCGAAGGACTACTCGCACATCCTCGCGCCGGCGACGGCGTACGGCAAGAATATCGCGCCGCGTATCGCCGCGAAGCTGGACGTTGCGCAGATCTCGGACATCACGGCGGTCGATTCGGCCGACACGTTCGAGCGCCCGATCTACGCGGGCAATGCGATCGCGACGGTGCAGTCGAGCGACCCGATCAAGGTCATCACGGTGCGTGCGACGGGTTTCGATCCGGTTGCTGCTGAAGGCGGCAGCGCGTCGGTCGAGAAGATTGAAGCGGCGGCAGATGCAGGCAAGTCGCAGTTCGTGAGCCGTGAGGTGACGAAGCTGGACCGTCCGGAACTCACGAGCGCAAGCATCATCGTGTCGGGCGGCCGTGGCCTCGGTAGCGGCGAGAACTACACGAAGGTGCTGGAGCCGCTGGCGGACAAGCTGAGCGCGGCACTGGGCGCATCGCGCGCGGCAGTCGACGCCGGCTACGTGCCGAACGACTACCAGGTCGGCCAGACCGGGAAGATCGTCGCGCCGCAGCTGTACATCGCGGTCGGCATCTCGGGTGCGATCCAGCACCTGGCAGGCATGAAGGATTCGAAGGTGATCGTCGCGATCAACAAGGATCCCGAAGCGCCGATCTTCAGCGTGGCCGACTACGGCCTCGTCGGCGATCTGTTCGCGCTCGTGCCGGAGCTCGTGGCCGAGCTCGGCTAACGCAGTGTGACGCTTCGGCGGTAAGCACACGAGAAGAGGGGCGCGACGAGCGCCCCTTTTTTTCGCCATCGACAGAAGAGAGAGGAGGGAGACACATCATGAGCTATCACGCCCCCGTCAAGGACATGCTGTTCGTGCTGAAGGAACTGGCCGGCATCGACGCCGTTGCGCAGTTGCCGGGCTTCGAGGATGCCGGCTACGACACGGCGCAGGCCGTGCTCGACGAATCCGCGAAATTCTGCGGCGAGGTGCTGGCGCCGCTGAACGTCGAAGGCGACCGCAATCCGAGCAGCTGGAAGGACGGCGTCGTGACCGCGACGCCGGGCTTCGGCGAAGCGTTCCGCCAGTTCGTCGAAGGCGGCTGGCAGGGGCTGCAGCATCCGGCCGAGTACGACGGCCAGGGGCTGCCGAAGCTGATCGCGACGCCGTGCATCGAGATGCTGAACGCGTCGAACTTGTCGTTCGCGCTGTGCCCGCTGCTCACCGACGGCGCGATCGAGGCGCTGCTGACGGCCGGCACCGACGAGCAGAAGCAGCGCTACGTGCCGAAGCTGATCTCGGGCGAATGGACCGGCACGATGAACCTGACCGAGCCGCAGGCGGGCTCCGATCTGGCGCTGGTGCGCTCGCGCGCGGAGCCGCAGGGCGACGGCACGTACAAGGTGTTCGGCACGAAGATCTTCATCACGTGGGGCGAGCACGACATGGCGGAGAACATCGTCCACCTGGTGCTGGCGCGCACGCCGAACGCGCCGGAAGGCGTGAAGGGCATCTCGCTGTTCATCGTGCCGAAGTTCATGGTCAACGACGACGGCTCGCTGGGCGCGCGCAACGACGTGCACTGCGTGTCGATCGAGCACAAGCTCGGGATCAAGGCGAGCCCGACGGCGGTGCTGCAATATGGCGACCACGGCGGCGCGATCGGCTACCTGGTCGGCGAGGAAAACCGCGGCCTCGAATACATGTTCATCATGATGAACGCGGCGCGCTTCGGGGTCGGGATGCAGGGGATCGGCGTGGCCGACCGCGCCTACCAGAAGGCGGCGGAATTCGCGAAGGAGCGCGTGCAGAGCCGCCCGGTGGACGGTTCGGCCAAGCAGTCGGTGACGATCATCCATCACCCGGACGTGCGCCGCATGCTCGGCACGATGCGCGCGCTGACCGAAGGCGCGCGGGCGCTGGCCTACGTGGCCGCCGCGCACAGCGACATTGCCCACCGCCATTCGGACGAGGCGACGCGTGCGCGTCATCAGGCAATCTACGAGTATCTGGTGCCGGTGGTGAAGGGCTGGAGCACGGAGATGGTGAACGACGTCGCGAGCCTGGGCGTGCAGGTGCACGGCGGGATGGGTTTCATCGAGGAGACGGGCGCGGCGCAGTATTACCGCGATGCACGTATCCTGGCGATCTACGAAGGCACGACGGCGATCCAGGCGAACGACCTGGTGGGCCGCAAGACGATGCGCGACGGCGGCGCGGTGGCGAAGGCGCTGATCGCGGAGATCGGCGAGACGGTGGCGGCGCTGGGCAAGCTGGACGGCGCGGCGGCCGCGTCGGTGAAGGCGCAGTTGGAGAAGGGCGCGAAGGCGCTGTCGTCGGTGGTGGATTACGTGGTGGCGAACGTGAAGCAGGACCCGAACGCGGTGTTCGCGGGCAGCGTGCCGTACCTGAAGCTGGCGGGCGTGGTGCTGTGCGGGTGGCAGATGGGCCGCGCGCTGGTGGCGGCGCAGGCGAGGCGCGCGAGCGACCCGGCGTTCTTCGATGCGAAGATCGCGATCGCGCAATGCTACGCGGAGCACGTGCTGGTGCAGGCCGGCGCGCTCGAAGCGTCGATCGTCGGCACGAAGGGCAACGAGGGCGTGCTCGCGTTGACGGAAGACCAGTTCTGACCGGCTGACGATTCGATGAAATGAAAAAGGCGCCCCTCGGGGCGCCTTTCTTTTTGATGCCTGCCGGCTTGTATGGCCGCGGGCGTCGTCGGCTTATGCGTATGCCGGGCGCGTCGGGCCGGCCACGTCCTTCAGGTAACGATGCACCGACAGGTCGTCGGCCTGGATCGCGGGCATCTTGCCCGAGATCAGGTCCGCGAGCAGCTGGCCCGAGCCGCACGACATCGTCCAGCCGAGCGTGCCGTGGCCGGTGTTCAGGAACAGGTTCGACACCGGCGTGCGACCGACGATCGGCGTGCCGTCCGGCGTCATCGGGCGCAGGCCCGTCCAGAACGTCGCCTTCGACGTGTCGCCGCCACCCGGGAACAGGTCGTTCACGCACATTTCGAGCGTTTCGCGGCGCGCGGCGCGCAGCTTCTTGTCGAAGCCGACGATTTCCGCCATGCCGCCGACGCGGATGCGCTGGTCGAAACGCGTGATTGCGATCTTGTAGGTCTCGTCGAGCACGGTCGACACGGGCGCGGCCGCTTCGTTGACGATCGGCGCGGTGATCGAATAACCCTTCAGCGGATAGACGGGGATCTTCATCAGGTTCGAGATGAAGCGGGTCGAGTACGAGCCGAGCGCGACGACGTACGCGTCCGCGCGCACCGTCTCGCTGCCGCACTGCACGCCGGCGATCTTGCCGCCCGCGATCGCGAGCGCATCGATTGGCGTGTTGTAGCGGAATTTCACGCCGAGCGATTCCGCGAGCGCGGCAAGGCGCGTCGTGAACAGCTGGCAGTCGCCCGTTTCGTCACCCGGCAGGCGCAGGCCGCCCGTCAGCTTGTGCGAGACGGCGGCGAGTGCCGGTTCGGCTTTCTTCAGGTCGGCCGGCGACAGCAGCTCGAACGGCACGTTCGCTTCCTGCAGGACGGCGATGTCCTTCGCCGCGCCGTCGAGTTGCTGCTGCGTGCGGAACAACTGCAGCGTGCCGCCCGTGCGCCCTTCGTACTGGATGCCGGTATCGGCGCGCAGCGCCTGCAGGCAGTCACGGCTGTATTCGGCAAGGCGGACCATGCGGCCCTTGTTGACTGCATAGCGCTCGGCCGTGCAGTTGCGCAGCATCTGGTACATCCACTGGAGCTGGAAGCGCGTGCCGTCGAGGCGGATTGCGAGCGGCGCATGCTTTTCGAACATCCACTTGACGGCCTTCAGCGGCACGCCGGGCGCGGCCCACGGCGCGGCATAGCCGGGGGAAATCTGGCCCGCGTTCGCGAAGCTCGTCTCGAGCGCCGGGCCGGCTTCCCGGTCGATCACAGTGACTTCATGACCGGCGCGCGCGAGGTAATACGCGCTTGCCACGCCCACCACACCGCTGCCCAGAATGACGACTCGCATAGCTGCTCCAGATGGAAGGGACCAGATCGAGGCCGGGCGCACCCGCGGCTCCGTGTAACCTCTAGCTGATCTAGTTTTTTGCGCTATGGTATTGTCGAATGTGTAGGTTTTGTTATCGTATTTTTCAGGTTTTCAGCAGAAACAAATGAGAACGCAACGTCAGCCCGTACGCTCGCTCGACAAGCTCGACCGGCGCATCCTGAGACTGCTCCAGGACGACGGCCGGATGGCGATGAAAGACCTCGCGGAACAGGTCGGACTGACCGTCACACCGTGTATCGAGCGCGTACGGCGCATGGAGCGGGATGGCGTGATCACCGGCTATCACGCGCGCGTCGATCCCCACCAGCTCGATGCCGCACTGTTGGTGTTCGTCGAGATCACGCTCGGCCACAAGGGCGGCAACATGTTCGAACAATTCCGCCGGGAAGTGATGAAGATCGACGAGGTGCTCGAATGCCATCTTGTGTCCGGTGATTTCGACTACCTGATCAAGGCGCGGATCGGCGAGATGGCCGACTACCGGAAGCTGCTCGGCGACATCCTGCTGCAGTTGCCCGGCGCCGTGCAGTCGAAGAGCTATGTCGTGATGGAAGAAATCAAGGAGACGCTGACGATCGCGGTGGGCGACTGATGCGCCTGCGGCAGGCCGTCGGGCCCTTTATCCTGCCCTTGGCATGCTGCGCCTAATACTGTATAAATGTACAGTATTAGGCGCTGGCGAATGGGTGGGCACATGGACGATCGATCCGACAACGAATTTCCGGTAGCGCCGCCCGTGCCCCGCAAGGGGCGCGGTGCGGTCGACAACCTGCAGGGGCGATATGAAATCGCGCAGCGTGAAGCGGTCGACGACGGCTGGACACACGAGTCGGACGATGCCGATTTCCCCGCGCCTTTGCGTACGCAGGTCTTCGAGGAGCGTGCGAAGAGCATCCTGACGCACAACCAGTCGCCCGACATTCCGTTCAGCGTATCGCTCAATCCGTATCGCGGTTGCGAGCACGGTTGCATCTATTGCTTCGCGCGGCCGACGCACAGTTATCTCGGCCTGTCGCCGGGGCTCGATTTCGAAAGCCGCATCTATGCGAAGGTCAAT
The DNA here is from genome assembly GCF_902833045.1 of Burkholderia sp. BCC0322. Lineage (GTDB taxonomy): Bacteria > Pseudomonadota > Gammaproteobacteria > Burkholderiales > Burkholderiaceae > Burkholderia. The sequence goes on from NZ_CADFDU010000002.1 coordinate 650,906, forward strand.
GCGGCCGAACTGCTCGAGCGCGAGATTTCACGCAAGCGCTACGTGCCGGAACCGATCGCGCTCGGCGTCAACACCGATGCCTACCAGCCGGTCGAGCGTGACCTGCGCATCACGCGCAGCGTGATCCAGGTGATGCACGATCGCGGGTTGCCGTTCGCCGCGATCACGAAGTCGTCGCTGATCGAGCGCGATCTCGACCTGCTCGCGCCGATGGCCGAACGCGGGCAGGTGATGGCGGCGGTGACGATCACGACGCTCGATGCCGATCTCGCGCGCACGCTCGAGCCGCGGGCGGCAACACCGGCGCGACGGTTGCGTACGATTCGCGCCCTGAGCGAAGCGGGCGTGCCGGTCGGCGTGAGCATTGCACCGATGATTCCGTTCGTCACCGAGCCCGATCTGGAGCGTGTGCTCGAGGCGTGCGCGGAGGCGGGCGCGACGCATGCGAGCTACATCATCCTGAGGCTGCCGTGGGAAGTCGCGCCGCTGTTCAAGAACTGGCTGGCCGCGCATTTTCCCGATCGCGCGGAGCGCGTGATGAACCGCGTGCGCGACATGCGCGGCGGGAAAGACTACGATTCGGATTTCTCGAAACGGATGAAGGGCGAGGGGATCTGGGCCGACCTGCTGCGGCAGCGCTTCCGCCAGGCCGTTAAGCGGCTCGGGCTGAACGAGCGCACGAACGGCATTCTCGATCTGTCGCAGTTTCGCGGTGCGCCGGCCGCCGCGGCGCCGGCGCCGCGCGTTGCTGCTCGCTCAGTCGCCACGCGGTCGACGCAGTCGCGTGACGACACGCAATTGAACCTGTTCTGACCAGCGCGCTGAACCGGCGTAGGGCGCCGGTGCGTAGCGGCCGTTACGCTTACTGCGAAATCTGCTTGGCCGCTTCGACCTGCGACTCGAAATACGTCTGGAACGACAGTGCGAGTGCGGTCATCAGCAGGAACGCACCGATCAGCAGCGAGAAGATCACCACGAAGATCACGGTCCAGCCCGACTTGCTGTGCTTGCCCGTCTCCGCGTTGAATTGCGCGTCCCATTTTTCGTCGGAACGCAGGCCGTAGACGAGCGCGGCGAGGAATGCTGCCAGCAACGAGATTGCGCCGGGTACCGCGAGCCACCAGCCGAGGCTGGCGCTGCGCTGGGTTGCGGCGAGCAGGAGGAAGCCCGGGATGCCGACGATCGTCGCGAGCAGGTGCGCCCAGCCGAACACGTCGCGGAAGCCATACAGATAGAAGCGGTGCGCGCCGAGCGACCCGAGCAGGAACGCGAGGGCGGCGGTGAGCGTCTTGGAGTGAAAGCGGCGGGACGGTGCGGTGCTGCTGGACATGGATGGCGGCGTATTGGCGTTGGCATGGGCGGCCGGCGGGCCGGCGCGGGCGCGCGGCCCGCTCGCATTCTACGATGCCCGGTCGGGCCCGGTCACCCCTGTCCTGCGTCAAGGTGCCGCATAGGTCACACGGTAGATCGCGCCTGCGTAGTCGTCGCTGACGAGCAGCGAGCCGTCCGGCAGCGGCAGCACGTCGGCCGGGCGTCCCCATACCGTGCCGTCGGGCCGCAGCCAGCCGGTGACGAACGGGGTCTGGCGCGCCTGGCTGCCATCCGCCGAGACGACGACGCGCATCACGCGATACCCGACCTTCGTGCTGCGATTCCACGAGCCGTGTTCGGCGATGAAGATGTTATTGCGATACGGCGCCGGAAACATCGGCCCTGCATAAAAGCGCATGCCGAGTGCTGCGACGTGTGCACCGAGTTTCAACACGGGCGGCACATAGCGGCGGCATACGTCGGCGCTGCCGAATTCGGGGTCGGGCGTATCGCCGCCATGGCAGTACGGAAAGCCGAAGTCGAGGCCGGCGCGCGGCGCACGGTTCAGCTTGTCGTCGGGCACGTCGTCACCCATCATGTCGCGCCCGTTGTCGGTAAACCAAAGCTCGCCCGAATCGGGGTGCCACGCGAAGCCGACCGTATTGCGTACGCCGCGGGCAACAACCTCGCTCCCGCTGCCGTCCGCCTTCATGCGCGCGATGATCGCGTAGCGGCTGCGATCGGCGAGGCAGACGTTGCACGGTGCGCCGGTCGGCACATACAGCTTGCCGTCGGGGCCGAACGCGATGAATTTCCAGCCGTGATGGTGTTCGGTCGGCAGTGTGTCGGTGACGACGGCGGGTGCGGGCGGTGTGGCGAGCCGGTCGTCGATATGATCGAGACGCAGGATGCGCGATACGGCAGATATATAGAGTGCGCCGCCACGGTAGGCGACGCCGACGGGCATGTCGAGCCCGGACGCGATCACGTAGTGCGCACTGATCCGTCCCTCGTGCAACAGGAACGCATGCACGCGGCCTTCCCGTGTGCCGACATACAGGACGCCGCGCGGAGACCACGCCATTTCGCGGGCGGTCGGTGCCGCGTCGGTCAGCACTTCGACGTGGAAGCCGGACGGCACGACGAGTTCGCCAACCGGCAACGGCGCGGCAAGCGTCGGTGCGGACGCAAGGCAGGCAAGGCCGGCAAGCAGCGCCGCGAAACGGTGCTGCGCACGGCGCATCGAGGCGGCGCGTAGGGGCGGCATGACGGTGTGAAACGTACCGGACACGACGATTGTATGCCCGGCGGGCGGGCCGCCCCCGGATTTTTTGCGCGTAAGTGTTTGTTGTACCTCCGGTTTCCGGCTATAATCGCGTGTTTCAGTAGTTTCGAACCCGGTTTTCCCGAAGGACATCATATGGTTATCATCCGTCTGGCTCGTGGCGGCTCGAAGAAGCGCCCGTTCTACAACATCGTTGCTACCGATTCGCGCAACCGTCGTGACGGCCGCTTCATCGAGCGCGTCGGCTTCTACAACCCGGTCGCTACGAAGGGCGAATCGCTGCGTATCGCTCAGGATCGCCTGACGTACTGGCAAGGCGTTGGCGCGCAACTGTCGCCGACCGTCCAGCGTCTCGTGAAGGAAGCGCAAAAGGCGCAACCGGCTGCCTAACATGGCACGGTGTGCCGGTCGTGCCGGCTTTGAGGTGCATTAATGGCGGGTCACGATTCCGGTAATGCAAGGCGCGGGCGTGCGTCGTTTGGCGCATTCGTCCGCAAGCCGGCCGAGCGCGACGCTGTCGCGAACGCCGGTCAGGCCGCCGAGCAAGGCGGTCTTGAAGTGGCGCAAGCCTGGCCCGACGATGCCGTCGAGGTCGGGGCGGTGGTCGACGCCTATGGCCTGAAGGGCTGGGTCAAGGTGGCGACGCACGCCGACGCCGGTCGTGGTGGCGATGCGCTGCTCAAGGCACGCCACTGGTGGCTGGAGCGTGGTGCGGAGCGGCTTTCCGTTCGCATCATGCAGTCGAAGACGCACAGCGACACAGTCGTTGCGCAACTCGCGGGCGTCAGCGACCGCGATGCCGCGCTGGCTATGCGCGGCTTTCGCGTGTTCGTGCGCCGGGAAGATTTCCCGGCATTGGCCGCGGACGAATTCTATTGGGTCGACCTGATCGGTCTCGACGTCGTCAACGAGCAATCGGTGGCACTCGGGAAGGTGAGCGGGATGATCGACAATGGCGTGCATTCGATCATGCGTGTCGAGTATCCGGCGACCGGCAAAGACGGTCAGCCGACCACCGACGAACGGTTGATTCCGTTCGTCGGCGTATACGTCAAAACGGTGGATCAGGCGGCGCGTCGCATCGTCGTCGACTGGGAAGCCGATTACTGAAATGAACCAGGTTACCGAGAGCGCGGTGCAGTTCGACGTCGTCACGCTCTTTCCCGAGATGTTCCGTGCACTGACCGACTGGGGGATCACCAGCCGGGCCGTCAAGCAAGGGCGCTTCGGGCTGCGCACCTGGAACCCGCGTGATTTCACGACGGACAACTACCGCACGGTCGACGATCGTCCGTACGGCGGCGGTCCGGGCATGGTGATGCTGGCCAGGCCGCTCGAAGCCGCGATCGATGCCGCGAAAGCGGCGCAGGCTGAGCAGGGTATCGCGAGCACGCGAGTCGTGATGATGTCGCCGCAGGGCGCGCCGCTCACGCATGAGCGTGCGGTGCGGATGGCGCAGGAACCCGGTGTCGTCGTGCTGTGCGGCCGCTATGAAGCGATCGACCAGCGCCTGCTCGATCGTTGCGTCGACGAAGAAATCAGCCTCGGCGATTTCGTCCTGTCCGGCGGGGAATTGCCGGCGATGGCGATGATGGATGCCGTCGTGCGGTTGCTGCCCGGTGTGCTGAACGATTCGCTGTCGGCCGTGCAAGATAGTTTCGCTGACGGCCTGCTCGATTGTCCGCACTACACGCGCCCCGAGGAATATGACGGTATGCGCGTGCCGGACGTGCTGCTCGGCGGGCATCATGCCGAGATCGAGCGGTGGCGGCGCCAGGAAGCATTGAGAAATACGTTGCGGAAGCGGCCGGACCTCATCGTCCGGGCGCGCCGCGAGAAGTTGCTGAGCCGTGCCGACGAGGCGTGGCTTGCGAACCTCGCACGCGAAGCGAAGGACGCCTCCTGAGGCGGCTGCGCGAGCGGGAATTGGCGGTGCCGTGCATGCGTGTGCGGTGCCTGATGTGAATCCATCCTCTATCGGGGCCAGGCCTGGAAGCAGGCGGGTGTCAACGCCGACACGATGGCATAAGGAGTCAGTAATGAATCTGATCGCAAAACTTGAGCAGGAAGAAATCGAGCGCGCGCTCGCCGGCAAGACGATCCCCGAATTCGCCCCGGGCGACACGGTGATCGTGAACGTGAACGTGGTTGAAGGTAACCGCAAGCGCGTTCAGGCTTACGAAGGCGTCGTGATCGCGATTCGCAACCGTGGCCTGAACTCGAACTTCATCGTCCGCAAGATCTCGTCGGGCGAAGGCGTCGAGCGTACGTTCCAGACGTACTCGCCGCTGCTGGCAAGCATCGTCGTGAAGCGCCGCGGTGATGTGCGTCGTGCGAAGCTGTACTACCTGCGCGAGCGTTCGGGCAAGTCGGCTCGTATCAAGGAAAAGCTGGTGTCGAAGGATCGCGCCGCAGCAGCTTCCCAAGAGTAAGAGCTGTAAGGAAAAAGCACCCAACCGGGTGCTTTTTTCATTCTGGCGCGAGAATATGCTCGATACGACACGAACCCGAGAGCCCCATTGAATCGCCGCCCCATCATCGATCCCGAAGTCCTGCCGGTCGAAGGCACCGGCGCCGGCCTGCCGGCCATCGATTCCCGCCTGATGACGCCGTCCGGCCTGCGCGACCGTTTCGCGCGCACGCTCGAATGGAGCGTCGAGCCCGGCGAAGCGAGGCTGCAGGAGGGCGTCGATCCGCGTAGCGCGGCCGTCCTCGTGCCGCTCGTCGTCCGCGAGTCCGGCCTCACCATGCTGCTGACCCAGCGCGCCGACCACTTGAACGACCACGCCGGACAGATCAGCTTCCCCGGCGGTCGTCGCGAACCGTTCGATCACGATGCAACCGCAACCGCGTTGCGCGAGGCGAAGGAAGAGATCGGGCTGGCAGCCGAGCGGGTCGAGATCCTCGGCGCGCTGCCTGACTACCTGACCGGCACGGGTTTTTGCGTGACGCCGGTGGTTGGCCTCGTGCATCCGCCGTTCACCGTGCAGGCCGACACGTTCGAAGTCGCCGAGATTTTCGAGGTGCCGCTCGCGTTCCTGATGAATCCCGCGAACCATCAGGTCCGTGTGTTCCGCTGGGAGGGCGGCGAGCGTCGTTTTTTTGCGATGCCCTATCCAAATGGCGAACCCGGCGGGCATTACTTCATCTGGGGCGCAACTGCCGGCATGTTGCGCAATCTGTACCGCTTCTTGGTCGCCGGCTAGGCGCACGCGGCGGCCGGCGCTCGCGGCTGGTGGCCGTGCGACCGCACCGGCAGCCATCCGGTGCTTACGCTGTGCTATCGTTATGCAAAAAATGACATAACTCCGAAGACGGCGCCACGCATGACTTTCTTTTCGGTTCTCCTCGCCCTCATCATCGAACAGGTCCGCGCGTTGTCGCCGAACAATCCGGTGTTCGCGCTGTTCCAGTTTCATGCGGAAACCGTCGCGCATGGTCTCGACGCTGGCAAGCAGAAGCACGGCATCCTCGCCTGGCTCGCGGTCGTGCTGCCGTGGGTGCTGATCGTCGCGCTGATCTATTTCCTGCTGTACAAGGTGAGCTTCGTGCTCGCATTCATCTGGAACGTCGTTGTCGTGTATTTCACGCTCGGCTTCCGTCAGTTCAGCCATTACTTCACCGATATCCACCTCGCGCTCAATAACGACGACGTGCCGCGTGCGCGCGAAATCCTGCGCGAGTGGACGGGCATCGACACGGTCGACATGCCGGTCGGCGAAATCGTCCGCCATACGCTGATTCATGCCGTTGTCGCATCGCATCGCCACGTGTTCGGCGTGTTCTTCTGGTACGTGCTGCCGATCGGCCCGGCCGGTGCCGTGCTGTACCGGATTTCCGAATACCTCGCACGTAGCTGGTCGACGCCAGGCGACGACCGTACGGCCGCCTTCTCGACGTTCGCGCAACGCGCGTTCTTCGTGATCGACTGGATTCCCGCGCGACTGACCGCGCTCGGCTTCGCGATCGTCGGCAATTTCGAGGATGCGATCTACGCGTGGCGCAACCACACGCGCCAGTGGCCCGACCCGAACGACGGCGTGCTGCTGGCAGCCGGCAGCGGGGCCCTTGGCGCACGTCTCGCAGGGCCGCTCGCGGAGCCGTCGAGCCTCGACGCGCTGGCAGTCGGCGACAGCGGCCCGCTGACGGTCGGTGACGATTGCACGCCGCGGACGCTGCAATCCGCGGTTGGCCTCGTCTGGCGTGCGGTGATCCTGTGGATGATTCTGCTGCTGATGCTGACGCTTGCCGTCTGGGTGTCGTGACGGAGCAGTACGGTACCCGATGAAAGGCAAAAGGCCGGCTGGATACCGGCCTTTTTGCTGTGGGTCAGTCGTCCAGCGGGTCGCGTAGGGCGCCGCATTGCCAGCACGCAGTGAACTGCGCTTCGAGCGCCTCGCCGCACTGCCGGCAGCGCCACGGCGCGGCACCGGGCGATGGCCCGTGCGACGCGGCATCGAGGAGCCGGCGCGCGAGCGCGTCGTCGCGTTCGTCATCGAGCCACAGTTCGGGCGTGCAGGCGTCGGCGGGCAGGCCGCCGAGCGCGCCGGTCGCGTAGCAGTTATGCAGTTCGCAACCGATGCCGGCCACCTGAAGCACGTTGGCCCAATGCTGCGCCGTCGCGAGATCGGGTGCCTTGAAACGCATCGCGGCTCCTGTCGGTGAAAGCCGGCCCGCATGGCACCGGCTGGCCGCCGCGCGCGTGCCGCGCGATCAGCGGACGATCTGGCTCGCTTCGTGCACGAGCTGCGCGTACAGCGCGTGCCGCGACGTCGCGATACGGCCGTCTGCGACAGCTTCGAGAATCGCGCAGCCGGGTTCGTGCAGATGATGGCAATTATAGAAACGGCAGTCGGCGAGCAGCGGCCGGAACTCCGGGAAGGCGCGCTCGAGACGGCCTTCCGTCAGGTGGTAGAGGCCGAATTCCTGGAAGCCAGGTGAATCGATCAGCGCGCCGCCGCCGTCCAATGGATAGAGGCGCGTGAACGTCGTCGTGTGACGCCCGCTGTTGAGCGCGGCCGAAATCTCGCGCGTGGCGGCTTCGGCATCGGGAACGAGCAGGTTCACGAGCGTCGACTTGCCCATCCCGGACTGGCCGAGCAGGATCGTCGAATGCCCGGCAAGGTGCGGCATCAGTTGCGCGCGCGCGTCGTCGGGCGAGCCCTTCACCGACAGCTCGAGCACGTCGTAGCCAAGGGCGCGGTAGGGCGCGAGGCGCTCGCGCGCGACCGGCAGCGCGGCTTCGACGTCGATCTTGTTCAGCACGACGAGCGGCTTCAGCTCGTTTGCCTCGGCGGCGATCAGCGCGCGGCCGAGCAAGTCCTCGCTGAAGTAGGGCTCGGTCGCGAGCACGATCAGCAACTGGTCGAGGTTGGCGGCGAACAGCTTCGACTTGAACTGGTCGGAACGGTACAGCAGGTTGCGCCGCTCGCCGATCTCCACGACGACGCCCTGGTCGGCCGACGCGAGTTCGTACGCGACACGGTCGCCGACCGCGATATCGCTCTTCTTTCCGCGCGGGAAGCATTGCAGCATCGGGCCGCCATCGTCGGGCGCGACGATGTAGTGGCGCCCGTGCGCCGCGATCACGCGGCCTTCGGCACGTTGCGCGCCCGACGCGCGCGGGGCCGGCTTGCGGGAGGTCGGCCGGCTCATGCGTGCTGCATCAGGCGGTCGATCCGCTGCGACGCGGGCGGATGCGAGTAGTAGAAGGCCGTGTAGACGGGGTCGGGCGTCAGCGTCGACGCGTTGTCCTCATAGAGCTTCACGAGTGCGCTGACGAGATCCTGCGCGTCGGTCTGGCTGGCCGCGAATGCGTCGGCCTCGAATTCGTGCTTGCGCGACGTGAGGCTGCCGAACGGCGTCGCGAAGAACAGGAACACGGGAATCGCGAGGAAGAACAGCACGAGTGCGGCACCCGCGTTGCTCGTGTCGAGCGACGGCGTGACGCCGAGCCCCGTGTAGAACCACGTGCGTTGCGCGAGCCAGCCGAGCAGCGCGAGCAGCACGAGGCTCAGCACGAACGATACGAGCATCCGCTTCATCACGTGGCGGCGCTTGAAGTGGCCGAGTTCGTGCGCGAGCACGGCCTCGATTTCCTGGCCGGACAGGCGCGCGAGCAGCGTGTCGAAGAACACGATCCGCTTCGACGCGCCGAAGCCCGTGAAGTACGCGTTGCCGTGCGCGGAGCGGCGGCTGCCGTCCATCACGAACAGCCCCTTCGCCGCAAAGCCGCAGCGCTTCATCAGCGACTCGATGCGCGCGCGCAGCGCGTCGTCCTTCAGCGGCTCGAACTTGTTGAAGATCGGTGCGATGAAGGTCGGGTAGATCAGCAGAACGAGCAACTGGAATGCTACCCAGACGATCCAGGTCCACAGCCACCACAGGCTGCCGGCCTGGTTCATCAGCCACAGCACGACGAACAGCAGCGGCAGGCCGAGCGCGGCGCCGAGCAGAGAGTTTTTCAGCATGTCGGTGAAAAACAGCCGCTTCGTCATCCGGTTGAAGCCGAAACGCTGTTCGATCCCGAACTGGCGGTAATACTCGAACGGGACGTCGATGACGCTCGTGATCACGAGCACCGCCGCGACGAGCGCGACCTGCTGCCCGTAGCCGCGGCCGAGCCAGCCGGTGAGCAGCGTGTCGAGCGCGCCGACGCCGCCGAGCAGCGTGAGGCCGACCAGCACGGCCGCGCTGACGACGATCTCGAGCATTGTCAGCCGGGTGCGCTCAACCGTATAGTCGGCCGCGCGCTGGTGGGCGGTCAGCGGGATGGTTGCGCTGAATTGCGCGGGGACGACGTTGCGGTGCGCTGCGACGAAGCGGATCTGCCGCGACGCGAGCCACAGCTTGGTGACGACCATCGCGAGCACGGCGAGCGCGAACAGCAGGGTGAACGAAAAGGGTGACATCGAAGGCGCCAAAGGGTTCTATGCGAGAATTATATGTTCTTGCGGACCGGCCCCGCTGATGCGATGCCGGCCGCCCGGCCGGCGCCGCGCGCCGTCCGCCATTTTCCAGGATGACTCATGACCGATACCGCCGCTTCCACCAGCCAGCCCGCGCTCGTGCGCAACGAGTTGAACCTCGTCTGGCTCGACATGGAGATGACGGGCCTCGACCCGGATAACGACCGCATCATCGAGATCGCGGTCGTCGTGACCAATTCCACGCTCGACATCGCCGTCGAAGGCCCGGTGTTCGCGATCCACCAGAGCGACGAAACGCTCGCAAAGATGGACGACTGGAACAAGTCGACACACGGCCGTTCGGGCCTGATCGACCGCGTGCGCGCGTCGACCGTGACCGAAGCGGAAGCCGCCGAGCAACTGCAGGCGTTCCTCGCGCAGTACGTGTCGCCCGGCAAGTCGCCGATGTGCGGCAACTCGATCTGCCAGGACCGCCGCTTCATGGCGCGCTGGATGCCCGAATTCGAGCGGTTCTTCCACTACCGCAACCTCGATGTCAGCACGCTCAAGGAGCTGTGCCGACGCTGGCAGCCCGCGATCTACAAGGGTTTCCAGAAGCGGGCGATGCATACGGCGCTCGCGGACATCCACGAGTCGATCGACGAGCTGAAGTACTACCGCGAGCATTTCCTGATTCCGGCCACGTCTGCTTCGGCAGGCGAGTCTGCGCCGGCCGCCTGAGCGGGCCGGCACACGCTCAGCGCGGGGCGCGCTGAGCGCTTTTCGGCCGGAACGCCGCGACCACCGCGGCGTCGGTCTCGATGTACGGGCCGCCGATCAGGTCGATGCAGTAGGGTACCGCGGCGAAGATGCCGGGCACGGTCGACTTGCCGTCGGCATCGCGCAGCCCTTCGAGCGTTTCCCGTATCGACTTCGGCTGGCCTGGCAGGTTGATGATCAGCGCCGCATGGTCGGCCGTCTCGCGGATCACCGCGACCTGCCGCGACAGGATCGCGGTCGGCACGAAATTCAGGCTGATCTGCCGCATCTGTTCGCCGAATCCCGGCATCTCCTTCGTCGCCACGGCCAGCGTGGCCTCGGGCGTCACGTCGCGGCGCGCGGGGCCCGTTCCACCCGTCGTCAGCACGAGGTCGCACCCCGCGACGTCGACGAGCTCGGTGAGCGTGGCGGAGATCGTGGGTGCATCGTCCTGGATCAGGCGCGTTTCGGCGCGCCACGGCGACACCAGCACGCCGGCGAGCCACTCCTGCAGCGCCGGAATGCCCTTGTCTTCGTAGACGCCCGTGCTCGCGCGGTCGCTGATCGACACGAGGCCGACGACGAGTTCGTCCGGATGGTTAGGCTTCGTCGTCATGGTCGTCTCCGGCGTCGTCCGCCGCTTCGTCGTCCGCATTGGACGTGCCGCCAGCAGTCTTGATCCACTGGAACAGCTCGCGGAAATAGCGCGGCGGCTTGCCTTGCTGCGCTTCCTTGCGTGCGTTGCGGATCAGCGTGCGGCCTTCCTGGATATCGGCTTCCGGGTGCTGGCGCAGGAATTCGGTCAGCGCGTCGTCGCTGGCGAGCAACTGTTCGCGCGTGCGTTCGATCCAGTGCAGGCGGGCAGTTGCGGCCTTGTTCACGCCGCGCTGCGCGTCGAGTGCGGTACGCAGCGCGGCCGTTTCGTCGTCGGTCAGCGAGCGCATCACGCGGCCGACGTACTGGAGCTGGCGGCGCTTGCCTTCGTGATCGGTGATCCGGCGTGCCTCGCGAACGGCGTCCGCGAGACTTTCGGGCATCGGCATGCGCTTGAGGGCGTCTTTCGGCAGATCGACGAGCGCCTGGCCGAGCACCTGCAACTCGTGCATCTCGCGTTTCAACTGGGATTTGCTGGGCCGATCGTAGCCATTGTCGTCGTCTTCGACGGCATGCTCGATCGGCTGGATTCGGGTTTTGCGTGTCATGGGTGGCATTGTATCGCGCCGCGGACACCCCAAGCTTGTCGGTGTCCGGCCCCGGACCTTGCTATGATCGCGGGATACGCAATATTTTGAACATGCGGGCGCCCGCCCGCCACCGGATATCAAGACGATGGCAGCCAATCTCGACGTACAAGCGCGCTATTTCCCGCACACGCAGGACCAGCTCAAAGAAATCGCCTCGGACATCCTTCGCCATGCGAAGGCGCTCGGCGCGACGGACGCCGCGACCGAAATCTCCGAGGGCGACGGCCTGTCGGTGTCGGTGCGCCGCGGCGAAGTCGAAACGATCGAGCACAACCGCGACAAGATGGTCGGCGTGACCGTGTTCATCGGCAAGAAGCGCGGCAACGCGAGCACGTCGGATTTCTCGCCGGGCGCGATCAAGGATACCGTCGCCGCCGCGTACAACATCGCGCGCTTCACGGCCGAGGACGAGGCGGCCGGCCTGGCCGAGGCCGAACTGCTCGAAACCGACCCGCGTGACCTCGATCTGTACCATCCGTGGGCGCTGACGGCCGACGAGGCCGTCGAGCTCGCCCGCCGCGCGGAAGACGCCGCATTCGCGGTCAGCCCGCAGATCCGCAATTCGGAAGGCGCGAGCGTGTCGGCCCAGCATTCGCAGTTCGTGCTGGCCACGTCGCGCGGCTTCCTGTCCGGCTACCCGTACTCGCGTCACTACATCGCATGCGCGCCGATCGCGGGCAGCGGCCGTCACATGCAGCGCGACGACTGGTATTCGTCGAAGCGCAGCGCGATCGATCTCGCGGCGCCCGAAGCGGTGGGCCGTTACGCGGCCGAGCGTGCACTTGCACGGATGGGCGCGCGCCGCCTCGACACCCGCAAGGTGCCCGTGCTGTTCGAGGCGCCGCTCGCGGCCGGCCTGCTCGGCGCATTCGTGCAGGCGGTAAGCGGCGGCGCACTGTACCGCAAGACGTCGTTCCTCGTCGACAGCCTCGGCAAGCCGGTGTTCGCACCGCACATCCAGGTCGTCGAGGATCCGCACGTGCCGCGTGCGATGGGTAGCGCGCCGTTCGACGAGGAAGGCGTGCGCACGCGTGCGCGCAGCGTCGTCAAGGATGGCGTGGTCGAAGGCTATTTCCTGTCGACCTATTCGGCACGCAAGCTCGGCACGCAGACCACCGGCAACGCGGGCGGCTCACACAACCTCGCGCTGCGCAGTTCGAACACGCAGGCGGGCGACGATTTCGACGCGATGCTGAAGAAGCTCGGCACGGGCCTGTTGCTGACCGAGCTGATGGGGCAGGGCGTGAACTACGTGACGGGTGACTATTCGCGCGGTGCGGCGGGCTTCTGGGTCGAGAATGGCGTGATCCAGTATCCGGTCGAGGAAATCACCGTCGCGAGCACGCTGCAGGAAATGTTCCGGCATATCGTCGCGATCGGCGCCGATTCGATCGTGCGCGGCACGAAGGAAACGGGCTCGGTGCTGATCGAGCAGATGACGATCGCCGGGCAGTAAGCGGCGCGCGGCTTCGGCCGCCATCAAACGAAAAAGCCCGACCGGTATGAGCCGGTCGGGCTTTTTTCATTGTGCGTGATGCGTCAGCCGCGCTTGCGCTCGTAGACGACGAACGCATAGCCGAACGTATTCGGCGCGGCCGCCTGATGCGCATCGCGCGACACTTCCTGCCACTGCGCGGCGTCGGGCGCCGGGAACGAGGCGTCACCGTCGAAGTCGGCATCGATCTCGGTGACGACCAGCTTGTCGGCGAGTGCGAGACCTTCCGTGTAGAGCTGCGCGCCGCCAATCAGGAACGCCTCGGGCACGCCGTCGCGCGCGGCGAGCGCCAGCGCATCGGCGAGCGACGTGACCGTGTCGCAGCCGTCGAAGCGACGCGTCGCGTCGCGCGTGACGACGATATTGCGGCGGCCCGGCAGCGGCCGGCCGATCGACTCGTGGGTCTTGCGGCCCATCACGATCGGTGCGCCCATCGTCGTGCGCTTGAAGAAGGCGAGATCCTCGGGAAGTTTCCAGGGCAACTGGTTGTCGCGGCCGATGATGCCATTGCGGGCACGCGCGACGATCAGGGTCAACGTCGTCATGAAGGTCGGGGAAAGGAAAACCGGAATGGCGCCGATTTTACCGGAACGGCGACGCGCGCCGGTTCCGGGGGCGCGCATCCACTTTTCTGCATTGCGCGCCGCGCCGCGCCGCTCGACGCAATGCTTCGCGGCGACGGAATGAATAAAAAGCGTGCCCGCCGGGGGACGGAGCACAAAACGGTTCCGTGTTGCGAGATCGTCGATGTCGGCCTCTGGTCGATGCTGTTCGGGCCGCTCAAATCAATATGTGATCCTTACAAATGGGTCGGCTTGCACATCACTGATGCGTACTGCCTTGCGCGGTGCCTTCCATCGCGTGCTGCGCGTCGCCCGGCTGCGGTACCGGAAGTGGCATCGGCAATTGAGGCGGCGGAATCTCGTCCCACAGCGTCACCGAAGTCCTGCCGGCCGGCAGCGGTTGTGGTGACGACACGGTCACGATACCGAACCCGTTGCCGTGCTGCATGCTCGGCGCGTTTGCTGCAAGCAGCATGGCGCGATCCGGGTTCGCGCTTTCGTCTGCGCGTACGAGCGTGGGCGGGGCGGCTGCCGCGACCGCAATGGCCATCGGCACGAAAGAAAGTAAAAGATGTTTTCGCATGGTCGCTGTCTCCGACGGTTTCCCTATTCAGCGAAATGCATGCCATCGTGCCGGGACCGTTGTCGAGACTGCGATTCGTGCTCGAGCGTTGCGAATTGTGTTGGAAAACGGCTGAAAATGTTTCAGGCCTGAAACGAGGGGGCTCGGGAATTCTGCGGATTCAATCGATACGCTGCAAGGACGAAAATCGTCGCAAGTGTTGATGACAGAACGTATCGCTGCGCAAGTGCTATGTGCAGACGATTGACATGCATCGACCTCCTGAGCGATACGGCCGCGTCGCTCGCCGCGCTGAAATCGGATTGTCGTATTCAGTGCCTATAACTAAGCTGTCTTGATCAAAATAACTGGACGCGAGATAAGCGCCATCATGCGAGGCGTTGTGATCGCCTCGTATCGGCATGGCGAATCGAGCCGCCTTCGGCTGACCCGATTCGATCCTTTTCGCACGTAACCTGACGTGCACGGCAATCGTTAGACGGTTGATGAACGGGGTGAGCATATGGGAGCCGATCAGCGGCACGTGATCTACTATTCGCGCGAACCGAACGACGCGTTGCGTGGCCATTTCGACGAATGCGGTTGGCGTGTCGATCTCGCGGAGACCGTGCGCGACGTACGACGTGTCGTGCAGCATGGCGTCGCAACGGCCGGGCTGCTCGATTTTTCGCCGGGCTTCAAGCCCTCCGACCTGCGCGAACTCGAATCCTGTCTGAGCATTCAGCACATCGGCTGGATCGCGGCGACGCGCCGCGGCCAGTTGCAGGACGCCACGCTGCGCCATCTCATTCGCGACTACTGTTTCGATTACGTGACGATGCCGTACGAGACGTCGCGGATCGTCGAGACCGTCGGTCATGCGCACGGGATGGTCGCGCTGACCGAACCCGTTGCGCCGCCCGTCGGCGCCGGACGCAGCGAAGGCGAAATGGTCGGGACCTGCGATGCGATGCTGGGGCTGTTCAGGACGATACGCCGCGTCGCGGCGACCGACGCGCCGGTGTTCATCTCCGGCGAATCGGGTACGGGCAAGGAACTGACGGCGGTCGCGATTCACGAACGTTCGTCGCGCGCGCAGGCGCCGTTCATCGCGATCAATTGCGGCGCGATCCCGTCGACATTGCTGCAGGCCGAACTGTTCGGCTATGAGCGCGGCGCGTTCACCGGCGCGAACCAGCGCAAGATCGGCCGCGTCGAGGCCGCCAACGGCGGCACGCTGTTTCTCGACGAGATCGGCGACTTGCCGCTCGAAAGCCAGGCAAGCCTGCTGCGCTTCCTGCAGGAAGGCAAGATCGAGCGGCTGGGTGCCCACGTGTCGGTGCCGGTCGACGTGCGCGTGATCTGCGCGACCCACGTGGACATGGAAGCTGCGCTGCGCGAAGGACGGTTCCGCGAGGACCTGTTCCATCGCCTGTGCGTGCTGAAGATCGAGGAGCCGCCGCTGCGCGCGCGCGGCAAGGACATCGAGGTGCTCGCGCGCCACATGCTCGAGCGTTTCAAGGGCGATGCGCATCGTCGCCTGCGCGGCTTTTCCCCCGATGCGGTCGCGTCGCTGTACGGCTATTCGTGGCCGGGCAACGTGCGCGAGCTGATCAATCGCGTGCGCCGCGCGATCGTCATGTCGGAGGGCCGGATGATCACCGCGGCCGATCTCGAGCTGAACGACTTCGCGACGCTCGCACCCGTGTCGCTGCTGGAGGCGCGCGAGGCGGCCGAACGGCAGGCGATCGAGCAGGCGCTGTTGCGCCATCGTGGCCGATTCGCGGATGCCGCGCGCGAACTCGGCGTGTCGCGCGTCACGCTCTACCGGCTGATGTGCGCACACGGCATGCGCGATCGCGGCGACACGCTGGCAGGGTTTTCGGCGCCGTTGCCGGAGCTTCCGCATCACGCTTGCTAAAATTGGCGGGTACGGCCGCCCTCGCGGCCGAAGGAACCCGCATGAAACAGTATCTCGATCTCGTTCGTACCATTCTCGATACCGGCACCTGGCAGGAGAACCGCACGGGGATCCGCACCATCAGCATGCCGGGCGCGATGCTGCGCTTCGACCTGCAGCAAGGCTTCCCGGCCGTGACGACCAAGAAGCTCGCGTTCAAGTCCGCGATCGGCGAGCTGGTCGGCTTCCTGCGCGCGTCACGCAGCGCGGCCGATTTCCGCGCGCTCGGCTGCAAGGTGTGGGACGCGAACGCGAACGAGAACGCGCAATGGCTCGCAAACCCGTATCGCCAGGGCGTCGACGATCTGGGTGACGTGTACGGCGTGCAATGGCGCCAGTGGCCGGGCTACAAGGTGCTCGACGCGGGTGCCGACGCGCAGATCGCCGATGCGACGCGCCGCGGCTTCCGGATCGTTACGCGTTTCGACGAGGACGGCGCACCGAAGGTGCTGCTGTACAAGGCGATCGACCAGTTGCGCCAGTGCCTGGACACGATCATGGAGAACCCGGCCGACCGCCGCATCCTGTTTCACGCGTGGAATCCGGCCGTGCTCGACCAGATCGCGCTGCCCGCGTGCCATCTGCTGTACCAGTTCCTGCCGAATGCGACGAAGCGCGAAATCTCGCTGTGCCTGTACATCCGCAGCAACGACGTCGGCCTCGGCACGCCGTTCAACCTGACGGAAGGGGCCGCACTGCTGTCGCTCGTCGGCCGGCTGACGGGCTACACGCCGCGCTGGTTCACGTACTTCATCGGCGACGCGCACATCTACGAGAACCAGCTCGACATGCTGCAGCGCCAGCTCACGCGCGAGCCGTATGACAGCCCGCGGCTCGAGATTGCGGAGCGGGTACCGGAATACGCGAAGACGGGCGTCTACGCGCCCGAGTGGCTGGAGCAGATCGAGCCGTCCGATTTCTCGCTCGTCGGCTACCGCCACCACGAGCCGCTGACCGCGCCGATGGCGGTTTGATCGCGACCCGGGCCGCGCGGATGCATCGATCCGCGCCCCACCGGAAAAAGGCCCGACCGGCATCAGCCGGTCGGGCCTTTTTGTTTCACGTTTGCGGCACTTACTGGCGATGCCGCTCTTCGTGACCGCCTTGCGGCGGGCTGCTCGGGTGTGGCGCCTCGACGTGCGGCGCCGGTTGCGGCCGCGGTTCCACGTGCGGTGCGGGCGTCGACGGGCGCGGTTCCATGCGTGGTGCCGGTTGCGGTCGCGGCTCCATACGCGGCGCGGGTTGTGGCCGCGGCTCCATGCGCGGCATGTCATGCACGGCGAGCGCCGGCGGACGGTACTCGTTCACACGTGGCGGCGCGACTTCGCGATGCGGCGCCGGTTGCGCGAATTCGGGGCGAGGTTGCGGCGCAGGTGCCGCCCGTTCCGGTTGCGGTTGCCCATGCTGGGCCGGCGTCGGGAAATCGGGGCGCGGACGCGGCTGCGGAATCTGCGCGGTGTTGTCCAGCCGCGGTTGCGGCAGCGCGCGCGGCGCTTCGTTCCGGTCGCCGGGCTGCGTGCCCAGCGGAGTCGGCATGCCTTCCGGATGCGGCACCGCTGCGCTGCGCACGGGCGGTAGCGCATTCTGTCCCGCCGCGTGGAGCGCGGTCGGCGGAGCAGGGCGCTGACGTTCCATCGGCGTGTGCGGCTGCATCCACGCGGGCGACGGTGCCTCGGTTGCGTGTGCGTTGCCGATGCCCGCCGGACCGTTGTTCGCTACCGGCGGATGCGGGACGCCGTTGCCGGGCCCGACTGCCTGATGCGGCATCGGGTTGCCGGGGGCCTGCGGCATGCCGCCGGTGGCGAAACGCGGTGCGTTGGGGTTTTCGCCGTTCGCCGGCCGCGCGACATTCGGCATGCCCGGTATCGGCGCTCCCGGCCGCCCGGCCTGCACGGCGGCCGGCTGGCCATCGCGAGGCGCTCGAGCCGGTTGCACGACGGGGCCGTGCGGATTCACGAGCTGCACGTTGTGCATCGCCCATGCGCCGCCGCCCGGCTTGCCCGGAATGCGGATCGGGCGAGCCGTATAGTCGGCCGGCACATTCGTTTTCACGACGGGGGCGCCGGCGCCCGGTACGCGCCCGCCTTGCTGCGCGAGGTGGGCTGCGGCCTGGTCGCGATACGCGGCCGGCACGGCGGGATTGCGCGTCGCGATGTACGGGTGCTGAGCAATCGCCGCAGGCGGACGGTAGCTCGCGTTGCGCAGCCCGCCAGTAAAGCTCTGGCGCACCGGCGCAATGCCCGGTGTCCCCGGCGTGACGTGCGCGTTGCGCCATTGCTGCGGATCGACGTGCTGCGAGAAGTGCGCGACCGGCTGGCCGTGCACGAACGCGGAGGCCGGTACGGCCGTGATCGCGTGCGGCGCGCGGAAGTTCACGTATGTCTTGTTGATGTTGGTGATGTTGGTGATGTTCGTCACGTTCACGGTCTTGTTCACGTTGACGTTGTTCACCACGATGTTGCGGTTCACGCGGTCGTAGTAGTGCGGGCTCCAGCCGCCCCAGCCGGGATGCCACGGTTCGCCCGGGCCGAGCGCGAACCACGCGCAGCCGGCCGCGGCGACGCCGCCCACTGTGAGCGCGACGCTCCAGTCGGGGCCGCCGCCACCGCCCACGAACGCGACGAGCGCCGGCGCATAGACTGGCGGCTGGCTGACGACCAGCGGGCCCGGTACCCACGCCCAGCGATCGTCCACGTATGCCCAGCGGCCGTAGTGATACGGCGCGAAACCCCACGGCGCGTCGTCGACCCACGTCCAGCCCCACGGCGCCTGCCAGATCCAGTGGCCGTCGTGGTACGGCGCCCAGTCTGCCGGCGTGTCGTTCGGCACCCATACCTGGCCGTAATTCGGGGTTTCGCGCCACGTGCCGTTCGCGTCGAGATCCTGGTAGCCGGGAATGTCGCGGGACACATAGCGGGCCGACACCGAACGCTCTTCGGCTGCGTCGCGGCTGGCGGCCCACTGGTCGAGCGGATCGGGGCCCGGGGCGGCGGATTGCTGCGCGACCTGCAGGTCGGTGCCCGTGAACGTGACCTGCTGCCGGGGCGACAGCGGGTACTGGCCATTGCTGCCGTAGACGGTTGCACTGCCGCTGCGCACCGTGACCGTCGTGCTCGCGCCGTTCGGCGCGACGTCGACGCGATAGTCGCCGGGGCCCGTGATGCCGAGCGCGAGATTGGGCGTGTCGATTTCGTACGATCCGCCGGCAGGCAGATCGCGCACGTGCGTCGACACGGTGCCGAGCCCCACTTTCAGCTGGGTCGTCGTGTCGTCGAGGTTCAGCACGGACAAACTCGTCGACTCGCCGAGCCGTACCGCGGTCGAGCCGATGTGCAGTTCCGAACGCGCTCCGGCATCGTTCCAGAGCTGGTCGCCGGTCGTCAGCGGCCGGTTTACGGCGGCATACGACCACGTATCGGTGCCGGCCGGCTCGGTCGTCACGGCGCCCGACAGGTAATTGAGTCGCGCGACACGGCTGGGCGGATCGCCGCCCGGTTGCCGTGCTGCTGCCGCATAGGGCGGGGCGCCGGCCGATTGCGCGAATGCGGGGGGCAGTGCCGCAAGCGCGATGAACGCGAGCAGCGTGCAGCGGGCGGTTCGCTTGAGCGTGAACAGGGTGGCCATGGTGAGCGTCTTCGTCATTATCGCGGCGCGTCGATTCGTGCCGCTGAGTTCACAATATCCGCTCGGCCTGTTTCAATGCTCGGTGTTTTGTAAGGCGAATGGCACACGATGTAACAAAACCTGTCGATCGTGCGCCGTTGTCGCGCAGATGCAATGCTGGCGTCAAGCGGACGTAAGCCACCCGTCGAAAACCTGCTGTCCGGGCACGGTGACGCGCAGGACGCGAGGCCGTGCCGCGCGTTCGATCCAGCCGTGCGCGCAGAAGCTCTCGAGCAGCGCTGCGCCGAGTGCGCCGCCGAGATGCGAGCGCCGCTCGCTCCAGTCGAGACAGCCGCACGCGAAGCGGCGCCGGCGCGTGCGCTGCTGCGCGACGTCGATGCCCCATTGCGCGAGCGCCTGGGTGCCGAGTTCGGTGGTCTCGATCGCATCACCGTCGGCCAGCAGCCAGCCGCGCGCGGTGAGCCCGTCGAAGATGCGCACCGCGAGTTCGCCGGCCATGTGGTCGTAGCAGGTGCGCGCATAGCGCAGTTCGGCCGGGACCGTGCGGGACGGCGCCGGAACCGGGCGATGCGGCGCAGCCGCGCGGGCGACGTTCGCGAGCGCCTCGAGCGACGCCGCGATGTCGGCCGACGCGATCCGGTAGTAGCGATGCCGGCCGCGCACGTCGAGCGCGAGCAGGCCGCCTTCGGTCAAGCGCGCGAGGTGGGCGCTTGCAGCGGACGGCGACAGCCCCGCGATCATCGTCAGTTCGCCTGCCGGTCTCGCGCTGCCGTCCATCAGCACCCACAGCATCGCGGCGCGTCCGGGGTCGGCGATCAGTGAGCCAATGCGGCTCAGGCCCGGAAAGTGGTGGTCGTCTTGGTCGGTCATCGTCGTGTCTCGTCAGGCGGGATGATCTTCAGTGTAGTGGGCGCGCGCATTCGATGTTTCGCTTTTGGCTGAAATGTCGGATGCAGCGGCGCGGGCCCGTCGATGCGGCGGAACCGCGCTGCGGCCGCTTGCGGCGCGCGCGTAGAATGGCCGAAAGCGGCCGCAGCGGGCGGCCGCACGTGACACGATGCAACGATGAAGACGATTTTCTGTTTGCTGGCGGCCGCACTCGTTTGCGCGGCCTGTGCGCAGGGCGGTGCGGGTGCGGCCGGCGAACGCGGCGGCAGCATCGAGATGTACGGAACGATCGACCAGGGCATCACGGTGCGCCGCTGACCGGAGCCGGCCGTGCGCGCGCCGGGCACCGCTCCGGCAGCCGCGCCATACGGGGCGCCCCGCGGCGCGTTGCCGCAGTGCAACGTATAATGGCCCGATTACAGCGCCCCTGCCGCCTGGAGCCAACAAGATGTCCCAACCGTCCCCCGTACCGGCCGCCCTCGATCGCACCGAAACCGTATTTCGCTTCCTCGCCGAGCCGTCGTCGGTGAACTTCGGCGGCAAGGTGCATGGCGGCGCGCTGATGAAGTGGATCGACGAGGTCGCCTATGCATGCGCGGCCGTCTGGTCGAGCCGCTATTGCGTGACGGTCAGCGTCGGCAACATCCGTTTCCAGCGTCCGATCATGGTCGGCAATCTGGTCGAGCTGAAGGCGCGCGTCGTTGCGACGGGCCGCACCAGCATGCACATTCATGTGTCCGTGCATGCCGGCGATCCGAAAGGCGGCATGCTGCGCCAGACAACCGATTGCCTCGTCGTGTTCGTCGCCGTCGACGAGAACGGCAACCCGGTGCCGGTGCCGCCGTTCGTGCCCGAGACCGATGAACAGAAGGTGCTCGCGAAATATGCGGCCGACGTGCGGGCCGCGCTCGACAAGATCGTCGAGATGAAACCGGAAGAGGTCGCGAAGGGCGCGGTCTGACCGCCGCGGGCGCCGCGCATCGCGCCGCGCCCGTCGTCCTGCCGTTACTGCGACCCGATCATCTGCTCGGGACGTACCCACGCATCGAATTCCGCCTCGGTCAGGTAGCCGAGCGCGAGCGCGGCCGCCTTCAGCGTCGTGCCTTCCTTGTGCGCCTTCTTCGCGATCTGCGCCGACTTGTCGTAGCCGATGTGCGGATTGAGCGCCGTCACGAGCATCAGCGATTCGTTCAGCAGCAGGTCGATCCGCGAACGGTTCGGCTCGATGCCCACCGCGCAGTGGTCGTTGAAGCTCTGCGCGCCGTCGGCGAGCAGCCGCACCGACTGCAGCACGTTGTGCGCGATCATCGGCCGGAACACGTTCAGCTCGAAATTGCCGCTCGCGCCGCCGACGTTGACCGCGACGTCGTTGCCGAACACCTGGCAGCACAGCATCGTCACGGCTTCGGACTGCGTCGGGTTCACCTTGCCCGGCATGATCGAGCTGCCCGGCTCGTTTTCAGGAATCGACAGCTCGCCGAGCCCGCAGCGCGGCCCGCTCGCGAGCCAGCGCACGTCGTTCGCGATCTTCATCAGGCCGGCCGCAACCGTCTTCAGCGCGCCGTGCGCGAACACCAGCGCGTCGGCGGCGGCCATCACCTCGAACTTGCTCGGCGCCGTCACGAACGGCAGTTTCGCGAGCCGGCCGATTTCATCGGCGACGCGCACGGCGAACTCCGGATGCGCGTTCAGTCCCGTGCCGACCGCGGTGCCGCCGAGCGCGAGTTCATACAGGTGCGGCAGCGCCGATTCGACGTGACGGATGCCCTGGTCGAGCTGCGCAACGTAGCCGGAAAACTCCTGGCCGAGCGTGAGCGGCGTCGCGTCCTGCAGGTGCGTGCGGCCGATCTTCACGATGTCGGCGAACGCCTTCGACTTCGCGTCGAGCGTCGTGCGCAGCGTGCGCAGCGCCGGCAGCAGGTGGTTGACGATCGCGTACGCGGCCGCGACGTGCATGGCGGTCGGGAACACGTCGTTCGACGACTGGCCGCGGTTCACGTCGTCGTTCGGATGAACCTTGCGCGCTTCGCCGCGCTCGCCGCCCATCAGCTCGCTCGCGCGGTTCGCGATCACCTCGTTGAGGTTCATGTTGGTCTGCGTGCCCGAGCCCGTCTGCCACACGGCGAGCGGGAATTCACGCGGATGCTTGCCGGCGATGATTTCGTCGGCCGCGTCGATGATCGCGCGCGCCTTGTCGTCGGCCAGCACGCCGAGCGACTGGTTCACGGCCGCTGCGGCGCGCTTGACGATCGCGAGCGCGTGGATCAGCTCGGGCGACTGCTTCTCGGTCGAGATCCGGAAATTCTGCAGCGAGCGTTCGGTCTGCGCGCCCCAGAGCCGGTCGGCCGGCACGGCGATCTCGCCAAACGTATCGCGTTCCATCCGAACTGCTTCGTTCATGATCCACTCCTCCAGGAAAGGGGAAAGGCCACGCGTCGTCGCGCGGCATCAGACGTAACCAGACGTATCGTGAGGCGGTCGCGCCGCTCGCGCGGCGTCTTGGGGGCTTCAGCCGACTAGCATAGCGCCGGCTCGGATTTCGTGTCTTGTCGCGCTCAGCGCGATGACGTCACGAGCGACGCGCTCTTCAGATGGAAGCGCCATGCCATCAGCACGGCCACGCTTGCGAGGCCGGCCGCGAGGCCCCACCAGAGGCCGCGGGCGCCGAGGCCCACGTGGAAAGCGAACCAGTAGCCGGTCGGAAAGCCGATGCCCCAGTAGCCGAGGGTCGCCGCGAGCATCGGGATGCGCGTGTCCTTCAGGCCGCGCAGCGCACCCGACCCGACAGTCTGAGCGCCGTCGACGATCTGGAACACCGCGGCGATGCCGAGCAGCGACGCGGCGAGCGACACGGTGGCCGCGTTGGCGGGATCGTCGAGGTTCAGGTACAGGCCGACGATCGCATGCGGCGCGACGACCAGCACGATGCCCGACAGCGTCATGAACGCGACACCGAGGCCGAGTGCGACGAAGCCCGCATGCCGCGCGGCGACGGGTGCCCCGGCGCCGACCCAGTAACCGACCCGCACGTTGGCGGCCTGGCCGATCGCGAGCGGCACCATGAACGCCACCGACGCGACGTTCAGCGCGATCTGGTGGGCGGCCAATGACGTCGCGCCGAGGACGCCGATCGTCAGGCCGGTCGCGAGGAACAGCGTCGACTCGACCCCGTACGTGATCGCGACGGGCCAGCCGATGCCGATCAGTTCGCCCATCATCGGCAGCTTCGGGCGCGCGGCGGTGACGAAATGACGGAAGCGTTGCCGGCCGTGCAGCAGCCAGATCAGTGCGAGCGCGGTGAGCCAGATCGTGATCGTCGTCGCGACCGCCGAACCGAGGAAGCCGAGGCGCGGCAGCCCGAACGCGCCGTGGATCAGCCCGTAGTTCAGTACGCCGTTGACGCCGACGCCGCCGATCGACACCCACAGCAGCCGGCGCGCTGCGCCGATCGCCGGCAGGAATGCGCGCATCAGCCCGACGCCGATCAGGCTGCCGAGCGCGGCGAAGCGCAGGATGCCCGTGTATTCGCCGACGTGATGGGCGAGCAATGGCGGCTCGTGGAACATCAGCAGGATCGGTTCGGACAGCGACAGCGCGATGATGGCCGGAATCGCGAGCAGCACGGACAGCGCGAAGCCGGTCCAGTAGATGTGCGGGACGCGCTCGTCGGCCTTCGCGCCGCGCGCGTGCGCGACGCTGACGCTGACCGACGACAGCACGCCTTGCAGCACGGTCACGATGACGAAGAAGAAGTTCGCGCCGAGTCCGCCCGCCGCGAGCGAATCGGGGCCGAGCGAGCCGAGCAGCACGGTGTCGGTGACGCTCATCGCCATCTGCGACAACTGTGCGATCGCGAGCGGCGCTGCGAGGCGCGCGGTATCGGCGGCGTGACTGGACAGGGATGGCGGCGCGGCAGCCGTCCGCGTAAGACCGGAATGCGACATGGAATGGGCGCTCGCGCGGGTGCGGGCCCGCGCTATATGTATTTATTTTGAGAGAGGGCTAGCTTACGGCTTTATTCGAACCGTGTCGAACGCGCGCGCCGATGGCCATGTCGCAGGCAGGGGGAACCGTCGGCCCTAGGCTTCGCGCACGGCAATGCGCGTATCGCCGAGCAGGACGACCTGGCCCGCGCGGATCTTGCAGGTCTTGCGCAGTTCGACCGCGCCGTCGACTTTCACCGCGCCGGACGCGACGATCAGCTTCGCGGTGCCGCCGCTGTCCGCGAGGCCGGTGATCTTGAGAAGGTTATGCAGCTCGACGTATTCGCCGGTCAGCGTGAAATCCAGGTTGGGCATGACGAAGAGGGGGCGCAATGCGCGGGAGGAGTCGCCCCGCATCATACGGCACCGCGGGCCGGTGCGCGAGCGCGGCCGGCTGCCGCACGTAGTTGTTAGGGAGTGTGAGCCATTCGTCAGCAAATGAAACGGTGGGTAACAGTCTGAGAGATTCGAGAACCGGCCGCGCGGGCCGCGGGTCTTTTGTCGTACCTGCTGCGTATTGCGGCGGGGGACGCAACGGGCCGCATCGCTGCGGTCCGGGCTCACGACTTCCTGAGGAGAATTGCCATGTCCAAGATTCGTACGATGCTGATCGGTGCCGCACTGACGGCGTTCGCCACTTCGGCCGCATTTGCCCAGACGGGCGCGGCGGTGCAGGGCGCAGCCGGTGCCGGCGTGCAGGCGCAGACGCCGGCTGCGGGCGCCGGTGCCGGCATGCAGGGTAGTGCGGGCGCGAACGCGCCGGGCAATGCGGTCGGCGGTGCAACCGATGCGGTCGGTGCGGCAGCCGATGGCGCGAAGGATACGGCGTCGTCGGCCGTCCACTCGGCCAAGAAGCACACGAAGCACGCTGCGAAGTCGACCAAGAGCCATGTCGGCTCGGCCAAGGCGAAGGCCGGCGAAGCGACCGAAGGCGGCGCATCGGTCGGCGCGGAGGGCGGTGCGTCGGCCCAGGGCGCCATGCAGTAAGCAGTGCCGGGCGCCGCGCGACGTTCGTCCACGACGGTGTGTCGCGACGGCGGTCATCCGGCGGCCCGGTTCGCGTTGCGCAAGTCGGGCCGCTTTCATGTGTCGATGCGATCGGGCGCGCCGTTACGGCCGCCGTTGGCTTTGCCCTTGTCCCTGACCCTGCGCCGGCCGCGCGGCGGCCGGGGTGAATACGCTGCGCAGCCACGCGGCGAGGCGGGCGAAGACGTCGTAAGGTTCCTCGACGAAGATCTCCGGCTTCAGCAGCCGCAGGTATTCCATGATCTGCTGCGCCTCCTGTTTCTGGAACGAGCCGTGCGCGAGCCCGAGCCGCAGCAGTCCGCGCAGCTCGCCGAGCTTGTCGCGCGCAGTGCTGCCGACGCTCATCTCGCACGCGAGCTTGGCCTCGTAGATCCGTTGTCGCAGCGATTCCGCGAGTCGCCATGCAGGCGTCTGCATCAGTTCCTCGAGCGCCTGGATGTCTTGCGCCGCCCCCTTGATCTGCGATGCGAGCGGATCGATCAGCGACGGGTCGCCCTGCGCTTCGGCGACGATCGCCTTCGCCCAGTCGCGGCAAGCCTTCGCGAGTTCGTCGGGGGTCCATTCGGAGCGTGACGCGAAGCCGAATCCGAATTCGCCGGCCTGCCGCATCAGGATCGCGACGACGTCCGGAAATTCCTTGTCGAGCGTGCGTTTTGCCCATGCGTACTGACCGCCCTGCAGCATCCGCTGTACCGCGTGCTCGGTCAGCGGCACCATGTTGTCGAGCAGTTTGGCGCGCAGGAAATCCTCGAACGACGGCGTCGCGAACTGCGGGTCGAGTTTCAGCGACACGCGGACGAACGCGTCATAGTCCTTGCGCAGGGACTCGAGCGTGTCGTCTTTGAGGGAAAGGGTGATCTGGCCCATGAATCGTCTCGATGGCGGCCCGCGCAAGCCGGCGGCCGGCGCGGCGCACCGGGACGGGCGCCGCGTCGACTGACCGGTGCGCGCCGAGGCCGGTGGCGGGTCTTCATTTCTTATATCGGCGTGCCGTACGGAAACTTGAGCGCGCGTGACCGAGCGTGTACTCAGGCGGGTAGCCAGTGGGGCAGCACGACCCCTTGCCAGAAAAAGAACACCGCGAGCCCTGCCGCGATCGTCACGAGCGGGCGGCGGGTGGCTGCCGATACGAGCACGGCAGCGAGCGCGCCGACGAGCTGTGGATTGCGCCAGGTCAGTTCGGCCGTGCCGCCGTGCGGCGAGACGGTCATCGGCACGATGATCGCGGTCAGCACGGTGACGGGCACGAAGCCGAGCGCGGTCCGCACGAGCGGCGGGAAGGTCAGCCGTTCGCCAAACAGAAACAGCGTCGAGCGGATCGCGTAGGTGATGGCGGCCATCCCGAGAATCAGCAGCGCGTAGCTCACGATGCAGCCTCCGTGCGCGAGCCGGCGCGCGTGCGTTCGTGCAGCAGCGTGAGTGCGACGCCGATCGCGACGCCGGCGGCGACCGCACCGAGCAGCCCGAGCTTGTACGGCCAGCCCTGCCAGAAGTATGCGAGCGTGCCGGCCGTCACGGCTGCCGCAAAATAGCGCAGGGTGCCGAGTTGCGGGACGACGATCGCGATGAAGGTCGCCGCCATCGCGAAATCGAGACCGAGCGTCTGCAGGCCTGGAAATGCCGCGCCGAAGCCGATCCCCGCGAGTGTCCAGACCTGCCAGTTCAGGTACATCGCAAGCCCCGAGCCGAAGAAGTAGTGGGGGCCGATCGCGCCCGGCGGGAAATGCCGGTAGTGCGCATAGGCAACCGCGAACACCTCGTCGGTCATCAGTGCGCCGAGCGTCGCACGCCAGCGCAGCGGCAGGTGTGCGACATAGGGCGCGAGCGTCGCGCTGTACAGCAGGTGACGCAGGTTCACGATCAGCGTGGTCGCGAGTACGACGGCGAAGCTCGCGCTGCCCGCGATCAGGCCCAGCGCGATGAACTGCGCGGAGCCCGCGAATACGGCGAGCGACATCAGCGCGCCATGCCAGGCGGCGAGCGGGCCGCCGCCAACGAGCGTGCCGAAAATCACGCCGAACGGGGCGGCGCCAATCATCATCGGGATCGTGTCGCGCGCGCCGTCGAGCCATTCGTTCAATGGGCGGCGGGCAGGCGATACGGGTGTCGGGTTCAAAGGGGGCTTCTCCATGAACGGGAGGATAGCGGGCAGGGGGTGTGCCGGCTTGTATGTTCTTGCGCTCGCAGGATCGGGGCGGTGCTTGCCCGCCTGCCGGCGCCGACGGTATCGCGGGGCCGGCCGGACGCTACACGTCAGCTCGCCTGCCAGCGCCCGGGCGGCACGCCGAACATGCGCTTGAAATGCCGCGTGAAGTGGCTTTGGTCGACGAAGCCGCTGGCCGCCGCGACGTCGGCGACGGGCACGCCCGCGCGCAGCGGCGCCAGTGCGCGCTGCAAGCGCAACTGGTTGCGCCAGGCATGCGGCGGCATGCCGGTCGTGCGGGTGAACAGGCGCGCCGCGTGGAACGGTGACAGGCCGGCGGCCTGCGCGACTTCGTCGAGCGTCACCGTGCACGTGAGATCGGCGGCGAGCCGCTCGCGCATCGCGCCGACGCGCGGCTCGTCCGCCGCGAGCGGCGCCGGTCGCGGCAGTGCGTCGGCATGGCGCACGATCAGCATCGACAACGCGTCGAGCATCGCCGTTTCGGCGGCGAGCGGATCGTAGATGCGCGGCGCGCCGCTCGCCGGATCATCAGCCGGCTGCCCGTGCGCCTGCGACGGCAGTGTGCGCTCGCTGCCGGCCTCCATCATCCGGTGCGCCAGCGTGAGCCTGGTCGCCAGATCGGCGTCGCGAATCACGTCGGGTGCGAACCACGGCGCGTCCTGCGGGCGGCCTGCGATCGCACTGGTGAGTTCGCGGATGAATTCGACCGGCATGTAGCTGACGCGATAGCACCAGCCCTCGTCGGCCGCGCGCGAACCCGTATGCACTTCGCCGGGATTGATCACGGGTACGGAGCCGGTTTCGGCGACATAGCCGCTGCCGCGATAGGTAAAGCGTTCCGCGCCTTCGAGAATCACGGGGATCGTGTACGCGTCGTGCCAGTGGGGGGCGAACGTGTGATCGCGATAGGTGGCCGTGACGAGATCCGCATCCGGCAGCAGCGGCGTGCGCCAGTAGCGTGCGGAGTCGGGAAGGCGGGTGGCGGACATGATCGGGCGCGGAAGCGGTCGAATCGACAGTGTATCGCTCGCGCGCCCGGCAGGCGCGGGCTTTACTTGACCGGAATCGTCGTGCCGGCCGGCATCGGTACCGCGGTGACGGCGTTCTTCGGGCTGCCACTGACGATGCGGTCGCTATAGGTCAGGTAGACGATCGTGTTGCGCTTGGCGTCGACCACGCGCACGACGTGCAGGGTCTTGAAGATGAACGACATGCGCTCGCTGAACACGTCGGTCTGCTGCTTGAGCGGTTCCTTGAAGCTGATCGGTCCGACCTGGCGGCATGCGATCGACGCTTCGCTCGGATCCTCGGCGACGCCGAGCGTGCCCTTGATCCCGCCGGTGCGGGCGCGCGACACGTAGCAGGTCACGCCGTTCACGACCGGATCGTCATACGCCTCGACGACCACGCGATCGGAGCCCGTGACGCGGAAATGGGTGTTGACGCTGCCGACCTCCTCTGCGTGCGCGAGCGGTGCGGCGGCGAACGCGGAAAGCAGGAGGGCGAAGGGGGCTGAACGGAGGAGGCGGTGCTTCATCGATGGAACCGGATGCGAATGCGGGACAGAGACTCTAGCATGCGCGCGACCGGGTGACGAAAGTCGAAAGGCGGGCCGGAAAAACAAAAGGCCCGTCGATTGACGGGCCTTTCGCTATTTGGCTCCCCGACCTGGGCTCGAACCAGGGACCTACGGATTAACAGTCCGGCGCTCTACCGACTGAGCTATCGGGGAATAAATCGGTACATCTGCA
Organism: Burkholderia sp. BCC0322; assembly: GCF_902833045.1. Lineage (GTDB taxonomy): Bacteria > Pseudomonadota > Gammaproteobacteria > Burkholderiales > Burkholderiaceae > Burkholderia. The sequence continues at coordinate 680,429 of NZ_CADFDU010000002.1, forward strand.
TGCTTGTTTGTCTACCAGCAAAAAGCCCGTTCACTTTCAACGGGCCGATGCGTTTTTGGCTCCCCGACCTGGGCTCGAACCAGGGACCTACGGATTAACAGTCCGGCGCTCTACCGACTGAGCTATCGGGGAACAAACAACAACAGCAGAGAAACGAGATTATATGGAGCGTTGATCAGGTCGTCAATACTTTTGAGCCGCGGCGCACAAAATTTTTTTGCGTCCGCTGCGCGATCAGCGCTCGAGCAGGTGCAGCTTGTCCTGCACGTCCTTCCACTCGTCTGCGTCGGCCGGTGCCGGCTTGGTCTTCGTGATCGACGGCCAGTCCTTCGCCAGCTCGGCGTTCAGCGCGGTGAACTGCTGCTGGTCGCCCGGAACGTCTTCTTCGGCATAGATCGCATTGGTCGGGCACTCGGCGACGCACACGGCGCAGTCGATGCACTCGTCCGGATCGATGGCGAGAAAGTTGGGACCTTCACGGAAGCAATCCACCGGGCACACATCCACGCAATCCGTGTATTTGCACTTGATGCAGCCTTCGGTCACAACGTGAGTCATTAAAACGCTCCTGCTTGGCGGTATATATGGGGTGGCGTTTGCGCCAAAACCGGCATTGTAACTGAAGCACAAAACCCGCATGACGTGGTCGGCTATCCGGCTTATATCGTTTTGTGATTAGTTTATGGGGACGTCCGTTGGCTCGCCGAAGGAGCGACCCAACGGGCGCGCCTGTACCGTACGCCGGCAGGGCGGGGCGACCGGAGCCGGGCGGCAGGCGGTTTCACGATGGTCCGGCCCGCATTCGGGTAACATGGCCGACAGACCGGGCGGCGCGGGGTGCGCCGAGGCCCTGTCACGATATTGGCGGTGCCGCAATCATGATCATCACTTCGCTGCTCGACACTGATCTCTACAAGTTCACGATGATGCAGGTCGTCCTGCATCACTTCCCCGCTGCAAGCGTCGAATACCGTTTCCGGTGCCGCACGCCCGGCGTCGATCTCGTGCCGTACATCGACGAGATCCGCGACGAGGTGCGCGGCCTGTGCGCGCTGCGTTTTTCCGACGTCGAACTCGACTACCTGCGGCGGATGCGCTTCATCAAGAGCGATTTCGTCGATTTTCTCGCGCTGTTCCATCTCAACGAGAAGTACATCTCGATCACGCCGTCGCCGAAGGGCAACGGTGAAATCGACATCGAGATCACGGGGCCGTGGCTGCACACGATCCTGTTCGAGATCCCGGTGCTCGCGATCGTCAACGAAGTGTATTTCCGCAACACGCAACGCGAGCCCGACTATCGGGAAGGCCGCGAGCGGCTGCGCGAGAAAATCAAGCTGCTTGGCGCGAAGCCGGAATTCGCCGACTGCAAGATCGCCGACTACGGCACGCGCCGGCGCTTCTCGAAGGTCTGGCACGAGGAAGTCGCGCTCACGCTGCGCGACGGCCTCGGCCCGCAGTTCGCGGGCACGAGCAACGTGCTTTATGCGATGAAGCACGACATCACGCCGCTCGGCACGATGGCGCACGAGTATCTGCAGGCCTGCCAGGCGCTCGGCCCGCGGCTGCGCGATTCGCAGATCTACGGCTTCGAGATGTGGGCGAAGGAATACCGCGGCGACCTCGGGATCGCACTGTCGGACGTGTACGGGATGGATGCATTCCTCAACGACTTCGACATGTACTTCTGCAAGCTGTTCGACGGCGCGCGCCACGATTCGGGCGATCCGTTCGAATGGGGCGAGCGGATGCTGCGCCATTACGAGTCGAACCGTTGCGACCCGCGTACCAAGGTGCTCGTGTTCTCGGATGCGCTCGACATCCCGAAGGTCATGCAGCTGTACGAACGGTTCCGTGGCCGCTGTAAGCTCGCGTTCGGCGTGGGCACGAACCTCACCAACGATCTCGGCTACGTGCCGCTGCAGATCGTGATCAAGATGGTCCGCTGCAACGGCCAGCCGGTCGCCAAACTGTCGGATTCGCCGGGCAAGAGCATGTGCGACGACAAGGCGTATCTCGCGTACCTGCGCCAGGTGTTCGGCATCGCGCAGCCGGTCGAGGAGGACGCGTCGAAGTGAGCGTCGGCCGAACGGCCAAAACTGCGTTGCGGCGAGGTCGGCCGGTATAATCCGACAGTATCGCCCGCCAACGTCACGAGGACCGTTCATGGACACTTCCGCTGCCCGTCGTCAGATCCTCGCGCGCATTCGCGCGGCACAGGGGCGTGCGGCCGAACCCGATTCGGCCGAGCGCGACGGCGTTGCCGACTACCTCGCCCGTCATCCGGAAGGCCCGCGCCCGCCGGCGCCGGCCGATCTCGTCGCTGCATTCGTCGACGAAGCGGCACGCCTGTCGACGACGGTCGACGAAGTCGCGACGCTTGCCGAGGTACCGGCCGCCGCGGCTCGCTACCTTTCCGCTCACGGCCTGCCGACGCAGGCCGTCGCGTGGCGCACGCTGGCCGATTTCGACTGGGCGGGCGCAGGCCTGTCGGTCGAATGCCGCAAGCCGCGCGACGGCGATCTGGTCGGCCTCACCGGCTGTTTTTGCGCGACCGCCGAAACGGGCTCGCTGGTGCTGCTGTCCGGCCCCGACACCTATGCGTCGGCCGGCCTGCTGCCGGAAACGCATATCGCAATCGTTCCCGCGTCGCGGATCGTCGCCGGTCATGAAGACGCATTTGCGCTGATCCGCTCGGAGCGTGGCGAATTGCCGCGCGCGGTCAATTTCGTGTCGGGCCCGTCGCGCACGGGCGATATCGAGCAGACCATCGTACTGGGCGCGCACGGCCCGTACCGCGTTCACGTGATCGTTGTACGGGGCGCGTGACGCGCCGCTGCATCCACTACCACTCGAACAAGGAAGTTCCGCATGAAACGACATGCCGCCTGGGCGGGCATGGCGTCGGGGATCGCGCTTGGCGCCGTTCCCGCGCTTGCATCGGCCGCAACGCTCGACGGTGCCACGCTGTCTGCCCTCTGGGGTATCCCGTTCGCCGGGATCCTGCTGTCCATCGCACTGTTCCCGCTCGTCGCCCCCGTGTTCTGGCATCACCACTTCGGCAAGATTGCGGCCGGGTGGGCGCTCGCGCTCCTGATCCCGTTCGCGTTCGCGTTCGGCGCGGGCACCGCGTTCGGCACGCTCGTGCACGCGCTGCTCGAGGAATACATCCCGTTCATCGTGCTGCTCACCGCGCTGTATACGGTCGCGGGCGGCATCTGCGTGAACGGCAACCTGCACGGCACGCCGAAGCTGAACACGGCGATCCTCGCGCTCGGCACGCTGCTCGCGAGCGTGATGGGTACGACGGGCGCCGCGATGCTGCTGATCCGGCCGCTGCTGCGCGCCAACGACAACCGCAAGCATATCGTGCACGTCGTGATCTTCTTCATCTTCCTCGTCGCGAACGCGGGCGGCTCGCTGTCGCCGCTCGGCGATCCGCCGCTGTTCCTCGGTTTCCTGAATGGCGTGAGCTTCTTCTGGACGACCACGCACCTCGCACTGCCGATGCTGTTCATCTGCGTTGTGCTGCTGACGTTGTTCTTCGCGCTCGATACGTACTTCTACCGCAAGGGCGGCGAGGCGCGGCCGGCCGTGCTCGATCCGACGCCCGACAGCGACAGGCTGTCGATCGACGGCAAGATCAATTTCGTGCTGCTCGCAGCCGTGATCGGCCTGGTGCTGATGAGTGGCATGTGGAAGCCGGGCATCACGTTCGACGTGTGGGGCACCCACGTCGCGCTGCAGAATCTCGTGCGCGACGTCGCGCTCGCGGTCGTAACGCTCGCGTCGCTCGCGCTGACGCCGCGCTCCGCGCGCGAGGGCAACGCGTTCAACTGGGCGCCGATCGAGGAAGTCGCGAAGCTGTTCGCGGGGATCTTCGTGACGATCGCGCCGGTGATCGTGATCCTGCGCGCGGGTGCCGACGGCGCATTCGCGCAGATCGTCCATCTCGTCACGGGGCCGGACGGCAAGCCGATCGACGCGATGTACTTCTGGGCGACCGGCATCCTGTCGTCGTTCCTCGACAACGCGCCGACCTATCTCGTGTTCTTCAACCTCGCGGGTGGCGATGCGCAGTCGCTGATGACGACCGGCGCGTCGACGCTCGCCGCGATTTCCGCGGGCGCGGTGTTCATGGGCGCGAACAGCTATATCGGCAACGCGCCGAACTTCATGGTGAAGGCGATCGCCGAATCGCGCGGCGTGAAGATGCCGAGCTTCTTTGCGTATCTCGGCTGGGCGCTGGTCGTGCTGATACCGGTATTCCTGCTGACGTCGTGGATCTTCTTCACGGCGTAAGCTGACGATTTTCAACCTGGAGCGGGCGGTCCCGGCGGCGCACGGCGCGCTGCGATCCGTTCGCGGCATGCGGAGATGGCGATGCAGAAGATCCTGGTCGCGCGTCCGATCTTTCCGGACGTGATCGAGCGCCTCAAGCAGTATTTCGACGTCGACTGGAACAACGGCGACGCACTCGCTCCCGATGCGCTCGCCGCGCGTCTGGCCGACAAGGACGGTGCGCTGACGGCCGGCGATCCGGTCGGCGCCGCGGAACTCGCGGCGGCGCCGCGCCTGCGCGTCGTGGCGAACATGGCGGTCGGCTACAACAATTTCGACATGGCCGCATTCAACGCGGCGAACGTGCTCGGCACCAACACCCCCGACGTGCTGAACGAGTCGACTGCCGATTTCGGTTGGGCGCTGATGATGGCCGCCGCACGCCGGATTGCCGAATCCGAGCACTGGCTGCGGGCCGGCCATTGGCAGAAGTGGGCGTACGACGGTTTTCTCGGCAGCGACATCTACGGCTCGACGCTCGGCGTCATCGGGATGGGGCGCATCGGCCAGGCGCTTGCGCGCCGCGCGCGCGGCTTCGGCATGCAGGTGATCTATCACAACCGGTCGCGGGTCGCGCCCGAGATCGAGGCCGAGCTGAATGCCGAATACGTGTCGAAGGATGCGCTGCTCGCCCGTGCCGATCACGTCGTGCTCGTGCTGCCGTACACGAAGGAGAACCATCACACGATCGGCGCGGCCGAACTCGCGAAGATGAAGCCCACCGCGACGCTGACCAACATCGCGCGCGGCGGGATCGTCGACGACGCGGCGCTGGCCGCCGCGCTGCGCGTCGGGACGATCGCCGCGGCCGGCCTCGATGTGTACGAAGGCGAGCCGACGGTCCATCCGGAGCTGCTCGAAGTGCCGAACGTCGTGCTGACGCCGCATATCGCGAGCGCGACCGAAAAAACGCGCCGCGCGATGGCGAATCTTGCCGCCGACAACCTGATCGCCGCGCTGGGCGAAGGGCCGCGCGCCGGGCAGCCGCCGAGTCCGATCAACCCTGACGTGATCGGGAAGCCGCGCGTATGACGATGACGTTGTTGCTTGCGGCGGTCGTCGTGCTGGCCGTCGCGCTTGCGGTGGCGATCGTCGCGCTCGTGCGTGGTGGTGGCCGCCACGACGATGCGGCGGTACTGGGCGACCAGATCGAGGACGCCGCGCATGCGCAGGCGCGCGCGGTCGAGCGGCTCGAACGCGAATTGCGCGGCGAGATCGTCGAGAACGCGCGCGGCTCGCGCACCGAGCTGGCCGGCAGCTTCGCACAGCTTCAGCAGACGCTCGCCGCGCAACTGACGAGCGTGGCGACCGTGCAGAACAACCAGATCGAAGGTTTTGCGCAGCAGCTCGGCAAGCTCGTCGCCGGCAATGCGCAGCAGTTCGACGCGATGCGCGAGAGCGTGCAGCGGCAGGCGCAGCAGGCACGCGAGGAGCAGACGGGCGCACTCAGGCTGTTCGGCGACACGTTGAACCGGCAGCTCACGCAACTGACCGAGGCGAACGATCGCCGGATCGGCGAGGTGCGCGCGACGCTCGAACAGCGGCTGAAGGAAATCGAGACGAACAACGCGGCGAAGCTCGAGGAGATGCGCCGCACCGTCGACGAGAAGCTGCACGCGACGCTCGAGCAGCGGCTCGGCGAGTCGTTCAAGCTCGTGTCGGACCGGCTCGAGCAGGTGCATCGCGGGCTCGGCGAGATGCAGACGCTCGCGGCGGGCGTCGGCGACCTGAAGAAGGTGTTGACCAACGTGAAGACGCGCGGCACCTGGGGCGAAGTGCAGCTCGAGGCGCTGCTCGAGCAGATGCTGACGCCCGAGCAGTACGCGAAGAACGTCGCGACCGTGCCGAAGAGCAGCGAGCGCGTCGAGTTCGCGATCCGGCTGCCGGGGCGCGATGCCGGCACGCGCGACGCGCCGCCCGTGTGGCTGCCAATCGACGCGAAATTCCCGCGCGAAGACTATGAGCGGCTGATCGACGCACAGGAGCGTGCCGATGCGGTGGCGGTCGAGGAAGCGGCTCGCGCGCTCGAAGCACGTGTGCGGCTGGAGGCGCGCACGATCGCCGAGAAGTACGTCTCGCCGCCGCACACGACCGATTTCGCGCTGCTGTTCCTGCCGACCGAAGGGCTCTATGCGGAGATCCTGCGTCGCCCGGGGCTGACCGACCTGCTGCAGCGGGACTATCGTGTGACGGTGGCGGGGCCGACGACGCTCACCGCACTGCTGAACAGCCTGCAGATGGGATTCCGCACGCTCGCGATCGAGCAGCGCTCGAGCGAGGTGTGGCAGGTGCTCGGCGCGGTGAAGACGGAGTTCGGCAAGTTCGGCGACGTGCTCGCGCGCACGAAGGCGCAGCTCGAAACGGTCACGCGCTCGATCGAGTCCGCCGAGCAGCGTACGCGCGTGATGAGCCGCAAGCTGAAGCAGGTCGAGGCGCTGCCGGGTGATGCGGCGGCAGGGCTGCTCGGCGCGGAAGGTAGCGACGGCGCCGATGCGGACGACGCATGACGCACATGGCCGACATCGGCCGGAAAGCAAAAACGGGCGCTGCGGCGCCCGTTTTCTTTTGAATCGCTTGCCGGTGCGGCCGGCCCGCGGTCAATGCCCGGCGAGCGTGTCCAGTGCGTCGCCCGTGACGCGAACGATGCGCCAGTCGGGCAGCACGGTTGCGCCCATCTTTTCGTAGAAATCGATCGCCGGTCGGTTCCAGTCGAGGACCGACCATTCGAAGCGCCCGCAATGTCGCTCGACGGCCAGTGCCGCGAGGTGACGCAGCATCGCGGTGCCGAGGCCTGTGCCGCGCTGCGACGGCTGTACGTACAGATCCTCGAGATAGAGGCCGCGACGGCCGAGGAACGTCGAATAATTGTGGAAGAACAGTGCATACGCGACGATCGCGCCGTCATGTTCGGCGACTCGCGCCTCGGCGGCAGGCTGCGTGCCGAACAGCGCGTCGGCGAGATCGGCTTCGGTCGCAACGAACAGGTGCGTGAGCTTCTCGAACTCCGCCAGCTCGCGCATCAGCGCGAGGATCGCGCCGACATCGCGTGCCTGCGCCGCGCGGATCAGCGGTGTGCCGCTCACGCTTCCTCCGGCGGATCGGACAGCACGATCTCGATGCCGCCGAAGCGCGATGCGACCCAGTTGTACGCGTGGCATGCGATCCACAGCAGCACGAAGCCGAGGATGGCGTTCAGCAGCAGCGCGCTCAGGATCGTGCTCAGTTCGACCATCCCGTAGCGGACGTACGCGACGAGGATGCCGAGCAGCACGATCGGCACGCTGAATGTCAGGTAGACGAGGATCAGCGCCTTGGCGGTCTGCCCCGCGGCGATCGACGAAATTTGTTTCTTCATGTGCGGATTGCCCCCGTAGAGATATACCGATAGTGGAATTCAGATCAGGCCGTCGAGCGGCAGGATGTCGACCGGGGTGCCCGCGTCGACTGCCGCGGTATCGTGGCCCAGGACGATGAAACAGTTGGCGGCCGAGAGGCCGCTCAGCGACGCGGAACTCTGCGAGCCGGCCGGTTCGACGTGCCAGCGGCCGTCGGCGGCGCGCGTCGCGATGCCGCGCAGGTAGTCGGTGCGGCCCGGGCGCGTCTTCAGCGCATGCGTGCTGAGCGCCGTGTACATCGCCGGCGGCGGAGTCTGCGCCCCGGCCAGCGTCAGAAGCGCGGGGCGCACGATCGCGTAGAACGTCACGGCGGACGCGACCGGGTTGCCGGGCAGCCCGAAAAACAGCGTATGACCGGCGCCATCGGCCGCGCGTGTGAGCGCGCCGCACGCGAGCGGACGCCCGGGACGCAGCGCGAGACTCGCGAACGTCACGTCGCCGAGCCGGGCCATGACGTCGCGCGTGAAGTCGGCTTCGCCGACCGATACGCCGCCGGACGTGATCACCGCGTCGGCCTGCGCGGCGACCGCGCCGCGCAACGCGGCTTCGAGTGCGGCCGGGTCGTCGCGGACGATCCCGAGATCGACCGCATCGACATGCAGCCTTTCGAGCATCGCGATCAGCATCCCGCGATTGCTGTCGTACAGTGCGCCGGGGCCGAGCGGCTCGCCGGGCTCGCGCAGTTCGTCGCCGGTGGAGAACACGGCGACGCGCACGCGCCGGCGCACCGCAACCTCGGTGATGCCGAACGACGCGAGCAGGCCAAGATCGGACGGCCGCAGGATGCGGCCCGCGGCAAGCGCGCACGCGCCGTGCGCGAGATCCTCGCCGGCCTTGCGGCAGTTCGCGCCGCGTGCGATGTCGTGCGCGGCGAAGTGAATCGTGTCGCCGGCGACGCGCACGCGTTCCTGCGGAATCACCGTATCGCAGCCGGCCGGCATCGGCGCGCCCGTCATGATGCGCACGCATGATCCGGCCGCGATGGCGCCGTCGAACGGATGGCCGGCGAGTGCGGTGCCGGCGACCGTCAGCGTGAGCTCCGCTTGCTGCGATGCGTGCATCCCGGTGCTGCCGTCGAACGCATAGCCGTCCATCGCCGAGTTGTCGTACGCGGGAATGTCGAACGGTGCGTTCACGTCGGCCGCGAGCACGCGATCGAGTGCATCGCGCAGCGTCACCGTGTCACACGCTTCGACGGGCACCGCGAAGCGGCACGCGAGTGCCTGCGCGTCGGCGAGCGACAGCGGAGCATCGGAATCGGGTGCGGTTCGGGGGGCGGGCGAGGATTGCGTGATCATCAGTCGGACTGCGCCGCAAGGCGTATCGGGTTCGTGGCCGGTGGCGCGAGGAGGGTGCCTGGGCGCGGGTTTCGCGTGCGGCGGGCGCCGGGCGGGAACCGTACGGGTGCCGTCAGCGGCGGGCCAGCGCGGCGAGTTCCTGCCAGGAGTTGGCATTGTAAAACGCACGCTCGTCGTGAAACTCGACTTCGACCGTCTTGTGGCGTGCGTACCACGCACGCACCTTGCGGTCGCCGGCGGCGAGCCGGGCGGCGAGATCGTCGGCCAGCGACGTGCGCAGCAACGCGCACGTCGGCTGCGGCGAGCGAGCCTGTCGTGCGTCGATGGTCACCGCCATGGCGATGTCGGCCTGCTGCGCGTCGAGCGCTGCCTGCAACCGTGCGACGAGGTCGGCCGGCAGATAGGGTGTATCGCACGGCGAGCACGCGACGAGCGGCGCGCGTGCCACCCGCATGCCGGCGAGCAGGCCCGCGAGCGGGCCGGGGAAGTCGGGCGTTTCGTCCGCGACGATGCGCGCGCCGAACGGCGCACCGAGTTCGGCATAGCGATCGGCGTGGCGATTCGCGCTGATCAGCGTCTCGCCGACCTGCGGCGAGAGCCGGCGCAGCACGTGCAGCGCGAGCGGTGTGCCGTCGAGCAACTGCAGGCCCTTGTCGACGCCATCCATGCGTGTGGCGCGCCCGCCTGCGAGCAGCAGGCCGGCAATCGAGGGAGACGCGGAAGCAGGCATGGTTAGAGGGCGGGAAGGGCAGCGAGCATCAGCCGCCGATATACGACATCTCGACCCGCTTGCCGGCGCCGTCGGGCACGGCGTCGGCAGACGCGCTGCCGCGCAGTTGCGAATAACGGTCGGCGCGGGCCTGCCAGATGCGGGCGATCGCGGTCGCGATCTCGGCGTCGCTCGCGCCACCGCGCACGAGCGCGCGCAGGTCGTGGCCCGTCGACGCGAACAGGCACAGGTACAGCTTGCCTTCGGTCGACAGCCGTGCGCGCGTGCAGTCGCCACAGAAGGCCTGCGTGACGCTCGAAATCACGCCGATCTCGCCGCTGCCGTCCGCATAGCCCCAGCGCTGCGCGGTCTCTGCCGCCGTGTGCGGGTCGAGCGGCACGAGCGGGAAGTGTTCGGCGATCCGTGCGATGACGTCCGCCGATGGCAGCACCTCGGTCATGTTCCAGCCGTTCGACGTGCCGACGTCCATGTATTCGATGAAGCGCAGGATCACGCCGGTCCCGCGGAAACGCTCGGCCATCGGCAGAATCTCGCTGTCGTTGGTGCCGCGCTTCACGACCATGTTGACCTTGACCGGCGCGAGGCCCACGGCCTGGGCCGCGAAGATGCCGTCGAGCACGTCGGCGCTCGCGAACTCGGCATCGTTCATACGCTTGAACAACGTATCGTCGAGCGCGTCGAGGCTGACTGTCACGCGTGTGAGCCCGGCGTCCTTCAGCGCGCGCGCCTTGCGTGCGAGCAGCGAACCGTTGGTCGTGAGCGTCAGGTCGAGCGGGCGCCCGTCATGCGTGGTCAGGCGCGCGAGGCGCTCGATCAGGAATTCGAGATTCTTGCGCAGCAGCGGCTCGCCGCCCGTGATGCGGATCTTCTCGACGCCGTGTGCGACAAAGAGTCGCGCCACGCGCTCGATTTCCTCGAGCGTGAGCAGCGCGCTGTGCGGCAGGAACGGGTAGTCCTTGTCGAAGACGGCGCGCGGCATGCAGTACACGCAGCGGAAGTTGCAGCGATCCGTCACCGAAATGCGCAGGTCGCGCAGCGGCCTGGCGAACGTGTCGGCCAGCGAGCCGTCCGGGACATGCGCGACGCCGGAGACGTCCGGCATCCCGCTGACGTCGGCGAGAGGAATGATGCGTCGGGACATGTTGAAAGAAGTGCGAACCAGACCTCTATTTTAGCCTCAAGCGGCGGCCGGGTCCGGTGGGCGGAAACCCGCAGCGCGGACGTGAAAAAGCCCGCCGGAGGCGGGCTTTTCCTGGTCGGACGATGCGTCGATCAGTGATGCGTCGTTTCGACCTGCTGCATCGGGGCCGTATCGACCGGCGGCAGCACCTTGCGTTCGCGCGGCACGCGAGCCGGGCGCGGAAGGCGCGACGCGGCTTCTTGCGCAGCGGCGAACTTGTCGGCGTCCGTGTTCACCCAGACGAGACCGGCCTGCTCCAGCACGGTATCCAGGCTCGCCGAAGCGGGCGCGGCTGCCGGTTGGGCGGGAGCCGGTGCCGGTGCTGGTGCTGCGACGGCCTCGACCGGCGCTGCTTCGACATGGACAGGCTCGGCAGCCGCCGGAGCGGCTTCGGTCGTCACGACCGGTGCAGCTGGCTCGACGAGTGCCGGCTGCGGTGCCTCGACGGCGACAGGCGCTGCCGGCACTTCGAACGCGTCGGTCGGCGAAACCGCGACCGGCGCCGGACCCGCTTCCGTAGCGACGGCCGGTGCGATCGGTGCCGGTTCTGCTGCCAGGGCGACTACCGGTGCTTCGGCCGGCGCTGCTTCGACGTGTACCGGTGCCGGTTGCGGCTCGACATCGGCCGGTGCTGCCGGTTCGGCATGGTGCTCGACCACTGCCTCGGCGACGACGGCGCTTGCCGCGGCGGCTGCCACGGCGACTGCCGGTGCGGTCGTGTGGGCCGGTTCGGTAGCAGCCGGTGCTTCCGGCGTCACGGCGTGCACCGAAACTTCGCCTTCTGCGCCTTGCTCGGCGTGGTCGACGACTGCGCCGTCTTCCTCGCGCTCGCGACGACCGCCGCGGCGGCCGCGACGGCGACGGCGACGTTCCTCGCCATCACGCGCGCCGGCTTCCGCGTCGGCTGCCAGCTCGGCGCCGGGCAGGGCTTCTGCGAGGGCCTTGTCGGCTTCCGGTTCCTGATGGGTTTCGCCACGGGTGACGGTTTCCAGCGTTGCTGCATGCTGGGTCGGCTTGCGGCGCTCGCCGCGCTCGCGACGTTCGCCGCGTTCCTGGCGCTCACCACGACCGGCTGCTTCGACGCCTTCCGGCTGCTCGACACGTTCGCGCGGTTCGCGGTTCTCACGCGGCTCGCGCGGCTCGCGGCCTTCGCGCGGGCCACGGCCCTCGCGACCTTCACGCGGTTCACGACCCTCGCGCGGCTCACGGCCCTCACGCGGCTCACGGCCTTCGCGCGGCTCACGTGCTTCACGCGGCTCACGTGCTTCACGCGGCTCGCGTGCTTCCTTGCCTTCGCGTTCCTGGCGTTGCGGCTGGCCACGCCCGGCTGCGGCCTGGTCGCGGCCGCCTTGCGCCTGCTGGGCGCCGCCACGACGATTGCGGTTGCGATCGCCGCCGCGTTCGCCGCGCTGCTCGGACTTCTCGGTGCGCTCGCCGCGAGCCGGACGGGCTGCCTGCTCCTTCGCCGGTGCCGGAGCAACCGGTGCGGGTGCGGGCGCCGGCGACACGCCGAACAGGCCTTTCAGCCAGCCGATGAAGCCGCCGCTTGCCGGCGCGACAGGCGCGGGCGCTGCAACGGGTTCGACCGGGCGCTGCGGTGCCGGGCTCGGGGCCGGACGCTCGGGCGTGATGCCCTTGACCGCGGCTTCCTGCTTCGGCTTAACTTCCGCCGCGCGCTTGCTGTAGCCGGTTTCCGACTCGAGTTCGCGGGCTGCTTCCTCGGCCATCTTCCAGGACGCGCGCGGGTCGTCGAGACGCGCGTCGTCGTGGCGCAGGCGCTCGAGCTTGTAGTGCGGCGTATCGAGGTGCTTGTTCGGGATCAGCACGATGCCGACCTTGAAGCGCGACTCGATCTTGTTGATTTCCTGACGCTTTTCGTTGAGCAGGAAGGCGGTCACCTCGACCGGCACCTGGCAGTGGATCGCCGCGGTGTTTTCCTTCATTGCCTCTTCCTGAATGATCCGCAGGACCTGCAGCGCGGACGATTCGGTATCGCGGATGTGGCCGGTGCCGTTACAACGCGGGCAGGTCACATGGCTGCCTTCCGACAGGGCCGGACGCAGGCGCTGGCGCGACAGTTCCATCAGGCCGAAACGGGAGATCTTGCCCATCTGGACGCGCGCGCGGTCATGCTTGAGCGCGTCTTTCAGGCGCTGCTCGACTTCGCGCTGGCTCTTCGCCGATTCCATGTCGATGAAATCGATCACGATCAGGCCGCCGAGGTCGCGCAGGCGGAGCTGGCGGGCGACTTCGTCGGCCGCTTCGAGGTTCGTGCGGGTGGCCGTTTCCTCGATGTCCGCGCCCTTGGTCGCGCGTGCCGAGTTCACGTCGATCGCGACGAGTGCTTCGGTGTGGTCGATCACGATCGCGCCGCCCGACGGCAGCGGCACCGTGCGCGAGTATGCGGTCTCGATCTGGTGCTCGATCTGGAAGCGGGAGAACAGCGGCACGTCGTCGTGGTAGCGCTTCACCTTCGCGACGTTGTCCGGCATCACGATGTCCATGAATGCGCGGGCCTGATCGTGAATTTCGTTCGTGTCGATCAGGATTTCGCCGATATCGGGCTGGAAATAGTCCCGGATCGCGCGGATCACGAGGCTCGATTCCAGGTAGATCAGCATCGGCTGGCCGGCGTTGCCGCTTTGCGACGCCGCTTCGATCGCGCGCCACAATTGCAGCAGGTAGTTCAGGTCCCACTGCAGTTCCTCGGCGCTGCGGCCGATGCCCGCGGTACGGGCGATCATGCTCATGCCGTCCGGGATCTGCAGTTGCGCCATCGTTTCGCGCAGTTCCTGACGCTCGTCACCTTCGATCCGGCGCGACACGCCGCCGCCGCGAGGGTTGTTCGGCATCAGCACCAGGTAGCGGCCGGCGAGCGAAATGAACGTGGTGAGGGCTGCGCCCTTGTTGCCGCGCTCTTCCTTCTCGACCTGGACGATCAGTTCCTGACCTTCGCGCAGGGCGTCCTGAATGCGCGCGGAGCGCATGTCGATGCCTTCCTTGAAGTACTGGCGGGCGACTTCCTTGAACGGCAGGAAACCGTGGCGGTCTTCGCCGTAGTTGACGAAGCACGCTTCGAGCGACGGCTCGATACGGGTGATGACACCTTTGTAGATATTGCCTTTGCGCTGTTCGCGCCCGGCTGTCTCGATGTCGATGTCGATGAGCTTCTGCCCATCTACGATGGCGACGCGCAGCTCCTCTTGCTGCGTCGCATTGAACAGCATGCGTTTCATGAACGACTCCAGGCGGCTCTACTGGCGGCGCCTCGCGGTTGTCAGTCGCGAGGGCGGGAACGACGGCAGGCCGCGCCTTGTTGTGTTGTCACAAGCACGCTGGAGCGGGAACGATGGCGGGGAGAATTGCCTGAAGAGGCGCTTGGGCCCGAAAGACGGGGCCGGCGGCCATAGGGCACCTGCGAACACGGCTTCAAAGCACGGCGTCCACACACCGCACGCTGTCAAAGCGCGCTAAGCCTGAGGCCGGGCACTGCCGCGGGGCGCGTCGTCATGCGTCGCGCGTGCCAACGGGCGGCAGATGCTGCGGCTTGGGCCGCAGCGGGGAGTATCGAATCCAGCCCGACTTTCCCGCCTGGGGTGTACTTCCCTGGTTTGACGTCGCCAGGCCCCGCACGCTTCGCGGAGCCAAATCGGGCGCAACGCCGTAATTTTCGCAACCGGCAGCCTGCCCGGACGCACTTCGCGCCGTCGGGCTGCCAATCAAATTCTTTTCAACCAACTTTCCGTTACCGCGGCGCCTTGCCGACCGAATCCGCCTCTGGGCGCGATCCTTGCCGACGGGCGGCGCCGTGCGTGCAACTTGCTGCTTCTCTTTGATTAGGGGCGAGCAGCAGACCCCCGGCGCAAGTAAAATAGCGGTTTGCGCTTGCGCCTTGCCCGGTTGGTCCGGGCCGGCCGGTGAGGCCGCCCGCAACGTCTGGCTGGGCAAAATTATATTCAGTATGAACGAGTTAGGCAAAATATCCCAGAATTCGGTCGCAAGCGGCCAGGTATCGATGCTCGAGATCGACGAAAGCTCGGTCGGTCAGCGTATCGACAACTTCCTGTTGCGCGTCTGTAAAGGCGTGCCGAAAAGCCATATTTACCGGATCCTGCGCAGCGGCGAAGTGCGCGTGAATAAGGGCCGGGTCGATGCGCAGTACCGGCTCGCGTTCGGCGACATCGTCCGCGTGCCGCCCATACGCGTGGCCGCAGCCGATCTCGCGCGCGCCGAAGCCACCATCGTGCCGCCCGCGCACTTCGACGTGTTGTTCGAGGACGACGCGATGCTCGTCATCAACAAGCCGGCAGGGGTCGCCGTTCACGGCGGCAGCGGCGTCGCGTTCGGCGTGATCGAGCAGATGCGCCAGGCGCGCCCGCGCGCGAAATTCCTCGAACTCGTGCACCGGCTGGACCGCGAGACGTCCGGGATCCTGATGCTCGCGAAAAAGCGCACGGCGCTGGTGGGCCTGCACGAACAGATTCGCGAGAACAAGATGGACAAGCGCTACTTCGCGTGCGTCCACGGTGAATGGCAGTCCGACTGGGGGCGTCGCCGCGCGGTGAAGGCGCCGCTGTTCAAGTATTCGACCCCGGAAGGGGAGCGGCGCGTGCGTGTGCAGGACGACGGGCTGCCGTCGCATACGGTGTTCAACCTCGTCGACCTTTGGCCCGAGTACGCCCTTCTCGAAGCGGAACTCAAAACGGGTCGGACCCATCAGATCCGTGTGCACCTCGCGCATCTCGGCCTGCCGATCGCCGGTGACGCCAAGTATGGCGATTTCGCACTGAACAAGGCGCTGGCGCGCGCGAATGCGCAGCCGTCGTTGAAACGGATGTTCCTGCATGCGTACCGGCTGCGGCTCGCCCACCCGCTGACCGGTGAGGCACTGCAGTTCGATGCGCCGCTGCCGGACGAATGCCGGCGCTTCCTCGATCAACTCAGCGCACTGCGCGATACCGCCTGAACCGCATGGCTCGACAGCAATTTGACCTGATCGTCTTCGACTGGGACGGCACGCTGATGGATTCGACTGCGCACATCGCGCACAGCATCCAGGCGGCATGCCGCGATCTCGGCCTGCCCACGCCGTCCGACGAGGCGTCGCGCTACGTGATCGGCCTCGGCCTGCGCGATGCGCTGCAGATTACCGCTCCGACCCTCGATCCGTCCGACTATGCGCGGCTCGCCGAGCGCTACCGCTACCACTATCTGCTCGACGACCAGCGCATCGAGTTGTTCGCCGGCGTGCGGGAACTGCTCGCCGAGCTGCGCGACACGGGCTACCTGCTTGCCGTTGCAACCGGCAAGGGGCGAGTCGGGCTGAACCGCGTACTCGACCAGTCGAAGCTGACGAGCCTGTTCGATGCGACGCGCTGCGCCGACGAAACCTTCTCGAAACCCCATCCGGCGATGTTGCATGAGCTGTCCCGGGAATTGGGGCAGGACCTGTCGCGCACCGTGATGATCGGCGACACGACGCACGACCTGCAGATGGCCGCGAGTGCCGGGGCGGCCGGCGTCGGCGTCGCGTACGGCGCGCACACGGCCGACGCACTGGCTGCGCTCGCGCCGCGCTTCGTCGCGCCGGACGTCGGCGCGCTGGCCGCATGGCTGCGGGAGCACGCGTGAGCGCGGCGCCGGACGCCGTGCGCGTGTGCGCATCGGATGCCCTGGCCGACGGCGGCGCCGGCGTGCGCGTCGACGCGACGCTGCGCGGCGAGCAGGCTGTCGTGTTCTTCGTGCGCTACGAGGGCCAGGCATACGGTTACCTGAATCGCTGCGCGCATGTGCCGATGGAACTCGACTGGGCGGAAGGGCAGTTCTTCGAATCGTCGGGCCTCTATCTGATGTGCGCGACGCATGGCGCGATCTACGAGCCGAACACCGGCAAGTGCGTCGGCGGCCCGTGCCGTGGTGGCCGCCTGCGGCCGGTGGCGGTCGACGAGCGCGACACGTCCGACGGCCGTGCGGTATTCTGGGTGCCCGACGCTGACCTGCGTCCCGCCGTTCCCGCCACGACCGACTAACGACGACACTGCATGGCCGACCAACCGAATTCCCCGGATTCTTCCTCCCGTCCCGACAGCCGTGAACCGAACTGGGAGCGTGCGGCGCTCGAGCGGATCGCACTCGCGGCCGTCAAGGAGCAGCGCGCGGCGCGGCGCTGGAAGATCTTCTTCCGTTTCGCGTTCCTCGCCGTGTTCGTGCTGTTCGCGTTCGCGTTGATCGATTTCTCGAGCGATTCGAAGTTCTCGTCGAGCGGGCGGCATACGGCGCTCGTGACGATCGACGGAGAGATCGCGGCCGGTGTCAACGCAAACGCCGAAGACATCAACACGGCGCTCGATGCGGCGTTCGACGACGACGGCACGGCCGGTGTCGTGCTGCGGATCAACAGCCCGGGCGGCAGCCCGGTGCAGGCCGGGATGGTCTACGACGAGATCCGCCGGCTGCGCGCGAAGTATCCGGACAAACCGCTGTACGTCGTCGTGACCGACATGTGCGCATCGGGCGGCTATTACATCGCGTCGGCGGCCGACAAGATCTTCGTCGACAAGGCGAGCATCGTCGGGTCGATCGGCGTGCTGATGGACGGGTTTGGCTTTACTGGGCTGATGGGCAAGCTCGGCGTCGAGCGGCGTTTGCATACGTCGGGCGAAAACAAGGGCTTCTACGACCCGTTCTCGCCGGAAACGCCGAAGATGGACGTGCATGCGCAGGCATTGCTCGACCAGGTGCACGCGCAGTTCATCAAGGCCGTGAAGGATGGCCGCGGCAAGCGGCTGCACGAGACGCCCGACATGTTCTCGGGCCTGTTCTGGACCGGCGAGAAGAGTGTCGAACTCGGGCTGGCAGACGGCTACGGCACGACCGACACGGTCGCGCGCGACGTGCTGAAGGCGCCTGATCTCGTCGACTATACGGTGAAGGAAAGTCTGACGAACCGCGTCGCGCGCAAGTTTGGCGCGGCTGTCGGCGGCGCCGCGATGAAGGCGCTGACGGCCGGCGGCGCATCGGTCAGCTTGCGCTGACCAGAAGCGGGCGGGCCGCGATGGCCCGCCGTTCACCCGGCGGATCGCCTGCTGCGTTCAGTTCGCCAACAGCAGGAAGATCGCAGGGCGCTTGTGCAGATTCGGCGCAGGCGCCTTTTTCCAGTCCGCTACGGTACGGCTCGCGATCGTCTCGGTCGCGAGGGTCAGGTCGGCCGCGACGCAGATCTGCGTCGACGGTGCGCAGGTCGCGACCAGCGTGTCGAGCATCGCGTGATTCCGGTATGGCGTTTCGATGAAGATCTGCGTCTGGCGCGCCTTGCGTGACAGTTGCTCGAGTTCGCGCAGGCGTTTGGCGCGCGCGGCCGCGTCGACCGGCAGGTAGCCGTTGAACGCGAAGCTCTGGCCGTTCAGGCCCGATGCCATCAGTGCGAGCAGGATCGAACTCGGCCCGACGAGCGGCACGACCTTCACGCCGCGCTCGTGCGCGCGGCGCACCAACAATGCACCGGGGTCGGCGACCGCCGGGCAGCCGGCTTCGGACACGAGGCCGGCGTCTGCGCCGGCGAGCACGGGCGCGAGGAGCCGGTCGATTTCGCCGGCCGGCGTGTTGACGTTCAACTCGCGGATCTCGATTTCCTGGATCGGGCGCGTCGTGCCGATCTTCTTCAGAAACGCGCGCGTCGTCTTCGCGTTCTCGCCGATGTAATAGCCGAGCGTGCCGGCGCGCGCCTGTACGGCCGCGGGCAGGACGGCCGCGAGCATCGATTCGTCGCCCTCGCCGAGCGTGTTCGGGACGAGGTAAAGCGTGCCGGCGGTCATGCGCGGTCTCCACGGGTGATTGCAAACAACGGATATTCGGCGGCGCGCAGCATGCGCGTGAGCGCGATCAGCGGCAGGCCGACGAGCGCGGTCGGGTCGTTCGAGTCGATCGCGTCGAGCAGGGCGATGCCGAGCCCTTCGGACTTTGCGCTGCCGGCGACGTCGTACGGCGTTTCCGCGCGCAGGTACGCGTCGAGTTCGGCTTCGGGCAGCGAGCGAAAGCGCACGCGCGTGACGATGTCCTCGACCTGTGCCTCGCCCGTCCGGCTGTCGTACAGGCAAAGCGCGCTGTGGAATTCGACTTCGCGGCCCTGCATCGACATGAGTTGCGCAAGCGCGCGCTCATGGGTGCCGGGCTTGCCGATCTGGAGGCCGTCGAAGGTCGCGACCTGGTCCGACCCGATCACGAGCACGCCGTCCGGCGCGTCGATCGTCGCGGCGACGGCGCGTGCTTTTGCCCCGGCAAGCCGCAGGGCGGTCGCGGCCGGCGTTTCGCCGTCGTGCGGGGTTTCGTCGAGGTCGGGCGACACGACGTCGAAGGGGATGCCGAGGCGCTCAAGGAGTGCGCGGCGGTAGCGTGAACTGGAGGCAAGAATCAGCCGCGGCGGGCGGCAAACGGTATCCGGCATGGTCGGTTGGATCGGTGAGTCGTCGGGTGTTGCGCAGCGTTGTGCGGACGCAAGCTTAAGTGATTGACTGCAAAAGGTAAAACAGGTATGCTTTCCCGCTTTTCGTCGGCAGGCTTCCGTTGTGGTGGCGCCTGCCGGTTCTTCGGAAGTAAAGTACGTCATCCGCGGATGAGTCGTACGCGAGCGGTGCCAAGCCGGATCCGCAAGTCAGCCTGTAGGCAGGAGCGCACATGAACACTTCTTCTTCTGGCAAACCTGCCGCGGCGCTTGATCCGCATGCAATCGACCTGTTCGAGTTCGCCCGCAGCGGGCGGCAGGCTGCCGGTGCGGTGCGCCTCTCGCAACTGCCGCGCATGTTAAACGAAGTGCCTGCGGACGCGCCAGATCGCGACACGGTCTTCACATGGCAGGCGGAGGGGTTCATCCAGAAGGAGTTGCAGGACGACGGCGCCGACGGGCAGCAGCCGTATCTGCGCCTTGCGGTGCACGGCCATGCGTGGCTCACGTGCCAGCGCTGCATGACTCCGTACGACCAGACGTTCGACGTCGACATGACGTACCGGGTGGTCGCGACCGAAGAAGAGGCTGAAGAATTTCCGCTCGACGACGATGAAGCCGATGTGATCGTGGGCTCACGCCAGTTCGATCTCGTCGACTTGATCGAAGAGGAGTTGCTGCTTTCGTTGCCGCTCGTGCCCAAGCACGAGGTTTGCCCGGCAGTTCACGAAAGCCTCGTGTCGGGTGCGAGTGGTCCCGTGGAAGAGGCGGACGAAGAGTCCGGCGAAACCGGGGACGAAGGCAAACGGCCGAATCCGTTCGCAGCGCTGGAAGCGCTGAAGAAGGACGGTGACGGCACCAAGAAACACTAAGCAGTTGTGGCGCGGGAAGGCGTAAAGGCTTTGGGCCAGGGTAGTTAAGCGCCGGATCGGGCTGTGTTAGAATCCGGAAAATTATTTAGGAGTTAGTCATGGCAGTCCAGCAAAACAAGAAGTCGCCGTCGAAGCGCGGCATGCATCGTTCGCACGATTTCCTGACGGCAGCGCCGCTGGCAGTCGAGCCGAGCACGGGTGAAGTGCACCTGCGTCACCACGTCAGCCCGAACGGCTACTACCGCGGCAAGAAAGTCGTCAAGACGAAGAACGACTAAGCGTCAAGTCACGCGTTGCGCGCTACGCTTGCCGTTCGCGTGACAACTGGTTCGCTTGACACTTTCCTGGCTCAACAAAAAGGCGGCATTCAACTGCCGCTTTTTTGTGCCTGAAATTCGTCGCATTCCATGACCGTAAAGCTCACAATCGATTGCATGGGAGGCGACCACGGCCCGTCCGTGACCGTTCCCGCGGCAGTCAAGTTCGTCCGCGCGCATCCCGATGCGCACCTGATGCTCGTCGGCATCGAAAGCGCGATCCGCGCTCAGCTGAAAAAGCTGAAAGCCCTCGACGATCCCGCGCTGACCATCGTTCCCGCCACCGAAGTCGTGGCGATGGACGATCCTGTCGAAGTGGCGCTGCGCAAGAAGAAGGATTCTTCGATGCGCGTCGCACTCAATCACGTCAAGGAAGGCGCCGCGCAGGCCTGCATCTCCGCCGGTAATACCGGCGCGCTGATGGCCGTTTCCCGTTACGTACTCAAGACGCTGCCCGGCATCGAGCGGCCCGCGATCGCGTTCGCTCTGCCGAACCCGACCGGCTACACGATGATGCTGGACCTCGGCGCGAACGTCGACTGCGAACCGCAGCACCTGCTGCAGTTCGCGGAAATGGGGCACGCGCTCGTGGCCGCGCTCGAAGGCAAGGAGCGTCCGACGATCGGCCTGCTGAACATCGGTGAAGAGGTGATCAAGGGCAACGAGACGATCAAGCGCGCGGGAGAACTGCTGCGCGCCAGCACGCTCAATTTCCGCGGCAACGTCGAAGGCAACGACATCTACAAGGGCACGGTCGACGTGATCGTGTGCGACGGCTTCGTCGGCAACGTCGCGCTGAAGACGTCCGAGGGGCTCGCGCAGATGCTGTCGGACATCATCCGCGAGGAATTCGGCCGTTCGCTGATGTCGAAGCTGATGGCGCTGCTCGCGCTGCCTGTCCTGATGCGCTTCAAGAAGCGCGTCGACCACCGCCAGTACAACGGCGCGGCGCTGCTGGGGCTGAAAAGCCTCGTGATCAAGAGCCACGGTTCGGCCGATGCCTACGCGTTTGAGTGGGCGATCAAACGCGGGTATGATGCCGTCAAAAACGGCGTGCTGGAGCGCCTCGCGCGCGCGATGGCGGATAATTCAGTATCGCTCGGCGAAGGCGAACACGACACGGGCGGCGCGGGCCATGCAAGCCCCGCCGCAGGCCATCACGCCGAACCTTCCGCTGCGCAATCCTCTAAAGCATAAATGGCCCAATCGACTCTCTATTCCCGCGTGCTCGGCACGGGCAGCTACCTGCCGCCTGACCGCGTCACGAACCAGCAGTTGGCCGATCGCCTTGCGAAGGAAGGCATCGAGACGAGCGATGAATGGATCGTTGCGCGCACGGGTATCCATGCGCGCCATTTCGCCGCACCGGACGTCACGACCAGCGACCTCGCGCTCGAGGCGTCGCGTCGCGCGATCGAAGCCGCCGGCATCGATCCGCAGTCGATCGACCTGATCATCGTCGCGACTTCGACCCCCGATTTCGTGTTCCCGAGCACCGCGTGTCTGCTGCAGAACAAGCTCGGCATCAAGAACGGCGGCGCGGCATTCGACGTGCAGGCCGTGTGTTCGGGTTTCGCGTATGCGATGGCGACGGCTGACAGCTTCATCCGCAGCGGCCAGCACCGCACGGCGCTCGTCGTCGGTGCGGAGACGTTCTCGCGCATTCTCGACTTCAAGGACCGCACGACCTGCGTGCTGTTCGGCGATGGCGCGGGCGCGGTGATCCTGTCCGCGTCGGAAGAGCCGGGCGTGCTCGGCAGCGCGCTGCACGCGGACGGCAGCTATTCGCACATCCTCTGCACGCCGGGCAACGTCAACCGCGGCGTGATCGAAGGCAGCGCGTTCCTGTACATGGACGGGCAGGCCGTGTTCAAGCTCGCGGTCAACGTGCTCGAGAAGGTCGCGATCGAGGCGCTCGCGAAGGCGAATCTCGCGCCCGAGCAGATCGACTGGCTGATTCCGCACCAGGCCAACATCCGCATCATGACCAGCACCTGCCGCAAGCTCGGCCTGCCGCAGGAGCGCATGGTCGTGACGGTCGACCAGCACGGCAACACGTCGGCCGCGTCGATCCCGCTGGCGCTCGACACCGCGGTGCGTGACGGTCGCATCCAGCGCGGCCAGCACGTGCTGATCGAAGGTGTCGGCGGCGGCTTCACCTGGGGCGCGTCGGTCTTCCGCTACTGATCCGCGGCGCGCGGTTGCTGCGCGCGGATCCCATCGGCGCGCCATTCGTGTGCGCCGTCCGAATCGATTCAATTGGGGACGATATGAAATTTGCATTCGTTTTTCCGGGGCAGGGCTCGCAGGCAGTCGGCATGCTCAACGCATTCGCCGATCTGGCCGTCGTGCGCGAGACACTCCAGGAAGCGTCCGATGCACTCAATCAGGATCTCGGCAAGCTGATCGCCGAAGGCCCGGCCGAAGAACTGAACCTCACCACCAACACGCAGCCCGTGATGCTGACCGCGGCCTATGCGTGCTATCGCGCGTGGCAGCAGGCAGGCGGCCCGGCGCCGACGATCGTCGCCGGCCACAGCCTCGGTGAATACACGGCGCTCGTCGCTGCGGGCGCGCTCGCGTTCAAGGACGCCGTGCCGCTCGTGCGTTTCCGCGCGCAAGCGATGCAGACGGCCGTGCCGGTCGGCCAGGGCGGCATGGCCGCGATTCTGGGTCTCGATGACGACACGGTGCGCGCGGTCTGCGCCGAAGCCGCGGAAGCGGGCGTCGTCGAAGCGGTGAACTTCAATGCACCCGCACAGGTCGTTATCGCAGGCAACAAGGCCGCAGTCGAAAAGGCCTGCGAGATCGCGAAGGCGAAGGGCGCGAAGCGCGCACTGCCGTTGCCAGTGTCGGCGCCGTTCCATTCGTCGCTGCTCAAGCCGGCGTCGGACCAGCTGCGCGACTATCTCGCGAACGTCGACGTCAAGGCGCCGCAGATTCCGGTCGTCAACAACATCGACGTCGCCGTGGTCAGCGATCCGGCTGCGATCAAGGATGCGCTGGTGCGCCAGGCCGCGGGCCCGGTGCGCTGGGTCGAGTGCGTGCGGCACATCGCCGGCACGGGCGTCACGCATGTGATCGAGTGCGGTCCGGGCAAGGTGCTCGCGGGCCTGACGAAGCGCATCGACGGCAACCTGACGGGCGCGTCGGTATTCGATCCGGCTTCGCTCGACGAAGCGCTCAAGCTGGTGACCGCCTGACGCGGCGCCATTTCTCAAGAGACGGATATTCGATTCATGGACAAGACTCTCGATAAACAGGTTGCGATCGTCACCGGCGCGTCGCGCGGCATCGGCCGTTCGATCGCGCTCGAACTCGCGCGCCTGGGCGCGACGGTGATCGGCACGGCGACGAGCGAGTCGGGCGCCGCTGCGATTACGGCCGCGTTCGCGGAAGCGGGCGTCACGGGCCGCGGTGCGGTGCTGAACGTCAACGACGCGGCAGCCGCCGAGGCGCTGATCGACGCGACCGTGAAGGAATTCGGCGCGCTGAACGTGCTCGTCAACAACGCGGGCATCACGCAGGACCAGCTCGCGATGCGGATGAAGGACGAGGACTGGGATGCGGTGATCGACACCAACCTGAAGTCGGTGTTCCGCCTGTCGCGCGCGGTGCTGCGCCCGATGATGAAGGCACGTGGCGGCCGCATCATCAACATCACGTCGGTGGTCGGCTCGGCCGGCAACCCGGGTCAGGTCAACTACGCGGCTGCGAAGGCCGGCGTGGCGGGCATGACGCGTGCGCTCGCGCGTGAAATCGGCAGCCGCGGCATCACCGTGAACTGCGTGGCGCCGGGCTTCATCGACACCGACATGACGAAGACGCTGCCGGAAGAACAGCAGGCCGCGCTCAAGACCCAGATTCCGCTCGGCCGCCTCGGCAGCCCGGAAGACATCGCCCATGCCGTCGCGTTCCTCGCATCGCCGCAAGCCGGTTACATCACCGGTACGACGCTGCACGTGAACGGCGGCATGTACATGTCGTAACGATTTTCGTTTACCATCCGCGCCGTATCCCGTTTTTCAAGCGGATCGGCGCTTGATCGACCATCAAGCCAACGCGCGTTTTCGCGTCAGCAAACCTGATAAAATGCGCGCACTTGTAAATCTGAACTTTCCCTCGGAGGGGTAATGGACAACATCGAACAACGTGTCAAGAAGATCGTCGCTGAACAACTGGGCGTCGCGGAAGCCGAGATCAAGAACGAAGCTTCGTTCGTGAACGATCTGGGTGCCGACTCGCTCGACACGGTCGAACTGGTGATGGCTCTGGAAGACGAGTTCGGCATGGAAATCCCGGACGAAGAAGCAGAGAAGATCACGACCGTTCAGCAAGCGATCGACTACGCTCGCGCAAACGTCAAGGCGTAACGAGCGCCTTTCGCGCTTGTCCGCCACGTCGCCGCGATCTTCGCGATTGACGCGCCATCCTGCCGGCTTCGCGCCGGACGGACTAACAGCCACAGGGCTCGCAGGGCTGGTTCCTGTGGCCACTGTGGCTTTTGTTTTTGTCATCCAATAATGGAAAAGAGGTTACCGTGAGCCGCCGTCGTGTTGTTGTTACAGGCCTGGGGCTGATTTCGCCTGTTGGCAATAATGTTGCCGACGGCTGGGCCAATCTCGTCGCCGGCAAGTCCGGTATTGCCACCGTCACGAAGTTCGATCCGTCGAACCTTGCCGTCCACTTCGCTGGCGAAGTGAAGGGGTTCGTCGCCGAGGAGTACATCCCGGCGAAGGAAGCCCGGAACATGGATACGTTCATCCATTACGGCATCGCCGCCGGCATCCAGGCCGTCAAGGACAGCGGGCTGGAAGTGACCGAAGCCAACGCGGAACGCATCGGCGTGCTGGTCGGTTCCGGCATCGGCGGCCTGCCGATGATCGAAGATACGCACCAGACCTACGTCGATCGCGGCGCGCGCCGGATTTCGCCGTTCTTCGTGCCGGGTTCGATCATCAACATGATCTCGGGCCACCTGAGCATCATGTTCGGCCTGAAGGGACCGAACCTCGCGGCCGTGACGGCCTGCACGACCGGCCTGCACAGCATCGGCCTCGCAGCGCGCCTGATCCAGGCCGGCGACGCCGACGTGATGGTCGCGGGTGGCGCCGAATCGACGGTGTCGCCGCTCGGCATCGGCGGTTTCGCGGCAGCGCGTGCGCTGTCGACCCGCAACGACGATCCGGCCAGCGCATCCCGTCCGTGGGACAAGGACCGCGACGGCTTCGTGCTGGGCGAGGGTGCCGGCGTGATGGTGCTCGAGGAGTACGAAGCGGCGAAGGCACGCGGTGCGAAGATCTACGCGGAAGTCTCGGGCTTCGGCATGACGGGTGACGCGTACCACATGACCGCGCCGAACATGGACGGCCCGCGCCGCTGCATGGTCGCGGCGCTGCGCGACGCCGGCGTGAACGCGGACGAGGTCCAGTACCTGAACGCGCACGGCACGTCGACGCCGCTGGGCGACAAGAACGAGTCCGACGCGGTGAAGGCGGCCTTCGGCGAGCATGCGTACAAGATCGTCGTGAACTCGACGAAGTCGATGACGGGCCACTTGCTGGGCGGCGCGGGCGGCCTCGAGTCGGTGTTCACGGTGCTGGCGCTGCACAACAACGTGTCGCCGCCGACCATCAACATCTTCAACCAGGACCCGGAGTGCGATCTCGATTACTGCGCGAACACCGCGCGTGACATGAAGATCGACGTCGCCGTGAAGAACAACTTCGGCTTCGGCGGTACCAACGGTACGCTGGTGTTCAAGCGCGTCTGACGCCGCAATCGCTTGACGAGTCCATTCGATGTTCCGGCCGGGCGTCCGCAGCGCTTTGCGTTGCGGGCCTCGTCCGTGTCGTATCTCGTGCTGGCCGTGTTTGTCGCGTCAGCTACCGCGTCGGCCTACCTGTTCTGGGCGCCGCGCGCGGGCGCTGCCGCCGGTGCAGGCGTGTCGGCCGTGACGGCCGCGCTGCTGGCCGTGTGCGCTGCGCGGGCTTGTGCCCGCCGGTTGCCGGCCGAGTTGCAGATCGACGCATTCGGGGAAGTCGCGGCGTTTGGCCGCACCGGGCGCCTGCTGGCCCGCGGCCGCGTGACGGGTCATGCGCACTGGAGCAGCCTGTTGCTGGTGCTGTCGGTCGGGCAGGGTGCCCGGCGGGCCCGGCCGCTGCTGATTCCGGCCGATGCGCTCGACGCCGCATCGTTCAGCGCGCTTTCCGTGCTGGCGAGAACGGCGGGCGCGGCGGGGCGGGCGTGACGGCGGCGCGGTTACCGACCGTAACCAGCGGCCGGCGCGGGAACGCTACAATATCGCTCCGCGTTGCATCCCTAGTTAACGGATTTGTCAGGTGAGTGAAAAAGAAATCGATCAGGCTCTGGTCGAGCGCGTACAGAAGGGCGACAAGGCAGCGTTCGAACTCCTGGTCTCCAAATACCACCGCAAGATCATCCGGCTGATCTCGCGCCTCGTGCGGGATCCCGCCGAGGTCGAGGATGTGGCCCAGGACGCGTTCATCAAGGCGTATCGTGCGCTGCCGCAATTTCGCGGCGAATCGGCGTTCTATACGTGGTTGTACCGAATTGCCGTCAACACGGCGAAGAACTACCTTGCGACGCAAGGCCGCCGGGCGCCGACCTCGACCGAGGCCGATGCGGAGGAAGCGGAAACTTTCTCCGACGCAGACCAACTAAGGGATATCAACACGCCTGAGTCGATGTTGATGAGCAAGCAGATTGCCGAGACGGTCAACGCTGCAATGGCT
Source organism: Burkholderia sp. BCC0322 (assembly GCF_902833045.1). Classification (GTDB taxonomy): domain Bacteria; phylum Pseudomonadota; class Gammaproteobacteria; order Burkholderiales; family Burkholderiaceae; genus Burkholderia. The sequence continues at coordinate 707,757 of NZ_CADFDU010000002.1, forward strand.
CTGCTGCCCGAAGAACTGCGTCAGGCAATTACGCTGCGCGAGATCGAGGGCCTGAGCTACGAAGAGATCGCGGAAATGATGGGCTGTCCGATCGGGACGGTCCGGTCGCGGATCTTCCGTGCACGCGAGGCAATCGCTGCCAAATTGCGTCCGCTGCTCGATACGCCCGAAGGCAAGCGCTGGTAAGCGCGACAGGCGGAGCGACGCGGGTCGGGGTCTAGTTACGGATAGAGTCGTGAAGTCACGACGGGGTGTGCAAGATGGGGAGCATCATGGGGTCGGTCAATACGCAGTCGCAAGCGTGCTCGCGCGGCGAGCGCCTTTCCGCGCTGGTCGACGGCGAAATGTTCGATGGCCCGGACAACGGGCAGTTTCTGGCTGAGCTCAACCGCGCGGATCGCGCTGCGTGGGCCCATTACCACCTGATCGGCGATGCGCTGCGCTCGGACGAGCTCGCGTTGTCGCCTGCGCTGAGCGTTGCGTTCACCGCGCGCATGTCGGCTGCGCTCGAAAGCGAGCCGCACTTGCTTGCGCCGGCGGCCGCACCCGTCGCGCGCAAGCTGCTGTCGCTGCGCCGGCGTGTCGTGCCCGCGTTCGCGGTCGCTGCTGCGGCGGCCACGCTGACGTGGATCGTCGTCCCCCAAATGCAGACGGCCGGTGCCCCGGGCGCCGTCCAGGTCGCGTCGGCCGGTGCGCCGCAAGGCGGCAACCTGCAGCGCGTGACGGTTGCGCAGGCATCGGCCCAGCCGGGCCTGCAGGACGTGAACATCATCCGCGACGCCAGCCTCGACCAATACCTCGAAGCGCACCAGCAATTCGCGCAGCAGCCCGTCGTCACGGGTTCGATGCCGCTGATCCGCGCTGCCGTGACCACCACGCCAGGCCAATAAACCCGATGCGGACATTGCAGTTGAATCACGCCATCTCCGGATGGAAGCGGCTGCCGGCCCTCCTGCTTTGCGCAGCCGCCCTGTTGTCCGTTCAATCCCTTCCTGCCAGCGCCCAGCAACCGGACGATCCCGTCGCAACCCGCAAGGGTGCCGCCGACTGGCTCGACCGCGTCCAGCAAGCGGCGCAGCAGCAGAGCTACGAAGGCACGTTCGTATACCAGCGCGGCGGGTATGTCCAGTCGTCGCGCATCGCGCATGTCGCGTCCCGCGACGGCGAGTTCGAGCGCATCGAGACGCTCGACGGCAAGCCGCGCAAGCTGCTGCGCCATAACGACGAGCTGTACACGTTCGTGCCCGAGCGCAAGCTGTGCGTCGTCGAGCGCCGTCAGACGCGCGACTCGTTCCCCGCGCTGCTCGGCGCGAGCGGCGAGCACGTGATGTCCGTCTACGACGCGAAGTCGCTCGGCAAGGATCGCGTGGCGGGGATCGACGCGCAGGTCGTCGAACTCGTGCCGAAGGATGCGTACCGCTTCACGTACAAACTGTGGGCCGACGCGCGCACGGGGCTGCTGCTGCGCTCGCAGACGCTCGATGCGAACGATCACGTGCTCGAGCAGATCGCGTTCTCGCAACTGCAGACGGGCGGCGCCAGCGGCGACAGGGCCGCGATCGCGGCCGGCATGCGCAACCTGAGCGGCTGGACGATCGTACGCCCGCCGGTCGCGACGGTCGACATGGAAGCGCAGGGCTGGCAGCTCGCACCGAGCGTGGCCGGTTTCCAGAAGATTCGTGAAGTGCGCCGGCCGATGGCTGCGCGTGACGCGGGTGAGCCGCCGATCCCGGTCGATCAGGCCGTCTTCACCGACGGTCTCGCGACGATCTCGGTTTTCATCGAGCCGGCCGAAAAGAATATGCGCAAGGAAGGCGCAGGCAGCACCGGTGCAACGAACGTTCTCGTGAAGCGCCGCGGCGACTACTGGATCACCGTGCTCGGCGAAGTGCCGCCGGCTACGTTGCAGCAGTTCGCGTCTGCCATAGAATACAAGGCTTCCAAGTAACGCTACGGCTTCCGACATGATTAAATTCACGCTGCGCAAATGGCTCGCGGCGGCGGCGCTGTCTGCCTGCCTGCCGCTCGTGCCACATACCGCATTCGCGGTGACGGCTCCCGCTGCCAGCCTGCCCGACTTCGCCGATCTGGTCGAAAAGGTCGGGCCGGCTGTCGTGAACATCCGGACCACCGCCAACGTGCCGACGAGCAGCGGCCCGCGCGGGATGCTCCCGCCGGGATTCGACAACGGCGACATGTCGGAATTCTTCCGGCGCTTCTTCGGCATTCCGCTGCCGCAGGCGCCCGGCAACGGTAGCGGCAATGGCGGCGGCAATCCGAAGAACGCGCCGACGCCGGACAATCCGCCCGATACCGAACAGAATCGCGGTGTCGGCTCGGGTTTCATCGTGTCGGCTGACGGTTACGTGATGACCAATGCGCACGTCGTCGACGATGCGGACACCATCTACGTGACGCTGACCGACAAGCGCGAATTCAAGGCGAAGCTGATCGGTGTCGACGATCGTACCGACGTCGCGGTCGTCAAGATCCAGGCGTCGAACCTGCCGGTCGTCGCGATCGGCGATTCGACCAAGGTGCGCGTCGGCGAGTGGGTCGTCGCGATCGGTTCGCCGTTCGGCCTCGACAACACGGTGACCGCCGGCATCGTCAGCTCGAAGAGCCGCAATACGGGCGACTACCTGCCGTTCATCCAGACGGACGTCGCCGTGAACCCGGGCAACTCGGGCGGCCCGCTGATCAACATGCAGGGCGAGGTGATCGGGATCAACTCGCAGATCTACAGCCGTACCGGCGGCTTCATGGGCATCTCGTTCGCGATTCCGATCGACGAGGCGATGCGCGTGGCCGACCAGCTGAAGGCGACGGGCAAGGTCACGCGCGGCCGGATCGCGGTGGCGATCGGCGAGGTGACGAAGGACGTGGCCGACTCGATCGGGTTGCCGAAGGCCGAGGGCGCGCTCGTCAGCAGCGTCGAGCCGGGTGGCCCGGCCGACAAGGCCGGCATCCAGCCGGGCGACATTATCCTGAAGTTCAACGGCCGTTCGGTCGATACTGCGTCGGACCTGCCGCGCATGGTCGGCGACACGAAGCCCGGCACGAAGGCGACCGTCAGCGTATGGCGCAAGGGTCAGGCACGCGATCTGCCGATCACGATCGCGGAGACGCCGGCTGAGACGACGGCAAAGGCCGAGCAGCGCAAGAGCGCGCCGCTGAAGCCGCGCCAGGCCAATTCGCTCGGTCTGACGGTCAGTGACCTGACGGCGGAGCAGATGAAGACGCTGAAGCTGAAGAACGGCGTGCAGGTCGACGGCGTCGACGGCCCGGCCGCCCGGGCGGGCCTGCAGCGCGGTGACATCGTGCTGCGCGTCGGCGACACCGACATCACGAACGCGAAGCAGTTCGCCGACGTGACCGCGCAGCTCGATCCGCAGAAGGCGGTCGCGGTGCTCGTTCGACGCGGTGACAACACGCAGTTCGTGCCCGTGCGGCCGCGCCAGAAGTAACGCGCCGATGTTCACGCTCTACGGTCGCGGCTGGTGCCACCTGTGCGACGACATGCGCGACGCACTGGCGCCGGTGGCGGCCGAATTCGGTGTCGAGGTCGATTACATCGACATCGACACCGATGCGACACTCGTCGCCCGCTACGACGAGGACGTGCCCGTGCTGCTGCTGGACGGGGCGGAGGTATGCCGCCACCGGTTCGACGACGCCCGGGTGCGCGACGTGCTGACGGCTCGGCGCCGAGCCTGACGTGCGGCTGGCGGGCGTCGCTTCGTACGGGACTTGACCCGGCGGGTGCCACGGCGGGACAGCGCGCGGCCCGGCGTTGGAAATACCGCCCGGCTGAAGGCCTTTTCGGCTAAAATAAGCTGTTTTTTCACCGACTTACACAAGGCGTGCTCCGCAGTCGTCGAGCGCGCCTTTTTCGCTTGATCGGCACTGAATGGATCATATTCGCAATTTCTCGATCATCGCGCACATCGACCATGGCAAGTCGACGCTCGCGGATCGCATCATCCAGGTATGCGGCGGCCTCGCCGACCGTGAAATGGAAGCGCAGGTGCTCGATTCGATGGATATCGAGCGCGAGCGCGGCATCACGATCAAGGCGCAGACAGCCGCGCTGTCCTATCGCGCGCGCGACGGCAAGGTCTACAACCTGAACCTGATCGACACGCCGGGGCACGTCGACTTCTCGTACGAAGTCAGTCGCTCGCTGTCCGCGTGCGAAGGCGCGCTGCTGGTCGTCGATGCGAGCCAGGGCGTCGAGGCGCAGACGGTCGCAAACTGCTACACGGCGATCGAGCTCGGCGTCGAGGTCGTTCCCGTGCTGAACAAGATCGACCTGCCGGCCGCGAACCCCGAGAACGCGATCGAGGAGATCGAGGACGTGATCGGCATCGATGCAACCGACGCAACCCGTTGCAGCGCGAAGACGGGCCTCGGCGTCGAGGACGTGCTCGAAGCGCTGATCGCGAAGGTGCCGCCGCCGAAGGGCGACCCAGCCGCGCCGCTGCAGGCGCTCATCATCGATTCGTGGTTCGACAACTACGTCGGCGTCGTGATGCTGGTGCGTATCGTCAACGGCACGCTTCGCCCGAAGGACAAGATCAAGATGATGGCGACCGGCGCGCAGTATCCGGTCGAGCACGTCGGCGTGTTCACGCCGAAGTCGCGCAATCTCGATTCGCTGTCGGCGGGGCAGGTGGGCTTCATCATCGCGGGCATCAAGGAACTGACGGCCGCGAAGGTCGGCGATACCGTCACGCACGTGACCAAGGCCGCTACCGAGCCGCTGCCGGGCTTCAAGGAAGTGAAGCCGCAGGTGTTCGCAGGGCTGTATCCGGTCGAGGCGAACCAGTACGACGCGCTGCGCGAATCGCTCGAGAAGCTGAAGCTGAACGACGCATCGCTGCAGTACGAGCCGGAAGTGTCGCAGGCGCTCGGGTTCGGTTTCCGCTGCGGCTTCCTCGGGCTGCTGCACATGGAAATCGTGCAGGAGCGGCTCGAGCGCGAGTTCGACATGGATCTCATCACGACCGCACCGACGGTTGTCTACGAGGTCGTGCAGAGCGACGGATCGACGATCATGGTCGAGAACCCGGCGAAGATGCCGGAGCCGGGCCGTATCGCCGAAGTCCGCGAACCGATCGTCACCGTGAACCTGTACATGCCGCAGGATTACGTGGGCTCGGTGATCACGCTGTGCGAGCAGAAGCGCGGCTCGCAGATCAACATGCAGTATCACGGCCGCCAGGTGCAGCTCACGTACGAGATCCCGATGGCCGAGATCGTGCTCGACTTCTTCGATCGCCTGAAGTCGGTGTCGCGCGGCTATGCGTCGATGGACTACGAGTTCAAGGAATACCGTTCGTCGGACGTCGTGAAGGTCGACATGCTGATCAACGGCGACAAGGTCGATGCGCTGTCGATCATCGTGCACCGTTCGCAGTCGCAATATCGCGGCCGCGAAGTTGCCGCGAAGATGCGCGAGATCATTCCGCGCCAGATGTACGACGTGGCGATCCAGGCCGCGATCGGCGCGCACATCGTCGCGCGCGAGAACATCAAGGCGCTGCGCAAGAACGTGCTCGCGAAGTGCTACGGCGGCGACATCACGCGAAAGAAGAAGCTGCTCGAGAAGCAGAAGGAAGGCAAGAAGCGAATGAAGCAGGTGGGTTCGGTCGAGATCCCGCAGGAAGCGTTCCTTGCGATCTTGCGCGTCGAAGACAAATAACAGGACTGATCCTTTTATGAATTTTGCGCTGATTCTTTTTGTGCTCGTCATCTTGACGGGCGTAGCGTGGGTGCTGGACAAGCTGGTGTTCCTGCCGCAGCGACGCAAGGCGGCCGACTCGGCGATCGAGGAGTTCGATCGCCAGCAGTCGCGCATCGACAAGCGTTTCGCGGACGAAAACGCGGTGCAGACGCGTTCGAAGCTGCGCGACGAGAAGCTGCGCCAGCCGTGGTGGCTTGAGTACACGGCGAGCTTCTTCCCGGTGATCCTGGCGGTGTTCGTCGTGCGTTCGTTCGTGGTCGAGCCGTTCAAGATTCCGTCGGGCTCGATGGTGCCGACGCTGCTCGTTGGCGATTTCATCCTCGTCAACAAGTTCGAATACGGGCTGCGCCTGCCGGTCACGAACACGAAGATCACGCAGGGCAGCCCGCTGTCGCGCGGCGACGTCGTCGTGTTCCGCTATCCGAAGGACGAGTCGGTCGACTACATCAAGCGCGTGATCGGCCTGCCGGGCGATACCGTCGCGTACCAGGACAAGCAGCTCACGATCAACGGCCAGCCGGTGCCCGAAACGCCGCTGCCCGATTTCTTCGACGACGAGCGCCAGAATTATGCGAAGCAGTTCGAGGAAACGATCGGCAACAAGAAGAACGCAATCCTCAACAACCCGGCCGTGCCGCCGTTCGTGATGGGCGCATACGACTATCCGTTTCGCGACAACTGCACGTACAACAGCCGCGGCGTGATCTGCAAGGTGCCGCCCGGTCATTACTTCATGATGGGCGACAACCGCGACAACAGTGCGGACAGCCGCTACTGGGGTTTCGTGCCGGACCAGAACATCGTCGGTCGCGCGTTCTTCATCTGGATGAACTTCAGCGACCTGAAGCGCATCGGTTCCTTCAACTGATCGCATTCGAATCACTCGCACTACGCGACGCACGGGCCGCGTCGCGTAGTGCCGAACTACTTTAAGAACCGGCGGTAACACCGCCTCGTCACGCCTTTTCGCGTCCGGCCGTGCCGTTTCGGCCCGACCGGCGCCCGCGTTATACTCCTGCACATGCCCCTATCCCAGTTGGAAAGCCGGCTGCGCTACGAATTTCGCAATGCGGAATTGTTGCGCCAGGCTTTGACCCATCGTAGTCACAGTGCCACGCACAACGAACGGCTCGAGTTTCTCGGCGATTCCGTTCTGAATTGCGCGGTGGCTGCCCTTTTGTTCCAGCGTTTCAGCAAGCTGGACGAAGGCGATCTGTCGCGCGTACGCGCCAACCTCGTCAAACAGCAGTCGCTATATGAAATTGCTCAGGCCCTGAATATTTCGGACGGACTGCGGCTTGGCGAGGGTGAGCTGCGCAGCGGCGGGTTCCGCCGCCCGTCGATCCTCGCGGACGCGTTCGAAGCCATCATCGGGGCCGTGTTCCTCGATGGCGGCTTCGAAGCCGCCCAAGGGGTCATCAAGCGCCTCTATATCCCGATTCTCGACCACATCGATCCGCGCACGCTCGGCAAGGACGCGAAGACGCTGCTGCAGGAGTACCTGCAGGGGCACAAGATCGCGCTGCCGACCTACACGGTGGTCGCGACGCATGGTGCGGCGCACAATCAGCAATTCGAAGTCGAATGCACGGTGCCGAAGCTCGACGTGAAGGTGTCGGGCTCCGGTGCGAGCCGGCGTGCGGCCGAGCAGGCCGCCGCGAAGAAGGCGCTCGATGAGGTGATGGCGGCCGCACCGATGTTGGCTGCGAAGCCGAAGCGCTCGAAAAACGCGCGCGGGTCGAAGCATGTCGAACCCGAAATCGTGCCGGGCGTGAAGGGCGTGCAGGAGGCGCTCGACCTGCGCTCGCCGGAGCGGAAGGAACGTGCAGCAGCGCGCGAGGCGAGGGCGGCCGGTGCGGCGCCTGCGGCAAGCGCTGCGACCGGTACCGAGCCGGCTGCGGCGCCGATGGCCGCGATTCGCGCGGCGCATGTCGATGCGGCAGCGGAGAAGGGCGAACGGACGGCAAAGCCGGCGGCCGACAAGGTAGTCGACAAGCCGGCCGAGCGAGCCGACAAGGCCGCGGAGAAGCCCGCCGAAGCCGTGCCCGCTGCGCGCGCAGCCGACAAGCCGGCTGGTCAGGCAGCCGATCCGGCAGCGTCGTCCGCCGACAAGTCTTCCGCCGGTACCGACCCCGCTTCGCGTGCGGCCGCGCGCACGCGTGACGCCGCGGCACCGGATTCCGAGACGCCGCCGGGCGGCGCGAGCCTTGCCGCCGCGCAGGCGCGCGTGGCCGATGCCGACCACTGAATTGCCCATCGATCGCGCCGCGCGCCGCGCGGCCGTTTCCGAACCTGTCTCCCAAACGATATGAACACTCCCGCTCCTACTGGTTTCCGTTGCGGCATGATCGCGATCGTGGGCCGCCCGAACGTCGGCAAGTCGACGTTGATGAACGCACTCGTCGGCCAGAAGATCAGCATCACGTCGCGCAAGGCGCAGACGACCCGCCACCGCATCACCGGCATCAATACGTTCGACGACGCGCAATTCGTGTTCGTCGACACGCCGGGATTCCAGACCCGTCACAGCACCGCGCTGAACCGCTCGCTGAACCGCGCGGTCACGTCGACGCTCACGTCGGTCGACGTGATCCTGTTCGTGATCGAGGCCGGCCGCTTCGGGCCCGACGACCAGAAGGTGCTCGACCTGATCCCGCCCGGCATGCCGACGCTGCTGATCGCGAACAAGATCGACCGCGTGACCGACAAGGCGACGCTGTTTCCGTTCATGCAGCAGATGAGCACGCTGCGCGAATTCACCGAGCTCGTGCCGCTGTCGGCACAGCGCCCGGAAGACATCAAGCGCCTGCTGGACACGATCAAGCCGTACCTGCCGGAAGGCGAGCCGATCTACGGCGAGGACGAACTGACCGACCGCAGCTCGCGTTTCCTCGCAGCCGAAATCCTGCGCGAGAAAGTGTTCCGCTGGACCGGTGACGAACTGCCTTACACGAGCACCGTGCTGATCGACAAGTTCGAAGAGGAAGGGCGCCTGAAGCGTATCTTCGCGACGATCCTCGTCGAGCGCGATTCGCACAAGGCGATGGTGATCGGCAAGAAGGGCGAGAAGCTCAAGCAGATCAGCACCGAGGCGCGGATGGACATGGAGAAGCTGTTCGACGGCCCCGTGTACCTCGAGACCTTCGTGAAGGTGAAGAGCGGCTGGGCCGACAACGAGGCGGGGCTGCGCGCCTATGGGTACGAATGACGCGCTGACGTCGACTGAAGACGCGGTGACGGCCGGCGCGAACGACGCGCCGCTGCCGGCACCGCCTGAACCGCCGCGCAAGGCGCGGCGCGCGACGTCTCGCACGTCCGATTTCCGTGTCGCCGAGCAACCGGCGTACGTGCTGCACAGTTACCCGTATCGGGAAACGAGCCTGATCATCGACGTGCTGACGCGTGATCATGGCCGGCTCGCGCTCGTCGCGAAGGGCGCGAAGCGCCCGCACTCCGCGCTGCGCGGCGTACTGCAGACCTTCCAGCCGCTGCTGCTGTCCTGGTCCGGCAAATCCGAAGTGCGCACGCTGACGGGCGCCGAGTGGGTCGGCGGGATGCTGCCGCTCGGCGGCGACGGTTTGCTGTGCGGTTTCTACGCGAACGAACTGCTCGTGAAATTCTGCGCGCGCGAAGATCCTCAGCCGCCGCTTTTCAATCATTACGTGCTGACCCTCACGCGCCTCGCGCACGGCGAGCCCGCGGTGCAGGTGCTGCGCTCGTTCGAGCGCGTGCTGCTGCGCGAGACCGGCTACGCGATGGCGCTGAACCGCACGGTCGCGCGCCGCGCGGTCGAGCCTGACCGTCGTTACGTGTTCGATCCCGAGCGCGGCGTGCGCAATGCGGACGATGAAGTCCCATCGCACTGGCCGGTCATTTCCGGGCAGACGTTGCTCGATATGGAGCAGGACGATTACCATCGAGCCCAGACGGTTGCGCAAAGCAAGACGCTGATGCGCTTCCTGCTGAACACCTATCTCGGCGGTACGCCGCTTGCCACGCGTCAGATCCTGATCGACCTGCAGAACCTATGAGCTTCTTCCTGACAACGCCCACCGCCATCGACCTCGGCGTGAACATCGACCACGTCGCGACGCTGCGCAATGCGCGCGGCACGACCTATCCCGATCCGGTCCGCGCGGCGCTCGCCGCAGAGGAAGCGGGTGCGGATGCGATCACGCTGCACCTGCGCGAGGATCGCCGCCACATCGTCGATGCGGATGTGCGCAAGCTGCGCCCGCTGCTGAAGACGCGCATGAACCTCGAATGCGCGGTGACGGCCGAGATGCTCGATATCGCATGCGAAGTGCGCCCGCACGACGCGTGCCTCGTCCCCGAGAAGCGCGAGGAACTGACGACCGAAGGCGGTCTCGATGTCGCCGGCCACTTCGAGGCCGTACGTGCGGCATGCAAGCAGCTTGCCGACGCGGGGGTGCGTGTATCGCTGTTCATCGACCCGGACGAGACGCAGATCCGTGCCGCGCACGAAGCGGGCGCGCCGGTGATCGAGCTGCATACGGGCCGTTACGCCGAAGCGCACGACGAAGCCGAACAGCAGCGCGAATACGAGCGCATCGTCGCGGGCGTTCAGGCCGGCGCGCAACTCGGTCTGAAGGTCAATGCCGGTCACGGGCTGCACTACACGAACGTGCAGCAGATCGCCGCGATCGACGGCATCGTCGAACTGAACATCGGCCACGCGATCGTCGCGCACGCGATTTTTGCGGGCTGGGACAACGCGGTGCGCGAAATGAAGGCGATCATGGTCGCCGCACGCGTTGCCGCGCTGCATGGCGGCGCGCGTTGACGATGAAGTGCCGCCGCGCTTCGCGCGTCATGCCTGACCCGGCCCGGCCGGTTGGTACCGGCGCGTACTGACATGGCGATCTACGGCATCGGTACCGATATCGCCCAGGTGAGCCGCATCGCGGCCGTGCTCGAACGCACGGGCGGCCGGTTTGCCGACAAGGTGCTGGGCCCCGACGAGCTGCGCGTGTTCCATGCGCGCCGAGCCCGCTCCGAGGCGCGCGGCATCGCGTTCCTCGCGACGCGCTTTTCCGCGAAGGAAGCGTTCTCGAAGGCGATTGGGCTCGGCATGCACTGGCCGATGACGTGGCGTGCGCTGCAGACCCTCAACCACCCGAGCGGCGAGCCGTACGTGGTTGCGTCGGGCGAGCTGGCCGACTGGCTTGCCGCCCGTGGCATCACGGCGCGCGTGACGGTCAGCGACGAACGCGACTACGCGGTGTCGTTCGTGGTCGCCGAGACGGACGCCGTGTCTGCCCCTGTTTCCCGAACCTCCTCCTGACGGAATTCCCGATTCGATGAAAACGACTCCCGGCCCGGTCATGCTCGACGTCGTCGGCACGGCCCTGTCGCGCGACGATGCGCGGCGTCTCGCGCATCCGAATACCGGCGGCGTGATCCTGTTCGCGCGGCACTTCCAGAGCCGTGCGCAACTGACCGCGCTGACCGATTCGATTCGCGCGGTGCGCGAAGACATCCTGATCGCCGTCGATCACGAAGGCGGGCGCGTGCAGCGGTTCCGCACCGACGGCTTCACGGTGCTGCCCGCGATGCGCCGCCTCGGCGAGCTGTGGGATCGCGACGTGCTGCTCGCGACGAAGGTCGCGACCGCCGTCGGCTACATCCTGGCCGCCGAACTGCGTGCATGCGGAATCGACATGAGCTTCACGCCCGTGCTCGACCTCGACTACGGGCACTCGAAAGTGATCGGCGACCGCGCGTTCCATCGCGATCCGCGCGTCGTCACGCTGCTCGCAAAGAGCCTGAACCACGGGCTGTCGCTCGCCGGGATGGCGAACTGCGGCAAGCACTTTCCGGGGCACGGCTTCGCGGAGGCCGACTCGCACGTCGCGTTGCCGACCGACGACCGTACGCTCGACGCGATTCTCAAGCAGGACGTCGCACCGTACGACTGGCTCGGCTTGTCGCTGTCCGCGGTGATTCCCGCGCACGTGATCTACACGCAGGTCGACAAGCGGCCGGCCGGGTTCTCGCGCGTGTGGCTGCAGGACATCCTGCGCGGGCGGCTCGGCTTCACCGGTGCGATCTTCAGCGACGACCTGTCGATGGAAGCCGCGCGCGAAGGCGGCACGCTCACGCAGGCGGCCGACGCCGCGCTCGCGGCCGGTTGCGACATGGTGCTCGTCTGCAACCAGCCAGATGCGGCTGAGGTCGTGCTGAACGGGCTGAAAGCACGGGCAACGGACGCGTCGGTGCGACGCATCAAGCGGATGCGCGCGCGTGGCAAGGCGCTCAAGTGGGAGAAGCTGATCGCGCAGCCCGAGTATCTGCACGCGCAGGCGCTGTTGAGCAGCGCACTGGCCTGAGCGGGGAGGAGGCGGTTCGGTCTGCGCCGTTCCGGTCACGGAAACAACGAGCCGCGCAATCGCGCGGCTTTTTTATGGATTGCTGCCGGTACGAACCGAGCAGCCTCAGGAATCAAGCAGGTTGACGAAGCGAGTTTAGGCGCAACTAACGGTCGACACCTGCCAGTGCCTTCGAGCATCGCCGCCTGCTCAGTTCACCTTCATCCGCTGCAGCTTGTTGTACAGCGTCTTCGGGCTGATGCCGAGCAGCGTTGCCGCTCGGTGGCGCGTGCCGCCGACTGCGTCGAGCGTCGCGCGGATCAGCAGATCCTCGACGTCGGACAGCGGCGTGCCGACCTTGATCTGCACGCTGCTGCCGTTCAGTGCGGCGCCGGCCGAGAAGCTCGGTTCGCCCGCGCGCAGCGTCTCGATGAAATCGCCCGACGCGTCGTACGCAAAGCGCACGCGCTCCTGCAGTTCGCGCACGTTGCCCGGCCATTCGTAGGACAGGCACTCGCGCACGAAGCCAGGCGCCGCGCGCTTGTCGGTCGTGCTGCGGCCGGTGGCACGCGCTTCGCGGTTCAGTTCGTCGATCAGCGCATCCGCGATCGCGAGTGCGTCGCCGTCGCGCTCGCGCAGCGGCGGCATCGTGATCGACGCCGCATCGAGGCGCAACCAGAGATCCTCGCGCAGCGTGCCGTTCGCGACCGCTTCGCGCGCCGGGCGCCGCGTGGTCGCGATCAGCCGGAAATCGCTCGTGATCGAGCTCGTGCCGCCGATCCGCATGAAGTTCTGCGAATCAAGCGCATGCAGCAGCGCTTCCTGTAGCACGAGCGGCAGCGAGGTGATGTCGTCGAGGAACAGCGTGCCGCCGCCGGCCTGCTCGAACAGGCCCGATTCACGGCGCTCGGCACCGTCGAACGCGCCGCGCTCATGGCCGAACAGTACGCTGTCGAGCGATGCGCCATGCCGGCCGGCCTGTGCGATCGTACGGCAGTCGAACGACACGAACGGCCCCTTGCGGCGCCGGCTCAGGTCGTGCAGCGTGCGCGCGGCCAGCTTCTTGCCGGTACCGGCTTCGCCCGCGAACAGGACGGCCGTTTCGGTGCGCGCGTTGTGCTCGATCATGTCGTACACGTGCTGCATCGCGTCGCTGCGGCCGACCAGCGCGCCGAAGCGGCCGAGATGGCGCAGCGAGGCGCGCAACGACTGCACTTCGTCGATCAGTTCGTACGGGCGCGGAATCCGCGCGAGCAGGCTGCGCAGGCGCGGAATGTTGATCGGCTTCAGCAGGTAGTCCCAGATACCGTGACGCAGGCCCTCGATGGCACTTTCGACCGTCGCGTTGCCGGTCAGCACGATGACGGGCAGCGAGCCGTTCGGCTGTTGCTGCGGCAGGTGCTGGAGCAGGTCGAACCCGCTGCCGTCCGGAAGGTTCAGGTCGACGAGAACGACATCGGGAATCGAGCGGCCGAGCGCCGTGCGCGCTTCGGCGAGCGACGTGGCCGTGTCGACCGAGAAGCCGTCCGCGGCGAGCAGCGCGGTGAGGCCGGACAGACTGTTGGGATCGTCTTCGACAATCAGGGCGTGTGGCATGGTGGACGCGAGTCGAGTCAAGAGAGGCGGGCTGTCGGCCAACGGGGCCGCAGCCGCATGTCAGATTAAAAACTGATTTTATGCCCCGCTGAACGCGTAACGAGCATTATTTCTCCGGCGCTATAAAACAGTTACCGATGATACAAATTGAATATCTTTACCGGTGGATTTTGTGCTTTACATGAGCCTGACTTCCGCCCGGTTGTTGGCGCCGGACAAACAAAAAGCGCCCCGAAGGGCGCTTTGTTCGATGCGGTATCGCTCGCGATTACGCGCGGCTGCGGTATTCGTTCGTACGCGTATCGATTTCGATCTTGTCGCCGGTGTTGCAGAACAGCGGCACTTGCAGTTCGAAGCCCGTTGCGAGCTTGGCGTTCTTCAGCACCTTGCCCGACGACGTGTCGCCCTTGACTGCCGGCTCCGTGTAGGTGATCTCGCGAACGAGGACCGTCGGCAGTTCGACCGAGATTGCCTTCTCGTTGTAGAACACGACTTCGCAAGCCATGCCGTCTTCGAGGTAGTTCAGCGCTTCGCCCATCATTTCCGCTTCGACTTCGAACTGGTTGTAGTCGGCGTCCATGAACACGTACATCGGATCGGCGAAGTACGAGTACGTCACTTCCTTGCGGTCGAGCACGACGACGTCGAACTTGTCATCAGCCTTGTAGACCGCTTCCTGGCCTGCGTTCGTCAGCAGGTTCTTCATCTTCATCTTGACGACGGCGGAGTTACGGCCCGACTTGTTGTATTCGGCCTTGGCGATGACCCATGCGTCGCTGCCGATCTGCACGACGTTGCCTACGCGGAGTTCCTGTGCGGTTTTCATAAAAAACTGTCCTGATCAAATCAAATAAATAGGTGCCTGAGCGTTGCGCAACGGGTGAGGCGCCAAGCTTACTTTTCCGGTGGACGCCAAAAGCGAGCGCTTGCCTGGTCAGCCGTCGGATAACCGCTTATTTTAACTGAGATTTTGCGTATTCCGCCAGCTTTCCGGCGAGATCGCCGACGGCCGCGAGCGCATCGGCCCAGCGGGCCGCGTTGGCGTCCAGGGCGGCGCGGTGCTGCCAGAAATCGGCCCAGTCGGGCGTGCCGACGCCGTTCCATGCGTGCCAGAATCGCTCGAGCGCCGCGCGCGGCGCGTCGGCGAGGCCGGCTGACAGGTGCGCGAGCGCGGCGTCGAGCTTCGGCAGGTGCACGTCGTCGGCCTGCGGGTAGATGTGCCACACGAACGGCTTGCGTGCCCACTGCGCGCGGACGAACGAATCCTCGCCGCGCACGAAATTGATGTCGGCCACCCACAGCAACGGATCGTAGTCGGCCTGGGGGACGAACGCGAGCCCGTGAGCCGCCAGGTTACCGCTGCGCGCATGCGTGCCCGCGCCGAATGACTCGACCCCGAAAAAACGGGCGACGGCCGGCGACACGCGGCCGGCCGGCACGAGTGCGACGACCGGCGACGGGCCGTCGCGCCACTGCGCGAGCAGCGCATCGACGGCCGGATTCTCGTACGCGAACAGGCTGACGACCGTCGTGCCGGCGGCCGGCGGCGCGCCGCCGGTCGCGCGCTGCCACCAGGCGTCGCGTGCCGCCGTGTCGGTTTCGAAGGCCGTGCGGCGCGCATCGAGGTCGTGCTCCTTCAGGACGCCGCCGGTGCCTGCCGACAGGCCGGGGAAGAAAAACGTCTTCAGCAGCGGATAGCGCGGATGCGGCGATGGCCGCAGATGGAAATCGGCGACCCAGTCCTCGGCGCTCAGGTATTCGAGGTTGATCCACACGGGGCGACGCGCCCGGCGCGCCATCGCCGCGAGATACGCGCCGGGCAGCTCGCACGCGAATGCTTCGATCACGACGTCGGCGATCTCCAGCGCGTCGCCGGCTTCCGCATGCCAGTGCTCGATCACGATCGCATCGACCGTCTGCCGCCCCGCGTCGGGATCGACCCCGGGCAGCAGGCGCGCGAAGGTGCGCAGGTCGTCGACGAACAGGCGAACCTGCCAGCCGTGCTCGTGCGCGAGCTGGCGCGCGACGCGCCAGCAGACGCCGATGTCGCCGAAATTGTCGATTACCGTACAGAAGAGGTCGCAGGCGATCGGTTCGCCCGGCGCGAGCGGCGCGGCGGGCAGGGGGGCGGTGGTGCGGGGCATCGAAGCGGGCCGGTGAATGCTCTAAACTGGCGATTCTAATAGACCCGTTCCGCGTTACAAGGCGCCCGGATCACGCATGACATCCCCAGAAGCTTCCGATACTCCGTTCGAACCGAAGAAGATCCTTGCGCAGTTGCCGCACATGCCGGGCGTCTATCGCTATTACGACACGGCGGGTGCCGTGCTCTATGTCGGCAAGGCGCGCGACCTGAAGAAGCGCGTATCGAGCTATTTCACGAAGACGCAGCTGTCGCCGCGCATCGCGATGATGGTCACGCGCATCGCGCGTATCGAGACGACCGTCACGCGCTCGGAGGCCGAGGCGCTGCTGCTCGAGAACAACCTGATCAAGGCGCTCGCGCCGCGCTACAACATCCTGTTTCGCGACGACAAGTCGTATCCGTACCTGAAGCTCACCGCACACCGCTTTCCGCGGATGGCCTACTACCGCGGCTCGGTCGACAAGCAGAACCAGTATTTCGGGCCGTTCCCGAGCGCCTGGGCCGTGCGCGAGAGCATCCAGATCCTGCAGCGCGTGTTCCAGTTGCGCACCTGCGAGGATTCGGTCTTCAACAACCGCACGCGGCCGTGCCTGCTGCACCAGATCGGGCGCTGCACGGCGCCGTGCGTCGGCGCGATCTCCGACGAGGATTACGCGATCGACGTATCGAACGCCGCGCGTTTCCTGCTCGGCCGGCAGTCCGAAGTGATGAAGGAGCTCGAGCAGAAGATGCACGCGTTCGCGGCCGAACTGAAATTCGAGCAGGCGGCGGCCGTGCGCAACCAGATGAGCTCGCTCGCGACAGTGCTGCACCAGCAGGCGATCGAGGTCGGCAGCGACAGCGACGTCGACATCCTGGCCGTCGTCGCGCAGGGCGGGCGCGTGTGCGTGAACCTCGCGATGGTGCGCGGCGGCCGGCATCTCGGCGACAAGGCGTATTTCCCGACGCACGTCGAAAGCGCGCTGACGCTCGCCGAGGGCGGTCTCGGCGACGAGTCCGAGGTGGCGGAGGCGGCCGATGCGGCCGCCTCCGCCATGCCCGACCTGCCCGCGGAAGAAACCGGCCGCGCGCGCAGCGATGCGGCGGCGTCGGTCGAGGCCGAGGTGCTCGACGCGTTCATCGCGCAGCACTATCTCGGCAATCGCGTGCCGCCGGTGCTGGTCGTGAGCCATGCGCCCGCGAGCCGCGACCTGCTCGAGCTGCTGTCCGAGCAGGCCGGCCACAAGGTGTCGCTGGTGCGGCAGCCGCAGGGGCAGCGGCGTGCGTGGCTGTCGATGGCTGAACAGAATGCGCAGATCGCGCTCATGCGGTTGCTGTCCGAGCAGGGCTCGCAGCAGGCGCGCACGCGTGCGCTCGCGGAAACGCTCAGCTACGAATGCGACGATCTCGCGACGCTGCGGATCGAATGCTTCGACATCAGCCATACGATGGGCGAGGCGACGCAGGCGTCGTGCGTGGTCTACCACCATCACAAGATGCAGTCGGGCGAATACCGCCGCTACAACATCACCGGGATCACGCCGGGCGACGACTACGCGGCGATGCGGCAGGTGCTCACGCGCCGCTACGAGAAGATGGTCGAGCAGGCCGCGCAGGCGGCTGCCGCCGACGACGCGGCCGGCATCGACGGCGAGTCGACGCGCCAGGCCGAGGCGTCGAGCCTGCTGCCGAACATCGTGCTGATCGACGGCGGCAAGGGTCAGGTCGAAATCGCGCGCCAGGTATTCACCGAGCTCGGTCTCGACATGTCGATGCTGGTTGGCGTCGCGAAAGGCGAGGGGCGCAAGGTCGGCCTCGAGACGCTTGTGTTCGCGGACGGCCGCACGCCGCTCGAGCTCGGCAAGGAGAGCGCCGCGCTGATGCTCGTCGCGCAGATCCGCGACGAGGCGCACCGCTTCGCGATCACCGGCATGCGTGCAAAGCGGGCGAAGGCGCGCCAGACGTCGCGGCTCGAGGAACTCGAGGGCGTCGGCGCGAAGCGCCGGCAGCGGCTGCTCGCGCGATTCGGCGGGTTGCGCGGCGTGGTTGCCGCGAGCGTCGAGGAACTCGCGAGCGTCGAGGGCATCTCGCACGCGCTCGCCGAGCAGATCTACAAGCAGCTTCACTGACGCGGCCGTGCGGCCGGCTGCGTTGCCAGCGTTCTTGTGGCAGGCCGGTCGACACGGCACAATTGCGAATCCTTTACTGTCCCGCATGCCATGCCGTTCAATTTCCCGATTTTCCTGACGTGGGTACGGATCGTGCTGATTCCGCTCGTCGTCGGCGTGTTCTATCTGCCGGACACGGTGATGGGCGGCGCGCACCGCAATCTCGCGGCGGCGGCGATCTTCATACTTGCGGCACTGACCGACTGGTTCGACGGCTATCTCGCCCGCAAGTGGAACCAGACGTCGTCGTTCGGTGCATTTCTCGATCCGGTGGCGGACAAGCTGATGGTGACGGCCGCGCTGCTGATCCTCGTGCAGATTTCACGGGTCGACGCGGCGATCGCACTCGTGATCGTCGGCCGCGAGATCGCGATTTCGGCGCTGCGCGAGTGGATGGCACAGATCGGCGCGTCGAAGAGCGTCGCGGTGAACCAGCTCGGCAAGTTCAAGACCGCATGCCAGATGGTCGCGATTCCGATGCTGCTGTTCTATGGGCCGCTGCCGCTCGGCGTCGTGACGATCGACACGCGTGTGTGGGGCGAATGGCTGATGTATCTCGCCGCGGTGCTGACGATCTGGTCGATGCTGTACTACATGAAGCTCGCGTGGCCGCAAATTCGGGAGCGCGGCGGTGCGTGATGCGTCCGGTCGAGCAGGTTTTTGTAAAAAGGGCTGGAAAAGCCCTTGACACACGAATGTGCCTTCGACATAATCTCGCTTCTCCGCTGCACGACGAAGTAAGTGTGTGACGGGGAAGCAGCAGCGTAGTGATACGCGGGAGTAGCTCAGTTGGTAGAGCGCAACCTTGCCAAGGTTGAGGTCGCGAGTTCGAGACTCGTCTCCCGCTCCAGATTTTTTCTGGCAGCGTGTTATACGGCAAAGCGCTGCAGATGCAGGACACATGCGGGAGTAGCTCAGTTGGTAGAGCGCAACCTTGCCAAGGTTGAGGTCGCGAGTTCGAGACTCGTCTCCCGCTCCAGATTTTTCTGGCAGCGTGTTGTACGGCAAAGCGCTGCAGATGCAGGACAATGCGGGAGTAGCTCAGTTGGTAGAGCGCAACCTTGCCAAGGTTGAGGTCGCGAGTTCGAGACTCGTCTCCCGCTCCAAGTAATGGGGAAGCCACGCTTCCCTTTTTATTTGATGGACTTTCGGTCCTCGAATAAAAAATCTGTCGCTTGCCTCACGGCATCCGGACAGTCCGCTTTTGGCGCGATAGCAAAGCGGTTATGCAGCGGCCTGCAAAGCCGTTTAGGCCGGTTCGACTCCGGCTCGCGCCTCCAAGTAAGAAGAGAAAAAGCCCTGAGAAATCAGGGCTTTTTCTTTTTCCGGCTCCGCTTCGTCCTTGTCAGAAAGTCGCCTGGAGTGGTACGAAGTCGCCTCTAACCACTCAAGAAACACGCGTAAGCACACCGAAGTCGGCTCTTTGGCCGTATAGGTGGGTTCGCGTCAGTACATGGCGACCAAGCGATTGCGCCCCTCTGGAACGTGGGAATACATCATCCGACGTTTGAAGCTCCTCCCAAGCCGTTTTCCCTGACGCTCCAATCCGAAGAAGAGGGCGACGCGCATGACGCTCGCCCTGGCCAATGGCTCGATGCCTGCATCGTGCCGGCGGATGTAGTCGAATCGCGGGAGATGATTTCAACGACGCTGGATGCAATTCTCGATTATCCGCGTCGTGTCATCCCGCTTTTCCCGGCGCATGACCGCTACGTCGAGGTATTCGCGGGCGGGGCCGGGTTGTACTTCCTTCGACCGCCAGCAAAGGTCGAGGTGGTCAACGATGTCAGTGGCGAATTGATCAATCTGTATCGTGTCGTGCAGCACCACCCGGAGGCGTTCGTGCGCCCGTTCAAATGGGCGTTGACGAGCCGGCAGGTGTTCGAGTGGCTAATGCAGACGATCCGGGAAACGCTCGCCGATCCAACTCGCGGGCTTGTTCTAAAGATGAAGGAGTCGGACGGTGATTGTTCCGATCGTCCGATATTCGTATGTTCGCCGCATCGAAGCGTGTTTGCGTGCAAGGCCACTAACGTTTCGGCGTTGAAACATCGCCCCCGGCTGGACGCAGATTTTTCCCTGGCTGCGTCGCGATGCGTCTAGGGTGTTCGGTCAGCCGGCCGCATGCTCGAATCCTGTCAAATAGCTTTCGCGTTATCTCGGCCCAGCCACTGGCTTGCTTGTGGAGATTCGCGGTCTCTTTCAGTCGGCGTTCCCCACGCATCGACGCTTCCGGAAAACGCGTTTCAGACCTGAAACAAGGCGAGGCTGAGGGCTGATTCGCACGACACCTGGGCGTTGCGTTTCCTTGAGCGGCGCGCACTGGCACGAATCTGGCATGGAACCGGTCGGCCTAGTTGTAGATCGATAGCGTGAATGTGGTCCAAGAATCCACGCATCACCTTCAAACATCAAACGGGGACCGTCATGCGAAAAAGAAAACAGCGGGGAGTTGTGACGGTTGAATTTTCGCTATTGCTCCCGGTTCTGTTGCTGATACTTCTTGGAATCGCACAGTTCTCGTGGATGATTTCGAATTTCATTATCGTAACGTACGCGACGTCGGTCGGTGCGCATCAACTTGCCTCCGAACGCGGATTTTCGACGCCGTATTCCGACACGGTATCCAGCATTACAAATGCGCTAGGTCCAATCCGTACCGGGATTAATATTTCGACTTCCGTGAACGGGTCGCCTTGTACGTCGGATTCGACCTGCCAAGCCGCATTAGGGACGATGGCCAATGCGCTGGCGGCCGGCTCAACTGTGACGGTAACAATTGCCCATGCATTCAGCCCGTTGTATTCCGGATCCTGGGGCTCATTGGCTAATCTCATGCCGAAAAACATTACATCGACGATGACTGAGGTAATTCAGTAATTTCGCGAGAGGGCTGACACCATGAAATCTCAAGAGGGATCTGCGGCCATCGAAATGGCGGTGATGATGCCGGTCATTCTTTTGGTGCTATTGGGTATCGCGCAGTTCGGATGGCTTCTCGTTAATTATCTGGCGGTTGGCAACGCTGCTTCATCCGCGGCGCGAACGTTCGCTTCGCAGAGAGGCACGACAACGCCGTACACCACAACATTGGCGCAAGCAAAAGCGGCTGCTTCATTCCTGAGCCAAAGCAGCATCACGATTTCCGCAACCGTCAATGGCATTGCATGTACGGACGACGCGGGTTGTGCTGCTGATCTTGCTCCGGCCTCGAGCGCGGCAGTCAACGTGCCCGTCGCAGTCAGCGTGAATTATTCCGGTTTCAATCCTGTTGTCCTCGGGAATTATCTCAACTTGAAATCGATGATGCCGTCACTGCTGGCTGCAACTGTTACCGCGCGTGCGCAATGACGATAGACCAAAAAAGGAAAAAAGGGGAGCGGCATGAATACTTCAAAACCACGTGGCAGGACAGTTCGTCATCAGCGCGGTGCAGTCGTCATCGTCGTTGCGGCATCTTTGATCGCTATTCTGGGCTTTGCCGCAATTTGCGTCGATGTCGGGTATTCGATCTACGCGCAACGGCGCTTGCAGGCGGCCACGGACGCGGCGGCACTCGCCGGTGCGACCGATCTCTGGAGTCAGTCGTGGAATACCGCGTATAGCGACGCAGTCGCCTACTCGGCAGGCCAGGCCAACCAACTTCCAGGTGGGGCCACCGTCAGCTCAACGTCCGTAACCGGGCTGACTCTGTCAAGTATTCAGCTTCCCTACAAACAGGCGGTATCCGGCTATAACGGCATTCAAGTGACGCAAAAGGCGAGCGTTCCAACGTTCTTTGCGCGCGTGTTCGGTATCAAGACGACGACCGTCTCCGCGACGTCGACCGCAGCCGCCGGTGGTGCGGGCGGACCGGCGCAGTACAACGTGATGATCATCCTCGATACGACTGGGTCGATGAACACCAACGACAGCAATTGCAAGAATTCGAAGGGCGTGGTGCAAACACGTCTCGCATGCGCAAAAGCCGCCGCCTTGCAGCTCCTTACGACGCTCACGAATGCTGGGGATAACGTGGGGTTGATGGCGTTTCCTCCCATGTCCTCCAACTACTCGTTCTCGTGTGGTAGTAGTGCTCCCGGCATCGCGGGAAGCTATTCTGCGGCAGCAAGTTCCGGTTACCAATACAGCAAACTGGGAACGGGATTCCTGGGTAGCAGTGGCAGTGCCAATACCAGCTCGGGGCTGATCCAGGCCCTCGGTGGCGGCTCATGCAGCGGCCTCGCCGCCCCTGGCGGACTAGGGACTTTCTATGCGCAGGCCATCGCCGCTGCACAGCAGTCGTTGCAGTCCCTGTCCTCGACGCAGCATCCGCCCGGTCAAAACGTCATCATTTTATTGAGCGACGGCGATGCGTCGTCAAGCCAAACACAACTGGGTACGACATATAAGTCGAGCTATGGATCGGAGTGCCAGGCGGCGATAAACACTGCAGCCACCGCGAAAGGAGCGGGGACGCTCATATACACCGTGGCATATATCGGTGGCGGTAGTGCATCGTCTACCTGCAGCGACGGAAGCGATCCTTTGTCGCCATGCGCAACGATGCAATCAATCGCTACTGGCCCGGCTTACTTTTATTCTGATACCTGTACTAATTCAAATGGTGGCGTCGCTAATCTCAGTTCAATTTTCGGGACTATTTCTTATAGCCTGACAAAGCCGCGTCTAGTACCTGTGTCCGCCACGTGACTATTTTATTTGGGATTGTCGGAGGTGTGAGGTGGATAATGATCTATCTGAATCTCGCGGGCAGGTTGAACCTCATGCGCTCACAAAATCTTGTATCCATTGCAATAGTCTGTTGAGAGGTAGTTCAATTCGTTGTCGAATTTGTGGTTCCGAAGACCCTTTTGGCAAAAAGATGGCGCGGAAGAGAGTGTCGCTGTTTCATGGCCTGGTGGCGCTGAGTATTTTCTCGGTGCTTTTTCTGGTGGTTTATGAAATTTTGCCACTTGTTGATTTATATCTTCATGCTCGCAATTGAGCTTGTGGGCTATAAATCAACGGTGGCGCCTTTGGCTGTCGTGGGAATTTTGTCGGTTGCTGGCTTGGGATCTGTAAAACATTTAACTACGGATTGAGTGTTTGGAGGAATTGCGCAATCTATCTGAGAAATTAAACAACCCTCGTTTGGGCCGTGTGCTGTGGAGCCGGCGCGGCCTTCTTTTTTGCTTCGATTTGACTTGGCTGAATGGTGCATTTCTTGAAAAAAGCCGAGATGTTGACTATACATCGATAATTTGATGAGTATTGGTCGCAACCGTGCTTCGTGGGTATATGGTCTTTAATTTCTGTTATTCATCGGGTTGCCCGGATTGTTGAATGAATCGCTCGATACGTTGTCTCCGGCGCGATCGTGAACAATGGGAGCTGCAATTCATGCGACGTGTCCCATGCGGGGCCAGCAACACACTTGACCTCAACCAGAACCCGGTGTCGAGCGAGCGAGAGTGCGGATCGGTTGCGCTCTTCTTCTTGCTGTTCCTGATTCCGCTACTGATGTTCGGTGCGTTGGCCGTCGACGTTGCGTGGGTTGCGGTTGTCAGCAATCAGTTGCAGAACGCGGCCGATGCGGCTGCGCTAGCGGGCGCCAGATCCTTGGCGTCCGGTGGGGCGTCACTGAACTGGTCGCAAGCGGCCACGGCGGCGAACCAGGCAGTGGCGCTCAACACGGCAGCAGGCGTTCAGCTATCGACCGGCACGGTTACGGCCGGCTATTGGAATTTGACACGAACACCCTATGGAATGCAGGCGACCACGATTACACCTGGCACGTACGATGCGCCCGCTGTACAGGTCACGGTATCGCGGAAGGCCAATGTGAACGGCGGCAATATTCCGCTCTTGCTGGGAGGCCTGCTGGGGATCTCGAGCACGCCAGGGAGCGCGACCGCGGTTGCCGTCGTGACTTCGCCAGGGGCGATCGGTGCAGGAGGGGTGTTTCCGATCGCGCTGGATCAATGCATCTTTAACCAATACTGGAATTCGGCGACCAATGAGCCGCTCTATTACCCGCTGACGAACATTCCGTACGAACTCATCATCACGAACGGGCAAGTGTACGGCTCGTCTTGCACTGCTGGTACCTGGACATCATTTCTCGTCAATGCGAACGACGTGCCAACACTCGCAGGTCTGATGCAGACGGGTAATCCAACCCAGCTCAGCATCGGAAATAGCGTCTACCTTGCTCCTGGCGCGAAGACGGCTTTATACGGCTCGGTGCCGGTAGGTGCGACCGTGCTAATGCCTGTCGTCACAAATAGTTCGAGTTCGTCCTATGTACCGATCGTCGCGTTTGCCCCGTTTGCAATCGATGCGTCCGTCGGGGGAAGTGGCAAGTACATCATGGGGCATTTTGTGACCGGATACAGAATTTCCGCGACGGTGAGCGGTGCTGGGCCGAATTACGGTGCTTATGGCGCCCCAAAGCTCGCGTTTTGAAAGGGGCGGCGCGGAAGTCTGAGTTTCGATTCAACGCTTGAACGATATCGACAATGTTGCAGCGGTGATCTTGCAAACTTCAAAGAAAACGGGAGTGGACATGTACCGCTACTGTGCGATTGAAAAAGAATTGGGGCATGTGCGAAGCGCGATTTCCACACTGGACAGCAAGCGAGGGGAGTTCCCGCGTGGGACGATCATTGGTGACCCTGCGTATTGGCTCGCGAGACTGCAATCGATTCGTGGCATGGCCGAGCGCTACAACTTTCCGAGGCTCAGAGATCAAGCTGACGAGTTGCTTGATCAAATCTTGACGCTGCAGCATTAAGCTTGCTTGGCAGGGAACAAAAAAACCCACTAAATGCGGGCTCAATCGAGGCGGTAGCTGTACGCGACCGCGATGTTGACGTCGAGCCCCGGGACCTGCGCTGTGCTTCGCACAGCATCGTCGATGCGTTCCGCGACGGTCGAAGGGCGTTTCGTCAGGTCGCCGATCACGCGCAGCCGCCAGCGGCCGCTACGGGCCAGTTCATCGAATACCTCGATGATCACGGTCAACAGGCCCACCCGTTCCTCTGCGTTGCATGGAAATGACGACTGCCCGTGCTATCGGCGCCGGCGGTCGAACGCGGCGATGCCGCTCAACCATCCACCGGCTGCGCCGGCGTTTCGAGCGTCAACTGATAGAACGCCGCGTCGAGCCACCGGCCGAACTTGAATCCCGCCTGCGTGATCGTGCCCGAGTGCACGAATCCGAGCTTCGTGTGCAGTGCGATGCTTCCTGCATTGGCCGCATCGATGCAGCCGACCACCACGTGCACCTGCGCTTCGCGCGCGCGCCGGACCACTTCGCGCAGCAGCACCTCCCCAAGCCCGCGGCCGCGCTGGTCGCGATGCACGTACACGCTGTGTTCGACCGTGTACTTGAAGGCGGGAAACGCGCGGAACGTGCCCCAGCTCGCAAAGCCGAGCAGCGTGCCGGACGCGTCGACGGCGCCGATGACCGGGAAGCCGCCCGAGCGCTTCGCCGCAAACCACGCGACCATCGCTTCCGGCGGACGCGGCTTGTAGTCGTACAGCGCGGTCGAGGTCGCGATCGCGTCGTTCAGGATCTCGAGGATGGCCGGCGCATGCTCGGCCTCGCTGCAATCGATCAGGTGCACGTCGTCGCGCTGTTTCGGGGAATTCATACGGGCTCCAGTGGGCAGTAAGTAGGGCGCGCGCACGGCTGCTGCGATGACGCGCTCGTCAGAGGTTCCGCGCGCCGGCGGCGGCAGATGCATCGCAAATTGCGACGATATAGCGCGCGGCATGCGGCGACGGATTGCTGAAAATCAGCGGCTGGTCGAGCCGCATGGCCAGGCAGTCGCCTTCGTGAAGTTCGTGAAGCGCGTCGCCGAACGTGACGTCGACGCGGCCGCTGATGATCCACACCTGCTGATGCAGCGCGCTTTCGCGTCCGCCACTGTCGTAGGCGACGCGTGCACCGGGCGGGAAATCCACTTCGACGAGCTGGATCGGCGACGGCCAGCCGGCCGGGGAGAGGTTGCGGCGCACATAGCCGGACGCCGGATCTCGCCATTCGGCCTGCTGCGCGCGGCGTGCCAGCGGCTGCGCGGGCGTGTCGTGCTGGTCGCCGCTGAACAGCCCGGCCAGCGATACGCCGAGCCCGGCCGCGAGCTTGTCGAGCACGACAGCCGTCGGGCTGGCCGATGCGCGTTCGATGAGCGAGATCATCGAACGGCTGACGCCGGAGCGCGCGGCCAGCGCATCGAGCGTGTAGCCTCGCACGGTGCGCAGGTCGCGTACGCGCCGCGCGATGCGTTCGTTGATGCCGGTGTCGTCGGTAACGGCGGTGACTGATTCTTTCATGGTGGATTCATTTTCCAGTAAATTGGAATTTGAAGTCAACGACACTGCCGGCGGCCGGCCAGCGGTTCGACGGGATCTGAATGGCTTGCCCGGCAGTCGCGCGCAGCTTAATATACGAACTGACTACGTTTCGTTTAATTGGGGATATATGGGCATCATCAAGATTTCCGAGCACATGCACGAGCGGCTGCGCTCGACCAGCACGGCGCTGAGCCGCTCGATCAATGCGCAGGCCGAACACTGGCTGCGCGTCGGGATGCTGGCGGAACTCAATCCGGCGCTGTCCTACGGGGACATCTGCCGGATGCTGATCGAGGCCGAAGCACGGGGCGTCGAGACGGGGCTGGCGGAACCGGTCGAGCACGGCATCGAGCAGGTGGCGTAATGGCGAAGCGAGAAATCCCGATCCGCGGCGCCGCGGAAATCGCCAAGTCGCGCGAAGCCGCGAAGCTCGCTTCGCAGGTGCTGACGATGATCACCGAGCACGTGAAGCCGGGCGTCTCCACCGACGACCTCGATGCACGCTGCCGCGAATACATCATCGACGTGCTCGGCGCGATTCCCGCGAACATCGGCTACCACGGTTATCCGAAGACGCTGTGCACGTCGGTCAACCACGTGGTGTGTCACGGCATTCCGACGTCGCGGC
The DNA here is from genome assembly GCF_902833045.1 of Burkholderia sp. BCC0322. Lineage (GTDB taxonomy): Bacteria > Pseudomonadota > Gammaproteobacteria > Burkholderiales > Burkholderiaceae > Burkholderia. Next base: position 734,689 of record NZ_CADFDU010000002.1, read on the forward strand.
CGCTGCGCGACGGCGACATCGTGAACCTCGACATCGCGGTGATCAAGGATGGCTGGTTCGGCGATACGAGCCGCATGTATTTCGTCGGCGAACCGAACGAGCTCGCACGGCGCCTTGTCGCGACGACCTATGAGGCGATGCACGCGGGTATTCGCGCGGTGCGTCCGGGCGCCACGCTCGGCGACGTCGGCTACGCGATCCAGCAGGTCGCGCATCGCGAAGGATTCAGCGTGGTTCGCGAGTATTGCGGGCACGGCATCGGCGATGTCTATCACGACGAGCCGCAGGTGCTTCACTACGGCCGCCCGGGCACCGGCGTGCCGCTCCGGCCGGGGATGATCTTCACGATCGAGCCGATGCTCAACGCGGGCAAGCGCGACACGCGCATGCTGGCGGACGGCTGGACGGTCGTCACGAAGGACCATTCGCTGTCGGCGCAATGGGAGCACATGGTCGTGGTGACCGAAACGGGCTTCGAGGTGCTGACCGAGGACGCGAAGCCGCAGGCGTTCCCGTCGCTGTCCGGCACGCACGCCGCCTGATACCTGCAATGCGCCGCGAAGGGCGGAGCGGCGGCACAGTGAAACGGGCCCCTTTGCGGGGCCCGTTTCGTTTTCGTTCTCGGTCGTGAGACGCGATTCTCATGCGAACGTGGCGGCCGGTTGCCCGATGGATGAACGTGGCCTGGCCGCCGCTTAACCGCGCGCTTTCTGCCATGCGTGTTCGATGAACACGCGGCACAGCGCTTCCATCCCCTGGCGATCTTCTTCGTCGAAGCGCGCGGCGACCGGGCTGTCGACGTCCCACACGCCGATGAGCGTGCCGTCGGCGGCCACCAGCGGCACGACGATTTCCGATTCCGATGCCGCGTCGCACGCGATATGGCCGGGGAAGTCATGCACGTCGCGCACGACCTGCGTCTCGCGCGTCTGAGCGGCCGTGCCGCATACACCCTTGCCGAGCGCGATCCGCACGCAGGCGGGCTTGCCCTGGAACGGCCCGACCACGAGTTCCGTCCCGTCGAAGAAGTAGAAACCGGCCCAGTTGAGACGGTCGAGCGAGTGGTAGATCAGCGCGGAGAAGTTGGCCGCGTTCGCGGTCAGGTCGCGTTCGGACTCGACGAGCGCGCGTGCCTGCTCGACGAGCGTCGCGTATTGATCGGCCTTGGAGGCGTGGGGGGCGTTGGACAGCGTGAACATGGCGGGAAAGCGATCAGGGTTGTGGAATGCGCGATGCGCGTACCGCAGTCTACGGCACGCGCGCGCGGTTTGCAGCGCAACGTTGCACGTGACGCTGCGGGTTCAATCGGGTTCGAGTTCGGCAAACCGTTCCGCCAGAAAATCCAGCAGTGCGCGCACCGCGGGCAGCAACCCCCGGCGCGACGCGAACACGGCATGCACGATCTCGCGGCGCGGCGCCCAGTCGGGCAGCACGGTCACCAGCTCGCCGCGCGCGACCTCTTCGCGCACCATCATCGTCGGCAACTGCACGATGCCGACGCCCGCGGCGGCCGCCGCGCGCAGCGCGAGCATGCCGCCCGTGACGAAGCGCGGCTGGTGATGAATTTCCGCGTGAGCGCCGTCGGGCCCGCGCAGCCGCCACACGTGCGCGGACTGCGGGGCGCCGTGATCGAGGCTGGGCAGTTGCGCGAGATCGGCGGGAACGGCTGGTGCGCGATGCTCGCGCAGCAGCGCGGGGCTTGCGACGAGGCACTGGCCGCGCTCGGCCAGCACGCGCAGCGCGAGATCGCTGTCGTCGAGCGGCGGCGGGCGCACGCGGATCGCGACGTCGATCCCTTCGCCGACCACGTCGACGCGACGGTTGGTCGCTTCCAGATGAATCTCGACGCGCGGGCACGCGACCATGAACGCGGCGATCATCGTGCCGACCAGCGAATCGAGCAGCACGATCGGGCAACTGACGCGCACGATGCCACGAGGCTCCTCGTGCAGCAGCGCGATCGCCTCGTCGGCAGCATCGGCCTCGACGAGCATCGCGCGGCAGTGCGCGTAATAGGTCTGGCCGACGTCGGTAACCGTGAAGCGGCGCGTCGAGCGCTGGATCAGCCGCATCCCGAGCCGCGCCTCGAGCAGCGCGATGCGGCGGCTCAGCTTCGATTTCGGCATGTCGAGCGCACGCCCGGCCGGTGCGAAGCCCCCGTGTTCGACGACCTGCACGAAGTAATAGAGATCGTTCAGATCCCGCGCTTTATCGTTCATGAAATGGAACGCTGAGTGCGATTTTGGCAGTCTACCGGATCGATCGTTCCACCACTATATTTCTACCCAGGATGCGAAACATGTGTTTCGCCGCAATTCGGAGAAGGCAATGAAGAAGATCCAGGGTGTGTACAGTGCGCCGCGCGGCCATTGGGTCGGCGACGGTTTCCCGGTGCGTTCGATGTTCAGCTACCAGTCTCACGGTGCGCACCTGAGCCCGTTCCTGCTGCTCGATTACGCCGGCCCGACCACGTTCGAGCCGGGTTCGGCCTCGGCGCCGCGCGGTGTCGGCCAGCATCCGCACCGCGGGTTCGAAACGGTGACGATCGTCTATGACGGCGAGGTCGCGCACCGCGACTCGACCGGCGCGGGCGGCGTGATCGGCCCGGGCGACGTGCAATGGATGACGGCTGCGAGCGGGATCCTGCATGAGGAATTTCACTCGGAAGGGTTCACGCAGCGGGGCGGCCCGCTCGAGATGGTGCAGCTCTGGGTGAACCTGCCCGCTGCGGACAAGATGGGCGCGCCCGGCTACCAGACGCTGCTGAGCGCCGACATCCCCGTGGTCGAACTGCCGGACGGCGCGGGGCGGGCGCGGATCATCGCGGGTGAACTCGACGGGCGGCGCGGCCCGGCTCGCACGCATACGCCGATCGACGTGTGGGACGTGCGGCTCGCGGCCGGCGGCCATGCGCGGTTCCCGGTCGCAGAAGGGCGCACGCTCGCGGTGGTCGTGCTGAGCGGTACCGTGCAAGTGAACGGCGAGACGGTCGCCCGGGAAGCGCAGTTCGTGCAACTTGGCCGCGACGGCAGCGATGTCGAGATCGAAGCGAACGGCGACGCGAAGCTGCTGATCCTGAGCGGCGAACCGATCGACGAACCCGTCGTCGGTTACGGGCCGTTCGTGATGAACTCGCAAGCGGAGATCCGTACCGCGATCGAGGACTTCAACAGCGGCCGCTTCGGCCGGATGCCGGCGTGACGGACAGGCCCCGCGCAATGCGGGGCTTTTTTTGCGGGCGGACAGCGGGTCGCGCAGCGCGTGCGCTTCGAGGCATAATCGGTGATTGCCGCGCGCCGGCCGGCGCGCCCGAATCAGGACCGACCATGAACGCATCCGCTGCATCCCCGAGCGCCGCCGATCTCGACTGGCGCTGGAAATCCTTTGACGCCCTGACGGCGCGCGAAGTCTATTCGATCCTCGAAGCACGCAGCGCGGTGTTCGTCGTCGAGCAGAACTGCGTGTATCGCGACATCGACGACGCGGACCAGGCCGCATGGCACCTGGCCGCCTTCGATCCGGCCGGTCGCCTGGCCGGCTATCTTCGTGTGCTGCTGCCCGATGCGCAGAATACCGACGTCCGCATCGGCCGCGTGCTGACGACCGCCGCGTTCCGCGGCGCGGGCCTCGGCAACGGACTGCTGTCGCGCGCGCTCGAGCATATCCGCGCGCAGTGGCCGGATACGCCGGTGAGCCTGCATGCGCAGGCCCACTTGCAGCGCTTTTACGGGGCATTCGGCTTCGCGCCGAGTTCGGACGTGCACGACGAGGATGGCATCCCGCACGTGTGGATGAGCCGCGCACGCGCGTAATTGAGCCGCGCACGCGCGTAATGCGCGACGCGCCGCGCGGCGGTCAATGCGCGGCGTGCGCCACCGGCGGCTGGTCCGTGCGCTGCGCGGCCCGTTCTTCGATCAGGCGGCCGCGCGCGGACAGCCGCAGCCAGTGTCGCAGCGCGATCAACGCACCGATCACGCTCATCATCGAGCCGGGAATCCACAGCAGCAGGCCGCCGATCTGCTGATCGCGCAGCGGGCTCAGCCACGTGAACGCACGGCCGCAGATCGAATAGATCGGATACAGCTCGTGCGGCGTGAAGAAGATCAGCGCGCCGAGCGCGATCTGCGGCGGGATCGCCGCGACGACGATCAGGATCCGGCGGCCCGGCGACAACCGCGCGGGCGGCGCGGGGCGCGGATCGACGACGAGCCACCAGAACAGCAGCCCGTCGATCACCATGCTCCAGTTCATCACGCGATAGAGACGCCAGTCGAGCATCGCGATGAAGTGGATCGGCGACAGCAACCAGAAGTAGATCAGCCCGACGAACAGCACGACCGCGACGACCGGATGGAACACCACGTCGAGCGTCGCGCGCACGGGCGCCCACGCGAGCGCGGGGCGCACGAAACGCTGCCGCCAGCGGAACGGGATGCCCGCTCGAATCGCCGCGCCCGGATAGGACAGCGCAATGAAGAACGGCCCGAGGTGGTGGAGTACCAGATGCTGCGCGCGATGCAGGAAGAACTCGTGCTCGAAGAAATAGTCGAGCCGCGTATGCAGCGCGACGTAGAGCGCCGTCAGCCCGAACCAGAACGAAAACTGCCGCAGCGGCGACACCTTCGCCTTCTTCACGCCGCGTGCGAACAGCACGGCGGCGATCAGCACCGCGATCACCACGGTGGGCGACGGTTCCCACGGATCGAGCCAGTACAGGAGGTTCATCGCGCGGGCATCACTTCGCCTGGGCCGGTGACTTCACGGCGAACGGCGCATCGACCGTTTCGCCGTCGGAGAACTTCAGGCGCAGGTGCACGGTGTCGCCCGGCTTGATCGCGTGCTTCGGCTCCTCGAGCATCAAGTGGTAGCCGCCCGGCGCGATGTCGACCTTGCCGCGCGCGGGGATCGTCAGCTTGTCGACCATTTCCATCTTCTGCGTCGAGCCGTTCGAGACGGTCTGGTGCAGCATCGCCATCCCGTAGTCGGGGCTGTCGACGTCGACGAGATCGACCGGCTTGTCGCTCGTGTTCACGAGCGTCACGTAGCCGCCGGCGGGCAGCTTGTTCGGCAGCCAGCGCACCCATGCGTTCTGCGCGGTGATCGCGCCGGCGGCATACGCGTGGGCGCCGGCGCACAGCGCGGCGAGGAGGGCGAGCGTCTTGAGGGTCGTTTTCGTTTTCATGTCGGGATGAATTCAGGTCGTGGAGGCGGTGTCGATGATCCGGCGCACATCGGCGGCGATGGCGTCGGGCGAGTCGCGGTCGGTCGCAAGCAGGCGGGCGCGGCCGCTCGCGTCGAAGATGTAGACGGCCGAGCTGTGCGTGACTTCGTAGCCGCCGGACGGATCGCGCTTTTCCATCTGGTACGCGACGCGATAGCGCTTCGCGAGCGATTCGATCTGGCGGTCGGTGCCGGTCAAGCCGCGCGCATGCACGGCGTCGAATGCGGCGACATACGATTGCATGGCCTGCGGCGTGTCGCGCGCGGGGTCGACCGAGACGAACAGGATGCGCACGTTGTTGGCCTGCGGGCCGAGCTTCGCCAGCACTTCCATCAGCCGCGCCATCGTTTCGGGGCAGACATCGGGGCAGTGCGTGTAGCCGAAGTAGACGAACGCGACCTGGCCGTGGAATGCATCGGCGTCAATGGGGTGACCGTCGCCACCCGTCAGCGTGAACGACAGGTCGGGCAGGTGGCCGGTGACGTTGGTCAGGTTCCAGCGCGGCTCGTCGTGCGTGCACGCGGCGAGCGCCACGGCGGCGGCGAGGGCCGCGGCCGTGCGGATGAGGCGGGAGAAGCGCCGGTGCGGCGCAGTGCGGGCAGACGACATCCTGGGGCTCGATCGGACGGAATGATGGCCGCCGGCGGCGCCATGCGTCGCGGGGCAGGCGGTTGCGACTGTAGCGCAATTCGCGCGCCTGCGTCCTTTCGAAACCCGTACGCGGCGGGCGAGCGGGGCAATATGTCGCAGTTGACGCGGGCGGCGGCGCGCTGCCCGCGAGGCACCGGTTTCGCCCATCTCAATACGCAGGCGCGGTAAGATGCGCACAATTCCATTCGCGCAGCGGCCGCCCGGGGCGTTTGCCGGCCGACCCTCACACTATCGAATCGATGCAATCCGTTCCGGCTTCCCTGTCCCTGACCGATACCGCGTTCTTCTTCGACTTCGACGGCACGCTCGTCGAACTGGCGCCCACGCCCGACAGCATTCATGTTCCACCGTCGCTGCCGACGCTGCTCGACGAGCTGCGGCGCCGCTCGCACGGCGCGGTTGCGATCGTGTCCGGGCGCGGTATCGACAACATCGACACGTTCCTGAAGATGCCCGGCCTGCCGATCGCCGGCCTGCACGGCGCAGAGCGCCGCGATGCGAACGGCGACACGCAGCGCATCGGCTTCAACGACGAACGTCTGCTGCGCATCGAGCGCGAGCTGGCGGCCGTCGTCGACCGTCATCCGGGCATGCTGCTCGAAATCAAGGGTGCGGCCGTCGCGCTGCACTACCGCAACGCGCCCGAGCGCGAGGCGGCTGCGCGCGCGGCCACCGAGCGCCTCGTCGCAGACTACGCCGACGCGTATGTGCTGCAGCCCGGCAAGATGGTGTTCGAGATCAAGCCGAAAGGCGTCGACAAGGGGCGCGCGCTCGCCGCGTTCCTCGACGAGCCGCCGTTTGCCGGCCGCGTGCCGGTGTTCGCGGGCGACGACCTGACCGACGAGAAGGGCTTCGCGGTGGTCAACGCGCGCGGCGGCCTGTCGATCAAGGTCGGCGCGGGTGAGACGTCCGCCCGCATGCGGCTCGATTCGGTCGACGCGCTGCATGATCAGATCGCGCGCTGGCTCGGTGCGGGGCAGCCGGACGCATGAGTCGCCTCATCATTGTTTCAAACCGCGTTGCGCCGATTTCGGAAGGCGAACCGGCGGCGGGCGGTCTCGCGATCGGCGTGTACGATGCGCTGAAGGAGACCGGCGGCATGTGGTTCGGCTGGAGCGGCGAGGTCGTCGCGTCCGGCGCGCCGCAGATCCGCGTCGAGGAGCACGGTCCGGTCACGTTCGCGACCATCGGCCTGTCGCGGCGCGACTACGACCAGTATTACCGCGGCTTCTCGAACGCGACGCTGTGGCCCGCGTTTCACTACCGCGCCGACCTGATCCAGTACGACCGTCACGAGTTCGAAGGCTATGGCCGCGTGAACGTGTGGCTCGCCCAGCAGCTCGTACCGCTGCTCCAGGACGACGATGTGATCTGGGTGCACGACTATCACCTGATCCCGTTCGCGCGCGCACTGCGCGCGGCCGGCGTGAAGAACCGCATCGGCTTCTTCCTGCACATCCCGTTTCCGGCCGCGCAGGTGCTGGTCAACGTGCCGCCGCATCGCGATCTCGTCGAGTCGCTGTGCGCATTCGACCTGCTCGGATTCCAGACCGAGCCCGACCTGCGTGCGTTCTGCGACTACGTTGAATCGGAAGCAGATGGCGTGATCGAGCACGATGGCCACCTGGCGACGGTGCGCGCATTCGGCAGGACGCTGCGCGCGGCCGCCTATCCGATCGGCGTGCATCCGGACGAGATCGCGTCGCTCGCGCAGGCCGGCGAGCACGGCAAAGCGGTGCGCACGCTCGCGACCTCGCTGCGTGGTCGCAAGCTGATCATGAGCGTCGACCGGCTCGATTACTCGAAGGGGCTCGTCGAGCGCTTTCGCGCGTTCGAGAAGCTGCTCGAACACGAGCCGTCGCATCGCAATCGCGTGTCGTTCCTGCAGATTGCGCCGTCGACCCGCGCGGAGCTGCGCGCGTACCAGGACATCCGCCTGCAGCTTGAGGGGGAGTCGGGGCGCATCAACGGACGCTTCGCCGAGCTCGACTGGGCGCCGATCCTCTATATTCATCGCCAGTACGACCGCCAGCTGCTCGCGGCGCTGTACCGGCTCGCGCGGGTCGGCTATGTGACGCCGCTGCGCGACGGGATGAACCTCGTCGCGAAGGAATACGTGTCCGCGCAGAATCCGGAGGATCCGGGCGTGCTCGTGCTGTCGCGCTTCGCGGGCGCCGCACGCGAGTTGACGGGGGCGCTGATCGTCAATCCGATCGATATCGACGGGATGGCCGATGCGTTGTCGCAGGCGTTGACGATGCCGCTCGCCGAGCGGCGCGCGCGTTATACCGACATGATCGCGCAGCTTCGCGAGAACAACGTGTCGGTGTGGCGCGACAACTTCCTGCGCGATCTGCAGCGCGCGTAACCGGCGGTTCATCGAGCAATGAAAAAGCCGCAGTGCGAGGCGCACTGCGGCTTTTTTGTCGGCTGCGGGCCGGGACGTCAGGCCACGCGTTCGCCGGTCGGCGTGCTGCCGTCGGGAGCCGGGTGATGACGGCCGTGCTGCTTCGCGAGCAGGTCGCGGTACAGGCCCGGGCGGTTGCGCAGCACGTCGGGCGCGCCGTCGTCGACCACCTTGCCGTTGTTCATCACGATGATCCGGTCGAAGTTGCGCAGCGTCGACAGGCGGTGCGCGATCGCGATCACCGTGCGGCCCACCATCAGGCGGTCGAGCGCGCTCTGGATCGCTTCCTCGGATGCGCTGTCGAGCGCGGACGTCGCTTCGTCGAGCAGCAGGATCGGCGCATCCTTCAGGATCGCACGCGCGATCGCGATGCGCTGGCGCTGGCCGCCCGACAGCTTGACGCCGCGGTCGCCGACGATCGTGTCATAGCCTTCCGGCATCGCTTCGATGAACTCCGCGCAGCGCGCATCGCGCGCGGCGGCGAGCACTTCGTCACGGGTCGCTTCGGGGCGGCCGTACGCGATGTTGTCGTAGATCGTCCGGTGCAGCAGCGAGATGTCCTGCGGCACGAGCGCGATCGCGTGGCGCAGGCTGTCCTGCGTGATCGTCTTCACGTCCTGGCCGTCGACCTGCACGGAGCCGTCCTGCGTGTCGTAGAAGCGCTGCAGCAGCGCGAGCACGGTCGACTTGCCGGCGCCCGACTTGCCGATCAGGCCGACGCGCTGGCCCGGCTCGATATGGAGGTCGAAGTGGTCGAGGATCGGGCGGCGGTGCGGATACGCGAACGTCACGCGCTCGAAGTCGACGCGGCCGCCCTTGGCCGACAGCGGCTGCGCGTCGGAGCGGTCCGGCATCCCGTGCGGCTCGAGCAGCGTCTTGACCGCTTCGGACAGGCGCGCGATGTGCTGCGTGACGTCAACCAGTGCGACCGCGAGATCGCGCGTGCCGTGCAGGATCGTGAAGCCGAGCGAGCTGACCAGCACGATGTCGCCCGACGTCGCGCGGCCCTGGTCCCACAGCCACAGCGCCCAGCCGAGCAGGCCGGCGGACAGCATCGCGGTGATCACGGCGTGCAGCAGGCGCAGCTTCTCGAGATAGAGCAGGCTCTGCTGGCGCGCATCCATCTCGGCCTTGACCGTCGCGCCGAAGCGTTTCTGTTCACGCAGCGTCATCCCGAACGCACGCACGAGCCCCATGTTGCCGATCACGTCGACGAGCTCGCCGTCGACCGCCGCGGCCTTCGCCGCGAACGCGTGGTGGCGCGCGGAGCCGCGACCGGCCAGCTTGAACAGCACGACGGAGAGCACCGCGGAGCAGCCGAGCAGGCCGGCCGCCATCATCGGATTGACGACGATGATCATCAGGATCGCGCCCATCACCGCGATGCACGGAGGCAGTACGTTCCACGCCATCGTGTTTTCCGACGTGTAGACGGCGTTCGACGTGGCCGTGATGCGGCTCGCGAGCGTGCCGGGCTGCTTTTCGGCGTAGTAGGTGGGCGAATGGCCGATCAGGTACTGGAACAGGTCGCGCCGCAGGTCGCCGGTGACCGCGACGAACGTGTGCGCGGCGAACCAGCCACCGACGCGCCACAGCAGGTTGTCGGCGGCGATCAGCCCGACGAGCAGCGCGAATGCGCTCCACAGCGGGCCGGGGTGATGCCGCCCGGTCGCCAGCACGTCGATCAGGTGCTTGATCGCGTATTGCGAGCCGAGCGCGCAGCCGACGGCGGCCAGCACGCTGCAGAGCACGATCAGGTGGGCGACGGGATGAAGCCGAATGTAGCGGAACAGGAACGCGATCGGCCGGTGCGCGTAGCTCGACAGCTTCGCGTTATGGGCGTTGCGCTGGGCAGGGGTGAGAGATTCCAAAATATGCGTGCGGTGATTCGGTGATTGAGCGTGGCGGCTGGATCGCAGGCCGGCGGTCGCCCGGACTGAATAATCCGGCATTGTAAACAAGGCCGCGTGTCGCGCTGCGCGAATCTTGCCTTGGCCGGGGGCTCGCGATCGATTTTGAGATAAAATCCGGCATCCCGTCCTGCCTCATGTGCCGGAATCACGCTGCCGGCAGTCACGGGGGCAAGGAATGCCAAAAGGGCCTTCCACTCTAGAACGGACACCCAAGTCCGCGGGTTGCAAAGTGTTGCACCTTTGTAACAAAGTAAAGTGTTTGAAATGTTGTGCGCCGTATCGGGATTAACCCTAGATAATCGGCTCCGGGTTCGATTCCAGGTTTTTTACGAACCCCTGTCAACGGGTCTTCGTTTCAAACGTTCTATGCCTGTCGCGTCGCCGACGCTCCTTGAGCAGCGCGGGTTTGACGCCCCCGGCAGGCTGATTCGTCCGATCTTTGGACGACATGCATCCAGCCCGGACCGCCGGCAGGTTGCCGACCCATACCTGGTTTTTAGCCGAATTTTTAGGAGTTACGCATGCGAATCGCCCAAATCGCTCCGTTGCACGAAGCGGTGCCCCCGAAACTGTACGGTGGTACCGAGCGAGTGGTGTCCTACCTCACCGAAGCACTTGTCGAGATGGGACACGACGTCACGCTCTTCGCGAGCGGCGATTCGCAAACCTCCGCGAAGCTCGAAGCGTGCTGGCCGCAGGCGCTGCGCCTCGACCCGACGATCCGCGACGTGATGGCCCCGCACATGCTGCTCCTCGAGCAGGTGCGCCGCCGCGCGGAAGAGTTCGATGTCCTGCACTGCCACATCGACTACTACCCGTTCTCGCTGTTCTCGCGCCAGCCGGTCCCGCACCTGACGACGATGCACGGCCGTCTCGACCTGCCGGAACTGCAGCCGATCTTCAACGCATTCAGCGACGTGCCGGTCGTGTCGATCTCCGACAACCAGCGCATCCCGCTGCCGCAGGCGAACTGGCTGTCGACCGTCTACCACGGCCTGCCGGAAAACCTGCTGACGCCGATCCCGAACGTGAAGCCGAGCTACCTCGCGTTCCTGGGCCGCATCTCGCCGGAGAAGCGCGTCGACACGGCGATCCGCATCGCCGAGCAGGCCGGCCTGCCGATCAAGATCGCCGCGAAGCTCGACAAGGCTGACCGCGCGTACTACGAAGAGAAGATCAAGCCGCTGTTCGCGCTGCCGCACGTCGAGTACATCGGCGAAATCAGCGAGTCCGAAAAGACTGAATTCCTCGGCAACGCGCACGCGCTGCTGTTTCCGATCGACTGGCCGGAGCCCTTCGGCCTCGTGATGATCGAGGCGATGGCTTGCGGTACGCCGGTGATCGCGTTCAAGCGCGGCTCGGTGCCGGAAGTGATCGACAACGGCGTGTCGGGCTTCGTCGTCGAAGACGAACTGTCGGCTGTTGCCGCGCTCAAGCGCCTCGACGCGCTGCCGCGCGAGCAGGTCCGCGCCGCGTTCGAAGCCCGCTTCTCGTCGAAGGTGATGGCACAGAACTACGTGAAGGGCTACGAGGAACTGCTGCGCCAAAAGCGTCGCACGGTGCTCCGCGAAGTCAACGCAAGCTGATTGCGGGCCGCCGCCGCGCTGCGGCCGGCGGCTTGCCCTAGACGCCCCGCCCGGGTTTCCGGCGGGGCGTTGTCACATCCACGGCGCGGATCTGTTGTATTCTCGCCGCGCCCGACGCCGCGAACGGCCCCCGAAGCGACCCGCCATGGCATCCGGCCGTCTGTCCAGACGGTAATGTCCCTATAATGGCCGTGCCGTGAAATCCGGCCCCGCACGAATATCCAGAGGAGAGCAGTCTTGGCGAGAACGAAATCCACGCGCGCAGCGCCGGCCCCCGGCGCCGGTGTGATCTTCGCGTTGCGTGCGATCGGTCTCGTGCTGCTCGCGCGCTGGCTGTTCTCGATGTCCCAGATGGGTTATCGCTCGTCGCTGTCGGCGATGGTGTCGTCGCCCTGGGCATTCGTCTACCTTCTGCTGATCTTCCTGCTGCTCGCGCTGCCGGGCGCCGTCGCGCGCGCCGAACGGCCGTTTCATCCGCTGCCGCAGTGGCTGCGCCAGGCGCTGCGCGTCTTTGCGCTGATCGGTTTCCTGTTCGCGGTCTGGTCGATCGGCATGTTCGTCTGGGTGGACGGCTGGCGCCTCGCGCTGCATGCGGTGACGGCGACCAACGGCTGGCTCGTTGCCGCACCGGCGCTTTATGCCGCGATCGTCTGGATCTGTCGCCCGCGGCCGCTATGGCGGACCAACGTGGCCGCCCGCCGCTTCGCGGTCGGCCGTTATGCGATTTCGCTCGACATGCTGACGCGCACCGCGATCGTGTGGATGGAAAGCCGCAAGGTCGGCCAGTACGATGCGCGCGAACTGTCGGTGCGCTGGCCCGGCCAGGTGGCGCCTGCGGCAGGCGAGGGCGCATCGGACGCGCAGCCGGCAGTCGTGCCGCCGCGCCGCGGCAGCCTCTTCAACCGACCGAAGGTCGAACTGCTGTGGGATTCGCCGGCGGCCGTCGGCCATAACCGGCAGATCGTCATGCGTGCGCCGCTCGCGACCGAAGGCGACCGCGTCGCGGTGCTCGCGCTCGACGCCGCGCTCAAACAGATCGTCTGACAAGTCCCGCGCACGGCATGCGGGCGACAAGGAGGCGTGATGATCGTCCGCTGGTTGCTGGCTGCCATTCACCTGAGCGCGTTCGGCGTCGCGTTTGCCGCGATCGCGGGGCGTAACCGCGCGTTGCGCCGGCTCATCGCGTCGGCGCAGGCGGCCGACTTGCCCGGTGTATTCAAGGCCGATGCCGCGTGGGGGCTGTCGGCGCTCGTGCTGATCGTGACGGGCCTGATGCGCGCGTTCGGCGGATTCGAGAAAGGCTCCGCGTACTACCTGCACGAACCGTTTTTTCACCTGAAGATGACCGCGCTCGTGCTGATCCTGCTGCTCGAGGTCGTGCCGATGCTCGGGCTGATCCGGTGGCGCGGTGCCGCGCGGCGGCAGCAGATGCCCGATCTCGGCCGTGCGCGCACCTATGTGCGGATCGGCCATTGGCAGGCGGTGCTGGTGATCGTCATCGTGTTCGCCGCATCGGGGATGTCGCGGGGGATCGGGCTGGCCGGGTAGGTGCGGCGGGGTAGGTATGGCCTAGACGAGGCCGGGCAGGCCGGCCATCGCTGCCACCACCTTCATCCCGATCCCGTTCGACCCACGCAGCGTTTTTCGCCCGATACCCGTCATCGGCCCGGCCGCGGGCCGCATCGCTTCGCTCGGTTCCGGCTCGACCGGGCGATCCTGCCGCCCGGTCCGTCCCGTGCTCAGCGCACGAGGCAGGGGCGCTTGTTGTTGAAGGTCCACCCCGGAATCAGGTACTGCATCGCCGCCGCGTCGTCGCGGGCACCGAGCCCGTGCTGCTTGTACAGTTCGTGCGCGACCGCGACGGCATCCATGTCGATATCGATGCCGAGCCCCGGCCGCTTCGGCACCTCGACCAGCCCGTTTTCGATCTTCAGCGGTTCGCGCGTCAGCCGCTCGCCGTCCTGCCAGATCCAGTGCGTGTCGATCGCGGTGACCTGACCCGGCGCGGCGGCCGCGACGTGCGTGAACATCGCGAGCGACACGTCGAAGTGGTTGTTCGAATGCGAGCCCCACGTGAGGCCCCAGTCGCGGCACATCTGCGCGACGCGCACCGAACCCTGCATCGTCCAGAAGTGCGGATCGGCGAGCGGGATGTCGACGGCCTGCAACTGCACCGCGTGACCCATTTGCCGCCAGTCGGTCGCAATCATGTTGGTGGCCGTCGGCAGCCCCGTCGCGCGGCGGAATTCGGCCATCACCTCGCGGCCCGAGTAGCCGTTCTCCGCGCCGCACGGATCTTCCGCGTAGGCGAGCACGTGATGTTGGTCACGACACAGCCGCACGGCCTCGTCGAGCGACCACGCGCCGTTCGGGTCGAGCGTCACGCGTGCGTCGGGGAAGCGCTCGGCGAGCGCCGTCACGGCCTCGATCTCGCTCGCGCCTTCGAATACGCCGCCCTTCAGCTTGAAGTCGTTGAAGCCGTAGCGCGCATGCGCGGCCTCGGCGAGCCGCACGACGGCCTCGGGCGTCAGCGCGGCTTCGTCGCGCACGCGCGTCCAGTCGTCGGTCGCGCCGCTGCCGTCGCGGTAGGCGAGCGCGGTCTTCGTGCGGTCGCCGACATAGAACAGGTAGCCGAGCATTTCGACACGCTCGCGTTGCTGGCCCTCGCCGAGCAGCGCGGCGACCGGCACGCCGAGATGCTGGCCGAGCAGGTCGAGCAGCGCGGCTTCGAGCGCGGTGACCGCGTGGATCGTCGTGCGCAGGTCGAAGGTCTGCAGCCCGCGGCCGCTCGCATCGCGATCGGCGAAGGTGCGCCGCACGTCGTTGAGCACGGCGTGGTAATTGCCGACCGGCTGGCCGACGACGAGCGCGCGCGCATCGTCGAGCGTGCGGCGGATGCTTTCGCCGCCCGGTACTTCACCGACGCCGGTCCGGCCCGCGCTGTCCTTCAGGATCACGAGGTTGCGGGTGAAGAACGGGCCGTGTGCGCCGCTCAGGTTGAGCAGCATGCTGTCGTGACCGGCGACCGGAATCGCTTGCAGGTCGACGATGCGCGGCGTGTCGTGGGAGGGCGAGGCAGTGACGGCGTTCATGGGCGGCGATGGCGAAAGGGTGGGCAATGCCGTGCGGCAAAAGCTTTGCCGCGCGCGGCGGGAGGTGCGATCATTCGACAACCGACATGCGCGGCACGCAAGCCCCGCAGGTCGACGCAACCCGGAACGGGGTGGGAGCGGCAACCGATCCAGCGTAGCGCAGAACGCGAACGCCGGCTGATCGTAAAGCATGGGACCGGGCGGCGCTGGAATGCACGCTTGAGTCGACAGGAGATCCGTGTTTCTATCATCAGTCGTCGGATGACTTGTGACGAAGTATAATGAATCATCGGCTTTCGCTCAAACCCCGCGTAAACCCTCGGCTCACATTACGATCATTCAAAAAGGAACCGGCCACATGTCCGTGCCTACGCTTCCCGCAGCGCCGCGCCGTCGCGCACGCAGCCTCGCACAAGATGTCGTCGACGCGCTGACCGCGCAGATCGAAAACGGCACGCTGCGTCCCGGCGACAAGCTGCCGACCGAAACCGAAGTCATGGCGGCGCAGGGCGTGAGCCGGACGGTCGTGCGCGAGGCGATCTCGCGGATGCAGGCGAGCGGCCTCGTCGAGACGCGCCACGGCATCGGCAGCTTCGTGCTGGAGCCGTCGCGCCGCCAGACGCTCGGCATCGACCCGGCGACGATCACGACGCTGCGCGACGTGCTCGCGGTGCTGGAACTGCGCATCAGCCTCGAGAGCGAATGTGCGAGCCTTGCCGCGCAGCGCGCGAACGATACCGACCTGGCCGCGTTGCGGCGCGCGCTCGACGCAATTGCAACGGGGGCGGGCGGCGGCCGCGACACCGCACAGCTCGACTTTCAGTTCCACCTGCAGATCGCGCAGTCCACCGGCAACCGCTATTTCGTCGACATCATGACGCAGCTCGGCACGTCGATCATCCCGCGCACGCGCGTGAATTCGGCCCGCTTTGCCGGCGACGATCTCGAGCGCTACGTCGGCCGGCTGAACCACGAGCACGAAGATATCTACGAGGCGATCGCGCGCCACGACCCGGAGGCCGCGCGCGCCGCGATGCGCACCCACCTCACCAACAGCCGCGAACGGCTGCGTCGCGCGCACGAGGCGGCCGAGGCCGAGCGCGACACGCAGGCCGGCTGACGCGCCGGCGGTGCGGCCGGCGCGGCCGCTTGCCCGCTCGAATCCCCTTAACGTCAGTCGTCATACGAGATCGATGTCCCTTCATCGATCGCCGGGGCCGGGCGGCATTTCCGCCGCCGGCCGCCGGCACCGCCGATCAGCCTCCCTTCGTCGTGATCGTCTTCCACGCGCCGCTCTTCACCTGGTACAGCGTCGACATCCCGCTCTTCAACGAGCCGTCGTTCGCGAACGAGATGCGGCCGGTGACGCCGTCGAAGTCGATCTTCTTCAGCGCCGGACGATAGACCTTCGGGTCGGTCGAGCCGGCCGCCTGCATCGCCTTGATCGCTGCCCACGCCGCGTCGTAGCCGAACTGCGCGTATGACAGCACGTCGACGCCGAAGCGCTTCTTGAAGCGTTGTTCGAAATCCTTCCCTTGCGGCAGCTCGTCGAGGGGCCGGCCGTATTCCCATGCCATCGCGCCTTCGGCGGCCGGGCCCGCGATCTTGATGAACTCGTTGTCCTTCACGCCGCCGCCGCCGACGAACTGCGCGTTCAGCCCGAGCTGGCGCATCTGCTTGATGAAATTCGCGGCGAGTGAGTCGAGGCCGCCGAAGAAGATCAGGTCGGGGTTCTTGGCCTTCAGGCTCGTGATCTGCGCGCGGAAGTCGACCGCCTGATTGCTGGTGAATTCGCGGCCGACGATGTTCCCGCCGGCGGCCTTCACGGCCTTCTCGAACTCGTCGGCCTCGCCCTGGCCGAACGCGGTACGGTCGTCGATGATCGCGATGCGCTTCGCCTTCGTCACGTCGACCGCGTACTTGCCCGCGTTGCCGGCGTTCTGGCCGTCGGTTGCGATCACCATGAACATGTTCGCGAGCCCGCGCGCGGTGAGCGTCGGGTTGGTGGCGGCCGGATCGATCACCGGGACGCCGGCCTTGTCGTAGACGACCGACGCCGGAATCGTCGTCCCCGAGTTGAAGTGGCCGACCACGACCGACACGTTCTGGTCGACGAGCGCCTGCGCGGCCTGCACGCCGATGCGCGGGTCGGCCTGGTCGTCCTGCACGACTAGGTTGAAGTGCGCGGGCTTGCCGGCGATCTGCACCTTCTGCGCGGCGGCATCGTCGAGCGCAAGCTGCACGCCGTTTTGCAGGTCCTTGCCGTAACCGGCGTTCACGCCCGTGAGCGGCGCGGCGAACCCGACTTTCACGTCGGTCATATCGGCGGCCTGGGCGGCCTGTTGCGAGAGGAGGGCAAGCGCGGATGCAATCGACACCGACAGCACGGAATGACGGAATTTCATGTTGTTCCTCTTGTTCGACATCTGCGAGTGAATACCGCATGCGCTCGGGCGGGCCGGACGCGTGCGACGGGCGGGCGGTTCGACCGCTTCTCGGAATCGGGCGGGGAGGTCGGCATCGTGATCCTCGGAAGATTCTCCCGTCAGGCTTTGTGAGGCGCCCCGACTGCCTCGATATATAGGTCGCCGATATGCCCGGGTCTTGGCAATTAGCCGCGCATTCGGTGCGGATTTGCGCATAGCTTCCGCGCGTGCGGCGGCAGCCGGTATCGGGAGTTTCCCGTCGCGAACGGAGCGGGTGGAGAGGGGGAGCGAGGAGGAGGGAAGCGGCGCGGCCCGCCGGGGCCGCGCCGCGCACCGGACGCCGTCAGTCGGACAGTGCGTCCGATGCGGCTTCGGCATCGTCGTGCGAGGCGTGCGTGCGGATCAGCGGATCGCTGGTGCTCGGGCGGCCCGTCTCGACGTGGCCCGCGAAGCGGCGCAGGAAGCCGAGCAGCCGGCCGTCGCTGACGGTCAGGTCGTACCAGCCGTGGCTGCCGCGCAGATCCCAGTAGTCGTCGATCTGCTGGCCCGGCGCGAGGTCGAATGTGCGCGTACGGCCATGGCCGTACGCGTTCGTGACCCTGAGCCGCACGGCCTTGTGGCCGCGGTTCATCAGGCGCAGCGTGATGTTGCCGTTCGCGACGTCGTAGCCGTAGATCACCTCGGGGTTCACGTTCGCGCTGCCGACACCGGTCGCGAACGGGCCGCGGAAATGGCAGTAGAAGCCGTTCGGGCCGTACACGTCGAGGTCGTACAGGCCGAGCGACGCGGCGGCGCTCCACGTGTCGTCGAGCCGCTTGCCGGCTTCGACCGTATACGTCCACGGGCCGTCGAGACGGTTGCGCGACTGCACCTGGAACGCGGCGCCCGCCCGGCCAGTGTTCGCGAAGGTCAGCCGGAACAGGCCGTTCACCGATTCGACGCGGCCGTGCACGAACAGCTCGTACGGCAGCGCGCGCGCCGGCCGCAGCCCGGCCTCCTGCTTCGGCAGCTTCTGCAGCACCGGCGGCACCGGGATGTAGTCGGGGTGGCGCAGGCGGTCGGGCGGCGCGTAGCCGCTCGTGTCCGGCAGTGTCGGCCAGCCGGCGTCGGCCGTCGCGAAATCGAACGCGGCGGTCAGGTCGCCGCACACCGTGCGACGCCACGGCGAGATGTTGCCGGCCTTGACCGGATACTGCGCACCGAAGCGCGCTTCGATGAATTGCAGCAGCGACGTGTGATCGAAGGTCTGCGAGCAGACCCAGCCGCCCTTCGTCCATGGCGACACGACGAGCATCGGCACGCGTGGACCGAGCCCGTACGGGCCGGCCATGTGCGATGCATCACCGGGGAATACCTCGTTGGTCGTCGCGACCGTCGACAGTCCGTTGTCGCGCGACTGCGGCGCGAACGGCGGCTGCACGTGGTCGAAGAAGCCATCGTTTTCGTCGTACGTGATGAAAAGGGCGGTCTTGCTCCATACCTCCGGATTCGACACGAGCGCCTTCAGCACCTGCTCGATGTACCACGCGCCGTAGTTCGCCGGCCAGTTCGGATGCTCGGAATACGCTTCCGGCGCGCAGATCCACGATACCTGCGGCAGCGTGCCGTTCTTCACGTCCTGCTGCAGCACGTCGAACAGCGTGCCGCCCGCGCTGATGTTGGTGCCGGTGCGCGCCTTGTCGTACAGCGGCGTGCCGGGCAGCGCGTTGCGGTACTGGTTGAAGTAGAGCAGCGAGTTGTCGCCGTAGTTGCCGATGTACGGGTTCTGCGTCCAGCCCCACGACCCGGCGGCGTTCAGGCCGGTGCCGATGTCCTGGTAGATCTTCCACGAGACGCCGGCGTTCTCCAGCACTTCCGGATAGGTCGTCCAGCCGTAGCCCGCTTCCTCGTTGCCGAGCACCGGGCCACCGCCCGTGCCGTCGTTGCCGACGTAGCCCGTCCACATGTAGTAGCGGTTCGGATCGGTCGAACTCGGGATCGCGCAGTGGTACGCGTCGCAGATCGTGAACGCGTCGGCGAGCTGGTAGTGGAACGGGATGTCGTCGCGCTTCAGGTACGCCATCGTCGTGGTGCCCTTGTTCGGCACCCACTGGTCGTAGCGGCCCTTGTTCCAGGCGGCGTGCATGTCCTGCCAGCCGTGCGGCAGGTCCTGCAGGAACTGCAGGCCGAGCTTGTCCGCGCCCGGATGGAATGGCAGCAGCTCGGCCGGGCCGACCGGCTGGTGGAACACCGACTTGCCGTTCGCGAGGCGCAGCGGGCGCGGATCACCAAAGCCGCGGACACCGCGCATCGTGCCGAAGTAGTGGTCGAACGAGCGGTTCTCCTGCATCAGGATCACGATGTGTTCGATATCGCGGATGGTGCCGGTGCGGCGGTTCGCGGGAATCGCAAGCGCATCGCGAATCACGGGCGGAAACAGGTTCAGCGCGGCGGCGCCGGCGGTGCCGGCAGCGACGCGCAGGAAGTCACGACGGTTCGATCGGGTCATGGTCGTTATCGTGCGGTAAAGGGGGAGCCGATTGGCGGGACCTGCTGGAAGGGCGCGCCTGGGTCGCAGGATGCGGCTGCGTCGAGTCGTGCCGCCGCGAGCATAGCGAGGAATCGGTGTCATTCATGTGAAGTCCGGAAACGTTTGCATCCGCATCGAAGGGATCTCGAAGCAGCGTCGGGACACCTGTCGCCGGCGGTCGCGGTGCGGTGGTGGGAGGCTGGAAAGCGGCGCGGGATGCGCGCCGATGAAGCGGAGGGCGACGCCCGTGCGTCAGGCGTCAGTGACCCACGCACCGAACCATTCGCTCGGGCGCGCGATTTCGTCCTGCGCGGCGACCAGTTCGAGCTCGTAGCGGCGCGCATCGTAGGTGGCCTTCACGACCGCATGCACGGCCGCGAGCGTATGCTCGAACGCGGCGCGCACGGAGTCGCCGCGCAGCCGGCATGCGACGAAGATCGCGCTGGTCAGGTCGCCGACGCCGACCGGGTGGCGTGGAAACGCGTACAGCGGGCGCTGGCCGATCCATGCTTCCGTTTCGGTGACGGCGAGCATGTTGAAACGATCGGCCGGGCTGTTGCGGTCGTGCAGGTGCTTGACCAGGATGATCTGCGGGCCGCGGCGGATCAGCGCGCGGCAGGCGTCGACGGCTTCGGCGACGGTTTCGATGCGCCGCCCGGCGAGCTTCTGCAGTTCGGTGTGGTTCGGCGACATGCCGTCCGCGAGCGCCGGCATCTCCTGGACGATGAATTCCTCGACGCCGGGCTCGGGCCGGATGCCGCCCGTCTGGCCCATCGCCGGATCGCAGAAGTACCACGCGTTCGGGTTCATCGCCTTCACCGAGCGGACGATCTCGACGGCCGCACGCGCCTGCGGCGGCGAGCCGAGGAAGCCGGACAGCACGGCGTCGCAGCGCTTGAGTGCGCCAATCGCGGCGATGCCGTCGACGAGCTGCTCCATCTTCGCGGCATCGATCGCACTGCCGGCCCAGTGACCGTACTGCATGTGATTCGACAACTGGACGGTATTGAGCGGCCAGACGTTGACACCGAGGCGCTGCATCGGGAACACGGCCGCACTGTTGCCGGCATGGCCGTAGATGACGTGCGACTGAATGCTGAGGACGTTTTTCATGGGAAGCGCCTGCACGCGTTTCAGGGTCACGTCACACGATACCCGAGTTCGTCGCGCGCGCGTAAGTCGCGCGGCCCCGGAGTGTTGCGCGCCGTCGTCAGCGTGACCGCGTAGAATCGCGGGGCGCGGGCGGCCTGGCTGCCCGCGAGCGTCTCCAATCACCGTGATCGCCATGCTTTCGATTCGCAAGATGTTGTTTGCCGCGCGCTCCGCCGTGCTCGGCGCGGGTGTCGCCGTCGCGTGCGCCATGCCTGCCATGGCCGCCGCCGCATTGCCCGCCGGCAACGACGGGCCCGTGTACGGCCCGCGCCTGGAAGGGTTCCCCTATCCGGCACCCGTGCATCTGTACACGTTCGTGTCGCAGCGCGAAACCCTCGAGATGGCCTATCTCGACGTGCAGCCGGCACGCCCGAACGGCCGCACCGTCGTGCTGCTGCACGGGAAGAACTTCTGCGCGGCGACCTGGGAGGACACGATCGGCGTGCTGAGCCGTGCCGGCTATCGCGTGATCGCGCCGGACCAGATCGGCTTCTGCAAGTCGTCGAAGCCCGATCGCTATCAGTACAGCTTCCAGCAACTGGCGCGCAACACGCACGCGCTGCTCGAATCGGTGGGGGTGAAGTCGGCGACGATCGTCGGCCACTCGACGGGCGGGATGCTCGCGATGCGCTACGCGCTGATGTATCCGAAGGCGACCGACCAGCTCGTGCTCGTGAACCCGATCGGCCTCGAGGACTGGAAGGCGCTCGGCGTGCCGCCGCTGCCGGTCGACTACTGGTATGCACGCGAACTGAAGACCACGGCCGACGGCATCCGCCGCTACGAGCAGGGCACGTACTACGCGGGCAAGTGGTCGCCGTCGTACGAGCGCTGGGTGCAGATGCTGGCCGGGATGTACCGTGGCGCGGGGCGCGACGCGGTCGCGTGGAACTCCGCGCTGATCTACGACATGATCCTCACGCAGCCGGTGGTCTATGAACTCGGCGCGATCCGCGTGCCGACGCTGCTGATGATCGGCGACAAGGACACGACCGCGATTGGCAAGGACGTCTCGCCGCCTGACGTGCATGCGAAGCTCGGCCGCTACCCGGAACTCGCGAAGCGCACGCAGGCCGCGATCCCCGGCGCGCAGCTCGTCGAGTTCCCGGCGCTCGGGCACGCGCCGCAGATCCAGGACCCGGACGCGTTCCACAAGGCGCTGCTCGACGGGCTCGAGGCCGTGCACCCGCAGTGATGCGGGGCCGGCCGCGGGCGGCCCGGGCGCGCGCCGTCAGCGCGTTTCGCTCGCGAGTTCGTCGCGGATCTGCGCGGTCAATTCGAACGAGCGCAGCCGTGCCGCGTGATCGTAGATCTGCGCGGTGACGATCAGTTCGTCGGCCCCCGTTTGCGCGATGCGGTCGCGCAGCTTGTCGCGCACCGTGTCGCGCGAGCCGACCGCCGCGAACGACAGCGAATGCGCGACGGTCGCGAGTTCCAGCTCGTTGGCCTCGAGCACGTCGACCGGCGGCGGCAGCTTGCCCGGCGTGCCGCGTCGCAGATTGATGAACTGCTGCTGCAGCGACGTGAACAGGCGCCGCGCCTCGTCGTCGGTATCGGCGACGAACACGTTGACGCCGACCATCGCATGCGGCTTCGGCCATGCGGCCGACGGCCGGTACTGCGCACGATAGATCTCGAGCGCGCGCATCAGGTAATCCGGCGCGAAGTGCGACGCGAACGCGAACGGCAGCCCGAGCATCGCGGCGAGCTGGGCGCTGAACAGGCTCGAGCCGAGCAGCCACACGGGCACGTCGAGCCCTGCGCCGGGCACTGCGCGCACGCGCTGGCCGGGCACGGGCTCCGCGAAGTAGCGCTGCAGCTCGGCGACATCATCCGGAAACGAGTCGGCGCTGCCGATCAGGTCGCGGCGCAGCGCGCGCGACGTGGTCTGGTCGGTGCCGGGCGCGCGGCCGAGGCCGAGATCGATGCGTCCCGGATACAGCGACGCGAGCGTGCCGAACTGCTCGGCAATGACGAGTGGTGCGTGATTCGGCAGCATGATGCCACCCGACCCGACCCGGATCGTTTGCGTGGCGCCCGCGACGTGGCCGATCACGACGGCCGTTGCCGCGCTCGCGATGCCGGGCATGTTGTGATGCTCGGCGAGCCAGTAGCGCTGGTAACCCCAACGTTCCGCATGCTGCGCGAGATCGACGGTGTTGCGAAATGCCTGGGAGGCGTCGGCGCCGGCCGGAATGGGGGCGAGGTCGAGTACGGAAAACGGAGTCATCGGTTGGCCTTCGAACGGGGGAGCGGGGTGATGCACTTACGCAACAAATGCCGAGGATTTTGCCAAAGGGCACCGGAATGTGCTGGGAGCGGCCCGATACCCATGCGCCTTTCAGGGATGCAGGGTCGACTTGGGTGATCGTTGCAAAAATCAATCTAATCGCCGATTAATCACCAATCTTTACGGCGATTGAATGTGAATCCGCATCGACATACAAATTTGCACGAAACGTTTGATTTTCAATACTGCAATACGCCTGCAAACCGCTTACGTTAACGTGAACACGGGTGTGCGCAAATGGTTCGCCGACTGCGCAGCTTTGCCGGAATTGCACCAGTCCGTTTCTCGTAGTGCCGAGCGCGGGGTGCCGCGGGCTGCTAAAATCCGGCGCCTGCCCATGTTGTGCCGAAGGTAGCCATACGAGTCTTCCCGTATCCCGTCCGGGTGTCGCGCGGAGATGCGCCACGCGAAGCCGGGCATGGCCATACCCGAAGGATGGGTCGGGCCTCCCTCACATACAGACGCTGCTGGAACAAGGAGTCGGGTCGTGCCCGCGTTCGTCGTTGTCGGAATACCGAATCACGCTCAATCATGCTCAGGCGTTCTCCATGGCGTTAAGGTCGCCGGGAGGCGTCGCGCATGACGGCAACCGCAACGATGCTCGACTGGCTCCTGATCGTCTTCACGCTGGCCGCGGCCGGCTATGCGCTCGTCGCCGCGTTCGCGCCGCGGCCGCGTACGCCGCGCACGGCCATGCGCGACGGCTTCGAGCCGGTCAGCGTGCTCAAGCCGCTGTGCGGCGCGGAGCCGCACCTGTACGAAAACCTCGCGACGTTCTGCGAGCAGCGCCATCCGCGTTATGAAGTGCTGTTCGGCGTCGCGTCGGCGGCCGATCCGGCCATTGCCGTGGTCGAACGGCTGCGCGCCGATTATCCCGAGTGCGACATCACGCTCGTGGTCGATGCGCGCGTGCACGGCAAGAACCTGAAGGTCGCCAACCTGATCAACCTCGCCGAGCGCGCGAAGTACGGCCGCATCGTGATCGCGGACAGCGACATCGCGGTGAGGCCCGACTATCTGGAGCGCGTGACGGCGCCGCTCGCCGACGTGTCGGTGGGGGTCGTCACGTGCCTGTATCATGCGCGCAGCGTCGGCGGGTTCTGGACGCGCATCGGCGCGCAGTTCGTCGACGCCTGGTTCGCGCCGTCGGTCCGGATCACGCACCTTGGCCGCTCGAGCCGCTTCGGCTTCGGCGCGACGCTCGCGCTGACGCGCGACACGCTCGACCGGATCGGCGGCTTTCCCGTGCTGAAGGACGAACTGGCCGACGATTTCTGGCTGGCCGAGTTGCCGCGCCGCCTCGGGCGGCGCACGGTGCTGTCGGAGGTCGAGGTTGCGACCGACGTGATCGAACCGTCGTTCGGGCCGCTGTGGCACCGCGAAACGCGCTGGCTGCGCACGATCCGTTCGCTGAACCCGGCCGGCTTCACGTTCCTGTTCATTACGTTTACCGTGCCGTGGCTCGCGATCGGCGCGGCGCTCGCGCTGCGCCTCGACGGAACCTTCGCCGGTTCGCTGGCGGGCTGGGCGGCCGTGGTGGGCACGTTCGGGCGGCTCGTGCTGCACGCGCGCGGCGAGGACGGCTGGCTCGCGTTCTGGCGCGACCTGCCGCTCGTCGCGGTGCGCGACACGCTGCTCGCGCTCGAATGGCTCGCGGCCGCGTTCGGCACGCACGTCGTATGGCGCGGCGCGCGGATGACGGTCGTCGGCGGCGAACGCGCGACGGCGGCAGTGGAAGCAGTGGACGGCCGCTAGGGCCGTTCCGACCGAACCCGGCCCGAGGGCCGAGACGCGCTGCGCGGCGAGGCCGCGCGGCGCGACATGACAGAGAGGCGGGCGCCGGCACGGCGGCCCGCGGTTTTTTGACTGAATCGTTGTGACGAATCGAACTATGCAGGCTACCGGAGCATTCATGAAAACGCTGTTCTTGCAGGCCCCTTCGTATGACGGCTTCGACGGCGGAGCCGGCTCGCGCTATCAGGCGAAGCGCGAAATCCGTTCCTTCTGGTACCCGACGTGGCTTGCGCAGCCGGCCGCGCTCGTGCCGGGCAGCCGCGTCGTCGACGCACCGGCCGACGGCCTGTCGGTCGAGGAAACGTTGAAGATCGCGAACGACTACGACCTCGTGATCATCCACACGAGCACGCCGTCGTTTCCGACCGACGCGATGTTCGCGCAGGACCTGAAGAAGATGAAGCCGTCGATGCTGGTCGGCATGGTGGGCGCGAAGGTGATGGTCGATCCGCACAACTCGCTCACGGCGAGCGAGGCAATCGACTTCGTGTGCCGCGAGGAATTCGACTACACCTGCAAGGAAATCGCCGAAGGCAAGCCGTTCCCCGATATCAAGGGCTTGAGCTGGCGTGCGAAGGACGGCTCGATCGAGCACAACGAAGCGCGTCCGATCCTCGAGAACATGGACGAGCTGCCGTTCGTCGCGCCCGTCTACAAGCGCGACCTGAAGATCGACAATTACTTCATCGGCTACCTCAACTATCCGTACGTGTCGATCTACACGGGCCGCGGCTGCAAGTCGCGCTGCACGTTCTGCCTGTGGCCGCAGACGGTCAGCGGCCATCGCTACCGCACGCGCTCGGTCGAGAACGTGCTCGCGGAAGCGAAGTGGATTCGCGACAACATGCCGGAAGTGAAGGAACTGATGTTCGACGACGACACCTTCACCGACGACCTGCCGCGCGCCGAAGCCATCGCCATCGGCCTGGGCAAGCTTGGCATGACGTGGTCGTGCAACGCGAAGGCGAACGTGCCGTACAAGACGCTCAAGGTCATGAAGGAAAACGGCCTGCGCCTGCTGCTGGTCGGCTTCGAATCCGGCGACGACCAGATCCTCGTGAACATCAAGAAGGGCGTGCGCACCGATTTCGCGCGCCGCTTCAGCGCGGACTGCAAGAAGCTCGGCATCAAGATCCACGGCACCTTCATCCTCGGCCTGCCGGGCGAGACGCAGGAAACCATCAAGAAGACGATCGAGTACGCGAAGGAAATCAATCCGCACACGATCCAGGTGTCGCTCGCCGCGCCGTATCCGGGCACGACGCTCTACAAGCAGGCCGTGGAAAACGGCTGGATGGAAGAGAACAAGACCATCAACCTGGTGAGCAAGGAAGGCGTGCAGCTCGCGGCGATCGGCTATGCGCACCTGTCGCGCGACGAGATCTATCACCATCTCGAGCAGTTCTATCGCCAGTTCTACTTCCGTCCGTCGAAGATCTGGGAGATCGTCCGCGAGATGCTGACGAGCTGGGACATGATGAAGCGCCGCCTGCGCGAAGGCGTCGAGTTCTTCCGCTTCCTGCGCGCACACGAGGCCTGATTCGTGGCGACGCAGCGGGCGGCGCGGGCGCTGATCTTCACCGCGGACGACTTCGGGCTGCACCCGCGCGTCAACGCGGCGGTCGAGCGCGCGCACCGCGACGGCGTGCTGAACGCCGCCAGCCTGATGGTCGGCGCGCCCGCCGCGGCCGATGCGATCGAGCGTGCGCGGCGACTGCCGTCGCTCGCGGTCGGCCTGCATCTCGTCCTCGCGGACGGGCCGGCCACGCTGCCCGCGCATGAGATTTCCGCGCTCGTCGGCCCCGACGGGCGCTTCGGCGATGCGATGGCGAAGGACGGCTGCCGCTTCTTCTTCCTGCCGCACGTGCGGGCGCAGCTGCGCCGCGAGATTCGCGCGCAGTTCGACGCGTTCGCGGCGAGCGGCCTGCCGCTCGACCACGTGAACGCGCACAAGCATTTCCACCTGCATCCGACCGTGCTGTCGATGATCATCGAGATCGGTCGCGACTACGGGCTGCGCGCGGTGCGGCTGCCGTACGAGACGAGCGCGCCCGCGCTGCTCAAGCCGTGGATCGCGCTCGTGCGCGCGCGGCTCGACCGCGCGGGGCTCGCGCACAACGACTACGTGGTCGGGATCGAACATACGGGCGCGATGGACGAGGCTGTGCTGCTCGACGCGCTGGCCAAGCTGCCGCCGGGTGTCGGCGAGATCTACTGCCATCCGGCCGAAGCCGGCGACGGCCCGATCACGCCGACGATGGCCGGCTACCGTCCGGTGGACGAACTCGACGCGCTGCTGTCGCCGCGCGTCGCGGCCGCGCTGAAGGCCGCGGGCGTCGCGACCGGCGGTTTTGCCGACGTGTTCGGCCAGCCCGCGGCACGGCGCGGCGCACAAGCGTCGCGTGCACCGGGGGCGCAGCCGTCATGACCAAGTGGATCAAATGGCTCGGCTGGCCGCTCGGCATCGGCATCCTGCTCGCGCTGGGGCTGCACGAAGGTATCGGCGACGTGTCGCAGATGCTCGCGCGCGCCGGTTACGCGCTGCTGTGGCTCGTGCCGTTCCATGCGCTGCCGCTGCTGCTCGATGCGTATGCGTGGCACTTGCTGCTCGACAAGCGCTCGTCGCTGCCGTTCCTGTGGTGGATTGCCACGGTCCGCGAAGCGGTGAACCGGCTGCTGCCGGTGGTCGGGATCGGCGGCGAGTTGGTCGGCATCCGGCTTGCGCGCTGGCAGGTGCCCGACGCGAGCCGTGTGACGGCATCGGTGATCGTCGAGGTGCTCGTGACGATCGTCGTCCAGTATGCGTTCGCGGCGCTCGGCCTCGTGCTGCTTCTTGCGACGACGGACAACATGGGCGGCGGCACGATCGGCCTCGCGCTGTTGCTCACGCTGCCGCTGCCGGTGCTCGGCGTCGTGCTGATGCGTCGCGGCGGCATCTTCCATGCGATCGAGCGTTTCGCGGGCCGCCTGCTCGGCGATTCGCACCGGCTGCTGCAGGGTGTCGACGGCAAGCGGCTCGATGCCGACATCGATGGGCTGATGTCGCGCACGGGCCTGCTGTTCAGCGCATTCTTCTGGCAACTGGCCGGCTATGTGCTCGGCGCGCTCGAGATCTACTGGGCGCTCGCGCTCCTCGGCCATCCGGTGTCGATCGGCGGCGCGATCGCGATCGAGGCGATGACGCAGGCCGTGCGCCATGCGGCGTTCATGGTGCCGGGCGGCCTCGGCGTGCAGGAGGCGACCGTCGTGCTGCTCGCGCAGATGTTCGGCGTCGACCGCGAGACGGCGCTGTCGCTCGCGCTGGTCAAGCGCGGCCGCGAGGTGCTGTTCGGCTGCCTGGCGCTCGGTTCGTGGCAGCTTGCCGAACTCGTGCGCACGCGGCGTCGCATCGGTGCGCCGCAGGCCGTGCCGCGCGCGTCGCAAGCGACGAGCCGCGTGGCCGAGACCGAAACCGAAACGATGCATTAACACGAGACGGGCCGCGCGCCCGTCTCGCGCTTTTGGCGTCGCGCGGGTATCCTTGGCGCGTGTTTTCTCGACGCGCATTTCTTCCGATGAATTTCCGTTTCCGGCTGCTTCCCGTCACGATGCTGGCCGCCGCGCTGGCGCTGACCGGCTGCGACGACAAGCAAGGCAACCTCGACGTGCAACGTATCAGGGACTTCTTCAACGCGATCAAGCCCGCGCCGCTGCTGCTGAAGGGGCTGAAGGTCGGCGAATCGACCGAGGCCGACGTGCGCGGCACGATGGGCAAGCCCGAGACCGAGCGCGACTTCACCGACGGCTCGAAGCGTCTCGAATACCCGCGCGGCCCGATGGGGAACCAGACATGGTTCGTCGATCTCGATGCGAACGGCCGCTATACGGGCGCGACGCAGGTGCTGACCGCCGAGAATTTCGCGAAGGTGCGCCCGGGGATGAACGAGGACGAAGTGCGGCGCCTGCTCGGCAAGCCCGGCGACATCGCGCAGTATCCGCTCAAGCCCGAGACGGTCTGGAGCTGGCGCTGGCTCGAGGACGGCGTCAACACCGACGCATTCTTCAACGTCCATTTCGGCCCGGATGGGCTTGTCTATACGACTTCGCGCTCCGACATCCTGAAGGGGCGGTAACTGCAGCCGCAGCCCGCTTCGGCGCTATATCGAAAAAGCGACCGGAAAATTGCAAAAAGTCCGCTTCCCTGCCCGTTATCCGGTTGTCAGGGAGCGGCTTTTTTCCTTTTGAAACAGGGTTGTAGGCCGTAGTTGTAAATGGTGGAGCGGATTGCTGCGACGCAGCAATCGCATGCAAGGTGATTTGAGACAATCAATTTCGCTTGCGACTATCCGCGTCAGCCCGGCGCGGGACAGGCATACGCGTCGGCATCCATTCCAACTCTGGAGACGCGCGTGTTCCTATACGGCTTTGGTCCCGTCCTCTGGGCCGGCACCGTGCAGACCATCGAGCTGTCGGTGCTGTCGCTCGCCACTGCGGTGGCGCTGGGGCTGATCGGCGCGGTGGCGAAGCT
Organism: Burkholderia sp. BCC0322; assembly: GCF_902833045.1. Lineage (GTDB taxonomy): Bacteria > Pseudomonadota > Gammaproteobacteria > Burkholderiales > Burkholderiaceae > Burkholderia. Next base: position 764,237 of record NZ_CADFDU010000002.1, read on the forward strand.
GTCGCACAACCGGGTGCTGCGAGCGATCGCGACCGGTTATACGACGCTGATCCGCTCGGTGCCCGATCTCGTCCTGATGCTGCTGTTGTTCTACAGCATCCAGATCTGGCTGAACCAGTTCACCGACTTCGTCGGCTGGGACCAGATCGACATCGACCCGTTCGTGGCCGGCGTGCTGACGCTCGGCTTCATCTACGGTGCGTACTTCACCGAGACGTTCCGCGGCGCGTTCCTGTCGGTGCCGCGCGGCCAGCTCGAAGCCGGTGCGGCTTACGGGATGAGCGGCGCGCGCGTGTTCGCGCGGATCATGTTTCCGCAGATGATGCGCTTTGCATTGCCCGGGATCGGGAACAACTGGCAGGTGCTCGTGAAGGCCACCGCGCTGGTGTCGATCATCGGCCTGGCGGACGTCGTGAAGGCCGCTCAGGACGCCGGCAAGAGCACGTTCAACATGTTCTTCTTCATCCTCGTCGCGGCGCTGATCTATCTCGCGATCACGACCGTTTCCAACCTCGTGCTGATCCAGCTCGAGAAGCGATATTCCATGGGCGTGCGGCACGCAGAACTATGATCGAGATCCTTCAGGAATTCGGCCAGGCGTTCCTTTACTGGGACGGCCAGCGCCTCTCCGGCCTCGCGGTGACGCTGTGGCTGCTCGTCGCGTCGATTTCGCTCGGCTTCGTATGCGCGGTGCCGCTCGCGGTTGCGCGCGTGTCGAGGAACAAATGGGTGTCGACGCCGGTGCGGTTCTACACGTACGTATTCCGCGGCACGCCGCTCTACGTGCAGTTGCTGCTGCTGTACACGGGCATGTACAGCCTCGAGTTCGTGCGTTCGCACTCGCTGCTCGACGCGTTCTTCCGCAGCGGCTTCAACTGCGCGATTCTCGCGTTCGCGCTGAACACCTGTGCGTACACGACGGAGATCTTCGCGGGGGCGATCCGCGCGATTCCGCACGGCGAGGTCGAGGCCGCGCGCGCATACGGGATGTCGCCGTTCACGATGTACCGCCGTGTGATCCTGCCGTCGGCGCTGCGCCGCGCGCTGCCGCTGTACAGCAACGAGGTGATCCTGATGCTGCACGCGACGACCGTTGCGTTCACGGCGACCGTGCCCGACATCCTGAAGGTCGCGCGCGACGCGAATTCCGCGACCTACATGGCGTTCCAGTCGTTCGGAATCGCCGCGCTGATCTATCTTGCGGTATCGTTCGCACTCGTCGCGGCGTTTCGCCGCGCGGAGCGCCACTGGCTTGCGTATCTCGCGGCCGCCCGTCATTGAATCACTTCGAGGAGAGCCAGTTGGCCGAGATCACTCAAACGAGCGCTGCCGCTTCCGTCAAGCTTGCGGCGATCGACATTCACAAGCGCTACGGTGACAACGAAGTGCTCAAGGGCGTATCGCTGAACGCGAAGGCCGGTGACGTCATCAGCATCATCGGCGCGAGCGGCTCGGGCAAGAGCACGTTCCTGCGCTGCATCAATTTTCTCGAACGGCCGAATGCGGGGCAGATCGTCGTCGACGGCGAGACCGTGCGCACGAAGGCCGACCGCGCCGGCGCGCTCGAAGTTGCCGATCACAAGCAACTGCAGCGCATTCGCACGAAGCTTGCGATGGTGTTCCAGCACTTCAACCTCTGGGCGCACATGAACGTGCTCGAGAACGTGATGGAAGCGCCGGTGCACGTGCTCGGCATTTCGAAGAAGGAAGCCGAGGAGCGTGCACGCGCGTATCTCGAGAAAGTCGGCCTCGCGCCGCGCGTCGAGAAGCAGTATCCGTCGCACCTGTCGGGCGGCCAGCAGCAGCGCGTCGCGATTGCGCGCGCGCTGGCGATGCATCCGGACGTGATGCTGTTCGACGAGCCGACGTCGGCACTCGACCCGGAGCTGGTGGGGGAAGTGCTGAAGGTGATGCAGAAGCTCGCCGAGGAAGGCCGCACGATGATCGTCGTCACGCACGAGATGGGTTTCGCGCGCAACGTGTCGAATCACGTGATGTTCCTGCATCAGGGGCGGACCGAGGAAGAGGGCGATCCGAAGGAAGTGCTGGTGCGCCCGCAGAGCGAGCGGCTCAAGCAGTTCCTGTCGGGCAGTCTCAAGTAACGCGACAGGGCAGGTTTCAACCGTGGTACCGGTGTCTCGTCCCGCAGGCGCCACCCGCACGACGCAGGTGGCGATCGTTGCATTGCCGCCCGTGTCGATGTCGGGCGTGGGTCCGATCGTCGATGCGTTGAACCTCGCGAACGAGATCGACGGGCGGCTGCTGTATCGCTGGCAGGTGTGTTCGTGGGACGGGCGGCCCGTGACGCTCGCGGGCGGCGCGCAATGGCATGCCGATGCGGCGTTCAACGATGCGATCGCGTGCGACTGGCTGATCGTCGTGTCCGAGCGGTTCCAGCAGTTCGCCGATTACCGGCTGTTTCTCGCGAGTCTTGCGCGGGTCGGGCAGCGCACGCCGGTCGTGACCGGCATTCACCACGGCGTGTGGTGGCTGGCGATGGCCGGGCAGCTTTCCGGGTATCGCGTGAGCGTGAACTGGGAAACGTATCAGCAGTTCGCCGAGCAGTTCGAGCGCTCGATCGTCACGCAGCAGATCTTCGAGATCGATCGGGATCGCGCGACGTGCGCGGGTGGGCAGGCTACCGTGGATTTCATGCTGGCCATGATTGGCCGGGAACATGGGCCCGATCTCGGTGAGCGGATTGCCGATGCGCTGGGTGCGGGGACGTTGAGGAGTGGCGAGGAACGTCAGCGGATTCCTTTCGTGACCGCGCCTGGCGAGCGGCATCCGCGGTTGAACGATGCGTTGCTGCTCATGGAAGCCAATATCGAGGATCCCCTGACTACCGATGAGATCGCCGAACTCGTCGGCGTGTCGAGGCGGCAGCTCGAAAGGCTCTTTCGACAGTATCTCGGGGCGATGCCCTCGAAGTATTACCTCAATCTTCGGTTGCTCAAGGCCAGGACGCAGTTGCAGCGCACGAGCAAATCGGTCGTGCAGGTCAGTCTTGCCTGTGGGTTTTCCTCTGCTGCGCATTTTTCCAATGCCTATCGGGAGCGGTTCGGCGTGACGCCGCGCGAGGACCGGCGGGCGTGGCTCGAAAAGCAGACCGGGGGGGAGCCTCGCGGGGGCGCGTTGGTTGAGCGAGAGGGGAAGGATTGATTCGTGGTTTCGTGGTTTGCTTGCGGTTTTCGTGAAGTGCCTGTGATCGTGTCGGTCTATTAGCGTCGCCCCTGCGCGGGGCGGCGGTTACTTTTCTTTGTCTTGCCAAAGAAAAGTAACCAAAAGAAAGGCGCTGTGAAAACGCATGACTTCCCGGTGCCGTGGTCACCAGAGTGGCCCTCGCCTAAGTGTCCGCGCCAGTCAGGAAGCCGGAGTGGTTCGAGCAATGGTTCCGACACCACTCACCACCCAACCGAGCGGTATACCGCCCGCAAGCTCCGCCCTCGCTTCGCTCGGCCGACAGGTACACACCCCCTCAAGCAGCACAATCGGAATATCACCCCAAACCCGATACGTGCGCGGTCCTCGCCTCTCGCCGCAGAAAAAGAGGGACGTACTCACCAACACGGAAACACTCGCCCTCATAGCGCAGTTGAGCAGCGATAACAGGCAACCGGCCCGGTCGCACGAGTGATGTGAATGGTCAGAATATCGGACCCGGCGTGCTGCGCGGGCGGAAGCACATGAGTGCCAGCCACGCGACTGAGGCACCTTGCAGCCGAGCGAAGCGAGGATGGAGCTTGCGGGCGGTATACCGCTCCGTTGGGTGGCGAGTGGTGTCGGAACCATTGCTCGAACCACTCCGGCTTCCTGACTGGCGCGGACACTTAGGCGAGGGCCACTCTGGTGACCATGGCACCGGGAAGTCATGCGTTTTCACAGCGCCTTTCTTTTGGTTACTTTTCTTTGGCAAGACAAAGAAAAGTAACCGCCGCCCCGCGCAGGGGCGACGCTAATAGACCGATACGATCACAGGCACTTCACGAAAACCGCAAGCAAACCACCCAAAACCCCCCCAAAAAAACGAGACACGAAAACACGCCCCCCCCGCCGGGAGGGCAAAATAAAGCGACCTATCCGCTTCCGATAGAACCCGTCGCAATTCCGCAAGACGCTTGCGTCACCCTTACCTAAACTTGATCCTGTTGAACCCTCTTACGAAACCGAAAGGAACGACCATGACGACCTCGACCGTGACCCGCCAGACATTCGATGAAGTGATGGTGCCGGTATTTTCCCCCGCGCCGTTCGTGCCGGATCGCGCAGAGGGCTCCCGCGTGTGGGACACGGCCGGCCGCGAATACATCGATTTCGCGTGCGGTATCGCCGTGACGTCGCTCGGCCACGGCCACCCGGAACTGCTGAAAGTCCTGGACGAACAAGGCCGCAAGCTCTGGCACATCGGCAACGGTTACACGAACGAGCCGGTGCTACGCCTCGCAAAGCGCCTCGAATCGCTGACCTTCGCCGACCGCGCATTCTTCGCGAACTCGGGCGCGGAAGCGAACGAAGCCGCACTGAAGCTCGCTCGCCGGGTCGCATTCGATCGCCACGGCGCCGATAAAGCCGAAATCATCTCGTTCGTCCAGTCGTTCCACGGCCGCACGTTCTTCACGGTCAGCGTCGGCGGCCAGCCGAAGTACTCGGAAGGCTTCGGCCCCGTGCCGGCCGGCATCAAGCACCTCCCGTACAACGACATCGAAGCCGCGAAGGCCGCGATCGGCCCGCAAACCTGCGCGGTGATCGTCGAGCCCGTACAGGGCGAAGGCGGCGTGATCCCGGCCGATCCGGCCTTCCTGAAGGCGCTGCGCGAAGCCTGCGACGCCAACGACGCACTGCTGATTTTCGACGAAGTGCAAACGGGCGTCGGCCGCACGGGCCAGTTCTACGCTTACATGGATACCGGCGTCACGCCGGACATCCTGACGACCGCGAAGGCGCTCGGCAACGGCTTCCCGATTGGCGCGATGCTGACGACGAACGAACTGGCCGCGCACTTCAAGGTCGGCGTGCACGGCACGACGTACGGCGGCAACCCGCTCGCATCGGCAATCGCCGACAAGGTCGTCGAACTGATCGGCGACCCGGCACTGCTCGAAGGCGTGCGCGAACGCAGCGTGCGCCTGAAGGGCGCGCTCGAACGCATCAACGCGCGCTTCGGCATCTTCAAGGACGTGCGCGGCAAGGGCCTGCTCGTCGGCGCCGAACTCACCGCCGCCTTCGACGGCCGCGCGAAGGACTTCGTCACCGCGGCAGCAGAGAACGGCCTGATCATGCTGATCGCCGGCCCGAACGTGCTGCGCTTCGTCCCGTCGCTGGTGATCCCGTTCGACCTGCTCGACGAAGGCATGAAGCGCTTCGAGAAGGCAGTCGAACAAGTGCTCGCCGCCCAGGAAGCCACCGCGCGCTGATCGGCGCATCCATCGCAGACAGGAACGACGATGCTATTTGTTCGCCCCGGCAAACTCACGGATCTCGATGCGCTCGCGCACATGGCGCGCACCGCGCAGCCGGTCCTGCACTCGCTGCCGCACGACCGCGCGGCGCTCGAGGCGCGCGTGGCGCTCTCCGAGGATTCGTTTCGCGCGGACGTCGACTTCGCCGGCGAGGAGTTCTACCTCTTCGTGCTCGAGGATTCGTCGACCGGCAAGCTGCTCGGCACGGCGAGCATCGTGGCCGCGGCCGGCTACTCGGAACCGTTCTACGCATTCCGAAACGACGCGCTGATCCACGCGTCGCGCGAGCTGCACGTGAACCGCAAGATCCACGCGCTCACGATGTCGCACGAGCTGACCGGCAAGAGCCGGCTGGCGGGCTTCTACGTTGATCCGTCGCTGCGCGGCGACGCGGCCGCGCACCTGATCTCGCGTGCGCGGATGATGTACATCGCCGCGAACCGCCGCCGCTTCACGCCGGAAGTGTTCACGCTGCTGCTCGGCGTGAGCGACGGCAACGGCGCATCGCCGTTCTGGGAAGCGGTGGGCCGCAAGTTCTTCGGCCGCAACTTCACCGACGTCGACATCGCGTCGGGCGGCCGCAGCCGTACCTTCATCGCGGAAGTGATGCCGGCGTATCCGCTCTACGTGCCGCTGCTGCCGGAAGCCGCGCAGCGCGTACTCGGCGAGCCGAACGAATCGGCGCTGCTCGCGTACGACATCCATCTCGAGGAAGGCTTCGAGCCCGACCGCTTCGTCGACATCTTCGACGCGGGCCCGGTGCTGACCGCGCAGGTCGATCGCACCGCGTGCGTGAAGCACGGCGCCGAGCGCATCGTGCGCGAGGCCGCTCACCAGCAGGGCGATGTCGCATACATGGTGTCGACGGGCAGCGGCGAATCGTTCCGCTGCGTGCTGGCCGACCTGCCGGCCGATGCGGGTGACGCGCCGCTGGCCGGCGACGTGCGCGCGGCGCTCGATGTGAAGGATGGCGATGTCGTGCGCTGCGTGCCGCTGCATCGCCGCGACGATGAAGATTTGAAGGGAGACGCAGCATGATCGTCGTTCGGGTCGTACAAACGGGCGACGTCGACGCGCTCGTGTCGCTCGCGAAGGAAACCGGGCCGGGCCTGACCACGTTCAAGCCCGACCGCGACGCGCTCGCCGCGCGCATCGAGCGTACCCGCCGCACGCTCGCGGGCGAGGCCGCGCCCGGCGAAGCCGGCTACTTCTTCGTGATGGAAGAATCGAAGACGGGCGACATTGCAGGCGTGTGCGGGATCGAATCTCAGGTCGGCCTCGAACAGCCGTTCTACAACTACCGCGTGAGCACGGTCGTGCATGCGAGCCAGGAGCTCGGCGTGTGGACGCGGATGTCCGCGCTGAACATCTCGCACGACCTGACGGGCTATGCGGAAGTGTGCTCGCTGTTCCTGAGCCCGCGTTATCGCACGGGCGGCGTGGGCGGCCTGCTGTCGCGCTCGCGCTTCATGTTCATCGCGCAGTTCCGCGAGCGCTTTCCGGAGCGCATTTGCGCGGAATTGCGCGGCCATTTCGACGAAGACGGCACGTCGCCGTTCTGGCGCGCGGTCGGTTCGCACTTCTACCAGATCGATTTCAACGCGGCCGACTATCTCAGTTCGCACGGCCGCAAGTCGTTCCTCGCGGAACTGATGCCGCGCTACCCGGTGTACGTCGACCTGCTGCCGCAGGACGCGCAGGACGCGGTCGGTCTCACGCACCGCGACACGCTGCCGGCCCGCAAGATGCTCGAAGCGGAAGGGCTGCGCTACCAGAATCACGTCGACATCTTCGACGCGGGCCCGGTGCTCGAATGCCACGTCAACGACCTGCGCACGGTGCGCGAGAGCGTCGTCGTACCGGTCGCGATCGGCGTGCCGGATGCAGGCGGCGACGCACCACGGTCGCTCGTGTCGAACACGTCGCTCACCGATTTCCGCGTCGGCGTCGCGCCGGGCGTGGTCGCGAACGGCTCGTTCGTGCTGTCGGCCGACGATGCCGTCGCGCTCGACGTGAAGGCCGGCGATCCGGTGCGCGTGCTGCCGCTCAAAGTCAAACAGGGATAAACGAATCATGACGGAACTCTTCATCGACGGCGCCTGGGTCGCAGGCTCGGGCCCCGTGTTCGCTTCGCGCAACCCGGGCACCGACGAGATCGCATGGCAGGGCGCGAGCGCGTCGGCAGCCGACGTCGACCGTGCGGTCGCGAGCGCGCGCCGCGCATTCGCCGGCTGGTCGGCGCTCGACTTCGAATCGCGCTGCGCGATCGTCAAGCGATTCGCCGCGCTGCTCAACGAGCGCAAGGAAGCGATCGCGACCGCGATCGGCCGCGAGACGGGCAAGCCGCTGTGGGAAGCGCGCACCGAAGTCGCGTCGATGGCCGCGAAGGTCGGCATCTCGATCCAGGCCTACCAGGAACGCACCGGCGAGAAGCGCCAGGACATGGCCGACGGCGTCGCGGTGCTGCGTCACCGCCCGCACGGCGTCGTCGCGGTGTTCGGCCCGTACAACTTCCCCGGCCACTTGCCGAACGGCCATATCGTGCCCGCGCTGATCGCCGGCAATGCGGTCGTGTTCAAGCCGTCGGAGCTCGCACCGGGCGTCGCGCGCGCGACGGTCGAAGTGTGGAAGGACGCCGGGCTGCCGGACGGCGTGTTGAACCTCGTGCAGGGCGAGAAGGATACCGGCATCGCGCTCGCGAACCATCGGCAGATCGACGGGTTGTTCTTCACGGGCAGCTCGGACACCGGCACGCTGCTGCACAAGCAGTTCGGCGGCCGTCCGGAAATCGTGCTCGCGCTCGAGATGGGCGGCAACAACCCGCTCGTGATCGGCGAAGTCGAAGATATCGACGCGGCCGTCCATCACACGATCCAGTCGGCGTTCCTGTCGGCCGGCCAGCGCTGCACGTGCGCGCGCCGCATTTTCGTGCCGCAGGGCGCGTTCGGCGATCGCTTCCTCGCGCGCTTCGCCGACGTCACGTCGAAGATCTCGGCCGACGTGTTCGACGCCGACCCGCAGCCGTTCATGGGCGCGGTGATCTCGGCGCGTGCGGCGGCGAAGCTCGTCGACGCGCAGTCGCACCTGATCGAGCAGGGCGCGAAGCCGATCGTCGCGATGACGCAGCGCGATCCGCGCCTCGGTTTCGTGAACGCGGCGATCGTCGACGTGACGGGCGTCGCGAACCTGCCGGACGAGGAACACTTCGGCCCGCTCGCGCAGATCGTCCGCTACGCGACGTTCGACGATGCGATCGCGCGCGCGAACGACACGGCGTTCGGCCTGTCCGCCGGCCTGCTTGCCGACGACGCGAAGGCATGGGAACACTTCCGCCGCACGATCCGCGCCGGGATCGTCAACTGGAACCGGCCGACCAACGGCGCATCGTCCGCCGCACCGTTCGGCGGCACCGGCCGCTCGGGCAACCATCGCCCGAGCGCGTACTACGCGGCCGACTATTGCGCGTATCCGATGGCGTCGGTGGAAAGCACGCAACTGACCTTGCCCGCGAGCCTTTCGCCGGGCCTGCATTTCTGATCGAGGGAACGACGATGAACGCACAAGAAGCCAATTTCGACGGGCTCGTCGGCCCGACCCACAACTACGCCGGGCTGTCGTTCGGCAACGTGGCGTCGCTCAACAACGAAAAGTCGGCCGCGAACCCGAAGGCCGCGGCGAAGCAGGGGCTGCGCAAGATGAAGCAGCTCGCGGATCTCGGCTTCGCGCAAGGCGTGCTGCCGCCGCAGGAGCGGCCGTCGCTGCGCCTCTTGCGCGAGCTCGGCTTCTCGGGCAAGGACGCGGACGTGATCGCGAAGGCCGCGAAGCAGGCGCCCGAACTGCTCGCCGCGGCGAGCTCGGCGTCGGCGATGTGGACCGCGAACGCGGCCACCGTCAGCCCGTCGGCCGATACGAGCGATGGCCGCGTGCACTTCACGCCGGCGAACCTGTGCAGCAAGCTGCATCGCGCGATCGAGCACGAAGCGACGCGCCGCACGCTGTCGACGTTGTTCGCCGATCCCGCGCACTTCGCGGTGCATGAGGCGCTGACCGGCACGCCGGCGCTGGGCGACGAAGGCGCGGCGAACCACACGCGCTTCTGCGCCGAATACGGCAAGCCGGGCATCGAGTTCTTCGTGTACGGTCGCGCGGAATATCGCCGCGGCCCCGAGCCGAAGCGCTTCCCGGCACGCCAGACCTTCGAGGCGAGCCGCGCGGTCGCGCATCGCCACGGGCTCGCCGAAGAAGCGACGGTCTACGCGCAGCAGGATCCGGACGTGATCGACGCGGGCGTGTTCCACAACGACGTGATTTCGGTCGGCAACCGCGACACGCTGTTCACGCACGAGCGCGCGTTCGTCAACAAGCAGGCGATCTACGACACGCTGACCGCCGCGCTCGACGCACGCGGCGCGCGCCTGAACGTGATCGAGGTGCCGGAGGCCGCCGTGAGCGTGAACGACGCGGTGACGTCGTATCTGTTCAACAGCCAGCTGCTGTCGCGCGCGGACGGCTCGCAGGTGCTCGTCGTGCCGCAGGAGTGCCGCGAGAACGGGAACGTCGCGGCCTATCTCGACGAACTCGCGGCCGGCAACGGCCCGATTCGCGACGTGCTCGTGTTCGATCTGCGCGAAAGCATGAAGAACGGCGGCGGCCCGGCGTGCCTGCGCCTGCGCGTCGTGCTGAACGAAGCGGAACGGGCGGCCGTCACGTCGAACGTGTGGATCAACGACACGCTGTTCGCGTCGCTCGACACCTGGATCGACCGGCACTATCGCGATCGCCTCGCACCGGAAGACCTCGCCGATCCGGCGCTGCTCGACGAGTCGCGCACGGCGCTCGACGAGCTCACGCAGATCCTGCGCGTCGGTTCGCTGTATGACTTCCAGCGCTGATGCCCGTATGGCCGCCGCGCTGCTCGACGACTTCCTCGCGTTCACGCTGACCGGTGGCGCGCCGTCCGCAACGGACGGTACCTGCGCAGCCGGTGCCGTGCGCTGGCAATGGCTCGGCGACGGGCTGCTCGCGCTCGAACCGGTGGCGGCCGGGGCCGCCGGCACGGCGCGCGCGAGCGTGCTCGTGTCGGCCGGCGTGCACGGCGACGAGACGGCGCCGATCGAGCTGCTGTCGATACTCGTGCGCGATCTCGCGTCGGGGGCGCTGCCGCTCGCGTGCCGGCTGCTCGTCGTGCTCGGCAACGTGCCGGCGATGCGCGCCGGCGAACGCTATCTCGACGACGATCTGAACCGCCTGTTCAGCGGCCGTCACGCGCAGGTGCCCGCCAGCCGTGAAGCGCCGCGTGCCATGCAGCTCGAGGCCGTTGCCGCCGCGTTCTTCGCGGCCGCGCTGGCCGGCGCCGCGCGCTGGCACATCGACATGCACACGGCGATTCGCGCATCGGTGTTCGAGCAGTTCGCGCTGCTGCCGCACACGGGCATGCCGCCGACGCGCACGATGTTCGAATGGCTCGGCGACGCGCAGATCGCGGCCGTGCTGCTGCATACCGCGAAGGGCAACACGTATTCGCATTTCACGGCCGAGCACTGCGGCGCGCTCGCGTGCACGCTGGAACTCGGCAAAGTGCGCCCGTTCGGCCAGAACGACCTGACGCGCTTCGCGCCGGCCGACCGCGCGGTACGCCAGCTCGTGTCGGGTGCCGCTCGCGAGGTTGGCGCTCGGGGCGGCCATCCATCGTTGCCGCGCGTCTTCACGGTGATCGACCAGATCACGAAGCAGAGCGACGCGTTCGAGCTGTTCGTGGCGGCCGACGTCGCGAACTTCACCGCGTTTGCTCGCGGCACGGTGCTCGCGCAGGACGGCGACTACCGCTACACGGTGAAGCACGACGAGGAGCGCATCGTGTTCCCGAACCCGACGGTGAAGCCGGGCTTGCGCGCGGGCCTGCTCGTCATCGACACGACCCGCGAGACGGTCGCGGCGCTCGTCTGACGGGGACCGATTGCGCGTGGCCGCGGCGACCCGCGGCCCGCGCATCGCCCTGCAACCATTCCCTTTTTGAGATGACGCCCGCACGCCGCACCGACGGCCCGCGCGTTGCGCTTGCGTATTTGCGACATCGTCTTGCAAGTTCGACGGGCCGCCCGGCTGACGTCGGCGCCCGCAGCGCAGCATCGCGTGTCGGTGGCTGCTTTGCCATGCCGGGCCGCGCGGATTGGTACAATCGCGGCCTTGCGGCTGTTGCGCCGCATCACGGCGCGGCGGCAGCATTGCCGTGGTCATCCGACCCTGCAATGATGCATGCGCCCGTAGTTCCGGAACATTCGAGTATCGAGGAGAACACCTGATGAAGTTGGATTGGCGTAAAGTGGCCGCGCATGCGGTGGTGGCGGCATCGGCCGTGGCGGCAGGCAGCGCGATGGCAGCGGATCTGAAAGAGATCCGTTTCGGCGTCGAAGCCTCGTACGCGCCGTTCGAATACAAGACGCCCGACGGCAAGCTGACCGGCTTCGACATCGACATCGGCAACGCGGTGTGCGCGAAGCTGAAGACGAAGTGCGTGTGGGTCGAGAACGACTTCGACGGTCTGATCCCGGCGCTGCAGGCGCGCAAGTTCGACGCGATCAATTCGGACATGACGATCACCGACCAGCGCAAGCACGCGATCGCGTTCACCGATGCGATCTACACGATCCCGAACCAGCTGATCGCGAAGCAGGGCAGCGGCCTGCTGCCGACCCCGCAATCGCTGAAGGGCAAGCGCGTCGGCGTGCTGCAGGGCACGATCCAGGAAGCGTACGCGAAGAAGAAGTGGGCGCCGGTAGGCGTCGAAGTCGTGCCGTACCAGACGCAGGATCTGGCCTACGCCGACCTGAAGTCGGGCCGTCTCGACGCGACGTTCCAGGACGCGGAAGCCGGTTCGAAGGGCTTCCTGGCGAAGCCGCAAGGGCAGGGCTTCGCGTTCGCGGGCGGTACCGTGAGCGATGCCGAGATCCTCGGCTCGGGCGTCGGTTTCGGCCTGCGCAAGAACGACGCGGCGCTGAAGACCGCGCTCGATCAGGCGCTGAAGGAGCTGAAGGCCGACGGCACGATCGACAACCTCGCGAAGAAGTACTTCAGCGTGCCCGTGACGCTCAAGTAAGCGTTGCGTTCGATCGCACGATGCAAGCAAACCGGCCGCTGATGCGGCCGGTTTGCTTTGGGAGGCGAGAAACGGTGGGAAGCGGCGGGAATCGGCGCGGCAGCGGCCGGCGGCCGCGTCAGGCCGGAAAGAACCGGCCCAGTTCGCGCGCGAGCTCGTTGAGCACGCTCATCTCCTGCTGCGTGATCTTGCGTGCAGGCTGCGCGCCGGCCCAGTCGCCGTACAGCAGCGCAACGGTCGTCGTGCCGACGCGCACGGGCAGCAGCACGAACGCGCGCGAGTCGCCGAATGCGTCGAGATACCACGCGGGCAGGCGCTTGCGCATCTTCGGCTCCTGCGCCTGCTCGATGAAGATGCCGACCGAGTTCGAGATCGCGAGATGAAACACGTCCGGCTCGAAGCGCTCGTCGAAGCGCAGCCGGTCGAGCGTCGTATCGACGCCGGGGCCGAAGCCGAGGCGCGCGGCGAACATGCCGTCGTCGTGACGCACGAACATCACGGTGCGCGTGAACGCGAGGCCGGCCAGCAGGCTTTCCGATGCGAGCGCGAGCACCGGCGTCAGCACGTGCTCGGACGGCAGCGCACGCAGGTCCGCGAGGCCGGCTTCGAGGCACGCCTCGGGCGCGGCCTGTGCACGCGCGATCGCATCGGCGTTCGCGCGCAGCTCGACGATCTCGCGCATCACGGTGTCGCTCGCTTCCTCGCGCGCGAGCCGCTCGGCGATCTCGACCAGCGCGTCGGCTTCCATGTCGAGTTCCGCGCCATAGTGCTGCGCGAGCGCCGCGATGCGCGCGTCGCGCTGCGGGCTCGCGGGCATCACGAGCGCGCCCGCGACGTCGGTCGAGCAGCGGCTGATCGCGCGCAGCCAGCGCACGCGGGCGGCCGGGCCGTCATCGCTCGCATGGCCCGTAGCGTGGTCGTGATCTTCGTTGCCGAACGCGTCGGTGCGGGCCACGTGGTCGTGGTCGGCCATCCCCGCGCGGATCACGTCGGGCAACCGCCAGCGCGCGGCCGCCTCGAGCCCGATCTCGTCGAAGCCGACGCCGAGCACATCGATGCAGGCGGCCGCTTCGTCGCCGTTCAGCTCGGCCGCGCGGCGGCGGATCCGGTCCCATTCGCTGTCGAGATAGCAGACCACGAGCAGCTTGCCGACCTGGCGCATCAGCGTACAGACGACGGCTTCCTCGCCCGCGCGCAGCTCGGCGCGCTCGGTGAGCTTGCGCGCGACGCAGCCGGACAGCAGCGCGCGGTTCAGTTCGAGCTTCGCGTCGATGCGGCGCGGCGTACTGTGGTGGAAATGGTCGACGAGCTTGAGCCCGACGACCAGGTGGCCGACGGCGTCCATGCCGAGCACCATCAGTGCGCGGGTCACGGTGGTGATGTTGCCGCCGAACGCCATGTACATCGCGGAGTTCGCGAGCCGCAGCACTTTCTGCGTGAGCGCGAAGTCCGACAGCACGACGCGCACGAGCGCGGTGAAGTCGAGGTCGTCGTTCTTCATCGCGGCCATCGTCGCGCGCAGCGATTCCGACAGCAGCGGGAAATCGCCCCGTTCGTTCATCCGGGCCCACAGCTTGTCGAGCAATGCGGTGCGGGGCAAGTGTTCGGTGATTGACATACGGATCTGTCCGGTTCGCCGCGCGTCAGGCGGCGGCGTGCAGGTGCAGTTGCTGCGCCTCGAAGCGCCGCGCGAGCTCCTCGGACGGCAGCGCCTGGCAGACGAGCCAGCCCTGGATATGGTTGCAGCCCATCTCCGTCAGCAATTCGCGCTGCGCCTCGGTCTCGACGCCTTCCGCGACGAGCTCGAGATCGAGCGTCTGCGCGAGGCCGACCACCGCCGACACGATCGCGCGGTCGTTGCGCGAGGTCAGCAGGTTCTCGACGAAGCTGCGGTCGATCTTCAGCTTCGCGAGCGGGAAGCGCTGCAGATACGCGAGGCTTGAATAGCCGGTGCCGAAATCGTCGATCGCGAAGCGGATGCCGAGATCGGTCAGTTCCTCGAGCAGCCCCTTTGCCTGCGCGGGATCGTGCATCAGCAGGCTTTCGGTGATCTCGAGCACGATGCGGCGCGGGTCGATGCCCGTCAGCGCGATCGCCTCGCGCACGCTCTGCGTGAAGCGCGGGTCGCGAAACTGCTGCGGCGACACGTTGACCGCCACGTACTGCAGCGCGAGCCCCTGGCGGTCCCAGGCGACGAGCTGCATGCACGCGGCCTTGAGCACCCAGTTGCCGAGATAGTTGATCAGGCCGATCGATTCGGCGAGCGGAATGAAGGTCGCCGGCGGCACGAGGCCGTGCACCGGATGGCGCCAGCGGATCAGTGCCTCGACGCCGACCACCGCGCCCGACTGGCTGCGCGTGATCGGCTGGAAATGGAGCGAAAACTCGCCGTTGCGCACGCCGTCGTACAGGTCGGCTTCGAGCTTCAGCCGTTCGGCGTCGGCCGGATCGTCGACGGGCGCGTGGAATGCGAGCGCGTTGCCGCCCGACGCCTTCGCCTGTGCGAGCGCGTGGTCGGCGCGGCGCAGCAGCGGGCTGTGGTGCTGCGCGCGATGGGGCGCCGAGCGCTCGTCAGGGTAGAGCGCGATGCCGATGCTCGCGGACAGGTGCACGGTCTGCCCCTGGTACACGTAGGGCTCGCGCACCGCGGCCTGCAGCCGGCGTGCGAGTGCGTCCGCCGCGTTGCTCGCCTGCGTGCGGTCCGGTGCGCCGAGCACGACCGCGAACTTGTCGCTCGCGACGCGCGCGAGCTGCTCGTTCGGCGTGACGAGCGCCTTCAGCCGCTGCGCGGTCTCGCGCAGCAGCGTGTCGCCCGCGTCATAGCCGAGCGCACGGTTGATCCGCTGGTAGTCGTCGAGGTCGAGCAGCAGCAGCGCCGCACAGGTGCCGTCCCCGTCTGCGGTCTGCTGCGCGCGCATCAGCGCGGGCACGAGCGCGGACAGGTTGCCGAGCCCCGTCATCGGGTCGTGGTGCATTTCGTAAGTCAGGCGCGCCTCGAGCGCGCGCCACGACGACACGTCGAACGCCGCGATCGCGAACCCGTCGACCCCGTGATGGCGGCTCTTGAACGCACGGATCTCGACGTCCAGCGGGTAGGTGAGCGACTTGACGATGCACATCGTCGCCTTCTCGACCTGGCCGGAACGCGCGGCGCGCGCAAGCAGGCCTTCGAGCGCCGCGGTATCCTGTTCGGCGATCAGGTCGCGCAGCGTCAGCGTGTGCAGGTAGTCGCGGTGGTAGCCGATGAAGCGCAGGCTCGCGTCGGATACGTACAGAAAGCGCAGTTCGCGGTCGACATGGGCGAGGAAATCCACCGTGCCGACCGTCTGTTCCAGCCAGTCGCGCACGGAGTCGTCGCGTCGCGGCGTGCCGGCGCGCGCGGGCATCAGCGCGCCGCCCGACCAGGCGAAGCGGCGCAGCGTATGCAAGGCGCTGCGCCAGGAGCCCTTGCGTGACGTCTGTTTCCTGTTGGCTTCCATGTTTCTCGCTGACGTGAAGGGCTGGAACCGGTTGTCCGGAAGGAATAACGGCAGACTGTGCGGAATCTTTAACGGACCGGCCGCGGATGGCATGGCCGCTGGACCGGATCGGTCACGCGGGTGTTCGACAGCCGAACGCCGGCGAGGTCTACTTTGAGGCTGACTTTATAAGAAATGAGGACGCAGATGAAGCGAAAACTGTTGCTGGGCGCCGCCGTGGCGGCGCTGGTGGCCGGCCATGCGCTGGTGGCGCAGGCGGAATTGAAGCCGGGTGCCGCGGCGCCCGATTTCACGACGCAGGCGTCGCTGGGCGGCAAGACTTACACGTACTCGCTCGCGGACGCGCTGAAGCAGGGGCCGGTCGTCCTGTATTTCTACCCGGCCGCGTTCACGAAGGGCTGCACGATCGAGGCGCACGCGTTCGCGGACGCAGTGGATCGCTACAAGGCCTACGGCGCGACGGTGATCGGCGTATCGGCCGACAAGATCGACACGCTGACGAAGTTCTCGGTGAGCGAGTGCCGGAGCAAGTTCCCGGTCGCGGCCGATCCGGACGCGAAGATCATCCGGGAATACGACGCGAAGCTGCCGGCGATCGACCGGGCGAATCGCGTGTCCTACGTGATTTCGCCGGAAGGGAAGATTCTCTACGAATACACGAGCATGTCGCCCGACAAGCACGTCGAGAACACGCTCGCCGCCGTGAAGGCGTGGGCCGACGCGCATCCGAAGCAGTAAGCGGGCGCCCCGCGCGCCCCGGCGGCCCGTCGTGCGGGCCGCCGGTACGGATCGACGCGCCGCCGCGCGGCGGCGCGGGCGAGACCGCTAGGCGCGCAATGCCTGCTCGATCGGCACGCTGCCGCCGACGAAGCCGACGATCTTGCGCGAGATGCCGAGCTTGATCGCCTCGATCGCGGCCCAGGCCACATCCTGGCGCGACACGGGCGGGGCGCCTTCGAACCACGCGTCGGTCAGCGCGATCTTGCCGACGCCGGGGCCGTCCGCGAGCGGGCCGGGGCGCAGGATCACGTAGTCGACGCCCGACGCGATCACGCGCTCGTCGCCTTCGCGCTTCATCTGCGAATAGTGGCGCAGCGCGTCCGGGCCGAGTTCGGGCCGGTACGCGGACAGCGAGCTGATCACGACGAGCTTCTGCGCGTTGTAAGCCAGCGCGTATTCGGCCGCGCGGGCGACCGCATCGCGGTCGACCTGCTCCTCTTCGGCCGCGCCTTCCGATTCGGCCGAACCGGCCGCGTAGATCACGTGCGAGATGCCCTGGAATGCGTGCGAGAAATCGTTCGTCAGATCGGCCTCGACTACCCGCGCGCCCGCCAGCGCATAGCCGTGCCGGCGCACGAGCGCCGTGACCTCGAACTCCGGCTGCTTGAGCAGCAGATCCGCGCAGGCCTGGCCCGTTCTACCGGTCGCGCCAATCAGCAGTACCTTCGTCGTCATGAAACCGCTCCTTGCTCGATGCGTCATCCTTCCAGATAGGGACGGACGACCGATAACTCAAGTGTAATGTCGATTCGCCGCCGCGGCGGGTGTGTATTAAGGGGCGTACCGCCCGCGCGTGCTCGCCGCGGCTGCCCGGCGCGGGCATGCGATCCGCCGCGGCGCGACCGGCACCGGCATTCCGGCCGCCATTCGTTCACGCCGATGCGGGAATGACGCGCCGACCGGCTATCATGTGCGCGATGCATTTTTCGCCGATACGTCATACAACGCGTCGGCCCACCGGTTGGAGTACACATGGCATTACCCCTGGACAACGTCAGCATGGCCGTGTTCTGCGACTTCGAGAACGTCGCGCTCGGCGTGCGCGACGCGAAGTACGAGAAATTCGACATCCAGCCCGTGCTGGAGCGCTTGCTGCTGAAGGGCAGCATCGTCGTGAAGAAGGCCTATTGCGACTGGGATCGCTACAAGGGCTTCAAGGCATCGATGCACGAGGCGAGCTTCGAGCTGATCGAGATTCCGCACGTGCGCCAGTCGGGCAAGAATTCGGCCGACATCCGGCTCGTCGTGGACGCGCTCGACCTCTGCTACACCAAGTCGCACGTCGATACGTTCGTGATCATCAGCGGCGATTCGGATTTCTCGCCGCTCGTGTCGAAGCTGCGCGAGAACGCGAAGAAAGTGATCGGGGTCGGCGTGAAGAATTCGACGTCGGACCTGCTGGTCGCGAACTGCGACGAATTCATCTTCTACGACGATCTGGTGCGCGAGCAGCAGCGCGCGCTCGCGAAGCGCGAACAGCAGCGCACGGGCAACAGCGGCGTGAAGCGGCCCGACGAGCCGTCGCGCAAGCACGAGATGGACGCGCGCAAGGCCCAGGCGATCGCGCTGGCGGTCGAGACGTTCGACGCGCTCGCGTCGGAGCGCGACGACGTCGGCAAGATCTGGGCGTCGGTGCTCAAGAGCGCGATCAAGCGCCGCAAGCCGGATTTCAACGAGTCGTACTACGGGTTCCGCGCGTTCGGTAACCTGCTCGAAGAAGCGCAGGCGCGCGGCCTGCTCGAAGTGGGGCGCGACGACAAGTCGGGCGCGTTCGTGTCGCGGGCCCGCCAGCAGGCGGCCGCGGAGCACGCGGCGCCGGCCGGTGACGGCGGCGCCCCGAACCATGGCGCACACCAAGGCACGCACCACGGGTCGCGCGCGGCGGAGCCGGCGCGGCCCGGGCGCGAGCCGCGGCGTCGCGAGCAGCGGGCGGAGGCGGTCGTGCATGAACCCGCGCAGGTCGACGCGGAAGAGGCGGCGACGACCGAAGCGGTCGAAGCGCTGGAAGTGGCCGAGGTGCACGGCGACGCGAAGGATGGCCGCAAGCGTGCACGCAAGAGCACGGCGAAGAAGACCGCCGCGAAGAAGGGCGCTGCCGCGAAGCGCGCCGGCCGCCAGGCGGCCGGGAAGCCGGACGACGCCGGGCATGGCGCGGCGAAGCACGAAGGCGACAAGCACGAAGGCGACAAACACGCGCATGGCAAGCAGGCGGACGAGACGCATCGTGACGCGGAGCAGCGCGACGAGTGGCACGTTGCGGTGACGCACGCCGAGCCGGTGGTCGGCGATCCCGGCGGCGAGGTCGCTGCCGCGCCGGCCGAGGCGCCCGCCGAAGCCAAATCGAAGAAACCCGCCCGCAAGGCGGCGGCGCCGCGCGCGCGGCGCCCGCGCAAGACGGCGGCAGCGGCCGAGTAATGGTCGAGTAATGGCCGCCGGCCTCGGGTGTCGTCCGCAACAGGTCGACGCCCGGGCAAGGCCGGCCCCCCATAGCGGCCGGCGCAATGCCGGCCCGCAGCCGCACTAGCCGTTCAGCACATAAGGCTGCGTCATCACTTCGAGGAAGTGGCCGTCCGGATCGTCGAAGTACACGCCGCGGCCGCCGTTGTGGCGGTAGATGTCATCGGGTTGCCGCTTCGCCGGATCGGCCCAGTGCGGCAGCCCGCGCTCGCGAATCCGCGCGAGCACGCGATCGAAGCCTGCTTCGTCGAGCAGGAACGCGTAATGCTGCGACGCGATCTCTCCCGACCGTTCATAAAAATCGAGCGACACGCCGTTGCCGAGCGGGACGACCAGCATCGCGCCGAACGGCGTCGGCGGCGGCAATTCCAGAAGCTCGGTGAGGAAGCGGCTCGACGCGCGTTTGTCGCGGCACCAGACGATCGTATGGTTGAGCTGGACGTTCATGGTGTGTCCCCGTGCAGGGCCCCGCGGTGGGCATGGACTCACGATAGCCGATCGTCGCAGCGGTTCAAGCGCGAAAAAACGGCCGCACAACGGGCGGCCGCTTTCATCACTCCCCGGCGACCGCCGGCCCGCCCGGATTCGCGCGGCGGTTGCGCCGCTTCTCGGCCCACACGCGCAGCCGGTCCATGTACAGGTAGACGACCGGCGTCGTATAGAGCGTCAGCACCTGCGACACGATCAGGCCGCCGGCGATCGCGATCCCGAGCGGCGCACGCAGCTCGGCGCCGTCGCCGTTGCCGAACGCGAGCGGCAGCGCACCGAGCAGCGCGGCCATCGTCGTCATCATGATCGGGCGGAAGCGCAGCAGGCACGCCTCGTGGATCGCGTCGAACGACGACTTCCGGTGGTTGCGCGTCTGGTCGATCGCGAAGTCGACCATCATGATCGCGTTCTTCTTCACGATACCGATCAGCAGGATCACGCCGATCAGCGCGATGATGCTGAACTCGGTCTTGAACAGCAGCAGCGCGAGCAGTGCGCCGACGCCGGCCGACGGCAGCGTCGACAGGATCGTGATCGGGTGGATGTAGCTCTCGTACAGGATCCCGAGCACGATATAGACGGCCAGCAGCGCGGCGAGGATCAGGATCGGCTGGTCGTTCGTCGACTGCTGGAACGCCTGCGCGGTGCCCTGGAAGCTGCCGACGATGGTCGGCGGGACGCCGACCTGCGCCATCGTCTGGTAGATCACCTGGGTCGCCTGCGACAGCGACACGCCGGGCGGCAGGTTGAACGAGATCGTCGTCGCGACGAACAGCCCCTGGTGGTTGACCGACAGCGGCGTCGTGCTCGGCCCGAACGTCGCGATCGCCGACAGCGGAATCATCGTCGACTTCGACGTCGACACCGACGCACCCGACGACGCGCTCGACTTGCCGCTCGCCGCGATCGAGTTGAGCGCCAGGTTGCGCGCGGAATCGGACGCGATCGCCGCGGCACTCTGCGTGCCCGTGCCGGCGCTCGACGTGCCGGCGGACGTCGCGACGTAGGTGCCGGCCGCCGCGTTGGTGGTCTGCGAACCGTTCGCGCTGCCGCCCGACGTGCTGATCCACACCTGGTTCAGCATCTCGGGGCTCTGCCAGTACTTCGGCGCGACTTCCATCACGACGTGGTACTGGTTCAGCGGGTTGTAGATCGTCGAGACCTGGCGCTGGCCGAACGCGTCGTACAGCGTGTTGTCGATCTGCGCGGGCTTGATGCCGAACCGCGCGGCCGTCGCGCGGTCGATCGTCACCATCGCCTCGAGGCCGCCTTGCTGCTGGTCCGAGTTCACGTCGGTCAGCTCGGGGCGTTTCTGCAGCGCCTCGGTCAGGATCGGCCCCCACTTGTACAGGTCGGCGCTCGAATCGCCGAGCAGCGTGAACTGGTACTGCGCGTTGCTCTGCCGGCCGCCGACGCGGATGTCCTGCGCGGCCTGCAGGAACGTGCGCGCACCCGCGACGTCCGCCAGCGGCGGGCGCAACTGCTGGATCACCTGGTCGGCCGACAGCTTGCGCTCGGTGCGGTCCTTCAGCGTGACGAACATGAAGCCGGAGTTGGTCTGCGTGCCGCCGGTGAAGCCCGCGACGCTCTTCACGTTCGGGTTCGCCTGCACGATCCGCATCATCTCGGAGAACTTCAGCTTCATCGCCTGGAACGACGTCGACTGGTCGGCCTGGATGCCGCCGATCATCAGCCCGGTGTCCTGCTGCGGGAAGAAGCCCTTCGGCACGACGATGTACAGGTAGACGTTCAGCCCGATCGTCGCGAACAGGGTCAGCAGGATCAGCAGCGGCCGGCGCAGCGCCCACGACAACGAGCGTTCGTAGCCGCGCTGCATGCGGCTGAAACAACGTTCCAGGAAGCGCCCGAAGCGGCCTTCGCTTTGCGGGTCGTGCGACTCGGGCAGCAGACGCGCGCACATCATCGGCGTGACCGTGAGCGACACCGCGAGCGACACGGCGATCGCGAGCGACAGCGTCAGTGCGAATTCGCGGAACAGCCGCCCGACGATGCCGCCCATCAGCAGGATCGGGAGGAACACCGCGACGAGCGAGATGCTCATCGACAGCACCGTGAAGCCGACCTCGCGCGCGCCGTCGAACGCGGCCTGCATGCGCGACTTGCCGTTCTCGATGTGCCGCGAGATGTTCTCGAGCACGACGATCGCATCGTCGACGACGAAGCCGGTCGCGACGATCAGCGCCATCAGCGACAGGTTGTCGATCGAGAAGCCGAGCAGGTACATCGCGCCGAACGTGCCGATGATCGAGATCGGTACCGCGACGCTCGGGATCAGCGTCGCGCGCCAGTTGCGCAGGAACAGGAACACGACCATCACGACGAGGCTGACCGCGATCAGCAGCGTGTGCTCGGTGTCCTTCAGCGACGCGCGAATGGTGGTCGAACGGTCGAGCACGGGCGTGACCGTGATGTCGGCCGGCAGCGACGCGGTGAGCTGCGGCAGCGCCGCGCGCACGCGGTCGATCGTGTCGATGATGTTCGCGCCGGGCGAGCGGTAGAGGATCACGAGCACCGCGCGCTTGCCGTTCGACAGCCCGAGGTTGCGCAGGTCCTCGACGGAATCGACGACGTCGGACAGGTCGGACAGCCGCACGGCCGCGCCGTTGCGGTACGCGACGACGAGGTCGCGGTATTGCGACGCGCTGGAGGCCTGGTCGTTCGTATAGAGCTGGTAGCGCTGCGGGCCGAATTCGATCGCGCCCTTCGGCGCGTTGGCGTTCGCGGACGCGAGCGCGGCGCGCACGTCCTCGAGGCCGATCCCGTAATGGAACAGCGCCTGCGGTTCGAGCTCGACGCGCACGGCCGGGTTCGCGGAACCGCTCACCGAGACCTGGCCGATCCCGTCGATCTGCGACAGCGACTGCTGCAGCACCGTCGACGCGGCGTCGTACAGCTTCGCGGGCGACGAGGTCTCCGACGTCAGCGACACGATCATGATCGGCGAGTCGGCCGGGTTGACCTTGCGGTAGGTCGGGTTGCTCTTCAGCGCGGCGGGCAGGTCGGCGCGCGCCGCGTTGATCGCGGCCTGCACGTCGCGAGCGGCGCCGTCGATGTCGCGGTTCAGGCCGAACTGCAGGATGATCCGCGCATTGCCGACCGTGCTCGTCGACGTCATTTCGGACACGTCGGCGATCGAGCCGAGATGCCGTTCGAGCGGGCTCGTCACGCTGGTCGCGACGGTCTCGGGGCTTGCGCCCGGCAGCGACGCCTGCACCGAGATGGTCGGGAAGTCGACCTGCGGCAGCGGCGACACCGGCAGCTTGATGAACGCGAACAGGCCCGCGAGCGCGACGCCGATCGCGAGCAGCGTCGTCGCGACAGGGCGGGTGATGAAGGGACGCGACAGGTTCATCGCTTACGCATCCGTGCGCGTGTCGGCACCGGGGCCGTGGCGTTCGAACCAGCCGCGCACGCGGCGCGCGAGCGAGTCGAAGCCGAGATAGATCACGGGCGTCGTGAACAGCGTCAGTACCTGCGACACGATCAGGCCGCCGGCGATCGCGATCCCGAGCGGTTGGCGCAGCTCGGAGCCCGCGCCGGAGCCGACGATCAGCGGCACCGCGCCGAGCAGCGCGGCGAGCGTCGTCATCAGGATCGGCCGGAAGCGCAGCAGGCACGCCTGGTAAATCGCCTCGCGCGGCGGCTTGCCTTCGACGCGCTCGGCCTCGAGCGCGAAGTCGATCATCATGATCGCGTTCTTCTTCACGATGCCGATCAGCAGCACGATGCCGATGATCCCGATGATGTCGAGATCGTGCCCGGTGATCATCAGCGCGAGCAGCGCGCCGACACCGGCCGACGGCAGCGTCGACAGGATCGTGATCGGGTGGATGTAGCTCTCGTACAGCACGCCCAGCACGATGTACATCGTGACGACGGCAGCGAGAATCAGGAACAGCTGGTTCGACAGCGATGCCTGGAACGCGAGCGCCGCGCCCTGGAAGCGCGTCTGGAACGACGCGGGCAGGTTGATGTCCTTCTCGGCCGCGTCGATCGCCTTGACGGCTTCGCCGAGCGACGCGCCGGCCGCGAGGTTGAACGAGATCGTCGTCGACGGGAACTGCGACAGGTGCGCGACCAGCAGCGGCGACGGCCGCTCGTGGAACGACGCGATCGACGACAGCGGCACCTGGCCGCCGCCCGCCGACGGCAGGTAGATGTCGTTCAGCGATTGCGCGTAGTGCTGCTCCTTCGGCTCGGACTCGAGAATCACGCGGTACTGGTTCGACTGCGTGAAGATCGTCGATACGATGCGCTGGCCGAACGCGTCGTACAGCGCGTTGTCGACGGTCGCCGGCGTGATGCCGAAGCGCGCGGCGCTTGCGCGGTCGATCTCGATGTAGACGGACTGGCCGCTGCTCTGCAGGTCGGTCGCGACGTCGGCGAGCGACGGCTCCTGCTGCAGCCGCGCGACGAGCTTCGGCACCCAGGTCGCGAATTCTTCCGCGTTCGGGCTCGTCAGCATGAACTGGTACTGCGTCGGGCTGACGGTCGAGTCGATCGTCAGGTCCTGCACCGACTGCATGAACAGCGAGATGCCGGTGATGTTGGCGACGCGGTGCTGCAGGTCGCGGATGATCTGCGCAGCCGTCTCGGAGCGGTCGTCGCGCGCCTTCAGGTTGATCAGCATCCGGCCGCTGTTCAGCGTGATGTTGCTGCCGTCGACGCCGATGAACGACGTCAGGCTGTCGACATTCGGATCCTTCAGGATCTCGGCCGCGAGCGCCTGCTGGCGTTCGGCCATCGCGCCGTACGAGATCGACTGCGGGGCCTGCGTGATCGCCTGGATCACGCCCGTATCCTGCGCGGGGAAGAAGCCCTTCGGCACGTAGACGTACAGCAGCCCGGTCAGCACGAGCGTCAGCACCGCGACGACGAGCGTCGAGCCCTGGCGGTTCAGCACCCATTCGAGCGCGACTCCGTAGCGCGCGATCACCCAGTCGATCGCCCGGTGCACGCGCGCCTCGAAGCGATGGCTCTCGGGCGGCGGCGAATGGCGCAGCAGCTTCGCGCACATCATCGGCACGAGCGTGAGCGACACGATCGCCGAGATCACGATCGTCACCGCGAGCGTGATCGCGAATTCGTGGAAGAGGCGCCCGACCACGTCGCCCATGAACAGCAGCGGGATCAGCACCGCGATCAACGACACCGTCAGCGAGATGATCGTGAAGCCGATCTGCTTCGAGCCCTTCAGCGCGGCCTCGAGCCCTGTTTCGCCTTCCTCGACGTAGCGCGCGATGTTCTCGATCATCACGATCGCATCGTCGACCACGAAGCCGGTCGCGATGGTGAGCGCCATCAACGACAGGTTGTTCAGCGAGAAGCCGGCCATGTACATCACCGCGAGCGTGCCGATCAGCGACAGCGGCACCGACAGGCTCGGGATGATCGTCGCGTAGATGTTCGCGAGGAACAGGTACATCACGATCACGACCAGCGCGACCGCGAGCAGCAGCTCGAACTGCACGTCGCGCACGGCGGCGCGGATCATCGTCGTGCGGTCGGTGACGATCTGCACGTCGAGCGCGGCCGGCAGCGTTTCCTGCAGCTTCGGCAGCTGCGCCTTGATCGCGTCGACCGTCTGGATCACGTTCGCGCCCGGCTGGCGCTGCACGTTCAGGATGATCGCGGGCTCCTTGTTCACCCACGCGCCGAGCTTGGTGTTTTCCGAACCGGCGACGACCGTCGCGACGTCGGTGAGCATCACCGGGCGGCCGTTCTTGTACGCGACGACCGCGCTGTTGTACTGGTCGGCGCTCGTGAGCTGGTCGTTCGCGTTGATCGTGTACGCACGCGTCGGACCGTCGAAGTTGCCCTTCGGCGTGTTGACGTTCAGGTTCGAGATCGTCGTGCGCAGGTCGTCGAGGTTCATCCCGTATTGCGCGAGTGCGGTCGGGTTCGCCTGGATGCGCACGGCCGGCCGGTTGCCGCCCGACAGGCTGACGAGGCCGACGCCCGCGATCTGCGAAATCTTCATCGCGAGGCGTGTGTCGGCGAGATCCTGCACCTGCGTGAGCGGCAGCGTCTTCGATGTGACGGCGAGCGTGATCACCGGCGCGTCGGCCGGGTTGACCTTCGCGTAGATCGGCGGGGCAGGGAGGTCGGACGGCAGCAGGTTGCCGGCCGCGTTGATCGCGGCCTGCACTTCCTGTTCGGCGATGTCGAGCGGCAGGTCGAGCGAGAACTGCAGCGTGATCACGGACGAGCCGGCCGAGCTTTGCGACGACATCTGGTTCAGCGACGGCATCTGGCCGAACTGCCGTTCGAGCGGGGCGGTGACCGACGAGGTCATCACCTCCGGGCTCGCGCCCGGGTAGAAGGTCTGGACCTGGATCGTCGGATAGTCGACTTCCGGCAGCGCGGCGAGCGGCAGGAAGCGCAGCGCGACAAGACCGGCCAGCATGATCGCCGCCATCAGGAGGGCGGTGCCGACCGGCCGGAGAATGAAGATGCGGGATGGATTCATCGAGCGGCCCGAGCGTTACTGGGCCGCGGGGGCCGCTGCCTGCGACGCGCCGTGCTTGTGTCCGCCGCGATGGCCGCCGGCATCCGATGCGCCCGACGCCGCGCCGGCGCCGCGCGCGCCCGACGCGCCTTTCGGCTTGTCGGCCGGGATCGAGATCTTCGCGCCCTCGCGCAGGCGGTCGGAGCCGTCGGTCACCACGCGCTCGCCGAGCGAGACGCCGCTGACGATGCTCGTGCGCTCGCCGTCGACCGGGCCGATCGTGACCTTGCGCACCGTCACCGTGTTGTCGGGTTTCACGACGTAGACGAACTGGCCGATCGAGCCGGTCAGCACCGCGGACGTCGGCACGATCGTCGCGTTGCGCAGCACGTCGACGAGCAGGCGCGTGTTCACGAACTGATTCGGAAACAGCATGCCTTCCTTGTTGTCGAAGTTCGCGCGCAGCTTGACCGTGCCCGTGCTCGTGTCGATCTGGTTGTCGAGCGTCGCGAGCGAGCCCGTCTCGAGCGGCACCGTGTTGTTGCGGTTGTACGCGGTGACCGACAGCTTCTGGCCTGCGTTCACCTGCTTGAGGATCTGCGGCAGGTTGTCTTCCGACGTCGTGAAGATCACGCTCATCGGCTGCAATTGCGTGATCACGACGATGCCGTTGCTGTCGCCCGGCGTCACGTAGTTGCCGGGGTCGACCTGGCGCAGGCCGACGCGGCCCGACACCGGCGCGGTGATGCGCGCATACGTGAGGTTCAGCTTCGCGGAATCGATCGCGGCCTGGTCGGTCTTCACCGCGCCTTCGTACTGCTTGACGAGTGACGCCTGCGTATCGACGGTCTGCGACGCGATCGAGTCCTGCGACAGCAGCGTCTGGTAGCGCTTCAGGTCGAGGCGGGCCGTCGCGAGCAGTGCCGCGTCGCGCGCATGCGTGCCTTCGGCGTTCTCGAGCGCCACCTGATACGGGCGCGGGTCGATCTGAGCGAGCACGTCGCCCTTCTTGACGATCTGGCCTTCCTGGAACGAGACCGACTGCAGGTAGCCCGACAACTGCGTCTTGACCGTCACGTTCGCGAGCGGCGTGACGGTGCCGAGCGCGGACAACACGATCGGCATTTCGCCCTGCGTCACGGTCGCGACCTGCACGGGCTGCGCAATGTTCGCCATCGCGGCGGGGCCGCCGCGGCCGCGGTGGCCGCCGGCACCACCGGCCGCGCTTGCGCCCGCGCCGCTCGCCGCCGTGCCGGCCGCCGGCGTGCGGTTCCACGGATGCCACCAGAGCAGGCCGCCGATGACGACGACCGCGAGCGCCCCGGCCATCAGCGTGCCGCGCGGGCGCCGCGCGGCGGGGGACGCGGGGTCTTTCGAAGGAGGCGTGGGTTTTTGTTCGTTATCCATCGTGATCTGTCAGGAAGACGGCGCGGCATGCCGGAAATCGGACTGCTGGGCTGCGCGTGGGCGAGCGGTGCCGGGAGGGGGCGCCCGGCTCGGTCCGGGCCCCCGCCGGTCTGCGCGGGAAAAGAGCGGTGCGCGCCGCGAGTGCGGCGCGACGATGGGCATGATCCTACGTCCCGTCCCCGTTACAGTCCAGTGGCCAATCTTTCATCGGGTTACGGTCGTTACAGAACGCGACAGGACGATGACGAAACGATTACACGCTGATGCGCCGGGCCGGCGCGCCGCCGATTTCGCGGGTGATTTTCGCGATGCATTCGTGCAGCGCGGGCACCACGTGTTCATGCAGCCATTCGGGCGGGCACTGGTGCGACGCGCCACCGCAATTCACCGAATAGCGCTGGCCCGACGGGCCGACGAAACCGGCCGCGACGGCATTCAGGCCCTCGCGCCATTCGCCGATCGCGATCGCGTGGCCGTCGCGCATCGCGTCGTCCAGTGCGGGGTTCAGGCGGGCGGACACATGCGGCCAGTCGTCGCCTGCCGTGGTGCGCAGCGACTCGAGCAGCAGGCGGCGTTCGTCGTCCTCGAGTGCGGCGAGATACGCGCGGCCTACCGCGGTGCGCGCGATGTCCATCCGCGAGCCGATTTCGAGGCGCGTGACGAGCACGGCCGAGCGTGGCCGGATCACGTCGATCGCGACCATGTCGAGCCGGTCGCGCACCGCGAGGTGCACGGACAGCGACGTGCGTTCGGCCGGCTCGATCATGAACGGCCGCGAACGCGCGCGGATGTCGAAGTTGCGCAGGAAGCCGTGGCTCAGTTCGAGGACCGATGCAGTGAGCACGAAGCGCTCGCTGTCGGGCAACTGGAACAGGAAGCCGGCGCTGACGAGCGTCGCGGTGATGCGCGAGACGGTCGGCTTCGGGATGCCGGTCAGTTCGGTCAGCTCGCGGTTGCTGACGGGCGCATCGGCCGCCGCGATGCGACGCAGGACGGCAAGGCCGCGGGCGAGGGCGGTGATCTCGTCGGGCGAGGATTCACGGTCCCGCGACGCGGGAGGGGTTACAGTTGTCGACACGAGGGATTCTCTCTAATTCCGAAACTCGATTTCAATTTTGTTGGTATTGTAGGACTATTGTCAAAGGATGCATATTCCGAGGGTGAACCGTTCATGGGATGAGATTTTACGGGTTCACCCTTGGTTTATTAGGAAAACGCTCAAATGAGTGTTGCCAGAAAGTGCATGAACCGGTGCAAATACCGCTTGACTTGTCGGGCGGAAACGGAAAGAATGTCTCACGTTTTCGAAACATCGTTTCAAGAGTTTAACCGGCGACGATGTTTCGCGCAGTCTCTCAGGTTCTAGCACGGCCCTCGGAATGGCTAGAACTTTTTTAGCGCCACGGTCTCCGTGGCGCTTTTTTTTGCCCGTCTTTCCGCTCGTCCGCCCGGACGCGTCAGGCCCGTATTATCCCCCGATCGTCGAAACCCCCTGTTTGAACGCAGGCGGGGGCTGTTTGCGCGCGCGCCTTGCGTGATTCGCATGCACAAAAAAAGCGCGATGCCCGCACGGGGCATCGCGCATCAAACGGCGTGGAGCGCCGACGAATGAACGGTGATGAAGAAAGGGCGGGCCCGGCCGGGAGGCAGGCCCTCCTCGCGTGGCCCGGTCAGGCCTTCGCGAGCTTGATGCCGGTCTGCTCGGCCGTCAGGTAGCCGACGCTGGCACCGAAGCGGTCCTTGAAGTTCGCGCGCACGAGCGGATCGAGCGTCGGCTTGACCTTGTCGTGCAGCGGCGATTCCCAGTCGCCCGCGTGCTGGAAGTTGCTCATGATGTACGTCCAGCCGTTGATCTCGTCGACCGCGTGCAGGCCCGTCGATTCGGCGCCGGCCGGGCACGACAGCACGCGTACCAGCGACTTCGTGTCGACGTTGTAGGCCCACAGGAAGTTGTTCACGTGCATGCCGGAGTCTTCGCCGATGAAGAGCGTGCGCAGCTTTTCGGAGAACTTCAGGTTGTCGGGGTTCGCGATCTTGTCCGGGTTCGCGAGGTTGCCGAGCCCGTCGGCCGCGGCGAGATCCTCGCCGACGAGCGCGGCCGGCGCGCCCATGTCGACCGGCACCCATTCGCTGTCGATCGCGCTGCCCGTCGTGTCGCGCTGGCCGCCCTTCAGGTTCAGCGCGTAGACGGCGCCCGCGGCGATCTTCTTGTCGACCGCGACGTCGCGCGACACCGCGTTGCCCTTGACCATCGACGTCTCGATCCGCGACATCGCCGTGTAGACGATCTTGTCCTTCGCGTTCACGGTCGTGCCTTCGAGCTTCGTGAACGCCATGCTGCCGCCGAGCAGCGCCGCGTAGCGGTGCGTCTCGAGGAACGCGGCCGCCTTTTCCATCCCCGGCTTCACGCGCATCCAGTTGAACTTGCCGCCGAAGTGGATCTTCGTGTAGCTCGCGTCGTTCGGGTCGGTGGTCGTCAGGTCCATGATGTCCGACGCCTTCAGCGTGTTCGCGAGTGCTTCGATCTCGCTGCTCGTCGCGTGGCCGATCCGGATCCACGTCAGCGTCGCGGTGCCCGCGCCGGCGGACGACGTCTGCGTCCACTTCGCGACGTAAAGCGTGCCGGCCGACAGGTCGGCCGCCTTGTCGGCGACGAACATGAACAGGCCGCCGTTGGTTGCGTCGTCACCCATCATCACGGTGCGCTGGTCCGGCATCACCTGGATCAGCTCGTGCGAGATGCGGCCCAGGCAGTAGTGCTTCTTCACGGTGCCGGTGCCGTCCGGATTCACGGTGATCTCGGGCAGGTGGCCGTAGTGGTAGGGGTTCGCCTTCGTCTCGTCGCCGAACGTGTTCTTGCTGAACGCCTTGAACTGCGCGTCGGTCGCGGCCTTCGTCGCGTCCGGCTCGTACTCCTCGCTCGACAGGTGCGTGCCCCACGGCGACAGGCTCGCGCCGCACGTGATCCACAGGCCGTGCGCCTTCGACGTGTCGACGTTGTGGTACTTGACGACCTTCAGCGCGCCGGTGGCGGGATCCTGGTCGAGCGTGAGCACCGCGATCGGCGACGGCAACTGGCCGTACTGCGATGCGCTGGCCTGGTCGCGCGTCGTGTATTCGAACTGCACGACCGCGAACACCGTGTTGCCCTTCACACCGGGCACGTTCGCATTCTTCAGCGTGAGCAGCGAACTGCCGTCCGGGCAGTCGGAATAGAACTGGCGCTCCTTGCCGGCTACCGAGCGATCGATGATCGGCTGGTTGTTGATGTCGTAGTAGCCGCCCGCGAGCGTCGTGCCGCCCTTGCCGTCCGGCACCAGGTCGCCGGTCACGAAGAACGGCCGGTACGCGAGCTTGAAGTTGCGCGACGAGCCGTCCGAGAACGACACCGACAGCGTCGAGCCGACCGTCGTCGTGGCCATCGCGGCCGCGTTGTCGAGCGTGGGGGCGGCCATCGCCGAGAACGTCGCCGACGTGTACGCGGCGGCGACCGGGGCCGGCGTCGACGCAGGATCGTCGCCGCCGCAACCCGTCAGCAGGGCCGGCAGCGCGAGGCCGGAAAGGGGAAGCATCGGCGCGCCGGCGAGGATCTTCAGGGCCTGACGACGGGAAGCATTGGGCAACGCGGGCATGTGGAGTCCAGTTTCAGTTGTTGGAAGAATGGCCTTCGCGAAGCAGGCGACTGACAAGCTCCGCGAAGGCAAATTGAAAACTGGACGGAAGTGTAGGGGTGCTAGATGAAAGTTTTTTGAATTGAAAACGTAATGACGTGCCGGGCGTGCGCCAGGCGCTCAATCGCGCTCGGGCGTGGCCGAAATGCGGTGGATCGACAGGTCCGCGCCGTCGAATTCGGCTTCGCGGTCGAGACGCAGCCCGACAGTCGCTTTCAGTGCGCCGTAGACGAGCGTGCCGCCGGTGGTTGCGATCACGATGCCGCCGAGCGTGCCGACGAGCTGCGACATGAACGCCACGCCGCCGAGACCGCCGAGTGCGGGCAGGCCGAACACGCCGGCCGCGAGGCCGCCGAGCGCGCCGCACATGCCGTGCAGCGGCCACACGCCGAGCACGTCGTCGATGCGCCACTTGTTCTGCACGCAGGTGAACATCGCGACGAACAGTGCGCCGGCCGCGGCGCCCGTCACGAGCGCGCCGATCGGGTGCATCACGTCGGAGCCCGCGCACACCGCCACGAGGCCCGCGAGCGGCCCGTTGTACGTGAAGCCGGGGTCGTTGCGGCCGGCCATCCACGCGGCGAGCGTGCCGCCGACCATCGCCATCAGCGAGTTCACCGCGACGAGGCCGCTGATCTTGTCGAGCGTCTGCGCGCTCATCACGTTGAAGCCGAACCAGCCGACCGCGAGCACCCACGCGCCGAGCGCGAGGAACGGGATGTTCGACGGCGGGTGCGCGGCGATCCGGCCGTCCTTCGCATAGCGGCCGTGGCGCGCGCCGAGCAGCAGCACGGCCGGCAGCGCGACCCAGCCGCCGAACGCATGCACGACGACCGAGCCCGCGAAATCGTGGAACGGCGCACCGAACGCGTGCGTGAGCCAGGCCTGCACGCCGAAGCGTTCGTTCCATGCGATCCCTTCGAAGAACGGATAGATGAAGCCGACGATGATCAGCGTCGCGACGAGCTGCGGATTGAACTTCGCACGCTCGGCGATACCGCCGGACACGATTGCGGGGATCGCCGCCGCGAAGGTCAGCAGGAAGAAGAAGCGCACGAGCGCGTAGCCGCTGTGCTGCGACAGCGTGCCGATGTCGTCGAAGAACTCGACGCCGTACGCGATCGTGTAGCCGATGAAGAAATACGCGAGCGTCGACACCGAGAAGTCGACCAGGATCTTCACGAGCGCGTTGACCTGGTTCTTCTTGCGGACCGTGCCGAGTTCGAGAAATGCAAAACCCGCGTGCATCGCGAGCACCATGACGGCGCCGATCAACAGGAACAGTGTGTCGACGCCGGATTTCAGACCAACCATACCGTGGCTTCCTTGCGCAAAAAACGGGCAAGGAACGCAAGTATCGAGCCAACTTGGTGAACGGCTGCGTGGAGTTGGTGCCGCAACGCCGCGTGGTGCGGCATTCCGGTGAATCCGTGCACGGGAAGGGGGCGCGACTGGCCCGAGCCCGGCGTGACGGCGGATGCACGCGTGTGGTGCGGCGCGTGCGGAACTGGTGCGCGCGATGTGGCGATTGGTGCGGCGTGGTGCGCGACGGGGCGCCGCTGCGCACCGTCGCGGCGCGTCAGTGGCGCGGGAACAGCAGGGGCGGCCGGCGCAGCCGCAGCGCGCATGCGAACCAGTATGCGGCGACGGTTGTCAGCCCGAGCGCGGCAAACGCGAGCGCGGCGAAGCCCGCAAGCGACTGGCCGTCGGCGGTAGGGCCGAGGATGCCTTCCGCGACGATCAGCGCGGCCGTCCAGAAACCGATCACGGCCTGCGTGAGCAGGCGCGCGGACGCGACGCGGCGCGGGCGCCCGCATTCGGCCAGGCGGCGCGCCGACGGCGGGCGCAGGCACAGGAACAGGGTGGCGGCGAGCACGGCGGCCAGGGCGATGAACCAGTCGACGAGGAAATCCATGAGAAAAAGGGGGCACGTCCAAAGAGGATTGAAGCGTGTCCACTTTAGTGTCCTCGCGTGTGCGATTGAATCAGACGAGTCCGAAATTGAAAGCCATTTTAAATAACGGAGTGCGATTGGCCCTGTTCCACAGGCGGTATCATCGACGTCGGTCCAACCACGAGGCCGCGCGACGCGCGGCCGGAGATTGCTGATGAACATGAAGACATCGCGCGCGCGTCGCGTGCCCGGATCCGTACTGACGGCCGTGGCTGCCGTTGCGCTGCTGTTGCTCGCGGGCTGCGAGAAGTCCGGTGCGCCGGTCACGCAACCCGATACGGCCGCGAGCGCGGCCGCCGATGCCGCGAACAACGCGGCCAAGGCGCTCGACCAGGTGGCGAGCACCGTCAACCAGCAGATCAACGCCGCGAAGGCCGGCATCGCGTCCGCGGCGTCGGCCGTGCCGCCGCTGTCCGCGAGCGGCCTCGCATCCGCCGCGCAGGCGCAGATCGACGCGGCCGCGTCCGCGGTCGTCGCGCATGCGGCTTCCGAGGCCGGCGCGAAGATCGCAGAAGCCGGCAAGAAGCTCCAGCAGTGGAGCCAGCAGAATACGTCGGGCGCCAAGCCCGCGAGCGGCGAGTGACGCGGGCTTGCATGATCCGCGAAATGTAATTATAGTGGTTACATATGTCGCCGGCCGCGGGATGGGCCGGCGTCGTCAGGTGAGTCAGGAATGAATACCAGCAGCCGGTTTGCATTTGCCGTCCACGTGCTTGCTTTGCTGTCGATGCAGGAAGGTGTGCCGCTGTCGTCCGATATCATCGCGGGCAGCGTGAACACGAATCCGGCGCTGATCCGCCGGTTGCTGTCGATGCTGGCAGCCGCGGGGCTGACCACGTCGCAGCTCGGCGCGGGCGGCGGTGCGCTGCTGGCGCGCGAGCCCGGCGCGATCACGCTGCTCGACGTGTATCGCGCGGTCGACGAAGCGCAACTGTTCGCGCTGCACCGCGAGGCACCGAACCCCGCGTGTCTCGTCGGACGGCATATCCAGGGCGCGCTGATCGGCTATATTGGTGATGCGCAGCGTGCGATGGAAGCGTCGCTCGCCACGCGTACGCTGGCGGACGTCACGGCCGACGTGCTGGATCTGGAGCAGCGCACGTGACATGCGGCGGGCGCCGGCGCGTAACCGGCGGCAGGCAGGGCAGGAAGCCGGGCGGCGCGAGAGGCGCGACGACCGGCGCAACGGGGGATTTGCCCCATTTTTTTCGATCTTATATGTAATCATGACGATTACATATTTTTCTTACTGGAGAATCGATATGACGCAACGTACCTTGAATATCGCGCTGTTCGGCGCCACCGGCATGATTGGCTCGCGCATCGCCGCGGAAGCCGCACGACGGGGCCATCGCGTGACCGCGCTGTCGCGCAATCCCGGCACGGCCGTCGACGGCATCACCGCGAAGGCGGCCGACCTGTTCGACGCGGCCAGCATCGCGGCAGCGCTGCCGGGCCATGACGTCGTCGCGAGCGCGTACGGTCCGAAGCAGGACGAGGCGTCGAAGGTCGTCGCGGCCGTGAAGGCGCTGGTCGCCGGTACGCGTCAGGCGGGGCTGAAGCGGCTCGTCGTGGTGGGCGGTGCCGGTTCGCTCGAAGTCGCACCCGGCAAGCAGCTCGTCGACAGCGAAGGTTTCCCGGAAGCGTACAAGGCGGTCGCGCTCGCACACCGCGACGCACTCGATTACCTGAAGACGGTCGTCGATCTCGACTGGACGTTCTTCGCGCCGGCCGCGCTGATCGCCCCGGGTGAACGCACGGGTACGTTCCGCACGGGCGTCGGCAAGCTGATCGCGGACGAGCAAGGCAACAGCAAGATCTCGGCGGAAGACTACGCGATCGCGTTCGTCGACGCGCTCGAGCAAGACAGCTTCGTGCGCGAGATCGCGACGGTCGCGTATTGAGCGGTGCGCGGGCCAGTGGCGCGTGGGCGCCGGGCTGGCCGCGACGCGCAGGAACGCCAGGCGATTCCACCTTGACGGGCGGGATCGCCTGTTTCATTTGGCGCGTGCCGTGTGCCGGCGGATTCGCTCGCGTCGCGCGCGCACCGGATCGGTATTTATACCGGTCGACGCGGTGAGGTGGTTTTCATATTGTTCCCCGTTGTGCAGGATGAATAGAATAAATTTCTATCTACGAGGGACTGGAGAAATGGACGCCATCGATCGCAAGCTGCTCGAGCTGTTGCAGTCGGATGCCACGCTGCCGATCGCGGAACTGGCACAGCGCGTGAACCTGTCGCAGACGCCGTGCTGGAAGCGCGTGCAGCGGCTCAAGGAAACCGGCGCGATTCGCGCGCAGGTTGCACTGTGCGATCCGCGCAAGCTCGGGGTCGGCACGACCGTGTTCGTCGCGATCCGCACGAACCAGCACACCGAGGAATGGGCGCAGCGTTTCACGCAGGCCGTGCGCGACATGCCGGAAGTGGTCGAGGTATACCGGATGAGCGGCGAAACCGATTACCTGCTGCGCGTCGTGGTGGCCGGCATCGACGATTACGACCGCCTCTACAAGCAGCTGATTCGCGCGGTGCCGCTGTTTGACGTGAGCTCGTCGTTCGCGATGGAGCAGATCAAGTATTCGACCGCGCTGCCCGTGCGCGATCTTGCCGAGCCCGCATAACGCGGCAACGAAACGCGGCAATGAAACGACGCGGGCGCGCATCGTGCCCGCGGGTTCAGCGGCCGCGCGCCAGTGCGCGTGCGCGTTCGTCGGCCAGCGCGTCGCGGCGCACGAAATCCGTGACGAACGGGCTGGCCGGATGGTGATGCAGCGCGTACGGCGTATCCCATTGCGCGAGCCGGCCGTCCTTCATCACGCCGATCCGGTCGGCAATGGCAAATGCTTCGGCCTGGTTGTGCGTGACGAGGATCGCGGTGTGGCCCGTGCGTTTCAGGATGTCGCGCAGCTCGAACGCGAGCCGCTCGCGCGTATCGACGTCGAGATTCGAGAACGGCTCGTCGAGCAGCAGCAGCTCCGGCGACGGCGCGAGCGCACGCGCGAGTGCAACACGCTGTTGCTGGCCGCCCGACAGTTCATGCGGATAGGCGTTGCCGGAATCGGCGAGGCCGACCAGTTCGAGCATCTCCGCGACACGCATGCGCCGTTCGTTCTTCGGCATCCGCCGCAACCCGAATGCGACGTTGTCTGCCGCGCTCAGGTGCGGGAACAGCGCGTAATCCTGGAACATCATGCCGATGCGGCGCCGTTCGGGCGGCACGTCGAGCGACGGCGCCGCGACGGGTGCGCCGTCCAGCACGATGCGTCCCATGCGCACCGGTTCGAAGCCGGCGATCGCGCGCAGCACGGTGGTCTTGCCGCAGCCCGACGCGCCGAGCAGGCAGCCGATGTCGCCGCGCGGCAGCGCGAGGCTCAGCCCGTCGACCACGGTGCGGCGTCCGTGCGGCGTATCGTAGGCGAGGCAGAGGTCGTCGAGTTCAAGCAGGTTCACGGTGTCAGGCTCCGATCTTGTGGCGGGTGCGGGCGAGCAGGATCACGGGCACGAGCCCGGCCAGCACGATCGCGAGCGCGGCGACCGCGCCTTCCTCGTAGGTGCCGCGCGCGGCTTCCGCATACAGCCAGGTCGCGAGCGTGTCGAAGTTCAGGGGGCGCAGCAGCAACGTCGCCGGCAATTCCTTCATCGCGTCGACGAACACCAGCAGCGCGCTCGTCGTGAGCGCGGGCCGCAGCAGCGGCAGGTGCACGCGGCGCAGCGTGCCGCCGGCCGTCTCGCCTAGCGAGCGCGCCGCGTGTTCGAGCGACGGCGGGATGCGCGCGAGGCCGGCTTCGATGCTGCCGGCCGGGATCGCGAGAAAGCGCACGGTATAGGCGATCACGAGCGCGGCCGCCGAACCCATCAGCAGCAGTCCGTCGCGGCCGAGTGCCGCGCCGAACAGCCGGTCGGCCGCGGCGAACGGGATCAGCAGGCCGATCGCGAGCACGGTGCCCGGCACCGCATAGCCGAGGCTCGCGATTCTCGCGCACACGCGGGCCGGCCCTGCACGGGCGCTGTCGCGTTGCGCGCGCGCGGCCCAGGCGACGACGAGCCCGCATGCGAGCGTCGCGGCGGTGGCGGCGGTGGCGATCGTCAACGTGTTCGCGAGCCCGGTCATCAGTTGTCCGGATACGCCGCCGACCAGATGCAACCGCTTGGCCGTCTCGACCACGAGGTACGCGGCCGGCGCGCCGAAGCCGAGCAGCACGGGCAGCCAGCCGAGCACGGCGGCGCTGAATGCGGCCGTGCCCGTCAGGCGGCGCGGGGCGATCGGCCGCATGCGTCGGCCATGCGCATAGCGCTGGCGACGGCGTCCGTAGCGTTCGAGCACGATCATGCCGACGACGATCGCGAGCATCGCGAGCGCGATCTGCGCGGCGCCGGCGAGGTCGGAGCGCGTGATCCATGTCGTGTAGACGGACACGGTCAGCGTCTGAACGCCGAGAAACTCCGACGCGCCGATATCGTTCAGCGTTTCGAGCAGCGCGAGGCTCACGCCGACCGCGATCGCGGGCCGCGCGAGTGGCACGACGACGCGCCAGAAGGTGGCGATGCGTCCCGCGCCGAGCGTGCGCGCGGCTTCGAGCAGGCTCGCGGACTGCGTGACGAACATCGCGCGCGTGCTCAGGTACACATAGGGATACAGCACGAAGCCGAGCACGAAGATCGCGCCCGGCAGCGAGCGCAGGTCGGGCAGGCGGAACTGGCGTGGGCTGTCGAAGCCGAGCAGCCAGCGGACCGCGCCCTGCACGGGGCCGATCGGGTGCAGCAGGTCGAGATACGCGAACGCGACGATGTAGGTGGGAACCGCGAGCGGCAGCAGCAGCGCCCACGTCAGTATCCGGCGGCCGGGAAAGTCGTACGCGGTGACGAGCCACGCGCAGCCCGTGCCGACGATCGACACGATCGCGCCGACGCCCGCAAGCAGCAGCAACGTATTGACGAGCGCCTGCGGCAGCACGAATTCGGCGAGATGCCGCCAGTGCGCGAGATCGGCGTCGAACGCGGCGGCCACGAGCACCGCGAGCGGCGCCGCGACCGCCGCCGCGATCGCCAGCGCCGCGATCAGCCACAGGCTGCCCGCGCGTGGCCTTGGGCGCGGCCGGCATGACTGGCCGCGCGCGCCGGCGGACGATGCGTCAGTTGTCAAAGCCGACCTTGTCGACGTGCTGGCTTGCCTGCTTGCGATGCTTCGCGATGTCCGTCAGCGGCAACGGATCGATCTTCAGCGTGCCGAAGCTTGCGATCACCGGGTCGAGCTTCACGTTCGCGCGCACCGGGTATTCGTAGTTCGCCTGCGCATACAGCGCCTGCGCTTCCGGCGACACGAGGTATTCGAGTAGCTTCACTGCGTTGGCCTTGTGCGGCGCGTGTTTCGCGACCGTCGCGCCGCTGATGTTCACGTGCGTGCCGCCGCTCTTCGCGTTCGCGAACGTCGGCCGCACGACCTTGATCGCGTCGCCCCATTTCCGCGCATCGCTACCGGGCTCGGCATTTTTCATGTGACCGACGTAGTACGCGTTCGCGAGGCCGACGTCGCAGATGCCGCCGAGGATGTCGCGTGCGACGTCGCGGTCGCCGCCCGTCGCCTTGCGCGCGAGGTTCGCCTTCACGCCGCGCAGCCACTTCTCGGTCGTCGCTTCGCCGTCGTGCGCGATCATCGCGGCGACGAGCGCCGTGTTGTACGGATGCTGGCCCGAGCGGATGCAGACCTTGCCCTTCCATTTCGGATCGGCGAGATCCTCGTAGCGGAACGCATCGACCTTCAGGTCCTTCTCGACGTACAGCACGCGGTCGCGCAGCGACAGCGCGTACCAGTCGCCGTTCGCGCCGCGCAGGTTCGCGGGAATCGCGTCGTCGAGCGCCTTGGAGCGCACCGGCTGCGTGAGCCCGCCGTCGACGAGATCGAGCAGGTTGCCGACGTCGACCGTCATCAGCACGTCGGCCGGCGACTGCGCGCCTTCCGCCTTCACGCGCTCGAGCAGGCCGTCCTTCACGAACACCGTGTTGACCTTGACGCCGCTCTGTTTCGTGAAGGCGTCGATGAGCGGCTGGATCAGCTTCGGCTCGCGGGTGGTGTACAGGCTCACTTCCTCGGCCGCATGGGCCAGCGGCGCGAATGCGGCCGCGGCAAGGGCGAGGGCGCCGGCGAGCGGCAGCAGGCGGGTGCGCGTGTTCGACATGAAGACTCCGGTGGGGCAGGCGGACGAAGGGAGCGTTCCGGGGCGCGCCTGCCGCCCGAGCGATCCGGAACATTACAAAATGAAAGACTCCGGATTCTAGATCGAAATGGGAATGATTATCAAATGAAAGCGTGCGGCGGGCGACGGGAAAGGGCGGGGCAGGGATCGGAAACGGGACGTCGCGGCGGTGGCGCAAGCGCGTAGAATGCCCGCTTCGATGAATTTGACGGAGTCGCCCCGACCATGAACGATCAGCGCAAGAAGAACCCTGTCCGCAACGTGAGCATCCTGATCGTCGTGGCCGTGCTGCTCGTGATCGGGACGATCCTGTACAACGCGATTTCGCAGAAGCACGCGTACGACGAGGCCCATCCGGCCGAGGCCGCGAGCGCGGCTTCGCACTGACGTGCCGATGCGCGGCCGGCGGGCCGCGCACGCAGGGGGCATGTGAAGGGGATGAGTGCCCGGCCGTTGGCGCGGTAGATCTCGCGCGGAGCCGGGAGAGAAGCGGGCACCGGAACCGGCGCGCCGCATACGCAGGTCAGTCGTGCGTCAACGTGACGCAGGTGCGAACTTCGGGCGGATCCGTGCGTAGAACACGACCGCGAGCAGCGCGAGCCAGGCCGCGCCGACATACAGCGCGACGCGCGTGTCCTCGAACCAGCCGAGCATCACGATCACGAAGCCCATGAACGCGATCGTCAGTGCCGGTGCGACCGGCCACAGCGGCACCTTGAACTTCAGCGCCGCGACGTCGGCGCTCGACAGCCGGCGGCGCATCGCGACCTGCGACAGCAGGATCATCAGCCACACCCACACGGTGGCGAACGTCGCGATCGCCGCGACCATCAGGAATACGTCCTTCGGCATCAGGTAGTTGAGCAGCACGCCGACGAGCAGCGCGACCGCCATCACGAGCACCGTGACCCACGGCACGCCGTGCCGCGACGTCGTCATCAGCACGCGCGGCGCCTGGCCCTGGCGCGCCATCCCGAACATCATCCGGCCCGCGCCGAAGATGTCGCTGTTGATCGCGGAGATCGCCGCGCTGATCACCACCAGGTTGAGGATCGTCGCGGCCGACTTCACGCCGAGCGCCGAGAAGATCTGCACGAACGGGCTGCCGTCGCCGCCGACACCCGTCCACGGGCTGATCGACATCAGGACGACCATCGTCAGCACGTAGAACAGCAGGATGCGCGCCGGCACCGCGTTGATCGCGCGCGGAATCACGCGCTCCGGATCCTTTGCCTCGCCGGCGCTCATGCCGATCACCTCGATCCCGCCGTACGCGAAGATCACGACCGACAGCGACGCGATCAGCCCGCCGACGCCGTTCGGCAGGAAGCCGCCATGGTTCCACAGGTTCGCGAACGTCGGCACGTCGGCCGAGTGGCCGAAGTGCATGCCGGTCAGCAGGATCGCGACGCCGCCGCCGATCATCGCGACGATCGCGCCGACCTTGATGATCGACAGCCAGAACTCGAGTTCGCCGAACACCTTCACGTGGCACAGGTTCAGCCCGCAGATGATCGCGACAACGCCGAGCACCCAGATCCATTGGGGGACATCCGGAAACCAGAAACCCATGTAGATGCCGAACGCGGTGATGTCGGCGATCGCGACGATCACCATTTCGAGCGTGTAGGTCCAGCCGGTGACGAATCCGGCGAACGGGCCGAGGTTCTCGGTCGCGTAGTGGCCGAAGGAGCCGGCGACGGGTTCGCGCACGGCCATCTCGCCGAGCGCACGCATCACCATGTAGACGGCCGCGCCGCCCAGGATGTACGCCAGGATCACGGCCGGGCCCGCGAGCTGGATCGCGGACGCCGAACCGTAGAACAGGCCCGTGCCGATCGCCGAACCCAGCGCGAGAAAGCGGATGTGCCGCGCGCTCAGGTGGCGCTGCAAGTTTTTCATCGTGTCTCCGATATCGTTATGCGACGGACCGGGCGAGCGGGGCCGGTCCGATTGGCTTAAGTTGTATATACAACTTAAATGTGAACGAATGATAACAAGCCGGGCCCGGTGACCGGAATCGGGTATTCCCTGACTGGCGTGGCGGACGCAATAGGGGACTCGGCGGTCGCGCTTCGAGGGCGCAGGCCGCGTGGAATGGGCGGGTCATGGTTCGGGGATCGCTGAATCGGGGAGCGCCGGGAGCCGATCCGCGGCGTGCGCGGGCGGGCCACCGGCGAGGTAAAGCCGCGGTCAGGCGGGCAGGCGGATCACGCTCGCATCCTTGCGGATCAGCAGCGACGACGCGAGCATCTGCTTGCACTGGTGCGCGAGCACCTTCAGGTCGTGCGTGAGCTCGGCACCCACCGCGTCGGATTTCTCCGCGGACACGACCATCGCGTCGAGGTCGCGCGTGATCTGCTTCGACGCGTCGAGCTGATCGGCGGGCGGCGGCTCGCCGGCCTCGGCCTTCTCGAGATTCTCGAGCACCGCGGCCAGGCCGCGATGCAGCGCGTCGTCGTGGAGGATGCTGCCGTCGGCCGCGCAGGCCGTGCGGATCAGCGGCGCGGCGGCCGTGATCTGCGCGCCGAGCACGTGCGTCTGCACCAGCAGGTCGTTCAGTTCGGGCACGAAGCGCTGGTGCGCCTTCGGCTCGATCATCATCCGCTGGAACGCCTGACCGAGATTCGCGAACGCGATGTGCACGTCCTTGCGCGCGAGGCGGTAGCGGTAGTCGTCGTCGAGCGTCGTGGCCGGTGTCTCGATGGCCGCGGCGACGACCGGCACGACGGCCGCGCCGTCGGCGGCCGGCACCGGCGGCGGCGACATGCCGCGCCCGGCGCGCCACACAGCCTCGAAATACTTGCGGGTGGCGGTGAGCATGTCGGCGACCTGCTTGCCCATCAGCCGGTATTCCCAGTACGGGAACAGCCGGCTCGCGGCGATCGCGATCATGCAGCCGACCACCGTGTCGATCGCGCGCTCGCCGATGATCCGCATGCTGCCCGGCGCGAGCAGGTGGAACATCAGCAGCACGTACGATGACGTGAACACGACGCTCGCCGCGTAGTTGAACAGCAGCAGGCTGTAGCTCATCACCATCGACCCGAACATGATCGCGATCAGCAGGTGCGGCTCCTTCACCGTGTAGATCAGCGCGATGCTCGCCGCGCAGCCGATCAGCGTGCCGATGATCCGCTGCGCGTTGCGCTGCTTGGTGAGCGAGTAGCCGGGCTTCAGGATGATGATGGTCGTCATCACGATCCAGTATGCATTCGTGAGCGGCAGCAGCCGGCCGAGCCAGAACCCGACCGCCACCGCGATCGTCACGCGCAGCGCGTGGCGGAAGCTCGGCGAGCGCATGTTCAGGTTCGAGAAGATCAGCAGCGGCGACATCCGGCGACGCTGCAGGAAGCGCGTGAGCGCCTTGTCGATCTTCAATTCGGTCTGCTGCGGATCGGCGTGGCCCGACAGGTTGCGGCGCATCCGCTCGATCAGGCGCGTCGCGCTCCAGATCCGCCGGAACGTGGCGAGCACGGCCGCATACGCTTCCGCGTTGGTGGCCGGGAAGTTCTTCTTGCGCATCAGCTCGATCTCGTACTCGATCGCGCGCAGCTCGGCCTTCACGCTGATCCGCGAATGCGGTGCGCGGTTCTCGAGCACCGCGAGGCCGATCTCCTCGAGATCGGCGGCCGCCTTGCGGATCAGGTCGCGGTAGAAAATGATCAGATCGGAGCCGCCGAACGTATTGCGCACCAGCGGGTAGTCGGTGTGCGCGCCGACGAACAGCTCGTGCAGGTCGACGCTGTTGATGAACAGGTTGTACATCGTCGTGCGGCCGGGGTCGAGTTTGCCGCGCCGCAGCTTCGGCAGGTTGCGCAGCACGATGTCGCGCGCGGTTTCCTGCGTCTCGACCGCGGTGATCTGCTTCGCGACGAGATTGCGGTAGCACTCGTCGAGATCGGCATCGAGATCGTAGAACTGCGCGCGCGCGAGCAGGTAGTCGGCGCACGCGAACAGGCTCTCGGCGAGCGCCTGCTGCTCGATCCGGCGCGCCTGCCATTGCG
The DNA here is from genome assembly GCF_902833045.1 of Burkholderia sp. BCC0322. Lineage (GTDB taxonomy): Bacteria > Pseudomonadota > Gammaproteobacteria > Burkholderiales > Burkholderiaceae > Burkholderia. The sequence continues at coordinate 807,700 of NZ_CADFDU010000002.1, forward strand.
ACACGAGCGTGGCCCAGTACGTGTACCAGAGGCCGCCCGCGAGAATCCAGCCGGCGTTGACGAACGCCTGCAGCGGCGTGAACTTCTCCTCGAGCGTCATCACCATCATGAACAGCGTGGCGAAGCTGATCTGCGGCCAGCGGTTGCCGTAGACGACGATCAGCGACAGCACGAAGGTGAGCGGCACGATGGTGAGCCACAGCACGAAGATGTTCGGTGTCGCGAGGCCGGTTGCGAGCGCGGCCAGAAAACCGATCACGCTGCAAGCGAGCATTTCGTTGTGCTTGTACTTGAGCGGGCCCGGCATGTCGACGACGCATGCGCCGAGCGCGCCCGTCGAGATCGTGAAGCCGAGCTCCCGGTTGTGAAACACGATCAGGCACAGCACGGCCGGCAGCGAGACGCCGACCGCGATCCGCAGGCCGCCGAAGAAGTACTGGCTGTAAAAAAACTTTCTGATTTCGACCGAATAGCGCATCGATGGGCTGAATGGCAGACGAAGACGCCCGGGGGCGGCATCTTGACTGGCGACGAGTCTATCGTATTTCGCGGTCCGCAAAACCTGGCCGTCCGGCCGATGCTCGCGGCGGCGGACCATTTGCTATCCTTCGGGAACCTGTTCGCCCGGTTCGGCCGGCGCGAGAATCCGACGCCCCGCCTCATGCTCCATCTGTTCTATTCGAATCGTCACGAAACGCTGGCCGACGCGCTGCTCGAGGATCTGGCCGCGTTCCCGGCCCGCAACGGCCCGTGGGCGCCGCAGCAGGTCATCGTGCCGAGCGCGGCGCTGCGCCGCCGTCTCGAGCTCGACATCGCCGCGCGCAACGGCGTGTGCGCGAACGTCGAGTTCTCGTATCTCGCGCAATGGCTGTGGGCGCAGATCGGCCGCGTGATGGAGGTGCCCAAGCGTTCGCCGTTCGCGCCCGACCGCCTCGTGTGGCGCTGCTACCGGCTGTTCGCGCAGGCGTCCGACGGGGCGCCGTGGCTCGCGTCGCCGCGGCTGGCCGCGTATCTGTCCGCGTCCGACGATGCGATGCGCTACGAGCTTGCACACCGCGTCGCGGCCGTGCTCGATCATTACCTGACCTATCGCCCCGAATGGCTGGCCGCATGGCAGGCCGGCGAGTCCGTGCTCGCGGGCGACGCCGCGCCGCGCGGGATCAGCGACGCCGCGCGCGACGACGAGCGCTGGCAGGCCGCGCTGTGGCGCGCGCTGCTGGCCGAGCTGAGCGACAGCGGCACGCCGCCGGCGCACCGTTTCCTCGTCGAGGCGCGCCATCTCGATCCTGAAACCATTGCGCGTGCGGACTGGCCGGAATCGGTCGCCGTGTTCGCGCTGCCGACGATGCCGCCGCTGCATGTCGCCTTGCTGCGCGAGCTGTCGCGCTGGATCGACGTGCGCGTCTATGCGCTGAACCCGTGTCGCGAGTTCTGGTTCGACATTGTGACCGCCGCGCATGCCGAGGCGCTCGATGCGGCCGGGCGGCTCGACTACCAGGAAGTCGGCCATCCGCTGCTTGCCGAATGGGGCAGGCAGACCCAGGCGCAACTGCACATGCTGCACGAGCTGACTGAAAGCGCCGCGTCGGGCGACGCGGCGCGGTTCGTCGAGAATCCCGAGCCGACGTGGCTCGCGCGCGTGCAGAACGCGATCCTCGAATTGCGGCCGGAGGCGGAAACCGGCGACACGCCGGCCGAGCGCGGGATCGAGGTGCACGTGTGCCACAGCCTCGCGCGCCAGCTCGAGGTGCTGCACGACCGGCTGCTCGCGTGGTTCGACGCCGATGCGAGCCTGCAGCCGTCCGACGTGCTCGTCGCGGTGGCCGATCTCGCGGCGGCCGGGCCGCTGATCGACGCCGTGTTCGGCACGGCTGGCACCGGCGGTGCCCGTGTGCCTTACCGGATCACCGGCCTGCCGCCGTCGCAGGCGAACCCGGTCGCGCGCGTGCTGCTCGACTGGCTCGCGTTGCCGGAGCGGCAGGTCGGTGCGCCCGAACTGGTCGAATGGCTGCGCGTCGACGCGGTGGCGGCGCGCTACGGCATCGATGCGGCGGCGCTGGAGACGGTGCAGACCTGGCTCGCAGCCGCCGGCGCGCGGCGCGGACTGTCGCCGCGCGCGAGCGACGACGCGGCCGTGCCCGCGCCGCGCCATACGTTCTCCGATGCGCTCGCGCGGCTCTTTCTCGGTTATGCGATGCCGGAGGGCGCGGCGCCGGTCGGCGCGTGGCTGCCGATCGAGGCGGCCACCGGCAGCGAGGCCGAACTGCTCGGCCGGCTCGCGCGCTTCACCGACGATCTCGACGGCTTCGCGCGGCGGCTGGCCGAATCGCATACGCCGCAAGGCTGGAGCGAGCTGTTCGCCGATACGCTCGCGCGTTTCTTCGATTCGGGCGCCGCGTATGCGGATGCGCTCGCGGGCGTGCGCGACGCGCTCGACGCGATGCTGGCCGCGATGACGGAGGGCGCGCCCGACGTCGCGCTGCCGGCAGCCGTCGTCCGGGCGGGCTTGGCCGCCGCGCTCGACGATCCGGCGCGCGGCGGCGTGCCGTGGGGCGGCGTCACGTTCTCGTCGCTGACGAGCCTGCGCGGCCTGCCGTATCGCGTGGTCTGCCTGCTCGGGATGGACGATGGCGTGCTGCCGAGTCTTGCGCGCGCCGACGAATTCGACCTGATGGCCGTGTTGCCGAAGCTCGGTGACCGCCAGCGCCGCGACGACGAGCGCAACCTGTTTCTCGACCTGCTGCTCGCGGCGCGCGACCGGTTGATGATTGCCTACACGGGCCGCAGCATTCGCGACAACGCGCCGCTGCCGCCCGCGGCACTCGTCGACGAGCTGCTCGATCATCTCGCGCTCGTCACGGCCGGGCCCGACGCGCCGCCGGACGCGGTCGAGGCCGCGCGGCGCGCATTCGTCGTCGAGCATCCGCTGCAACCGTTCGCGGCCGCGTATTTCCAGCCCGGCAGCGCACTCGTTTCCTACGATGCCGAGCGTGCGGCGCTCGCGACGCTGCTGGCCGCCGAGGCGTCGGGGGACGGCCCGCGCGAGCTGCCGTTCTTCGCGCAGCCGCTGCCGGCCGAGCCGGTCGAGCCGGTCGCATTCAGCGAATTCGAACGCTTCTGGCGGCATCCCGCGCGTGCGCTGCTGCGCGCGCGGCTCGGCATCGTGCTTGCCGACGCACAGGCCGAACTGCTCGACACCGAGCCGTTCGCGCTCGACTTCACCGGCAGCGATGCGCTCGCCGAGCGCGTGCTGCCGCTGCTGATCGAGTCGGACGAGGGCCGCGTGCACGATCACGCGCTGCGCATTGCGGACGCGAGCCCCGAACTGCCGGGCGGCGCGACGGGCGCCGTGTGGCGCGATCAGGCGCTTGGTTCGATGACGCAGCTCGCGTCGAACGTGCGCCGCGCGCTGGCCGACGGGATGGAGCGGCGGCCGTTCTCGCTCACCGTCATGCCCGTCTGGCCCGACACGGAGCAGGCGCTGTTCGGCGCCGACGACGCGCTGCTGTCGGGCGACGCGGTGAGCGCGCCGCTCGAACTGCACGGCACGCTGAACCGGCTGACGCCGGCCGGGCAGATCATCTACCGCTACGCGCGGCCGAGTGCGCGCGACTACCTGTCGGTGTGGCTCGCCCATCTCGTCTACTGCGCGGTGGATCCCGGTGGCCCGCGCCGCACGCTGTGGTTCGGTAGCGGCGGTGCATTCGAGCTGACGCCGGTCGCGGCGCCGCTCGAGCGGCTCGCGCCGCTGGCCGCGCTGTTTCGCGCGGGGCGTCGCATGCCGTTGCGGTTTTTCCCGCGCAGCGCGTGGGCGAGGGTGTCCGACGGCGAGGCGAAGGCCGCGAGCGTCTGGATCAACGAACGGGTCGTGAGCGAGGCCGACGATCCGGCCATCGCGATCGCGTGGCGCGGTGCGCATGCATCGCTCGACGAGCCGTTCGGCACGCTCGCGCGGCTCGTGTTCGATCCGCTCGTCGAGCATCTGAAGGAGGTCGCATGAGTGCCGGGTCGCAGCCGCAACAGGCGAGCGAACTCGACGTGTTCGCGTGCCCGCTCGACGGCGTCAACCAGATCGAGGCATCGGCCGGCACCGGCAAGACCTGGAACATCTGCGCACTCTATGTGCGCCTGTTGCTGGAAAAGGATCTCGGTGCGGACGAAATCCTCGTCGTGACCTTCACGAAAGCGGCGACTGCCGAGCTGCACGAGCGGATTCGCGGCCGGCTCGCGCAGCTTGCGCATGCGCTCGACACGGGTGACGACGGCGGCGATCCGTTCATCGCGCGCCTGCTCGAAACCACGCTCGGCGAAAGCGGCGCGCTCGATCCCGAGACGGCTGCGAAGCGGATCCGGCGCGCGCTGCGCGCGTTCGACCAGGCCGCGATCCATACGATTCACGCGTTCTGCCAGCGCGCGCTGCAGGAAGCGCCATTCGCGGCGGCGATGCCGTTCGCATTCGACATGGAGGCCGACGACGCGTCGCTGCGCTTCGAACTCGCAGCGGATTTCTGGCGCACGCGCGTCGAACCGGCGGCCGCGCGCTGGCCGGGCTTTGCGACCTGGCTCGTCGAATCGGGCGCGGGCCCGGCCGCGCTCGATGCCCAGCTTGCGCGCCGGCTGAAGAAGCCGCTTGCCGCGCTGCGCTGGGACGGCGTGAGCGAGCCGGACGACTCGGCCGAGGCGGCGGCTGCCGAATGCTTCGCCGAGGCCGAGCGGATGTGGGCGGCCGAGTGCGAAGCGATCGATGCGTTGCTGCGCACCGCGCAGCCCGCGCTCAACCAGCGTTCGCACAAACCCGAAGCGGTTGCCGATGCGCTTGCCGCATGGGCCGCGCATTTCGCGCAGGGCAACGCGACGGCCGCGCTGCCGAAGGCCGCACTGAAGCTCACGCGCACTGCATTGGTGAAGGCGACGAAAAAAGGCGGCGCGACGCCTGAACACGCGTTCTTCGACGTGGCCGATGCGCTCGAAGCGGCCGTGGCGGCGGCCGAGGCCGCGCAGCGCGCGCGCTGGCTCGCGCTGATCGCCGAATGGCTCGACATGGCGCCGGGCGAACTGGCCGAGCGCAAGCGCACGCGGCGCGTCGTCTCGTTCGACGATCTGCTCACGAACCTGTACCACGCGCTGCATGCACATCCGTGGCTCGCGCAGACGCTGCGCGCGCGCTATCCGGCCGCGCTGATCGACGAGTTTCAGGATACCGACCCGCTGCAGTTCGCGATCTTCGACCGGATCTTCGCGCCGGGCGGGCCGCTCTTTCTCGTCGGCGATCCGAAGCAGGCGATCTACAGCTTCCGCGCGGCCGATCTGCATACCTATCTTGCCGCGCGTGCCAGGGCGAGCGCGTGCTACACACTCGCGGTCAACCAGCGTTCGACGCCCGCGATCGTCGATGCGTGCAACCGCTTCTTCATGTCGAATCCGCGCGCGTTCGTGCTCGACGGGCTCGATTACTACGCGGTGCGCGCGGGCACGCGCGTGCGCGCGCCGTTCGTCGACGCGACCGATCCGGGCCCGGCCGGCGACTTTCGGGTGTGGGCGTTGCCGGGCGGCGAAGCCACGTTGCTCAAGCGTGAGGCGCAGGCGCAGGCCGCGCAGGCCTGTGCCGCCGAGATCGCGCGGCTGATGCGCGGCGCGCGCGAAGGGCGCGTGCGGCTCGGCGATACGCCGCTGTCGCCTGGCGATATCGCAGTGCTCGTGCAGACGCACCGGCAAGGCAGTCTCGTGAAGCGCGTGCTGGCCACGTGGGGCATCGGCAGCGTCGAACTGGCGCAGGCCTCGGTGTTCTCGACCGGCGACGCCGAGCAGCTCGAGCGCGTGCTGGCGGCGATCGATGCCCCCGGCGACCTGCGGCGCTTGCGTGCGGCGCTCGCATCCGACTGGTTCGGCCTCGATGCCGGTGCGCTGTGGCGGATGGAGCAGGGCGACGGCGACGCGCAACGTGAAGCATCGGCGGCCGATGGTGCCGACGCGATGAGCTGGGTCGAGCGCTTCTCGCGGTATCGGCTGTTGTGGCGCGAACGCGGCTTTGCGGTGATGTGGCGCACGTTCACGCGCGAGCTGCGGGTTGCCGAACGCCTGATGGCTGGCGCGGACGGCGAGCGTCGCGTGACCGACATCAACCATCTGGCCGAACTGACGCAGGCGCGCGCATCCGCGCAACCGGGCATCGCGCCGACGCTGCGCTGGCTTGCCGCGCAACGGCTCGGCGGCGGCGGCGAGGAAGCGCAGCTGCGTCTCGAATCCGATCGCAACCTCGTGCAGATCGTCACCGTGCACAAGTCGAAAGGCCTCGAATACGCGATCGTGTTCTGTCCGTTCCTGAACGACGGCGGGTTGCGCGAGCCGCCCGCGTCGGCGCTGCCGGATGCGCGCGAATATCACGACGACGCGGGCGACGCGGTGCTGCATTACGGATGCGACGATGAGGCGGCCGCACATGCGGCGCGGCAGGCGTTGCGCGAGCAGGCCGCGGAGCGCGCGCGGCTCGTCTACGTGGCGCTCACGCGGGCGGTCTATCGTTGCTACGTCGTCGCCGGGCCGTACCTGTCGTCGCGCTCGACGCGCGAAGCGCGGCGCAGCGTGCTCAACTGGCTCGTTGCCGGCGCAGGCCAGTCGTTTGACGCATGGCTCGACGAGCCGCCCGACGAAGCCGCGCTCGATACGGCGTGGCAGGCGCTCGCGGGTGGCCCCGTGAGCGTTGCGCCGCTGCCGGCGCCGGCGCGACCCGAGCGTCTCGCGGCCGGGCACGACGCGTCGCAGACGCTCGCGGCGCGCCATACGACGCGCATGCTGCGCGATGCGTGGCGGATGGCGAGCTTCAGTTCGCTGACCGCGTCGATGGCGCGCGAGGAAGCGGGCGTCGCGGCGGTACCTGATGACGAACTGCGGCCCGATCACGATGCGCTTGCCGCGGCGGTGCCGGATGGCGAGTGGCCGTGGGTCGACACGGTCGCACCCGAGCCCCCGGACGACGACATCCTCATGTTCCCGCGCGGCGCGGCGGCCGGCGAGTGCCTGCACCGCCTGTTCGAACTCAGCCGGTTCACGGAGCCCGAGTCGTGGCCCAGGGCCGCGCTCGGCGCGCTGCACGACCGGCCGGTCGAAGCCGAGCCCGAACTCGCGACACGCCTGCCGGCGATGATGGTGCAGCTGGTCGACGATGTCGTGCGCACCGAGCTCGTGCCGGGCATGCGGCTCGCCGATCTCGATCCGGCGAAGCGGCTCGACGAAATGGGTTTCCTGTTCCCGGCGCCGTCGCTCGACCTGACGGCGCTGCGCCGCCTGCTGGTCGCGCACGGCTACCCCGACGTTGCACTGGAGGCGGGCACGCTCGCCGGTTTCATCAAGGGTTTCATCGACATGATCGTCGAACACGACGGCCGCTTCTGGATCGTCGACTGGAAGTCGAACCATCTCGGCACGACGCCGGACGCCTACGGCCCGCGCGCGCTCGACGTCGCGATGGCCGATCACGCGTATCACCTGCAGGCGCTGCTCTACACGGTCGCACTGCATCGCTACCTGCGCGGGCGGCTGCCCGACTACGACTACGACACGCATATCGCGGGCTACCTGTACCTGTTCGTGCGTGGTGTGCGGCCCGACTGGCGCAGCGACGGCGAGCCGGCCGGCGTGCATGCGCGGCGGCCCGAGCGCGCGCTCGTCGACGCGCTCGACCGGATGATGGAAGGGGGCCGCGCATGAACATGAATGCGCAGGACGACACGCTCGAATTTACCGGCGGCCTCGTCGCGCGGCTGCCCGAACCCGCCGATTTCGGCATTGCGCTCGCGGAAGGCTTCGCGCGCCGTATCGGCGATCTCTCTCGCCGCGCCGGCGCGCCGGCTGCGGCCGCCCGCTGGGCGGCGCGCGCCGCGTTCGCGACGAGTCGTGCGACCGCAGGCGGCCACGTGTGCGTTGCGCTCGGCGCGCTCGCGCAGCGCTATGAAGCACCGCTCGACGAAGTCCGCGCGGCGCTTGCCGCGAGCGGCGTGGTCGCGTTCGGCACGCTCGCACGCGGCGACGAGCGGCCGCTGATCGTCGACCGCCACGACCACATGTACCTGTCGCGCTATTTCGACTACGAGCGGCGGCTTGCCGATGCGCTCGTCGCGCAGGCCGGTGTGGCCGCGCCGGACGAAGGTCTCGCGCCCGACCGGTTGCGCGACAGCCTCGCGCGTTACTTCGGGCCGGCAACCGGCGAAGTCGACTGGCAGCGCGTCGCGGCGATCGTCGCGCTGACGGGCCGCGTGACGATCGTCAGCGGCGGCCCGGGCACGGGCAAGACGACGACCGTCGTCGGCGTGCTGGCCTGTCTGCTCGACGCGCATCCGCGGCTGCGCGTCGCGCTGGCCGCGCCGACCGGCAAGGCCGCGCAGCGGATGCAGGAAGCGCTGCATGCGCGGGCCGGCGACCTGCCGCCCGAACTCGCGGCGCGCCTGCCGGATACGTCGTACACGCTGCATCGGCTGCTGGGCGGCGGTGGGGCGGCCGGGTTCCGGCATCATCGCGACAATCCGCTGCCATACGACCTGATCGTGGTCGACGAGGCGTCGATGATCGACGTCGCGCTTGCCGCGCATCTGCTCGATGCGCTCGCGCCGGGTGCACGGCTCGTGCTGCTCGGTGACAAGGACCAACTGGCCGCGGTCGAGGCGGGCGCCGTGTTCGCGGAGTTGAGCGCGCGGCCGGCGTTTACCGCTGCCGCGCGCACACGCATCGCGCAGGCGCTCGGCATCGACGAGGCGGCATTCGTCGCGGCGTTGCCGGTGCCGGACGAAGTCGCGACCGCAGCCGTTCCCGCTGCGCATCCGGTTTCCGCCGCAGCTCGGGCCTCGGCACCGCCATCGGCGCCTGCTGCTGCCGCGACGCGCAAACCGGCACCGCGACGGAAAGTCGATGAGCGACAGGCTTCGCTCTTCGACGACGAACCGCAGGATAACGAAGTGTCGACGACCACCGTCGCGCAACCGCCGGCCGCCGCCCCGATGCTGACCGAAACCGGTGAGGGCGACGAGGCAGGGGACGCACCGGCCTGGATCGAGGTCGGCGAACTCGCGTGGCTCGACGCCGTCGAGCTGCCGCCGTTCGACGCGGGCGACGTGGCGCTTGCGTCGATACTGCCGGGCGAACCGGCCGCCGTGTCTGCCACGCTCGCTCGGGCACCGGCACCGGCACCGGCACCGGCACCGCTCGCCGACTGCGTGGTCTGGCTCGAACGCAATTACCGCTTCGGTCTCGATTCGCCGATCGGGCGGCTGTCGCTCGCGATCCGCAGCGGCGACGTGCAGGCCGCGCTCGACGCGCTGCCCGCCGACGATTCGGCCGCCGCGTCGTTCCACGACGACGCGGGCGAGTCGCTCGCGTCGTCGACGGTCGAGCGGCTCGCGCGGCGCTTCGGTGCGTATCTCGACGCGTTGCGCGACACGCTGGCCGCGCCCGTCCCCGATCCGCTGCCGCTGTTCGACGCGCTCAACCGGTTCCGGATTCTGTGCGGGACCCGCAGCGGCTTGCGCGGCGCGGAGCACGTCAACGCGCTCGTGGCCGCGCACGTGCGCCACGCGGCGCGCGTGCCGCTCGCGGTTGGCGCGCACTGGTTCACGGGGCGGCCGATCATGGTGACGCGCAACGACTATGCGCTCGGGCTGTTCAACGGCGATATCGGCATTGCACTGCCCGACGCGCAGGGCGTGCTGCGCGTCTGGTTCAGGCGAGCGGACGGCACCGCGCGCGCGGTGTCGCCGGCCGCGCTGCCGCCGCACGAAACCGCGTTCGCGCTGACGGTCCACAAATCGCAGGGTTCTGAATTCGACGAAGCCGCGCTCGTGCTGCCGGCGTCGTTCGGCCGCGTGCTCACGCGCGAACTCGTCTATACGGCCGTCACGCGTGCCCGCACGCGTGTACAGGTGATCGGGCCGCGGCGCGTGCTGGCGCAGGCGGTAGCAACACGCACGCAGCGCGATTCGGGGCTCGCGGCGCGCGTCGACGAGGCGCTCGCGCGGCGCCGCATGGAGGCTTCGCGATGATGATCCGCTATACGCTCGATCCAGCCGAAGTCGAATGGACGGCCGTGCGCGCGCAGGGCGCGGGCGGGCAGAACGTGAACAAGGTGTCGAGCGCGATCCACCTGCGCTTCGATATCCGCGCGTCGTCGTTGCCGACCGCCATCAAGGAGCGGCTCCTCGCGCTGTCCGACCAGCGCATCACGCGCGACGGCATCGTCGTGATCAAGTCGCAGGAATATCGCACCCAGGAGAAGAACCGCGAGGCCGCGCTGGCGCGACTCGATGCGTTGATCAGCGGCGTCGCGTTCACGCCGCGCGCACGGGTCGCCACACGGCCGACGCGCGCGTCGAAGGAGCGGCGGCTCGAGCACAAGTCGCGCCGCAGCGTGGTGAAGTCGGGGAGAGGGAAGGTGATCGACTGACGAAAGGAAAGGGGGCGAACCACTGGCGCGCGAGTCGTTTGCCCACCGTCGCGCCGGTCAGCGCATCACGGTCCCGGCGCTGTCGAGCACGAAGTCGACGCAGAACACGACGAGCCGGCTCTGCGCGCGAATCGCGACGGCGGCCGTATAGCAGTCGCGACCTTCCGTCAGCGAGAAGTGCGGGCCCATCAGCGCGACGCGGCCGGGTGCGGCGATCGCGCGCTGGAAATACGGGCGCCGCGACCAGTTGCTGTGGGTTTCCGGGAACAGCGGTGCGAGGCGGGCGACGCCCGCCTGGCCGTCGTCGGCGCGCGCGCCGATCGACGGCAGGAACTGCTCGCCGGTTTCGTCGGTGACGAACACGCGGCGCGCGGCCGGCACCGCGAACACGCGCTGCGCAGCGTCCTGCAGGTTGCCGCTCGCGGAAAACGCGGCCGCGCCGGTCAGCACGAGCCGCTCGATCGCGTCGAAGCCCGGCTGCTCGGCGATGACCGGTGCGTGCCGGCGGGCAATGAAGCGCTGCCACGCGGCGTCGAGCATCGCGGGTGCTGCTGCGCTCGCGTGTGCGATCGATGCATCGGGCTGGCCGAACTGGAAACCCTGCACGAAATCGATATCGGCTTCCATCAGCGCCTGCAGCGAGTCGTCGCTCTCGACCCCCTCGGCGAGCACCATCGCACCGGCCTGATGCAGCATCGACACGAGGTGATGCATGATGCGGCGATCTTCGGCCGAACTGGTCGAACGTTCGACGAGCGAGCGATCGAGCTTGACGATGTCGGGTCGCGCGCGCCACACGCGGTCGAAATTCGAGAATCCCGTGCCGAAATCGTCGATCGCGATCAGGAAGTCGCGATGCTGGATCATGTCGATCGTGCGGGCGAGCGCGGCTTCGTCGCGCGCGGGCTGTTCGACGACTTCCAGCACGATGCGGTTCGGCGGCAGCGAGAAATGCCGGCACAGCGCCTCGACGAATTCGCGCTGCACGAGGCCCGAGTCGAGCACGCGCGGCGTGACGTTCAGGAACAGCCAGCCGTCGCCGATGCCCTGCGCGACGAAGTTGGCCGTGTGCAGGCAGCGCGCGAGCCGGTCGAGCAGCAGCGCATCGGCGTCGGCGCGCGTCTTGTCGAACAGTGCAGCGGGGGAGATCAGCGCGCCGTTCGAATCGACGACGCGCAGCAGCGCCTCGTAACCGACGACCCGCTTGTGCGTGATCGACAGCACGGGCTGGAACACGCTGCGCAATGTCGTGGTGCGATAGGTGGCGATCCAGCCGCCGGGCGTCGGCGTGAGCCGTTCGAGCAGGGAGTCGAGCGAGAGGTCGCGGGCGGGCTTCATGTCAACGGTGCCCGGGGTCGAGTGGCGGAGCGGCAGCGCGTCGCCACGCTGAAGCAGTCGCATGCGCCGGCGGACGCGAAAGGACGTGGGTCATCGAGACCGCCTTCTGCGGGTAAGTGTTCGAAGTGTAACGGGAACGGGGCCGCTCGCGTATCAGGGAAACTCCACACGCACGCGGGAATGCAGCTGCGGCCCGTGCCGCGCGCCGGCGCGCCGCGAGGCGGAGGGGGCCGCCGCCGCACATGACAATCCGGCGGCATGCCATGGCGTGCGCGGCGAAGCGGGAAATCCCGGCGGCCGGCACGGTGGCGGGTGAATGTCGCCGTCAGAGGAATGCCGGCCGCGCGGCAGCGCCATCCGCGGCGCCGCGGCGGACAGTTGGCGCCCGCCCGGCCGTCAGGCATCACGGCCCGGCCGATGGCGGGGCGGCGCGTGCGCCCGAATGAAGCGTCAGGTCGCTTCGCCGCTGCGCGGCCGGATCCCGGGAATCCGCTTGATCACGCCGGTCGCGAGCGCGGTGCCGACGAGCACGATCGCGCAGCCTTCGATCATCACGACCGTCACGTGTTCGCCGAGGAACAGCGCGCCCCACAGCAGGCCGAACACGGGGATCACGAACGTCACGGTGATCGCGCGGGCCGGGCCGATGTGCGCGATCAGGTAGAAATAGATGAAATACGCGATGCCGGTGCAGGCGACACCGAGGGCGAGCACCGAGCCCCATGCGTGCGCGCCGACCGGCGCGGCCGGCCAGGTGGCGATCGCGAACGGCAGCAGCAGGAGGGTCGAGCCGATCATGCTGCCGGTCGCGTTGACGAGCGGATCGACGCCGGTCAACTTGCGCTTCGTGTAATTGGCCGCGATGCCGTACAGCAGTGTCGCGCCGAGGGCGGCTGCGGCGGCGAGCGCGGTCGCCGCGGCGCCCGTTTCGCCGTGCGCATTCGCGATCTGGTTCCACACGAGCGTGAGCACGCCGGCGAAACCGATGACGAGGCCGAGCGCGCGCGGCCGCGACAGCTTGTCCTTCAGCCACAGGTAGGCCACGAGCGCGCCCCAGAGCGGCGTCGTCGCGTTGATCACCGATGTCACGCCAGCCGACAGCGTCAGTTCGGCGAATGCGAACAGGCAGAACGGAATGCCCGAGTTCAGCGCGCCGACGACGAACAACGGCCACGCATGACGGCGCAGCCGGGCGCCGAGATCGGCAGGTTTGAAGCGCGTGAGCGCGAAGCCCGCGAGAAACAGCGCGCCGATGCCCACCCGCAACGCCATCAGCGGCGCGACGCCGAGATCGACGACGCCGATCCGGATAAACAGGAACGACGCACCCCACAGGGCAGCGAGCACGGTCAGCAGAAGGGCGTTCTTGGGGGACATCGATCGTGAAGGGCAGGGATGGGATGCGGAGAATCTTACACCCCGTTACCACGCCGTCGTTTCACGTTTCGATGAAACGGCAAGAAACGGTAAAAAAACGGGAGTATCGCCGTTGGCCGGCGCGGGGCGGCCGCCTGCCGGCGGTCGTGCCCGATCAGTGATGGCGCCAGCCGCCGCGTCCGCCGAAGCCGAAATTGAGCGAGAGCGCCGGTCCCCAATAGCCGCCCCATGCGGGTGCATAGGCAGGCGCCGGATAGTAATAGGCGGGGCCCGGATCGACATAGACGGGGGCCGGCTGCACCGGCGCAGCCGTGTAGTAGCCGCCAGGATAATAGCCGTACGGGTAGTAGCAGCCGGCGAGCGTCGCGCAGGCGAGCGCCGTGGCGACGAGGGTCCTGTTCATGATGTCTCTCCGGCGGAGCCGGCAATCGGCAGATGCTTAAGCTTAGGCCGCGCGCCGATGACACGGTGTGCAAAACGGTAACGGATCATTTCCGCGCAGGCGGCCCGCTACGTTGCGGCGCCGCATGCGAAAACGGCGCTTCCGCACCGCGAAAACGCCGTCTGGCTGACTGTTACGGCGCGCTGCGCCGCTTACTTGCCGACCTGGTTACCGATGATGCCGCCGGCCGCTGCGCCGCCCAGCGTCGACAGCGCGCTGCCGCCGATCGCCGCGCCGGCGACGCCGCCGACACCCGCACCGATTGCCGTGTCGCGCTGGCGTCTCGTCATCGAGTCACAGGCCGACAGGCTGGCCACGGTCGCGACGAGCAGCGCGCATACCCCAATACGCCGTATCGAATTCATGATCGTTGTCCTTGCGGTTGTGAACGGAGGACACGCGACCGACCGGCGGCCGCGCATGAACCCAATCTACGCGCCGTCCCCCGCCGCTGCTGTAAGGACTTGTTAAGGCTCGCGCGGTTTCGTAATGAATTGTTTCCTGTGGTTTGCCGTGCGCCGGCAGGCACGCGACATGCGCAAAAAAGCCCGCTCGAAAGCGGGCTTCGTGCATGGCGAGGTGATCCGGCGGGGGAGCGCCGGACCGCGCATGCGCGTACTGGCGGTTACTGGCGGTGATAGATTTCGGCGCCGGTCTTGACGAACTCGACCGCCTTCACTTCCATCCCCTTCTTCAGCGCTTCGGTTTCCGACACGCCCTGCTGCGCCGCGAATTCGCGCACGTCCTGCGTAATCTTCATCGAGCAGAAGTGCGGGCCGCACATCGAGCAGAAGTGCGCGACCTTCGCGGAATCCTTCGGCAGCGTTTCGTCGTGGAATTCGCGCGCCTTGTCCGGATCGAGACCGATGTTGAACTGGTCTTCCCAGCGGAACTCGAAGCGCGCCTTCGACAGCGCGTTGTCGCGCACCTGCGCGCCCGGGTGGCCCTTGGCCAGGTCGGCCGCGTGCGCGGCGAGCTTGTACGTGATGATGCCTTCCTTCACGTCGTCCTTGTTCGGCAGGCCGAGGTGCTCCTTCGGCGTCACGTAACACAGCATCGCGGTGCCGAACCAGCCGATCATCGCGGCGCCGATGCCGGACGTGATGTGGTCGTAGCCCGGTGCGATGTCGGTGGTCAGCGGCCCGAGCGTGTAGAACGGCGCCTCCTTGCACCAGTCGAGCTGGAGATCCATGTTCTCCTTGATCAACTGCATCGGCACGTGGCCGGGGCCTTCGATCATCACCTGCACGTCGTGCTTCCACGCGATCTGCGTGAGTTCGCCGAGCGTCTTCAGTTCGCCGAGCTGCGCTTCGTCGTTCGCGTCGTAGATCGAGCCGGGGCGCAGGCCGTCACCGAGCGAGAAGCTCACGTCGTACGCCTTCATGATCTCGCAGATCTCTTCGAAGTGTTCGTACAGGAAACTTTCCTTGTGATGCGCGAGGCACCACTTCGCCATGATCGAGCCGCCGCGCGACACGATGCCGGTCATCCGGTTCGCGGTGAGCGGCACGTACTGCAGGCGCACGCCCGCGTGGATCGTGAAATAGTCGACGCCTTGCTCGGCCTGTTCGATCAGCGTGTCGCGGAAGATTTCCCAGGTGAGGTCCTCGGCCTTGCCGTTGACCTTTTCCAGTGCCTGGTAGATCGGCACCGTGCCGATCGGCACCGGGCTGTTGCGGATGATCCACTCGCGCGTTTCGTGGATGTGCTTGCCGGTCGACAGGTCCATCACCGTGTCGCCGCCCCAGCGGATCGCCCACGTCATCTTGTCGACTTCCTCGCCGATCGACGACGTGACGGCCGAGTTGCCGATGTTCGCGTTGATCTTCACGAGGAAGTTGCGGCCGATGATCATCGGCTCGGATTCCGGGTGGTTGATGTTCGCGGGGATGATCGCGCGGCCGCACGCCACTTCCGAGCGCACGAATTCCGGCGTGATCTCGGCGGGCGCGTTCGCGCCGAAGGCCGCCGCGCCGAACGCCTGGCCCGGGTGCTGGCGGCCCATCATCGCGGCGAGCTTCGCGCCGTTCGGGCCGCTTGCCTTCAGGCTCTCGAGGTACTCGGCGCGGCGCTGGTTCTCGCGGATCGCGATGAATTCCATTTCCGGCGTGATGATGCCCTGGCGCGCATAGTGCATCTGCGTGACGTTCTTGCCGGCCCGTGCGCGGCGCGGGTTGCGGTGCAGGCCCGGGAACCGCAGGTCGGCGGTGGCCGGGTCGGCCGCGCGCTCGAGGCCGTACTGGCTCGACAGGCCGCCGAGCACTTCGGTGTCGCCGCGTGCCTCGATCCAGCCCTGGCGCAGCGCGGCGAGGCCCGCGCGGATGTCGATCTTCGCGTCCGGATCGGTGTAGGGGCCCGACGTGTCGTACACGTAGATCGGCGGATTCTTTTCGCCGCCGAAGCCGGTCGGCGTGTCGGCCTGCGTGATTTCACGCATCGGCACGCGGATGTCGGGCTGCGAGCCGGTTACATAAACCTTGCGGGAATTCGGCAGCGGGGCGACGGCCGCGGCATCGACGTGAGCGTCGGCGGACAGAAACTTCGGATTGGCGTTCATGCAATCTCCTGTGCGAGCGCCGGACAGGCGCTTCGGCGCTTGCCCGGAGCCCTTGAAGTATGTGGGGCTCGAGCTAAGCAGGAGACGAGGCTTGGTGAGGCGGCGGATTTCGTCAGAAGGATGGCGCTGAAATCCGTACGCTTCCCTGCGCTGGCATTATCCAGATCAGGTTCAAAGGGTATTTCTCACCCGCAATGCCGGTTGTTTGACCGGGCGCATTGCAGGACCCCCGCGTTAGCAGCGCACAAGATACACTGGCTTGGCGGCGGTTTCAACCGGGAGAGGATCGGCTAGCCCGGCGCGGCCGCAGCATGGCGGGCGTTGCGATGGCCCGTCGAAATGACAGCGCGCGTCGCCGCCGCATGGCCCTGCGGCTCGGCCGGCAGTGGTGAAGCGGTGCAACATGACGCGCTTTCGCGCAACTTAAAAAAAATTTTCGCAGCGGCTGTCATTTCCCGCGACGTCGTCCGTCTATTCGGCTCCTTAAACCCATGTTGTGGAGAGATGTCATGAAAAAAGTACTGATTGCCGCTTGCGTCGCCGCTTTCGCCACGATCGCCACGGGCGCGTATGCCCAGAACGACGCGATGTCGCAGCCCGGCTCGTCGATGTCGAAGGACGCGATGGGCCACGACGCGATGGCCAAGGATGCAATGGGCCATGATGCGATGAAGAAGGACGGCATGAAGAAGCATGCGATGAAGAAAGACGCGATGAAGAAGGACGCGATGTCGCACGACGAGATGGGCAAGTCGTCGGGCGACAAGATGGCGCCGTCGAACTGACGGAGGCAGGCGCGGCGCGGCCGGCGCGTGCGTCGCACGGCGGCCGCCCGCATTGCGCTTCGTCGACCCATTCCGGGAGACTTCATCATGCAAACCGTTCCTGCCACCGGGCGCGCGGCCGCCACGCCGCCCGCGCGCCCGATCCATCCGCTGTGGGTGCGCGCGAGCCACTGGCTCAACGCGCTCGCGGCGATCCTGATGGTGCTGTCCGGCTGGCGCATCTACGACGCGTCGCCGATCTATCCGCCGTTCGTGTTTCCGCATGGCATCACGCTGGGCGGCTGGCTCGGCGGCGCGCTGCAATGGCATTTCGCGGCGATGTGGCTGCTGGTCGGCAACGGGCTGTTCTACCTCGCGATGTCGATCGCGACGGGGCGCCTCGCGCGCAAGATGCTGCCCGTCACGCCGGCGTCGATCTGGCGCGACATCCGTGCCGCGCTGGGCGGGCGGCTGTCGCACGCCGACCTGAGCGTCTACAACGCGGTGCAGCGTGCCGCCTACCTGACCGCGATCGTCGATCTCGTCGTGCTGGTGCTGTCGGGGCTCACGATCTGGAAATCCGTGCAATTTCCGCTGCTGCGCGAATTGTTCGGCGGCTATGACAACGCGCGTGTCGTGCACTTCTGGGCGATGTCGCTGCTTGTCGCATTCATTGTCGTTCACGTCGCGATGGCGCTGCTGGTGCCGCGCTCGCTGCTCGCGATGCTGCGTGGGCGCTGACCCGTCAACTACGGGTGAAGGAAATCATCATGTCGGAATCCGAATACACGCGCGACGATTCGCGCTGGACGCTCGACCGGAAGTCGCTCGAACTCGACGTGCGCCGCGAGCTCGAGATGCCGTCGCGGCGGCTGTTCAACCGGCGCGTGCTGACGCTCGGCGGCCTGACGATGCTGACCGGCTGCACGCTGCAGGACGATGCGTCGGTCAACACGTTCCTCGAGAAGGTGTCGCGCATGAACGACCGCGTGCAGGCGTGGCTGTTCAATGGCGAGCGGCTCGCGCCGACCTACACCGAAGCCGACATCACGCGACCGTTCCCGTTCAACGCGTACTACGGGATCGACGACGTGCCGCACGTCGATGCGTCGACGTATCGACTCGTGCTGTCCGGCCGCGTGACGGGCAAGCGCGTGTGGACGCTCGACGAACTGTATGCGCTGCCGCACGCGGAACAGATCACGCGGCACATCTGCGTGGAAGGGTGGAGCGCGATCGGCCGCTGGGGCGGCACGCCGTTCGGCGCGTTTCTCGCACGCGCCGGCGCCGATACGCACGCGAAGTACGTCGGCTTCAAGTGCGCGGACGATTACTACGAGAGCATCGACATGCCGACCGCGCTGCATCCGCAGACGCTGCTCGCGTTCGACTACGACGGCCAGCGGTTGCCGCCGGAATTCGGCTTCCCGATGAAGCTCAGGATGCCGACCAAGCTCGGTTACAAGAACCCGAAGCACATCATGGAGATCTTCGTGACCGATACGTTTCCGGGCGGCTACTGGGTCGACCAGGGGTACAACTGGTTCGGCGGGTCGTAGGCGGCGCTGCGCCGCGCGTTAGAACGTCTCCCAGTCGGCCGGCCCGGACGCGCCTGCCGCCGCCAGCGCCGGCCGGGCCGCCGCGCGGCGCGGGGCGGGGCGCGGCGTCCTGTGCGCGGCGGCGGAGGCCGCCGCCGGGATCGTGCCGGCATCGCCGGCTTCACCCGTTTCACCGGACAGCCTGAACACGGAGATCGCGCGCTTCTGCTCCGCGGCCTGCTGCTCGAGCGACTGCGCCGCCGCGGACGCTTCTTCGACGAGCGCCGCGTTCTGCTGCGTGACTTCGTCCATCTGGCCCACGGCCACGTTGACCTGTTCGATGCCGCGGCTCTGCTCGTCGGATGCGGCGGCAATCTCCGCGTTGATGTCCGAGACGCGGCGGATCGCCTGCTGTATCTCGCTCATCGTGCGGCCGACTGCCTCCGCCTGCGTCGAACCTTCCCGGACGGTCGTCGCCGAGCGCTGGATCAGATCCTTGATCTCCTTCGCGGCGCTCGACGCGCGCTGTGCGAGGCTGCGCACCTCGCCGGCGACGACGGCGAAGCCGCGTCCCTGTTCGCCGGCGCGGGCCGCCTCGACGGCCGCGTTCAGCGCGAGGATGTTCGTCTGGAACGCGATGCTCTCGATCAGGCCGGTGATGTCGGCGATCTTCGTCGAGCTCGTGCTGATCTCCGTCATCGTCGCGAGCATCTGCCCGACCGCTTCGCCGCCTCTGTCCGCGATCTGCGATGCGTTCGTCGCGAGCGTCGTCGCCTGGATCGCGTTCTCCGCGTTCTGTTTGACCGTCGCGGTCAGTTCGTCCATGCTCGCCGCGGTCTGCTCGAGCGACGCGGCCTGCTCCTCGGTGCGCGACGACAAATCCATGTTGCCCGCCGCGATCTGTTTCGACGCGACCAGGATCGACTCGCTCGACGTCTTGATGCCGCGCACGATGCCGGCGAGCTGCGTGTCCATCTGGCGCAGCGCGCTCAGCAGGCGGCCGAATTCGTCCGTCGAGCGGGTCTCGAGCCGGTTTTCGAGCCGTCCGTCCGCGATGCGCCGGGCAGCGGTCATCGCGATTTCGAGCGGCTGCGTGATCGCGCGCTGCAAATAGAACCACGCGCCGAACGCCACTGCCACGCCGATGGCAAGCACGCCGAACGACACCCACTGCAGCAGGTGGAACGTATCGCTGCCTTGCGCGGCGGCGTCCTTCACCTGCGCCACGTTGATCGCGATGTCCGAGTCGACGCTGTCGCTCAGTGCGTTGCCGACCGGGCGCAGCTTGTCGAGCGTCGCAGCGACGGCCTCGGCGTTGCCGGCCTCGGCCGCGGCGAGCGCCGCGTCGGCGAGCGAACGGAACGCGGCGAGCTGGCTCGCGATCTGGTCGGCGACCTTGCGCTCGTTGTCCGCGGTCACCTTGGCCGGGTAGTAGTCGTTCCAAGCGGCGGTCAGCTTCTTGTCGGATTCGCGCACGCGCTCGACGGCGCGCTTCGCGTCGCTCGGGTTCGTTTGCCCGGCAAGCCTGTCGAGCGTCACGCGCATCTGCAGCGACGCGCTGTGCGTCGTCGCCAGGTCCTCGACCGGAATGGTGCCGAGCGCGTACATCCCGTCCATGTCCGTGCTCAGCTTCGCGAGTCCGCGGACCCCTGTCAGACCGATCGCGACCATCAAGAGAAAGCACGCGCCGAATGCGAGCGCGATCTTGAATTTGATTGTGCCTGTCAACTTGCTCATCCACCGCCACCCATGTCGAAACGAGAAACCCGCCATCCCCGAGCGCCAGCCGCGAACCGATATGTCTGACAAATCCATGCTGCGATCAGGGTTATAAAAAGGTAAACGACAACGTCGATTGTTAACTTGAATCGCAACGAACCGTTCGCGCACGCCTGACGGCGTGCGTCGAATCCGGCGCACGAACGAGGCGGTGCGTCCGGCGTGCGGCGGGCGCGGCGTGCATCGCCGCGGGAGGCACTGTCGTGCGGATGCGTCATTCCCGATGCTTTCAGACAGGTCTGACGTTGCTTTCGAATCCGTGATGCCATAATGCCGAGCGTGCGCAGCCGAAACGGTTGCGCGCGTTTTTTTGTCCCTCTGCCGCCGCTTGCCGGTTCTCTTTCGCCGCCGTTCGCACTGCCATGTCGTTCCGCACGTTCGCTCCGCCTTTCCGGCCCCGCCAGGGCCGTTTGCCGGCATCGCCGGCGTCTTTCAGCGGAGCACGCGGCGTGACGTGCGGGCAGGCTGCGCAATGACGCCGCTCGACCGCCTTCTCGACTTCCTCGCCCGCTTCTCGTTCCGGATCCGCCTGCCGCAAAGCCGCGGCGGCCGCGTGGCACTGGCGCTCGTCTTCATCTATTTCGTCTGGGGTTCGACCTACAGCGGCCTGCATTTCGCGCTGCAGTCGTTCCCGCCGCTGCTGCTGTCGGGGCTGCGCAACCTGCTCGGCGGGGTTGGCCTGTTCATCTTCGCGCTGCGGCGCAAGCCCGAATGGCCGACGCTGCTCGAAATCCGCAATGCCGGGATCGTCGGCACGATGCTCGTCGCGCTGTCATCCGGCACGATCGCGCTCGGGATCAGCTCGGTCAGCAGCGGCTCGGCCGCGGTGATGGTGGCCACGGTGCCGCTGTTCGCGACCGTGATCGCGGCGGTCGCCGGGCGGCCGGTCACGAAAGGCGAGTGGGGCGCCGTCGCGCTCGGGATGGTCGGCATCGTCGTGCTGAACTCGGGCGGCGCGGCCGCGCAGAATTCGGCGCTCGGCACGATCTGCGTGCTGGCCGGCGCATTGTTCTGGGCCGGCGGCGCGCATCTCGCGACGCGGCTCAAGCTGCCGTCCGACCTGTTTCTGTCCACGTCGCTGCAGATCGGCCTCGGCGGCATGATCTCGACGCTCGTTGCCTGGCTGATCGGCGAACGCATCGAGCACGTGATGGTGGGGCCGGTGTTCGCGTTCCTGTACCTGATGGTGTTCTGCACGATGGCCGCGTACGTCGCGTACGGCTACCTGATCCGCCACACGAGCCCGATCATCGCGAGCAGCTGCATGTACGTGAACCCGATCGTCGCGGTTGCGCTCGGTGCGCTGCTGCTTGGCGAGCCGGTGACGATGGCGACCGTGGTCGCGACCGTCGCGATCCTAGGTAGCGTCGGGCTGTCGTTCGTGTTCGATCCGGCGCGCCGGCCCGCGGCACGCGCGGCAGCCGCCAGCTCGGCGGCCGCGGCAGCCGCGTCGACGGCGGAGGCTGCATCGGCGCCCGAGCAGATCGAGATGCCGGATGCCGCGCCGATCCTGGCGCCTTCCGCCGTTCCGATGGCCGTGCCGGCTCCGGCTGCCGTGATGGATCCTGCCGCGGTCGTCGACCCGGCACCGGCGTTCGTCACGCCACCGGCCGCCGAACCGGCAGCGCCCCGCGCCGACGCGTGACGCCGCCGTGGCCGGTCGCGCTCAGCCGCGCCGGCCGCCGCGATGGTGGAACCAGCCCCCGAGCGCGGTGAACACCAGCCCGGTTGCGCACATGCCGATCCAGCCGAACGCGTGCCATGCGGCGACGCCGGCCGACGAGCCGAGTGCGCCGCCGATGAAATAGCACACCATGTACACAGTGTTGACGCGGCTGCGCGCCTCGGGCTTCAGCGCATAGATGCGCGACTGGTTCGAGATCTGCGCGGCCTGCACGCCGACGTCCAGCACGACGACGCCGATCACGAGCCCGACGAGGCTCGTGCCCGACAGCGCGAAGATCACGAACGACAGCGCGAGCAGCGCGATCGTGAGCGAGATGATCGCGCGCGGGCCGCGCGTGTCCGCGAAGCGGCCCGCGTACGGTGCCGCGAGCGCGCCTGCCGCACCGACGATCCCGAACAGGCCGGCTGCCTGCGGGCCGAGATGGAACGGCGCGCCGGCGAGCAGCAGCGTGAGCACGGGCCAGAACGCGCTGAATGCCGCGAACAGCGCGGCGCCCGTCAGCGACGCCTCGCGCAGCCCGCGCAACTCGACCGCCAGATGCCACATCGAGCCGAGCAGCTTGCCGTACGACAGCGTCGACGTCGGCGTGCTGCGCGGCAGTCGCAGCACGATCACGGCGGCCAGCGCGACGAGCGCCGCGACCGACGCGGCGAACACCGCGCGCCAGCCGAAATACTCGGCGACGAAGCCGGCGGCCGTCCGCGCGAGCAGGATGCCGAGCAGCAGGCCGCTCATCACGGTGCCGACCGCATGCCCGCGTTCGGCCGGCGGTGCGATCTCGGCGGCGAACGGCACGGCCTGTTGCGCGATGGTCGCGAGTACCCCGATCGCGAGACTCGCGACGGCGAGCACGGCCAGCGACGGCGCGGTGGCGGCGACGATCAGCGCGACCGACAGGCCGGCGATCTGCATCAGGATCAGCCCGCGGCGGTCGAAGCGGTCGCCGAGCGGCGCGAGCAGGAACATGCCGGCCGCATAGCCGAGCTGCGTCGCGGTCGGCACGGCGCCGATCCACGAAGCGCCGTCGGGAAACGCCGCGCGGAAGCTGTCGAGCAGCGGCTGGTTGTAGTAGATGTTCGCGACGGACACGCCCGCGATCGTCGCGAGCAGCAACAGCAGGCTGCGCGAATAGTGGGGCGAGGCGGCGTCGGTCGGACGGTCGGTGGAGGCGGTGGACATGGCAGCGCGGACGGAAGTGGGGCGGCGCGGCGCGCGGCGCACGCGTCGGGTGCGCAGGCGGGCAGGGCGCGGCTCAAGGCTGCCGATCATACCGGAGCGACGTGAATCCTGCCGGACGGGGGCCAATCGGCCAACCCGGCCAACCCGGCCAACCCGGCCAACCCGGCCAAATCGGCGTAACCGGCGTAACCAGCGTAACCAGCGTAACCAGCGTAACCGGCCGGCCGCCGCCCGTCACCGTGCGTGCTTTAACCCGTCAGTCGACCAGTTCGCCCGTCGGTTCATAAAACGGATAAGGTCCGGCCCCTTCATCGACATACACGTGATGCGACGTCATCCCCGTCTCGGGCGCATAGCGATGAACCGCGAACGCCGGCGGTTCGAGCCGGAAGGCGGACGGCGCATCGGTCCGCAGGTCGAATGCGACCTGATGCGCGGGCGACGGCACCGCGGCTGCGATCGTGCCGCCGAAGCGCGTGAACATCGTGCGGTGCACGTGGCCGCACAGCACGCGCTCGACGTTCGGATGGCCGCGCAGCAGCGCATCGAGTTTGGCGGAAGCGGCGGGCGCGAGGCGCAGCTTGTCCATGTGACCGATTCCCGCCACGAACGGCGGGTGATGCAGCGCGACGATCACGGGCCGGTCGCGCGCGGCGTCGAGCTGCGCGGCGAGCCACGCGAGCCGTGCGTCGCACAGGTCGCCGTGGCTGGCGCCGGGAACCTGTGAATCGAGCGCCAGCACGCGCACCGCGCCGACGTCGAGCGCGTACTGCACGAATTCGCCCTCCTGCAGCTCGGCGCGATCGGCGAACGCGCGGCGCAGCCCGGCGCGGTCGTCGTGATTGCCGATCATCAGGTAGTACGGAATCTCGAGCGTCGCCAGCAGCCCGCGCAGGTGGCCGTACTCTTCATCGTGGCCGAAGTCGGTCAGGTCGCCCGTGACGAGCACGGCGTCGGGGCGCGGCTCGAGCGCGTTCAGTCTTGCGATGCAGCGCGCGAGCGCGGCCGCGGTGTCGACGCGCCGGTACGCGAGCTGGCCCGGACGCTTGATGTGGAGATCGCTGATTTGGGCAAGCAGCATCGTCGTTCCTCGGAATCGTCTGATTGTTGTCGCGGCGTCGTGCGCCGCGGTGGGGAGTTGCATGAATGATGCCGGAAGGACGGATTACGCGCCGAGCGCGATCAGGCCTTCCGGTGCGATCGCGAGGCCGACCGCCGTACCGCGTGCGAGCGCGATGCGGCCCGGCACGTCGATCACGAGCGCGTCGGGGGCCGCATGCTCGATCGTGAGCCGCGTGCGCTCGCCGAGGAACGCGCACGCACTGACCGCGCCGCGCAGCGGCGCATGCGCGGGATCGGCGAGTTGCGCATCCTCGGGGCGGAAGAACCACTCGTCGGCGGCGTGCGGCGTCGCGATCGCCCCGCCCGTGGTCACCAGCGCGCCGTCACGCCATTGCCCGGCGAGCCGGTTCAGCGTGCCGATGAATTGCGCGACCGTGCGGTTTGCCGGGTGGTAGTAGATGTCGCGCGGCGTGCCGATCTGCTCGATGCGGCCCGCGCCCATCACGACGATCCGGTCGCCGAGCTCCATCGCCTCGGCCTGGTCGTGCGTCACGTAGACGGTCGTCACGCCGAGTTCGCGCAGCAGCGTATTCATCTCGCGACGCAGCGTATCGCGCAGCTTCGCGTCGAGCGCGGTCAACGGCTCGTCGAGCAGCAGCACGCGCGGCCGCACCGCCAGCGCGCGGGCCAGCGCGACGCGCTGGCGCTGGCCGCCCGACAGCTGGTCGATCGGCTTGTCCGCATGCGCGTCGAGCCGCATCATCGCGAGCAGTTCGTCGACGCGCTCGCGCAGCGCGCGCGGCTCGGTCTTGCGGATCTTCAGCCCGTAGCCGACGTTGCCGCGCACCGTCAGGTTCGGAAACAGCGCGTAGTTCTGGAACACCATGCCGACCTGGCGGCGCTCGATCGGCAGCGCGGTCACGTCGTCATTGCCGAACGCGATCGTGCCGCCGGCATCCGGCGTGTCGAGGCCCGCGATCAGGCGCAGCGTCGTGGTCTTGCCGCAGCCGGACGGTCCGAGCAGCACGAGCGTCTCGCCCGCGCCGATCGACAGGTCGAGCGGTTCGAGCACGCGCGTGCCGCGGAACGTCTTCGCGCAGCGGGTCAGGGTGATGGGGGTGGAATCGAGTTTCATGTCTGCGAGAAATTCAGCGCGGGCGCTTCTTGAGCGCGCGCGTGCCGGACGGATCGACGCCGAGCCACTGCATCGCGACGAGCAGCGGCAGTGTCATCAGCAGGAACAGGATCGTGTACGCGCTGCCGACCTCGAGGCGCAGCGACGCGTAGGTATCGGCGAGCCCGACGGGCAGCGTCTTGGTGTCGGGCGTATGCAGCATCCACGTGAGGTTGAATTCGCCGATCGACAGCGTGAGCACCGCGAGCGCACCCGCGACGATGCCGGGGCGCAGGTTCGGCAGCACGATCGTGACGAAGCGCGTGACGAACGACGCACCGAGGCTGGCCGCGCCTTCCTCGAGCGTGCGCAGGTCGGCGCCGGCCGCGACGGCGGCGACCGCGCGCACCATGAACGGCAGCGTGAACACGACGTGGCCGACCACGATGAACCACGGGCTCATCCGGAACGCGGTGAAGCCGCCGTAGACGACCAGCAACGCGAGCGCCGACGCGAGGCCAGGGAGTGCGACCGGCAGCACGAGCGCCTCTTCGATCGCGCGCGCGACGCGGCTCTTGCTGCGCGCGAGCGCATAGCCGGCCGGCACGCCGACGACGAGCACGATCGCGAGCGTGGCGAACGCGACGTAAAGCGACAGCGCGATCGAGCCGTGATACTGCTGCCACACCTGTTCGAGCCAGCGCAGCGTGAGGCCGCTCGACAGGCCGCGGAAATAGTTGACGGTGAGACCCGCGAGCACCGACATCACGACGGGCACGATCAGGAAGGCACACAGCAGCAGCGTGACGCCCCATTGCAGCGCGGCGATCGTGCGCGCGCCGGTGACGCGCGGCGCGCGGCGGACGACGCCGTTCGCCCGCGCGGGAGCGGGGGCCGGCGACGGCGTGGAAGAGCCGGAAAGCGATGGCATGCAGGAATCCTCAGGCCGCGGCGGCGGCGGTGTGGCCGGTGAAGCGGCGCGCGAGCGCAAGCACGGCCCAGGTGACGATGCCGAGCACGATCGACAGGCCGGCCGCCGTCGCGATGTTCGCGTTCAGCGTGAACTCGGTATAGATCGTCATCGGCAGCACGTTCAGGTCGGTGGCGAGCGTGAACGCGGTGCCGAAGGCGCCCATCGCGGTCGCGAAGCAGATCGCGCCGGCCGCGACCAGGCCCGGCGCGAGCGCGGGCAGCACGATGTCGACGAAGATGCGCCACGGCGATGCGCCGAGCGAACGTGCGGCTTCCTCGAGCGACGCGTCGAGCTTGGACGCCGCCGCGATCACGGTGACGATCACGCGCGGAATCGAGAAGTACAGGTAGCCGATGAACAGCCCCGCGACCGAGTACGCGAATACCCACTTGTCGCCGGTGAGCTTCGCGGACAGCATGCCGATCAGCCCCTGCCGACCGGCCAGCATGATCACCATGAAGCCGACGACGACGCCCGGGAACGCGAGCGGGAACGTGAGCAGCGCGAGCAGCACGCGCTTGCCCGCGAATTCGCGGCGCGCGAGCAGGAGGCCCGAGATCGTCGACAGCGCGAGCGTCGCGAGCGTGACGCCCGCGGACAGCGCGACGGTCCCGCCGAGGCTCTTCATGTAGCGCGCATTGCCGAGCAGCGCCGCGTAGTGCGAGAAGAACGCGCCGTCGGCGGACACCTGCACGAGCGCCGCCATCGGCAATAGCCAGAACGCAGCGAACACCGCGAGTGCCGGCGCGACGAGCGCGATGCGCCAGCGCAGCGGGAAAGTCAGGTCGAGCATTTACTGCATCACCTGCAGGTATTGCTGGCCGAACGCCTGCTGACCGGCCGCCATCTTGCCGAAGTCGACCGATTTGGCCCGTGCGTACTCGCTTGCCGGCAGGAATTTCGATGCGATGTCGGCGCTGAGCGCTTGGGCGCGCACCGGACGCAGGTACGCATTGGCCCACAGCTTCTGGCCTTCGTCCGACAGCACGAAGTCGAGCACCTTCTTGCCGTTCGCGTCGTGCGGTGCGCCCTTCACGAGACTCATTACGTACGGCACCGCGATCGTGCCCTCCTTCGGAATCACGAACTCGACGTTCGCGTTGTCCTTGTACTTCGCGCGATACGCGTCGAAGTCATAGTCGAGCAGGATCGGAATCTCGCCCGACAGCACACGCGCATAGGCGGTCTGCTTCGGCACGATCGGCGCGTTCGCCTTCAGCTTGCGGAACCAGTCGAGCGCCGGCTTGAAATTGTCGAGGCTGCCGCCGAGCGCCTGGTTGACGGCCACCGCGCCCGCGTAGCCGACGAATGCGCTGGACGGATCGAGATAGCCGACCATGCCCTTGTATTCGGGCTTCAGCAGATCGGCCCACGAGCGCGGCACCGGCTTGCCGTCGAGCGCGTCCTTGTTCACGAAGAAGCCGAGCGTGCCCGAGTGGATCGCGAACCAGTAGCCTTGCGGATCCTTCAGGTTCGCGGGGATATCGTTCCAGTGCGCGGGCTTGTACGGCGCGATCACGCCCTTGTCCTTCGCCTGGAATGCCGACGACACGCCGAGGTAGACGACGTCGGCGACCGGGCTCTTCTGCTCGGCGATCAGCTGCGCGATCGCCTGGCCCGAGTTTTTGTTGTCGAACGGCACGCGGATGCCGGTCTTCTGCTTGATCGCCGCGATCTGCGCGGCCCAGTCGGCCCATTCGGGCGGGCAGTTGTAGCAGATCGCCGTTTCGTCGGCGTGGGCGGCGGGTGCGCCGGCGACGAGCGCGGCGCAGGCGAGCGGCGCGGCAAGCGCGCGCAGCAGCGAGGTCAGGCGAAAGGACACGGTAGGTCTCCGGGCGAGGGTGGGGCGCTGGGGTGGCGTGGTGGTGTGCGTATGGCGTGGTGCGGTGCGCGCGTTCAGGCCTTGCGCAATTGCAGGTCGGTGGCCGGCGGGGCGACCGTCGCGCCGTCGCGCACCACGTGCGGCAGGATCAGCGACGTGCGTTCGATCGCTGCGCCGCCGATGCATTCGACGAGACGCTGCCATGCGTGGCGGCCGATGTCGCGGTTCGGCGTCGCGACGCTCGCGAGCGGCGGCGCGAGCAGTTCGCCGATCGCGATCCCGTCGAAGCCGAGCACCGACAGGTCGTCCGGAATCGAGAAGCCCGCGCGGCGCAGGCCGCGCATCACGACCATCGCGAGCAGGTCGTTGCTGCAGAAGAGGGCGGTCGGGCGCGTCGCTTGCGCGGTGAGGTGTGCGAGCACCGCGTCGGGCAGCTCGGGCGCGGTGAAGTCGACTTCGACCGGCGGCAGCGTGGCGACGCCGCTTTCCTCGAGTGCCTGCGCATAGCCGAGATGGCGCTGGCGTGCACGATCCGACGCGGCGAGCGAGCCGGCCAGCATCAGCACGCGGCGGTGGCCGCGCGCGGTCAGCATCCGCACGCCGTCATACGCGGCACGGCGGTTGTCGACCGATACCGACGGGCGGCGCTGCGTGTCGTTGTGCATCAGCACGTAGTGCGGGCCGTCGCGATCGAGCATGTCGAGCAGCGGGTGCGTGTCTGCGTCCGCGACGGTGAGGATCAGCCCTTCGACGCGCTGCTCGCGCAGCGTCTCGATCGCGTGACGCTCGCGCGCCGCGTCGTATTCGGTCGTCATCAGGATCAGCTTGAAGCCGGCTGCGGTCGCGCGCTCGTCGATGCCTTGCAGGCAGTCGGCGAACACGGGGTTCGACAACGTCGGCACGACGACACCGACGAGCCGCGTGCGCTCGCCGCGCAGTTGCCGGCCGAGCGGGCTCGGGCGGAACTGCAGCGTGTCGATCGCGGTGCGGATCGTTTGCAGTGTGGCGGGGCTGACGGTATGCGGTGCGTTGATCGCGCGCGAGACGGTAGCGATCGAGAAGCCCGCGAGGGCAGCGACGTCCTTGATGGTCGAGGTCATTAAATAGCGCGATGTAAACGTTTTCGGCCGGAAAATTATCGAAAACGTTTGTGACTCCGCGATGACGCAGGCGACGCTTGTTTCGCAAAAAGCAAGATACAAACGTCTGACGGATAGGGCCGTCGGACGACGCGGTCTCGATTGTATCGGGGATGGTGCGGCGCGGGCGGAAATCGCCGGCGGCGGCGGGGCGGCGTCGATTACAAAGGATGAATCCGTGCGGCGGCGGGGCGCGTCGTGAGGTGGCGCCGCAGAATAAGGGAACGCATGCGCAAGCAATGGTAGAATCCCGTCCGCCCTCTTGCCGGGGTGATGAAATTGGTAAACATAGCGGACTTAAACGATTGAGTGCCCGGTCGGAAACGGTCGGTGCAGAACCCTTCAAATTCGGCGAAACCCCTGATGCGCGCATCGAGGCAACGCCGAGCCAAGCCTCGCGGCATCCGCGAGGAAGGTGTAGAGACTAGACGGGGGGCGCCTAAGGCGCACGGGCAGCAGGCACGCCCGCGCGCGACGGTGAAGGCATAGTCCAGCGCACGAACGGCAACGCGCACGCGACGCCGGCTTTGAAAGAAGCAGTGTGACGAAAATCCGCCGCCTTAACTGGCTTGCCGGTTCGAGTCCGGTCCCCGGCACCACGATCGCGTCCAGCGCGATTCGATGACGGCACGAAAGCCCGCGAGAAGCCATGCGTTCGCGGGTTTTTTATTGCACCAGGGTATTGCCCGATGCGGGTGTCATCCAGGCGATTCATGCGCGTTCGCTTGCCGCGTCGCTGCGACGAAAGCAACGCCATGCAATACTCGGCACGCACGTCCCGCCCATTGACTTCAGCGCGCGTTGTCTTGCGCGCGACCACCCGCCATGACCGACTCGAGCTATCACTTTTACGAACCGTCGCAAGGCCACGGCCTTCCGCATGATCCTCTGAACGCGATCGTGGGTCCACGCCCGATCGGCTGGATTTCATCCCGCGGCAACGACGGTACGGTCAACCTCGCACCGTACAGTTTCTTCAACGCATTCAACTACCATCCGCCGATCATCGGCTTTTCGAGTGTCTCCGCGAAGGACAGCCTGCGCAACGCACAGGAGACGGGGGAGTTCGTCTGGAACCTCGCGACTCGCGATCTTGCCCACCGGATGAACCAGACTTGTGCCGCGGTACCGTACGGTGTCGACGAGTTCGAACTCGGCGGCCTGACCGCGATCCCGTCGCGCCTGGTCGACGTGCCACGCGTTGCCGAAAGCGGCGTGAACTTCGAATGCAAGGTGACCGATGTCATTCGGCTGCGTGACCACCGGGGCGTCGAGACGGCGGCTTCGCTGGTATTGGGCGAGGTCGTCGCGGTTCACATCCGGAACGATTTGCTGAAGGACGGGATCTTCGACACCTTTGGCGCGGGCATCATTCTTCGTGCGGGCGGCCCGTCCGCCTATGCTCATGTCCGGCCCGACAGCCGGTTCGACATCGCCCGCCCCGGCGCGTGATGCAGCGCGTGCCGTAACGCATCCCGAATCGCATCCCGAATCGCGCGCGACCCGCGCGATCGTCCGCCTCGCTCGCATCCACGAAGGCCCCGCAGAAATCCGGAATTTCGCGGGGTCTTTTGCGTTGTATCGTCGGAACTCGATCCGGCGGGCCCGCCCCCTCCATTCGTCGTTCGACCCCGATCCCCGCAAGCTGGAACCATGGGCCGACCGCGCCGCAACATGGCAAATCTGCTCATCGCGGTCGAGCGGGTTGGTCATCGACGTCCGCCGCCGCAACGCCTAAATTTCCAAGGTTGACGTGCCTATCCGCACGCCAGCTCGCGCGCAGGCCGGCAACCGGCCGCGCGTTCCCAATCAGCGTGAGACACAATCGAGCGTGGAGACGACACGATGAGCCTGTCAGAGCCATTGCGTCTGCATGTGCCGGAGCCCACCGGGCGCCCGGGCTGCAAGACGGACTTTTCCTATCTGCATCTATCGCCGGCCGGCGCGGTTCGCCGCCCGCCGATCGACGTTGCCGCGGCGGACACCGCCGATCTCGCTCGCAGCCTCGTGCGCGTGCTCGACGACAGCGGCAAGGCCGTTGGCCCGTGGGCGCCGGATCTCGACGATGCGCGGCTGATCGCCGGCCTGCGCGCGATGCTCAAGACCCGCATTTTCGACGCGCGCATGATGATCGCGCAGCGTCAGAAGAAAATCTCCTTCTACATGTTGAGCCTCGGCGAAGAAGCGATCGGCACCGCGCACACGATGGCGCTGCGCGACGGCGACATGTGCTTCCCGACCTACCGCCAGCAGAGCATCCTGATCGCGCGCGACGTACCGCTCGAACGGATGATCTGCCAGCTGATGTCGAACGAAGGCGACCCGTTGAAAGGCCGCCAGCTCCCGGTGATGTACTCGGATCGCGACGCGGGCTTCTTCTCCATTTCCGGCAACCTCGCGACGCAGTTCATCCAGGCGGTCGGCTGGGCGATGGCGTCGGCGATCAAGGGCGATACGAAGATCGCGTCCGCGTGGATCGGCGACGGCGCGACAGCCGAATCCGACTTCCACACCGCGCTCACGTTCGCGCACGTGTACCGCGCGCCGGTCGTGCTGAATGTCGTCAACAACCAGTGGGCGATCTCGACGTTCCAGGCGATCGCGGGCGGCGAAGGCACGACGTTCGCGGGGCGCGGCGTCGGCTGCGGGATCGCGTCGCTGCGCGTCGACGGCAACGACTTCCTCGCGATCTACGCGGCGTCGAGCTGGGCGGCCGAACGCGCGCGCCGCAATCTCGGCCCGACGCTGATCGAGTGGGTGACCTACCGGGCGGGTGCGCATTCGACGTCGGACGATCCGACCAAGTACCGGCCGAGCGACGACTGGTCCCATTTCCCGCTCGGCGATCCGATCGAGCGCTTCAAGCGCCACCTGATCGTCAAGGGCATCTGGTCCGACAGCGCGCACGAAGCGTTGACGGCCGAGCTCGAGGCCGAGGTGATCGCCGCGCAAAAGGAAGCGGAGAAATACGGCACGCTGGCCGACGACAGGATTGCGTCGCCGGCTTCGATGTTCGACGACGTGTACAAGGAGCTGCCCGCGCACCTGCGCCGTCAGCGCCAGGAACTGGGAGCGTGATCATGGCGCAACAAGAGACAGGCACGGCAACACAGCCGATGACGATGATCCAGGCGCTGCGCTCCGCGATGGACGTGATGCTCGGTCGCGACAGCGACGTGGTCGTGTTCGGGCAGGACGTGGGCTATTTCGGCGGCGTGTTCCGCTGTACCGAAGGATTGCAGAACAAATACGGCAAGTCGCGCGTGTTCGATGCGCCGATTTCCGAAAGCGGGATCGTCGGCGCGGCGGTGGGGATGGGCGCCTACGGGCTGCGCCCGGTGTGCGAGATCCAGTTCGCCGATTATTTCTACCCGGCGTCCGACCAGATCGTGTCGGAAGGCGCGCGGCTGCGCTATCGCTCGGCCGGCCAGTTCATCGCGCCGATGACGATCCGCATGCCCTGCGGCGGCGGCATCTACGGCGGCCAGACGCACAGCCAGAGCCCGGAGGCGATGTTCACGCAGGTGTGCGGGCTGCGCACGGTGATGCCGTCGAATCCGTACGACGCGAAGGGGCTCCTGATCGCATCGATCGAGAACGACGATCCGGTGATCTTCCTCGAGCCGAAACGGCTGTACAACGGGCCGTTCGACGGCCATCACGATCGGCCGGTGACGTCGTGGCTCAAGCATCCGGCAAGCGCGGTGCCCGAGGGCTACTACACGGTGCCGCTCGATACGGCCGCCGTGGTGCGGCCCGGCAACGACGTGACGGTGCTGACCTACGGCACGACGGTGCACGTGTCGCTCGCCGCGGCCGAGGAGACGGGCATCGATGCGGAGGTGATCGACCTGCGCACGCTGTGGCCGCTCGACCTCGACACGATCGTCGCGTCGGTGCGCAAGACCGGGCGCTGCGTCGTGGTGCACGAGGCGACGCGCACCTGCGGTTTCGGTGCGGAACTGGTGTCGCTGGTCCAGGAACATTGCTTCTACCACCTCGAGGCGCCGGTCGAGCGCACGACGGGCTGGGATACGCCGTATCCGCATGCGCAGGAGTGGGCGTACTTTCCGGGCCCGGCCCGGGTCGGTGAAGCGTTGCGACGCGTGATGGAGGCGTGAGATGGGGATTCATGTCATCAAGATGCCGGATATCGGCGAAGGGATTGCCGAGGTCGAGCTGGTGGCCTGGCACGTGGAAGTCGGGCAGACGATCAAGGAAGACCAGCCGCTCGCCGATGTGATGACCGACAAGGCGGCGGTGGAGATTCCGTCGCCCGTGACGGGCAAGGTGATCGAGCTCGGCGGCCGGATCGGCGAGATGATGGCGGTCGGCAGCGAGCTGATCCGCCTCGAGGTCGAAGGTGACGGCAACCTGAAGGCCGGCGCACCGGTGCGAGAATCAAAGGTAGAAACCTCACCGGTCGCGGCGGCGCCGTCGAAGGCCGTGGCCGAGGCGCCGGCGGAATCGTCCGCAAAGCCGGCTGCGAAGCACGCACCGGCGGAGCCGCGTCGTGCGAAGCCTGCCGAGCACGCGGCGCACGTGGAACCGCCGCGCGCGGCGCTCGCGCCGGGGGAACGGCCGCTCGCGTCGCCGGCCGTGCGCCAGCGCGCATGGGACATGGGCATCGAGCTGCGCTATGTGCGCGGCACCGGTGAGGCAGGGCGGATCCTGCATGCGGATCTCGATGCGTATGCGCGCACCGGCAGCGGTGCGGCGCGCGGGTCACGCGCAGCGCAGGCGCATGGCTACGACGAACGCAACGATGAAACCGAAGTGCCGGTGATCGGCTTGCGGCGTGCGATCGCGCGCAAGATGCAGGAAGCGAAACGCCGCATTCCGCACTTCAGCTACGTCGAGGAGATCGACGTCACCGAGCTCGAATCGCTGCGTACGGATCTGAACCGCCGCTACGGCGACACGCGCGGCAAGCTCACGCCGCTGCCGCTGCTGATCCGCGCGATGGTGATCGCGTTGCGCGACTTCCCGCAGATCAACGCGCGTTTCGACGACGAAGCGGGGATCGTCACGCGCTACGGCGCGGTGCACATGGGCGTCGCGACGCAGACGGACGGTGGCCTCACGGTGCCCGTGCTGCGTCATGCCGAAGCGCGCGACGTGTGGTCGATTTCCGCCGAAATCGCGCGGCTCGCCGAAGCAGTGCGTGCGAACCGCGCGCAGCGCGACGAGCTGAGCGGCTCGACGATCACGATCTCGAGCCTCGGCGCGCTCGG
Organism: Burkholderia sp. BCC0322; assembly: GCF_902833045.1. GTDB lineage: Bacteria > Pseudomonadota > Gammaproteobacteria > Burkholderiales > Burkholderiaceae > Burkholderia. Next base: position 842,134 of record NZ_CADFDU010000002.1, read on the forward strand.
CGGCATCGTGTCGACGCCGGTCATCAATCATCCTGAAGTCGGCATCGTCGGCGTGAACCGCATTGTCGAGCGGCCGATGATCCGCGACGGCGCGGTCGTCGCACGCAAGATGATGAACCTGTCGTCGTCGTTCGACCATCGTGTCGTCGACGGCGCGGACGCGGCCGAATTCATCCAGGCCGTGCGCGCGGTGCTCGAGCGCCCGGCACTGCTGTTCGTGGAGTGAGCGCGATGAAGAATGAACACACCACGCTGCTCGTGATCGGCGGTGGACCGGGCGGCTACGTCGCCGCGATTCGCGCCGGCCAGCTCGGCATTCCGACCGTGCTCGTCGAGCGCGACCGGCTCGGCGGCACGTGCCTGAACATCGGCTGCATTCCCTCGAAGGCGCTGATCCACGTGGCCGACGCATTCGAACAGGCCCGCGGCCACGCGGGCGAGGGCGCGCTCGGGATTCGCGTGCGCACGCCCGAGATCGACATCGCGAAAAGCGTCGCGTGGAAGGACGGTATCGTCGACCGGCTGACGCGCGGCGTCGGCGCGCTGCTCAAGAAGAACGGCGTGCGCGTGCTGCGCGGCGATGCGCACGTGGTCGACGGCAAGACCGTCGACGTCGTCGCCGGTGGCCACACGACGCGAATCAGCTGCGAGCACTTGTTGCTTGCGACCGGCTCCGAACCGGTCGCGCTGCCGTCGATGCCGTTCGGCGGCCATGTCGTGTCGTCCACCGAGGCGCTGTCGCTCGAGACGTTGCCGAAGCGGCTGGTCGTCGTCGGGGCCGGTTACATCGGGCTCGAACTCGGGATCGTCTATCGCAAGCTCGGCGTCGACGTCAGCGTCGTCGAAGCGGCGGAGCGCGTGTTGCCGGCATACGATGCCGAACTCGTGCGGCCGGTCGCCGATTCGCTCGCGCGGCTGGGCGTGCGGCTGTTGCTCGGCCACACGGTGCTCGGGCTCGCGGAACACGGCGCGGTGCGCGTGCAGGCGGCCGATGGCGCGGAGCAGACGCTGCAGGCCGATCGCGTGCTGGTCGCGGTCGGCCGCCGGCCGCGGGTCGACGGCTTCGGGCTCGAGTCGCTGCCGCTCGATCGCAACGGCCGCGCGTTGTGGATCGACGACGAATGCCGAACCTCGATGCGCAACGTCTGGGCGATCGGCGACGTGGCCGGCGAACCGATGCTCGCGCACCGCGCGATGGCGCAGGGCGAGATGGTGGCCGAGCTGATCGCAGGCAAGCGCCGCAAGTTCATGCCGGCGTCGATCCCGGCCGTGTGCTTCACCGATCCGGAGATCGTCACGGCGGGCTGGTCGCCGGACGACGCGCGTGCGGCCGATGTCGATTGCGTGAGCGCGTCGTTCCCGTTCGCGGCAAACGGGCGGGCGATGACGCTGCAGGCGACCGACGGCTTCGTGCGCGTCGTCGCACGGCGCGACAACCACCTGATCGTCGGCTGGCAGGCGGTCGGGCGCGGCGTGTCGGAACTGGCCGCGGCGTTCTCGCAGTCGCTGGAGATGGGCGCGCGGCTGGAGGACATCGGCGGCACGATCCATGCGCACCCGACGCTCGGCGAAGCGCTGCAGGAAGCCGCGCTGCGTGCGCTCGGGCATGCGTTGCACGTCTGACGCGTCCCACGCACGGCATCGCAGACGTAACAAAGCCCGTGAGCAACCGGATGCTCACGGGCTTTTTCGTTGCTGTGGCGGGGCGGGCCTGCGCCACGTCATGCGCCGGCCCGCATCGCATCACCACGAATGCCCGATACCACCGTCGGCCATCAGACGAATCGGATGAATCTTACGGAGTGAAATATAGGCGTAATGCCAAGCAGCGAAAAGCGAACGCGCTTTCTTTCGTTGGGTGATATTGAGATATCGTACAAATATCCAGGAAACTTTTGTTTTTAGAGATTGGATGCGATAAAGCTTGCTCAATCAATTGTGAAAATGCGACGAATCGAGGCGTGGATGAACTGCGGCCGATGGCGTACCGCATCAATTTAGCGATATGGATTGAGCGCGGTCTGTAATTTTTCGAGATGTTGGAAGGTTGTCGGCGCCGAGTCGGCCGACGATCATGTGGGAAGCCGGAAACCGGGCCGTCCCCGGCCCGCCAACGCCGGCTCCACACGGAAGAACCGGACATGAAACTGCTGCTCGTCGGCGCGACCGGACTCGTCGGGCGTCACGTCCTCGAAGTCGCGCTCGCCGATGCGCGGGTCGATCAGGTGATCGTCCTCGCGCGCCGCCCGTTGTCGCCGCATCCGAAGATGCGCGCGTTTGAGGTCGATTTCGACCATCTGCCCGACACGGCCGACTGGTGGCATGCCGATGCCGTGATCTGCACGCTCGGCACCACGATGCGGGCCGTCGGCTCCCAGGCGGCATTCCGGCGCGTCGACCACGACTATCCGATCGCGGTCGCGCGGCTCGCACACCGCTACGGCACACCGGCCTACGTGCTGAATTCCGCACTCGGCGCAAATGCGGCGTCGCGCATCTTCTACAACCGCGTGAAGGGCGAGGTCGAGCAGGCGCTCGCCGGCGTCGGGTTCGCGTCGCTCACTTATGTGCGGCCCGGCCTGATCGGCGGCAGCCGCGACGAATTCAGGTTCGGCGAGCGGGTGCTGGTGTCCGCGTTGAACCTGGCCCGCCCCGTGTTGCCGGCGAAGTGGCGCGTGAATCCCGCGTCGCGGATCGCCCGCGCGATGCTCGATGCGGCAATCGACGCGCGGCCGGGCGTGCAGGTCATCGCGTCGGACCAGCTCGTGTGACGGCACGCGTCGGGCAACGCGCGGCGCATCATCGCTTCGTAAAACTGTTTCGTCATACCAAGCAATAGCGCGAGCATGGCACCCACGCTGACCTACGATGGAAACATGGCTTCCCATCGTCCGCCGAGCCGTGTGCACTCACTACCGCGCCCCTGACGAAGACCCGGGCATCAGCGAACTGAAGATCGGTATCGGCGATCTGTATCGCCGCGACCCGTGGGCGCCCGACGTGTATCCCGACTACGCGGCGCCGGTCGCGCGCGCCAATGGCGACGGCCTCGAAGTCGTCGCGGCCGTGTTCGGCTTCTGGCCGAAATTCATGCAGCCGGAGCGAGTCGACGAGAACGGCCGTCGAAGGAAGAAACTCGACACGGTGAACGCGCGCGCGGAAACGGTCGGCTCGTCGCGGCTCTACGGCCAAGCGTGGCGCAACGGGCAGCGCTGCCTGATTCCGGTGCGCTGGATCGTCGAACCGTGCTACGAAACCGGTCGCAACGTGTGGCAGCGGATCGGCGTCGACGGCTGGCAACCATGCTGTGTTGCCGGCATCTGGCGGCGCTACGAAGGCGACGACGGCCGTGAACGCGTGGGCATGGCGATGCTCACGGTCAACGCCGACTCGCACCCGCTGTTCGCGCGGATGCATCGCCCAGGCGAAGAGAAGCGGGGCGTCGTGATGCTGCGTCGCGACGACTACGACGAATGGCTGCATGTGCGTGACATCGAGGCCGCCCGACGCATGCTGAACCTGCTTCCCGCGGCCGACATGACGGCCGAGCCCGATCAGGCATCGCCCGCACGCAGCTGAGCTTTCATTCATCCGACATTCCGCTTTCGATCAAACCGGTCGAACGTATCCCGATGGTTCGAACAATTTCGAAAATCGGCCGATTTCGGGTAATCACCGATACCTCGCAAGTTGTATATACAAGATCATCCGCTGGCTATGTCGGCACACGTCGTGCCGCTTGCGTGCCCGTGCGCAGACCGTGCGTGCGTGGCGCATGCCGGCGATCCACGGCGCCCCGCACCCGCAGAGCCGAAAGGGCGGCTCGCAGATTCCCGTCTCGTTCAAACCATTTGTGATCCTGAGTATTTTGGAGATTTCCCCGTGTCAACGAATCCCAGTGGAAAAGCCGGCGGCCTGATCGAAGTCCGTTCGATCGACTTCATTCCCGACGCCGAGCGCCACGGCGGCTTGCTGAGCCAGTTCACGCTGTGGCTGTCGGCCAACATGCAGATCACGGCCATCGTCACGGGCGCACTCGCCGTGGTGCTCGGCGGTGACGTGTTCTGGTCGCTGGTCGCGCTGCTGCTCGGCCAGCTCGTCGGCGGCGCGGTGATGGCGCTGCATGGCGCGCAGGGGCCGCAACTCGGGCTGCCGCAGATGATCTCGAGCCGCGTGCAGTTCGGCGTCTATGGCGCGATGATCCCGATCGTGCTCGTGTGCCTGATGTACATCGGCTTTTCCGCGAGCGGCTCGGTGCTGGCCGGGCAGGCCGTCGCGCAGTTGCTGCACGTCGACGACGCGGCCGGCATCCTGCTGTTCGCGGCCGTGATCGTCGTGCTGACCGTGTTCGGCTATCGCGCGATCCATGCCGTCGGCCGGATCGCAAGCGTGGTCGGCATCGTCGCGTTCGTCTACATGTTCACGCAGCTGTTCGCGAACCACGATATCGGCGCGCTGCTGGCGAACAAGCATTTCACGCTCGCAAGCTTCCTGCTGTCGATGTCGCTGTCGGCGTCGTGGCAGATCGCGTTCGGCCCGTACGTCGCCGACTATTCGCGCTACCTGCCGCGCTCGACGTCGTCGGCCGCGACGTTCTTTGCGGTCGGCCTGGGCTCGGTGATCGGCGCGCAGGCGGCGATGGTGTTCGGCGTGTTTGCGGCAGCCCTTGCCGGCAGCCAGTTCGCGCACCATGAGGTGTCGTATATCGTCGGCCTCGGTTCGACCGGCGCCGTGGCCGCGCTGCTGTACTTCAGCATCGCGTTCGGCAAGGTGACGGTTACGGCGCTCAACGCATACGGCAGCTTCATGTCGATGGCGACGATCGTCAGCGGCTTCCGCGGCAAGGGGGCCGTGTCGTCGCGCAGCCGCCTTGTCTATATCTTCGGGATGATCTGCGTATCGACGCTCATCGCGCTCGCGGGCCGACATTCGTTCCTGAAGGAGTTCACCGCATTCATCCTGTTCCTGCTCGCGTTCTTCACGCCGTGGAGCGCGATCAACCTGGTCGACTACTACTGCTTCACGCGCTCGCGCTACGACGTGCCGGCGCTGTCCGATCCGGACGGCCGCTACGGCCGCTGGAACGTGATGGCGATCACGATCTACGTGATCGGCATCCTCGTGCAGCTGCCGTTCATGTCGACGCACCTCTACACGGGGCCGCTCGTCGACGCACTCGGCGGCACCGACATTTCGTGGATCCTTGGCCTGGTCGTGCCGGCCGTGCTGTATTACATCGGCGCGCGCGCGTCGCGTCGCAGCATTCCCGAACGCCTGATCCTGCCGCTCGAACGCGGCGAAGTTCACCACTGACGACACGTCGCCCGCATCGGGCCGGCCGGCTGCCGGCCTGAATGCCGCGTGAGCCGGGCGCTGCCTGCGCCGGGCGCCTCCCCAGGTTTCCTTTCCCGCGATGCCGGTGCGGCGCAACTGCCGCGCACGGTGTCGTTTCATTCTCTGACCATTGAATAGTATGACTAAACAAATAAAAGCCAGCGGGAGCGATCCCCGGGCGCGGATGGTGTACGCCGGTCTTCGCATGACGGTCGCGGTGGCGTGCGTCGCCGGGCCGGGCGCCGCGTTCGCGCAGGACGGCGTCACGCTGTACGGCGTGATCGACGAGTTCGCGCAGTACGTGAATACGGGCAACGGCTATACGGCGGCGATCAATTCGGGCGGCCAGTGGGGCAGCCGGTTCGGGCTGAAGGGCGGCGAGGATATCGGCGGTGGGCAGAAGATCGAGTTCGCGCTGGAGAACGGCTTCAACCCGAACGACGGTTCGCTGGCGAGTTCGGGCAGCCTGTTTAACCGGCAGGCGTGGGTTGGCATCGCGGGGCAGTGGGGCAAGGTGCGCGCGGGCCGCCAGAATTCGCCGCTGTTCAACGACCAGGGCGGCCAGGACGCGTTCGGCGGCGTCACGCAGGCGTCCGGCATGGACAACCTGACCGTGTTCGCGTTCCGCACCAGCAACACGCTGTCGTATCAGAGCCCGGAGATCGCGGGCTTCCAGGGCGGGCTGTACTTCGGGTTCGGCGATGCGGGCGGCGTGCGCTCGGCAGGCGCCAGCCAGCAGTTCGACCTGACCTACGAACACGGGCCGTTCGGCGCGTTCGTCGCGGGCCAGTGGCTGAAGAACGCGACGGCGAGCACCACCGATCGCACGATCATGGCCGGCGCGTCGTACGAGATCGGCAAGGCAACCGTGTACGGCGGCTTCTCCGCGGTGAAGTGGGCCGATCTCGGCATCGATTCGCGCGTGTACGGGCTGTCGGTCAAATACCAGTTCAATCCGGCCAACTACGTGGCGCTCGGCTACGCATATCTGCACGACCAGTCGTCGCAGGGCAACAATGCGGACCAGCTCGGGCTGATGTACGAATACGACCTGTCGAAGCGCACGAGCTTCTACGGCGCACTGTCGTACCTGCGCAACCGCAACCAGGCCGGCTATACGCTCGCCGGCGCGGCGAACCCCGGCCTGCCGCTCGCGTACCCGGGTGCGAATGCGCGTGGCGTGCAGCTCGGCATCGTGCATCGCTTCTGACGTCGTCGACGCGCCGGGCCGTGTGCGCCCGGCGCTTTCCCCCGGCGCGTTCGCGCAGTCATTTCCCCAGTCGCTCCGCGAGCGAATAGCGCTGCATGCAACGCTCCATCGCGTCGAGAAACGCCTGCTCGGCCGCGTTCATCTTGCGGTCGCGATGCCACAGCAGGAACACGTCGACATCGACGAGCCCGTCGTCGGGCGGCAGCCGCCACAGCCGCTGCTGCGCGATGTCGTCGCGCACGATGTGCTCGGGCAGGCAGCCGATCCCGTAGCCGGCGAAGATCAGCCGCCGCACTTCCTCGAGGCTCGGCGACGACGCGACGATGCGCCCCGTGAAGCCTTTCTGGTCGCGAAACACGGTGAGCGGCGACAGGCTGTCGCCGATCTGGTCGCTCGTGAACGACACGAAATTCTCGGCGAGCAGATCGTCCATCCGCAGTTGCGTCTGCCCGAACAGCCGGTGATGGCGGCCGCAGTAGATCGCGTAGCGCTGGCGCAGGAAGCAGCGCATCTCCAGCTTGTCGTGCGGCGTGCGGCACAGGCCGAGCCCGGCCGTGGCCGTCTTCTGCAGCAGCGAGGACAGAATGTCCGACGAGCGCATCACCTCGATCTGCAGGTCGATGCGCGGATACGCGCGATGGAATTCCGCGAGGAATTCGTCGTAGACGGGCGACTCGATGCGGCTCACCGTCAGCAGCCGGATCGAACCGGTCAGGTCGGCCGTGCTGTCGTCGATTTCGGTTTCGAGACGCGAGATACCGCCGTAGATGTCGCTCGCGATCCGGTAGACGGCTTCGCCGGCGGGTGTCGGTGCGAAGTGCGTGCCGCGCCGCTCGATCAGCTTGCGTTCGAGGGTGTCCTCGAGCCGCCGCAATGCCTGACTCACGGCCGGCTGCGTCACGTGCAGGCGCGCGGCCGCGCGGCTCACGCTGCGCTCCTGGATGATCACCAGATACGTGCGCAACAGGTTCCAGTCGAGGCGGTCGTTCAGGAACGGGGCAAGGTCGGGGCGCATCGGGTCTCCGGTCGAGGCGTCCGGATGGACATTAGTTGAATTTATACGGCGAATAATAACTTGAAATTTGACTAATGATTTGCGGTCGCTGATAAAGGAGGGGCGCCGCAGCGTGCTGCGCAAGGCCGCGACAGACGGCCGTCACACGATATTGCGCGCCGCCCCGCAGCGGCACGCGTCAGGAGCCCGCATGACCCAGTCCCTTCCTTCCGCCCGCCAGCCGGGGCGTGCCGCGACGGCCGCGTTCATCGGCACGATGATCGAGTGGTACGACTTCTACATCTACGCAACCGCCGCGGCGCTCGTGTTCGGCGAACTCTATTTCCCGTCACATGACCGCTTCGTCAGCACGATGGCGTCGTTCGCGACGTTTGCGGTCGGCTTCTTCGCGCGGCCGCTCGGCGGCGTGATCTTCGGCCATCTCGGCGATCGCATCGGCCGCAAGAAGGCGCTGATGACGACGCTGATGATGATGGGCGTCGCGACCGTCTGCGTCGGGCTGCTGCCTGATTATTCGAAGGTCGGCATGCTCGCGCCGGTGCTGCTCGTCGCACTGCGCGTGGTGCAGGGGATCGCGGTGGGCGGCGAATGGGGCGGCGCGGTGCTGATGGCGGGCGAGCATGCGCCGCAGGGGCGACGCACGTTCTTCGCGTCGTTCGCGCAGCTCGGCAGCCCGGCCGGGCTGATCCTGTCGCTGATCGCGTTTCGCGCGGTCACGTCGATGGACAAGGCCGACTTCCTCGCGTGGGGCTGGCGCCTGCCGTTTCTCGCGAGTTCGGTGCTGCTCGTGGTCGGCATCCTGATCCGGCTCGGCGTGAACGAGTCGCCGGAATTCGCGCGCGTGAAGGAAACCAACCGTACGGTGAAGCTGCCGGTCGCGGAAGTGTTCCGCTCCGCGTCGGGGCTCGTGGCGCTCTGCATCGGTGCAAACACGATCGGCATCGCGGGCGTCTATTTCACGAACACCTTCATGATCGCGTATACGACGCAGTACGTCGGCGTCTCGCGATCGCTGATCCTCGACAGCCTGTTCGCGGTCGCGATCATCCAGTTCGTCGCGCAGCCGATCGCCGCATGGATCGCCGAGCGCATCGGCGGCGCACGCTTCCTGAAGCTCGCGGCGCTGCTCGCGATGCTGTCGCCCTATCCGATGTTCATGCTCGTGCAGGGCGGCACGTCCGCCTCGCTGATCGCAGGCATCGCGCTCGCGGTGGTCTGCATGGCCGGCTTCTATTCGGTGATCGCGGGTTTCGTGAGCGACGTGTTCCCCGCGCACGTGCGCTATTCGGCGATCTCGCTCGCTTACCAGATCTGCGGTGCGATCGCGGGCGGACTGACGCCGCTCGTCGGCACGTGGCTCGCGCATCGCTTCGCGGGCCAGTGGTGGCCGCTCGCGGTCTTCTACACGTGTCTCGCCGGCATCTCGCTGCTCTGCATCGTCGCGCTCGACGCACGCCGCGCGGCAAGGCCCGCCGCCGCCGAAGCGCTTGGCTCGCAGTGAACCTCGACGAACGAATTCATCCGGAGTGCACATGAAAGACCTGCTGGAAATCGACGGCGCCCGTTTGTGGCAGAGCCTGGCGGATATGGCGCGCGTCGGCGCGACGCCGCGCGGCGGCGTGCGGCGCCTGGCGCTTACCGAAGACGACCGTCGCGGGCGCGACCTGTTCGCGCAGTGGTGCCGCGACGCCGGGATGACGGTGAGCGTCGACGCGGTCGGCAACCTGTTTGCGCGGCGCGACGGCGCCGATGCGCAGGCCGCTCCGGTGCTGATCGGCAGCCATCTGGACACGCAACCCGAAGGCGGCCGCTTCGATGGCGTCTATGGCGTGCTCGCCGCGCTCGAACTCGTGCGCACGCTGAACGACGCAGGCATCGCGACCGACAAGCCGCTGGAGATCGTGTCCTGGACCAACGAGGAGGGCGCGCGATTCGCGCCGGCGATGCTCGGCTCGGCCGTGTTCACCGGCGCGTTGGCACTCGGCGATGCGCTCGCGAAGCAGGACGCCGACGGCGTCACGCTCGGCGCGGCACTGGACGCATGCGGCTATCGCGGCACGCGTGCGACCGGCGGCCCTGTCGATGCGTACTTCGAAGCACATATCGAACAAGGCCCCGTGCTCGAGGCGAACGGCACGACGATCGGCATCGTCACGGGCGGGCAGGCGATCCGCTGGCTCGACGTGACGGTGATGGGCGTGGCCGCGCATGCGGGCACGACGCCGATGCCGTATCGCAAGGATGCCTGTTTCGCGAGTACGCAGATGGCGCTCGAACTCGAACGGATCGTCACCGGCTATGCGCCGCGCGGGCTCGCGACGATCGGGCAGGTCGCCATCCGCAATGCGTCGCGCAACACCATTGCCGGCGAGCTGACGTTCACGGTCGACCTCCGCCATCACGACGATGCGCAAGTCGATGCAATGGAGCGCGAATTACGCGATGCATGCACGCGTGTCGCCGCCGCGCGTGGCGTGCAGGTCGCAATCGACACCTGCTGGCGCAGCCCGGCGACGCCGTTCGATCGCGACTGCGTCGAGCAGGTCGCGCAGGCGGCCGCCGCGTTCGGCTATACGCACGAGCGGATCGTCAGCGGTGCCGGGCACGACGCGATCCTGCTCGCGCGCCAGGTCCCGACCGCGATGGTGTTCATTCCGTGCGTCGACGGCCTGTCGCACAACGAAGCCGAGGATGCGCTGCCTGTCGACGTGACGCGCGGCACGAACGTGCTGCTTCATGCTGTGCTCGCGCGCGCCGGCGTCGCGGCGGGCGTTGCCGCGGCCGCCGCCACGCAGGATGCGTGACGCGGCGAATCGATAAACCGACGAGGGCGAACGATGAAAACCTATTTCCATCCCGAGCAGTTGCTGCACCATCCGCGCAGCTACCTGTCGCGCGGCCGGATGCGTGAACCGCAGGAAGTGCCCGAGCGCGCGGCGCGACTCGTCGCGGCTGTCCGGTCACTCGACTTCGACGTGTGCGAGCCGGCGGACCGCGGCACCGCACCGATCGCGGCCGTGCACGACATGAACTACCTGCGCTTTCTGGAAGAAGCGCACCGCGACTGGAAGAAGATGCCCGACGACTGGGGCGACGAAGTGATGTCGAACGTGTTCGTGCGCGACCCGAATCCGCTGCGCGGCGTGCTCGCGAAAGCCGCGCGCTACCTCGCCGACGGCAGCTGCCCGGTCGGTGCGAACACGTGGCGCGCCGCGTACTGGTCCGCGCAGGGCGCGCTTGCGGCCGCGGCGGACGTCAACGACGGCGCACGCGAGGCATACGCGCTGTGCCGGCCGCCCGGCCATCACGCACGTCGCGACGCGGCCGGCGGCTTCTGCTACCTGAACAATGCGGCGATCGCCGCGCAGTCGCTGCTCGGCCGCCACCGCCGGGTCGCGATCCTCGACACCGACATGCATCACGGGCAGGGTGTGCAGGAGATCTTCTACGGCCGCGACGATGTGCTGTACGTGTCGATCCACGGTGACCCGACCAACTTCTACCCGGTTGTCGCGGGCTATGAGGAGGAGACGGGCACGGGGGCCGGCGACGGATTCAACCTCAACCTGCCGATGCCGCACGGTGCGCCGGAGTCGGCGTTCTTCGAGCGGCTCGACGACGCGCTGCGCGCGCTCGCCCGGTTCCAGCCCGATGCACTCGTGCTCGCACTCGGCTTCGATATCTACAAGGACGATCCGCAATCGCAGGTGGCCGTCACGACCGACGGCTTCGGGCGGCTCGGCGGCGCGATTGGCGCACTCGGGTTGCCGACGGTGATCGTGCAGGAGGGCGGCTATCACCTCGACAGCCTCGACGCGAACGCGCGTGCATTTTTCGGTGGATTCGCCGCCGCGCGCTGACGCTTCCGGACGGCTGGTGTGCGGCGTTCGCCGCGCGGCATAGGCGCGGCGCAGGTCGGGACCCGATTGCGCGCCAGCGCGTTCGGGTTTTTCACTTGCGCTCCGCCGATTCGAGCGTACGCTTGGCGGATCGATGAAGCAGAGGGGTGAGCGATGAAGCTAACCGGACGGACCGGAAAGGGCGCGTTCGCGCTAGCGATGCTGAGCACCGGCCCGCTTGCCTGCGCGGCCGTGCCGTCGATCCCGCTCAGGGTCAGTCTCACGATTCCGGAAATCTGCACGATTGGCGCGGCCGCTGGTTCGGGCCCGGGCGCCCGCGTCGAGTTTGACGCGCCGAGTGTCAGTTGCATCCACGGCACCCCGTTCCTGCTCAGTCACGCACCCGGACCCGGCGCGACCCTGCCGCCACGCAGCCTGGGAGTCGGTGCGGCCGCGGCATGGACCGTCACGTTCTGAGCCGCGTATCCGCTGCTTCGCCGGTCAGAAACTGATCGTCGCGGTGATCGTGTCGCTGTAGCTGCCGGGCGCGGGTGTGGTCTGCGTCGGCACCGCGCCGTACACGGTCACGACCTGCGACGTGCCGGTGCCGACGCCCGTGACCGTCGTGCTGCCGCCCGTGCCGTCACCCCAGCCGATCGAGTGCGCGGCGTCCGTGTAAAGCCCGTAGCCGATCGCACCGCCGCCACCGCTGCGCTGCATCTGGCGCGCCGTCACGTTGCCGCTGTTGCCGCCGTTCAGCGCGATCTTCCACGCGTCGCCGTTCGTGCACTGCGCGGTGATCGTACCCGTTGCCGCGAGCGTGCCCGACAACAGGCTGGCGGTACCGAAGCTCACGTTGGTCGCGTTGATGTTGCAGTTGTTGACGACGTTCGCCGTCGCACTGAACGGGAAGGTGCCGCTCGACGTCGTCAGCGACGCGCAGGTCGGCGCGCCGAGCAGGTAGAACCCGGTGTTGAGCGACGTCGTGGCGCCGCCGAATGTCTGCGAGTAGGTCGTGGTGCTGTTGCCGGTCGTCGGCACGGTCGGCTGGTTCCCGGTGATCTGTCCGTATATGGTGACCGTCGCGGACGCGCTCGTGCCGAGCGCGGGTTTGACGAGCGTGACGGACGCCGGTGTCGTACCGGAATACACGGAGCCCCACGCGACGGTATGCCCGCCGTCGAGATAGAGGTCGTACTGCATCGCGTTGCCGCCGTTGACGAGGCTGCGCGGGCTCGTGCCGCCGAGATTCAGGCATACGACCACGTTCGGCGTCAGCGAGACGGTCGACCACGTGCAGGTGATGCTGACCGTGCCGGTCACGGCGACCGGCGCGTTCGAGATCGGGCTGACCGAGCCGAAACTCACGTTCGACGCGGTGGCCGTGCAGCTTTCGGCCAGTGCGTGACGGGGCGAGCCGCACCACGCGACGAAGGCAGCGAGGACCAGCAGCGCGATCCTCATTGCGTCGCCCGGCACGTGAGCGGTCCGATGGTCGGCAGCGTGCCGCTGCCGGGCGCGTTGAACGGGAAGTCCGCGGCGCAGCGTTGCGTGCCGTAGTCGATCACGAGGTGGTTGTCCTCCTTCAGTCCGTCGATGAACGTGAGCCCGTCGTAGCCGACGATCGTATCCGTGCCGCTTTCGGCGTGATGCACGCGCGCGCCGACCGGCAGCGGGCGGCCGTCGGTATCGCGCAGGATCACCGACGCCGCGCGATAGCGCGACACGCCGAAATGCGCGACGACGCCCGATTGCGCCTGCGGCACGACCGTCATCGACGTGCGTGCGATCCGCGCGTCGGCGGGCAGCTTCATCGAGTCGATCGCGATCCGGTTGTTCTGGTACGCGTTCAGGTCGGGTACGAGCAGGTGCCCCGCGCGGTCGGTCGCGCCGATCACGCGGTTTTCGTGCAGCACCGGAATGCCTGCGACGCCGTCGGTCGATACCAGCGCGAAGCCATCGTTGATGCGGCGCGACAACTGCACGCTGCTGTCCATGAATACCAGCGCGCCGCTGACATCGAGCGATGCGCCGGTCTGGCGGTCGATGTTCTGTGCGGCCGCGATGACTTCGCCCGCATGACCGAGATAGCGTACTTGTGCCTGCCGGTAGGGCACCGCGCCCGTGCCGCCGGTCTGCACGCCCCAGCCCCAGCCGCCGTCGTAGTCGGGCGGGCGGCTCGCGTCGACGCTGTAATTCGACTGGCCGCGCTGGCGCCCGACGGTCGCATTGATCGATGTGTTGCGCCCGAGGCCGATGTTCAGCGATACGAACGCGCCGTTCGCGCGCTGCTGCGCGAAGTCGCGGTACGCACTGACGCTCATCGATGCGAGATCGCCGAAGCTCAGCGTGTACGACACCGTGCCGATCCGCGTGCTCGGGCCTTGCGGCAGCCGGAAGCCGATATAACTGAGCGAGAGCGTCTGGCGGTGCATGAACGGCAGCGCGAGCGTCGCCTGGTCGGTCGCCGCGGGTGCCGTCGCGCCGTCGCGCGAGGCGAGATCGCCGTAGCGGCCGAACGCGCGGATCGTCTGCGCGTTGATCGAGAAGCGCGGTTCGATCAGCTGGTAGCCGATGCTCACCTGCGTACCGGGAAAGCGGCCGGCGCTGCCCGCGACCGCGCCGCTCACGACGCCTGCATTGCCGAGCCGTAGCAGCGCGCCGACGCCGGTGTTGAGCACGCCGCCGGTCGCTTCCGCGTGCCCCTCGACGGTCAGCGTATCGATGACGCCGCGCCGCATCGAGCCGCTGACGGCCGGCCGCGCGTCGTAGTCGAACGACTGCAGCCCGTAGTTGCGGCGCAGGAAGCCGGCTTCGAACGAATAGCTCGACAGCCCGGCGGACAGCATGCGCGTATCGACGTAGAGCGGCACGGACGTCGCGACGGTGCGCCCGAGCGCGTCACGCGTGATGACGGTCGCCTGGCCGGCGCCCGTGATGCCCGGCACGTCGTGGATGATGAAAGGGCCGCTCGGCACGTTGCCGGAGTACTGGCGCACGTTGTTGATGTAGAGGTCGACCGCCGACGGTACGGCGGCGGAGCCCGTGAGCGACGGGATCGGGAACGTCACGAGATCGGGCCGCAGCGCGAAGTTGCTGCGCCACTGGAAGCCGCCGAGGCGCACCGAGCGCGTCCATGCGAGCGATCCCGAGATCGTGTCGCCGATCTGTGTCGTGCTCGGCCGTGCCGGATCCGAGCGGCTCCATGACGTATCGAAGCGCGTGTAGTGCCGGCGGCCGTCATGGAAGGTCGCGACGCCGCTGGTGTCGAATACGCCGCCCGGATCGAAGTAGCGCACGTCGGTGTAGAGCGAAACCTGCCGGTCGCCGAGCGTCTGCGCGTACGCCTCGTAGTTGATCGCGACGCCGCGCGACGCGCTGGCCGCCTGCGTGGGCGGCAACGCTCGGCTGTCGACCGCGTACGGCCGGCGCAGCGTGTCGGGCATCTGCAGGTCGACGCTCTGGTGCGCCGCGTCGTAGTGGTAGCGCAGGCCGGCAATCGTGTCGAGGTCGACCGTCGTCGCGTCGGCGATGCCGAGCCTGTCGGTCGCGAGGCCGATCGTGTGCAGGTCGGCGCCGCTCGCCGACAGGTGGCCGTCGCGTTCGCGGAAGTGCGCGAGCAGCGTCGTGTTTTCGCCGTTGACGCTGACTTCGAGGATCACGTCGTGCATGCTGTCGGTCATCACCAGTGCGGCGGGTTCATCCGCGCGTGCGCAGCCGAGCGCAAGCAGGCCGCCGGCCACGACGGCCGCGAGTGCGGCGCGCGGCGAACGAAGCGGTGTCCTGCCTCCGTTGGCCGGACGCGTGCGGGCGCGTGGCGAAGGGGGAGGGGCCGGGCGGCGCACCGGCGGTCTAGCCCGGCGGCTCCACCGTGACGATCGCACTGGCCGGCTGCGAATTGACGGCCGCCCGCACCGTGACCTTGCCGCCGAGCGCGACGCCGGCCGGCAGCGGCACGCTCCACTGGCCTGTACGCCCCGCGAGCGCATAGCCGAGCAGGCCGCGCGTGAGCGGATACGTGCGGCCGTCGCCGGTCACGAGTTCGACCGATGCCAGTTGCGCGCGCCGCGTGCCGCCGTTGTGCACCCGCAGTACCCAGCCGCCGTTGTCGCGCAGCAGCGCCCAGTCGAGCCGGGGCGCGCCGTCGGTTGCCGGCTCGACGAACACCGGAATCGAATAGCGCAGCCGGATCGACACGCCGTTGGCCGGCGCTTCGCCGGGCTGCGGCAGCTCGTCGATCAGCAGCCGGTAGGTCTGCTCGGCGCCTGCAGGCGTGCGTGACGCGCGCACGACGCGGATCAGCTGTTCGGACTGCGTACCGACTTCGATGATCGGCGGGCTGGCCATCAGATCCTGGGTGGGCGTCAGCGTGTCCTGGCCGTCGGCCTGGTCCCAGCGGAACACGCGCACCTGTCCGTACACGGGGCGCTCGCCCGGATTGCGCAGCGTGATGCCGGTGGCCGTGTCGTCGGTGCCGAATTCGATCGTGACCGGGGAAATCTGCAGCGACGCGGCGTGCGCGGCGCCGGCCGCACATAGCAGCGCGGCGAGCGTTCGACGTAATGCGGACATGGCGAGCCGCACCGGTCAGAAGTAGACGGTTGCGGTGACGGTCGTCTGATAGGTGTCCGGCTTCGGCGTCGCCTGCGCGGGCACCTGGCCGTAGACGGTCAGGGACTGCGCCGCGCCCGTGCCGGTGCCGGCCACGGTGTCCGTGCCTTGCGTGTTGCCCCAGATCGTCGTGCGCCCGGCATCCTGGTAGAGCTGGAAGCCGACGGTCGTCGTCGTGTTGCCGGTCGCCGTGCCGGCCATCAGCCGGCTCGCGACGCTCGATCCCGTGACCGTGCCTGCGTCGAGACCGACGTTGTAGGGCGTCGTGTTGGTGCAGGTGACGCTCACGGTCGTCTGCTGGTTGATCGCGGTGGCCAGCACCCCGCTGGTGCCGAAGGCGAGCGGGTTCGCGGCGATCGTGCAGTTCGGCTGCAGCGTCAGCGTAACGTTGAAGGTGGCGGTCGCTGTGCCGTTCGAATAGGTGGCAGCGTCGGCGGCGGGAATCGAAAGGCCGATTGACAGCGCGAGCGACAACGTCGTGGAAGCGATGGCGACTTTCACACTGTTCCCTCATCGATCGTTTTTCATTGGAGTTATGCCGCGCCTCTCATGCCACGGTATCGCAGATGCTGATACGAATCGGCAAGTCTTTCAATCTTTAAATTCGCGCTGTTTCATTTTGTTACATCTGGTGCGGGTATTGATTGAATAAAGCCGCGGAGCATTTCACTTTCTGATTTTCCGTGAGCGATTTGAATGAAATATTATTCTGCGGTGCAGCAATATTGAGTAATTCGTGCGGGGTTCGATGCGATTTTAGACAGGCCTGTCGAGCTGAATCGGCTCGTGGGAAACGGGTAATTCATGCGCTGAATGAAATGGAAGGGAAGCGGTTATTCGAGTGGATCGAATCGATTTCGACATTCCGTAAATGAGTTGAATCTGCGTCGATGTGAAATCGACGGATATTCAGGATTTTTCGATTGACGGATTGCTGAATCAGAATGGATCGTCGAAAACGAATGCGGCCGCGTTGCGCGGCCGTGAGCGTGTGTCGGTACGGATCGGCGGTCCGGCATGCATCGCCGGCGCACGACGTGCGGCGATTACGAATTCGCGGCGGCCGGCGCGCGGCGCTGCTGCGCGATCTGCAGGAAGACGAGCGCGAGTCCGGCCGCGGCGATCAGCCCGCCGACGAGCGGCACGGCCGCGTATCCGAACCCGGCCGAGATCGCGGCACCGCCGGCGGCCGCGCCGAGTGCGTTGCCGAGGTTGAACGCGCCGATGTTGACGGCGGACGCGAGGCCCGGCGCTTCGTGGGCCGCCCGCATCACGCGCATTTGCAGCGGCGGCACGACCGCGAACGTCGCGACACCCCACACGAGCAGCGTGCCGGCCGCGCCGGCGTGCGTGCCGGCGAGCACCGGGAACGCGGCCATCGTGGCGATCAGCAGCAGCAGGAAACCGATCAGCGTGCCGTCGAGCGAGCGGTCGGCGAGGCGCCCGCCCGCGATGTTGCCGATCGAGAAGCCGACACCGATCAGCACCAGCATCGCGGTCACGAAGCCGGGCGTCGCGCCGGTCACGTGTTCGAGCGTCGGCGCGACGTACGTGTAGAGCGTGAACATCGCACCGGCGCCCAGCACGGTCGTCCCGAGCGCGCCGAGCACGACAGGGCGCGTCAGCACCGAGAGTTCCGCGCGCAGGTCGGGCATCTTGCCGGCTTCGCCCTTCGGCAGTGCCGCGAACAGCCCGGCGATCGCCACCAGGCCGAGGCCCGCGGTCGCCGCGAACGACATGCGCCAGCCGATGATCTGGCCGAGCCAGGTCGCGGCCGGCACACCGCCGACGTTCGCGATCGTCAGGCCCATGAACATCGTCGCGACCGCGCTGGCCTGCTTTTCACGCGGCACGAGACTGGCCGCGACCACCGAGCCGAGTCCGAAGAAGGCGCCGTGGTTGAGGCTCGTCACGAGGCGGGCGAGCAGCAGCGTCGTGTAGCCCGGCGCGAGCGCCGACAGCAGGTTGCCGATCGTGAAGATCGACATCAGCGCGATCAGCGCCGAGCGGCGCGACCAGCGCGCGAGCAGCAGCGTCATCAGCGGCGCGCCGACCATCACGCCGATCGCATAGGCGCTGATCAGCATGCCGGCCTGCGGAATCGAGACGTGCACGCCGTCGGCGATCACGGGCAGCAGGCCCATCGGCGAGAACTCGGTCGTGCCGATGCCGAACGCGCCGGCGGCGAGTGCCAGCAGCGGCAGCGCTGCGCTGCCGCCCGGGCGGGAAGGAGAGGAAGTCGTGGGGTTCACGCGATGAGCTCCTGTAGTCGAGGGACAACGGCACGGGCCGTTGAGAACAGGGTGAAGTGTGCCTGCATGACTTTTGCGGAAAAAGCCGTATACGGACGAAATTATCTTGATTTCATGTCAACAATGCAGCGGGCGTGCGAAGGCCGCTGGCGAGCCGCGCGAAGGAGGGGCTTTTCGAAAGCATCATGTAATGAATCGCGTGCGGCTTTCGGCCGGGAGATCGCGATCCATCGGCGCCGCGAGGTGGGCCGACGGCCGCTCCTCCCGATGATCCGGAGGCCGTCCGCAGATCGTTCGTCGACGTGCCGCCGCGCGGATCGGGCGAACCGGTCAGGTGGCGGGCATCCTCCCGAACGAACGTCGCACCGTCGCCGAAAACCCTTTTCAGACAAGGCACACGGCAAAAAAAGCCCCGATCACAGGGGGACCGTGACCGGGGCGGAAACGCATCCTCTCTTTGGCACGAGGGTTGGATGCGCGCGAAGTATATTTCGAACCATGACAATTCGAACCGGCGTTAAACGGCTGTTTTTGGTGTCAATTTAAAAACACCGGCGCTGCGACGTCCGGCGTCATCGTTTTGAAAGAATTTTCGCTGAAGAGATGCGGCTGTTTAGCGTGTTTCAGCAGCCAAGGCGACGGTTTGACGGAAGGGGGCGCCCGTCGTTCGGCGCCGCGGATCGTGCCGTTCAAGTGCCGGGCGAGGTCGCCGCATCGGCTGCCCATTCAGCCCGGTTGGCGTGCTTCGCCGGCGGCATCGCGCACGGCCTCGAGAAATCGCGCGACGACGGGCGATGGCGGCGTTGCCGCGCCGTCGAACACGAACTCGATGTCGAAGCGGCTGGCAAGCTCGTCGAGCGCGACGAGCCGGACCGTGCGCGGGCAGGTCGGCGACGCGCTTTCCGGCACGAAGGCACAGCCCATCCCGGCTGCGACGAGGCCGATCAACGTCGGAATGTCGCTGCCGACCTGCGCGATGCGTGGCGTGAAGCCGGCCTGCCGGCACTGCGCCATCAGGAACCGGTGGTGCGCAGCGGAGCGCTGCGCGTCGAACCAGACGAACGGCTCGTTCGCGACGTCGGCCAGCGTGCGCGGCGCGGTGAAGCGTCCGCCCGGCGGCGCGGGCATCGCGAGCACGAAGCGGTCGCTCAGCAGCCGTACGCCCGACAGGTGCGGCGCCTCGTCCCGACGCCACGCCATGATCCCGCCGTCGAGCTGGCCGCGCATCAGCGCGTTCGCCTGTTCGGCCGACAGCATCGGCGCGATCGACAGCTTCACGTCCGGGCACGCGTCGCGAAACGCCTTGAGGACGTTCGCGACGACGGGCAACGGCAGGCAGTTCGACAACGCACCGAGCCGCAACTCGCCCAGTTGGCCGGCCGCGCTGCGCAGTGCGCGCTCACGGCTGTCCTGCAGTGTCGCGAGCAGGCCGGTCGCATCCTGCAGGAAGCTGGCGCCGGCCGCCGTGAGCGTGACGCCCGTTGCGCGGCGCACCAGCAGCGGCGTACCGATCGCGTCCTCGAGTTCGCGGATCTGTCGCGACAGCGCGGGCTGGACAATGCCGGCCGCGCGGGCGCCGGCCATCACGCTGCCGGCTTGTGCGACGGCCACGAAGTAGCGCAGGTGACGCAGTTCGATCTGGCGCATGCGGTTTCCGTTCCGGTTCGTCAATATACCTGTGGAGCATAACAAAGGCCATCCGATGGTATTGGAAAGCATGGGAGGCGTGCCGTACGATGGCCATCGTTGCCGCATGCAGTTGCGCGTCGCGTGCGTGCCCTCCGTTCCCACCGCTCCCATTGGTCCCGTCCCATGCCGCTTCATATCCCGACCCCTTATCTCCGCTCGCAAATCGCGTCCCGCCGGCTCGGCAAGGCCGTCTGGCTGAAGCTCGATGCGCTGCAGCCGTCGGGCTCGTTCAAGCTGCGCGGCGTCGGCGCCGTCTGCGAAGCACGGCATGCGGCCGGCGCGCGGCGCTTCGTGTCGTCGTCGGGCGGCAACGCGGGCATCGCGGTCGCGTATTGCGGCCGCGAACTCGGCGTGCCGGTGCTCGTCGTCGTACCGGAAAACGCGTCGGCCCGTGCGCGCGAGCTGATCCGCGTCGAGGGTGCGGAGCTCGTCGTGCACGGCGCGAGCTGGGCCGAGGCGAACGCGTTTGCGCAGTCGGCGCTCGGCGAGCACGATGCGTTCGTGCATCCGTTCGACGATCCCGTGCTGTGGCAGGGCCACGCGACGATGATCGACGAGATGGCGGCGGCCGGCCCCAAGCCTGACGCGATCGTGCTCGCGGTCGGCGGCGGCGGGCTGCTGTGCGGCGTGCTCGAAGGGCTCGCGCGCAACGGCTGGCACGACGTGCCGGTGGTCGCAGCCGAAACGCAAGGCGCCGACTGCTATGCGCGCTCGCTGGCGCAGGGGCATGGGGTCGAGTTGCCGGCGATCACGAGCATCGCGACGTCGCTCGGCGCGAAGCGTCCGTGCGATGCGGCGGTCGAATGGGCAGCGCGACACGAGATTCACCCGGTCGTCGTGTCGGATGCCGATGCGGTGGCCGCGTCACTGCGATTTCTCGACGAGCACCGGATCGTCGTCGAACCCGCATGCGGTGCCGCGCTGGCCGCGCTCGAGCGACCGGTGCCCGTGCTCGCGTCGGCGAAGGATCTCGCCGTGATCGTCTGCGGCGGCGTGACGGCGACCGTCGAGCAGCTGCAGACGCTGCGCGCCACGTTGCGGTAGGCGGGGCGGTCGGCGCAAGCGGGCTGGTTAAGGGGCGGCTGGACGGCGATCGACGATGGGTATCGCCGGGATCGTCTGCGGTGGCGTGATGGCGATCGCCGAGCAACGGCAGACGCTGTGCGCGCCGTTGCGGCATGCAGGGTGGAGGCGCAAGCCGGCCGATGGCCGGACGGCCGTCGATCTCCGTGAATGACGGAATCGGCCGAGCGTGTCCGACGCAAGGCATCGGCACGACGGGCAAGGGGGCGTATCGTCGCGCTGCGCCGGTTGCGGCCAGGAGCGACGATACGGGCGGTCGATCAGTTTGCGGCCGGTGCGCTCGCGCCGGACGGGGCGGACGATGCGACGGGGTTGGCGGCGGCAGGCGCGGGCGACGTGCTCGACGGTGCCGATGCCGATACGGGGGCCGAAGCAGTGGACGCGGGCGCAGGCGCGACCGGTGCCGCTATTGCAGCGGCGGGCGCCGACGCCGCTGCGGCCGGGTGCGACGCCGGGCCGGAAGCGGACGCAGGCGCGGAAGCCGGCACGGGAGCCGAAGCCGGCGTGGATGCCGATCCGGACGCCGGCGCAGGCGTCGACGAGGCGGCCGGTGCAGGCGCCACATCCGAAGCCGGTACCGCCCCCGAACCAGACGCCGCTAGCGGCGCGGCGGCACGCATCGCCGCCGGCGCGACCACGGCCGAAGCCGCGGCCGGCACGGCGTTCGCGCCGGACTGGGGCGCCACGACCGGCAACGAAAGCGGCACTGGCGCCGCGGGCGGCGTCGGCACGACCGGGGTCGTCATCTTCATCGGCTCGCCCTGCGGCGTCGGCGCGGGTTCGGGCAGCGGCGTGACGGGCTCCTTCTCGGCGGCCTTGACGGTCGCGCGGTCACGGCGGGCCGGGTCGATCTTCAGGAAATGCTCGACGAGATTGAAGAAGCGCTCATAGAACACGCCGGCGGGAATCGTTTCGCTGGCGGTCTTGACGAGCGCGTCGTCGCTCGACCCGATCGGCAGCGACAGCGAGCCGAACACGCTGAGGCCGACGCTGGCCGACGTGTTCGACTTCTTCAGCGTGTAGCGATCCTGCACCGCGTTCACGTACGCGATGCTCGACGAGCCGTCCGCGTTCGCGTCCGCACACACGACGTGAAACTCGATCACGACGTGCATGTCGTTGTTCGGCTGGAAATTCTTGCTGCCGTCGACCGCATCGCTGCGAGACGACGACACCACATAGCCCTGGCTCAGCAGCGCGCGCCGCGCGGCCTCGCAGGCCGCGTCGGATTTCGAGTGGAACGTATGCGCGTACGGGCTGCTGGTCGCGTCGAACTGTTCCTGCTGGTAGATCGGCTTGGGCGGCGACGAGCACGCCGCCAGCACGGCCGCGGCCGCGAGCGCGCACGAAACGGAAAACAGGCGAAATCGGTTGTGCATGGCGTCTTTCAGAAGGCTCGGCGAGAGGTCGCGCAACGGCGGTGCCTGGAAGAAGCGCGCGGCAATCTCGTAAGGCCGGGGCGCCATTATAGTTTCGTTTGATGTCGCGCTCGCTTCAGCCGGCCGGGGTGCCGCGTGCGGCGGCCAGCAATCGCGACGTCAGCGGATGGTGTTCGCCGCGCCGCGAGCGGATTGCGTGGATCTCCTCGGTCACGTCGCCCGCGCGCCCGAGCCGCCGCAATCCGCGCAGCAGCGACGCGTCGTTCGCGCCGAGTTCGCTCAGCGGAAACACGCCGAGGCCGCGCGCCGCGAACACGGCCATCAGCGCGCTGTCCTCGAATTCCCCGGCCACGCGCGGCACGATCCGCTCGCCTTCCAGCCACGCGTCGAGGCGCGCGCGCAGCGCCGAATGCGCGGTCGGCAGCAGCACCGGCAGGTCGGCAAGGCACTGCGGAAAGTGCTGCCGCGCGGCCGGCGTGACGAGCGCGGCGGGGCCGTACCAGTCGACCGGCGACGCGACGAGCCGCTCGCTCGTCACGCGCAGGTTCGAGCCGGACGGCGCGCCCTGGCCGGCCAGCACCAGATCGAGATGATGCAGCGCCAGGTCCGCAAGCAGCGCATCGTGCTCGCCCTCGTGGCACAGCAGCCGCAGCGTGGGCGTATCCAGCACGGGCGCGAGGGTCGCGTGTGCGGCGAGCTTGGAGATGCCGTCCGCGAGGCCGACCGCGAGCCGTACGGTCGGCTGGCTGGCCGCCGCGCGCACTTCGTCGGGAATCAGCCGCCCCATCTCGAAGATCACCTCCGCGCGCGCAAACGCGGCCTGGCCGGCGTCGGTCATCGTGACGCCGCGCCCGACCGGGCGCAGCAACTGGTGTCCGAGCGCTTTCTCGAGCTCGCGCACCTGCGCACTGATGGTCTGCACGGCCATGTCGAGCCGCGCGGCCGCGCGCGCAAAGCCGCCTTCCTTCACGACGACCCAGAAATAGTACAGATGTCGGAAATTGAGCATCGGACCGTAATTTCGTAAAAACCGAACCTAAAGTCAGATTCTCTCTGATTTTTCCGAAGTTCGGGGCGGCATATCATCTGGCTTTCCACTTTCGTATCGGCCCATTTCATGGACTACCTGCTGACGCTTGCCGTCGACCCCGCCGTCTGGGCTGCGCTTCTGACGCTCGTCGTGATGGAAGTCGTGCTCGGCATCGACAACCTGATCTTCATCTCGATCCTCAGCAACAAGCTGCCCGAAGCGCAGCGCGCCCGCACGCAGCGCCTCGGCATCGCGCTCGCGCTGGTGATGCGCCTCGCGCTGCTCGGCAGCG
Organism: Burkholderia sp. BCC0322; assembly: GCF_902833045.1. Taxonomy (GTDB): domain Bacteria; phylum Pseudomonadota; class Gammaproteobacteria; order Burkholderiales; family Burkholderiaceae; genus Burkholderia. The sequence goes on from NZ_CADFDU010000002.1 coordinate 865,868, forward strand.
TCGCGTGGATCGCGAGCCTCACCGAACCCGTGTTCACGCTGTTCGCCCATGCGTTCTCGTGGCGCGACATGATCCTGCTGTCGGGCGGCCTGTTCCTCGTGTGGAAGGCGACCACCGAGATCCATCACCACGTGTCGCACGACGGTGAAGGCGAGGGCGGCGCCGGCGGCGCGGCCGGCCTGACGATGTGGGCCGCGATCGGCCAGATCGTGATGCTCGACATCGTGTTTTCGATCGACAGCATCGTGACCGCGATCGGCATGACCGAGCACGTGCCGATCATGTTCGTCGCGGTGATCGTCGCCGTCGCCGTGATGCTGTTCGCTGCACAGCCGCTCGCACGCTTCATCGACCGCAACCCGACCATCGTGATGCTCGCGCTGTCGTTCCTGGTCGTGATCGGCATGACGCTGATCGCCGAAGGGTTCGGTTCGCATGTGCCGAAGGGCTATATCTACGCGGCCATGGCGTTCTCGGCTTTCGTCGAAGGCATGAACATGCTGGCGCGGCGCGCGAAGGCGAAGCGCTCGGCACCGACGGAAGGCCGCTGAGCCATCGCGTGTGGCGCCGGCCGCTGCGGCGGCCGGCTTCACGCGCTTCATAGGGAATCCAGACGAGATTCGCACGGAAAGGAGAGACGCGATGAAATGCCCAGTCTGCAAGACGCCCGATCTGTTGATGGCCGAGCGCCAGTCGATCGAGATCGACTATTGTCCGACCTGCCGCGGCGTGTGGCTCGATCGCGGCGAACTCGACAAGCTGATCGCACGCGAGACCGGCGACGCGCCGCTGCGTCGCGACGAGACACCCGTGCGGCACGATGCGCAGGCGCCGCGCAGCCACGACGGCGGTTGGGGGCGCGACGGTCGCTCGCATGACAGCCGCGGCAGACACGATGGCCGCTCGCACGACGAGCGCTACAAGCACGACGGCCAGCGTCGCCGGAAATCGGTGTTCGACCTGTTCGACTTCGACTGATTGCACCGCATGTCGTAAAAAGCCCCGCCGGGAGCGTACCCGGCGGGGCTTTTTCATGCGTGCGGGACGATCGCCCGCGTTGGTGCTTATGCGTGACCGGTCGTCACGTCGATGCGGCGCGGACGGGTTTCCTCGCGTCGCGGGATCGTCAGCGTCAGCACGCCGTCGCGCAGGTTCGCGTCGATCCTCGACGTGTCGAGATCCGGGCTCAGCACGAAGCTGCGCGCATAGCGCGTCGCGCGGATTTCGGCGTGCCGCACGCGCAGGTCGGCCGGCGTGTCGAGGTGCGTGTCGGCTTCGATCGTCAGCGTGTTGTCGTGCACCTTCACGTCGAGGTTTTCGCGCGGCACGCCGGGCAGATCGGCCCGCAGCGTGACGCCGAGATGATTCTCGACGACGTCGACGGCCGGCGTGATCGCGGGCCGGCGGGCTGCGTCGGCGGCAGCGGCAGCGGGGTGAACGGTGTTCGTCTGGCGCTCGGCCAGGGTCGGGTTCGCATTCATGTCGGTATCCTGACTATTATTGAACGGTGATCGAACGCGGCTTCGCTGCCTCGCGCCGGCCGACGCGAATCAGCAGGCAGCCGTTTTCGTAGCGGGCGCTGACCTGCTCGGGATCCGCGTCCCGCGGCAGCTCGACGACGCGGCGGAATGTGCCGTGAAAGCGTTCTTGCGCATAGGTGCGCAGATCGTCGCCTTCGCCGCGCGACGCAGGCTTGCGCTCGCCGCTGATCGTCAGCAGGTCCTTGTCGATCGACACGTCGAAGTCGGCCGCGGCCATGCCGGGCGCGAACGCGACGATCTCGATGGCGCCGTCGGTGGCGCCCACGTTGAGCGCGGGAAAGGCACCGGGCCGCACTGCGCGAATGCCGGCTGGACGTTCGCCCAGCAGATTCGCTACTTGCCGTTGCACGCGGGCAAATTCGTCGAACAGGTCGCTGCCGAAATGAATACCGCTCATGTTGGTCCTCCTGAACAGGGAACACGGGAGACGTGACGGCGCGACGCCTGCGGCGGGCGCGACGCGGGAACTCCACTGGATCGAAACGGGGGCGGTGCGTGGGAGGGTGCACTGCCCGACGACGCGTAATTAGTGGCAGCCGAAGCGCATTTCAAGAGGGAATCTGCAATCTGCGTCAACGCAGGCCCGCGCGATTCGATGCGACAATCGCCGCGATCTATTGGCAGGCCAACGACACGGGACAATCATGGACATTCGACGCATCGCGATCGTCGGCGCCGGCGTGATCGGCGCGAGCTGGACCGCTTTCTATCTGACGAAGGGCTTCGACGTCGTCGCGACCGATCCGGCGCCGCAAGCCGACGCGCGGCTGCGCGACGCGCTGGCCGCGTTTCTCGGCGACCGGGCCGCCGAACTTTCCGCGCGGCTGTCGTTCGACGCCGATCTCGTGCGCGCGCTCGACGGCGTCGATTTCGTGCAGGAGAACGGCCCGGAACGGCTCGACCTGAAGCGTGCGCTGTACCGCCAGATGGACGACGTGCTGCCCGCGCACGTGCCGATCGCGTCGAGTTCGTCGGGCCTGAAGATGTCGGACATCCAGACCGCATGCGAGAAGCATCCGGAACGTTGCCTGATCGCGCATCCGTTCAATCCGCCGCACCTGATTCCGCTCGTCGAGCTGGTCGGCGGCGCTGCCACCCGCCAGGACGTGATCGCGCGCGTGAAGGCGTTCTACGATGCGCTCGGCAAGCAGACGATCGTCCTCAACAAGGAGATGACCGGCCACGTCGCGAACCGGCTCGCGGCCGCGCTGTTCCGCGAGGTGTATCACCTCGTCGGCGAAGGCGTCGTGAGCGTTGCCGACGCGGACAAGGCCGTCGCATGGGGGCCCGGCCTGCGCTGGGGGCTGATGGGACAGTGCCTGACCTATCATCTCGGCGGCGGCGCGGGCGGGATCGCGCACTTTCTCGAACACCTGTCGGGGCCGATCACGAGCTGGTGGGATGACCTGGGCACGCCTTCGTTCGATCCGGACGTCGATCGCCGGCTGAACGACGAATTGCGCGCGATCCAGGGCGAGCGCTCGATGCAGGAACTGGCGGCCGAACGTGACCGCCTGCTCGTCGAGCTGATCGACGCGCGGCGCCGCAGCTTCCTGCCGTGATCGCGCGCGCCGCAGTCCGCTACTGCTGCGCGGCGGTTTGTGAGGACGGCGGCGTCTGCGCGAGCCATGCCGGGCTCGTGGCCTGCACGAGTTCGCGGTTGCGCGCGCGTGTCGCGGCGTCCGGCGGGTAGTTGCTGTCGTTCGTCGGCAGTTGACCGTCGAGATAGGCCTGCTTGAGTTGCGCGATGACTTCCGCGCGAGTCAGCCCCTGCGCGGGCGCCGCGGCGTCGGACGTCTGGGCAAAGGCGGGGGACAGCAGGGCGGCGGCGGCGGTCGCGACGGCGAATCGCAAGACATTCATGGCGTGCTCCGATCAAGGGGATGGGACACCGGATGCGCGCGGCGGGTGGCCGTGCGTTCCGATGGGTCCCATTGTCGCGAGCGGGTGCTGCGCGGACGATGACGCGTTCCGGGCAAAGCTGTCAGTTGCGGGCGCGGCCCCCCTTGTGCGTGTCGCGCCCGGCGCGGTTACAACCCCGACGCGGCGGCAATCAGCGTCGCTTCGAGCGCGAGCGTCGAACGCGACGCGGCCGCCGGCCGGTCGATCACGTATTCGAGTTCGCCGAGTTCGGGCAGCCCCGCGTCGAGCCGCGCAAGCCCGGCCGGGATCACGTAGCCGGCGAACGCGCTGACGCCGAGTCCCGCGCTCGCAGCGGCGCGCAACACCGCGACGCTGCTGCTCACGACCGCGATCCGGTACGGCCGCCCGACGGCTTCGAGCGATTCGAGCACGCGGCGGCGCGACACGCTCGGCTCCGGATGCATCGCGAGCGGCAGCACGGCCTCGTGGCCGGTGATCCGCGAATCGGGGCCCGTGCACCAGTACAGCGGCTCGCTGCGGATCACGCGGCCGCGCCGGCTGCCGGCGATGCGCTTCGCGAACACGAGATCGTGCCGTCCTTCGTCCAGCGCGTCGAACAGGTCGCCCGACAGCCCGGTCGAGATCGCAAGCTCGACTTCCGGATTGCGCTGCACGAAGCTCGCGAGCGCGGCGGTCAGGTGCGCCGACGCGAAATCCTCCGACATCGCGAGCCGCACCTTGCCCGACAGCGGCGGCCCGCATACCGACGTGACGGCTTCGTCCATCAGCTCGAGGATGCGCACCGCGTAGCGGAACAGCGCGTCGCCGTGCTGCGACAGGTGCACGTTGCGTGTGTCGCGCTCGAACAGCGGCCGGTCGAGCAGTTCCTCGAGGCGGCGGATGTGCTGGCTGACGGTCGACTGCGACAGGTTCACGCGCTCGGACGCGGCGGTGAAGCTGCCGGACTGGGCGACGGCGACGAAGCTGCGCAGCAGCTCGGGCGGTAACGGACGCATTGCTAAATCCACTGAATCGGTTTCGACAACTTCATAAATGGCCGGGTTGTGCGGCGCTAGTATCGGATCACGCCCCGGTGCGGCCCGCGCAAACGGGGCGAACCGGACGCGTAGCCCGTGTCGGGCCGGCGGCTGCGTCAGTCAGTCTACGGCATCCGGTGTCCGGCCCGAAACCGCATCATCCCATCGACCGCCCGAGAACGCGCCCGCACGACGGGCCGCCGGGCCGCGGCGCACCGCCGCAGGAGACAGTCCGCGCACGGGATCGACGTGCGGGCCCGCTTTCTGCACGCGTCAGGCGCCCGTCACGAAGAGACTGGAGACGACTCATGATCATCTACGGAACCGCGCTGCTGGCGTTTTGCCACCTGGCCGGACTGTTCCTCGGCGACCTGCTGGGCAGCGCGATCGGCGTGAAGACCAACGTCGGCGGGGTCGGCATCGCGATGCTGCTGCTGATCTGCCTGCGCCTCTGGCTGCACCGGCGCGGCTGGCTGCCGAAGGAGACCGAGGCCGGCGTCGGCTTCTGGGGCGCGATGTACATCCCGGTCGTCGTCGCGATGGCCGCGAACCAGAACGTCGTCGCCGCGCTGAAGGGCGGCCCGGTCGCGCTGCTCGCCGCCGTCGGCGCGGTCGCGATCTGCGCGTGCTGCATCGCGGTACTCGTGCGCACCGGGCGCGACGACACGGCCTTCGCGGGCGTGCCGCAATTCGAAGAACAGTGACGGAGGCCGCCATGCTGCAGATGCTCGAAAAAACCGTCGCCCACAACGGGCTCGTCGCGTCGTTCGCGCTGGTCGGCCTGATCATGTGGCTGTCGTCGATCGCGTCGCGCAAGCTCACGTTCGGCCGCGTGCACGGCTCCGCGATCGCGATCGTGATCGGCCTCGCGCTGGCTTACGTCGGCGGCGCGTTCACCGGCGGCGAGAAAGGGATCGCCGACGTGCCGCTGTTCGCGGGCGTCGGCCTGATGGGCGGCGCGATGCTGCGCGATTTCGCGATCGTCGCGACCGCGTTCGAAGTGCAGCCCGCCGAGGCGCGCAAGGCCGGCCTCGTCGGCGTCGTGTCGCTGCTGCTCGGCACCGTGCTGCCGTTCATCGTCGGCGCGTGCATCGCGCGCGCATTCGGCTACACCGACGCGGTCAGCATGACGACCATCGGCGCGGGCGCCGTCACCTACATCGTCGGCCCCGTCACGGGCGCGGCGATCGGCGCAAGCTCCGACGTGATCGCGCTCAGCATCGCGACGGGGCTCGTGAAGGCGATCATCGTGATGGTCGGCACGCCGGTCGCGGCGAACTTCATGGGCCTGAAGACGCCGCGTTCCGCGATGATCTTCGGTGGTCTCGCCGGCACCGTCAGCGGCGTGAGCGCGGGGCTTGCCGCGACCGATCGCCGGCTCGTTCCGTACGGCGCGCTGGTCGCGACGTTCCATACGGGCGTCGGCTGCCTGCTCGGCCCGTCGGTGCTGTTCTTCACGACGCGCGCGCTGGTCGGTGCATAGGTCCGCGCGACGCGGCCCGCGTGCGGGCCGCATCCATCGCGGCGTCCTCTGAGTCGCATTCGTCAACATCATCAATCGGCGGCGGCGCCAGGCTTAGAATGCCGCTGAACCATCGAAGCGGGAGAACAGTTCATGACGGGATGGAATCACGCGCGGCAGGCGCGCGATGCACGACTCGCGGCCGGCGCGGCTTACGCGCAGGGCAAGCGGGTCGACGCGCGCGACACCGTGGCGTTGCTCGAAGCGGTGCTGCGGCCGGGCGACCGCGTCTGCCTCGAAGGCGACAACCAGAAGCAGGCCGACCTGCTCGCGACGGCGCTCGCCGACGTCGACAGCGCGAAGATCCACGACCTGCACATGGTGCAGTCGGGCGTCGTGCTGCCCGAGCATCTCGACGTGTTCGAGCGCGGCATCGCGAAGCGTCTCGACTTCGCCTACTCGGGCCCGCAGTCGCAGCGGATCGCGAAGCTGCTGTTCGGCGGCAAGATCGCGCTCGGCGCGGTGCACACCTATCTCGAACTGTTCGCACGCTACTTCATCGACCTCACGCCGCAGGTCGCGCTGATCGCCGCGGTCAGCGCCGATCGCGACGGCAACCTGTACACGGGCCCGAACACCGAGGACACGCCGACCGTCGTCGAGGCCACCGCGTTCAAGGACGGCATCGTGATCGCGCAGGTCGACCGCATCGTCGACAAGGTGCCGCGCGTCGACATCCCGGGCGACCGCGTGCATTTCGTCGTCGAGGCCGGCCGGCCGTTCTACGTCGAGCCGCTGTTCACGCGCGATCCGGCCGCGATCACCGAAACGCAGATCCTCACCGCGATGCTCGCGATCAAGGGCATCTACGAGCCGTACGGCATCAAGCGCCTGAACCACGGGATCGGCTTCAACACGGCCGCGATCGAGCTGCTGCTGCCGACCTACGGCGAGAAGCTCGGGCTGAAGGGCAAGATCTGTTCGCACTGGGCGCTCAATCCGCACCCGACACTGATTCCCGCGATCGAGTCGGGCTGGGTCGAGCAGATCCACTGCTTCGGCTCGGAAGTCGGGATGGACGACTACATCCGCGCGCGCTCCGACGTCTGGTTCACGGGCCCCGACGGGTCGCTGCGCTCGAACCGTGCGTTCTGCCAGACTGCCGGCCTCTATGCGTGCGACATGTTCATCGGCTCGACGCTGCAGATCGACCTGTCCGGCCATTCGTCGACGGTCACGGCCGAACGCATTGCCGGTTTCGGCGGCGCGCCGAACATGGGCAGCGACGCGCGCGGCCGGCGCCATCCGAGCGAGCCGTGGCTGAAGGCCGGCGCGCAAGCCGACCCCGACACGCCGGCGGCGCTCAGGCGCGGCCGCAAGCTCGTCGTGCAGATCGGCGAGACGTTCGGCGACAAGAACGTGCCGATGTTCGTCGAGAAGCTCGACGCGCTGAAGCTCGCCGACAAGCTGCAGCTCGACCTCGCGCCGATCATGGTCTACGGCGACGACGTCACGCACATCGTCACCGAGGAGGGGATCGCGAACCTGCTGATGTGCCGCGACAAGGACGAACGCGAACACGCGATCCGCGGCGTCGCCGGCTATACGGAGATCGGCCGCGGCCGCGACCGCAAGATGGTCGAGCGGCTGCGCGAGCGCGGGGTGATCCGTCGCCCGGAGGATCTCGGCATCGATCCGCTCGACGCCGATCGCCGCTGGCTCGCCGCGCGTTCGATCAAGGATCTCGTGCACTGGTCGGGCGGGCTCTATGCGCCGCCGGCCCGGTTCCGCAACTGGTGAGGAAGAGGGCATGGAACAGTTGAACTATCGCTTCACCGCGCGCGCGCGCGCGAAGGGCGAGCAGGCCGCGGCGCTCGTCGGCGTGGTCGCATCGGGCAATCTCGAAGTGCTCGTCGAGCGCGTGTTGCCGGGCAACGAATGCGAGATCGACATCCGCACGGCGGCGGTCGGCTTCGGCGCGGTATGGCAGGCGGTCGTATCCGATTTCGTCGAGCGGCGCACGCCGGGCGGCCTGAAGCTGTCGATCAACGACGGCGGCGCGCGGCCCGACATGGTGTCGCTGCGGCTCGCGCAGGCCGTGCGTGCGATCGAGGGGGATGCATGATGAACGACGCGATCCACGACGCGCCCGCGTTCGTCGCGAATGGCGCGAGCTGGTACGAAGCATCGGCGCGGCAGCGCATCGACGGCCTGCTTGACGCGGGCAGCTTCAGCGAATTCCTCGGCCCGGCCGAGCGCGTGACGAGCCCGCACCTGCCGCTGTTCGACCTGCCGCAGCAGTTCGACGACGGGATGGTGGTCGGCCACGGCCGGCTCGACGGCCAGCCGGTGTTCGTCGCCGCGCAGGAAGGCCGCTTCATGGGCGGCGCGTTCGGCGAGGTGCACGGCGCGAAGCTCACCGGGCTGTTGCGCGCCGCGCGCGAAACCGGCAAGCCGGTGTTGATCCTGTTCGATACGGGTGGCGTGCGGCTGCAGGAGGCGAACGCGGGCGAACTCGCGATCGCCGAGATCATGCGTGCGCTCGTCGAAGCGCGCGCGGCCGGCGTGCCGGTGATCGGGCTGATCGGGGGGCGCGCCGGCTGCTATGGCGGCGGCGGGTTACTCGCCGCGTGCTGCTCGGCGCTTGCGGTATCGGAGCAGGGCCGCATCAGCGTGTCCGGCCCTGAAGTGATCGAGACCAATCGCGGCGTCGACGAATTCGACGCGAAGGACCGCGCGCTGATCTGGCGCACGATGGGCGGCAAGCACCGGCGGCTGATCGGCGGCGCCGACCGCTACGTGGCCGACACGCCCGATGCGTTCCGTGCGGCGGCGCTCGAGCTGATCGGCCGAGCGCCGAAGTTCGATGCGGCGATGCTGCGCGCGGAACAGGCGCGCCTCGAAGCACGTGTCGAACGGTTCGGCGCATGCAAGGATGCGCTCGACGTGTGGCGCGCGCTCGGTGCGGACGCGCCGGAAGCGATTCCCGGGATGCCCGACGATGCGTTCGCGAAACTCGCCGACCAACTGCAGGAGCCGCAGCATGACGCTCGATGAAGTCCTGAACTCGCTGTTTCCGAAAGGCCATTCGATCGCCCGTAACGGCGGGCTGCTGACCGGCCACGCGGAACTGGCCGGCACGCGCGTCGACGTGATCGGCGTCGCCGAGCGTTTGCCGTTCGGCATCGACGAGGCACTGACGCTCGCGGCGCGCGTGCTCGACACGATCGCGCGCGGCGGCGACACGCCGATCCTCGTGCTCGTCGACAGCGACAGCCAGCGGATGAGCAAACGCGACGAACTGCTGGGCCTGAACGAAGGGCTGTCGCATCTCGCGAAGTGCCTGATGCACGCGGATCTCGCCGGGCACCGGACGATCGGCGTGCTGTACGGCCACACGGCCGCGGGTGCGTTCATCGCGACCGCGCTCGCGACGCGCACTTTGCTGGCGGTGCCGGGCGCCGAGCCGGAGGTGATGGACCTGCCGTCGATGTCGCGCGTGACCAAGCTGCCGATCGACGTGCTGAAGGAGATGTCGCGCTCGACGCCGGTGTTCGCGCCGGGGCTCGACAATCTCGTGAAGATGGGCGCCGTCGACGCCGTGCTCGATCCGGCCCGCGCGCTCGACGCACAGGTCGGCGAATGGCTCGGCAAGCCGGCCGACCGCGTCGACCGGCGCGCCGCGCGTGGCCGTCCGGTTGCCGCCGATGTGGCCCGGCGCGTCGAGGCACTCGCGCGTGCCGCACGCTGAGCTGCCGCTGCGCCGCCACACGCTCGTCACGCTGACGGCGGCGGGGTGGGGCGCGGCATTCGCGCGTGATCCCGCGCTCGCGGCCGATCCGCTCGTGCGTGCGTGGGCCGAACGCGGCTGGCCGCTGATCGTGCGCCGCGCGTCGCCCGACGAGGCCGAGGTCGGCTGCGTGCCGCTCGGCCTGCCGCTGCCGCCTTCCACGGGCAAGCGGCGCATCGCGCTGAACGCGGCGGCCGACGCGCTTGCGACGGTCGGGCCGCTTCCCGCGTTGTCCGACGTGCTCGCCGCCGCGCCCGACGCATGGCGCACGGCGTTGCGCGAACTCGATACGCTGGGCGCGCGTTGTGGCGTGCAGGGCCGCGTGTTCGGCAGCCTTGCATGGCAGGCGCTGACGGGCGAGCCCTATCTGGTGGCGTCGTCCGATCTCGACATCGTGTTCCCGCTGCCGGATCCCGTATCGCTCGCGTCGCTGCTCGACGGCCTCGCGGCGATCGACGCGCGCGCGCCGATGCGCATCGACGGCGAACTGCTGCGCGACGACGGCGCGGGCGTCAACTGGCGCGAACTGCGGGCGCGGCAGCCTGAAGTCGCGGTCAAGACCGCGATCGCCGTCGAGCTGATGCCGGCCGACGCATTCACCGGAGGGGCGCGATGAGCGCATGGGCTGCCTGCCGCGTACCGGCGCCGTCCGAAGCCGAGCGCATCGCCGAACTGGCCGAGCGCAGCCTCGTGTTCGAAATCGAGACCTATCCGAAGCCGGGGCTCGTCAGTCACGTCGACACCGGCAGTCACACCGACATGGATGCCGCGACGTTCGCGCGCAGCGCCGCCGTGTTGCGGCCGTACTTCGCCGAGTTGGCCGACGCGGGCGCACGCGATGCGGACATGGCCGTGCTGCGCAAGATCGGACTGCGGGCCGAGCACGCGATGCTTGCCGCGACCGACGGCGTCAATACGCATCGCGGCGCGATCTTCGGGCTCGGGCTGCTGTGTGCGGCGGCGGGCCGGCGCGCGGTGCCGGGAACCATGCCGGCCGGGATGACGCTCGGCGCGTTCGTTTCCCGCCGCTGGGGCGCCGATATCCTCGGCGGCCCGCGCTTGCCGGACAGCCACGGCGAACGCGCGAGCCGTCGCTACGGCGTCGGTGGCGCGCGCCGCGAGGCGGCCGACGGTTTCACGACCGTCTACGCGGTCGGGCTGCCCGCGCTGCGCCGCGCGCAGCGTGACCTGCCTGGCGATCCGGAAGCTGCGCGCGTCGATGCGTGCTTCGCGCTGATCGCCGCGCTCGACGATACGAACCTGCTGCACCGGGGCGGGCCGGCCGGTCTCGACTTCGCGCGGGCGACCGCACGCGCGTTCGTGGCGCGCGGCGGCGTGCGCGCGCGCGATTGGCGGTTGCGCGCGGCCGCCGCGCATCGTGCGTTCGTTGCACGGCGGCTGAGCCCGGGCGGCGCGGCCGACCTGCTCGCGATGAGCGTCTTCGTCGATGCGCTCGAAGTCGACGAGGGCGCGCGATGACGCTGGCCATCCTCTGTTCGGGACAGGGCGCGCAGCGCGCCGATATGTTCGAGCTGACCGGCACCGCGCCGCAGGCCGACGCGTGGTTCGCGCACGCCGGCCGGCTCCTCGGCGACGATCCGCGCGCCTGGGTCCGGCAGGCCGGGCCGGATGCGCTGCGCGAGAACCGTGCCGCGCAGATTCTCTGCACGGTCCAGGCGCTCGCGGCTGCCGCGCTGCTCGACGCTCTGTGGCCGCGCCGACGCTGCGTCGCCGGCTACAGCGTCGGCGAAGTCGCGGCGTGGAGCGTCGCGGGGATGATCGAGCCGGACGCCGCGCTCGACCTGGCCGATGCGCGTGCGCGCGCGATGGACGCCGCGAGCGGCGGCGACGAGCGGATGGTGTTCGTACGCGGCCTGACGCGCGCGCAACTCGCGAGGTTGTGCGACGGCCGCGATGCAGCGATCGCGATTGCGAACCCCGGCGACGCATTCGTGGTCGCGGGGCGGCGGGCCGATGTCGATGCCGTGGCCGACGAGGCGTCGCGCGTCGGCGCACTGCGTGTCGCGTCGGTCTGCGTGCGGATCGCGTCGCACACGCGCCGGCTCGCCGCGGCCGTGCCGGTGTTTCGCGCGTCGCTCGCCGCGACGCACGTGCGGCGGCCGCTGCCCGGCACGCGGCTGGTTTCGGGGATCGACGGCGCATCGGTGCTCGACGTCGACGCGGGCCTCGACAAGCTTGCGCGGCAGATCGCGGAGCCGGTTGAGTGGGCGGCCTGTCTTGCCGCCTGCGTGGAGGCCGGGGCGACCGCGTTCCTCGAGCTGGGGCCCGGCCGCGCGCTGGCCGAGATGGCCGGCGGCGCCTATCCGGCGCTGCCGGCGCGCAGCCTCGCGGATTTCCGCTCTGTCGACGGCGTGGCGAGCTGGCTCGCACGTGTCGCGGCGGGCTGACCGACGGCGTGAAAACAAGCCTGTAACCCGTTCGCCGGGGGCGGGTTTTGCGCTGTGTGTTGCGCCGGCGCAGCAGCCTCGCAGCCGGTGCTTGCCACGCGAAATGGCGTCGCTACAATGGCGCCCGCCATGAGACCAGTCGCCTTCCTTCTCGCCGCGCTTTGCTGCGCGGCGAGCGTCCACGCCAGCCAGATTCCGTCCGATGCCGCATCGGTCGGCACATACTTTTCGTATGACAATGCAGCGGCCGACGCGACCGTCGACCTGATCGGGCAGGCACATCGCCGTGTGTTGCTGGCCGGCTATGCGCACGTGCCGCCGGCGGTTGCGAGCGCGCTGCGCGCGGCCCGCGCGCGCGGGGTCGAGGTGCGTGTCGTGCTCGTGCGTTCGCCGCGCGCGGGCCGGTACAGCGGTGCGGGCTATCTGAAATCGTCGGGTATCGACGTGGCGATCGATTCGCGGCAGGGCGATCCTGCGCCGCGCTTCGTGATCGTCGACGACAGCGTCGCGCTGACGACGCTGTCCGAAGGCGCGGCCGCGCATGCGGAAACGGTGAACGTGTTCCAGCGTGCCCCCGAGCTCGCGCAATCCTATACGCAGTCGTTCTGGCGGCTGTACCGGCAGGCCGGCGGCCTCTGACCCTTTCCCTCGGCGCCGCGCGCGCCGGTATGACCCTGCTTGCATCGGCGCGGCCGATGAATCATGCTCGCTGACAGGCGCCCGCGCGGGTTTCGCGCATCCGGCGCAACGGCAGGGAGCCGATCGTGTTCGAGTGTTTTGCCGATCGCGCCGATGCCGGCTGCCAGCTGGCCGGCGCATTGCGCGATTACGCGGGGCGTGGCGATGTCGTCGTGCTGGCGTTGCCGCGCGGCGGCGTGCCCGTCGCCTATCCGGTCGCGTGTGCGCTGCGCGCGCCGCTCGACGTGCTGGTCGTGCGCAAGCTCGGCGTGCCGTACGATCCCGAGCTCGCGATGGGCGCGATCGCGACGGGCGGTGCGATTCATCTGCAGCGTTCGGTGCTCCGCTCGATGCACGTGTCCGACGAACAGCTCGCCGACGTGATCGCGCGCGAGACAGTCGAACTGCATCGGCGCGAAGCGCTGTATCGCGGTGCCGCGCCGCCCCTGCCGGTCGAAGGGCGTGTCGCGATCGTCGTCGACGACGGCGTCGCGACCGGCGCGTCGATGCGCGTCGCGCTGCAGGCGTTGCGCGAGCGTCACCCGGCGCGGATCGTCGCGGCTGTCCCGGTCGCGCCGGCGGGCGCGCGCCATGTGTTCGACGATCTGGCCGATGCGTTCGTCACGGTGTCGCTGCCGCAGCCGTTCTTCGGCATCAGCCAGTTCTACGCGCGCTTCGAGCAGACGAGCGACGACGAGGTACGGGCTTTGCTCGACGCGGCGCGGCCCTGACGCCGCATCACGTCCGCCTGATGCGGCGCGGGCGAGGGCGGCGGGTTTCGGCCCACACGAACACGCGCTGCAGCATCGGATGCACATCGCCGTGCCAGCGCGAGCCCGTAAACAGCCCGTAGTGATCGCAGTCGTCGATGTCGATGCGGTAGCGTTCGTCGTCGGCGAGGCCGCTGCACAGGTCGAGCGCCGCGTGGGTCTGGCCGGCGCCCGTGACCTTGTCGCATGCGCCTTCGACCGTCAGCAGCACGACGCCGCGCAACGCCGCCGGCTCGACGCGCCGGCCGCCCACGTCCCAGGTGCCGAGCGCGAGGCTCATGCGCTGGAACACGATGTCGACCATATCGAGGAAATACTCGGCCGGCATGTCGAGCAGCGCCGTGTATTCGAGCAGCGCACGCCGCGCGCCGGCGAGTCCGGTCATGTCGAAGCGCGACGCGGCCAGCGCGTACGCTTCGATCAGCGACAGGAAGTGTTGCGGGTACACGAGCGCGATCTCGCCCTGTTGCAGATAGGTCGGAAATACGTGGCGGCCATGCCCCGCGAAACCGGGTGGCACGATGTCGATCAGGTGACGGCGGCACCAGTCGAGCGAATGAGCGGCAGCGGCGGTGCCGAGCGCGCTAGGATTCCGGCGTGCGTCGAGCGGGCCGCCGATCAACGTGACGCTCGCGGGTGGCGGGAGGCCGCGCGCCGCGCGCAGCGCGAGCGCGCCGAGCACCGGCACGGTCGCCTGGCACACGGCGACGACATGCAGTGGCCGGTCGTCGTGCGCGAGCCCGTCGACGAAGCCGTCGAGCGTCGCGACATACTCGTCGAGCCCGAAGCGGCCCGACGCGAGCGGCACGTCGCGCGCATTGCGCCAGTCCGTCACGCAGACGTCGCCGTCCGCGAGCAGCGTCTCGACGGTTTCCCGCATCATCACGGCCGCATGCCCGGCGAGCGGCGCGCACAGCAGCACCGTGCGCCGGGCATCGGCGCGCGTGAAGCGCCGCAGGTCACAAAACGGCGTGCGCGCGACGACGCGCTCGCCGACGGCCGGCCATCCGATGTCGAAGTGCGGGGGCCCGTCCGGCGGCCCGAGCAGCGGCTCGAACAGGTCGTCGTAGCACGACGACGCGGCGTGCGGCAGCGTGGCCGCGGGCCACGCGTCGAACGCATGCCGCGTCGCCGTGCGCCAGGCGCGCATCCATTCCCGCTGCTGCTCGACGAGGGCATACCACATGGCGAACCTTGGGGCGGAAGGGGCGTGAACTTGCATTATGGTCACTGTGGCCGGACAACGTGAGTCCCGCGCGTGTCCGGCTGATGCGCATCAAGCGCATCAAGCGCAGCGGCGCAAGGGCCGGTCGCGCTCGTTCAGTCGTTTCGGCAAACTCGCTCGTGGCGCCCGCACCCGCCCATTGCCGCCGGGAACGGGCTAGGCGATGCCGCGCGACGCTGCTACAGTCGTCGATCCCATTCCCCTTAAGCGGAGCGTTCGCGATGAAGCTGATCGGCATGCTGGATTCCCCGTTCGTACGCCGTGTCGCCATTTCGGCGAAGCTGCTCGACCTCCCGTTCGAACACGAGTCGCTCTCGGTGTTCCGTCATTTCGAGCAGTTCAGGGTGATCAACCCGGTCGTCAAGGCGCCGACGCTCGTGACCGGCGACGGCGCGAGGCTGCTCGATTCGTCGCTGATCGTCGACTATCTCGATCACCTGGTCGCGCCCGAGCGGCGCTTGCTGCCCGATACCGCCGATGCGCGGCTGCGCGCACTCGTGCCGGTCGGTTTCGCGCTGGCGGCCGCCGAGAAGACCGTGCAGGTCATCTACGAGCAGGCGCTGCGTCCGGCTGACAAGCAGCATGCGCCGTGGCTCGAGCGCGTGCTGAGCCAGATCGAGGGTGCGTACGGTGAGCTGGAGCCGCTCGTCGCCGCCGCGAACGGCTGGTTCGGCGGCGCGCGCCTGCTGCAGTCCGACGTGACGGTCGCGGTCGCGTGGCGCTTCACGCAGTTCATGGCGGCCGACTACCCGGCGCTCACGCGGATCGATCCGGCCCGTTATCCGGCACTGGCCGCGCATTCGGCGCGGGCGGAAGCGCTGCCGGCATTCGCCGAATCGCCGCTCGTCTAAGCCCGGCGGCCGGTGGCGGCGCGAGGCCGCCCCGCGCCGTTGCCTGCCGCCCGCCCGCCCAGCCAGCCTTTGCCGATTGTTCTCGGCGGCTGACAAGTGACTTCGCATTCGCGCCGTTTATCCGGAAGCGGCCGATCCCTAGAATCCACTCCATCGAATCACGCATTGCCAGATGGAGCCGATGATGAAAGCCCTGATCGAATCGAGCCTGTACCACCCGTCCGTCGTGTTGCCGCTTGCCGCGCTGACGCAGTTGATGGTCGAGCGCGATTTCAATCTCGGCCAGATCGGGCTGATCGTCGCGGCACGCGGTGCGCAGGCGGCGGTGTCGCGCTCGCGTGCGCTGTTGTTCTGCCGTCACTGCGAAGCCCAAGCGTGAGGGTGCTCGCGGCTGAAGGATGAAAAAAAGCCCGGCCGGCGCAAGCCGGTCGGGCGGATCGGATTCGATCGGGCCCCGGCTTCGGCCGGGGCTTTTTCATGGGCGACGCTCAGGCGCGTGCGGGCGACACGACGCTGTAAATCTCCGATTCCTCGTCCTCGCGCATCTGGCGCACGAGCTGTTGGGCTTCGCGGCGCGACGCGACGGCCGGCGGCGAGCCCTTGAGCGGCTGGCGCGCGGTTTCGGCGAGCGCGACCACCGACACGATGCCGATCACGGCGGCGCCCATCATGTAATACGCGGGCATCATCAGGTTGTGCGTGACATCGACCAGCCACGCGGTCACGAGCGGGGTCGTGCCGCCGAACAGCGACACCGACACGTTGAAGCCGATCGCGAGCGCACCGTAGCGGATCTCGGTCGGGAACAGCGCCGGCAGCGCCGACGGCATCACGCCGGTGAAGCACGACAGCAGCACGCCGAGGATCAGCAGGCCGCCGAACACCGACACCGTGGTGCCCGCATGGATCAGCATCATCGACGGAATCGACAGCGCGAGCAGGCCGACGCAGCCGGCGAGCATCACGGGCTTGCGGCCGATCCGGTCGGACAGGCGGCCGGCGGCGAGCGTCAGCGGCATCATCAGCACCATCACGATCAGCACGAGCACGAGGCTGTGCGATTCGTCGAAGTGCAGCGTCGACGACATGAAGCTCGGCAGGTACGACAGCACCATGTAGTCGGTCACGTTGAAGATCAGCACGAGGCCGACGCACAGCAGCAGTGCACGCCAGTTGCGCATCAGCGTTTCGCGGAAGCGCGCCTTCGGCACGGCCTTGTCCTGCGCTTCGCGCTGTTCGGCCTGGCGCTTGAACGCGGGCGTTTCCTCGAGCCTCATCCGGATGTAGAGACCGATCAGGCCAAGCGGGCCGGCGATCAGGAACGGCACGCGCCAGCCCCACGACAGCAGCGCTTCCTGCGACAGCGACGCGGTGAGCAGCGCGACGACGCCCGCACCCATCACGTAACCGATCAGCGTGCCGAACTCGAGGAAGCTGCCCATGAAGCCGCGGCGCTTGTCGGTCGAGAATTCGGCGATGAAGGTGGCCGCGCCGCCGTACTCGCCGCCGGTCGAGAAGCCCTGGACGAGGCGGGCGACGAGCAGCAGCACGGGCGCCATGATGCCGATCGATGCGTAGCTGGGGATCAGGCCGATCGCGAACGTGCCGACGGCCATCATGATCATCGTGGCGGCGAGCACGCGCTGGCGGCCGATGCGGTCGCCGAGCGGGCCGAACACCATGCCGCCGAGCGGGCGCACGAGGAACGCGGCCGCGAACGTGCCGAAGGTTGCGAGCAGCTGCGCGGACGGGCTGCTGGACGGGAAGAACACCTTGCCGAGTGTGACGGCGATGTAGCTGTAGACGCCGAAGTCGAACCATTCCATCGCATTGCCGATGGCCATTGCGCTGACGGCGCGCTTGAGGAGGCTCTGGTCGACGACGGTGATGTCGTCCGCGACGAGCGGGGCTTCGCCGGACGACGAAGCGGAGGAAGAAGCAGCGGTCGGGCTGACGTGTGTTGCGGTCAAGGTCATGCACTCCTTTGACTGCGCCGAACGGACGGGCCGTCCGACACGGTTTGCCGGCGAGCGCGGTGTCGCGTGCGGCGCGTCGGGGCAGGCCATTAAGCACTTACAGCACAAAAGGCGGTAAAGGGCCGTAAGGGGCTGCTTCGACGCGGGCCTGATGGGCCGTCGCGACAGTGCGCTCATGAAGAATGGGCCGCGTGATGCAGGCGGCAGATGCCGGTGCGGACGATGTCCGGCGTTCCGGCAAGCGCCCCGGAGGGGCAACGAAACGAGAAAAGCGGGCCTGTCGGGCGGGCTTTCCTGTGGGTGCAATTTCGGTCGAAGGGCCGATCCACCACGCGTGGACGGACTTCTCTCGAAATCGAATAGACAGAGATTGAATGTTGAAACAGGCGACATGATAGCACGATGACGGATGATCGTGCAAATTGCCGGGAGACGCCCGTTTGGCGGGGCGTTCGGCGAGGGCGGCTCGGGTATGATCGGCGGCGCGCGGCGGGGCCGTGCCGCCTCTGGTGACGGAGGCCGAATTCACGAGGAACCGGATGACCGAACTGATGAGGATCGCGGCCCTGTTTGCCGCCACCGCGCTGGCCGAAATCGTCGGCTGTTACCTGCCGTGGCTCGTGCTGAAGGAGGGCCGGCCGATGGGGTTGCTGGTGCCGGCCGCGCTGTCGCTCGCGCTGTTCGCGTGGCTGCTGACGCTGCATCCGAGCGCGGCGGGGCGCACTTATGCCGCGTACGGCGGCGTGTATATCGCGGTGGCGCTGGTGTGGCTGCGGGTGGTCGACGGCGTCGCGCTGACCCGCTGGGACGTGGCCGGCGCGGCGCTCGCGCTCGGCGGGATGGCGGTCATCGCGCTGCAGCCGCGCGCGTGAGCGCGGCCGCGGCGCGTGCCGTCCGTGCCGTCTGCTTCAAGCCGTTTCGGCAGCGTCCGCGTCGGCGGACCGGCGCCACACGCAGGTGCCCTTGACCGACTTGTCGAGCTCGTCGAGTTGCGCGAGGTGCGCGGCCAGTTCGTCGTCGCTCGCGGCCACCACGGCCAGGTCGAGCGCGGCGAGCGACACGCGCTGGCCGTTCGCCGCGCCGCCGTCGGCGCCTGCGTCGTCGAGCATGTCGATCACGAGGCTGTCCTGGCCGCGCGTCATCGCGAGATACACCTCGGCGAGCAGCTCCGAGTCGAGCAGGGCGCCGTGCAGCGTGCGGTGCGCGTTGCTGATGCCGAAGCGGTCGCACAGCGCGTCGAGCGAATTGCGCTTGCCGGGGAACATCTGCTTGGCCTGCACCAGCGTGTCGATCACGCCGCCGCAATGTTCAGTGAACGGCGGCAGGCCGAGCCGCGCGAATTCGGCGTCGAGGAAGCCGAGGTCGAATGGCGCGTTGTGGATGATCAGCTCGGCGTCCTTCACGAAGTCGAGGATCTGGCTGGCGACTTCCGCGAATTTCGGCTTGTCGCTCAGGAATTCGGTCGTGAGCCCGTGCACCGCCAGTGCGCCCGGATCGCTGTCGCGCTCGGGGTTCACGTAGAAGTGCAGGTTGTTGCCGGTGAGCCGCCGGTTCAGCAGCTCGACGCAGCCGATTTCGATGAGGCGGTCGCCCGTGCGGGCGTTCAGGCCGGTGGTTTCGGTATCGAGGATGATCTGGCGCATGTCGGGGAAAGCAAAGGAAACAGGGGAGTGGCCGGCGTTCAGGCCGTGAGCGATTCGACGCCGCGATTCGCGAGTGCGTCCGCGCGCTCGTTTTCGGGATGGCCCGCGTGGCCCTTGACCCAGCGCCACTCGACCTCGTGCTGCGCGACGAGCGCGTCGAGCCGCTTCCACAGGTCGGCGTTCTTCACGGGCGTCTTGGCCGCGGTGACCCAGCCTTTCTTCTTCCAGCCGTGGATCCACTCGCTGATGCCTTTCTGCACGTATTGCGAGTCGGTATGCACGATCACCTGGCAAGGCCGCTTCAGCGCCTCGAGTGCGGCGATCACGCCCATCAGCTCCATGCGGTTGTTGGTCGTGTTGGGCTCGCCGCCGAACAGCTCCTTCTCCTTGTCGCCGTAGCGCATCAGTGCGCCCCAGCCGCCGGGGCCGGGGTTGCCCTTGCAGGCGCCGTCGGTATAGATGTCGATCGTATCGGTTGTCATGAATGTTCTGGGTGGGTAGTCGGGGAGGCCGCCGGCGTCAGGCCAGGTGCGAGCACGGGCTTCTTCATCCTGATCTGGCCGACGAGGCGCATGCCGCGCACGCGCTTGACGGCCGTCACCATGTAGACGGCGCCGAAGATCGGCCACCAGCGGTCGCCGGCGGCCTCCATGAAGCCGTAGCGGGCCAGCCACTGGTCGGTGGCGAGCGGCGGCCGGTAGCAGCCGAAGCGGCCGCGTTCGAGGTCGAAGCCGAGCAGCTTGATCCAGTCCTTGAGCCGGATGAATGCGATCTGGTCGCGCGTGGCCGGCACGAACGGACGGTTTGCCATGCGCCCGAACGATTGCCGCATGCCCCACAGGCTGAGCGAATTGAAGCCGGTAATCACGAGCTGGCCTTCCGGCATCAGCACGCGCTCGGCCTCGCGCAGCAGCCGGTGCGGATCGGACGTGAATTCGAGCGTGTGCGGCATCACGATCAGGTCGACGCTCTGCGACTCGAACGGCAGGTCGAGCAGGTCGCACCAGGTCGTGCTGCGGCCGTCGGGCGCGTGCTCGGGCGCACGCGCTTCGCGTGCCCATGGGTACTGGTAGGGCGCGCTCGCGCCGCTCGCCGGATCGAGCACGAGGCCGCGATACGGCATGCGGTTCTCGCGCAGCGCGTCGAGCTGCGGCAGGCCAAGCTGCAGTGCGTGGAACCCGAAGACGTCGGACACGATCCGGTCGAGCTGCGCCTGCTCCCAGCCCAGCACGTAGCGGCCGGGCGGTGAGTCGGTCCAGGCGGGCCAGTCTATAATTTGACGGTCAGACATAACGATGATTGCGCGCCCATGAACGAGCTGGAATACGTGCCGGTTCCGGCATTCGATGACAACTATATCTGGCTCGTCTCGGACGGCCGCGATGCGATCGCCGTCGATCCGGGTGAAGCCGCGCCGGTGCGCCGGGTTCTAGCCGAACGAGGCTGGCGGTTGACCGCTATTTTACTCACGCACCATCACGCCGACCACGTCGGCGGTGTCGCGGCACTGCGCGATGGCCAACCGGACGATGTTCCGCTCGCCGTTTACGGCCCCGCTGCCGAAGCGATCGGCGTGGTCACGCGGCCGCTTTCGGGCGGTGCGCGCGTGACGCTCGACGCGCCGGCCGTCGCGTTCGACGTGCTCGACGTGCCGGGCCATACGCGCGGCCACATCGCCTATTTCCAGGCGGCCGGGCAGGGCAACGCGGCGCCGCACGTGTTCTGCGGCGACACGCTGTTCTCGTGCGGTTGCGGGCGCCTGTTCGAAGGCACGCCCGCGCAGATGCTCGCATCGCTCGACGCGCTCGCGGCACTGCCGGGCGACACGCACGTGCATTGCGCACACGAATACACGCTGTCCAACATCCGCTTCGCGCTCGCGTGCGAACCCGGCAATGCGGCGCTCGCCGCGTGGCGCGACGACGCGCAGGCGCTGCGCGCGCGCGGCGTGCCGACACTCCCCACTACGATCGCGCACGAGCGTGCCGTTAACCCGTTCATGCGTGCGGACAGCGATGCGATCCGCGCGACGCTCGAGGCCGAGTTGCACGAAACAGTGCCGGATCGTCTGACGGCGTTCACGCTGATGCGCGAGTGGAAAAACCGGTTCCGATGATGATTTCCGGAGGACTCCAAAGCTCATGCGGTGCCTGTAAAAATTGCTCCAAATGTAGGATTTCGCTGAGTTTTCGGTGTTTTTATTGACGTGAAGCACGCACTTCCGTAGTATCGCCTGCAATTTCCAGCCGTCGGAAGCAGAGAATTTCATGCGACTTATATTGAGTGCGATGGTGGTTCTGTTGCTCGCCGCTTGTGCGAGCCAGGCCCCTGTCGCCAACAACGCCGCCGATTCGCAGGCGACGTCCGCCTACCTCCGTAAATCAGCCACCGCCAAAGAAACTGTCGACGTCGACAAGCAATCCGTCGGCGATCTGACCAGTGCGGATTCCGATCTCTGGGGTCGCATCCGCCGCGGCTTCCAGATGCCCGACCTGCAGACCGACCTCGTCGACATGCAGACCACGTGGTATACGCAGCGCCCGGATTACGTGCAGCGCATGACCGAGCGCTCGCAGAAGTACCTGTACCACATCGTCGAGGAACTCGAGGCGCGTCACATGCCGACCGAGCTCGCGCTGTTGCCGTTCATCGAGTCCGCGTACAACCCGCAGGCGCTGTCGGTCGCGAAGGCGGCCGGCATGTGGCAGTTCATGCCCGGCACGGGCCGGACGTACAACCTGAAGCGCAACATGTGGCAGGACGAGCGCCGTGACGTGCTCGCGTCGACGAGCGCCGCGCTCGACTACCTGTCGCGCCTGCATGACATGTTCGGCGACTGGTATCTCGCGCTGGCCGCATACAACTGGGGCGAGGGCAACGTGCAGCGTGCGATCGCGCGCAACCAGGCGGCCGGCCTGCCGACCGACTACCTGAGCCTGCGCATGCCGAACGAGACGCGCAACTACGTGCCGAAGCTGCAGGCGGTGAAGAACATCATCGCGAATCCGCAGCAGTATGGCCTGGCCCTGCCGGACATCCCCAACCACCCGTATTTCGTGACGGTCACGACGTCGCGCGACATCGACGTGGCGGTGGCGGCGAAGCTCGCGAACCTGTCGCTCGACGAATTCCGTTCGCTGAACCCGTCGTTCTCGAAGCCGGTGATCCTCGGCGCGACCGAGCCGCAGATCCTGCTGCCGTTCGACAACGCGTCGGCGTTCGAGAAGAACCTGAAGACGTACAACGGCCAGCTCTCGTCGTGGACCACCTATACGGTCAGCGAACGTGCGCGGCCGGCCGCGATCGCGGAGAAGATCGGCGTGGACGCCGATACGCTGATGTCGATCAACAAGATTCCGGCCGGCATGCGCCTGAAGCCCGGCTCGACGATCGTCGTGCCGCGCGGCAATGACGACGACGAGGACATCAGCGCCGACGTCGCCGAAAATGGCGTGCTCGCGATGGAACCCGATGTCCCCGACACGCGCAAGATGCTGATCCGCGTGCGCCGCAAGCAGTCGATGGCGGCGATCGCCGGCCGCTACGGCGTGTCGGTCGGCCAGCTCAAGGCGTGGAACCGCACGCACCGCGATCTCGTGATGCCGGGCCAGGCGCTCGTGCTGCACGTGCCGGTCGGCCGTTCGGTGCCGGCGGAACCCGGTCCGGAGCGGATCGCGACGTCGGCCGGCGGTGCGCACATCGAGCGCGCGAGCCTGGCGGTGGGCGGCAAGTCGCACGGCGCGAAGCGCGGCGCGGCAAAGCCGGCAGCCAGGTCGGAGAAGGCGGCTCCTGCGAAAGCGGCGCCTTCCAAGGCTGCAGCGCACAAGGGCAAGAAGAAGTAACGCACTCGCGAGCGCATCGTGCGGCCGGCCCGGTTCGCGCGATTGCGCTATCATCCGACGAAATGCGACGAAACGCCGTCACCGAGGTGACGGCGTTTTTGTTTGTGCGCGGCGCGGGAGCGCCGCCGTGAATCTGTCCATATTACAAGGGGAAGTGATGTCGTCGGTGCAGGTGAGGGTGCTCGCGCTGTTTTCGGTCGGGTATTTCGTGTCGTATGTGTTCCGCGGCGTCAATCTGGGTTTCGCGCCGTTCGTCACGCACGAGCTCGGGTTGTCGGCCGCCGATCTCGGTCTGCTCACCAGTCTTTATTTCCTCGGCTTCGCCGGCGCGCAGATCCCGGCCGGCGTGATGCTCGACCACTTCGGCCCGCGGCGCGTGACGGCCGGCATGCTGCTGTTCGCGGCCGCCGGTGCGGCCGTGTTCGGCGCCGCGCACAGCCTCGGCACGATGATGGTCGGCAGGCTGCTGATCGGTGTCGGCGTATCGGTGTGTCTCGGCGCGGCGTTCAAGGCGCTCGCGCAGCATTGTCCGGTCGGCCGGCTGCCGCTCGTCAACGGCCTCGTGATGGCCGTGGGCGGCCTCGGCGGCGTGATGGTCGGCTCGCCGCTGACCTGGCTGCTCGGCTGGACGAGCTGGCGCGCGATCTGTTTCGGCCTCGCGGTGCTGACGGTGAGTGTCGCGGCGTCGATCGGGCTGGGCGCGCCGGAAGCGAAGCAGGTGCGCCACCAGGGCGGGATCGTCAGCCAGTTCAAGGGCACGTGGCATATCCTGAGCAGCCGTGCGTTCTGGAAGATCTCGTCGTTCTCCGTCGTCACGCAGGGCGTGTTCTACGCGATGCAGTCGCTATGGGTCGGGCCGTACCTGCGCGACGTCGCGGGGTTCGATGCACCGCATGCCGCGCGCCTCGTGTCGGTACTCGGCTTCGCGATGATGGCCGGCTGCGTCGGCTTCGGCGCCGCCGCGCGCGTGCTCGAGCGGCGCGGCGTGTCCGTGTATGCGTTCTGCGGCGTCGGCATGGCGCTGTTCGTCGCGACGCAGGCCGCGATCGTCGCGCGCGTGCCGTTGCCGCCCGCCGTGCTGTGGGCCGCATACGGGATGTTCGGCGGCGTCGGCATCCTGACCTACGCTGTGATGGCCGGGCATTTTCCCGCTCACCTGATCGGTCGCGCTAACACGACGCTCACGCTCGTGATCTTCCTGCTGATCTTTGCGTTCCAGATCGGTGTCGGCGCGGTGCTGTCGCACTGGCCCGCGGTCGACGGCCACTATCCGGCCGCCGCACACGTCACCGCATGGGGTGTGCTGCTCGCGCTGCAGCTCGCGAGTGCGCTCTGGTACGTCTGGCCCGCGCGCGGCGCTGGTCAAGCGCACTGATCCGGCGGTACGCTGGGGGTTGGGCGGCCGCGTAAACGGGGCCGCAGCGCATTGCGTCGCGTCGTAGGGGGGCGGCCTGCGCACGATCGGACGGCCATATCAATTGAAGATAGGGCCATTTTCAGGCTATAATTTGAAAGTTTGTGCTGATCAACCTCGCACCCTAGCGCCTACCTCATTCATCCCGTTCATCCGCCGCACGCCGCCTGCCGGGCGATGCCGCGAAGCCTCGTGCGCCACGCGCCGGGTTCGCGTCTCGACAGCGCAGGCCGCGTCCAGCAAGCGACCACGCGCGCTCACGCAGCGCGGCGCTCGCGCGGCAGGGTAAACAGGTCGGCAGCAGGGTGTTCCCCAAGGAGCCTCCCGTGTTGCCGTCTTTTACTCCCGCCTTGCTTGCACTCGCCGACGGCACGGTCTTTCGTGGTTATTCGATCGGGGCCGAAGGCCACACGATCGGCGAAGTCGTGTTCAATACCGCGATCACCGGCTATCAGGAAATCCTGACTGATCCGAGCTACTCGCGCCAGATCGTCACGCTCACCTATCCGCATATCGGCAACGTCGGCGTCAACGCCGAAGACGTCGAAGCCACGAAAGTCCATGCCGCCGGCCTGATCATTCGTGATCTGCCCTCGCTCGCATCGAACTTCCGCATGGACCGCACGCTCGGCGATTACCTGCGCGAAGAGGGCGTCGTCGCGATCGCCGGTATCGACACCCGCAAGCTGACCCGCATCCTGCGCGACAAGGGCGCGCAGAACGGCTGCATCCTGACGGGCTCGGACGACGAAGCGAAGGCAATCGAGCTCGCGCGTTCGTTCCCGGGTCTCGCGGGCATGGATCTCGCGAAGGTCGTGTCGACCACGAAGCCGTTTGAGTGGAAGCAGACCGAATGGCGCCTCGAAGGCGGCTACGGCATGCAGGAAGCGCCGAAGTACCGCGTCGTCGCCTACGATTTCGGCGTCAAGTACAACATCCTGCGCATGCTCGCGGAGCGCGGCTGCCACGTGACGGTGCTGCCGGCACAGGCGAGCGCGGAAGATGCGCTCGCGC
The DNA here is from genome assembly GCF_902833045.1 of Burkholderia sp. BCC0322. GTDB lineage: Bacteria > Pseudomonadota > Gammaproteobacteria > Burkholderiales > Burkholderiaceae > Burkholderia. The sequence continues at coordinate 891,382 of NZ_CADFDU010000002.1, forward strand.
TGAATCCGGATGGCGTCTTCCTGTCGAACGGCCCCGGCGATCCGGAACCGTGCGACTACGCGATCGCGGCCACGAAGCAATTCATCGAGCGCGGCGTGCCGACCTTCGGCATCTGCCTGGGTCACCAGATCATGGGCCTCGCGGTCGGTGCAAAGACGCTGAAGATGAAGACGGGCCACCACGGCGCGAACCACCCGGTGAAGGATCTCGGCGACGGTCGTGTCGTGATCACGTCGCAGAACCACGGCTTCGCGGTCGATGCGGATTCGCTGCCGGCCAATGCGCGTGTGACGCACGTGTCGCTGTTCGACGGCACGCTGCAGGGTTTCGAGCTGACCGACAAGCCGGCATTCTGCTTCCAGGGCCACCCGGAAGCGTCGCCCGGCCCGCACGATATCGGCTATCTGTTCGACCGTTTCACCGCGCTGATGGACGCGGCGAAGCAGCGCAACGCCTAACGTCAACGACGCAACTGAAGCTCGGGAGATTCGCATCATGTTCGGCCACGCACTCGGTATCACGGATATCTGGACCTACGTGTTCGGCGTGATCTTCATCATCCTGCTGCCGGGGCCGAACTCGATGTACGTGCTGTCGCTCGCGGCGCAGCGCGGCGTGAAGGCCGGCTATCGGGCGGCGTGCGGCGTGTTCGTCGGCGACACGGTGCTGATGGTGCTGTCCGCCGCCGGCGTCGCGTCGCTGCTGAAGGCGAATCCGCTGCTGTTCTCCGTCGTCAAGTACGGCGGCGCCGCGTATCTGCTGTACATCGGCACCGGGATGCTGCGCAGCGCGTGGAGCAAGCTGCGCGCGCGTGGCGATGCGCCGGTCGATGCACCGCCGGCCGTCGACGGCGAGCGGCCGTTCCGGAAAGCGCTGATCGTGAGCCTGCTGAATCCGAAGGCGATCCTGTTCTTCATCTCGTTCTTCATCCAGTTCGTCGACCCGGCTTTCCCGCATCCCGCGCTGTCGTTCGTCGTGCTCGGGGCGATCGCGCAATGCGCGAGCTTCCTGTACCTGAGCACGCTGATCTTCGCGGGTGCGCGGCTCGCCGAGCACTTCCGCCGCCGCCGCAAGCTTGCAGCAGGCGCGGCGAGCAGCGTGGGCGGCCTGTTCATCGGATTCTCGGTGAAGCTCGCGCTCGCCACGATGAGCTGAGCGCAGCCGGCCGACCCACGACAACGATTACTTATTGAATTCACAAGCCATGCCAAAACGCACAGACATCAAGAGCATCCTCATCATCGGCGCCGGCCCGATCATCATCGGCCAGGCGTGCGAGTTCGACTATTCGGGCGCGCAGGCTTGCAAGGCGTTGCGTGAGGAGGGCTACAAGGTCATTCTCGTCAACAGCAACCCGGCGACGATCATGACCGACCCGAACACGGCCGACGTGACCTACATCGAGCCGATCACGTGGGAAGTTGTCGCGCGCATCATCGAGAAGGAGCGCCCGGACGCGATCCTGCCGACGATGGGCGGCCAGACCGCGCTGAACTGCGCGCTCGACCTGCACCACCACGGCGTGCTCGAGAAGTTCGGCGTCGAGCTGATCGGCGCGTCGCCGGAAGCGATCGACAAGGCGGAAGACCGCCAGAAGTTCAAGGAAGCGATGACCAAGATCGGTCTCGGTTCCGCGAAGTCGGGCATCGCGCACTCGATGGAAGAGGCGACCAAGGTGCACGCCGAGATCATGGCGGAGACGGGCGGCAGCGGCTACCCGGTCGTGATCCGTCCGTCGTTCACACTCGGCGGCTCGGGCGGCGGTATCGCCTACAACCGCGAAGAGTTCGAGGAAATCTGCAAGCGCGGCCTGGATCTTTCGCCCACGCGCGAGCTGCTGATCGAAGAGTCGCTGCTCGGCTGGAAGGAATACGAGATGGAAGTCGTGCGCGACCGCGCCGACAACTGCATCATCGTCTGCTCGATCGAAAACCTCGACCCGATGGGCGTGCACACCGGCGACTCGATCACGGTCGCGCCGGCGCAGACGCTCACCGACAAGGAATACCAGATCCTGCGTAACGCGTCGCTCGCGGTGCTGCGCGAGATCGGCGTCGACACGGGCGGCTCGAACGTGCAGTTCTCGATCAACCCGAAGGACGGCCGCATGGTCGTCATCGAGATGAACCCGCGCGTGTCGCGTTCGTCGGCGCTCGCATCGAAGGCAACGGGCTTCCCGATCGCGAAGGTCGCGGCGAAGCTGGCGGTCGGCTACACGCTCGACGAGCTGAAGAACGAAATCACCGGCGGCCAGACCCCGGCGTCGTTCGAGCCGACGATCGACTACGTCGTCACGAAGATCCCGCGCTTCGCGTTCGAGAAATTCCGTGAAGCCGATTCGCGCCTGACGACGCAGATGAAGTCGGTCGGCGAAGTGATGGCGATCGGCCGCACGTTCCAGGAGTCGTTCCAGAAGGCGCTGCGCGGCCTCGAAGTCGGTGTCGACGGTCTCGACGAGAAGTCGACCAACCGCGACGAGATCGCGATCGAGATCCACGAGCCGGGCCCGGACCGCATCTGGTACGTCGGCGATGCATTCCGCATCGGCATGACGGCCCAGGAAATCTTCGCGGAAACCGCGATCGACCCGTGGTTCCTCGAGCAGATCGAGCAGATCATCCTGAAGGAAAAGGCGCTCGGCGGCCGCACGCTCGCGTCGCTGTCGTTCGACGAACTGCGCTACCTGAAGCAGAGCGGCTTCTCCGACCGCCGCCTCGCGAAGCTGCTCGGCGCGACGCCGGAAGATGTCCGCAAGCGCCGCGTCGAACTCAACGTGCGCCCGGTCTACAAGCGCGTCGACACTTGCGCGGCCGAATTCGCGACGAAAACCGCGTACATGTACTCGACCTATGAGGAAGAGTGCGAGGCGCAGCCGACCACCAACAAGAAGATCATGGTGCTGGGCGGCGGCCCGAACCGGATCGGCCAGGGCATCGAGTTCGACTACTGCTGCGTGCATGCGGCGCTCGCGATGCGCGAGGACGGCTACGAAACGATCATGGTCAACTGCAACCCGGAAACGGTGTCGACCGACTATGACACGTCCGACCGCCTGTACTTCGAGCCGCTGACGCTCGAGGACGTCCTCGAGATCGTCGACAAGGAAAAGCCGGTCGGCGTGATCGTCCAGTACGGCGGCCAGACGCCGCTGAAGCTTGCGCTCGACCTCGAGGCGCACGGTGTGCCGATCGTCGGCACGTCGCCGGACATGATCGACGCGGCCGAAGACCGCGAACGCTTCCAGAAGCTGCTGCAGGACCTCGGCCTGCGCCAGCCGCCGAACCGCACCGCGCGCGCGGAAGACGAAGCACTCAAGCTCGCCGAGGAAATCGGCTACCCGCTGGTCGTGCGCCCGTCGTACGTGCTGGGCGGCCGCGCGATGGAAATCGTCCACGAGCCGCGCGACCTCGAGCGCTACATGCGCGAGGCCGTGAAGGTGTCGAACGATTCGCCGGTGCTGCTCGACCGCTTCCTGAACGACGCGATCGAGTGCGACGTCGACTGCATCTGCGACGGCGAAGCCGTGTTCATCGGCGGCGTGATGGAGCACATCGAGCAGGCGGGCGTCCACTCGGGCGACTCGGCATGCTCGCTGCCGCCGTACTCGCTGTCGAAGGAAACCGTCGCCGAGCTGAAGCGCCAGACGGGCGCGATGGCGAAGGCGCTGAACGTGGTCGGCCTGATGAACGTGCAGTTCGCGATCCAGCAGGTGCCGCAGGCGGACGGTTCGAAGCAGGACATCATCTACGTGCTGGAAGTGAACCCGCGCGCATCGCGCACGGTGCCGTACGTGTCGAAGGCGACCAGCCTGCCGCTCGCGAAGATCGCGGCGCGCGCGATGGTCGGCCAGAAGCTCGCGCAGCAGGGCGTGACGAAGGAAGTCGAGCCGCCGTACTTCAGCGTGAAGGAAGCGGTGTTCCCGTTCGTCAAGTTCCCGACCGTCGATCCGGTCCTCGGGCCTGAAATGCGTTCGACCGGCGAAGTGATGGGCGTCGGCCAGACGTTCGGCGAAGCGCTGTTCAAGTCGCAGCTCGCGGCCGGCTCGCGCCTGCCGGAGTCGGGCACGGTGCTGCTGACCGTGATGGACGCCGACAAGCCGAAGGCCGTCGAAGTCGCGCGCATGCTGCACGACCTCGGCTACCCGATCGTCGCGACCAAGGGCACGGCTGCCGCGATCGAAGCGGCCGGCGTGCCGGTGAAGGTCGTCAACAAGGTGAAGGACGGCCGTCCGCACATCGTCGACATGATCAAGAACGGCGAGATCGCACTCGTGTTTACGACGGTCGATGAAACGCGCCAGGCGATCGCCGATTCGCGTTCGATCCGCATGAGCGCGCAGGCGCACAAGGTCACGTACTACACGACGATGTCGGGCGCGCGCGCGGCGGTTGAAGGCTTGCGCTACCTGAAGGATCTGGAAGTCTATGATTTACAAGGTCTTCACGCTCGCCTAAACTAAGCGGTCAGTTTCCTGTCGAAGCAATACGTGCCGCGGTTAAGCGGTGTTTCCGGTTCATCGGAAACGCGCTTAATCGCGGTGATTTTTTTTAAAGCCGTTTTTAGCGATTGAGCCGTTTATGAGCACCATTCCGTTGACAAAGCGTGGCGCAGAACTCCTGCGCGATGAATTGCAGCGCCTCAAGTCCGTCGAGCGGCCGGCCGTGATCAACGCGATCGCGGAGGCCCGCGCACAGGGCGACCTGTCCGAAAACGCCGAATACGATGCCGCGAAGGAAAAGCAGGGCTTCATCGAGGGTCGTATCGCGGAACTCGAATCGAAGCTGTCGGCCGCGCAGGTCATCGATCCCACCGTGCTCGATGCCGAAGGCCGTGTGGTTTTCGCATCGACCGTCGAACTCGAGGATCTCGAGTCGGGCGACACCGTCAAGTACCAGATCGTCGGCGACGACGAAGCCGATATCGATCACGGCCTGATCTCGGTCAGCTCGCCGATCGCGCGCGCGCTGATCGGCAAGTCCGAAGGCGACGTCGCTGCCGTGCAGGCGCCGAGCGGCGTGCGCGAGTACGAAATCATCTCGGTCAGCTACATCTGAAGCGGGGCGACGTGATGCCGCATCGCGTGTTCCGTCTGCTGTCGGCCGTGTGGGTCGGCAGCCTGCTGACGATCGGGTATGCGGTCGCGCCCGTGCTGTTCAAGACGCTGGAGCGGATGACGGCCGGTTCGGTCGCCGCCCAGCTGTTCCGTATCGAGGCGATCCTCGGTGTCGTGTGCGGCGTGCTGTTGCTCGCGTTGTCGAACCAGCAGGTGCGTCGCGGCAGCAGCGACTATCGTCGCGTGCGCTGGATCGTCGCCGCGATGGTCGTGTGCGTGCTGGTCGGGTATTTCGCGCTGCAACCGTTCATGAACGCGCTGCGGGTGGCTGCGATGGACGCGGGCACCGATATCGCGAACTCGCCGTATGCGAGCCGTTTCGGGATGCTGCACGGTGTCTCGAGCGTGTTCTATCTCGTCGAGAGCGTGCTGGGGCTGATGCTGATCTGGCGTTTGCCGGCGCGCGACGCCTGAGGCGTGTGCCGCGCCGGCCCGGTCGATGCCGGGCCGGCGGGCAGGGTAGAGCGGTACGGCGCAGCCGTGCCGCCCCGGTGCTCACTTGTCCTGGAACGGACGCTTGGTGCTGGCCTGGCGCTTCTTGGCGCGCTTCACGTTGCCGCCTGCCGTCACGCGCTCGTTGCCGCGCACGACGACCTTCGTCGGCTTCGGACGACGCACCGGGCTCGCGTTCGGCGACACCTTGACGACCTTGACGGTGCGCGGTGCACGGCCTTTCTTGTCGTCGACGGCTTCAGCCGCGCTCGGAACGGTGCCGGCACGACGGCCGCGGGCCGGGGCCGCTGCGGCGGCTTCGGGCTTCCAGATCACCAGCAGCTTGCCGATGTGCTGGATCGGCGCCGCGCTCAGGCGATCGCAGATCTCGTCGTAGATCGCGATGCGCTCGTCGCGCTCGTCGCCGAACACGCGGATCTTGATCAGTTGGTGCGCGTCGAGGTGCACCTTGATTTCCTTCAGCACGGCGTCGGTCAGCCCTTCGGCGCCGATCAGCACGACGGGCTTGAGCGCATGGGCCTGGGAGCGCAGCGCGGAGCGCTCGGCGGGAGAAAGCGAAAGGGCGGGCATGGAAATGTCGAAATCTAAATAAGGGCGCGCTGACTGGAAAGCACTCGCGGGAAGTTACCGCGTCAGCCGTGCGCCGAAACCACGTAAAATCGCGGCTTGGGCCTGAAAAGGGGCCGCAGCCGCGCGAAGAAGACGCGTATTATCCGCTAAAAGCGCGGCTTCACGAAGCAATTGGCAGCAATCTCTCTCTCGAATGGCAAAAAACCGCTTCAACCAGCACTGGCTGCACGACCACATCAACGACCCCTACGTCAAAATGGCGCAGCGGGAGGGCTATCGCGCGCGCGCCGCGTACAAGCTGAAGGAAATCGACGAGCAGGACAAGCTGATCCGTCCGGGTCAGGTGATCGTCGACCTCGGCGCGACGCCGGGCAGCTGGAGCCAGTATGCCCGCAACAAGCTCGCGCAGGGCAAGAAGCGTGACGCGGAGCGCGAAGGCGGCATCGACGGCACGATCGTTGCGCTCGACATCCTGCCGATGGAGCCGATCGCCGACGTCCACTTCCTCCAGGGTGACTTCCGCGAGGATGAGGTGCTCCACCAGCTCGAGGAAGTGCTCGAAGGGCGCGCGGTGGACCTTGTTATTTCCGACATGGCCCCCAACCTCTCCGGCGTGGCCTCGGCGGACGCGGCGCGCATCGAGCATCTCTGCGATCTGGCGCTCGAATTCGCGCAGAATCATCTGAAGCCGGACGGTGCGCTGCTCGTGAAATGCTTTCACGGCAGCGGCTACAGCCAGATCGTCGAGAAGTTCAAACAGCAGTTTAAGACCGTCGCGCCGCGCAAGCCGAAGGCGTCCCGCGACAAATCGTCCGAAACGTTCATTTTGGGTCGGCATCTGAAACGTCCGCGCTGATGCGCGACGGGGTGCCGCAAACGGGCTCCGGCCCTTGCCAGACAAGCGAAGCGCTATCGCGGCGGTTGTCAATGCTTATGGCGAGGGTGGTCGGACTGGATTAGAATGACCGAGGGGCGCCGCAAGGAAAATGTAGGCGCTCGTCTACGAGTGAAGGAGTGGTGCTTTGAACAACAATATGTTTTCGAAGGCAGCGGTGTGGCTAGTGATCGCACTGGTGCTGTTTACGGTGTTCAAGCAGTTCGACAAGCCCCGCGTCCAGGAAGGCGTGTCCTATTCGCAGTTCATGGACGACGCCAAGAACGGCAAGGTCAAGAACGTCATCGTTCAGGGGCGCAACCTCACCGTCACTCCGGCTGATGGCCAGAAATACCAGATCGTGTCGCCCGGCGACATCTGGATGGTTGGCGATCTGATGAAGTACGGCGTGCAGGTCAGCGGCAAGGCCGATGACGAGCCGAACGCGCTGATGTCCGCGCTGTACTACCTCGGGCCGACGATCCTGATCATCGTGTTCTGGTTCTACATGATGAGGCAGATGCAGGGGGGCGGCAAAGGCGGTGCCTTTTCGTTCGGCAAGTCGCGAGCGCGGCTGATCGACGAGAACAACAACGCAGTGAACTTCTCCGATGTCGCGGGCTGTGACGAAGCGAAGGAAGAAGTGTCCGAGCTCGTCGACTTCCTGCGCGATCCGCAGAAATTCCAGAAGCTGGGCGGTCGCATTCCGCGCGGCGTGCTCCTCGTCGGGCCGCCGGGTACCGGTAAGACGCTGCTCGCTCGCGCGATCGCGGGTGAAGCGAAGGTGCCGTTCTTCAGCATCTCGGGCTCGGACTTCGTCGAAATGTTCGTCGGCGTCGGCGCGGCCCGTGTGCGCGACATGTTCGAGCAGGCGAAGAAGCATGCGCCGTGCATCGTGTTCATCGACGAAATCGACGCGGTGGGTCGTCATCGCGGCGCCGGCATGGGCGGCGGCAACGACGAACGCGAACAGACGCTGAACCAGATGCTGGTCGAGATGGACGGCTTCGAGGCGAACTCGGGTGTGATCGTGATCGCTGCGACCAACCGTTCCGACGTGCTCGACAAGGCGCTGCTGCGTCCGGGCCGTTTCGACCGCCAGGTCTACGTCGGTCTGCCGGATATCCGCGGCCGCGAGCAGATCATGCGTGTGCACCTGCGCAAGGTACCGATCGCGAACGACGTCGATGCGGCAGTCATTGCACGCGGCACGCCGGGCTTCTCGGGCGCCGATCTCGCGAACCTCGTGAACGAGGCCGCACTGTTCGCGGCACGCCGCGGCAAGCGCATCGTCGAGATGCAGGACTTCGAGGACGCGAAGGACAAGATCTTCATGGGTCCGGAGCGCAAGTCGGCCGTGATCCGCGAGGAAGCGAAGCGCGCAACCGCTTACCACGAGTCGGGCCACGCGGTGGTCGCGAAGCTGCTGCCGAAGGCCGATCCCGTGCACAAGGTCACGATCATCCCGCGCGGCCGTGCGCTGGGTGTCACGTGGCAGTTGCCGGAGCATGACAACGAAACGTACTCGAAGGACTACCTGCTGGATCGCCTCGCGATCCTGTTCGGTGGCCGGGTGGCGGAAGAGCTGTTCATGAATCTCGTCAGCACCGGCGCATCGGACGACTTCAACAAGGCAACGCAGACGGCGCGCGCGATGGTCGCCCGCTTCGGCATGACCGATGCGCTCGGACCGATGGTCTACGTCGACGACGAGAACGATGCATCGCCGTTCGGCCGTGGCTTCACGCGCACGATCTCGGAAGCGACGCAGCAGAAGGTCGACGCGGAAATCCGCCGCGTGCTGGACGATCAGTACAACCTCGCGCGGCGCCTGCTCGAAGAGAACCGCGACAAGGTCGAAGCGATGACTGCCGCGCTGATGGAGTGGGAGACGATCGACGCCGATCAGATCAACGACATCATGGATGGCCGTCCGCCGCGCTCCCCGAAGAGCTCGCCGGCTGTCGGCGGCGATTCGTCGGGTGGTGGCAGCAGCGCCGAGGTGAAGCCCGGCACTGCGCCGGCGCCTGCTACGCCGGCGGCATAGTCTCCGCTTTAGTGCCTTTCACGGGCTGGTGTGGCTTCACACCGGCCCGTTTTGCATTCATTCACGCCAGTTGCTTGTGTCCGACTCCGCTGTTTTTCCATTCATTCCCGCGCCACTCCAATGCGGCCGCTTCGAACTGACGTTCGAACGCCCGCTCGTGATGGGCATCCTCAACGCCACGCCAGATTCGTTCTCCGACGGCGGCCGCTTCCTCGCGCGCGATGATGCGCTGCGCCAGGCGGAGCGGATGATTGCCGAAGGCGTGGACCTCCTCGATATCGGTGGCGAATCGACGCGCCCCGGCGCGCCGCCCGTGCCACTCGACGAGGAACTCGCGCGCGTGATCCCGCTCGTCGAAGCGCTGCGGCCGCTGAACGTGCCGCTGTCGATCGATACCTACAAGCCGGCCGTGATGCGTGCGGCGCTGGCCGCAGGCGCCGACCTGATCAACGACATCTGGGGGTTCCGCCAGCCGGGCGCGATCGACGCGGTGCGAGACGGCAACTGCGGGCTGTGTGCGATGCACATGCTCGGCGAGCCGCAGACGATGCAGGTCGGCGAGCCCGACTACGGCGACGTCGTGACCGACGTGCGCGAGTTTCTCGCCACGCGCGCGCAGGTGTTGCGCGATGCGGGCGTTGCGCCGGAGCGGATCTGCGTGGATCCCGGCTTCGGATTCGGCAAGGCGGTTGTCGACGACAACTATGCGCTCTTGGCCGCGTTGCCGGACACGGCGCCCGCACGGCCCGATGGGCGCGCGTATCCGATACTCGCGGGCATGTCGCGCAAGTCGATGCTCGGCGCGGTGATCGGCGGCAAGCCGCCGATGGAGCGCGTCGCGGCGAGCGTTGCGGCTGCATTGTGCGCGGTCGAGCGCGGGGCGGCGATCGTGCGCGTGCACGACGTTGCGGCGACGGTCGATGCGCTGAAAATCTGGAATGCCGTGCGCGAAGCCGCGCGGCAACGATAAGTCAGAAGACGAAGGAGGAAGATTCGCTATGGGACGTCGATATTTCGGCACGGACGGCATTCGCGGCACGGTGGGCGACGCGCCCATCACGCCGGATTTCGTGTTGCGTCTCGGCTACGCGGCCGGCAAGGTACTGGCCAGTTCGGCCGACGTCGCGGCGGGCTCGCGTCCGACCGTGCTGATCGGCAAGGACACGCGCGTGTCGGGCTACATGCTCGAGGCCGCGCTCGAGGCCGGATTCTCGGCGGCGGGCGTCGACGTGATGCTGGCCGGCCCGATGCCGACGCCGGGCGTCGCTTACCTGACGCGCGCGCTGCGCCTGTCGGCGGGCGTCGTGATCAGCGCATCGCACAACCCGTATCACGACAACGGGATCAAGTTTTTCTCGGCCGACGGCAACAAGCTGCCGGACGACACCGAAGCCGCGATCGAAGCGTGGCTCGACAAGCCGCTCGAATGCGCATCGTCCGACGGTCTCGGCAAGGCGCGCCGCCTCGACGATGCGGCCGGCCGCTACATCGAGTTCTGCAAGAGCACGTTCCCGGCCGCGTTCAACCTCCGCGGGCTGAAGCTCGTGATCGACTGTGCGCACGGTGCGGCGTACCAGATCGCGCCGCACGTGTTCCACGAACTCGGCGCGGACGTGATCCCGATCGGCGTCGCGCCGAACGGCTTCAACATCAACGACGGTGTCGGTGCGACCGCGCCCGACGCGCTGGTGCGCGCGGTGCGTGCGAACCACGCCGATCTCGGCATCGCGCTCGACGGCGATGCGGACCGGCTGCAGGTCGTCGACGCGACCGGTCGCCTTTACAACGGCGACGAGTTGCTCTACGTGCTCGTGAAGGACCGGATCGCGACCGACGGCAAGGTCGAAGGCGCGGTCGGCACGCTGATGACGAACCTCGCGGTCGAAGTCGCGCTGCAGCGCGAGGGTGTGAAATTCGTCCGGGCGGCGGTCGGCGATCGCTACGTGCTCGAACAGTTGCGCGAGCACGGCTGGCAGCTCGGCGCGGAAGGCTCGGGCCACATCCTGTCGCTCGATCGCCATTCGACCGGCGACGGCATCGTGTCGGCTCTGCTCGTGCTCGCCGCGCTGAAGCGCAGCGGCCGGACCCTTGCGCAGATGCTCGACGGCGTCACGCTGTTCCCGCAGAAGCTGATCAACGTGAGGATGAAGCCGGGCGCCGACTGGAAGGGCAGCACGTCGATCCGCGCCGCGATCGTCGCAGCCGAGGCCGCGCTCGCCGGCAGCGGCCGCGTGCTGATCCGGGCATCGGGCACGGAGCCCGTGCTGCGCGTGATGGTCGAGGCACAGCAGGCGGCCGACGCGGTCCGCCACGCGGAGACGATCGCCGACGCAGTGCGCGCAGCGACGACCTGATGCGCGGGCCCGGCGCGGGGGCGGTCAAACGCCTGCGCGTCGGCGCGCCGTGAACCCGCATGCGGCGCCTTCGGGGCGCCGCGATTTCATCAGACGCAAAGGTTTGCGATACCGATGAGAAGGGCGCGTCATCCACCGTATTCCACAGTTGAAAAATCGTCTGCCCCCTGATGGTGGACCCGCCCCGAGCGGGGGCTTTCCGTGACGCTGGCACTGCGCTACGATCCGCTCGCACTCAGGTGAAACGGGTAGTCTCCCGTCCCCTCCAGGCAGGCAATTCTTGCCGCCACCGCCGTTCCGGCACAGCCCGGGCGCCGCGCGCACCGCCCCCGATACTCCCTTTCAACCAGTCATGTTACTGTCACGCCAGTTTCATCGATTGTCACATTACCGTCATGAGGAGCCCCTAACCTTCGCGGTGCCGTAGTCATCCGCTCACACACTGGAGGTCTCATGAAATTGATGCAAACCGCGATTGCCGGCCTGGCTGGCGCGCTTTTCGCCGTCGCCGCTCACGCTGCCGACATCACGGGCGCAGGCAGCACGTTCGCGATGCCGATCTATACGAAATGGGCTGCTGACTACCAGCAGACCGGCGGCGCGAAGGTCAACTACCAAGGTATCGGTTCGTCGGGCGGCCTGAAGCAGATCGTCGCGAAGACGGTCGATTTTGCCGGTTCGGACGCTCCGCTGAAGGATGACGAGCTCGCGAAGGAAGGCCTGTTCCAGTTCCCGACGGTGGTCGGCGGCGTGGTGCCGGTCGTCAACGTGCCGGGCGTGAAGGCCGGTGAACTGACGCTGTCGGGCCCGGTGCTCGGCGACATCTACCTCGGCAAGATCAAGAAGTGGAACGACCCGGCAATCGCCGCGCTGAACCCGAAGGTCAAGCTGCCGGACACGGACATCGCCGTGGTTCGCCGTGCTGACGGCTCGGGCACGAGCTTCATCTGGACGAACTACCTGTCGAAGGTCAACGACGAGTGGAAGTCGAAGGTCGGCGAAGGCACGACGGTCAACTGGCCGACGGGCACGGGCGGCAAGGGCAACGACGGCGTCGCAGCCTTCGTGCAGCGCCTGCCGGGCGCAGTCGGCTACGTCGAATGGGCGTACGCGAAGAAGAACAATATGGTCTACACGGCCCTGAAGAACTCGACGGGCACCGTGGTCGAGCCGAAGACGGAAACGTTCAAGGCCGCTGCTGCCGGCGCGAACTGGTCGAAGTCGTTCTACCAGATCCTGACGAACCAGCCGGGCAAGGAAGCATGGCCGGTCGTCGGCGCGACGTTCGTGCTGCTGCACGCGAAGCAGGACAAGCCGGAGCAGGGCGCGGAAACGCTGAAGTTCTTCAGCTGGGCGTTCAAGAACGGCGAGAAGGCTGCCGACAGCCTCGACTACATCTCGCTGCCGCCGGCAGTCGAAGCGGAAATCCGCAAGCAGTGGAAGGTGAAGGTGACGGACGCCTCGGGCAAGTCGGTCGCCGCCGAGTAAGCATTGCAGCGGTTCGCTGCCCGGCCGTGCCGGCCGGGCAGTGTGTGCGGTAAAGCCGGGCGTTACGGCGTCCGGCAATCAAAAGCAGGCACCCATGTCTGATATTTCCTATACGTCCTCACGGTCCGCCGACGTTGCGCAGCAACGCGCGCCGAGCCGCCTCGGGGATGTCGTATTCGGCGGCCTTGCACGGCTTGCTGCCATCGTGACCCTGCTGCTGCTCGGCGGGATCATCGTTTCCCTGATCATTGCGTCGCTGCCGACCATCCAGAAGTTCGGCCTCGGCTTCCTGTGGCAATCCGAGTGGGATCCCAACTCGGACATCTACGGCGCGCTCGTGCCGATCTACGGCACGATCGTGACATCGATCATCGCGCTCGTCATCGCCGTGCCGGTCAGCTTCGGCATCGCGCTGTTCCTCACCGAGCTGTCGCCCGTGTGGCTGCGCCGCCCGCTCGGTATCGCGATCGAGCTGCTCGCCGCGATTCCGTCGATCGTGTACGGCATGTGGGGGCTGCTCGTGTTCGCGCCGATCTTCGCGGAATATTTCCAGAAGCCGCTCGGCCGCCTGTTCAAGGACGTGTGGGTGCTCGGGCCGCTGACGTCCGGCCCGCCGATCGGCATCGGCATCCTGGCAGCCGGCGTGATCCTCGCGATCATGATCATCCCGTACATCGCATCGGTGATGCGTGACGTGTTCGAGGTCACGCCCGTGCTGCTAAAGGAATCGGCGTACGGGATCGGCTGCACGACCTGGGAAGTGATGTGGAAGGTCGTGCTGCCCTATACGAAGACCGGCGTGATCGGCGGCGTGATGCTCGGCCTCGGCCGCGCGCTCGGCGAGACGATGGCCGTGACCTTCGTGATCGGCAACACGAACCTGCTCGACAGCGTGTCGCTGTTCGCACCGGGCAACAGCATCACGTCGGCGCTGGCAAACGAATTCGCGGAAGCGCAACCGGGCCTGCATACGTCCGCGCTGATGGAACTGGGCCTGATCCTGTTCGTGATCACGTTCATCGTGCTGTCCATCTCCAAACTGCTGCTGCTTCGTCTCGAGAAGGGAGAGGGCAAGAAATGAGCGAGCCCATCATGAATTTCCCGGGGCCGGACGGCGCCGTGCTCGACGCGATGCGCAATCGCCTGCAGCGCAAGCGCAAGGCCATCAACGCGATCGCGCTGGCCGCATCGCTCGGTGCGATGGCCTTCGGCCTGCTGTGGCTCGTGTGGATTCTCTACACGACGGTGCATCTCGGCATCAGCGGCCTGTCGCTGCAACTGTTCACCGAATCGACGCCGGCACCGAACACGGAAGGCGGCGGTCTCGCGAACGCGATCGTCGGTAGCTTGCTGCTGTGCGGTTTCGGCACGCTGGTCGGCACGCCGATCGGCATTCTCGCGGGCGTTTATCTTGCCGAATACGGCCAGAAGAACCTGCTGGCGGGCACGATCCGCTTCATCAACGACATCCTGCTGTCCGCGCCGTCGATCGTCATCGGCCTGTTCGTGTACGCGATCGTCGTCGCGAAGTCGGGGCGCTTCTCGGGCTGGGCCGGCGTGATCGCGCTTGCCCTGCTGCAGATTCCGATCGTGATCCGCACAACCGAGAACATGCTGAAGCTCGTGCCGAACGCGCTGCGCGAAGCGGCTTTCGCGCTCGGCACGCCGAAGTGGCGCATGGTGATGAAGATCACGCTGCGCGCATCGGTCGGCGGGATCGTGACGGGCGTGCTGCTCGCCGTCGCGCGGATCGCCGGCGAAACGGCGCCGCTGCTGTTCACCGCGTTGTCGAACCAGTTCTTCTCGTGGGACATGAGCCAGCCGATGGCGAACCTGCCCGTCACGATCTACAAGTTCGCGATGAGCCCGTTCGCGGAATGGCAGTCGCTCGCATGGGCGGGCGTGTTCCTGATTACGCTCGGGGTGCTCGGACTCAACATCCTGGCGCGCTCGATCTTCTCGAAAAAGTAACGGCGGAGCAATCCGATGAATATGGCAGAAAGCCACCTGAATCCTGTCGAGCGCACTGCAGCGCCGGCCGGCACGCAAGAAGCGGCGCACGGCCGTCCGCTCGAGCCGCTGAACGCGAAGATCGAGGTCAACAACCTCAACTTCTTCTACAACAAGTTCCATGCGCTGAAGAACATCAACCTGAGCATTCCCGAAGGGAAGGTGACGGCGTTCATCGGCCCGTCGGGCTGCGGCAAGTCGACGCTGCTGCGCACGTTCAACAAGATGTTCGCGCTTTATCCGGAGCAGCGTGCCGAAGGCGAAATCCTGATGGACGGCGAGAACCTGCTGACGACGAAGCGCGACATCTCGCTGCTGCGCGCGCGTATCGGCATGGTGTTCCAGAAGCCGACCCCGTTCCCGATGTCGATCTACGACAACATCGCGTTCGGCGTGAAGATGTTCGAAAAGCTCACGCGCTCGGAAATGGACGACCGCGTCGAGTGGGCGCTCACGAAGGCCGCGCTGTGGAACGAAGTGAAGGACAAGCTGAACCAGAGCGGCTACGGCCTCTCGGGCGGCCAGCAGCAGCGTCTGTGCATCGCGCGCGGCATCGCGATCCGTCCGGAAGTGCTGCTGCTCGACGAACCGTGCTCGGCGCTCGACCCGATCTCGACGGGCCGCATCGAAGAGCTGATCGCGGAGCTGAAGAGCGACTACACGGTCGTGATCGTCACGCACAACATGCAGCAGGCCGCACGCTGCTCGGATTTCACGGCCTACATGTACCTGGGCGAGCTGATCGAATTCGGTGAGACCGAAAAGATCTTCATCAAGCCGGTGCGCAAGGAAACGGAAGACTACATCACCGGCCGCTTCGGCTGATGACGGAGAACAACAGCCATGTCGGATAAACATCTGTCGAGCCAGTTCGACGCGGACCTGAATGCCGTGTCGTCGAAAGTGCTGGAAATGGGCGGGCTCGTCGAGTCGCAGATCGTCGGCGCGATGCACGCGCTGAACGAATTCGATCGCGATGCGGCCGAGAAGGTCATCACCGCCGAGGAAACGCTGAACGCGATGGAAGTCGACATCGACCAGGAGTGCGGCAACATCATCGCGCGGAGGCAGCCTGCCGCGCGTGACCTGCGCCTTTTGATGTCGATTTCGAAAACGATTACGAACCTCGAGCGCGCTGGCGACGAGGCCGAGAAGATCGCGAAGCGCGTGCGCCGCCTGGTCGACGAGCCGGCCGCGCGCGCGGTCAACATCGCCGAGATCAAGGTGTCGGGCGAGATGGCCGTGACGATCCTGCGCCGCGCGCTCGACGCGTTTGCGCGTCTCGATACGGTGGCCGCCGCGCAGATCGTCAAGGACGACAAGGAGATCGACCAGGAATTCCGTGCGTTCGTGCGCAAGCTCGTGTCGTACATGCAGGAAGATCCGCGCACGATCTCGGTCGGCCTCGAGTACCTGTTCATCGCGAAGGCGATCGAACGGATCGGCGATCATGCGAAGAACATCGCCGAATTCATCATCTATATCGTGAAGGGCACGGACGTGCGGCACCAGCCGCGCGACACGCTCGATCGCGAAGCCAACAGTTAATCGACTCCGTACAGGAAGAAAAGAGGTGCCGATGCCCAGCAACATTCTCGTCGTTGAAGATGAGCCCGCGATTTCCGAACTGATCTCGGTGAATCTCCAGCACGCCGGTCATTGCCCGATTCGTGCGTACAACGCCGAACAGGCGCAGAACCTGATCAGCGACGTGCTGCCCGATCTCGTGCTGCTCGACTGGATGCTGCCGGGCAAGTCCGGTATCGCGTTCGCGCGCGACCTGCGCAACAACGAACGGACCAAGCACATCCCGATCATCATGCTGACTGCGCGCGGTGACGAGCAGGACAAGGTGCTCGGCCTCGAAATCGGCGCGGACGACTACGTGACGAAGCCGTTCTCGCCGAAGGAGCTGATGGCGCGGATCAAGGCCGTGCTGCGCCGCCGCGCGCCGCAGCTGACCGAGGACGTCGTGTCGATCAACGGGCTGCGCCTCGATCCGGCCACGCATCGGGTCGCCGCGCATGCGGAAGGCAGCGAGATCAAGCTCGATCTCGGCCCGACCGAGTTCCGCCTGCTGCATTTCTTCATGACGCATCCGGAGCGCGTGCATAGCCGCACGCAACTGCTCGACCAGGTGTGGGGCGACCATGTATTCGTCGAGGAGCGCACCGTCGACGTCCACATCAAACGATTGCGCGCGGCCTTGAAACCGGCCGGCTGCGATGCGATGATCGAGACCGTGCGCGGCAGCGGCTACCGGCTCGCCAAGCACGCGTAACGTATTCACGCATGCCGTGTGCCGCGGCATGCCGTTCATTCTTTCGGGCGCTGAATCATGAACATCATCTGGGCGCGCTTTCTGGTGTCGCTCGTGCTGCTCGTGCTGATCGGCGTATTGGTCGGCGTCTTCACGGGCCCGACCGCGGGCCTCGTGTTCGTGGTCGTGATGCTGGTCGCGCAGGGCTTTTTCAGTACCTTTCATACGCAGCGTCTGTGGCGGCTGCTCGATGCACCGGTCTACGGCGAAGTGCCGAGCGCGCCGGGCATCTGGGGTGAAATCTACTATCGTCTGCACAAGCTCGCGAAGCAGTGGCATGCACAGGTGCGTCAGGTCGAGCAGCAGCACTCGCGCTTCATCCAGGCGATCCAGGCGTCGCCGAACGGCGTCGCGATGCTCGACGACCACGACCAGATCGAGTGGTGCAATGCGATTGCCGAGGTCCACTTCGGCCTCGACGCGAAGCGCGATCTGCGCCAGCACATCACCAATCTGGTTCGCCATCCCGAGTTCGTACGCTATCTGAACGCGCAGCATTACGACGAAACACTTGTGATGCGCGGCATGGGCGAGTCGCGGCAGAACGTGCTGGAAGTGCAGGTGTTTCCGTACGGCGAGAACCGCAAGCTGCTGCTCACGCAGGACATCACCGAGCTCGAGCGGACCGACGCGATGCGGCGCGACTTCGTCGCGAACGTGTCGCACGAACTGAAGACGCCGCTCACCGTGCTGTCGGGTTTCCTCGAGACGATGCGCGAGCTGCCGCTGAACGAGGAAGACCGCGCGCGCTATCTCGACATGATGGAGCAGCAGGCCTCGCGGATGCGCCACATCGTGACCGACCTGCTGGTGCTCGCGAAGCTGGAAGGCGAGAGCAAGCCGCCGGTCGATCGTGCGATCGACATGCGTGCCGTGTTCGACCATCTGAAGGAGGACGCGCAGACGCTGTCGAACGGGCATCACGACATCACGTTCTTGATCGACGAGACGCTCGGTGTCACCGGCGCGCAAACGGAGCTGTTCAGCGCGTTTGCGAATCTCGTCACCAACGCGATCCGCTATACGCCGGAAGGCGGCAAGATCGTCGTGACGTGGCGGCGCGAAGGCGCGCAGGGCGTGTTTTCGGTCACGGACAGCGGCTTCGGCATCCCGGCCGCCGACCTGCCGCGGCTCACCGAACGCTTCTATCGCGTCGATCGCAGCCGTTCGCGCGACACGGGCGGCACGGGGCTCGGCCTTGCGATCGTCAAGCACGTGCTGCAGCGGCACGACGCGCACCTGTATGTGCAAAGCGAGGAAGGGCGTGGCAGCACGTTCACCGCGCGGTTCCCGGGCTCGCGCATCATCGCGATCCGGCCGGCTGCATACGAGGCATGATCGCGTCACCGCATCCGTCGCTCGTTCGGCGAGCGGCGGCATGCCGGATCCGCAACAAAAAAGCGCAGCCCGCGGGCTGCGCTTTTTATGGGTAGCGCGGAGCGCGATTCGCGCCGCGCCGCCGGTTCAAGAACAGAACTTCGCGAGCAGCCCGAGTTGCGCGTTGCGGATCGTCTTGCCGGCGCGACGGCGACGGTAGTGGCCGTCGCTGTGCATCTGCCACGCCGACTGGTTGTCGCCGAGGCATACCGACAGGCCTTCGGCGATCACGCGCCGCTTGAGCTTGCGATCGCGGATCGGGAACGCGACTTCGACGCGGCGGAACAGGTTGCGGTCCATCCAGTCGGCGCTCGACAGATAGACGTCTTCGGCACCGTTCGCGTGGAAATAGTAGATCCGGTGATGCTCGAGGAAGCGGCCGACGATCGAGCGCACGGTGATGTTTTCCGACAACCCCGGCACGCCGGGTTTCAGCGCGCAGACACCGCGCACGATCAGGTCGACCTTGACGCCGGCCTGCGACGCTTCGTACAGCGCGGCGATCACCGTCGGCTCCAGCAACGCATTCATCTTCGCGACGACGCGTGCACGCTTGCCGGCGCGCGCATTGTCGATCTCCGCGCGGATCGCGTCGACGATGCGCGGATGCAGCGTGAACGGCGATTGCCACAGCTCGTGCAGCGTGAGTTCGCCGCCGATGCCGGTCAGTTGCTGGAACACGTGATGGACGTCCTCGCAGATCTTCTGGTCGGCCGTCATCAGCCCGAAGTCGGTGTAGAGGCGTGCCGTGCGCGGGTGGTAGTTGCCGGTGCCGAGGTGCACGTAGCGGCGCAGCGACGCCTTGCCGGCCTGCACGACCCGTCGCACGATCAGCATCATCTTCGCGTGGCACTTGTGGCCGACCACGCCGTACACGACATGCGCGCCGACGGCTTCGAGCTGCGACGCCCAGTTGATGTTGGTTTCCTCGTCGAAGCGTGCGAGCAGCTCGACGACGACGGTCACCTCCTTGCCGTTGCGCGCGGCTTCCATCAGCGCGTCCATCAGCGGCGAATCGGTGCCGGTGCGGTAAATCGTCTGCTTGATCGCGACGACGCTCGGATCCTTCGCGGCCTGCTGCAGCAGTTCGAGCACCGGCTGGAAGCTCTCGTACGGGTGGTGCAGCAGGATGTCGCCGTTGTCGATCGCGTCGAACATCGTCGGCGCGTTCGTGATCACTGCCGGGGTCGACGCGGTGAACGGCGTGAACTTCAGGTCAGGACGGTCGACGAGATCGGGAATCTGCATCAGCCGCACGAGGTTCACCGATCCGGCCACGCGATAGCAGTCCTTCTCGCCGAGTTCGCTTTCCTCGAGCAGGCGTCGCACGATGTGCGCCGGCGTGTCGGCCGACACCTCGAGGCGCACGGCATTGCCGAGGTGGCGCGCGGGCAGTTCGCCCTGCAGCGCGACGCGCAGGTTCGTGATTTCGTCCTCGTCGACGAACAGCTCGCTGTTGCGCGTGATGCGGAACTGGTTGCAGCTCTTCACGACGAGTTGCGGGAAGAGTTCGCCGACAAAGCGCTGCATGAACGAGCTCAGCAGCACGAAGCCGTGCTCGAAGCCAGACAGCGCGTGCGGCATGCGCACGACGCGCGGCAGCGCACGCGGGGCCTGCACGATGCCCATCACGGCCTGGCGGCCGAATGCGTCGCGGCCTTCGAGCTCAACGACGAAATTCAGGCTCTTGTTCAGCACGCGCGGGAACGGGTGGGCGGGATCGAGGCCGATCGGCGTCAGCACGGGCAACAACTCGTCGAGGAAGTAGTTTCGCGCCCATTCGAGCTGCTCGTCGTTCCACGTGTCGCTCGCATGGAAGTAGATGCCTTCCTGTTCGAGCGCGGGCAGCACGGTTTCGTGCAGCATCGTGTACTGTCGATGGACGAGCCGTTGTGCGCGTTCGACGACGAGGTCGTAAGCATGCTGTAACGACATGCCGTCGGGCGTCAGTGCACCGGGGTTGTCGCGGATCTGCTCCTGCAGCCCGGCCATCCGGACCTCGAAGAATTCGTCGAGGTTGCTGCTGGTGATGCAGATGAAGCGGAGGCGCTCGAGCAACGGGACTTGAGGGTCGGCTGCCTGAGCCAGCACGCGCTCGTTGAAACCGAGGATGCCGAGTTCACGATTGAGAAGCGGATAACGGACGGACATCGGCAGAGTAGGGGGTGATTCGGGCGATGATTCGAAAGGACGCTCGGAAACTCTCACGGTGCGATGACGTGCTGATGACAATAATGTATTTATATCGGGAAATTCTACGCTGTAACCGTTTCGTCTCATAAATGTTTCGGCTATATGCAATCGAGCAGCATGCATGCCCGTGAAGCGTGGCAATGGCAAGCGTTCCACGCTTAAAATGTCGCCTTTGATTGATCGCCCAGGGTGGCCGACCGGCCGCCTCGGGCGCACGCGCACGGAGCCCCATTCGATGGTTACAACCCCCCACTTGCTGGCTGCCGTGGATCTCGGCTCGAACAGCTTCAGGCTGATCGTCGGGCGTGTCGAGGAAACGCCGGCGGGCAGCCAGATCTATCCCGTCGATGCATTGCGCGAGCCCGTCCGGCTGGCCGCGGGCCTGTCGAGCGACAAGATGCTCGATCGCGCGTCGCAGGAGCGTGGCTGGGAGGCGCTCAAGCGGTTCGGCGAGCGCCTGCGCGATTTCCACCCCGATCATGTGCGCGCGGTGGCCACCAACACGCTGCGCGTCGCGAAGAACGCAGCCGAATTTCTCGGCGAGGCCGAAGCGGCACTCGGTTTCCCGATCGAAGTGATTGCCGGCCGCGAAGAAGCGCGGCTGATCTATGCGGGCGCCGCGCACTCGGTGCCGGCAAGCGCCGGCAAGCGGCTCGTCGTCGACATCGGCGGCGGTTCCACCGAATTCATCATCGGCTCGCACTACACGCCGATCGTGATGGAGAGCCTCTATATCGGCTGCGTGAGCCACAGCCGCACCTTTTTCCCGGCCGGCAACGTCGACGAATACACGATGCGGCAGGCCGAACTCGCGGCCAAGCGCGAGATCCAGATCATTTCAAGCGAGTACAAGAAGGCCGGCTGGGACCAGGCGATCGGCTCGTCGGGCACCGCGCGTGCGCTTGCGGAACTCGTGGAGGCAAACGGCTTCAACGATCCGGGCATCACGCACGGTATTTCGCGCGGCGGCCTCGAGCGGCTGAAGCGTGCGCTGATCAAGTCGGAGAACGTCAACCGGCTGAAGCTGATCGCGCTGAAGCCCGATCGCGTGCCGGTGCTCGCGGGCGGCCTCGCGATCATGCTCGCGGTGTTCGAGGAACTCGGTGTCGACTACGTCGATACGACCGACGGCGCGCTGCGCCTCGGTGTGCTGTACGACCTGCTCGGCCGGACGCAGCACGAGGACATGCGCGCGGTGACCGTCGAGGGCTTCACGCGCCGCTACGGTGTCGATCGTGCGCAGGCCGAGCGGATCGGCGCGCTGGCGGGGCGCTTCTACGACGAACTCGAAGAGGCCGACGAAGAAGCGCGCGAGGAAGGGCGAATGTTCCTCGGCTGGGCGGCCGCGTTGCACGAGATCGGTTTGTCGATCTCGCACAGCGCTTATCACAAGCATTCGGCTTATATCGCGAGCAACGCGGACATGCCGGGTTTTTCGCGCACCGACCAGGCGCGCCTCGCCGCGCTCGTGCTCGGTCACGCGGGCAAGCTCGGCAAGCTGTCGCAGGCGCGCGACGTCGAGTGGCCGCTGCTGTTCTGCCTGCGGCTCGCGGCGCTGCTGTGCCGGCGCCGGACCGATGCGGGGCTGCCGGACATTTCCGTCTCGCAGATGAAGAAAGGCGGGTACGAAGTGCGCCTGCCGAGCGCATGGGTCGAGCAGAACCCGCTCACCGACTACAGCCTCAGCCAGGAGGCGGCGGAGTGGGAGAAGGTCGGCATTCCGTATCGCGTGGTGTATACCGGCGCGTAAAAGGTCGAAAGCGGGGCTGGGAGGGGCTGGCAGCAGGGTGGTCTGGCCCGCCCCCTCATGAATACCGCATGATCGTCCCGACGGCTGCTCAGTCCGACGAGCAGACGATCGCGGTCAGGAACGGAAACGCCTGCTTGACGGTCGCGTCGCTGCCGGCCTTGCGCACGGCTTCCTCCACCGCACTTTTCGTGCCGCGCACCACGACGCCATAGGCCCAGTCGCCGATCGGCGTGCCGTCGCCCGCGCGGAAGATCGGGTCGTTCGCCTGGTATCCGAGTACGACATAGACGCCGAAGCCGTATGCCGTCAACGCGTGGTTCGTGCGGAATGCATTGACCGAGTTCGATTCGACGTGCATCGGCTCCGACTGGATGTCGCCGGCGGCAAGCAGCGGCGCGACGAACTTGTGGCCGGTCGAGTGGCAGTCGAGTGCGTCGTCGAGCGCCTTGGCCGACGCGGTGCCGGCAGTCGCGAGCGCGAGCAGCGATGCGCAGAGGGCGGTGTTCAGAATGTTGTTTTTCATGCGCGGAGGCGGGTTGTTCATACGTATTATCGCGTGTTCGCAGAAATGTCGCGTGCGGGGGGCGGGCGCGTATCCGTGATTGCGTGGGCGCGAACTGCTTTACAGCTTTCGTCATCGCGGCAGGCTTCACGTCGGCCGGCGCTGCGTTGTGCTGCTCGTCAGGGGATGCGGTGCGGGGCCATGCCATTTTGCAGCGCATCAGTGCGGCTCTTATCGGTGGTGGTCATATGGCGGTCCTCATGGCGTCGGAAGGTCGTATTGCATTCGTGCTAGGCTCCGATTCACATTGCGGAGTTTGTCATGCAGCGAACTATCCAGTACCGCGGCTTTGAAATTGATGTCCAACTGACCTCATCTGCTCCGGACATGTACGACGTCACGTTCCAGATAAAGGGTCACGACAATCTCGGTATCCTGGGTGCGCGTGGACATCGGATACAGCTTCGAAACGGCCCATTTACTCGACGCTGGGCATACCTCGTGGCCGAGATTGCAGGACAGGCGGCGATTGACGTTTTGCTTGGTCCCGCCGAGTGATATGTGTCCTTGCCCGTCAATTCGAGAGTCAGGCCCTTTGCTTGGCTAAGGCTCTCGGCCGGCGCGCCGTTATCTGCTGCGGACAGTCGTCGTGTCTCGATTGCTGTTCCGTTTTCTTGTCTGGCCGCGTTCCGCGTGAGCGGGCTATTTTCGTTTTTGGTGGTATGCGGTGTGCTCGATGGGTCATCCCATGATGTAACGACTGTTTCTCAATTGATTTCGATCTTGAGGCAGCCAATAATTTAAAATCAAAATATCGTGTCGGATGATGCTTATGCTTGTATTGATGCGGCAGGATTTTTGGGGTGATAAATTCGCTGCCTCGTGATGCTGGCAGGGATGGTGCAATAACTTTGAAAAATAGGATCGGAGGGGGTAATGCATCTACAGCGGCAGAATTTCCTGCTGATGCACATTTTTATTAAAGGTTTTAGGAGGTTAATGGGATTGGTGGGAGGGTGAGATCAATATTTTTGTTTTTGGCGGTTATTTTTTGTAGGGTTGCGTGGAATTTTGGCTGCGAGTCCGTCTGATTTCACTGTTTTTGCTAAATCGGGCGGCGCCTTTTTTAAATTCATCTGTGAGGTCGTTCGACCCGAAATTAAGGTGCTCTCTGTTGATAAGATTGGCAGAGAGGCAGATATATTGATTGATCAAAAGTTGGACGATTCAGATAGCTGTGCTGGAGAAAATGGGGCGTAGAGTCGAAAGGAAGGTAATCCGCACTATGTTTATATGCTCAGGGCACCTGCACATCACTACTTCGATTGCCATGTGCTTGAAAGTTGCTTATTCGATCATTTGGCTTTTGTAGGAAAACAGCGGAACAAACGGGCCGCGCATTCCGAATCGGAGATTCCTCGTTTTACATCGGTCGCGGATTCGCGCGTCGCAGCTAAGCAATATCTTGAAGAGGTGGGCGGGGAGCTAAGGCACATGTGTCAGAATATTGGAGAGATCGAGCGGAAGATGCTCTCGGAAATTAGCCTCTGGATAACGCATCACCCCAACGTCCCGCCAAATGACGAATTCATGCGAATTCCGGTGCGTATTGATGATGTCTATGACGTGTAACATGCACCTTCAGTGTCAAGCGGTCGATGTAAAATGTTGTTGCGCGTCAATTTTTGTCAAGCCAAATAGAAGTTGCTAGACTTTTGGCTATAATCGCGCGAGCGACTTGCTGTCGCGAATGGCTAACCGTCACTTTGTGTCACTTCCCTGACGGTCGAACCTGAGAGAGATAACGAAAATGGATATCAGACCGTCCGCACTCGGGGACTTGAAGGCACGCGACCTCTACGAGGCGATCGGTAAGGGCGTTTTGCAGCAGGGGCGGCTGTTGATGCTGAGTACGCCGCTTGGCAAGAACGCATTGGTGCCGCTGCGTGCGCGCGGATCGGCCAGAATCGGGCGTGATTACTCGTACACTATCGACGTTGCGTCGACGCGTGATGACACTGCGCTGCTGTCGCTGATGCACCAGCCTGTCACCCTGCAGATTCAACAGGTCACAGCCCCGTTTGCGGTTCCCGTCTATCGTCCGGTCCACGGTTTCGTGCATCGGGTCGCCTATCTGGGTGGAAACGGTAGTCTTTCCACATACCAGATCGAATTTTCGTCGGCGCTGGTCTTCCTTGAGAAAACCCACAACGAAGAAGGCTGGCTCGAGAAAGACGCCCGCGAGATCATTTCTGACGTGCTCGATCGGTATCCCCAGCTACGCGGACAGTACCGTTTCTCGCTGTCGTCTGATCCCGCCAAGCGTTCGTGGTGCAGGCAAAGCGAATCCGATCTTCACTTTGTGAACCGCTTGGCTGAGGCCGAGGGCTGGTATTTCTACTGGGTCCACGAAAACGTTAGCGAAGGTGACGCGCCCAAGACGACGCTCGTCATCGTTGACCGCGTCTCGACCCTTCCCGATGCCAAGTCAGTTGAGTTCATTCGAGCGAACGACAGCAACGAATCTGACGGTTTCGCGCATTGGGCTGCGGTGCAGACGATGCAGAGCACGCGCTACATGTCGCGTGCGTTTGATTACAAGCGGCCCGCGTCCAATTTTCAGGTGGAGAGTGGGCTTGCCGCGACGAGCTATGTCACGGAGGACCGCCGCCAGAAGGCCGAGCATAGCGTTCCCGACGCGCCGATGACGGTCTACGAATCGACGGCTTACGGCTACTCCAGCTCAGATACGGGTGAGGTGCGAGCGCGACGGCGAGTGGAGATATGGGATGCACGTGCAAGCCGATATTTCGGCGTAGGCGGTGTGCGGTGGCTGGATGCCGGTTTGCGGTTCGTCTTGAATGGTCATCCCCGCCACGAGGACGGCGATTCGAAGAAGCGAGAGTTTCTGGTGGTCGAGGCTCGGTGGTTCATCGAGAACAACGTCCCGATCGGCCCGCAGACGGCCGAGTTTCCGCAAAGTCTTCGCGCAACGCTGGCCGAGCAGCAGGCGATTCACCGTGAGCGATTCAAGACGCTGGGACATGAGGCGGATGGTTCGGCCGGATTTTTCGTGCTCGAAGTCGAGGCGCAACCTACGGCTGTTGAATACCGGAGTCCACTGGATCATCCGAAGCCGGTCATGTCGATCGAACACGCGCTTGTTGTGACCCCGGATGGCGCGGAGGCGTGGACGAACGACCGGAACCAGATCAGGGTGCATTTCGCATGGGATCGCAAGAATCCACCGGACGCCTTCAATTCCTCACCGCTGCTGTCGACGCTTCAATCCGATACGGGTAACGGCTATGGAGCGGTTCACGTGCCGAGGGCGCGGGAGTGGATCATCGTCGGTTACTGGAACGGGGATTGTGACAAACCGTTCGTGTTGGGGCGGATCAATGGCGGTACGACGCCTTCCCAATGGCATTCGAACGCATTACTGTCCGGGTTCAAGTCGGAGGGGTTCGGCAAAACAGGCGCCTACAACTCGTTCGTTCATGACGATTCTACGAATCAAGGCGGTACGCGGCTGGTCAGCTATACCGGCAAGAGCTATGCGGCGTTGACGCAGGGTTACCTGATCAAGCATGAGGGCAACACGCGCGGGCAGTATCTGGGCGCTGGCTTCATCTTGCACGCCGACGAGTTCGGTGCGGTTCGTGCCAGCAAGGGGCTGTCCATCAGTGCTCACTCGAAATCCTACGATGACGAGCAGATGGGCGTGGATGAGGCGCGATCGCAGTTGCAGCAGGCCGGGATGTTGGTCGAGTCGCTGTCTAGCGCGAGCACGACTGCTCAGGCGGAATCGCTGCAAACAGGGCAGGACGCGCTCAAGGCACTTTCGAAGAATATCCAGCACCCAGTATCGGGCGATACGTCGGGAGGGGTAACGGCAGGCGGTGGTACCGGTAGCGCCAATGGATTTGCGCAACCGAACATATTGGTATCAACGCCGAAAGACATTGCACTAGTCGCAGACAGCTCGACGCATATCGTGGCCGAGAAAGAGGTCAACGTTGTCAGTAACGAGAACACGTACGTTGCGACGGGCAAGTCGTTTGTCGTGGCGGCCGCGGAAAAGGTGAGCTTCTTCGCACAGAAACTTGGCGCGTTCTTTGTGACGGCGAAAGGCCCGATCAAGCTGTCGGCTAACACGGACGACGTGAGCGTCAACGCGGGGAAAGACGTGACCGTGAAGGCCAAGCGCATTGTGCTCGATGCTGATGAAATCATCATCAAGGCGGGGGGCTCGTACACAAAGTGGGTGGCCGCTGGCATTGAAGATGGCACACAAGGCCCCCGCACGATCAAATCGGCATCGCTCAGCCGTCAAGGACCGAGTTCGATTGCTCAACACATGAACAGCCTGCCGCAGGCAAAATTCAACGATCCGTATGTGCTGCGCGATCGCATCACGGGCGAGGTACTGAAAAACCACCCGTACGAACTGATTCGCGGGGACGGCACACGCCTGACCGGGATGACGAACGAGCTCGGGCACGTGGCCGAACAGAAGAGCGAGGATATCGAGAAGATTGCGGTGCGCGCATTGCGGCCGAAACCGAACGGTCCTGCGGCATGAACCCGATAACCGATGGTCGAATCTGAAGAACGACAATGAGCGAAAACACAGATCAATCCGGCGGCGGATCGCCGTTCAGTGACGATGCCGAGAACGAAGTCGTCCAGCAGGCCGGTCGCACGGACAAGGACGGGGCGTCGGTCGGGCATTTTACGTTGACGCCAGCGAGCGATACACGACAAAAGGAACTGCTTTGCGATGTGCGACCGATCATTCCGGTGATCTTCCTGCCGGGCGTGATGGGCTCGCCGTTGGTGAACGTTGACACCGGTGACGAGCTGTTCTTCGCGCCGGAGACGGACGGCCTATTTGGGAAGGCGGGCGCATTGCCCGCACTGATCGGCCTGTGGTTCAAGGGCGCGTCCACGCGAGAAACGCAGTTCGACCCGACTAAGGCCGCTGTGACACCGTTCGGGCCGGTCAGTGCTGGCAAGCACGAAAAGGATGACGACCCGAACCAGTACGTGGACGAGAAGGAGGCCATTCGGCGGGGTTGGGGCTCGGTGTATCGGTCGAGCTACCAGCCGATGTTGGCATGGCTGCAAGAGCAATTGAATGAGCCTATGCATCTGGGGAGGCATCAAGGCCCCTGGATTCACGGCGACCCTGATGGTGAGAAGTGGGCGCTTAAACCACTGCTGGACACCGAGCCGGCGGACTATGGGGCGATCGACGCCGGCGCGCAACACCGGGGGAAAGCGATTGCGAGAGATTCGGAGGTGTTCAAGCACTTCATGAAATTCCAGTACCGGGTGTATGCGATTGGCTACAACTGGCTGCAATCGAATGAGAAGTCCGCGCAGGACGTGATCAATGGCACGAATTTCAAGGACAAGAAGAGCGGTAAGGTCACGCGACTGATGGGAATCAAGGAGATCATCGAAGAGAACCACAGCGGCAAGGCGATTATCCTCACGCACTCGATGGGCGGGCTGGTTGCTCGGATGGCGATCGCCATGCACGGCGGAGCGGACCTAATGCACGGCGTGTTCCACAACGTGCTACCAGCGACCGGGGCGCCAATCGCGGCGAAGCGGTTCCGCACTGGCGGCGGTAGCGAGGGTGGGGTAAACGGTTTTATCAACGGCGCCTTGCTCGGGAGCAATGCAGACGAGTTTGTGGCGGTAGCCGCGAATGCGCCGGGACCGCTTGAGTTGTTACCGATGCCGGATTACCACAACGGGGAGGCATGGTGGATCTTTTCGCGACTCGACGGCACTCCAGTGATGAAGTTTCCGAAGGAAGGAAGTGCATACAAGGAAATCTATGCTAATTCGAAATGGTATGGCTTGGTGCCGAGTGAATCGAATTCATTGCTTGATCCTGCTGGGATCATTAAGAAGCGACTCGACAGTCGACCAATAAAGGCGACCGTATCTGAAAATTTCAACGATGTTATGGGTGTTGTGGTGGATAACCAGAAAAACATAATAAATACATACCACGATAGAACGTACGTTGCCTATGGGGACGGGGATTTGAAACCCAAAGGTGCACCCACGTCAGACGACAATCACGGCGAACCCAAGAGCGACAGACCCGAGATCGAGAAAAGCGAGAAGCTGGAGGATTTGTTGGCATGGGGTACAGTGATTTGGAAGGGTAACGTGCCGCCGGATGTGACGGAGGAAGAGTTGCGCGCCGCACGGTTCTTGAGTGAAAAGGGCGCCGATTCGCACACTGGGACGCTACGCGTGCACCTGGATTCTCGTAACCTCACCATCGAGTTCGAAGTGCAAAAGGTGGCGAAGCTGCCGCCGGGCAGCGACACGCCCGATCCTAAAAAAAATGGCATTGTGCCAGGCGACGGTACGGTACCGGTTTGGTCCGCGGAAGCTCCTGCGTACGGCGCAGAAGGCGGAGCGGCGCACGGCGTACAAATGGTATTTGACCAAGGAGGCTATGTGCACCAGGAAAGCTATAACCACCCGTGGTCCCGCTGGGCGCTCCTGTACAGCATCGTACAAATTGCTCAGGATGCGCAGGAGCCATCATGCTGACGCGTATTGGGCGACTCCTGTTTTTAGTGGTGGGCGTTTGCGCCTGCTCGGTAACGTTCTCCGGGGAACCGACCATGACAAATCCCTTGTTGTCCAAGCAGCGCCCGTGGTGCATCGGCCGCTTCGTTTTCCAGCGACCTGCTACCAGCGAAATTACGAATCAGCGATACGCATTTTGGGGAGAGAAACTGGAGACGCAGCACAATGTGTCGGCTGCAACGTATCAGACCAAGATTGGTAGCCTCGAAAGAGAATTGAATGCAAAAAAGCGCACTGATCCAGGTAGTAGAGGCAATAAAACATATAATCCGTGGTTGGAAAAAGTGTTGTCGCCAACGGCTGACTCAAAAGTTTTTGCTTATAAAAAATTTTATACTGAAGGGGTCGCTCAGCCGTTTCATACTGAAGGTTATATATTCGAAAACAACACGTTATTCCATACAACTGGGTCATTTGGCTCAAACGGTTTGGATAAATTTGATCCGGTTTACACGGACCTCTATCGGCGCATCAAGGCACGCGACAATTGGTCGGTACCGACCGAATCGGGATTCTGCTTTGACGGCGGCATTGCCACTGGCTCGTCGACCTACTCCGAGGAGGTCAGCCAGTCGTTCGCATTGATGCCGGGGCGACCGGCGCTGTTCGTCATCCAGATGCGCGAGTCGGTAGACGGGGACCAGAATTCGCCATTGACCAAAACGCTTCCTGATCTTCGTGCGAAGATGGATCAGGTGTCGAGCGGGAGCTACCGCATTTTGCGGCAGGGCAAGCGCACGGTGGCGGGGATGGACGCGGAGGAAGTGCTGTTCGCGTTGAAGGAGGGCGAGATCACGTCGTACCGTTTCTACTTGCTTGCGCCAGGCGATCCGACCACGCTTGCGAAGCCACATACGGCAATTCAATTGCTGTTAGGCGCCCCCAGTCACGACCTGTCGCCCGACCAGGCAAGTTCTCCGGTTGATGAGGCCGGCGCACTGCAAACATGGGATACGCTGCTGAACAGCCTTCGGCTGCGGCCGGGCGCGGTTTGAGCGGGAGGACTTGCGATGAGGCGCTATGACATCGTGAAAGGTGATGCGACGACGGTTGGAGGCATAGTGCAGGGTGGTGACGGACAAGACATTCTGCACGACCGAGAACAAGCGTATGAACACGATCCGGTGTGGTGCCCGGTGTGCAAGACGCTCGGCGTGATCGTGTGCGACGGCCCACGTCATTCGAGCACTGGGCCGGATGGCCGACAGTCGGCGTTGAGTGACGACCTCTGTCGGTGCGCTTGTCCAACGCCGCCGAAGCTGGTGGCGTCGCAGTCGGTATCGTATGTCGAGGTATGAACGGCCGGTGATACGAACGGAATATTGAACGGATCAAGTGGCACTCCGTTTGGCACTGGGCCGATATCGAGATGCCGGCTTCTTTTCTACTCTATCGGTAGCGAGACCCTGTTTCAGTGACAACCCGTGACGAACGTTTCGAAATGCTTCGGGCTTACCTTGCGGACGCGGGTTATGTATTACTCGACCGCAAGTGGCATACCGTACATCATCAGTATCGATTCCGTTGCGTGGACAAACACGTTTCGTCGATGTCCGGGGCAAGTTTTATGCTCCGGGTGCGCGGACGTGGCGGGCCATTAATATGCCATCAGTGCTGGATTAAAAAGACTCTGATTCGTATTTATGACGTCGCCCATCAAGCAGGCGGTCTGTGCCTTTGCAAGCGGTATCGTGGAAAACATGCGAATTACCGCTTCGTCTGTGCCGCAGGCCATAAGTTTGAGGCCACGGCCGCTTCAGTCTTGGGCGGTCACGGGTGCGCAAAGTGCTCGACTGAACGGCGATCCGAGCGTCGTAGATATCAAGGCGGACTGAAGCCGATACAGGATTGTGCGCGAGAGCGGGGCGGCGAATGCTTGTCGACCGTCTACGATGGCCGGATGGCGAAATATCGATTCAGATGCGGCTCAGGACACGAATGGGAGGCCGCGTGCTACGACGTCTTGCGCAAGGCGTGGTGCCAAGAATGCTCTTCAGATCGTAAGCGAATGCCGGACGGACTTGCGAAGCTACAAGAGAAGGCGGCAGAGCAAGGCGGCAGATGTCTCGCATCCCGCTATCAACGTATTCAGGCTCGTTACCCATTTCAGTGCGAGCGGGGACACGAGTGGATGGCGTGGGGTACGGAAATCTTGAAGGGGCACTGATGTCCGACATGTCGCACGGAAGATAGGCAGCGGCAGGCCATCGAATTGATGCGATCGATTGCCGCGGACCGGGGCGGCATCTGCGTATCTGAGCACTATGTCGACAACAACACGAAGCTCGAATGGGAGTGCGCGCGGTCATCGATGGTGGGCGAGACCCCGGCAGGTTTCGTCAGCGGGCAACTGGTGCGCTCAATGTCAGTACCTGTCGCAGATTACCCTGGAAAAAACGAGGCGAAAGCGTCGTTATGAGGCAGTAAAGTCGTCGGAACCTTGATTCGGTGTCGCATGAATGAATCAATAGGGAATGCTGGACGGGGATCGAAGCGTCGGCCATCTTCACGGTTCCTCTATGGAAGTCGCCCCAGATGGTAGCAATAGCTCAGCAACGCGCCAAAGAAAAAGGGGTTAGCATCAGCTAACCCCTTGATTCCTTTGGTCGGAGCGATAGGATTCGAACCTACGACCCTCTGATCCCAAATCAGATGCGCTACCAGGCTGCGCTACGCTCCGACGAGCCAAAGATTGTATCGTCGAATGTCCGATCCGGTCAATCCCTATATGCGGGTAAATGCCGCGGCTGCGAACCGTCCGCAATTTGCGACAATTCGAACGGTAATCGGCGCGCCCGGACGCATAGGCGCGGGGCCGCTCGCCGAAGCAAGGAGAACACCATGATGAACCTGATCCTGTGGCGCCACGCCGAAGCCGAAGACTACGCGACGAGCGATCTCGCACGCCAGTTGACCGTCAGGGGGCGCAAGGATGCGCAGGCGATGGCCAAATGGCTGCGTGGCCGGCTCGAGACGAACGCCGTGATCCTCGCGAGCCCGGCGGCTCGCACCGTGCAGACCGTCGAGGCGCTGACCGACCAGTACCGGACAGTCGACTCCCTCGCGCCGGGCGGTAACGTCGACGACGTGCTGGCGGCGGCCGGCTGGCCGGAAGGCATCGCGCCGACGGTCGTGATCGTCGGGCATCAGCCGACGCTCGGCAGCGTTGCCGCGCAACTGATCGCCGGCGGCGACGACAGCTGGAGCGTCAAGAAGGGCGGAATCGTGTGGCTGGCGAGCCGCACGCGTGACGGCAGCCGGCAGGCCGTGCTGCGGGCGATATTGACGCCCGACCTGCTGTGAGGCCGGCCTGACGGGCTTTGAAGGGATTCATCATACGGTTTCGCAAGCTTTCTGCTAAAGTCAATTCGGCGACACGTCATTGAAAGGACACGGTCGTGCCACATAACGGTCACGGCCGATTACTACATTGGCGGGCATGTCGTCCTATTCCTTACGATCAGGAAAGCCTAATGCGAGAACTGCCGACGCCTACGCTCCCTTTTGCCTCGCTGCCCCTCGACACGTCGCGGCGCCACCTGCCGCGCGCTGCTGAAACCGTCACATCGGAGTATCGCCTGCGCGCCGCGTGGGCGCGTACGGAAGACGAATTGCGCGAAGCCCAGCGCCTGCGTTACAGCGTGTTCGCCGAAGAGATGGGCGCGCAGGTCAGCGGCCCCTCCGGTCTCGACGTCGATCCGTTCGATGCGTATTGCGACCACCTGCTGGTTCGCGATCTCGACACCCTGAAGGTCGTCGGCACGTACCGCGTGCTGCCCCCGCACCAGGCGGCGCGTGTCGGCCGCCTGTACGCGGAAGGCGAATTCGACCTGTCGCGCCTCACGCACCTGCGCGGCAAGATGGTCGAGGTCGGCCGCTCGTGCGTGCACAGCGACTACCGCAGCGGCGCCGTCATCATGGCGCTGTGGGGCGGCCTTGGCGCGTACATGATGCAGAACGGCTACGAGACGATGCTCGGCTGCGCGAGCGTGTCGATGGCCGACGGCGGCCACTATGCGGCGAACCTGTACCAGTCGCTGTCGGCAGGTTCGCTGACGGCGCCCGAATATCGCGCATTCCCGCACACGGCCCTGCCGGTCGACGAACTGCAGACGGGCACCGTCGTGGCGCCGCCGCCGCTGATCAAGGGTTACCTGCGTCTCGGCGCGAAGATCTGCGGTGCACCGGCCTGGGATCCCGACTTCAACTGCGCGGATTTCCTGACGCTGTTCCGCCTGTCCGACATCAACGCGCGCTACGCCCGCCACTTCCTGGGCTGAGCCGTCGGACTCGCGTTGTGCCCGTCCGGGCGCGCGCAAGCGAACGCCGTCGCGTGGCACGAGCCGCGCGACGGCGTTCGTCCATCTGACCAACGCGTGTGAATCGGACCCTGTTAATTTCGGCGCTACGCGGTTCCCGGCGTGCCGCGGGACGGTACGTTCGAGAACGGCCCGGGGAAGGGCCGGGCGGCAGCGGCGCGCTTAGTGCTTGCGCCGCCAGTCGAGCAGGTGGTGTTCGGCCATCCAGTGATGGATCATCCCTTCGCCGTGATGGCTGCGCTTGTATTCGCGCGACTCGAAGAACGACAGGGCAACGAGCACCATCAGACCGACGAACAGGCCGATCAGGCCGGCAATTTCTTCAGACGACATGGCAGCCTCCTTTCCACGGCACAGCGCCATTCGTACATAGTAGGACATGCGCGGCGCGACTCCGAAGCAGGATTTCCGCTAGACTCGGCGCGGTCCCGGCGTGCGATGGGTGCGCCGATTTCCGGAGCCATACCCGATGACCCGTTTCATGCTGGCCGTGCTGGCCGCATCTTTCCTCGCCGGCTGTACCAGCGATCCGCATCAGGCCCGTCGCGGCCATCCGCCGGAAGATCCGGCCGACTATCATGGCGTGCCGACCGACATGACGCCGCCGTCGATGCTCGACGCGCCGCCGCCGAAACCCACGCAGTAATGGCCGGTTCGGCTCGCCGTCAGGCGCGGGCTGCGGGCGCGTCGGTGCCGATGTGCCGCAGCAGCGCCGGCAGGTAGCGCGCCAGCGTCGCGCCGCGTGCGGCCATGAACAGCAGGAGCGCGAACCAGAGGCCGTGATTGCCGAACGTGCCGACAGCGGCGAGCGTGGCCGCGACGAAGATCGAGAACGACGCGACCATTGCACGCATCAGCGATTGCGTCTGCGTGGCGCCGATGAAGACGCCGTCGAGCAGGAAGCCCCAGACCGACACGATCGGCGAAATCGCGGCCCACGGCAGGTAGCGCAGCGCCACTTCGCGGATCTCGGCCTGGTCGGTTAGGCGCGCGACGATCCAGCCCCCGGCGGCCCAGTACACGAGCGCAAACAGCAGCGCGCCGAGCGCCGACCAGAGCAGCGTGACGCGCACGGCCTGTCGGAACGCGCGGCGGTCGCGCGCACCGGCGGCCGCGCCGACGAGCGCCTCGGCCGCATGCGCGAAGCCGTCGAGGCCGTACGCCATGAACGTCTGGAAATTCAGCAGCAGCGCGTTTGCGGCGAGCGTCGCATCGCCCTGCTTTGCACCGAGGTGCGCGAACCAGCCGAATGCGCCGAGCAGGCACAGCGTGCGCAGGAAGATATCGCGATTGAGCGCGATCAGCCGCTTGAGCGCAACGCGGTCGGCGAGCGCACGTACCGCGATCGGCGCCAGGCCGCGCGGCCGCAGCCGCCACAGCATCCATGCGCCGAGCGCGAAACCGCATGCGTCTGCGGTGGCCGTCGCGGCGCCGATGCCGGCAATGCCCCAGCCGAAGCCATACACGTAGAGCAGCACGGCGCCGATGTTCACCGCATTGATGAACACCTGCGCGACGAGCGCGAGCCGCACGCGCTGCGTACCGAGCAGGTAGCCGAGCACGACATAGTTTGCGAGCGCGAACGGTGCGCTCCAGATGCGCGCATGGCTATACGCAAGCGCCGTTGCGCGGACGGCATCGCTGCCGCCGAGCGCGGACAGCGCAAACGACAGCAGCGGCACCTGCAGCGCCAGCACCGCGGCGCCGAGTGCGAACGCGACGATCAACGCGCGCAGCAGGTTCAGGCGGATCCCGGCGGCGTCGCCGGCGCCATGGGCCTGCGCGACGAGGCCGGTGGTCCCCATTCGCAGGAAACCGAACCCCCAGAACACGAAATTGAAGAACAGCCCGCCGAGCGCGACACCACCGAGGTACTGCGCGCCGTCGAGGTGGCCGGCGACGGCCGTGTCGACCGCACCGAGGATCGGCTGCGTCAGGTTCGCAAGGACGATCGGGAACGCGAGCGCGAGGACACGCCGATGCGTGACGGCGGCCGAGCCGGCCCCGTGCGGTAACGCGGATTCGGACATGGGACGCGTCAGGCGCGTTCCTGCACGCAGACCCACGGCGATACGACGACCGCCCACAGCTCCGGGTTGCGCGCCGCGTAGTCGGCGGCGGTTTCGGCCGGCATGCGCGCGACGAGGCCTGCCGACAGCCAGCGCGTGACCTGCTCGGCATCGTCGGCGGCAACGGCTTCCGCGACGCTGACGAGATCGAGGTCGCGTGCAACGGACAGCAGCTTGCCCTGCGCGAAGAAGCGTTCGAGATCGCACCAGTCGATCTTGGCGGTTTCGCCGAGGAGTTTGGCGTAGAGCGGGCTGTGCGACGCGCTCGCGTCGGAGTGGTGATCAGAGGAAGAGGACATCGTTTTCTTGGAATGACTGCGTAGTGGCGCCACTATAAACCATCCGGCCGGGCGGGCGGCGCGGGTGGCGGCCGGCCTACGCGTCGCGCAGCGCGCGGCGCACGATCTTGCCGGTCGCGGTCATCGGCAGGCTGTCGACGAATGCGATCGCGCGCGGATACTCGTGCGCGGCGAGGCGTGTGCGCACATGTGCCTGCAGCGCCTGCACGAGCGCGTCGTCGCCGGTGTGGCCAGGATTCAGCACCACGAACGCCTTGACGATCTCGGTGCGCGTTGCGTCGGGCACGCCGACGACGGCCGCCGTCCGCACCGCAGGATGCGTGAGCAGGCAGTCCTCGATCGGGCCCGGGCCGATCCGGTAGCCGGCGCTCGTGATCACGTCGTCGTCGCGGCCGACGAAGCGCACGAAGCCGTCAGCGTCGATCATGCCCGTGTCGCCAGTGAGCAGGTAGTCGCCGGCGAACTTGTCGCGCGTTGCGTCGGCGTTACGCCAGTATTCGAGGAACATCACCGGGTCGGGGCGGCGCACCGCAATGCGCCCTTCGACGCCGGGCGGCAGCGGCATGCCTTCCGCGTCGACGATCGCGACCGCATGGCCGGGCACCGCCTTGCCGATCGCGCCTGGCCGCGCGTCGAACAGCGCCGCGCACGACGACAGCACCATGTTGCACTCGGTTTGCCCGTAGAACTCGTTGATCGTCACGCCGAGTGCATCACGCCCCCAGGCCGTCAGTTCGGTGCCGAGCGATTCCCCGCCGCTCGCGACGGATTTCAGCGACAGCGCGTAGCGTTCGCGCGGCGCCGGGACGGAGCGCATCAGCTTCAACGCGGTGGGCGGCAGGAATGCATGGGTGACGCCGTGCCGTGCCATCAGCGCGAATGCCGCGTCGCCGTCGAATTTTTCGAAGCGGCGCGCAAGCACGGGCACGCCGTGATGCCATGACGGCAGCAGCACGTCGAGCAGGCCGCCGATCCATGCCCAGTCGGCGGGCGTCCAGAACAGGCGCGCGTCGCGCGGGAAGCACTGCTGCGACATCTCGACGCCTGGCAGGTGGCCCAGCAGCACGCGATGTGCGTGCAGTGCGCCTTTCGGTTTGCCCGTCGTGCCGGATGTATAGATGATGACCGCCGGATCGTCGGCGGCCGTATCGGCCGGTATGAAGTCGGGCGTTTCGGCGGCGAGCGCTGCGTCATAACGCAGCACGCCCGGATGATCGGGCGCATCGTCGCCGGTGCAGTAGACGGTATGCAGTGCCGGCAACCGGGCGCGCAGCGGCGCGATCTTCGCGTAGCCGGCCGCGTCGGTGACGAGCGCAGCCGCCTCGCTGTTCGCGAGCCGGTATTCGAGCGCATCGATGCCGAACAACGTGAACAGCGGCACCGCGATCGCGCCGAGCTTGTACGCGGCGAGGTGCGCGATGGCCGTTTCGGGGCCCTGCGCGAGAAAGATGCCGATGCGATCGCCGCGCCCCAGGCCTGCGCGCACAAAGTTGTTCGCGAGCCGGCTAGACGCATTCCTCAGGTCGTCGAACGTGAGGCGAAAAACGTCGCCTTGCGCCGTTTCGTGGATCAGTGCGAGGCGTCCGCTGCCGTCTGCCCATTTGTCGCAGACGTCCACGCCAATGTTGTAGCGCGCCGGAATCTCCCACGCGAAGCGGGAGAGCAGGTCGTCATAGCAGTCGGCGGCGGGCAGCATCGAGGGGTCTCGTGGAGGCGAACGTGGTGTCGAGCGAACGGCTTACATCAGGATTTCACGCAGACGAATCCACAATGGCGTCTGAGGGTAGGGAATCTTCGTACTCGTCCAATAGCCTCGGCTCAGTGCAGGATTCCACAATGACGCATAAGATCACTAAAAAATCAGTGTGTGACCATGGATTTGCTTCTGATAGCTGCGGGGTTCAGCCTGATCGGAATCGGCGTACTGGTAGCGTTTGCTCGCCACGTCGATCCGTTGTCCGGCCGTTTCACCGGACGTCTGCGTAAGCGCTGACATCACCTTTTCCGATTCTCACGCAGACGGCACGCGATGCGCGCCGGCATCGCGTGTCGTCCATCGCGTGCTCAACGCGCCGGCAGGTAGCGTGACGGGTCGATCGATCGGCCGCCGTAGCGCAACTCGAAATGTACCGCGACGCGATCGCTGTCGCTGTTGCCCATCTCGGCGATCGACTGCCCCTGCGTAACCGACTGGCCTTCCTTCACCAGCAGCGCGCGGTTGTGCGCGTAGGCGGTCAGGTAGTCGGCGTTGTGCTTGAGGATGATCAGGTTGCCGTAGCCGCGCAACCCGTTACCGGCATAGACCACCACACCCGGCGCGGCCGCGACCACCGGCGTGCCCGGCGAGTTCGCGATGTCGATGCCCTTTGATTTCGAGCCGTCGAACGTGCGGACTACGTTGCCGGCTGCCGGCCAGATCAGCGCGATGCTCGTGGCCGGCTTGACGGCCGATTCGACCGGTGCGGAAGGCGCAGGGCGGGCCCGGCCGGCACTGCCGGTGCCGGTGGTCGACGGCGTCGACGCGGTGGTCGTGCCGGGCGGCGGCGCGACGCGCAGCACCTGGCCGACTTCGATCGCATCGGGATTCGTCATCTGGTTCCAGCGCACGATGTTCGATACCGACGTGCGGTTGTCGCGCGCAATCTTGTAGAGCGTATCGCCGCGCTCGACGCGATAGAACCCGGGGCCGACAGGCGCGGAGCCGCACGCGACGAGCAGGGCGGCGCAGGCGGCTGCGAAGAGTCGCTTCGTTGTTGTTCCGAACATTGAACCTCGCAAAACCCTGCCGCTCGTGACGCGGCAGGCAACACAAAACGTCCGATTTTAACGGGTTCGACCCGCGTACCGCAGTTTGGGTCGTTGCCGGGGCTGTCGCGCGCCGGTTCGGCGCGCTGCGAATTGACGTCTCGGCCGGCGAATCAGCCGGCGAGCGGGAGGACGCGAATCCGCAGGGTGGCCGTTTCGCTCGCGCCCGGCGCGAGCATGCGCAGCCCGCGGCCGTTGTGGATCGCATCCGGCAGGCCGAGCCACGGTTCGACGCAATAGAAGTCCGAATCCGGCTTTTCGGTCCAGGTCGTGACCGCGTACCACGGGATCGAACCCGGCACGTCGAGCGCGATCTCGATCGTGCGGCGGCGGCCCGGCATCACGATGCGCACCGGCGTGGGCGGCGCGCCGTCGAGGCAGTGGAAGCGGTCGAGGATGTCCGGGTTGTCGAGCTGATAATGGGCTTCGCCCGGTT
Source organism: Burkholderia sp. BCC0322 (assembly GCF_902833045.1). Taxonomy (GTDB): domain Bacteria; phylum Pseudomonadota; class Gammaproteobacteria; order Burkholderiales; family Burkholderiaceae; genus Burkholderia. The sequence continues at coordinate 930,985 of NZ_CADFDU010000002.1, forward strand.
CGGGCGTGCTGATCGAGCCGTCCGCCTGCTGCATGCAACGGTGCGTCGGCGGCAGTTCGAGCGTGGTTTCGGCGCGTTCGCCGTGCGGCAGCGCGAAATAAAAATGATGGCCGGCGTAGTAGGGCAGCGGCGTGTCGCCGCGGTTGATCGTCGTCAGCGCGACTTCGAGCGTGTGCGAGTCGGCCAGCCGGTAGGTCGTTTCGAACCGGAAGTCGAACGGGTAACTGGCGCGCAGCGCGTCGGTCGCGTCGAGCGTCATCGACAGCGCGGCGCCATCGGCCGACGGCTGAGCGGCGAACGGCAGGTCGCGCGCGAAGCCGTGCATCGGCAGGTCGCGCACCACGCCGGCGGCGTCGCGCCAGCGGCCGAGTTCACCGTCGACGCGGTGACGGCCGAGGAACGGGAACAGCAGCGGGTTGCCGCCGCGCACGCGCGCGAGGTTGCTCCAGTCGGCCGTTTCCGGCCAGAAGATCACCGGTTCGCCGTCGATGTGCCATGACAGCAGGCGGCCGCCGAATTGCGGAGCGACCCGGATGAGCGACGGGCCGGCGTGAAGTTCGTGAATGTCGTGTTGCTGGAAAGTCGGCATGGCGAATCGGCTTGGGCGGGTGGACGGGAACGGCGCGCTCCATTATCGGGCCGTGGCGGCTCGGGGAAAACCCTTCTCGGGAAATCGCGAGTTTTTAAGACTGTCGACGGTCGGGATAATGCCTCTAAACCGGTGATGTTGCCGGGTCATGACACTTCGTGGAGGGGGCCATGGATCTGGCAATGGCAATGGGACTCGCACTGTTCGGCATGTTCACCGGCAGCACGGTATTATTTTTCTATCAGCTCGGCCGCTGACGGCAATTCCTGCCGAAGTCGAAAGGCCCGCCATGCGAATGGCGGGCTTTTTGCTTTCCGAGAGCTTACAAATTGCAAGCGTTTGTGTGCATTGCCGCAATATCCAGCCAAATGCCTTGGCGCAGTAATCCGGGCTCGGCATAATCGGGGCGCGTTTTTTCGGACGCGCATTGCGTCGTCCGCATCTCTTTCCGCTCAAACTTCACTAAAAGGACCCACGCGTGAGTCTCTGGTTTCTGGTATTCCTGAGCGTCCTGCAGGGCGTCACCGAACTCTTCCCTGTCAGCAGCCTTGGCCATACGCTGCTCGTGCCGGCGCTGTTCGGCATGCACATCGACAAGCACGCACCGCAACTGCTGCCGTTCCTCGTCGCGCTGCACCTCGGCACCGCGCTGGCGCTTCTGTGGTATTTCCGCGCGCGCTGGATCGCGCTGATCGGTGGCTTCTTCGCGCAGCTCGGCGGCCGCAAGAACGACGACGGGCACCTGATGTGGGCGCTCATCATCGGTACGATCCCGACCGGAATCGTCGGGCTGCTCCTCGAAAAGCGCATCGAACGCGTGTTCCATGACCTTCGGATCGTCGCGATCGCGCTGATCGTGAACGGCGTGCTGCTGTGGCTCGGCGATCGCATCCAGCGTAGTCGCGCGCATCAGGCGCCGGAGAAGATGACGTTCAAACAGGCGTTCTTCGTGGGACTCGCGCAGATCGGCGCGCTGATTCCGGGTTTCTCGCGCAGCGGGCTGACGATGATCGCCGGCAATGCGGCAGGGCTGACGGCGGAGAAGGCCGCGGAATTCTCGTTCCTGCTCGGCACGCCGATCATTTTCGCAGCGGGTGTGCTTGAGTTGCCGAAGCTGTTCCATGCGCGCGACCAGCTCGCCGATGCGCTGCTCGGCGGCGTGCTGACGGCGATCGCCGCGTACCTGAGCGTGCGGTTCCTGATGCGCTACTTCGAAGGGCGTGGCCGGCTGGCTTCGTTCGGCGTGTATTGCGTGATCGCCGGCGTGTTCTGCCTCGGCTGGTTCATGCTGCATCCGCAGCCGGTTTGATGCTGCGAAGGCCGGTCTCGCGTGATGTGACGCGATGATCGGGTATAATTTCGGGCTCGGCTTCATGCCGGGCCCGTTTTGTTTCGGGGCTTCGGGTTGGGTGGCTCTTGCTGTCGATCGAAGCCTTGCGTCAAATGCGGTCCGTATTGGCCGTGTCTTTTCTCCCCGACCGCCCTTAGCTCAGTTGGATAGAGCAACGGCCTTCTAAGCCGTAGGTCACACGTTCGAATCGTGTAGGGCGGGCCAGTAAAATCAGTGCGTTAGCTGATAGTTTCAAATTCCCCATTCGCTGTAGACATGCCCGTATAGGCAGCGTGTAGGTGTTTGCAGTCAATCCGAATCGCAAGCAATCTACGTGCGACTTGCTGCCTTCACTGACACGCTGATGGCGTTGTACGCTGCATGCCGAGCCGGTCGCGCGACAAGGTCGAGGCTTGGTGCTTGGCCGGCTGACCGTTGACGTCTGTCGATGTCACCGCAGATGCCAAGATTCCCAAAGTCTTGGCATTCTTTATGCCGCTTGGGCGTCGGGGCGCGGGGACAGAGCGCGATAAAATCAATTGGAGTGCGGCGGGGGTATCTGACGCCTGCGCAGTTCGCCCGGGCGCACGACACGAAGCAGCAGTTTTTTGAGCGGCCCCCAGTAAACAGTGCCATGATGTAAGCGAGTTTTCGGCGGACTTTTTCAGTATGAAAGGAGCCGTACGATGAAACGCAAGCGCTTCAGTGTCGA
>NZ_CADFDU010000003.1 GCF_902833045.1 Burkholderia sp. BCC0322
GGTTCACATCGCTGGCCGACGCCAGGGAGCAGATTGAACGATGGCGGGTCGAATACAACGAGAGTCGGCCTCACAGGGCTCTCGGTGAAGTGCCGCCTGCCGAATACGTCCGTCAGTTGGGCCTGCAGGCCCAACTGACGGACCAACAGAACGCCGAAGACTAACATTGCCTTTGGCACTGAAAACCGGGACCGTTCAAGAACGCCGAAGACTAACATTGCCTTTGGCACTGAAAACCGGGACCGTTCACCACGATTACCCCCTTGTAAGCACCGGCCCTCCCAAAAGGGCCCATCCTACCCGGGTGGGTCAAATCCAATGTGCTGGTGTGTCATTTTCAACCCGCTGCTGACAATGTGCCTCTCTGCTGACATCATGGATAATGGTGTCAGTGCTGAACGAGTATGTTACATGGCGCAAGGCGTACTTGAGGTGCGATTGCAGCGAAGTTTGATTTGGTGAGCGAGAACTAGATCATGAAGTTGAAGATGGCTGTGGCGGTTTTAGGCATGATGTTTCATATAGGAGCTCACGCTGGAGAACTCGGCTATTCGGGACGTGTAGCAGTGGCAGACGGTGCCTGTCGGTTCCCCGCTCCTGTGTATCCGGTAACGGCCCGCCAGAGCGGTCACAAAGGTCGAGTCGTGATTGGGTTTACCGTGAAGGAAAGCGGTGCGGTTGTCGATATAGGTGTGTCGGTATCGAGCGGGTATGAGGATCTCGACAATGCAGCCGTGCAGTCGATCGAGAACATGATCTGCGAGCCACTCAAGGGTGGCAAGGATGTGCAGCGGAAACAACCGTTCGATTTCTCGATTTCGTGATCGCTAGGCGGGGATCACCCCGGAGTAGTCAATCGGCGCTGTGTAGAGCGATCGCATACCCTCGTCAACGATATGCGCTATGGTGCTGATCGGGTGCTTACGCCGCCTGCGGGCCCTTTCGGGTCGATCGACCCCAACGATCCGATGGAACGCGAGCCGGTCTTGTCCGAGTTGAAGCTGGGCTGCTACGGGTAAGCGGTCAGTGAATCACGCCTCTGAGTGGGCCTGTCTTCCTATCAGGACGCGTTTGCCATGTTGATCGGGGGGCGGCTGAGGCACTTTTCTGACAGAAAGCGAACCGGACTATGACGACCGCCGTTGCAAGTTACCCGACAGTCATGGCGATCAGCTGGTCGAGCGCAAGGGCCAGTGCGATCGCATAGGCGTGAAGCATTATGGGCAACGTCATGCCGTTCGAACGAATTCTCGCCACTGCGAATACCACGCCGACAAGAAAAATCGTCAAGTTCGTCGTCCAGTACTGGTAAGCGTGGACGTACGAGAAGAACAACGCGGTTGCACATACCGCGACCGCTGCGACACGCCAGCTCGCACGGAAGGGGAGCATAGAAAGCAGGAAATGGCGGAAGGCCAACTCCTCGACTACCGGCGGAAGCAAAAGCATCGCACCGATCATCACGACAATTTGCAGGGGCGTCTTGGATTGAAAGAGCGCACCCATGATCGGTTCACGCGGCTGGTGTGTTAGCCATGCGAGTGCGTATCCCAGCAGATACACGAGCGTGACCAACGCGATACCGATAACCACGTCTCGTCGCTTGAACGCTCCTAAAAATTGAATGTCGGGAAACACCAAGCGCCGATGGAGGTAGAACATGCCGCCAAGAAATACGAGCGCGGGGACGTAAGCGAAGATGATTGTGTAAGACTCGGCTTCGGAAGTCAGCCCGAAATGTTCTACCACTACACCAAACAGAACAAGCTCGAGTAGTCGATAGCCCCAGTAGACGAAAAATCCGAACAGCAAGGCCCAGCGCCAGCTTTTGGCAAACACATTCGCGCTGCGGGGGGGGAGGGTAGCTGGGTTCGGTAATCGTAGTGGCCATCGGGTTTAGCCTCTAGGGTAGGAGGTGATGATCTGCTTAGTTGGTTGCCGCTTGTACCCGGAAACTACGTGCGCCCGGATGTCGGAAGTGAAGTAATTAGCACCGCACCGCATGAGGTCTTGTGCCCGTCGAATGATGCGAGGCTACCCTCGATGTTGAAATCGGCATCACCCTCCACGATCACACACTCGCCATGGATCGGGCAGGTGCAGCGGTCGCCGACTCGAGCAACCGGCCGCCCCATAACTTCGCTGTTGGGCGCGCCTGACTCGACGCGTCCTCCGTGACTGTGTACGTCTCCAACCCGAATTACACCGCGCATGAAAGCTCCTGCTCCTGGTTCAAGTCCGACGTAGACTCTGCCGCACCGTCACATTGATTTTCCATCGTGCCGACAATTCGCGTGCGGTCGCCATATCGCTTTAATGTCGAAGAAGTTTGACAGGGTGTGTACGCGAGCTTCCCACGTTTCACGTCCGCGTCGGCCCTCTGAATCCTTTGCGCCGCGTTGTGTCCAGGAATCGGTCTTCAGATCGGCAACCAAGCTGTATGGCGCGTTGGCCAGCACATAGGCGTCGGCGACGCATCGGCCGGTTTTCCCGTTGGCGTCTTTCACATCAGGTAATTGGTCGCCCAGAAATGCGGCTGTGATCCCGACGATGTTGCCTTGGCTATGACAGACCACTGTGATCGGGCAGTCCGCTTGCTTTTTCCGAATCGACTCGATCAGTTTAGCGAGACGCAGGGCAGCCATTACCCCGTATTGACGATTAGGTGTTGAGTACACCATTCGGGCGGCAACGGGGTTCAAATCCTGGATCTGCAGCCACAGGAACGGTCGGTCGTTGACCCCGACGTTCCACAAGTCTGGAAGGCTCGAACACCCGTTTGCAAACGGGCCCCCCCCCCAGTAGTTTTGTTCGTTAAGGAAAATGTTGCCGCCAAACTCCTGCAGCTCTGCCTTATTCGCCTTGTGTCCCCACCGGAAATGGATGACCGGCGACCACGAAGGGTCGGGTTGCACGTACGTTTGCGGCGTCATCTTCGGATTGATGAAGCCGTCATTCGTCAGGAACTTGATGTACTTAGCCGGGGTAAGTTGTCCGCCATTCGGTCCTTTGAACATCATCTGATCGTCGAGCCGCCCGAGGCGCCGATTCAATCCCCGGCAGAGCCCTTCTTCGGCCGGGCCGAACCACTCGCCCTCGGAGTTGACTCCGTGCACGAAGATCACGAGGCCGGGCAAAGGCATCGGTTTGACTGCAACAAGCTCTTTCTGCTTGTTCGGCAGCAACGTGCCCTTGGCAGTCGCTGCTGGATTGCGTTGTGATGTTGGCATGACCCGTATCTCGTCGCTCGTTTATGCGTCTTTTTTGAAAAACTTCACGACCACCTGTTCGAACTGGTTGTGGTCGATCGGGGCCATCGTGCCGGCGCTGTCCGTCTGGCCGGTCACGATTTCACCCGACGCCTTGTGGACCTCGCCGACGTAACCTTCGATCGGATTGCCGTCGGAGGCCCGCACCAGTTTCGGCACGCGCCCGAGAGGCGCATGATCGAATTTCGGCATGTCCGTGCTCATGCTGGCCGGGCCCTGCCACGAATGGCCGGCAGACTTCACGGTGAACTTGCCCGGACAACCGAGCTCGATGTCGCTGCCATGCAGTTTCAGGTAGGCGCCGCCAGATGTCGTGAAGACCACCTGATCGTTCGCCATGCCTGTGATCTTGCCGTCGGCCGCCGTGAACTGGATGTTCTTCGCCGAATCGATCTGCGTGTCGTCGGCCTGGCTTTGCAGCGTAACCTTGCCTTGGTTCGCGATCGCCGATACGCCATCGCTGTGAGCGAACATTGCGACGCCGCGGCCGCCGTGGAGGTTGATGCGCTGACCGCTGGTCAGCTGGACGTGCTGCTGCGCGACCTGGTCGATGTTCTCGCCCGCGTACGTCACGTGTGTCTTCGGGGTGATCGCAACCGAACCGGCTTGCGCGCCGAATGCCATCAGCGCCTGCGAGCCGCCAGCTTCGCCGGCGCCGGTTGGCGTTTGACTGCTTGCGGATCAAACTGAGAACGGTGCGGCACCTTGACGACACCGGTACCGTCACCGAGCGCGATCGCCAATGTGTTGTTACAGACGACGCGGACCGAAGTGAACTGCGCGGTCGTTGCGAGCGTGCCATCGCAGGCGGTTGCTAGCAGCAGGTAACCTTTGACGTGATCCTTGCCCTTCAGCATGCCGGATTGACCTGTCTTGGCGAGTGCCCAGAACTTGCGGCCCTCCTTGAGCACGCCTGCCGTTTCGAGTTCGAAACCACCGACCTCCGTCAGATCCCGGTAGAACTCGAGGATCTCTCGGGGCTGGACAACCTGATACCGCGCGGAGACGACCGATAACGGTGCCTTGGTGTCCGACCGATACAGCACCTTCTGGTCGGGAAAGGCGTGAATCGAGCCGATACCGGCGGAGCCGGATACGTATCGGACTTCGGACGGTTCGATCGTCCAGTTCATGCCGGCGCGGTCTGCCCAGACTTCGATCGGCTGGTTGGCGGCGAGCTGGTTGCCGAGGCCATGCCAGGGCGTTTGACCGACGTAGGCCATGGATTGGACGAGATGCATGGTGAACTCCTGAAAAATTGAAATGGCATAACGCCCGGCGCAGGCCGGGTAGGACTAAATCGAGAAGGGGGAAGCGGATGCGGTGGAACGGATGGATGAGGACTGCGATCGCGAGAATCAATCGTGCTGCGCGCTGAAAGTATGGCCGCACGACAGGCACCGATAGTTGTCGAGGACGTTCTCGTCGATGGCGGCACCGACCGCGGATCCAGCTGCGCAGCCTGCTGCGCTGCCGAGTAGGCCGGCGATGACCGCGCCGGCGAGTCCGCCGAAGACGGAGCCAAGCGGACCGCCAATTGCGCCGACGACTGCGCCGGCTTCGGCGCCAGAGAGGGGCATCGCCATGCCGCTCGTCGCGCCGGCGACACTGCCGATCGTGCTGCCTGCTTTGCGGCCGATGTTCAACGTGGTGATGCGTGACGAATTGCAGTGCGGGCAGCGTTGTGCAGCGTCACTCGATGAAGATGTTGTCGAGATACGTGCGTTGGGCGGCGCGTAAGAGAAGAAGTCAGTATCGGTTGCCGGCTGTTGGAAGGGGCGATGAAATGAGGGCAACTCGTCCGGTTCGAACGGTTCGACATCGTCGAATGTGAAGCGATCATGCGATCGATAGTGCGTCTTGTGCGGAAACGCGTCACGGAATTCCCGTTCGTTTCCCCGGATCGCATGCAATGCATGGTCAGGATAGGGGGCGTGAGCCTCCCATTCGTCTTCCAAGGTGTATCGAGGCAGAGGTGCCGCGAGAGCGGGAGGTTCAGTGCTAATTGGCGGGGTGGTCGGCGGCGCCGGCGTGAAGCGCCGCCAGAGGAGGAAGGCGACGACAGCGATGGTCGCCAACGTTGCCGTAATCGCAGCAACAAGAACGTAGGTGTGAGTCATGGAAAGCCTCCGAGCGAAGTGCGTCGCGGCGGGATTGCCGAGGCGAAGTGGCCTTAGGTGGCCGTGCTCAGGGAGGTCATATGTGACTGAGATTTTCTGGAATCGATTCCATTTGCCATGGCTACCGTCGACAGGCGAGAGTGTGGACTTGACGAAATTCAGATGAAGGAAGGTGACCCTGACCCAAGAAATAGTCCGGTTCAAAAGTAGAGAAATTCGGCATGATGTGTCCGAGCGGACACGAAGGCCATGCCATGAAGACGAGCAAGTTTACGGAAGAGCAGATCGCATTTGCACTGAAGCAAGCCGAGCTGGGTACGAAGGTCGAAGAGATCTGCCGCAAGCTCGGAATTAGCGAGGCGACTTTCTACAATTGGAAGAAGAAATTCGGAGGGTTGGGACCTTCCGAGTTGCGCCGGTTGCGCCAGCTCGAAGAGGAAAACGCGAAGCTGAAGCGACTCGTGGCGGACCTGAGCCTGGACAAGGCCATGCTGCAGGACGTACTCGCAAAAAAGCTCTGAAGCCTTCCCGTCGGCGCATGTTGATCGATGAGTTGCGTGATCGCTATCGAACCAGCTTGACGAAGACATGCGCGTTGTTTGGCATGTCTCGTTCGCTGTATCGGTATCAGTCAGTCGCACGCGATTCGTCGGCACTGCTCATGCGTATCAAGGAGATCACCGCCACGCGCGTGCACTACGGGTATCGACGCGTTCACGTGGTTCTGCGACGGGAAGGCTGGCGAGATAATTGCAAGCGCGTCTACAGGCTGTATCGCGCGGAAGGCCTGTCGCTGCGGCATAAGCGGCCGCGGCGCAACAAGTCGGCACGACTACGGCAGCCCAAGCATATGGTGACTACGATCAACGAAATCTGGAGTATGGATTTCGTTGCCGATGCACTGTTCGATGGAAGACGTCTTCGGACTCTGACCGTCGTCGACAACTACACACGGGAATGTTTGGCCATCGAGGTCGGACAAAGTCTGAAGGGGGGGCATGTGGTCGAAGCGCTGATGCGTATTACTGCCATGCGCGGACACCCGGCCACGATCAAGGTCGACAATGGCAGCGAGTTCATCTCGAAGGCAATGGATCGCTGGGCCTATGAACATGGCGTTGAACTGGATTTCAGCCGACCGGGCACGCCTACTGACAACGCCAAGGTCGAAAGCTTCAACGGGCGCTTCCGGCAGGAATGTCTGAACGCGCATTGGTTCTTGTCATTGGCCGACGCGCAGAGCAAAATCGACGACTGGCGCACGTACTATAACGAGGTTCGTCCCCACTCCGCATTGCAGTGGATGACGCCTGCCGAATTCGCCCGTCAGGCAAGGGAATCCGCCTCGCCTGACAACTCAACCAAGCCGGAAATCTCCACTTCCGACCGGGACTAATTCCGGTTCAGGGTCAACAAGCCGGAAATCTCCACTTCCGACCGGGACTAATTCCGGTTCAGGGTCACAAGCCGGAAATCTCCACTTCCGACCGGGACTAATTCCGGTTCAGGGTCACTATGGCTGAACAATTATTTGACTCTACCGACGAAAGATACCTTGCTTGGATGAAGCTCCATCGCACCGGGTTCGTGTTAAACACGACGCGGAATGAGAGCACTTATGCCGTGCTTCATAAGTCTGGATGTCACCATATCTCGACCTATTCCAAGCAGTATGCGGTCAACGCATTCACCGGTGAAAATTACATCAAGATCTGCTCGGACACTCCTGCGGATCTAGAAGCATGGAGCGAGAAAAACCGACCGCGATCAACGCTGACCCGTTGCCACACATGTCTGCCGGATGAGATGGCGCAACGCAACCTCGCGGATTCGCGGCCCAAACCGAAGTTAGCCTATTCGAAATTCTGCGCATCGCTTGGCTGCCCCATGCGCAACATCGTTTGGTCGTGGTCGGCGGTGAACCACGAACTGGGCCGAGCTGTGTTCTCGGTCTGGGAGGATGGTTTGGTTGGTGGACGTGTCGTGATGTGGCACAAAGCTGATCTCCAATATAAAGACCGAAACGGTGGGAAGGAGAAGATCGAGATCCTCGAGGCCTCCATCGCAAAGCGCTATGAGACCTACGGGATTCTCTGCAAGGCGAAGGACACCGACGCTGAACCTCGGGAGCGGGCGTCATACGACGACCAAAGTCTGCTGGTTCTTCGAATAGTTGATGAGCCAGATGGCTTGATTGCGTATGTTATTGGTGAAACGACGGCGGAGGCCATTCGATTGGGGCAGGGCCTCGATCACGTCATGCCTGTCCAGTACGCGATCGATGACCTCGCAATCGACCCAGTGGGCCATACCCAGGTCGACCGAGCGTCACACGTACGCAACGACTTCAAGCGCGATCCGGCGATAAGAGCACGTGTTATAGAACTGGCCAATGGCCGATGCGAACACTGCGGCAAGGAAGGATTTCTCACGACCGGCGGTGGGCGATATCTGGAAGCACATCACGTCATTGCTCTGGCTGACCAAGGTCACGACACGGTCGATAACGTCATCGCACTTTGCTCGGAACATCATCGGGAAGCCCATTATGGCGCGGAGGCGGAACAGTTGGAGGCTGCATTTTTGCGGAAAATTGCGGATAGAAAGACTGGCTCGAACAAGGCCGAATCCGATTGATCTCGGGTTGACGAGAGGTTGCTCGTATCTGTGGATTTAGCCAGATTTGATTATCCGTTTCGAACGGCTGCTCAAGCGGTCGGCTAGCCATGGAGCATGAGTTTGCGGTCCGCCGCCGCCTTACGTGTGAACATCCACGATGTTGTGAAGGTGCAACCTACGATTGAAGCAGCGAATGCAGATGAGATGGTTTCGCTTGCTTGATCCAGCGCCTATTGCAGTGGCGCTGGTTCGGGGGCAACTCTGGGGGCAACTATTTCCGATTCGAGGTCGTGCGTATAGCTGGTGGTTGATTGGCGGCCGTATTCGATTGCCGCCGGGCCACCAGATTTCATGCGCGCGCTCGCGCAGCATGCCGAAAACCCGCGATGGCTTCATGCGTCGCGGGTTTTTCTTTGCGTGGACGCGAGACGAGCGTCAGGGTCAGGAAAGTACCGAGAAGGTGCCGCGTCGCAGGCAATCGAAGTATGCTGTGGCGCGGCCGTTCCGCACGCGACATCGGTTGCGGCCGAAGGAAAGCCAAACCGCCCCGCGATCCATCCGGCGGCGAGAATAAACAGACTTCGGCCGGGAGTGGGACGGCGATCATGACCATGCTGCGTTCGTGGGGTGCGATTCTTTCGTTGCTGGCACTCGTTGCCTGCGCGAGCCTGCCGCCGCAGGCCGATCGCGTGCCGACGCACGCATACACCGATACGGACAACACGCGGCTGGGTAGCGCGTTCCGGCAGCAAGCCAGCACGCATCCGGGGCAGGACGCGTTTCATCTGCTGACCGATCCGGTCGACGCGCTGGATGCGCGCGTGTTGCTGGCCGATCGCGCGGACCGCTCGCTCGACCTTCAGTACTACATCTGGCATGACGACCTGACCGGGCACGAACTGGCCGACGCGATCATTCGCGCGGCCGATCGCGGCGTGCGCGTCCGTGCGCTGCTCGACGACCTCGGCACGAACGCGGACGACCGCAAGCTGCTCGAGATCAGTTCGCATCCGAACATCGAGATCCGGCTGTTCAATCCGGTCGCCACGCGCCGGTTCAAGAAGATCGGCACCGTGTTCGAGTTCTCGCGCGTCAACCGGCGCATGCACAACAAGGCGATGATCGCGGACAACCAGGCGGCGATCGTCGGCGGCCGCAACATCGGCGACGAGTATTTCGGCGCATCGTCGATGCTGGAGTTCGGCGATCTCGACGTCGTCGTTCATGGTCCGGCCGTGAAGGACATCTCGACCGAATTCGATACGTTCTGGAATTCCCCGTACGCGTATCCGATCAGTGCGCTGGTCGGGCATGACGCGGCGCCGGGCGGGCTGGACCGCGAGCGCGAACGGTTACGCGATTACCTGAGGGCCATGGAGGACAATCCGTACGTGCTCGAGGCCAGGCAGCGGCTCGACCGGATCGTTCACGGGCAGGGCACGGAACTGTCGTGGGGCCACGCGACGGTGCTGTACGACGATCCGTCGAAGATCGCGCACGCGCCGAAGGACAGCGACGGGCACCTGATGCCGCAGTTGCGGGCACTCGCATTGCAGCCCGAACATGATCTGCTGATCGTGTCGCCGTATTTCGTGCCGGGCAAGGAGGTCGTCGAGCGGCTGCGCGCGCTCACGGCGCGCGGCGTGCGCGTGACGGTGCTGACCAACTCGCTCGCGTCGACCGACGTGGCGGCCGTGCATGCGGGCTACCGGCACTACCGAAGCGATCTCTTGGCCGCCGGCGTGCGGCTTTACGAACGGCGGCCGTCGGGCGACAAGAGCATTTCGAAGCAGGTCATCATCGGGTCGTCGCGTGCGTCGCTGCATGCGAAGACCTATGTGTTCGATCACAAGAGCATTTTTATCGGGTCGATGAATCTCGATCCGCGCTCGCTGAACCTCAATACGGAGATCGGCGTTTACTGCGAGAGTCCGGCGATTGCGTCGCAGGTGGCCAACGATCTGGAAGCGCGGCTCGATCGAATTGCGTGGCGCGTCGAGCCAAGGACCGATCTGGCGGGCAACGGGCAGCTCAAGTGGATTCAGACCGATTCGGACGGCAAGGTCACCGAGCTCGATCACGAACCGGAAGTGTCCGCCGCGCGGCGGATGGAAGTCTGGTTTCTCGGGCTGTTTCCGATCGAATCGCAACTGTGAGCGACGCTGCCGCACGCGACATTCAGCAACGCGTGCGGCCGCGCTGCTCGATGACGGCCGCGAGCTGCATCGTGGCGGTCTCGATCGTCGCGTCGTTCAGCCCGGCGTATCCCAGCACGAAGCCGTTGTACGGCCGGCCGTCGCCGACCCGATAGCTGCTCAGCGGCTGAAGCAGCAGGCCACGTGCGGCTGCGGCGCGTGCGACGTCGGTATCGTGCAGCGGCATCGCGAGATCCGCAGACAGATGCATGCCGCCCGGGCTTTCGCGAACGTTCAGCACCGTGCCGAGGTGGCGGGCGAGTGCGGCTTCGAGGCTGCTCCGCCGCTCGGCGTACAGCGTCCTCATCCTGCGCAGGTGTCGCGCAAAGAGGCCGGTGTCGATGAATTCGGCCATCGCCAGTTGATCGGCCGAGTGGCCGCGATGGACGAGTTCGCGCAGCGTGCTGGTGAAGCGTTCGACCAGAATCGACGGAACCACCATGAAGCCGAGCCGAAGGGCGGGAAACATCGTCTTGCTGAAAGTGCCGAGATAGCAGACCGGTGCGTCGGCACGCAGGCCCTGGATCGCGGGCAGCGGCTGGCCGCCGTGGCGGAACTCGCTGTCGTAATCGTCCTCGATGATCCACGCGCCGCACGCACGTGCGTGCTCGACGAGCGCCGTGCGTCGCCGGGGGCTCATCAGCGCGCCGAGCGGGTATTGGTGCGACGGTGTCGTATAGATCAGCCGGGGCGGCCGGGTGCGCCACTGTTCGTCGGTTGGCGCCATCCCTTCGTGGTCGACTTCGATCGACACGAGCTCCAGGCCGGTCGACCGGAATGCGGTTCGGGCGCCGTTGTAGCAGGGGTTCTCGAGCCAGCCATATTCGCCGGGATCCGCCAGCATGCGCGCGCACAGTTCGAGGCTGCTTTGCGTGCCGTCGGTGATGAATACCTGGTTTGTTTCGCAGCGCACGCCTCGAGAGACCCGGATGTAGGCGGCCACGGCACGCCGCAATTCGGGCAGCCCTTCGACTGGGCCGTATGCGAGCTGGGCGGGCTTGATGACTTTCCACGCGTGCTCGATGCAGCGGCGCCATTGGGCAACGGGGAATTCATCGAGCGAAGGCAGGCCGGGAACGAACGGCAGCATGCGTTCGGGTTCGGGATCGGCGTTCTCCAGCCCGTGCACGCGCCCGGACAATCGAACCGCGGCCGGGCCGCTTTCGAGCGCAGCGCTGGAACGGCCGCGTCCGTCCCATCGCGTGATTGTCCCGTTGCGGGTGGCCGCCACGAAACCTTCCTCGGCAAGGCGCTCGTACGCATAGACCGCCGAGTTGCGCGCGATACCCAGCTCGGCCGCGAGCACACGTGTCGACACGAGCCGCGTGCCGGGCGGGATACGCCCGTCCAGCAGCATGTCGCGCAGGCTCCGGTAGAGGGCTTCCTGCTGGCTGTGTCGTGTCGTGCCGTCCTGTCTGGAAAGCGATGAGATGAGCAGCGCGAGATCCATGGGCTGGTTCTAGAATTTTTCGTTGAGCTGGTTCTTTTGAAGATTCGACGCGCATCGTATCGTTCACGTTCTCGTGGTGCCGGCCGGTGCGCGGGCATTTCCGGGGATCGTCACGGAAAGTGGCACGCGCGTATTTTGATCGATTTTGCAAGCGACTGTCGACGCGCCGATCGACCGGTTGCGCGCGCGGATACCGTAGCGATCGATTCAATTAACTTCGTAGTGCAAATATATTTAGAGAGAATGCCCGATTCTTGCCGGAACGCTGGCCGCTCGATGCGCGCAAGGGCGCACGAACAGGAAAACGAAACATGAAAGACATGAAAGACCAGACCGTCATCTCCCCCGCGACCCGCACCATCATTCGTCGCCTGCCGGAACTGGCAAACCATGATCGCGACATGCTTCATCGCATCGTGGACGAGGCCTACGTGTGCCACATCGCATTCGGTTCGGGCGAGGACACGCACTGCATCCCGACCGCGCACTGGAGGCGCGGCGATGATCTCTATATTCACGGGTCCAACGGCAGCCGGATGATCAAGGCGCTGGCGGCGGGTGCGCCGGCCTCCGTCGCGATTACGTTGCTGGATGGTCTCGTGTTGGCTAGGTCGGCCTTCAACCATTCGATGAATTACCGATCCGCGGTGATCTACGGGCGGTTCGAGATGGTGGAGGGTCGTGCGGAAAAGCTGACGGCGCTGGAGGCATTGATGGACAAGATCGCGCCCGGTCGCAAGCATGATGCGCGGCCCGGCAACGAGAAGGAGGTCAATGCGACCAGCGTGCTGCGGATTGCCCTTGCGGAAGCAGCGGTAAAAGTCGGCGATTCGATGCCGTCCGACAAGGAAGACGATCTCGCGCTCGCTGTCTGGACGGGGATCCTGCCGTTGAAGACGACGCGCAGCGCGCCGGTTCATGCCGACAGCAACATGCCGGTGCCGGACTACGTCCGGAACTGGGCCGAGTGAGGTGCGCGGCAAGGCCGCGCGGTATGGCCGAAAACGGCGGCGTGCGACGTGTTGCGCCGCGTTGCCTCGGCATGACAGCGAGACACGGGTTTCGTCGGACGGCAGCGCGAATGCCACGCTGCCGTGACGAGGTGGGCTTCAGTCGGCGCGATGCTCGTGCGTCTCGTGCGGCGGATGCGGCTCGTCAGGGTGCGGACGCGGTACGGGTGCGTGCTCGGGGGCCGGTTGCCGCGGCTGCGGTGCCGCGTGTTCCTGCGGCTGCGCTTCGTTGCGCGGCGGCGTTTCCTTGTGCAATTGCTGCTGAGTCTCGTTGCGTGGCTGTATTGCTTCGCGCTGCCGTTGCTGCTCCGCATTGCGTTGCTGCATTTCCTCGCGCTGCTGTTGCTCTGCCGCGTTGTGTTGTTGCATTTCCGCGCGTTGTTGCTGCTGTGTTGCGTTGTGCGGTTGCATCGCCTCGCGCTGCTGCTCGGCTTCGTTGCGCTGCTGTTGCTGCATAATCGCGCGATTTTCGTGTGCGGCGCGCTCCGGCTGTCGCTCCTCGCGCATCGCGCCAGGCGCATGTTGCGTCGACGCTTCTGCATGCGGCTCGTTCGCGCGGTTCTGCGCGAACGCGTCGGGCGACGGCCGCGCGCCGGGGCGCGTATCGTTCGCGCCGAAGTGCGGCATCGTCATCGGCACGGCGCCCGGCTGCATCGTGTTGCGTTCGATCGTCGTGTTCGTCGTGTTGTTGGTGACGTTGCCGCCGTAGTTGTTCGTAATTCGCGTGTTGCGAATGTTGGTGATGTGGTTGATCACGGTGGTCGACTTCGACACGTACGTGGTGTGGTTGTACACCACGGCCGGACGCTGCCAGCCGCCATTCCAGCCGGGGCCTTCCCGATGCGGCGCGCCCCAGTTCATGCCCCATGCGTGCCAGCCCCAGTCGTGGTGCCCGAAGATCGCGGCGCCGACGGCGATGCCGACGCCGAACGTGATCACGCCGGCGGCAACGACTTCTCCCGTGCTGTACGGCGGCGGCCGATACACGTAACCGGGGTAGGACGAAACCGGCTCGCCGTAGACGACCGTCGGGTTGTACGACGGGACGTAGACGACGTCGGGCTGCGCGGATTCGATCTCGATGGCCTGCGCGGGCGGCGGTACGATCGCCGGTCCGGCGTAGACCACGGGCGCATCGGTAGCCGGCGTGTAGCCGGTCGGTGCGGCCTGCGCGACTTGCGTGACCCGCATTTGGCCGCCTGAGCGGAGATGGCCGGAGGCCTGCGCGCGCTGGCGCATCATCTGGATCGCGTTCATCACGTCGGTGGGATCGTTGTAGTAAGCCTGGCCGAGCGATGTGGTCCAGGCCGGGTTCGACGCCATCTGCGACAGTACCGCGGGGAACGCGGTCAATGCCTTGACGGACGGATCCCACGGCTGCGTATCGGCGGCGGTCGCGAGTGCCTGCCCCTTCAGCGACGGATTCTGCATGACCCAGTTGTTGGCTGCCGTGACCTGGTCCGGATAGGTTGCACCCGCAAGCACCAAAGCGACGAGTTTGTCGGGGAAGAGTGCGATCGGCGCGACCATCTGGTAAAGCTGGTCGGCACTCGGAGGCGTGTAGGCGACGGGCGCGGATGCGGGCTGTGCTGCCGCGGCCGCACTCGCATCGCTGGCCGCTGCGGCGGCGCTGGTGTTCCCGTTCTTGTTGCAGGCCGAGAGGCCGAGCAGCGACACGATGAGGGACGACGCGATCAGCGTCCTGACGGGGCGGTGTGCACGTGCGTGGGTCATGTTGTGCGTTCGGTGTTGTGTCGGCGTTGGCAGATATGCGGGCCACGCGATCGGCTCGAGCACTGTGCCGCGACCGTTTGCACATGCTCCGGGGGCATCGGCCGGAGCAGGCGGCAGGGTCGGGTTCGCATGGTGGTTGTCCCGCGACGAATCGATATATCCAGTTAAACGCACGACGCGCGCGGAAGTTGTCTGGGTGTTGTGTAACAGTATGTGTACCCTGCAGTCCGTAAGCGGGTTGGTACGAGCAAAGCAAGAAGTATGAAAGTTGCTTGAGCAACAATTGCAAGGTTGGCTGGCGCGTCGCTGCGCCGCGAGATTACGCGGAACGCAAAAAAACCGCGAAGGTTTTGCAGCCTTCGCGGGTTGTTCGGACGATCCCATCCGATTCCATGCGTGCGCGACGGTGCACACGCGGAACCGGGGCGGTCACCGCTCCATCAGCGTGCGAAATCCGGCGTGCTCTGGATGAACGTGTTCAGCTTCGAGATGTTCACGCTGCCGAAGCCCGTCGTCGCGTCCCAGCCGGCCTTCGCCTTGTAGCCGTAGGTGCCGCTGCCGTTGTTGCCGGATGTGACGTCGTGCAGCAGGGCCGCGTTGCTCGGGAAGTACTTGTAGATGCTCGACGCGGGGAACCCGAGCGCATTGTTGTTCGCGGACTGCAGGCGCGCCCAGATGCCCGTGAAGATCGGCGCGGCGAGGCTCGTGCCGCCTTCGTTGTTCAGGTAGCCCGAGCCCCACAGCGTGTCGGAGGTCTGGCCGTTCACGACGAGAATCGCGCCGGTGCGCAGGTCCGCGTCGAAGCCGACGTCAGGCAGTGCGCGCTTGGTCGACCCGGTGAGGCTCGACGATTGCCACGACGGCGCGGCTTCGTACTTGCTGTACCCGCCACCCGTCGACCACACGGTCCCCGGCTGCCAGCTCGGATCGTTCCAGACGATCTCGCTGTTGTACGCGTTGTTCGACGTATTCGTGAACAGTGTCGTGCCGCCCACCGCGATTACGTACGGCGACGTTGCCGGCTCGCTCACCGTGTAGGTCGAGCGCGACGGCGTACCGCTCGCGCATTCGTACGCGCCGTGATCGCCGGCGGATACCGAGAAGGTCTGCCCCTGTGCGATCGCCTGCTTGAAGATCGTGTCGTCGGTTGCCTGCGAGCCGGTGCTGTTCGCGGACGATTCGCACACGCCGAGCGACACGTTGATCACCTTCGCGACGTTGTCGGTCACGGCCTTGTTGTACGCGGCGGTGATCGCCGTGAGCGTCATCGACGGTGCGACGTAGAACACGACCTGCTTCACGCTGCCGCCGGCCGCGCCGACGATCGACTGGCTGTCGAGGTTCCATTCGACGGTGCCGTCGGTGTCGGTGTACGAACTGCCGGACGGGCCCGTCTTCACGATGCTGCTGCTGATCGAGCCGAGGCTGTTGTTTGCGGCGAACGTATTGAGGTCGCTCACCGTCTGCGACAGGTCGCCTTCGGAGATGATGCCGACGGTGGTCTGCGAGGCAGTCGGCGTACCGTCGCCGCCATAGAGCGACGAGAATTCGGTCGGGTTGTGCGGCACCGCCGATGCGCCGGCCGGAATCGTCAGGTTGCTGGTGTTGCCTTGCGGCCGGCTGCCCGCGCCCGTGTGCATCAACTCGACGTTCTGCAGGCCCAGCACGGCGCCCACGACGCCGCCGATCGCGTTCGGCACTTGCGCGGCGTCGGTATTCGCATAGACGCTGCGGCCGTTGTGCGTGAAGCGCTTGAGCGTCGTGCGGAACGCTGACTTGATGGTTGCCGCGGTGCCGGACGCGGATACCAGCAGGCGGTTCGGCGCGACCACGATGTTCACGAAGCCTGCCTTGCGCAGATGCGCGACGACCGACGCGACCTGCTGGTCGGTCGGCGCATATTGCGATGAGAACTGCGCCGGCGTGAGGAACTGCCTGTAGTGCGGCGAACCAGGCGTATGCAGGTCGTGCAGGTATTGGTCGAGTTGTGCTTCGTTGCGCAGGTTCAGCCCGAGCACGATGTCCACCGATTCGCCTGGCGCCATCTCGATTGCCGCCGCTGCAGCGGCGGCCGTGCTCGCGGCAGGCGCGCCGGCCGTACCGGCTTCGCTCTGCTGCACGAGCGGCAGGAAGCCCTTGGTGCGCGTTTCCGTCCAGCCGGCCGCAGGCGCGGCGTGGACGGTTGCCATGCCGAACGACGCGGCGGCGGCTGCGGCGAATGCGAGCTTGACGAGGCGAATGTGCTTTTGTTTCTTGTCTGCAACCTGATTCATTTGAATTACCCCTCCGGTTGAACATCGAACAGCACGAACAACAACGGTCGACAGCGATGCGGGTCATGCACCGCCGATTTCTGCCGCATGCGTGCGGATGGCACGGACGCGACAGGGCCTTTCACCCGATCCGGAAACGTGGTGTTTCTCCGGGGGTGAAATACGGAAAACGCGGTAACGGGAAGGCTGCGCCGCGATACGACGCAACTGCGCCGGACCTGGCGCGGGCGGGATGGCTAGAGCAACAGTTTCGGTGTCCTGCTCATTTGGTTCGATCCTTCGGCCCGCTGCCGGATGGCAGTCGTCCAATGAGATGCATCGGGATGTTGCATGCGCCGGCGCGCGAACGATACAGCCGGCGGCGAGCACTGCGGTGCGGCGGAAGCGAAAAAACGTCGAGCGGAAGCGAGTGCGTAGTGAACAATTCGTCAGATTGCTTGCATCGGACGTTATCAAGAACGAAAGCGCGATGTCAAACTTTTTTTGATTATATGAAACTAAATTAAATCGAATAAGTGAAATGCTTTTGAAAAAATTGGCAGTATTTTGTAATGTTCGACGCCAACAAAGAAAGTAATGGCGAATTCGATTTGCCGATCGTTTCCGGTTCGACGCGTAATGGGCGCAACTGGCCGATCGGGTTCGAGCCGTGACTCGAATCGCCGGGGCGCGCCTTTCTTCGCCGGGTACGGAATCGAGCAGCCCGATCCAGGGCGGATCGCTTTCTACCGGCGGCTCGACGAGTTTTTTTTGATTCTGCGAGGTGTCGAGGGCGACGTAAGAGATCGCTTCCCTGTCACCCTGCGTTATCTGAAACAAGCAGGAATCCTGCTTTTCTACTGCCTCGCACCTGCATGCCGCAGCGCGTCCACGGCTTCCGTGTTGTCGTGCGACTGCGCGAGCTGCAGCAGCGACTGGCCGCGCCGATCGACATGATTCGGATTCGCGCCACGCGCGACGAGGACCGGAATCAGGTCGAATCGATTGAACAACGTGGCGAATCCCAGCGCGGTTTCCCCGGCGCCGTTCGTCTGGTCGATCGGGCAATGCGTGTCGATCAGGCGCCGCGCGATGTCGGGTTCGTTCTTGAAGAGGGCACCCATCAGCGCCGTGTTGCCGTGACGGTCGCCGGCACATGCGTTTGCGCCGGCCGACAGCAGATAGTCGAGTGCGGCCGGTTGGCCGTCATAGGACGCGAGTATCACGGCCGTAAAGCCGCGGCTGTCGGTGGCGTCGACTGGATAGCCGGCGTCGTGCAATGCACGCAGGATGTCGACGCGTCCGACGCGGGCGGCATCGAACCAGTCGCTGTCGTAGCGGCGCAGCGCGGCAGGATCGGCCGGCGAATAAGCCGGCCGGTCGGGAAGGTGCGCACAACCGGCGATCGCGGCCAGCACGAGGGCCGTTGTGGTCGAGCGGATCGCGTGGGTCAGCCGTTTGGATTGCATGGGAATGTCCTGATGTGTGGGGCAGGTCGACGTGCGCGGCGCAACCCCGCACGTCGACGGCGACCGCAGCCGCGGGATCAGTTCTCGCTCAGCTTCGACGCGAGCGATTGCACTTGCCGGACGTCGGCATGAACGGCCTGCGCGAGACGCGTGCCGTAGTCGGCATCGGCCTTGTAGAAGTACGACAGCATCGCGTACTGGTTGTGAGCGTTCGTCACCTTGCCGAGATCGCCGGACAGCGCAGTGATCAGGTCGTCCCTGTCCTGCTGCGACAGGCTGCGGTAGTACTCGCCCGCCTGACGGAACCGCAGCTTCTTGTGGATCGCTTCCTGCTGAGTCGTTCCGCCGAGCGTCATGCGCACGGACTTGTACTGCGGGTCCGGCGCGAGTTCATGCAGCGTCGACGGTTCGTAGTTCACCTCGCCCTTGCGGTCGCCGGCGTTCATCTTCCCGTCCTGGTTGTTGTTGACCACCGGCACGGCGGGCCGGTTGATCGGCAGGTCCATGTAGTTCGCGCCGAGCCGGTACATCTGCGTGTCGGCGTACGCGAACAGGCGGTCCTGCAGCATCCGGTCTTCGGACGGCTCGATGCCCGGCACGAGTCGCGACGGCGCGAATGCCGATTCCTCGGTCGACTGGAAGTAGTTGTCGGGCACGCGGTTCAGCGTCATCGTGCCGATCTTGCGCTCGGGGACGCCGGTCCAGACCTTCGTGTCGTCCAGCGCATCGAAGTCGAACCGGTTCAGGTCCTGCGGCGCGAGCACCTGCACGTACAGATCCCACTTCGGGAAGTCGCCTTGCTTCAGCGCGCCGTACAGGTCGTTCGTCATCATGTTCCAGTCGCGCCCGATCGATGCGTCGATGTCTTGCGGACGCAGGCCGTGCACGCCTTGCTGGCTTTTCCAGTGGAACTTCACGTAGTGCACGTCGCCTTGCGCATTGACGAACTTGAACGCGTGCACCGCGAAGCCGTCCATGTGACGGTATGAATCGGGCATGCCCGCATTCGTGTACAGCATCGTCAGCATGTTCGTCGCTTCGGGGGTGTTCGCGAAGAAGTCGAATGCGAGGTTCGGATCCTGTACGCCGGTTACGGCGCTCGGCTTGTTCGCGTGAACGAAGTCGGGGAACTTGATGCCGTCGCGAATGAAGAACACCGGCCAGTTGATGCCGACCATGTCCCAGTTGCCCTGTTGCGTATAGAACTTCACCGCGAAGCCGCGCGGATCGCGCGCCTGTTCGGGCGAGCCGCGATAGCCCATCACGGTGGAGAAGCGGACGAACACGGGCGTGCGGGTGCCTGGCGTGAAGACCTTCGCTTTCGTCAGGTTCGAGATGTCGGCGCTCGGCACGAATTCGCCGAATGCGCCGGTGCCGCGTGCATGCACGACTCGTTCCGGAATGCGTTCGCGATCGAAGCGCTGCAGTTTCTCGATGAGTGCGGAGTCTTGCAGGAGCACGGGGCCGGCAGGGCCGGCCGTCTGCGAATTCTCGTTGTCGCCGACGGGGGCGCCGGTGTCTCGAGTGAGCTCGGCGGCATGGGGGGACGCGGAAAGTGCAACGCAGAGCGCGGCGACTGCGTGTCTCAGCACGCGATTGGAGGATGAGGACATGACGATGGAACTCCTTGAATCCGATCGGTGGTGGGGAAGCCGACTGAATTAGAAGAGATCGTCAGACGATTGGCTAATTGATATTCGATATGTTTCCGATAGCGGCATCGCCGATGCGGCGTGAGCGCGGTTGTCATCGGCGCAGACCGCGAATATTGTTGCGCGCGCAATGAGTTGTTGCATTGCGTACGATGAAGCGACACGCGAGCGTCGAGCGCGGGCGATTGAACGTGCGATGCCTTGCGTGGAGGTTGCGATCGGCCTTTCAAGCATCGGCGCCGCGGCGGCCTCGACCAACCCGGCCGTGCGGCGCCGATCAATTTGCCTTCAACTTGCGCCCGCCTGCCACCCGAGCCCGAGGTTCTTCTGCAGCGACACATAGTCCTTGATCAGTTCGGCCTGCCCGGCGATCACGTTCTGCTGTGCGGACAACGCCTCGCGTTGCGTATCGAGCAGGTCGATCAGCGATGCGACACCTGCGCGATAGCGCTCGTCCATCAACGATCGGGAATGCACGGCCGACGTCTGCACCTTGGTGAGCGCAACGACGTGTTCGCGCTGGTGCCCGTAGCGCTGCAATGCCGTGTTGGCATCCTGCAAGGCACCGAGTACCACCTTCTGATAATTCGCCTCCGCTTCGTCGCGCGATGCTTCGGCCGCGCGCACCGCACCGCGCGTGCGCCCGAAGTCGAGAATATTCCATTGCAGATACGGCGCGCCGACCCAGGTGAAGTTCTGCTTGCGGAACAGGTGGCCCGGGTCGGTCGCGCTGAAACCGAGATCGCCGAGCAGCGTCACCTTCGGGAAGTAATCGGCGACATGCTCGCCGATCTGCGCGTTGCTCGATGCGAGCCGGCGTTCGGCCGCGCGAATGTCGGGGCGCCGTTTCAGCAGCGTGGCCGGATCGCCGATCGCGACGCTGCCGGGTAGCGTCGGCAGCGGGGCATCCGGTGTCGACAGCGTTGCATCGAGCGCACCGGGCGCGCGGCCCGTCAGGATCGCGAGCCGGTCGAGCGATTCCGTCACCTGCGCGTCGAGCGGGATCAAAGACGCACGCGTGTTTTCGACCTGTGTCGTCAGGCGTTCAATGTCGACATCCGCGGCAACGCCGCGCGCGCGGCGCTGCTGCGTGAGGTCGAGCATCTGCTGCTGCAACTCGGCAGTGCGCCGCGACAGCGCGAGCCGCTGCTGCTGATCGCGCAGGTCGATGTACGCGTTCGCGACCTCGGCCGTGATCGACACTTGCGTATCGGCGAGGTCGGCGTCGACCGCTTCCGCCTGTGCGGACGCGGCTTCGACTGCGCGACGGGTGCCGCCGAACAGGTCGATTTCCCAGGTTGCGTCGAAGCCTGCCGAATAGAGCTGCAGCGGGCCCGAGCCGCCTGGCAACGGCGATGTTGCGCCCGACTGGCTCGAGCCGCTCGACGGCAGCAGCGAACCGAGTGCGCTGACGTCAGGCTCGCGCATGCGGATGGCGGCGACGGTGGCCGACGTTTTCGGCAACTGCGCCGCGCGCTGTTGCGAGAGCTGCGCGCGCGACGCGCGCAAGCGCGCCTGCGCGGCGTGCAGATCGGGGTTGTACGCGAGCGCGGCGGTGATCAGGTCGTCGAGCTGGCGATCGTCGAGCGTGTGCCACCACGCGCTCGGCGCGGGCGCAGTGGTGTCGATGCCGGAGGCCGGCGCGCGAACGAAGGTCGGCGCATCCGGTGCGGCGGGCGCGCCGCGGTAGTCGGGGCCGACCGTGCAGCCGGCAAGCAGGCACGCGGCCGCGCACAGCGTGAGCGCAGGGCGGTGGGGCAGGGAGAAGGGTTTCATCGCGTAAGACGGTTCAGTGGCCGGACGACATCGGCTGCGGCCCGCGCGGCGTTCTCAGCAGCAGCGCGAGCGGCACGCAGGCGAGCAGTGCGAGGCCCAGCAGATAAAAGGTTTCGGAATAGGTCATCACGACCGCCTGGATCTGGATCTGCTGCGCCAGCTGTCCGAGCGCGCGCATGTTCGAATACGCGAGGTCGCCGGTGTGGGAGAACCAGTTGGCCGCGTAGGCCGACAGCCGGTCCTGCCCGATCAGCGAGTTCGCCGTCACCGATTCGCGCAGCGCGGCCGTGTGGAAAGTCGTGCGCCGGTCGATCACGGTGCCGATGATCGCGAGCCCGATCGAGCCGCCGAGATTGCGCGCCATGTTGTAGAGTCCGGCCGCATCGCCCGAGTCTTCGCGTGCGACGGCCGCCATCGATGCCTGGTTGAGCGGCATCATCGCGAGCATCTGCGCGACGCCGCGGATCAGTTGCGACCAGACGAAGTCGTGGCCGACGCTCTGCGCGGTCAGGCTGATGTCGAGCATGCAGCTCAGGCAGAACAGCAGCAGCCCCGAGATCACGAGGATGCGGAAATCGACCTTGCCGAGCAGGCGCGGCAGGATCGGCATCACGAGAAAGGCGGGCAGCCCCGACAGCAGCATGATCGCGCCTGCCTGTTCCGCGTTGTAGCCGGCGACGATCGCGAGGAACTGCGGCAGCAGGTAGGACACGCCATACAGCCCGGCGCCGACCGCTGACACGATCACGATCACGCTCGCATAGCGCGGGTTGCGCATCAGCGACAGCCGCACGATCGGCCGCTTCGCATGGATCTGCGACAACGCGATCAGGATCATCCCGGCGAACGACACGATGCTCAGCGTGACGATCATCTGCGATTCGAACCAGCGTTCGCGCTGGCCTTCCTCGAGCACGACGGTCAGCGAGCTCAGCCCGATCGCGAGGCCGAAGATTCCGAGCCAGTCCGCGTTCAGGAATGCGTGCCATTGCGGGCGGTCCGACGGCAGCCCGAATATCAGCAGCGCCATCAGCAGCAGGCACACCGGCAGGTTCAGGAAGAAGCACCAGCTCCAGTTCACGTTTTCCGCGAGCCAGCCGCCGAGTACGGGGCCGAACAGCGGCCCGAGCAGCACGATCAGGCCGAACAGCGTCATGCCGACCGGTAGCTGCGACAGCGGCAGCCGCGTGCGGATGATGGTCTGCGCGGTCGGGATCAACGCGCCGCCGGTGAAGCCCTGGCCGATCCGGCCGGCGATCATCATCGGCAGCGAATGCGACCAGCCGCACATCATCGAGAACGCGATGAACAGCGCGGAGTTCGTCAGCAGGAAATTACGCAGCCCGAACACGCGCGTGAGCCATGCGGCGAGCGGGATCATCACGATCTCCGACATCAGGTAGCCGGTCGAGATCCACGTGCCCTCGGTGCCGGTCGCGCCGATTTCGCCCTGGATCTGCGGCAGCGCGGAGTTCGTGATCGAGATGTCGAGCGTCGCCATCAGCGCGCCGAGCGCGCCGGCCGCGACCGCGATCCAGTCGGTCACGCTCGCGCGGCCTTCGTGCGGCGGCATGGGCATCGTGGCGGACGGTTCAGCCATGATGCGTCTCGTCGCGAGTCGAGCGTGTATCGACGTCGACCGTCACCGACAGCCCCGGCAGCAGCATGCGCTGCGCGCGGGCGTTCGCGGCGAGGCGGATGCGCACCGGCACGCGCTGGACGATCTTCGTGAAGTTGCCGGTCGCGTTCTCGGGCGGCAGCAGCGCGAACTGCGCGCCCGTGCCGGGTGCGAAGCTGTCGACGACGCCCGACAGCGCGCCGTCCGGCAGCGCGTCGACGTGCAATTCGACGGGCTGGCCGATGCGCATGTTGCCGATCTGCGTTTCCTTGAAGTTCGCGACGAGGTAGATCGCGTCGACGGGCACGACGGTCAGCAGGCGCGTGCCGGGCTGCACGTATTGACCGACGCGCACCGTGCGATCGCCGACGCGGCCGTCGAGCGTGCTGCGCACGATCGTGTTGTCGAGATCAAGCTGCGCCTGCGCGGCGCTGGCCTGCGCGGCCTCGAGCTGCGCGCGCGCCTGCTGGAGCTGCGCGGTGGTCGACGCGATCTGCGTACGCGCGGCAGCGATCGACGCATTGTTCGCGGCGAGCGTCGCGGCGGCCTGGTCGCGCGTGCTCTTCAGGTCGGCGACGCGTTCGTGCGTTTCCGCACCGGTCGCCGCGAGCGGCGCATAGCGCAAGTATTCGTCGCTGGCGTGCTGCGCATTGATGCGCGACACCTTCGCCTGCGCATCGGCCTGCTCGAGATTCGCCTGCTGCTGGCTGATGTCGGCTTCGGCGCGTGCGATATCCGCGCGGCGCGCGTCGACGGTCGCAAGCGATTGCGCGAGCGCGACCTGGTACTGGCGGACGTCGAGCCGCACGAGCGGATCGCCGGCCTTCACGGCCTGGTTGTCGCGCACGTACACGTCGGTCACGTAGCCGGCAACCTTCGGCGCGGCGGTCATGCTGTCCGCCTGCAAGTACGCGTCGTTGGTGCTTTCGATGAAGCGGCCGACGGTCCACCATCGGCCGAGCCAGACGGCGCCGCCGATGGCCGCCAGCACGGCGGCGACGAGCAGGACGCGCCGCTTCAAGCTGTTGCCGTTTCGTGGGGTTGTTCCGTTTTCCTGACGATTTGCTTTCTGTGGCGAGTCTTGCAGCGTCGACATGCGGGCGTCAAATTTATTCCAAGTGGAAGAATTATTCCAGTTGATAAAATTGTGTCAAGTAGAATGTCGGGCGAGCGAATGACGAGGAAGGCATGAACGAAGCGAAGAAGCTGCGCCGCACGTCGGCGGGCGGCTACGCCCGCGGCGACGAAACGCGCCAGCGGATCATCGAGGCGGCGATCGAACTGTTCGGCGAGCGCGGGTTCGCGGGTGCATCGACACGCGAGATCGCGGCGATGGCCGGCGTGAATGCGCCGGCGCTCCAGTACTACTTCGAGAACAAGGAAGGCGTGTACCGCGCGTGCGTGGAGACGATCGCGGAGCTCGGCTGGGAAGTGTTCGCGCCGGCAGTCGGCCATGCACGAGCGATGCTCGATGCGGACGCGGACGTCGACGTGCTGATCGACGCGTTCGTCGGGCTGCTGCGTGCGCTTGCGGACCGGATGTTCACGGCGCCGAAGACGATGAACCAGCGGATGTTCTTCGCGCGCGAGCAAGGCGGCCAGGAGCCGGCGAGCGCGAGCGAAATCCTGATGAAACGCATGCGCAAGCCGCTCAACGACGTGAGCGCCGAGCTGATCGGCCGTATCTCGGGGCGGCCGGCCAACGATCCGGTCACGCGATTGCGCGCGCTGAGCCTGTTCGGGCAGATCACGGTGTTCCACATCGCGCAGCGTTCGGCGCTGCAGTTGCTCGAATGGGAGGCATTCGAAGGCGAGCGTGCGGCGCTGCTGACCGACACGATCGCCGAGCAGACGCGCGTGCTGCTCCAGCAATGGCACGCGCAGCGCGATGGATTGGCGGCCGCTCCTGACGCCGGCTCGAAGCGGGGGCGAGGTGTGGCGGCGAAACGCTCGGCAAAGACGGGGGCGTCGACGCCCGCTGCAAACAGCACTCGACGCGTTAACAAGCCCGCCGCGCGTTGAACGCGGCGCGCCGTCAGCCCCGGCGGGTCAACCCGGCTTGCGCGCCGGTTCGGCCGGCGCCGGCGGCTCGGCTGCATTGCCGTTGTCGCCATTGACGACAGGCCGCGATCCGTCCGCGTACGCGACGACGCTGCGCTGCGGATTGGCGATCCGGATGCCGCGTTCGCGGAACGTCTCCGCGATCCGCCGGTTGAATTCACGCTGCACGCTCCAGCGCGTCGAGTCCGTGCATTGCATCTGTCCGGCCAGCGCGAGCGCCGCGCCGTCGACCTGGTCGATACCCCAGTAGCTGAAGTCCGACAGGATGCCGTCGCGGTACGTCGGATCGTCGCGCAACGCGGCGCCGATCTCCTTCAGTGTCGTGACCGCGCGATCGATATCCTCGCCGTAGGCAATGCTGATCTTGACGGACGCGTTGCCGAGCCCGCGATTCGTATTGTTGACGGTCGTCACCGAGCTGAACGGGATCGTGTACAGCGACCCGTCGCCGGCGCGCAGCCGCACGGTGCGGATCGACAGGTACTCGACCGTGCCCGACACGCCGGCGAGCGTGACCCAGTCACCGACCTGCATCGCGTTTTCCATCAACAGGAAGATCCCGGTGATGAAATCCTGCACGAGCTTCTGCGAGCCGAAGCCGAGCGCGACGCCGAAGATGCTGGCGCCGGCAAGCAGCGGGCCGACGTTCACGCCGAGCTGGCTGAGGCCCGTCAGCACGACGACGAGCGCGATCATCACGAACAGCAGCGAGCGCAGCATCGGCAGCAGCGTGCGCAGCCGTGCCGCGCGCATGAGATTGCCTTCGCGGGTCCATCGTTGCAGCCGGCGCTCGATCGCAATATTCGCGGCCTCCCACACGATGAGCGCGACGATGGCCGCGATGGCGATCGTCACCAGCGCCGATGCGAGCCGGTGGCCGATCGTGCCGGTTTCGAACGCGCGGAAGATCGGCACGCCCCAGATCTGCAGCAGCACCAGGATGGTCACGATGCCGATCGCGCCCGACACGATCTGGCGCAGCAGCGGGTAGTAGCGGTACGCGTGCACGTGGACGGGCGTGCGGTCTTCGTCGCGGCCCTGGAACAGCCGCGCGAGCGCGCCGAACACGACGATCGACACCATCCGCATGCCGATCATCACGGCGATCGAGCGGCCGCCGAGCGTGATCAGCACGCGGTAGCCGTTGTGGACGTCGAGCGCCCACACGAACCACAGCGCCATCACGACGAATACCGACACGGGCGCCCATGCGTCCGCGAGCGCGTTGGCGATCATCGTGAAGGACGGACGGTCCTCGCCGGCTGAGCGGATCCGTGCGGCGACCGGCTGGCGGCACCGCAGGATCAGTGCCGAAACCATCAGGTGCCCGACGAGCGCGACGGCTTTGAGCAGCGCGACGTGACCGGCGTCGCTGAGACCGAAGTTCGCGGCGATCTCGACAGCGGCCGTGCAGGCGCCGATCACGATCACGATCCGCGCGATCGAACGTTGCGCGAAGCCGGCCCACGCGTCGCTGACATGCAGCAACCGCAATTGCCGCGCATCGGGCTGGAAGAACAGCCGGCTGACGATCGTGACGAGCCGGCAGATCACGTAGATGTCGATCAGTGCTTCGAGCGCGGATTCGATCGGCGTGTCCGTATCGCCGATCGCCGACATCGTCAGGCTCGCGACGCCGACGAACACGAGCAGCGGCACCGCACGCAGCGCGAGGCTGACGAGCACGCGTGGCATCCGGTGCAGCAGCGTGGTGTGGCGGCGCGCGTGGCCGCGGCCTTGCGACGCTGCGGGCGCGGCGTCGGGAGCGTCTGGCGGGGTGGGGGTGCCCGGCGGGGCGATGTCGTCGTCGGGCGCGGCGGAGTCGAATGTAACGGCATCGGGCATGGTGCGGCGCGACGTGTCGGCGCGCCGAGCGGCCACTGCGGCCAGCGCACGTCGCAACAGCCGCTTCGCGAACCATTCGACGACGAGCGCGGGCACGAGCACGGCGATGATGATCCAGAGCGCGTGTGCAAGATCCGCGCGCTCGTCGGCGCGCACCAGCTTGTCATGCCACCAGCTTCCGACCGACCCGACATCGAGCAGCGAGTGCAGCGATTCCTTCAGCGCACCGCCGATTTCGGTGGTCCAGCGCGATCCCTGCCGGACAAGCATCGACGCGAGCCCATTCGACTTGAGCGCGGTCGGGGCCGCGGCGGCCGACGCGGCGCTGGCCGCAGTCGCATCGCTTGCCGCGACCGCAGGTGCGCTCAGTGCGCCGACGGCCGCGATCGCGCGCAGCGTCGTTTCGACCTGCGCGCGATCGCGTGGATTTTCGAGCACATTGAGTGCCTGCTGCGCCTGTTGCGGCGTCAGCGCGGGCGCGGTGCCGGACGCGGCAGACGCGGCGGCCGGGGCGGGAGCGGCCGCGTGCGCGGCCGAGACGACGGCGGCAAGCAGCCAGCCGAGGAGGAAATGTCGCATGAAGTAGGCATGCGGGCGCGCATCGGCGCGCGGCCCGCCGGGCTGAACGATGGACGGAAGTTAACATGATTGCGATCGGAACCGAATAGTTCCATCGACGATCATTCGAATCGTGCATGCGCGTCGCGGCGCGGGCGTTAGCGGCGCGTTTGCGCAGTCATGTGTCTGACGCGGGCTGCAGGCAGCCGGATAGGTTGGGGCATTTCAATTGCCGGCGTGTAATGAATTTGTAATAGCGGCTTGTCAGCAGCGGTGGGCGATGCACGCGCCGTGTCGAATTAATATGGAATCCTGCTGAATTGCGCTGGCTCGTCGTGAAAAGCCGGCAGAACGTGTTCCGCGATTTCTTCGATGACTTCGCGCACGGGCCGGTCCGAGCCCGGATTCAGCGTGACGTGGTGGGTGCCCGCCGCGCGCATGTCGTGCAGGATGTCCACCAATGCGCGGTGTCCGGTTGCATAGCCAAGCGGCAAGGCGGTGGCCGGCGCGTCGGGATTCGTGTCAAGGTCGAGCCGCATCGACACGCCGAACGCGCGAAAGGCGGGCGACGCGAGCCGCTCGACCGCCGCGCGCCACATCGAATGGCGGGCGCGCTGCGTGTCCGGATCGCGGTGATACGTCATCCAGCCGATCGAGTGCCGAGCAATCCAGTCGACGCTTTGCCCACCCGAGCCGACTGCCAGCATCGGCACCGCGTCGGCGCCTCGTGGCAGCAGCGTGAATTCGGGCGCATCGGGCGGCGCTTCGTCGGGCAGCACGCGCGATGGCACGCCGAGCGCGGCCGCGACGACCTCCCAGTGCGCGCGGTAGCGGTCGCGCCGCGTTTCCGCATCGACGCCGAACGCCGCATATTCGGGCGGCCGGTCGCCGGAGCCGAGCCCGAGGATGAAACGCCCGCCCGACAGCGTCGCGACCGACAGCGCGCCCTTCGCGATATGCAGCGGATGACGTAGCGGCAGCACGATCGCGCCGCTGGCGAGCGCGATCCGGCGCGTGCGTGACGCCAGAGCGCCGAGCAGGACCCACGGGTCGAGGTGGCCGACCGGGTCGGGATAGTCGGCGCTGTTCAGCGGCACGTCGCGAATCCACAGCGCGCGAAAGCCGAGCGTATCGGCCAGTGCCGCGAGCTCGAGTTGGTCGTTGAAATCGGCGACGATTTGGCCGCTGCGAAGCAGCGGCAGCGTGAGGCCGATCGACAGCCGTCCGTCCGAAAAGACGCGATGCGCAACGTCGGGGCGGGCGGGGGCGGGCGAGGTCATGTCGAATCCTGGGAGGCAGTGCGGGGCGAACGCAGGGCGGTGCGTGTCCGAATGCTAGCGTGTTTGCACGACGGTTGCGCGGCACCGCATGCGCAGTGACCGATCGAGCGTGACCGGTTGACGTCGGAACCGCGAGGGTCAGGAGCGGGCCGGGCATAATCGATGCCTTCCGTCATTGAAATCAACGAATCCGGATGAATGCGCTGCAACACAGGATGATCGGTCTGGCGGCGGGCGCAATGCTCTTCGCGATTGCGTCCGGTACGCTCGCGGATGAGGCGGAGCGAGCCGCTATCTGCAAGACTGCAGAGGAGACGGGCTACACGGCCGACATCCGCAATTGCCTGCGGCTGAAATACGACGCGGCCGACAAACGGTTGAATGCCATCTACAAGGCGAAGATGGCGAGCCTGGATGAGCAGGGCAAAGCGAGGTTGCGCCACGACGAGCGCCGCTGGCTCAAGGCACGGGATGCCGCTTGCGCCGAATCGCGGCAGCCCGATGCGGGCGGCACGCTCGGGCTCGTGGAGGTCGACAGTTGCTTCGTCGACGAAACCGAGCGTCGCGCCAAGGTGATCGAAGCCTTTCGTTGACGTGTGTCGAGGCGTCGCGCCGGCCGCGGCGTCAAGCCTGGCAGTGTGAGGCCGAGCCAGAAGCGCGGCCCGGGCGAGCAGCCGGGATCGTTCTCGCGTTCGGTCCGGCGATCCGGAGGCAGTCGGAACAGCGTGCGGTCGTCGATATCCAGCCAGTCGTTTGCGTCGGGCATGCATCGAGCAGGGGGCTCCGGTCAGGTGGTGCCCGCTGCGCGAGGAACGTCAGGACGGGGCCGCGCGCCGCATTCATGTGGCACTGTGGGGCGATTGTCAGCCGTGCGGCGAACGCGCGCGGATGCAACACCGCACTACCCGCGCGGGGCGTGCCTGCGCCGCGTGACGCCACGCCCGGCCGACGTTCGTCGATCCGGAAGGCGTTTCAGTTTCGAAACGTTCGCGCTTCTTGCCGGTGCGCGATTCGCGTCGATCGCACCAAACCCGCCCGCGCGGCCTTGCGGCGCGAAGCATGGTGCGCTCCTTGCATATCTGTGCAGGCCGTGAGCGCGGTCGCGGACGCAGTCGGTCCGGCGATCGCTTCAGTGGGTCGGACGCATCGGAGACGGGGACAAGAGAATGAGAACAGACCGAATCGCAACGTGTCGTGTTGCAAACATGAATCGCCGACCTGCCAGGGTATTCGCTTCGCCGTTGATCGAGGCGACGTGAGCGCGCGGCTTTCTGTTCCATCCGAGCAATCGGGTTTGTTCTGAACGACGACGTGCAGGTGTAACGCACGAGGCCGACTGGTGCCGGTCGGCCGTCGGGGATGAACCTCGAATGCCTGCGGATGGCCCGGCCCCGATCCCGGATCGTCAATGTGCCGCGCGCAACGCAAGTCGTCGCGCGGCGTATGCGTGTGCGTGCCGTGCATTGCGTCGGCGCCACGGGGCCGAACCGGATCGCACCGGAAAGCCGGCAGCGCAACGATGCGTCCGGCATCGCGGAACATATGCAGTCCAGGGGAAGCGTTCACCGGCCGCAGCAGGGCGGACGCCGCGAAATTGTGCTGTCAGTTGATCCACTACCCCGATGGATCAATTGTTGAAGCGCCCATCGCCACGTGGCGGTGGGCGTCTTTTTTTGTGCGCCGGTTTGCGACGCGAGCCCTCGGCCCGATCGCGCGGCGTTCTGTATCATGTGCTGGCGTGCCTGGCCGCCCGTGCGGGCGCACGGTGCTTGCCGGCGCGCCCGATCACGCGTTGCCAACATGAACGACAAAGCCCTGCACGACCCTTCAACCGCCGGCGTCGATCCGGCCGCACTCGATGCGCTGCACACGTTCGTCGAGCGCCATCCGCGCCTGCTGGTCCTGACAGGCGCGGGCATCAGCACCGACTCCGGCATTCCCGGCTATCGCGACCGCAACGGCCAATGGATGCGCTCGCCGCCGATCCAGCTCCACGAATTCCTCGGCTCCGATGCCGCGCGGCGGCGCTATTGGGCGCGCAGCATGATCGGCTGGCCCGTCGTCGGCCGCGCGCAGCCGAACGGGTCGCACGTCGCGCTGGCGCGGCTCGGCAGTGCGGGACGGATCGAGCGACTCGTCACGCAGAACGTCGATGGCCTGCACCAGCGCGCGGGCAGCGGCGACGTCATCGAACTGCACGGCGGAATCGACCGCGTCACGTGCCTCGGCTGCGGCGCGCATCATGCGCGCGCGACGATCCAGATCATGCTCGAGGCCGACAATCCCGAATTGCTGGGCGCGCGGGCCGAGCCGGCCGCAGATGGCGACGCGCACATCGAATGGGCCGCGCTCGACACGTTCCGCATCCCGGCGTGCCCCGCGTGCGGCGGGCTGCTGAAGCCGGCGGTCGTGTTCTTCGGCGAAAACGTGCCGCGCGAGCGCGTGGCGCTCGCGTCGCAGGCGCTCGATGCGGCCGATGCGCTGCTGGTCGTCGGCTCGTCGCTGATGGTGTATTCCGGCTACCGCTTCTGCGTGTGGGCGCAGGCACGGCACAAGCCGGTCGCCGCGCTCAATCTCGGCCATACGCGTGCCGATCCGATCCTGACGCTGAAGGTCGAGGCGCGTTGCGCACCCGCGCTCGACGCACTGACGGCACGGCTTGGCCTCACGGGCCACGCACCGGAGCAGGCATCGTGAGCGGCCCGACCTCATCTCCCGATCCGTCCGCGCGGCTGTCGGCGCCGGCGGCCGAACGCAATCGCGGGCCGATCCTCGACGTCTTGCGCCGCGTGTTGCCGGCGAGCGGCCGCGTGCTCGAAATCGCGAGCGGCACGGGGCAGCATGCGGTCCACTTCGCGCAGGCGCTGCCGGGCCTGCACTGGCAGCCGAGCGATCCCGATGCACAGGCGCGGCGCTCGATCGCCGCGTGGGTGGCCCATGCGGGCCTCGCCAACGTTGCCGGGCCGCTCGCGTTCGACGTGCGCGACGCGTCGTGGCCGGTCGACGCGCTCGATGCAATCGTCTGCATCAACATGATTCACATCTCGCCGTGGGCCTGCACCGACGCGCTGTTCGCAGGCGCGTCGCGCCTGCTGCGGCCGGGCGGCGTGCTGTTCCTTTACGGGCCGTATCGCCGCGAGGGCCGGCATACGGCGCCGTCGAACGAAGCCTTCGACCAGCAACTGCAAAGCCGCGACCCGTCGTGGGGCGTGCGCGATCTCGAGACCGTCGTCGCGCTCGGCCTCGATCGCGGGCTCGACTGCATCGAGGTGGTCGAGATGCCGGCGAACAACCTGAGCGTCGTGTTCCGGCGGCTGCCGCACGCGGAGCAATGACACGCAAGCGCGCATCGCCGCCGGGTTTCCACTATCCTTTCGCCTGTGCGCGCGACCCGGCTCGGGTCGCGCCCCGTTTTTTCCGGAGAATTGACTAATGGGCAAACAAGCAATCGGTGTGATCGGGCTCGCGGTGATGGGCCGCAATCTCGCACTCAATATCGAGAGCCGCGGTTACGCGGTGTCGGTGTACAACCGCAGCCGCGAGAAAACCGACGAACTGATCGCCGAATTCCCCGGCCGCAATCTGGTGCCGACCTATACGCTCGAGGAGTTCGTCGCGTCGCTCGAAACGCCGCGCCGGATCCTGATGATGGTCAAGGCCGGTGAAGCGACCGACGCGACGATTGCGTCGCTCAAGCCGCTGCTCGAGAAGGGCGACGTGCTGATCGACGGCGGCAATACGCACTTCACCGACACGATCCGCCGTAACCAGGAGCTCGCGCAATCGGGCCTGCACTTCATCGGCACCGGCGTGTCGGGTGGCGAAGAGGGCGCGCTGCGCGGCCCGTCGATCATGCCCGGCGGCCAGCGTGACGCGTACGACCTCGTCGAGCCGATCCTCAAGCAGATCGCCGCCAAGGCACCGTCGGACGGCGAGCCGTGCGTCGCGTACATGGGCCCGGACGGTGCGGGCCATTACGTGAAGATGGTCCACAACGGCATCGAGTACGGCGACATGCAGCTGATCGCCGAAAGCTATGCGGTGCTGAAGGGCGTTGCGGGCCTGACCAACGACGAGCTCGGCGCGGTGTACACCGAGTGGAACCAGGGCGAGCTCGACAGCTACCTGATCGAGATCACGTCGAAGATCTTCGGCAAGAAGGACGAGGAAACCGGCAAGCACCTCGTCGACGTGATCCTCGATCGCGCCGCGCAGAAGGGCACCGGCAAATGGACGAGCCAGAACGCGCTGGATCTCGGCGTGCCGCTGCCGCTCATCACCGAATCGGTGTTCGCGCGCGTGCTGTCGTCGCTGAAGACCGAACGCGTCGCGGCCAGCAAGATCCTGTCGGGCCCGGTTGCCGCGCCGCTCGACGGCGATCGCGCCGCGTTCATCGAAGCGGTGCGTCGCGCGCTGTACCTGAGCAAGGTGATCTCGTACGCGCAGGGCTTCGCGCAACTGCGCACGGCGTCGGAAGAGTACGGCTGGAACCTCGATCTCGGGACGATCGCGAAGATCTTCCGCGCGGGCTGCATCATCCGCGCGCGCTTCCTGCAGAAGATCACGGACGCGTACGCGAAGGATCCGGCGCTCGCGAACCTGCTGCTCGATCCGTACTTCAAGGACATCGCCGCGAATTACCAGGCGTCGCTGCGCGACGTCGTGGTCGCCGCGGTGAAGGCCGGCGTGCCGGTGCCGGCGTTCGCGTCGGCGGTCGCGTACTTCGACAGCTACCGCTCCGAGCGGCTGCCGGCGAACCTCGTGCAGGCGCAGCGGGATTTCTTCGGCGCGCACACGTTCGAGCGTACCGACAAGCCGGGCAGCTTCCACGCGAACTGGTCGTAACCGGCTGGCGGGGACAGCATTGTTGCGAAAATCTATTCTTTGAATAGGGTTTTTCTATCCCGGATGCCGACATTGTTGGCTCCGGGGAAACAGTGTTTTCGCTCTTTCATGGTTTTCCCTAGGGGACGCCGGGACTAAACTCTGTTCCATCGCTGCAGACATGGTGTGTGCGGCGGAGCAAAAAAATCCCGGAGGTAATCATGAAATCGCTGATCGCAACGTTCGCCGCAGCTGCCGTCCTCGCCGTTCCCGCCGTCTCGTTCGCCCAACAGAACGCGCCCGTCACCCGTGCACAGGTGAAGGCCGAACTGGTCGCCGTGCAACAAGCCGGCTACAAGCTGGGCAGTGACCGTACGAACTACCCGGAAAGCATCCAGGCTGCCGAAGCCCGCCTGAACCCGCAACAGAACGTCGCCGCTGCCGACACGACCGGCTACGGCGCGCAACCGGCTGCCGCGCAGGAATCCGGCGCGCCGGCCAAGGCCAAGACCGGCTGGCAAGTCAAGCGTATCGCTGACGACGCCCCGATCTACAAGGGTCGTTAATGGTGCGGCCGCATCGGCGGCCTGATCCTGCCCTGGAAGTACGAACAGCCCGTCGTTCCGTCATGCGGAACGGCGGGCTGTTTTCATTGGCGGCGCGCATATCGCGCCGGCCGTCGGTTCAGTGCAGCGCGCGCCGGCCGTGCCCGATATCCCGGAACAGCGCTTCGGCCGGTTCCAGCACCTGCAGCCACGTTTCGTCGTAGCCGCTCAACGTGTCGAGCGCATCACGCAGCCGCTCGATCGCGAGGATCGGCAGCTCGACGCTGTGGCGCGTGGCGCCGGTCAAATGCGCGACGCTCGCCAGCTGGACGAGCGCATCGGCCGCCTCGGCGACGTCGGTCGCGAACAGCAGGTGCCGGTTGAGCAATTCGACCAGGCCGCTGGAACCGGAGAAGTCGTCGGCGTCGAGCTGCACGGAAAGAAACGTCGCGTTGTTCATTGTCATGCTCCTCGTTTTGTCGTTGGGTCGCGCAGTGCATCACCGAGTATAGGTGGCGATCGAAGGGGAGAATGTGACGGGATCGATACCGCCTGCGAGGGCGGCACGGTATGCGAAAGATCCGCCGCAGGCCCGCCCGGCGGCCCGTGTGGCGCGGCTTGCAGGCCGCCGCAATGGCGGTGTGACGTCGCAAGATTGTTGCCGGATCGGACAGCCGACGCGGCCTTGACCGCCACAAATGGTATCTTTGCCGGCTGGGACGATGCGAAAAAGGGGCCGGCGAGCTCATTCGCGCCAACGTCCCGATGTGGAAACTGACGGCCGCGACAGCGGTCGGATACTGATTGGTCCGGCCGTTCGGCCGGACATCGTGCGTCGCGCGCCGGGGGGCGGTGGGCGGCGCAACGACGCAAATCCGGGAGGACCCTTGAGAGAAACTATTCCCATCCACGATGCGCTGACGCGCTGGCTGCCGCAGGCGGCGCTCGTTGCCGCAGCCATCGCGCTGACGGGCTGCACGATGACGCCGTGGACCGACAGCTGGCAGCCGACGCGCCAGCCGGCACCCACGTCGGCCGCGACGCCGGGCGTGATCGCCGGCTATTACCGCGTGAATCCGGGCGATACGCTGGCGGGCGTCGCAAACGCCTACGGGCAGCGCGTCCAGGACGTGGCCAGCTGGAACCACATGGCACCGACCGATGCCGTGTATCCCGGCCAGGTGCTGCGCGTCGCGCCGCCGCCTGCCGCGACGTCGCTCGGGCAGGCGCCCGCGGCGGCCGCACAGCCGGGCTCGCTCGCATGGCCGGCCACCGGTGTCGTGGCGACGCCGTTCTCGGCCGGCAAGACGCGCGGTGTCGTGATCGTCGCATCCGGGCCCGACCATTCGGTGCGGGCCGCGGCGGCCGGGCGCGTGGTTTACGCCGGGTCCGGCGTCAAGGCCTACGGCCCGCTCGTGATCCTGAAGCATGAGAACGGGCTCATCACGGCCTACGGACATAACGGCAAGCTGCTCGTCAACGAAGGCGATGCGGTGCGCCAGGGCCAGCCGGTTGCAGAAATGGACACCGACGCGAGCGGCCGTTCGACGTTCGAGTTCGAAGTCCGCCAGAACGGCAAGGTCGTCGATCCGATGAACTTCCTGCCGCGCAACGGCGGCTGACGACCCGCGTCACCTCGTGTGCGCCGGGCGGCGCACACGCTCCCGCCCTCATCCCTTCTTGAGCGTCACCGCACCGAACCGTCTCGCGTGATTGCCGAGCCAGCGAATGCCGAGTGCGAGCGCCGTCGCCCCCATCGCGATCAGCGAGCACTGGATCGCAACCGGCAGGTAGCCGTGCGGCCGCGGATCGACGAACGGATAGGGGTACCAGTTCTCCAGCGCGCCACGCACCAGCGTATAGCCGAGATAGACGATCGGGAAACCGAGCCACGCGAACGCGCTGCGCCGGGGAATCGGCAGGCGCGGCTCCACGTACAGCCAGTCGCACAGCATGACGAGCGGCACGATCCGGTGCAGTACCCAGTTGTTGAACGCCGGCGTGACGTGGCGCAGTGCATCGAGCCGCGCGAGCAGGAGTTCGTAGACGATGGCGGTGATCAGGACATACAGCACCGCGGCGCCGCGCATCGATTCGTAGCGGGCCGAGCCGGGGCGTGCGATGTGCCACAGCCCGGTGGCGAGCATTGCGGCCGCATAGAGGCCGCTCAGTTGCGTGAAGTAGCTGAGGTAGTTGCCGAGATGAAAGCCCGGCAGGTGCCAGTAGTTGGTGATGCTGCGCAGCGTGGTGGATACCGCGAGCAACGCGGCGATCAGCCGATAGGCCGCAACGAAGAACGCCTTGCTCATGATGCCCGCGCGCCGTCGCACCAAAGCTACATCGTGCCACAGCCGTCCGCATGCGCGATGCGGATTTTCCCATATGAGGCCCCGCGCGGCGCGCATGGACAATTCGTCGGATATTTGCGCGCGTCGTGCAAAACCGGGCGCCCGTGCGGCTACAATCGGGGCAGCTTTGCCGGGCGCAGGGCTGTGGCTGCATGCGTCCATCCCCGCATACGACACGAGACGAAGCATGAGAAACATCCTCGCGAAACGGACGCGCTACAGCTCGCCCGCGATCTTCTTCCACTGGGCCGTCTTCCTGCTGGTGGCGCTGGCCTACCTGGCCATCGAGATCCGTGGGCCGAAAGGCAGCGACAGCCGCGTGTTCTGGATGAACGTGCATCTCACCGCGGGCACGCTCGTGCTCGTGCTGTCGGTGCTGCGCGTACTGTGGCGGGCCGTCAGCCGTGTGCCGGAGGCCATTCCGCAAGCGGCGCTGCTGCGCTGGCTCTCGAAGCTCGCGCACGTCGCGCTGTACGTGTTCATCATCGCGCAGCCGCTGCTCGGCATCATGATGATCAACCTGGGCGGCAAGCCGGTGTCGCTCGACTGGCTCGGCCTGTCGTTTACGCTGTTCGGCCCCGACAAGGCGCTGCGGCCGACGATCAAGGAAGCGCATGAACTGATCGGCAACGCGTTCTACTTCGTGATCGGCCTGCACGCGCTGGCCGCGCTCTACCATCATTTCATCCGGCGCGACGACGTGCTGCGGCGCATGGCGCCCTGAACGGCACGTTCCGGAAACCTGCAGCAGGCGGGGGCGCATGGTTGTATTGACAACCATGCGCCCCCGGTTCGTCTACCGGCATCCGCACTGGCCATCGCGTTAAACATTCTGTAACATCTCGGCTGTTTTTACATTCCGCTTACTCGTTGCCGAGCATGCTGCACCGACATCGTCACCTGACCGCCTGGCTTGGCGTGCTCGCGATCTGGTTCGCGATCGCGGCGCCGCTGGTGTCGCAGTGGCGCGTCGCGCAGGCAGCCACGCCTGACGCGATCGTCTGCAGTACGGAGCATGGCGCGCATCCGTCGCCCGATGCGGGCCGCATGCACGATCATGCGCTGCATCTCGATGCGTGCGGCTACTGCGGTTTCTTCGCGCACAGTCCCGCGATCGGCGGGCCTGCCGCCGCGGCACTCGTTTCCGTTCCCGTCGTTTCCGTTTCCGCCGTCGCGCCGCCCGCCGTCGCGGCGCGCGCCGACCGCTATCCGCGCGCGTACCCGCGCGCCCCGCCCGAGCGCGCCTGACGCGCTGTTTCCGTTCTTTTCACCGCCGATATCCGTGCGGCCCGTCGAGGCCGCGTGGAGGGCGTCACTCGGGCTTTCGATCATGACCATTTTCCAGTTGCGTGCGCCGCGGGCGTCACGCAATGCCTGTGTGCGGCACATGCCGCGCGTGCTGAAACTCACCGTTCCCGCGCTCGCTGTCGGCGCATTGGCCGCGAGCGCCGCGGCCGCCGAAACGGCGCGCACACCCGGCGCGCCGACCGATGATACGGCCGCTCCGCTGCCGGCCATCGAAGTCGTCGCATCGCCGCTGTCGACGCCGCTCGTCGTCGTCACGGATCCGAAGACCCCGCGCCAGCCGCTGCCCGCCAGCGACGGCGCGGATTACCTGAAAACCATCCCCGGTTTCACGTCGATCCGCAGCGGTGGCACCAACGGCGACCTCGTGCTGCGCGGGATGTTCGGCTCGCGGCTGAACATCCTGGCGAACGGGATGTCGACGCTCGGCGCATGTCCGGGCCGGATGGATGCGCCGACGTCGTACATCGCACCGGAAAGCTATGACAAGGTCACCGTCGTGAAGGGCCCGCAGACCGTGCTGTACGGTCCCGGCGCGTCGGCCGGCACCGTGATGTTCGAGCGCGTGACGCCGCGCTTCGACAAGCCCGGCATGCGCTTCGCGGGCAGCCTGGTCGGCGGGTCGTTCGGCCGCAACGACCAGAACATCGACGTGACGGCCGGCACGCCGGACGTCTATGGCCGAGTGACCGCGAACCACGCACATTCGCAAGACTACAAGGACGGCAACGGCAACACCGTGCCGTCGCAGTGGGACAAGTGGAACGCCGATGCGGCGCTCGGCTGGACGCCGGACGACCACACACGCGTCGAACTGACCGCCGGCACCGGCGACGGCTATGCGCGCTACGCGGGGCGCGGGATGGACGGCGCGCATTTCCGCCGGGAAACGTTCGGCCTGTCGTTCGACAAGCAGCATCTCGGCGACGTGCTCGACCGGATCGAGGCACGTGTGTACTACAACGAAGCCGATCACGTGATGGACAACTACACGTTACGGCAACCGGACCCGACCAGCAGCATGCCGATGCGGATGGCGTCGGAAGTGCGGCGTCGCACGTTCGGCGCGCGCGCGGCCGCGACGTTTCGTTTTGCCGACGACTTCAAGCTCGTGACGGGTGTCGACGCGCAATCGAACCGGCTCGACTCGCGTTCGGCGATGGGACGGCAGAACTACGGCGACAAGCCGTGGGGCGCGCAGGCGACGATGTGGAACGCGGGCGTGTTCGGTGAACTGACGTGGTACGCAAGCGAAGTGTCGCGCGTGATCGGCGGCGCGCGCATCGACTATGCGAGCGCGCGCGACAAGCGCGCGACGACGAGCGGCATGATGATGAGCAAGCCGAATCCGACCTTCGACGACGATCGCACGCGCGTGTTGCCGAGCGGCTTCATCCGCTACGAGCGCGACCTCGCGTCGCTGCCCGTCACGTGGTACGCGGGCGTCGGCCATACGGAGCGCTATCCCGACTACTGGGAGCTGTTTTCCGCGAAGCGCGGGCCGGCCGGCTCGATCAACGCGTTCTCGGCGGTGCAGCCGGAGAAGACCACGCAGCTCGACATCGGCGCGCAATACAAGAGCGACCGGCTCGATGCATGGGTGTCGGCGTACGCGGGCTACGTGCAGGACTTCATCCTGTTCAACTACGCGGCCGGCATGATGGGCCCGACCACGCAGGCAACCAACGTCAACGCGCAGATCATGGGCGGCGAAGCGGGCGTGTCGTGGAAACCGGTTTCGCCGCTGCGCGTCGAGACGTCGCTCGCGTATGCGTGGGGGCGCAACGTCGCAACCGGCGATCCGTTGCCGCAGATACCGCCGCTCGAGGCGCGCATCGGGCTCGAATACACGCGTGGTGCGTGGTCGGCAGGGGGGCTGTGGCGCATCGTTGCGCCGCAGCATTGCTATGCCCTGAACGAGGGCAACGTGGTCGGCAAGGACTTCGGCCCGAGCGCCGGATTCGGTGTGCTCTCGCTGCATACGCAATACAACATCAGCAAGACCGTGCAGATCTCGGTCGGCGTCGACAACGTGCTGAACAAGGCCTACACCGAGCACCTGAACCTCGCCGGCAACGCGGGCTTCGGCTATCCGGCGAACTCGCCGGTGATGGAACCGGGCCGGACCGCATGGGTGCGCGTGAGCGCGAAGCTGTAACGCATCGCACGTGTGCGTTGCAGCATGCGTGCCCATGAATGCGGCCCCGCCTGAACGGGCGGGGCGCGTCAACCGATTAGAGAACCGTGTCTAGTCAGGGCGCAAACGTTGGCGACTCGTGATTCACTCCCGCATTCGATGCACACGGTGGTCGCGACGTTTGCGACGCATAGTGCGTGTCGATCCGGCTTCATTCGCACCGGCAGCACAATAATCAGGAGAACATGCATGGCCAATACGATGCGTTCCAGGGTGGTGGCAGGGGCAGTGGCATGCGCGATGAGCATCGCGCCGTTCGCGGGGACGACCGCAGTGATGACGCTCGCGACGACGCACGCGGCAATGGCGGCGACCGCGCCCGCCGACGGCTACGCGGCCACGCGTTATCCGATCATCCTCGTGCACGGGCTCTCGGGTACCGACAAGTACGCCGGCGTGCTCGATTATTGGTATGGCATCCAGGAAGACCTGCAACAGAACGGCGCGACCGTCTACGTCGCGAACTTGTCTGGATTCCAGAGCGACGACGGCCCGAACGGGCGCGGCGAACAGTTGCTCGCTTACGTGAAGACGGTGCTCGCGGCGACGGGCGCAACCAAGGTCAATCTCGTTGGCCACAGCCAGGGCGGCCTCACATCGCGCTACGTCGCGGCCGTCGCACCCGATCTCGTCGCATCGGTGACGACGATCGGCACGCCGCAT
Source organism: Burkholderia sp. BCC0322 (assembly GCF_902833045.1). Classification (GTDB taxonomy): domain Bacteria; phylum Pseudomonadota; class Gammaproteobacteria; order Burkholderiales; family Burkholderiaceae; genus Burkholderia. Next base: position 40,791 of record NZ_CADFDU010000003.1, read on the forward strand.
CGCGGCTCCGAGTTCGCCGACTTCGTGCAGAACGTGCTTGCGTACGATCCGACCGGGCTTTCATCATCGGTGATCGCCGCGTTCGTCAATGTGTTCGGCATCCTGACGAGCAGCAGCCACAACACGAACCAGGACGCGCTCGCCGCGCTGCAGACGCTGACCACCGCACGGGCCGCCACGTACAACCAGAACTACCCCAGTGCGGGCCTGGGTGCGCCGGGCAGTTGCCAGACCGGCGCGCCGACGGAAACCGTCGGCGGCAACACGCATCTGCTGTACTCGTGGGCCGGCACGGCGATCCAGCCGACGCTTTCGCTGCTGGGCGTCACGGGAGCGACCGACACGAGCGTCCTTCCTGTCGTCGATCCGGCGAACGCGCTCGACGCGTCGACGCTCGCGCTGTTAGGCACGGGCACGGTGATGATCAACCGCGGCTCCGGGCAAAACGACGGGCTCGTGTCGAAGTGCAGTGCGCTGTACGGCAAGGTGCTGAGCACGAGCTACAAGTGGAACCACCTCGACGAGATCAACCAGCTGCTCGGCGTGCGCGGCGCGTATGCGGAAGATCCGGTCGCGGTGATCCGCACGCATGCGAACCGGCTGAAGCTGGCGGGCGTGTAATCGATGACGGCACGTGAGGGACGCGCGCCGCTGGCGCGGCGCGCCATGGTCTATGGTGCCGTGGGGCTGGCGGCGATTGCCGGCGTGGCGATGTGGAGCGGCGCGGGCTGGCATCGCGGGACGGGCGCTGCCGGCGATGCGCCGGATGCGCCGGATGCGCCGGCGGCAGGCGGACTGGCTGCCGCGCCGCCGCAGGCCGCCGTGCCGGCAAGCGCGGGTCTGCCGCCGTCACTCGCCGGTTCCAGCGCGCCCCGGTTGCCGCTCGATGCCGGCGGCCATCTCGCGAAGTCGCGCGCGGTGCGCGATTTCTTCGACTACTGCCTGACCGCGCAGAGCGACCTGAGCGCGGCCGCGCTCGATGCGTTCGTCGTGCGCGAGATCGCCGCGCAACTCGACGGCACGGTTGCGCAGGCCGAGGCGCTCGACGTATGGCACCGCTATCGCGCGTATCGCGACGCACTTGCGAAGCTGCGCGATGCCGGCGCAGTCGACAAATCCGACCTGGGCGCGCTGCAGCTCGCGCTCGACCAGCGCGCGTCGATCGCCTACCGCACGCTCGGCGAGTGGGCCCAGCCGTTCTTCGGGGCGGAGCAGTGGCGGCAGCGCTACGACCTCGCGCGGCTGAAGATCACGCAGGATTCCACGCTGACGGATGCGCAGAAGGCCGAGCGGCTCGCGGCGCTCGAACAGCAGATGCCGGCCGACGAACGCGCCGCGCAGCAGCGCATCGACCGGCAGCGTGCGGCGATCGACCAGATCGCGCAAATGCAGAAGAGTGGGGCGGCGCCCGACGCGATGCGCGCGCAACTGACCCAGACGCTCGGCCCGGAAGCCGCCGCACGCGTCGCGCAGATGCAGCAGGACGACGCATCGTGGCAGAGCCGCTACGCGGACTATGCCGCGCAACGTGCGCAGATCGAGTCGGCGGGTCTGTCTCCGCAGGATCGCGACGCGCAGATCGCCGCGCTGCGGCAGCGCATGTTCACGAAGCCCGGCGAAGCCGTGCGCGCGGCATCGCTCGATCGCGGGGCGGGCGTCGCGCGCTAATGCGGCAGGCGCGGGCGGCGCGGCGAATGAGCGCCGCTATGCCGCGCGCGTGAGGTCCTGCGGCAGGTGTTGCTCGATGGTATTCGCGAGCGTGTCGAACGCGGGCCCGATGCCTTCGTGCGCGACGCACGCATAGCCGAGCAGCAGGCCGCGCCGCGCGGTGTCGAGGCTGCTGTAGTAGCTGGTGAGCGGGCGCACGATCACGCCGGCATCGAACGCGCTCTGCGTGACCGCGCGATCGTCGCAGGCGTCGGGCAGGCCGAGCACGAGATGCAGGCCGGCCTCGTCGCCCATCACGGGCAGCGCATCGCCGAAGCGCGCGCGGATCGCGTCGATCATCAGTTGCCGGCGCTCGCCGTACAGCGTGCGCATGCGCCTGACGTGCGAAGTCAGGTGGCCGTCCATGATGAATTCGGCGAGCACGGCCTGCTGCATCAGCTGGCCCTCGCGATACAGCTCCGATAACCCGGTGCGGAACGTGTCGACCAGATGCTCGGGCACGACCATGTAGCCCATCCGCAGCCCCGGGAACAGCATCTTGCCGAGGCTGCCGACGTAGATCACGCGGCCGCCGTCGTCGAGCCCCTGCAGCGATGCGAGCGGGCGGCTGCCGTAGCGGAACTCGCTGTCGTAGTCGTCCTCGATGATCCAGCAGCGGTGCCGGCGCGCGTATTCGAGCAGCATCCGGCGTCGTGCGAGGCTCATCACCATGCCGAGCGGGTACTGATGCGACGGCGTGACGAGCACGAGCCGCGGCGGATGCTGCATGTCGCTGGCACGCGGGTCGAGCCCTTCCTGGTCGACCGGCACCGGCGTCAGCGTGAGACCTGCCGCCTGCAATACGCTGCGCACGCCCCAGTAGCACGGCTCCTCGACCCATGCGCGATCGCCGATGTCGGACAGCAGCCGCACCGCGAGGTCGATCGACTGGTGGATGCCCGTCGTGATGATGAGTTGGTCCGGCGAGCATTTGACTGAGCGCGCGACGCGCAGGTAATCGGCGAGCGCGCGCCGCAACGGCCGGTAGCCGCCGCCCGGCGCGTAGGTCAGCAGCTCGGGGTTCGCTTCCTTCCACAGCCGCGCCTGCAGGCGGCTCCACGTCCGGCTCGGGAATTCCGACACGTCCGGCACGCCCGGCATGAACGCGCCCCACTGGCGCCGCGACACGCCCGCGTGCTCGATCAGTTGCCGGCCGCGCATCGACAGGCCGCCCTGCGCGTCCGGCAGCGGCGGTTCATCGGCGCACGACGGCGGCGGCGCGGCGCCCGGCACGTGGATCGCCGCGGCGTCCGGCCGCGTGTCGGCCACATAGGTGCCGCTGCCGGTGGTCGTCAGCACGTAGCCTTCGGCCGTCAGCTGGTCGTACACGTGCAGCACGGTATTGCGCGCGATCGACAGGTCGGCCGCGAGCGTGCGTGAACTCGGCAGCTTGGTGCCTGGCCCCAATTCCCCGGTCAGGATGGCCTGCTGCATCAACTGCAGCAACTGCCGGTACATCGGCTCGGGTGAGCTACGGTCTAGGCGGCCGGAGAGCCAGTCGGCGACGATCACGGTGTCCAAAGTGGTCCCATGCGGAATATTGAAATGGTTCCCTATTGTAGAACCGTGCGCGCCGTATAGTGGCTCGCATCTCAAAATCAATTGTCGCGAAGCAAGGGGACAGCCACGATGAAGTCCGATGATGTGATCGTCAGCTTTCGCGGCGTGCGGAAGACCTACGACGGCGAGACGCTGGTCGTCAAATCGCTCGACCTCGATATCCGCCGCGGGGAATTCCTGACGCTGCTCGGGCCGTCGGGCTCCGGCAAGACCACCTGCCTGATGATGCTGGCCGGCTTCGAATTCCCGACCGGCGGCGAGATCCGCCTCGACGGCGAGCTGCTGAACACCGTGCCGCCGCACAAGCGCAACATCGGCATGGTGTTCCAGAACTACGCGCTGTTTCCGCACCTGACGGTCGAGCAGAACGTCGCGTATCCGCTGACCGTGCGCAAGCTTCCGGCGGCCGAGCGCGCGGAACGCGTCGCGCATGCGCTGAAGATGGTGCAGATGGAGCGCTTCGCGAAACGCTATCCGGCGCAGCTGTCGGGCGGCCAGCAGCAGCGCATCGCGCTGGCGCGCGCGCTCGTGTTCGAGCCGAAGCTGGTGCTGATGGACGAGCCGCTCGGCGCGCTCGACAAGCAACTGCGCGAACACATGCAGTACGAACTGAAGGCGCTGCACGAAAAGCTCGGCGTGACCTTCGTGTACGTGACGCACGACCAGGGCGAGGCGTTGACGATGTCCGATCGTGTCGCCGTGTTCGACAAGGGCATCGTGCAGCAGCTCGACACCGTCGACCGCCTGTACGAATCGCCATGCAATGAATTTGTCGCGAACTTCATCGGCGACAGCAACCGGCTGCGCGGCACCATCGCGCGCGTCGACGGCGAATTCTGCGAATTCCGGCTCGACGACGGCACGAAGCTCGTCGGCCGCCGCATCGGCGATGCGGCCGAGGGTGCGCCGGCCGTCGCGTGCATCCGACCCGAACGCATGAGCCTCGCCGCGCACGGCGCGAACGGGCACGCGAACGGCTCGGCCACCAACCAGTTGAGCGGCGAGGCGCGCAGTCTCATCTATTTCGGCGACCACGTGCGCATGCGCTGCGCGCTGCCCGGCCAGGACGAATGTTTCGTGAAGGTGCCGCTCGGCACCGGCGCGCTCGATGCGTTCTCGCCCGGCGCACCGGTCGCGCTCGCGTTTGCGCCCGAACACCTGCGCGTGTTCGCTTGAGCAGGATTTCCCCGATTTCCCGCAGCACGTCGTCAACAACAACTGCCCACTTCCACCACGAGAGGAGAGGAACCATCATGAACCGAGCACGCATTACCGCACGGCGCACCGCGCTGGCACTGGCGCTCGCCGTCGTCGGCGCATCGGCATCGGCTGCCGAACTCACGGTCGTCAATTTCGGCGGCGCGAACGGCGACGCGCAGAAGGCCGCGTTCAACCAGCCGTTCGAGAAGGCAACCGGCAACAAGGTCACGGCCGTCGAATACAACGGCGAGCAGGCGAAAGTGAAGGCGATGGTCGAGGCGAAGCACGTCAACTGGGACGTGGTCGAAGTCGAGTCGGGCGACCTGAACCGCGGCTGTGACGAAGGGCTGTACGAGAAGCTCGACTGGTCGAAGATCGCCAAGAAGTCCGACCTGATTCCGGAATCGCCGCAGGTTTGCGGCGTCGGCTTCTTCGTGTGGTCGACGGCACTGTCGTACAACGCGGACAAGCTGAAGTCGGCACCGACCGGCTGGGCCGATTTCTGGAACGTGAAGAAATTCCCCGGCAAGCGCGGCATGCGCAAGGGCGCGCGCTATAACCTCGAATTCGCGCTGATGGCCGACGGCGTCGCACCGAAGGACGTCTACAAGGTGCTCGGCACGAAGGCCGGCCAGGACCGCGCGTTCAAGAAGCTCGACGAGCTGAAGCCGAACATCCAGTGGTGGGAAGCGGGCGCACAGCCGCCGCAGTTCCTCGTCGCCGGCGACGTCGTGATGTCGACCGCGTACAACGGCCGCATCGACGCCGCGCAGAAGGAAGGCAAGAACCTGAAGGTCGTGTGGAACGGCAGCATCTACGACCTCGACTACTGGGCGATTCCGAAGGGCTCGCCGAACAAGGTGCTGGCCGAGCAGTACATCGCGTACTCGCTGACGCCGAAGCCGCAGCAGGCGTATGCGCAGCACATCGCGTACGGCCCCACGAACATCGCGGCGATCAAGTCGCTCGACGCGAAGACGCTCGCGAACCTGCCGAACTCGCCGGCCAACGGCAAGAACGCGGTGCTGGAGGACATCGGCTTCTGGACCGACCACAGCGACGAGCTCGAGCAGCGCTTCGCCGCGTGGGCGACGAAGTAACCGCCGTCCAGGTGTCCTGATGCAACCGGCCGCGCGACGCGTCGATCGTGTCGCGCGGCATTCCGCCGGAACGTGCCCGGCCGGAGAGAACCGTTGAATACGATGACGATCGCGCCTTCCTCGCCGTCGAACGCCGCGCTCAAGCGCGAGCTGAAGGCCGCCGAGGCCCGCAAGCGCACGATGGCACTGCTGCTGGTCGCGCCGCTCGCAATTTTCCTGCTGCTGATTTTCGTCGTGCCGATCGGCACGCTGCTTACGCGCGCGGTGCAGAACCCGGAGATCGCGACCGCGCTGCCCAAGACGGTCGCCGCGCTGTCGGGCTGGGACCGCAAGGCGCCGCCGGCCGACGCCGCGTATGTCGCGCTTGCGGCCGACATGACGAAGGTGGCGGACAGCGAGGCGATGGGGGCGCTCGCGCGGCGCCTGAACACCGAGATTCCCGGTTATCGCTCGCTCGTCGCGAAGACGGCGCGCGCGATGCCGCTGAAGGGCGACAACGACGCGGCACTGACACCCGCGCAGACGCGCGAAAAAATCGTCGAACTCGATGCGCGCTGGGGCGACGTCGCTTACTGGCAGTCGATCGCGAAGAACGGCAGCCAGGTGTCGCCGTTCTACCTGCTCGCCGCGCTCGACCACAAGCAGGACGGCTTCGGCCACATCGTGCAGGCCGATCCCGACCAGTCGATCTATCTCGCGATCTTCGGCCGCACGTTCGTGATCGGCGTCGCCGTCACGCTGTTCGCGCTGCTGCTCGGCTATCCGCTCGCGTACTGGATCTCGACGCTGTCGGAGCGTCGCTCGAACCTCGTGATGATCCTCGTGCTGATTCCGTTCTGGACGTCGGTGCTCGTGCGCGTCGCCGCGTGGATCGTGCTGCTGCAGAGCGAAGGGCTCATCAACACCGCGCTGGTCGGCAGCGGGCTGATCTCGCATCCGCTGACGCTGCTGTTCAACCGCGTCGGCGTGTACATCTCGATGACGCACATCCTGCTGCCGTTCATGATCCTACCGCTCTACAGCGTGATGAAGTCGATCCCGCCGACCTACCAGCGCGCGGCCGTGTCGCTCGGCAGCCATCCGTTCGCCGCGTTCTGGCGCGTGTACGTGCCGCAGACCTATCCGGGCGTCGGCGCGGGCGCACTGCTCGTGTTCATTCTCGCGATCGGCTACTACATCACGCCCGCGCTGCTCGGCGGGCCGAACGACCAGATGGTCAGCTACTACGTCGCGTACTTCACGAACGTGACGATCAACTGGGGCATGGCGTGCGCGCTCGGCGGGTTGCTGCTCGCGGCGACGCTCGTGCTGTACGCGGTGTACGGGCGCTTCACGCGCACCAACGTGAGCCTCGGTTGAGCGCCGCGCACTACGAAACGGGAAGGGGATTCGGACCATGAAACTCGCCAGGCCGCTGTTCGCGCCGCACATGTCGTTCGTCGAGCGCGCGTGGTACGTCGCGCTGCGCGTGCTCGTCGTGCTGACACTGCTGTACCTGATCCTGCCGGTGCTCGCGATCGTGCCGCTGTCGTTTTCGTCGAGCACGTTCCTCGTCTATCCGATTCCGGGCTTCTCGATGCGCTGGTACGAGAACCTGATTGCATCGGACGAGTGGCGGATGGCCGCGAAGAACAGCTTCATCGTCGCACCGTCGGCGACCGTCGTCGCGACGGTGCTCGGCACGCTCGCCGCGATCGGTCTCACGAAGGCCGACTTTCGCGGCAAGGGGCTGCTGATGGCCGTGCTGCTGTCGCCGATGATCGTGCCGGTCGTCGTGGTCGGCGTCGGCATGTACCTGTTCTTCGCGCCGCTGGGGCTCGCGAACACCTACACGGGGCTGATCGCCGCGCACGCGGCACTCGGCGTGCCGTTCGTCGTGACGACGGTTGCCGCGACACTGCAGGGCTTCAACCAGAACCTCGTGCGCGCGAGCCTGTCGCTCGGAGCGAATCCGGTGTCGACGTTCTTCCGCGTGACGCTGCCGGTGATCGCGCCGGGCGTGATGTCGGGCGCGCTGTTCGCGTTCGCGACGTCGTTCGACGAAGTGGTCGTCACGCTGTTCCTCGCGGGCGCGGACCAGACGACGCTGCCGCGCCAGATGTTCACGGGGATCCGCGAGAACATCAGCCCGACGATCGCCGCGCTCGCGACGATCCTGATCATCTTCTCGACGAGCCTGCTGCTTGCGCTCGAATGGCTGCGCGGCCGCAATGCGCGGCGCGCGGTGACCTGACGCAGCGAGCCTGCCTGCCGCACACCCTGCGCGGCACCGCATTCGCTTTCATTTTCCTGACCGACGAGGCGCCCGCCTGCACGTTCGATGCGGCTCTGCAACAATACGGGGCGAGGCGGTGCGCGTTCCGTGCGGTGCGACCGGAACGCCGCCGCGAGTCCAATCCGCGACGCGGCGCAACGCGTTGCTCGTCAGCCGAGCCTCATCTTGTCCGAATTCGCTTCCCCCGCCGGCGCGCATGAGCCGGCCGTCAACTGGCGCGCGATGTCCGCCGTGCTCCTGGCCGTCGCGCTTGCGACGCTCGACACAGCGATCGCGAACACCGCGCTGCCTGCGATCGCCGCCGACCTGCATGCGTCGCCGGCCGCGTCCGTGTGGATCATCAATGCGTACCAGCTCGCGATGGTCGCGACGCTGCTGCCGTTCGCATCGCTCGGCGACATCGTCGGCCACAAGCGCGTGTATATCGCCGGGCTCGCGGTGTTCACGCTCGCGTCGCTCGGCTGTTCGCTCGCGTCGACGTTGCCGATGCTGACGGCCGCGCGGATCGTGCAGGGCTTCGGTGCGAGTGCGATCATGAGCGTCAACGTCGCGCTGATCCGCGGCCTGTTCCCCGCGCACCGGCTCGGGCGCGGTGTCGGCTTCAACGCACTCGTGGTCGGGGTGTCGTTCGCGGTGGGGCCGACCATCGCGTCGCTGATCCTGTCGGTCGCCGCATGGCCGTGGCTGTTCGCCGTGAACGTGCCGCTCGGCGTGTTCGCACTGGCCGTGGCGATTCCGTCGCTACCGCAGACGGCGCGCGGCAAGCATGCGTTCGATCCGGTCGCCGCATTGTTCAACGTGATCACGTTCGCGTCGCTGATCTTCGCGCTCGGCGAATTCGCGCAGCGCGGGCCGCTTTCCGTCGTGTTCGCGGCGGCCGCGGTGGCGCTCACATTCGGTTGGCTGCTGATCCGCCGCCAGGCCGGGCACCCGGCGCCGATGCTGCCGGTCGACCTGTTTCGCCGGCCCGTGTTCACACTGTCCGCGCTGACCGCCGTGTGCGCGTTCGCCGCGCAGGGGCTCGCGTTCGTGTCGCTGCCGTTCTATTTCGAAACGGTCCTGCATCGCAACGCGGTCGAGACGGGGTTCCTGATGACGCCGTGGTCGGCGATCGTCGCGCTCGCCGCGCCGATCGCGGGGCGCTTGTCGGATCGATACCCGCCCGGCCTGCTCGGCGCGATCGGGCTTGCGTTGCTGAGCGCGGGCATGGTGTCGCTCGCCGCGCTGCCGGTGTCGCCGAACGTATTCGACATCGGCTGGCGGATGATGCTGTGCGGAGCGGGATTCGGCTTCTTCCAGTCGCCGAACCTGAAGGCGCTGATGTCGAGCGCGCCGCCCGAGCGCAGCGGCGGCGCGAGCGGGATCATCGCGACCGCGCGGCTGATCGGGCAGGCGACGGGCGCGGCGCTCGTCGCACTGTCGTTCGGGATCGCGGGGCGCCACGGGCCGACGCTCGCGTTGATGCTCGGTGCGGGTTTCGCCGGGGCCGCGAGCGTCGCGAGCGGGTTGCGGCTGTTTGCGCCGTCGCATCGGGCCGGCGTGCCGGCCGCATCGGAGCGCGTGAGCGAGCGGGCGGCGGAGTAGGGTTGTGCGCGGTTGCGGCGCAGGCTGACGGCCGGACACAACGATCGCGGGATAGTCACGAACCGGCGCGCAACGAACCACCATCGCGCGCCGGCCTTCACGCTTCGCTTAGAACCCGCCCGACTTGATCAGCTGGTTGAGGTTCGCGATGTTCAGGCTGCCGAAGCCGGTCGTGTAATCCCAGCCGGTGCCTGCGTTGTAGCCATACCCCTGATAGCCGTTGTTCCCCGACACCACGTCGTAGCGTACCAGCGACGGGTTCGACGGAATGTCGGCGTAGAACTTGCCGGCCGGGAAGCCGAGGCCCGTGCCGTTCGCTGCGAGCAGACGCGCCCAGAGGCCCGTGAAGATCGGCGCGGCGAGGCTCGTGCCGCCGATCTGCTGCAACTGGCCGTAGTTGTAGATGTACGCGCCGGTGCTTTGCGCGGCGTCGAACGCGACGTCCGGCAACTGGCGGTTGCTGCCCGACTGCCACGACGGGGCCGGCAGGATCGTGCTGACGCCGCCGCCCGTCGCCCACAGCTTGCCGTTGCCGTCGAGCCCTTCGTTCCACACCGTTTCATTCGAGAACGCGCCCGACGACGTCGTGTAGAGCGTCGTGCCGCCGATCGCGAGCACGTGCGGCGACGAAGCCGGCCACGACACCGTGTAGTTCGAGCCGTCCGGATAGCCGCGGTTGTTGCACTCGTACACGCCTTCGTCGCCCGACGAAACCGAGAACGTCTGGCCTTGCGCCGCGGCGGTCGTGAAGATCTGTTCCTCGGCGTCGAGCGTGCCGTCCGCGCTCGCGTCGGTCTCGCACCAGCCAAGCGACACGTTGATCACTTTCGCGGTGTTGTCCGACACCGCGCGGTTGAACGCCTGCGTGAGGCCCGTGTTGCCGCTCGCGTTGAGATCCGCCATGTAGAACACGAGCTTGCCGACCTGGCCGCCGGCCGAGCCGACGATCGACTGGCTGTCGAGATCCCACTCGCCCTGGCCGTCCTGGTCGTCGGTGTAGTTGCCGCCCGAGCCGTTGGTCTTGATGGTTTGCGTCGAGACCGTGCCGTAGCCGTTGCTCGACGTGAACTGCTTCAGGTCCGTCAGCGTCTGCGATACGCCGCCGATCGTGATGATGCCGACGGTGACCCCGGCCGCGGTCGGCACGCCGGTTGCATTGTACAGGGCCGGGAATTCCTTCGGATAGTGGCCGGTCGCCGTGCCGGCCGCGAGCGCCTGCGGCTTCGACACGTTGCCGATGCGCAGCAGCGGCCGAGCGTGTGCGACGCTCTGCAGCCCGAGCACCGAGCCGACGACGTCGCCGAGCGCGCGCGGCACCTGCGCAGTCGACGTGTTCGCGAAGCCCGAGTGGCCTGCGTATTCGAAGTGCACGAGCGACGTGTTGAATGCGGTCTTCACGGTGCCGGCCGTGCCGCGTGCGGATACCAGCAGCCGGTTCGGCGCGACCTCGATGTTGACGAAACCGCTCTTGCGCAGATAGTCGACGACCGACTTCACTTGCGCGTCGGTCGGCGCGTAGTTGGCGAGGAACTGTTCGTGCGTGAGGTACTGGCGGTAATGCGGGCTGCCCGGCCGGTTCACGTCGCGCGACAGTTGCTTGAGCTGCGCGGCATTGCGCAGCTTCAGGCTGACGACGACGTCAGTCGTTTCGCCGGCCGCGAGTTCGAGCGACGGCGCCGCGCTGCGCGCCATCAACTGCGGGCCGGTCAGAAAGGCCTTCGTATGGGTGTCGACCCAGTCCGTCGCCGCATGCGCCGCAGCGGCGGCGAACACGAGCGGTGCCACGCACGCAAGGCGGCGGGGCGACGGCAGGGGCAGGGCAAACCAGGCGTTCCTTTTCATCGGGAGTCCTTTTTAGGAGAGACGACGTTGCTGGAGCCCTCGATCCTTGTGGGATCGCGAGCGGTGACGAGCGTAGGGCGTCGCTGCCGTTCAGGTAGCTGCCAGTTTCCATAGCTGTCAGTTCTGACATCGGCGTGCGACCGGGTGTGTAGCGCGCGGTGCAGGCGGCAACTGCTCCGTATTGGCGACGGAACCGGTTCGCGACACGATGGCGCGACGACGCGCCGCGCTCGTGCGCACGAGTTGTTCGCCGGAGCGCCGAAACGTGCGCAATGGCGGCGTGGACGATCTCGTATGCGCATGATTCTCGATCGTTCACCGCCGCACGCGGTGTCGCACTATGTGATCAAACGAGGCGAGGCGGCCGTGACGGCATCGCTGATGCACGACAATGGGGCTGGCCGACCGCCGGCGTTTCCCGAAGTGTGGAACAGCTTGCCGCGCAGTCTTGCAGACCGCTTTCGATTGCGAGAACGCCGCCGTGAATTAGAGCAAACGCTCGAATCCGGAAACATGAAGCCGGCGCAGTTTGGAGCGCTTCTCGAAGCGAAAGCGACGTCGAATGGTCGATCTTGTCCGGGGATATGCCCAATGACTTGCTGCAGCGATCGCCGACGCCTGAACGCCGCTGTCGCCGAAACTGGATTGGATAGCCCTGGTATGCATTTCGCTGCGTGCAGAACGGTAGGTTTCCGTATCGAATGTTCGGTCATAAGCCGGCATTCCGGCTTTTCGGAAGATGTGTTCGATTCCGGGCGTTTCGATTGCGCTGTTTCGCCGCACGCAGAACACGCTATCGGATTCCGGCCTGCGACAGTTTTCGGTACACGCGCCCATGGTCTCCGGACGCACCGCACATGTCGCGCGGTTAGAGCCCATGCATCGGCCGCGTGGTGCAAATCGAGCGAATCGGCATTCGGGAAAAACGGAGTCTGCTTCCACTCGACCAGGATTCACTAGTGGATCCGGCTTTAATCCCGCTCATTGCTAATTTCAGATTCGTCCTATAGCAGATTTATCTTTCATCCAGTTAAAGTCGCGCCGAATATTCCGCAAACGTTTTCGGAGAATTAATTGACCGCGAACTTGGCCATGTCCGACGCGACTGCGCGCGCGGGCGTCGACATCCATCAGTTCTATAGTCTGGATATCAAGGGGGCGCCCGCTGCCGCGCTTGCGGACATCTACGAGTTCGATGGCGAGCGCGGGATCGGCGAGCCGACGAAGTACACGATCCGGTTCACCCATCCCCGCCATGATTTGTCACGCAGCGAATTCCTGAACCGAATCGGCGCGTTCGTGATCCAGCCGCCGCCGCGCGACCGATGGAGCCAACCGGAAAGTGCACGTCGCGTGCAAGGTGTGGTGACCGGCTTCGCGCTCAAGGCCACGAACCGCGATCAATCGCTATACGAGATCGTGCTGGAATCGCGGCTGGCGCTGTTGCGCAATGCACCGAAGTGCCGGTTCTTCCTCGACATGAGCATTCCCGAGATCATCGAGCAGATCCTGCGGGAACACGAGTTCAACAAGATTTTCGCGCGCTTCGAATTCAAGCTGTACCGATCCTATCGAAAGCGCAGCTTCGTGATGCAGTGGGGCGAGGACGATCTGGCGTTCATCACGCGACTGTGCCGCCGCTCGGGCATCTGGTTCGTCTGCGAGGAAGGGGAGCGCTGCGAGCGGGTGTGCTTCGGCGACGACTATGCGCACTACCGCCGCGATCCCGAGCACCTGACGGTTGCATACCGGCCACATGGTGGTCTGGAAACCGGGGGCATCGAGTCGGTCAGCGCACTGGAAATGTGCGCGAAGACCATGCCCGCGGCCTATGCGGTGCGCACATTCAACACCGAAGCGGCGGAATCGGCGCCGATCGAGGCGGTCAGCCCGATCCGCGACGATCGCGGCACGTATGGTGAAGCGTATACATGGGGAACGCCGGGCCGGAGCGAGGACGAGGCGAAGGAAGAGGCGCAGTTGCGCCGCGAGGCTGCGCTGGCCGGGCAAGTCGAATATCGCGGCGAGTGCGACATGCTGGACCTCACGCCCGGCTCGGTGCTGAAACTGTCGAACCGGCAATTGCCCGATGCGAAGCACGGGCTGGTCGTGGTGCGGGTGACGTGCGGCGCGAGCCGGAAGAAGGCCTATCACGTCAAGTTCGATGCGATTCCATCCGATCGCCAGTATCGAATGCCGTTGATGGAAGCGACGTGGCCCAGGATCGACGGGGTCATCACCGGGACGATCGCGTCGTCCGGCGGCTGGAAAGACCCGTATCTGGACAGCGAGGGCGAATACATCGTCGATCTCCATCTGGATCGCGACACGCGAGCCCCGGGTCTGCAGAGCTGCCCGATGAGGCTGGCGAAGCCGTTCGCGGGGCCGAACCAGACCGGCTTTCACTTCGGGCTCGTCGAGGGCACGGTGGTCGGCGTGAGCTTTCTGTGGGGCTGCGTGGATTTGCCGTTCATCAGCCACGTGCTGCACACCGCTCAGCACACGGATCCGATCGTCGCGGGCGTGCCTTGGGGCACGCGCAACACGATCCGCACGCGCTCGAACAACACGTTGGAGATGGATGACCGGCAGGGTCGCGAACACATCAAGGTCGCGACCGAGCATGGCAAGTCGCAGCTCAATCTCGGCTATACGGTGGACCGCGACCAGCAACTGCGCGGCGAGGGTTTCGAACTGCGCACCGACGATCGGGGGCATGTGCGCGCGGGTGGCGGTCTGCTGGTGTCGTCGGACAGGCAGGAGAAGGCGACCGGGCAGACGACCGACATGCGGCCGGCGACGAACCAGTTTGCGCTGACGCAGGCGCAGGCCCAGGGGTTGACCGACGCCGCAGCGGTGGCGCAGGCGGAGATCGCGGACCTGAAGGCGGAAAACGTGTGGCTGAAAGACGAACTGGCGAGCTTGAAAGCGGCCGTGATCGCACTGTCCGCACCGAACGGCATTGGCCTGGCGACGCCGGATCGGGTGATGGTGTCGGCAGGCAAGGACGTGAGTATCGGCACGTCGTCGCGGTTCAACGTGAATGCGCTCCGGAACGTCGCGATCGCGGCGGGCGAGGTGCTGTCGCTGTTTGCGCACAAGTTCGGCATCAAGCTCTACGCCGCACGCGGCAAGGTTCGGATCCAGGCGCAGTCCGACGCGATGGAACTGGTGGCGCAGAAGGACATGCGGATCACCAGTGCCGACGGCACCACGACCGTCAATGCCGCGAACGGGGTTGTGCTCGGCGGCGGCGGTACGGCCTACGTCAAGGTGCAGGGCGATAACGTCGAGATTGGCGGGGCCGGCTGCCTGATCCTCAAGATCATCGAAATCCAGAAGGAAGGACCGGGTGCGCTGTCGCTGCCGCTGCCGAAGTTCAACCAGACCGATATCGCGAACGACGAGCGGTTCATTCTCAGCGACGACATCACCGGCCGACCGGTTGCAAACCGACCGTACAAGATTCAGCTCGCCGGCGGACAGATTATCGAGGGCATAACCAACGACAAGGGGGAGACCTCGTTGAGCCGGCAGGATGTTGCACGGGGGCTCAAGTTGCTGCTTCAGAACAATAAGGAAGGCTGATTCATGACGGATCACTCCAACCAACCGGACGACACGGACGACGATGCTGGTACGCCGAGACCCTATCGGCACGACATTGCAACGCGCATCGTGCCGATGCAGCGCGATCATCTAGGGCAACCGTATTGGGAGTCATATCACACTCCGAGCAGTTTTCAGGTGCGCGCAGAATGCCGCATTCCGCCGCACATGCCAGGCGTCATCATCTTTGTGCATGGCGTTAATTCCACGGGGGAGTGGTATGACGCGGCGGAACAGGCGTTGTGCGATGGGTTGAATGACCGGTTAAAGCGGCCTGAAGGCGCGAAGCTGAAAGCTAACAATTACATCGCGGTTGATCCTGATACGAAGAGGCCCATTCCTCGCCAACTCGATCCCGACGCGACCGGGAATTCCCCCGTGATCCGCTTCTATTGGGGGTACAGCGCGGCCCCCGGGACCGAGCGCAACTGGCGCATCCCGATGCGCAACTCGCGCGGCTTCGACGCGTGGGCGCCCCTGTGCACGAACGAAAAAGGTCCGTGGTATTGGGGAGGTGGCCCTTTCCAGAACGGCACCAACAACCTGCCGCAATTGTGGAGCGACGAGGGATTCAAACGTTACGTGCTCAGGTTCGATATGGAGTCATTGAACACGGAGGCCGATCGCCAACTGCAGGATTCTCCGCCGCGCACATACTACGCTCATGCAGCCCAACGGCTAGCCGACCTGATCGACCGGATTCGCGACGAGTGTCCACGCGATACGGTGACTGTGATGTCGCATAGCCAAGGGACGATGATTGCGCTCGCGGCGACCGCCTTATGCAAGACACGCGCGCCCGATGCCGTGTTCGTGATGAACTCGCCGTATGCCCTCGATGACAAGATCACGGACGCCCTGACCTGTGGTGTGGAACGCCCCACTCCGGAGGCGCGTATCAACACTTTCCGGAACATCGCAAACCGGATCAAGCGGGACAAGCACGTTTTCACCGAGACGGAATTGAATCAGCTTCAGTGCGGCGCGTCCGAGGACATGGATTTCTGGCGGCCCGACAACCGGCGCAAGTCCGGCGTGCATGAGCGTGACAATCATGGCCGACTGTACGTTTACTTCACGCCGCACGATCGCGTGATGGGCGCCACGCCGCTGCAAAGCATCGGCTGGCAGGGCCTGGATGACAAATTGCTCGCCGAACTGGGCGGTACCGTCAAGCAGCGCATGCTGGCGCGCGGTACTCCGGTGGGCGACGCGCCGGGCGTGAAGAAGTTCGGCACGCTTCCGCCGACTCCCGAAGACAAGCTTGTATCCGGAGCGAAGTCGACCGATTTCTGGAACGGTAACCGGGCTATTTTTACGCCCCTCCTGACGCTGTGGTCGGTACCCCATCCCGACAAAACCGTGACGATCAATGCTGAAGAGGTGCCGCAGCCGGTCACGGCCGAAGAAATGGACGTCTTTGAGGACTCCCGCGCCGATGCGCCTCCCATGGGCAAGTGGGTCCCCGATCCGAATGATCCCAACACGGGGAGCTACGCTGACTCCGACTATCGCTTTATGCGCTCGATTTATCGGCCGGAGCGCAGCGTGACGACTGAGGACATTTACAGTTCCCGTCGCGAGACTCGGCCTGAGACTCAGGACGAAATGCTGGAACGACTCGATGCCTATCTCGCCGAACCGACCAATCACAGCACGCTGCCCAAGCATCAGGCGTTTATGCGTCGGGTGGCCGCCTACGACCTGCCGATTGGTTTCTGTGATGCGTATGAGAGGCCGGCGTTCTGGAGCCGCCTGATCAAATTTGCCGATTGGACGCTGGGCTATGACGCTTACTTTGAGCTCGGTGTCCCACAAAGCATCGTCAAGCCATCCTATATCGATTGGGGCACGGTCGCCGACGAACAAAGTAAGGCCGAAGCCGAACAACTCAGGCAACAGCAATGGAAAGGGGGAGCGTGATGAGATGCGCCACAGCCATAATCGCGCTGGTCACTCTCGTGCAGGGGTGCACGGCGCAGCCCCCAGGGCGCCCGGTTTTCAGACTCGCAGATTTTTGGAGTTCGACGCTCAAGGAGTTGCCGTATGACTCGCCGCCCCAAGTCATCTACCGGATTGACGACTACCGCTTTGTGACGTTGGAACGTTATCGAGACTGTTACCACGGGGAATCGTACTACAACGATACCCGTGCCGGTATCAGAAAGTATTTAGGACGCGGGCATTTTGAAAATTTCCAGGGCCGTATCATTAACGCCGATCCGACTGGAATGAATATCGTTTTGCCCCTGGCTTACCCACCGAGAGCATTTTGCGGAAACGGTGAAAAAGGTTGTGTAGTGCCATTTTGGTATTCGACAAATGGCGGGAAAACCTTTGCCACGACGGTTTACATGGAACATAGCTTCAATTCGTTCGAGGACTCGAAGAACTATTCGATGTTCGTAACCGAAGACAAACTCTATGTCGCGAAGAAGTGGGGAGACGACGATGCCTACGTCATTGTGTCTCCGATGGTCCCAGGCATTGACTTAGGCAGGCCCTATCCGCCTGGTGTCAAGGGCGGGAGCTTTGCGGCATCAAAGCGGCCCGGAATTTTTTCAAAGCTTCGCACGCCCTCCGGCCAGGATCGAATCACTTGCGACGCGTCGATCAAGCCGACTAACCCGGATGCACCGCTGGTGCCCCAATGAGCCGCAAGATGGTGAGATACGCCGTTGCCATAATCGCACTGGTCGCCCTAATGCAAGGGTGTGCGGCACCAGCGCCGAAGCATTCGGTTTTCAGTCTTAGCAACTTTAGGAGTTCGGCGCTCAAGGAGTTGCCGTATGACTCGCCACCTCAAGTCATCTATCGAATTGACGAACACCGCTTTGTAACGCTGGAACGTTACCGGGACTGTTATCACGGGGAATCGTATTACAACGACACCCGTTCCGGGATTCGAAAGTTCTTGGGGCGGGGCCTGTTTGAAAATTTCCAGGGTCGCATCATTAACGCCGATCCGACTGGAATAAATATCGTTTTACCCCTGGCTTATCCACCGAGAGCATTTTTCGGCAACGGTGAAAAAGGTTGTGTGGTGCCATTTTGGTATTCGACAGATGGTGGAAAAATCTTTACCACGAAGGTCTACATGGATCACAGTTTCAATGCGTTTGAGGACTCGAAGGACTATTCGGTTTTTGTAACAAAAGATCGACTCTATGTCGCAAATAGGTCGGCGGACGGTGACGCTTACGTTGTCGAATATCCGATGATTCCAGGCATTGACTTAAGCGGCCCCTATCCGCCCGGTATCAAGCGCGGGAGCTTTGCGGCATCAAAGCGACCAGGCGTCTTTTCAAAGCTTCGCACCCCTTCCGGCCAGGATCGAATCACTTGCGATGCATCGATCAAGCCGACCAACCCGGACGCACCGCTGATACCCCAGTGAGGTACTCCTTTCACCACCCGCATGGAGCACACCATCATGAAAAACCCGATATGCCTGGGCGATGCGACGACGCACGGCGGCGTCGTCAAGACCGCATCATCGACATTCAATCTCGACGGCCGCAAGGTGGCGCTGCTGCATGACGTCGTCTCGTGCCCGGAGCACGGCGACAACCCGATCGTCGAGTGCGCCGAGGGTTACAGCGAAGGCGGCCGCAAATGGGCGGTGCACATGTGTCGAACGCGGTGCGGCAGCCAGGTGATCGCCAGCAGCACAGGGATGAAAATCGCATGAAGCGCACGTGGACGGTCCCGAACGTCGGGGAATATCAGTACGGCAAGCCACCGTCGATCTGGTGGTGCGTACTTGCGATCGTCGTCATCCAGATCGCGGGCATGCTCATTGCGGTACTCACGTGGGAGCAGGGCAAGCCGGTGATATCCGAACTCTTCTTCGTGCGCGCGTTGCTGTTGCCGTTGCTGGTGTCGGGTGCCGTGTGCGGCGTGATCTATTGCAGCTACGAGGAGTGGATCGAGCGGGTCGACTGGTGGAATTTCCTGTGCCGCAGCGAGCGGGCGACGTGGCGGCGATGGGCGCAAGCTCACGTGGTGATCGTCGATAGCGTTGCGTTGACGCCGGAGCCCGAGTTGGCTGAACGTCTGCTGGGCCTGGAGGGCAGTGCGCCGATGAATCCCGGCAAGATCCTGGCGTTGCCGGCATCGAACGGTTCGGCAGGCGTATCGCGGCTCGAATGGGTGCTGGAGCAACTGCTGACGCCGTTCGCGGCCAGCCTTGCGCGTCATGCGCGGAGTCGAGTCGTCGATGTGATCCTGCAATCGGCCGGCAAGGAGGATCTGGCCGAACTCCGGGCCGTCTGGAAGCGGCTGAACCTGCCCGACCTCGTGCAGTTCGGATGGGTGCCGTTCGGTGCGACGCAGACGAACATCCAGACGTGGTTCGACGAAGGCTGCAAATCCGATTTCCGGCTGTTGCTGGCCTGTCAAATGCATGCGGAGGGCGCGGAGCCGGCATGGTCGGAGGCCGCCGTGGCGATGTTGCTCACCTCGCCGCGCGTGATCGAGGACTTCAACGGAAAACTCCGGCCTCAGGCGCGTTTATTCCGCCCGATTGCGATGCCATCCGATTCCGTGGTGGACGCGCTGGAAACGCTGTTGGAATCGGGGCAGACGCCGCGCGTGCGCATCAGGCACGCGTGGCTGAGTGATCTGCCGCCCCCGGGTCGGCATGCGACGCTCGGCGCCATCAAGGATGCAGGACTGGAACTGCCGGTGCACGATGTCGACCGCGCGATCGGCAAACCGGGGCCGGTGAGTGAGCTATTGCTTCAGGCGCTCGCGGCGCAGATGGTGGCGCATGGCCAGGGCGCACAGCTGGTTGCTTCGCCGAACGCTCAACAGGTGCGGCTGCATTTGGTCGGAGCGCAGAGCGCACCGGTGCCTCGCGTCGAGGCGGGCTATATGCGTCGGCTTAGCTTGTCGGTAAGCGTGGGCGGGAGTTGTTGCCTGATCCTGATCATGGTCGCGCTTAATGATCTCAATGCATCCAGAGGATGGTTCTGGGCCTGCCTGGCCGGATTCGTAGTGCTGTTCCTGATCCAGCTTGGCGGTTCGTTTCTGAGGCGTCGTTTGCTGGATGACGATTTTTACCGACAACTGCGGCGCATGGGCGCTTGGATTTGATGCCGGGTCATGTGTGGCATGGCATCAGCGCGCGACGATCGAATAAAAAATAGAGCAAACACTCGAATCCGGATGGGCGAAGCCGGCGTGATCCGACGGTCCGCGAGACCTTCGGCCAGCCCGCTTCCGACGCGAAGCGCGCCGCATGAAGCAGCGGCGCGCCTCGGCATCCACAAAATTCCTCCTTGACTCTCGCCGCTCGCCGGATATCCTTCAACCCATAACCAACGGGTTATGAATCAGGATATGCAGAACGCTCACGACATGCTTTTCCGGACGCTTGCCGACCCCACGCGCCGCGCGCTCTTCGAGCGGCTGTGCGCGGACGGCGAACTGACGGTTGCCGCGCTGACGGCCCATGCGGGCGTCTCGCAGCCGGCCGTCTCCAAGCATCTCGGCGTCCTGAAGCAGGCCGGGCTCGTGAGCGACCGCCACGAAGGCCGGCAGACGCACTACAGCGCACAGCCGCAAGCGCTGGCCCCGTTGATCGACTGGACGAGCCAGATGGCCGGCTTCTGGCAGAACCGGTTCGACGCCCTCGAAGATCTGCTCAAAAGGATGGATCAGTAATGAACCAGGCCACTACCGAAACGCGCTCCGTCGTCGTCGAACGGGAACTGCCGCATCCGCCGGAGAAGATCTGGCGCGCGCTCACGCAACCGCATCTGATCGAGGCGTGGCTGATGAAGAGCGACTTCGAGCCTGTCGCGGGCCGCGCATTCAGCTTCCGTGCGGACTGGGGCTCGGTCGACTGCACGGTCCTGACGATCGAGCCGCACCGCGCGCTGTCCTACACGTGGGCCGCATACGGCCTCGAAAGCGTCGTCACGTGGACGCTCACGCCGACGCCGGCCGGCACGCACCTGCGGATGGAGCAGGTCGGCTTCCGCACCGACCAGGAGCAGGCGTACCGCGGTGCGCAGCACGGCTGGGTCCGGTTCTTCGATTCGCTCGAACAGGTACTGGCGCGCCCCGACGAAGGCACGGAGGCCCGCGCATGAGCACAACGGACCTCACGCCGTCGGAACGTATCGACGCGCTGATCGCCGGCATTGCCGACTGGCGCGGCAAGACCTTCGCCGACCTGCGCCAGACGATCCTCGATGCGCAAGCGGGCATCGTCGAGGAATGGAAATGGATGGGCAGCCCCGTGTGGTCGTGCGACGGAATGATCGCCGTGGCGAACGCGCACAAGGGCAAGGTGAAGCTGACGTTCATGCATGGCGCGCATCTGCCGGATCCCGCCAGGTTGTTCAACGACGGCCTCGACGGCAATGCGCGGCGTGCGATCGACCTGTTCGAAGGCGACCGGATCGACAAGCGGGCGCTGAAGAATCTGGTGCGCGCGGCGATCGAATACAACCGCACGCATCTGAAGAAGAACGCGCGGCGAGCGGGCCCAGGCGCGAAGGCGCGCGCCGACAACGCGGCGTGACGCGCCGGACGCGCGGCGGCATCGCGTAACGCACGCACGAAAAAAAAGCCCGACACGAGGTCGGGCTTCCAAATCGGCCGCAACCGCCCGCGAGGCGGCTGCGGCACCTGCAAAAGCAGGGCGCTTACGCTGCGAGCAGCGAGCGCAGCACGAACGGCAGGATACCGCCGTGCTTGTAGTAGTCGACTTCGATCGGCGTATCGATGCGCAGCAGCACCTGCACACGCTGCGTGTCGCCGTTCTTGCGGTTGATCACGAGCGTGACGTCCTGCTGCGGCTTGAAGTCGTCGCCGAGGCCTTCGATGTCGTACGTTTCTTCGCCGGTGATGCCGAGCGACTGGACGCTGTCCGAGCCCTTGAACTGCAGCGGCAGCACGCCCATGCCGACCAGGTTCGAGCGGTGGATGCGCTCGAAGCTGCGCGCGATCACGGCCTTCACGCCGAGCAGCTGCGTGCCCTTCGCCGCCCAGTCGCGCGACGAGCCCGTGCCGTACTCTTCGCCCGCGAACACGACGGTCGGCGTGCCGGCGTCGACGTACTTCATCGCCGCATCGTAGATCGACAGCTGTTCGCCGCTCGGCTGATGAATCGTCAGGCCGCCTTCGACGCGCGAGCCGTCGGCCTTCGCCGGGATCATCAGGTTCTTGATCCGGACGTTCGCGAACGTGCCGCGCATCATCACGTCGTGATTGCCGCGGCGCGAGCCGTAGCTGTTGAAGTCGGCCTTCTGCACGCCGTTTTCCTTCAGCCACTTGCCTGCCGGCGAATCTTCCTTGATCGAGCCTGCCGGGCTGATGTGGTCGGTCGTGACCGAGTCACCGAAGATGCCCAGTGCGCGCGCACCCTTGACCGTCGGGATCGACGCAGCCGGTTCCATCGAGAAGTCGTTGCCGAAGAACGGCGGCTCGGCGATGTACGTCGACTTCGGCCAGTCGTAGACCTGGCCCGATTCGCCCTCGATCTTGCTCCAGAGGTCGCCCTTCTTGGTCAGCTTCGAGTAGTTGTCCTCGAACTTCTTCGGATCGAGCGCGAACTTGAGCAGCGCGTGGATTTCTTCGCTCGTCGGCCAGATGTCGCCGAGGTAGATGTCGCGGCCGCCCTTGCCCTTGCCGACCGGCTCGGTCATCAGGTCGCGCGTGATGTTGCCGGCGATCGCGTATGCGACGACCAGCGGCGGCGACGCGAGGAAGTTCGCGCGGATGTTCGGGTGGATACGCGCTTCGAAGTTACGGTTGCCCGACAGCACGGCTGCCGCGACGATATCGTTCTTCGTGATCGCTTCGTTCAGTTCCGGCGTCAGGTCGCCCGCGTTGCCGATACAGGTCGTGCAGCCGTAGGCTGCGACCTCGAAGCCGAGTTTCGACAGGTAGGGCAGCAGGCCCGTCTTCGTCAGGTACTCGGTGACGATGCGCGATCCCGGCGCGAGCGAGGTCTTGATCTTCGGATCGACCGTGAGGCCGGCCTCGACCGCCTTCTTCGCGAGCAGGCCGGCGGCCAGCAGCACGCTCGGGTTCGACGTGTTCGTGCACGAAGTGATCGCGGCGATCAGCACGTCGCCGTTCTTCACGTCGACGCCGTTGCTCGTCGTGTACTGCGTGGCCAGATCGTCCGCCTTCTTCGCGAAGCCGTTTTCCGCGACCGGCTTCGAGAACAGGTCGGTGAACGTCGACTTGACGTGGCCGATCTCGATGCGGTCCTGCGGGCGCTTTGGGCCGGCCAGCGACGGTGCGACCGTTGCGAGGTCGAGCGTCACCGTCTTCGTGTAGTCGATGTCGCCGGCCTTCGGGATGCCGAACAGCTTCTGCGCCTTGAAGTAGTTTTCGAACGCGGCGATTTCGGCCTTCGTGCGGCCCGTGCCTTCGAAGTAGTCGATCGTCTTTTCGTCGACCGGGAAGAAGCCCATCGTTGCGCCGTATTCCGGCGCCATGTTGCCGATCGTGGCGCGGTCCGGCAGCGACAGCGACTTCGTGCCTTCGCCGAAGAATTCGACGAACTTGCCGACGACCTTCTCCTTGCGCAGCATTTCGGTGATCGTCAGCACGAGGTCGGTAGCCGTCACGCCTTCGCGCAGCTTGCCCTTCAGCTCGACGCCGACCACGTCCGGCGTCAGGAAGTACACCGGCTGGCCGAGCATGCCGGCTTCAGCCTCGATGCCGCCCACGCCCCAGCCGACCACGCCGATGCCGTTGATCATCGTCGTGTGGCTGTCGGTGCCGACGAGCGTATCCGGGTAGTACACGGTGTCACCGCCGTCCGCCTTCTTGTGGACGCCGCGCGCGAGGTATTCGAGGTTCACCTGGTGGACGATGCCGACGCCCGGCGGCACGACCTTGAACGTGTCGAATGCCTGCATGCCCCACTTCATGAACTGGTAGCGCTCGTTGTTGCGCTGGAATTCCAGTTTCATGTTCAGGTCGAGCGCGTCCTTCTGGCGGAAGTAGTCGATCTGCACCGAGTGATCGACGACGAGATCGACCGGGACCAGCGGTTCGATCTTCTTCGGATTCTTGCCCGTACGCTCGGCGACGCCGCGCATGGCCGCGATGTCGGCAAGCAGCGGCACGCCCGTGAAGTCCTGCAGCACGACGCGCGACACCACGAACGGAATCTCGTCGACACGCTTCGCGGTCGGCTTCCAGTTCGCGAGCTGCTCGATGTGCTCTTCGGTGATTTTCTTGCCGTCGTAGTTGCGCAGCACGGACTCGAGCACGATACGGATCGACACCGGCAGGCGTTCGATCTTCGTCTTCAGTTCCTTGCCGAGCTGCGGCAGCGAGTAGAACTTGCCTTTGCCGGAACCGCTGTCGAATTCCTTGAGGGTCTTGTGGAGATTGTGGGCCATGGTGATTTTCCTGGGTTTAAGGCTAGGAAACAAAGAGTCCTGTATCTGACGGCTATATCACATACAGATCGACGTACTCATCGACCGGCATCGCTTCGAGCTTTGCCTGGTCCAGCGACACGTCGAGAATCGCTTGTTGCTGCTTTGCCGGGAAGCGGCGGGCAAGGTTGGTCCTGAATTTCTCGACCAGCAGCGGGACGCCTTCGGCCCGGCGCCGCCGGTGGCCGAGCGGGTATTCGACCGCCACTTCGGCAAGCTTCGACCCGTCCGTGAACTCGATCGTCAGTGCATTCGCGATCGAGCGTTTGTCCGGGTCGTGGTAATCCTTCGTGAACTGCGGATCCTCGACGCACACGGTCTTCGCGCGCAGCGCGTCGATGCGGGGATCGGCGGCGGCCGAATCTTCGTAGTCGGCCGCGGTCAGCCGGCCGAACAGCAACGGCACGGCGACCATGTACTGGATGCAGTGGTCGCGGTCGGCCGGATTGGCCAGCGGGCCCTGCTTGTCGATGATGCGGATCGCGGCCGCGTGCGTGCGGATCGTGATCCGGCTGATGTCGTCGGTCGTGCGGCCCGCGGCGGCGAGCTGCGCGTGCAGCTGCAGCGCGGCCTCGGCGGCCGTTTGCGCGTGGAATTCGGCGGGGAACGCGATCTTGAACAGCACGTTTTCCATCACGTACGTGCCGTACGGGCGCTGGAAGCGAAACGGCTTGCCGTCGAACAGCACGTCGTAGAAGCCCCAGGTCCTGGCGGTGAGCGCCGACGGGTAGCCCATTTCACCCGTTTTCGCGATCAGCGCGAGGCGCACCGCGCGGGAAGTTGCGTCGCCGGCCGCCCATGATTTGCGCGAGCCCGTGTTCGGTGCGTGGCGGTAGGTGCGCAGCGCGTGGCCGTCGACGAACGCGTTGGACACCGCGTTGATCAGCTCGTCGCGCGTGAGCCCGAGCAGCCGCCCGACGACGGCCGTCGATGCGACCTTCACGAGCAGCACGTGGTCGAGCCCGACCGCGTTGAACGAATTCTCGAGCGCGAGGCAGCCCTGGATCTCGTGGGCCTGGATCATCGCGACCAGCACGTCGCGCATCGTGAGCGGCTTCCGGCCGGCCGCGACGGCCGTGCGGGAACGCCAGTCGGCCGTCGCCAGGATCCCGCCGAGATTGTCGGACGGATGACCCCATTCGGCGGCGAGCCAGGTGTCGTTGAAGTCCAGCCAGCGGACCATCGCGCCAATGTCGAAGGCGGCCTGGACGGGATCGAGCTGGAAGGACGTGCCGGGCACCTTCGCGCCGTTCGGCACGATCGTGCCGGGCACGACGGGGCCAAGCAGCTTGGTGCAGGCAGGGTAGGACAGCGCCTCGAGTCCGCATCCGAGCGTGTCGATCAGGCAATGACGCGCCGTCTCCAGCGCGAGCGCGCTGTCGATGCCGGTATTCAGCACGTAGTCGACGATATCGACGAGTACCGTATCCGGAGCAGGGCGGACGTTGGAGACCGGGGCGGACATCGAGGGGCCGATGGGAACGCGCTTAGTTCGTTGCCGGCTTCAGCTCGTTCGACTGCGTCGGTGCCGGCGTGCCTTGCGCCATTTCCGGCGTCACGCATTCGTCCGCGAGGCGCTCGCCGCCGTTCGCGTCGGAGAACAGCATCGCCTTGGTCGGGATCACGACCAGCTTGAAGCCGGCTGCCGGATCGTAGAACGTGTCGGCACCCGTCGTCGTGGCCTGACGCGGCAGCTTGTAGTTCTTCTTCGCCCAGTGAACCGTGACGACCTGGTCGCGCTTCATGTCGCCGGCGAGGTCGAACGACAGGCCTTCCTTGCAGGACCACTTGACCGCGCCGTCCGGTACCGGATCGACCTTGGCAGCGGCACGCGCCTGCGCCTTCTTGCTGCGCGGGATGATGCGCTTGGCCGGCGCCGGGCGCTTGGCCGCGGCCTTCTTCGCGGTCGTGGTGGTCGTACCCTGGGCAAACGCGCTCGGAGCCGACACCAGCATCGTGGCGGACAAGGCGCCGATGGCGGTAGCGATCAGGAGTTTCTTCATGGAGTCAGAACCTTTCGATAATCAGTTGACAAGGGCCGGCAATCGAAACTGCCGGCCGGTTTGAAACTGCACGCGCCCCGAAAGCGCGCAGCGGCCGCTATTTTCACCTATTTGGCCGCGTATATATCAGGTTTTCGGGCTCCGTTACGTTTTTTGTCGTTTCGCAAACCTCTATCCGGTTCGCGCCTCGTCGAATGCATGAAACTCGTGTATCGGCCGGCGGCCCGCGCTCAGGGCGCGCTGCCCGCGGCGGCCGGGCCGAACAGCGGCGCGGCCTCGGCCGGTACGGGCTGGCCGGTGGCCCGCGCACGGCGCAGCACCGACCAGTAATACCGGTAACTCGCGCGATCGTGGAGCGTATCACCGTGGCGCGTCGGTCCCCAATCGGCGGCTTGCGCGGCCAGCAGGATCTCGGCGGCCAGCGCGACCTCGTCGGTGCGCGGCGCGAATGCGTCGACGATCGGGCGGATCTGCGCGGGGTGGATGCTCCACATCCGCGTGAATGCGAATTCGTCGCGCGCGCGGCGCGCATCGGCGGCGGCGACGCTCATGTCGCGCACTTCCGTCGTGACGTTGTGCGAAGGCGTCTTGCCGTGCGCGTGGCAGGCCGCGGCGATTTCCAGCTTCGCGCGGCGCACGAGCGGGTGCTCGAACTGGCCGGGCGAGCGCATCGCGGCATCGGGAATCGCGCCATGGTGCGCGGAGACGAAATCCATCAGCCCGAAGCTCAGCGTGCCGACGGTCGGCAGCGCGGCGAGGGCGGCCGCCTGCGCGAGCGCGCCGTGCGTCTCGACCAGCACGTCGACCGGAATCGGCTGCGCGATGCCGAGCTCGCGGCGCGTACCCTCGATGAACGCGGTCATTTCGGCTGCGTCGGCGGCGCTCGCGATCTTCGGGAGCGTGATGTGGGCGGGGGCGCGCGGCGCACGCAGCACGATGCGCACGTCGTCGCGCCAGTGCGGGTGGAAAAAGTCGTGGATGCGCACGCCGACGCGGCCGAAGCGGTTCTCGTCGCTGCCGAGCATGTCGGCGACGAGTGCCGCGTGCGCGGCTTCCTGGCCGACGGCCGCGCCGTCTTCGCAGTCGAGCGTGATGTCGAACACGGGGCCCAGCTCGGCCTGCAGCGCGAGCGACTTGCGCATCAGCTTTTCACTGCCCGCGTAGTGATCACAGCAGGGCAGGATCGCGGGCGGGGACGCCCCGTCGTACAGCACTTGTGCGGGAGTGAGCGCGGCCATCTCGTCTACGCCAGGGAAGCGGGTCAACGTGGAGAAAATCGGATTCGGGCGTGTTCTGGGCCGGCGCGCGGCGGGCGCGGAGCGGCAAAACGTGCGCGGATCGGATCGGTCGGCCGGGCCGGCGGCATGCCGGCCGGGGCCGAAACCGGGCTGCCCGAGG
This sequence comes from Burkholderia sp. BCC0322, assembly GCF_902833045.1. Classification (GTDB taxonomy): domain Bacteria; phylum Pseudomonadota; class Gammaproteobacteria; order Burkholderiales; family Burkholderiaceae; genus Burkholderia. The sequence continues at coordinate 68,482 of NZ_CADFDU010000003.1, forward strand.
GCCGCCCGGCGATACGCGTGATGCTTAGTTCTTCAGCAGGTGGGCGACGCCATCGCGCTCTTCGAGCAGCTCGGCCAGCGTGCCGTCCATCTTCTCGCGCGAGAACGCGTCGATTTCCAGGCCTTCGACGCGCTTGTACTCGCCGTTTTCGCAAACGACCGGCACGCCGTAGATGATGTCTTCGGGGATGCCGTACGAGCCGTCCGACGGGATGCCCATCGTGACCCACTTGCCGTCCGTGCCGAGGACCCAGTCACGCACGTGGTCGATCGCCGCGTTCGCTGCCGACGCTGCCGACGACAGGCCGCGCGCTTCGATGATCGCCGCGCCGCGCTTGCCGACGGTCGGGATGAACGTGTCGCGGTTCCACACGTCGTCGTTGATCAGCTTCAGCAGCGATTCGCCTTCGGCGGTCGCGAAGCGGAAGTCGGGGTACATCGTCGGCGAGTGGTTGCCCCACACGGCGAGCTTCTCGATCGATGCGACCGGCTTGCCCGACTTCGCTGCGAGCTGCGACAGCGCGCGGTTGTGGTCGAGGCGCAGCATGGCCGTGAAGTTCTTCTTCGGCAGATCCGGGGCCGACTTCATCGCGATGTACGCGTTCGTGTTCGCCGGGTTGCCGACGACCAGCACCTTCACGTCGCGGCTCGCGACTTCGTTCAGCGCAGCGCCCTGAACCGTGAAGATTTCGGCGTTTGCCGACAGCAGGTCCTTGCGCTCCATACCCTTCGAGCGCGGACGTGCGCCGACCAGCAGTGCGACGTCGGCATCCTTGAATGCGACCTTCGGATCGTCGGTGATCACGACGCCCGCGAGCAGCGGGAACGCGCAATCGTCGAGTTCCATCACGACGCCTTTGACGGCGGCTTGGGCTTGCGGGAGGTCGAGCAGTTGCAGGATGACCGGCTGGTCCTTGCCGAGCAGGTCGCCGTTCGCGATGCGGAACAGCAGGGAGTAAGCGATTTGACCTGCGGCGCCGGTGACGGCAACGCGCTTTGCGGGCTTAGCCATTGAAAATCTCCAGGACGGGTGAAGCGTTGGACACTCGCGAAAACGCCATTCTATGCGCGTTGTGCGTAGCGTTGCATTGAAGCAGGGCGGAGGACTCGCGATGGCAGACGCGGTGAACCTGGAGACGGCCGTGGCACGTAGCCGGGGACGCGCTTTTGCACCCGCGAACCCTTGCTCGACCCGGAGTGTAGGAGTCGTCTCGCGCAAAGTCAAACGGTATCATATGTCTTATATAAGACAGATGTTTTGCGGAAATTGAGTGGACTTAAAAGTGCGGTTTGTGATGAAATGCGCGCCATGACATCGAACCAGGCGAATACCGCGAATCAGACCGGCGCAGGCGGCCCAGGGCAGCCGGGCGGGAGCGATCCCGCACCTTCGCCTGCGGCGGCTCCGTCGCCGACGTTCAGCCCGTTATACCAGCAGATTAAGTCATTGATCACGCAAAGTCTCGAAACCGGTGAATGGAAGCCGGGCGAGATCATCCCGAGCGAGGTGGAGCTCGCGGCCCGTTACAAGGTCAGCCAGGGCACCGTCCGCAAGGCGATCGACGAACTGGCCGCCGAAAACCTCGTGGTCCGGCGGCAGGGCAAGGGCACTTTTGTTGCGACGCACAATGAGGATCGCGCGCAGTTCCGCTTCCTGCGGCTGCTGGCCGACGACGGTGCCGAGCATCCGCACGTGAGCCGCCTGCTCGAATGCCGCCGCCTGCGCGCGCCGGCCGAGATCGCGCGGCAGCTCGACCTGAAGCCGGCCGACCCCGTCGTGCAGGTGCGCCGCCTGCTGGAATTCGACAGCGAGGTGACGGTGCTCGACGAGATCTGGCTGCCGGGCGCGATGTTCCGCGGGCTCACGTTCGAGCGGCTGAGCGAGTACAAGGGGCCGCTCTACGCGATGTTCGAGACGGAGTTCGGCACGCGGATGATCCGCGCGACGGAAAAGATCCGCGCGGTGGCGGCGGAGCCGGCGGTGGCCGACCTGCTGCACGTGCCGGCAGGTTTTCCTTTGCTGTCGGTCGAGCGGGTGTCCTATACATACGGAGACCGGCCGGTGGAAGTGCGTCGCGGCTGGTATGTCACAACCGGGTACTACTATCAGAATGACTTGAGTTGACGGTGTATCGGCTCAAGCCGAGTGCGTTCGCGTTCCCCACGTTCGCGAAGCACGTTTCGGGCCGCCTTTGTTCTTGTTCGCGCAACTATCCAGAGCAGACTTTCGCTGCAGCGCGATATAAAAAGGCGCTAAAATCGCGGATTAGTGTGACAACATAGTAGGGGTCTAGCATGACTGATGCAGTAAGAAAGCCGAGGCCGGAATACCGGAACATCGGATTCAGCGATATCACGATGAAATATCGCATGCCGCTGGCAGCGACTTTGTCGATCCTCCATCGAGTCAGCGGCGCGCTGCTGTTCTTGTTCCTGCCGTTCCTGCTGTTCCTCTTCGACCAGAGCCTCACGTCCGAGCTCAGCTTCGAAGTCTTCAAGGCTTTCCTCTCCAACATCATCGTCAAGCTGATCGTCCTCGCATTGTCGTGGGCCTTCTTCCACCATTTCTGCGCGGGCATTCGCCACCTGCTGATGGACGTCAACCACGACGCCGTCACGAAGGAAGGCGGCAAGCGGACGGCAGCCGTCGCCTTTGTCGTCTCGATCGCCCTGACGATCGCCATGGCACTCAAACTGTTCGGAGCATTCTAAGAAAATGGCAGCCAATAACCGAATCGGCTCGAAGCGCCTCGTCGTCGGCGCACATTACGGCCTGCGTGACTGGCTTGCGCAGCGCATCACCGCCACGATCATGGCGGTCTACACGGTCATTCTGCTCGTCCTGTTCTTCGGCGCGCACGATTTCTCGTACGAAGGCTGGGCATCGATCTTCGCCGCGCAATGGATGAAGCTCGCCACCTTCGTGATGCTGCTTTCCCTCTTCTACCACGCATGGGTCGGCGTGCGCGACATCTGGATGGACTACGTGAAGCCCGTCGGTGTGCGCCTGCTGCTGCAATCGCTGACCATCGTCTGGCTGCTCGCATGTGCGGGCTACGCCGCGCAGATTCTCTGGAGAGTGTAAAGAATGGCTGCAATCAAAACTTCCCTCCCGCGCCGCAAGTTTGACGTAGTGATCGTCGGCGCAGGCGGCTCCGGCTTGCGCGCGGCGCTGCAACTGTCGCGCGCGGGCTTGTCGGTCGGCGTGCTGTCGAAGGTGTTCCCGACCCGTTCGCACACGGTGGCCGCGCAGGGCGGCATCGGCGCGTCGCTCGGCAACATGAGCGAAGACAACTGGCACTTCCACTTCTACGACACGATCAAGGGCTCCGACTGGCTCGGCGACCAGGACGCGATCGAGTTCATGTGCCGTGAAGCGCCGAACGTCGTGTACGAACTCGAGCACTTCGGCATGCCGTTCGACCGTAACGCGGACGGCACGATCTACCAGCGCCCGTTCGGCGGCCACACCGCGAACTACGGCGAGAAGCCGGTTCAGCGCGCTTGCGCGGCCGCCGACCGTACCGGTCACGCGCTGCTGCACACGCTGTACCAGCAGAACGTCGAAGCGAAGACGCAGTTCTTCGTCGAATGGATGGCGCTCGACCTGATCCGCGACGCGGAAGGCGACGTGCTCGGCGTGACGGCCCTCGAGATGGAGACGGGCGACGTCTACATCATGGAAGGCAAGACCACGCTGTTCGCGACGGGCGGCGCAGGCCGGATCTTCGCGGCATCGACCAACGCGTTCATCAACACCGGCGACGGCCTCGGCATGGCCGCGCGTTCGGGCATCGCGCTGCAGGACATGGAGTTCTGGCAGTTCCACCCGACCGGCGTGGCCGGCGCGGGCGTGCTGATCACCGAAGGCGTGCGCGGCGAAGGCGGTATTCTGCGCAACGCGAACGGCGAGCGTTTCATGGAGCGCTACGCGCCGACGCTGAAGGATCTGGCGCCGCGTGACTTCGTGTCGCGTTCGATGGACCAGGAAATCAAGGAAGGCCGCGGCGTGGGTCCGAACAAGGATCACGTGCTGCTCGACCTGTCGCACATCGGCGCCGAGACGATCATGAAGCGTCTGCCGTCGATCCGCGAAATCGCGCTGAAGTTCGCGAACGTCGACGCGATCAAGGAGCCGATCCCGGTCGTCCCGACGATCCACTACCAGATGGGCGGCATCCCGACCAACATCCACGGTCAGGTCGTCGGCACGTCGCGCGGTCACAAGGATCCGGTCAACGGCTTCTACGCAGTGGGCGAATGCTCGTGCGTGTCCGTGCACGGCGCAAACCGCCTCGGCACGAACTCGCTGCTGGATCTCGTGGTGTTCGGCCGTGCGGCCGGCAACCACATCGTCGAGCACGTGAAGAACCAGAAGGAACACAAGCCGCTGCCGGCCGATGCAGGCGAATTCTCGCTGGCGCGCCTGGCGAAGCTCGACAAGTCGACTTCGGGTGAATACACGCAGGACGTCGCGAACGACATCCGCTCGACGATGCAGAAGCACGCAGGCGTGTTCCGCACGTCCGAACTGCTGAAGGAAGGCGTCGACCAGATGGCCGGCCTGAAGGCGCGCGTGGAAAGCATCCACCTGAAGGACAAGTCGAAGGTGTTCAACACCGCGCGCGTCGAAGCGCTCGAGCTGGAGAACCTGATCGAAGTTGCTCGCGCAACGATGGTGTCGGCGGAAGCACGCAAGGAAAGCCGTGGCGCACACGCCCACAGCGACTACGAACACCGCGACGACGAGAATTGGCTGCGCCACACGCTGTGGTACAGCGAAGGCGATCGCCTCGACTACAAGCCGGTTCAAATGAAGCCGCTGACGGTCGAATCCGTGCCGCCGAAGCCGCGCACGTTCTAAGCCGAGTCAAAGGAATCCGAAATGGCAAAACGCATTTTTGAAGTCTACCGCTACGATCCGGACAAGGACGCAGCGCCGCGCATGCAGACGTATGAGCTCGAGATCCAGCACGAGCGCATGCTGCTCGACGCACTGGTGAAGCTGAAGGCAGTGGACGAGACGCTGTCGTTCCGCCGTTCGTGCCGCGAAGGCGTGTGCGGTTCGGACGCGATGAACATCAACGGCAAGAACGGTCTCGCGTGCCTGACGAACCTGAACGACCTGCCGCAGAAGATCGTGCTGCGTCCGCTGCCGGGCCTGCCCGTCGTGCGCGACCTGATCGTCGACATGACGCACTTCTTCAACCAGTATCACTCGATCAAGCCGTACCTGATCAACGACGCGCCGCCGCCGGAGAAGGAACGCCTCCAGTCGCCGGAAGAGCGCGACGAGCTCGACGGCGTGTACGAGTGCATTCTGTGCGCGAGCTGCTCGACGTCGTGCCCGAGCTTCTGGTGGAACCCGGACAAGTTCGTCGGCCCGGCTGGCCTGCTGCAGGCGTACCGCTTCATCGCGGACAGCCGCGACACGGCCACCGGCGAGCGTCTCGACAACCTGGAAGACCCGTACCGTCTGTTCCGTTGCCACACGATCATGAACTGCGTCGACGTTTGCCCGAAGGGCCTGAACCCGACGAAGGCGATCGGCAAGATCAAGGAACTGATGGTTCGCCGCGCGGTATAAGGCCGGGTTGCAATGAGCGACGATTCGCATCAATCCGACCCGCACCGTCGCGCGCGCCTTCGCTGGCGCGCGCGGCGGGGTCTGCTGGAAAACGACATCATCTTCGAGCGTTTCTTCAGCAGATACGAGCATGACCTCACCGATGCAGACGTAGGCGCGTTGTCGCGCCTGCTCGATCTGAGCGACAACGACCTGATGGACTTGCTCCTCGCGCGCAAGGAACCAGAAGGCGACCTAGACAGCCCGGACATTCACCGGCTGTTGGAGATGCTGCGCAACGTGTAACGCCAAGGTGTAACGCGCTGTGCCCGTTATCGAATCCCGTTTCTTTATTTCGATTGAGGATGTGCCATGACTCCGTCTGATGTTAAAGCCACGCTATCGTTCAGCGACAACTCTCCGAGCGTCGAACTGCCGATCTACAAGGGCACGATGGGCCCGGACGTGATCGACATCCGCAAGCTGTACGGCCAGACCGGCAAGTTTACGTACGACCCGGGCTTCATGTCGACGGCAGCTTGTAATTCGGCGATCACGTACATCGACGGCGACAAGGGCGAGCTGCTGTACCGCGGTTACCCGATCGACAACCTCGCGCAAAACGCAGACTTCCTCGAAAGCTGCTACCTGCTGCTGAAGGGTGAACTGCCGAACGCAGCGCAGAAGAAGGAATTCGTCGATACCGTCACGAAGCACACGATGGTGCACGAGCAGATGCACTTCTTCTTCCGTGGCTTCCGTCGCGACGCACACCCGATGGCGATCCTGGTCGCTGCGGTCGGCGCGCTGTCGGCGTTCTACCACGACTCGCTCGACATCAACGATCCGCGTCACCGTGAAGTGTCGGCGATCCGCATGATCGCGAAGCTGCCGACGCTCGTCGCGATGGCATACAAGTACAGCATCGGTCAGCCGTTCGTGTATCCGAAGAACTCGCTGTCGTACAGCGCGAACTTCATGCACATGATGTTCTCGAACCCGTGCGAAGAGTACAAGGTCAACGACGTGCTCGTCCGCGCACTCGACCGCATCCTGATCCTGCACGCCGACCACGAGCAGAACGCATCGACGTCGACCGTGCGCCTCGCCGGTTCGTCGGGCGCGAATCCGTTCGCATGTATCGCGGCTGGTATCGCGTGTCTGTGGGGCCCGGCGCACGGTGGTGCGAACGAAGCCGCGCTGAACATGCTCGAGCAGATCGGTTCGCCGGACAACATCCCCGAATTCATCAAGCAGGTGAAGGACAAGAATTCGGGCGTGAAGCTGATGGGCTTCGGTCACCGCGTGTACAAGAACTACGACCCGCGTGCGAAGCTGATGCGCGAAACGTGCTACGAAGTGCTGAACGAACTGGGTCTGCACGACGACCCGCTGTTCAAGCTCGCGATGCAGCTCGAGAAGATCGCGCTGGAAGACGAATACTTCGTGTCGCGCAAGCTGTACCCGAACGTCGACTTCTATTCGGGCATCGTCCAGCGCGCGCTGGGCATCCCGACGTCGATGTTCACGTGTATCTTCGCGATGGCACGTACGGTCGGCTGGATCGCGCAATGGAACGAAATGATCGGCGACCCGGAGCAGAAGATCGGCCGTCCGCGCCAGCTGTTCATCGGCGATACGCCGCGCGAAGCGAAGCCGCTCAACGCACGTTAAGTCGTGCGCGGCGCGAACGGCCGGCAGGCCGCTCGCGTCGGGCGAAACGCAACGCCACGACACCCCGACGGGTCATCCCGTCGGGGTGTTTTCATTTGTGCGGCCGAGGTTCGCTCTGGCCGGCGCGGCGCTCGAGCGACGGCGGGCGCGTGTCGAGTGCGGGCGCGTCGTCATCGGGCGCGTGGCCGTGCTGCACGAAGAACTGCCGGTATGCGCCGGGCGTCATCCCGCGCGCGGCGAGGAATTGTCGGTTGAAGTTCGCGGCATTCGGAATGCCGCAGCGCACGGCCACGGTCGCGATCGGCCAGTCGGTGCCGACGAGATGGCGGCACGCATGCGCGAGCCGCAGTCGCTGCACGTAGCGGCCGACGCTTTCGCCGAGATGCCGGACGAACAGGCGTTGCAAAGTGCGTTCGGACATGTGCGCAGTGGCGGCGAGCGCGCCGATGCGCAGCGGTTCGTGGAAATGCCGGTCGATCGCGTCGAGCACGCGGTCGAGGCGTTCGGCTTCCGGGGCGGCCACGTCGGCGGGTGGTGTCGCGCCGTCGGTCGGGGCATACGTGTGCGCGGTGGCGAGCGGTTCGCCGCCGGCTTCCGCGAGATCGGCGAGCGTGTCGAGCGCGGCCGCGAGCCGTATGCGTGGAGACGGATCGAGCAACTGCGGCAGTCGTGCGCGCATCGCCCGGGCCGCGTCCGTGCCAAAACGCAGGCCCGGTGCGGCACGCCGGAGCAGCGAGCGCAGCGGCGCGTATTCGGGGCAACAGTCGGCCAGGCGCCGCGCCCAGTCGCCGTCGAACCAGATGACGAGCGCGACTTCGGGCGCATCGCGATCGATGCGTGCGTTCGACGACCAGGTATGCGGCAGGTTGGGCGGCACGAGCACCAGGTCGTCGTCCGCGTAGTGCGCGACGTGATCGCCGATGAAGCGCCGGCCGCGGCTGTTGAGCGTCAGCGTCAGTTCGTATTCGGGATGGCGATGCCATTCGAACGGAATGCGCGCGAGCTGACGATGATAGACGCGGATCGAACAGCCGGGGGCGAACGTCACGTGCTCGTACTGCGGTTTCATCGCGGCCTCCGGGCGAGGGTCGGCATCGCGCCGTGGCATGATCGTGAGCTATCGTCACGACGGAGCGATGCCATGTTTTCACATGTTTGCGTGGGTGTGACCGACACCGCGCGCGCCTACGATTTCTACGCGCCGCTATTCGCGGAACTCGGGCTGCGCGTCAAATTTCGCGAACCGGACGGCTGGTCGGGCTGGATGCCGGCCGACACCGACCGGCCGCTGTTCTTCTTTGGCCAGCCGCTCGACGGCCGCGCGCCCGAACCGGGCAATGGCCACACGATCGCGTTCGTTGCGCCGACCCGCGCGCACGTCGATCGCTGCCACGCGCTCGCGCTGCGCCACGGCGGCACCTGCGAAGGGCCGCCGGGCCTGCGGCCGGACTATCACCGCGACTACTACGGCGCCTATTTCCGCGATCCGGACGGCAACAAGCTGTGCGTGGTCTGTCATCGCCCGGAGTGATGCACGGTTGTCCGGATTGTATCGATAGTTGGCCGGATAGTGGTGATGCTAGTCGAGCATCGGCCGTACGCTGACAGCACATCACGACACCTGTCAGCGAGGAGACCACGATGCAACTGACGATAGACGACCTGCCTGCCGCGATTCGCGACGCGAAAAGAGCGCTGCGCGCCGACTTGCCCGGTTATGCGGCCACGTTTCGCGAACTGGAAGGCGATATCGCACGGCAGGTCGACGCGATCAGGCGCGCGCATGCGCATGGCCATGACGTCATTCCGGTGGTGCCGTTCGCGGACATCGCGAGCGGTACCGTCGATCCGCACGCGATTGCTGCGATCCGCACGCATGGCGCGGTCGTGATCCGTGGCGTATTCGATGCGCGGCAGGCGCGCGACTGGAACGACGAGATCGGTGCGTACCTGGACGCGAACCGCTTCACCGAGCGGCTGCACGCGCGTGCCGAGGATCGCTATTTCGGGAACCTCGCGTCGGGCAAGCCGCAGATCTACGGCGTCTACTGGTCGAAGCCGCAGGTGGCTGCGCGCCAGTCGCCGGCACTGACCCAGGCGCGTGTGTTCCTGAACCGCCTGTGGCGGCATACGCACGGCGGGCGCACGCACTTCGATCCCGACCAGGTGCCGGCCTATGCGGACCGGATTCGTCGCCGCCCGCCCGGCTCGACGTCGCTCGGGCTGTCGCCGCATGTCGACGGCGGTTCCGTCGAACGCTGGCTCGGCGCGAATTTCCACCAGGTCTACCGTCACGTGCTGGCCGGCAACTGGCGCGATTACGATCCGTTCGACGCGGCGTTTCGTCCCGACGTCGAGGAGATTCCGTCGCCGGCCGTGTGCTCGATGTTCCGCACGTTCCAGGGCTGGACCGCACTGACGCCGCAAGGGCCCGGCGACGGCACGCTGCAGTTGATCCCGGTCGCGAACGCGATGGCCTACATCGTGCTGCGCGCGCTGCAGGACGATGTGGCCGACGATGACCTGTGCGGCGCGCGTCCCGGCCGGGCGCTGTCGATCCGGCCTGAATGGCACGCACTGCTGCTCGACGCGCTGGTGCCGATCCCGCACATGGAGCCGGGCGACGTGGTGTTCTGGCACGGCGACGTCGTGCACGCGGTCGAGGATGCGCACCGCGGCAGCGGCGACAGCAACGTGATGTACATCGCGGCCGCGCCCGGTTGCGCGAAGAACGACGCGTACCTGCAGCGCCAGCGGGCCGCGTTCCTGCGTGGCGAGAGCCCGCCCGACTTCCCGGCCGATCATTTCGAGGTCGAATTCGACGGACGCGGCGGGGAGGGCGATCTCACGGCGCTCGGCCGTTTGCAGATGGGGTTCGGGGCGCACGTGTAGCAGGCATGCGGCATGTGAAAGCGGCGGCTCGCCAGGCAGTGGACGGGGGAGCTGCCGAATCCGCTGCGCGCCGCGCACAATTCGACGTAATCGGCTGTCGGCGCAGCCGAAATCGACGCGAATTGCGCAATTTGGCTTCCGATAATGGTCCGGACACAACGCAGCCGCCCGTGTGACGCACGGATGTGGCGCTGACCATGGAGGAGTCGATGCAATTCACGCAAGCGATCGTTCGCCGACCCGCGCCGTCCTGTGGCGCGGGCCTGACCACCGCCGAACTCGGCGCGCCCGATTACGACAAGACGCTCACTCAGTTCCACGCCTACTGCGAAGCGTTGCGCATGCTCGGCGTCGAGCTGACCGAACTGCCGCCGCTGGAGGCGTTCCCCGATTCGCACTTCGTCGAGGACACCGCGGTCGTGACGCCGGAATTCGCGGTGATCACGCGCCCCGGTGCGCCGGCGCGGCGTGGCGAGACGGCGCACATCGAAGCGGCGCTGGCCGCGCATCGCGACTTGCTGCCGATGCAGGACGGCCGTCTCGATGGCGGCGACGTGATGCAGGTCGGCAAGCGTTTCTACATTGGCCTGACGGGCCGTACCGATGCCGAAGGCATCGCCGCATTCGAATCGCTCGTGTCGCGCTACGGTTATTCGGTCGTCGCGGTGCCGGTGGGCGCCGGCCTGCATCTCAAGTCGGTCGTCAACGCGCTCGGCGACGACACGCTGCTCGTGACCGAAGCGCTGGCCGCGCATCCGGCGTTCGCCGACTATCGCCGGATCGCGATCTCGGCTGCCGACGAATACGCGGGCAACACGCTGCGCGTGAACGGCACGCTGATCACGCCGGCCGGTTACCCGCGCGTGCACGACGCGATCGCGTCGCTCGGGCTGCCGCTGCACGTGATCGATACGAGCGAGTTCCGCAAGATGGACGGCGGCCTGACCTGCCTGTCGCTGCGGTTCTAGCCGATTGGCGCGCGGCCGCTTCGGCCGGATAATGTGGCCCCCGCGCGGAACAGGAGACGTTGCGCGCACCAGCCACGACCCGACCGGAGCGAACACGGATGACCGACAAGAAGATGCAGCTCGACAAGATCGATCTCCGGATCCTCGACATCCTGCGCACCGACGGGCGCATTTCCTACCGGAAGCTGTCCGAGCTCGTGAACCTCACGCCGCGGCCTTGCCAGGCGCGTGTCGAGCGGCTCGAGGCGCTCGGCGTGATCGAAGGGTACCGCGCGGTGATCAAGGCGCCGCGCGCGACCAAGCCGATCGTCGTGATCGCGCAGGTCACACTGGCCGACCACGGGCGTTCGCAGGCGCCGTTCGAGGACGAAATGCGGGCGAATCCGGCCGTGCTCGATTGCTGGCTCGTCAGCGGCACGTTCGATTTTCTCGTGCGGCTCGCGTGCGAGGATCTCGACGAGTACCGGCGGATCGCGAACGCGTGGCTGGAAAGCCCGCGGTTCCGGATCGAAAAGATCGTGACGACGGCAGAACTGCAGGCGATCAAGCGCAGCGTCGTGTGATGCGGTCGGGAAAGGCCGGTGTCGACGCGAATGACCGGGCCTGACGATTTGCATTCCGAATCAAATCGCCAGGCTCAAACCGAACCAGGGTGAACACTATGGATGCTTTGCAAGCGGCAGCGGAGACGGCCGAACCGTCCGGAACGACGCTGAAGCGCGGTCTGCAGGGCCGTCACATCGCGATGATCGCGATCGGCGGCTCGATCGGCACGGGGCTGTTCGTCGCGTCGGGTGCGTCGGTCGCGCAGGCCGGGCCGGGCGGCGCGATTGCCGCGTATATCGCGATCGGGCTGATGGTGTATTTCGTCGTCACGGGCCTCGGTGAGATGGCCGCGCTGATGCCGGTCTCGGGCTCGTTTGCGATCTACGGCGAGAAGTACGTCGACGAAGGTTTCGGCGTCGCGCTCGGCTGGACCTACTGGTACAGCTGGGCCGTGACGATCGCGATCGAGCTGGTTGCCGCACAGATCGTGATGCGCTACTGGTTTCCAACCCTACCTGGCATCTGGTGGGGCGCAGGCTTCCTCGTACTGATCTTCCTGCTGAATACGCTGTCGGTGCGCGGCTTCGGTGAATCGGAATACTGGTTCTCGCTGATCAAGGTCGTCACCGTGATCGCGTTCATCGCGGCCGGGCTGCTGATCGCGGCCGGCCTGATCGGGAACGGGCATCCGGTCGGCTTGCGCAACTTCACGACGGGCGACGCCCCGTTCGTCGGCGGCGTACACGCGATGATGAGCGTCGCGCTGATCGCGGGCTTCTCGTTTCTCGGCACCGAGCTGGTCGGGATCACCGCCGGCGAATCGGAAAACCCGCGCAAGACGATCCCGCGCGCGGTGAAGCAGATCTTCTGGCGGATCATGCTGTTCTACGTGTTCGCGATCTTCGTGATCGGGCTGCTGGTGCCATACACGGACCCGAACCTGCTGAAGAGCGACGTGACCGACATCGGTGTGAGCCCGTTCACGCTGGTGTTCAGCCACGCGGGCTTCCGGCTCGCGGCCGGCGCAATGAATCTCGTGATCCTGACCGCCGTGCTGTCGGCCGGCAATTCCGGCACCTACGCGGCGACGCGGATGTTGTACAACCTCGCTGCGGAAGGGCGCGCGCCGGCGATGTTCGCGACGCTGTCGCCGGGTGGCGTGCCGCGCAACGCGCTGTACGCGACGATGGCCGTCGGCGGGCTGTGCTTCCTCACGTCGCTGGCCAACAACCAGGGCATCTATCTGTGGCTGCTGAATACGGTCGGTATCACCGGCTTCATCGCGTGGCTCGGTATCGCGGTCTGCCATTACCGGTTCCGCAAGGGGTTCCTGAAGCAGGGCTACCGGCTCGATCAACTGCCGTACCGCGCGAAATGGTTTCCGTTCGGGCCGCTGTTCGCGATCGCGATCTGCATCGTGATCTCGCTCGGGCAGGATTACCAGGCGTTCTTCGCGGCCCGCATCGACTGGATGGAAGTGCTGTCGATCTACGTATGGATTCCGCTGTTCGTCGCGATCTGGTGGGCGTATCGCCGTGCGCGCAAGAGCCGGCTCGTGCGCTACGAGGAGATGGACATCGGGCCGTGGCTGACGCGTTCGGTCGAGGCCGTCGATGCGACCGCTATGCAGCACGGGCAGTCGCACTGACTGCCTGGCACTGAAAGCGCGGTAGCGAGAGCCGGCGTGTTTTGTACGGCCGGCTCCGATGCGTGCCGCCTGCGCGCGGCGACGTACGCAAGCGGCGCTCAGTGCCCGTGCTGCAACTGCGCCTTCATGAAATCCACCCACGCGCGCACTTTCTGCGGGACGTGCCGCGTCGCGACGTACAGCGCGTAGACGTTCTGCTGCGGAAACCGGTAGGCGGGCAGTGCATCGACCAGTGCGCCGCTTTCGAGATCGTCGCGCACGAGCCATTCGGGCAGCAGCGCGACGCCGCTGCCCTGGCGCGCCAGTTCGCGCAACACCGACGCGTTGTCGACGACGATACGAGGCTTCGTGCCCGGTCGAAACGCATGTGCGTTGCCCGCGCGATCGGTGAGGGTCCATTCGGCGATTCGCTCGAGCCGGCTGTGGCCGAGCTGCGGCAGGCGGGCCAGATCGCCGGGCGACGCCGGCGGCGGGAGCCCGGCCTTCGCAGGCAGGTCGGGCGCCATCACGGCGAGCACGTCGCAGGTGGCGAGGCAGACGCCGCGATAGGGCAGGTCGCGAAAGTGCTCGTGGCGTCCGAGCCGGATCGCAACGTCGAAGCGGTCGCGCACGAGATCGGCCTGCGACGTGTGCGTTTCGAGCCGCACGCGCAGCGCGGGATGCTGTGCGGTGAACGCATGCAGCATCGGGGCGAGGACGCGCGCCGCATACTCGACCGTCGACGTCACGCGCAGGATGCCCTGCATTCCGCCATGCTCGCCGCGCACGTCGTCGATCGCGCCTTCGGCTTCTTCGAGCACGCGCAGGCAGCGCTGGTAGAAGCGCTCGCCGGCATCGGTCAGCTCGACACGCCGCGTCGTCCGCGTGAGCAGCGTAACGCCGAGCTCGGCTTCGAGTTGCTTCACGTTGAAACTGACGGCCGCGCGCGCCTGGTTCAGCGCGGTTGCGGCGGCCGTAAACGAACCGGCCTCGACCACGGCACGGAAGACGGCGAAACGATCGAGGCTCACCATGGTTGGGGCGTGGGTCCTGTCTATGCGTTGGATCGCTCGAAGGGTACCCGAATGTGCGGCATGCGTGCGGCGTGCGGTGCGTGGCAACGGACGTGCGATGGTGTCGCGGCGTGCGCCGATTGTCAAAAAAATGCGACGGGATCCGTCGAATCCGGCCGCTTACCGATGTGCGCTCCGGCGTCTACACTGCGGCGTTTCGTGATGTTTCCGCCGCCATGCCGGACCGCTCCAGAATTGCCGTCGTCTACCTGCTCGGTTTCGCGATCGATCTCGCGAACATGTTCATGCTGAATGGCGCGTATCCGTCGTTACAGCGTGAATTGCACGCATCGGTCGCGCAGCTTGCGTGGGTCGGCAACATGTACGTGCTTGGCCTCACCGTCGTGATTCCGTTCGGCACGTGGCTCGCGCGCCGCTGCGGCGAGCGGCGCGTGTTCGCCGCCTCGTTGCTGCTGTTCGGGCTCGGCAGTGCCGGCGTCGGCGCGTCACCTTCGATCGAAGCGTTGCTCGCATGGCGGATGGTCCAGGGGCTTGGCGGCGGGCTGTTGATTCCGGTCGGGCAGACGATGGCCTATCGCGCGTATCCGCCGCAGGCGCGGGCGCGGCTCACGTCGGTCGTGATGATGGTCGCGCTGCTGGTGCCCGCGTTGTCGCCGGCGATCGGCGGGGCCATCGTCGATCGCGGGTCGTGGCGCGCGATCTTCTTCGCGATGTCGCCGCTCGCGGCCGCGACCTGCGCACTGGCGTTCATCTGGCTGCCGCGCGACGGCGCGCGTGGCCGGCCGCCGCGGCTGGACTGGCGGGGGCTCGGGCTGAGTGCGGTGGCGCTCGTCGCGTTGCTGCTCGGGCTGACCGCCGCGGGGCAGCCTGGCGGCGCGGCATTCCCGCTCGCGATGCTGGTTGTGGCCGTCGCGGCAGGCGCTGGCTATGCGGTGCATGCGCGCCGGGCCATGGCGCCGGCGGTCGACCTGCGCCTGCTCGCACAGCCGATGCTGAGGATCGGCGTGGTGGTTTATCTGTGCGTGCCGGGCATCTTTACGGGCGTCAACCTCGTCGCGTCGCTCTATCTGCAGAACGCGCTCGGATTGAGCGCCGCGCATGCCGGCGCGCTGATGCTGCCGTGGGCGATCGCGGCGTTCTTCGCGATCGCGACCACACGCCGCTGCTTTCCGAGCCACGGCGCGAAGCCGTTGTTCACGTGCGGTATTGCGATCGACTGTGTCGGCATCGTACTGCTCGCCACGCCGTGGGCCAGCGGCGAAACCGTGCGCGTTGCGGCGTTTGCGGCGATGGGGTTCGGCGCGAGCCTGTGCACGAGCACGTCGCAAAGCGCGGCGTTCGTCGATGTGCCGGCCGACCGGATGAGCGAGGCGAGCGCATTGTGGAACATCAACCGCCAGTTGAGTTTCTGTGTCGGCGTGGCCGCGCTCGGCAGCGCCCTCAACGCGTTGCTGGCGCTCGATGCGGGCGGTCCGTCGCTCGCGCCGTACCGCTGGTGCTTCGGGCTGGCGGTCGTGTTGACGTTGCTGCCGCTCGGCCTGATCGCGCGGCTTCCCGCACACCATGCGCCGGTCGCGCAACCCGCATCGTCCCACTCCTGAGAACCTGAGAGCCTGATGAATTTGCCGAATCCGTATTTCAAGGAAGTCGTCGACACCGTTGCCGACATCGAGTGCTGGTTGTCCGGCCGTGCCGGCCCCGAACGGCTTGCGACGCTGATGGCGCGCTTCTCGCCGGGCTTTTCGATGATCACGATGTCGGGGACGGTGCTCGATTACGCGGGCGTCGATGCGCTGTTTTCACACGGGCACGGCGCGCGGCCGGGGCTGGTGATCGGCATCGACGAATTGCGCGGGCTGGCCGTATGGTCCGACGGCGCGACGATCGGCTATCGCGAGACGCAGACCGACGCGCAAGGGCTGCGCACGGTGCGGCGCTCGACGGTCGTGTTCCGGCGCGAGGCGGACGGGCTGATCGTGTGGCGTCATCTGCACGAGACGCCGGTCGCCGCATGAGCGAGGGCATCCGACGCCTCGCATGAAGCGGCTCGGCTACCGCGCCGGCGTTACTTGTCCAGCTCCGGATAGTGCCGGAAGATGCCCATGTCGTTGAACGGGATACGGCGCTCCGACTCGAGATAGAGCGCAACAGGCGGATGTAGTGCGACGCGGTCGTGCAGCGCGACCAGCGCCGCGATCTTCCGCTCCGCACGCTTCATCGCTTTCGGAAACGCGTAGCGCAGGCCCTCGATGATCTGGAACATCGACAGGTCCGCGTAGCTGAGTGCGTTGCCGGCGAGGTAGCCGCTCTTGTGCGGATTCCGGTCGAGTACGCGCTCGAAGTAGCCGAGGAATTTCGGCAGCCGGTTTTCCAGAAAATCGGCCGCGCGCTCGGCTGCTGCCGCCCGCTGATCCTCGTAGTAGAGGCCGCTTGCGATCGGATGGTGCGTGTCGTGGATCTCGGTGACGAAATCGGCGACGGTCAACTGAAGCTGGTGCACCCACAGCCGGCCGGCTTCGTCGTCGGGGGCGAGCCCCAGCCGAGCGCCGAGAAACAGCAGAATGTTCGCGGTCTGCCCGATGACCAGGTCGCCGACTTTCAGGAACGGCGGCGCGAACGGCACGCATTCGGCCTTGGTGCCGTCCATCATGCGCATCATCGCCGGCACGCCCATGCCGCGCCCGGATTCGCGTGCGACGTCGACATAGTCGGCTTCGGCGGCTTCAAGTGCGAGCCGCACGTACTCGCCCCGGCCCTGGATCTCGGGCCAGTAATACAGTTCGTATCGCATGCTGTCTTCCCGTTCGCTGAACCGGCTGCCACCGGCATCGTGACGACCGGGCGGCCGCGTGTCGCGTGCCACCCGCTGCGAATAGACAGTCTAGGCGATCGCGGGAAAAGTGCCGCGTGCATCGCGCGCTATGCGTTGCGCTCGCCGCCTTCGGGGCCATACATGTATGAAATGCGCGCGTCCATCGATGAAACGGCGTGGCGAGCGTTTGCATCCGATCGACAGGTTCATCGCGATTTAATAAATACCCACTACGATCCCGCATCGCCGCATCTACCGATGCGCAGCGATCCGATTCGAGCGTCGACCCTGCCATCCATCGCCCAACCGCGCGACGCGTCAGGTTGTCATTTCCCGTGAACCCGCGATTTGCAACGCCGTGAGAGGCTGCCGGCGTTGCTCGCATCATTTCGTATTTCTCATGAATCTGAACCCGTCGGCTTCTTTACGCAGAAAATTCCTGGCTGCCGCGCCCGCGGTTGCCGTGGCGCCGTTGTTGAGCGCATGCGGTGGTGACGACGTCACGTCGGCGCCCGTTACCGATGCGGCGCTGGCCGCGCAGATGTCGGCGAAGCTCAATGCGCAGCTCGGCGACGCGGCGACGGTCAACGCGATCGTGCCGGCGCTGACCGATGTCGGCTTCACGTGGGATCTGCCGACGGTGCCGGCTGCGCAGATCGGTGCGATCGTCGCGTACAGCTTCGGCAATCGCCCGAACGCGGCAAGCGGCAACACGTCGAGCACCGGCGGCAACCAATCGGCGCTGCCCGACCCGGGGCCCGTCAACGAAGCGCTCGCGGATGCCGTGTACCGCATTCGCCAGCTGAAACCGGTGAAGGTCTATGCACAGTGGGAGATCGCGCGCTTTCTCGTGTCGAAGTACGGCATGGGCGCCGACGTGCTGTCGTCGGTCGAGCCGGTGATCGCGAGCGACGGCTCGATCGTGTACCTGAGCACGGCCGGTGTCGCGGCCGTGGCCGTGTCGCGCGCGGGCGGTGCGGCGGCGATGGGCACCGTTGCGGTGGTCGGCCATCGCGACCATGCGAAGCGCTGCATCCAGACCTCGCAGCAGGCGGGCATGAAGGCGGCCGCGGTGGCGGAGGTGTCGCTGCCGACGATGTACGACCCGCAATCGGGCCAGCCGTGGACGCGCAACCGCAGCCTCTATCTCGTGCACGACATGTATGCGCAGATGCTTGCCCGCGCGGTGACCGCGACGATGCAGGCGTTCCCGAAGGGCTGACGCCTTCTGCTCCTCACTCGAATCTCATGACCATGACGACCCGCCGCCATTTCCTGGCTTCCACTTCGTTGCTCGCCGCCTCGTGCGCATCCGTGGCCCCGGCTTTCGCGAATGATGCCCCCGTTTCCGATGCGGAATTGCAGCGCCAGATGCTCGGCAAGCTGACGAACGAACTGAACGATCGCGCGACCGCCACCGACGAAACGGGCTACCTGTTCGACACGTTTTTCTCGTGGGCGCCGCCGACCGTCGACGCTGCCGGCCTCAACACGATTGCCGCGTTCAGCTTCGGCAGTCGTGCCCCGACATCCGGCACCACACCGGTGCCGGGCCCCGTGAACGAGGCGATCGCCGACGCCGTGTTCCAGCTTCGACAGAAGGTCTCGGCCCCGATCTACGCGCAGCAGGAAGTCGCGAGCGTGCTCGCATCGAAGTACGGACTGACGGCCGGCGTGACGTCGATCGCGACGCCGGCCCTGGCTGCCGGCAGCCCGATACCGACGCCCGATGGCGTGGCCGCCGCGATCGTCAAGCAGGCCGGCTCGGCCGCGGCGCTCGGCAAGGTCGCTGTCGTCACGCATTCGGATCAGGCGTCGATCGCCGTGCGCGTGTCGGCTGCGGCAGGGATGCAGGCCGCCGTGCCGGCAGGCGTCACGCTGCCGTCGCTCTACGACACGTCGGCGTCGATGCCGGCCTTGCGGCGGCGCGATCTTTACCTGATGAGCAATGCGGGCGTGCAGCTCGGCATGCTGCGGCTCGCCCTGATCAATCGCGAGTATCCGAACGGCTGAAGCCGCGACGCACCGGCGCGCGACCCGGACGGCGCGATCCGCGATCCGTCATCGCGCTGCGCCGGATCCTGCGTGCCCCGTTTGGCTGGTAATGCCGATACAGGTATTGGCACTACCAGCCAAACCACTGTTTTTAATGGGTTTTTTCGCATCCGGCCTGCGCCGTGATGCGTTCTGCGTGGCATAATCGACCGCATCCGCAAGGCTTGTAGTCACAACGACCCCGCATACCCATGGCACAGACTCTCTACGACAAATTGTGGAACACCCACGTGGTCCACACCGAGGAAGACGGCACGACTTTGCTCTACATCGACCGTCAGCTGCTGCATGAAGTCACGAGCCCGCAGGCGTTCGAAGGGCTGAAGATGGCGCAGCGTCCGGTGTGGCGCATCAGCGCGAACCTGGCCGTGTCGGACCACAACGTGCCGACCACCGATCGCAGCCACGGCATCGCCGATCCCGTCTCGAAGCTCCAGGTCGACACGCTCGACGCGAACTGCGATGCGTTCGGCATCACGCAATTCAAGATGAACGACGTGCGGCAGGGCATCGTCCACATCATCGGGCCGGAGCAGGGCGCGACGCTGCCGGGCATGACGATCGTGTGCGGTGATTCGCATACGTCGACGCACGGCGCATTCGGCGCGCTCGCGCACGGCATCGGCACGTCGGAAGTCGAGCACGTGCTCGCGACGCAAACCCTGCTGCAGAAGAAGAGCAAGAACATGCTCGTGAAGGTCGAGGGCACGCTGCCGCGCGGTTGTACCGCGAAGGACATCGTGCTCGCGATCATCGGCAAGATCGGCACGGCCGGCGGCACGGGCTACGCGATCGAATTCGGCGGCTCGACGATCCGCGCGCTGACGATGGAAGGCCGCATGACCGTCTGCAACATGGCGATCGAAGCCGGTGCGCGCGCAGGCATGGTCGCCGTCGACGATACGACGATCGATTACCTGAAAGGCCGCCCGTTCGTGCCGACCGGCGCGGAATGGGACCAGGCCGTCGAATACTGGCGCCAGTTCAAGTCGGACGACGGTGCGCAGTTCGACCGCGTGGTCGAGTTGAACGCAGCCGAAATCGTCCCGCAGGTCACGTGGGGCACGTCGCCGGAAATGGTCACGTCGATCGACGGTCGCGTGCCCGATCCCGAGCGCGAGAAGGATCCGGTCAAGCGTGATGCGATGGAACGTGCGCTGGCCTACATGGCGCTCGAGCCGAACACGCCGATCGAATCGATCAAGGTCGACAAGATCTTCATCGGCTCGTGCACGAACGCGCGAATCGAGGACATCCGCGCGGCCGCGTATGTCGTGAAGAAGCTGAACCGTCGCATCGCGTCGAACATTCGGCTCGCGATGGTCGTGCCGGGCTCGGGCCTCGTGAAGGCGCAGGCCGAGCGCGAAGGGCTCGACAAGGTGTTCACGGATGCGGGCTTCGAATGGCGCGAACCGGGCTGCTCGATGTGCCTCGCGATGAACGCCGACCGGCTCGATCCGGGCGAACGCTGCGCGTCGACGTCGAACCGCAACTTCGAAGGCCGGCAGGGCGCGGGCGGACGCACGCACCTCGTGAGCCCCGCGATGGCGGCGGCCGCGGCGATCGAAGGTCACTTCGTCGACATTCGCAAGCTGGGGTGACGCGTGACGGCATCGAAGGTCATTGCGCGGCTGGTTGCCGCACTGGCGCTGGCGGGGCTGGGCTTCGGCCTCGCGGGCTGCAATACCGTCCAGGGCTTCGGGCAGGACGTCAACGCCGCCGGCAACGCGCTGAAGCGCGCCGCGGAGTGACGATTCCCGCCGAGAATTTGTCGATGTGCGCCGGCTGAAAGCCGGCCCTCCAACCGGATAGACGGATCATGGAAAAATTCACAGTACATACCGGCGTCGTGGCGCCGCTCGATCGCGAGAACGTCGACACCGACGCGATCATCCCGAAGCAGTTCCTGAAGTCGATCAAGCGCACGGGCTTCGGTCCGAACGCGTTCGACGAGTGGCGTTACCTCGATCACGGCGAGCCGGGCCAGGACAACTCGAAGCGTCCGCTGAATCCCGATTTCGTGCTGAACCAGCCGCGCTACCAGGGCGCATCCGTGCTGCTCGCACGCAAGAACTTCGGCTGCGGCAGCTCGCGTGAGCACGCGCCGTGGGCGCTGCAGCAGTACGGCTTCCGCGCGATCATCGCGCCGAGCTTCGCGGATATTTTCTTCAACAACTGCTTCAAGAACGGCCTGCTGCCGATCGTGCTGACCGAGCAGCAGGTCGATCACCTGTTCAACGAGACGGTCGCGTTCAACGGCTTCGAGGTCACGGTCGACCTCGACGCGCAGGTCGTGCGCACGGGCGACGGCCGCGAGTATCCGTTCGAGATCACCGCGTTCCGCAAGTACTGCCTGCTGAACGGCTTCGACGACATCGGCCTCACGCTGCGCCACGCGGACAAGATTCGCCAGTTCGAAGCCGAGCGCCTGGTGAAGCAGCCGTGGCTCAACACCAAGCTGGTCGGCTGATCGTGCCTTTCGGGCGGGCGCGCCGGCGGCGCGTTCGCCGGCCTGCCTCCATAAAAACCTACCCAGTCAGGAATTTCGCATGAAGATTGCAGTGCTGCCCGGCGACGGCATCGGTCCGGAAATCGTCAATGAAGCCGTGAAGGTGCTGAACGCACTCGACGAGAAGTTCGAACTCGAACAGGCGCCGGTCGGCGGCGCGGGCTACGAGGCAAGCGGCCATCCGCTGCCGGACGCGACGCTGAAGCTCGCGAAGGAAGCCGATGCGATCCTGTTCGGCGCGGTGGGCGACTGGAAGTACGATTCACTCGAGCGCGCACTGCGCCCCGAGCAGGCGATCCTCGGGCTGCGCAAGCACCTCGAGCTGTTCGCGAACTTCCGCCCGGCGATCTGCTATCCGCAGCTCGTCGATGCATCGCCGCTGAAGCCCGAGCTGGTCGCGGGCCTCGACATCCTGATCGTGCGCGAACTGAACGGCGACATCTACTTCGGCCAGCCGCGCGGCGTGCGCGCCGCGCCGGACGGCCCGTTCGCCGGCGAGCGCGAAGGTTTCGACACGATGCGTTATTCGGAACCGGAAGTGCGCCGCATCGCGCACGTCGCGTTCCAGGCGGCCCGCAAGCGCGCGAAGAAGCTGCTGTCGGTCGACAAGGCGAACGTGCTCGAGACGTCGCAGTTTTGGCGCGACATCATGATCGACGTGTCGAAGGAATACGCGGACGTCGAGCTGTCGCACATGTACGTCGACAATGCGGCGATGCAGCTGGCGAAGGCGCCGAAGCAATTCGACGTGATCGTCACGGGCAACATGTTCGGCGACATCCTGTCGGATGAGGCGTCGATGCTGACGGGCTCGATCGGCATGCTGCCGTCGGCGTCGCTCGACAAGAACAACAAGGGCCTGTACGAGCCGTCGCACGGTTCGGCGCCGGACATCGCGGGCAAGGGCATCGCGAACCCGCTCGCGACGATCCTGTCGGCCGCGATGATGCTGCGCTACTCGCTGAATCGTGCGGAGCAGGCCGATCGGATCGAGCGCGCGGTGAAAACGGTTCTCGAACAGGGCTACCGGACGGGCGACATTGCGACGCCGGGCTGCCGGCAGGTCGGTACGACAGCGATGGGCGACGCGGTGGTCGCGGCGCTGTAACGCGGTCATGTAGAAAGGGTGCGAACGGGCCGCGAAATCGGCCGGTTCGCATGCGGTTGGCCGTTGTGCGGGCCACCGGCTTTGTGTAGACTCGAACGATGGCGCTTATTTCCCTGATCTCCCCGGTCTTGAAACTCCACGGCAACACAGCCCGTGCGGGTGCGCGCGCCATCGTCATCACGAAAACCATTATCACGAAAACGATCATTAAACGCTGATCGTCCGTCGTGCCCGCCTATTTCCCCGCGCGGTCACATCGGGGACGGAAATGGCGGGGAAGCTCCATCAAAGGGTTAGTCATGAACGTAGGTCTCGTAGGTTGGCGCGGCATGGTCGGCAGCGTCCTGATGCAGCGCATGCAGGAAGAGGGCGATTTCGACCTGATCGAACCGGTGTTTTTCAGCACCAGCAACACGGGCGGCAAAGCGCCGTCGTTCGCGAAAAACGAGACTACGCTCAAGGATGCGACCAACGTCGACGAGCTGAAGAAGTGCGACGTGATCATCACGTGCCAGGGCGGCGACTACACGAACGACGTGTTCCCGAAGCTGCGCGCGGCCGGCTGGAACGGTTACTGGATCGATGCGGCATCGTCGCTGCGGATGAAGGACGACGCGGTCATCATCCTCGATCCGGTCAACCTCGACGTGATCAAGGATGCGCTCGTCAAGGGCACGAAGAACTTCATCGGCGGCAACTGCACGGTCAGCCTGATGCTGATGGCGCTCGGCGGCCTGTTCCGCGAGAACCTCGTCGACTGGATGACGGCGATGACCTACCAGGCCGCATCGGGCGCGGGCGCGCAGAACATGCGCGAGCTGCTGTCGCAGATGGGTACGCTGAACGGCGCGGTTCAGGCGCAACTCGCCGATCCGGCTTCCGCTATCCTCGATATCGACCGCCGCGTGCTGGCCGCGATGAACAGCGATGCGATGCCGACCAGCCACTTCGGCGTGCCGCTCGCGGGCTCGCTGATTCCGTGGATCGACAAGGATCTCGGCAACGGGATGTCGAAGGAAGAGTGGAAGGGCGGCGCGGAAACCAACAAGATTCTCGGCAAGCCGGCCATGGGCGAGCCGGGTTCGATCCCGGTCGACGGCCTGTGCGTGCGGATCGGCGCGATGCGCTGTCACTCGCAGGCGCTGACGATCAAGCTGAACAAGGACGTGCCGCTCGACGAGATCAACGGCATCCTCGCATCGGCGAACGACTGGGTGAAGGTCGTGCCGAACGAGCGTGAAGCGTCGATGCGCGACCTGTCGCCGGCGAACGTCACGGGCACGCTGACGGTGCCGGTCGGCCGCCTGCGCAAGCTCGCGATGGGCGGTGAATACCTGTCGGCGTTCACGGTCGGCGACCAGCTGCTGTGGGGCGCGGCCGAGCCGCTGCGCCGCATGCTGCGCATCCTGCTCGACAAGTAAGCGGGATAACCGGCCCGCGATACGCGGGCCCGCGGTGCACAAGATCGCGCGCCGCGTCGGCCTTGACGATATCAAGGCTGGCGCGGCGCGTTTTTCATGCGCGGGTCAGCGCATGTTCAGGAGCGTCTGGTCGACGGTCTGCTGGGTCTTGATCGTCTGCGCATTGGCCTGGTAGTCGCGCTGCGCCTTGATCAGGTTCACGAGCTCGGATGTCAGGTCGACGTTCGAGTTTTCCAGCGCGCTCCCCTGCAGCGTGCCGTGGTTCGTGCTGCCCGGCGCGGAGATCTGCGGCACACCCGACGCGGCGGTTTCCACATACTGATTGCCGCCGATGTTCTCGAGCCCGTTCGGGTTGTTGAAATTCGCGAGCGCGATCAGGCCGAGCACCGCGCTCTGGCCGTTCGAGTAATTGCCGGTGAGCTTGCCGTCGGTGCCGATCGAGAACGTCGTCAGCGTGCCGCTCGCGAAGCCGTCCTGTGCGAGATTGTTCACGCCGCTTTTTCCGCCGAACTGCGTCGTGCCGCTCAGGTCGAGCGTCAGGTTCTGCGGATTGGCGCCGCCCGACGCGTTGGGGATCGAGAACGCGAACTGGCCGAGGCTCGGCGTCGGCTGGCCGGTTGCGGCCGATGTCGTCGAGCTGATCCGGCCCGACGCGTCGAAGGTGACGGTGCCGAGATTCGTCGGCGTCTGGCCTTGCACGCCCGCGTAGGCCTGCCAGGCGCCGGCCGCGTTCTTCGTGAAATACATCGAGACCTGTTGCGCGCCGCCGAGCGTGTCGTACACCTGAATTGACGAATTGTAGTTGTACGTGGTGTTGTCGCCCGCGTTGAACGGCGTCTTGGCCGGCACCTTGTCCTGCGAGTTCAGGTTGAACTGGCCGGTGATCTTCGTCGTCGCCTGCGGCGAGATGTTGCTGGTCGGTGCCTGCAGCGGCACGGTCGCCGCGGTGTTGATGACGCCGCCCGGGCCTGCCGCATAGCCCATCAGGTTGCGGTTTTGCGCGTCGACGATGGCGCCGCTCTTGTCGCGGTGGAATACGCCGTCGCGCGAGTACGTCGTCACGCCGTTGTTCGACATCTGGAAGAAGCCGTTGCCGTTGATCGCGATGTCGAGCGACGACTTCGTCGTGTTGATCGTCCCCTGGCCGAATTGTTGCTGCACCGATGCGAGCCGCGTGCCGATGCCGATCTGCGTGTTGGTCGACGTCGCGACCGAATTCGCGTACATGTCGGCGAAGTTCGCGCGACCCTGCTTGAAGCCAACCGTGTTTGCGTTTGCGATGTTGTTGCCGATCACGTCGAGATGGTTCGCCGCGCCGGCCAACCCGCTCAAACCCTGTTGATAGCCCATGTTCGATCCCCGTAACGAGCTGGTGAGTAAATGCAGTCGTGCGACTGCGCGATGCCTCCCTGGCACCTCACGGCGTCAGCCAGGCCGACCGCGTTCCCGCTTTTCCGGCGGGTGCGGGCGCGATGGTCGAACTGCGCCGATTCTTGTTTGAAGATGATCCTAGCGACGGCAATTATTTGATCTGTGTAATTTTGTGTAATGTAATTGAATTGCTTTCGAAATGATCGTTTTCGTATGAGTAATTACGCGGGGGTGAGGCTGAAGAGCCTTGTGGGGCGGAGGTTTTGCGGCGAAAGTATTCAAATTGACGATAAGAAAGGGAAATTGGCCTCTTATCGATCAATTGAAATTTATTTGAATGGGAGGGTGGTTGGCTGGATTTATTTTGATTGGCGCTTGTTGTTCCATTAACGGCAGGCGGCGCGAATTATTGAACAAACGTAGCTGATTCCCCGGCCGTGCCACTGCGTCGGGCCCGGGTCGTGCGAACCGCACCGTTGAGCGAGAAAAGGCTGCGACATGCGTTCGGGATGCGATGCGGCCGGACGTTTTTTTCATCCGTGACGGACATGCTTCCGATCGATCGACGGCGCACGCTGCAGCGTGCGCACTCGGGCGTCAACGCGGCCCGATCTCGGGACGCACCGACGCGTGCTCACGATCGGTTGCACCCGTCGGCGACGAATTCGGCCCGAACCCGATCGCGTGAAGTAAACTATGCGGCTACGACGCACAGACCCGCCGAAAGCGTCGCGTTCCACGCGACGCTTTTGCATTTCTGCGGCAACTTTATTGACGCTTTCAACCGCGAAACCGAGCCGCGCCTGCGCGCGGCGATAGAGCCAACGATGTCCCGAATTTCCTTGTTTCCGCGTCAGTCCCGTTTGTCGCGCGCCGTGCGTGGCGCGCTGGCGATCCTGGCGCTCGGCGCAACCGCATCGGCCTGGGCCGCCGGCACCGACGAACTGCCGGCGTCCGCTGCCGGCGGCGCAGTGCCGCTTACCGTGACGGTCCAGCCGGGCCAGTCGCTGAACGACATCGCGAAAGCGGCCACGCAGTCGCGCGATCCCGGCGTGCTCGCGCGCGCCGGCCGCGCCTTGTTCGATGCCAATCCGCAAGCATTCATGAAGCACGACGCGAGCCGCCTGAAGGTCGGCGCGACGCTGACCGTGCCGTCGCTCGACGCGACAGGCGCGGCACTCGTGCCTGCAGGTGCATCCGCAGCGTCCGGTGCGGCGGCAGCGTCCGCGCCCGCCGCCGCGTCGGGCGGCACGGCAGTTTCGCAGCATGGCGCGTCCGCACCGCATCCGGGGTCGACCGTGCACTCCGCGCCGGTGGCGCCCGCCGCGCATGCGGCTCCTGTCAGCGGTGCGAGCGTAGCGACGGCTGCTGGCGCGTCGGCATCGGTCGGCGCTTCGGCTGCACACGGCGCATCGGCTGTCGAAAGCATGCAGCCGGCGGCGTCCGTTGCCGGTGCAAGCGGGCCGCATGTGTGGAGCGGCACGATCCAGTCGGCGCCATCGTCCGCGAGCGGTGTCGCAATCCCGCTTGCGCCGGGCAGCCAGGTTTCCGGCATGAACGCACCGGCCGGCGCGGCACCTGTCACAGCCGCGTCGCAGCCGCGGCCGTCGAGCCTTCAGCAACTGCTGGCGCTGAAGAACCGGGTGCTGATGGAGTTGCAGAAGCACGGTATCGGCAAGCCGGCCCCGGCGAACGGCGTTACGCCGGCGCCGGCCCCGGCACCTGCCGCGCCGCGTCCGGCCGCAAGCGACGCGGGCGCGTCCGCTGCCGCGCCGATCACAGGCGAAGCGGCGTCAGGCGTGGCTGCCGGCGCAGTGCAGCCGGCATCGGTATCGGCGCCTGCGCAATCGGCCGCGCCGGTCGTGGCACCGGCACGCAGTCACGAGCAGATGGACTGGCGTCCGGCCGCGGTGGCCGGTGCGGCCGTCATCGTCCTCGCGGCAGGTTTCGCGTGGCGCAAGCGCCGGAAAGGCCGTCGCACGGAAGAGACGGGTGCCGGTGCGCCGGCTGCACCGGTCGCAGCGAGCGGTGCAGCGGCTACGGCGGCTGAAGCCGAAGCCGCGCCGTCCGTCGAACCGGAGTTGCCGATCCGGCCCGAGATGCCGGTCGCACGCGATGCAGCTTCCGACTTGAGCCTTGCCGCGGCGACTGCCGCAGCGGCGGAGACGGTCGAGACGCCGGATACGGATGTATCGCCGGCGCCGGAAGAAGCGGCGCCCCACGGCGAGCAGCCCGAATTGCCGACCGCGCGCGCTGCGGAGCCTCCCGCGAGCGAGGCGGCTCCGGCTCCGAGCGTAGCCGAGCCGGAAGAGCACGTCGCTGCCGAAAAGCCGGCGGAAAAGCTTGCCGAGACACCGGCCGCACCCGCGGCTGCCGAAGCGCAGCACGCGGCGCTGATGCAGAACGCGATCAGCGCGCTCAACAGCCTCGACATGCCGTTGCCGCCGCGCATGCCGGACGAGCTGTCGCTGGCGGCGGATGAGCCGGCTGCGCAAGCAGGGCAGTCCGACACCGGCAAAATCGCAACTAACGGTCAAGCCGCGCAGCACCTGCCAGTTGACTCGAACGATCCGGCCCCGGAACATCCGGCCGACCAGGACGACGAGTTCGATTGGGATCCGGACGCAGCGACGCCTGCGAGCCAAGCGGGCAGCCCGATTGCGACGTCGCCGCTGCCGCCGCTCGGTGGCGCGCACTTCGGCGCGCTGAAGCTCGATTTCGATCTCGACCTGCCGTCCGCGCCGGGCGCTGCGTTGCCGGCCCTGACGCCGGACGAGCTTGCCCGCATCGCGCGGAACAAACTCGACCTCGCGTCCGAGTACGTCGAGCTGGGCGACCTGTCCGGTGCGCGGACGCTGCTGCAGGAAGTGGTCGACGCGAACGACATTGCGACGCGCGACGATGCGCGTGCGCTGCTCGCGAAACTGGCGGACGAGGCGTGATGCGGATCGCGCTCGGCATTCAGTACGACGGCGCGGCGTTCTGCGGCTGGCAGGCGCAGCCGCACGGCAAGACCGTGCAGGATCGTCTCGAGCACGCACTGGCCGAGTTCGCGCGCGTGCCGCTGCATACGACGGTGGCCGGGCGGACCGACACGGGCGTGCACGGGCTCGGGCAGGTCGTGCACTTCGATACCGATCTCGATCGCGAGGTTTTCTCGTGGGTGCGCGGCACCAACGCGTTCCTGCCGCCGACCGTGGCGGTGCAATGGGCGAAGCCGATGCCGGACACGTTCCATGCACGTTTCTCGGCATTCGAACGCACGTATTACTACGCGCTCTACGTGCACCCCGTGCGCTCGCCGATGCTCGCGGGGCGTGCCGGGTGGATTCATACGCCGCTCGACGACGACGCGATGCGCGCCGCCGCCGCGCACCTGATCGGCGAGCACGATTTCTCGTCGTTCCGGTCGTCGGAATGCCAGTCGAAGACGCCGGTCAAACACCTGTACCAGATCGACGTGCGGCGCGTGGCCCATTTCGTTCATTTCCGGTTCCGCGCCAACGCGTTCCTGCACCATATGGTGCGCAACCTGATGGGCTGCCTCGTCGCGGTCGGGCGCGGCCGCTATCCGGCCGACTGGCTCGCCGACGTGCTGGCCGGGCGCGACCGCAATCTCGCGGCGCCCACATTCATGGCCGACGGGCTGTATCTCGCCCATGTCGGCTACCCGGCGGAATTCGCCGTCCCGCCCGCGCAGCTCGGCAGTGTGCCGTGGAGCAGCGTCTGGGCCGATCTGGACCCGCAATCATGACGGATCACGCCGTGTCTCCCTCGACTTCCGCCGCGGCCGGCCTGCCGCCGCGCACCCGCATCAAGCTGTGCGGGCTGTCGCGCCCCGAGGACGTGCTGCACGCGGCCGCGCTCGGTGCCGATGCGATCGGCCTCGTGTTCTACCCGAAGAGCCCGCGTGCGGTATCGATCGCGCAGGCGGCCGAGTTGGCGCGCCTCGCGCCGCCGTTCGTGTCGGTGGTCGGGTTGTTCGTGAACGCGACCGAGGCCGAGATCGAGGCCGTCGTACGCGACGTGCCGCTCACGCTGCTGCAGTTCCATGGCGACGAGACGCCCGAGCAGTGCGATGCGCTCGGCCGCGCGGCGCGCCTGCCGTGGCTGCGCGCGGTGCGCGTGGGCCCCTCGACGCAATCGGCCGATTTGGTAGAATCGGGTCTTCGTTATTCGAAAGCGCGCGGCCTCCTGTTCGACACCCTGGTGCCGGATTACGGTGGTAGCGGCAAGGTCTTCGATTGGTCTCTTATTCCCGCAGAGCTCGCGCATCGGGCCGTTTTGAGTGGTGGCTTGAGCGCGCAAAACGTCGGTGATGCGATTCGCCAGTTGCGCCCGTTTGCTGTCGATGTCTCGAGTGGCATCGAAGTGGAGGGCGCGAAGGGCGTGAAGGATCACGCCCGGATGGCGGCGTTCGTACGCGCGGTGCGCGAAGCGGACGCCGGGTGATGCAAGCCGGTGCGGCCCCGACAGCGGGGCCCGCCGACCGATCGAGAGAGACACCATGTACAACCTTCCTGATGATCGTGGCCACTTCGGCCCTTACGGCGGCACGTTCGTCGCCGAGACGCTGATTCACGCGCTGGACGAACTGCGCGCGGCGTATGAAAAATTCCAGAACGATCCCGATTTCGTCGCCGAATTCGAGCGCGAGCTGAAGCATTTCGTCGGCCGCCCGTCGCCGATCTATCACGCGCAGCGCTGGAGCGAGATGCTCGGCGGCGCGCAGATCTACCTGAAGCGCGAAGACCTGAACCACACGGGCGCGCACAAGATCAACAACGTGATCGGCCAGGCGCTGCTCGCGAAGCGCATGGGCAAGAAGCGCGTGATTGCCGAGACGGGCGCCGGCCAGCACGGCGTCGCGACCGCGACGATCTGCGCCCGCTTCGGGATGGAGTGCGTCGTCTACATGGGTTCGGAAGACGTGCGCCGCCAGGCCGCGAACGTCTACCGGATGAAGCTGCTTGGAGCGACGGTCGTGCCGGTCGAATCGGGTTCGCGCACGCTGAAGGACGCGCTGAACGAAGCGATGCGCGATTGGGTCACGAACATCGAGAACACGTTCTACATCATCGGCACGGTCGCGGGCCCGCACCCGTACCCGATGATGGTGCGCGACTTCCAGCGCGTGATCGGCGACGAGTGCAAGGTGCAGATGCCCGAACTCGCCGGCCGGCAGCCTGACGCGGTGATCGCCTGCGTGGGCGGCGGTTCGAACGCGATGGGCATCTTCTATCCGTACATCGACGACAAGTCGGTGCAACTGATCGGCGTCGAAGCAGCCGGCGACGGCATCGACACGGGGCATCACGCGGCGTCGCTGATCGCCGGCAGCCCGGGCGTGCTGCACGGCAATCGCACTTATCTGCTGCAGGACGACAACGGCCAGATCATCGAGACGCATTCGGTGTCGGCGGGCCTCGACTATCCGGGCGTCGGCCCCGAGCACGCGTGGCTGAAGGACAGCGGCCGTGCGCAGTACGTCGGCATCACCGACGAGGAAGCGCTGAAGGCGTTCCACGACTGCTGCCGGATCGAGGGGATCATTCCCGCGCTCGAGTCGAGCCACGCGATCGCATATGGCGTGAAGCTCGCACCGACGTTGCCGAAGGACAAGATCCTGCTCGTCAACCTGTCGGGCCGTGGCGACAAGGACATGCACACGGTCGCCGAGCGATCGGGCATCGAGCTCTGACCCCGACCGATGCGTGACCTGATCGAAGAACCGGGCGGCGGTGCCGCGAGCGAGGCGGGGGCGGTTCAGCCCGCCGCTGCCGTGCCGCGCGCGCTGCCGTCCGGTATCGAATTGCACAACCGCGATTTCCTGACCCATGCCGCGCATCTGCCGGACGCGTCGATCGACCTGATCGTCGCCGATCCGCCGTACGGGCTCGGCAAGGACTACGGCAACGACTCGGACAAGCGTTCGGGCGACGACTTCCTCGCGTGGACGCGCGAGTGGCTCGAGCTCGCGATTCCGAAGCTGAAGTCGAGCGGGTCGATGTACATCTTCTGCACGTGGCAGTACGCGCCGGAAATCTTCAGTTTCCTGAAGACGCAGCTCACGATGGTCAACGAGATCATATGGGACCGGCGCGTGCCGAGCATGGGCGGCACGACGCGCCGTTTCACGTCGGTGCACGACAACATCGGCTTTTTCGCGGTTTCCAAGGCGTATTACTTCGATCTCGATCCGGTCCGCATCCCGTACGACGCCGACACGAAGAAGGCCCGCTCGCGCAAGCTGTTCGAAGGCAGCAAGTGGCTGGAGATGGGCTACAACCCGAAGGACGTCTGGTCGGTCTCGCGCCTGCACCGGCAGCACGCGGAGCGCGTCGATCATCCGACCCAGAAGCCGCTGGAAATCATCGAGCGGATGGTGCTCGCAAGCTGCCCGCCGGGCGGCCGCGTGCTCGATCCGTTCATGGGCAGCGGCACGACCGCGGTGGCCTGCGCACGGCAGGGGCGCGACTTCGTAGGCTACGAGATCAACGAAAGCTATTGTGCGATCGCGCACGAGCGTGTGAACGCGCTCGCTGCGCCGGTGTGCGCGTGAATCGCGCCGCCGCATCGTCGAACGCAACGCATCCAGGAAAATTGCCATGTCCCGTATTCAGCAGACCTTCGCCGCGCTCGCCGAACAAGGCCGTAAGGGCCTGATCCCGTTCATCACGGCCGGCGACCCCGATCCGGCCAAAACCGTCGAATTCATGCACGCGCTCGCCGAAGGCGGCGCGGACGTGATCGAACTCGGCGTGCCGTTCTCGGACCCGATGGCCGACGGCCCCGTGATCCAGCGCTCGTCGGAACGCGCACTCGCGCGCGGCGTCACGCTCAAGAGCGTGCTCGCCGACGTGAAGCGCTTTCGCGAAACCGACCCCAAAACCCCCGTCGTGCTGATGGGCTATGCGAACCCGATCGAGCGGATGGGCGTCGACGCGTTCGCGGCCGAAGCGCAGGCGGCCGGGGTCGACGGCGTGCTCGTCGTCGACTATCCGCCGGAAGAGGCGGGCGTGTTCGCCGAGAAAATGCGTGCCGCGCAGATCGATCCGATCTTCCTGCTCGCGCCCACGTCGACCGACGAACGCATCGCCGACGTCGGCAAGATCGCGAGCGGCTACGTGTATTACGTGTCGCTCAAGGGCGTGACCGGTGCGGGAAATCTGGATGTTTCGAGCATTGCGGGTAAAATCCCGGCCATCAAGTCGCGCGTGCCGGTTCCGGTAGGCGTCGGCTTCGGCATCCGCGATGCCGAAACGGCGCGCGCGGTGGCCGAAGTGTCGGACGCCGTCGTGATCGGCAGTCGCCTCGTGCAGCTGCTTGAAAGCGCCGCGCCGGAAGGCGCCGCCGCCGCGCTGAAGGCATTCATCGCCGAGCTGCGCGCCGCGCTGGACGGCGCGGGCAAGACGGCGCGATAAACACAACACAGGAAGCGGGAACGGGCCACGCGGCCCGGCCCGCCACGGAACAGGAAACCATACGATGAGCTGGCTCGACAAACTGTTGCCGCCGAAGATCAAGCAGACCGACCCGAAAAGCCGCAAGGGCATTCCGGAAGGCCTGTGGGTCAAGTGCCCGTCCTGCGAGGCGGTGCTGTACCGCAACGACGTGGACGCGAACCTGCACGTGTGCCCGAAGTGCGATCACCACATGCGCATCGGTGCGCGTGAGCGTCTCGACGGGCTGCTCGATCCGGAAGGCCGCTATGAAATCGGCCAGGAAATCGTGCCGGTCGATTCGCTGAAGTTCAAGGACAGCCGCAAGTACCCCGATCGTCTGAAGGAAGCGATGGACGACACGGGCGAAACCGACGCGATGGTCGTGATGGGCGGTGCGATCCACACGCTGCCGGTGGTCGCGGCCTGCTTCGAGTTCTCGTTCATGGGCGGCTCGATGGGCTCGGTGGTCGGCGAGCGCTTCGCACGCGGCGCGCAGAACGCGCTGGAACAGCAGGTGCCGTTCATCTGCTTCACCGCTTCGGGCGGCGCGCGGATGCAGGAAAGCCTGCTGTCGCTGATGCAGATGGCGAAAACCACCGCGATGCTGACCAAGCTGGCCGAAGCGAAGCTGCCGTTCATCTCGGTGCTGACCGACCCGACGATGGGTGGCGTGTCGGCGAGCTTTGCCTTCCTCGGCGACGTCGTGATCGCCGAACCGAAGGCGCTGATCGGCTTCGCCGGCCCGCGCGTGATCGAGCAGACGGTCCGCGAGAAGCTGCCGGAAGGCTTCCAGCGCGCCGAATTCCTGCTGAAGACGGGCGCGATCGACATGATCGTCGACCGCCGCAAGATGCGCGACGAGATCGCGCAGTTGCTCGCGCTGCTGCAGCGACAGCCGGCTGACGCGCTGGCTTGACCGGCGAGAGGTTGTGAACACTGCGCGTCGCCTGGCTTCAGCGCCAGGCGGCGCGCTTCGTTTTTTTTGGCGTAGTGGCGGTCCCGATCCAGATTTGAACCGATGAGCACTTTTCCCACTCTCGACGCGTGGCTTTCGCATCTCGAGCGCGCGCACCCGGTCGGCATCGACATGGGCCTGACCCGCATCGGGCAGGTCAAGGCGGCGCTGCAGCTCGAATTCGCGTGCCCCGTCATCACCGTCGGCGGCACGAACGGCAAGGGCTCGACCTGCGCGTTCCTCGAGACGATCCTCGTGCGCGCGGGCTACAAGGTCGGTTGCCACACGTCGCCGCACCTGCTCGAATTCAACGAGCGCGCGCGCGTAAACGGTCAGAACGTCACCGATGACGAGCTGCTGCCGCACTTCGAGGCCGTCGAAGCGGCGCGCACGTCGTTGCCCGAGCCCGTGTCGCTCACGTACTTCGAATTCACGACGCTCGCGATCCTGCATCTGTTCGCATCGCGCGGGCTCGACGCCGTGATCCTCGAAGTCGGCCTCGGCGGCCGGCTCGATGCGGTCAATATCATCGATACCGATTGCGCGATCGTCACGAGCATCGACATCGACCACACCGAATATCTCGGCGACACGCGCGAGAAGATCGCCTTCGAGAAGGCCGGGATCTTCCGTGCCGGCAAGCCGGCGATCTGCGGCGATCCGGCCGCGCCGCAAACGCTGATCGACCACGCCGAAGCGATCGGCGCCGACCTGTGGCTGGTCGGCCGCGATTTCCGCTACGAGGCGCAGGCAGGCGCGGAGCGCCAGCAGTGGAGCTACCTCGGTCGCGAGAAGCGCTATCCGGCGCTCGCGTATCCGGCGCTGCGCGGGGCGAATCAGCTGATCAATGCGTCGGCCGCGCTCGCCGCGCTCGAAGCGCTGCGCCCGGTGCTGCCGGTGTCGGCGCAGGACATCCGGCTCGGCCTCGCGAACGTCGAACTGCCGGGGCGCTTCCAGGTGCTGCCCGGCAAGCCGGCGATCGTGCTGGACGTCGCGCACAATCCGCATGCGTCGGCCGTGCTCGAGCAGAACCTCGGCAACATGGGTTTCTTCCCGTACACGTACGCGGTGTTCGGCGCGATGCACGACAAGGACATCGACGGCGTGCTGCAGCACCTGAAGGGCGAGATCGACCACTGGTGCGTGACCGACCTGCCGCTGCCGCGCGCGGCGTCCGCGGAGCAGCTCGAAGCCGCGCTGGGCAAGGCCGGCGTGGAGGAAGGGCCCGATTCGAGCGTCACGCGTTACACGTCGCCCGCCGAAGCGTTTCGCGATGCACTAAAAAGAGCATCCGAAAATGATAGAATCGTGGTTTTCGGCAGTTTCCATACGGTTGCCGGCGTGCTGGCCTACCGTAAATCGCAGCAACACTGACTGACGGGCAGTTTCGGACTCAGCCATTCATGGGAATTTTCTCGTTCGGCAAAAAAGACGACGACGCGCCCCCGCGGCGCGGCGGTCGCACCGGGGCCTCCCGGAACGTGCGCACGGAGCGCACCGAACGCGTCGAGCGACGCTCGCGCCGCACCGAGCGTCCGGAATCGGACGCACTGCTCCTCGATCCGACCCTTCCAGAAAAGCAACGCGCGCGTCGCCGCCTCGTCGGTGCGATCGCGCTCGTCGTCGCGGCCGTGATCGTGCTGCCGATGGTGCTCGATTCGCACCCGAAGCCGGTCACGGACGACATCGCCATCGACATCCCGAATCGTCCCGCGCACCAGGCGGTCGCGCCGCGCGACGATGACGCGTCCGACGTACAGGCGGGCGTCGCGCACGACGAACCGCCGGCATCCGATGTGGCCGTTGCGGCCGCGCCGACGGATGCCGACAAGCCGGCCGCGAAACCCGATACCACGACCACGGCGGCCGTGACGCCGCCGAAGCCTGCGCCGAAACCGGCTGCCCCCGCGGCGAAGCCGGCTGCGCCGAAGCCTGCACCCGCGCCCGCAGCCGTCGCGAATACCGACGCCGCCAGCCCGGACAGCAGCGACGCTTCGTCGCCGTCGTCGCCGGCCGGCGCGCGCTTCGCGGTGCAGCTCGGTTCGTTCAAGGATGACGCGACGGCCCGTTCGTGGGCCACCAAGTTGAAATCGGCGGGCGTGCCCGCATATGTCGAGCATCGCAAGCAGGCAGACGGCAGCACGGCTACACTGCTGCGTGCGGGCCCGTTCGCGGATCGCGCGGCGGCTTCCGCCGCGATCGCGAAGGTGCGCGAAGCCGGTCTGACGCAATAACGCACGATGCTGACGGCTTTCGACTACGCTGTATTGGCGGTGATCGTGTTGTCGGCGCTGCGCGGTGCGTGGCGCGGCTTCGTATCGGAGATTTTCGGGCTGATCGGCTGGATCGCGGCGATCGTGATCGCCGGTCGCTACGTCGGGCTGGTCGTGCCGTACATTCCGGCGAACTGGCCGGGCGGCGCGCTGACGCAGTGGGTGATCGCCTTCGCGTTGCTCGTGATCGGCGTGGTGCTGGTCGCCGGCGTCGCGAACGCGCTGCTGTCGCGGATCGCGCAGGCGAGTGGCCTGGGCGGCGTCGACCGCTCGCTGGGCATGATGTTCGGGCTCGTCCGCGGCTGCGTGCTGGTGGTGCTGCTGGTCGCGGCGGCCGGGTTGACCGAACTGCCCAAACAGGATTTCTGGCGCAATGCGCTATTGCGTCCTTTCGCCGAACAGGGCGTGCACGAGCTGAAGCAGCTCCTGCCCGACGGCATGGCCCAGTACGTACGCGTGTGACGACGCGGCCGGGCAGGACGGAACCGATTTTGTCATTCTGAAGGACATGCCATGTGCGGCATCGTAGGCGTTATCTCCCAATCCCCCGTCAATCAGCTGATCTATGACAGCTTGCTGCTGCTGCAGCATCGCGGTCAGGACGCAGCGGGCATCGCGACGGCGGACGGCAGCAATTTCCACATGTACAAGGCGAACGGCATGGTGCGCGACGTGTTCCGCACGCGCAACATGCGCAGCCTGCCCGGCACCTACGGTATCGGCCAGGTTCGCTACCCGACGGCCGGTTCGGCGTCGAGCGAAGCCGAGGCGCAGCCGTTCTACGTGAACGCGCCGTTCGGGATCATCCTGGCGCACAACGGCAACCTGACGAACTGGCAGCAACTGAAGGACGAGATGTTCCGGATCGATCGCCGGCACATCAACACCAATTCCGACAGCGAAGTGCTGCTCAACGTGTTCGCGCACGAGCTGCAACTGTCGACCACGGGCCTCGAGCTCGATCCCGCGTCGGTGTTCAAGGCCGTCTCGGGCGTGCATCGCCGCCTGCAGGGCTCGTACGCGATCGTGTCGCTGATCGCCGGCTACGGCCTGCTCGCGTTCCGCGATCCGTTCGGCATCCGCCCGCTCTGTATCGGCAAGCTCGAGACCGAGCACGGCACCGAGTGGATGGTCGCGTCGGAGTCGGTCGCGGTCGAAGGCATCGGCTTCGAATTCGTGCGCGACGTGCAGCCGGGCGAGGCGATCTTCATCGACCCGGCCGGCAACTTCCACAGCCAGCAGTGCGCGGAGCAGCCGACGCTGAATCCGTGCATGTTCGAATACGTGTACCTCGCGCGTCCGGATTCGTGCCTCGACGGCGTGCCGGTCTACAACGTGCGCCTGCGCATGGGCGATTATCTCGCCGAGAAGATCAAGCGCGAGCTGCCGAACGTGCCGATCGACGTCGTGATGCCGATTCCCGATTCGTCGCGCCCGGCTGCGATGCAGGTCGCCGCGAAGCTCGGCGTCGAGTATCGCGAAGGCTTCTTCAAGAATCGCTACGTTGGCCGTACCTTCATCATGCCGGGCCAGGCCGTGCGCAAGAAGTCGGTGCGCCAGAAGCTCAACGCGATGAGCATCGAGTTCAAGGACAAGAACGTGCTGATCGTCGACGATTCGATCGTGCGCGGCACGACCTCGCATGAAATCGTGCAGATGGCGCGCGATGCGGGCGCGAAGTCGGTGATCTTCGCATCGGCGGCGCCGCCCGTGAAGTTCCCGAACGTGTACGGTATCGACATGCCGACGCGCGGCGAGCTCGTCGCGCACGGCCGCACCGACGACGAAGTCGCGAAGATCATCGGCGCCGACCACCTGATCTACCAGGACGTCGACGACCTGCGCCGCGCGGTGCGCGACATCAACCCGAAGCTCGAGGGCTTCGAGGCGTCGTGCTTCGACGGCAACTACATTACCGGCGACGTGACGCCCGAGTATCTCGATACGATCGAGCGCGCGCGCCTCACGCCGGCATCGCAAGCCGATCGCGATACGGCCGGCGACACCCAACGCTCGCAGATGAACCTGCAGCTGTCGGTCGAGTGACACCGGCGCACGCTTTTGACGAAGCGTGATAGGATGTGGCCTTGCGTCGATTTGATTCAGCTTGCGGACGCGGGGCGACTTCCCAAAACAGCTAAAGCGAAGGCCGGCGGCAGTCGGCCCGAGTCGATCGCTGTCGTACCGCACCGAAGCCCGCTGATGCCGACGCATAGCGGGCTTTTTGTTTTGGCCTGGTTTTGACCTGGCTTGCGCGACACGCGCGGTCATCGAATACGGAAAACGGAACATGGACGACTCCCTCAACTTCGACACGCTTGCCGTGCGGGCGGGCACGCTGCGCAGCGACTTCAACGAGCACTCGGAAGCGCTGTTCCTCACGTCGAGCTTTTGCTTCCAGAGCGCGGCCGACGCGGCCGAGCGCTTCGCGAATTCGGAAGACTACTTCACCTATTCGCGCTTCACGAACCCGACCGTCACCATGTTCCAGGAGCGTCTCGCGGCGCTCGAGGGCGGCGAGGCGTGCATCGCCACCGCGTCGGGGATGGCCGCGATCATGTCGGTCGTGATGGCCGCGCTGCAGGCCGGCGACCACCTCGTCAGCTCGCGCAGCCTGTTCGGCTCGACGCTCGGGATGTTCTCGCAGATCTTCAGCAAGTTCGGCATCACGACGACCTTCGTCGACCCGACCGACCTGAACGCATGGAAGGAAGCCGTGCGGCCGGAAACGAAGATGTTCTTCCTCGAGACGCCGTCGAACCCGCTGACCGAACTCGCCGACATCGAGGCGATCGGCAAGATCGCGAAGGCATCGAACGCGCTGTTCGTCGTCGACAACTGTTTCTGCAGCCCGGTGCTGCAGCAGCCGCTGAAACTCGGCGCGGATGTCGTGATGCACTCGGCGACGAAATTCCTCGACGGTCAGGGCCGTGTACTCGGCGGCGCGCTGGTCGGCTCGAAGGAATTCATCATGGGCAAGGTGTTCCCGTTCGTGCGCAGCGCGGGCCCGACGCTGTCGGCGTTCAACGCGTGGGTGCTGCTGAAGGGGATGGAGACGCTGTCGCTGCGCGTCGAGAAGCAGTCGGCGAACGCGCTGGAGATTGCACGCTGGCTCGATTCGCATCCGGCCGTCGCACGCGTGTTTCATCCGGGCCTCGAATCGCACCCGCAGCACGAACTCGCGAAGCGCCAGCAGAAGGCGGGCGGGTCGATCCTGTCGTTCGAGCTGAAGGGCGATACGCCCGAACGGCAGCGCGCGAATGCGTGGCGCGTGATCGACAACACGAAGCTGATCTCGATCACCGGCAACCTCGGCGACACGCGGTCGACCATTACCCATCCCGCGACGACCACGCACGCTCGCATCACACCGGAAGCGCGCGCGGCAGCGGGGATCAGCGAAGGGCTGATCCGGTTGTCGGTCGGCCTGGAGGATGCGGGCGACCTGCGCAAGGATCTCGCGCGCGGCCTCGAAGGCTGAGCGCGGCGACCGCTTTCCGGGTCGACATGGTAACGGGCCGCTCGAATGAGCGGCCCTTTGTCTTTTCAGCCTGGCGTGGCGCGTGCGTTGCCGGAGTCAGACAGCGTGCCTGTGCGGCGTGTCGCGCATCGCTTCCACCATCCATCGCAGCGTTTCGTCGAGCGGCGTGACGGGCAGCTCGCCCACCGCGCGCCGCAGCTTCTCGCGCGATCCGCTCAGGCGCTTCACCTCGTTGTGCCGCACGAAACGCGGATCGACCGTCACGTCGATCACGTAACCGGCGATGCGCGACAGCATCGCCAGCACTTCCTTCAGCGAATACGCGCGCTCCGAGCAGACGTTGAACGTCTCGCCGGCCGGCGCGGCTTCGACCAGCTTCAGGTACGCGGCCGTCACGTCGCGCACGTCGGAGAAATCGCGGCTCACGTCGAGATTGCCCAGCGAGATGCGAGGTGCGTTACGCGCGTAGTGTGCGACGAGCTTCGGCAGCAGGTACGCATCGCTCTGGCCGACACCCGTGTAGTTGAACGGACGCGCGATCACGATCGGCAGCCGGTCCGCCCACAGCTTCGCTGCGTATTCCATCGCGAGCTTGCTGACCGCGTAGTCGTTCGCCGGGGCAGGGGCGACGGTTTCGTCGAGCACGCCGGCCGTCGAATTGCCGTAGATGTTCGCGCTGCTGGCGAGCAGCACGGCCGACGGGCGGCGGTCGAGTCCCGCGAGCGCGGCCAGCAGGTTGCGCGTGCCGACGATGTTGACCGCGTAAGTCTGCGACGGCTCGTCCTGCGCGACGTGCGCGCGCGCGGCGAGATGCACGACCGCGTCGGGCCGGGCGTCGGCGGCCGCCGCGCGCATCGCGTCCACGTCGAGCAGGTCGACGGGCAGCAGCGTGCAGTACGCGAAGGCCGGATCGTCGGGCCGTGCCGTGCCAGGCGCGACCGTGCCCCAGACCTCATAGCCGGCCGCCTGCAGGCGTTCGGCCATGTAGCGGCCCGTGAAGCCAGTCAGACCGGTGACGAATGCACGGCGCGACGGGCGTCCGGCTTCAGAACGTGTCATGGTGTTGATTCCGCGTCAAATCCGCTTCGACCATCATCTGGCAAAGTTGTTCGAGCGTCGTCTTCGGTTCCCAGCCCAGCTTCGCTTTAGCCTTGTCGGCGCAGCCGATCAGCAGGTCGACCTCGGCAGGGCGGTAGAACTTCGGATTCACTTCCACGAGTACGCTGCCGTTCGACGCGTCGAGGCCGCGCTCCTGCTCACCCTTGCCGGTCCATTCGATCTGGTAGCCGGCCGCGGCGAACGCCATCCGCACGAAATCGCGCACGGTCTCGGTGCGGTTGGTGGCGAGCACGTAGGTGTCGGGTTCGTCGGCCTGCAGCATGCGCCACATCCCTTCGACGTACTCGAGCGCGAAGCCCCAGTCGCGCTTCGCGTCGAGGTTGCCGAGCTCGAGGCGGGTTGCCTTGCCGAGCTTGATCTTCGCGATGGTGTCGGTGATCTTGCGCGTGACGAACTCGCGGCCGCGCAGCGGCGATTCGTGGTTGAACAGGATGCCGCTGCTGCCGAACAGGCCGTACGACTCGCGGTAGTTCACCGTCATCCAGTGCGCGTACAGCTTCGCGACGCCGTACGGGCTGCGCGGATAGAACGAGGTCGCTTCCGTCTGCGGAATCGACTGCACCTTGCCGAACATCTCGGAGGTCGATGCCTGGTAGAAGCGCGTCTTCGGGCTCACGACGCGGATCGCCTCGAGCAGGTTCAGCGGACCCAGGCCCGTCACTTCGGCCGTCGTCGCCGGCTGGTCGAACGACACGCCGACGAAGCTCTGCGCGGCGAGGTTGTACAACTCGTCGGGCTGCGTGCGTTCGAGCAGGCGCAGGCTCGAGCCGGCGTCGGTCAGGTCGTGCTCGACGAGCGTGAGGTTCGGGTGCGTGTCGACGCCGAGCTCGGCGATGCGCCAGAAGTTCACCGAGCTGGTGCGGCGGTAGGTGCCGGTGACCTCGTAGCCCTTGTCGAGCAGCAGCTTGGTCAGGTAGGCGCCGTCTTGCCCCGAGATCCCGGTAATGATGGCCTTCTTGCGAGTTTGGCTCATGACGTTGTCCTGGTAGAAACGATGGATGATGAAATTCAGGCGGTCGTGCCGGCGGCGGCCGGCAGCGCGCGGCGTGCGTGGCCGCGCGTCAGGCGCCGTTCGAAGCCGTACCAGCTCAAGGTCGCGTACGCGAGCGTGATCGCGAGCGCCAGCGCCGCCGTGACGAAACGGTTCAGATGCAGCGGCCACAGCGCGTAGAGCACGCTGAGGTGGATCAGGTACACGGTGTAGCTGACGGTGCCCACGTAGACGAGCATCGGGTTCGTCAGCACGCGCTGCACGATGCCGCGGCCGCGCAGTGCGATCACGACGATCGACGTACACAGCAGCAGCGAGATGCTGTAGAGCGCCGCATTCGACAGCGGTGTGTTCGCGGCGCGAAAGCGCGGGAACGACAGGTGCAGCCAGCCGAGGATCGCGAGCGACACGAGCGCGCCGGCGATCGCGAGCGGATAGAACGGCTCCAGCGCGCGCCGGTCGCGGCGCAGCACGATCGCGAGCAGCGCGCCTGCGGCGAGCAGGTCCATCCGGAACGGCGTCAGGTAGTAGATCGGCCAGAACGAGTCGAACCACGGCGTCGCGATCGCGCGCAGCACCGGAGCCGCGACGATCAGCGCGGCGGCGACCCACAGCAGCGCGCGCTCCGAGCACCACAGCACGACGAACGGCCAGAAGATATAGAACTGCTCCTCGACCGCGAGCGACCACAGCACGTTCAGGCTGTCATGGCCGATGCTGCCGAGCGACAGCCCGATGTTGGTCGAGAAGAACGCGAACCACGGCCAGTGCGGCAGCCAGCTCGCGCCGAACAGGATCGTCGACACCAGCAGCAGCAGCGCGTACGGCGGCAGGATGCGGCGCACGCGGCGCGCGTAGAAGTGGCTGAAGTACGACTGCCCGCGCGCCTTGCGATCGAGCAGGATGCCGGTGATCAGCAGGCCGCTCAATACGAAGAACAGGTCGACACCCATCCACAGCGGCGCCTTCAGTGCGTGCTGCAGGAACACGGCACCGACCGCGATCGCACGCAGCCCGTCGAGCTGCACGATGCGGCCGTGTTGCGGCGGGGTGAGGTCCGCGGGTCGCGAGATGCCCGTCATCGCGCCGCTCCTTCGCGACGCGCGGCGTGAGCCGAGGCGTGTCGCACATCCGATGCGTAAACGTGAACGTAATGCATGCCATTAAATGAAATATCGAATCGAAATCGATTCTAGGGAAAAGAAATCGGCAAAAAAACGCGCGTCATTTATCTGGCGACAAACATTCAAATGCCGATTATTTCGGTCGCGCGGTGGAAAGTCGTGCCCGGAAGGCCCCGTCAGACGGCGCGAAGCGGCACTTTCTACGGATCGGAAAACGAAAGGCGGTCGTTATTGCCGTTTTCGAGTGCCTTTCCGCCTCTGTTCCGGTTCGATATGTCACGCGGAAACATCCCCAAATATTTCCAAATTTCTTGTGATTATTTTTGCTTGTAACCTGCATCGCGACGTTTGAAACCCATTTAGCGACAGGGTGCGCCGGCGGCAGTCCGTGGCGGTGCCGGTCGCTGTTGCATCAAGTCTGGAGAAGCGCATTGCGACGTCTGATTCTGGTTGGCATGACGGTATGCGCGACGCTGCTGACGCGCGCCGCACCGGCGGAAACGGTGTTGCCCGCGACGACGTCGTGGATCGGCAATACGTTCGGCTATGGCGACGGCAGCTGGACGCAGATCGACATCCGCGCGATCGCGGTGACGCCCGAAGGCAAGGTGTATACGAATGCGCCGTGGGACGAGAGCGGGGCCGAGGCGAGCGTCTACCAGGACGGGAAGATGCTCGGCTTCGCGGGCGGCACACACGGCTGGGGCAACCTCGGCGGCAGCGCGATCGCCGTCAACAGCAAGTACGCGTACGTCGCGATCGGTGTCGGCAACGAGCGCGGCCACCTGCAGTCGCCCGGCATCTGGCCGGACAAGGGCAAGCAGTGGTTCGGCATCTCGCGCCGCGCGATCGGCGACTTGAAGCAGCCCGCGCCGTTTCGCGCGGCGCCGCAGGTCGCGCCGGGCGGCCGGGCGGACCCCGGCCGCGCGCGGATGGCCGCGAGCTTCATGATGATGAACGAGGTGGTGGCGCCCGCGCGCTCGGAAGTGGGCGAGCAGAAGGCGGAAGTCGGCGGCCTCGCGGCTGACGACAAGACGCTGTTCGCGACGAATCCGTCGCGCGACGCGGTGGACGTGTACGACGCGGAGACGATGCAGCAGAAGGGCACGTGGAGCGCGCACGAGCCGGGCCGCATCGCGCTCGCGGGCGACGGCACGCTGTGGCTGCTCACGGATACGATCAACGGGCCCGCGCACCTGGTGCACGTGCGCGCGGACGGCCGCAAGCTCGACGACGCGCCCGCGCTGCCCGACGGCACCGACGCGGTGGACGTGGCGGTCGACACGAAAGGGCGTGTGCTCGTCGCGGACAACGGGCCGCGCCAGCAGATCCTGATCTTCTCGAAAGGCGGCAAGGGCTATGCGCAGTCGGGCACGCTCGGCGAGCGCGGCGGCATTTTCGCGGGCCCGGTGCCGGGCCGGCCGGGGCCGCAGCGCTTCAACGGGCTGACGGGCGTCGGCGTCGACCGCGC
This sequence comes from Burkholderia sp. BCC0322, assembly GCF_902833045.1. Classification (GTDB taxonomy): domain Bacteria; phylum Pseudomonadota; class Gammaproteobacteria; order Burkholderiales; family Burkholderiaceae; genus Burkholderia. The sequence continues at coordinate 112,923 of NZ_CADFDU010000003.1, forward strand.
GGGCAACATCTATGTGTCGATGAACGGCATCGGGCCGCGTCACGACACGATCGGCGCAGGGCTCGGCGCGGTGCTCGAAAGCTATACGCCGGACGGCAAGCCGCGCTGGCAGGTGCAGGGGCTGCTGTTCGTCGACGGCGCGTGGCTCGACCCGGCGCGGCCGAACAGCGTGTACACGGGCAACAAGCGCTTCGAGCTCGACCTGTCGAAGCCGCCCGGCCAGGACTGGAAATACGTCGGCTTCCTGTCGAACCGCTTCAAGTATCCGGACGACCCCGTGTTCCACACGGACCAATGGCCGGGCATGCCGATCGCGCGCCGCGTCGACGGCCGCACGTTCCTGTACCTGACCGACATGTACGCCGATCACCTGAAGATCTACCGCTTCGATGCGAAGCGCGATGGCGAAGTCGCGATTCCGTCCGGCCTGATCGCGGGCCGTGCGCGGCCGGTCGACAACGTGCCGAACAAGCCGCCGGGCGGCGACTGGCTGTGGCGCGACGCAAACGGCAATGGCCGGCTGGATGCCGACGAGTTCGAGCTCAACACGACGGGCAAGGCGAAGGCGGGTGGCTGGGGCTGGTGGGTCGACACGAAGGGCGACATCTGGCGCACGAGCGACGTGCGCGGCATCCACCGCTTCCGCTATGGCGGCGTCGACAAGGCCGGCAACCCGATCTACTCGTACGACAAGGTCACGACCTACCCGATGCCGCAGCCGTTCACGCAATTGCGCCGCTCGATCTACGACGCGCAGACGGACACGCTGTACGTGACCGGCTACACGGCCGACGCGCCGCCGCAGCCGGGCATCAACAAGGAAGTCGGCCGCGTGCTGGTGCGCTTCGACAAGTGGTCGACGGGCGCGCCGGTCGTGCGCTACCAAGTCGCGCTGCCGTGGCAACTCGACGCGAAGCCGATCTTCGACCTGATCGGGATCACGGTCGAGGGCCGCTACCTGTTCGGGGTGGAGCCGGTCGGCAAGATCCACGTGTACGACAAGGAAACCGGCAAGGAAGTGGGCGTGATGAGCCCCGGCGCCGAGGTCGGCAAGGCATCCGGCTGGGTCGACGTGCCGTTCGGCATTAGCGCGTTCCGCCGCGAAAACGGCGAGTACCTGGTGTTCGTCGAGGAAGACGCGCGCGGCAAGGTGCTGACGTATCGCTGGAAACCGTGACGGGCGACGTCACACAAGGCACAAGCATGGACAAAGGCATACTCAAGAACGTTTCGATCAACTTCATCGGGCTGATCCTGCCGACCTTCGTGTCGCTGGTCACCGTGCCCGCCTATATCCATGCGCTCGGCGTCGAACGCTATGGCGTCGTCAGCCTCGTGTGGACGCTGATCGGCTATTTCGGGATTCTCGATCTCGGGATGAGCATGGCCGCGCAGAACCACATCTCGAAGGCGCTCGCGAGCGGCAACGCCGACGAAAGCGCGCGCGTGTTCTGGAGCGCGTTCTGGCTGAACCTCGGCACCGGCATCGTGGGCGGGCTGCTGATCTATTTCGGCGCATTCATCTACACCGCGTACTTCACGAAGGTGTCGGCGGCGATGCAGCACGAGGTGTATCTCGCGCTGCCGTGGCTCGCGCTCGCGATTCCGCTGGCGAACGTGTCGTGGGTGTTCGCCGGCGCGATCAACGGCGCCGAACGCTTCGGCGTGTTCAACACGAACCAGACGATCGGCACGTTCCTGTTCCAGCTGCTGCCGCTCGGCGCCGCGTGGTGGATCGCGCCGAACCTGCAGACGGTGCTCGCCGCGGCAGTCGTCGCGCGCCTGATCGCGGCGGTGATGCTCGGCCACGCCAGCATCAAGGTGCTCGGCATCCGGCGCATCGATCCGCCGCAGTGGGGCACCGCGAAAGGGCTGTTCAACTTCGGCGGCTGGATGCTGATCGCGAGCACGACGAGCATGATCGCCGACACGCTCGACCGCGTGATGCTCGGTGCGGGGATGGGGGCAAAGTTCGTCACTTACTACACGGTGCCGCAGAACCTCGTCACGCGCCTGAACATGCTGCCCAACGCGCTCGTGCGCACGCTGTTCCCGCGCCTGTCGGCGGTGGGCCGCGACCATGCGGACACGCTCGCGCGCCAGTCGCTCGAATTCCTGAACGGCGTGTTCACGCCGGTCGGCATCGTCGCGATCTTCGCGCTCGCGCCGTTCCTCACGCTGTGGGTCGGCGCAGATCTCGCCGCGCATTCGGCGCCGGTCGGCCGCGTGCTGGTGATCAGCGTGTGGCTCGTCGGCCAGGCGAGCGTCACGCGAATCCTGATCCAGTCGCAGGTCAACCCGGCCCGCGCGGCGTTCGCCGGGCTCGTCGAGATGCCGTTCTTCGTCGGTGGCCTGTGGTTCGGCATTCATCACTTCGGGCTGATCGGTGCGGCGGTGGTGGTTGCCGCGCGTGCGCTCGTCGACTACGGCGTGCTGCTGTACCTGTCGGCGATCCGGATGCGCGCGATCGTGCTCGACATGCTCGCGCACCTGGCCTTCCTGCTCGCGAGCCTGTTTCTGGCGCAGGCGTGGCCGGGGCTCGTCGAGTCGATCGGCCTGTGCGCGGCCGTGCTGCTGCTGAATCTTGCGTGGTCGTTCACGATGACGCCGGGGTTGCGTGCGCTCGTGCGCGACCTGTTCGTCCGTCTCAATGCGAGGAGAACCGTATGAATCGCGATCTGGCGGAACACGCCGTGTTGAATCTCGCCACCGCCGATGCGGCCGTGGCCGAAGCGGGCGATGCCGCCGTGCTGCGCCGGTCCGCGCCGGCCGAACGCGCCGGCGCGCGCCATGCGTCGCGCGCGCTGCGCGTGGCGATTGTCCACGACTGGCTCGTCACCTATGCAGGCGCCGAGCGCGTGCTCGAGCAGATCGTCGCGTGTTTTCCGGACGCGGACCTGTTCAGCCTCGTCGACTTCCTCGACGATCGGGCGTTCGTGCGCGGCAAGCCGGTGACGACGACGTTCATCCAGAAGCTGCCGTTCGCGCGCACCAAGTACCGCAGCTACCTGCCGCTGATGCCGCTCGCGATCGAGCAGCTCGACGTGTCCGAGTACGACCTCGTGATTTCGAGCAGCCACGCGGTCGCGAAGGGCGTGCTGACGGGGCCGGACCAGGTGCACATCAGCTACGTGCATTCGCCGATCCGCTATGCGTGGGATCTGCAGCACCAGTACCTGGAACAGTCGAACCTCACGCACGGGCCGAAATCGCTGCTCGCACGGATGATCCTGCATTACATCCGCAACTGGGACACGCGCACCGCGAACGCGGTGGACGGCTTCGTCGCGAACTCCGCGTTCATCGCGCGGCGCATCAAGAAGGTCTACCACCGCGACGCGGCGGTGATCTTCCCGCCGGTCGATGTCGACGCGTTTTCGCTGAACGCGCAGAAGGAGGATTTCTACCTGACCGCGTCGCGGATGGTGCCGTACAAGAAGATCGACCTGATCGTCGACGCGTTCTCGCGGACGCCCGAGCGCAAGCTCGTCGTGATCGGCGACGGCCCCGAGATGCAGAAGATCCGGGCGAAGGCCGGCCCGAACGTCGAGATCATGGGCTACCAGCCGTTCGCGGTGCTGCACGACCGGATGCGCCGCGCGAAGGCGTTCGTGTTCGCTGCCGAGGAGGATTTCGGGATCTCGGTGGTCGAGGCGCAGGCGTGCGGCACGCCGGTGATCGCGTACGGCAAGGGCGGCGCGCTCGAAACCGTGCTCGACCCGCAATCGAGCCTGAATCCGACCGGGCTCTTTTTCGACGAACAGACGCCGCACGCGATCGTCGCGGCCGTCGACGATTTCGAGCGTGCGCCGCAGCGCTTCACGCCGGACGCCTGCCGCGCGAACGCGGAGCGATTCTCCGCCGATACGTTCCGGCGGCGCTTTCTCGACTATGTCGAAGCCGCGCTGCCTGGCTCGACCGCGCAGCGTGGTACGGCCATCGCGCCGATGCCGGCCCCGCGCGGCCCGGCGACGCTCGTGCTCGACCAGAGCGGCGTGCTGGGCGGCGCCGAGCTGTCGCTGCTCGAGATCATGAAGCACACGCGCGCGAACGCCGATGTCCTGCTGTTCGACGACGGCCCGTTCCGTGCGGCGCTCGACGAGATCGGCGCGCGCGTCGACGTGGTCGACCAGGGGGCGCTCGCGGGTGTGCGCAAGCAGGGCGGCGTGTCGGTCGGCGCGGTGAAACAGCTCGTGCGGCTGGTGCGCGACGTCGCGCGCCGCGCACGCCGTGCCGAGGTGATCTACGCGAACACGCAGCGCGCGATGGTGGTCGCCGCGCTGGCCGGGCGGCTTGCGCGCAAGCCGGTGGTGTGGCACCTGCGCGACATCGTCAGCACCGACCATTTCGGCAGCAAGCAACTGCTGGCGATCAAGTACTGCGCGCGGCTCGGCGTCACGCGCGTGATCGCGAATTCGGATGCGTCTGCGCAGGCGTTCCGTAAGCTGACGGGCTTCACGCCGCAGCACGTCGACGTCGTGTTCAACGGTATTTCGGCCGAGCCGTTCGATGCGCTGGAAGGCGTCAGCCAGGCCGCGCTGCGCGCGCGGCTGGGGTTGCCCGAGCACGCATGGCTCGTCGGCTCGTTCAGCCGCCTCGCGCACTGGAAGGGGCAGCACGTGCTGCTGGAGGCCGCTGCGCGGCATCCCGACATGCACGTGGTGCTGGTCGGCGCACCGCTGTTCGGCGAGGACGAATACGCCGCGCAGCTGCATGAATACGTTGCCCGGCACGGGATGGACGCGCGCGTGCATTTCCTCGGGTTCCAGCGCGACGTGGCCGCGTGCATGACGGCGGTCGATGTCGTTGCGCACACGTCGATCACGCCCGAGCCGTTCGGGCGCGTGATCGTCGAGGGGATGCTCGCGCGGCGGCCGGTCGTCGCGGCTCGCGCGGGCGGTGTCGTCGAGATCATCGAGGACGGCGACAACGGGCTGCTCTGCGCGCCGGGCGACGCGACCGCACTGGCCGATGCGCTGGATACGCTGAAGCGCGACGGTGCGCTGCGCGAGCGGCTCGTCGCGAGCGGGCGTGCGACGGCGGTGCGCCGGTTCGGCACCGAAACGTATGTGGAGCGGGTGGAGAAGATCCTCGCGGATACGGCGAAGGCCGCGAGGGCGAAGCAATAGTAATCGGCGCGAGCCGGCGGGAAACGAGCCCTCATGCGGCGGTGTGCTGCGTGGGGGCTTTGTTTGTCAGCGTCGGGGGCCTTTGCCGGGCGGGTTGTTATGCGCTGTGTACGGTGCGCGTTTGGCCGCTCGTCTATCGGGAGGGAGTGGTGGGTGACGCCAGAAGGCTGCGCCCAGACAGTCCCGGTGATGAAAGTCGGTCGAGGACGGCTCATGCGGGCCGTAGCGCGGCCCGACGCCGAGAGGCTGGCCCACCCTGCCAACGCGCCGTGCCAACCCGCTCAAGCCGTGAAAAAGCCCCCGCGCAGCGGGACGCCGCGCAGGGGCTCGGGAAAGCGGACCTTCCGGGTCAGACTGCTCGTTCGGGCGCCGGCGTGACGACCCGGGCGGGGCGGGCCGGCCTGAAGCTGGCCGACCACGTCATCGCGGGCCGTTCGAACGTCCGGTAGAACACGTACGCGACTGGGATCGCGGCAGCCATGAACGCGAACGACGGCCAGATCGACAACTGCAGCTCGGAATGGAACAGCACCGAGCCGAGGCAGACGAACAGCGGCAAGTGGATCAGGTACAGCGAGTAACTGAAGTCGCCGAACCAGCTCAGCACGCGCAGCGGCGGCGTCGGGTGCGGCGGGCGGGCGAGCGCACGGTACAGGAAGCATGCGAAGCCGGCCGACCACAGCTGGAACGCGCCGTACTGGCCGTAATGGAACGCGCCGCAGCCGGCGGCCAGCAGCACCGCTGCCGCGCCGTACCACGCACGCGACGGCACGGTGGCCGCGCCGCCGCCGCGCGCCTGCTGCGCACGCACGTCGGCGATCCACGCGCCGATCGTCCAGGACAGCCAGTACGACGTGAAGAACTGCAGATCGTGCCGTTCGAGCAACCACGCCGACGCGACGTTGACGAGCGCGACCGCGGCCACGACCGCTGGCATGCCGATGCGCCGGCGCAGCGCGAACAGCAGCGGGTAGATCGCGTAGAACTGCACTTCGAGCGACAGCGTCCACAGCGCGCCGTTCGACCCGTACGTGTAGCCGGCGACGCCCTGCACCGAGCACAGGTTCACGAGGAACGCGACGAGGCCGACGTCACGGATCTTGTGGCTGACAGGTTCGATCTGCAGGCTGAGCGAGTCGAGCGCGAGCGTGAACAGCAGCGCGGCGAGCAGCACCGGGTAGATGCGCGCGAACCGGCGCACCCAGAAGTTCGGCGCGTCGAGCCGGTACGCGGGATCGGCCGCGAGCTTGAGCGCCGCGTTGCGGTGGATGCAGTAGCCGCTGATCACGAAGAAGATCGGCACGCCGGCGGAGCCCCACGCGAACGGGAAGGTCAGGTAGCCGGCGATCGCGCTCGGGCTGAGCGCATGGCCGTAAGCGTGATGGAAGCTTTGCATGCCGACCCAGACGACCTGCCGGCAGTGGAAATAGGCGACGAGCAGCGCCGCGAAGCCGCGCATCGCGTCGATCACGTGTTCCTTGTGATCGGCGACGGGCGGCGCGGCCAGAGACGATCCGCTGAAAGCTTGCATGCGATTCGATTCCTTGCGACGGATGGACGGGAAGTTTCATCCAATCGTAATGCGCAAGAATTCGATCAATGAATAAAAAAATCTCGCCGGGAAATATCGGAATTCCACATCATGGTCTCATCGCGTTCGGAAAACGGTCCCACGAGGCAGGTCAATTATTTACCGATTTTTTTCTGATAATTTGAAGCTCCAGTTGATTGATGCAAGGAGCGGCAAGATGGACATGCATTGGATCGCAAGCGCTGCAGTACTGCTGGTCATGGCCATGCTGTCGGCGTACCGCGAGGCGCTGAAGAACGAGCCGATTCGCCCGGGGCTCGAACGGGGCGGCGTGCCCTATATCGAGGAATTCGAGTCGTAAGAATTTGTATCTGGAAAATCGGTAATTTGTTTCTGCTTCGGCACTCGGTTCGGCAATATCGACCGGGTTGAAAGGATTATATTTTTTCCGGAATCATTGGGCAATCAGTCCATATCGAAAATGAGCGGAGTCGAATTGGCAGTGCCGTCGATTGTCGATATGCCGTTCGGAACACAATCGCGCCGGGTCCCGGGTCGACGCGGCGCAGTCAACGCAATCAGGATGCGAACATGTTGAAAGTCACCAAGGCCGTGTTCCCCGTTGCCGGTCTCGGCACGCGGTTCCTCCCGGCAACGAAGGCGAGCCCGAAGGAAATGCTGCCCGTCGTCGACAAGCCGTTGATCCAGTACGCGGTCGAGGAAGCGATCAACGCAGGTATCACCGAGATGATCTTCGTCACCGGGCGCAGCAAGCGCGCGATCGAGGATCACTTCGACAAGTCGTACGAGATCGAGGCCGAGCTCGAGGCGCGCGGCAAGGAAAAGCTGCTCGAACTCGTGCGCGGCATCAAGCCGAGCCACGTCAACTGCTTCTACGTGCGCCAGCCGGAAGCGCTCGGTCTCGGCCATGCGGTGCTGTGCGCGGAAAAACTCGTGCACGGCGAGCCGTTCGCGGTGATCCTCGCCGACGACCTGCTGCACGGCGAGCAGCCGGTGCTCAAGCAGCTCGTCGACGTGTTCGACCACTATCACAGCTCGGTGATCGGGGTCGAGACGATCGCACGCGACGACAGCCGCTCGTACGGCGTCGTCGAAGGCCGCGAATGGGAAGAGGACATCATCAAGCTGTCGGGCATCATCGAGAAGCCGGCTCCCGAAGATGCGCCGTCGAATCTCGGCGTGGTCGGGCGCTACGTGTTCATGCCGACGATCTTCGATCACCTGCGCAAGCTCAAGCCGGGCGCAGGCGGCGAACTGCAACTGACCGATGCCGTGCAGACGCTGCTCGCGAACGAGCAGGTGCTCGCATATCGCTACTACGGCACGCGCTTCGACTGCGGCAGCAAGATCGGCTATCTCAAGGCAACCGTCGAGCTCGCGCTCCAGCATCCGGAAGTGAGCCGCGAATTCGAGGCGTACCTGCGTACCTGCTTGCCCGCGCTGGCTGCTGTCGCGTAAGCAGCCCCGCGCTCCGTTGTTTCAGGTGGTGGTTGTTCCGTTGGCCCCGGCCGCTCAGGCGCCGGGGCTTTTTTGCATGGACAGGCACGCGGTTGCGCGATCGTGGTGCGTGCCGTCGGCGTGTGTGTCGTGGCGGACCGGCTTCGAGAGTGGTGCCGCGTGCGGAGCGGGGCGCTTCGACACGAACGGGCGTCACGCTTGAAACCGGTGCCGCAGCGGGCGTCTGGGCGACCGGATCGGCGATTCGGTAGCGCGACGTACATCGACGTTTGTGACCGTACCGGTTCTGCCGGCGCCGGTCGCCGAAGCGACGCGGCGACGCCTCGCTCATCGAGTGTCAGCTCCCGGTTGTGGCCTGAATCGCGGCTTCTACGTTCGATCGTCGCCGCATCCGTACTGCGTTCAACGTGCCGACGTGCCCGGCCGCGCGACGAAATGCCGGGCCAGCATCACGGCGACCGGCTTCTTGAAATCGAGCAGCCGTTTTTCGAGATAGCGCCAGGACAGGTGCGCGAGCAGCACGGCGAGCGCGAACTGCAGCATCTCGGGTAGCGTGTCGCGGACGATTTCCGGTATGGCCACCTGCGCGACGTGCGCAGGCAGCACGCCGAAACGCGCCGGAATCAGGTTGTGGAACAGGTAGAAGCCGTAGCTGATCGTGCCGAGATAGGCGAGCGGCGCCCAGTCGAGCCGCGCCACGACCGGATGCTCGGGTTTGCTGACGATCCACAGCAGCAGCGCGCCGAGCGAGGCGGACAGGCCGAGATCCGCGAGCCCCGCGATCGCGCCGGGCAAGGTCGTGCAAGCCGGCAGCACGACGAAGAACAGGACGCCTGCGGCGCCGAGCCAGCCGGGCGCAACGCGGCGCACGGCGGCCGCACCGCGATCGGCGAGCACGATCGCGCCGACGCCGCCAAGCGCAATCAGCGCGAAATTCCACGGCGAAAATGCGTAGATCAGCACCGGCGACGCGTCGCACAGGTAGAGCGCGAGATGCGTGAGCGCGCACAGCACGACGGCCGCGATGCCGAGCGCGACGTGTCGCGCGGCCGGCACCGCGAGCAGCGCGAGCGGCGCAATCAGATAGAACTGCTGTTCAACTGCGAGGCTCCAGAAGTGCGACGTGGAGCCCGGCCAGCCGTCCTTGACGACGCCGATCCAGTAATTCGACAGGAACACCGCGTGCCACGCGAGTCCGAGATTGACGCCGCGCTGGTAGAACAGCGCGTGCGCGATCGCGAGCGCGGCGAGCAGCAGGTAATAGACGGGAAAGATCCGCAGCGCGCGTTTCGCGAGGAACAGCGCGAGCGCATGGCGGCGCGTCATGGCGCCGCGCTCGACCGCCTGGCGGTTGCGATGCAGCTCGCCGACGATCAGGAATCCGCTGATGAGGAAAAACGTCCACACGCCCAGCTTGCCGAGGTCGACGGCAAGGACGTGGCCCTTGTGGGACAGGAAAACGAGGATGACGGCGAGGGCTCGCAGGCCGTCGAGTCCTTTGACGTATCTGGCTTCGCGCATGGCGGCATCCGGGCATTGAGCGAGCCCAGTATAGGTGCGCAAATATCGAACGTAATTCGCGTTCGGCTGCCTACGTGAAGGCGTTTTTCGATGCTGGAGCGTCGATGCAATCGGCCGCATGCAAAAAAACCTGCGGGAAACCCCGCGAAAACGCATAAAAGTACTGCACGAAGCGTCAAGGCGCTTGTAGAATCCGGCGTTGAAGCGCGCGCGTTGCACGCTTCGTGTATCCAACGACCACACCTGGTAGGAGAAACATGGCGACTTCCGCTAAAAAGGTGGCCAAAAAGGCTGCCGCACCGGCCACCAAGAAAGTGGCTGCCAAAAAGGCTGCGCCCGCGAAGAAAGTAGTGGCCAAGAAGGTTGTCGCGAAGGCGGCACCGGCCGCTCCGACGCCGCTGAAGGACAAGTTCACGAAGGCATCGCTCGCAACGCACATCGCTGAGCGCGCAGCTGTCGAAGTGAAGGCGGTCAAGGCAGTGCTCGTCGCACTCGAGAACGTCGTGCTGGGCTCGGTCCACAAGAAGGGCGCGGGCGAGTTCACGCTGCCGGGTCTGCTGAAGATCACGGCACAAGTCGTGCCGGCGAAGAAGAAGCGCTTCGGCAAGGATCCGTTCACGGGCGAAGAGCGTTGGTTCCCGGCGAAGCCGGCCAGCGTGCGCGTGAAGGCACGTGCGCTGAAGAAGCTGAAGGACGCGGCGGCGTAATGCCGCGCGACGGCTGCCGAATGCATGTCGGCAGCCGTCGCGATGTCCGACGATCCCCGTACGCGAAAGCGTGCGGGGATTTTTATTGCGCTGCGCAAATCGCGCGGCAGCGAAGCAGCGATATGGCGGAAGGGCCGGCTCGACGCGTGACGTACTCCGGAAGACGCGCCGCGCACGCGCGATGACGAGCGGCAATCCGCTTGCGCGTTTGCAGCGGATCCGCCGCTGACCGTCGCGCTCGCTGCGCCGGTTGCGTGCGCAGCGCGAGGGTCACGCATCGCGACCGAAGCCATTCCCGACGAAATCGCAGCCCAGGTCCGCCGCGGCGTGCGACGCGATCGCGCGGCATCTCGGCGCGACGCTGAAGGCGATCCACCTGTTCGAATCGGCGCTCGACGGCGGGCTGAAACCGTGCAGCGCCGCGACCGGCAGGATCGCATCCAAGGACGTCGCCGCGACATGGATACTGGAACGCTTGCCGGAAACATATCGGCCGGTTGTCGCGGCGGTGCGCGCCGCTTGTCTCGGCGGCGAGGACGATGTGGCGATCCTGTCGGGTGACCCCCTTGCCGCATTCATCGGCTACACGCGGCGAACGGTCGAATCGATGCTGTCGCCGTAGCGGCAGATGCCGCGCACGCATGCGGTCGAGCCGGATGCCTGCCGGCGATCCGGCGCGTCATCGCGCACGCGCTGTGCGGCGGGCTGCTTCGTCAGCCCGCCGTGCCGGCATAGGCGGCTTTCAGCGCGGCGTCGTCGAGCTTGACCATCTGCATCATCGCGGCGGCCACGCGCGTGGCCTTGACGGTGTCCCGGTCGGACATCATCGGGATCAGCGCTTCCGGAACGATCTGCCACGAGACGCCGTAGCGGTCTCTCAGCCAGCCGCAGGCGTCGGCCGTGCCGCCGTTGTCGAGCAGGGCGTTCCAGTAGCGGTCGAGCTCCGCCTGGTCGGCGCAGCTGACCAGCAGCGAGATCGCATGGTTGAACGTGTCGGTGCGCGGGTGGCTCATCGCGAAGAACGGTTGCCCGAACAGCTCGAACTCGACCATCCGCGTGCCGTCGGTGCCGGGCACCGCGGTGACGCGCACGATGCGCGAATCCGGAAAGATGCCCGCATAGAAGGCTGCGGCTTCTTCGGCTTCCGCCGCGTACCAGAGGAAGGGCGTGATCTTCTGAATCGTCATGGCGTATCTCCTGTCTGCATTGGCCGGGGCGCAAATCGCGTGCCGACCTCGATACGACGGATGAAGACCGCCGAAATCGACACGCCGGGGCAAGCGGCCGTTGCACCGGATCCGTGGCGCCGATAGTGCGGATCGTCGTCGTCCGGCGTGCACACGGCGAGACGCTCTTGCGTCAGGAAATCGCGTTTCCGGCGTATTGCAGCCGCCAGGCGCCGCTGCCGGCCGGCTGAAGTGCCTCGGGGTGCCCGGGTATCGGCCGTCGGCGGGAGCGGGCCGTGCCGGGCCGCCGGCGACGGACGAAAAAAAGCCAGCCATGGCCGAAACCGATGACTGGCTTTCCAGTTCGGCGGCAAGGCGTCGGAGACGCCATGCACGCCGGGTACGTCGTTTTTAGAACTTGTGGCGCAGGCCGAGGGCGACCAGCTCTTGCGAGCTCTTGCCGGCGATACCGTACGAGCCGATCGATGCTTGCGCATCGCTGCCGTCCGCGTTCTTGCCGCTTGCGTGCTGGTACGCGCCAACCAGGTAGACGTCCGTGCGCTTCGACAGCGAGTAATCCGCGCCGAGCGAAACCTGATGGTACTTGGCGTTGTTGTCGCCGCTACCCTTCGTGTAGATGTAGCCGAGGCCCAGCAGCAGCGGTGCCGATGCCTGGTACGTGACGAATCCGCGACCCGTGTTGTACTTCTGGTTCGTGCCGAACGTCGACGCGCCGTCAGCCTTGTACTGGGCGTTGCTGTAGCCGGCACCGACCGTCACCGGGCCGAATGCGTACTGGGCGGCCACTTGCGCGATGCCGATCGACGTCGACGACGTGAACGCGTTGTTGATGAAGGTCGTGCCGGTGTCGCCGTCGAAGATTGCGTCCGACGTACCGGTCCAGCCGCCGCGCTTGCCAGCCGTGAGCGCCGATGCGTTGTTCGCGTGGAAGTAACCTGCAGCCACGCCGAGCGGGCCGTTGTTGTAGGCTGCTGCGGCGGCCCACGTCTGACCCTTGCCGGTCGAGCCGGCGACGCCGCCGAGAGCGTACATGCCTTCGAACTGGAGGCCGGCGAACACCGGCGACGTGTACTTGATTGCGTTGCTGACGCGCAGGCTGTTGTCGTTGTTGTCGACGTCGCCCGGCGTGGCGAACACGCTGCCGAAGTAGTTGTCAGCCGTGACTGCCTGAACCAGGTCGACGAGCGGGTCATACTGACGACCCAGCGTCAGCGTGCCGTACTGGCTGCTTTCCAGGCCGACGAATGCCTGGCGGCCGAACATGCGACCACCCTGACCCAGTGCGCCCGATGCCGAGTTGAAGCCGTTTTCCAACTGGAAGATCGCCTTCAGGCCACCACCGAGGTCTTCGGAACCCTTCAGGCCGAAACGGCTGCCTTGCAGGTTGCCGCTACCCATCGACCACGAATTGTTGCCTTGACCTGCGTTACCGTGAACATAGGTGATCGACGTGTCGATCACGCCGTACAGCGTCACGCTCGACTGTGCCTGAGCAGCGCCGGCGGCGCCCAGCAGGGCGAGCGAGAGGGTCGAGAGAGCAAGTTTCTTCATCGTTGAGTTTCTCCACGCAAGTGATTCATCGTTATTTGTTGCGGATTGGAGAATAGCTCAGTGCCATCGACGCAAGAAAGCTTAAAAAATAAAGTGTCTCGAAAAGGTAACAGCACCAAAAAGTCCATATATATCAAGCACATCAACAACTGTTCCTGTTTTTGAAATAGTTGACAATTGATACCGGGCGATTGTTTCAGTGTGTGATGCACACCGAGGTGGACGCCCCGTTTCGGCTGGTTGGAGCACCGAAATGAGCGCTTGCAAACGTTTGCCGTTGCAGCCGCGAACGTGCCGGCGTGCAACGGACGCGCCCGCGCCGCGCGAATGCGCGGCGGACAGCGGGGTTGCGGGAGTCGCGCGGGCGTGCAGGAGGCAATTTCGCTGCGCGCGAGGCGCTGCGCGCGCCGCATTTCGGAGACGTGGCGGATCAGTCGCCGCGCGCGCGTTCGGTTTGAGCGGATTCGGCCGATGCGATGCCGGCAAGCCGATGCGCGTCGCCGCGGGCTGCCGCGAATTCCGCGCCGAGCAGCAGCACGATCGCGGAGAAGTACAACCACATCAACAGGACCGCGAACGATCCGGCTGCGCCGAATGCACTGGCTGTGCCCGCATGCGCGAGGTACAGCGCGAACAGCTTCTTGCCGCCGGAGAACAGGATCGCGGACACGACGCCGCCGACCGCGGCGTCGCGCCACGCGACGCGCGCGTCGGGCAGGAACTTCATCAGCGCGGCGAATGCGGCCGCGAGCACCGCGATGCCGACGAAGAATTGCACGACGTTCGTGACGACGACATACGGCGAATCGCCCAGCAGCCAGGTGCCGACGAACGTGATCGCGGTGTCGAGCACGAGCGACACGATCAGGAGGAACGCGACGCCAAGCACGAGCCCGAACGAAATCAGCCGCACGCGCACCAGCCCAAGCATGCTCGACCAGCGGTTTTCGGTGGCCGGCCAGATCACGCTGAGCGCGGCGCTGAGCGACGCGAAGGTGGCCGACGCACCGATCGCGAGCGCGGCGAACGAGATCAGTGTCGCGAGGCCGCCGCGCTCGCCTGCGCGATGCGCGTTCTGCACGATCGTCTGGATGCTGGCCGCCGCGTCGTCCCCGATCAACTGGTGCGCCTGTTCGAATACCTGGCCGCGCGCGGCGTCGTCGCCGTAGAACCAGCCGGCGACCGCGATCACCATCACGAGCATCGGCGCAAGCGAGAATGCGGAGAAGAACGCGATGCCCGCGGCCATCGCGGAGCAGCGGTCGGACGAGAAGCGCTTGAACGCGGTGAGGGCCCAGTTGGCCTGCTGTTGGGCGAGACGGGTCGCCTCGGTGGTGAGCTGTCGTTTCATGAAATATCGGTCGAGATGCCGTGCGGCGGTCACCGTTGGTAATCGGACAATTCTGAATTGATCCGAAGAATCGAACATAGTTGCGTGGACTGTCTATAATTCCTTACAGTTTCCCCACCCCCACAATAACGCCGAGACCTGCCATGCTACAAATGTCCCGGCGCCAGTTCCTGAAGGTGACGGCTACGTCGCTTGCCGGATCGAGTCTAGCCCTGATGGGCTTCTCGCCGTCCGAAGCGCTCGCCGAAGTCCGACAGTACAAGCTGGCGCGCACAGTCGAAACACGCAATACCTGTCCTTACTGTTCAGTGGGTTGCGGCATCCTGATGTACAGCCTTGGAGACGGCGCGAAGAACGCCCGGCCGAGCATCATCCATATCGAAGGCGATCCCGACCATCCCGTCAATCGCGGCACGCTGTGCCCGAAGGGCGCGAGCCTGATCGACTTCATCCACAGCCCGAGCCGCCTGACGCACCCCGATTATCGTGCGCCCGGTTCGGACAAGTGGGAACCGATCTCGTGGAATGACGCGCTCGACCGCATCGCGAAGCTGATGAAGGCCGACCGCGACGCGAACTTCGTCGAGACGGCGGAAGACGGTGCGAAGGTCAACCGCTGGCTGACCACCGGCATGCTGGCCGCATCGGCCGGCAGCAACGAAGTCGGCTACCTGACGCACAAGACCATCCGTAGTCTCGGGATGCTCGCATTCGACAATCAGGCGCGTGTCTGACATGGCCCGACGGTGGCAGGTCTTGCCCCGACGTTTGGCCGTGGAGCGATGACGAACCATTGGGTCGACATCAAGAACGCGGACGTGATTCTCGTGATGGGCGGCAATGCAGCCGAGGCCCATCCGTGCGGTTTCAAGTGGGTAACGGAGGCGAAGGCGCACCGCAAGGCGCGGCTGATCGTCGTCGACCCGCGCTTCACGCGTACGGCCTCGGTGGCCGACTACTACGCGCCGATCCGCACCGGCACCGACATCGTCTTCCTGGGCGGCGTCATCAACTATCTGCTGACGAACGACAAGATCCAGCATGAGTACGTGAAGAACTACACGGACTTCTCGTTCATCGTGCGCGAGGATTTCGCGTTCAACGACGGCATCTATTCCGGCTACGACGCCCAGAAGCACGCGTACCCGGACAAATCGAGCTGGGACTACGAGCGCGGCGACGACGGCTTCGTGAAGGTCGACCCGACGCTGCAGCATCCGCGTTGCGTGTACAACCTGCTGAAGCAGCACTACGCGCGCTATACGCCGGACATGGTCCAGCAGGTCTGCGGCACGCCGAAGGAGAAGTTCCTGAAGGTGTGCGAGATGCTCGCGACCACCGCCGTTCCCGGCCGCGCCGGCACGGTGCTGTACGCGCTCGGCTGGACGCACCACTCGATCGGCGCGCAGATCATCCGCACCGGCGCGATGGTGCAGTTGCTGCTCGGCAACATCGGCATCGCCGGCGGCGGGATGAACGCGCTGCGCGGCCACTCGAACATCCAGGGGTTGACCGACCTCGGGCTGATGTCGAACCTGCTGCCGGGCTACATGACGCTGCCGATGCAGGCCGAGCAGGATTTCGACGGCTACATCAAGAAGCGCGTGCAGGAGCCGCTGCGGCCGAACCAGTTGAGCTACTGGAAGAACTACAAGGCGTTCCACGTCAGCTTCATGAAGTCGTGGTGGGGCGATGCCGCCACGGCCGAGAACAACTGGGCCTACGACTACCTGCCGAAGCTGGACAAGCAGTACGACCTGTTGCAGGCGATCGAGCTGATGAATGCCGGCAAGATGAACGGCTACATCTGCCAGGGCTTCAACCCGCTCGCGGCGGCGCCGTCGAAGGTGAAGACGGCCGCGGGGCTCGCGAAGCTCAAGTGGCTCGTGATCATGGATCCGCTCGCGACCGAAACCTCCGAGTTCTGGAAGCATCACGGCGATTACAACGACGTCGATGCGTCGAAGATCCAGACCGAGGTGTTCCGTCTGCCGACCACGTGCTTCGCGGAGGAAAACGGCTCGCTCGTGAGTTCGAGCCGCGTGCTGCAATGGCACTGGAAGGGCGCGGAGCCGCCGGGCGACGCGAAGAGCGACCTCGAGATCATGTCGGGGCTGTTCCTGCGCATGCGCAAGATGTACCAGGCGGACGGCGGCAAGTATCCGGACCCGATCGTCAACCTGACCTGGCCGTACGCGAACCCGGAAAGCCCGACACCCGAAGAGCTCGCGATGGAGTTCAACGGCCGTGCGCTCGCCGATCTGCCCGATCCGAAGGATCCGACGAAGACGCTCGTGAAGAAGGGCGAGCAGCTCGCCGGCTTCGCGCAACTGAAGGACGACGGCACGACCGCGAGCGGCTGCTGGATCTTCTGCGGTGCATGGACCCAGGCCGGCAACCAGATGGGGCGGCGCGACAACTCGGATCCGACCGGTCTCGGCCAGACGCTGAACTGGGCGTGGGCGTGGCCGGCGAACCGGCGGATCCTGTACAACCGCGCGTCGTGCGACGTGAACGGCAAGCCGTTCGACCCGACCCGCAAGCTGATCGGCTGGAACGGCAAGGCGTGGGCGGGCCCCGATATCCCCGACTTCAAGGCGGACGAACCGCCCGAAAACGGGATGGGGCCGTTCATCATGAACCCGGAGGGCGTCGCGCGCTTCTTCGCACGGGCGGGGATGAACGAAGGCCCGTTCCCCGAGCATTACGAGCCGTTCGAGACGCCGCTCGACGCGAACCCGCTGCACCCGAACAACCCGCAGGCGCTGAACAACCCGGCTGCCCGCGTGTTCCCGGACGACCGCGCGTCGTTCGGCAAGGTGGCGGACTTCCCGCACGTGGCGACGACGTACCGGCTGACCGAGCACTTCCACTACTGGACCAAGCATGCGCGGCTGAACTCGATCATCCAGCCCGAGCAATTCGTCGAGATCGGCGAAGACCTCGCGAAGGAAGTCGGCGTCGCGCATGGCGAGCGCGTGAAGGTGTCGTCCAAGCGCGGCTACATCATCGCGGTTGCCCTCGTCACGAAGCGGATCAAGCCGCTGACGGTCGACGGCAAGAAGGTCCAGACGGTCGGCGTCCCGTTGCACTGGGGCTTCAAGGGTCTGACGAAGCCTGGCTATCTCGCCAATACCCTGACTCCGTCCGTGGGTGACGGCAACTCCTATACACCGGAATTCAAGTCGTTCCTGGTGAAGGTCGAAAAGGCGTAAGGGGGAAGAGATGGCATTGCAATCGCTGGATATCAAGCGCGTCTCGGCCACCACGACGCCACCGCCCACGGTGCGCGAACCGGTGACCGGGAGTGTCGCGAAGCTGATCGACGTATCGAAGTGCATCGGCTGCAAGGCATGCCAGACCGCATGCATGGAGTGGAACGACCTGCGCGACGAAGTCGGCACCAACGTCGGCGTGTATGACAACCCGGCCGACCTGACCGAGCATTCGTGGACGGTCATGCGGTTCTCCGAATACGAGAACCCGGCGGGCGACCTCGAGTGGCTGATCCGCAAGGACGGCTGCATGCACTGCGAGGATCCGGGCTGCCTGAAGGCGTGTCCGTCGCCGGGCGCGATCGTGCAGTACAACAACGGGATCGTCGATTTCCACGAGGAGAACTGCATCGGTTGCGGCTATTGCGTGACCGGCTGCCCGTTCAACGTTCCGCGGATCTCGAAGAAGGATCATCGCGCATACAAGTGCACGCTCTGTTCCGACCGCGTCGCGGTCGGCCAGGAACCGGCCTGCGTGAAGACCTGCCCGACCGGCGCGATCGTGTTCGGCACCAAGGAGGACATGAAGCAGCACGCGGCCGAGCGGATCGAGGACCTGAAGGAGCGCGGCTTCGAGCATGCGGGGCTGTACGATCCGCAGGGCGTCGGCGGCACGCACGTGATGTACGTGCTGCACCATGCCGATAAACCGTCGCTGTACCACGGGCTGCCCGACAACCCGTCGATCAGCCCGATGGTGAAGCTGTGGAAGGGCATCGCGAAGCCGCTCGCGGTCGCGGGCATCGCGCTGACCGCGCTCGCCGGGTTCTTCCACTATGTCCGGGTCGGTCCGAACGAGGTGAGCGACGAAGAGGAATCGGCCGCGCGCGACGAGGCGCGACGCATCAAGGAGGACGCGAAATGAAGCACGACGACCCCAACCTGATCGTCCGCTACTCGGCGAACGAGCGCACGAACCACTGGATCACCGCGATCACGTTCGTGCTGCTCGCGTTGTCCGGGCTCGCGCTGTTCCATCCGTCGATGTTCTGGCTGACCGCGCTGTTCGGCGGCGGCCAGTGGACGCGGATCCTGCATCCGTTCGTCGGCCTCGTGATGTTCGTGTCGTTCGCGATCCTGGTGGTGCGCTTCTGGCACCATAACGCGCTCGACGCGGATGACCGGCAGTGGCTCAGGCAGATCGGCGACGTGCTGACCAACCAGGAAGACAAGCTGCCGCCTGTCGGGCGCTATAACGCCGGACAGAAGCTGCTATTCTTTACGCTGGTGGCGTGCCTGTTGCTGCTCCTGCTGTCGGGAGTCGTGATCTGGCG
Organism: Burkholderia sp. BCC0322; assembly: GCF_902833045.1. Taxonomy (GTDB): domain Bacteria; phylum Pseudomonadota; class Gammaproteobacteria; order Burkholderiales; family Burkholderiaceae; genus Burkholderia. Next base: position 131,928 of record NZ_CADFDU010000003.1, read on the forward strand.
GCGCTACTTCTCGTTCTACTTCCCGATCGGGGTGATCCGCGCGGCCGCTGTCGTGCATGCCGTGGCGGCCTTCGTGCTGATCGCGAGCATCATCGTGCACATTTACGCGGCGTTGTGGGTGAAGGGCTCGATCGGTGCGATGGTGCGCGGCACCGTCACGCTGGGCTGGGCCCGCAAGCATCACCCGAAGTGGTTCCGTGAAAGCGTGAAATAACGCATCGGAGCGGGGCGGTTCGCCGGTCGCGGCGGGCCGTTCCGCCTGCTGCCGGAACTGCACCAAAGCGCCGATGCGTCGGCGCTTGTTTTTTTGGAAGAGACTTCTGTGACACAACGTATTCTCGAACCGACCGAGATTTCGGCACTCGATCATTCGGCCATTCCGCGTTTTCGCCTGCCGGAGCGCGCCACCGCGTTCTCGGCGCGTGCCGCGCGGCTGCGCAAGCTGGCCGACCTGAACCCGATCAGCGGCTACCTGCGGCTGATGGCCACCGTCGCCGACGCGCAGCACGCGACACTGCAAACGCTCGAGCTGCCGCTGCCGTCGAAGGAAGCGATCGCGCGTGCGCAGCAGCATTCGATGCCGCTCGTGCCGGCGCTCGACGGCGAGCGCGATCCGCGCTGGCGTGCCGTGCTGTACGAACTGCTCGACCGCGTCGAAGGCGCCGGGCTCGTCAATCCGCAGCTCGCGAAGCTGCTCGACCGGCTGCGCCTGATGGCGCCCGCCGAACTCGACGCGCAGGCCGACGCGATCCTCGCACTGCGCTTCGCCGAGGTCGACCCGGCCACCGCGCCGTTCCTGATGGCCGCGCTGCAGGTCGTGTGGACCGATCTCGCCAGCCGCGTGAGCCCGGCCGACGTCCCGTATCTCGACCAGCCGGGCCTGTGCCCCGTGTGCGGCACGCATCCGGTCGCGAGCGTCGTGCGGGTCGGCGGCCAGTTCCAGGGCTACCGTTTCCTGCAATGCGGGCTGTGCACGACCGAGTGGCACATGGTGCGCACGAAGTGCTCGCACTGCGATTCGACGAAGGGCATCGCGTATCACGGGATCGAGGGCGGCAGCGAAGCCGTCAAGGCCGAATCGTGCGACGAGTGCAAGACCTATCGCAAGATCGGCTATCAGGAGAAGGATTACGAGTTCGAGCCGCTGGCGGACGATCTCGCGAGTCTCACGCTCGACCTGCTGATGAACGAGGCCGGCTACCAGCGCAGTTCGCCGAACCCGCTGCTGTGGCCGGACGTCTCGCGGGACGCGAATTGACGGCCGGGCCGAGGCGGTGCGCGAACACCGGCGCCGGCCCACTGCGAAGCATGAGACTGGAGCCACAACGACGTGACCGAACCGGGTGTGAATGAACTGAATGCGGTGCTGGCGCGCGTGCCGTCTGTCGAGCGTGTGCTGTCGTCGGCGCCGCTGCAACCGCTCATCACGGACTACGGCCGCACGCGCGTGCTGAACGCCGTGCGTGCCGAACTCGAACGCTGGCGTACCGCCGCGCAGCACGATCCGGCGGCGGCCGAGCCGCTCGACGAGCCGCGCATCGCCGCGGCGGTCGAGCGCACGCTGGCCGCGCAGAGCGCGGGCGCGGTGCGTGCCGTGTTCAACCTGACCGGCACCGTGCTGCACACGAACCTCGGGCGCGCGCTGTTGCCCGACGACGCGGTGCGCGCGGTGGTCGACGTGCTGACGCGGCCGGTCAACCTCGAATTCGACCTCGCCACGGGCCGCCGCGGCGATCGCGACGACCTGATCGACGATCTGCTGTGCGAACTGACGGGCGCGGAAGCGGCGACCGTCGTCAACAACAACGCGGCGGCCGTGTTGCTTGCGCTGTCGGCGCTCGCGACGAAGCGCGAAGTCGTCGTGTCACGCGGCGAGCTGGTCGAGATCGGCGGCGCATTCCGCATTCCCGACATCATGAGCCGCGCGGGCGCCAAGCTGCGCGAAGTCGGCACGACCAACCGCACCCATCTGCACGACTACGCGGACGCAATCGGCCCGCGCACCGCGCTGCTGATGAAGGTGCACTGCAGCAACTACGCGATCAGCGGTTTCACGAAGGAAGCGACACTCGCCGAACTCGCGCCGCTCGCGCGCGAGCACGGGCTGCCGGTTGCCGTCGATCTCGGTAGCGGCACGCTCGCCGACCTGTCGCAATGGGGCCTGCCGCACGAGACGACCGTGCAGGAAACCGTCGCCGCCGGCGCAAACGTTGTCACGTTCAGCGGCGACAAGCTGCTCGGGGGGCCGCAGGCCGGCCTGATCGTCGGCGATCGCGCGTTGATCGCGAAGATCAAGAAACATCCGCTCAAGCGCGCGTTGCGCGTCGGCAAGCTGACGCTTGCGGCGCTCGAGCCCGTGCTGCGCCTCTACCAGTCACCCGAGTTCCTGCGTGACCGGCTCACGACGCTGCGGCTGCTGACGCGCCCGCAGCGCGAGATCGCCGAGGCTGCCGAACGTGTGCGTCCGGCGCTGCAGGCCGCGCTCGGCAGCGGTTTCGACGTGACGGTCGAACCGATGTTCAGCCAGATCGGCAGCGGCGCGCTGCCGGTCGACCAGCTACCGAGCGCTGGGCTCGTCGTACGCACGGCGGACGGCAAGCGCAGCGGCCGCGCGCTTGCTCAGCTCGAGAAACGGCTGCGCGAATGGCCGCGCCCGGTGATCGGCCGCGTCGCCGACCATGCACTGCGGCTCGACCTGCGCTGCCTCGAAGCCACCGACGAGGCGGCGTTCGTCGCGCAATGCGTGCGGCTCGCGGGGGCCGCTGCATGATCGTCGGTACCGCCGGACACATCGATCACGGCAAGACGACGCTGGCGCGCGCGCTGACGGGTGTCGACACCGATCGCCTGAAAGAAGAGAAGGCGCGTGGCATCTCGATCGAACTCGGTTATGCGTATACGCCGCTTGACAATGGCGACGTGCTCGGCCTGATCGATGTGCCGGGCCACGAGAAGCTGATTCATACGATGGCGGCCGGCGCCTGCGGGATCGACTTCGCGCTGCTCGTGATCGCCGCCGACGACGGCGTGATGCCGCAAACGCGTGAGCATCTCGCGATCCTGCAGCTGCTTGGCGTCACGCATGGTGCCGTCGCGCTGACGAAGTGCGATCGCGTCGACGCTGCGCGCGTGGCCGAAGTGCGCGACGAGATCGCCGCGTGGTTGAACGACTCGACGCTGGCCGGCGTGCCGATTTTCGAAACGCGTGCGACGGCTGTGGACGATCCGGGCGTCGCCGCGTTGAAGCGTTATCTGGCGGACGCGGCGATCGCGTGGCGCGCCCGACGCGACGACGGGCTGTTCCGGCTCGCGGTCGATCGCGTGTTTACGCTCGCGGGGCAGGGCACCGTCGTGACGGGCACGGCGTTCTCGGGCCGCGTCGTGACCGGCGACACGCTCGCGATCGTGCGAACGGGCGGCGCGGCGCGCGTGCGCAGCATCCACGCGCAGAACCGGCCGGTCGAGGCCGGCCGCGCGGGCGAGCGTTGCGCGCTGAATCTGGCCGGCGTCGACAAGGCCGATGTCGAGCGCGGCGATACCGTCGCCGATGCGCGGCTCGTCGCGACGTCGCCGCGCCTCGACGTCGACCTGACGCTGCTCGCGGATGCGGGGCTCACGCTGACGCATTGGGCGCCGCTGCACGTGCATCTCGGCACGCTGCATCGCGTCGCGCATGTCGCGCTGCTCGACGGCGATACGCTCGCGGCCGGCCAGCGGATGCGCGTGCAACTGGTATTCGACGAGCCGGTGTTTGCGCTGCCGGGCGACCGGTTCATCGTCCGCAATCCGCAGGCGACGCGCACGATCGGCGGCGGCCGCGTGCTCGACCCGTTCGGGCCGGCGCGCAAGCGTCGGACGCCTCAGCGCCGCGCGTGGCTCGACGCGCTGGCGGAATGGCTCGACGCAGGCTGTCTCGTTGCGCTGCTCGCGCAGGCGCCGCTCGGCATCCCGCGCGCGATGCTCACGCATCTCACGGGTTTCGCGCCGAATGCGCTGGCGCTGCCGGAAGACGCGCTGGCGATCGGGCAGCGCGATGCCGCGTCGAACGACGGCGCGGTGATTGCCCAGGCGCACTGGCGTGCGCTGCAGACGCGGGCGATCGATACGCTGCGTGTGTATCACGAGCGCATGCCCGACGAGCAGGGGCTCGACGCCGCACGCTTGCGGCGGATGGCCGCGCCGCTCGCCGGCGATGCGCTGTGGCGTGCGCTCGTCGAGGCGCTGGTGGCCGGCGGCGAAGTCGTGCGAAGCGGACCGTGGTTGCATCTGCCGTCGCATTCGGTGAGCCTCGATTCGCGCGAGGAAGCGCTGGCGCGGCAACTGCTGCCGCTGATCCACGCGGGGCGCTTCGACCCGCCGTGGGTGCGCGATCTGGCCCGCGACACGGGCGCGGCCGAGGACGCGGTGCGGACCTTGCTGCGCAAGCTCGCGCGGCGTGGCGACGTGCACCAGGTCGTGCGCGACCTGTTCTATCACGCGGACGTCGTGCGTGAGCTCGCGTATCTGGTCGCGCATCTCGCACCGTCGCGCGACGGCGGGCTCGATGCCGCGACGTTCCGCGACGCGACGGGGCTCGGCCGCAAGCGCGCGATCCAGATTCTCGAGTTCTTCGACCGGGTTGGGTATACTCGCTTCCACCGCGATCTTCACTTCCTGCGGCCTGACAGCGGTTGGGCGGGTATTCAGGCGTAGGCGCTCGCTGTTCTTTTGATTCTTTTCCCCACGGAAGGCATTCGTATCCGGTGGTACGGCCAGGCTTCAAACCTGGTTGGGGGTGTCAGACACTCCCGGGTAGGTTCGACTCCTGCTGCCTTCCGCCAAACGGGCCTTCCGGCCTGTTCCGATCTCTTCCGGTTGCGTCCTCTACATCGCTGATTTTAAAGCATTTTGTGGGTGGCGACGTGCTTGCGGTTACCGTTGACGCCCCGCACAATTTCCTCACGAAGTATGGGTAGCGATGTGGGTTTGTGGGTAGGGAGGGCGACATGGGTGGACGACAGTTGCATCGACTCAGCGCTCTGCGGGTCGCAAAAGAAGTGACGCCGGGTCATGACGCGGATGGGGCTGGTCTCGACATGCAGATCGCTGACAGCGGTGCGCACTCATGGGTGTTCCGGTTCAAACTGAGCGGCGCATGCGGGAGATGGGACTTGGTCCGCTCTCGCGAGTTTCTCTGGGCGAGGCGCGGAAACTGGCCGCCGGATACCGCGATAGGGTTGGGCATCTGATCGATCCCATCCTCGCACGGCGTGCAGCAGCGAAGAAAACTGCTCGCGAATTGCTGCACGCCGCCCTGCTATGCATACGCCGCATGCCGCTTTGCGCCGATTTCGGCAACCGGCGTCGTACCCAACTTGCGCACAATCAGCATCGCGATCTCCAGCGACTGCTCATAGTTCAACCTCGGATCGACCGTCGACTTGTAAGCGCGGGCCAAATCGGCCTCAGTCAGATTGCGCGCGCCGCCCAGGCATTCGGTTACGTCTTCTCCGGTCAGCTCCAGATGCACGCCGCCCAGATGCGTGCCGCAGGCGACATGAATATCGAAGGCAGACTCAAGCTCAGCGTGGATGTTCTCGAAGCGCCGTGTCTTCACGCCGCCCGGGGTCGTTTCGCCGTTGCCGTGCATCGGATCGCAGCACCACAAGACACGCCGGCCCTCGGCCTTGACGGCATGCAGATGTTTCGGCAACTCCGCTTCGATCTTCGCCGCGCCCATGCGCGTGATGAGCGTCAAGCGGCCGGCCTCGTTCGTGGCGTTCAGCGCGTCGATCGTGCGCAGCAACTGGTCGGTGCTCACCCCTGGCCCGACTTTCAGGCCGATCGGGTTGCGGATTCCGGAGCAGTATTCGATATGCGCACCGTCCAACTGCGCGGTGCGCATACCGATCCACGGAAAATGCGTCGACAGGTTGAACCAGCCCCAATGCTGCGGCACTTGCCGCGCCATTGCCTCTTCGTAGTTCAACAGCAGGGCCTCGTGCGACGTGTAGAAATCGATTCTCGCGTCGCTGCCGGAGGGCTCGCCCGCTAGCGCCTCCATGAAGCGCAGCGATTCGCCGATCGAGCGCGTCATCTTGCGATACTCGTCATAAAGCGGTGAATGCGAGGCCCAGGCCAGATCCCAATGTTCGGGGTGGTGCAGATCGGCGAAACCGGCGTCGCTCAGCGCGCGCACGAAATTCATCGTCAGCGCAGATTTGGAATGCGCCTCGAGCAGGCGCTGCGGGTCGGGCTCGCGCGCCTCTTTCGTAAAAGCGCTGGCGTTGACAATGTCGCCGCGGTAGCAAGGCAGCGTCACGCCGTCGCGCGTTTCGGTATCCGCCGAGCGCGGCTTGGCGTACTGGCCGGCAAAGCGGCCGACCCGAACTACCGGCAGCATCAAGCCATGCATGAGCACCAGGCTCATCTGCATCAGCACTTTGAGCCGATTGGCGATGATCGGCGCCGTGCAATCGGCGAAGCTTTCCGCGCAGTCGCCACCCTGCAGCAAGAAGCATCGTCCCGCCGCAGCGTCTGCGAGCTTGCGTTTGAGCGTCAGCACTTCCCCTGCGGCGACGAGTGGCGGCAGTGCTTGCAGCTGTGTCAGGGCGCGATCGAGCGCCGCAGCATCGCGATAAGCCGGTTGTTGCAGCGCCGGCTTCGTCTTCCAGGACGCGGGCGTCCAATTCCCGGCAACACGTGCCGAAGAGAGATTGCCTTCCACAGTTCCACTCCCGTACTGAAGTGCTTTCGATCGAACGGATGTCGCCTGGCACGCAGGCGACGCCCACGCTCCGCACCGCTACAGCTTGACGAGCACCGTGCCCAGATAACGTCCGCTGGACGTGTCGCACAACGCGCTCGGCGCGTCATCGAGGCCGTCGATCACCGTATGCGGGAACACGATCTCGCCGGCGCGCAGCCACTGCGCGAAACGCTCGAACCATTCGCCCTTCGCCTCCGGATTGTCGTCGGCGCTGTAGCCCCGCATCGTGATCCGCTTGAGGAGAAATTGAACGGTATCGATTTCGGCCGGCGCGGTCCGACCCGTTCCCACCGCGGCAAGCTGGCCCGACAGCGCGCCGAGGATCAGGAAGCGCGCCCCTTCGCGCGCGGCCGTGACGGCCGCCTGCAATTGCTCGCCGCCGACCGAATCGATCAGGACGTCGATGCCGCCCTGCGCCGCATCGAGCAATTGCTCCGCGAACGGCGTGCTGCTGCCACGCGTGACGGCAGCGTCATACCCAAGCTCGGAAACCAGGCGTCGTGCCTTGTCGCGCGAACTCGTGCTGCCGATCACGCGCCCAGCTCCCAGCCGCTGCGCGATCTGTCCGGCCATCGCGCCGATCGCGCCGGCCGCGCTCGTTACGAACACGGTGTCGCCCGAACGGATCGGCACGCCGCGCGTCAGCGCCGCGTAGGCGGTCCAGCCGTGCCCCAGGTAGCCGAGATAGCCGGCGGGCTCCGGCAGCGCCTCGCCGACGCGCTGACAGCCCCATGCGGGCACCACCGCGTAGTCGCGCCAGCCGTGGAAGTGCGTGACGATGTCGCCGGCCGACAAACCGCTGTCGGCCGGCGCTTTCACCACCTCGCCGAGCGCTTCGCCCATCAGCACGTCTCCCGCCGACAAACACGGAAACGGCACACCGGGCACGTCTTCCGCGCCTTCGCTGATCATCGCGCGCAAAGAAGCCGAGACCAGGAAATAGCGATTGCGTACCAGCACGTCTCGCGGGCCGGCCGCCGGCAAGACGGCGGTGACGATTTCGAAATCGTCCGGTGTCGGCAGGCCTTTGAGCCTCGCCTTCAAGCGCACCTCGCGCCGCATTGAAATCGACAGATTCATGATCCGCTCCCGCCGGGTGCAGTGCGCGTCGATGAGGCGAACCAGCCTGCCGGGATGCGCGCGACGCTGCGGCCGTAGGTAATCGCCGGATCGTCCGAGGCATGCACGGTCGCTGTCCAGCCATATCGGTCGAGCCAGTCGCGAACGTCGTCGCGGGACGAGAGCCAACGAGCGCCCTGCGATTCGACGCGCGCACGGGCCTCCTTGCCCTCGTCGCTCATCATGCGCGTGGCGAGATGCTCGAGCATGAGCGCGCTACCCGGCGCCGACAGGTCGGCCACCTGACGGATCAGCGCATCGCAGTCCGCATCGCGCAGATACATCAGAAGCCCCTCGATGAGCCAGATCGTGGGCTTGGCGGGATCGAAGCCGGCTACGCGCAACGGGCTCGCCCAATCCGACGTCAGATCGGCGACGAACGGCCGCCAATCGCACTGCAGCGGCAACTCGGACTGCTTCATGAGCTCGCGCTTGAAGGCGATGATGTCGTCGAGATCGAGCTCGAACCAGCGCGTGCCGAACGGACAGGCCAGACGCGCCACGCGGCCGTCCATGCCGGCGGCCAGCGTGACGACCTGCCGTATCCCGCGGCTCAGGTTCGCGAGAATGGCATCGTCGAAGTAGCGTGTGCGGACAACGAAATATTGCGGAAAGTTCGCGCGCCGCGCGACTTCGGTGACGTGCGCATGCGTCGGCGTGCCGGCCAGGTGCTCGATCAGCGCGGCGGCAAACGGATCGTGAAACAAGGCATCCGGACGCTGGCTTTCGGCGTGACGTTGCCAGGCAATGAACAGTGCGGTTTGGCCGACGCCAACCGGAATATCGAGAGTAGACACAGGCAGGTTCCTTATCCGCAAAAGAATCAAGGTTGGAGTTGCGTGGTTTTCCAAACGTCGCCATCGCGTTCGTACCTGAGGCGCCGGTGAAGCCGGTCGGAGCTGGCGGCCCAGAATTCCATCTCGTGAGGCTCGAGCCGATAGCCAACGAAGCGCGGCGGCCGCGGCAACGCGACGCCGAGCGCAAGCAGCTCGGCGGCGTGCGCGAGCAGCGCTTCGCGGTCGACGAGCTCGTCGCTCTGGTGCGAGGCGCTCGACATCGCGTGCATCGGCACCGAGCGCCCGAACCAGAGCTTGTCGTTCTCGCTTTCTTCGAGCGGAACCGCCTGGCCGGAAATCATGATCTGCTGCCCGGTTTCGCGCCAATACAGCAGGCCCGAGGCCCAGCCTGTCTCCGAGAGTTCGCGTCCTTTGCGGCTCGTCGAATGCGTGCAGAAGATCACGCCGCGGTCGTCGATCGAGGAGAACGCGATGATGCGCGAAGACATGCGTCCGTCGGACTTGGCGGTTGCGAGCGCGAGCGCCTTGGGCTCGCGGACGCGGGCGACATCGGCCGCCGCGAGCCAGCGTTTGAGCAGCGTGATCGGCTCGGACGGCGGGTCGTCATATTCGGGGAACAGGACGTCGACGCGTCCCGTGAGGCTTTCGAATCGACTGGTGTTCATGGCATTGTTTTCGTAAAGGCAAAAGACGGGTGCGGCGCTAGACGCCCAGGCGGCCGCGTGCGACGACGACACCGTGACCGCTGACCTTGACCGCCTCGATGCCGTGCTCCGAGCCGTCCACCAGCGCATGCATGTGCGAGGGACGCTTGATCTCGACGCCTTGGAGAATGTGCAGCGGCTCGCCCCACGGAATCAGTCCGTAGCGGGCAAGGTGAATGGCGATGGGGCCGGCGGCGGAGCCCGTCGCCGCATCCTCCACGACACCGTAGGCCGGCGAGAACATCCGGCAGCGCCAGTGGTCGCCCGCGGGGGCCAGGCACATGGCCGACATATCCTCGAACTCAGCCAACGCGCGATGGTCCGGATGCACGTCGGAAAGCGCGGAGGCGTCGGGCAACGTGACGAACACGTGGCGCGGGCCGTTTCGATAGGCATCCACGGGCAGCGCGGACGCTTCTACGCCGAGCGCGTCGAGCAGACGCTCGGCCCGATCAAAGCGCGCCCACGTCGGGATCGGCTGCTGCATGGTGACGTAAGCCTCGCCGGGCGCATCGGAGCGCACATCGAACGGCACGAGCCCCATGCCCGTCTCGAACACGAAGCGATCCTGCGCCTTGACGTGCCTGAGCGCCACGGCCGTTCCCAGCAACGGATGGCCCGCAAACGGCAGCTCGTTGACCGGCGTGAAGATGCGCACGCGCACGTCGCCGCCCTGCATCGGCGGCATCACGAACACCACTTCCGACAGATTCATTTCGCGGGCGATCCGCTGCATGCGCTCCGCCGGCAGCGGATCGTCGATCAGGAAGACGGCAACCGGATTACCTTCGAGCGGCGTGCGCGTGAAGGCGTCAACGACGATGTAGTCGATGGGATGCGAGGCATGGACCGGCGGCGCCGCGTGCGTATTCGCGTGCGATGCTGCCGGTTCGAGCGCGCGCATGCGCGCCGCGATTTCACCGCTCGCGGCGCTTGCCTTCACCGAGAAGCGCAGCCGCTCGGCAACCGGCAGGCCGATCAGCGTCTGCGCATCGTTCGGCGGCAGCAGATGTGCGGGCGGACGCTCGCCATCCCAGAGCATGATTGCGCCCCAGCGATTCTTGTCCTCGTCGGCAATCCAATGCTTCTCGCGCATGCCCGGCACGTTCGACCAGCGCGCGAGGGTGCTGTCGTCCACACGCGCCCTCAGCGATTCGATGCTTTGCTCGGAACCGTCGAGGTTCCACCAAACGATGTCGACAATCATGAAACGCGTGTCCTATAGGGTTCTATAAAAAGCATGAAGAGCCGTCAGGCCGTCAACGCGGTCGCGCGTTTTTCGCGGCGTATCGCGTGTGTGATGGCTTCGCCGAGAATGCGCGGCCCGTCGACGGTCAAGACCGATTCGGCGTGGAATTGCATCGAGCTGAACGTTGGACCGCGCAAGGCATGCACCTCGCCCGTGCGCGGATCGCGGCTGATGGCCAGCGCGCCGACGCCGTCGATTTCCATTTCGTCCCTGACGGTCCGCGCGACATACGTGTTGTAAAAGCCCACGCGCTCACGCCGGCCGAACAGATCGATCTCGACTTGGATGCCCTGATTGGGCACCTCGCGCCGCACGAGCGGAATGCCGAGGATGGCGTTCAGGACCTGATGGCTCAGGCAGACGGCCATGAACGGCTTGCCCTCGTCGATGAGATGCCGCAGCCACGCATAGAGGCGAGCGATGCGCGGATCGCCGGCGTCGCTCGGGTCTCCCGGGCCCGGCCCCATGACGACCACGTCGTAACGCGCAAGGTCCACCGCGTCGTGAACGCCGCGCACTTCCGTGGCGAGGCCGAGCGACGACAGTTGTTGGGCGATCATCGCCGTGAAGTGATCTTCGGCGTCGATGATGAGCGCGCGGCGGCCGCTTAACTCAGCCGACTCATCGGCCATCTCGCCTTGTCGCGCGCCATATGGCCGAAACCAGAAGTCCGCGATGCCTTTGTTGCGCTCGCGCAGCGCCGCCTGCACCGATGGATGCTGTCCGAGCATCGGGCCGGCTTCCGGCGGATCGAATGCGTTCGACAGCGCGGCCACCTTGGCATGTGTCTCCATGACTTCCGATGCCGCGTCCGAATGCCGGACGAGCGTCGAGCCGACACCGATGCGAACGTGTCCGGCGCGGTCGATCTCCGCGGTGCGGATCAGGATGGCGGAGTCGAGCGTGCGCTCGCCGCGCGCATCGCGGCCGATCAGCGCTGCAATGCCGCTGTAGTAGCCGCGGCCGGCCTGCTCGTGCCGCGCGATCACGCGGGTCGCGCTTTCGATCGGACTGCCGGTGACCGTCGGCGCAAACATCGTTTCGCGCAGCAAATCGCGGACATCGGCTTCGGTGTGCCCGACGATGAAATATTCGGTGTGGGCGAGCCGCGCCATCTCGCGCAAGTGCGGCCCCGTGACCTGCCCGCCGCCCGGGCAGATGCGCGCCATCATCTTGAGTTCTTCGTCGAGCACCATGTACAGCTCGTCGGATTCCTTGCGATCGCCGAGAAAAGCGTTGATCCCGTCGATCGTCGGCCCGCTCTGCGGATATCGATAAGTCCCGCTGATCGGGTTCATCGTCGCGCGGCCTTCATGCAGCGTCAGGTGGCGCTCTGGCGTGGCGCCGACGAACGTGCGCTCCCCGGCATGAATCACGAAGATCCAATACGCGCCGACTTCCCGGCGCATCAGACGCTTGAAGACCGCCAGCGCCTTGGCGGGCGAATAGTCGTCGAGATCGCCCTCGAGCGTGCGCTTGATGACGAAGTTCGAGCCCGCGCCGGTGCCGATCTCGTCGGTGATGACGCGCTCGACGATCTGGGCGTAGGTTTCGTCGTCGATATCGAAGTGACGCTCGCCGAGCGCGGTATCGGCATCGGGAATGGCAGCGAGCGCAAGCGGCACGGACACCGTTTCGTGCTCGTCACAGGTCATGGCGATGAGTGGGGCGCCGTCGTCGTGTGTTTTGAAGCCGCGCTCGTGCAGCTGCCGGTATGGCACGAGCACAAGCAGCTCCTGACGGTCCGCACCCGCCTTTGTCGGCGCGGCCAACGGAAGCTCGGCCAGGGAGGACGGATAGGAAACCGCGCCGGCGAAGACGTCGATAGTCGCGCGCTCCCCAGCGCTACCCGTCGAACGCGCGATCAATGCGAAGCACGGCGCTTGTCCATTCAGGACGCGATCGAAAAGGTTGTGGTTCGGAGCGGCGTTCATGCCAGCGCCTCCTCGGTGCTCACCACCTTGCCGCAGCGCTGGGCTACGTATTCCAGGGCCTGGTGATGATGGTCTTCGGAAAAGTCCGCCACGCCATCGGCGACGAAGAACGGCTGAATGTCGTTCGTGAACGCATCGACGGCCGACATCATTACGCCGATGTGCGCGTAGACGCCACACAGCATCAGCTGATCGCGACCGCTCTCCTGCATGCGCTCGCGCAGCCCGGTGCGGAAAAATGCGCTGTAGCGCCACTTCGTGAGCATCCAGTCCTCTGGGGACGGGCCGACTGCCTCGGCGACGTCCCGATCGGCCGGCTTCGTCTCCATGCCCGGCCCCCAGAAATCGCGCAACAAACCGCGTTCCTTCTCGGTCATGCGCCCGGGATGGGCCGTGTACGCGACGGGAATGCCGGCCTGCTTGCACCGTTTGCGCAGCGACGCGACGTTGGTCGTCAACGTCTCACGCAGCGTCGGCGGCAACGGAGAAAGGAAATAGTTCTGCATGTCATGAATGAGCAGCAACGCGCGCGATGGATCGACACGCCATGACACGACGTTCTCGGGCAGGCTGCTCGAATCGGGCAGCACGTACGGTTGAATCGAAGGAATACCAGCCATTCGTCTCCTCCATTGGGTATGCGTTAGCTCGGTAGACCATCCCGGCGCACTTCGGGAACTTCGATACCCAAGGAACGGAATTGCTCGCAAGGGTTCATGAATTCGCGCTGCTCCTTGATCAGTCCGTTTTCGAAGCGGAACGAGTGAAGGAAGTGATTGCGGTAATGGCCTTGGGGGTAGCCGGGGAAAATGATCGCGCCTTCGCCGCGGCACTCGACCCAGAACCAGTTCGGGTCTTGCGTCTCGAAGATATGGATGTCGGTCCAGACCCAGTCGGGGAAGCATTGCAGCGACCACACGGCGTGCTCGCTGAGCTTCTCGCGGCCGCGAATCACGATCGGCTGGCCGCTGTCGGTAGTCCACAGTCCGCCGACGCCATCTTCCGTGAACAGTAGATGGCGCTTGAGCCGCGCTTCGCCACGCGTGTGCATGTACTGCTCGACGATCTTGCGGTTGTGCTGCCGGACCGCGACGTGCGAGTGAGTTTCCGACTGGTTTTCGAGGGATTCGATGTCTGACATGCAAGCTCCTGAAGTAAAAGGGGGCCGCCCCGCGGGGAGCAGGGAAGCCGCGCGGGATTACACGAGGTAGCTGATTTCGCGCGGATCGAGGCCGACGAGCGCGCGGCCGTAGACGAGTTGCGGAATGCCCATCCCGAAGCCCGCGTGGCGGCTCGCCACGTTCAGATCGCGCCAGATCAACTGCAGCGGATTGGATTCCATGAAGGCGGCGCTGCCGTAGGCTGTCATGAGGCGATCGATGGCCTCGCGGCACAGGCGCGTGACGCGCGTCGATTCCATCCGAAAGCGCGAACGCGTCACTTCGTCGGGCAGGACGCCGGCCAGTGCATGGTGTTCGACCGTTTCGACGATGCGGCGGGCGTGCAGCCGCGCGCCGTCGATCATCATCGACGCTTCGGCGAGATCGGTCTGGAACGCGGGCGAAACAGCCTGGCTCTTGAACGTGGACGAGGCGACGCGGCGCTCGTGAGCCTGCTCGCGCACGAGTTGCAGCGCGGTTACGATCGCCCCGAGCTGCGGTCCGAGCAGACCGATCGACAGCAAGCCCGAGAACGCGCCGCTATATAGACGGTGCCGTTCCGACGGCAGGCGGGACCGGCCCTGCACGATCGGCGCGTAAGGCGTCACGCGATGGCGCGGAATGAACAGCCGGTTCGCCACGACGGTGTTGCTGCCGGTGCCGCGCATGCCCGTGATATGCCAGGAGTCTCGGACTTCGAGCTCGCTCATCGGCATGAGGACCAGGTTGATCGTCTCGTCGTCGGCATCGATGCCTTTCGGGATCAGCGCGCCGATCCATTCGGCGTGCAGGCTGCCGGATGCGTAAGCCCACTCTCCCGTCACCACGACACCGCCGTCGACGCGTTCGACCTGGGCGCGCGAAGGCGCAATGATGAGCGCGGTGCGCGTGTCGCGGTTGCCGCCCCACACGTCGTCCTGCGTGCTCTCGGGGAAGTGGGCGATCATGTAGTTGCCCATGTTGAGCACGCTCGTGACCCACGACGCCGAGCAGCAGCCGCGCCCCAGCTCGTAGCAGACGTCGAACAGCGTGGCGGGACCCGCTTCGTAGCCGCCGAGCCGGCGCGGCGTGAAGAGCCGCATCAGCCCAGCCTCGGTAATAGCGGCGACGGCGCGGTCGGTCAGGCGGCGCTCGGTGTCGGCAGCGCGCGATTCTTCCGCGAGCACGCCGGCGACTTCTGCCGCCTTCGCGACCAATTGCTCATGCTCGGCCACCGATTCGTCGAGCGCAATGGCGTCATGTCCGGCCGAATTTCCTTCCTGCAATGTGCGTTCATTTGTCATTTCACGAGTCATCCGCTGGGAGGTCAGTATCGTGCTCACGGCATCTCCGCAATAAATTTATAATCTTTATTGTTGAAAAATATAAAACAATAAGGGGTGCGAAAATTTAAATGTCAATTAACCTGGAAATCGAAGCAAATAAGATCCGGCACTTTTAGTGGGTGCGCGTGTTATTGGAAAATGCCGTGCGCCAGTAGCCATGAGGCCCGTATCCAGATTTTTATGACTAGTCAAAAATACGCATTTCTTTCATAAAATATAAATATTCCTTACAGTTTCTCTAATGTGAACAGGGGTGTCGATTTTTTGCAAACCACGCCGCCTCGTCGATTTCCAGTTAAAAGCCTGGGTGATTGAGTGGCGCGGTACCTATGGGCGCAACGGGATATAACCCCCACCCATTATTTTTTTCATTCCTATGCGCACACTATATGGCGCGGTTAACTGTAGGATGAACTTGGTAAATTTCCACCTGTTAAATTTGACGGGTGGTGTCCAGCTCAGCTGAATGAGGCAGTGAATGAAATAGATTTTGAGATTATTTAAAAATGACTTCGCGGTATGTCTGAAGCAGCTCCAGCTGTATTGTCAGGTTATTCGGTAGACAGACGAAAGAGGGCAGCATGAGCACGCAGCCTTGCCGAAATTCCGCCCGGCCTCACCGTCGGACAAGCGTTGATCGACGCGCTCTTCAAGCCGATCGTGGAAAAGCTCACGCAGTTCGTCCAGACATGCCTTGACAACTGGGCCGAGCTGGATCTCGGCGAAGATATCGACGCTGCCGGCGATGCCATTGCCGATGGCGCATCGGATGCAGCGGATGCCGTCGGGGAAGAAGCGGCGGAAATTGCCGTCGACGAGGTCGCGGCGGCAGCCTTCATCGATCTGGCGGCCGTCGCGCCGCCGCTTGCAGTGCTCGGCGCGCTCGTAGCGATTCCGTTCATCGTCGGCGCGCTGGAGAAAAAGTTCATTCTTCATTTCGAGGCCGACAACTTCACCGACTACGACCTCGAATGGAAGATCGAATACATGGACGAAGGGACGATGACGTCCCAGCCCCAAAGCGACACGGTGCCGAAGCTCGGCTACGCCACCGACATCCGGGGCGATCAGACGACGGTTCAGGTTGCATACCAGGCGAATGACTCGTCCATGAACACGAGCGGCTTCAGCGGCATCGGCCTCCTGCTGCATCTGACGCTCAAGGGGGCTCCCGCCGGTTCCGATGTTGCCGCAGTGATCTCGATCCCGTGGATCGCAGACAACGTTGTCTGGCTGGGCGACGTGCCGGGCAATCCGAACTGGGGCGCGATCTACGATCGGGCCAGCGGCGCATCGAGCCAGTTGGCTGTCGAACACGGCAACCTCAAGTTCTTCATCCGGCTTGCCAGCGGCCGGATCTACATCGAGGCGAAGAACAGCGGAAGTTGCTTCTTCGAGTCCTCGCGATTCAAGCTGAAAGTGACCGACAACTCGAACGGCGCGATCATCGGCACGGTTTCGTTCGTCGATTCGAGCGCGAACTGGACGGTGGCGAGCAACACCAATCCGGATGTCCTCAACGTGAACATCGACAATTCGGGCAGTCAAGCCACTATCACCGTGACCGTGGCCGCATCCTGAGCCGGACGGCAACGGGTGCGCCGGCCAGGCGCCCGTTGCCGTCGCCTTCGCCGTGCGTACGGCAAACAACGATCCTTGTCAGCGGAATCCTTATTGCCCGAATCGGTGCTGAAATATGCTCGGAGACCCTTTGCCGACAATGCCTCGGTCGGTATTTGATTGCCGATGGAGCATTGATGGGCAGGATCGTGGGCAGGAAGCCATCTGTGATCGAGGGAGTCTTACCTGGCGGACCAGTGCGAGCGGTGGTTGGCGTCTGCTGCCTTCCGCCACCCCGTCTTTTTTCGACCCGCCACGCTTCAATCGACGCGTAATTGCGGGACTGTGCCGACGATCGCGCTCGACAAAACTTGATCGGGAAAATTACCAAAGGTATGCGAATTATTTCCCGGCTATAGTGGAACGACTGAAGGTAGATGCGGCGTCTTCTGCCGATACCGTTCAGGTAACGACTGTAGACCGGTGCCGTATGAAAAAGAAAATCGAAAAGACCGCCCGACCGATCTGGGGCGTGGCTGCAGGATTGCTTCTTGCCGTCGCGGGATTGAGTCTCGGCATTTTCCCGAAGTCCCTGCAAAGCTCGGGAAGCGCGAACGAGTTCATGGCGTCCGGTGTTGCGATGCTGGGCATCTTCCTGGTCGTCTATTCCACGCACGAGTTGCGAAGAAGGCGCTCGCACTGAGCGCCCACGCGCCGCTGATTCACGCACGACGATCCGGGCCGAGCGCCGGCTCATCACTGCGTTCGTCAGTAATGCACTACGCCTTGCTGATTTCGTGTTGATAAACGAGTTCGACGATTCGCTTCGTCGGAATGCTGGCGCGCAACCCGTCGACGCTGTCGATCGGAAACCACTTGCATTTCGCGATCTCGTTGTTCGCTTGCGGCGTATGGTCCGGGCCGACTTCCGCGAAGAACACGTGATGGATCTTGGCGAGCCCGGTGAACTGCATCGCGTAGACGAGATGCTGGCCGGTCATGCCGGTTTCTTCGCGCAACTCGCGATGTGCGGCTTCGAGCGGTGTTTCCCCGCGCTTGATCGTGCCGCCGGGAAGGGCCCAACGCGATGCCGCGCGGGCGACGAGCAGGACCTGTTCGCCGCGGTGGCAGACGATGGTCGCGCGTTCCTTGACCGGAGCGGCGCTCGCTTCGGGGGCGTTGTTGGGTGCGGGGATCTGGGGCATGGTGTGATTCTACCCAGCACAAATTGATCGGCCAAGGCGGCCTGACCGGGTTTGACGTTTGATCTCAATCGACACGCGGCCGATGGTCCGGAGACACGTCGGAAGTGCAGGGTGGCGTGCGGGACACATGGCGTGTACCGGCCCGGCCGGGCGCCCTTGCGAAGGTAGGGGGGATGCAGCGCCGCGTTGCGGCGATGCGTTACGATCGCCGGACCGTCCGTACGCGCTTTCTCTGCGAGCAAGCGTCGCACGGAGCCCGACGTCGTGCGATTCGTCCGGTTACTTCTTCTCCGGCAGGAACCAGTTCATCACGAGCGCGCAGATGCCGCCCGTCGCGACTCCCGATTCCAGCACGTTCTTCAGCGCGTGCGGCAGGCTGTTGAGGATGTCCGGCACTTGCGATACGCCGAGGCCGAGCGCGAGCGACACCGCGATGATCAGCAGCGCGCGACGATCGAGATGGACGCCCGCAAGGATGTTGATGCCCGATGCGGCCACCGCGCCGAACATCACCATCGCCGCACCGCCGAGCACGGGCTCCGGCACGGCCTGCAGCACGCCGGCGACGACCGGGAACAGCCCGAGCACCACGAGCATCCCCGCGATCCAGATGCCCACGTAGCGGCTGGCGACGCCGGTGATCTGGATCACGCCGTTGTTCTGCGCGAACACCGAGCTCGGGAACGTGTTGAACACGCCGGCCAGCAGCGAGTTCGCACCGTTCACGAGCACGCCGCCCTTGATCCGTTGCATCCACACCGGGCCTTCGACCGGTTCGTTCGAGATCTTGCTGGTGGCCGTGACGTCGCCGATCGCTTCGAGCGACGTGACGAGGTAGATGATCAGCATCGGCACGAACAGCGACCACGAGAAACCGATGCCGAAGTGCAGCGGCGTCGGGACCTGGAACAGCGCGGCCTGGTGCATGCCGGTGAAGTCGAGGCGGCCCAGGAATGCGGCCGCGAGATAGCCGATGACGAGCGCGATGACGAGCGCGGTACTGCGCACCCACACGATCGGCACACGGTTCAGCAGGATGATCGTGCCGAGCACGAGGCCGGACAGCGTCAGGTTCTCCGCGCTCGCGAACGTGCCCTTGGCCATCGCGCCGTAGCCGCCGCCCATGCTGATGAGGCCGACCTTGATCAGCGTGAGGCCGATCAGCAGCACGACGATGCCGGTGACGAGCGGCGTGATCAGGCGCTTCACGAACGGCAGGATGCGCGATACGCCCATCTCGACGAACGACCCGGCAATCACGACGCCGAAGATCGCGGCCATCACGGTCTCGACCGGCGTGCCTTGCTTGACCATCAGGCTGCCGCCGGCGATCAGCGGGCCGACGAAGTTGAAGCTCGTGCCCTGGACGATCAGCAGGCCGGCGCCGAGCGGGCCGAAGCGCTTGCACTGGACGAAGGTGGCAAGGCCGGAAATCACGAGCGACATCGACACGATCAGGGTCGTATCGCGGCTGGACACGCCGAGCGCCTGGCAAATCAGCAGGCCGGGCGTGACGATCGGCACGATGATCGCCAGCAGGTGCTGCAGCGCGGCGACGAAGGCGACCATCGGCGCCGGCCGGTCGTTCGGGCCGTAGACGAGGTCGCGGGAGGCGTGTGCGTCGTCTGCGCCGTGCGCGGCGGACTGGGCGGGGGAGGCGGGATGCATGGCGAGCGGGCCGGACAAGGTGGAAAGTGCGGCATTTTAGCCGAACGGCCCGCCGGCGCCGCTGCAGTCGCGGGGATTCGGCGGATCGGGGAAACGGCGGCGGATCGGCGCCCGGGCCGGCCGTGGCCGCGGCGCCCGTCGGTCAGCGGGCCGGCCGCGAGGCGGGCGCCGTCGGGATGCCAGTCGGGATGGCGGTCGGGATGGCGGCCGGGGCGGTGGTCGCATGGAACCCGGGCAGCGCCGGAATCCGCCGCTCCATGAACTGCAGGAACGTGCGGGTCCGAAGCGGCAGATACCGGCGCGACGCGTACACGAGGTGCAGCGCGTGCGGCGGCACCATGTCCCACTTCGGCAGCAACCGGACGAGTTGGCCGCTGTCGATCAGGTCCTGAACGAGCCACGCGGGCCCGCTGCCCACCGCGTTGCCTGCCAGGAAGCATTCCCGCAGGGCCATCGAACTGTTCACGCGATACCGGCCACGCACCGGAACGACCGCTTGCTCGTCGCCGCGGGCGAAGGTCAGTGCGTTGCCGATGTCCGCGCGCGCGTAGCCGACATACTCGTGCTGCGCGAGGTCGTCCGGCCGGCGGAGCGTCGGTGCCTGCGACACGTACCCCGGCGTGGCGACCAGCAGGCGCGGCGATGACGCGATGTGGCGGGCCACGGCATCCGGCGGCAGCAGGTGGCCGAGGCGAATGGCGACATCGACGCCTTCTTCGACCAGGTCGATCACGCGGTCGGTCAATTGCAGTTCGACCTCGATCTCCGGCCACGCGGCGAGGAATTCGAGCACGAGCGCGTTCAGTCTCAGCTCGCCCAGCCCCAGCGGCGCATTGACGACCAGCTTGCCGACCGGCCGCACCGTTTGCCCGCGCACCTCGGCCACCGCGCTCGCGTATTCGTCGATCACGCGCTTGCAGCGATCGTAGAACCGGCGGCCTTCGTCGGTGGGCGCGAGGCTCGTGGTCGAGCGTTCGAGGAGACGAACGCCCAGTTCCTGTTCGAACGCGGCGACGATCTTGCTGATCGTCGGCTGGCCGGTGCCTTCCTCGCGCGCAACCGCCGAGAAATTGCCGAGCTCGATGGCGCGGACGAACACGCGCATGGATCGCAGGGAATCCATCTCATTCCTTTATGGCATGAACCTTATTCAAGTCTCCCATGTTCCCGCGCAATTGAGAATGACCTAACGTTCGCGAACCTTCAATCCCTGATGAGGAGTCGACATGAACGAGGCAACGCAATCTTCGGCACTGGACGGAGCGCACGTCGTGGTATTCGGCGGGAGCTCCGGAATCGGCCTCGAGGCCGCGGCCGCCGCGAAGGCGAAAGGCGCCAGCCTCACGCTGGTCGGCCGGACCCGCGCGAAGCTCGAGTCCGCCGCACAGGCGATCGGCGGCGCGCGCATCGCGGTGGCCGACATCGCCGACCGGCATGCGGTGCAGGCCGTCTTCGACGGGATCGCGCGCGTCGACCATCTGGTCGTCACGGCCGGCCGGTTCATTGCCGGCAAGCTGAGCGAGACTGATCCCGATCACCTGCTCGCCGCGCTGCAGGAGCGTATCGCCGGGCCGGTCTACGCGATCCGCGCGGCGTTGCCGCGGATGCCCGCGACCGGCTCGATCGTGCTGACCGGCGGGCAACTGTCGGATCGTCCGGCCGCGCAGGGCGTGTCCGTCATTGCCGCCGCCGTGCGTGGTGTCGAGGCGCTGGCGCAGTCGCTCGCGCTGGAATTGAAACCGATTCGCGTGAACGTCGTCGCCCCGGGCTTCGTCGAGACGCCGCTTTACGACGCGTTCGGCCCGGAAGCGCGCGACACGATCCTCGCGGGCGCCGCGGCGGCATTGCCCGGCGGCCGTGTCGGGCGCGCCGACGAAGTGGGGGAAGCGATCGCGTTCCTGCTGGGCAACGGCTTCATGAACGGCGAGATCCTGCACATCGACGGCGGCGGCCGGCTGGTCTGAGCCGCGTGTCAGCCCACCGCACGCGTGCCGGTGCGGCGGGCCGGCGGGCGCGGTGCGCGGGCCTCCGGATACGCGCGCTGGCAGACGGCGATGACCACCTCGCGCAGGCGGCGGTGCACGGGATCGCCGTGCATGCGCGGATGCCACAGCGCGGACACGAGGATCTCGGGCAGGCGCGCCGGGATCTCGAAGCTGCGCAGCCCGAGGGCCTCCGTGAGCCCCGGCGCGAACGCGTTGCCGAGGCTTGAGCGCGGCACGAGCGCGATCAGGTCGGTGCTGGCCGCGACCCGCATCGCATCGGGGTAGCCCGGTACGACGACGTGCACGGTGCGGTTCGGGCCGGCCTGGTCGGTCGAGTGGTCGGCCGGCCCGCCGAAATCGCCGAGCTGCGACGCGATTACGTGCTGGCAGGCCGCATAGCGCGCGGGCGTGATCCTGCCCGATGCGAACAGCGGGTGTCCGGCGCGTGCCACCGCGACGTGCCAGTCGTGAAACAGCATGCGGGTGTGCAACTCGGGCGCATCGTCGCCGCGCTTGCCGATTTCCAGGTCAACGGCGCCGTCGCGCAGGGCTTGCGGATCGCGGTCGGGCTTCGGGACGAAGCGGATGCGCACCTGCGGCGCGATTTCGCCGAGTGCGGCGACCACGGGGCCGGACAGCATTTCCATGAACGATGCGGACGTGCGGATCGTGAACGTGGAGGCGTGCGTCGCGATGTCCACGTCGGCCGTCGCCGGCCGCAGCACCGTGCGCGCATCGCTGGCGATCGCGTGCACGCGGTCGCGCAACGCCGCTGCGTGCGGCGTCGGCACGAGCTTGCGCCCCGCGCGCACGAGCAACGGATCGCCGATGGACAGCCGCAGACGCGTGAGCGTGCGGCTCATTGCGGACGTGCTCAGGCCAAGCCGGCGCGCGGCACCGGTCACGCTGCCTTCCGACAGCAGTACGTCGAGCGCGGTGACGAGGTTCAGGTCGATGTCTTCCATGGCGACAGGATACGCCTCCACGCGGTTTGGCATGGCGTTCGCTGCAACTATGAGTTGAATCGGGTGCGTCTGGCGCCTGCCGTGATGCGTACCTATAGTGGCGGCATGACGAAACCCGGCAAAGGCGGAAACCATGCAATCAACTGTATCTGAAGGGAAGGCGCCCGCGATCCTGCTCGTCGCGGCCTCGCGCGGCCTCGGGCTCGCGATGGCGGAGGCGTTCCTCGACAAAGGCTGGCGCGTGACGGGCACCGTGCGCGCCGGATCGGGGCGCACGAAGCTGCACGACCTCGCCGACCGGTTCGCCGGCCGGCTCGACATCTGCGAGCCGGTGCAACTGGCTGCGCTGCGCGAGCGGCTGTCGGGCCGGCGCTTCGACATGCTGTTCGTGAATGCGGGAACCACGAATGAACCAACCGAAACGATCGGCGAAGTGACGACCGACGAGTTCGTGCGCGTGATGATCACGAACGCGCTGGCGCCGATGCGCGTGATCGAGACGCTGCAGGATCTCGTGACCGCGGACGGCCTGATCGGTGCGATGTCATCGGGGCAGGGCAGCGTCGCGAACAACGTCAGCGGGATGCGCGAGGTCTATCGTGGCAGCAAGGCCGCGCTGAACCAGTTCATGCGCAGCTTCGCGGCGCGTCAGGCCGATACGCGGCGTGCGATGGTGCTGATGGCGCCCGGCTGGGTCCGCACGGAACTGGGTGGGCCGGATGCGCGCCTGACGATCGAGCAAAGCGTGCCGAGTCTCGTCGACGTGCTGATCGCAAAGCGTGCGCGCCCGGGGCTCGAATATCTCGACTACCTGGGGAGGACCGTGCCGTGGTAGCCGGCGCGTTGCGCGAGTAGCGGCCAGTTGCGATCCGCCCTGTTTTTCGTTGCGCGGTAGTGCCACTGCGAAGGCCGCGCCGATTCAATACAATGCGATGGCCAGCCAGTGTCACGGCGTTGCGCCGTCGCGTTCGAATCCTTCCGGTTCGCCGCGCATCGCGTGCGTCCGCGTCGTGACGGCCCCCAGTCGAACCCGGAGCGCACCATGAACGAACCTTACCTGCAGGTCATCGCGCATTTCTACGCAAAACCCGGCAACGGCGATCGCGTGATCGAATTGCTCGCGGAGCTCGCGCTGGCGACGCGCGCCGAGCCGAAGAACCTCGACTACGCGTATTTCCGGTCGCCTGAGAACCCCGACCACGTCGTGATCCTCGAACGCTATCGCGACGCGGATGGCCTCGAAGTGCATCGGGAAACGCCGCATTTCCAGCGGATCGGGTTCGGCGCGATCATTCCGTTGCTCGATCGCCGCGAAGTGACGCACTACATGGTGCAGCCGGACACCGGCACGGCGACGCCGCCGGGAGGCACCCGATGAACCCGTTTCAATTCCGTACCGTTGCGACGCAGGTCGTCGAATTCGGCGCCGCGCGCCGGCTCGGCGCGTTGTTGCGCGAACGCTTTCCGGCGCTCGTGCGGCTGTGTGTCGTCACCGACGCGTTCCTGCATCGCAGCGGCGTGCTCGCGCCCGCGCTGGAGAGCCTCGCCGCGCACGGCTGGCAGGTCACCGTGATCGACGACGTGATCGCCGATCCGCCCGAGCACGTCGTGCTGGAAGCGACCGAACGGGCCGTCGCGGCCGATGCCGAGATCGTGCTCGGCCTGGGCGGCGGATCGTCGATGGACGTCGCGAAGCTGATCGCGGTGCTCGCGCCGGGGCGGCAGGCGCTGGCCGACATGTACGGCGTCGACCAGGTCACGAGCGCGCGACTGCCGCTCGTGCAGATGCCGACGACGGCCGGCACCGGCTCCGAAGTGACGGCCGTGTCGATCGTCACGGTCGGCGAGGCGCGCAAGATGGGCGTCGTGTCGCCGCACCTGTTCGCGGATCTCGCGATCCTCGACGCCGAATTGACGCTCGGCCTGCCGCGTGCGGCGACGGCCGCGACGGGCATCGATGCGATGGTGCATGCGATCGAGGCCTACACGTCCGCGCGGCTCAAGAACCCGGTATCCGACATGCTGGCCGTGCACGCGCTGACGCTGCTGTCGCGCAACCTGCTCGCGGCGTGCGACGACGGCCGCAACCGCCACGCGCGCGAGGCGATGCTGGTCGGCGCGATGTTCGCGGGGCAGGCGTTCGCGAATGCGCCGGTCGCGGCCGTGCATGCGCTGGCCTATCCGGTCGGCGGAATCTTCCATGTGCCGCACGGGCTGTCGAATGCGCTCGTGCTGCCGCACGTGCTGCGTTTCAACGCGCCGGCCGCCGCGCCGCTGTATGCGGAACTCGCGGCGATCGTCGCGCCGTCGGCGACGGGCAGCGATGAAGCGCGCACGCACGCGCTGATCGCCGAGATCGACCGGCTGATCGTCGCGACGGGCATCCCGCGCACGCTGCGCGAGGTCGGCATCGGCGAAGGTGACCTGCCGAGGATGGCGTCGGATGCGATGCTGCAGACGCGCCTGCTCGTGAACAATCCGCGCGAGGTGACGGAGGCCGACGCGCTGGAGATCTACCGGCAGGCGTGGTGATGCGCCGGGCGGGCACGTCGCGCCGCGCCGCCCGTCACGCATTGACGATGCGCTCGCAGCCGGTCGCGCGGGCCACGTCGCGATGCCTGCGTACCCGAGCGCGCCAGGCCGAATTCGATTACGCGCGTGACGCGTCGGTGCCGGTTGCCACCACGTATGCCGAGGCCTGCTTCGTGCCGTCCGGCTGCGTTTGCAGATAGACGCCCTGGATTTCAGGCTCGAAACCCGGCAGCGCGTTGATTCCGGCTTCGAGCGCGCGGAAGTAGTCGAGCGCCGGGCCGCCCCATGCCTCGCCCGGCACCACGCAGAAGATGCCGGGCGGATAGGGCAGCGCGCCTTCCGCCGCGATGCGGCCTTCGATGCGATCGAGCGTGACGAGCTCGACGTTGTTGCGGATCAGCTCGACGTTCGCGGCCTGCGGCAGCATCGCCTGCTTCGGGAACTGCGCACGCCGGAACATCCGTTTCTGCAGATGCTTCATGTCGTGGCTGCGGTAGAAGTCGTGCATCCGCTGGCACAGCTGCCGCAGGCGCATGTTGCCGTACAGCTCCGGATACGCTTCGCACAGCGACGGAATTGCTTCGCGCAGCGGCGTGTCCTGGTCGAGATGACGTTCGAACTGCGCGAGATGCGCAACCAGATGCTGCAGCTTGCCGAAGCTCTCCGAAGGCGTGAGCAGGAACAGGATCGTATACAGGTCGGCCTTCTCGGGCACGACGCCGTGCTCGCGCAGGTAGCGCGCGAGGATCGGTGCCGGCGCGCCGAACGGCGCGTACTCGTGCGTGTCGCGATCGATGCCGGGCGTCGTCAGCAGCAGCTTGCACGGGTCGACGAAATACTGGTTGTCCGCATAGCCTTCGAAACCGTGCCACGTGTCGGCCGGGTGGAAGCGGAAGAAGCGCAGGTCGTCGACGATCTGCTCGGTCGGGTAGTCGGCCCACGGGCGGCCGTCGATGTTCTGGGGAACGAACGGACGGATCTGGCGGCAGGTCTTGAGCAGCAGCTTGCGCGCATCGACGCCGTGCGCCACGCAGTCGCGCCACAGGCGCTTGCCTGCCGGGCCGGCGTGCATCTGCGCGTTGACGTCGAGCGCCGCGAACATCGGGTAGAACGGGCTGGTCGACGCATGGATCATGTACGCGTTGTTGAAGCGCCGGTGATCGCAGAAGCGCTTCTGGCCTTCGATGTGGCTGTCCTTCTTGTGGATTTGCGACGTCTGCGAGAAGCCGGCCTGCTGCTTGTGGACCGACTGCGTGACGAAGATGCCGGGATCGTCGGGGCCGAGCGTCAGCATCAGCGGCGAGCAGTCCTGCATCATCGGGATGAACTGCTCGTAGCCGACCCACGCCGAGTCGAACAGGATGTAGTCGCACAGGTGCCCGATCCGGTCGACGATTTGCCGCGCGTTGTAGATCGTGCCGTCGTAGGTGCCGAGCTGGATCACCGCGAGCCGGAACGGGCGCGGCCGGTCGGCGCGTTCCGGCGCGACGTCGCGGATCGCGTCGCGAATGCGCGCTTCGTCGAGCGCGGCGCTGTCGACGCCGCCGATGAGGCCCCACGCGTTGCGCGCGGTTTCGAGGTAGACCGGCCGCGCACCCGAGAGCACGAGCGCGCCGAGGTGCACCGACTTGTGGTTGTTGCGGTCGAACAGCACGAGATCGTCAGGGGCGAGCAGCGCGCTCGTGACGACCTTGTTCGACGTGGACGTGCCGTTCAGCACGAACCAGGTCTTGTCCGCGTTGTAGATCCGCGCGGCATTGCGCTGCGCTTCCAGCGCGGGGCCTTCGTGGATCAGCAGGTCGCCGAGCCGGACGTCGGCATTGCAGAGGTCGGCGCGAAAGATCGTCTCGCCGAAGAAGTCGAAGAACATCCGGCCGAGCGGGTGGTTCGAGAAGAACTGGCCGCCCTGGTGGCCGGGGCAGTCGAACTCGACGTAGCCGCGCTGCACGTATTCACGCATCACCTTGAAGAACGGCGGCAGCAGGTTCTCGCTGTAGATGTCGGCGGCGGCGGAGACCTGCCGGCCGTAGTAGTGGCGCCCGCCGTGGCGGAGCTGGATCACGCCGCTCGCGCTCGGCAGGATCGACGGCGGCACTTCCTGGCCGGGTTCGACCGCGACGAAGAACGGAATCGCGAATCCGGTTCTTTCGACGGCTTCAAGCACCTGTTGCGCCAAATCGATTCCGACGACGATTGCCGCGATATTCGTGAAATCAGTCTGGAATACGTCAACCTGTTCGTGCGTGGTGAGAAAGGCATCAATCAGCGCCGGCTCGACTGCGATTTTTAACAGGCTCACGCGAACTCTCCCGTAAATGTGCGGAAACGGGAGCCGCATTCGCACGGGCGTGTAATTCGCATCATCCGACGCGCGCCGTAGCCGATTGAAACGCTCCCGCGAATGCTGAATGCCGAATGGTGCGCCGCACGAAGAAGCCCTGCGCGGCACGGCGCAGCCGCCATCGGTGAATGCATGGCGCAGCCGATCGTAGCAACAAAACCCGGCGAATTCAATCGAGCGGAATCGACAATCCCGGTGCGGAATGAGAACGACCAGATAATCGGGAATTGACACGCTGCAATGCACATCAAAATGAACCGATCGTGAAATTCCAATTGAAAATGGCCGACAGTTTCGCCGAATCGTCTGCTTTTCACCAAAAGGCATCTATGGCATAGTCGGCACCGAATTGGATGGCGAATCAAACCGGATTTGCGAGCGTCTCACGCCGCCGCCCGTGGCCTGCCGTCCGCGTGCTCGTGAGACGCATCACCCCAACAAAGCATCGGAACAACGAGGGCAACAACATGAATATGTCCGTCGGTGGCATTCGTCGTCTCGGCATGCGTGCGCTCCTGGTCGACGACGAGATTGCGCAGGAAACCGCAACCGGGCGCGCGGTCCGCACGCTGAGCGCGGAACTCGCGCAGCGCGACATCGACGTGATCACGGCTACCTCGGCCGACGATGCAATCATGCTGATCCGCTCCGATCCGTCGATCCAGTGCGTGCTGCTCGACTGGGATCTCGGCGTGGACGGTCACGGGCCGTCCGAGGCCGTGGTCGACGCGATCCGGCATCGCAACGGCAACGTGCCGATCTTCCTGCTGGCCGACCGCAGCGTCGCATCGACGGTGCCGTCCGCGGTGATGGGCCAGGTCGACGATTTCGTGTGGCTGCTCGAGGATACGGCCGACTTCATCGGCGGGCGCATCCACGCGGCAATCGAACGCTATCGCGCAACCGTGCTGCCGCCGATGTTCGGCGCGCTCGCGAAATTCTCGCGCGTCTACGAATACTCGTGGCACACGCCCGGTCACACGGGCGGCACGGGCTTCCTGAAATCGCCGGTCGGCCGCGCGTTCTTCGAATACTTCGGCGAAGCGCTGTTCCGTTCCGACCTGTCGATCTCGGTCGGCGAGCTCGGCTCGCTGCTCGACCACTCGGGCCCGATCGGCGAAAGCGAGCGCTACGCGGCGCGCGTGTTCGGCGCGCATCGCACGTATCACGTGACGAACGGCTCGTCGACGTCGAACCGCATCATCCTGATGGCGAGCGTGAGCCGCGACCAGATCGCGCTGTGCGACCGCAACTGCCACAAGTCGGCTGAGCATGCGATGACGATGTCGGGCGCGATTCCAACCTACCTCGTGCCGACGCGCAACCGCTACGGGATCATCGGGCCGATTGCGTCGGCGCGCCTCACGCAGGCGGCGGTCCGCGAGGCGATCACGTCGAACCCGCTCACGGCCGGGCTCGCCGATCGCCAGCCGAAGCATGCGATCGTCACCAACTCGACGTACGACGGCCTGTGCTACAACGTCGCGCGTGTCGAGGAGCTGCTCGGCGCGAGCGTCGACCGCCTGCATTTCGACGAAGCCTGGTACGGCTATGCACGTTTCAATCCGATCTACCGCGATCGCCATGCGATGCACGGCGACCCGCGCGACCATCATGTGGATCGCCCGACGGTGTTCGCGACGCAATCGACGCACAAGCTGCTGACCGCGCTGTCGCAGGCGTCGTACATCCACGTGCGCGACGGCCG
The DNA here is from genome assembly GCF_902833045.1 of Burkholderia sp. BCC0322. Lineage (GTDB taxonomy): Bacteria > Pseudomonadota > Gammaproteobacteria > Burkholderiales > Burkholderiaceae > Burkholderia. Next base: position 160,928 of record NZ_CADFDU010000003.1, read on the forward strand.
CAACCCGATTCCGCATGGCCAGTTCAACGAAACATTCATGATGCACGCGTCGACGTCGCCGAACTACGCGATCATCGCGTCGAACGACGTCGCGGCCGCGATGATGGACGGCCCCGGCGGCGAAGCGCTCACGCACGAGTCGATCGAGGAGGCCGTCGCGTTCCGGCAGATGATCGCGCGGATGAACGGCGAGTTTGGCGCGAAAGGCGACTGGTTCTTCGAGTGCTGGCAGCCCGACACCGTGCTCGAGACGCGCACCGGCCGCACGCTGCCGTTCCACGACGCGCCGCCGGGGCTGCTGGCGAGCGACCCGTCATGCTGGGTGCTGCGCCCCGGCGCGCAATGGCACGGCTTCGGCAATATCGAGGACGGCTACTGCATGCTCGATCCGATCAAGGTGTCGATCGTCACGCCGGGCGTCGCGCCGGCCGGCGGGCTGATGCCGGTCGGCATTCCGGCGAGCGTCGTGACCGCGTATCTCGATGCACGCGGGATCGTCGTCGAGAAAACCACCGACTTCACGATCCTGTTCCTGTTCTCGATCGGTATCACGAAGGGCAAGTGGGGCTCGCTCGTCAGCGCGCTGTGCGACTTCAAGCGCGACTACGACGCGAACCTGCCGCTCGACATGGCGATTCCGTCACTGGTAAAGGCGCATGGCTCGCGCTATGCGGGCATGGGGCTGAAGGACCTGGCCGACACGATGTTCGCGGCGATGGAGCAGCTCGGCACGACGCGGTTGATGTCGGAGGCATTCTCGATCCTGCCGAAGCCGGAGATGAGCCCGGTGCGGGCGTACGAGCATCTGGTGCAGGGCCGCGTCGAGCAGGTCACGCTCGACGCGCTGGCCGGGCGCACGGTCGCCACCGGCGTCGTGCCGTATCCGCCGGGTATTCCGCTGCTGATGCCGGGCGAGAACGCGGGGCCGGCCGGCGGCGCGGTGCTCGGCTACCTGAAGGCGCTCGAAGCGTACGACCGACGCTTCCCGGGCTTCGCGCACGACACGCACGGCGTGGAAGTCGAGGACGGTACGTACCGCGTGACCTGTCTGACGGCCTGAACGAGCGACCGGCCGTCCAACGGCCTCACATCGAAGGATCGACATCATGGAAAACGCAGCGCGCCTATCCGACGCGGCCCCGGCGGCCGCGCCGAAGAACCGGATGAACGTCTGGCAGCTGACCATCCTCACGGCGGTCAACATGATGGGCTCCGGCATCATCCTGCTGCCGTCGAAGCTCGCGCAGGTCGGCACGATCTCGCTGCTGTCGTGGATCGTCACCGCCGGCGGCTCGCTCGCGCTGGCCTATGCATTCGCGCGCTGCGGGATGCTGAGCCGCAAGCCGGGCGGGATGGGCGGCTACGCGGAATACGCGTTCGGCAAGGCCGGCAACTACATGGCGAACTACACGTACGGGCTGTCGCTCGTGATCGCCAACGTAGCGATCGGCGTCACGGCCGTCGGCTACGGCACCGTGCTGTTCGATGCGACGCTGTCGCCGGTGCAGACCGGCCTCTGGACGATCTTCCTGCTCGTGCTGACGACGGTCGCGAACTTCGGCGGTTCGCGCATCACCGGGCGGATCGGCGCGGTGACGGTGTGGGGCGTGATCATTCCGGTCGTCGTCGTGTCGCTGATCGGCTGGTTCTGGTTCAGCGGCGCGACCTGGGGCGCCGCGTGGAATCCGAACAACATGCCGTTCGGGCCCGCCGTCGGCAGCTCGATCGCGGTGACGCTGTGGGCTTTCCTCGGGCTCGAATCGGCGTGCGCGAACTCGGACGCCGTCGAGAATCCGGAGCGCAACGTGCCGATCGCCGTGCTCGGCGGCACGATCGCGTCGGCGATCTTCTACATCGTGTCGACCAACGTGATCGCGGGGATCGTGCCCAACGCGATCCTCGCGAAGTCGAATGCGCCGTTCGGCATCGCGTTTGCGACGATGTTTACGCCGACCGTCGGCACGATCGTCACCGCGCTGATGGTGATCGCATGCATCGGCTCGCTGCTCGGCTGGCAGTTCACGGTCGCGCAGGTATTCAAGAGCTCGGCGGACGTCGGTTACTTCCTGCCGGTGTTCGCGCGTGCGACGCGCACCGGCACGCCGATCGTCGGAATGGTGATCCTGCTGGTCGCGCAGGTCGCGCTGGCGCTGATGACGATCAGCCCGGAGCTGAGCAGCCAGTTCCAGAAGATCGTCGATCTCGCGGTCGTCACGAACCTCGTGCCCTACGTGATGTCGATGGCCGCGCTGATCACGATCCAGAAGGTCGCGAAGGTGCCGCCGGCGAAGGCGCTGCTGACGAACGTGATTGCGATGGTGGCCACCGCATACAGCTTCTATGCGCTGTTCAGCTCGGGCGAGCAGGCGCTGATGCTCGGCGGCCTGTGCGTGTTCCTGGGCTGGACGCTGTTCGGCTTCGTCAGCGCGCGCTTCTACCAGATGGAAGTCGACGCCCATGTGAAGGAGCCGGGGAAGTCGCTGCAGGCGTGACGGGGCGGCGGTCGCCGCCGTTATCGGGCGGGGCGGGCCAGCAGCGGCGGGAGGTCCTGCTTCAGCAGGTCGACGACGGCCTGCACGCGCGGCGGCAGCGGCCGCTGCGCGTGCACGAGCACGTTGAGCGCGAAGTCGGGAATCACGTACCGCGGCAGCAGCTCGACGAGCGTGCCGGCCGCGAGCGCGTCGGCGCAGGCCGGCTGCTGGACCACGCCGATGCCGCCGCCGGCCATGATCGTGTCGAACATCGGGCGCCAGTGGCTCGTCGTCATGATCGTGCGGATGCGCGCGTAGTCGAGCGAGCCGCCGTCGCGCTGCAGCGGCAACCGTTCGCTGGCGAAGACGCCTTTCACGCGGATGAACGGATGGTTTGCGAGATCGGCCGCCGTGTCGATCGGGCCGTGCCGCTCGAGATACGACGGCGCGGCGACGAGCCGGCGGCCGACCGCGCCGACCGGATGCGCGACGAACCCGCCGTCGCCGAGCTGTCCGACGCGGATCGAGATGTCGACGCCTTCGGTGACCGGATCGACGAGGTCGTCGTTCAGGACCAGATCGACGTGCAGATTCGGATACGCGGTGCGGACATGCATCAGCACGCCCGGCAGCACGACCTCGCCGACGCATTGCGGCGCCGCGAGCCGGATCGTGCCGTCGAGCGCGTTTTCCGTCTTCGACACCGACGCGACCGCGTCGTCGGCTGCTTCGAGCAGCGCCTTGCTGCGTTCGTAGAAGATCCGGCCTTCTTCCGTGCATGCAAGGGTGCGCGCACTGCGCAACAGGAGCCGGGTGCCGAGATGCTTCTCGAGTCGCTCGATGCGCTCGCTGACGGCCGGCTGGCCGATGTCGAGATCCCGCGCCGCGCCGGACATCGTGCCGCGCTCGACCACCCTGACGTAGATGCGCATCGTCGCCAGCAAATCCATGAAGTCGCGCCCCTTGTCCGGTTCCGGTTGATGCCGATCGACGGATGGTACCAAAGCAGGGCGGCGCGAAGGTGCGCGGCGAACCGATACTGACCATCGGTTGCCGAAGCCGCGTGTGTTCGCCGGTGCGATGCGTGACAATGTGTTTCCGTGCGATCGACTGGAGAAGAAGACATGACGCAACAGGATGACGTGGTGCGCACGCGCTGCGTCGCATGGCAGACCGTGCGGACGTGGCAGGCGGCCGAATGGTGCCGGCTCGTCGAGTCGCGAACGGGAATCGACCTGTCGGGTTCGGTGTCGGGCGCGATCGACGGCACGCCGTTTCGCATCGAATATGCGATCGCATGTGGCGCCGACTGGCTCACGCGCTCGGCACGCATCACGCAGTGGGGCGGCATGCAGCCGCCGCGGCAGTGGGATATCGCGTGCGACGCGGGGCGATGGACGATCGATGGCGTCGACGTACCGGCGCTCGCGGGCGCGACCGACGTCGATCTCGGTTTCAGCCCGTCGACGAACACGCTGCCGATCCGGCGGCTCGGGCTGGCCGTCGGCGAGTCGGCCGTGATTCGTACCGCGTGGCTGCGCTTTCCGGATTTCGAGTTCGTGCGCGGCGAGCAGCGCTATACGCGTACGGCGGAGCACGTGTATCGCTACGAAAGCGGCACGTATGCGGCCGATGTCGCGGTCGACGAAGCAGGCCTCGTCACCGACTACGACGAATGGCGGCGCATCGGCGCGACGCCCGCATGCTGATGCACGCGTACCGCGCCGTGTGCCGGTAGCGGCGCCGCGTCAGCGTGCGCTCGCGACCGACAGCTTGCCCGGAATCAGTTTCAGTGCGCTGAAGGTATCGGCGATGGTCTGCTGATAGGCGAGCGTCGCGTCGCCGATCGGCTGCACGCCGTAGCCGGCGCGCTTGAGCGCGACTTCGAGCGTCGGCGCGTCGAGGCCGACGAGCGGCGACAGTAGCGTGGCGACTTCGGGCACATGGTCGCGCGCCCAGCGGTCGACCGCGTCGACTTCGTCGAGCAGCGCGCGCAGCACCTGCGGGTGCGTGGCCGCGTATTTGCGCGCGGCGAGGTAGTACTGCGTATTGCGCACGAGCCCTTCGCCGTTCGCGATCACGCGTGCGCCGATCTGCCGCTCGGCGGCGGCCAGGTACGGATCCCAGATCACCCATGCATCGACGCTGCGCTGCACGAACGCGGCGCGGGCGTCGGCGGGCGTCAGGTAGATCGGCTGGATGTCGGCATACGTCAGGCCTGCGCGTTCGAGCGCCTTCACGAGCAGGAAGTGGACGTTCGAACCCTTGTTGAACGCGACCTTCTTGCCGCGCAGCTGCGCGACGGTGCGGATCGTCGAATCGGGCAGCACGACGATCGCCTCGCCCTGCGGCGCGGGGGGCTCGTTGCCGATATAGACGAAATCGACGCCGCCCGCCTGCGCGAAGATCGGCGGCGTCTCGCCGACCGTGCCGACGTCGATCGCGCCGGCGTTCAGGCCCTCGAGCAATTGCGGGCCGGCCGGGAATTCAAGCCACTGCACGGTGACGCCCTGGCTCGCGAGCCGCTTCTCCAGCGTGCCGCGCGCCTTGAGTACGACGAAGTTGCCGTATTTCTGGAAACCGATGCGCAGCCGCGTGCCGCTGTCTTGCGCGTGCGCGGGCAGGCCCGCGAGCGGGCCGAGCGCGAGCCCGGCCAGCCCGGCGGCCGCGCCTTGCAGCCACTGGCGGCGATGCGGGTTCGCCGGTGTCGGTTCAACGTCTGCGTGCGGTGTGTCGTTCATCGAGGCGTCCTGCGTGCGAAGGAGCGGGCCGCGCGCGAAAGGCGCGCGGTTGGCGCAGGGCGGGGCCGGGTGCGGGCGCTGTACGCCACGGGCCGGCCCGCGCCGGACTCGTGACGATACGTCCATGCGCGCCGGCGGCCAACCAACGAATGCGCATATGCAAATCAGCGGCGGACTCGTTGAAGATGTGTCGAGCCGGTGATTCGCACAAGCGCCGTCGGCACGGCGGCCCGCGCCGACGCTCGATGAACGGCTGACGCGACCCTCAATCGGAGCCGGCCGGGCTTTCCTCGATCGAATCGACGCGATCCGGATAGAACGCGAGATGCCCGCGGATCGCATCGACGGCCGGATAGGGCGCCTCGTAGGTCCAGACGGCATTGACCGCGCGCTCGCCGCCGGCCGGAATCGAGTAGTAGGCGGCGTCGCCCTTGTACGGGCAGTACGTCGCGTGGTCGGTGCGTTGCAGCAGCGTCAGGTCGGCGTCCTCGCGCGGGATGTAGAACACGGCCGGGTAAGCGGCTTCGCGCAGCGCCAGCGCGCGGCGCGTATCCGCGACCACCTTGCCGGCCGCCTTGACCACGACGCGCCGCGGGTGCGGTTCGACCGTGATCGGGTGATCGGGGCCCGGCGTCTTCACCGGGCGAGCGGGCGTATCGGAGCTGACAGGCATCGTGGGTCCTCCTGGAATCGGCGGCGCGGCGCTACCGGGCGGATCCCGGCGCGTCCGTGCCGACGTTGGCCAGCCGATACGATGCGCCATTTCGGGCGAGTCTGCAGGGGGCCGGAAGACGGCGGGGCGAGACGGCCGCCCGGCGCTCGCGTGGACGTTTTCGTGCACGGGCAGCGGGATGCATCCACGACGATAAGCAACGCGAAATTAATTGGTAAGCGATCGGCGGGCGGCGCGCGAAGATCGGCCGTCGTCATTTGCATGACAGCCCTCTGCTGTCCCCGTCACCATGAAGAACGCTTTCGTTTCGTCAGCCGCGCGTCGTACGCGTGGCGCATTTCCTGCCGCGACGGCCCTGCGCTGCATCGCGGCGTCGCTGCTGCTTGCCGGCGCGGCCACGCAGGCGCTCGCCGCGCCGGCCGGCAAGACGCTCGTGTTTTGCACCGAAGGCAGCCCTGCCGGCTTCGATCCGGGCCAGCACACGACGAGCACCGATTTCGACGCGAGCACCTACCCGGTCTACAACGGGCTCGTGCAGTTCAAGCGCGGCACGCTCGATCTCGAACCCGCGCTCGCGACGAGCTGGGACGTGTCGCCCGACCAGCGCACGATCACGTTCCACTTGCGGCGCGGCGTGAAATTCCAGACCACCGCGTGGTTCAAGCCGACGCGGCCATTCCAGGCCGACGACGTCGTTTTCACGTTCCGCCGGATGCTCGATCCCGACGATCCGTTCCGCAAGGCCTACCCGGTCAGCTTCCCGTATTTCAGCGACCTCGGTTTCGACCGCAACGTCGAGCGCATCGAGAAGGTCGACGACGACACGGTGCGCTTCGTGCTCAAGACGCCCGACGTCGTTTTCGTGCGCAATCTCGCGATGGCGTTCGCGTCGATCCTGTCGGCCGAGTATGCGTCGCAGCTCGCGGCGCGCCACCGCGAGGCCGACATCAACCAGTTCCCGGTCGGTACCGGGCCGTTCCTGCTGCGCACGTACCAGAAGGACGCGCTGATCCGCTACGACGCGAATCCCGACTACTGGAAGCCGGATGACGTGAAGCTCGCGCGCCTCGTGTTCGCGATCACGCCCGATCCGGCCGCGCGCCTGCAGAAGCTGGTGGCCGGCGAGTGCCAGGTATCGGCATTCCCGCGGCCGGCCGATCTCGACACGGTGCGGCGCGACCCGAAACTGACGTTGTTCTCGGGGATGGGCTTCAACGTCGGCTTCGTCGCGTACAACACGCAGCATGCGCCGCTCGATCGCGTCGACGTGCGGCGTGCGCTCGACATCGCGATCGACAAGGCGGCGATCGTGAAGACCGTGTTCAACGGAGACGCGAAGATCGCGACGAACCCGATGCCGCCCGCGCAATGGTCGTACAACCCGCGCCTGAAGGATGCGCCGCGCGATCCGGCGGCCGCGAAGGCGCTGCTTGCGCAGGCCGGGTTCCCGAACGGCTTCGACCTGACGCTGTGGGCGATGCCCGTGCAGCGGCCGTACAACCCGAATGCGCAGTTGATGGCGCAGCTGATCCAGCAGGACTGGGCGAGGATCGGCGTGCGCGCGAGGATCGTCAGCTACGAATGGGGCGAATACAACCGCCGCGCGAAGCACGACGGGCAGCACGACGCGATCCTGTACGGCTGGTCGGGCGACAACGGAGACCCCGACAACTGGCTCGGGACGCTGCTCGGCTGCGACGCGGTGCATGGCAGCAATCTCGCGAAGTGGTGCAACCAGGATTTCGAGAAGCTGGTGGATGCGGCGCGCGCCAATGCGGACGTCGCGAAACGCACGGCGCTGTACGAACAGGCGCAGGTCGTGTTCAAGGACCAGGTGCCGTTCACGCCGATCGCGACGTCGATCGTGTCGCTGCCCGTGTCCAAGCGCGTACACGGGCTGACGTTCTCGCCGCTGGGTGGGCACCGCTTCGACGGGGTCTGGCTGGATTGACGGGGAGAGCCGCGCGGACGGTGCTTTCGTCCGCGGGCTGTGACGACGGGAACGGCCGGCGCGATGCAGTGCGCGCCGGCCACCGTCAAGCCGGTTCAGTCGAGCGCGACCGCCGCCGCGGCTTCGACCGGCGAGCCTTCGAGCGCGACCGACGGCCGGCCGTCGGGGCCGACCGGCACGTCGCCGGTGAGCGTCGTGCGATAGAGCTGGCGATCGAAGTCGAGATCGAAGATGTCGGCAGGCGCGAGGTGGGCGGTCGCGCGGTTGTCCCAGAACGCGATGCTGCGCGGTTCCCACTTTAAGCGGATCGTGAATTCCGGCCGCGTCACGTGTTCCCACAGCAGTTCGAGCAGCGCCTGGCTTTCGCGCGGCGTCAGCCCGACGACCGATTTCAGGAAGCTCGGGCTCACGTACAGCGCGCGTTCGCCTGTCTCCGGATGCACGCGCACGAGCGGATGCTCGGTCACGAGCGGGCGGCGCTCGACCGCCTCGTCGAACGCGCCGGTGGCGCGCGCGCCGGCCGGCGGCGTGAAGCGATGAATGCCGCGCAACCCGTCGACGAAGCCGCGCAGCGGCGCGGACAGCGTTTCGTACGCCCGCACGAGGTTGGTCCAGTGCGTGTCGCCGCCGTACGGCGGGATCGTCACGCCGCGCAGGATCGACGCCCACGGCGGGTTCACGGCGGCCGTCACGTCGGTGTGCCAACCGGTCCACGGCCGGCGCACCGGTTCTCCTTCGAAGCGCGTCGCCTTGCGGTGCTTCGCGATCGAGTAGACGGCAGGGTGCCCGTCGACGTGCCCGAACACCGGGTGGCCGACCGTCGGCTCGCCGAACTGCGCGGAGAACGCGACGTGCTGCTCGTGCGTGAGGAATTGCTCGCGGAAGAAGATGACGCGCCATTTCAGCAGCGCGGCGCGGATCGCCGAGATCTGCGGCGTGGTCAGCGGTTGCGTGAGGTCGACGCCGCGTATTTCCGCACCGATATGGGCGGACAGCGGGATCACGTCGACCGGCTGGGCGGCGGGTTCGAGTAGGGCGCTCATGCGACGCTCCTGGCGGAAGTGAACGGGGCGGATGGACGACATCGTTGCGGGTGCAAGCGTCGGTCCGGTGGCGGGAGGTTCATCGTGGTGTATCCGGTGGCGAATGGCGGGGAACACGCGACGGCGCGCATGGAACGGCACCGCCGCGAGACGCGGGGGTTATTGCAGCGTCGCGCCCGGCCCCTTCAGCACGACGCTCCGGCGGCCGTCGATGCCGACCGGCACGTCGCCGTGCACGGTCGCGCGGCGCACGACGCGGCGCGCATCGCCGTAGTCGTTGATCGCGTAGTGCTGCGTCGCGCGGTTGTCCCAGATCGCGACGTCGCCTTCCTGCCAGTTCCAGCGCACGGTGTTCTCGAGACGCGTCACGTGTTCGTGGAACACCTGCAGCAGGTGCGCGGAATCCTGCGCCGACAGGCCCTTGAGTCGCTGCACGAAATGCCCGAGCACGAGGGTGCGTTCGCCGGTTTCCGGATGGACGCGCACGACCGGGTGCTCGGTTTCGTAGACGGTCGACGTGAACACTTCGCGGTAGCGCTTCAGTTGCGTATCGTCGGCATGCACGTGCGTCGACGCGTAGTCGTACGCGTTGGTATGCAGCGCCCACAGCGTGTCGGCGAGCGCGCGCAGCGGGTCGGGAAGGTGCGCGTAGGCGGCGGCCGTGTTGGCCCACACGGTATCGCCGCCGAACGGCGGAATCACGACGGCGCGCAGGATCGAGATTTTCGGGTATGCATCGACGAAGGTCACGTCGGTATGCCACGAATTGGCGCGGGCGCCGTGCGCGGAATCGAGTTCGAGCAGGTGCGCGCTGCCGTCGACGGACGGCACGGTCGGGTGCGCGACGGTATGGCCGAAGCGGCGTGCGAATGCTTCCTGCGCGGTGTCGTCGAGATGGTGCTGGCCACGGAAGAACAGCACCTTGTGGCGCAGCAGTGCGGCCTGGATCGCGTCGAACGTCGCGTCGTCGAGCGTGCCCGACAGCCGCACGCCGGCGATCTCGGCGCCGATCCGGCCGGCGACCTGGCGAAGCTGGAGCGGGACAGCGGCCGTGCGCGGCGCGGCGTGCGAAGCATGCGAGGACGGGTGAGCGGCGTGCTGGACTTCGGACATCGGGAGTCTCCTGGAGTCGGGTCGGTCGAGTCCCCATTCAAGCAGGGACCGTGCGTAATCGGAACCGATGAATCGTCACAACCTTAGCGTGTGCGCGGCGATGATCGATATGCGTCGTCATGCTGAGCAATTCGGCGAGTCACGCGTGCTACCACGCCAGCCGCCATTCGCCGATCCGGTGCGGGCGCGGCGCGTCGATACGCTTGCCGCCCGGGCCGTCGTCGCCCGGTGGTTCGCGGTCGTCGAAATCGGCGAGCACGGTGTCGCGCAACCGCGCGAATGCCGGCGAATCGCGCCGGCGCGGGCGTGGCAACGCGACGTCGACGATGCGTTCGATGCGGCCCGGGCGCGGTGCCATCGTCACGACGCGGTCGCCGAGATATACGGCTTCGTCGACGTCGTGCGTGACGAGGATCATCGTGATCCGCTCCTGTTCCCAGATGCGCAGCAGCTCGTTCTGCATCCGCGCGCGTGTCTGCGCGTCGAGCGCGCCGAACGGCTCGTCGAGCAGCAGCACGCGCGGGCGGTTCACGAGGCCGCGCGCGATCGCGACGCGCTGCGCCATCCCGCCCGACAGCTGGTTCGGATACGCGTGCTCGAAACCGTTCAGCCCGACCAGCGCGATGTGGTCGGCGACCGCGCGGCGCTTCGCGGCTGCGTCGAGCGGGGCGTTGCGCAGCGCGGCCGCGATGTTCTGCGCGACGGTCAGCCACGGGAACAGCCGGTGATCCTGGAACACGATCCCGCGCTGCAGCGACGTGTCGCGCACGCGTTCGGCGCCGGCCCGGATCTCGCCCGTGTAGTCGGCGTCGAGCCCGGCGATCAGCCGCAGCAGCGTCGACTTGCCGCAGCCGCTCGCGCCGACGATCGTGACGAATTCACCGGCGCGCACGTGCAGCGACACGTCGTCGAGTACGGCGAGTGCGGCGCCGCGTTGCGCGTAGTGCTTGCTCACGTGGAGGATGTCGAGCGAATCGGAGGCGAGGGTCGTCATGGCGGTGCGAGGAAGGGGGCGGGGAAGGAAAGGGCGATCAGCGTGTCAGGTCGCCGCGCCGGGCCAGCACCTTGCGTTCGATCGCACGCGCGATCGCGTTTAGTGCCCAGCCGGTCACGCCGACGACGATGATCCCGAACAGCACGAGATCCATCCGGAATTGCTCGCTGCCGTCGATCAGCGTGTTGCCGATCCCGCTGCCGGCGACCAGCAGGTATTCGGCGCCGAGCGTCGCGAGCCACGAGTAGATCAGGCCGAGATACAGCCCGGTGAAGATCGACGGCAGCGCGGCCGGCAGGATCACGTAGCGCACGAGCTGGAGCCGCGAGTAGCGCAGCGCGCGGGCAACGTCGACATACGCGCGCGGCACCGCATGAATGCCGTCGCAGGTGTGCGCGGCAACGGGCAGCAGCGCGGCGAGCGACAGGAACACGACCTTGGCGACGTCGCCGAGTCCGAACCATACCGAAATCAGCGGAATCCATGCGAACAGCGAGACCTGCTTGAACGTGTCGAAGCTCGGGCCGACCATTCGCGCGGCGACGCGCGACAGCCCGAGCGCGGCACCGAGCAGCAGCCCGCCCGTCGCGCCGATCGCGAAGCCGCACGCTTCACGCGCGAGCGATGCGGACAGCGCGCGGCCGAGTGCGCCGCTCGCGGCTTGCGCCCATGCGGTGCGCAACACGTCGGCCGGGCCGACGAGCAGCCCGCTGTTCACGAGGTGCGCGGAAACGATCGCCCACCACAGCGCGAATGCGACGAGCGGCAGCACGAAGCCGCGCCAGTCGGGCGCGTGCAGGCGGCGGGCGGCCGTGGCGGGCGACGATGCAGCGTCGGGCGAGGCGGGGTGCGTCACGGGTGAATCTCCTTCGGTTACGCGGGCAGGGCGGGCGGTTCAGCCGCGGAACGCGGACGGCACGCCGCGGCGCAGGCGCGCTTCGAGTGCGTCGAGCAGCCGGTTGATCAGCAGGCCGATCGCCCCGACGACGATCACGGCCGCCATCACGAGATCGAGCTGGAACAGTTGCCGCCCGTACACGATCAGGTAGCCGAGCCCTTCGGACGATGCGACCAGCTCGACGACGACGAGCGCGAGCCACGACTTCGTGAACGCGAGCCGTACGCCGGTCGCGAGCGTCGGGATCGCGGCGGGCAGCACGACGTGCACGATGCGTTGCCGGCGCGTGTAACCGAATACGCGCGCGACTTCGTCGAGCGCGGGCGGCGTCTGGCGAAACCCTTGCAACGTGCTCAGCGTGACCGGCACGAGCGCCGCATGCGCGATCAGCAGGTACTTGAGCGGTTCGCCGACGCCGACGAGCAGCAGCAGGAACGGCAGCCAGCCGAGCACCGGAATCTGCACCAGCGCGTTGAAGCTCGGCAGCACGTACGCTTCCAGCGTGCGCGACAGGCCGAGCGCGACGCCGGTCGCGAAGCCGAGCAGCGTGCCGGCGGCGAACCCGACCAGCACGCGCTGCAGGCTGATCAGCGTGTGGCGCACGAGATCGCCGCTCGTGGCGAGATCCTCGAGCGCGTCGAACACGCGTTCGGGCGGCGGCAGGATCTGCGGCGCGATCCAGCCGCGCGCGCTGCCGACGCTCCACAGTGCGAACAGCAGCGCGGGCAGCAGCCACGGCGCGAGCCGCCACGACCACCGCTGCACGGCCGCCGCACGGTGCGTCGGCGCGGCCGGCGCGTGGCGCTCGGATGACGGGATGGAGAACGCGGTGTCGCTCATCGGGACGGGTCCGGGTCAGGAAAGGGGCTTGCCGGCCGCGTCGTAGCGTTGCCAGTAGCTTTCGAGCTTCAGCGTGCGCAGCGCATTGTCGAGATACTTCGGCTCGAACCAGCCATCGACGTCAACCGGCTGGCGGATCAGCTTCAGCGCCAGCGCATCCTGCGCGACGGACTTGTAGCGCGCGACGACGAACGGGTCGATCAGCGGCGACAGGCGATCTTTCAGCCGCTGGTTCGCATAGTCGGCCTGCCACGACGAAACGGGCACGCCGCTTTTCGCCCACAGCTTGAACAGCGCATCGCGGTTCGCTTCGTCGGACGACCATTGCGCGCCCTTCACGAGCGCGTTGACGACGCGCTGCACGATGTCCGGATGCGCGCGCTCGAAATCGTCGAGCACGAGCAGGTGGGTCTGGCGCGTGAACTGCGGGCCGTCGTTCTGCGATTCGTAGATGATCTTCGCGAGCCCCGCGTCGCGCAGCTTGTACAACTGGTAATCGCCCACCGACGCATCGATGCCTTTCGACGCGAGTGCGGCGAGCGAGCTCGCGGAATCGAGATTGATCACGCGCAGGTCGCGTTCGGCGAGGCCGTTTTTCGCGAGCGCATTGTCGGCGACGAGTTGCAGGTTCGTGCCGCGGAAGATCGACACGCGGCGGTCCTTCAAGTCCTTGATCGAGCGGATGGTGGAGTCGGGCGGCACCGCGATCTTCACGCCCGAACGCACGCTCGCGGCGAGCAGCAGGCGCGTCTTGATCCCGTTCGCACGCGCGAGCACGGCGGGCAGGTCGCCCTGGTACGCGAAGTCGAGCGCCTTGTTCGCGATCGCCTCGTTGACGGCCGGCCCGGCGCCCTTGAAGAACAGCCACTGCACCTTGATGCCGTCGGCCGCGAACTCCTTTTCGACCAGCTGCTGCAGCTGCGCGGTGGCGGCGCTCGATCCGCCGAACGTCGGCGGATCGCCGGCGCCTTGCTGGGCGACACCGATGCGGATGGTGGCGGGCTTGTCGGCGTGCGCGGCGGTGGCCGGCAACGCGATGAGGGACGCGATCAGCAGCGATCGAAGCAGGCGCAGTGGAAGCATGAACGGATGGATCCGGAACGTTGGGGGAGCGAGTCCGGGCCTCAGCCCGTCGGCGCATTCTCGATGACGGGCGGGGACCGGACAAGAAACGATTTGAACTATGCTTATCGCCGCCTGGCGGGTTGCCGCGCCGGGCGTTTCGTTTCATATGAACGTGAATTGCATTCACAAGCATCTGAAATTCATTCGGAATTCAAATCATGTCGATTGGGAAAGCAAGCCGAATCAGGAAATTGCCGATTTGAAAATCGCGATGACGACGAGCATGGATTCGGGTGGGGATCGCCTGTCGAATCAGCGCGGGAAAACAGGGACGGTTAATCGCGGAAATATGATGCGAGCACGTCATGTTTGCCGGAACGGCCAATCGGGCGGGGCGCGGCGGGTGGATGCGATGCGCCCCGGCAGGTCGGTATATCGAATGGAAACGGTTCTGTTTTCGGCCGGTAAATCATGCGCCGCAACAGTCGCCATGCCTGTTCCGATAAGCGAATCATTCGATTTGACTTGAAAAAATGACCGCAAACCAACGGAATCTCTTTCGTCATTGCAGGGTGAAATCCATAAATGCATTTCGACGCCAAATAATTTGAATTCGCCTGAAAAATTGTCTATACCCTAGACGAATCAGCGCGGTTGCCGTGTGCGGGAAAGACCGCACCATGGATGCAGGCACGCACGATCGAAGTCGTCGTTGCACGCCGCGTGTTGCAGTGATCGAGAGGATTCCGGGGGATGCGAACGACCTCGTGCCAGAGGCGTGCGCATGCGTCGCAATGGGCGAATGTCCTGCGCAACCGCCGGAACAACGGAGCGTCTTTGCGTTCAACGGTCGGTCACCGACCCCGTTACACGGAGGTTGCCATGCTGCAATACGTCAAGTCCCTGCTGCGCGACGAACGTGGCGTCAGCTCGCTCGAATACGCCGTGCTGGCCGGTATCGTCGTGGTCGCGCTGGCGGCGGTCGGCGTGATTCTCAGCAGCACCAGCGGCGGCTTGCCGAGCGTGTTCACGTCGCTGATCAACAAGGTGACGAGCCTGATCTGATCCCCTGAACCCGCGCGCCACCGACGAACACCGGGATCCGCTGCGGTAGAACGTATCCGGCCGGGGCGTGTCGACGGACGGCTCTCTCATGTTTACGTTCGTGCAGTCGGTGGCCACGGTCCTGCTGGCCTCGCTCGCCGCGCAGGATCTGCGTGACCGGCGCCTGTCCAATCGCGTCGTGCTCGCATTCGCGGCGCTGTATTTCGTCGCGGCGGCGCTCGCGCGCGACGGGTTCGCGCCGCTGGCCGGCCATGTCGCGACCGGTGCGGGGATGCTGCTGCTGTGCGGCGGCATGCGCCACGCGGGCTGGATCGGCGGAGGCGACGTCAAGCTGGCGGCGGTATTCCTGTGGGCCGGCCCGGCATGGGCGTTTCCGGTGCTGACGGGCGTCGGCGCGTGCGGTGCGGTTTGCGGCCTCGCGTTGCTGGCGTCACGGCGGCGGCACGCCGCGCAGGTTCGCGCGGTCGCCGCGCGCGGCGTGCCGTACGGCGTTGCACTCGCGCTCGGCGGCACGCTGGCCGTCTGGGCGTCGTTTCCACACACGGTTTCGCTTATCTAGCCGGGGGACGCACGCCGCCATGCCCAAACCGCTGAGACTGGCCGTGCTCGTCGTTGCCGCCGGCATCGGTGCGTTCATCCTGCGCGAACTGTACGTCGCCGCGTCCACGCCATCGGTGCCGGTCGAAACGGATCAGGCGCGCGTGCGGGTCGCTGCCGCCGATCTGCCGGAAGGGCTGCTGCTGCGCGACAACGATCTTGCGTGGAAACGCATGCCGCGCGCACAGGTGCCGGCCGGCGCGTTCGTCGAGTCGCAGCCGGGCGCGGACCTGAAGGGCGCGCTGCTGCGCAACCGCGTCGGCGCCGGCGCACCGATTCGCGCCGAGAACGTGATTCCGGCCGGTGCGCCGGATTTTCTCGCGGCCGCGCTGCAGCCCGGCATGCGCGCGATCTCGGTGCCGGTCGACGACGTGTCGGGCAATGCGGGGCTGATCCAGCCGGGCGACTTCGTCGACGTGCTGCTGACGCAGCAGATCGGCGGCTCGGCGACGTCGCCCGGCACGTTCGAAGCGGAGACGGTGGTGCGGCGCGCGCGCGTGCTGGCGGTCGGTTCCGAATTCCAGCGCGCGAAGGCGCCGGCGAGCGCGCCGGACGCGACAGCCCGCGCGCGCACGGTCACGCTTGAGGTCGCGCCGCGCACTGCGCAGGTCGTGCTGGTGGCGACACGCCTCGGCTCGTTGTCGCTCGCGCTGCGCAGTTTCGCGACGAGCGACCGGCAGCAGCCGGCAGGCGGCGGCGAACAGGAACCCGACACGCAGCCCGTATGGGCCGGCGACGTGTCGCGCGCGGCCCGCGAGACCGCACGCGAGCCGTCCGCCGGACCGGATACGGGCGCGCGGCCGGCGTGGCGGAGCAACGCGGTCGTGATCTATCGCGGTTCGTCGGTCGACGACGGATCGCGTGGCGGCGGTACCGGCACGCCGGGCCTGCCGCCGCTGCCGTCCGGGCTGCCGGCCTGGCCCGCGATGCCCGCGATGGCCACGACGACGGCCGGCGCCCATGTCGCGGCGGAGGCGACTGCGCAGCCACCGGCAGTGGCGGCGCAGTGACGGATTGACGATTCGGGCCGGCTGCCCGGCGGCCGGCATTTGACGGGAACACGCATGGTGCGCATGGTTCGTTGGATCGCTTCCTGGTGCCTGGCCTGCATCGTTGCGTCCGGGAGTGCGTTCGCGCAGGTCGCACGCGCACCGGACGCGGGCGCGGCGCTGTCGATCGCGACCGGCAAGGGCGAGCTGCTGTCGCTGCCCGAGCCCGCGACCGCGATGTTCGTCGCCGATCCGGCCATCGCGGACATCCAGGTGCCGTCGCCGCGCACCGTGTTCGTGTTCGGCAAGAAGGCGGGCACGACCACGCTGATCGCGCTCGGCGCGAACCATCGACCGATCCTGCGCAAGACGGTGATCGTGCAGGTCGACACGGCGTCGCTGCAGGGCGTGCTCGACAGCCGCTTTCCGCAGCTGAAGCTGGCGGTATCCGGTGCGCCGGGCTCGCTGATGGTGTCGGGCAAGGTGCCGAGCGCGGCCGACGCGGACGCGGTGATGCAGTCGCTCACGCCGTACCTGCACGACAAGGAAAAGATCGTGAACCGGCTCACGCTGTCGCGCCCGATCCAGGTGAACCTGCGCGTGCGGGTGACCGAGGTGAGCCGCAACCTCACGCAGCAGCTGGGCATCAACTGGAGCGCGCTGGGCGGCGCCGGCAACTTCGTCGGCGGGCTGTTCAACGGGCGCACGCTGTTCGATCCGACGAACGGCCTGTTCAACCTGTCGCCGACGGGCGCCTTCTCGGTGCTCGGCGGATTTCGCGCGGGGCGCTGGTCGATCGACGTGGTGCTCGACGCACTCGACCAGGAGGGCTTGATCACGATGCTCGCGGAACCGAACCTCACCGCGATGTCCGGCGAGACCGCGAGCTTCCTTGCAGGCGGCGAGATTCCGATCCCGGTGGCGCAGGCCGGTTCGTCGACCGGCGCGATCACGGTCGAGTTCAAGCCGTTCGGCGTGTCGCTCGATTTCACGCCGACCGTGCTCGCCGACAACCGGATCAGCCTGAAGGTGCGGCCGGAAGTGAGCGAGGTCGATCCGAACAACAGCGTGACGACCGGCGGCGTCAAGGTGCCGGGGCTCACGGTGCGGCGCGTCGAGACGACGGTCGAGCTGTCGAGCGGGCAGAGCTTCGCGATCGGCGGGCTGCTGCAGAGCCAGACGGCCGACACCGTGTCGCAGATTCCGGGGCTCGGCCGGCTGCCGATCATCGGCCGGCTGTTTTCGTCGAAGAACTTCCAGGACAACAAGACCGAGGTGGTCGTGATCGTCACGCCGTACATCGTGCAACCGACCGGGCCCGGCCAGCTCGAGCAGGCGATCGACACCGTCGCGCGGCCGAGCAGCGACCTGGAGTTCGCGGTGCAGCGCGACCTCGGGCTCGACCTGCTGTCGGGCGACACGCCGCGCCTCGTCGGCGCCGCGGGCTTCGTGTACTGAACCGGAGGAGCGCGCATGCGAACCCGATCGACCGTTGCCGCACTGCTGCCGCTGGTGTTGGCGGGCTGCCTGTCGGCGCCGCCGCCGGTCAACCTGCCCGATGCGCGGTCGATCGGCTTCGACGGCGCGCACGCGGTGGCGCCCGATTGCGCGAAGCTGATGCAGCCGTCGCATCTCGTCGACGCGGGGTTCGCGCGGCCGGGCGTGCCGTTTGGCTGCGCGACCTACTCGAACCTCGCGGCGATGCTCGCGCGGCCGGAGGATCTCGTCGCGCCCGTGCCGTACGGCGGCGCGGACGCGCAGACCGCGGCCGACGCGGTGCGCCGCTACGTCGAGGATCGCGTGAAGCAGCCGACGCCCGACAAGACGCTGACGACCGGCTCGCCGAGCCATTGAACCGACCCGGATGCCATCACGATGCCGCCCATGAACCTCCTCGACCGTCAGCACACCCGGCGCGCCGCGTCCGCGGGCGCGGCCGATCTCGTCGCGGTCGTCTCCGATGCGGGCAGCGAGGACGTGATACGGCGCGTCGCGCAGGAGCTGTCGATCGCGCGTAGCCATCTGCAACTGGGCGTCTGCGACGATGCGATCCGGCTGCTGCAGCAGTCCGAGCGTTCGCCGCGCCAGCTCGTCATCGACGTGTCGGATTCGGTGCTGCCGGTGTCGGACCTGATGCGGCTCGCCGACGTGTGCGATCCGTCGGTGCGGGTCATCGCGATCGGTACGCAGAACGACGTCGGGCTGTTTCGCAACCTGCTCGGCATCGGCGTGCAGGACTACATCGTCAAGCCGCTGACCGTCGAGCTGATGCGGCGTGCGCTGACGGCGACGGAGTCGGTCGTCCAGGCGCGCACCGGCAAGGTCGTCAGCTTCGTCGGCGCGCGCGGCGGCGTCGGCACGACCACGATCACGGTGAGCCTCGCGCGCTTCCTGGCGGGCGAGAAGCGCCGCCGCGTGGCCTATGTCGACCTGAACCTGCATGGCGGCGGTGCGAACTCGATGCTCGGGCTGTCCAGCAACAACGGGCTGATCGAATTGCTGAACATGGGGCAGCGCCCCGACGACGCGTTGTTCGAGCGCATGTTCGTGACGAAGGGCGACCGGTTGCACGTGCTGTCCGCCGAGCTGGCGTACGGCGCCGACGCGCCGGTGGGCGACGAGGCCATCGCACGCCTGGTCGACATGCTGAAGGACCGCTTCCACTACGTGCTGTTCGACGTCGGGAGCGGCGCCGGCAAGCTGCTCGAGGACGCGCTCGCGGCGTCCGATCTCGTCCATGTCGTGGTCGACCGCTCGGTGCACGCCGCGTATGAGGCTGCGCGGCTCGTGCGCTTCGTGCGGGAGCTGCCCGGCGAGCGGCTGCTGTCGCTGGTGCTGAACAATCCGCTCGCGCCGGTCGCGGGCCGCGTCGAGCCGGTCGATTTCGAGGACGCGTTCGGCGGCGCGACGCTGCATGAACTGCCGCACGAGCCGCAGACGCTCGCGGTTGCCGAGAACCTCGGCGAGCCGATCGAAGGCGCGAAGCGGCACGGCTTCGTGGACCAGATCCGGCAGCTCGTGAACGGCATCACCGGCGAACCGGTGGTCGTCGCCGAGCCGTGGTATGCGCGGCTCGTCAAGTGGAGGAAGGGATCGTGACGTTCGGTACCCGCAACCGGCCGCCGGCGGACCCCGTGCCGGCAGCGACACAGGCCGCTACACAGGCCGCGACGCCCGACGTGACGCGTGAGCCCGCACCGGCGCCGGTCCCGGCCGCGGCAGACGTGCCGGCTCCGGCACCGGCTCCGGCCCGCGCGCCCGTGGCCGCGGATACCCACGAAGCGCTGATCCGGTCGAGCAAGTTCGACGCGATCCGCACCGCGGTGTTCGCGTCGATGAACATGTCGGCGGCGCTGATGAAGACGCGCGACGAAGTGCGCGCAGGCATCGAGCAGGTGGCCGCGCACACGGTCGATCGCGAGCGCCTGAAGATCTCGGCCGGCGAGCAGGTGCTGATCGTCGATGCGATCCTGAACGACATGTTCGGGGTCGGGCCGATCGAGCCGCTGCTCGCCGACGACACCGTCACCGACATCCTCGTCAACGGGCCCGACCAGGTCTACGTCGAGCGCGCGGGCCGGCTCGAGCTCACGTCGCTGAAGTTCCGCGACGACGCGCACGTGGCGAGCGTCGCGCAGCGGATCGCGGCGGCGGTGGGGCGTCGCGTCGACGAGAGCAGCCCGATGGTCGATGCGCGGCTCGCCGACGGCAGCCGCGTGAACGTCGTGCTGCCGCCGATCGCGCTGCGCGGCCCGTCGATCTCGATCCGCAAGTTCGCGAAGCGCGACATCACGCTCGCGCGGATGGCGCAGCAGGGCAACATCTCGTCGCCGATGCTGCAGGTGCTGAAGGTCGCGTGCGCGTGCCGGCTGAACATCGTGATCTCGGGCGGCACCGGCTCGGGCAAGACGACGCTGCTCAATGCGCTGTCGCAGCACATCGAGCAGCACGAACGGATCGTGACGATCGAGGATGCGGCCGAGCTGCAATTGCTGCAGCCGCACGTCGTGAGCCTCGAGACGCGGCCGGAAAATACCGAGGGGCTCGGCGGGATCTCGCAGCGCGATCTCGTGCGCAACGCGCTGCGGATGCGGCCCGATCGCATCATCCTCGGCGAGATTCGCGGCCCCGAGGCGTTCGACGTGCTGCAGGCGATGAACACGGGCCATGACGGCTCGATGACGACGATTCACGCGAATTCGCCGCGCGATGCGATCAGCCGGCTCGAGAGCATGGTCATGATGGCGAATGCGAACCTGCAACTGCTGTCGATCCGCCGCCAGATCGCGAGCGCCGTGCACCTGTTCGTGCAGATCGAGCGGATGCGCGACGGCGTGCGGCGCGTCACGCGGATCACCGAGCTCGTCGGGATGGAAGGCGAGGTGGTCATCACGCAGGACCTGTTCGCGTTCCGCCAGGAAGGCGACACGACGCGCGATGCGGTGAAAGGCGTGTTCGAGGTGTCGCCGCTGCGGCCGGGATTCGCGGCGCGCGCCCAGTATTACGGCGTCGAGGATGCGCTTGCCGAGGTGTTCCGGACATGAGGGCCGCCGACCTGTTCGCGATGGGCATGTTCGTAACGATCCTGGCGATCGGGCTCGTGCTGTCGTCGCGGTTCGATCGCGCGAGCCGCACGCCGGCCCAGCGCATCCGCGCCCGGATGCGGCGGCTGTCGCCGTCGCTGGCCGGACACGACGGGCACGCGTCCGCCGCGCCCGGTGTCGCGCTGTTCAACCTCGAGCGCCGCCAGGGCCGCCTGCGCGCGTGGCTGCAGCGCCGCGTGACGCGCGTGCGCGCGGTCGGCGGCAAGGGCGGCGTGAGGATCGTCGTCGCGAGCACGATCGCGGGCGCGATCGCGGCGATCGTCGCGGTGAAGCTGATCGGGCCGCCGGGCTTCCTGCGTCCGCTGATCTACGCCGGGTTGCCGCTGGTCGCGATGCGCGCCGGCTACCGTGCGCTGGTCGAGCGCTTCCGGATCCGCTTTCTCGAAGCGTTCCCCGACGCGATCGACGTGATCGTGCGGGCCGTGCGCGCGGGCATTCCGGTCACGCAAGCGATCAGCATGGTCGGCGACAGCGCGGCCGAGCCGGTGCGCGCGACGTTCCGCTCGATGGGCGACAGCCTGCGGGTCGGCGCGGATCTCAAGGACGTGCTGACGCACGCGGCGGACCGGCTGATGATCGCGGACTTCTCGTTCTTCACCGTCTACCTGCTGCTGCAGCGCGAGACCGGCGGCAGCCTCGGCGAGACGCTCGACGAGCTGTCGAGCATCATCCGCACGCGCCGCGACATCCGCCTGAAGACCCGCGCGCTGACCGCCGAAGGACGCATCACGACGAACATCATTTCGGCGGTGCCGTTCGTGATGATCGGCGCGCTGTTCGTCGTGAACCGCGACTACGTGATGCTGCTGTTCACGACGCACCCGGGGCACACGATGCTGACGATCGCGGCCGGGTTGCTGACGGTCGGCCTACTGGTGATCCGCAAGATCTCGAAACTGGATACCGCGCGATGACGCTGTCGATACTGGCCGCCCGCGGCCTCGAGTTGCTGTTGTTGCTCGCCTGTGTCGCGGTGGCGCTCGGCACGCCCGGCGGCGGCACCCGCCAGCGGATCGCCATACGCGTGCGGCTGGCGGCCGGCCAGCACCCGCCGGCACCGGTAGCGGGGTGGCGGCAGCCGGGCGGCGTTCGCCTGGATCTCACGCGCCGGCTCGCGCAGCTCGGCGAACGGCTGCCGGTACTCGACCCGATGCAGCGCGTGAAGCTCGGCCTGCAGTTGACGCGCGCGGGCTTTCGCGAGCGCCGCGCGGTGTCGGTGATGATCGGGATCAAGCTGAGCTGCGGCGTGCTGTTCGCGTGCGGCGCGATCGTGTTCAGCCCGCTGATTCCGCGCTTCGGCGAATACTTCGTGATCCGTGCGCTGGCGATGATCGCCGCGTTCGTGATCGGCGTGATCGTGCCGGAATACGTGCTCGGCGCGATGATCCGGCGGCGGCGGCGGATCGTCGCCGCGTGCTTTCCCGATGCGCTCGACCTGCTGGTGATCTGCACGATGGCCGGCAACAGCCTCGCGTCGGGCATCCGGCGCGTCGCGCATGAACTGTCGCGCATCTGCCCGCCGCTCGCCGACGAGCTGACCGTGTGCGCGGACGAGCTGACGCTGAGCGGCGACGTAGCCGCGACGCTTGCGCATTTCGCGACGCGCGTCGACTTCACGTCGGCACGCTCGCTCGCGACGACGCTGACGCAGTCGCAGCGGTTCGGCACGCCGATCACGCAGGCGCTGCGCACGCTGTCGCGTACGGAGCGCACCGAACAGATCGTCGCGCTCGAGGAGCGGGCCGCGAAGCTCGCGCCGAAGATCACGCTGCCGATGATGCTGTTCATCCTGCCGACGGTCTGCCTGATCGCGGCGGGCCCGGCGGCGATCCGCCTGCTCGAGGTGTTCAGATGACACGATCCGTCGTACGCGCATTCGCGCTCGCGGCCGTGCTGCCGGTGCTGGCCGGCTGCGGCACGCCGGGCATCCAGACGCGGCCGGTGCTGTCGCACAAGCGCGACGACCCGCAGGCCGAATTGCGCATCGCGGACAGCGCGCTCTCCGGCGGCAACATCGATCTCGCGGCGACGCTGTACGAGAAGGTGCTCGCGAAGCATCCCGACTCGCTCGCGGCGCGGCTGGGGCTCGGCGACGTCAACTACCGCGCGGGCGACCTGGAGCGCGCGCGGATCCTCTACGACGAAGCGCAGCGGCAGGCGCCCGCGGAGCTTGGTCCGCGGCTCGGGCTCGCGCGCGTCGCGTTGCGGCAGCGGCGTCTCGACGAAGCCGCGCAGCGCTATCGCGACCTGCTGGCCGCGCAGCCGAACCATCCGCTCGCGGCGCAAGGGCTCGGCACCGTGCTCGACCTGCAGGGGCGTCATGCGGATGCGCAGGTCGTGTATCGCGACGCGTTGCGCGCGCATCCGGACGCGCAGGGGCTGCGCGTCGACCTCGGGTTGTCGCTCGTGCTGAGCAACCGGCCGCGCGAGGGCGTGAACGTGCTGCTCGACGTCGCCGGACTGCCGTCCGCGCCGTGGCAGGCGCGCCAGAATCTCGCGTTCGCGTACGGCGTGCTCGGCAATACCGATTCGGCGAAGAAGCTGCTGTCGGCTGAATTGCCCGCGTCGGCGGTGGCCGACAACCTGCGCTTCTACGAGGCGGTGCGCGCGCGGCTTGCGTCGCGCGGGGTGTCCGGAGGCGCCGGTAGCCCGCCGCCGCAGTCCGGCGCGGCGCTGGAGCCGGGCGTCGTGCCGCCGGGCGCGGGGGCCGCAAAATGACACGCGGGGCGGCGGGCACCCGCCATGCGCGCGGCGTCGTGTCCCTCGAGTTCGTGCTGATGCTGCCGTTCCTGCTGATGGTGCTGATCGGCATCATCGACACGAGCCTGATCCTGTGCGACAAGGCCGTCATCACGAACGCGAGCCGCGAGGCGGCGCGCGCCGGCGTCGTGCTGCGCGTGCCGATGCTGACCACGACGCAGATCGCCAACATCGCGCAGAACGCCATGCAGAACAGCCTGATCACCGGCGGCACCGCGACGACACCGGCGGTGACCGTGACGCAGGCGAACGGCACGACGTCGGGCACCGCGCTGACGGTGACCGTGACCTACACGTATTCGGGGCTCGTGCTGGGGTCCGCGTTCAGTGCGCTTACCGGCCCGGTGACGGTCTCGGCGACGTCGGTGATGCTCTATGAATGACGTGACTGCGACGCAGCCCGTCGGCCCCGTGCGGCAGCGCGGTTCGGTCGCGCTGTTCTTCCTGCTGTTCCTGATTCCGCTGCTGTCGTTCGGCGCGCTGGCGATCGACATCGCGTGGGTGGTCACGGTGAACAACCCGTTGCAGAACGCGGCCGACGCGGCCGCGCTCGCGGGGGCCGATGCGATGATGTCGCCGAGCGGCGGCGCGGTTAACGGGTCGCAGGCCGCACCGGCGGCGAACGGCGTGATCGCGCAGAACTCGGCGGCCGGCGTCGGGCCGTACTATGGCGCGTACGTGCCGCCGCGGCTCGCGCTTCGAGCCCCCGGGCCGGCGCGGCGCACCAGCACGAGGAGCGCGAACAGCGTCACGACCGGCCCGATCTGCGGCCATTGCAGCCACGGGTTCAGGTATTCGACGACTGGCAGCAGCCACATGAGCGCGATCGCGGTCTGCTCGCCGCGCAGCCAGCCGTCCTGCCATCCGGCCGCCAGCATGCACGCGATCGCGATGCCGAGCCAGGCGAGCTCGTAGTGCCACACGTACGGGTTCGCGACGAGCGTTGCGACCGCCAGCACCGCCGCGCGCAAGCGGATGTCGCGCGAGCGCGTCCACACGATGCAGGCGGCGGCGATCGCCAGCGCCGCGATGCACGCTTGCGCGACATACGCGATACCCGGCGGCAGGCCCGCGAGGCGGAACGCGGCGAACGGCGCCGGCGACACGAGCCAGAACATGATGCTGTGCTCGAGGAGGAGCGAGCGTGCGACCGCCGTGCCGGCGACGAACAGCCGTAGCGACTCGACGCCGCAGATCAGGACGCTCATCACGGCGAACGCGGTGGCGGCCAGTGCGGCCCACGCGATCGTGCGCCATGCGCGCGTGGCGACCAGCACGAACGGGAACAGCAATGCCATCTGCGGCTTGGCCGACAGCAGGCCGATGCAGAGGCCTGCCCACATCGGCCGACGGTCCGCCCAGCAGACGGCCAGCGCCGCGCACGACGCGGTCAGGAACGTGTTCTGCCCGAATATCCCGGTGACGAACACGCACGGGGCGGCGACCAGCGCGAACCCGCCGACGCGCGATGCGCCCGGGATCGCGCCGAGCCGCGATACGCGCGAGGCGGCGAATCCGAACACGCCGACGCCGAACGCGACGAACAGCGGATAGCCGATCGCAAAGGGCAGCAGCGCCAGCGGCGTCACGAGCAGCAGGTTGGTGGGCGGGTACAGCCACGCGACGAGGTTTCCCCGGCGGAACTGCGGGAACAGGTCGGCCGCCAGCCGCGAGAAGGTCGGCAGATCGTACGCTTGCCATGGCGAGCCATGCAGCATCACGTACGATGCCGACCAGAACACCGCGTAGTCGGGGCCCGGGCGCGTCAGCGCGGTGGCGGGCGCGTCACGGACGACGGCTGCCCAGGTGGCGAGCAGCAGTGCGTAGCACGCAAGCGCGACCGCGCTGTACGCAACGACGCGCCGGGGTGTCAGCCACGCGCGGACGGGATGATCCGCCGATCGTATCGATTGCCGGAGGAGATCCATGCGTCGTGTGCGCGGTTACTTGACGGACGCTTTCCGCGCCGCACCGTGGCCGGCGGCCGCAGGCTGCGTCGTGCGGCGGCGGGCCGCGTGCGTGCGCTTGAGCGGGAACTGCAGCAGCTTCGACACTGGATGCGCGACGGCGTCCCGCTGCACGTGATAGCGCCGCCGCACGAGATAGACCGGACGCTGCTTCGACTCGTGATAGATGCGGCCGAGGTATTCGCCGATCACGCCGATACCGATCAGCTGAATGCCGCCGACGAACAGCATCACGGAGATCAGCGACGAATAGCCGTGCACGGGATTGCCGAACAGGAGCGTGCGCACGACGATGAACGCACCGTAGACGAACGACAGCGCGGCGAACGCGAGACCGATGTAGGTCCATACGCGCAGCGGCACGGTACTGAAGCTCGTGATGCCTTCGAGCGCGAAGTTCCAGCGCCGCCATCCGGAGAATTTGGAGCGGCCGCCGCTGCGCGGCGCACGCGTGTATTCGATGATCTCGATGCGATAGCCGACCCACGCGAACAGGCCTTTCATGAAGCGCCGGCGCTCGGGTAGCGCGCGCAGCGCGTCGACGACCTGGCGGTCCATCAGGCGGAAATCGCCGACGTTCTCGGGCATCTCGACTTCGGAGAGGCGGTTGTGCACGCGGTAGTAGAGCGCGGCGGCCACGCGCTGCAGCAGCGGGTCGCACATGCGGTCGGTACGCTTCGCGGCGACGACCTCGGCGCCGGCGAGCCAGCGTTCGACCATCGCGGGGATCAGCGCGGGCGGGTCCTGCAGGTCGGCGTCGATCAGGATCACGGCGGCACCGGCGGCTTCGTCGATGCCGGCGGTAAGCGCGGCCTCCTTGCCGAAGCGCCGGGTGAGATCGACGATGCGCACGCGCGGGTCGCCGGCGGCGACGTCGATCAGCCTGCCGAGCGTATCGTCGCGGCTGCCGTCGTTGATGCAGACGATCTCGAAACGGGCCGACTCGACCGATTCGAGGATGGGCAGCGTGGTTGCAAAGAACGCGTCGATTGCTTCGTCCTCGTCGTGGAACGGCACGACGAGCGAGACCAGTGGCCTTCTGGCATGCGCGGACATACGTCCCCCGAGAGATCCGGCCTGCGCTGCACCGTATGGATCCGGTTGTCGTCCGCGGCAGGCCGGGCGACAGGTGTTCCGATCCATTGTAGGCAGGAATCGGGGATTCGTGACACGAATTGATGCGGGTGCGGCGGCCCGATCGCCGAGCGGCTGCCGTTCGCCGCATTCGAGCGCGACGGCGGACGCGGCGCGTGGCGGGCCGCGACGCATCGGGCCGCGTCCGCCGCGGGCGAGCGCTGCACGTTCAACCGGTCGGGGCCGACGCTGCCGGTCGCCGCGATGCGCACGCTCGTCGCCTCGACGTTCGGCGACGACCTGCCGCCCCTCGACATGGCGCGCCCACGCTGAACGCAGCCCTGCGCGGCCTCGCTCAGGCGGATACGTTGCGGATCGCGATCGATCCGACATCGACCCGCCGCGGCAGGATCGCGTCGGCCGCCGCGCGGTCGGCGACACGCTGCAGCACGTCGATATCGGCGCCGCTGAGGCTGCGCTGCGCGAGCGCGGCCCGGCGCGCGATGTCGGTGGCCGCATCGGTCGGCAGGCGCGTGAGCGACGCATAGACGCCCGCATAGTCGGCCGGATGCGCAAGCGCCCATTGCCCCGCGCGGGCGAGCCGCGCCAGTACGTCCGCGAGTGCCGCGCGCTTCGCGCGATCGTCGAGCGTTTCGACCGGCGACGTCAGGAACGCCAGCCCGGAATTGATGCCGCTGCCGTCGCGGACGATGCGCGCGCCGCGCCGTACCGCATGCCCGTAGTACGGGTCGAACGTTGCCCAGATGCCGATCCGTTGCGCCTCGAACGCGGCGAATGCATCGACGGGCAGCACGAAGCGCACGTCGACATCACGCGGCGTGAGGCCGTGTTCGCGCAGCGCGCCGTACAACTGGTACTGCGAGATGCTGCCGCGCGCGGACGACACGACGACGGTTTGCCCTTTCAGGTCGGCGACGGTGCGCACGGGCGAATCGGGCGGCACGACGATGCCGAGCGACGCCGGCGAACCGACGCGCGTCGCGACGATCCGCAACGACGGGTCGCCGAGCGCGGCCGTCAGCACGGGCAGGTCGCCGGCCGGCGCGAGATCGATCGCGCCCGCGCGCTGCGCCTCGAACAGCGGCGCGGCACCCTGGAAGTTGGCCCAGCGGAACCGGTAACGCGTACCGTCGAGCACGCGTGCGGCTTCCGCGAGTGCGCGCAGGCCGCCGGCCTGGTCGCCGAGCACGAGCGTGACGCCGGACAGA
The DNA here is from genome assembly GCF_902833045.1 of Burkholderia sp. BCC0322. GTDB lineage: Bacteria > Pseudomonadota > Gammaproteobacteria > Burkholderiales > Burkholderiaceae > Burkholderia. The sequence goes on from NZ_CADFDU010000003.1 coordinate 189,002, forward strand.
TCGGTGCCGACTGCGTGGGCGGGCCGTGCGATGCCGCCGGCGAGCGGTGCGGCGGCGAGGGCGGCAAGGCGCTGCAGCACACGGCGGCGCGCCGGAGCAGAGGATGGATTCATCGGCGGGGTGTCCTCGGTGATCCGCGCGCGGGCGGCGCGGCTGCCGGGCAGGTTACGGAATCGGTTTGCCGCCGACAAACATCGAATCGTGCAATGCATATTCGTGCGGCGACGGCGGGCATCGCCGCCAGCGCCGCACGCGGGTGTTTCATGCGGGGCCGCGCGTGGCCGACGGAACCGTCCGCAGGAACGCGCGTACCGCCGGCGCCTTTTCGAAGCGCCGATGCGCGAGTGCCAGTTCCGACGTGATCGGCTTGCCGGCGATCGGCCGGTACACGACGCCCGGCAGCGACGCGCAACCGGCGAGCGCATCGGGAATCACGGCAACCCAGCCATTCACGGATACGCACGCGAGCACCGCGAGCAGGCCGCCCGGGCGTGCGGCGATCAGCGGTGCGAAGCGGCCGCGGCGCGCGACCTCGAGCGTGCCGCGCTCCTGTTCGGGTACCGCGAAGCGCGCGTCGGCGAGGTCGGTGGCGCGAAGGGCCGCCATCGACGCGTAGCGCGACCCGGCCGGCACGGCCGCGACGAACACGTCGCGCTGCAGCGTGACGACCCGCAGGGCGCCGGGCAGCGGCATCGGCGGGCGCACGTAGGCGAGGTCGAGCCGGCCCGTGTCGAGCTGGTTCGCGACGTCGTCCATCGGCACTTCACGCAGGTTCAGTTCGATGCGTGGATGCGCGTCACGAAACGCGCCGACGGTGCGCTGCAGCGTGCCCGAATAGACGGCCGACGACACGTAGCCGATCTCGATCCGGCCGATTTCGCCGCGCTCGGCCAATGTCGCGAGCTCGCGGCCGCGCTGCAGGTGCTCGACCGCGGCGCTCGCCTCGGCGAGATAGGCCTCGCCGGCCGCGCTCAGCGTGACCGCGCGGCGCGACCGGTGAAAGAGGCGCACGCCGAGCACGCGTTCGGCCTCCTGGATCTGCCGCGTGAGCGCGGGCGGCGCCATGTCGAGCGCTTCGGCCGCGCGGGCGAAGTGCAGATGCCGGGCGACGCTCAGGAACGCGCGCACGTGGCGGAATTCGAGCCGGTCCATGATTGCAATTTTCGTTAATAAAACAGCTTCGGAGTATCAATGACAGGCAATACGGAGCAAGCCTAGCATACGGCTCGTCGATCTCGTTCCGGAGCAGCCGATGTCCCAGTCTTCACCGGCGTCGCGCGCAGGCGCGGCGGCCGCCCCGCGCACCGGCGCCCGCATGCCCGCCGCCGCGACGCTCGCCGTCGCGTCCGCGACCTGCTCGCTGATCGTGCTCGACACGAACGTCGTCGCCGTGTCGCTGCCGAGCATCGCGCGCAGTTTCCACGCGAGCTTCGCCGATATCGAATGGGTCGTGAGCGCGTACATGACCGCGTTCGCCGCGTGCCTGCTGCCGGCCGGCGGGCTGGCCGACCGCTTCGGCCGCAAGCGGATGCTCTTCACGGGGCTCGCGCTGTTCTTTCTCGCGTCGCTCGGCTGCGGCGTCGCGCCGACGGCCGGCTGGCTGATCGCTGCGCGGGCGGTGAAGGGCGGCGGCGCCGCGCTGCTGCTGACGGCCGCGCTCGCCGTGATCGCCAACCGTTTTCCGGACGGGTGCGAACGGGCGCGCGCGTGGGCGATCTGGGGCATGTGCATGGGGATCGCGACGGCCATCGCGCCGCTCGTCGGCGGCGCGATCACGCAATGGATCGGCTGGCGCTGGGTGTTCCTGCTGAACCTGCCCGTCTGCCTGCTGCTCGCGGCCGGCGCGCGCGTTGCGATCGACGAGTCGCGCGATCCGCACGCGAAGCGCGTGGACGCGGCGGGCAGCCTGCTGTTCGGCGCGGCGCTCGCGTGTGCGATCGCGGCGCTGATCGGTGCACCGTCGCACGGCTGGCTGTCGGCCGCGACGCTCGGCCGGCTCGCGCTCGCCGCCGCGCTGTTCGCGGCGTTCGTCGGCGCGGAGCGCTGGCAGGCGCGGCCGATGATCGATCTCGCGCTGTTCCGCCAGCCGCGCTTCGTCGGCGCCGTGCTCGCGATGTTCGGCTATGCAGCGTGCGCGCAGGTGATGATGACGTTTCTGCCGCTGTACCTGCAGAACGCGTTCGGGATGTCGGCGATCGACGCGGGGCTCGGGATGCTGCCGTTCGCGTTCGCGATGATCGCCGGGCCGTCGCTTGGTGCGGCGCTGGCCACGCGCGTGGCGTCCGGCGGCGTGCTCGCGGGCGGGCTCGCGCTGATCGGCGCGGGCAATCTCGCGACCGCGGCGCTGACGGCCAGTGGCGACTACCGGCTCGTCGCGCTCGGCATGGTCGTGACGGGCTGCGGCGCGGGCATCATGAACGGCGACACGCAGAAGGCGATCATGGCGTGCGTGCCGCCGAATCGCACCGGCATGGCATCGGGCATCAGCACGACGACGCGCTTCTCGGCGATCGTGACGGCCGTCGGCGTGCTCGGCGCGGTGCTGGCGGCGAGCACGCATGCGCGGCTCGACCGGCTGCTGTCCGCCGCGCCCGGCCTGCGCGCGTTCGCCGATGCGCCATTCATGTCGAGTCTGCTCGCCGGCGATCTCGCGCAGGCGCTCGAGCGCGTGCCGCCGTCGGCCGCGGGTGCGCTCGCGCAGGCGGCGCCCGTCGCATTCGCAAGCGGGTTTGCCCGTGCGCTGACGGTGAGCGGCGTGCTTGCGCTGGTCGCGGCCGTCGTTGCCTACCAGTTGCTCGCGCAACCGATGCGTGACGCGTGACGGCACGCCGCGCGCGCTGTCAACTCTTCAATGCGTTGCGATCGGCTTCGGCTTCGTGCAGGTCGCGCGTCGCTTCGTGCAGCTTGTCCTGTTTGTCGGCGAGCTTGCGCCGGGCCTTCTCGACCTTGTGCGCGTCGTCGTGCGCCTGGGCTTCGCATACGCGCGCCTGCGCGTCCCGCACGTCGCCTCGAGCCTGTTCGATATCGCGCTGCTTGTCCTGCACCTTGCGTTCGGCACGGGAAAGCTGGCCGGCGTCCGTGCAGTTCTCCTGGATTTGCGCGAGCGCGATCTGCTGGCGCATCAGCTGTTGCGTATGACCGAACCGCTTCGCTTGATCGATCTGCGTCTGCAGCGCGCGGATGCGCGTCGCGCAATCCCGTGTGTCGGCGAACGCGGGGGAGTGGGCCAGCAGCACGAACGGTGCGGCCACGGCGATCAGGTAGGTTTTCATCGGCATGCCCTCGGATTCCGGATGACTCTCTCGAATGCCGTCATTGTGCATGGCGCGTCTGCCGCGGGTAAATAGGACGGGGCCTACCGCGGGCGCCGCCGCATCGCATTCAATGCGGCTTCGTTGTCGCGCGGTGCGCACGCGTCGCGCGTGCGATGGGTGTCCGGTGGGTGCGGCCGCAGTGCGTGGCACGACGTCGCACCGGCGAGCGCGGCGTATCGGGCGCAGGGGCGGCGCTCGCGTCGGCCGCCTGGACGGCCGAGACGGCCGCGACAGTCGGTAGCGCGGCCTCCGCGTCGAGCCACGCACGCGTCGCTTCCGCGATCAGCCCGCGCAACCAGCGCACGCCCTCGGCGCACGCACCCGATTCGTTCCAGGTCATCCGGTACACGATGTCCGGCGGTTCAGCGGGCAACGCAACGGCGGCGAGCGGCAGCAGCTTCGCATAGTGCCGCGCGAGCCGGTACGTGGTGGTCAGGAGCATGTCGGTGCGCACCAGCGCATGCGCGGCGAGTTCGAAATGCGGCAGCGTGACGACGATCCGCCGCTGCAGGCCCACGCGTTCAAGTTGCTGGTCGATCGCGCCGGACGCTTCGAGCCACGACGGTGTCGGGCACAGCTGCGGTGCTTCGGCAAAGTCGGCAGCCGTCATCGTGCCGCGTCGCGCGAGCGGATGCGTCGCGCGCATCAGGCACACGATGCGATCGTCGAACAGGTCGTCCTGCCGGAACCGCGACGCGCGTGCCGGACGATTGTCGATCACGATGTCGAGTTCGCCGTCGGCCAGCGCGCGCTCGTCGTCGAAGCCGTCGCCGAGCGGATGGAACACGAGTTGCGCGCTCGGTGCGCGTTCGCGGAACAGCGCGACGAGCTTCGGCACGAACAGCACGTTCAGGTAGTCGGGGCAGCCGATCCGGTAGGTGCGCACCGACGTGCGCGCGTCGAACGTCGGCTGCTGGATGCGGATGAAGTCGATCACGCGCAGCGCGTTGCGCAGCGGGTCGATCAGCCGTGCGCCGAACTCGGTCGGCACCATCCCGTAGCGGCTGCGCACCAGCAGCGGATCGCCGAGCAGCGTGCGCAGGCGCTTGAGCGCGGCGCTGGTGGCCGGCTGCGACATGTTCAGGCGCACGGCCGCACGCGACACGGTGCGCTCGGTCAGCAGCACGAGCAGGATGCGCATCAACCGTGCATCGAGCAGGTCGAGCGCACCCGCGGCGTCGGACGCGTCGCCGGGCGGGGCGTTCGGGTCTAGTGTGTCCCGCATGCCGATACGCCTCCCGGCGACCCGATGCCCGGGTGCGACGCAGCAGCGGGCCGGCGGCGCGTCATCGTGCGAAGGTGTCCGGCCAGCCGACGATCCGTTTCGGGCGCGCCGGCGCGAGGTCGGGATTGTGCAGCCGCTGGCTCGGCGCGGGGTCGCGCGCGGCCGAATCGGTTCGATGCGATGCGTCGTCCGCGCCGAGCGCGAGGCCGGGACGGTGGGTGGCTTCCAGTTGCACGCCGTTGTCTCCTTCCATGTGCGGGGCGCGAAACCGGCAGCGTGGGAACGCTGCGCCGGCTGGGCCACCGTGGACGTCATGTCTCGGATTTGTTCGCGAGTATGGAAGGCCGGCACGGTGATGGGAAATTAAATATTCGGTTGGGCGTCATTTGAAAAATGAATGCAATGCGGGCGGGCGTCGGCGAAGGCCGGTGCGGTACGGGAATTGCTCGCCAGCGGGCTCCATCCACATCGACATCAGCGGAGGTGTCATGCAGCGATATTCACTTCGTCATGTGTCGCGGGCCGTCTTCGCCGGCATCCTGATTGCGGGCCTGGCGGCAGGTGCGGGCTGCCAGAAGAAGAGCGACAGCAGCGGCGCGAGCTCCGACTCGAGCGCAACGGGCGGCATGTCGGCCGCGCCGTCGGGTACGCCGGGCAGCAGCGCGGCCGGCAGCAGCGGCGACAGCGGCGCGAGCATGCCGGGCGCGGCCTCCGCGCCGGGCGGCGCGAGCGGCGGCTGACCCGCGGTTGTTCCGTGGTTCTCCCGTGCGCCGGACGTTGCCCCGGCCGTGTGCGGGTGCGACGTCCGCTTGAGGCGACGCCGTGCCGGCTTGCCACGTGCGCCGGGTGGTGCACGTGCGCGCTGCTGCGCACATGAAAGATTTGCAAGGACCGTTGTAGCGATTCCCGGACCGGCGCCGGCGGCCTGATGCCGGCGCACGCCGGCCGGACGAGGAGGTGCGATGCAGAACGTGGAATCGAACCCCGCCCCGAAAGATCGGGGAGACGAGCCAGCGAAGGGCCCGGCGGCGCACCGCATACCCGATGCGGCGCGCGGGCGCCCGTTGACGCCCGAAATGATTGCCGCAAAGACGCCGACCGGCCTGCCGCCGATCGAGCGCGGCACGCATGCGCCCGACAGCGACGACCCCGTGCGGCGAGCGGCCGCCCGGATCGCGACGCTCGACAACGCGAGCATGGCGATGACCGACAACACGGTCGATGTCGACGGCAAGGGCATGGAGGCGGCCGTGGGCGCGTCGAAATGGCACGACAACGTGATTCATTCGAACGCGTCGCTCGACGAAGCGGTCGACACGCCCGACGAAGGGCTCGGCGGGATCGAGAGCCGTCCGTCCGGCAACCTGCCGCAGATCGCGACGCGGCCGGGCTGGCACGTGCGTCATGTCGGCGCTGTCGACGTCGAGCACGGCGACGGCGCGCGCCCCGAGCATGTGATCGTCCTGGAGCGGCACAACTGACCGCGCGGCGACAAGGTGCGGCAGGCGGCACGATCGCGCCGGCCGCCACGACCGTCAGCGATCCTTATTGCGGACCGAGTTCCTGCGCGGACGTATCGGCGTCGTTGCCCTGCGCAACCAGCACGTGGATATCGTTCGGCGTCACGTCGCCGACTCCGCCCGACGGGATCGTCAGCAGCAGCCAGTCGGCGTTGTTGTTGATGGTGACCGGCGCGGTCTTGAGGATCGGCGTCTTGCTGCCGGCCGTCGTGACGATCACCTGGTAGCTGCCGCCGTTCAGGTAGATCGAATCCTGCGCCGATGCCGGCACCGCGTTCTGGTAGGCCGCGCCCGCGAGCGTCGGGCTTTGCGTCGTGATGTCGGTGCCGGGCGGGACGATGTACATGTCGACGTTCTGCGCGTTCGGCGACGCGTTGAAGCTGCGCACGCGCGCCTTGTCCGACAGCAGGCCCTTGTCGTACGGATCGTCGATCACGGAAATCAGCGACGTCGTGCTCGGCAGTGCGATCGTCGTGTAGTGATGGCCGTTTGCCGCGCTGAACGATTGCGCGGCGATGGTCGTCGTCGTGCCCGAGACGTCATAGCTGGCGTTCTGCGTACCCGAGTCGACGTCGTGATAGCGCGTCACGCCCTTGTACGCGATACCGCCCTGGTCGAGCTTTGCGTTCAGGTAGTAATCGAGGTTCGGTCCGGCCGGCACCGCGTTGATGAAGCGCGCCTGCGGCTTCGAGATGCCGAGTTCGGTGCCGACGTCGTTGCCGTCGCCGCCACATGCCGCGAGCACGGAAACGACCGAGCACAGGGCGACCAGCGTTCGTATTGATTTCATGTTGTCCTCTCGTTCAGGGAACCTGCTTGCGATGCGGGATCGCCGCGCGAAGGGTCGCGCGGTGCGCAGCGCCGGTTGTGGGAAGGATGCTGCCCGCCGGATCGGCGGGCGCGTGGATGACGCAAGCGATGTGCCTGCGTGGCGAATGGCGGCGGGAGCGAGCCGGGAAGCGGCGGCGGGACGCGCGCACGCGCCGCAGGGGCAGCGTGCGCGGGGCGGGACAGGTCGTGTGGGGCGGGCCGCGCGATCGGCGCGGTTGTAAAAATGACCGCGTCGCGCGCGGGACGGGCTGTGTCAGCGGTTCACGAGCCGGGCCGGATAGGCGAGCGCGAAGGCGCAGCCGATCACCATGCACGCGGCGAAACCGTACAGCCCCGCGCTTTGCGAATGGAACGTGTCGCGCAGCCAACCGATGAAGTAGGTGCTGCCGAACCCGCCGAGGTTGGCGATCGAGCACGCGAACGCGATCCCGCCGGCGGCGGCCGGGCCCTTCAGGAAAGTCGACGGCAACGCCCAGACGACCGGCATCGCGGCGGCCGCTCCCGCGTTGATCAGCGAGAACAGCAGCACCGTCCCGAACGTGCCGTGCGACGACGATGCCGCAATTGCCAGCGCGACGGCCGACACCATGAACGGCACGACGATATGCCAGCGGCGTTCGCGCGCGCGGTCGGAACTTGCGCCGCAATACAGCGTGGCGAGCACGGCCGCGGCATTCGGGATCACCATCAGCCAGCCGATGTGATATGCATCCTTCACGCCCGTGTCGCGCAGGATCGTCGGCAGCCAGAAGCTCACCGCATAGAGGCCGAGCAGCACGCACAGGTCGATCAGGCCGAGCGCCCATACCTTCGGATCGGAGAACGCCTTGCCGAGCGCATGGCTCTTGTTGCCGGACGGATCGGCGTCGAGGTTCGCGCGCAACGCGTGCTTCTCGTCGGCAGTCAGCCACCGCGCGGATTCGATGTTGTTGGGCAGCCAGCGCAGCACGGCGAAGCCGAGCAGCACCGACGGCAGCGCTTCGAGCAGAAACAGCCACTGCCAGCCGCCGAGCCCGTGCGCGCCGTCGAACGCGCGCATGATCCAGCCGGAGATCGGGCTGCCGATCATGCTCGACAGCGGCAGTCCAACCATGAACAGCGCGACGATCCGCGCGCGACGCGCATCGGGATACCACTGCGTCAGGTACAGCAGCACGCCGGGCAGGAAGCCGGCCTCGGCCGCGCCGAGCAGGAAACGCACGATGTAGAACTGCATCGGCGTGTGCACGAACATCGTCGCCCCCGACAGCAGGCCCCACGTGATCATGATCCGCGCGATCCACAGCTTCGCGCCGACGCGTTGCAGCACCAGGTTGCTCGGGACTTCGAACAGGATGTAGCCGGCGAAGAACAGGCCGGCGCCGAGCCCGTACACGGTATCGCTGAACTTCAGCGCGTCGAGCATCTGGAGTTTCGCGAGCCCGATGTTGATGCGGTCGAGATAGGCCGCGAAGTAGCACAGGCAGAAGAGGGTAATCAGGCGCAGCGTGACCTTGCGGTAGAGATTGCCGTGCAGCGCGTCGTCGGGGGAAACGGCGGCGCTCGGGTGTGCGGTAGACATGGGATTGCCCCTGTTCGAAGGTGACGGATGAATGGGTGGCCGATCGACGCGAGCGGACGTTCCGCTGCGCACTGGAGTCTGTATATCACGGCAATTAAATAGCGTACACACTAGAAAATACCGAATCGAACAGGCACGGTTCCGGCCACATGAAGGTAAGCATTCGTGTGAGAAAACCCGTATGTTTGACGAGGTTTTTAATGGGGTTTCATGCATTTTGAAGGAGGGCGGCGGGATGAATCGGCATGCACATGATTCGTGCGCATGCACTTGAAAGTGAAGTGTGTGCACGAAAGTTTGCCGATACACGCAAGCACGTGCGCGGCAGCAGGTTCGAACGTGCATCGCTTGCCGTCTCGGCGACGTTCCCGGCGGACGAAGCGCAGTTGTCAGGCGATCGTCAGGCGCGCCGCGCGCCGGGTGCCGCGCATGCTGATGCACCGCAATGAAGCGGCAACCCGGCTCCGGGTCGAGCCGAATTGAGGGTGTACACTGCTTGTCTTTCACTGACTTGCGGCACGAGCCTTTACTTTCATGGCGTCTTCCAAGGATTCCTACGACTTTCACGACCAGGTCGGGCACCTGCTGCGCCGCGCGTATCAGCGGCACGTGTCGATCTTCCAGGAAGCGATTCCCGATTCGGATCTCACGGCCGCGCAGTTCGTCACGCTGTGTGCGGTCAAGGAGCGCCAGGCGTGCTCGCTGAACGACATCGTCAAGGCGACCGCGATCGACCAGGCGACGATCCGCGGCGTGGTCGATCGACTGAAGGCGCGCGCGCTGATCGAGGTGCTGCCCGATCCGAACGACGGCCGCAAGCTGATCGTGCGCGCCACCGCGACCGGCCTCGCGCTGATCGACCGCACGGTGCCGTTCGCGCGGCAGGTGACGGAGCGCACGTATGGCGCGCTCAATCCGGGCGAGCGGGTCGCGTTGCAGTTTCTGCTGCGCAAGATGATGGAAGAAGACGGCGACGCGTGATGCGCGCCGCTCGCGGGGCGGTAGTCGTGCCCGCCTGGTCAGCCCGTTTGTCGGCCGGCTTTGATCCCGCGATGAAGCTGGCAGCGCTCAAGCCGCGCCGGTTGCGCTCTGCTCACCGGCTGCGTCGACCGTCATCAACCGGCCTGCGTCGCGCAACGCGGCCCGGACCGTCTCCGGCGTAAACGGCGGCGCATAGAACCGCACGCCGGTCGCATCGAACAACGCGTTCGCGACGGCGGCAGGGCCCGGCACCGACGCCGACTCTCCCGCGCCGAGCGGCGGCTCGCCTTGCCTCGGCATCAGCACGACATCGATGTCCGGTACTTCCGCGAAGGTCAGGATCGGATAGCTCGCCCATTCGCGCGACGCGACCTTGCCGTCGGCGAAGCGCACGCGCTCCTTCAGCGTGCGGCTCAATACCTGGATCACGTTGCCGTGGATCTGGTGGCGCACGCCGTCGGGGTTGATCATCGTGCCCGTGTCCTGGCCGACCGTCACGCGTTCGATGCGGATCTCGCCCGACACGCGATCGACGCTCAGGTCGACGATCCACGCCGACCACGCCGCGCCGAAGCCGGGGAAGCGGCTGTGCACGTAGCGCGCATAGGCGATCCCGCGGCCGCGCACGAGCCGCGAGGGAGCGGGTTCATGCGGCGTGCGCCGCACGCGCGGCGTCCAGCCCGCGCGCTCGGCCACCGCCTGCAGCAGTTCGGACGCGCGCGTGTCCTGCAGATGGCGCAGCCGGAATGCAAGCGGGTCGACGCCGGTCAGCGCCGCGCATTCGTCGACGAACGCATCGTGCGCGAACGAGTTCGGCAACGCCGACACGCCGCGCAGCCACGACGCGCGCACGAGCGGTGCGAGATCCTCGCAGACGAAGCGGCGATGCGGGCTCGCGTAAGGCGACACGGCCGTGCGGTCGCCCATCTCGAACACGCGCGGCTCGGGCGCGATCGTGCCGGCCAGCAGCGCCGCGAGCAGCGGCGCGTCGTTCGACGGGTAGCGCGTCGAGAAATCGTAGCCGAGCAGGCGGCCGTCACGCGTGACGGTGCCGGTCACCTGCATCAGCTGGCCCGTGCCTTTCGGTTCCCACAGATGTTCGTCCGCGCGCGACAACTGCACGCGCACCGGGCGGCCGACCGCGCGCGACAGTAGCAGCGCGTCGCCGCACACGTCGTCCGCGCCGTTGCGGCCGTAGCAGCCGGCCGCTTCCATCCGCACCACGTCGAAATCGGCTTCGTCGCGCGCGACGAGCGTCGCGAGGTCGTAGCGCAGCGATACGGGATTCTGCGTGCCGGACCACACGGTGATGCGGCCGTCGCCCGGTTCGCGGTAGTCGGCGAGCGCGCATGACGGGCCGATCGAGCCGTGCATCTGGAACGGCCACGCATAGGTGCGCGACAGCGTGATCGTGTCGGGCTGCGTACGCGCGGCGTCGACATCGCCTTCGTCGAGCAGCACGCGGCGTTTGGCCGGCGCGGCGGCGATCGCGGCGGCCGGTTCGTCGAGCGACGGCAGTGCGGGGAGCGGCCGCCACGTCACGCGCAACTGGCGCGCCGCACGGATCGCGTGTTCCTCGCGTTCGGCCACCACACCGACGAAATCGCCGATCGCAACGACGGCCACGAGCCCCGGCACGTCGGCCACCGACGCGTGGTCGACGTCGACGAGCGAGGCGCCGACGAATGCGCCGCTGTCGTGACCTGCATACGGCGGTCGCACGACACGACCGTGCAGCATGCCGGGCACGCGCATGTCGTGCACGAACGTGAGCTGGCCGGTTGCCTTCGCGGGCAGGTCGACGCGCGGCGACGACCTGCCGACGATCCGGTATTGGGTGGGGTCCTTCGTGCGGGTGTTCAGGTCCAGCGTCAGCGCGATCCGGTGCGCGGCGACGAGCGTGGCGAACGTGGCCGTTTGTCCGTTCGCCGAGATCGTCGCATCGTCGATTTGCAGTTGCGCCGCGTCGACGTCGAACCGTTCGGCGGCAAGCGCCAGCAGCGCGTGGCGCGCCTGCGCGGCCGCACAGCGTAGCGGCGTCGCGGAAATCTGGATCGTCGCGCTCGCGATGGTCGGGCCCTGGTTCGGTGTCGCGGCCGTGTCGCCGAGCACCATCGTCACGCGCGCGGCCGGCACATCGAGTTCCTCGGCGACGATCTGCGCGAGCGACGTGCGGATGCCGGTACCGAGATCGACGTGGCCGTTGAACGCGAGGATGCGGCCGTCGTCGAGAATCGCGACGAACACTTCCGGCAGCGCCGGCACGTAGGACGACAGGCTGCCCGGCTGGCCGGGCGCCGGCTTGACGGGCGGCGCGGGCGGCCGGATCACGGTCAGGCAGCCGTTGCGCGCGAGCAGTTCGGAGCGGTTCACGGATGACGGGTCCTGTCGAGGGAGAGGCGGCGCGCGGCCGGATGCAGCGTATGCGGGGCGAGGCGGCCGGCGGCCCGGGCGTCCTGTTCGCGGGGTGTGTCGAGGGCAATGACGGTGACCGTCGCGAGCTCGCGCGTGCTCAACAATCTAGGCCGCCAAAAGCGCAGCGTCAATCGGGCGGGCGCCCGCCGGCCAGTCACGCCGCCGGCCTGCCGCGACGGTTCATCGTGTGCGCGCCTGCGCCGCATCGATCGCCGCGATCGCATCGTCGAGCGGCATGACCGCCGCGTATTTCTGTTGCATGTCGAACAGGTTCGCGTCGTGCGGCGCGATCGCGCGATCCCCGACGCAATCGGCGAGCACGAGCGGGCGGAACCCGTGCGACATCGCGTCGACCACGCTCGCGCGCACGCAGCCGCTCGTCACGGCGCCCGCGACGAGCAGCGTCTGCACCGCCCGTTGCGCGAGCCACGGCGCCAGTTGCGTGCCGAAGAATGCCGACGGCACGGTCTTGCGCACGACGAGTTCGCCTGGTGCGGGCGTGAGCTCCGGCACGATCGCGCTGTTCGGATGGTGTTCGGTCAGCGTCGCCATGCCGGGCACCTTCAGCGAGAACACGTTGTCGTCGCTGCCGTCGTCCGCATACACGATGCGGCTGTGCGCGACGGGCCAGCCGCGTTCGCGCGCGAGCGTGAGCGCACGCGTCGTGCGCGCGATCGCCGGTGCGATGTTGCCGCCGCCGAACGTGGCGGGATCGGCGAAGCCGACCACGAAGTCGACGATCAGCAGGCCGATGTTGCCGTGCGGCGGCAGCGGCGTGCCGAAACCCTGCTGGCGATAGATGTTCGCTTCGGCGTGGCGGGAAAGATCGTTCATGGTGTCGGGTGCTCGTGGGTCACGCGGGTTGATCGGTCACGCGGCCGTCGCGCACGACGGTTTCACCGTCGAGTTCGACCGTGCAGCGGCGCAGCGGGATGTCGATGTGGCAGGTGGTCGTGCGGTTGCCGCCGCCTTCGTTGTTCGGGCCGAGCGAGAACAGGAAGTTGCCCTCGAAGGCGCGTGCGTCCATCCCGATCGTCGCTTCCCGGTCGTACAGCCCGAGCGTCGACCAGCGCGCCCGCGGCTGCAGCCCCCAGCCGACATGCGAGATCGCATAGCCTTCGGGGTCGGCGAAGGTCTCCATGTAGTCGCGCAGCAGGTCGGCGTCGACGCCGCCTTCGATGCGCGTTGCATAGCCGCCTTCGACGGTCAGTACGATCGGTTCGCTCACGTAGCGCTTCTGCGGCAACAGGATGTCGCCGCGATCGATCACGATCGTGCCGCGCGCGGTGCGGTCGTTCGGGTAGGTCAGCGCGAAGCCGCTCGGCCAGTGGTCCCAGCGGCCCGGCGCGTCGACGAAGCCGTATTCGGCCGTCGGCGGGAACTCGCCGAGCGGACACACGAGCGCGGTGCCGGCCGCCGACGTCACGCGCATCTCGCGGGCGGCGGCGATCCGTTTCGCTGCGGCGAGCACGCGCGTGCGGTCGGCGAGCGTCGGCACCATCCGCACGAGCACTTCGGGCGGCTCGACCGCGAGCAGGATTTTCGTGCCGGACTTCAGGATGTCGTGCTGCTCGGGCGAGAACAGCAGCGTCATCAGGTCGAGCACGAGGTCGCTCTCGCGCAGCGCGGCGATCGCGGCCTTGTTGCCCGTCAGCGGCGTCGTGCCGAGATACGCAAGCGGGTCGCGGCTGAACGCCTTGTCGCCGTTCACGGGCGGCAGGTCGAGCCGGTTGACGATCGCGCCCATCGTTTGCGTCGCGATCAGTGCGCACGACAGTGTTTGCGGGTGAGTGGCCGCGCTCGTCAGGATCGTGACGGTCTGGCCCGGTTCGAGGCGTGACAGCGCGAGCACCTGCTTCCACGCGTCGATCAGTTGGGTATCGCTGACTGGCATCGTCGGCTCCGGTAAAGGCGTGAAGGAAAGGGGCGGGCGCCGCGCGATCAGGCCGCGAGCGGCGCGCCAAGGAAGTCGCCGAATGCCGCGTAGAAGCCCGGTGCGTTGTCCCAGGGAATCATGTGGCCGGCGTCGGGCACGCGCACGTGCCGCATCGACGGCGTCGCGCGCTGCAGTTCGGCGACGTCGTCGTCGCGCACCACGTCGCCGCGTTCGGCCGTGATCAGCAGCGACGGCACGGCCAGCTGTGCGGCGTCCGCGTGGAAATCGTCGGTATGAAAGCCTTCGTACGTCGCGCGCACCGCGCGCTCGTCGCAGGTATGCAGCCATTCGGCGCGCAGCTGCAGTTCGGCGTCGGTCCAGGTCGGGCAGAACGCGCGCATGCCTTCGGCGTCGGTGCCGGCGCGCGCGAGCGCCATCGAGTCGATGTACCACGGCAGCTTGCCCGGGTAGTCGCGACGGTTCGGGCCCGACACGGGCGGATCGACGAGCACGACCGATTCGAGCCCGCGGATAGCGCGCCGCGCCGCGCGCGCGGCGATCCGCGCGCCCATCGAATGGCCGACGAGGCTCGTGCGCGGCAGGCCGAGCGCGGCGACGAGTGCCGCGATGTCGTCGGCCTGCGCATCGAGGCTGTAGTCGAGCGATGGCGACGCGTCGGACAGCCCGCGGCCGCGCACGTCGACCACGTAGGTATCGAACGCCGCGCCGAATACCTCGCCGACGAAACCCCACGTGATCGCGGGGCTCGTGATGCCGGGAATCAGCACGATTGCCGGGCGCGACGCGCGCGCGCCGGTCGCGCCGCCGTAGCGCAGGTAGTGCTGGCGGATGCCGTTCGCGCGAACATTCGCGCCGTACAGGAAAGTCGAGGGCATGTGGGCTCCGTCGAAAGTGGGGCGCTCAGTACGCGCCGGACAGCAGTGCGCCCGCGCCGGGTACGATCGGTTCGAGGTCGAGTTCGCGCAGCATCGCGTAGGTCGTCGCGATCGCGGCCGTGATCACGGGCTTGCCCGTCATCGCCTCGACCTTCGCGACGGCCGGCAGCGACGGCATCTGCACGCAGGCGGACAGCACGATCGCATCGGCGTCCTGGTAAGGCAGCGTCTTCACGATATCGGGCAGGCGCGCCGGGTCGTGGCGGCCGACGTCGAGGTTGTCGGGGATTTCCAGTGCGCGGTACGCGAGCACGTCAAAGCCTTCGTTGCGGATGTAGTCGACCACGAGTTCGGTCAGCGGCAACATGTACGGCGCGACGACGACGATCCGCTTCGCGCCGATTACCTTCAGTGCGTCGACGAGCGCGCCTGCGCTCGTCAGCACCGGCGCCTGTGCGCCGTTGTCCGCCGTGTGCTTCGTCAGGCGCGCCTGCGACACGCGGTGGTAGCCGTGCCCCATCGCCATGATCGCGACGAGGCACGCGTAGCCGAGTACGTCGACGCGCGCATCGCTCAGTTCCACCGCGCAGCGGTCGGATTCGGCATCCATCGCCGCGAGTTCTTCCTTGACGACCTTCTTCATCCGCATTCGGCTCGAGTGATACGTGAAGCGCTCGGGGCGGATCGCTTCGCGCAGCCGCAGCATCGCGGGAATCTCGGTTTCCATCGTCGTGTTGGAACTCGGCACGATCTGGCCGATGCGGTAGGTCTTGCTCATGACGGGGAGGCTCCGTGTCGGTAAGGATGGGGCGGCACGCTGGCGCGGGATCGCCGGATGTCGAGCAAAGTCTAGTGTGTACATTTGAAAATCGCAATGGATAAAAATGGCGTCGATCTTGGGTTTATCGCTTTGCGTCGCGAATATTCGTGGAATTATTGGTGTTTTCCCGAATGTGTTTGCGACCGTCGACAATCCGCTTGTCCTGAGTAAATTGAGTGTGTACGCTTTATAAACGCCATTCAATCCGCCCGTCCTCGCGCCGTGTTCGGCGACGGGCCCACGATCAGGAGATCCGCATGAGCACACCCCGTATCGCAATCATCGGCGCCGGCCTCGGCGGCACGGCCGCCGCGGCGCTGCTTCAGCGCGGCGGCTACGACGTCGCGCTGTACGAGCAGGCGCCGGCGTTCTCGCGCCTCGGCGCGGGCATCCACCTCGGCCCGAACGTGATGAAGATCATGCGGCGCATCGGCTGCGAGGACGCGCTGGAGACGATGGGTTCGCATCCGGATTGCTGGTACAGCCGCGACTGGCAGACGGCCGACGTGCTCGCTCGGATCCCGCTCGGCGACTACGCGCGCAAGGCCTACGGCGCGAGCTACCTGACCGTGCATCGCGGCGATTTCCATGCATTGATGACGCAGGCGGTGACGCCCGGCACGATCCGCTTCGGCAAGCGGCTCGCGGCCGTGGACGACACCGGCGATGCGGTGCGCCTGACGTTCGCCGACGGCAGCGTCGAGACGGCCGACATCGTGATCGGCGCGGACGGTGTGAATTCGCGGATCCGCGAGCACCTGCTCGGCGCGGAGCCGCCGCGCTACACGGGCTATGTCGCGCACCGCGCGGTGTTCCCGGCGTCGCTGCTCGGCCACAAGCCGTACGACATGTGCGTGAAGTGGTGGTCCGAGGATCGCCACATGATGGTCTACTACGTGACCGAGAAGCGCGACGAGTATTACTACGTGACCGGCGTGCCGCAGGCCGAATGGCCCGAAGGCGTGTCGATGGTCGACAGCAGCCGCGACGAAATGCGCGAGGCGTTCGCCGGTTTCCACGCCGACATCCAGCACCTGATCGATGTGTCGCCGTCGATCACCAAGTGGCCGCTGCTCGAACGCGATCCGTTGCCGTTGTGGAGCCGCGGCCGCCTCGTGCTGCTCGGCGACGCGTGCCACCCGATGAAGCCGCACATGGCACAGGGCGCGGCGATGGCGATCGAGGATGCCGCGATGCTCGCGCGTTGTCTCGACGAAGTCGGCGTCGGCGACTACGCGGGTGCATTCGCGCTGTACGAGGCGAATCGTGCGGCGCGTGCGTCGAAGGTGCAGCTCGTATCGCACAACAACACGTGGCTGCGCACGAACGAGGATCCGTCGTGGGTGTTCGGCTACGACGTGTTCGACGTGCCGCTCGTCTCGCCGTCGCGCAACAGCGTCGCGGCCGTGGCCTGACGCGCACGCAGTGCCCGCGCCGGCCGGCGCTTCGCCGTCGCGAGTGCCGATGCGCCGGTACGTGTGTTTTTCGGCGTGTTATATGTCAGGCGCGCGCCGGCGGCAGTGCCCGCCGCCGGTCGCCCGCCGCCGGCCCCCTCGGCCCGCGCGCCGCATTCCGGATCCATTCATGTCCCATCCCGCTTCTCCGTCGCGGCCGCTGGCGTTTCGCGTGAACGGCGCGCCGCACACCTTCGACGATGCCGCACCCGATGCGCCGCTGCTGCTGATCCTGCGCAACGACTGCGCGCTCAACGGCCCGAAATACGGCTGCGGGCTCGGGCAGTGCGGCGCATGCACGGTGCTGGTCGACGGGCGGGCAACGCGTTCGTGCGTCGTGCCGGCCGCCGCCGCGAGCGGGCGCGACGTCACGACGCTGGAAGGACTCGGGTCGCGCGACGCGCCGCATCCGATCCAGCGCGCGTTCATCGACGAGCAGGCCGCGCAGTGCGGCTATTGCCTGAACGGGATGATCATGAGCACGAAGGCGCTGCTCGACCGCGATCCCGCGCCGGACGATGCGGCGATCCGCGATGCGTTGCGCTTCAATCTTTGCCGCTGCGGCACGCACCTGGAGATCATCCGGGCCGTGCATCGCGCGGCTCGCTATCTGCGAGGCGGCGATGAAGCCTGACGCAGGCCTGCCCGTCGCGCCGGCGCGCGTCACGTTACCCGAGCCGCGCGATGACGTCGGCGTCGATGCATTGTGCGCGCACCACGCGCGCTACACATGGCCGATCGGAGATGCGCATGCAGGCGCGCAGGTATCGCTCGACGTCGAAACGCGGACCGCGTCCGACGGACGGATGACGACCTGGCGCTATCGCGCGCGGGCGGCCACGGACGATCTTCACGCGCCGCATGATGCGAAGAACGAGCGCGCGGATACCGGCCCTGCCGCGCCGTTCGTCTACCGGCATGCGCAGACGTCGATCGAGCTTGCCGATGCCGGCCACGCG
Organism: Burkholderia sp. BCC0322; assembly: GCF_902833045.1. Taxonomy (GTDB): domain Bacteria; phylum Pseudomonadota; class Gammaproteobacteria; order Burkholderiales; family Burkholderiaceae; genus Burkholderia. Next base: position 206,854 of record NZ_CADFDU010000003.1, read on the forward strand.
ATTCCCGGCCACGCGCACGTGTTCGCGCGCGAATCCTTCGTCGACGAACTCGCGGACGCGTTGCGGCGCGACCCGGTCGCGTTGCGCCTGCAGCATCTCGATGCGGCGCGGGATGCGGGGCCGCGCGAGATTATCCGGATGGTCAGCGAGCGCGCCGCATGGGGCGCGCCGGCCGCGGTCGACCCGGGTGCCCATGCGCACCTGAGCGGGCGCGGCTTCGCTTTCGATGGCGCCGCGGCATCTTCCGGCGACACGCCGCCGGCAGCCGACGCGATACGCGACGGCGACGCGCGCTGGTCCGCATGGGTCGTCGATCTCGATGTCGACCGCGCGACGGGCGACGTCGCGGTGCGGCGCGTCGTGGCCGGGCAGGGGGCCGGCGAACCGGGCGGCGCGTCGATGGCCGGCTTGCCCGCCTGGCAGATCGAGGCGGCGATTTCGCGCGTGATGGGGGCGCGCTTGTCCGCGCGACCCGCGCATGACGAAACCGGCATGGGCGCGCGGCGGGATGCGATCGCTCACGAACTGATCGCGTTCGACGACACCGCGCATCGCGAGCACGGTGAACTGTCCGGGCACGATGCGCGCCGGATCGAGCAAGCGGCGGCGCCCGCGGCGGCGGCGATCGCGAACGCACTGTACGACGCGACGGGCGTGCGGTTTCGCGCACCGCCGTTCGACGCCGAGCACATTCGCGCGGCGCTTGCGCGACCGGTGCCGGCCGATTCCGGCGAAGCGGGGCGCAGCGACCCGCGTCGCGCATCGCGCTGGCGCCGCTGGCTGGCCGGCGGCGGCGTGGGCGGGGTGGTCGGCGGGCTGATCGGTCTGGCCTGCGCGATCCTGCCGGGCCCCGCGTCGATCGCACCCGTTGCGCCCGGCGGCGCGGATGGCGCGATGTGGAGTGCGGCGACGCTCGAACGCGGCCGCCTGGTCGCCCTCGCCGGCGATTGCGCGGTGTGCCACACCGCGCCAGGCGGCGCGACCAACGCGGGCGGGCTCGCGCTCGATACGCCGTTCGGCACGATCTACACGACGAACCTCACGCCGGATCCCGAAACCGGCATCGGCCGATGGTCGTATCCGGCATTCGCGCGCGCGATGCGCGAAGGCATCTCGCGCGACGGCACGCACTTGTACCCGGCGTTCCCGTACACGGCGTTCGCGAAGCTGAGCGAGCCCGACCTGCTCGCGCTCTATGCGTACCTGATGTCGCAGCCGCCGGTGAAGCATGTGCCGCCGACGACCAAACTGCCGTTCCCGCTCGACCAGCGGCGCCTCGTCGCCGGCTGGAACTGGCTGTTTCACGATGCGCGGCCGTTCGCGCCGGACCCGGCACGCTCCGCGATGTGGAATCGCGGCAAGTATCTGGTCGACGGCGCCGGGCACTGCGGCGCGTGCCATACGCCGCGCAACGCGCTGGGCGCGGAGAAGGGCGGTTGGGCGTACCTGTCGGGAGGCGAGGCCGAGGGGTGGGTCGCGCCGCCGCTCGTCGCGTCGCCGGCGACGCCGGTGCCATGGACCGAAGGCGCGCTGTTCGACTACCTGAGCACGGGCTTCTCCGCGCAGCATGGCGTCGCGGCGGGGCCGATGGCGCCGGTCGTCGCGGGGCTTGCGTCGCTGCCCGAGGCCGATGTCCGGTCGATCGCGCACTATCTCGCGTCGCTGTCGCCGCCCGTCGATACCGCGGCGGCGGCCGATGCGGCGGCCCGGCGCGCGCGCGGTGCGCAAGCCGTTGCGACGCTCGGCCTCGAGAACGGTCGCCGGGCGTTCGACGCCGCGTGTGCGGTCTGTCATGCGGAATCGGGCGGCGTCGGGCATTTCGGCGTACGCCCGCTGATGGGGCTCAACACGAGCGTCAGCCAGGCCGCACCGGACAACCTGCTGCGCGTGCTGCATCACGGGATCGACCAGCCGGCCACCGGCGAGCTCGGTTACATGCCGGGCTTCGGCGACGCATTCGACGATCGGCAGATGGCCGAGCTGGCCGCGTATATCAGGGCGCGCTACGCGCCGGGACAGCCGGCGTGGCGGAACCTGGCGGAAGCGTCGGCCAGGATCCGGCAGGAAGCCGCGCACTGATCGGCCGCCGCGCAACGCGCTGCGGCGGGCCGACCGGGCAAAATGACCGGTTCGCGCGATCTGGCCCGGAAACAGGGCGGAAATATTGCCCCATTTTCATCATCGTTTAACCATTCGAAACAATGTGTTCACCGAAAGGGGCATGATCTCCGGCGATCCAGCAGGCATACTGTCGCCTATGTTGTTCAATGCGCGTCGACCGGCGCGCGCTTGCCTCCCATGTCCACTCCAGTTTCCTTTCGAACCTTGCGATGGTTGACCGTCGCGGCTGCTGCATGCTTGCTCGCCGCGTGTTCGACCGCTTCCGACGTGACCGCGACGTCGAACCCGAACGTGTATACCGTGACGACGCGCACGGTCGGCGTGTCGACGACGTGGGCCGACGCCCACACGAAGGCCGTCGACGAAGCCACCAACTACTGCACGCAGCGCGGCATGCGCGCGAGCGTGAAGCAGGAATCGCTGACCGGCGGCAGCCGTGTCGGCGCGCGCTCCGAACTCGCGTTCGAGTGCCATCCGACCTTCGAGACGGCGTCGAACCCGCGCGGTTGAACGACCGGCGGCGGCGCCGCCGCCCGCGTTTTCCTTCCCCCGCAAGCAAGACGACCCGCGATGCCGTTCACGCACATCGCGGGTCGGCGCACGTCCGGTGCAGGCTTTAGCGGTTACGCCGGCTGCGCCTCGTACAGCTTCACGCACGCGGAAAAGTCGAGCGAGCCGAGCCCCTGCTGGCTCATCAACTGATAGAGCTGCTGCGCGAGCGCGCCCATCCACACCGGCTGGCGGGCGCTGCGCGCCGCTTCGGTCGCGAGCCCGAGATCCTTCAGCATCAGGTTCGCCGCGAACCCGCCCGCGTAGCCGCGCGCGGCCGGCGCGGTGTCGCTCACGCCCGGATACGGGTTGTAGGTGTCCGAGCTCCAGCAGCGGCCGGTCGACGTATTGATGATGCCGGCCAGCACGGCCGGATCGATCCCGAGCGCCGCGCCGAGCGCCATCGCTTCCGAGACGCCCATCATCGAGATCCCGAGCAGCAGGTTGTTGCAGATCTTCGCGATCTGCCCGGTGCCCGTGCCGCCGCAATGCACGACGTTCTTGCCCATGTCGAGCAGCACGGGGCGGAGGCGCTCGAACAGCGCGGCGTCCGCGCCGACCATGAAGGTCAGCGTGCCGGCCTGCGCGCCGCCGGTGCCGCCCGACACGGGCGCGTCGGCGAGCGGGAAGCCGCGCTGCGCGGCGGTGTCGGCCACGGCGCGCACGGTGCCGGGGTCGATCGTGCTGCAGTCGATCAGCGCGGCGCCGGCGCGCGCGCCGGCCAGCACGCCGTCATCGCCGAGGTAGACCGCGCGCACGTGCTGCGCGGCCGGCAGCATCGTGATCACGACCGCGCCGCGCGCGGCCGCTTCACGCGGCGAGCCGGCGGCCGCCGCGCCGGCGCGCACGGCGACGTCCACCGCGTGCGCGTCGAGGTCGAACACCGTCAGCGTGTGACCGGCCTTGAGCAGGTTGGCGGCCATGGGGCCGCCCATGTTGCCGAGTCCGATGAATGCGATTTCCATGTACAGGTCTCCGTATCGACCGGACCTGGCGCTTTAGCGCCTGGTCCGGTCCCATGCTTCGCACTCAGCGCAGTGCGATCGTCGTGTTCACGCCGCCGGCCGTCGCATCGTCGTCGAACCAGCGAGCGGTGACCGTCTTGGTCTGCGTGTAGAACTGGACGACCTGCTTGCCGTACGGGCCGAGATCGCCGAGCTTCGAGCCGCGCGAACCCGTGAAGCTGAAGTAGGGCACCGGCACCGGGATCGGGATGTTGATGCCGACCTGGCCGATGTCGATCTCGCTCTGGAACTTGCGCGCGGCCGCGCCGCTCTGCGTGAACAGGCCCACGCCGTTGCCCATCGGGTTGCGGTTGACGAGCGCGATCGCTTCGTCGAGCGTGTCGGCTTCGAGCACGACCACCACCGGCCCGAAGATTTCTTCCGTGTAGATCGACATGTCGGTCGTCACGCCCGAGAAGATCGTCGGGCCGACGAAATTGCCTTGCTCGTAGCCGGGCACCTTCACGTTGCGGCCGTCGAGTTCGAGCTTCGCGCCGGCCTTCACGCCTGCGTCGATCAGCGACAGGATGCGTTCCTTCGCCGCCTTCGATACGACGGGGCCGACGTCCGTGCCCGCTTCCGCGCCCGCGTTGACCTTCAACAGCTTCGCCTTTTCGACGAGCTCGGGCAGCCAGTCGCGCGCCTGGCCGACCAGCACGACGACCGACGTCGCCATGCAGCGCTGGCCGGCCGCGCCGAAGCCCGCGCCGACGAGCGCGTTGATCGTCTGCTCGCGATGCGCATCGGGCAGCACGACCGCGTGGTTCTTCGCGCCCATCATCGACTGCACGCGCTTGCCGTGCTGGCTGCCGAGGTTGTACACGTGCGTGCCGACGCGCGTCGAGCCGACGAACGAGATCGCCTTGATGTCCGGATGCGTGCAGAGACGGTCGACCACCGTCTTGCCGCCATGCACGACGTTCAGCACGCCCTGCGGCACGCCGGCCTCGATCGCGAGTTCGACGAGCTGCATCGTCGACAGCGGATCCTGCTCCGACGGCTTCAGCACGAACGTGTTGCCGCACACGATCGCCATCGGGAACATCCACAGCGGAATCATCCCGGGGAAGTTGAACGGCGTGATGCCCGCGCACACGCCGATCGGCTGGCGCAGCGTGTAGGTATCCACACCACCCGCGACGTTCTCCGCGAATTCGCCTTGCTGCAGCGTGCCGATCGAGCAGGCGTGCTCGACCACCTCGAGGCCGCGGAAGATGTCGCCCTGCGCGTCGGGCAGCGTCTTGCCTTGCTCGGCCGTCAGCGTGTGCGCGATCCGTTCGAGATTGCGGCGCACGAGATCCTGGAACTTCAGCATGATGCGCAGCCGCGCGCCGATCGGTGTCGTCTTCCACGTCTGGAATGCACGCTGCGCGGAGGCGATCGCGGCATCGACCTCGTCGAGCGTCGCAAACGGCACGCGGCCGATCGTTTCCTGCGTCGCGGGGTTGACGATGTCGCCCCATTCGGCGCTTTGCGATTCGACGAACGCGCCGTCGATCAGCAGCTTGGCGGTGGGCAGGGCGAGGGTGGTCTGGGGAACTGCGGCGTTCATGGAACTCTCCGGGATGGAAGCGGTGTTGCGATGAAAAAGCAGCCTGTTTCCGCCGCCCGTGCAGGCACGGCGGACAGCAGGACGAACTGGATTCGGACGGATGCCGGCTGGCGGGCTCAGGCGCGCGGAGGCCGCATCAGCGCGGTACACATGAGCGCGAACACGCCGAAGCCGACGAGGTACGCGATCACGTAGTGCGGCTGGCCGCCGCCGGCCTTGAGCAGCGACGTCGCGATCATCGGCGCGAAGCCGCCGCCGATCACGCCGGCCAGCTGCACCGACAGCGAGATGCCGCTGTAGCGGATTTCCGCGGGGAACTGCTGCGCGAACAGCAGCGATTCCGGCGCATAGAGGATCGGGAACACGACGCCCAGGCCGAGCACGATCGCCCACCATGCGTACGACACCTGCTGCGTGCCGAGCATCATGAAGAACGGCGCGGCGAACGCGCACATCAGCACGAGGCCGATCGCGAACATCCGGCGCTGGCCGATGCGGTCGCTCAGGTGGCCGCACAGCGGCATCGTGACGAGCGACAGCGCCGCGCCGGCCGTGATCGCGTGCAGCATTTCGGCTTTCGGCAGGTGCAGCTGCTGCGTCGCGTAAGCGAGCGCGAACGTGACGACCATGTAGAACCAGGTGTTCTCGGCGGCGCGCGCGCCGACGATCGTCAGCACCTCGCGAGGATGGCGGCGCAGCGCGGCCGTCACCGGCGACTTCTCGGCCTTGCCCTGGCGCTGCATCTTCTCGAAGTCGGGCGATTCGGGCACCTTTGCGCGGATGAACCAGCCGAGGCCGACGAGCGCGATGCTCGCGAGGAACGGCACGCGCCAGCCCCACGACAGCATGTCGGCTTCCGGCAGCGCGGCCACCGCGGCCATCGCGACCGACGACAGGATCAGGCCGAGGCCGACCCCCGTTTGCGGCAGGCTGCCGAACAGCCCCTTGCGGCCCTTCGGCGCGTGTTCGACGGCCATCAGCACCGCGCCGCCCCATTCGCCGCCGACGGCCATCCCCTGCAGGAAGCGCATCGCGATCAGCAGCGCGGCGGCCCAGTAGCCGATGCGGTCGTACGACGGGATCAGCCCGATGATCATGCTCGGCACGCCCATCAGCAGCAGCGTGATCATCAGCATCGACTTGCGGCCGATGCGGTCGCCGAAGTGGCCGAACACGATGCCGCCCATCGGCCGGCCGATGAAGCCGACCGCGAACGTGCCGAATGCGGCGAGCGTGCCGACGACCGGATCCAGCGACGGGAAGAAGATGCGGTTGAACACGAGCGCGGCGGCCGTGCCGTAGAGGAAGAAGTCGTACCACTCGATCGTGGTGCCGGCCATGCTGGCCCAGCCGGCCAGCAGGTAGTGCTTCGCGGTGCGGGCGGGGGCCGGCGCCGCGACTGTCGCATGCTCATCGAGGGTGGATCGGGTCTGCATGGTGTCTCCGTGGTGGTGCCGCGGCTCGTGGTCCGCAGGTCACGGTCGAGTATAGTTATGCGCAGATTCATCATGTACCGATAAAGAAACCGGTTGGATGTGCATTTATGCATATCGAAGACCGGCCTGGAGACGCCAGCTTTTTTCTCGCCGATGCGACATGCCACCGAGCCGGTTTCCGGCAACCTGAACTGGGACGACCTGCGCTTTTTCCTCGAAGTCGCGCGCACGCAGCGCGCGAGCGGCGCCGCGAAGCGGCTCGGGGTCGACTACACGACCGTCGCGCGGCGCATTCGGGCGCTCGAGGCCGCGATGGGTACGCTGCTGTTCGACAAGTCGCGCTCCGGCGGCTTCATGCTGACGGCCGAAGGGCAGCGGCTCGTCGCGTATGCGGACGCGATGGAGACGACCGTGCAGTCCGCGTGCGACCAGGTCGCGAACACCGGCGAGGCGTTGTCGGGCCACGTGCGGATCGGGTCGACCGAGGGGTTCGGCTGCTTTTTCCTCGCGCCGCAGCTCGCGCGGTTTCGCGCCGCGCACCCGCACGTGACGGTCGACCTGCTGCCGGTGCCGCATTTCGTCAACCTGCCCAAGCGCGAGGCGGACCTGGCGATCACGCTCGAGCGGCCCGAGCGCGGGCCTTACGTGGTCACCAAGCTGTGCGACTACCAGCTGCGGCTCTATGCGACGCGCGACTATCTCGCGAACCACGCGCCGATTACCTGCACGGACGATCTCGCGCAGCACGCGTTCATCAGCTACGTCGACGATCTCGCATTCAGCAACGAACTGCTGTATCTGGACCGCGCGGTGCCGGGCGCAACGGCCGGGCTGCGCACGACGAGCGTGATCGCGCAGTACTTCGCGGCGCTGCAGGGCGGCGGGCTCGCGATCCTGCCGTGCTTCATGGCGGGCACGCAGCCGGCGCTGGTGCCGGTGCTGCCGGACGACGTGGTCGTCACGCGGTGCTTCTGGCTGACGTGCCGCGAGGATCTGCGCAAGCTGCGGCGCGTGACCGCGCTGTGGGATTACCTGCGGGCGGCGGCGGACGCGAATCGCGCGCTGCTGTCGGGCGAATCGGGGACGATGAAATTCGTCGGCGACGCCGATTAGCCGGTGACGGAAGCGGCGGCGATCGCTGCAGCGGCGTGCCTGCAGCGCAACGCGGAGGCGAGGGCTATCATCGCGCCATGTCCGTACCGGCAGTTGCCAGGAGAGTGTCGTGGAAATTCATTCGCAGTGGACGTTCGATTGCCGGCCCGAGCATGTCTGGCCGCATTTCCTCCATGCCCGGATGGACGATACGCGGCCGTTGCTGTTCCGCCTCGGCGTGCCGAAGCCGGTCAGCTGCCGCGTGCTCGAAGGCGTGCCGGCCGTCGGCAACACGCGGCAGTGCACGACCGATCGCGGCACCATCGACCAGCGGATTCTCGTGCTCGACGAGCCGCGCCGGCTGCGTTACCGGATGGTGGCGTCGACGGTGTGGTGCCGCGACTGGGTCGGCCTGCTCGAGGACGAATTCACGCTGACGCCCGTGGAAGGCGGCCGGACACGCGTCGAACGGCGCACCGTGTTCAGTGCGCGCGGTCACTTCAGGCCGATCAGGCAGATCGGGTTGTGGGTCGCGTTGCAGCAGGCGCACCGGTATGCGGCCCGCAACTGGCGGCGTCTCGCGATGGCCGCGCAGGGGCAGGCGGCCGAGATGGCGTCGGCGCGCTAGGCCTTGGGAGCCGGCGCTCGACGAGCCGCCGGCCTCCCCGCGATCGCGCACCGGAACCCGGTTTTCAACGCGGGCACGCGAGCCGGTCCGCGAGTTCGTTCAGGTTCTTGACGTCGAAGTCCCACGCATCGTCGGCTTTCAGGTCGGTCGTCTGGCCGGGCCCGTGTTCGGTCGGCCGCAGCACGAACGCGGTCGACAGCCCCTGCCGGCGCGCGGCCGCGAGGTCGCCGTTGTGCGCGGCGACCAGGCACAGCTCGGCCGGCTCGACGCCGAGAATCTCGACCGTCTCGCTGTAGACCTGCGGCGACGGCTTGTACGCGCGGACGACTTCCGCGCCCAGAATCGCATCCCACGGCAGCCCCGCGCGTTTCGCGACGTCGACCATCAGCCGGATGTTGCCGTTCGACAGCGGCGCGATGATGAAGCGTCGCTTCAGCCGGTGCAGCGCCGTGACGGCGTCGGGCCACGGATCGAGGCTGTGCCACGCGAGGTTGAGCGCGTCGATGTCGGCGTCGGGCACGTCGACGATCCCGTAGCGGTCGAGCGTGCGGACGAGGTTCTCGCGATGCAGGACGTCGAGCCGCACGTAGCGGCGGCGCCCGCTGCGGATTTCCTCCATCGACGGCGAATATTCGGCCCGCCATGCATCGGCGAATTCGAGCGGGTCGAGCGCGGGGGCGTGGCGATCGAGGAACGCGGCGGCGCCGCGTGCGACGCCGCTTCTCCAGTCGACGATCGTTCCGAAGACATCGAAAACGAGCGCCTTGATTTCGGCAGGGTTCGTCATGGTGATCCCGTGAAGGTCGTTCGATGAGGACACACATCGCCGTGCCGCCGGAATGCGCGACGCCGGTTCGATCGTCATTGAATCACGGATACGAAAACGCGGCCCGGCCGGCCCGCGATGGCGTCCGCTGGTTGCCGCAACGGATGAAACGAAATGGCTGCGCGAGCGCGAGGCGTCGCTCGGCCATCCGCTGTTCAGGGGCATGGATCCAGGGCGGACGACTGGACGCGAACGCAGCCGGGGCGCCGCCACAATCTTACGAATCGTTTGCAAACGCGGCACACGCGGGCCGTTGCGTTGCCGAGGGCCGTCGCGCCGGGCGCAAGCCTTTCGGCAAGCTGACCGGCGGTCGCAAGCGGTGCCGTGACCGCGCGTAACCCCTGATGCGAGCGGATGCGCGGGGCGTCACGGATTGGTGTTAAATAGGTTTCGGCGCGCGATGGCACGGCGCGCAATACGGGGCGCACCGGGCATCGGCGTAAACCCGGGGCGAAAAACGGCACGAAGGATCGAAAACGAATCGGGCGCATCAGACCCGATCGGACAGACGGCAGGATTCATCTTGAATACCGAACCGCAAAGTTCTCGTTACAGTCTCGGGCTCGCGGCGGAAGTGCTCGCGTCCGAGCAAAGCGTGCTGAGGCTGATCACGCGCAACACACCGCTGCCGGACCTGTTGGTCGAAGTCTGCCGGCGTGCCGAGGCGTTGCTCGGCGACGGTGCGTCGTGCACGATCCTGCTGCTCGATACCGACGGCGTGCACGTGCACGTCGGCGCCGCGCCATCGCTGCCCGCGCAGTACAGCGCGGCGATCGAAGGGGCATCCATCGGGCCCGTGGCCGGCTCGTGCGGCACGGCGATGTACCTGCGCCGGATGGTCGCCGTCGAAGACATCGAAACCGATCCCCTGTGGGCCGACTACCGTGCCTTCGCATTGCCGCTGGGCTTGCGTGCGTGCTGGTCGGTGCCGTTCCTCGACGATAGCGGCGCCGTGCTCGGCGCGTTCGCCGTCTATCACCGCACGCCGCGCCGGCCGGGCGACGAGGAAACCGCACTGTTGCGCGATATCGGCAACAGCGTCGGCCTCGCGGTGCACCAGGACCGGATCGCGCGACAGCTCGCGCGCAGCGAGGAACATCACCGGCTCGTGGTCAACAGCCTGCAGGAAGGGATCCTCGTCGTGTCGCGCGACGGCGTCGTGGTCGCGAGCAACCCGAGTGCGAACCGGATGATGCGCGTGAAAGGCGACCTCGTCGGCCGCCGGCTGTCGACGGTGATCCTGCGCAAGCTGCACGAGGACGGCACGCCGATCGCGCCCGACGAATGGCCGAGCCGGCGCGCGCTCGAGACGGCCACGCCGCTGCTCGACTACACGGTCGGCTTCGGCCTCGCGGACGGTGACATCATCTGGGTGCGTGGCAACGCGGTGCCGATCGTGAGGCCGGGCGAGAAGCAGGCCGACTCGGTGCTCGTGTCGTTCAACGACATCGGCCCCGTGCGCGAAGCGCAGCAGCAGCTGCGCTACCTGGCGACGCGCGATGCGCTGACGGGCCTCTACAACCGCCGATGGCTCGGCGACCGCATGCGCGAGCTGTTCGGCGGGCGCGATGCGGCGGGCGGGCCCGCGCGCGTCGCGATCCTGTTCATCGATCTCGTCGGCTTCAAGAAGGTCAACGACACGGCCGGCCACGACGTGGGCGATGCGCTGCTGCGCGGCGTCGCCGCGCGGCTCGCGGCCTGCGGGGGCGGCCAGTACGCCCTCACGCGCGTCGGCGGCGACGAGTTCGTGATCCTCGTCGACGACTGCAGTGATCCCGACCAGCTCGCGGCGCTCGCACGCGAGGTGATCGACGCGATCGCGAAACCGTTCGCGATCGCGAACAACGAATACTGGCTCGGCGTGTCGATCGGCATCAGCGTCGCGCCGCGCGACGGCGACGATGCCGTCACGCTGATGCGCAACGCGGATTCGGCGATGTACGACGCGAAGCAGCGCGGCCGCAATCACTTCACGTTCTTCACCGCACAGCTCAACCTGCGGCTGCAGCGCCGCTTCGCGATCGAGCAGTCGCTGCGGCGCGCGCTGTCGTCGGACATGCTGCGGCTCGCGTATCAGCCGGTCGTCGATGCACGCAGCGGCCGCACCGTCGGCGCCGAGGCGCTGCTGCGCTGGACGAGCCCGGAGCTCGGGCCGATGTCGCCGGCGGAGTTCATCCCGGTCGCGGAAGATACGGGGCAGATCGTCGCGATAGGCCAGTGGGTGCTCGAAACCGCGTGCCGGCAGGCTGCCGAATGGCGCCGCACGATCGCGCCCGATCTGATGCTGGCCGTCAACCTGTCGCCGCGGCAGTTCCACGAAGGGCTCGTCGAGTCGGTCGATCGCTGCCTCGCGCAGGCGCGACTCGATCCTTCCGCGCTCGAACTCGAGATTACCGAAGGACTGCTGATGAACGACACGGACACCGTGCTGCCGATGCTCGAGGCGCTCACGGACATGAACGTGCGGATCTCGGTCGACGATTTCGGCACCGGCTACTCGTCGCTCGCTTACCTGAAGCGCTTTCCGCTGCACAACCTGAAGGTCGACCGCTCGTTCGTGTCGGGCGTGCCCGATCATCACGACTCGGTGGCGATTACGCAGGCCGTGGTCGCGATGGCGCATTCGCTCGGGATGAAGGTCACGGCCGAAGGCGTCGAGACGCAGGCGCAGTCACGGTTTTTGCAGCAGATCGGCTGCGACATGCAGCAGGGCTATCTGTTCAGCCGCCCGCTGGACCCGACCGACTACGCGCGCCGGCTCGGCGCCGTGTGAGCGCGGCACGCGTTCGGCGTTCAGTCGACGCGCGGCCCGCCGAAATCGCCGGGGACCGGCATCGTCGGCGTCGCATCGATCTCGACGCGGTTCTTGCCCTCATGCTTCGCGCGATAGAGCGCGCGGTCGGCGGCTTCGATCAGCACGGTCGTCGGCAGGCCGGGCATCGGCACGATGCTCGCGCCGCCGATGCTGATCGTCACGGTGTTGCCCGTCGACGAATGCGCGTGGCGCAGCCGCAGCGCCTCGATCGCGAGGCGGATCTTCTCGCCGAGCAGCCGCGCGGCGCCCGGCGACGTGGCCGGCATCACGACCGCGAATTCCTCGCCGCCGAAACGCGCGGCAAGATCGCCCGACTGGCCGAGACAGCGCTCGATGGTCGACGCGATCTGCTTGAGCACGCTGTCGCCCGACACGTGGCCGTACGTGTCGTTGTACAGCTTGAAGTTGTCGACATCGATCATCAGCAGCGACAGCTCGCTGCGCTCGCGCATACCTCGCCGCCATTCGGCGGCGAGGTATTCGTCGAGATAGCGCCGGTTCGACAACCCGGTCAGGCCGTCGGAATGCGTGAGACGCCGCAGCTCGAGATTGGCTTCGAGCAGTTGCTGCTGCGATTGCCGCAGCGCGCGATAGGCCTCGTCGCGCTGCAGCAGGTTCATGTACGAACGCGAGTGGTAGCGTACCCGCGCGACGAGCTCGATGCGGTCGGGCAGCTTCACGAGGTAGTCGTTCGCGCCGGCCGCGAACGCGGCGCTCTTGATCACGGGCTCTTCCTGCGTCGACAGCACGATGATCGGCACGTCGCGCGTCGCCGGATTCGTCCGGTACGCCCTCACGAGGCTCAGCCCGTCGGTGCCGGGCATCACGAGGTCCTGCAGGATCACGGTCGGCCGCGTCTCGATCGCGGTGGCCATCGCGTCGTCCGAACGCGGGCAGTAGTGGAAATCGATGCCTTCCTCGTCGACGAGCGCGCGCCGCACGGCTTCCGCGACGATCGTCTGGTCATCGACCAGCAGCACCATCGCCGGCACGTCGGCGGGCGGCGTATAGGGGCCGCCTGGCGGGCGAGTCAGGTCAATCGTCATGGTCGATGCGGGTTGTTGCGGTCGTTGCGGATGTTGCAGGGGCAGGCATGGGTGTTGCGCGTGTTCATCGTCGGGCTCAGATTCTCGCGAGCGCCGCCAGTTCGCCCGCGATGCGCCCGAGCGGCAGGATCGCGCGCGCCGCGCCGAGTGTCGCGGCCGCCTTCGGCATGCCGTACACGGCGCTCGTCGCCTCGTCCTGCGCGATCGTATGGTAGCCCTTCATCCGCAGCGCCTTCAGGCCGATCGCACCGTCGCGTCCCATCCCCGTGAGCAGCACCCCGATCACGCGGCCGGGCCAGTGCTCGGTCAGGCTGTTGAAGAACACGTCGACCGACGGGCGATACGGCGTGGCGGCCGGCTCGCGCGTGTATTCGAGCGTGCCGGCGCGCGTGATGCGCAGGTGGTCGTCGGTCGCGGCGAGCAGCGCGACGCCCGGCTGCGGGCGGTCGCCTTCGTGCGCGACGCGCACGGCGAGCGGCGTCTGCCCGTCGAGCCATTGCGCCATGCCTTCGGCGAACGCGCGGTCGACGTGCTGGACGATCACGATCGGCGCGTTGAAATCGGCCGGTAGCGCGCCGAGGATCGACGCAAGCGCGCCGGGGCCGCCGGCGGAAGCGCCGATCGCGATCAGCGGTCCGCCGCCGGCGCGGGAGGCCATGCCGGCGAGGCGCGTGCCGCCGGGAGCGTCGAGCAGGCGTCCGATCTGGTCGATCTTCGCGAGCAGCAGCCGGGTCGTGTCGCCGGCCGCGCCTTCGCCGAGCTGTGGCGTATCGACCGCGTCGAGCGCGCCGGCGCCCATCGCCTCGAACACGCGCCATGCGTTTGCGCCGATACAGCTCGTCACGATCAGGATCGCGCACGGTCGTTCGGATCGCATGATCCGCCGCGTCGCTTCGATCCCGTCGAATTTCGGCATGATCAGGTCCATCAGCACGACATCGGGCGGCTGCGTGGCGCACAGCTCGACGGCTTGCGCGCCGTCGGTCGCGACCCACAGCACGCGGTGCTCGGGCCGGCGCGCGATCGCGCGGCGCATCGCCTCGACGGCAAGCGGGAGGTCGTTGACGATGCCGATGTTCACAAGCGGAATTCTCCGGTCGGTTCGTAATGTTGGAGGTGGGCCGGGTTCATGGAAGGGGCTGCCTGCTCGGCGCCGCCGGGCGGCATCGGCGGCCGGACGGCACGGCATTCTTTTCGGTTGGCGACGCCCGAATGCTGTCATGCGGCGCGGGCGGCGGCAATCGAAAAATTCGCGCATTGTGCCGTTTCAGTGCGTTTCCTCTATGACGACGCGTGTCGGGATGCGGCCGCCGGCCGCCGGATGGCACGTGAAAGCCGGTCGCCGCTGGCGGGCGGACGGCACGCCATGCGATCATGACGCGCCAATCGCACCCTCTCGCCGTCCGTCGCGCGAAATCCGTCGAACCCCATGAACCAGACGCCTCGTTTTCAAATGACCGCGCGCGCCATCGCGGCGTGGCTGAGCGTCGGTGCGCTGTCTGCATGGCGGCGCGGCACCGGCGGGGAGCCGGCCGCGAGGCGTTCGCGATGACCGCGCCCGACACCCTGCTTGTCAGCCGCGACCCGTACGCGCCGATCGTGATCGATCACGATGGCCGGTTGCTGTACCGGATCTACATCGAGAGCGGGCACGCGTCGTTCTACCGCGATTTTCCGGTCGATCCGGACGCGGTGCGCGTGCTGCGCGACGACGCCGAGCGCTATTACTTCCTGTTCGCGGCGCTTCACCCTCCGTACCAGCTGAGCGCGACGAACCTGTCCGACGCGGAGCGGGAACGCTACTTTTGCACGATCCTGTTTGCCGGCCGCGACGAGGTCGAAGCGTTCATGACGGAACGCGACCGCGCCAGCAACGGCGCGGTCGCGAACCTGCTGAGGATCTTCACGCAGGCCGATTACCTGCAACTGCGTGCGGGCCGATGGTTCGACACGGGCGCCGGTACACCGGCCGCGTAGCGCCCGCGACAGCCTGCCATCCGCTTCAACGGGCGCGGCCGCGCCGTCAATGACTGCGCGCGTACCCCTGGATCAGCGCACGCATCATGCCTTCGACCGTCGCGTCGAGCAGGTCGGCTTCCCGCTCGGACTCCTCGACGAGCGCGGCATACGCGGTCGCGAGCGTCACGCGATCGACTTCCTGGCGTTGCTCCATCAGCGTCACCATCCCGTCCTTCGCCAGATGAGCGGAGAACGCGCGGCTGCCGATGGTCTGGAATACGTCAATCATGGCGGCTCTCCCGTCCGTTGCCGATGCTTTCCAGTTTAGTCGGCGTACCGGGGCTTCGCCACGCGCGGCGGCCCGTCGCACGCCGCCCCCGGCGCGGGACCGCGCGCGCCGGGGCGGGTGCGTCCGCGCCGGCCGTCCGTCCGTCGATTCCTCGGATGAAATACCGCCGACACATGGCCCGGGCACGGTGTTCGCACGTTTCAACGTTTACCCGGAGCAGTAAATTGTCGACTATTTATCGATAAAGTCTCGTGCTAGATTGCGCCGTCAGAGCCCGGTCCAAACCGGGCAGGCGGCGTATGCCAAGGCGCCGCGCGTCCGACACAAGGAGGAGCAATGCTGGTGCTGATTGGGGTGCCGATCGTCGTGATCGGTTTTGCGCTGCGCTTCAATGCGCTGCTGGTGGTCACGATCGCGGGGCTCGCGACGGGGCTGGCGGGCGGGCTGAATTTCGTCGACATCGTCAGCGCGTTCGGCAAGGCGTTCACCGAAAACCGCTACATGGGGCTCATCTGGCTGACGCTGCCGGTGATCGCGCTGCTCGAGCGCAACGGGCTCAAGGAGCAGGCGAAGCACATGATCTCGCGCGTGCAGGCGGCCACCACGGGCCGCGTGCTGATGCTGTATTTCGTGCTGCGCCAGGCAACGGCCGCGCTCGGCCTCACGTCGCTCGGCGGCCATGCGCAGATGGTGCGGCCGCTGATCGCGCCGATGGCCGAGGCCGCCGCGGTCAACCGGCACGGCGAGCTGCCCGAATCGGTGCGCCAGCAGATCCGCGCGCATGCGTCGGGCGTCGACAACATCGCCGTGTTCTTCGGCGAGGACATCTTCATCGCGATCCAGTCGATCCTGCTGATCAAGGGCTTTCTCGAACAGAACGGGATCTCCATCGAGCCGCTGCACCTGTCGGTGTGGGCGATCCCGACCGCGATCGCCGCGCTCCTGATCCACTGCACGCGCCTCGCGCTGCTCGACCGCCGTCTGGCGCGCGGCTTCGGCCTGCTGGCGCAGGAGGGCGCGCGATGATCGGCCTCGAATCGCTGTACACGCTCGCGGGGCTGATGTTCGCCGCGTTCGCATACTTCAACCTGACGGATCGCACGAACCCGCGCCGCATCGTCAATTTCGCGTTCTGGGCGATCTACGCAGTCACGTTCCTGTTCGGCGCGTGGCTGCCGCATTTCGTGACGGGCTGCCTCGCGATCGCGCTCGCGGTGATCGCCGGCTCGGGCAAGCTCGGGCGCGGCAAGTCCGATGAAGCCGGGGAAGCCGCGGCCGTGCGGCGCGAGACGCTCGCGCAGCGTTTCGGCAACAGGCTGTTCCTGCCCGCGCTGCTGATTCCGGTCGTCACGCTGATCGGCACGTTCGCGCTGAAGGGGGTGCCGTTCGTCGACCAGAAGAGCGTGACGCTGATCTCGCTCGTGCTCGGCACGCTCGTCGCGTTCGCCGTCGCGCTCGCGATGCTGCGCGATTCGCCCGTGCATGCCGTGAAGGAGGCGCGCCACACGATGGATGCGGTCGGCTGGGCCGCGATCCTGCCGCAGATGCTCGCGGCGCTCGGCGCGCTGTTCGCGGTCGCGGGCGTCGGCGGTGTGGTGTCGGGGCTCGTGAAGGAGTGGGTGCCGATCGATTCGCCGTTCGCGGTGGTCGCGGCCTACACGGTCGGCATGGCGCTGTTCACGATGATCATGGGCAACGGCTTCGCCGCGTTCCCCGTGATGACGGCGGGCATCGGCCTGCCGCTGATCGTCCACCAGTTCCACGGCAACCCGGCGATCGTCGGCGCGATCGGGATGCTGAGCGGCTTCTGCGGTACGCTGATGACGCCGATGGCCGCGAACTTCAACATCGTGCCGGCCGCGCTGCTCGAGCTGAAGGACAAGAACGGCGTGATCAAGGTGCAGTGGCCGACAGCCGTGCTGCTGCTCGCCGTGAACACGCTGCTGATGTATGCGTTCGTATTCCGTTTCTGACTCGATGGACGAGATGCCCATGACCGACCGACTCACGCCCGAACTTGCCTCGAAATTCGCGTCGCTCGCGCTCGCGCACCTGACCCGCGAATATCCGAACAAGCTCACGCATTCGCTCGCCGGCCCGCAGGACGTGCAGGGGCCGCGCGCACTTCACCCGATCTTCTACGGCAGCTACGACTGGCACTCGTGCGTGCACGGCTACTGGCTCGTGCTGCGCGTGCTCGAACGCTACCCGGCATTGCCGGAGGCTGAACGCATCGTCGCGATCGTCGATGCGCACTTCACCGATGCGAATGTCGCGGGCGAGCGGGTGTATCTCGCGTTACCGCACAACGCCGGCTTCGAGCGTCCGTACGGCTGGGCGTGGCTGCTCGCGCTGTCGGCGCAGTTAGAGCGGCTCGCGCTGAAGGGGGCGATGCCGCAGGCCGCGCGTTGGGCGAAGACGATGGCGCCGCTGACCGACCTGTTCGTGTCGCGCTTCGAGACCTTCCTGCCGAAAGCGACCTATCCGCTGCGTGTCGGCACACACTTCAACACCGCGTTCGCGCTGGCGCTCACGCTCGATTTCGCGCGCGATACGCAGCGCGACGGGCTCGCGGCGCTGATCGTCGATACCGCGAAGCGCTGGCACCTGAACGATGTCGCGTGCCAGGCGTGGGAGCCGTCGGGCGACGAATTCCTGTCGCCCGCGCTGATGGAGGCGGAGCTGATGCGGCGCGTCCTGCCAGGCGCCGAATTCGACGGCTGGTTCGCGCGCTTCCTGCCCGATCTCGCGCGCGGCGAGCCGGCGACGCTGTTCGAGCCGGCGACGGTCAGCGATCGCAGCGACGGGAAGATCGCGCACCTCGACGGGCTGAACCTGAGCCGCGCGTGGTGCCAGCGTGCGCTCGCAGGCTCGCTGCCGGAAGGCGATGCGCGGCGCGCGAAGCTGCTCGAGGCGGCCGACCGGCATCTGGCGAGCGCACTCGCGCACGTGGCCGGCGACTACATGGGCGAGCACTGGCTCGCGACGTTCGCACTGCTCGCGCTGGAGGCGTAGCGCGCGAAACCCCGCCGGCGGCAAGGTCTTCGGCGCGCGGCTATACTCGCCGCTCGGGTTGCCTCGCGCCATGCAGGGTGCGCGAGGCGGCCATCCCTCCGTTTGCCGCCTCGCCATGGACAAGCTCATTTCCTACGTCGCCGCGATCCACGGGCTCGCGGGCCCGGTGTCGATCGTGTCGCACACGACGTCGCACGATCGCTGGACCGACGACGACGTCGAAGTCACGCGCGACGAAACCGAATACCGCTTCGACAACGGTGCGATCGTGCGCCGCTCGGTCGAGCAGGACCGCGCGCCGTCGGACCTGCTGTGCGCGGAATGCTGGATCGACTACGACGTGCTCCGCCATCCCGATGCGCAATCGATCGGCCCGACGCGGATGACGTTCGACAACGCATGTCGCGAGACTTTCTGGTTGCGGTATCACCTTGCGTGATGGCATGAACGTGCGCGGCCGCATCAACCAGGCGGCGCGCCGTCGGCCGCGTGTGGCAGCGGCGCGAGCCGCGCGGCCGTTTCGCGTACCTTCGGCACGTTCTCCAGCAGGTCGCTGAGCATCGCGCATGCGGTCGGCGCATGCGCGGCGAACGCCGCGAGCACGCGGCCGCTCGCGGCATCCTTCACCGGCACCGCAACGGCCATCATCCCGCGCACGAATTCCGCGTGGTCGATCCCGACGCCGCGCTCGCGAAGGTCGACAAGCGCGGCGTGCCGGTGCGTTCGATCGGCATCGTCGCGGTGGTCGGGCACGGGTGGCTCGGCGTCACGTACACGCAGTCGCAGCGCGAGGGCGTATCGCCGGGCGAGCCGGGTACGATTCCGTGGCCGTCGACGCGTCGCCGCCGCCGGCGTTACTGATAGAAGTTGAGCGTGACCATCGCCGAACGGCCCGGCGCCCACGTCGCGTAGATCGGATACGCGCTCGCGTAATACTTCTTGTCGAACAGGTTCTGCACGTTGAGCTGCACGTCCATCGTCTTGTTCACGCGCCACGTTGCGGCCGCGTCGAAGCGCGCGTAACCGGGCGTCCATTTCTTCGTCGTCGCGGATACCGACGCGTAGGTCTGGCTCATCACCGTCGCACCGGCGCCGAGCGTGAGCTTCGGCATCACGTCGTAGCCCGTCCACAGCGTGAAGTTGTGCTTCGGCACCATCACCATCGGCAGGCCCGATGCGCCCGGGCTGCCGGGGCCCGCGTCGGTCGTGATCGCGTTCAGGTACGAGTAGCCGCCGAAGATGTGCCACTTCGGCGTCAGGTTGCCCGCGAAGCCGAGTTCGACGCCGCGCACGCGCTGCTTGCCAGCGTTGACCGTGTGACCGAGGCCGTCGCTGACGCGCGCGTTGGTCTTCTCCGTTTGGAACAGCGCCGACGTCAGCGACAGCTGATCCTGCAGCACGTCCCACTTCGCGCCGATCTCGATGTTGCGCGAGCGCTCCGGTGCGAGATCCTGGTTCGTCGCGGTGATCTGGTCGGTGCCGCCGCCGAGGCCGCCGTTCGAACCGGGCGGGTTCGACGACGTGCCGTACGACGCATACAGGCTCACGTTGCTCACCGGCTTGAACACGAGGCCGAACTGGTAGCTGAACAGGTTCGACGTGTTCGACAGGTCGGCCACGCCGGCCTGCTTGCCGGTCGTGTCGTAGCGGTCGAAGCGCAGCCCGGTGTTGAACTGCCAGCGCTCGGACAGCTTCACGGTATCGAAGAGGTACGCGGACACCGTGTCGGTGCGCGTGTTCGTCGTCGCGCCGGGGAAGCCCTTGTCGCCGTTCAGCACGATGTTGCCGGTCCACGGCATGTTCGGGTTCCAGCCGCCCGCGAGCGGCGTGCAGTTGCCGGCCACCGAGCACGGGCCGCCCGAGCGGATGTTGTTGCCGGCCGAATCCGACACGAGGTAACCCTCGTAGCGCGCCTGTTCGTGGCTGAACTCGACGCCGGCCGTCATCGTGTGCTTCATGCCGAACAGGCTCGCGCTGCCGGTCACTTCGGTCTGGTTCGAGAAGCCGTTGAGCGCGTACTTGCCGCTCTTCGCCTGCAGGCTCAGCAGGTTCGGGTTCGACGCGAGGATCTGCGGGTTGGTCGCGACGTAATCGAGCGTCGAGCGGCCGAACATCGTCGTGTTCTTCAGCTTCCAGTCGTCGTTGATCTTGTGCTCGACGCGCACTTCGGCGGTGTCGGTCTGCCCGTAGCGGTAGTCGCGCGTGTTCAGCCCGAAGAACTGCCCGCGATCGGTCGGCACCGGCGTGCCGCCCGACGCGCGGAACGGCACGCTGAAGTCCGGCATGTCGTACGCGTTCATGTGGTAGTAGCTGACCGTGACGGTGGTCGGCGTATTCAGCCCGAACACGATCGACGGCGCGACGCCCCAGCGCTTGTTGTACACGTCGTTGCGGCCGGCCTGGTTCGCGTCGTGACCCATCACGTTCAGGCGCACGGCGGTCGTGTCGTTGATCCGGTGGTTCGCGTCGACCGTCGCGCGCTTGTAGCCGTCGGTGCCGAAGCCGATGCTGCTGTTGATGAAGTCGTCGTTCTTCGGCGTCTTCGTGACGATGTCGATGCTGCCGCCCACCGAGCCGCGGCCCGCATAGACCGAATCGGGGCCCTTGATCACGCTGATCTGCTCGATCGCGAACGTTTCGCGGTTCTGCAGCCCCGAGTCGCGCATCCCGTCGACGAAGATCGAATTGCGCGATTCGAAGCCGCGGATCACCGGGCGATCGGCCGACGGGTTCGCGGCCGCATCGCCGCCGAGGAACGTGATGCCCGGCACCGAACGCAGCGCGTCGGCGAACGACGTGACGTTCTTTTCCTTGATCAGTTGCTCGGGGATCACCGTGACCGAGCGCGGCGTGTCGAGCAGCGGTGCGGTGAACTTGTACGACGGCGAACGCTTCACCTGCATGTCCGACGGCGCGCTCGACTGGACCGTGATCGTCGGCAGCGTCGCCTGCACGTCGGCGGACGGGGCAGGCTGGTCGGCGGACGATGCGGGAGCGGGGGCGGTTTCGGCGGAAGCGAGCAGCGGGGTCAGGAAAACGGAGCAGGTCAGCGCCGATACGAGGGCGCGAGGCCTCGTCTTGAACTGGGCGGGCATATCGGGAAGCAGCAGAAGATTCGGTGAGCGGGTGCGTCTTCTCGATGCCGGCCAGGCGGCGCGGGACATCGGAAAACGTCAATGCAAATGCGTATGATTCGCGTTTGCGATCGCAATTGTACGGATTGGTACTAATTCTGTAAACGATTGAATGGTTCTTGTACTCATTCGGTCAGGCTTTCGTGGGGGCGCGATTGCCTTTGCGTCGCGTGCAACACCGCTTTCCATCGCCCGGCCGGCGCGTGGCGGCGCCGACTCGCTACACTGCCGTACCGGTTGGACGGGCCCCGGCAAGCAGGCCCCGAGCATGGAGACAACACAAGATGGACACCCAACGCGCAGCAGTCGTCACCTACCGAGGCGATGCGATCGAGAACACGCACGTCGCCCATGTGGCGGTGGTTGATGCACGCGGCAGGCTGCTGGCCCGGTTCGGCGATCCGTTCCGGATGACGCTCGCCCGTTCGGCGGCCAAGCCGGCGCAGGCGCTGTCGGTGATCGAGACGGGCGCGCCCGAACGCTTCGGTTTCGACGATGCGGACATTGCGCTGATGTGCGCGTCGCACAGCAGCGAGGACCGGCACATCGAACGCACGCGCGCGATGCTCGCCAAGGTCGACTCGCACGAATCGGACTTGCGTTGCGGCGGCCATCCGCCGTTGTCGGATGCGGTGTACCGGTCGTGGATCAAGCGCGACTACACGCCGACCGGCGTATGCAGCAACTGTTCGGGCAAGCACGTGGGGATGCTGGCCGGCGCGCGGGCGATCGGCGCCGCGATCGCCGATTACCATCTGCCCGACCATCCGATGCAGGTGCGTGTGAAGCACGTGGTGGCCGAAGCGTGCGGGCTGCGCGACGACGAAGTGGGCTGGGCGATCGACGGGTGCAACCTGCCGACGCCGGCATTTTCGCTGGATCGGCTCGCGCGTCTGTACGCGTCGCTCGCCGACGGTGCGGATACGGTGGAGGCGGGCGGCGGCGAAATCAGCGAGCGCGTTCGCGCGCTGGCGCGGATCCATCGTGCGATGACCGCGTATCCGGAACTGGTTGCCGGCGACGGGCGCTATTGCACGGTGCTGATGAAGGCGTTCGACGGCCAGGTGGTCGGCAAGCTCGGCGCCGACGCGTGCTACGGAATCGGCGTGCGTGCGTCGGCGCGTACGCGGCAACTGGGCGCCGACGGTGCGCTCGGCATCTCGGTGAAGATCGAGGACGGCAACCTCGACGTGCTCTACATGGTCGTCAGCGAACTTCTCGAGCGGCTGCAGATCGGCACGGCCGAGCAGCGCGCGCAACTGGCCGGCTTCCATCGGCCCCGGATGCTCAACACGCAGGGTGTCGAAATCGGGCACGCCACGTTCCCGTTCGAGTTGCAGCCGGGCTGAACGGCATGGCTGCGTTGTGACGCCGCCGGCCCGCGACCCGGGCCGCGCGTAGCGGCGCGAGCGTGACTACGCGCTCGCGCCGCGAATCTTCGTCAGTTCCAGCTCCGACAGCTCGCCGATATGCGCGAGGTGTTCCGCGAGAAAGTCCTTCAGCACGCGCAGCTTCGCCGAGCTGCGCCGGTTCGCCAGATACGCGATGTAGATGTATTCGCCCGTCAGCCGGTTCTGCAGCCGGTAGCGCGGCAGCACGGCTTCGAGCCGGCCGCTCGCGAGCAGGTCGCGCACCAGCCAGATCTCGAATTCCGCGATGCCGAGCCCCGCGCAGGTCGCTTCGAGCAGCAGCTCCGAATGGTCGGTGACGAGGTTGCCGGCCGGCAGCACGCTGTGATGCGTGTCGCGGTTCACGAGCGCCCAGCGCGGATCGCCTTCCGGATGCACGTAGCGCAGGCAGTTGTGCTGCTTGAGGTCGTCCGGCGTGGACGGGCGCCCGCAGCGGTCGAGATAGCCGGGCGTCGCGCACAGGATGCTGTCGTTGCGCGACAGGCGGTGGACGACGAGGTTGTCCAGGTAGTTCTCGCCCTCGTGAATGTCGAGATCGAAGCCGCCGGCCACGAGGTCGTTGTGGTTGTCGGTGAGCCGCACGTCGAGCTGGATCGTCGGGTAGCGCGCGAGAAACGGCGCGACCAGCGGCGCGAGATGGCGGCGGCCGAATGCCACCGGCGCGGTGAGCTTCAGCGGGCCGCTCGGCTGCGCATTCAGCTCGGCGACGACGCGTAATGTGTCGTCGAGATCGGCGATCAGCGTGACGGCGCGCTCCAGGTAGATATGGCCGGCTTCGGTGAGCGTCACGCTGTGCGTCGAGCGGTGCAGCAGCGCGACGCCGAGTGCCTCCTCGATCGCCGTGATCTTGCGCGCGACCGTGGACGTCGACACGTGCATCTCCTTCGCGACCGCCGAAAAACTCCCCGTTTCGACCACCCTGACGAACGCGCGCATCGCGCCCATGTGATCGATGCCGGTGTCTCTCGCGCCTCTTTTCATTCGATTCTCGCTGTTGCATCCCACGCAAAACTGCTTTCGATAATACAGAAGCGAGCTTGTTTTTGCAAAGGCATAGAATGCGAACCCGTCGCGTCGGGAAGCGGCGAACGACAAGCGGCACGAGACACAGAGGAGGGCACGATGGCAGAAACCGGTTTCCGCGTCGAAGCGGATCTTTTAGGTAAACGAAGCATTCCGGACGAGGCCTACTACGGCGTCCATACGCTGCGCGCGAAGGAGAATTTCGACATTTCGGGCCGCACCATTGCGTCGCTGCCGTACTTCGTGATGGCGCTCGCCGCAGTGAAGGAGGCCGCGGCTGACGCGAACTGCGAGCTCGGGCTGCTGCCGCGCCCCTACCGCGATGCGATCGCCGCCGCGTGCGTCGAGATCCGCGAAGGGCGCCTGCACGACCAGTTCGTCGTCGACATCATCCAGGGCGGCGCCGGCACGTCGACCAACATGAACGCGAACGAGGTGATCTGCAACCGCGCGCTCGAAATCATGGGGCACGCGCGAGGGCAGTACGAATACCTGCACCCGAACGAGCACGTCAATCTCGCGCAGAGCACCAACGACGTCTATCCGACCGCGATCCGGGTCGCGACCTGCTTCGCGGTCGAGCACCTGCTCGAAGCGATGGCGCGCCTGCGCGATGCGTTCGCGGAGCGCGCCGACGCGTTCGCCGGCTTGCTGAAGCTCGGCCGCACGCAGTTGCAGGACGCGGTGCCGATGACGCTCGGCCAGGAGTTCTCGACCTACGCGGTGATGATGACGGAAGACATCGCGCGCCTGCAGGAAGCCGGCTGGCTGATTCGCGAGATCAACCTCGGCGCGACCGCGATCGGTACGGGGATCACCGCGCACCCGCAGTACGCGGAGAAGGCGCTCGCGGCGCTGCGGCGCATTACCGGGCTCGACCTGAGCACCGCGCCGAACCTGATCGAAGCGACCCAGGATTGCGGCGCGTTCGTGCAGGTGTCGGGCGTGCTCAAGCGGATCGCCGTGAAGCTGTCGAAGATCTGCAACGACCTGCGGCTGCTGTCGAGCGGCCCGCGCGCGGGGTTCGGCGAGATCAACCTGCCGCCCGTGCAGGCCGGCTCGTCGATCATGCCCGGCAAGGTGAATCCGGTGATCCCGGAAGTCGTCAACCAGGTTGCGTTCGAGGTGTTCGGCAACGACCTGACCGTGACTTTTGCCGCCGAGGCCGGACAGCTTCAGCTCAACGCGTTCGAGCCGGTGATCGCCAGCGCGCTGTTCCGCAGCTTCAGCCATCTGACCGCCGCCTGCACGACGCTCGCGCAGCGGTGCGTGAGCGGGATCACCGCGAATCCCGAGCGGTTGCGCGAAACGATGGAGCGCTCGGTCGCGCTCGCGACCGCGCTGAACCCGTATATCGGCTACAAGCGCGCGACCGCCGTGGCGGCCGAAGCGCACGCGACCGGCAAGTCGATTCGCGAGATCGTGCTGGAGCGCGAGTGGATGACCGATGCGCAGGTCGACGAGGCGCTGCAGCCCGAAGCACTGATCCGGCCGCGCGTGCTTTGACGCCGGCTGCGCGGCGCCGGCACATGCCGCCGGCGGCCCGCGCGCGACAGATCCAGAAGCGCTCCCGGCGCGGGGCGCGACACATCAAGAAACTACGGAGACTCACGATGAACCACAGCAGCGAGCGCCCGGCCGATCCGGCCGGCGGCGCGGATTCCCGCCATGCGGACCCCGATGCGATGTTCGCGTCGCACGAAGCCGGCTATGCGAAGCAGTTGAAGCCGCGGCACGTGCAGATGATCGCGATGGGCGGCGCGATCGGCACCGGCCTCTTTCTCGGCGCGGGCGGGCGCCTGCAGCACGCGGGGCCCGCGCTCGCGCTCGTGTATCTCGTCTGCGGCGTGTTCGCGTTCCTGATCATGCGCGCGCTCGGCGAGCTCGTGATGCACCGGCCGACCAGCGGCAGCTTCGTGTCGTACGCACGGGAGTTCATGGGCGAACGCGCATCGTTCGTCGCGGGCTGGATGTACTACCTGAACTGGGCAATGACCGGCATCGTCGACATCACCGCGGTCGCGATCTACATGAAGTACTGGGCCGTGTTCACGGACGTGCCGCAGTGGGTGTTCGCGCTCGGCGCGCTCGGGATCGTGTCGTTGATGAACATGATCGGCGTGAAGGTGTTCGGCGAGATGGAATTCTGGTTCTCGCTCGTCAAGGTGGGCACGCTCGCGGTGTTCCTCGCGGTCGGCGCCGTGTTTCTCGCGAGCGGCCATCCCGTCGGCGGCCAGATGCCGGGGTTTCACCTGGTCGCGGATCACGGCGGGATCTTTCCGCACGGCATCCTGCCGGCCGTGCTGATCGTACAGGGTGTCGTGTTCGCTTACGCGAGCATCGAGCTCGTCGGGGTCGCGGCGGGCGAGACCGCCGATGCGCGCAAGGTCTTGCCGAAAGCCATCAACAGCGTGATGTGGCGCATTGCGCTGTTCTACGTCGGCTCGGTCGTGCTGTTGACGATGCTGCTGCCGTGGACGGCGTACAGCGCGCACGAAAGCCCGTTCGTGACGTTCTTCAGCAAGCTCGGCGTGCCGTACGTCGGCACCGTGATGAACGTCGTGGTGCTGACCGCCGCGCTGTCGAGCCTGAACTCCGGCCTCTATTCGACCGGGCGCGTGCTGCGCTCGCTCGCGATGGGCGGATCGGCGCCGCGCTTCGTGTCGCGGATGAACGCGCGCGGCGTGCCGTATGGCGGGATCCTGATCACGGTCGCGATCAACGCGATCGGCGTGCCGCTGAACTACATCGTGCCGGCCCAGGCGTTCGAGATCGTGCTGAACATGGCGTCGCTCGGGATCATCACGACGTGGGGCTTCATCGTCATGTGCCAGATCCTGTACCGCCGCGCGGTCGATCGCGGCGAGCTGAAGGCCGTGTCGTTCCGGATGCCCGGCGCGCCGTTCACGTCGTGGCTCACGCTGGCCTTCCTCGTCGGTGTGCTGGTGCTGATGGCATTCGACTACCCGGGCGGCACATGGACCGTCGCGACGATTCCGGTCGTGGTGCTCGCGCTGGTGGTCGGCTGGAAGCTGGCGAAGCGCGGTACCGCGCGAGAGCAGGCGGCGGATGCGCGTGCGTCCGCGGCCGCGCGCGTCGTCGCCGATCCGGCGCGGGGTGCCTGAAGACGGTATGCGCCGGGGCGCTCCGGCCCGTTCGCGGCCGGCGCCCCGGCGCCCCGTGACAGTCAGTTCAACCCGGTGCGCTCGCCGACCCAGCGGGCGAAATCGCCGGCCATCTCCGCGGTCAGTTCGTGGCCGGCCGCGTACAGCCGCGTATCGTGCGCGACGCCAAGCGCCGTGAGTTTCGCGTCGGCGGTGTCGGCCCACGCGACGGGCAGCTTGTCGTCGGAGCGGCCGTGCACGATCAGCGCATGGAGCGGGCGAAGCGCATCGTGCGGTGCGATCAGCGGATCGATTTCGGGCAGGATGCGCCCGCACAACACCGCGAATGCGGTGACGTCCTGCGGCGACGTGAGCCCGACGCTCGCGCTCATGATGCCGCCCTGGCTGAAGCCGGCGATCACGGTCGGCAACGCGGCGCCCGCGTCACCGCCGGCGTGGAAGGCGCGCAGCAGCGTGATCAGCTTGATCCGGCTCGCGTTCGCGCGGGCCGCATCGATTTCGGGGCCGCTCGGGCCGAAGCGCACCGGAAACCATGCGTGCTGGCCGGGCCCGAACGCAAGCGGGCCGCGCAGGAATGCGATCTCGATACGCGGATCGATGACGTCGGCCAGGTTCAGCAGGTTGGTTTCGTTGCCGCCGACGCCATGCAGCAGCAACAGGCGGGCAGCGGGGCGGCCGGTGGCCGGACGCAGCAGGTACTGGAGGCCCGACTCGGGATCGGTGGTCAGCGGCAGGACGTCGGTCATTGCATGGGTCCAGAAAGGGAAGCGATGCGACAGTCTAGAACGTGCGGGCGGCGACGTGAATCGCCCGCGTGCGATTGATTGTTTCCGCTCGGGAATGAATGTCGTGGCGCAAGCCCGGCGCGCAATCGTCTGCTGAACCGCGGCCATGTCGTTGCACAAGATGCGTTGCCGTTTCGGTGCCGGGAGCGTGCGGCATCGTTGCGTCGGCTTCGTGGTTGCCGCACGGGTGCCGACTTCCGCGTACGCGCATCCCTCTGCACGGACACGATCGATGTGAGTGACTGGCGCCGCGCTGGGTCAC
Organism: Burkholderia sp. BCC0322; assembly: GCF_902833045.1. GTDB lineage: Bacteria > Pseudomonadota > Gammaproteobacteria > Burkholderiales > Burkholderiaceae > Burkholderia. The sequence continues at coordinate 234,924 of NZ_CADFDU010000003.1, forward strand.
GCACGCGCGTCAAGCGCTCCGTCCTGTCCCGCTAGGGAAAACCATAGTGCTCGGGATGCCTCTCGCGAAAGCTCGAGTAAGCGCGCAGTCAGCTTCGCTGTTCAGAATCGCCGCACTCATTCAAGAGCAAACCAGGAGACAGGCGATGCATGATGGGTTGGTGAAAAAAATCGAAGCGCATCCGAAGTATGCGCAGCTCAAGCGGCGACGCAATACGCTCGGTGTCTGTCTGACCGTGCTGATGCTGATCGTGTACTACGGCTACATCGCGCTGATCGCGTTCGACAAGTCGTTCCTCGCGCAGCCGGTGAGCACCGGCGTGACGAGCGTCGGCATACCGGTCGGCATGGCGGTGATCGTGTTCACCGTCGTCATCACCGGCATCTACGTGCGCCGCGCGAACAACGAATACGACCAACTGACGCAGGACATCCTGCAGGACGTCGCCCAATGAAGAAGACACTTTCGATGACGCTGGTCGCGCTGCTGGCCGCGGGCGCGTGCGGCGTGGCCGCCGCGGGCGGCGGCGATGTCGGGCAGACCGCCAGGCAGGCAACCAACACCACGGCCATCGTCCTGTTCGCGCTGTTCGTGGCGGGGACGTTGTGGATCACCAAGTGGGCGGCTTCGCGCACACGTTCCGCCGCGGATTTCTACACGGCCGGCGGCGGCATCACCGGGTTTCAGAACGGCCTGGCGATCTCGGGCGACTACATGTCGGCGGCATCCTTCCTCGGCATTTCCGCCGCGGTGATGACGTCGGGCTACGACGGCCTGATCTACTCGATCGGTTTTCTGGTCGGCTGGCCGGTCATCACGTTCCTGATGGCCGAGCGGCTGCGCAATCTCGGCAAGTTCACCTTCGCCGACGTCGCGGGCTACCGCTTCGAGCAGGGGCCGATCCGCAGTTTCGCCGCGGTCGGCACGCTGGTGGTGGTGGCGTTCTACCTGATCGCGCAGATGGTGGGCGCGGGGCAGCTCATCAAGCTGCTGTTCGGTCTCGACTACTGGGTGGCGGTCGTCATCGTCGGCGCGCTGATGATGGTCTACGTGCTGTTCGGCGGCATGACGGCCACCACATGGGTGCAGATCATCAAGGCGTGCATGTTGCTCGCGGGCGTGACCTTCATGGCGATCATGGTGCTCGCGCAGTACGGCTTCAGCCCGGAGGCGCTGTTCGCCCATGCCGTGGAAGTCAAGACCGCGATCGCCGCCAATGCCGGCAAATCGCCGGACGACGCGACCCGGATCGGGCTGTCGGTGATGTCGCCGGGCGGGTTCATCAAGGATCCGATCTCGGCCATCTCGTTCGGCATGGCGCTGATGTTCGGCACCGCCGGCCTGCCGCACATCCTGATGCGCTTCTTCACGGTGCCGGATGCGAAGGAAGCGCGTAAATCCGTGTTCTGGGCAACCACCTGGATCGGCTATTTCTACGTGCTGATCTTCATCATCGGCTTCGGTGCGATCACGCTGGTGCTGACCAATCCGGAGCTGGCCGACGTGGCCAAGGGCGTGATCAAGGGCGGCGCGGGCACGGCCAACATGGCCGCGGTGCTGGTGGCCAAGACGGTGGGGGGCGACGTGTTCTACGGCTTCATCTCGGCCGTGGCCTTCGCGACGATTCTGGCGGTGGTGGCCGGGCTCACGCTGTCGGGCGCGTCCGCGGTGTCGCACGACCTCTATGCCACCGTATTCAAGAACGGCAACGCGAACAGCGCCGACGAGTTGAAGGTGTCGCGCATCACGACGCTGGTGCTCGGCGTGATCGCCGTGCTGCTGGGCATCGCGTTCGAGAAGCAGAACGTCGCGTTCATGGTGTCGCTGGCGTTTGCCGTGGCGGCCTCGGCCAATTTCCCGGTGCTGTTCCTGTCGATGATGTGGAAGGGCTGCACCACGCGTGGTGCGGTCATCGGCGGGTTCCTGGGGCTGGTCTCGTCGGTGGGGCTGACGATCGTGTCGCCGTCGGTGTGGGAAGCGACGCTCGGTTATCCGAAGGGTTCGGCGTGGTTCCCGTATACGTCGCCTGCCTTGTTCTCGATGACGATCGGCTTCGCGGGCGTGTGGCTGTTCTCGGTACTCGACACGAGCCTGCGCGCGAAGGCCGAGAAGAGTGCGTTCGCCGCGCAGCAGGTGCGCTCGGAAACGGGGCTGGGGGCGACGCGCGCCAGCAGCCACTGACCGGGAGCCGGTCACGCCCGCCCCGGGGGCGACGATGTGATGCGCTTTATTGTCACTCGTCGGCCCCGGGGCGGGCGGCATCGTTTTCATCGGTTCGCCGCATCATTCGCCGGCAATAAAAAATCGCGAATTCGACCGGATTCGCCGATAATTCGCAAACGTTTTACGAAAGCCCGATTGCGGCTGATCCGCGGATTAACTAAATAAAAAAGCAAATATCCGCATCCCGGATTTTCCGGCCGCGCCGTGATGCCATGGGAAGCCTTGAAGCAGAAGGTTAACGGCAGATTTCGCCAATACTTTAGGGCTCTTTCGTCACAATTATTCATTTCATTCCTGTCAATGAACGATTGATTTTCGGTCATCGGAGCGTCATACACCATCCCCGATAATTCGGCGCTCACATTCTTTCAATAGACCAAACGGCGATCGAAGCCGGATCGCTGCGGGGAGCTGTACTCATGACCATCCGTCATCGCATTACGCTGCTAGTCGTCCTGACGTTCTTCGCGCTGTCCGCGATCGGCATCTATGCCGTGTACCAGACGCGCAAGAGCGCGGCCGAGGTACGCCAGGTCACCCAGGGAATCGTGCCGAGCGCGCTCGCGTCCGCCGATCTCGTCGCCGATGTGAAGAACATCCAGATCGCGACGATGACGCTCGTCTACGCGCCCGACGCGAACACCGCCGCGCAGGCGCGCGACGAGCTGAAGGCGAAGCAGGGCGCGCTGCGTGCCGCGCTCGACGTGCAGGCGAAGTCGGCGGTCGGCCAGGCGCAGGTCGGGCTCGTCTCGCAGGCGAAGGACAGCGCCGCGAACTATTTCGCGGCGATCGACGACACCGTGAAGATGAAGGCCGACGGCAAGCCCGAGATGGCGCAGGCGTACCTGTTCGCGAACGTCGCGCAGTATCGCGACGAACTCGAAAGCATCGTCGATACGCTGCGCGTCGAGAAGAACCGCCAGAAGGACGACGCGATCAGCGCGCTGAACGGGATGCTCGCGACGACGGCGACCGCGATCGGGGGCGTCGCCGGCACGGTGGTCGTGCTGCTGACCGCGCTCGGCCTGCTGCTGTATCGGCAGATCACGCGCCCGCTGATCGGGATGCAGAAGGCGATGAGCGAGATCGCGACGAGCCAGGATTTCACGCGCCGCGTGCCGGTGGGCCGGATGGACGAAATCGGCCACTCGATCGTCGCGTTCAACGGGATGATCGAGAAGATCCAGGAGAACTCGGCGCAGCTCAAGCAGAAGACGGCCGACATCCAGGCGATGCTGCAGAACATGCAGCAGGGGATCCTGACCGTCGTCGAAGGCGGCGTCGTGCATGCGGAGTATTCGGCGTACCTCGAAACCATCTTCGAGACGGGCGACATCGCCGGCCGCGACCTGATGGCGCTCGTGTTCGACGACTCGAACATCGGTTCCGACGCGCGCTCGCAGGTCGACGCGGCCGTACACGCGTGCCTCGGCGAGGACAGCATGAACTTCGAGTTCAACGAGCACCTGCTGGTGAACGAAGTCGCGAAGCGGATGCCGGACGGCCGCGAGAAGTGGCTCGACCTGAGCTGGTCGGCGATCACCGACGAGACCGACACGGTCGTGCGCCTGATGCTGTGCGTGCGCGACGTGACCGAGATCCGCGAGCTGACCGCGCAGGCCGGCGAGCAGCAGCGCCGCCTCGAGATGATCGGCGAGATCCTGTCGATCAGCCAGGACAAGTTCCACGACTTCGTGCACAGCGCGAAGGGCTTCCTCAGCGAGAACGAGCGGATGATCCGCCAGCACGAGCGCGCCGATCACTCGATCGTCGCGGCGCTGTTCCGCAACATGCACACGATCAAGGGCAATGCGCGCACGTACAGCCTCCAGCACCTGACGAACATCGTCCACGAAGCGGAGCAGGCGTACGACTCGCTGCGCCGCGCGGACGGCGGCCCCGAGTGGAACCGCGACGCGCTGATGGACGACCTGGCGCGCGTGCGCGAGGCGGTCGAGCACTACGCGACGATCAATGCGGTTACGCTCGGCCGCAGCGGCGAACCGGTGCAGGGCGCCGACTTCCTGATGGTCGAACGCGCACACATCAGCGAGAGCCTGCGCGTGCTCGACGGCGCCGATCCGGCCAACGCGTCCGACTGGCACGCGGCCCGCGACGCCGTGCGCCGCATGCTGAGCCAGCTCGGCACGCAAGGCATCGGCGAAGCGCTCGGCGGCGTGATCGAGTCGCTGCCGTCGCTCGCGGCCGAACTCGGCAAGCCGGCGCCCGTCGTGCATATCGACAGCCACGGCCACCGCGTGCGCAGCGAAATCGTCGCGACACTGAAGAACGTGTTCATGCACCTGCTGCGCAATTCGATGGACCACGGGATCGAATCGTCCGACGAGCGACGCGCGGCCGGCAAGGCGGCGTCCGGCACGATCGACATCGCGGTCGGCGTGGGCGGCGGCGAGCTGTGGTTCGTGCTGAGCGACGACGGTCGCGGCCTCGCGCTCGACCGGATTCGCGGCATCGCGCGCGAGCGCGGGTGGATCGACGCCGACCACGATGCGGCGCTGTCCGATGACGAGGTGGCCGAGCTGATCTTCCGGCCGGGCTTCTCGACGGCGAGCACGGTGACGGAAGTGTCGGGGCGCGGCGTCGGCATGGACGCGGTGCGCAACTTCCTGAAGCGCGACGGCGGGGATATCGCGCTGCGCTTCACCGACGATCGCGTCGGCGCGCCGTATCGCGCGTTCGAGACGATCGTGTCGTTGCCGGCCCGCTTCGCGGCGGACGGCGCCGCTCAGGGCGCCGCTCAGGGCGTCGCGCACGAGCGTGCGCGCAGCGCGGATATCGGCGCGGCGGAGTGACGACGTGATCGTGCAGGCGTGGATGTTCCAGATGGCCGCCGCACTGGCGGGCGGCGCCGTCGTCGCGATCGTTGCGGCGGTCGTGTTTCGCTTGACGCGCAAGCGACTCGTGACGGCGCTCGAACGCGACGTGGCGCAGTTGCGCGGCGCGCTCGACGCAGCCGATGCGCGCATCGCCGACGCCAGGTCGGCGCATGCGGAGGCGGTCGATGCATGGGCGCAGCGCGAGGCGCAGCTCGAGGATGCGCTCGCGCGCGAGACGTCCGCGGCCGGCACGCAGCGCGATGCCATGCAGGCACTGTCGGCGGATCGTGCCGCGCTGGCGCAGCACGCGATGAAGATCGCCGACGAAGCCGCGCGCCTGCGCGGGCTCGCCGGCACCTTCGAGCGCTGGCACGAGCAGATGATCTCGCTGACCACGCAGAACCAGGACATGCGCGCGAAGAACCAGGAGTTGTCGGCAATCGTCGCGCACGTGTCGATCGTGTCGCTGAACGCATCGATCGAGGCCGCGCGCGCCGGCACGGCCGGGCGTGGCTTCTCGATCGTCGCCAGCGAGGTGCGCGGGCTGGCCGCGCGCTCGCAGGAACTGTCGAACAGCTATCGCGACAGCCTGAACCGCAACGACCTCGTGACGGCCGCGACGTTCCAGGACATCCAGGCCGGCGGCAAGATGATCACGGCCGCGCTCGCGACCGTCGAGTCGCTGGCCGGGCAACTTCACGCGCGGATCGAAGGAGGCGTCGCGTGATCAGCGCGCAGGCGAAAGCCGGCTTCGAGCGGATCTTCTTCGACGCGGCGCGCACGCGGCTCGCATCCGGCGGTGCGTGCGACATCCGTCCGGCCGCGGGCCCCGCACACGACGCACACGATCATGCGCACGCGAGGTCGCGTGCGAAGCCGAAGGTGACCGAGCATGTCGCGGTGCTGACGATCTCGGCGCTGCATTTCCGCCTGCTGCTCGCACTGCGCTTTAGCGACGACGAGGCGACGCGCCGCCAATTCGCCGGCGCGACGGCGGGCACGAGCAGCCAGCGGCCGCTGCCCGAAGCGTTCATGGAAGTCGCGAACCTGTGCTGCGGGGCGATCAACCAGGCGCTGACCGCACCGTTTCCCGACCTCGGGATGTCGACGCCGTATCTGCTGAGCGGATCGAGCATCGACTACTTGCCGGCGCTGGCGCCCGATCACGTGGCCGCGTACGACCTGACGCTCGACGGCGACGTGCGGGTCGGCGCGACGTTATGCGTGTGCGCGAATGCGCCGGTCGATTTCCATGTGCCGGAAACGGCCACGGTGGATACCGGCGGCGAGCTCGAACTGTTCTGATCGATCCCGACCGACCATTAGGAATTCTTGAGATGACCCTGGACAAACCCGTCAGCAAGGTGCTCGTGCTCGACGACAGTCGCGCGCACGCCGACGCGATCAAGCGTTTCTGCGACGAGCACAACCTGATTGGCCTGACCGTGCGGCGCAACCGGCTGCTGAAGGTGCTGCGCTCGAACATCGATCTCGGCGCGATCCTGCTGGCCGAGGATTACGGCGGTTCGCCGGCCGAGAGCGCGATCATCGCGACGCAGATCGATGCGCTGCGCCCCGAGCTGCCGATCATCCTGCGCCGCGAATCGCTCGCGTCGCGCGACGGGCTGCCGGCGGCGCTCGCGCGCGTCGCATGCGCGGCCTACGTCGCGGACGACATGACGCCGCTCAAGCGCGCGATCGACGAATACCTGTTCGGCCGCGAATACCCGAACGCGCTCGTGCGCGGCATCTCGGAGATCACCGAGGCGCGCATCGACAGCCTGTTCCCGGGCATGACGATCGAGCACGAGACACCGTGCATCGTGCGCGACCAGATCATCTTCGGCGAAGTGTTCAGCCTGATCGCGCTCGAAAGCGCATGGTGCCGCGGCTACATGCTGCTGCAGACGAGCGAGCAGCCGCTGCTCGACATGCTCGGCGGCACGCGCGACGCCGGCCGCGCGCCGGATTTCCGCGACGTGAACAGCGTGCTCGGCGAGCTGACCAACCTCGTGTGGGGCGCGTTCAAGAACCGCTACCTCGGCGACGCCGAGGCGCTGGCGCGCCATCCCGTGCAGGTGCCGCTCGTCGTCAATCACAAGCAGAAGTTCATCTCGTTCGGCGGCGATTGCCCGCAGCTCTGCTTCAAGTACCGGATGACCGACCCGGCATCGGGGCGCTCCGTCTGCCTCGATCAGCGCTTCGTGTTCAGCCTGAGCTGGTCGCCGGAGGACTTCCGCGAATCGGTTCAGGACGTGGGGCCGATGGTCGAATCGGGTGAACTCGAACTGTTTTGACTATTGAAGTCAGCAACAAGGAAAGGAAGGGGAATAGGACATGGCAAAGATTCTGGTGGTCGACGATTCGGGCACGGTGCGCGACGAGGTCGCGGGCTTCCTGCGCAATCACGGGCTCGACGTCGCGACGGCCGTGGACGGCAAGGACGGCCTCGCGAAGCTCAAGGCGACGCCCGGCGTGCGCCTCGTGATCAGCGACGTGAACATGCCGAACATGGACGGCCTGACGATGGTCGAGAAGATCCGCGGCGAGCTGGCGAACTCGACGGTCAACGTCGTGATGCTGACGACCGAAAGCAGCCCGGCGATGAAGGAGCGCGGCAAGGCCGCCGGCGTGAAGGGCTGGATCGTGAAGCCGTTCAAGGGCGAAGCGGTGCTCGACGCGCTGAAGAAGCTCGCGGGCTGAGGCTCGTCGGGCGGTGGCGCGGCCGCTGCCGCCCGCGCATTCAATGCTGCGGTTCGGGTGGCGCGGCCGCCGCAACGCCGGTGGTGGCCGCCATGTGTGGCGCGGGCGTCTGCCGTGGCACGACGATCATCCCCGCGAAGATCCGCGCGACACCCGCGATGCGGCCGGGTGTCGCGAGCCGCTGCGCGAGCCCCATCAGCCCGTAGCGGTCGATCAGCAGCGTCGCGAGCGGCGAGTCGCCGCGCGGCGCGGCCGGCCGCGCGCGCAATTTACAGCGTGCCGCGATGTCCGTATCCTGCCGGATGCCGAGGGCGGCGTGCCTGCGCGACCTGCGCAGCACGCACGGCATCCACGACAATCAGGAACGGGACACCTTCCCATGAAAACCGGAATCGATCGGGCGGCGCTCGTGCACGGCGCATGCGTGGCGCTGATGGCCGCGCTGGCAGGCGGATGTGCAAACCCCACCGGGCAGCCGAATGCGCAACAAGCGTCCGTTAGCGGCGGTTCGTCGTACACGTGCAACCCCACGCAGGCCGATGGACTGGTGACGGCCGGGAGCGGCGTCAACGGGTGCTATTTCGTGCTGCACGATCCCGCGACGAAGCAGCCGCTGCCGTACACGCGTTATGCGTTCGCGCTTTACACGAGCGCGGCACAGGACAACCGGGAACTCGAAGTCGAAGGCACGACCGACGCGCAGGGGCGTACGGCCTACATGCGTTCCACCGCGCCGATCGATGCGGCGCGCATGGTGCTCGTCCGCACGGTCGGCGACGGCCCGACGGGGCGCATCCCCGTGCTGGTCCGGCCGCAGGACGGCAAGCGCATTCCGTTCGCGGAGTACCGGGTCACCGGCTGCAACGGCCCGTATGAAGGGGTGACCGACGAAACGGGGCGCGGCGTGATGTATCGCTGCAAGACGCAGTCGAAGATTGACGTGTCGTTCTATCGGTCACGCCCGTAAGGTGAGCGGGATGGCATCCGGATCCGGCCGCACCGCCGCGCAGCAGGCGGAGACGCTGATCGCGAAGGGCGTCGTGTTTACCGTCGCGGGCACGTGCCTGCTGATCGCCACCGCCCTGTACGCGCAGTCGACGCGCGAATTCCTGCGGACCTCGATCGTCGTGCCGGGGCGCGTCATCAAGCTGAACGCGGGCCCGCATCATCCGGAGATCGCGTTCACGACGCTCGCGGGCGAACGGGTCGAATACGCGCAGGGCGGCGAGGTCAGCGTGCAGGACGGCGCGACCGTCGAGGTGCGCTACACGCCCGACGAGCCCAGGATGAGCGCGCGGATGAATACGTTCGGGGCGATCTGGGGTGGCGTGCTGACCATCGGTGGGATGGGGGGCGTCTTCTTCCTGGGCGGCGTCAGTCAACTGCGGCTGGGCGTGCGCGCGTGGCGCAGCGGGCGCAAGCGCGCGTGAGCGCTTGCGACGCACTGAATTCCGTCGAATCGTGTAGAGCGGAACATCATGGAACCCGGACACGAGAATCCGGCCGCCGAGATCTCGCGCGAAGCGGGCCGGCGGGAAGCTGCGCGGGTGACGCCTGGCGGTGGCGCACGATTCCGGCGGCCGATCCCCGGCAGCGCGCAGGCCGCTCCCGGTGCCCGGATTGGACTATATTGAACCGCGAGCGTAGCGTTCCTGTTCTTTGGGTGAACCATCATGGATTCGAATGCCACATCATCGGAACCCGTTTTGAAGCGTGACGACCACGACGGCGTCGTCACGCTGCGGCTGAACCGGCCGCAGCAGTTCAACGTATTGTCAGAGGCGATGCTCGCGAGCCTGCACGATGCGTTTGCGTCGCTCGCGGCCGATCCGGGCGTGCGCTGCGTCGTGCTGGCCGCCGAAGGCAAGGCGTTCTGCGCGGGCCACGACCTGCGGCAGATGCGCAGCAAGCCCGGGCTCGACTACTACCGCACGCTGTTCGCGCAATGCAGCCGCGTGATGCTCGCGATGCGCGCGTTGCCGGTGCCGGTAATCGCACGCGTGCACGGCATTGCGACGGCGGCCGGCTGCCAGCTCGTCGCCGCGTGCGACCTGGCGATCGCGGCCGATACCGCGCGCTTCGCGGTATCGGGCATCAACGTTGGGCTGTTCTGTTCGACGCCGGCCGTTGCGTTGAGCCGCAACGTCACGGCGAAGCGTGCGTTCGACATGCTGATGACCGGGCGCTTCGTCGATGCGGCGACGGCCGCCGCGTGGGGGCTCGTCAACGAGGCCGTGCCCGAGGACGCGCTCGATGCGGCCGTCGCACGCAAGGTTGCGGAGATCGTCGCGAAGAGCCCGGCCGCGGTGCGTTACGGCAAGCAGATGTTCTATCGCCAGCGCGAGTTGCCGCTCGACGAAGCCTACGCGTATGCGGGCGACGTGATGGCGCGCAACATGATGGAAGAGGACGCGGGCGAAGGCATCGATGCGTTCCTCGAGAAGCGCAAGCCGACGTGGCGCGCGTAGTGCGTCGCCGGATGGGCGCGTCGAACGGAGCGCAAGGGCAGTCATCCACGCCTGTCCTGCACGCCGGAAAGCAAACGGGCCGCCCGAGGCGGCCCGCAAATCAGGCGGCAGGCGAGGCGGTGCAACAGCGCCGCCGCATCGACGCCGGTCAGCGCCCGTAGCTTCCGGTGCGCAGCGCGGGCTGTTCGCTCGACGCACCCGGCGGCACGATCACGACCGGCACACGCTGCGCGAGCGCGCACATCAGCTCGTAGCCGATCGTGCCGCTGGCTTGCGCCACGTCATCTACCTTGACCTGGTCGCCCCACAGCTCGACGCTCGACCCGATGCCCGCGTTCGGGCACGGCGTCAGGTCGACGGTCAGCATGTCCATCGACACGCGGCCGACGACGCGCGTCATCACGCCGTCCACCGCGATCGGCGTGCCGGTCGGGGCGTGGCGCGGATAGCCATCCGCATAGCCGCATGCGACGACGCCGATCCGCATCGGCCGGTCGGCCGTGAAGCGGCGGCCGTAGCCGACGGTTTCTTCCGGCGCGAGCGTTTGCACGCCGATGATCTTGCTGGTGAGCGTCATCGCGGCCATCAGCGGCGTGTCGGCGATATCCCGCGCCGCGCCGGTCGGCGACGCGCCGTACAGGATCGTGCCGGGCCGCACCCAGTCGCGGTGTGCGCGCGGATGCCACAGCACGGCGGCCGAATTCGACGTCGAGCGCTCGCCCGGAATCCCCGCCGTGGCCGCATCGAACTGGTCGAGCTGCCAGTCGACTTCGCCTTCGTCGGCGTTCGCGAAATGCATCATCAGCGTGATCTTGCCGATCGACGGCGCGTTGGCCGCACGTTCCCACGCGGCACGGAAAGCGGCAGGCCGGTAGCCGAGCCGGTTCATCCCGGAGTTCATCTTGAGCTGGATGTCGATCGGCTGCCGCGGCTTTGCCGCGATCAGCAGGTCGAGCTGTTCGTCGCAGTGCACGGCTACCGTCAGGCGGTGGCGATCGGCGAGGTCGACGTCGGCCGGCTCGAAGATCCCCTCGAGCAGCAGCACGGGCTTGTCCCAGCCGAGCTCGCGCACGCGCACGGCTTCGTCGAGATCGAGCAGCGCGATGCCGTCGGCGGCGGCGAGGCCCGGGTAGATCCGCTCGATGCCGTGGCCATATGCGTTGGCCTTGATCACGCCCCACACGCGCGATTGCGCGGCGGTGCGGCGGATGAAATCGAGGTTGTGGCGGACAGCGTCGGGGCGGATATGGGCGACGATGGGGCGGGGCATGGCGATGTCTCGGGTCGGATGTCGTTGGGTGCGCGCGGCGGCCTGGCGCGACAATGCGCCGGGCCAGTGTTGAACGCTATCTTATTGGTGTTCGACCAGTTTTAATTAACGTTTTTGTCGATGATTTGGTGGAAATTGTGGCGCCCGACCAGGCTGGCCGCGGCGGCCGGCGAGCGCTCCAGCCGAGTCTCCCGTCTAGAAAACCGGTGCGCGAACGGCACGGCGCAATGCTAAGCTCTCGGCGATCTTGTCATTGAACAATGTAATCATAAAGGAGGAGACTTTTGATGACGACGTCCCAGCTGTGCCTGTTCATCGTGGCGCTGTTGCCGTTCTCGATGACGTTTCTCGCGAAAGCCCGCAAGGGCTACGACAACCGCGCGCCGCGCGACTACCTGGCGAAGCTCGAAGGCTGGCGCGCCCGCGCGCAGGCCGCGCACCAGAACGCGTGGGAGGCGCTCGCGCTGTTCACGGCCGCGCTGGTGGTCGCGTGGCACAACGGCGCGAACCTGCATCGCGTCGACCAGCTTGCGATGGCATTCGTCGCGATTCGCATCGTCTATATGCTGATGTACCTGCTGAACTGGGCGTCGCTGCGTTCGCTCGTGTGGTTCGGCGGGATGGCGTGCGTGGTCGCGCTGTTCTTCGCTGCGCCGTAAGCGGCGCATGCGGGCGAGGCCCGCGCGTTACTTGCCGGTCGCGCCACCCGTGCCGCGCACGAGACTGTCGTTGGATGCGGGCGCAACGATCGGGCCCGCGACCGGTGCCGCTTCCGTTTCGCGGCGCAGGAACTCGATCAGCGGATCGAGCAACCGGTGCCGCGTCGACGGGTTGCGGCGCAGCACGAAGCGCCACGACGCAGTGCGTTCGATGCCCGGCTTCAACGGCACCAGGCGCCCGCTGCGCAGCTCCGGCTCGATCAGCGGCATGCGGCCGAGCGCGATGCCCGCGCCGCCGACCGCCGCGCCGATCACCTGGCTGAAACTGCTGTAACGGACGATCTTCGTCTCGAAGTCGCCCGGCAAGCCGAATTCGGATGCCCAGTTGCGCCAGTCGATCTCGGGGCTGTCCTCGTGCATCTCCTGCAGCAGCCGCGAGCGGCACACGTGCCCCGATGCGTACGGAAACAGCTCGGGGCTGCATACCGGGAACACGGTCTCCTGCATCAGCACGTCGTCGTCGGCCCGCAGCCGGTGCGCGGGCACGTGAACGATCGCCAGATCGACGCCGCTGCGCGCGTAATCCGGTTCGTCGTCGAGCACGACGGCATGCAGCGGCGTTTCGGGATGAAGCGACGAGAATTCCGCGAGGCGGCGCGCGAGCCACATCGCCGAAAACGGCGCGTTGGCGGAGACGGTGAGCCGTTGCGCGGTGCCGCGAATCTCGGCGCAGGCATCGGTCAGCCGCGACAGCGCATCGCTGACCGCCGGCAGCAGGCGTGCGCCGGCCGGCGTGAGGCTGATGCCGCCGAGCCCCGTGCTGCGTTCGAGCAACCGCGCGCCGAGCGATTCCTCGAGCGTGCGGATCTGGTGACTGACCGCGCTCGTCGACACGTTCAGCTCGACCGCCGCGCGCGCGAACCCGCCGAGGCGGACGGCCGCCTCGAAAGCCCGCAATGCGCCGAGGGGAGGGAGGTGCGACATGCGGGGTATTGTAGTTGACTCAACACCCGTTGAAAAATCATCTTTTGCCGCGCGCGGGCCGCGCGGGTAGCCTCGATCCGGTCAAGAAAAAACGTCATCAGACACGACAGGAGGGCTTCATGTATTTCGACCGACGACTATGGGCAATGATGGCGGGACTGCGCTGGCGGGTTGCCGCGGCCGTCGCGCTCGGCCTGCTCGCGATGGGTGTCGGGATCCTGCGCTTCGTCTTTCTAGGCCGCGTGCTGGCGCTGGTCTTTTCCGGCGCGCCGGCGCGCAGCATCGGCGAAGCCGTCGTTGCAACGGCGGCCTGCGTGCTGGTGCGTGCATGGCTCGACCATCGCCGCACGGTGCTCGCGCAGCACACGGCCGGGCGCGTGCAGGCCACGCTGCGCGCGCGGCTGTTCGACCGGATCGCGGCGCTCGGCCCCGCATGGTTCAGCGGTGAACGCACGGGCGGCGTGATGCTGGCCGTCGTCGATGGCGTCGAGCAGCTGCAGACCTTTTTCGGCACCTACCTGCAGCAGCTCGTGATCGCCGCCTGCGCGCCGGTGATGATCTTCGCGGTGCTCGCGTGGTGGGACGTACCGACGGCCGCGATCCTGCTGGCCGCGGCGCTCGTTACGCTCGCGCTGCCGCAGCTCGTGCATCGCGCCGACAAGCGCGCGGCGCTCGCGCGTTCGGCCGCGTTCAAGGCTTTCGGCGAGGAGTTTCTCGACGCGGTGCAAGGCCTGCCGACACTGAAGGCGTTCGGGCAAGGCACGGCATTCGGCGCGAAGCTGGCCGCGAAGGCGCGCGCGCTGTCCGACAGCACGTTCTGGGTGCTCGCACTCGGCCTGCTGACGCGGCTCTTTACCGATCTCGGCACCGGCCTCGGCGCGGCCGCCGCGATCGCGGTCGGCGCGTGGCGCGTGCGGCACGGCGACATGAGCCTCGAGGCGCTGCTGATCGTGCTGATGGCCGGCAGCGAAATCTTCCGGCCGCTGCGCGACCTGCGTGCCGTGCTGCACCAGGGGATGATCGGCCAGTCGGCGGCGAATGCGATCCACGCGCTGCTCGACGCCGGCAGCCATGCGCCGGCCGCCGATGCGCCGCGCGTGCCGGGCCTGCGGCCGGAGATCGGGTTCGACGCCGTCAGCTTCGCGTATCCGGGGCGCCGCGCCGGCGCGCATGCGGCGTTGAGCTTCTCGGTGCGCGAGGGCGAGACGGTGGCGATCGTCGGGCCGAGCGGCGCGGGCAAGTCGACCATCGTGCGCCTGTTGCTGCGCCAGCACGATGCGCAGGGCGGCGTGATCCGCATCGGCGGTCACGACGTGCGCACGCTCGATGCCGGCCAGGTGCGCGAGATGATCGCGGTCGTCGCGCAGGATGCGACGCTGTTCGACGGCAGCGTCGCCGACAACCTGCGGCTGGGCCGCCCCGATGCGAGCGACGCGGACATGATCGCCGCGGCGCGCGCCGCCAACGCGCACGATTTCATCTCGGCGCTGCCCGATGGCTATGCGACGCGCATCGGCGAACGCGGGCTCATGCTGTCGGGCGGCCAGCGCCAGCGCCTCGCGATTGCCCGCGCGCTGCTGCGCGATGCGCCGATCCTGCTGCTCGACGAGGCGCTGTCGTCGGTCGACGCGGAGAACGAAGCGCTGATCCAGCAGGCGCTCGACCGGCTCACCCGCGGGCGGACCACGCTCGTGCTCGCGCACCGGCTGTCCAGCGTGATCGGCGCCGACCGCATCCTGGTGCTCGACCAGGGGCAGGTGGTCGACGAAGGCACGCACGCGGCGCTGATCGCGCGTGACGGCCCGTATCGCCGGCTGATGGGGCCGCAACTGGAAGCGGTCGCCGAATCGGTCGGCGTGGCGACGACGGCCGGCGCGACCGCGCGCGCGTCGTCGGGGCCGCAGGTGAGGCCGCTGAACGACGATGCGGCGGAGATCGGCTGGCCGGAAACCCTGCGGACGCTGCTGCGCTTCGTGCGGCCGTGGCCGGGCAAGGTCGTGCTGACGGTGTTGTTCGGGATCGGCCGCGTGCTCGCGTTCATCGGCGTCGGCGTGATCGGCGCGCGGGTGGTCGGCGCGGTGCCGGGCGGCCACGTGAGCCCGACGCTCGTCACCGCGCTGCTCGTGATCGCGCCGGTGGCGGCCGTGCTGCACTGGCTCGAATCGTGGCTCGCGCACGACATGGCGTACCGGCTGCTCGCGGAAATGCGCATCGCGCTGTTCGGGACGCTCGAACGCCTCGCGCCGGCCGGGCTGCTGCGCCGCCGTTCCGGCGATCTCGTGTCGCTCGCGACGCAGGATGTCGAGACCGTCGAGTATTTCTATGCGCACACGCTGGCGCCCGCGTTCGTCGCGGTGCTCGTGCCGGCCGCCGTGCTGGTGCTGCTCGCGTCGGTGGCCTGGCCGCTCGCGCTCGTGTTGCTGCCGTTCCTGTCGTGGGCCGGGCTCGCGCCGGTGCTGGCGCGGCGCGATGTCGACCGGCTCGGCGCCGGCGCACGTGAAGCGCTTGGCCAGCTCGGCGCACACCTGACCGAAACGATCCAGGGGCTCGCGGAGCTGACCGCGTTCCAGGCCATCGCGCGCCGGCGCGCAGCGTTCGTGGCCGAAGTCGATGCGTACCGCAAGCAACGCGCGACGCTGCTCGACGACCTGTCGGCGCAGAGCGCCGCGCTGGAAATCGCGAGCGGGCTCGGCGGGCTGGTCGTCGCGGCGCTCGGCGCGCTGCTGTGCGCGCGCGGCTGGTTCCCGCGCGAATCGTTGCCGCTGCTGGTGCTGGTCGCGGTGGCCGCCTTCATGCCGGTGGCCGAAATCGGCCAGGTTGCGCGCCAGCTCGCCGACACGATCGCGTCGACGCGCCGCTTGCGCGCGCTGGAGAAGGAGCCGGTGCCGGTGACGGACGGCACGCTTGCGATGCCTGCCGATCCGGCGGTGCGTTTCGAGGCCGCGTCCTTCACGTACCCGGGCCGCAGCGTGCCCGCGATCAACCGCGTGAGCTTCGAGGTGCCGCCCGGCAGCACGATCGCGCTGGTCGGTGCGTCGGGTGCCGGCAAGTCGACGGTCGCGAGCCTGCTGCTGCGCTTCTGGGATCCGCAGCAGGGCCGCGTGACGCTCGGCGGCGTCGACCTGCGCGACTTGCGGCTCGACGACCTGCGGCAGCACATTGCGCTGGTTGCGCAGGATACCTACCTGTTCAACGACACGCTCGAAGCGAACATCCGGCTCGCCGCGAACGACGCGTCCGACGCGGACGTGCAGCGCGCGATCGACCATGCGGCGCTCGGCGAATTCGTCGCGAGGCTGCCGGACGGGCTCGCGACGCGCGTCGGCGAGCGTGGTGTGCAACTGTCGGGCGGCCAGCGCCAGCGTGTCGCGATTGCGCGCGCATTCCTGAAGGATGCGCCGGTGCTGATCCTCGACGAAGCGACGTCCCATCTGGACACGATCAGCGAACAGCAGATCCGTGCGGCGCTGGAAGACCTGATGACGCAGCGCACGTCGATCATCATCGCGCACCGGCTGTCGACCGTGCGCAACGCCGACCTGATCCTCGTGATGGAGCACGGCAGCGTGATCGAAGCCGGACGGCATGCCGATCTGATCGCGCGGCAGGGCGCGTATGCGCGGCTCGTGTCGCATCAGGCGAGCGGGGTAGCGGCGTAAGCGACGCTGCATCGGCGCGCGGCCGACCGGCTGGGTCGCGCGCATTCCGCAACATTCGTTGAGCCGCATCGGCGATGGGCGGCATCGCGGGGGGCGGCCGCCCCGGCACGGCGCCGCGCGTCGAAGTACCGACGATCCGCGCTGACAGACCGGCTGACAAGCGGGCTGAGAAGCGCGCGGGCGGCGGCGATCGGCGCCGCGCGGTTGCGCCGTCATCCTCGTCTCGCGCGTGATGCCCGGCGCGGCAAACCTGCCCGCCCGGGCCAGTCACCGCCAACTGTTCGTCAGACGCCGCCAACGGCCCGCGCGGCGCGATCCGGCCCGGCCGCCTTGCTCCCGGGCCGCATTTCCTTTCCTTCGATTTATCCGCCCCGCACGTCGCGGGTTTGTCTCGATGCATTTATCCGTTGCGGACTTTTTTGTTGTCGTAGTATCGCCGTTGACAACACATGTTGCACTAAGGTCTAATTAGACATCGAATGTTGCGGTGCGGCTTGATGTCGTCGTCCCGCCGGCCGCCCGGCCGGTCACATCGCTCAACCATGCGGAGAGAAACCATGAGTCGCCGTTCCTTCCTGAAAGCCGTCGCGGTCGTTGCCGCGCTCGGCGCAAGCCTCGCGCACGCGGATACCAGGACGCTCGTCGTCGGCACCGACACGTCGTTCATGCCGTTCGAGTTCAAGCAGGGCGACAAGTACGTCGGCTTCGATCTCGACCTTTGGGCGGAGATCGCGAAGGACCAGGGCTGGAAATACTCGATCCAGCCGATGGATTTCGCAGGCCTGATCCCGGCGCTGCAGACGCAGAACATCGACGTCGCGCTGTCGGGGATGACGATCAAGGAAGAGCGCAAGAAGGCGATCGACTTCTCCGCGCCGTACTACGACAGCGGTCTCGCGGCGATGGTCCAGACCGGCAACACGACGATCCGGTCGATCGACGACCTGAACGGCAAGGTGATCGCCGCGAAAACAGGCACGGCGACGATCGACTGGATCAAGGCGCACCTGAAACCGAAGGAGATCCGCCAGTTCCCGAACATCGACCAGGCGTACCTCGCGCTCGAAGCCGGCCGCGTCGACGCGGCGATGCACGACACGCCGAACATGCTGTTCTTCGTGAACAACGAAGGCAAGGGCAAGGTGAAGGTCGCGGGCCAGCCGGTCAGCGGCGACAAGTACGGGATGGGTTTTCCGAAGGGCAGCCCGCTCGTGCCGAAGGTCAACGCGTCGCTCGTGAAGATCAAGGCCGACGGTCGCTACGCACAGATCTACAAGAAGTGGTTCGGCGCCGAGCCGCCGAAGATGTGAGCGTGACGCCGCAACAGCGCGCGGCCGTGCGGCCGCGCCGGTCTTGAATCGAACGGGGAGCGACAAGTGAATTTCGATTGGTCGGCGATCTGGGCGGCGTTGCCGGACCTGATGGACGGGGTCCGGTTGACGGTGTTCATCGCATTTTTCGGGCTGGTGGGCGGTTTCATCGTCGGGATGGTCGCGGGGATGTTCCGCGCGTACGGACCGAGGGCGATGAACGTGCTCGCACAGGTCTACATTGAACTGATTCGCGGCACGCCGATCGTCGTGCAGGTGATGTTCCTGTATTTCGCGCTGCCGTTGCTCGCGCACATCCGCATCGACGGCCTGACGGCCGCGATCATCGCGATCACGGTGAATTCCGGCGCGTATCTCGCGGAAGTGGTGCGCGGCGCGCTGCTGTCGATCCCGAAGGGGCTGACGGAAGCGGGGCTCGCGATGGGCTTGTCGATGCCGCGCGTGCTGCTGAAGGTGGTCGGGCCGCTCGCGTTCCGGCGGCTGATCCCGCCGCTCGGCAACCAGTGCATCGTGAGCCTGAAGGACACGTCGCTGTTCATCGTGATCGGCGTCGGCGAACTGACGCGCAAGGGGCAGGAAATCATCGCGGGCAATTTCCAGGCGGTCGAGATCTGGACGGCGGTGGCCGTCATCTATCTGCTGCTGACCGGCGCCATGACGCTGACGCTGCGGCTCGTCGAAAAACGGATGAGGATCCTGTGAGCATGATCGAATTCCAGAACGTGTCGAAGAGCTTCGGCCACGTGCCGGTGCTGAAGCACATCGACCTGAAGATCGATGCGGGCGAGGTGGTCGTCGTGATCGGCCCGTCGGGCTCGGGCAAGTCGACGATGCTGCGTTGTATCAACGCGCTCGAGAAAATCACCGGCGGCGAATTGCTCGTCGACGGCCAGAGCGTGCGCGGCAACGCGACGACGATCCGCAACATCCGGCTCGAAGCCGGCATGGTGTTCCAGCAGTTCAACCTGTTTCCGCAGATGACCGCGCTCGAGAACGTGATGTTCGGGCCGATCCAGGTGCGCGGCGCATCGCGTGCCGACGCGCGCGACCAGGCGATGGCGCTGCTCGACAAGGTCGGCCTCGAATCGCGCGCGAATCATTACCCGTCGGAGCTGTCGGGCGGCCAGCAGCAGCGCGTCGCGATTGCGCGCGCGCTCGCGATCCGGCCGCGGCTGATGCTGTTCGACGAGCCGACCTCTGCGCTCGATCCGGAATTGCGCCACGAAGTGCTGAAAGTGATGCAGGATCTGGCTACCGAAGGGATGACGATGATCGTCGTCACGCACGAGATCGGCTTTGCGAAACGGGTCGGCACGCGCCTGCTGTTCATGGATCAGGGCGGGATTGCCGAGGACGGCCATCCGGTCGACCTGATCGACCGGCCGCCGACGCCGCGCCTGAAGGAATTCCTGAAACACGTGTCCTGAACGAAACCGAACCCTCGACATGCCGCTTTCCCTTTCTCCCGTCATCGCCGGCGCGCCGTTCGACATCGGCGTGCGCCTCGGCGAGCTCGCCCGTCCCGTGTTCGATGCGTACATGCAGCAGAGCAGCGCGTGGCAGGCCGTGCGCCGCTGGCGCGGCCATCCGTTCGTCGCTGCGCTTCGGCAGGCGGCGCTGGCCGCGTACCCCGCTCTCGTCGCCGAACTGGACGGGATCGCGGCAGGCATCGGCTGGCCGGCCGAGGACATCTTCCTCTGGAATTGCCGCGGCGAGCTGATCCACAACGCGCCGGACGGCTGCACGACGCTCGCCGCGCGCGGCGCTGACGGCACGCGCTGGATCGCGCACAACGAGGACGGCGATCCGTTCCTGCGCGAGCGCTGCCTGCTCGTCGACGTGCAGCCGGCGGGCAAGCCGGGCTACATCAGCTTCTACTACCCCGGCTCGCTGCCGGGCCATACTTTTGCGGCGAACCGGGCGGGCATCGCGCAGGCGATCAACAACCTGCGGATTCGCACACCGGCAGCGGGCGTGCCGCGCATGATTCTCGCGCGCGCGGTGCTCGATGCGACGTCGCTCGACGCGGCAGCCGACGTGTTGCGCGGTCATGCGCGTGCAAGCGGCTTTCATCACACGCTCGGCGCGACCGGCGATGCGCGGCTGCTGAGCATCGAAGCGAGCGCCGCGCGTTGTTCGGTGATCGATGTCGCACGGCTCGCGGGCCATGCGAACCATCTCGTGCATCCCGGCTGCGCAGCAGAGGCGCAGATCGTCACGCAATCGTCGGCCGACCGCCAGCGCCGCGTCGATGCGCTGACGCCCGGCATCGACGCGATCGACGAAGCCGCGTTGCTGCGCGTGCTCGGCGATCGCGCGCCGGAGGGGCTGCCGATCTACCGCGACGACCCGGCCGACCCCGACGACGAGAACACGCTGGCCACGGCCGTGTTCGCGATCGGCGCGGCATCGATCGATTTCACCATTCACCAACCCGGCACGCCGCGTTTCGCGACGCGCATCGTACCGTCCGGACGCGCGCACGACGCATCCTGATCCATGAGACAACGCATGACGACCGTTTTCCATCGCGCCCCGCGCGCCACCTTGCCCGTCGCCGTCGCAGGCGACGGCATCGAGATCATCGACTCGACCGGCAAACGCTATATCGACGCCTGCGGCGGCGCGGCCGTTTCGTGCCTCGGCCACAGCAACCAGCGCGTGATCGACGCGATCAAGCGACAGGCGCAGCAACTGCCGTACGCGCATACGTCGTTCTTCACGACCGACGTGGCCGAGGAACTCGCCGACCGGCTCGTCGACGGCGCGCCGGCCGGCCTCGAACACGTGTATTTCGTGTCGGGCGGCTCCGAGGCGGTCGAGGCCGCGCTGAAGCTCGCGCGCCAGTATTTCGTCGAGAAGGGCGAGCCGCAGCGCCGCCATTTCATCGCGCGACGCCAGAGCTATCACGGCAACACGCTCGGCGCGCTCGCGATCGGCGGCAACGCATGGCGGCGCGAGCCGTTCCTGCCGCTGCTGATCGAGGCGCATCACGTGAGCCCGTGTTATGCGTACCGCGACCAGCAGGCGGGCGAAACCGACGACGCGTATGCGCAGCGCCTGGCGGACGAACTCGAGCAGAAGATCGTCGAGCTCGGCGCGGACAACGTCGCGGCGTTCGTCGCGGAGACGGTGGTGGGCGCAACGGCCGGCGCGGTGCCGCCGGTGCGCACGTACCTGAAGAAGATTCGCGCGGTGTGCGACAAGTACGGCGTACTGCTGATCCTCGACGAGATCATGTCGGGGATGGGCCGCACGGGTTACCTGTACGCGTGCGATGAAGACGGCGTCGCGCCCGATCTGCTGACGATCGCGAAAGGGCTCGGCGCGGGCTACCAGCCGATCGGCGCGACGCTCGTCAGCGACCGGATCTACCGGACGATCGTCGACGGCTCGGGTTTCTTCCAGCATGGCCACACGTACCTCGGCCATGCGACCGCATGCGCGGCGGCGCTCGAAGTACAGCGCGTGATCGCCGAAGAGCAACTGCTCGACAACGTGAAGGCGCGCGGCGAACAGCTGCGCGCATCGCTGCGCGACCACTACGGCGCGCATCCGCATATCGGCGACGTGCGCGGCCGCGGGCTGTTCGTCGGCGTGGAAATCGTGCGCGATCGCGACAGCAAGGCGACGTTCGATCCTGCGCTGAAGCTGCACGCGGCGGTCAAGCGCGAAGCGATGCAGCGCGGCCTGATGGTGTATCCGATGGGCGGGACGATCGATGGCGTTCACGGCGATCACATCCTGGTCGCGCCGCCTTTCATCTGCACCGCGCAGCAGATCGATACGATCGTCGAGCGGCTGTCGGGCGCGATCGGTGCGGCGCTTGCGTCGGCCGGCGCGTGACCGCATTCATCGAACCTTGTCCGGACATCGCCATGACCAACAGATTGCCTCCGTTCGATCCCGCATCGGCCACCGATGAGCAGAAGGCCGTGCTGGCCGACATTCTCAGCGGCCCGCGCGGCAACCTGAACGGGCCGTTTCTCGGCTGGATCGCAAGCCCCGAGCTGGCGCAGCACGCGCAGAAGCTCGGCGCGTTCTGCCGCTACCGCACGGGCCTGCCGCTGCGCCTGTCGGAACTCGCGATTCTCGTGACGGCCGCGCGCTGGCGCTCGCAGGCCGAGTGGCACATCCACCATCCGATCGCGCTCGACGCTGGCGTGCCGGCCGCGACTGCAGAGGCGATTCGGTGCGGGATCGAACCTGCATTCGAGTCCGACGACGATGCGCTGATCCATGCATTCGCGAGCGAACTGTACGACACGCGGCGCGTGAGCGACGCGACATTCGCGCGCGCGCAAGCGCGCTTCGGCCACGAGACCGTCGTGAATCTCGTTGCGTTGCTCGGTTACTACGCGCTCGTCGCGATGACGCTGAACACGTTCGGCATGCGTGCGGAAGGGCAGACTGAATTGCCGTTTCCGGAGTAAAGGCGGCGCATCGAAGGCGCCGAAGCAGGGCGGCGATACGTCTGACGATCGCCGCGCCGACCTGTTCCGGCACAATGCAACCAAATGTATTCGTGCGGGATCGACGGCCGATCGCCGCGTATGATGGCTTGTTCACGTCGATATGAGCGGTGAGCAAGCATGACGAGTACCCGCAAGACCTTGATGATCGCCGGTGGGCTCCTGGTCGCCGCAGCCGGCACTGCCTACGTGATGCTCCTGCGCGCGGATCACCGCGCGATCGAAGAGGCCGGCATCGGCGATTCGGCCGCGCCGGTTGCCGCGGCAACCGCGAGCAACGATCACGCGGTGCAGGGCGCCATCGCGCCGCCAGCCCCGGCAGCCCCGGCAGCCCCGGCCGATACGGCATCGAAGCAGGCAGCCGTTCCGTTGCCGCCACCCGCACCCGTCCCGGTAGCACCCGCGCGTGTCAGCGCCGCACCGGCATCGGTCCCCGCCGTTCCCGTCGTCAGCGAGAAAGCGCAGCCGAGCGCCCCGCCGCCGAGGGTCAACGTCGTGACCGTCGATGCACAGGATTCGACCCCGCCGCCCGCACCCGCGCAGGTCACGCAGCGCGCGCCGCGCAAGCGTGACGGCCTCGAACGCCACGCGGCCGCGGCACCCTCCGCAACGAAAGCCGAAACGCCGGAGACGGCCGCCCTCGTCAGGGAATCGGCGAAGCTCGATCCGTCGTTGCCGTCGCCGCCGATGTCGTCGATGCCGTCGAGCAGCGGTGCGTACCGGCAAGGCCGTTCGTCGCCGGGTGCGAATCCGGTGGCCGCTGCGATGACCGAGCAACTGGTCAGGGAGTCGAGCAGTGTCAAGTCGCCACCGTCGCCGGCGCCGGCGAACGGCGGCCCGACCACCAGCCAGTAACCGCGAGCGCTTCCGGAATAAAAAGGGCCCCGCACGCCGACCAAAGCATGCGGGGCCAAGAGAGACAAACTGTTGTGCCGACGGGCTGACGCGCGTTACGCGGCGATCGCTTCTTCGGCCTGCGGTTGCGCGGCGGCAACCGGTTCAACGTCCTGCCGGATCAGGTGATCGAACGCGCCGAGCGATGCCTTCGCGCCTTCGCCCACGGCGATCACGATCTGCTTGAACGGCACCGTCGTCACGTCGCCGGCGGCGAACACGCCGGGCACCGATGTCGCGCCGCGCGCATCGACGACGATCTCGCCGTGCTTCGACAGTTCGACCGTGCCTTTCAGCCATTCGGTGTTCGGCACGAGGCCGATCTGCACGAACACGCCTTCGAGATCGATGCGCTGCGTTTCACCCGAGCGCAGATCCTTGTAGACGAGCCCGTTCAGCTTGCTGCCGTCGCCGGTCAACTCGGTCGTCTGCGCCTGCGTGACGATCGTCACGTTCGGCAGGCTGCGCAGCTTGCGCTGCAGCACTTCGTCCGCGCGCAGTTGCGCACCGTATTCGATCAGCGTGACTGCCTTCACGATGCCGGCGAGGTCGATCGCGGCCTCGACACCCGAGTTGCCGCCGCCCACCACCGCGACGCGCTTGCCCTTGAACAGCGGGCCGTCGCAGTGCGGGCAGTACGCGACGCCACGGTTGCGGTATTCGCGCTCGCCCGGCACGTTGATTTCGCGCCAGCGTGCGCCGGTTGCGAGGACGATCGTCTTCGCCTTCAGCACCGCGCCGTTCGCGAGACGGATCTGGTGCACGTCGCCCGGAATCAGCGCGTCGGCGCGCTGCACGTCCATGATGTCGACGTCGTACTGCTTCACGTGCTGCTCGAGCGCGGTCGCGAACTTCGGCCCTTCGGTTTCCTGCACCGACACGAAGTTCTCGATGGCCATCGTGTCGAGCACCTGGCCGCCGAAACGCTCGGCGACGACGCCCGTCGCAATGCCCTTGCGCGCCGAGTAGATCGCCGCCGCCGCGCCTGCCGGGCCGCCGCCGACGATCAGCGTATCGAACACCGGCTTGTTCTCGAGCGACTTCGCGGCACGTGCGCTCGCGCCCGTGTCGAGTTTCGCGAGGATTTCCTTCACGCTGCTGCGGCCCTGGCCGAACGATGCGCCGTTCAGGAACATCGTCGGCACGGCCATGATCTGGCGCGACTCGACTTCATCCTGGAACAGCGCGCCGTCGATCGCGACGTGACGGATGCGCGGGTTGATCAGCGACATCACGTTCAGCGCCTGCACGACTTCCGGGCAGTTCTGGCACGACAGCGAGAAATACGTTTCGAACGCGTAGTCGCCGTCGAGCGCGCGAATCTGTTCGATCACGTCGTCGTCGAGCTTGATCGGATGGCCGCCCGTCTGCAGCAGCGCGAGCACGAGCGACGTGAATTCATGGCCCATCGGGATGCCGGCGAAGCGGATGCCGGCCGGCTTGCCGGGCTCGCCGATCGAGAACGACGGCTTGCGCTCGGCGTCGTCGCGGCGTTCGGTCACGGTCACACGATCCGTCAGCGACGCAATCTCGTTCAGCAGCGCCAGCAGTTCCTGCGATTTCGCGCTGTCGTCGAGCGAGGCGACGAGTTCGATCGGGCGCGTGATCTTTTCGAGGTACGCTTTGAGTTGGTTCTTGAGATTGGCGTCGAGCATGGCGTTTCGGATTCCGTATTGATGATTCTGGTCGGGCACGTCGTGCCGGAGGAGGGCGCGGGCCGCATGCCGCAGCGGCCCGGAATCGGGCGTCTCGCGCGCCTCGTGCGAGGCGCGCGGAGCGATCGTCAGATCTTGCCGATCAGGTCGAGCGACGGAGTCAGCGTTTCCGCACCCGGCGTCCACTTGGCCGGGCAGACTTCACCCGGGTGCGCCGCGATGTATTGCGCAGCCTGCACCTTGCGCAGCAGTTCGCCGGCGTCGCGGCCGATGCCGTTGTCGTGGATTTCGCACAGCTTGATCTCGCCTTCCGGGTTGATCACGAACGTGCCGCGCAGCGCCATCCCTTCTTCCTCGATCAGCACGTCGAAGTTGCGCGACAGCGTGAGCGTCGGGTCGCCGATCATCGGGTACTTGATCTTGCCGATCGTGTCCGACGTGTCGTGCCATGCCTTGTGCGTGAAGTGCGTGTCGGTCGACACGCCGTAGATTTCGACACCCAGCTTCTGGAATTCCGCGTAACGGTCGGCGAGGTCGCCCAGCTCGGTCGGGCAGACGAACGTGAAGTCGGCCGGGTAGAACATGACGACGGACCACTTGCCCTTGAAGTTCTCTTCCGAGACGGGCACGAAATCGCCATTGTGGTAAGCGGTTGCCTTGAACGGCTTGATTTGGGTGTTGATGATCGGCATCTGGAGAATTCCTTTGCTTCAGTGGTGAGTGGAGTGTTGCCAGTATCCGGGTTCACCCTGACTTTGTGAAATTGCTTGTTTCAATCCGGGGCATCGGGAATTT
Source organism: Burkholderia sp. BCC0322 (assembly GCF_902833045.1). Lineage (GTDB taxonomy): Bacteria > Pseudomonadota > Gammaproteobacteria > Burkholderiales > Burkholderiaceae > Burkholderia. The sequence continues at coordinate 260,874 of NZ_CADFDU010000003.1, forward strand.
CTATCTGCTTCCGGCCCTTGTTTGCGTGGGGGGGCGCGGACGGCGCTCGAGAAAGTGCGCGCGCGGGCGCCCGTTCGATGCAAGCGTGAGGGGAGAGGGTGCGCGGTCGCGAGGATCGATACCTTTTCGATCCCGATGCGAAGTGGCGTGACGCGCGATTCGGTTATGCCGTGTTCGGCGAGCGGGCCGATTTGCCGGCGAGGCACACGCGATATTTCTTGCAGGAGAGGTTTAGAGCAAATGCGTTGCACCGGCGCATTTGCATAGCCGCCGCGCACATCGGCTCAGAGCTGATAGGGCACGCGAACGCCGGGTTCCGCGGCGGGAAAGTCTTTCGTGTTGCGAGATACGAGCAGCAGCCCGTTCACTTGCGCCGACGCCCAGACGATCGCGTCGGGCAGGCGTATGCGGCGTTCCTTGCGAATGATCGCGGCGCGATTCGCCACCGTGCTGTCGAGCGCAATCACCTCGAATGACGAGAGCCATGCGCGGATCGGGGCTTCGTCGCGTGCGGACGTGCCGACCAGGACTTCCATCCACGAGATCGTGCTGATCGCACGATAGTCGTAGCGGCCCAGTTCCGCGCGGGCGGATTCCACGCCGCTCAGATAGTCGATCAGGATGTTGGTGTCGAAGAGCGCTTTTACCATTCCGAACGCATTTCCTCCTGATACGCGAGCCCGTCGACCGTGCGATCTTTCCAGAGACCGAATACGTCGTCGGCGAGCGGGCGCTTGTGCAGGGCAATGTAAGCATCGATCGCGTCGCGAATGATCGCGGCGCGGGGACGATGTTCAGTCTCGACGATGGCGGCCAGCTCGTCGAGCTGGCCATCCGACAGATCGATCAGAATCCGGCTCATGGCAGCCTCAGATATATGATATGCATATCATATATATTCGATCGAGCGCATGCAACACTCGGGCGGGCGCGGCGTCTGCGCGTAAGCCGCTGTCCGGCGATGCGGGAGGCGAGCCGCTCAGATCCCCGCCATCTTCCTCAACCACGCCGCCAGCCGCCTGGCCCCGTCCGGCATGTCCGCGTCGTCGCGCGTGCAGAGGTAGTAATCGCGCCCGTCGTCGAGCGCGTGATCGAACAGCTTCACGAGCTCGCCATTCGCCAGCTCGCGCTCGACCAGCGGCGCGCGCAGCAATGCCGCGCCGAGATCCGCGCGCGCGGCGCTCAGCGTGAGCTGGCCGTCCTCGAACATCGGCCCCACCGCGTGCGACACGTGCCGCACGCCGGCGCCTTGCAGCCAGTTGACCCACGTGCTGCGATCTTCGTCGTGCACGAGCGGTGCGCGCGCGAGATCGGCCGGCGTGCGAAACGGCCCGTGGCGTTTCAGGAACGACGGGCTGCACATCGGCACCATCGCGCCCGGCAGCAGCCGCTCGCAGCGGTAGCCGGGCCAGTCGCCGGTGCCGAAGCGGATCGACAGGTCCGATGCATCGCTGCGGTAGTTGCGGTGATGCGCGTACAGCACGGTCACGTCGACGTCCGTGTTGTCGGCCAGGAACGCGTGCAGCCGCGGAATGAACCAGCCGATGCCGAGCAGCGGAATCAGGCTGACGGTGATCTGCCGCAGCGACGAGCGGTCGCGCACGAAACGCGTCGCGCTGCGCAGTACCGAGAACGCGGCGCTGATCGAGCGGTAGTAGTCGCGGCCTTCGTCGGTGAGCGCGAGCAGCCGGCCCTCGCGCACCGTCAGCGGCGTCTGGATGAACGCCTCGAGCAGCTGCAGCTGATGGCTGACCGCCGACGGCGTGATGTCGAGCTCGCCCGCCGCCGCGGTGACCGACCCGAGACGCGCGAACGCTTCGAACGCACGCACCGCGCGCAGCGGCGGATCGTGCGGTAATTGTTCGATATTTTTCATGTGTCGAATTTTATCGAAAAGTCCGGGTAAGTGGAAAAATAAAAATATCCTGTATTTACAGTGAGATACATTAATGTGACGGGAATGGCATAAGCATCCAACAATTGGGTATTTGGGGTTTTGGTGCTGAATATTTAATATTTTTCATGTTTTTGATCCGATTCACCGATCCCCGCACATGAAAATCGCATTTCTCCACGCCAGCCTCGCTTTCTCGGCGGCCGCTCTGGTCGCCCCCGTTCCCGCGTTCGCGCAAGCCGCGCCGCAGACGATCCTGATCGGTCTTGCCGCGCCGCTCACCGGCCCGTCCGCGCGGATCGGCAAGGATCTGCAGAACGGCGCGCAACTCGCGATCGACGACGCGAACGCGAAGCATCCGACCATCGGCGGCAAGCCGGTGGTCTACAAGCTCGTCGCGGCCGATGACCAGTCCGATCCGCGCACGGCCGTCGCGGTCGCGCAGCAACTCGTCGACAAGCACGTGATCGGCGTCGTCGGCCACTGGAACACGGGCTGCAGCGTGCCGGCGTCGCGCGTCTACCGCGATGCGGGCATCCCGCAGATCGCGCCGGCGTCCACCGGCCATCAATACACGCAGCAGGGCTATGCGACGGCCTTCCGGATCATGGGTCACGACGATGCGGGCGGCCATTTCACCGGCGCGTACGCGGTGAAGACGCTGAAAGCGAAGCGCATCGCGGTGATCGACGATCGCACGTCGTTCGGCTCGGGCCTGGCCGACCAGTTCATCCAGGGCGTGCAGGCGAACGGCGGCGCGATCGTCGATCGCCAGTACGTGAACGACAAGACGACCGACTTCAGCGGGGTGCTGACCGCGATCAAGGGCAAGCGCGCGGATCTCGTGTTCTTCGGCGGTCTCGATGCGCAGGCTGCGCCGATCGCGCGCCGGATGCGCCAGCTCGGCGTGAACGCACCGCTGCTCGGCGCGGGCGGCTTCGTGAGCCAGACCTTCCTGTCGCTCGCGGGCAAGGACGGCGACGGCGTGACCGCGCTCGAACCGGGCCTGCCGCTCGACCGGATGCCGGGCGGCAAGGCGTTCGACACGCAATACCAGGCGCGCTTCCGCGCCCCGATCGAACTGCATGCGCCGTTCGCGTACGACGCGGCCGCTACGTTGATCGCGGCCGCACAGAAGGCCGGCACGACGCAACCGGCGAAGCTGGTCGCGGCAGTGCGTGCGATCGACCGGCCCGGCGTGACGGGGCGGATCGCGTTCGATGCCGAAGGCAACCTGAAGGATCCGGCCTTCACGATCTACCAGGTGCGCGGCGGCAAGTGGGCCGTCGTCGACGTGCTCGGCGGCTCGCGCACCGCGACCAAGTAAACGACCCGGCGCGACACAGCGCGACACAACGATAAAGCGACCAAGGCGATCCCCATGACCGACACCACCCATCCATCCGCCGCAGCCGAGGACACGCGCCTCGGGATCCTCGCGCGGCGCCGCATCGAAGCGGAAATCATCAAGCCCATCTACGAGATCATGAAGCGCGAGTTCGGCGCCGAGCGTGCGCAGGCCGTGATCGCGGAAGCCGTGCGCGGCGCGGCGGTCGATGCCGGCCGCACGTTCGCCGCGCAGGAGCCTGGCGGCACGAGCGTGAAGTCGTTCATCGCGCTGCAGGTGTTGTGGGAGAAGGACGATGCGCTCGACGTCGAGGTGCGGCGCGCGGACGACGCGCATTACGACTATGACGTGCATCGCTGCAGCTACGCGGAGATGTATCACGCGATGGGGCTCGGCGAGATCGGGCACCTGCTGAGCTGCGCGCGTGACAGTTATTTCATCCAGGGCTATGCGCCGGACATCGCGCTCACGCGCACGAGCACGATCATGCAGGGCGGCAAGCGCTGCGATTTCCGTTACGCGTTGCAATCCGCGCCGGAGAACGGCGATGCGTGACGACAACGCAATGGCCGAGCGCGTGAGCGCGCCGCGTGTCGACGGCGACCGCCTGTGGGCGTCGCTCGACCGGATGGCGCAGATCGGTGCGACGCCGAAGGGCGGCGTCTGCCGTCTTGCGCTGACCGATCTCGATCGCGAATCGCGCGACCTGTTCGTGCAATGGGCGCAAGACGCCGGCTGCACGGTGCGCGTGGACCGGATGGGCAACGTGTTCGCGCGCCGCGCGGGGCGCGATCCCGACGCCGCGCCGGTCATGACCGGCTCGCACGCCGATTCGCAGCCGACGGGCGGCCGCTACGACGGCATCTACGGCGTGCTCGGCGGGCTCGAGGTCGTGCGCGCGTTGAACGACGCGGGCATCGAGACCGAGCGCCCGATCGACGTCGTGATCTGGACCAACGAGGAAGGCTCGCGCTTCGCGCCGGCGATGGTGTCGGCCGGCGTGTTTTCGGGCGTCTATACGCTCGAATACGGGCTGTCGCGCACCGACGGCACGGGCCGGACGATCGGCGAGGAACTGGCGCGGATCGGCTATGCGGGTGCGGAGCCCGTCGGCGGCTATCCGGTGCATGCGGCGTACGAGTTGCATATCGAACAGGGCGCGATTCTCGAACGGGCGGGCAAGACGATCGGCGTCGTGACGGCCGGGCAGGGGCAGCGCTGGTACGAAGTGACGCTCACCGGTGTCGATGCGCATGCGGGCACGACGCCGATGGCGTTCCGCCGCGATGCGCTGGTGGGCGCCGCGCGGATGATCTCGTTCGTCGAGGTGCTCGGCCGCCGTTACGCGCCGGACGCGCGCGCGACGGTCGGGATGATCGAGGCGCGGCCGAACTCCCGCAATACCGTGCCGGGCGGCTGCTTCTTCACGGTCGAATTCCGTCATCCCGATGACGCGGTGCTCGACGAACTGGACGCGGCGCTGCGCGCGGAACTCGCGCGCGTGGCCGACGAAACGGGCCTCGGCGCGCAGATCGAGCAGATCTTCACGTATGCGCCGATTCCGTTCGCGCCGCGCTGCATCGACACCGTGCGCGATGCGGCACGGGCGCTCGGGCTGTCGCACATGGATATCGTGTCCGGCGCGGGTCATGACGCGTGCTATGTGGCGCGCGTCGCGCCGACGGGGATGATCTTCGTGCCGTGCGTCGACGGGCTGAGCCACAACGAGGCCGAGGCGATTACGCCCGAGTGGGCGGCGGCAGGCGCCGACGTGCTGTTGCACGCGGTGCTGCGAAGCGCGCAGGAAACCTGAGTCAGGGCGCGACGGCGGTGGTCCGGCGGAAGTGTGATCTCCTGTCGGGCCACGCCGGTTTCCGCCTGGCGACGCGAATGCGTGGTCCGAGTCACGCCCCGGGCGATTGCCGGTCGATATAACGCCGCATCACATGGAACGCCGTATCGGCGCGCCCCGGCATCGCCACCGTCGCGCCATCCGCAGCGAAGCCGAGCTTTTCATAGAAGCGGTACGCGGTTTCGCGTGCCGTGCACCACACGAGCGCGGCCCCGCGTGCTTGCGCGTGCCGCACGCAAACCTGCACCAGCACGCGCCCGAAGCCCATTCCGCGAACGGCAGGGTGGACGGCCATCCCGCGAAGCCGCCACGCCGGCCGCGCACGGTCGTCGTCGCGCAACTCCTCACAGAGCGACGCAACGGCGACGATCCCCGACGCGTCGCGTACGCCGACATGCAGTGTCGTCGGCGCATGGTCACCGGCCAGTTCGCACGCGCCCAGATCGCCATTCAGCAGGATCATTGCCCGGAGCGGGTGCGTCTGCGCGGCGTCGATCGGTGCGATGGTGAACAGCGTATCGCTTGACGTCATCAACGTTCCTTGAGTGATTCGATTTTGCCGCGCGTTACCGGCCGGCCTTGCGCCGCGCCATATACGCGAGATACGCGACGATCTGGTCGAGTTCGCGGTCGCTCAACTGGTCGGGCGGAAACGCCGGCATGCTGCGGCCCGGCCAGTCGCGCACCGATGCCGGGTTGCGGATATAGCGGCGCAGCGCGGCGGGCTGGAAGTAGTCGACAGGGTTCATCGGTGCATTCAGGTCGGGGCCGGCATGGCTGCTGCCCGCACCGTCGAGGCGGTGGCATGCGAGGCATTGCGTGACGAACAGGTGCTGGCCCGCGCGAGCCGGATCGTTCGCGGGCAATGCGGCATCGACGGCGAGCGATGGCCAGCGCGCGAGCGGCGACGACTCGATCGTGATGCGCACGATCTGGTACGGCCACTGCTCGCCGCGCACCGACGACGCGTCCGGCCCGAGCCAGACCAGATAGAACGGCCCGGCGCTGACCTGCTTGCCCGGCAGCTTCGGCCACGGATGCGCGGGATCCTCGATCGCGAGCCACGGGACGGCGCCGGCCGGCGTGCGCCGGCGCACGAGGTCCAGCGGCAGTTGCGCGGCGAAGCCGTCGGCCGCGCGGGTTTCGAGCACACCGTCGGCCGGCAGCGGCGTGTCGCCGAGCAGTGCGGCGAACGGCACCGCGCGGAACGTCATCGGCCGGCCGTACGCGATGTCGCGCGGCACCTGGATGTCGATGGCATCGAGGCGCGCGAGCAGCGTCTGCCGGGTGAGGGCGCGGGCCGTGCCGTCCGTCTCGAGTTCAAGCGCCGACTGGGCCGACGCGCGTTGTCCGATCAGGCATACCGTCAGCAGCAAAAGCGAAAACCACCGGCGCTTCAGCATTCGTTCTCCGGGAAAGGGCGTTCCGGCAGCGACAGGAGGCGCACGCCGCGGCCGATGGAAGGAATCGGGCGACAGTCTATCCGGTACGCGCGGCGCTGGCGACTGCGGCGCGCGAAGGGAACTGCCACGGCCGGGCAGATCGACGCACTGCATGCGTGGCGATCGGGGAGCAGGAGCGGGGGCTGGGACGCGAGTGTCTGGGCTATCGCATTCGTGCAGAGCACGAAGCGGGTGGCGCTCAGGAAGGGGCGAGCATGCTGTCGAAACGAGGAAGACATTGCGACCTCCCGTCCGGAAGCAATGACGAGCGCTTATTCGGAGTCAGCTTTGCCAGCGCACCTTTTGCGACGTGCCATTAACGATTACGGGTCTGGCGTGGTAATGATTCGGGCTACGGCGGGATCGCTGCTTGCTGCGGGGAGAGGGTCGCGTTCGCCGGGAAACGGCGCGACGCGGATGCATGCGCATACCGGATTGCCGCAATCCGTGCTCGCGTTCGCGTCGTCTGCGCGAACGACGCGAACGCGAAGATCAGCGACTGCCGCCCGCGCTGCGCCGCGCGATGCGCATCGCCGGTGCGGCCGCTGGTGCGGCCGCGTCAGCCGCACCTTCGACCGCCGCGCGCGGCCGGTTCATGATGTAGGTCCACAGTTGCTCGGCCGCGAGCCCGCGCTTGCGGGCCGACCGGTACAGGCGGATCTCGAGCTCGGTGATCCAGTCGCCGGAACCCGCGCACACGAGCGTGCCTTCCGCGAGTTCCTTCGCGACGCAGCTTTCCGGCAGCCAGCCGATCCCGTGCCCGGCCACGACCATGCCCTTCAGGGCCTCGGACATGTGCGTCTCGAAGCACCGGTGCAGCACATACGGCTCGGTGGCATTCAGCAGCAGCATCTCGACGATGTTGCCGAGAAACGCGCCCGACGAATACGCGAGCAGCGGCAGCGGTGCATCGGGGGTGCCCGGCAACTGGAACACAGGCTTGCCGCGCGCATCCGGAGTCGACACGGGCAGGATCCGTTCGACGCCGAGGCTGACGAACGGGAAGTGGTTCGGGTCGAGCACGATCGGCAACTGCGGATGGTGATAGCCGAGCAGCAGGTCGCATTCGCCTTCGACGAGTTGCTGCACGCCTTCCGGGACGTTGACCGCGTTGACGCGCGCGGTCACGTGGCCGACCTCGCCGTTGAGCTGCTTCAGCCATTCGGGAAACAGCGTGAAGACGAGCGTGTGGGCAACCGCGAAACGCACGACCTGATCGCTGGCCGCGAACTGGTCGTAGCCGTTCACGAGATTGCGCGCCGCATACATGCTGCGCAGGATGTCCGCGGCAAGCCCGCGGAACATCTGGCCGGCCGGCGTCAGCGTGATCGGGTTGATGCTCCGGTCGACCAGCTTTGCGTCCATCCAGGTTTCGAGTGCGGCAATTCGTCTGCTGAATGCCGACTGCGTGAGGTGCCGGTTACGCGCGGCCCGGGAAAAGCTCTTGGTATCCGCAAGGCTCAGGAAATCTTCCAGCCACTTTGCTTCCATTTCGATCTTCGCTTTTTATAGTCGGGCGCCTGAAAGGCGGCGGCACCGTTTGCTGCACGAACTTTCTAGCGTACCGCGCCTCGCGCCGGTCGACCCGATGTTTTTTTTCGATGGGTGTCAGTCGAAATATGCATGGGCGTTGTCGGCGGGATTACGGCTGCATAGCGTTGAGGTGCCGGACCCGGCTAACCGGACAGTTCATTGCGTCGAACTGCCGGTGCGGCCGCAGACGGTACTTCCCCCAGGGCCGGTTGCGCCGTGTGCGTGCCGGCCCGCCTTCCCATCCTTTCGTTCCGGTGGTCCGGCGCCCGGGCGGCCCGTTTTTTGTGCAGTGCAGATTGCACATTCGTGACACGCGGGGGAACTATGTTCGAAAGACGCGGCGCAGCATCGGCCGTGCGCGTTCGCGGCGCACCGCGGCCGCCCGTCGCGTCCGGGGTTGCACCGTTGTGGTGCGCAATGCCGCGCGGGCGTGCCTGACGCGGCGCAAAAACGGGGGGATATCGATGGGATCGCGCAAGGCACGTTCCTTGCAAAGCATTCATTACGCCGGTCCGGCATGCGCAATGCCGGGGAAAACGATCGATGGAGAAAAGATCGATGAAGCCATTCGATGAAATGCTGCAATCCGGCGACATGGTAAGGCCGCCCTACGCGCGCCTGAAGCAGTGGCTCGACACGCAGAATCCCGCGAGCCTCGCCCAGAAAGCCCACGACGCGGAAGGCGTGTTCCGCAAGACGGGCATCACGTTCGCCGTCTACGGCGACGCGGAGGCCGCCGAGCGGCTGATTCCGTTTGATATCGTCCCGCGCATCATTTCGGGTGCCGAATGGAGCCGGCTGTCACTCGGCATCGAGCAGCGCGTGATGGCGCTCAACGCGTTCCTCGACGACATCTACCATCGCCAGGAAATCGTGCGCGCGGGCATCGTGCCGAAGCACCTGATCGCGCACAACGAAGCGTTTATTCCGGAGATGATCGATTTCCGGCCGCCCGGCAACGTTTACACGCACATCATCGGCGTGGACATCGTGCGCACCGGCGAGAACGAGTTCTACGTGCTGGAGGACAACGCGCGTACGCCGTCCGGCGTGTCGTACATGCTGGAAAACCGCGAGACGATGATGCAGCTCTTCCCGGAGCTGTTCCAGCAGGTGAAGGTGCGCCCGGTCGAGACCTATCCGCAGATGCTGCGCCAGTCGCTCGCGGCCGTGTGCCCGCCGGGCGGCAACGCCGACAACCCGACCGTCGCAGTGCTCACGCCCGGCATCCACAATTCCGCGTACTACGAACATTCGTTCCTCGCCGACCAGATGGGCGTGCACCTCGTCGAGGGCAGCGACCTGCAGGTGATCGACGGCCGCGTCGCGATGCGCACGACCGAAGGCTTCCAGCCGATCGACGTGCTGTACCGCCGCGTCGACGACGCGTTCCTCGATCCGCTCACGTTCCGCCCCGATTCGGTGCTCGGCGTCGCGGGGATCATGGACGTGTACCGCGCGGGCAACATCACGATCGCGAACGCGCCCGGCACGGGCATCGCCGATGACAAGGCGATCTACTCGTACATGCCGGAGATCGTCGAGTTCTACACGGGCCGCAAGGCGCTGCTGGAGAACGTGCCGACCTGGCGCTGCGGCGAAGCCGACAGCCTGAAATACGTGCTCGACCATCTCGACGAACTGGTCGTGAAGGAAGTGCACGGCTCGGGCGGCTACGGGATGCTGGTCGGTCCGTGCGCGTCGAAGGCCGAGCTGGAAGCCTTTGCCGCGAAGCTGCGCGCGCGCCCCGCGAACTACATCGCGCAGCCGACGCTCGCGCTGTCCACGACGCCGATCCTGACCGAAGCCGGCCTCGCGCCGCGCCACGTCGACCTGCGACCGTTCGTGCTGGTGTCGGACCGGATCCGCATCACGCCGGGCGGGCTCACGCGCGTCGCGCTGAAGGAAGGATCGCTCGTCGTCAACTCGAGCCAGGGCGGCGGCACCAAGGACACCTGGGTGCTGGCCGACTGAGCCGGACGCGACCCCGTGCGCCGGAGCCGGCGCGCGAACCGAATGAAGACGGAGTGGACACGAGATGCTTCTGGGACGTACTGCAAGCGGTCTCTACTGGATGTACCGCTATATCGAGCGCGCGGAGAACATCGCGCGCATCGTCGATGCCGGGCTGCGGATGGCGCTCACGCGCACGTCCGACGCGCCGGCCGAATGGTCGTCGGTGCTCGTCAGCTCGGGCACGGACGACGGCTACCGGCAGAAATACGACGCGTATGCGGCCGATACCGTGACCGACTACCTGCTGCGCGACCGCGACAACCCGTCGAGCGTGCTGTCGTGCATCGAGGCCGCGCGCTCGAATGCGCGGATGGTGCGCACGGCGCTCACGCGCGAGGCGTGGGAGAGCGTGAACGGCGCGTGGCTCGCGCTGCGCCGCGCGCTCGCCCAGCCGGTGCCGGAAAGCGAGGTGCCGGCCGTGCTCGACCAGGTGAAGCGCGAAACCGCGCTGATCCTCGGCAGCTTCTACAGCACGATGCTGCGCAACGAGATCTTCGATTTCGCGCAGATCGGCGCGTTCGTCGAGCGCGCGGACAACACCGCGCGGATCATCGACGTCAAATACCACCTGCTGCTGCCGTCGGTGTCGCACGTCGGCACGATCCTCGACAACTACCAGTGGGAGACGATCCTGCGCTGCGTCGCCGCGCACCGTTCGTACCGCTGGGTGTACGACGTGCAGTACAAGCCGATGAACATCGCCGACTACCTGATCCTGAACGGCCGCATGCCGCGTTCGCTGCGCTATTGCTACGGGCGCGTCGTGTCGAGCCTGAACCTGCTCGCGAAGGATTACGGCGTGACACACCCGTGTCACGACACGGCCACGAAGATCCTGCAAATGCTGTCCGATACCTCGGTCGAGCGGATCTTCAAGAGCGGCCTGCACGAGTTCCTGACCGACTTCATCGGCCGTAACAACAGCCTCGGGCTCGAAATCGCCCAGGCCTACAACTTCGACTGAGACTTGCCATGCGACTCGCCATCCGACACATCTCGCGTTATCAGTTCGACGATCAAGCCACCCATGCGCTGCAACGGCTGCGGTTGCGCCCGCAGTCGGGCCCCGGGCAGACGGTGCGCGCGTGGCAGGTCACGATCGACGGCGTCGAGCCGACGCTGTCTTATGCCGACGGGCTCGGCAACCGGATCGACCTCGTGCGGCACGACCGCGACGCGAAGGCCGAGATCGTCGTCATCGCGGCCGGCGTCGTCGAGACGCAGGACCGCTCGGGCATTATCGGCAATCCTGAAGGCTATGCGCCGCCGTGGATCTTCGAGCGCGAGACCGCGCTCACGAAGGCGGGCGACACCGTGCGTGCGCTTACGCAGGCGCTGCCGATCGAGCCGCGCAGCCTCGACGCGCTGCACTGGCTGATGACGGAAGTGCACGACCGCATTGCGTATGCGCCGAACCTGGCCGCCGACGCGCCCGTCGATGCCGAAACGGCGCTGCAAAGCGGCGAGGGCACGAGCCGCGACCATGCGCACGCGTTCATCGCGGCCGCGCGCGTGCTGAAGATTCCCGCGCGCTATATCTCGGGCTACGTGCTGGCGGACAGCGCGATGCAGCGCATCGCCGACGCGAAGCAGAACGCGGGCGACGTCGAGGAGGAAGAGGCGCTCGCGCTGCAGAGCGGCGAGGGCATGCAGCAGGCGCTCGGCGCGTCGCATGCCGCGCAGTCGCAGGGGCTGCCGCAGCCGGCGCTTGGCGCGCAGCAGCAAACGGCCGGGCTGATGCAGCAACCGGCCGGCCATGCGTGGGCCGAGGCCTATGTCGAGGGGCTTGGCTGGGTCGGGTTCGATCCGTTCATGAATCGCTGCCCGGACGAGCGCTACGTGCGCATCGCGGTCGGCCTCGACTATCGCGACGCGCAACCTGTGACGGGGCTCGGCGCGACGGCCGTCGGCGTCGAGATCAGCGTCGTGCAGACGCCCGAGCTCGTCTGACCTCGCGCACGCTTTCGCCGAATCCGCCAGGCCGGGCCGCCGCGTCGCATCGAGCGCGACGCGGCGCGCGGCCGGCCCAACCCGAACCGAGCTCCCATGTCCATCCACGTCGCGCTGCATCACACCACCCGCTATCGCTACGACCGGCTCGTCAACCTCGGCCCGCAGGTCGTGCGTCTGCGTCCCGCGCCGCACTGCCGGACGCCGATCCTCGCGTATTCGATGACGGTCGAGCCCGCGCAGCACTTCATCAACTGGCAGCAGGACCCGTTCTCGAACTATCTCGCGCGGCTCGTGTTCCCGGAGCGCACCGAGCACTTCGAGATCACGATCGACCTCGTCGCCGAGATGTCGGTGTACAACCCGTTCGACTTCTTCCTCGAAGCCAGCGCGGAGCAGTACCCGTTCCGCTATGACGACGCGCTGAAGACCGAACTCGCGCCGTATCTCGCGTGCGATCCGCAGACGAGCGCGGCGCCGCTGTTTCGCGCGTACGTCGACGGCGTCGACCGTACGCCGGCCGGCACCGTGAACTTCCTCGTCGCGCTGAACCAGCAACTGCAGCGCGACATCGGTTATCTCGTGCGGATGGAGCCGGGCGTGCAGACGCCCGAGCAGACGCTCGAACTGGCCTCGGGCTCGTGCCGCGACAGCGCATGGCTGCTCGTGCAGCTGTGCCGCCATCTCGGCATCGCCGCGCGTTTCGTGTCGGGCTACCTGATCCAGCTCACGCCCGACGTGAAGTCGCTCGACGGCCCGAGCGGCACGTCGGTCGACTTCACCGACCTGCACGCGTGGTGCGAGGTGTACCTGCCCGGCGCCGGGTGGATCGGCTTCGACCCGACCTCGGGCCTGCTCGCCGGCGAAGGCCACATCCCGCTGGCCTGCACGCCGCAGCCGACGAGCGCCGCGCCGGTCGAGGGGCTGATCGACGAGTGCGAGGTGTCGTTCGAGCACGAGATGGCCGTGACGCGCGTGTACGAATCGCCGCGCGTGACGAAGCCGTACACGGAATCGCAATGGGATGGCGTGCTGGCGCTCGGCGCGCAGGTCGACGGCGCGCTCGCGGCCGGTGACGTGCGGCTCACGCAAGGCGGCGAGCCGACCTTCGTGTCGATCGACGATCGCGACGGCGCCGAGTGGAATACCGACGCGCTCGGCCCGACCAAGCGCGGCTATGCGACCGAGCTCGTGCAGCGGCTGCGCGCCGAATACGGCGACGGCGGCTTCCTGCATTTCGGGCAGGGCAAGTGGTATCCGGGCGAGCAACTGCCGCGCTGGGCGCTGTCGATCTACTGGCGTGCCGACGGCCAGCCGGTGTGGCACGATCCGTCGCTGTTCGCCGACGAGCGCGAGCCGTCCGCCTATACGACAGACGACGCGAAGCGCTTCATCGACGCGCTGGCCGCGCGGCTGAACCTGACCGGCGAATTCATCCTGCCCGGCTACGAGGACGTCTGGTACTACCTGTGGCGCGAGCGTCGGCTGCCGGTCAACGTCGACCCGTTCGACTCGCGTCTCGACGACGAGCTCGAACGCGCGCGGCTGCGCAAGGTGTTCGAGCAGCAGCTCGACAGCGTGGTCGGCTACGTGCTGCCGGTCAAGCGCACGGAAGACGCACAGGGCCGCCATCGGCCGGAACTTGACGGGCCGCGCTGGCAGACGGGGCCGTGGTTCTTCCGCGATGAGCGGATGTACCTCGTGCCCGGCGATTCGCCGATGGGCTATCGGCTGCCGCTCGATTCGCTGCCGTGGGCGAGCCGCGCCGACTATCCGTATCTGGTCGAGCGCGATCCGTTCGCGCCGCGCACCGCGCTGCCGGACGCCGCCGCGATCCGCGCGCGCTACGCCGGCCCCGCCGATGCGCCGCGCTACCTGTCCGGCGTGCATCGCGAGGCATCCGCGCAGACCGTGATGCAGTGGCGCGACGACGGCGCGGCCGGCGGGCGGCATGCCGCGCATGCGCACGACCCGCAGCGCCGGCCCGAGCGCTTCGAATCGGCCGCGTGGATCACGCGTACGGCGCTGTGCGTCGAAGTGCGCAACGGCATCCTGTACCTGTTCATGCCGCCGCTGGCCGCGCTGGAAGATTATCTCGACCTGCTCGGCGCGATCGAGCTGACCGCGCACGCGCTCGGCGTGAAGCTGGTGCTCGAAGGCTATCCGCCGCCGCGCGACGCGCGGCTGAAGCTGCTGCAGGTGACGCCCGATCCCGGCGTGATCGAGGTGAACATCCATCCGGCGACAAACTTCGACGAGCTCGTCGACCACACCGAATTCCTGTACGACGCCGCGTGGCAGTCGCGGCTGTGCAGCGAGAAGTTCATGGTCGACGGCCGCCACGTCGGCACCGGGGGCGGCAACCACTTCGTGCTTGGCGGCGCGACGCCAGCCGACAGCCCGTTCCTGCGCCGCCCGGACCTGTTGGCGAGCCTGATCGCGTACTGGCACAACCATCCGTCGCTGTCGTACCTGTTCTCCGGGCTGTTCATCGGGCCGACGAGCCAGGCGCCGCGCGTCGACGAGGCGCGCAACGACCAGCTCTACGAACTCGACATCGCGTTCGCGGAGATCCAGCGCAACAAGCTGCTGTTCGGGCAGGACATGCCGCCGTGGCTGGTCGACCGCGTGCTGCGCAACCTGCTGATCGACGTCACCGGCAACACGCACCGCAGCGAGTTCTGCATCGACAAGCTGTATTCGCCGGATGCGTCGACCGGCCGGCTCGGCCTGCTCGAGCTGCGCGCGTTCGAGATGCCGCCGCATGCGCGGATGAGCATCGTGCAGCAATTGCTGCTGCGCGCGCTGGTCGCACGTTTCTGGGCCGCGCCGTACACGACGCCGCTCACGCGCTGGGGCACCGCGCTGCACGACCGCTACATGCTGCCCGCGTTTCTTCAGATGGATTTCGACGACGTGCTGACCGAACTGCGTGACGCCGGCTTCGCGTTCGATCCGGCGTGGTTCGCGCCGCACTTCGAATTCCGCTTCCCGCTGTTCGGCCAGATCGCGGTGAACGGCATGCAGCTGTCGCTGCGCGGCGCGCTGGAGCCGTGGCACGTGATGGGCGAGGAGGGCGCGCCCGGCGGCACGGTGCGCTATGTCGATTCGTCGGTCGAACGGCTCGAAGTGCGCGTGACGGGGCTCAACGACAACCGGCACGTCGTGACGGTCAACGGCCGCGCGCTGCCGCTGCAGCCGACCGGCACCGTCGGCGAATACGTCGCGGGCGTGTGCTACAAGGCGTGGTCGCCGCCGTCCGCGCTGCATCCGACCATCGGCGTGCACGCGCCGCTCACGTTCGACATCGTCGATACGTGGCTGCAGCGCTCGCTCGGCGGCTGCCGCTATCACGTCGCGCATCCGGGCGGGCGCAACTACGCGACGTTCCCGGTCAATGCGTACGAAGCCGAAAGCCGCCGGCTGGCACGCTTTGTCGAGATGGGGCATACGCCGGGGCGGATGGATGTCGCGGCTGCCGCGCCGAGCCGCGAATTCCCGTTCACGCTCGACCTGCGGCGGCCGTGACCGGACGATGACAGGACGGACGACGATGCGCGGTTCGCGATACCCGGCGGCTCCGGTCGCTGGCGGCCCCGCCGGAATGCTAGGATGCGGGCAGATTGCGGCCGCGCGCCGCGGCCCGCCCCCCCGGGTGGCGGCGCGCGCGGCCGGGCCCTGACGACGGAACGACACCGTGCCGCCCATAGACACAGATCATCTCGCCGCCCCCGACGCGATGCCCACGCTTTTCGATACCGGCGCGCAGCCGGATGCCGCCGAACTGGCCGCCGCGCTCGCGGCGCCGGCCGCCGCCGGCCGCTACGACGAACTGCGCGGTAGTGCGGCGGGCCTGAACGCACCTGCGCTCGCGCCCGCGTGGCGCAGCTTCTTCACGTCGATCGGCAGCGACGGCGTGGCCGACCTCGATCGCCGTGCCGACGCGCTGCACCGGCGCATGCGCGAGAACGGCCTGTTCTATCAACTGCACGAGCAGCGCGCCGGCGACGGCGCGGCCGGCCCGTGGTCGCTCGACCTGCTGCCGCTGATCGTCACGCCCGAGGACTGGGTCGCGATCGAGCGCGGCGTGCTGCAGCGCGTGCGGTTGCTGAACGCGACGCTGGCCGACTTGTACGGCCCGCAGACGATCCTCGAACGCGGGCTGCTGCCGCCCGCGCTCGTCACCGGGCATCCGGGCTACCTGCGCGCGATGCGCGGCGCACGCGTGCCGGGCGATACCTGGCTGCACGTCGTCGCGTTCGATCTCGCGCGCGGCCCTGACGGGCAGTGGCGGATCGTCGCGCAGCATACGCAGGGCGCGGCCGGCCTCGGCTACCTTCTCGAAAACCGGCTGATCGTGTCGCGGCTCTTTCCGAGCGGGTTTCGCGGGTTGCGCGTGCAGCGGCTCGCGTCCGCGTACCGCGCGCTGCTGCAGAGCATGCAGGCGCTCAGCCCGGCCCGCAAGAATTCGCGGATCGTGCTGCTCACACCGGGGCCGCACAGCGCGACGTATTTCGAACACGCCTACCTTGCGCGCTACCTCGGCCTCACGCTCGTTGAGGGCGGCGACCTGACCGCGCGCGACAACCGCGTATTCCTGAAGACGCTGCGCGGGCTCGAACCGGTGCACGGCATCCTGCGGCGCGTCGACGACGCGTGGCTCGATCCGCTCGAACTGCGGCCCGATTCGATGCTCGGCGTGCCGGGGCTGCTGCAGGCCGTGCGCGCGGGTAACGTGCTGCTCGCGAATGCGCCGGGCTCGGGCTTCCTCGAATCGCCGGCGATGCTCGGCTTCATGCCGCGCCTGGCGGAAGGGCTGCTCGGCGAAACACTGACGCTGCCGGCCGTGCATTCGTGGTGGTGCGGTGAGGCGGCCGCGTGCGACGACGCACTCCCGCAGCTCGCGCGCGGTATCTTGAAGGCGTCCTATCCACCCGACGTGCAGGCCGGCGGCCCGTTCGAGCCGGTGATCTGCGCGCGGCTCACCCAGGCGCAACTGGCCGAGTGGCGCGCGCGGATTCTCGCGCGGCCCGAGCACTACACGGTGCAGGCCGACCTGCCGCTGTCGCAGGCGCCGACCTGGCCGGGCCCGGACGCGCCCGACGGCAACGGCGGCGCGCGCATCGTGCCGAAGCCGGTGCTGCTGCGCGTCTTCGCGCTCGCCGACGGCGCGAAGCGCTGGCGGCTCCTGCCGGGCGGGCTGTCGCGGGTCGGTACACGCGACACGCTGTTCAACGCGCCGATGCCGCGCGGCGGCAGTACCGTCGATACGTGGGTGATGACCGAAGGCATCGTCGATTCGACGACGCTGCTGCAGACGCACCTCGGCCCCGACGATCTCGTCGAACGCCCGCGCGCGATCGCGAGCCGCGCGGCCGAAAACCTGTTCTGGCTCGGCCGTTATACCGAGCGCGCAACCAACCTGATGCGCCTCGCGCGCGCCGCGCTCGAACGACTGCGAGGCGAGGACGACGTCGACAGCCCCGCGCACCTGGAGCTGCTCGACACGTTGTGCCGCGATACGGGCCTGATCGCGGCCGATGCGCCGAACGCCGTCGATGCGCCGCGTGCGTTCCAGCACACGCTCGCGACGTCGCTGACGCGCGGCACGGATCGCACGTCGGGCATTGCGTCCTGCCTGTTCGGGATGCGTGGCGCGGCCGCCGCGATCCGCGAACGGCTGTCGAGCGATCAGTGGCGCTTGATCGACGACGCGACCCAGCTGTTCGCGGACAGCGCGGGCCAGCCGGAAGCCGAGGAGCAGATCGGCAACGAGGCGCTGCAATTGCTGGAGCGTCTCGGGCTGCTGCTCGGCGCGATCACGGGCGCGCAGACCGACAACATGACGCGCGACGACGGCTGGCGGTTGCTGTCGATCGGCCGGCAGATCGACCGGCTGGACTTCCTGTGCAGCGTGCTGAAGGTGGCGTTCGACGAAGGCGCGGTGCACCGGCAGGACGGCTTCGAGCTCGTGCTGGAGCTGTTCGACAGCACGATCACGTTTCGTTCGCGGTTTCAGCGCGGCTTCGACGTTGCGCCGCTGTTGTCGCTCGTCGTGCTCGATACCGACAACCCGCGTTCGCTCGGCTGGGTCGTGCAGGCGCTGCGCGGCCGGCTGACGAAGGTCGAGCGAAGCGAAGGCTACGCGCTGTCCGAGCTGGCCGAGACGATTCCCGACGTCCCCGCGTGGTCGCTGCACGAGCTGTGCGAGACCGCCGAAGGCGGCCGGCACGACAAGCTCCTCGATGCACTCGACACGACGGTGAAGGCGGTCTGGGAATTGTCGAACCGGATCGGCGAGCGCTATTTCAGCCACGTGCGCGAAGCGGGCAGGACGTTATGGTGACGACGAAAGGCGCGGGTAAAGTGCCGCCAGGCTCCGGCAATGCACGACAGGCAACGTCACCGGCCGCCGTTGCTCCCGGCCGGTTGCTGCGCGTCACGCACGACACCGAATACCGTTACGCGGCGCGCGTCGAATCGGCGCAGCACCAGGCACGCCTGCAACCGCTCGTCACGCCGCGCCAGCAGGTGCTGTCGTTCGCGCTCGACATCGATCCCGCGCCGGAGTCGGTCGGGACCGAGATCGATGCATTCGGCAACGCGCGCGCGTCGTTTGCGTTGAACCAGCCGCACGACGCGCTGCTCGTGCGCAGCCGCAGCACGGTACGCGTGACGCCGCCCGTCTGGTCGCGCGGTGCGCGCGGCGAGCCGCCGCCCGCGATCGCGAATCCCGACGGGAAACAGACGATGGCGTGGGAGGCCGTGCGCGACCGCTTGCGATTTCGTGCAGGACAACCCTACGACGCGGCGAGCGAATTCGTGTTTACGTCGCCGCATGTCGCGTGCGATCCCGAACTCGCCGCGTATGCGGCTTCGAGCTTCACGCCGCACCGGCCGCTCGTGCAGGCCGCGTGGGAGCTGATGCGGCGTGTACATGCCGATTTTGCGTATACGCCGAACAGCACCGACATCACGACGTCGGCGCTCGATGCGCTGCGCTTGCGCAAGGGCGTGTGCCAGGATTTCGCGCACGTGATGATCGGCGCGCTGCGCTCGCTCGGGCTGGCCGCGCGTTACGTGAGCGGCTACCTGCTTACGCAGCCGCCGCCCGGGCAGCCGCGATTGATCGGCGCCGACGCGTCGCATGCATGGGTCGAGGTGTACGACCCGGCGTGGCCCGAGGACAATGGCTGGCTGCAGCTCGACCCGACCAACGATCGCGCGCCGGGCGACGACTACGTGATGCTGTCGATCGGCCGCGACTATGCGGACGTGACGCCGCTGCGCGGCGTGATTCGCGGCGGCGGCGCGGATCAGGAGCTGAAGGTCGGCGTGACGGTGGAGCCGCTCGACGCGCCGTGACGCATGCCGCGTACCTGCGCGCATGCCGTTTAAGTCTTCGTTAATACTGCACGCCTAGCATGGTCATGCCGGCGAACGGATCGGGCTCGATCCGGGGCGCCGGCGGCACGCGCGGGTGCGTCGACGTCACGGCGCCGCACCGTCGCGCGTCGCCATTCCCTTGCAACGGCGGCGGATCATGATCAAGACCTTCGACTACACGCTCGGCAGCGAGACGATTCCGCTCTGCGCGAGCTTCGGCGCGGGGCCGGCGTGGCGCCGTGTGCTCGTGAGCCGCGCGGATTCGATGGAGACGCTGGTGGTGCTCGACGCGCGCGGCCTGTCTGGCTTGCTGAAGGTGGCGACCGAAGCGCCGGAAGGGCTGCTCGACGATGCGATCCGCAAGGTCGGCGACGAGCAGCTCGTCGAGCGGGCGATCAGCGGCAAGGCGATCGTCGAAGCGGCACTTTGAGCGGGCGGTGCGTGTGCGTGCCGGCAGGCACGGCCGCACGCACCGCGTTGCATTGCGTTGCGTTGACTGCGCTTACGCGGCGAACCGGTCCGTCGCCGCGATCAGCGCTTCCAGGATCCCCGGCTCGTTGTACGCATGCCCCGCGCCCGGCACGATCTCGAACGTCGCATCCGGCCATGCCTTCGACAAATCCCATGCGGTACGCGCGGGTGTCGCGACGTCATAGCGACCCTGCACGATCACGCCCGGGATGCCGGCCAGGCGATGCGCGTCGCGCAGCAGCTGGCCTTCCTCGACGAAGCCGTGGTTTACGAAGTAGTGGTTTTCGATTCGCGCGAACGCGAGTGCGTAGTGGCCGTCCGCGAAGTGCGCGGCGAGTTTGGGGTCGGGCAGCAGCGTGATCGTGCGGCCTTCCCAGATGCTCCACGCGCGCGCGGCTTCGAGCTTCGCGGCTTCGTCGTTGCCGGTCAGCCGGCGATGGTAGGCGGCCATCAGGTCGCCGCGCTCGGCTTCCGGAATCGGTGCAACGAATTCTTCCCACAGATCGGGGAACAGCCACGATGCGCCTTCCTGGTAGTACCACAGCAATTCCGCGCGACGCATCGTGAAGATGCCGCGCACGACCAGCGCGCTCACGCGCTCGGGGTGCGTTTCCGCGTACGCGATCGACAGCGCGCTGCCCCACGATCCACCGAACACGAGCCACTTTTCGGCGCCGACCATCTCGCGCAGGCGCTCGATATCGGCGACCAGATGCCACGTCGTGTTGTTCTCGAGGCTGGCGTGCGGCGTCGAGCGCCCGCAGCCGCGCTGGTCGAACAGCAGGATGTCGTAGCGCTCCGGATCGAACAGGCGGCGATGGTCGGGGCTGCAGCCGGCGCCGGGGCCGCCATGCAGGAACACGGCGGGCTTGCCGGCCGGGTTGCCGCAGCGCTCCCAGTAGATGCGGTGGCCGTCGCCGGTGTCGAGATGGCCGTGGGCGTAGCGTTCGATCGGTGGGTACACAGGCAGGCTCCGGGTAAGGGTCGACAGGAGGAGGACGCGCGGGCCGGTGTTCGAACGGGGGACGACGGATATTGCGCCGCCGCAAAAAACGTTGTGTTGGCACCGGGCCGGCCGCCGCCGGACAAGGCTTGTCATTATGCCCATTCGCCGCCCGGGACGTCGGCTCGTTACGGCGTGCGCGGCCGCCGGTGCGGGCCCGGGGATTTTTGAATTAATTTCATTTCGATATTTTTCATACAAAATCCCGGCGGCATATCGGCGTGCCGAAGCGGGGCGCCGGTCTGCTGCCCATCCACCGTGCCAACGGAAACCAGCCGATGAACCATCGCGTCACGCAATTGACCGGGTTGCGCGCCGTCGCGGTCGCGATGGTCGTGGTCGGACACGCCGAGCACGTGCTGCCCGGCGGCTATACGGGTTGGTACGCGCCGTTGCGGCTGATCGCCGACGGCCGGCTCGGCGTGCTGATCTTCTTCGTCCTCAGCGGCTTCCTGATCACCAACGTGCTGCGCGCCGAGTTCGCGCGTACGGGCGGCATCGCGCTGACGTCGTTCTACGTGCGCCGTGCGCTGCGGATCTGGCCGGCCTGCTACGTGTATCTCGCGGCGGTCGCGATCGTGGCCTTCGCGGGCTGGTTCGACGTCGACCGCCGGCAGTGGCTGTATGCGGCGATGCATCTGTGGAATTACTCGGCGTGGTTCGGGCTGACGGCAGACAACACGCTGCATCCGGACGGTGCGTGGTATCTCGGCCATTTCTGGTCGCTCGCGCTCGAGGAACAGTTCTACTGGTTCTGGCCGCTGCTGTTCGTGTATGGGATGCGTCGCGGCGGGACGCGTTGGCTGGCCGCGTTGATTTTGATCGTGCCGCTGGTGCGCGCGGTCACGTATTTCGTTGCGCCCGCGCTGCGCGGGCAGCTCGCGATGATGCTTCACACGGGCGTCGATTCGATTCTGATCGGCTGCTATGCGTCGCTCAACCGCGAACGGCTCGAAGCGTGGATTCGTACCTGGCGTGGCGAGGCGCGCATCGCCACCGCGATCATCTTGATCGTGCTGGTCGGCATGCCGCTCGCCGAACATCGGCTCGGCGGGTTCTGGAATGCGACGTACGGCGTGACGCTCGAAGCCGCGCTGATCGCGATCGTGATCGTCGTGCTGAATTTCCGTAGCGAGTTCTGGTGCGCGCGATGGTTGCGTGCCCGGCCGGTCGTGTTCGTCGGCACGATCTCGTTCAGTCTTTATCTTTGGCAGCAGCCGTTTGCAAATCCGGATCTGCAGGTTCCCCATGCGTTTCCGCTCGGCATCGTGTGGGCGTTGCTGGCCGCAACGGCCAGCTATTTCCTCGTCGAGAAGCCGTTCCTGCGGTTGAAGGATCTCTATGCGGCGCGCGAGATGCGGCGTGTGCGTGACGACGCGCGGCGGATGCCGGCGTCGGGCGAGGCGATCGGAGCGAAGGTGGCGGAGTAGGCGGGCGGAGTAGGCGGGCGGGGCGATGACCCGCCTTGGCCTCACTTGAAGCGCTTCATCGCGGCAGGCGAATACCAGAAGTTTCGGAACATATCGATCCCATACGTCTTTCCGTCGTAGCGGACGATCGTGCGCGCGGTGCGCTTGCCTGTCTCCGAGTACTCTCGGTCCTTGCGTTGCGACTTCGTGATGTGCGCCGTGATCGACAGGTCGGCAAAGCCGTGGCTCGATGTTTTCTCGACGGCGATCGTCATGCGGGCATCTTCGCTGCTCGCGTCGCCGACGCCGGGGCCGCAGGCGTCACCTTCGACGGAGACCCACCCGTAGCGGTTGGTGCCGAACACCGGACGAATGCGGTTGCCTTCGCGCACCCACAGCGTGAGCTCCTCGCTCGCGTCGGCGTCGGGGCAGCTCGGCCCGCGTGCGCTGCTCGTGAACACGACGCCGAATGCGCGTACGTCGGGCGATAGCCGGTAGGGTGCGGTGTCGATTTGATAGCTGTTCTCGCCGATCTCCGTTGCCGCATCCTCCTGGACCACCGACTTTTCGGCCGCCGCGACCGTGCCGCCTTCGACGAGCGCGACGACCTGCAGCTTGGTGCTGTCGTCCGGGTTCTGGCTGTTGGGAAGCCAATCGAATGCGACGGCCGCGATCGTCGTGCCGGGCGCATTCGGCATGACCTTGCACGCCGATGCGACGACGAGCCGGTCCGCGTCGCGTGTGGCAAGGCGGGCACTTGCGATGCCGGCCCAGCGGGCGACGGCGGTGACGGTATCGTCGCCGCAAGGCTGATTGTCGGTGGCGTGAACGGCGGGGGCGGCGGCGAGCGCCAGCAGCGGGGCGAAGCGGAGGATTCTTGTGGTCACGATGGGAACAGGTTCTTCACGGGTTGTCGTGGATGTTGCTTGCCGACCCGAAGCGTACCTCAGCACGCGGAAAGATCGTCGCAGTGCGTGACCGCCTTTGTACCGCCACCGGCATCGGACCCGCTTCACGGGAGCGACGCGGCCCCGATTTCATTCGGCAAACGCCAACGGATGCGCGCCGAACCTGCAGCCCGTCGCGTCCGTCACAGATGATGGCGCCGGGGCCGGTGTTCGAGCGTTTCCTTCGGCTCGAAGCCGGATCAAAGTCGACGGAATACCAGGCTGGCGTTGACACCGCCGAAGCCAAAGCCGTTGGAGATCGCATATTCCGTCGATATTCTGCGGGCCGATCCGGTGACAATGTCGATGCCTTCCGCTGCCGGGTCCGGCTGGGTCAGGTTCAGCGTGGGAGGCGCGAGCTGGTCGCGTAGCGCAAGGATGGTGAAAATCGCTTCCACGCCGCCGGCAGCCCCGAGCAAATGTCCTGTCGACGCCTTGGTGGCGGATACGGCAGGACCGCGACCCGTTCCAAATACAGTCTTGATGGCCGCGAGTTCGCTGATGTCGCCGACGGGCGTGGACGTCGCATGGGCGTTCAAATGCCCGATCAGCCCAGGTTCGAGATTCGCCTGCCGGAGGGCGAGTTCCATCGCGCGTCGTCCCCCGGCACCGTCCTCGGGCGGCGACGTCATATGGTATGCATCGGCGCTCGTGCCATAACCGAGTACTTCGGCGATAGGGGTGGCGCCGCGCCGCAGCGCGTGTTCCAGCTCTTCTATGACGAGCATGCCGGCGCCTTCTCCCATGACGAAGCCGTCTCGCCCGGCATCGAACGGGCGGGATGCCTGCGCCGGATGATCGTTGAAGCCCGCGGACAGGGTTCTTGCCGCGGCGAATGACCCCAGGCTGACGCGATCGATGCAGGCCTCCGCGCCGCCGCACACGGCAATGTCGGCTTCGCCCGCCCGGATCAGGCGCGCTGCGTCGCCAATTGCCTGTGCGCTGGCGGCACAGGCCGTAACCGGTGCGCCCAGGGGGCCGCGAAGGCCGTGGCGGATGGAGATGTGGCCAGCGGCCATGTTGGCCAGGAAGCTGGGTACGGTGAAGGGAGAAAGCCGTCTTGGCCCGCGCTCGTCAGTGATCCTGACGGCCTCTGCAATGGCACCGAACCCGCCCACGCCGGACGCTACGATGGTTGCGGTTCTTTCGCGAGCGTTTTCGGTTTCAGGTTGCCACCCGGATTGGTGCAAGGCCTCTTGCGCGGCGCCCAGCGCAAACAGGCTGAACCGGTCCATCTTCTTCTGGTCCTTGGGTTCCGCCGCGAGGGCAGGATCGAATCCCCATGGGCAGTCGGGCGTCAGCATGGGCACGACGCCGCCGACCTTAGACGCAATGCCGTCCGTGACGTCGTCGGGCAAGCCGACCACGCCCGAATGACCCTTCAGGAGGCGGCTCCATACGGATTCGACTCCGCATCCCAATGGCGAAACCATACCCATGCCAGTCACGACAATGCGTCTCGTATTCAAACGGTGCTCCTCTTTTGACTGATGAAGACAGGCCGCCGGAAATTGGCGCAATGCGCCATCCGACACCTCTCACGAAGTTCAGAAATCACGAAGATAGCGCGTCAGTATAGGGAGGAGGCCGGTCAGGAATTCGCACATCGCGCCAATTAATATGCAAAGTGCGCCATAATGATTCAATCATGAATCTGTCTCGCCAACGTCCTCTCACAGTGTCGGCGCACTTCCTGCACGGGATGTTGCGTGCCGTTCGCACGCGTCACGGAGAAGACGCGGCGGCACAGGTCCTCGCGAGCGCTGCCATCCCGCTGTCTCTTCTCAATCAGCCCGATGCACGAATCACTCGGCAGCAGTACGTCGCGTTGTATCGGACGGTCGCGGCGTCGCTCGATGACGAGATGCTGGGGCTATGGTCCAGGCCGATCAGGGGCGGCACGTTGAAGTACCTGATGCTCAGCCTGCTGGACGCGCCAACGGTATTGGTCGCGTTCAATCGTTTTGTTCGTTTCTGGAATTTGCTGCTGGATGACTACCGGTTGCAGATCTCGACGAAAAACGAGCGGGTGCGGCTGGCGCTGGTGGAGCGCACGCCTGGCACGCAGGTTACGCCCCTCGGACATGAGTTGATGATGAAGCTGGCTCACGGCATAGCGTCCTGGCTTCTGGGCAGGGAGCTTGCGCTGCAACGGGTCGAGTTCAGCTTCGCCAGGCCCAGGTATGTTGAAGACTATGCATTCCTGTTTCCCGGGGCGGTGCAGTTCGATGCCGGGATGACGAGCATCCATTTCTCGTACCAGGATTGCGCCGAGCCGTTCAAACGCGAAAAGCACGAACTATGGGCTTTCCTTAACGCCGCTCCTGGAGCCTGGACCTTCAGCGTATTTCATCACGGTTCGATTGTTGCCAAAACACGCGAGCATCTTGAACGGAATATCGCGCAGCCGCTGACGATACAGGCGCTCGCGCAGGCGTTGCATACGTCAGTACGCACGCTCAATCGTAGATTTGCGGAAGAAGGCACCCATTTCCAGCAGGTGAAAGACGGACTGCGGCGGGATATCGCGGTCGATCGGCTGACAAACTCGAACACCAGTGTGGCAGTGCTGGCATTTGATCTTGGTTTTTCCGACGCCACCGGTTTTTGTCGCGCATTCAAACATTGGACCGGCAGCAGTCCTACGGATTATCGCAAGGATACGCGTCGAGACGAGTGACGAGCAGGCGTCGGGACTCGACAGCGCGTGTCGCATGGCCGGAGATGGCCGAGTGCCGGCAACCGGTGTACGTGTTTTCGGGAAATCCGCGAAGGATGAAGAAAGGCCCTTGCGGGCCTTTCTCCGACTACGGAAGGGACGGGCGAACGCTTACCGCGTCAGTGCCGTGAACTCCTCCAGCAACCGATCGACGTCAGCCGCCTGGATCGCGCCCATCGTCGAGATGCGGAACAGCTCCTTCGACAACCCGCCTTGCCCCGCGTAGATCACGAAGCCACGCGCCTTCAGCCCGTCGTGCAGCGTCTCGTACGTCACGCCTTGCGGCAACCGGTACGCACGCAGCACAACCGACGATTCACCCTCCGGCAGCACCAGCGGCATCCCGCGCGCAGCCAGCCCGGCTTGCGCCTGATCGGCCAGCGCCTTGTAATGCGCATGCCGCGCACGCCAGCCACCGGCCTCGTCAAACTCCCGCAGCGCCTCGACAAGCGCGTAATAGGCATGCACGGACGGCGTAAACGGCGTATTCCGCTGATCCTGCAGCTTCGCGAGACGGCCGAGGTCGAGGTAATACGTGCGACTTGCCGCTTTCGCGAGCGCGCTGCGACGCACGATCACGAACGCTGCACCCGGCACGCCGTGCAGGCACTTGTTCGCAGTCGCGGCAACGGCATCGATATCGCCACCGGCGAAATCGATCGCTTCCGCGCCGAAGCTGCTCACACCATCAACGAGCATTTTCACGCCGCGCGAGCGGCAGACTTCCGCGATCGCGCCGAGATCGTTCAAGCGACCCGTCGTCGTTTCATGATGAATCACCGCAACATGCGAGTACCCACCCGCATCGAGCCGTGCACCGATCTGCGCGAGATCGGGCGCCTGCATCCACTCATGCTTCAGCACGTCATGCGCGATGCCATATTGCGTCGCGATCTGCGTAATCCGCTCGCCATACACGCCGTTCTCGATCACGAGCAGCTTGCCGTCCTTCGGCACGAGCGCCGCGATCATGCTCTCGACGGCTGCCGTACCCGAACCGGTCATCAGCACCGCCGCCCACTCGGCCGGATCAAGCTCGTACGCGGCGACGAGACGCGCCCGCGCCTCGTCCTGCAGATCGAAGAATTCGCTTTCGCGATGGCACAGGTCGGGTTGCAGCAGGCTGCGGCGCACGCGTTCGGTGAGCGTGACCGGGCCGGGATTCAGCAGCAGCATCAATGGGCTCCTTCAACGTGGGCTTCGGTCTGCGCGGCGCCGATGTGCCGCATCAGACGAGTCTTGACCTCGACCGGCGTGACGGTCGGGCGGGGCAGGCCGTCGGGCACGCCGGTGCGGATCGCCAGGCGCACGAATTGCGTACCGTCGGCCGGCGCGGCCAGCGCCGTATCGAGCACGTCGAGCGTGTCGCCTTCGAATGCCGACGCATACCCGCACGCGGCAGCAACACCCGCGAACGAAACGTGTTGCGACACGGTGGCCTGGCCGCCCGTCGATTCGTGCGCGCCGTTGTCGAGCAGCACGTGCGTCAGGTTCGCCGGGCCGTAGGTGCCGAGCGTCGCGAACACGCCCATGCGCATCAGCGCGGCGCCGTCGCCGTCGATCGCGACGACACGCAGGTCGGGGCGCGCGAGCGCGAGGCCGAGCGCGAGCGGCGTCACGCAGCCCATCGAGCCGACCATGTACAGCTGGT
Source organism: Burkholderia sp. BCC0322 (assembly GCF_902833045.1). Classification (GTDB taxonomy): domain Bacteria; phylum Pseudomonadota; class Gammaproteobacteria; order Burkholderiales; family Burkholderiaceae; genus Burkholderia. Next base: position 288,495 of record NZ_CADFDU010000003.1, read on the forward strand.
TCGGGCGATCGTCGATCGCGTAGAGTTCGCGGCCGCAGAAACCGGTCGATGCGAGCACGACCGTCGAATCGACCGGCGTGTGCGCGATCACGCGCTGCAGCGCGTCCTGGCGGGTCGGCCAGGCGTCGGCCGACGCGGCGCGCGACGACGCTTGCGCCGCGACATGCGCGCGCGGCTTCGCCGCCGGGTTCGCTTTCAGTTCATACGGCGCGACGCTGCCTTTCTGCATCACGAGCGCGTACGGGCGGCCGGTCGCGTCCATGTGCGCGATCGCGCGGTCGAGTGCCGGGCCGACCTGTTCCGGGTCGGTCGGGAACGTCTCCCACGGGATCTCCATCGTGTCGAGCATCGCGGGCGTGATCGGGCCCATCAGCGCGTGCTGCGGCTCGTCGGCCACGCCCGGCTGGCCGCGCCACGTGACGATCAGCAACTGCGGCAGGCGGAACGTCCACGTGAGCGACGTGAGCGGGCTCACCGCGTTGCCGAGCCCCGAGTTCTGCATCATCGCGATGCCGCGCTTGCCGCCGAGCGTCGCGCCCGCGATCAGCGCGACCGCGTCGCCTTCGTTCGCGGCCGACACGTAATTCAGCGTCGGGTCCTGCAGCACGTAATTGATGAACGGCGTCAGGTACGAGCAGGGCACGCCCGCGTACCAGTCGAAACCGCGCGCGCGCGCGGCCTCGACGAACTGGGCCGCTTCGATCATTGCGCGCCCCCGTTGGCGGTGCCCGGTTCGGACAGCGGCGTCTGGCCGTGCGCGAAGTCGCCCGCGCGGCGGAAGTCTTCGAGATCGTTGACGCCGCGCCAGTGGCCATGCACGTACTGCACCTCGATCTTCTCGCCGGCGGCGATCAGTTCGTTGAGCAGCGTGGGGATGTCGAGCGTATCGAAATCGTCGCGCGCCTGCAGCGTCGCGAGCATCGCCTTCAGGCGGTCGACACCGGCGCCGCGCACGTTCAGCAGGCCGATCCAGCGGCCGTGCGGCGTGCCTGCGGCAACGTCGCTCGACACACGCTGCAGATACGTTTTCTGGCCGAACAGGCCGCGATCGTCCTCGGCCGTGCAGAGCGCGAAATCGCGCACGCTCTGGTTGGTCGGCTCGGTGAGCGACGAATCGACCACCACGCTGAATTCGGCCTCGCTCTCCGCGAGGTCGCGCAGGATGTAGCTGCGGAACAGCAGGTCGCCGTACGAGATCACGGTGTCGCCGGTCAGGCGTTCGGCCGCGCATGCGAGCGACGCGAGTTCGCCCGTCTGCGCGTGACGTTCGTTGACGACGAGCTTGATGCCCGACGTGTCGATCGCGTCGGCACGATAGCCGCCGACCACGGTGATGTCGTTCACGCCGTGCTTCTTGAAGCCGTCGACGAGCCAGCGCAGCAGCGGCTTGCCGGCGACCGGCAGCATGACCTTGGGTTTGTCTTCGGTGACGGCTTCGAGGCCCTTGCCGCGGCTCGCGGCGAGCACGATCGCCGCGTTCGACGCGCGCGACGACGACGACAGGTAGATGCGCTCGGCTGCCGAGTATTCGTCGGCGTCCTGCAGGCGGAAGATCTCGTTGACCGATGCGACGCGGTCCTCGACGTTGATCAGCGTTTCGTTCTCGTGGATCTCGCGTGCGGTCGCCTGCATCGCGGATGCCGATGCACGGATCAGGTGGTTCGCCCAGATCACGGTGCTGATGCCGGCCTGACGGAATACGTCGGTCGGCGTGCTGTAGTACTTGGTCGGCACGATCACGAGCGGCGCCTTGCCGCTCCATTCGCGTGCGAACTGCAGGATCTCGTCCGGGCGCGACAGCTTGCTGTGGATCAGGATCGCGTCGGCGCCGGCTTCCGCGTACGCGTTCGCGCGGCGCAGCGCCTCGTCCATCCCCCAGCCCGCGATCAGCGCTTCGACGCGCGCGACGATCGAGAAGTCGGGATCGGTCTGCGAATCCTTGCCGGCCTTGATCTTGCCGCAGAACTCGTCGATCTCGGCGAGCGGCTGGCGTTCGCCGTCGATGAAGCTGTTCGTCTTCGGGAACTGCTTGTCCTCGATGCAGACGCCCGCGATGCCGCGCTGCTCGAGTTTCTTCACGAGGCGGCGCACGTTGTTGAAGTTGCCGTAGCCGGTGTCGCCGTCGAGCAGGATCGGCAGATCGCTCGCGTCGGCCATGAATTCCAGCACGTCGACGACCTGGGTCCAGCTGGCTTCGTTGTTGTCGCGCACGCCGAATTGCGCGGAAATCGCGAGGCCCGACGCCCAGATGCCCTTGAAGCCGGCTTCGCGGACGATCCGCGCGGACAGGCCGTTGTGCGCTTCCATCAGGAATTCGAGGTCGCTGCTGACGAGCATGCGGCGCAGGCGCGCGCTGCGCGATTCGGTGAAATTGGGTTCGCGTGCGTTCATCGTGCGACTCCTGCGGTGGTGCGTTGAATCAGGGGGAGGATTTCTTGCGTGGCGCGAGCGACGTCGTTCGGGAAGTCGATCTCGATCCACGGTGAACCGGTGACGTCGGCGACGTCGAACGAATGACCGCCTTCGAGCAGCAGGTCGCGTACGGCTTCCTCGTGCGGCATGTTCGCGCGGCCGCTGTCGACGTAGCCCGCGACGATCGCCGCGAGGCGGCGCGCGGTGCCTTCGGTGAAGCGGAAGAAGCCGACCGATTCGCCGATCGTGTCGTAGTCGAGGTCGACCGCGAGCTGCTTGCGCAGTTCGACCGGCACGCCGTTCTTCAGGCACAGCTTGACGGGTTCGTCGCCGGCCTCGAAGTCGCGGTCGATCAGCAGGCGGTCGACCGCCTTGTCGGCATCGGCCACCAGCGCGTGCAGGATGTTCTCGTCATACAGCACGTCGGCGTCCATCAGCAGCACGTCGCCGTCGCGCGTCATCGCATCGGCGACGGTATGCACGGTCAGCACGCTGCCGAGGTCGTAGCGGTCGTTGATCACGATCTCGGCCTGGCGGCCGAGGCGCTTCAATTCCTGCTCGACCTTCCCGGACTGGAAGCCCAGCCCGAGCACGATCTCGTCGACGCCCGCGGCATCGAGCACGCGCAGATGGCGCTCGAGCAGCGAAACGTCGTCGAAGCGCAGCAGGCACTTCGGGAACTGCGCCTCGGGCGGTTGTTGCAGGCGCAAGCCGAGGCCTGCCGCAAGAATGATGGCTCGCATGGGTTCTCCAACCAAAAAGCCGGCGGATCTGAACGATCAGTCGGCGAGCGGCTGCGGCGCACGGCGCCGCTGCCAGTTTCTTTCACTGAAATGCAGATAGAGCAGGCCGGGCAGGCCGAGCGCGAGTTCGCGCGCGCGTTTCGCAAGCGACAGCGCGAGCGCCGCGTCGGGCGGCAGTCCGACCAGCGGCGCGAGGAGCAGGTAGCCGCCTTCCTGCGCGCCGAGCGAGCCCGGGATCGCGAAGGCCGCGCCACGAATGGCCTGGCCGACGCTCTCGAGCAGCAGTGCGTCGAGCCAGCTCACCGGGTGCCCGAGGAAGTGCAGCGCGAGCCACACTTCCGCGGTGCCGACGATCCAGCCGACGAGACTCAATGCGAACGTCTTCGCGACCTTCGCACGATCGCGGTACAGCGTGCCGACCGCATCGTCGATCGCGTCGGCGCGGGTGGCCAGCGACGACCAGTCGCGCGGGCCGAGCAGCTTCGACGCGAGGCGCAGGCCGCGGCCGAACAGCCCGCGCCGCTGCGCCACGTAGAACAGCGCGGCGAGGGTGCCGAGCACGCCGGTGGCGATCAATGCGGGCGTGCGCAGGTGCGCGACCGATTCGTGCGTCGCATACAGGCTGAACGCGGCGATGCCGATCAGCGCGAACGCCATCTGCGCGAGCGCCTGCATCGTCGTGCTGACGGTGACGGCCGCCGCCGCGTCGGCCATCCGCGTGCCGCGCTGCGCGAGGTGGCGCACCATCAGCACGGGGCCGCCGATCTGCCCGGCGGGCAGCAGGCTGTTCACCGATTCGCCGACCCAGCGCGCGCGCAGCGCGTTGCCGAGCTCGGCGCCCGGCTGGCCGGGGCGGAACATCACGGTGATCGCCATCGCGTCGATCACGAGCGGCACGACGTGGAACGCCGCGACGAGCGCGAGCCCCCAGCCGGCCGCGAGGAATGTGGACGCGACCGCGCCGACGCCCTGCCATGCAAGGAGTGCGACGAAGAGTGCGGTCCCGAGGGACAGCAGGATGAGGCCGGCGCGCGTCATGACCCGGTCGTGCGTCGCGTCGCCAGTTGCTTGAACACCTGGCGGAAACCGAAATACGCGATCGCGTCCTTCATGTTCGAGATGAAGCGCTTCCACGGCCGCATGCCGGGGTTCGTCACGTATTCGAAGGTGAGCGACACGCGCATCTCGTTCTGGCCGAGCGGCGTGATGCGGTGGCGCAGCTTGTCGCCGTCGAACAGCACGATGCCGCCGTCGGCGATCTGGACGGAGCCCGGTTCGTCGGCCACGTCCGGATTGCGCGTGTGCAGCTCGTAGTCGAGCCGGCACGACGATTCGTCGATCACGCCGATCAGCAGCGTGTAGCGGCGGCCGTCGTAGTACGACGTGTCGTAGTGCCAGCCGATGTGGTCGCCGGGCTTCGTGTAGTAATACAGTGCGTATGCGTGCGGATCGTCGTCCGGCGACAGCATCAGCTTGTCGCCCGTGACTTTCTCGAGGAAAGAGATGAGCGCCTTCGAGCGATACAGTTCGGCGATGTACGGCGCCTGCTCGTCGATCGTATGGCGGCTCACGCTGCCGCCCTGCTTGTGGCCGGGCAGGTAATTGCGGTTCAGGCCGGCCTGCATCGCGCGGGCGGCATCGGCCAGCTTCGCGTGCGCGTCGGCCGGCAGGAATGCGTCGAGGTACAGGAACGAGCCCTGGCGCGTGTAGTCGCCGCGCAGGCGCTCGAGGTCGAGGCGGCCGACGCAGTCGGCCACGGTGCGATCGGGATCGGCCACGGCCGCGCGCACGGGCGCGGGGCGTGCCGGGCTCAGCACGGAGTCGTCGCGCGTGCTAGTCATTTGGAAGCCTGGATTTCGGTTGGATTCTGAGCAACGTTGCCGCGCCGGACGATGCGCCACCAGTCGATCACGACCCAGGCGGCGAACAGCGGGGCGCCGATCGACGCCGCGAGCAGGAACGGCTCGACGCCGTCGAACAGCGTCACGAGCGGCAGCAGGTAAAGTACGTCTTCGGTTTCGAAGCCGCCGGCGAATGCCTGCTTGGTGCCGGCCTTGCCGGCGAACGATTCGATCCGCATGCGCAGGAAGAAGATCAGCGCGACGGCCGCGCCGGCCACCGCACCGAGCAGCACCGGCGACGCGGCCATCTGGCCGCCCTGGGCGACGATACCGACGCCCATGCTGACGAACAGCGCGACCGTGACGAGCGCGTCTGCCGCGAGGTCATAAAAATGACCGATCTTGCTCGACTTGCCGCTGATGCGTGCGAGCTCGCCATCGGTGTGGTCGACGAAGTTCGACAGCACGATCAGGAACGCGCCTGCGTTGCTCCAGCCGAAGCCGCCGTGCGCGAGGCACCAGGCGCCGGCGAGGCCGATCAGCAGACGGACGGTAGTGAGGTGATTCGGGGTGACGGGCGTGTCGACCAGCGGCCGGACAAGCGAGCGCGCGAGCCGCGCATCCCAGGTGCGTGGCAGGGGCGGTTCGGAACGTGTGGCGGTTTTTCTTTGGTCCATCGGCGAAATATATACGGAATTGTAATTTGTTGCTTTTTATTCGATCAATGTCCTGACATGAGGGAGTGTTACCGCGTCTTGCGGCGATAGGCCGGCCGAAAAACGCGTACGCGAAAGGGCGGCCGAACGGGGCTGCGGGTTCCGTATTCCAGTGTGGTTCGCGCCGCGCGGCTGTCAAGGACGGACGGGCCTCGCAGGCCGGTGCGGCGGTGCCTTTCGCGTTTCCCGATGCGCGTCGCGCGGCGCGTGCGAGCTTGACATGCGTCAGGCCGGGACAATCCGCATCGGGTGACAATTGGCCGCGCCGGACGGATGTCGGTCATTGCCGGTCGACGGGCGATAAATGGCAGTGGAAATCCGTCGATTAATGCACGCAGGTTGGCGATCGGCGGCCGGACATTCTGCCCGATGCTTTCGCGCACCTTTCGTGTGCATCCGGTTCAAACGGCGCGCCTGTCACAGAACGGTCGTTCGATACCCGGCAAATCCGGCAAGGATCTTTTTCATTTGGCGGACATTTCGCGGCGATCGCCTCTGCGATACTCCGATCGTGCCTGTGGTGCCGGCCGCCCCTCGCGGCCCCAAGGGCTTCATGTCGCTCAGGAGACACCCCCCGCGACGTCAACGACAGACCCAAGCGTCAGAAACCAGCCATGTCTTCATCACGCATCCTCGCTCCCGCCCTGCGTTCGCTCGTCCGCACCGCCGACGAAGCCGCCGCGCTGATCCGTCCCGGCATGACCGTCGCCATGAGCGGCTTCACGGGCTCGGGCTATCCGAAGGCCGTACCGGCCGCGCTTGCCGCCCACATCGACGCGGCGCACTCGCGCGGCGAGGACTTCCGGATCAACGTGCTGACGGGCGCGTCGACCGCGCCGGAACTCGACGGCGCACTCGCCCGGACCAACGGCATCTCGATGCGCCTGCCGTACCAGTCGGACCCGACGTTGCGCGACAAGATCAACGGCGGCGAAGTCGACTACCAGGACGTTCACCTGAGCCACGTCGCGCAGTACGCATGGTTCGGGCTGTACGGCGATCTCGATGTCGCGATCGTCGAAGTCGCGGGCATCCGCGAGGACGGGCTGCTGATTCCGTCCGCGTCGATCGGCAACAACAAGACCTGGCTCGAACGCGCGAAGCACGTGATCCTCGAGGTCAACGTGCGCCAGCCGCTCGGCCTCGACGGGATGCACGACGTCTATTACGGCACCGCGCTGCCGCCGCACCGCAAGCCGATTCCGCTGACGAAGAGCGACGACCGGATCGGCGAGCCGTACCTGCGTTGCCCGGCCGACAAGATCGTCGCGATCGTCGAGACCGACGCGCCGGATCGCAGCAATGCGTTTGCCGCGCCGGACGCGACGTCGAAGCAGATCGCGCTGCAGCTGATCGACTTCCTGCGCCATGAAGTGAAGCGCGGCCGCCTGCCGGAAAACCTGCTGCCGCTGCAGTCGGGCGTCGGCAACATCACGAACGCGGTGCTCGCGGAGCTCAGCTCGGCCGGGTTCTCGAACCTGACCGCGTACACCGAGGTGATCCAGGACGGCATGCTCGACCTGCTCCAGGACGGCACGTTGAGCTTCGCGTCGGCCACCGCGCTGTCGCTGAGCCCGGCCGCCGTGCAGCGCTTCGCCGACGAAATCGCGACGTTCCGCGAGAAGATCGTGCTGCGCCCGCAGGAGATCAGCAACCATCCGGAACTCGTGCGCCGCCTCGGCTGCATCGCGATGAACGGGATGATCGAGGCCGACATCTACGGCAACGTGAACTCGACGCACGTGATGGGCACGAAGATCCAGAACGGCATCGGCGGCTCGGGCGACTTCGCGCGCAACGGCTACCTGTCGTGCTTCATGTCGGCGAGTACCGCGAAGGGCGGGGCGATCTCGCGGATCGTGCCGATGGCGAGCCACGTCGACCATACCGAGCACGACGTCGCGGTGGTCGTCACCGAGCAGGGCCTCGCGGACCTGCGCGGCCTGTCGCCGAAGCAGCGTGCACGCAAGGTCATCGCGACCTGTGCGCATCCCGATTACCGGCCGATGCTCGAGGACTACTTCGAGCGTGCGTCGCGCGAGAGCTTCGGCAAGCACACGCCGCATTTGCTCGCCGAGGCGCTGTCGTGGCACGAGCGCTACGTGCGAACGGGCACGATGAAGGCCTGACGCACGCGCGGCGCTCCGCGTTCCGGATGCGGGGCGGGGAGCCGCCGGCCGAGCCGGAGGCGCCGCCCGCATCGGCGCGTCAATCCATCGCCGCGTGCGCGACATCCACGCTCGCCGCTTTCTGTGGCGGGCGGATCAGCAGCAACAGCGGGATCATCAGCAGCGTCGCGACGAACATCAGCTTGAAGTCGTTCAGGTAAGCGATCATCGACGCCTGCTGGTTGATCATACGGTCGAGCAGCGCGAGGTCGAGGCGGCTGCCGGTCATTGCCTGCACGGCCGGGTTGAACGGCGTGATGTGGGTCGCGAGGTCGGCATGCGCGACCTGCGTGTTGCGCGTCATCAGCGTCTGCACGATCGAGATGCCGATACTGCTGCCGATGTTGCGCATCAGGCTGTAGGTGGCCGTGCCGTCCGCGCGCAGCTCGGGCGGCAGCGTCGAGAACGACAGCGCGCTCAGCGGCACGAACACGAGCCCCAGCCCGAAGCCCTGCACCACGCCGGGCCACACGATGTCCGCTTCCGACAGCACGACCGTGTACTGCATCATCTGCCATAGCGCCAGCGCGGAAATCGACAGCCCCGCGAGCAGCAGCATGCGCGCATCCACGTATTTCAGCAGCCTTCCGACGAACAGCATCGCGATCATCGTGCCGGCGCCGCTTGGCGCGGTGACGAGGCCCGTTGTCGCGACCGGGTAGCCCATCAGGTTCTGCAGCATCGGCGGCAGCAGCGCGCGTGTCGCGTACAGCACCGCGCCGACCACGAAGATGAACAGCGTACCCGTCGCGAAGTTCGGGTCGCGCAGCAATTCCGACTTGAAGAACGACGCCTTGCCGACGGTTGCCGTATGCACGAGGAAGAACGCGAAGCCGAGTGCCGCGACGATCGCCTCGATGCGGATCTCGTACGAGCCGAACCAGTCGAGTTGTTCGCCGCGGTCGAGCATCGCCTGGAGCGCGCCGATCGCGAGCGCGAGCGTTGCGAAGCCGAACGCGTCGAACTTCACGTGCGGGCGCGGCGCGCGCGCGGGCAGGAAGGTCATTACGCCGGCGAGCGCGAACGCGCCGATCGGCACGTTGATGAAGAACACCCAGCGCCAGTTGTAGCTGTCGGTGAGCCAGCCGCCGAGCGTCGGGCCGAGGATCGGGCCGACCATCACGCCCATCCCCCAGATCGCCATTGCCTGGCCTTGTTTCTCGCGCGGATTGATGTCGAGCAGGATCGATTGCGACAACGGCACCAGCGCGGCGCCGAACACGCCCTGCAGCAGACGCGCGCCGACGATCTGCACGAGCGTCTCGGCTAGCCCGCACAACGCCGAAGCCACCGTGAAGCCCGCGATCGACACGATCAGCAGCCGTTTCACGCTGAGCCGGTCGGACAGCCAGCCGGTGAGCGGTGTCGCGATCGCCGCGGCGACGATATAGGAAGTCAGCACCCACGTGATCTCGTCCTGGGACGCGGACAGCGTGCCCTGCATGTGCGGCAGCGCGACGTTCGCGATCGTGCTGTCGAGCGTCTGGATCAGCGTGGCGAGCATGATCGACAGGGTCAGCATCGGCCGGTTCAGGGCGGGCGAGGCGGGAGCGTCGGCGGCGGGGTTCAAGCGGGTGTCTCCGTGGGGCGGTCGCCGTGGGCGGCGATCCGGTATCGCTGGAATGATAAGCACGCTTATTATATATCTCCTTATTGCCGGGCCGCGAGCCGCGGGCCGTTCCAGGCTTGACCCTATAATCGCCGCATGGACAAGACTTACGAGAACCGGATCGGCTATCTGATCGCCGACGTCGCCCGCCTGAACGGACGGCTGTTCGACCGGCGCGCGAAGCGCATCGGGCTGACGCGCGCGCAGAGCCGCGTGCTCGCGTACCTGACGTGGAAGGGCGAGATGAATCAGGCGCGGCTCGCCGAATGGCTCGAGATCACGCCGATCTCGCTCACGCGGTTGCTCGACCGGATGGAAGGCTATGGCTGGATCGAGCGCATCGCGAACGACGACGATCGTCGTGCATTCGTGATCCGGCTGACCGACAAGTCGCGCGAGATCTTTCCGCAGATGCTCGAAGTGGGTGACACCGTCGCCGACGACGGGCTGCGCGGCTTCACGCCCGACGAGCGCGATACGCTGGTGCGGCTGCTCGGGCGCGTGCGCCGCAACCTGATCGACTGCGGCGGAGAGTGATCCGTGGCGCCGTTCGGGCGGGCAGGATGAACGACTTGAACACGCCGGGCGGCAGTGCGCGAGCACGCCGCGTTTGCCCGCCTGCCGGCATGCGGCGTCATGATCCCCGTCGTGCCGGTGCGGATGGCCGGCGGGGCGTTCGTCCGGCTGGCACAGGACGAGGCGCCCGTCATGCTCGACGAAGTGTTTGCATGGGCGTCGACGCCGGCTCGATCGAGCCGACGCTATCTTTTACGGCTTTTTTGACGAAGCCGCGTGCTCAACGCAGCAGCGCCGCGAGTGTGAGCGCCGCCAGATAAAGCCCCACGCCGTAAGACAAATGCGTGATGAGACTGCGCCTGCGCGCAACGCCCGGGTGCGGCGTGCGTGACGCAGCGATGCCGAAGCCCAATGCGGGCTGCATCACGAAGAACGGTGCGACCACGCTGGCGAGGCCGGCGACGAGTGCGGGAAGCAGCGTCGGCGTGCCGATCCATTCCGTGCCGGCGATCGCGACGGGCAGCCCCGCGAACGCGATGCCGATCGCGTAATGCGCGATCCAGCCGAGCGTGCGTTCTCCCGGCACGGGCGCGGCGGCGCCGATCGACACATGCCGGAACCGGCCGTGCATCATGTGGCCGATCCAGCGGCCCACCAGCGCGTAGTCGAGCGACGGAATGCCGAATGCACGCCGCCGGAACAGCGTCCACAGATCCATCACGAACGTGGCGCCCGCGCCGATCGGCAACAGGTTGAGCAGGACGTCGGTCGGGCTCATCGCGACCCTCCGCGAAAAAGGGAAAAGGCGGGGCGGTACGGCGCAATACAGCGTGGTTTCAGCGGTTTCATGGCAGTCCGGGCTTGTCTTTGTGAAGTCGAACGACTATCTTGCGACTTCAAGTTCACTTGAGGTCAAGCATGAGTCGGCTGGACATCGCGGATGTGGCGCGACGCTCGGGATTGCCCGCGTCGACGTTGCGCTACTACGAGGAAAAGGGGCTGATCGTCCCGACCGGCCGCCACGGGCTGCGGCGGCAATACGGCGAGTCGGTGCTGGAGCGCCTGGCGCTGATCGCGCTGGGCCGCGAGGCCGGTTTCTCGCTCGACGACATCCTCGCGATGGTCGGCACGGACGGCCCGCCCGCGATCGATCGCGCGAAGCTCGACGGCAAGGCCGACGAACTCGACCGCACGATCCGCCGTCTCGGCGCCGTGCGCGATGCGTTGCGGCATGCGGCCGTGTGCCCGGCATCGAACCATCTCGAATGTCCGTCGTTCCAGAAGCTGCTGCGCATTGCCGCGCATCGCCATCCGGCGCGCCGCGCGAAAACGGATAGCGCGTAGGCGGCGAACGTGCATCGGCGGGTTGGGGTGGCGGCAGGGCGGCGCGCCGCACCATTCCAAACGGACATCGAAAACACGAACGACGGGGTTGCCGCGTGTGGTTTGTATGGGTGCTTTACGTGCTTCCGGCCGCGTATGCGGCATCGAAGGTCGGGCCGTATTACGGGTTTTTCGCCGGGTGCGCGACGATGGCCGCCGTGCTGGCGGCGCAGACCGCGCTGCTGATGTGGGGAACCGCTTGGGTGAAACGGCGGCGTGGGGGCGTTGGGCAGCCTGACATGACCGCCCCGCCCGCCCTGGCCGATAGTCTGGATGACGAACCGGTTGACGCGTCCGATGATGTACCCGATGTGCCGCTTCGATACGGCGAGCAGGCACGATTCAAGCAACTGGTTCTGATTGCCGACGCTGCGCGGCCCGACGTCACGCGCTGTTTCTACGACAACGCGAAGCGGACGATCGAAGCCTACGTGGATGTCGAGACGGGGCGCGACGGTTCGGGGGCGGCGATGGTGTCGACGGCCGACCTGGCCCCGGCGAACGGCCTGCCGGCCGCGCCGCCGGACGACACGCTGACCGTGTTCGTGTCGAACGACGGCGCGTGGTCGGGGTTCCGCGTCGGCGACCAAAGCTTCCGGTTCCGCCACGGCGCAATCACGAGACTGCGGCTCACGCAGGTGATTCCGGTTCGCTGGAAGGGCGGCTACACGGTGACCTTCTGGTTCGACGTGCCGGACCGGAAAAGCACAGCCGGTTACGTGTCGGATTCGACCTGGTTCGATGTCTGCGTGGGCCATTCCGGTCGCCGCACACGTATGCTCACTCATGCATGTCGCGAGATCGCGTCGGTGCTCGGCGTCGCGTTCGACATCGACGAGGCCGGCGACGACTGACTCATCCGGCGTAATACACGCGGCATTCCTGCTCGCGCCCGCGCACGATGCGCTTGCCGACGAGCGAGCCATACGTTTCGGTGAAGACGGTGCGCTGGTGCTCGCGCTGCAGGGCGTCGTAGAAATAGAGCGAGACCCAGTCCGTCGGGCGGGACGCCTCCGGCGTGCGCATCGCGGCATGCAGGCACAGCGCGGTGAAGTGCCAGCCGCCCTTGGTCATGTGCATCACGGGCAGCCGCACGTAACCGTCCGCGTTCGGCCGCCGGTGCGCGGTGGTGCGATACGCAACGCCTGGCGTCGGCAATACGCCGGCGGCGGCCTTGTTGCGGTACAGGCGGTCGATGTAGAGCAGCAGTTCGACGGGCGGCTCCGTGCCGGGGCCGGCGTCCTGCACGTGGCCCTGCCAGCGCCGGCGGCGGCTCAGCACGTCGTCGAGCGCGGCGCGGATGCCGGCCGCGCGCCGCGGGCCGACGCCCGAGATCGTTTCGAGCTGGCCGTTGCGGGCCGCGCGTTCGAGCTCCTCGAGCGTATCGATGTGCAGCAGGTCGTGAATGCGCAGTGCGAGCGCGTGGCCGATGCCCGGCACGGCTTCGAACGCGGAGGTGCGTTCGGCGTCGCCGCACAGCCGGTCGAGCTGGCGCCAGCGCCCCGTCACCAGCAGCTCGGCAATCGCCTGCGCGACGCCCGTGCCGATTTCCGGCAGCGTCCCGAGCGCATCGACGCCGCCGGACTCGAACAGCACGCGGATGTCGAGGTCGAGCGCATCGACCGTCTCGGCCGACGCGCGGTACGCGGCGACCCGGTACGGATTCGCGCCCTGGTCAGCCAGCCGCTGCGCCGCCTCGCGCAGGCAGGTCGCGATATGCCGGTTTTCCTCGTACGTTTGGCTGGCGGTCGTCTGCATGCCGAGGGACCTGGGGAAGCACAAACGGAATGGACACGGCGAACGATGCGCCGGTCGGCTTTTCATCATTGTCGCGCCGCGCGATGAAGAAAACTTGACGCACGTCAATGGCAAACGTAGCACAGGTTCGAAGCGCACGGTCGTGCCGGAGCGCGGCACGACCGTGCGTCGCGTGATGCGATCACGCGTCGAGAAACGACTGCGCGTTTTCGGCCTCGGCGGCCGTGCGCAACGCGGCGAGCGCCCGTTTCTCGATCTGCCGCACGCGTTCGCGCGACATGCCCGCGTCCTGCGCGATCGCGTCGTAGGTATCGGGCTCGGTGCCGCCGAGGCCGAACCGCCGGCGCAACACGTCGGCCTCGGTCGGCGTGACCGACCGGAGCAGCGACCTCACGCACTCGCGCATGCGCGTGTCGGCCAGTTGCTCGAACGGGCTGGCCGACGCCTGGTCCTCGATCAGTTCAACCAGGCCGGTGTCCGCGTCGGGCAGCGGCGCGTCGAGCGACACGGGCTCGGCAGGGAGCGCGAGCACCGCGCGCAGCTTGTCCTCGTCGAGGCCGGTTTCGGCCGCGAGCTCGGCCGGCGTCGCCCGGCGGCCCGTGCGCTGGTGAAAACGCAGCGCATGCCGCTGCACGCGCTGGTACTGGTCGCCGACGTGCACGGGCACGCGGATCGTGCGTGCGCGATCCGCGACCGCGCGTGCGATCGCCTGGCGGATCCACCAGGTCGCATAGGTCGAGAACTTGAACCCGCGCCGGTATTCGAATTTCTCGATCGCACGCATCAGGCCGAGGCTGCCGTCCTGCACGAGATCGGGCAGGTCGACGCCGCGGTTCATGTACTTGCGCGCGATCGACAGCACGAGCCGCAGGTTCGCCTCGAGCATCGCGCGCGTGGCGTCGCGCACTTTCTGCTGGCCGTCGGTGAGCGCTGCGGCGAGTGCCCGTCGCGCGACCGCGTCGAAGCAGGCGGCTTCGCCCGCCGCGGCGCCCTGCGGCGCAGAAGCGAGCGCGCGCACGACACCGCTCGCGTCGTCGACGGCCGGCGCGACCCACGCGATCGAGCCGAGCAGGGCGGCTACGCGGTTGCGCGCGTCACGGTATTCGGCCGAACCGAAGCCGTGCGCGTGCAACGCGCCACGCAAGGCCGCGACGGCCGTCTGCAGTGCGTCGTAGCTGGCCGGCACGGGCGTGTCGCCCGCGTCGTCATCGTGCGATCCGGCGGTGCCGGCCGCAGCCGTTGCGCGATGACGCGCAAGCAGCGCGTCGACCGCCGCGGGACAGCCGGCGAGCGCGTGCAGGATCTGGTGGCGGCCCGCCTCGATCTCGCGCGCCAGCACGATTTCGCCTTCGCGCGTGAGCAGCGGCACCGCCTGCATGCGGCGCATGTAGAGCGCGAGCGGATCGGTGGACGCGCTCTTGCCGCGTGCGAGGTCGCCAAGCAGCGCGCGACCTTCGTCGAGCGCATCGCGATCGACGTCGACCGGCGCCGAACCGGCGAACGGCGCAGGCGCGGCCGGCTCGTCGAGCACGGCGATGCCGATGTCGGCGAGCGCGGCGCGCACGACGTCGAGCGCGTCGGGGCTGTCGCTTTCGGGCGGCAGAGCGTCGACGAGGTCGGCGTGGGTCAGATAGCCCTGTTCGCCGGCGAGCGCCAGCAACTGGATGATCGGATCGAGCGGCGTGTCCGCCCGGGGAGTGGGGCGTGGCGTAGTCATGTCGATGGCGGCGCGAGCCGCGCTCCTGTCTGGGCGGGCCGAAGTCCGCTGGTTTCGGGCCGCCGGTTGCTCGCGAACCCCGTCCGCGCCGGCCAGCCTGACATCGTTCAAGTTGAGGGCATTTGCGCGAACTTCAACGCGAGTGCGGCAGACGGGCCAGCACGCGGCGTGCCCGCGCGCCCGTCCGGTGCAGGAAACAAAAAGTAACCGATCATACCGAGCGGAAATCTGCAGGGGACGTAAGCTAGAGTCAGGCGCGCGCCCGACGGCGACGCGCGGATTCTGCCGGAGCAACACATGACCCCGATTCCTGCCGCGAGGTGTGCGGTATTCGCATTGACGACGCTGACCCTCGGCGGTTGTTATTACACGAGTCCGTATGGCTATGCGCCGTACTACGCGCCGGCGCCGGCCACGCTGACGCAGCGCGAGATCCCCATCACACCGGCTGCACCGGCCACCGCTGCGCCGGGCCCGACCTCGGCGGCGAGCGCGCCGCCCGTGGCCGACCCGTCTCCCGTCTACGTCGCGCCGGCCTATCCGCCGCCGTATCCCTATCCGTATCCGTACTATGCCCCTGCGTATTACCCCGGCTGGTACGGCTGGGGCGCACCGGCGATCTCGGTCGGCTTCTGGGGCGGATGGGGCGGCGGGTGGCGTGGGCGCGGCGGGTACTGGCATCGTCCGTGGGGCGGCGGCCACTGGGGTGGCGGCTGGGGCGGACATCGGCATTGACCGGCGCGCGGCGGCACCGCGCGGGAGAGCATCATGAGCATGAGGAATACGATCGTTCGCGGCCTGTGCGTCGCTTTGCTCGGCCTGGCGGCCGTGCCGGGTCTCGCGGACGCGCAGAGCACCGGCTACACGAACTCACCGGCGGAACTGTTCGCCGGGCCGGCGCCCGACTATCCGGTCGTCGCGCAGATTCCGCCGGGCACCGCGCTGGACGTGTTCGGCTGCCTGAGCGACTACACGTGGTGCGACGTCGCGCTGCCCGGCGTGCGCGGCTGGATCGACGCGCAATTGATCGACTATCCGTACCAGGGCGGTTACGCGCCGCTGCTCGACTATGGCGCGATCATCGGCGTGCCGATCACCGGATTCGCGATCGCGGCGTACTGGGATCGCTACTACCGCAACCGGCCGTGGTATCACGACCGCGATCGCTGGGCGCACCGTCCGGAGCCGAGGCTCGGCCCCGGCGGCGTACCGCCGCAACAGGGACGCCCGCAACCGGGCGGGGCGGTGCAGGTTGCACCGGGCGGTCCGCCGCCCGTGCATGACACGCGGCCGTCGGCTGCGCGCGGCGGCTGGAACGGCGCGATCCGCACGCCGCCGCCGGGTGCAGCCGGCAATGCGCGTCCGGCAGGGCCGCCACCGGCCGTCATGCGCCCGCCGCCCGCACCGGGCGGAGAGGTCCGCACGATGCCGGTGCACCCGGGCGGCGGTGGGGGTTACGGCGGCGCGCGGCCGCAAGGCGGCGGGAACGGCGGCGGAAGCCATGGTGGCGGCGGCGGCGGTAGCGGTGGCGGCGGTCCGGAAGACTTCCGTCACTGACGATGCCGGCGCTTTCGGAGGGCGCCGGACGAAAAAAAGCCGCTCCGGAGAGCGGCTTCTCGATCGGGCGAGCGGGCGGTCGCACGGCCCGCAGCCTGACCGGCTGCGCGTTGCAGGCAGCCGGTCACGCTCCCCCTGTCAGTCGTCGAGCAGCGACAGGTCGCGCACGGCACCCTTGTCGGCAGACATGACCAGCTTCGCATAGGCCTTCAGCGCAGCGGACACCTTGCGCGGACGCGGCTGCGCCGGCTTCCAGCCCTTCGCGTTCTGCGCTTCGCGGCGGCGCGCCAGTTCCTCGTCCGACACCAGCACGTTGATCGTGCGGTTCGGGATGTCGATGCGGATCTTGTCGCCGTCGCGCACGAGGCCGATCGCGCCGCCCGCTGCCGCTTCCGGCGAGCAATGGCCGATCGACAGACCCGACGTGCCGCCCGAGAAACGGCCGTCCGTCAGCAGCGCGCATGCTTTGCCGAGGCCCTTCGACTTGATGTAGCTGGTCGGGTAGAGCATTTCCTGCATGCCGGGGCCACCCTTCGGGCCTTCGTAGCGCACGATCACCACGTCGCCGGCCTTGACCTTGTCGTTCAGGATGTTTTCGACGGCTTCATCCTGCGATTCCGTCACGTGCGCCGTGCCTTCGAACACGAGGATGCTCTCGTCGACACCGGCCGTCTTCACCACGCAGCCGTCGAGCGCGATGTTGCCCGTCAGCACGGCGAGGCCGCCTTCCTTCGAGAACGCGTGCTCGTACGAGCGGATGCAGCCTTCGGCGCGATCGAGGTCGAGGCTCGGCCAGCGCGTGTTCTGGCTGAACGCGACCTGCGTCGGGATGCCGGCCGGGCCGGCCTGGTAGAACGTGCGCACCGCTTCGTCCTGCGTGCGGACGATGTCCCACTGGTCGAGGGCGTCCTTCAGCGACGGCGTGTGCACGGTCGGCACGTCGGTGTGCAGCTTGCCGGCGCGGTCGAGCTCGCCCAGGATCGCCATGATGCCGCCTGCGCGGTGTACGTCCTCGATGTGGTACTTGTTCGTGTTCGGCGCGACCTTGCACAGCTGCGGCACGACGCGCGACAGGCGGTCGATGTCCTTCATCGTGAAGTCGATGCCGGCTTCCTGCGCGATCGCCAGCAGGTGCAGGATCGTGTTGGTCGAGCCACCCATCGCGATGTCGAGCGTCATGGCATTCTCGAATGCCTTGAAGCCCACCGAGCGCGGCAGCACGCGTTCGTCGTCCTGCTCGTAGTGCTGGCGGGTGAGCTCGACGATGCGGCGGCCGGCGCGCTTGAACAGTTGCTCGCGATCGGCGTGCGTGGCCACCACCGTGCCGTTGCCGGGCAGCGACAGGCCGAGCGCTTCGGTCAGGCAGTTCATCGAGTTCGCGGTGAACATGCCCGAGCACGAGCCGCAGGTCGGGCAGGCCGAGCGTTCGACTTCGGCGACTTCGGCGTCGGAATACGACGGGTCGACCGCGATCACCATCGCGTCGACGAGGTCGAGCTTCTTCACTTCGATGGCCTTGGTGACCGGGTTCGCGAGGCGCGTCTTGCCCGCTTCCATCGGGCCGCCCGACACGAAGATCACCGGAATGTTGAGGCGCATCGCGGCCATCAGCATCCCCGGCGTGATCTTGTCGCAGTTCGAGATGCAGACCATCGCGTCCGCGCAGTGCGCGTTCACCATGTATTCGACCGAGTCCGCGATGATGTCGCGGCTCGGCAGCGAATACAGCATGCCGTCGTGGCCCATCGCGATGCCGTCGTCGACCGCGATCGTGTTGAATTCCTTCGCGACGCCGCCGGCAGCCTCGATCTCGCGCGCGACGAGCTGGCCGAGATCCTTCAGGTGCACGTGCCCCGGCACGAACTGGGTGAACGAGTTGACGACCGCGATGATCGGCTTCGAGAAATCGTCGTCTTTCATGCCGGTGGCGCGCCAGAGCGAGCGCGCACCTGCCATGTTGCGGCCGGCGGTGGAGGTTTTGGAACGGTAAGTGGGCATTGTCGTTGCTGAAGAAATATCGCGGGAAAAGGGTGGAGGCACGGGGAATAAAGGCCTCTCGCGCGCCCGTGCGAACAACCTCTTGAGCTGCGCCCAGGGCAAACCGCGCAATTATCCCACAGCCGCCGCGGGCGTGGCGCCCATGGGGCAGGCCACCGGCGCGGGCGGCGTGCCCGGCGCGGAACCCGCGCACGGCTGCGGGACGCCGGGGCGATCGTCCGGAACGGTGGCCGGCTCGTGCACGGATCGGCGGCGAACACGCGATCCGGCCCCGCGCGTCGGCGTCAGTCGAGCAGCGTCAGGATCTCGTCGTACAGCGCCTTCGGAATCCGCACGCCGTTCGCGATGCTGCGCGCGCGGGCGTCGAAGCGGCGTTGCGACGGCAGCCGCGCACCCTGCGCGACGATCGATTCGAACATCCGTTCGCCGCGCGCGAGCCCCGTGTCGAGATCGTCACCGAGGAACACCTTCGGGTCGAATGCGATCACGAGTTCGCCATGGCACGGCGTCGCGCCGACGCCTTCGTCGAAGTCCATCGACTCGCGGCTCGTCATGTCGCCGATCAGCGCGCCGCCGAGCAACTCGACCATCGCCGCGAGCGCCGAACCCTTGTGGCCGCCGAACGTGCGCATCGCGCCCTGCAGCGCGGCCTTCGGATCGGTGGTCGGCCGGCCGTCGGCGTCGATGGCCCATTCCGGCGGGATCGGCTTGCCTTGCTTCGCATGCAGCTCGATGTCGCCGCGCGCGATCGCGCTCGTCGCGAAATCGAACACGAACGGCACGCCGCCCGGGCGCGGCCATGCGAACGCGATCGGATTCGTGCCGAACACCGGCTCGCGGCCGCCTTCCGGCGCGACCCAGCTGTGGCTCGGGTTCATCGCGATGCCGACCAGCCCCTCGGCCGCGATGGCCTCGACCTCGGGCCACAGCGCGGAGAAGTGGTAGCAGCGGTTGATCGTCATCGCGGCGATGCCGTGCTGCTTCGCCATCTCGACGAGCACCGGCAGGCCTGTCTCGAAGCTCAACAGCGAGAAGCCGCGATGCGCGTCGACCGAAACGATCGACGACGACAGCCGGCGCAGCGTCGGCACGGCTTGTGGGTCGACCTTGCCCTTCTTCAGCGAACGCACGCAGACGAGCAGCCGGTACACGCCATGCGAATGGCATTCGTCGCGCTGGCCCTGCGTGATCACGTTGGCGATGGCCCGCGCATGGGCGTCGGACAGTCCGTTGTGCGTCAGCACGCGCAGCGCGAGCGCGTGGACTTCATCGAGCGACAGGACGACTTCGGCGATCGGCTCAGACATGGTTCGCCTCCCGCGGCGCCGGCACGCCGTCGATGCGTTGCGGCACGTTCAGCGGATTGCCGTCGCGGATCGCATCGGGCAACAGCGTGTCCGGCAGGTCCTGATACGACACGGGGCGCAGGAAGCGCTCGATCGCGCGCGCGCCGACGGACGTCGTGCGCGTGTCCGACGTGGCCGGGAACGGGCCGCCGTGCACCATCGCGTGGCCGACCTCGACGCCCGTGCCGAAGCCGTTGACGAGAATGCGGCCGGCCTTGCGCTCGAGCAGCGGCCGCAGCGCGGCGAACAGCGGTGCGTCGCCGTCGGCGAGATGCGCGGCGATCGTCAACTGGCCTTCGAGCGACTTCAGCACGCGCTGCAGCGTGCCGGCGTCCGGGCAACGCACGATGAGCGAAGCGGGGCCGAACACTTCGTCGCGCAATTCGGGATGCGCGATGAACGCATCGGCCGAGGTCGCGAACAGCGCCGCGCGGGCCTGCAGGCGATTGCCTTCGGCGCCTTGCGCGAGCAGCTCGACCGCAGTGTGATCGCGAAGCGCCGCGACACCTCGTTCGTAGCTGGCGTGGATGTGCGGCGTCAGCATCGTTTGCGCGGGCGCGGCACGCACCGCAGCGGCGGCCGTTTCCTCGAACGCGCGCAGCGCGGGGCCGTCGACCGCGAGCACGAGGCCCGGGTTCGTGCAGAACTGGCCGGCGCCGAGCGTGAGCGACGCGACGAACTGCGGCGCGATCGCGCCGTGGCGCGCGTCGAGCGCGGCGGGAAACAGCAGCACGGGATTGATCGAGCTCATTTCCGCATAGACGGGAATCGGCTCGGGGCGGGCGGCCGCGATGTGCATCAGCGCGACGCCGCCGCGGCGCGAACCGGTGAAGCCGACGGCCTTGATGCGCGGATCGGCGACGAGCGCCTGGCCGATTTCGCGCGACGCGTCGAACAGCAGCGAGAACACGCCGGCCGGCATCCCGCATTCGCGCGCGGCCTGCTGGATCGCGCGGCCGACGAGCTCCGACGTGCCCGGGTGCGCCGAATGCGCCTTGACGATCACCGGGCAGCCGGCCGCGAGTGCCGAGGCCGTATCGCCGCCGGCGACCGAGAACGCGAGCGGGAAATTCGATGCGCCGAACACGGCGACGGGCCCGAGCGCGACGTTGCGCAGGCGCAGGTCGACGCGCGGCAGCGGCTTGCGTTCGGGGCGCGCCGGATCGATTCGCGCGTCGAGAAAACCGCCGTCGCGCACGAGCGATGCGAACAGCGCGAGCTGGCCGACCGTGCGGCCGCGTTCGCCTTCGACGCGGGCGCGCGGCAGGCCCGTTTCGGCGACGCAGCGCTCGATCAGGTCGTCGCCGAGCGCCATGATGTGGCGGCCGATGGCGTCGAGAAACGCGGCGCGGGCGTCGAGCGACGTTTCGCGATACGTGTCGAATGCGTCGTCGGCGAGCGCGCAGGCCGTCTCCAGGTCGTGCAGGCTCGCGCCGCCGAAGGCGGGTTCGAGCGGCTCGCCGGTTGCGGCGGCGATCGCGTGGAGGGTGCCGTTCTGTCCGGCGACGGCGGACTGGCCGATCAGGAGCTGACCTGTGAGTTGCATGGTTTTCCTCGGAAAAAGCAGGGGCCGGGCATGGGCGCCCGGCCGAAGGGATCATGGGAGAAGGAACGGGGGCGTCAGTCTTCGTCGTCGTCGAGTTGCAGCTTGTCGGCGCGCACGCCGGTATTCGCGCCCCAGTAGTAGATGACGAGCGCGACGGCCGCGACGACGACCGTGTCGTACGGATGCGCAAGCCGGCCCGTGCCGCCGAAGCCGCCGAGATACGACAGCACGATCATCGCGGCATAGAACGCGATCAGCCACGCGGACGAGCGCACCTGCTCGGCGAGGCTCAGGTGCGCGGTCGGCACCCAGCGGCGGCATGCGAGATAGATGACGAACATCACGATCTGCAGGCCGAGCAGCCAGGACACCGTGCTCCAGCCCGACCAGTAGACGATCAGCGCGGCGATCACGAACGACGCGGGGCCGGTGACGCCGAACGCGCTTGCGCGGAACGGCCGCGGCAGGTCGGGCGCGGTGCGGCGCAGTGCGGCGACCGATACCGGTGCGACCGCATAGCTCAGCACCAGCGCGGCCGACACGATGTTGATCAGCGCTTCCCACGACGGGAACGGCAGCGTCCAGAAGATCGCGAGGCCGAACGTGAGCCACAGGCCCGCGCGCGGGATGCCCGACGCTTCGTCGACGCGCGTGAACACCTTGAAGAAGGTGCCCGTCTTCGCCCAGCCGTAGACGACGCGCGGCGTCGCGTTCATGTAGATGTTGCCGCAGCCGCTCGGCGAGATCATCGCGTCGGCGACGACCATCACCGCGAGCCAGCCGACGCCGAGCGCCAGCGCGATGTCGCGGTACGGCAGCGTGAATGCTTTGCTGATGTCGTGCCAGCCGCCGGCGAGCATCGCAGTCGGGATGCTGCCGATGAACGCGAGCTGCAGCAACACGTAGATCAGTGTCGACAGCAGGATCGACAGGATCAGCGCGATCGGGATCGTGCGCTGCGGATTGCGCACCTCGCTCGCGACCGACACGATCGGCGTGAGCCCGAGATACGCGAAGATGATGCCGCCCGCGGACACGGCCATCTCGATGCCCGGCATGCCGAACGGCGCGAAGCCGTGCATGGTCAGGTTCGCGGGCTTGAAGAACGTGAACAGCACCGCGATCACCGACAGCGGCACGATGAACTTGAAGATGCTGATGATGTTGTTCGCCTTCGCGAACGTCTTCACGCTCGAATAGTTCAGGTAAAAGAAGAAGCAGAGGAGCGCGGCCTGCACGAGCCAGCCGATCGTCGTCGGGTCGCTCGATCCTTCGACGGTCAGGCCCGGAAACCATGCGGCCGCATACTGGCGCGCGGCGACGACTTCGATCGCGATCAGGCTCGAAAAGGCGATCAGCGTGATGAAGCCCATCAGGTAGCCGAGCAGCGGGCCGTGCGAGAACACCGGGTAGCGGACCACGCCGCCCGCGCGCGGCAGCGCGGCGCCGAGTTCGCAGTAGACGATGCCGAGCAGCAGCACCGCGAAGCCGCCGAGCAGCCACGAGAAAACGCCGGCCGGGCCCGCGATCGTCGACACGTGACTCGCGGCGAACAGCCACCCCGAACCGAAAATGGCGCCGAGACCGATGAACGTGAGATCGGTCAGCGACAGCTGTTTCTTGAACTTGCCGTGACCCGCGTCGGGGTGCGCGGTACGGGAAAGCGGGACAGACGGGTGAGCGTTGCCTTGGCCTGGCATGGGCTTGTCTCCTGGGAGGAATATCGGCACAGGCTTGAGGTGCGCCGCGCTCCGACGGAGCAGCGGCGCATGCCTGCCGGCCGGCGTCGCCCGGTTCGAACGACCGGGGCGGGCCGCGGGCCGTTCACGCGCGGCGCGGGCAGGCGCCGGGGCGAACGGTCCCGCAGGCCATGCCGGACCGAAGACGGCGGCGCGAGGGGGGAAAGCCTTGCGCCGCCGCCGGGGGAAGTCGATCAGAGACCGACGTCGGGCAGCGCCGGGCGCGTGTCGAGCGCCTTGGCGACGATGGCCTTCACTTCCGCGAGCGTGTCGCCCTGCAGCGCGAGGCGCGGCGGACGCGTGATCGCGCTGCCGCGGCCGACCAGCTCTTCGCACAGCTTGATGCACTGCACGAGATCGGGGCGCGCGTCGAGGTGCAGCAGCGGCATGAACCAGCGATACAGCGCGAGCGCTTCGTCGAAACGCTTTTGCTTCGCGAGACGGAACAGCGTCTCGCCTTCCTTCGGGAACGCGTTCGACATGCCCGACACCCAGCCTTCGGCGCCGACGGCAATGCTTTCGACCACGACGTCGTCGAGGCCCGCGAACAGCACGAAGCGATCGCCGACCGCGTTGCGCAGGTCGATGAAGCGGCGCGTATCGCCAGACGAATCCTTGAAGCAGACGATGTTCTCGCAATCCTGCAGCGCGATCAGCACGTCGGGCGTCACGTCGTTCTTGTAGATCGGCGGGTTGTTGTAGACCATCACCGGCAGGTCGGTGCTGGTGGCGACCGCCCGGAAGTGCGCGGCGGTTTCGTGCGGCTTCGCCGAGTAGACGAGCGCGGGCATCACCATCACGCCGTCGACGCCGACGCGCTGCGCTTCACGCACCGTGTTGCGCGCGAATTCGGTCGTGAATTCGGCGATGCCGGCGATCACCGGAATCTTGCCGCCGGCCGCGTCGCGCGCAGCCTCGATCACCTGGAGCTTCTCGCTCGTCGACAGCGACGTGTTTTCGCCGACCGTGCCGCAGACCACGAGGCCCGATACGCCGTCGTTCACCAGGTTCTTCACCACGCGGTGCGTGGCGTCGATGTCGAGGGAAAAGTCCGGCTTGAACTGGGTGCTGACGGCCGGGAAAACCCCGGTCCACTGAATGGCGTTTCGGCTCACTTCAATCTCCTACGTGTTTGTATCGGTCGGCCGACAGGTGTCGGTGTGGCAACCAGTATCGCCGCGCAAATGCCCATCACGCTTGAGTCGTATCGCGGAGCAAAATGACGAAATCGGCACAGCGCCCGGACGGCGCGGGAAGGGCGCATCGCACTATGCCGATTTCGTCGTCGTCCTCATCGAAAAGCCACAAGCGGGCGGACGCGCGACGGAGGAAGCTGTGCTCCTTTCCCCACTTCGGACGGCTCATGATGAAGCGCATCCAGATCATCGATTCGCACACGGGCGGCGAACCCACTCGGCTCGTCGTGTCCGGTTTCCCCGCGCTCGGCAGCGGCACCATGGCCGAGCGCCGCGACGTGCTCGCGCGCGAGCACGACCGCTACCGCACCGCATGCATTCTCGAACCGCGCGGCAGCGACGTGCTGGTCGGCGCGCTGCTGTGCGAGCCCGTGTCGCCCGATGCGGCGGCCGGCGTGATCTTCTTCAACAATAGCGGCTATCTCGGGATGTGCGGGCACGGCACGATCGGCGTCGTGCGCACGCTGCACCATATGGGGCGCATCGCGCCCGGCGTGCACCGGATCGAAACACCGGTCGGCACCGTCGAGGCGACGCTGCACGACGACCTGTCGGTCAGCGTGCGCAACGTGCCCGCGTATCGCCATGCGAAGGACGTCGCGCTCGACGTGCCCGGTTACGGCCCCGTAAAAGGCGACATCGCGTGGGGCGGCAACTGGTTCTTCCTGATCAGCGACCACGGGCAGCGTGTCGCCGGCAACAACGTCGCGGCGCTCACCGCGTATGCGTCGGCCGTGCGCGAAGGGCTCGAACGCGCGGGCATCACCGGCGCGAGCGGCGGGGAGATCGACCATATCGAGCTGTTCGCCGACGATCCCGAGCACGACAGCCGCAGCTTCGTGCTGTGCCCGGGCCTCGCGTACGACCGTTCGCCGTGCGGCACCGGCACGAGCGCGAAGCTCGCGTGCCTCGCGGCCGACGGCAAGCTCGCGCCGGGTGCCGTCTGGCGGCAGGCGAGCGTGATCGGCAGCGTGTTCCACGCGAGCTACGAGCAGGCCGAAGGCGGCATCGTGCCGACGATCCGCGGCAGCGCGCACCTGAGCGCGGAAGCGACGCTGCTGATCGAGGAAGACGATCCATTCGGCTGGGGTATCGCGCCGTGAGCGACACGAAGGCGGATGTCGTCGTGATCGGCGCCGGCATCGTCGGCGCGGCGTGCGCGCACGAACTCGCGCAGCGCGGGCTGCGCGTGCTCGTCGTCGACGACGCGAGCGGCGGCGCGACCGGCGCGGGGATGGGCCACCTCGTCGCGATGGACGACAACGCGGCCGAACTCGCGCTCAGCCATTACTCGATCGAACTGTGGCGCGCGCTGAGCGGCGAGATGCCGGAAGGCTGCGCGTACCGCAACTGCGGCACGCTGTGGCTCGCCGCCGATGCGCACGAAATGGATCTGGCGCGAGCGAAGCAGGTGACGCTGGCCGCGCACGGCGTGGCGGGCGAGCTGATCGATGCGGCGACGCTCGCGCAACTGGAGCCGATGCTGCGTGCCGGCCTGGGCGGTGCGCTGAAGATTCCCGGCGATGCGATCCTCTATGCGCCCGTCACCGCGAACTGGCTGCTGCAACGCGCGCCGCGCATCACGTTGCGGCGCGACCGGGCCGTCGCGGTCGATGGGCCGAGCGTGACGCTCGCGAGCGGCGACACGCTGCGCGCGGAGCGGGTGGTCGTCGCGAACGGCGTTGCCGCGCGCACGCTGCTGCCCGAACTGCCGCTGCGCCCGAAAAAGGGCCATCTGCTGATTACCGACCGCTACCCGGGCCAGGTATCACACCAGCTCGTCGAGCTCGGCTATGCGGCAAGCGCGCATGCGAGCGACGGCACGTCGGTCGCGTTCAACGTGCAGCCGCGGCCGACCGGCCAGTTGCTGATCGGTTCGTCGCGCCAGTTCGACACCGAGGACGCGCAAGTCGATCCGCCCGTGCTCGCGCGCATGCTGCGCCGCGCGGTGGGTTATCTGCCCGGTCTCGCCGACCTGAACGGCATCCGCGCATGGACGGGGTTCCGTTCCGCAAGCCCCGACGGGCTGCCGCTGCTCGGCGAGCATCCGGCGCGGCCGGGCGTGTGGCTCGCGGTCGGGCACGAAGGGCTCGGCGTGACGACCGCGCCGGGTAGTGCGCGGCTCGTCGCTGCGCGGATGGCCGGTGAACGGCCGCCCATCGATATCGAACCGTATTTGCCGGGACGCTTCCTCACCGCGTCCCTTGAAGCCGGAGCGCTGACATGATCATTCATCTGGACGGCCGCGCGCTGACGGTGGCCGACGGCGCGACCGTCGCGGCCGCTGTCGCGGCGAGCGGCGACGACACGACGCGCGTGTCGTGCACGGGCGCGGCGCGTGCGCCGTTTTGCGGGATGGGCGTTTGCCAGGAGTGCAGGATGACGATCGACGGCCGGCGCCGGCTGGCCTGCCAGACGCTGTGCCGTGACGGGATGCAGGTGGAGCGCACGCGATGAAACAGGAACGACTGAGCGTCGACGTCGCGATCGTCGGCGCGGGCCCGGCCGGGCTGTCGGCCGCGCGGGCCGTCGCGCGAAGCGGTGCGACGGTTGCGATCGTCGACGACAACCCGCGCGCGGGCGGGCAGATCTGGCGGCAAGGTGCGGCGGCGACGCCGACGCCGGCCGCCGCCGAGCGGTTCGCCGTGTTGCGGCAGCCGAACGTCACGCATCTCGCGGCGACGCGCATCGTCGCCGAAACGCAGCCGGGCACGCTGCTGCTCGAAGACGACGAACGCGGGCTGCTGCTCGATTTCCGGACGCTGATTCTCTGTTGCGGCGCACGCGAGCTGCTGCTGCCGTTTCCGGGCTGGACGCTGCCGGGTGTGACCGGCGCGGGCGGCTTGCAGGCGTTGATCAAGTACGGCCTCGACGTGCGCGCGCAGCGCACGGTGATCGCGGGCAGCGGGCCACTGCTGCTGGCGAGCGCCGCGACGGCCCGTCAGGCCGGCGCACGCGTGTCGCATGTGCTCGAACAGGCCGCATGGGGCGACGTGGCCGGTTTCGGGGCGGGGCTGTGGCGCTGGCCGTCGAAGCTCGCGCAGGCCGCGAAGCTCGTCACCGCCGCCTATCGGCCCGATGCACATGTCGTCGAAGCGTTCGGCGACAAGCGGCTCGAGCGCGTGCGGATTCGTCAGGGCGATCGCGAGTTCGACGTCGACTGCGACCGGCTCGCATGCGGCTTCGGCCTCGTGCCGAATACCGTGCTGCCGAGCCATCTCGGCTGCCGGATCGACAACGGCGCGGTGGCGATCGATGCGCACCAGCACACGAGCCGCGACGGGGTCTTCGCGGCGGGCGAGTGTACGGGCGTCGGCGGCAGCGAACTGGCGATGGTCGAAGGCGAAATCGCCGGTTTGGCGGCGACCGGGCAGGCCGCGCAGTTGGCCGCGCTCGTCGCGCGACGAGCGCATTGGCAGGCGTTTGCGGATGCCGTACGCGAGCGCTTCGCGATTCGCGAACCGATCCGCCGGCTCGCGCGGGCCGACACGCTGCTGTGCCGTTGCGAGGACGTGCGCTTCGACGCGGTCGCGCAGGAGCCGGGCTGGACGGCCGCGAAACTGCAGTCGCGCTGCGGGATGGGCGCGTGCCAGGGCCGCGTGTGCGGCGCGGCCGCGCAGGCACTGTTCGGCTGGACGCCGCCGAGCCCGCGCACGCCGCTCGTGCCCGCGCGGGTCGGCACGCTGATGCTGGACGGCACGGCGTCTTGCGACGGCGCGTGACGTGATGTGATGCGGCATCGCGGCAACGCAACAACACGGCCCGGTTGACGCCGGGCCGCGCCACATTCAATCCGCCTGCACGTGCCCCCATCCGCCGACCTGCGGGGCCGCACAGGCGCGCAGGCACTCGATCGTCGCGGCCACGGCCGAGCGATTCGCGCTGTCGGGGTGCCAGTACATCGACACCGCGCCCTGGCCCTCGAGCTGCATCGGCAGGATCCGGATCGCGTTCAATTGCGCGAAGCGCTGCGCGGCACGGTGCGACGCGACACCGAGCAGGTCGGTGTTGTTCAGCAGCGTGAGGTTGAGGATCGACGAATTCGATTCGACGCAGTGCGGCGGCCGTACGCGGCCGGCGGCCGTCAGCGCGGCCTCCAGCGCGTTGTGCACGGGCGTGCCCGACGGCCACACGATCCACGAATAGGCGAGCACGTCGTCCCAGCCGACCGACGCCGCACCGGCGAGCGCGTGGCCCGGCCGCGCGACGAACACGACCGGATCGACATACAGCGCTTCGGCATGCAGCAACGGATCGACGGAGGTCGACCCGGAGCGGCCCACGACGATATCCAGTTCGCTGCGCGCGAGCTGCGGCATCAGCAGGTTCATCGTGCTTTCGGTCATCCGAACTTGCGCGCGCGGCATCCGTTTCAGCAGTTGCGACACCGCGAGCGGCACCGTGTCGGCCGCCGCCACGCCCGACGTGCCGATCGTCACGAGGCCGCTGCCGCCTTCCCGCAACGCGGCCATGTCGTCGCGCGCGATGTCGAGCTGTGCTTCGACGCGCCGCGCATGCTCGATCAGCGCTTCACCGTAGGGCGTCGGCCGCAGGCCCCGTGCATGCCGCTCGAACAGCGGCAGCCCGACATCCTCTTCCAGTTCCTTCAGCCATTTCGACAGCGCGGGCTGCGTGGTCGCGAGCGCGACCGCCGACTGGCTCAGATTGCCGGTGCCGGCAACGCTCAACAGTACCTGCAGGTGCCGCAGTCGCAGCCGGTGGGTCCAGTCCATCGCATGCCTCGTCGCGAGTAGGTATATCCAGAAATATATGGATCAGATGATTTGACCATTTTACCGGGTATGTCTGGGTCGAATATAAATCGGCTGACGGACTGCAACACGGTCCCCGACCCGACCGACACAGCGCCGACGCCGATCGGCCGACGCCAAGGAGACAACATGACGACCCGCCATCCGGACGTGCCGCGCGCCGCCTACTACGCACGGATCGCCGAGCAGCGCCTGGCGCCGCTGTGGGAATCGCTGCACAACCTCGTGCCGACATCCCCGCAGCCCGCCGCACAGGCCGCGATCTGGAAGTACGCGCAGATGCGCGACCTCGTGATGCAGGCCGGCAGCGTGATCAGCGCGGAAGAAGCCGTGCGCCGCGTGCTCGTGCTGGAGAACCCGGGGCTGCCCGGCAAGTCGAGCATGACGCCGACCCTGTACGCGGGCTTGCAGCTGATCCTGCCGGGCGAGATCGCGCCGAGCCACCGGCATACGCAGTCGGCGCTGCGCTTCATCGTCGAAGGGCGTGGCGCGTGGACGGCCGTGAACGGCGAGCGCACGACGATGCATCCGGGCGACTTCATCATCACGCCGTCGTGGGCATGGCATGACCACGGCAACCCGTCGGAGGAAGAGGGGGGCGAGCCGGTCGTGTGGCTCGACGGGCTCGACATCCCGCTCGTCGCGAACCTCGACGCGGGCTTCGCGGAGAACTACCCGGAAGCCGTGCAGCCCGTGAATTGCCCGGAAGGCGACAGCTTCGCGCGCTTCGGTCACAACATGGTGCCGGTGCGGCATCGCGTGAGCGATCCGACGTCGCCGGTATTCAGCTATCCGTATGCACGCACCCGCGAAGCGCTCGACGCGCTGTACCGGAATGGCGAGCTCGATGCGTGGGATGGGGTGAAGCTGCGCTATGTGAACCCCGCGACCGGCGGCTGGCCGATGCCGACGATCGCCACCTTCATGCAGTTCCTGCCTGCCGGTTTCGACGGCCGCACGTACCGCGGCACCGACGCGACGATCTACTGCGTCGTCGAAGGCAGCGGCACCGCGCACATCGGCGGCAACGCATTCGCATTCGAGCCGCACGACATCTTCCTCGCGCCGTCGTGGGCGCCCGTGCGGCTGTCGGCATCGTCCGACAGCGTGCTGTTCAGCTATTCCGACCGGCCCGTGCTGTCTGCGCTGAACCTGCTGCGCGAAGCGCGCGACTGACGCCGGCCGCTTTCAACGACTCGTTTCCCGTTTCCCGTGCGCCGTCGCGGCGGCGCACCGTTCGTTCGCATTTTCGCTGGAGCCACTCATGACTTTCGTTTTCCCGCCCGAAGCGCCCGTGGCGCTCCCCGTCGCTGGCAGCGACGCGCAGTTCGCGGTACGCCGCGTCTATTGCGTCGGTCGCAACTACGCGGCCCATGCGCGCGAAATGGGCTTCGATCCCGATCGCGAGCCGCCGTTCTTCTTCTGCAAGCCGGCCGATTCGATCGTGCCGGTCGCGTACGGCGAAACGCTCGATCTCGCGTATCCGTCGCAGACGCAGAACTATCACTACGAAGCCGAACTCGTCGCGGTGATCGGCAAGGGCGGTGCGGACATTCCGCTCGAGCGCGCGCTCGAACACGTGTGGGGCTATGCGGTCGGCCTCGACATGACGCGCCGCGACCTGCAGATGAAGATGCGCGAGATGGGCCGGCCGTGGGAGATCGGCAAGGCGTTCGACCGCTCGGCACCGATCGGGCCCGTGCATCCGGCAAGCGACGTCGGTCATGTCGAGCAGGGCGCCCTGTGGTTGACCGTCAATGGCACGACGAAGCAGCAGAGCGACGTGTCGCACCTGATCTGGTCGGTTGCGGAAACGGTGGCCGACCTGTCGAAGTTCTTCCGCCTCGAACCGGGCGACGTGATCTTCACGGGCACGCCCGAGGGCGTCGGCGCGGTCGTCGCGGGCGACGTGATGAGGGTCGGCGTCGAACGGCTCGGCGAGCTGACCGTGCGCGTGGTCTGACGCATCTTCCTCGAAAGGCGACATCGTGCAACTGCATAGCTTCTTCAACAGTTCGACATCCTACCGGGTGCGCATTGCGCTTGGGCTGAAAGGGCTGCCGTACGACACGCTGCCGGTGAACATCCGTATCGGCGAGCATCGCGATGCCAATTACGTCGCGCAGGTGAACCCGTCGGCGTCGGTGCCCGCGCTGGTCGACGGCGATTTCCGTCTCGGCCAGTCGCTCGCGATCCTCGATTACCTCGACCAGATCCAGCCGGAGCCTCGGCTGATTCCACTCGAACCGCACCGTCGTGCGCGCGTGCTGGAACTCGCGACGCTGATCGCATGCGACATCCATCCGGTCAACAACCTGCGCGTGCTGCGCTATCTCGACAGCGAGCTGAAGGTCACGCCGCAGCAGAAGACCGCGTGGTACCGGCACTGGGTCGCGGAAGGGATGGCCGGCGTCGAGCGGCTGCTCGCGCGCGCGGACGCGGGGCCGTGGTGCTTCGGCGACACGCCGACGCTCGCCGATCTATGCCTGGTGCCGCAGGTCGCGAATGCGTTGCGGATGGATTGCGACCTGAGCGCGTATCCGCGAAGCCTCGCGGTGTTTGAACACGCGCGGCGCGAGCCGGCGTTCGACGCGGCACAGCCGCAGCGACAACCGGATTACGTCGCATAACACGAAGCAGGAGACAGACATGAGAGAGACAAACAACAGCGGCCGGCGCGTACTCGTGATCGGCGGCGGTATCGGCGGGCTCGCGGCGGCGCTCGCGCTCGCGCGCCAGGGCATTCGCGTGAAGCTGCTCGAACAGGCAGGCCAGATCGGCGAGATCGGCGCGGGGATCCAGCTCGCGGCGAATGCATTCAACGCACTCGACGCGCTGGGTGTCGGCGAGGCTGCGCGCCGCCGGGCGGTGTTCACCGACCGGCTGCAACTGA
The DNA here is from genome assembly GCF_902833045.1 of Burkholderia sp. BCC0322. Lineage (GTDB taxonomy): Bacteria > Pseudomonadota > Gammaproteobacteria > Burkholderiales > Burkholderiaceae > Burkholderia. Next base: position 320,405 of record NZ_CADFDU010000003.1, read on the forward strand.
TGGATGCGGTCGACGCGCGCGAGGTGGTGCGCATCGATACGGGCGCCGCGTACCGCGAGCGCTTCGGCAATCCGTATGCGGTGATTCATCGCGCCGACATTCACCTGTCGATCTACGAGGCGGTCAAGGATCATCCGCTGATCGAATTCCGGACGAGCACGCAGGTGTGCGGCTTCGAGCAGGACGGCAACGGCGTGACCGTGACCGACCAGCACGGCGAACGTTTTCGCGCCGATGCGGTGATCGGCTGCGACGGCGTGAAATCCGCGATCCGTCATGCGCTGATCGGCGACGCCCATCGCGTGACGGGCCACGTCGTGTATCGCGCGGTGGTGGACGTCGACAACATGCCGCAGGATCTGCGGATCAATGCGCCGATCGTGTGGGCCGGCCCGCATTGCCATCTCGTCCACTATCCGCTGCGCGGCGGGCGGCAGTACAACCTCGTCGTCACGTTCCACAGCCGCGAACAGGAAACCTGGGGCGTGCGCGAGGGCAGCAAGGAGGAAGTGCTGTCGTACTTCGACGGCATCCATCCACTGCCGAAGCAGATGCTCGACCGGCCGACGTCGTGGAAGCGCTGGGCGACCGCCGATCGCGATCCGGTCGAACGCTGGAGCGAGGGCCGTGCGACGGTACTCGGCGACGCCGCGCATCCGATGACGCAATACCTCGCGCAGGGCGCGTGCCAGGCGCTCGAGGATGCCGTGACGCTCGGCGCGGCCGTGGCACGGACCGACGGCGATTTCGAAGCGGCGTTCTCGCGCTACGAGCGCGTGCGGATTCCGCGCACCGCGCGCGTGCTGTATTCGGCACGAGAAATGGGGCGGATCTATCACGCGAAGGGCGTCGAGCGGCAGGTGCGCAACGGGCTTTGGGCCGGCCGCACACAGGCGCAGTTCTACGACGCGCTCGACTGGTTGCACGGCTGGCGTGCCGAGGATTGCCTGAAACCCGTCGCGTAACGCGCGTTTTCAGCCCGATTCCGGCGGCGCGCATTTCAACGACATGACGCGCGACCGCCTTCCTGGAGGAGACCCCATCATGGCCGATACGCTGTCCATCGACGTCAGCGAATGGATCGACCGGCATCGCGTTGCGCCGTTTCAGGCCGCGATCGTCGTCCTGTGCTTTCTGATCGTCGCGATCGACGGGTTCGATACCGCATCGATCGGTTTCATTGCCCCCGTCATCCGCGCGGAATGGGGCCTGTCGCCCGCGCAGCTCGCCCCTGTGTTCGGTGCGGGGCTTGCCGGGCTGATGGCCGGTGCGCTCGTGTTCGGGCCGTTCGGCGACCGGTTCGGCCGCAAGCGCCTGCTGCTCGCCTGCGTGGCGTGCTTCGGCATCGCGAGCGCCGCGTCGGCGAGCGCCGGCGGCCTGACCGAGCTGATCGCGTGGCGCTTCGTGACCGGGCTCGGGCTCGGCGGCGCGATGCCCAATGCGATCACGCTGACGTCCGAATACTGCCCGGCGCGGCGCCGTTCGCTGCTGGTGACGACGATGTTCTGCGGCTTTACGATCGGCTCCGCGCTCGGCGGGCTCGCGGCGGCGTCGCTGATCGAGTATTGCGGCTGGCGCTCGGTGCTCGTCGTCGGCGGCGCCGCGCCGCTGCTTTTGCTGCCGGTGCTCGCGTGGCGGTTGCCGGAATCGGTGCGCTATCTCGTCAACACCGGCGCGGCTCGCGAGCGGATCGCGGCGATGCTCGGTCGTATCGCGCCTGATCCGCATCTTCCGAGCGCGTCGTTCATCGCGCCAGCCGGCAAGCCGGCCGGATCGCCGCTTGGCCGCCTGTTCAGCGCCGACCTGCTGCGCGGCACGCTGCTGCTGTGGCTCGCGTTCTTCATGAGCCTGCTCGTCATCTACCTGCTGTCGAGCTGGCTGCCGACGCTGCTGCGCACGACCGGCGCGACGCTGCAGACGGCCGCGCGCGTGACCGCGATGTTTCAGGTCGGCGGCACGTTCGGCGCGATCGTCCTCGGCGGGTTGATGGACCGTTTCGACCCGCATCGCGTACTGGCCTGCAGCTATGCAGCGGCCGGCGTGTTCGTTGCCGCGATCGGCGTGTTGGCCGCATCGCCGTGGGGCGCCGCGCTCGCCGTGTTTGCAGCCGGTTTCTGCGTGTCGGGTTCACAGGTTGGCGCGAACGCGCTGTCGGCCGCGTTCTATCCGACCGAGTGCCGCACCACCGGCGTGAGCTGGGCGAACGGGATCGGCCGTGGCGGCTCGGTGGTCGGATCGATGGCGGGCGGCGCGATGCTGGCGATGGGCGTGCCGTTGCCGACCGCGTTTGCCGTTGTCGCGGCGCCGTGCGTGATCGCGGGGATGGCGGTGCTGGCGCTCGGCGTGGTCCGTGCCGATGCGGCGCGCATCCCTGCCGCGAAAGCGATTGCGGGCGAGCAGGCCTGAGCGGAGGAGGGTACAAGACCGCCTGGTGGCAAGCGGTGGGGCGTAACAATATATTAATATATATAATATTGATTCTTTAATTGTCTCCCTCCATCGATGAAGGACGATCTTTCCACCGGGTTGCCGGAACCCGACCTGATGCGCGCGGCCGCCGAATCGGCCTGCGCGCTGCTCAAGGTGCTGTCGAATCCCGACCGGCTTCTGCTGCTCTGCGAACTGTCCCAAGGCGAGCGCTGCGTGAGCGATCTCGAGACAGCGCTGGATATCCGCCAGCCGACGCTGTCGCAGCAACTCGGCGTGTTGCGGGATAACGCGCTGGTTCGCACTCGCCGCGAGGGCAAGAACGTCCACTATTCGCTCGACAGCCCGGCCGCGATTGCGGTGATGGCCGTGCTGTACGAACAGTTCTGCGGCCCCGCCGCGAAGGGGCGGCGCGATGCAGATTGATGCCCTTCATTTCACGCCGTGGCTGTCGCTGGCCGGCGGCGTGCTGATCGGGCTCGCGGCCGCGTGGCTCGTCGCGTTCAACGGCCGGATTGCCGGCATCAGCGGCATCGTCGGCGGTCTGTTCACGGCACGCGCGGGCGAGCGCGACTGGCGCGCCGCGTTCGTCGTCGGGCTGATCGCCGCACCGCTCGTGATGCGCGTCGTCGGGCACCATCCGACGCCGCAGGTCGATGCAGGCTGGGTCGAATTGGCGGCAGCCGGCCTGCTGGTCGGAGTCGGCACGCGGTATGCGGGCGGTTGCACGAGCGGCCACGGCGTGTGCGGGATGTCACGCGGTGCGCTCCGTTCGATGGTCGCGACGGCGGTCTTCATGGCCGCCGGCTTCGTGACCGTATTCGTGCGACGGCACGTGCCGGGAGGCTGACATGCAGGCAGGATTCGCGTTTCTGGCGGGGCTGCTGTTCGGCGTCGGCCTCATCGTGTCGGGCATGGCCAATCCGCAGAAAGTGCTCGGTTTTCTCGACCTGGCGGGCCGCTGGGATCCGTCGCTTGCGTTCGTGATGGCCGGCGCGACGGGCGTGGCCGTGTTCGCGTTCGCATGGGCGAAGCGCCGGGCGCGGTCGTGGCTCGGCTTGCCGATGCAGTTGCCGGCCGTGCGGGCGATCACCGTGCGCCTGGTTGCCGGAAGTGCCGTGTTCGGCATCGGCTGGGGGATCGCCGGGTTCTGCCCCGGGCCCGCAATCGTGTCGATCGGCTTCGGGTCGGCGAAGGGGATCGTGTTCGTCGTCGCGATGCTGGCGGGGATGGGGGGATTCGAGTGGGTCGAGCGGCGCAGGAGCGTGCGGTGACGTGACCGCCGCGTGCCGAACAGGCTGCGGCGGTTGGACGGTCAAGGTTGGTCGATCCGCATGAGTGCGGTGGAACCGGATCGCTCCGGATCTCCGCCGGAGGATGCGGTGCCAGCCAGACGCCCCTGGGTGACGCGGCAAGCCGCCATTTCAGGAATGCTCGCGCACATGATGGCCGCCGCGTATCCGTCCGGACAGCCGGCGCAGGATCGCGCGCCATGCAACGATCAAGCGTCTCGGGCGTGCCGGCTCCACGACCGTCGCGCTGACCGCTCCCGTGCCGTCGGCCGACAGCGCCACGTGGCCGGCCGTCTCGAGCGTCAGGCATTCGCCCTCGTCGAGCAGGCGGCGAATGTGCTGTGGCTCGTCGGGCAGCCAGTCGAGCCTGCCGTGACGCAGCGTGACCGCAAGCGCGCCGTCCAGCGCGATCACCTGGCTGCCCTTGTCGAACCACGCAAAGTGGCTTTGCCCGGCGTCGAGCCGGATGTGATGCGTTTGCATGGCGATTCCCTTTCCCGGTTGCGCGGCCTCGCGACGGCGAGGCGACAGCGTGCGATCAGGTTAGGGAAACGGCCACCGGCGTGACAGATTCAGGGGCCGGGAATCTGTTGCGGTGCAGACGACGATTTCGCGACGCTGTATCGGTGGGTTTCCCCGGAATCTGTATCTGGCGTGCGATCGGCCGCGCGGGCACGATCGCCTGCATGACGCCTTTCACCGATTCATCCCGCCCGCCCTTGCCAATGGACGGCGAACCGCTTTACGAACGGCTCGCCGAGCATTACCGCCGCATCATCGCGGCCGGCACGCTGTCGCCCGGCGACCGGATGCCGTCGGTGCGCGCGGTCATGGCACAGCACGGCGTGAGCCTGTCGACCGCGATCCAGGCGTTCCGGCGGCTCGAGGATACCGGCTGGTGCGAGGCGAAGCCGCGCTCCGGCTACTTCGTGCGGCGCCGCGCGGCGGTCGCGCTCGAAACGCTGCCGGAAAGCGAGGGGCCACCGCTGAGCGTCGAGCCGCCGTTCGCGGGCCTGCACGAACGCGTATCGCGTGTGATCGATCGCGCGAACGCGGCGCCCGATGCGCTGAATCTCGGCGGCGCGTCCGCGCTGGCCACGCTGTATCCGGCCGAGCGCCTGCAGGCGCTCGCGATCCGGCTGTTGCGGCGCAAGCCCACCTTGCTGACCGACGCGGGGCCCGTTGGCGGTTCGCCTGAATTCCGGCAGGCGATGGCCAAGCGCGCGCTGTCGTACGGCGTGACGGTGACGCCGGACGACGTGATGTCGACGAGCGGCGGCGTCGATGCCGTGAATCTCGCATTGCGCGCGGTGGCGCGCCCCGGCGACACGATCGCGATCGAATCGCCGGCCTTTTTCGGCTTGATCCAGTTGCTCGAAAGTCTCGGCTTGCGCGCGCTCGAAATCCCGGCCAGCCCGACGACCGGCCTGTCGATCGAGGCGCTCGAAGTGGCGCTGACCGCGTATCCGGACATTCGGGCCGTGGTGGTCGTGCCGAACCTGCAGAACCCGCTCGGCTGCGTGATGCCCGACGAGCGCAAGGCCGCGCTGGTCTCGCTGTGTTCGCGCCATGGCGTGGCCGTGATCGAGGACGAGCCTTATCGCGAGCTCGTCGAGGCGCCGCAGCCGGTCAAGCCGGTGAAGGCATGGGACCGCGACGGCACGGTGATCTACTGCCCGTCGTTTAACAAGGTGCTGGCCCCCGGAATGCGGCTTGGCTGGATAAGCGCGGGGCGCTGGCACGCGCGCGTGAAGATGCTGAAGTTCGCGCACAGCCGGCACAACGCCGCGTTGCTGCAGGCCGTTGCGGCCGAATTCGTCGGCTCGGGCGCGTTCGATCGCCATCTGCGCCGGTTCCGCGAACAGTTGCGCGTGCAGCGCGACGTGACGATCGATGCGATCGCGCGGCATTTCCCGGCTGGAACCCGGATGAACCAGCCGCCGGGCGGGATGCTGCTGTGGATCGCACTGCCGGACGGCGTGCGCTCCGAAGCGCTGTTCGACGCCGCGCTGGCGCACGGGGTCAGAATCGCGCCCGGTTCGATCTTCTCGAATTCCGACCGCTTCGACGGTTATATCCGGCTCGCTTGCACGCGCGTGTTCGATGCGGCGCACGAAGCGGCATTCGAAACGCTCGGCCGCCTCGTACGGGAAGCCACGGCAGCCATGTAAGCGCGGTGTCGGCCGGCCGGGCTTGCGAATAGGCAAGCCCCGCGGCTTTTCGCGCGACCGACGCCGCCAGCCGCCGCCATTTCATCGGCTGGCCGAATGCATGGCGAGGTGCTGGCGGATCAGCGACAGGTAACGATCGCCGACCGAGAAATCACGCGCGGCGCGGGGCCGTTCGGCCTGACGCAGCGTGGCCGGTGCGCTCATGCCCAGGTAGCGGCATACGGCGGACGGGAAGGGCTTGCGCGTATGCCCGAGCTGGCGAGCCGCGCGCTCGACGCGGGCATCACCGACCTGGGCACGGAGCCACGCCAGCACTTGGCGATCGGCTTCGTTGACGATACGAACCAGATGTTCCATCGCGCACCTCACTGTTCATAAATACAGTACTGTAAATATAACCAGTGTTTGCGGCGACCGCAAGCGGGTGCGCGTGCGGCTGGCCGTTCGGCCAGGGTCAGCGAGCCGGCACGGCGGTTCGCGCGATCCGGCCAGCAGCGGCAGCGGGCGCCACGGGGGGAGCGATCTTCGTATAGCGCGCGTCCGTCAGCGTGCCGAGGAACGCGACGATGTCGTCGATTTCCGCATCGGTCAGCGCGGGCGGCGTGCCGGGCCGGCGGTTCATCGGCGTCGAGTTGACGTTGATGTTGCCGCGATAGGCAGCCGGCACGTCGTCGAACGTTCTGGCCCCGTGATACCAGAAGCCCGGGTCGGTCGAGCGCGTGTTGTAGAACGCGACCGCGTCGCGCAGCGTCGTGAACACGCCGTTGTGCATGAACGTCTGCTTGACCGCGACGTTGCGCAGCCCGGGCGTGCGCAGGTAGCCGCACCATTGTGTCGGCTCGGGCCAGCGCAGCCGCCGTGCGGTGTCGCACAAGCCGTTGTCGAAATGGCGCGGATCGCGGTTCGCCGGCAGCGCGCGGTTGCGCGGCACCGCGATTGCGTCGTAGCCGAAATCGGTGAAGAGCGAACGCTCGGGGCGGCTCGACGTCTCCGACAGCGTATGGCAGCTCATGCAGTTGCCCTTGTCCGGATTCCGGAACAGCGCGAGCCCGCGCGTCTCGGCCGGTGCGAGCGGTGTGCGCGTGCGCAGGAACGTGTCGAAGCGCGACGTGAACGGCGCCATCTCGTCGCTCTGCAGATAGGCCTCGACAGCCAGGCCCAGCGCACGCACCAGTTGCTCGGGATCGCGCCGCACCGTCGCGCCGAAGCGTGCGGCGAGATCGGGCGCGAGTTCGGTCGCGTCGACCTTGTGCAGCAGCGCGGCCGGCGACCGGTTGTTCATCTCGTTCGGGTCGAACAGCGGCCCGCGAATCTGCTCGGCGAGCGTATCCGCGCGGCCGTCGCTGAACAGGCCGCCGAACGGCGACGGCGCGGGTGCGTCGTCGTCCTGGTAGAAGTGGCGGCGTGGGACGTAGCGCACATAGAGCAGCGACGGTGCGTTGCGCTGGCTGAAACGCCCGGGCCGGCTGCCTTCCGGCACGCCTGGCCCCGCGAGCGAGGCGGCCGACAGCGTTGGCGCGAATGCGCGGCCGGGGTCGTGGCAGCCCGCGCACGACATGCCGCGTGGCTCGGACAATCTCGGATCGAAGAAGATCCGGCGGCCGAGCGCGACGAGCGTCGGGTCGGGCGCGAAGCGCGCGGTGGCTGCATCGATCTTGCCCGTTACCTGCGGCGTGCCGTTGCCGATCGTGCCGACGACTCGCGAAGGCGGAGCACCGGGAAGCAGGACCGTTTCGGCCGGCGCGGCGTGAGACGCGAGCGCCACGCCGGCGAGCACGGCAGCGGCGAGGGTGCGCAGCGTCTGCCGGCCGCGTGCACGGCGGCCGTCACATCGAGCTCCTTCACTCACGGCGCAATGAACCCCGTCTTGTCGCACGCGAGCGTCGTGCCCGACTGGTTGCACGACGCGAGCAGCTTGCCGGCCGCCGAATATGCGTGGAACACCCAGCCGGTCGCCGGGGCGGCGCGGCGTTCCATGATCAGGAACCCGAAGCTGTTGTTGTGCGACAGCCGCTCGATCACGGCGCCCGGTGCGGGCGTCAGTCCGGCCGGGAACGGGTCGGGCAGCGCGACGTCGAGATTGTCGCCGCCGTTGCCTGACACGATCGTCGCCGGATGCCCGGACGAGAAGTTGATCGCCTGGAAATCGTGCACGTGGCCGTGCAGCGCGACGTGCACGCCGGGCGGGTAGTACGCCTGCGCGTTGAGGCTCGACATCACCGACTGCAGCGCGAGATTGCCCGGCGCGGGGGTGCTGCCGGCGATCGGCGCGAACGCGAGGATCGGATGGTGGTTCGTGAAGATCGTCGTCGTCATGCCGGCCTTCGACGCGAGCGCGGCGACCGTCTGGAACTGCTTCTGGTAGATGCCGAATTGCGCGTCGGTCGTCTTGAGCGGCGTGCGGCCGACCTTCGCGGTGTCGAACACGATCACCTGCGAGCCGCCGCCGAGCGATACCGCATAGGGTTCCGAATAGTTCGCGTTGTTGTCGTTGGCCGGATCGTCGCACGAGCGCGCGGCCGAATACGGGCGCGGATCGAGGAAGCGGAACCAGCCCTGGCCCGCCCGCGCGCATTCCTCGTGGTTGCCACGCACGACGACCCACGGCGCCTTCGCGAGCAGCGGGGCGGCCGGACGGAACAGGTCGGCCTGCCACGTATCCCAGCCATAACCCCACGGGCTGTCCTTGCAGCCGGCGATGTCCGGCGGGCATGCGTTCTCGCGATAGTGGTAGTCGCCGATGTGCATCACGAGGTCGGGCGACAGTTTCGCGACGCTGGCCGCGATCGTGTCGAGCGGCCAGACAGTCGCGTCGTTGCACGCCTGCCAGGCGTTGTCGGCCTTCTTCATGCGGCAGCCGGTGTCGGCGATGATCGCGATGCGTTGCGGCTGCGCCTTCGGCAGCGGCAGCGTGCGGCCCGCGACGCTCGCCGCCTGCGCGCCGGCCGGCAGCGTCATCTCGCAGACGGACACCGGGAAGCTCGACGGCTTCGAATCGGACGGATCGCTGGCGGTCGGCCGCTGCGCGAGGGTCGCGGCGCCTGCGCGCAGCGTCATGCGCGACAGTTTGCCGTCGACGGTCAGTTGCGGGCAAAGCGGATCGCTGGCCGAAGGGGGCGTGTAGTTCGTGATGACGCGCGCGATCGCCTGGTTCGCGTCGCCGATCTCGACCCATGCGGCCTGGACGTTGACCGACGCACTCGCCGGATCGGCCGGCGAATCGATGTGGTTCGAGCACGCGGACAGCGCCGCGACGAGCGCGAGCGACGCGATGCAGGCGAACCGCGCGAGGGAAAGGAGTCGTTGCATGGGGAGCCACCGTGGAAAAACCGACACCCTACGCAATGAAGATGTAATGAATATGAAGGCAAATCATCGGCGCCGGACGCCTGCATCGGGCGTCCGGCGCCGCCGCATCAGATGTTGGTGCTGGCCGGAATCCGGCTCGGCAACAGGTACGGATACGGCGTCGGCCGCGTCTGGTTACGCGTGTTGATGGTGGCTTCCGCCTGCTGCAGCGCCTGCTGGAAGCGCGACAGCGGGCCGCCGCTTTGCGCGATGCGCGGATCGGTGAGCAGCGGTGCGTACGGGAACGCATTGCTCTTGTACTGGCCGAGCTGCCGGTAATACACGCCGCCCAGCAGTTCGTAGATGGCCACCCGCTCGACGGCCGAGACCATCGGCGGCAGCATCCGGTTCCAGTTGTTCTGCGACTGGCCGCCGGCGCTGGTCGGCGCGGGGGCCGACAGCAGCGCCGACAGTGCCGGCGCGTAGGTGCAGAGGTCCGGCTGCGAGAAGTTGACGGCCGCGTGCTGCGCGCTGGCGTTGAAGATCACGAGCGTCAGCACGTTCGCGAGCTGCGCCCTCGACGTGATCGGCACGAAGCCCTTCACATGCCCGTTGCCGGCGACGTCGTCGACCCAGGCAGTCAGTTCGTAGTCGTTCGTCACGTCGCTGTCCGACGCGTAGTAGACGTTCACGTAATCGGTCGTCCACGCGTGGATCGCGTTCCAGATCAGCAGGCCGTCGTCGCGATACGGATAGTCGGGCAGCGTGACCGGGTTGTCGACCTTCCGGTTCGCGAGATCGGTCGGCAGCATGTGCGCGTAGAAATCGAATGCCAGCCGGTCGCTCGCGATGTCCTGCGCAATGGTCGGCATCGGCGCCGCGAACAATGTGTTGATGAAGCCGAGCGGCACGTTCGGCATCAGGATCAGCGCGGCGCCTTCGTTGATGAAGAGCGTGCCTTCGAAGTGCGGGGCGAGCAGCAGATACAGCGGGTGCGTCTGCGCCAGGTTGCGCCAGGTCGCCATCGCGAACACCTCGCTCACGAAGTGCGTGCGCGACAGGTGGACGAACATCTCGTGATAGTTCTCTTCCGCACACTGCACGACCGTCTTCGCCTGCTGCCACGCCCAGTAGGCCGAGGTATCGGACGGGGCGGCAGGCAGGAAGATCGGGTTCGTCGCCGGATCCTGGCCGCACTGGATCGCGACCGGAACCAGCGACGTGCCGCCCTTCGGGATCGCGAACAGCGCGATCGGCGCGTACGAATAGCCGGTGCCCGTCAGCAGCTTCGATACCGGGCCGGCGGTCGCGATCGTGCCGAGATCCACATAGTCGAGGAGGAACAGGCGGTTTTCGATGCCGGCGGTTGCGAGGTCGTCGGCCGCGCCCATCACCTGCCGGTACTGCGTGTCCGTCAGCGGGAACTTCGTCGGCAGGCTCGCGACGCCCCGGATCAGCACGGGGTTCTGGCCCGCGACCCGCAGGCGCGCGAACACGTCGTCGCGATGAAACGTGTTGGCGATGTCGGGCAGCGGAATGGTCGCGAACAGCGCCTTGTAGTTCGACTCGTTGCGCGTGGCGTCCTGCGCGGCGAATACCGTGTTCAGCTGCGGAATGATCGACTGGATCAGCGCGTTGATCGTTTGCAGCACGCCGAGCAGCGTCGTCTGGAGCGACGGGATCGTCACAGCGGCCGAACCGAGGTTCGGGTTCGCCGTCAACGCGTCGTAGCTCGATTGCGCGGCCGCGACGCTGGCGGCGATCGCGTTCAGCTGGTTCTGCCAGAGGGACGCGGCGGTGCCCGGCAGCGCGGCGATGAAGTTGGTGAGGATCTTGACGAGCGTGCTCGCCGCCAGCAGTAGCCATTCGACGGTCGGCAGGTCGTCGGCCGTCACCGTCGCGGCCATCGGAATGCCTGGGGCATTCAGGAAATTGCCGGTCCAGACGTAGTTCAGTTTCTGGGCCTGCGTGTACCCAGCGCGGGCCAACTGGCCGGCATAGGTATCGTGCTGGGGCAGTACCGGCGAGGTCGAAGGGGCCACCGTCGCGGCCACCGCGGCGACCGGGGCCGTGACTGTACCGACCACGGAGTTGATCCAGTTGCCGAGCCCGGTCAGGCCGGCTTTGGCGGCGAAAGGAACGGTGGCAGCTCCCGCCGCAACGGCGGAAGCTTTCAGTAAGTCGCGTCGTTTCATGAGTAATCAGTCCTCGTTTGAATCGGTTTATTTACGAATATTTCGACCCGGCCTACTTTATTTTTTTAGGATGGCTTATGTTTATTATTGATGGCGATTGGCTTGAATATGATGGGTTTATGTTCGATTTGGAAATTGCCTGATCCGGCGAAAAAATTGTCACATGGTAAAAAGGGTTTTGTCTTGGGGGCTTCGCGGATCTTGCATTGTTTAAATAAGTTGCCGGTGATTTGAAGAATGATGGTTGTCGTATTGGCAGTGACGCGTGTGAAAAATCATTGAGCGGATTTAATGACTCTGCAATGGCTGCAATCTTCGAGGAATTCGTTTGGTTTGAAACGCAATTGTCGGGACGCGTCGGCATGCCGCTTCGCCGGTCGGAAACCGCTTGACCTCAAGCCGGCTTGAAGTAGCACAGTGGGGGTCTCGCCCGACACGGGCTCACGGAACGGGAGGGCTTTCGAAATGAGTGAAGCGCACGACGCAAATCGAGATCAGGCCATGCTGTGGAACGGGCCGTCGGGCCGTGCATGGGTCGACGTGCAACCGATGCTCGACGGCATGTTCGCGCCCTTCGGGGCGTGGCTGGCTGACGAGGCCGTCGCGCTATCCGCGCGACACGTGCTCGATGTCGGCTGCGGCACGGGCGCGGTGACGGTCGACATTGCGCGCCGCATCGGGGCGGGCGGAACCTGTACCGGCATCGATGTATCGGCAACGATGCTCGACGCCGCGCGGGCGCGCGCCGCGCGCGACGCCGTACCGGCGCACTTCGTCCGTGCGGATGCGCAGACCCATGGGTTCACGCCCGGAAGTTTCGACCTGATCGTGTCGCGCATGGGCGTGATGTTCTTCGACGATCCGGTCCGGGCCTTCGCGAATCTGCGGCACGCGGCGCGGCCGGATGCGCAGATGCGGTTCGTCGCATGGCGCAGCGCGGCCGACAACCCGTTCATGACGACGGCCGAGCGGGCCGCCGCGCCGTTGCTGCCGAACCTGCCCGCGCGGCGGCCCGGCGCGCCGGGGCAGTTCGCGTTCGGCGACCGGCAGCGAATTGCTGCGGCGCTGTCGGACAGCGGCTGGGCCGACGTTGCGATCGAGCCGGTCGATATGGCGTGCGCGCTGCCCGAACCCGCACTGGACGACTACATCGCCCGGCTGGGCCCGGTCGGGCTCGCGCTGCTGGAGACGGACGACGCGACGCGGCGGCGCGTGATCGGCACGGTGCGTGCCGCGTTCGAACGCTACGTGCACGGCGCGCAGGTGCGCTTCGACGCGGCGTGCTGGCTCGTGACGGCACGCGCGCCTTCCGCGTAATGCGTGGCAATCGAGGCGGATCGAGAAAGGGGCGTCTGCCGCCCCTGTACATTGCCGCTCGCGCACGACGAAACCGCGCAGCGAAACTTCGCCGCGCGCCATGCGGGAGTCAGCGTTTGCGCGCGCGCAGCATCAGCCACGCGCAACCGCCGGCGACCAGCACGAGGCCCAGCAGGACGGACTCGACGCCGAGCGCGAAACCGGGCGGCATTTCCCCGCTGTTCGGCGCGGGCGACAGATTGCCGCCCATCGCGACGGCCCCGCCGGCCAGCAGCGCCATGCAGACGATCCAGTAGACCTTGCCGCGCGGCGCCGCGGCCCGGATCCGCCACAGCGCGATGCCGGCCCCGCCGAGATAAAGCACGGCGAGCGTGCCGAGCGCGACGAGGTCGGTGGAGCGGCTTTGCAGAAACCCGCTCATCGCGTGGCTCCGTCGATCGCGCCGCAGGGGGGCCGCGCGGTCAAGGCTCCGGCGGACGTGTTCATTCAGCCTCCGTCGCGTGCCCCGGCGCGCGGCTCAGCAGATGCGTGCGTTTGTCGGCCGCGAGCGACACGTAGCGTTCGTACTGGCGCAACACGTCGGCAATCACTTCGTCGCTGCGCAGGTATTCGACGTCGTAGCCGAGCCGCCCGTCCTCGAAGAACGTGACGATCCCGTAGACGTGTGCCCGCTCCGTTTCCGGCTCCGCCGCCTCGCGCACGAGGAACGCCGCCGCGGATTTCACCGTCACGCGCACGCCATACACGAAATCGCGGTGGTCGGCGGTCGGCACGGTGAGGCGCACGGCATCGTCGCTGTCGCGTTGCACGTTCGCATCGACGCCGCTCGCGCGCAGCTCGTCGGCGACTTTGCGCAACGCGGGCTCGACCGTCTCGGCAACGAACTGGCGTGCCTCGGCTTCGGTCGTCTGCCGCAGGATGTGGGTCAGGCGGTGGCGCCAGTGCTGGCCGGTCCAGAAGCTCGTCGCGGGGGCGACGTCCTGCGAATAGTGCACGCGGTCGGCGGCGAGCCCGCGCCACAGCCCGTAGCAGAGCGCGATCATGATGATCGCGACCGGCAGCGCGGCGATCAGCGTCATTGCCTGCAATGCGCCGAGCCCGCCCGCGACCAGCAGCACCGCGGCCGTCACGCCCAGCAGTGCGGCCCAGAACAGCCGTTGCCAGACGGGCGAGTGCGCGTTGCCGCGCGTCGCGATCTGGTCGATCACGAACGCGCCCGAATCGGCGGACGTCACGAAGAACACCGCGATCAGCACGATCGCGACGATCGACAGCAGTTGCGGCATCGGCAGGAAGTCGAAGAAGCGGAACAGCAGTGCGTCGACATTGGTGGCCGTTTGCGCGAGCGCGCCGGCCGCGCCGTGCGTATCGAGCCAGATCGCGCTGTTGCCGAACACGGTCATCCACACGAGGTTGAACGCGGTCGGCACGAGCAGCACGCCGATCACGAACTGGCGGATCGTGCGGCCGCGCGAGATGCGCGCGATGAACATGCCGACGAACGGCGACCACGACACCCACCATGCCCAGTAGAGGATCGTCCAGCCGCCGAACCAGCCTTCCTCGCGCGGCGGTGCGTACGCGTACGTCCTGAAGGACAGGTCGACGAGGCTCGACAGATACTGGCCGATGTTGTCGCCAAGCGCACGCAGCAGGAACGCCGTCGGGCCTGCGACGACCACGAACGCGAGCAGCAGGAACGCCAGCAGCAGGTTCAGCTCGGACAGTCGCCGCACGCCCTTGTCGAGGCCGGTTGCGGCCGATACGCCCGCGAGGATCACGACGACCGCGACGAGCCCGATGCGAAACAGGTTGCTGCCGGTGTCCCAGCCGGCGACGGTATGCAGGCCCGCGCTCAGCTGCATCACGCCGTAGCCGAGCGTCGTCGCGATACCGGCGACCGTGCCGACCAGCGCGAACGCGTCGACCGTGTGGCCGATCCACCCGTTGATGCGCTCGCGCAGCACCGGATACAGCCCGGAGCGCAGCGTCAGCGGCAGGTTGTAGCGGAAGCCGAAGTACGCGAGCACGAGCCCCATCAGCCCGTAGATCGCCCACGCGTGGAAGCCCCAGTGGAAGAAGGTCATCAGCATCGCTTCGCGCGCGGCGGCGGGCGTGCCGGGGTCGACGGTCGGCGGCTTCAGGAAGTGCTGCATCGGCTCGCCGACGCCGAAATACATGAGGCCGATGCCCATGCCGGCTGCGAACAGCATGGCTGTCCACGATACGAAGCTGAATTCGGGCTCGGCATCATCGGGGCCGAGCCGGATGTTGCCGAAGTCGCTCGCGGCGATCAGCACGAGAAACACGAGGAAGCCGGTGACGGCGAGTACGTAGAACCAGTCGAAGCGCGCGATGACCCATTGCTGGCCGGCGGAGAACAGCGCGCCGGCTTCGCTCGGGCGCAACGCGCACACGACGAGCAGCGCGCCGATGACCGCGAGCGCGGGCAGGACGACCTGCGGCTTGAATGTCGTGCGGGGCGAGGGACGGGAATCTGGCATGGCGGGCATCCAGTTGTGGGCGCAACAAGGCGCAACGCCGCCCGGCGCGCGGGTTGCGCGTCGGACCCTGATACGGCGTGCGTCGAGTGTACCGCGGTGTCAGGACTGCAAGAAGGGGTATGCAGAAGAGATAAGCCTGACGAATTGTAAGGTATTGAGGGGATCGAGAAAACCCGCGGGGTTCGCCCGGCGGGCGAACCGGGCGCCGAAAACGCCGTGGCGGACGTGGGTCGGGCGCCCGGACGGCACGCGTGGAATGCGAGAAAAGCGTGTCGCCCGGGGCAGCGGCAGCGCGCCGATGGCGCTGCCGTGGAGGTTCAGAAGGTGACGGCGATGCCGGCCATGCCGACGAACTGGCCGCGCGTCGTCGACGGCGTGAGCTGCTGCGAATCGCCGACGATCGGTGCCGCGTCGATGACGTGGCCGGCGCCTTGCGCACCGAGCGTCTGTCCGCTCGAATGCGTGTATGCCTGCAGTGCATAGAGTGTCGTGCGCTTCGACAGGCTGTACGACTCCTTCAGCGAATACTGCTGGTAGCGGGCCGCACTGTTGATGCCGTTCGCCTTCGACGCGAGCGTGTATGCGAACGCGCCTGCCACCGAGAACACCGGTGTGAAGCGGTACGCGGCGAGCGCGCCGTAGGTGTTGAACACGGCCGTGTCCGTGAACGCGGAGCCGTTGCCGGGCAGGTACTTCACGTTCGAATAGTTGACGCCCATCGTCAGGTCGCCGAGCGTATAGTTGCCGGCCGCCGCGACCTGCTCCACGGCCTTCGCGGTCAGGTAGCCCTGGTTCAGTACGGACACCGCGAAGCTGCCCGAGGCGGCGGTCGCCGGATTCAGGAAGCCGGCCGACGAGCCCGAGCTGTTGATGCGCAGGTAGCCGGCCGCGACGCCGATCGGCCCGTTCGCATAACGCAGCGCGGCGCTGAACGTGTTGCCCTTGCCGGTCGCGCCCGCAATGCCGCCGAATGCGTACATCGCGCTTGCGGTCAGCCCCGCGAAGGTCGGCGACGTATAGGTAACCGAATTGTTCACGCGGATCGTCGTGTCGAGGCCGTCGATGTCGCCCGGATGCGCGCCCGTTGCGCCGGTCAGCCAGCTGCTCGACGCGTACGGGCCGACGAACAGGAAGTAGGGCGTGTACTGGCGGCCGGCCGTCATCGTGCCGTAATGATCGTTGCGCAGGCCGACGAATGCCTGGCGGTTGAAGATCGTGCCGGCGGCGGATTGCGCGCCGGTGTTCAGGTTGAAGCCGGACTGCAGATCGAAGATCGCATGCGTGCCGCCGCCGAGATCCTCGTCGCCGCGCAGCCCGAACTTCGACGCATACAGGTTGCCGTCGCGCATGTAGATGTTCGAGTGGCCCTGCTGGTTGTTCACGTACGCGAGCGAGTCGTCGACAACGCCGTACAGCGTCACGCTGCTCTGCGCGTGGGCGGCGGTCGTGCCGAGCGATGCGGCCGATAAAATCAGGATTGCATAGCGGTTGACGGGTGCTTTCATCGTCGAATCTCCAGATCTCTTCATCTTTTCAAGGTGGGCGGGAGGCTTGGTCGCCTCCTCTGTGACGGGCGGCGGGCCGCTTGAACGGCCCGCGTTGCCTGGGTCATGCGGTTCGGTTGTCGAATACGACGACGAGGCGGCGCCATGCGCCATCCTGCGCATCCTGCTCGACGCGCGCGCCGCGCACGGCGACCGGGCCTTGCAGCGACGCGGGCAGCAGGATCTCGACGCGATCGGCCGGGCGCGCCGGGCGGCCGTCCCAGCGCACCGCTACGCCGAGCGTGCCCGACGCCTCGCGGCCGGTCTCGATGCGCCACAGCCCGTATTCGCCGTCGCGCCATGCTTCCGTCTCGCCGTCGTCCTCGACGCATTCGCCCTGTGCGACGCCGTCCTCGATGCGCGGCGCGACGAGGAAGCCGCGCGTGTCGGCCCGCGCGCCGAAATGCTGTTCCGCGACGTTCAGCGGCAGCACGCGGCCCTCGCGCAGCAACATCACCGGCGTGTCGAACGGCGCGGGCAGCGTCACGCTCGTGCCGCCGTCGAACGACAGCGCGCTTGCGCAGCACATCCAGCGCGCGCCCGACGGCAGGTAGACGGTGCGCGCCGTCAGGCCGGGATCGACGACCGGCGCGACGAGCAGCCCGTCGCCGAGCATCATCTCGTCACATTCGTCGTAGCAGCGCGCATCGCCGGGGAAATCGGCGAAGGTCGGCCGCAGCACGGGTTCGTAGCGCGTCGTCGACAGCCACAGCAGGTGATAGAGGTAGGGCAGCAGCCGGTAGCGCTGCTTGATCAGCGACGCAATCTGCTCGGTGATCTCCGGGTACATCCACGGCTCGTTGACGGTGCCGTCGTCGTTCCACGAATGGATGCTGAAGCGCGGCATGAATATGCCGAACTGCACCCAGCGCAGCAGCAGTTCCGGCGACGGCGCGGGCCCGGAGAAGCCGCCGATGTCGTGACCGATGTTCGACACGCCCGACAGCGCGAGCCCCAGGCCCATCTTCAGGTTGTAGCGCAAGGTTTCCCACGACGTGTAGTTGTCGCCGGACCAGGTCTGCACATAGCGCTGCATGCCGGCGCCGCCGGAGCGCGACACCAGGAACGGCCGCTGCGCCGGCGCATGCGCGCGCTGCGCGTCGCGCGACGCGCGCATCATCAGCATCGTCTGCAGCACCTTCGCCTCGCGCGCGGGGAACGGCTGGCCGAAGCCGTGTGCGATCGCGTCGGGCGACCAGATCTCGTATTCGTTGTTGTCGTTCCAGGTCGACTCGATCCCGTATTCGAGCAACGCCGACGTGACCTGCTCGCGCCACCAGCGGTATGCGTCGGGCTGCGTAAAGTCGAGATATGCGCCGACTTCGTCCCAGAACTGCACCCACGCAGGCTCGCCGGACGCCGAGCGGATCAGCAGCCCGCGCTTTGCGGCGTCGTCGAATGCGGGATGGTCGCGCAGCAGGCACGGCTTGATGTTCGCGCACAGGCGAATGCCGTGGTCGCGGTAATGCTTCACGAAGCCCTTCGCGTCGGGAAACTTGTCGCGGTTCCAGTTGAACACGTAGCGCTTCGCGCCGATCGACGTATAGCCCGACGACAGGTGGAACGAATCGCACAGGATGTCGTGCGTGTCGCACTGGTCGACGAACTGGTTCATTTGCTGCTGCGCGTCCGGCGCATCGGTGTAGCTCATCGTCGAGCCCGAATAGCCGAGCCCCCATTTCGGCGTGCGCGCGGGGCGCCCGGTGAGCCACGTGAAGCGCCGGGCGGCCGCGAGCGGCGTATCGGGCGATGCGATGAAGTAGTAGTCGAGATCGCCGTGCTCGGCGACGAAATAGCGGTACGGGCCGTGATAGTTGTCGAGCTCGCGGCCCATGTCGAACGAGCAGTCCGACAGCGTGTCGTAGAACAGCCCGAACCCCTGGCATGCATCGGGCGACCACGTGATGTAAAACGGAATGTGCTTGTACAGCGGGTCGGTGTGCTTCGCGCTGTAGCCCATCGCGTCGATGTTGCGCATCTCGAAGCGCGCGCCGGTGCGGTCGAGGTCGCCCGCGCGTTCGCCGAGGCCGAACACCTTGTCGCCCCGCTCGCGGGCGACGTAGTGATACGCGCGGTTGTCCCACCAGCCGAAGTTGTACGCCTGCGTCGCGCGATCGGCGAGCACAACGCGCCACGTGCCGTCCGCGCCGCGCATCGACCACGTGCAATGGCCGCCTTGCCGGCGCACCACGACGCGAATCTGCGCGGTCTCGATACGCACGCCGTCGTCGTCTTCGACGAGCGTATAGGCGGGCAGGGCGAAGCCGTCGAGGTCGAGGCGGTCGCGCCCGTCGAGCGGCACGTCGTCGAGGCCCGGTGCGATCGACCAGGTGCGCGGGTTGCGCGCCGTCGCGTCGGGCAGCACGCGCACCCGCACGATGTCGTCCTCGAGCACGAAGATCTCGACGGTTGCGCCCGCCTCGGACGCGAGCAGCACACGGTTCGCGTGCTGATCGGCGACGCGGAACACGGGCGGATGAAGAAGCGAAGTCATGAATGCGATTTCCTATGAAAGCGAAGGTCAGGCGTGCCGTGCGAGCAGGCGTTCCTGCTTCGACTGTCCGCGGATCAGCACCGCGAGCAGCGTGACGCCGATGATGTCGAACAGGCCGAGGCATGCGAACAGCGGCGCGTAGCCGATCTTGTCCGCGAGCGCGCCGACCAGCAGCGAGAAACCGAGCCCGCCGATCCACGCGGCCATCCCGGCGAAGCCGCTCGCGGTGCCGACTTCCTCGGAATCGAACACGTCGGCCGACAGCGTGTTGACGAGCGCGGAGATCATCTGGTGCGCGAAGCCGCCGACGCAGAACAATGCGATGGCCGTGTACGGCGACGCCACGAGACCGATCATCGCGGGCCCGAGCATCAGCACCGCGCCGAGCGCGACGCCGGCGACGCGCGACCACACGAGCGGCAGTTTGAAGCGGTTGGCGAGAAACGGCGACAGGTAGCCGCCCGCGATGCCGCCGGCGTCGGCCGCGAGAAACGGCATCCACGCGAAGATCGCGATCTGCGTGAGCGGCATGTGGCGCTCGGTCGCGAGGTACAGCGGAATCCAGAAGCTGAAGGTCTGCCAAGCGGGCTCGGCGAAGAAGCGCGGCAGCGCGATGGCCCAGAAGCGCCGCGCGGTGACCACGTCGCGGATGCGGCGCTTCGACACGGGCGGCATCGTCGCCTGGCCGTCGCGGATCAGCGCGCGCTCCTGCGGCGTGATGCGCGGATGATCGGCCGGCGACCGGTACTGCGTGTACCAGAGCGCGGCCCACGCGAAGCCGAGCGCGCCGGTGACCATGAATGCCGCCTGCCAGCCGAACCGCATCGAGATGAACACGACGAGCGGCGGCGCGATCGCGGCGCCGAGCGACGTGCCCGCGTTGAAGTAGCCGACCGCGACCGATTTCTCGCGATCGGGAAACCATTCGGCAACCGCCTTCATCCCCGACGGAATCGCGGCGGCTTCGAACAGGCCGAGGAAGCCGCGCAGGATGCCGAGCGACAGCCAGCCCGACGCGAAACCGTGCGCAACGCCGACCACCGACCACAGCATCGCGAACAGCGCGAACCCGAGCCTCAGCCCGATCAGGTCGACGACGAAGCCGCACACGGGCTGCATGATCGTGTAACCGATCTGGAACGCGCCGACGATGTACGAGTACTGCTGCGTCGAGATCGCGAACACCTGCTTCAGCTCGGGGGCGAGGACCGCGAGGGAATTCCGTGCGAGGTAATTGAGGATCGTGCCGAGACACACGAGCACGATGATCCACCAGCGCAACGCCTTGACTGTCTTCACTGCTGTCTCCTGTCGGGCAGGGCCGGCGCGTGGCGCCGGCCCGATCCATGACGACCATCCGTTCGGGTGGCCTGTTTCGCTTTATTTGTACGATGTCCGATCTTGGTGGGCGCCAATTTTCCCGGTTTGAGCCGGGATAGCGTCGTTCAAGTGAACATTTCGACGTCGTCGAAGGTTGATGTTATCTGACGACTGATCATTTTCGAACATCCTATGTTCGAATTCGAATCCGGTCAACGTGAAATTGCATTCGAACGAACTTGGTCGGGGTTTTCCCCGACTCACGAGGGCGGGCAGCAGGCGCGGCGCCGCTCGGCGATCACGCGCCAACGGCCCGTGCGGCGGGGCTGTGCGGGCGTCGGGCGTTTGAAAGGCGCGGGATGGGGCGTGACAACCGGAATGAAAATTTATTTCTTTTCAGGATTGTAGTTGTGTAAATTCATTTTCATCATCCTTGCAACCACCCTTCGCATGACGCCTCTCGTTCCGCACGACGCCAGTCAAGACGAACCCGCGATTGCCGAGCGGATCGCGTCGGCGATGCCGTTGATGACGCCGATCCACCGGCGCATGGGGGAGTTCGTGCTCGCGAATCCGTTCCGCGCGGCGACGATGCGCATCGACGAACTCGCGCAGGCCGTGAACGCGTCGATCGCGACCGCGAACCGCTTCGCGAAGGCACTCGGTTTCGACGGCTATCCGGCGATGCGCGCGGCGCTGGTGCGTGGCTTCGAGGCGACGCTCGGGCCGGTCGAGCGGCTGCGTTCCGCGCAGGAGCAGGAGCCCGGCGTACGCGGCGCTGCGTGGATCGATGCGGTATTCGACCAGGCCGTCGCGAACATCGAGAACACGCGCGCGCAACTGGACGCCGCCGATGTCGAGGCCGCGGTCGAGGCGATCGTCGGCGCGCGTCGCGTGCTGATCCTCGGCGCGGGGTCGAGCGCGTTTCTCACCGGGCTGATGGAGCACGGACTGTCCGTCTGCCATGACAACGTACAGTCGCTCGCGCTGCTCGGCGGCCCGTCGCACGCGGCGCGGCGGTTGTATACGGCCGACTCGCGCGATCTCGTGATCGCGCTGGCGTTTCCGCGCTACGTGAAGGACACGATCGAACTCGCCCGTCGCGCGGCCGCACGCGGTGCACGCGTACTGGGTATTTCCGACGGCCCGCAATCGCCGCTTGCGCCGATCGCGTCGCTGAACCTGTACGTCAAGGCCGAACGGCGCTTCGCGGCCACCTCGGAAGCGGCCGTGCTCGCGATGATCGAGGCCCTGATCGACGCGGTCGCGCTGCGCACGCACCGGTCCGCGAAATCCGCGGCCGAGATGACCGAATTCCTGCTGCCGTGGCTCGTCCAGCCGCAAGCGACGCTGCCGGCCGCCAACCCTCCTTCTCACCGTCCGAAAAAAACATGACTTCATCCGCGATCGTTGCGATTCACGGCGGCGCAGGCACGATCCTGCGCGAGGCGATGGATTCCGACACCGAACGTCAATACCGTGCCGAACTGACCGCGATCCTGCGGGCCGCGCAGCAGGTGCTGGCCGACGGCGGCAGCGCGCTCGACGCCGTCACCGTCGCGGTGCGGATGCTCGAGGACTGTCCGCTGTTCAACGCCGGGCGTGGCGCCGTCTATACGGCCGAAGGCAGGCACGAACTCGACGCGGCGGTCATGGACGGCGCGACGCTCGGCGCCGGCGCGATCTGCTGCGCGACGCGCGTGCGCAATCCCGTGCTTGCCGCGCGGCGCGTGATGGAGGCGAGCGAGCACGTGCTGTTCGCGGGTGAGGGCGCCGATGCGTTCGCGGCCGCGCAGGGGCTCGAACTCGCGGAACCGGGCTACTTCGACACCGAGGCGCGTCACGCGCAGTGGGTCAAGGCGTGCGCAGCGGCGGGCACCATGCTCGACCACGACGCGGCGAGTCTCGCGTTCGGCAAATCGCGGCAGCAGCCGGCCGAACCGCTCGATCCGGACCGCAAGCACGGCACGGTCGGCGCGGTCGCGTGCGACCGGCATGGTCACATCGCGGCGGCGACGTCGACGGGCGGCATCACGAACAAGCAGCCGGGGCGTGTCGGCGATTCGCCGATCATCGGCGCGGGCTGCTATGCGGACGACGCAACGTGCGCAGTGTCGTCGACGGGCACCGGCGAGATGTTCATCCGGCTCGCGACCGCGCATGACGTGGCCGCGCAGATCGCGTATCGCGGCGCATCGCTCGCCGACGCCGCGCACGACGTCGTGATGAACAAACTGCCGCGCCTGGCGGGCCGCGGCGGGATCATCGCGGTCGACGCGCAGGGCAATGTCGCGATGCCGTTCAACACCGAAGGGATGTACCGCGGCTACGCGCGCGTCGGTGAAGCGCCGGTGGTCGGCATCTATCGCGACGACGACACGGCCTGATCCCGGACCGCACGAGGAGGAAACCCACGATGACTTCGAGCCGTAACCCGTCCGGCCTGGTGCTGCCCGAGCAGCGTGTGGTGGCCGTCGACGACCTGTCGGTCACGTTCCGCCGCGAAGGCGCGACGTTCGACGCGGTGCGCAACGTGTCGTTTCACGTCGATCGCGGCGAGACGCTCGCGATCGTCGGCGAATCGGGCTCGGGCAAGTCGGTCACGTCGCTCGCGCTGATGCGGCTCGTCGAGCATGGCGGCGGCGCGATCACGAACGGCCGGATCGCGTTCCGCCGGCGCGGCGGCGCGCTCGTCGATCTTGCGCAGGCCAGCGGCGCGACGATGCGCGGCATTCGCGGCGCGGACATTGCGATGATCTTCCAGGAGCCGATGACGTCGCTGAACCCGGTGTTTACCGTCGGTGACCAGATCAGCGAGGCGATCGCGCTGCATCAGTCGAAAAACATGTCGGAAGCGCGCGCGGAGACGCTGCGGCTGCTCGAACTCGTGCGCATCCCGGAGGCGCGCCGCGTGTTCGCGCGCTATCCGCACCAGCTGTCGGGCGGGATGCGGCAGCGCGTGATGATCGCGATGGCGTTGTCGTGCCGGCCCTCGCTGCTGATCGCCGACGAGCCGACGACCGCGCTCGACGTGACGATCCAGGCGCAGATCCTGCAACTGGTGCGCGGGCTGCAGGACGAAATGAACATGGGCGTGATCTTCATCACGCACGACATGGGCGTGGTGGCCGAAGTGGCCGACCGCGTGCTCGTGATGTATCGCGGCGAGAAGGTCGAGGAGGGCGAATCGGAGCGCATCTTCGCGGCGCCTGAGCATCGCTACACGCGCGCGCTGCTCGCGGCCGTGCCGAAGCTCGGCTCGATGCAGGGCACCGATGCGCCCGAAAAATTCCCGCTGCTGAAGGTGGAGGGCGCGTGCGCGGGAGCACCGGCGGCGTCGCCCGCGCCCGCGGCGAACGACGACGCGCAGCCGCCTGTTGATCAGGCTGCAGCGCCGATCCTGCGCGTGCGCGATCTCGTGACGCGCTTCCCGGTGAAGAGCGGCGTGTTCGGCCGTGTGGCGCAATACGTGCATGCGGTCGAGCGCGTGAGCTTCGAACTGCACGCGGGCGAGACGCTCGCGCTGGTCGGCGAATCGGGCTGCGGCAAGTCGACCACCGGCCGTTCGCTGCTGCGCCTCGTCGAATCGCAGAGCGGCTCGATCGAGTTCGACGGCCGCGACATCAGCGCGCTGAAGGGCCCGGAGCTGCAGGCGCTGCGCCGGAACATCCAGTTCATCTTCCAGGATCCGTTCGCGTCGCTGAACCCGCGCCTGACCGTCGGCTTCTCGATCATGGAGCCGTTGCTCGTGCATGGCGTCGCGAGCGGCCGCGAAGCGCAGGCGCGCGTCGACTGGCTGCTCGACAAGGTCGGCCTGCCGCCGGAGGCCGCGCGCCGCTATCCGCACGAATTCTCGGGCGGCCAGCGCCAGCGGATCGCGATCGCGCGTGCGCTCGCGCTGAACCCGAAGGTCGTGATCGCCGACGAATCGGTGTCGGCGCTCGACGTGTCGGTGCAGGCGCAGATCGTCAACCTGATGCTCGACCTGCAGCGCGAGCTCGGCGTCGCGTACCTGTTCATCTCGCACGACATGGCCGTGGTCGAGCGCATCAGCCATCGCGTCGCGGTGATGTATCTCGGCCAGATCGTCGAGATCGGCCCGCGCCGCGCGGTGTTCGAGGCGCCGCAACATCCCTATACGAAGAAGCTGATGAGCGCGGTGCCGGTGGCCGACCCCGCGCGCCGGCATGCGCCGCGCCAGCTTGCGGCGGACGAGATTCCGAGCCCGATCCGCGCGCTCGGCGACGAGCCGGTCGTCGCGCCGCTCGTCGCGGTCGGCCCCGATCATTACGTCGCGACGCACCGCGTCGGCGGCGCGTACTGAAGGCATGCATCGCGACGGCGGTGCGCGAGCCTGCAGGAAGTCGAAACCGAAACGCCCAAGAGGCGTCACCGATTCACCGATAGGAGCCCAGCAACATGACCAAGCAGCATTCGTTCCCGATGTTTCGTCCGCGCGCGTGTTTCGTCGCGCTCGCCGGCGCATTCGCGCTGCAGGCCGCAGTGCCCGCGTTCGCGCAGCAGACCGCGGTGATGGCGGTGGATTCGACGTTTACGACGATGGACCCGTACGACGCGAACGACACGGTGTCGCAGGCCGTCGTCAAGTCGTTCTACCAGGGGCTGTTCGGCTTCGACAAGGACATGAAGCTCGTCAACGTGCTGGCGACCGGCTACGACGCGAGCCCCGATGCGAAGGTCTACACGATCAAGCTGCGCCAGGGCGTGAAGTTCCACGACGGCACCGATTTCAACGCGGCGGCCGTGAAGGCGAACTTCGACCGCGTGACCGATCCCGCGAACCACCTGAAGCGCTACAACATGTTCCGCGTGATCGAGAAGACCGAAGTGGTCGATCCGTACACGGTGAAGATCACGCTGCGCGAGCCGTTCTCGGCGCTGATCAACACGCTTGCGCACCCGTCGGCCGTGATGATCTCGCCGGCTGCGCTGAAGAAGTGGGGCCGCGACATCGCGCTGCATCCGGTCGGCACGGGCCCGTTCGAGTTCGTCGAATGGAAGCAGACCGACGACCTGAAGGTGAAGAAGTTCGCCGGCTACTGGAAGAAGGGCTATCCGAAGATCGACGCGATCGACTGGAAGCCGGTGGTCGACAACAACACGCGCGCCGCGCTGATCAAGACGGGTGAAGCCGATTTCGCGTTCCGCATCCCGTTCGAGCAGGCGGTCGACCTGAAGGGCAACCCGAAGGTCGACATCGTGGAGCGGCCGTCGATCGTGCAGCGCTACGTGTCGCTGAACATGCTGCAGAAGCCGTTCGACAACCCGAAGGTGCGGCAGGCGCTGAACTACGCGGTGAACAAGGAAGCGCTCGCGAAGGTCGCGTTCTCCGGCTTCGCGACGCCGTCGACCGGCGTGGTGCCGCAGGGTGTCGACTACGCGACGAAGCTGGGCCCGTGGCCGTACGACCCGGCGAAGGCACGCGCGCTGCTGAAGGAAGCCGGCTATCCGAACGGCTTCGAGACGACGCTGTGGTCCGCCTATAACAACTCGACGTCGCAGAAGGCGATCCAGTTCGTGCAGCAGCAACTCGCGCAGGTCGGCGTGAAGGTGCAGGTGCAGGCGCTGGAAGCCGGCGAGCGCGTCGCGAAGGTCGAGAGCGCGCCGGATCCGGCTAAGGCGCCGGTGCGGATGTACTACATCGGCTGGTCGTCGTCGACGGGTGAAGCGAACTGGGCGATCACGCCGCTGCTGGCCGGCGCGTCGGCGCCGCCGAAGCTCGTCAACACCGCGTACTACAAGAACGACACGGTCGACGGCGACCTGACGAAGGCGCTCGAGACGGTCGATCGCGCGAAGAAGGCCGACCTCTACGCCGATGCGCAGAAGCAGATCTGGACCGATGCGCCGTGGATCTTCCTCGTGCAGGAGAAGATCGTGTATGCACGCAGCAAGCGGCTGCAGGGCGCGTACGTGATGCCGGACGGCTCGTTCAATTTCGACGAAATCTCGCTGAAATGACAGTGGTGATGACGGCGGTTCGTCCGCCATGCGGTGCCGGCGGCGCAAGCTGCCGGCACGCTGATTCGATCGGTGCCCCATGCTGAATTTTCTCGTCAAACGCCTGTTCGGCCTGCTGCCGACGCTCGCGATCGTCGCGGTGCTGGTGTTCCTGTTCGTCCACCTGCTGCCGGGCGATCCGGCGCGGCTCGCGGCCGGCCCCGAAGCCGACGATGCGACGGTCGCGCTCGTGCGTGCCGATCTCGGGCTCGACCGGCCGCTGCCCGCGCAGTTCATGACCTTCTTCACGAAGATCGCGCACGGCGACTTCGGCATGTCGACGCGCAGCAAGCGGCCGGTCTCGACCGAGATCGGCGAACGCTTCACGCCGACGCTGATGCTGACGCTCGTCAGCATGGTGTGGGCGACGGCGTTCGGGATGGCGATCGGGATCGCGTCGGCGGTGTGGCGCAACCGCTGGCCCGACCGCCTCGGCATGACGCTGGCGGTGTCGGGCATCTCGTTTCCCGCGTTCGCGC
The DNA here is from genome assembly GCF_902833045.1 of Burkholderia sp. BCC0322. Taxonomy (GTDB): domain Bacteria; phylum Pseudomonadota; class Gammaproteobacteria; order Burkholderiales; family Burkholderiaceae; genus Burkholderia. Next base: position 347,457 of record NZ_CADFDU010000003.1, read on the forward strand.
TCGGCATGCTGCTGATGGAAATCTTCTCGGTGAAGCTCGGCTGGCTGCCGGTCGTGCCGGACGGCTCGTGGAAAAGCTACGTGCTGCCGTCGCTGACGCTCGGCGCCGCGGTCGCGGCCGTGATGGCGCGCTTCACGCGAGCGTCGTTCGTCGAGGTGCTGAACGAGGATTTCGTGCGCACCGCGCGCGCGAAGGGCGTGCACGAGCCGATGGTGGTGCTCAAGCACTGCCTGCGCAACGCGATGATCCCGGTCGTCACGATGATGGGGCTGCAGTTCGGCTTCCTGCTCGGCGGCTCGATCGTCGTCGAGGTCGTGTTCAACTGGCCGGGGCTCGGGCGCCTGCTCGTCGACGCGGTGACGATGCGCGACTACCCCGTGATCCAGGCGATCGTGCTGCTGTTTTCGCTCGAGTTCATCCTGATCAACCTGACCGTCGACGTGCTGTACGCGGTCATCAACCCGACCATCCGGTTCAAGTGAGGCGCGCATGAACGCGACAGTCCAGACCGCGGCGCCGGCCGCACCCGCCGCGATCCGCACGCCGTGGCGCGAATTCTGGCGCAAGTTCCGCAAGCAGACCGTCGCGCTCGTCGCGGGCGGCTTCGTGCTGGCGCTCGTCGTGCTGGCGTTCGTCGGCCCGCACATCGTGCCGTTCGATCCGGAGAACTATTTCGACTACGACGCGCTGAATGCGGGGCCGTCGGCCGTGCACTGGTTCGGCGTCGATTCGCTCGGTCGCGACATCTTCAGCCGGATCGTCGCCGGCACGCGCATCTCGCTCGCGGCCGGCTTCTTCTCGGTCGCGCTCGGCGCGGTGATCGGCACGTTCTTCGGGCTGCTCGCCGGTTACTACGAAGGCTGGTGGGACCGCATCACGATGCGTGTGGCCGACGTGCTGTTCGCGTTCCCGGGCATCCTGCTCGCGATCGGCGTGGTCGCGATCCTCGGCAACGGGATGGTCAACGTGATCTGCGCGGTCGCGATCTTCAGCATCCCGGCGTTCGCACGGCTGGTGCGCGGCAACACGCTGATGCTCAAGCACATGACCTATGTCGAAGCCGCGCGCAGCATCGGCGCGTCGGACTGGACGATCATCATGCGGCACATCCTGCCGGGCACGGTGTCGTCGGTCGTCGTCTACTTCACGATGCGGATCGGCACGTCGATCATCACGGCCGCGAGCCTGTCGTTCCTCGGGCTCGGCGCGCAGCCGCCGACGCCGGAGTGGGGCGCGATGCTCAACGAGGCGCGTGCGGACATGGTGACGGCGCCGCACATCGCGATCTTCCCGAGCCTCGCGATCTTCCTGACCGTGCTCGCGTTCAACCTGCTCGGCGACGGGCTGCGCGACGCGCTCGATCCGAAGCTGGAGCGCCGTTGATGCGCACTTCACCGATGTGGACGGCGACACTGCCGGCCGGGCCGCGCGGCACGATCGCCGACGTGCCGGGCGTGACGGTCGGCCATTGCACGCTCGATGCCGGCAACGTGCAGACGGGCGTGACCGTCGTGAAGCCGCATCCGGGCGACGTGTATCGCAGCAAGGTGCCGGCGGGGGTTGCCGTGATCAACGGGTTCGGCAAGAGCGTCGGGCTCGTGCAGGTCGAGGAACTCGGCATGCTCGATACGCCGATCGCGCTGACCAATACCTTCGGCGTCGGCGCGGTCGCGCAGGCGCAGATTCGCGCGGCGATCGCGGCGAATCCGCAGATCGGCCGCGACTGGTCGACCGTCAACCCGCTGGTGTTCGAGTGCAACGACGGCTATCTGAACGATATCCAGGCGTTCGCGGTCACGGCCGCGCATTACGACGACGCGTGCCGCACGGCGTCGCGTGACGTCGCACGCGGCGCGGTGGGTGCCGGGCGCGGGATGTCGAGCTTCGACCTGAAGGGCGGGCTCGGTTCCGCATCGCGCGTCGCTGTCGCGGCCGGGCGGCCTTATACGGTCGGCGCGCTCGTGCTCGCGAATTTCGGCCGGCTGCCGATGCTGACGCTCGGCGGCGTGCCGCTCGGGCGCATCGTCGCGCAACGTCGTGCGGCCGAGGCTGCGCACGCGGCCCCGCCCGAGCAAGGCTCGATCATCCTGTTGCTGGCCACCGATGCGCCGCTCGATGCGCGGCAACTATCGCGGCTCGCGCGCCGCGCGGGCGCGGGACTGGCCCGCACGGGCTCGGTCTACGGGCACGGCAGCGGCGACATCGCGCTTGCCTTCTCCACCGCGTACACGATCGCGCACGACGCGTCGACGGTCGCGCTGCCGGCCCTCGTCGCCGATGCGGCGCTCGATCCGCTGTTCATGGCCGCGGCCGAAAGCGTCGAGCACGCCATCGCCGATGCATTGCTGCAGGCCGTGACGGTGGCCGGGCGCGACGGCCACGTGCGGCAATCGCTGCGCGACGCGGTGCCCGATCTCGACTCTCTGCTCAACGCACACCGTCCCAACTATTCATGAAGATCCTGATTTCGACCGACATCGAAGGCGTCGCCGGCGTGTTCGCCACCGAGCAGACGCGCGCCGGCAATCCGGAATACGAGCGTGCACGTCGCTGGATGACCGCCGAGGCGAACGCGGCGATCGAAGGCGCGTTCATGGGCGGTGCGCAGGCGGTGTGGGTCAACGATTCGCATGGCGGCTTCCGCAACCTGCTGCCCGACGGGCTCGATGCGCGTGCGCGTGTCGTGCTCGGCAAGCCGCGCACGCTCGGGATGATGGCGGGCCTCGAACAGCGGCCGGACCTCGTGTTCATGATCGGCTATCACGCGAAATCGCAGACCCGCGGCGTACTCGCGCACACGATCAACGGCTTCGCGTTCACGCAGGTATGGCTGAACGGCGTCGAACTCGGCGAAGCGGGGCTGTACGGCGCGCTGGCGCGGGAATACGGCGCGCACGTCGCGCTGGCCACGGGCGACGACGTATTCGCCGAGGAAACGCAGCCGCTGTTTCCGGATGCGCATTTCGAGACGGTCAAGACGGCCGGCGGCGCATCGAGCGGCGATACGCTCACGCCCGCCGCGTCGTGTGCGCGGATCGCGGCGGCTGCGCGCGAAGCGGTCGCGCACGCGCTGTCGGCAGGTGTGCGCGCCGGCGCCCATCGGCCCGCGCCGGCCGCTTGCACGCTGCGCGTGCAGACCGCGGCGCTGGCCGACCTGTTCTGCGTGCTGCCGTCGCTGGCGCGCGTCGATGCAGTGACGCTGCGCTTCGACGGGCCGTCGGTCGAGCACGTGGTGCGCACGCTGAACAGTTTGTCGGCGATGTCGTTCATGCTGCGGTGATGCGGGTCTCCGCCATGCTGCTTGCGCGCCGTGCGTCGTCAGTGGTCGCCGGTGGGGCTCGCGTTCGCGGCGAGCAGGAACGCTTCCATCGCCGCGACCAGCGCGAGCGGCGTCTCGTTCATCGGGTAGTGGCCCGCGTTGCGCAGCACGTCGACGGTGGCGAGCGGATAGCGCCGCAGGTAGGTGCGGGCCATCAGCGCCGCGTCGAACGCCGGATCGTGCTCGCCGATCAGCACTTTCACCGGATGGATGCCGGCGATCTCGTCGCTGAAATCCGTGTCGGCCCATGCGCGGAAGTACGCGCCGAACGCCGTCGGCGACGAACGGGCTGCCGAATACGCGGCTTTCCACTCGACCCAGGCGGCGGGCAGCCGGCCGCCGGTGCTGCGATCGATGATGGTCCGGCGATCGGCGACGTGGTTGGCGGCGCGTTCGAATAGCGCGCGCTTCTCCGCGTCGAACGGCAGGCCGCCGCACGGCACGGGCGTGATCGGCACCAGCGCGCGCACGCGCCCGGGCGCGATGACGGCGATTTTCTCGGCCGCCATCGCGCCCATCGAGTGCCCGACGACGCTGAAGGTCGCGAAATCGAGCGCGTCGGCCAGCGCGAGCGCGTCGGCAGCGATCTCGTCGATCGTGTAGTAGCCCGCTGAGTCGCGCATCTGGCCGTAACCTCGGTAGTCCATGAATACATAGCTGAAGTGGTCACGCGACAGCCACGCTTCGACGGGTTCGAACGCGTGGGCGTCGCCGAACCAGCCGGGCAGTACAAGAACAGGGTGGGGGCCGTTCCCCACGCGATGAAACGTATTCGGCATGTCCGCTCCGATGCAGTAAACCGGCCGATCAGGCCGACGGGTCTTGCGGCCGTCAGGTCGCGCAAGGGTGGAGCGGATCGTAAATCGCGCGAAGGAGACCCGCCTTCGATATCGGGTCATTGATGATGGAATTCGGGCCGTGAGAAATACGTTGCTAGATCCCTACGAAAACATTCCCCGGAGCGTGGTCGTGACCGCCAACGACTATGCGGCGGGCACGACGTTTCCGGCGCACGCGCATGCGCGCGGGCAATTCGCGTTCGCGTCGCGCGGCACGATCAGCGTGTCGACGCCGCACGGGCGCTGGCTGGTGCCGCCGCAGCGCGCGTGCTGGGTGCCGGCCGGCGTGCGGCACGAAATGACGATGACCGGGCCGGTCACGATGCTCAACACGTTCGTGTCCGGCGACGCCGCGCGGGAGGCGGGCCTGTCCGAACAGTGCGGTGTCTATGGCGTGTCCGCGCTGCTGCGGCAACTGATCGACGATGCGATCGACCTGCCGGCCTTGTACGACGTCGGCGGGCGCGCGGGCAAGCTGATGGCGCTGCTGGTCGCGGAAATCGCGACGATGCCGCGCCTGTCGCTGCATGCGCCGCTGCCGGCCGACGCACGGCTGGCGAAGGTGTGCCGGCATCTGTTCGCGTCGCCGTCGATCGCGGCCGATCTCGACCAGGTGGCCGCCGATGCAGGCGTGAGCCGCCGCACGTTCACGCGGCAGTTTCGCGCGCAGACGGGGGTGAGTTTTGCCGCATGGCGCCAGCAGGTGTGCATGCTCGCGGCGATCGCGCGCCTGAGCGACGGGCAGCCGGTGACGCTCGTCGCGCTCGATCTCGGGTACGCGAGCGCCAGCGCGTTCACGTCGGCGTTTCGCCGCATTCTGGGCGATACGCCGAGCCGCTATCTGGAGATTCGGCGCTAACCGGAGGGCGTCGGCGCACGCCAGGCCGGTGCGTCGGCTGCCGCCAAAAAATACGCGCCTGCCAACTTCGGTCAGACGCGTTTAAAGGCACTCGGTCAGAAAAAAATGCGCGCACAGCCTGCCGGGCGGTGTCGCGCATGACATGCGTAATTGTTGCTGATCGTGATTCAATTCCATGGTCATGTTGCGGATAACGAAGAATACGCCGCATAACGCGCAAACGATATCCTGCCGAATCGACAAGTTGTGTGCAGTCGCAGCATGCGTTTCAATCGCGCGTTCGCTACAAGGGGCGGAAGCTCGCGATAACGGGCATCGGCACTCATGGCCCAGCGCAATGCGCCGCAGCATCGAATGATGACGGCGGAACACGAAAAACGCCGCGTGGCGCGATGCCGGTTAGGTATCGCGCCACGCGGCGGTGCGGTAGCGGGCGAAGCCGGCGTGCGCGTCACACGTCGAAGAACACGGTTTCGTCCGGCCCCTGCATGCGGATGTCGAAGCGGTAGACGACCGGGCGGCCCGGCTGCGCGTCGCGTTTCGCGACGAGCGTCGCGCGGCGCTCGGCCGGCACGGCGTTCAGCACGGGGTCGGCTGCGTTCGCGGCGGCTTCGTCGTCGAAGTACACGCGCGTGAACGCGTGGGTGAGGATCCCGCGCATCATCACGGTCACGTTGATGTGCGGCGCTTCGTCGGCGGCGATGCGGCCCGGCTTCACCGTCTCGACGACGAAGCGCTGCTGCGCATCGGTGCCGGTGCCGACTCGCGCGAAGCCCGTGAAGCCGGATTTCGCGATGTCGTCGCGCGACGCGGGGTAGCGGCCCGCGCCGTCCACCTGCGTGAATTCGAGCACCGCGTCGCCGACGACGTTGCCGTCGCCGTCGAACACCTGGCCGACCAGCAGCACGTGCTCGCCTTCGGCGTGTGCCGCGGCGATCGTCGGCGTGAACAGGCTCTTCAAGTCGTAGTCGTATTGCTGCGGGCACAGGCCGTACGCGAAATACGGGCCGACCGTCTGCGAAGGGGTTTGCTTCAGCGTCGTCATGGTTCAGCGCTCCATCGGGGTGGCGTCGCGGCCGCGCAGCACGATGTCGAATTCGTAGCCGAGCGCATAGCCTTCTTCGGTGATGTCCATCGAGAAGCGCGAGATCAGGCGATCGCGCGCGGCCTCGGGCGTGCCCTGGAAGATCGGGTCGTACGCGAGCAGCGGGTCGCCGGGGAAATACATCTGCGTGACGAGACGCGAGCCGAAGTAATCGCCGAACAGCGAGAAGTGGATGTGATTCGGGCGCCACGCGTTCGGATGGTTGCCCCACGGGTACGCGCCGGGCTTGATCGTCAGGAAGCGGTAGCGGCCTTCGCTGTCGGTCAGGCAGCGGCCCGCGCCGAGGAAGTTGGGGTCGAGCGGTGCGTCGTGCTGGTCGACCTTGTGCACGTAGCGGCCGGCCGCGTTCGCCTGCCATACCTCGACGAGCGTGTTGCGCACGGGCTTGCCGCCTTCGTCGAGCACGCGGCCCGTGACGACCATGCGCTCGCCGAGCGGCTCGCCGTTTTTCACCGCGTTCTTCGTCAGGTCATGGTCGAGTGCGCCGAGATCTTCGGCGCCGTAGACGGGCGCGTACTGGTCGCGGAGCTTCTCCTTCAGCGGGATCAGCGGGCGCGTCGGGCCGCGCTTCACGGACGAACGGTACTCGGGGTGGATGTAGGCCGGATGCGACGGCCAGTCGCGCGGCGTGAGGATCGTGGGGGAATCCATCGGGCGTCTCCTGATAGGTATTTCACGAAGTGGATGGCAGGACTTTAGCTAATCCGGAAAGTTATGCAAAATGACCTTTTTTCGCAAATCGCATAACTGTTCGTTATGTTTGATGCGCCAATGAAAATTCCGCCGGACAGGATGCCTGTCCGGCGGAAAAAGCGATCGGGCTTCGCGTCGTCGGTGACGACCCCGTGCACGGCCCTCCAGCCAGCCCGTCGCTGTTTTTTTGTGTTGTCGTTCTTGTTGTTGTCGGGTCTCCCTGAGCGCCTGTTATGACTGGCGGCCGGGATCGAACACGATCCCGTCGAATTCGAGTGCCAGCGCGCCGCTGCGCAGCAGTGCGGCCAGCGTCGCATCCCGGTCGGCGCCGAGCACGTCGCTCACGTAGTTCGCGCAGAACCCGCGCCGCGTCCGCAGGTTGAAGCGGTTGCCGAGCAGCGCGTCGATCCGCCGTTCAGCCGTTGAATGAATCCGGCGCTGCGCTTCGGTGGTCGGTGCCGCGACGCGACGGGCCAGCGCGATGCGTCCGCCGTCGGTCCGGGCGACGAAGCGCGACAGCGGCGTGAGCTTCGTCCACGCAAACGCCGATTCGGCGATCACGGGCTCGTCGCCCGAGGTGTCGACGACGATGCCGAAGCGATTGGCCCACGCACCCGTCGCGCCTGCCGCGTCGCGCGGCGCATTCGCCCGCACGCGGATGAACACGAGATCCCCGACGTGCGCGCTGGCGGCCAGCGTGCGGACCGTGGCGAGCGGGATCGTGCGATCCGTGTCGCGGGCATCGCGCGGGGCGGTGTGATGCGATTCGTAGGCAGCGGTTTCGGTTCGGGTGGTCATTTCGGCTCCGTCGTTCAGTGACAGCACGGAGCGGATTATGCAGACAAGTATCTGAAAGTGTTCATCTGTACGCTCAGGTAGCCTAATATCTGACCTGGAGCATCATTTTTCGATACCAAAATGACCGAAACCGCCCAACTTATCGACATGCTGAAGCGCCAGTTGAAGGCGCAGGGCATGACCTACCGCGACGTCGCACGTGCGCTCGACGTCTCCGAGACAAGCGTGAAGCGGCTGTTCGCCAGCGGCCGCTTTACGCTGGAGCGTGTCGTGGAGATCGCGCAACTGCTCGGCTATACGCTGGCCGAGCTCGTGCAGGAGGCGTCCGCGTCGGCGCCGAGGCTGCACGTGCTGACCGAGCAGCAGGAGACGCTGCTCGTGTCGGACGACAAACTGCTGCTCGTTGCCGTGTGCGCGATCAACTACTGGACCGTGGAGGACATCGTGTCGGCCTATCAGGTGACGAAGGCCGAGTGCGTGAAATACCTGCTGATGCTCGACCGGATGAACGTCGTCGCGCTGTTGCCGGGCGACCGGATTCGCGTGCGCGTCGCGCGCGATTTCGACTGGCTGCCCGGCGGGCCGATCCGCCGTTACTTCCATGCGCACGCGCTCGGCGATTTCCTCGACAGCCGCTTCGACGGGGAGGGCGAGACGATGACGTTCTCGCAGGGGATGCTGACGGAGGCTGCGTCCGCGGAGCTCGAACTGGAGTTGCGCCGGCTGCGCAGCAAGGCCGCCGCGCTCCATGCGGAATCGTCGTCCGCACCGCTCGCGCAAAAGCACGGCACCAGCTTGCTGATCGCGAAGCGGATGTGGGAGCCGGCCGGTTTCCAGGCACTGCGGCGTCACGCGTGATGCAGCGTCGAGTGCTTGGGACTATCCGGAAAGTTATGCAAAATGGCATTTCATCGTCAATCGCATAACAACCCGTTATGAATAACCGTATCGCCGACGGCCGCGTCAAGTTCCGGCACCTGCAGTGCTTTCTCGCGGTCGCGCAACTGGGCGGCGTGCAGAAGGCGGCCGAAAGCCTGTCGATCACGCAGCCGGCCGTCTCGAAGACGATTGCCGAACTGGAGGCGATCCTCGGCGTGAAACTGTTCGAGCGTGGCCGTCAGGGGGCGCAGCCGACCCGCGAGGCGCAGCTGTTCATGCCGCACGCGAATGCGTGCGTGCTGGCGCTGCGGCAGGGCGTCGGGTTGCTCGCGCGCGAAGGCGGGGCCGCCGCGGCGACGCTGGAAATCGGCATGCTGCCGACCGTCGCGGCATCGCTCGCGCCCGCGTTGATGAAGGCGCTCGCCGAGCGCTGGCCGCGCGTCGTCGTGCGGATCGCGACGGCCGCGAACGCCGATCTGCTCGAACGCCTGAAGTCCGGTGCGATCGAGTGCGCGATCGGGCGGCTGTCGGAGCCGGAGCGGATGATCGGGCTCGCGTTCGAGCAGTTGTACAACGAGCCGCTCGTCGCCGTCGTGCGCGCCGGGCATCCGCTGCTGTCGAGCGCGGCGCCGGCGGCCGAGCTTGTGCGCTATCCGGTCGTGCTGCCGCCGTACGGCACGCTGATCCGCCAGTCGGCCGAGCAGTTGCTCGGCGCTTGCGGCGTGCCGCCGCTGGATTCGTTCGTCGAGGTGCTTTCGGTATCGGTCGCGCGTGCGCTGGCGCTCGAGAACGATGCGGTGTGGTTCGTGCCGCTCTATGCGGCCGAATACGATCTGTCGGCCGGTGCGCTGGCGCGCCTGCCGCTGCCGTCCGCGGGTACCGACGAGCCGGTCGGGCTCATTCTGCGCACCGATGCGCAGCCGTCGCCCGTCGCACGGACGCTGATCGATGCCGTGCGCGAGATCGCACGATCACGGTTCGGCGACAAGCGCCCGCACCGGACGCCACGCGCCGCGCGCAAGCCGGGGCGCGGCAATCGCTGATCCTTCGGGCCGGGCGGCAAGCCTGGCTCGGTTCCTGTCTCCGCTTCCGGACCGGCCATCCGGCCAGTAGCCGTCCTCGTGGTGCTTGGCATATCGTATCGTTTTTGGTACGCTTGGTGTCAAGACGATGACGAGACAGCAGATCCAGGTCACGCTCGGCGTGCGGTTCTTTCGCACGGCCCGAGGCAACGAGCCGGTGCGCGAATGGCTGAAGGCGCTCGGGCAAGCGGAGCGAAGGGCGATCGGCGAAGAGATCAAGACCGTTCAACTGGGCTGGCCGCTCGGTATGCCGCTGGTCCGGAAGATGGCGCGGGATCGGTGGGAGATCCGCGTGATGCTGCCGGGGCGGAGCGCCCGTGTGCTGTTTACAGTCGTCGGCGACACGATGGTCCTGCTGCATGGCTTCTTCAAGCAGTCGCGGGACACGCCGTCGGACGACCTCGACGTCACCGTCGCGCGCCTGAAGGCGCTGACGCACGCCATTTGAATTTCCGGTTGCGCCTGAACGCACCGTCTCCGACGGTCGGGCAGCCGGCAACGCCATGCACTGGAGTACGACATGACGACCACGAACAATCCGCATATCGGCAGCGACTTCGATACCTTCCTCGAAGAGGACGGCAATCTCGAAGCGGCCACCGCCACCGCGATCAAGCGCGTGATCGCGTGGCAGATCGGGCAGGAGATGAAGGCGCAGCACATCACGAAAACCGCGATGGCCGCACGGATGAAGACCAGCCGCGCCGCGCTCAACCGGCTGCTCGACGAAACCGACACGAGCCTCACGCTGGCCACGCTCGCGAGCGCGGCCACCGCACTCGGCAAACGGCTCAGCTTCGAGCTGGTGCCGGCCTGACGGGCGTGAAGGATCGGCGGCCGGCCGAGTCCGCGCCCCTGTGCGTGACGCGCGCGGCGGAGTGGACGGCACTCCGGCCAGCGGCTCGGCCATCGGTTCGGTCATGATCAGTCCGCGCGTCGCCGCAAGCAGGCGAGTGCCGGCCCGAGCACGCATGGCGGGTCACTGACGCGGCCCGGCCACCTGCAGATAGAGCAGCGCACCGCCCGCGAGCAGCAACGGGCACAGGATGTACCAGCCGGTCGTCAGGAACAGCCCGGCGACCGCGACCAGCGAAATCCATGCACAACGGTGCGCGATGCCGCCGCGTGGCAGCAGTTTCAGCGCGGCGGCCGCGCCGAGCCCGTACACCATCACGAAGCACCCGGACGTGACGAGCACGAGGGGCTTCGGCCCGACGTCCGTCAGCGTCGTCGCAGCCAGTGCGACAACAGCGAGCACGGCGATCACGCCGAGGCTGCGGCGCGGGACGCCGCCGACCTGGCTGCCTTGCGCGAGCCACGCGGGCAACGCGCCGTCGCGCCCGAGCGCCGCGCCGAGCTTGGCCGCGCCCGCGAAATACGCGTTCATCGTGCCGAGCGTGAGCAGCACCGCGGCCGCGGCGGCCAGCACCTGCGCATGACCGCCGATGCCGCCCGCGATCAGTTCGGCGAGCGGCGCCCCCGATCCGCCCGCGGACGGCCCGAGCACCGTCACGCTCGCGGCAGCAACCGACAGATACAGGAACCCGACCACCACGACGGCGATACCGGCCGAGCGCGGCATGTCGTGCGCGGGCCGGCGGAATTCGGCCGCGAGATGCGTGATCGCTTCCCAGCCGGCGAAACTCCACACGAGCAGCGCGGCCGCCTGGCCGACCGCGAGCCAGCCGTGCGGCGCGAACTGATGCAGGTTCTCGGTGCGCGCATGCGGCGCGGAGGCGAGCACCGCGGCGAGCAGCAGCGTGACGAGCAGCGCCGACAACACGAGCTGCATGCGGCCCGAGACGGTGACGCCGAATGCATTCGCGGCCGACACGGTCGCGATCAGCGCGGCCGCCGTGACGACGACGGTCGTGTGCCCGCCGCCCATGACGGCCGCGACGTATGCGCCGCCGAACATCGCGGCCGCCGGCGCACCGGCCGGGACCGCGAAGTAGAAGCACCAGCCGACGATGGCCGCGGCCTTCGGGCCGAATGCACGCCGGGCGTAAGTCGAGACGCCGCCTGCGTCGGGATAGCGCGCGCCGAGTGCGGCGAAGGTGGCGGCGAGCGGCCCGGACAGCACGACCAGCGCGGCCCATGCGAGCAGCGATGCCGGGCCCGCGACTTCCGCGGCGAGCGCGGGCAACGCGATCACGCCGGTGCCGAGCACCGCGCCGATATACAGCGCGGCGCCCTGGAAAATCGTCAGCGAGCCCGCGTGATGAGCGGTGGGCGAATCAACATGCGAGGACATGGATAGCCGTCTCCGAAAGTTTCGTTGTGTTTGGGCGCGCGCGTCCGCGCGGAAAATCGTTCGATGCTACCCGAACGACGCCGGCAGCGCGGCCCGGCGATCAGTAGTCCGTGCGGTGTCGCGTGTCAGCCAATGTCAGCAGTGCCGCGCGAGCCGCAGGCGGGCATCCTCGCGGGCAGCGGGTGACAGCTCGGGCGCGTAGTGGAACGCTCCCGAAACCAGCGATGCGACCGGCACGCCGTCGCGGAACAGCACGCGATTGCCGGCCAGCGCGGGCACCTTGTCGCCGGGCAGCAGCGTGCCGGCGAGGTTCAGCGGATCGGCGCCCGTCACGCACACGTACTGTCCGTCGCCCGGTTGCCGCCGCAGTTCGCGCAGGATCGGAATCGCTTCGGGCAGCGCGAACTGTTCGCCCGCGAGCCCGGCGACGAAGCGTCCGCCACGAATCTCGCCGCGCGCCTCGAGGCGCTGCAGGACACGCACGAGTTCGCGCCAGCTCGGCAGCCAGTCGGCTTCGCGTTCGAGCAGCCGCCAGAACACGACGCCGTAACGGCGCAGCAGCGTCCATGCGATGTGTTCGAGTGCATCGGGGTCGGTTGCGACCTGGCCGCGTTTCGGCACGGGCGCATCGTCCGGCGGCGCGTGACGTTGCACGAGCGCCCAGCGGCCCGCGTCGTCCATCCCGCCGATCAGCGCGCCGCCGCGCCGTGTGCGTGGCGCATAGGTCGCGCTGCGCTTGACGGCGGGCTTCAACAGCGCACGCAGGCCCGCGTAGCTGTCCGCATTCACGAGGCCGGCCGACACGAGTTCACCGAGCGCCTGTTCGAGTTCGACGGGCAGCATGTGCAGCTCGTCGAGCAGCGCATCGAAGAACATCGCGCCGTGCGCGGCGAGGGCATCGCGCACCTGTGCGGCGCGCGCGGACAGCGCCGGTTGCGCGTCGGGATCGCGCAGCGCCTGCCACGCGCTGAGGTGGCGGCGCGGCAGCAGCACGATCGGCGTCGTCTTCACGGGTGTGCCTGCCGCGCGCGCCGGCGCGCCGATGCGCGTCCACACGAGCTTGCCGGAGCGGCACAGCTCGTCGAGCCCGCCTGCCATGTAGTCGGTGAGCCGCGCGGGCAGCAGCGCGTCTTCCCAGGCGCTTGCCGCGGCCTCGTAGCCTTCGAGCTGTTCGACCACGGCCGCGAGTGCGTCGCGGCCCGTGCCGCGCGTGTCGGGCGTCAGGTGTTGCCAGTGGAACAGGAAGCGCATGAAATCGGCGCGCTCGACCGGCTCGATCTCGCGGCGCAGCCGCTTCACCGTATAGCGATGAATGCGCGCAAGCAGATGGCGTTCGCACCATTCGTCCGTCGTCGCGCCCGGCGTGAACCGGCCGCGCATCACATAGCCTTCGCGCTCCAGCGCCGCAAGTGCCGTCGCGATCGACGCAGGCGGCAGCCCGAGCGGTGTCGCGATCGAGTCGAGGGCAAGCGGGCCGAAGCCGGTGAGCCGCGCGCGGATCACGTCGACGAGTGCGGCATCCGCTTCCCACGGCTGCGCGCAGGCAGCCGGCACCTTGAGCGCCGGTGCGGTGTGCGCGTCGGGATGCAGCGCACGCATGCATACGAGCCGTTCGACCGGCACCCACAGGGCGGCACCGTTCGGCGCGACGAGTTTTGTTGCGCGGCGGCGTTCGGCGAGCGTCGCGAGCCGGTCGGACCAGCCTTCGTGTGCGCGTGCTTCGCTATCGGCGATGCACGCGAGCGTGAGCAGCGCGTCGTGCATTTCGTCGGCATCGCGCACGAGCGGCCATGCTTCGTCGCGCACTGCATCGATCGCGTCGGCGTCGAGCGCGCCGAGATCGTCGGCCGACTCGGGATCGCTCCAGCGGCGCGACTGCACGGCCTGCGTGCGGCGTTCCTCGAGCGGTGCATCGTCGAGGAACGCGTAGGGTTTCGCGTTCAGGATCTCGGCCGCGAGCGGCGACGGCGCGGGCAGGTCGCGCGCGACGAGCTCGATTGCGCCGCTTTCGATCCGGCGCAGCAGCGCAAGCCAGCCGTCGGAGTCCATCGCGTCGTGCAGGCAGTCGTCGAGTGTCTGGTCGACGAGCGGGTGATGCGGTATCTCGCGCTCGCCGACAATGTTCTCGAGGCACGCGACCTGATCGGGGAACACGGTCGCGAGCAGGTCCTCGCTCTTCATCCGCTGCAGTTGCGGCGCGGTGCGCTTGCCGCCGGTGAAGCGCGGCAGCGCGAGCGCGGTCGTCGCGTTCCAGCGCCAGCGCACACCGAACATCGGCGCGTCGAGCAGGGCCTGGATCAGCACGTGCTCGGCGCTCGCCGGACGCAGGTAGCGCCACACTTCGTCGAGCGCGAAGCTGTGCGCGAGCGACAGCGACAGGATGATCGCGTCGTCGGTCGCGGCCGCCTGCAGCTCGAAGTTGAAACTGCGGCAGAAGCGCTTGCGTAGCGCGAGCCCCCAGGCGCGGTTGATGCGGCTGCCGAACGGCGAATGGATGACGAGCTGCGTGCCGCCCGATTCGTCGAAGAAGCGCTCCATCACGAGCGTGTCCTGCGTCGGCAGTGCGCCGAGCGCGGCGCGCGAGCGCGCGAGATAGTCGGCGATCTGGCCGGCGGCGTCGGGCGACAGGTGAAGATCGTCGACGAGCCAGCGCAACGCCGGTGCGAGGCGGCTTTCGGCGGTGCCGGCGACAACGGTGTCGGGCCGCACGTCGACCGCGGCATCGGTGTCGGCTTTGAGCCCGGCCTTTGATTTCGCATTCGCGCCGGCTTTGGCGTTGGTTCGGGGCGAGGATTTCCCGCTCGTCCCGTCGCCGATGCGCTCATGGTCCTTGCCAAAAGCCTGACGGTCGCCGTCGGCGAACAGTGCGTCGAGCCGCGCGCGCAGCCGGCCGACCGCCGCCGACAGCTCGTCGCTGCGTCCCGGCGCCTCGCCGAGCCAGAACGGGAGGTTCGGCGACTGGCCCTGCGCGTCCTCGACGCGTACGCGGCCCGTTTCCACGCGAATGATCCGGTACGACTGGTTGCCCAGCTGGAACACGTCGCCCGCGAGACTCTCGATCGCGAAATCCTCGTTGACCGTGCCGACCTGGATGCCCTGCGGTTCGAGCAGCACCGCGTAGTCGGCCATGTCGGGGATCGTGCCGCCCGACGTGGTGGCGGTCATCATCGCGTTGCGGCGCCCGCGCACGGTGCCGCCGACAATATCGCGATGCAGGTAGGCACCGCGCACGCCGCGCCGGCTCGTGAAGCCTTCGGCGAGCATCTTCATCACTTCGTCGAAGCGCTCGCGCGTCAGCCGTGCGTACGGCGCCGCGCGTGTGAAGCTCGCATACAGCGCGTCTTCCTGCCATTCCGTGCACGCCACTTCGGCGACGATCTGTTGCGCGAGCACGTCGAGCGGCGCTTCGGGAATGCGCAGCGTGTCGAGTTCGCCGCGCTGCACGCAATCGAGCAGCGCCGCGCACTCGACGAGTTCGTCGCGCGACAGCGGGAACAGCCGGCCTTTCGGCACGCCGCCGACATGGTGCCCGGAGCGGCCGACGCGCTGCAGGAACGGCGCGATCCCGCGCGGCGAGCCGACCTGGCAGACGAGATCGACGTCGCCGATATCGATGCCGAGTTCGAGCGATGCGGTGGCGACGAGCAGCTTCAGTTCGCCTCGCTTCAGGCGCTGCTCGGCGTCGAAGCGGTGCTCCTTCGCGAGGCTGCCGTGATGGGTGGCGATCGCTTCCTTGCCCAGCCGGTCGGCGAGATGGCGCGCCATGCGCTCGGCGGTGCGCCGTGTGTTGACGAACACCAGCGTCGTGCGATGCGCGGCCGCGAGCCCGGCGATGCGGTCGTACACCTGTTCCCACACGTCGGTTGCCATCACGGGCTCGAGCGGCACGTTCGGCAGTTCGAGCGCGAGGTCGCGCTCGCGCGTGTGGCCGGTGTCGACGATCGTGCAATCGCGCGGCGCGTCAGCCGGGCCGCCTACCAGGAAGCGCGCGACCGCGTCGATCGGTTTTTGCGTGGCCGACAGCCCGATCCGCGGCAGCGCACGTCCGGCCAGCGCGTCGAGACGCTCGAGCGACAACGCGAGATGGCTGCCGCGCTTCGACGACGCGAGCGCATGGATTTCGTCGACGATGACCGAGCGCACGTTCGACAGCATCTGCCGCCCCGACGTGGACGACAGCAGCACGTACAGCGACTCGGGCGTCGTGACGAGGATGTGTGGCGCGCGCTTGCGCAACGCGGCGCGCTCGGCCTGCGTCGTGTCGCCGGTGCGCACGGCGGTGCGGATCGCCGGCACCGGCAGGCCGAGTTGCGCGAGCGATTCGGCGATGCCGGCAAGCGGCGCATCGAGGTTCACGTGGATGTCGTTCGACAGCGCTTTTAGCGGCGACACGTACACGACGAGCGTCGCGTCGGGCAGCGTGCCGTCGTGCGCCAGCGCATCGCGCACCAGATCGTCGAGCGCGCACAGGAACGCGGTGAGCGTCTTGCCGGAACCGGTCGGCGCGGCGACCAGCGTCGAGCGCCCGGCCTTGATGTGCGGCCACGCGAGCACCTGCGCGCCGGTGGGCGCGGCGAACGTGCGCCGGAACCACGCGGCGACGGCCGGGTGGAACACATCGAGCGCACTGGCGGCAGGGCGGGTAGCGGTGACGTCCATCGGAGCGTTGAAATGGGGTGCAAGCGGGGTGCAAGCGCGCGGAAGGCGCGCGCACGAATCGAATCGTCAGTGTGCCAGACGTCGCGCGCGCGTGCCGGGCACGCGTGTCGACGATTCGAATTCAGATGGGGGCCGCCACCGCACTTTCAACGAACGGAAAGTTGCATGTGCGTCGGCACGCCGATCGCGCGCCGAATTGCGTCAAATCGCCACTAAACGCGGTTCAGCCAGCCGAGCCAGTGTTCGAGCAGCGGCGCGCGCGACCACAGCGACTGCGCGAGCCACAGCGTGCCGCCCCATGCGGCGGCCACGACGATCAGGTCGCAATGCCCGCTGTTCCACAGGTTGAGCGAGTGGCGCCGCCAGATCCACGGCACGCCGAGCGGGTTCGGCCAGTCGGCGAGCAGGTGCATCAGGCCGCCGCATGCGAAGCCGAACAGCGGCGCGGCCCACAGTGGATGCGGATGATGGATGAGCCCGTGCCACCCGATCGCAAGCAGGGCGATCCAGCCGATGCCCCAGTGCGTGATGGTGCGATGCGTGATCCACAGGCGGCGCTTGCGGCTCCACCATGCGACTTCGAGCCAGTCGGGCGCGGTGCCGCCCGCGACACCGGCCGCGAATGCGGCGAACAGACCCGAGTGCCACGGGCCGGTTGCACCGGTTTGTGCGACGAGAGCGGCGGCGGCGACGCCGGCCGCGACGCCGGACGCGTGATGCGCATTGTGTGATGCCATACGAAGCGAGACGAGGAAACGTGAAGCGGAGCGTGCACGAAACATGATGCAGCGCGAAAGCGGGGCGCTATCTTCGCAGATCGGCCCGTGCCGCGGGAGGGACGTTTGCAGATTTTTTTTCGAGCGCCACGTGGCCCGCTGCGCAGTTCGCAACTTTCGGTTTTGTGCGCCGCGTGATGACGCGCATCGCGCGCCATATCGGTCGATGCGCATGCATGTTCCGAAACCGCAGCGTGACCGGGCGCACACAACGGACGTGGTTTCGTTGCACGCCCCGTGTTCGACCCTTTTTGTCCCCCTATACTACGAAACCGGATGTGGCCGTCGGCGCGCCAGCGGCCATGAGCGGAACAGAGGCTTTTACGGCCTGAAGGAGATCCACATGGGGGACATGCAATGACTACGCTGAATCGCTTCAAATCATCCGCTGTCGTGCTCGCGACGGTGGCCGGCATCGGGTTCCTGCCGAACGCGCCCGTCTATGCGAAGGGGCCGCAGCCCGCGGTCCTGACGAGCTCGGCGGTCGCGGTGGCTGACAAGTACAGCGCGGATGCCGCGGAGCGGATCTTCAAGGAAGGCGGCAACGCGATCGACGCGGCCGTCGCGATCGCATTCACGCTCGCCGTCACGTATCCGGAAGCCGGCAACATCGGTGGCGGCGGCTTCATGACGATCTACAAGGACGGCAAGCCGTACTTCATCGACTACCGCGAGCGTGCGCCGCTCGCCGCGACGAAGGACATGTACCTCGACAAGGACGGCAACGTCGTCAAGGGCATGAGCCTGTACGGCCCGCGCGCGGTCGGCGTGCCGGGCACGGTCGCGGGCATGTGGGAAGCGCAGAAGCGCTTCGGCAAGCTGAAGTGGAAGCAGGTGCTCGCGCCGGCGATCCACTACGCGCGCGATGGCTTCGTCGTCGACGAACAGCTCGCGCAGCGCGGCGTCGACGCGTCGAAGGAGTTCGGCGGCAAGACCAACTTCGACAAGTATTTCTCCGGGCTGAAGGCCGGCGTGAACTTCAAGCAGCCGGATCTCGCCGATGTGCTCACGCGCATCGCGAACGACGGCGCGGAAGGTTTCTACAAGGGCAAGACGGCCGAGCTGATCGCCGCGTCGATGAAGACCGGCGACGGCAACGGGCTGATCACCACCGAGGATCTCGCGCAATACCATGCGGTGTGGCGCCAGCCGGTGCAGGCGAAGTGGAACGGCTATGACGTGATCACCGCGCCGCCTCCGAGCTCGGGCGGCATCGGCCTCGTGCAATTGCTGAAGATGAAGGCCGACCTCAAGCAGGACTTCGAGGGCGTGAAGCTCAACTCGCCGCAGTACATCCACCTCGTCGCGGAAATCGAGAAGCGCGTGTTCGCCGATCGTGCGCAGTATCTCGGCGATCCGGATTTCTACAAGGTGCCGATCGCGCAGCTGACCGACGACGCCTACATCGCGAAGCGGGCGGGTGAAGTCAACCCGAAGGAGCCGTCGGACACGAAGAGCGTGCAGCCCGGCCTCGGCACGACGATGCCGGAGAAGGCCGAAACGACACACTTCTCGGTGGTCGACAAGTGGGGCAACGCGGTGTCGAACACGTACACGATCAATGGGTATTTCGGCTCGGGCGTGATCGCCGACGGCACGGGCATCGTGCTGAACGACGAGATGGACGACTTCTCCGCGAAGCCGGGCGTCGCGAACATGTTCGGCGTGGTCGGCAGCGACGCGAACGCGATCGAACCGAAGAAGCGCCCGCTGTCGTCGATGTCGCCGACGATCATGACCAAGGACGGCAAGGTGTCGCTCGTGATCGGCACGCCGGGCGGTTCGCGGATCTTCACGTCGATCTTCCAGGTGATCAACAACATCTACGACTTCAAGATGCCGTTGAAGGAGGCCGTCGGCGCGATGCGCTTCCATCACCAGCTGCTGCCGCCGAACACGATCTTCTGGGAGCCGTACCACCCGATCGAAGGCGAACTCGCGAAGCAGATCGAGGCGCGCGGCTACACGCTGAAGGGGCAGGATTTCAGCGGCGACATCCAGGTGATCAAGATCGACGGCAAGACGCCGGAAGCGATGGCCGACCCGCGCGGGCGGGGGGTGACGCGGATCATTCACTGACGTGAAGGCGGCGTGCGCGGTTGCGAAGGCGGCCGCGCACGCCGTGTGCCACAGCCGGGTGCCGTACCGCCGGCTGCGGAACACACTCAGCCGGTGGTCCGGATGAATCGTGCGATGCGCGCCGCGATGACGTCGGGCGCATCCTCGAGACAGTAGTGCCCGACGCCCGCCAGCCGCTCGATGGGCGCGGACGGAAACAGTGCGATGAAGAGCGGCAGGAAGTGTTCGGCGCCGAGCGTCCGGTCGGCGTCTCCCCAGATCGCGAGCGCGGGTTTTTCGCGTATCGCGCGCAGCGCCGCCGCATCGGGCTCCTCGAACCGGTGCGCGCCGGCGGCAAACCCGCGGGCCCATCCGATCGCGCCGAGACAGTCGGCCGGTTGCGCGAACGGCGCACCGTATGCGGCGATCCAGGTGTCGTTGATGATCGCGTGGTTTTCGAACCCGTTCAGCTTCAGCGTGCTCAGGATGTTGAAGCCGAGCTGACCGAGCACCGTCTCGAGCGTATCGTCCGCCGCCGCGCGCATGATCCACTGGAACCACGGCGCGTCGCGACCGTTCGCGTTCAGGCGCTCGACAAGATCGGGCTGGCCGAGCGGCGTCGGCCCGTTCACGGACACGATCCGCCGGATGCGATCCGGATGCCGCGCGGCAAGCCCCATGCCGACCGGGCCGCCGAAGTCGTGCATCACGAGCGTGATGCGATCGAGGCCGCGCGCGAGTACGAAACGTTCCAGGTTGTCGATGTGGTCCTGCAACCAGTAGCTGCGGCCCGGCGGCGTCGCGCTTTTGCCAAATCCCATGTGATCGGGGACGACGACGCGGTGCGTCGGACTGAGCGCGGCAACCAGATGGCGGAACAGGTAGCCCCACGTGGGTTCGCCATGCAGGCACAGGATGGTTTCGCCATCGTGCGGGCCTTCGTCCACGTAGTGCATCCGGAAGCCGGATGCGTCGTCGAAATGCGGGGCGAATGGAAAGGTGCCGTCGAACGTGGCATCGGACCGGATCATCGAACGCTCCTTCGGATAGTCGGATAATTTGGTTTCAAGTTGAAACCAAATTGAAGCGTAGGCTATCGGGTTTCAAGTTGCAACCGAAAAGAAGTCCGGGCCAACTGCGGAGCGACCGGGCGATGGGGGCGTGACGACCCGTCAGAAAGGAACGGCACCGTAATTTAGCGGCTGGAAGCTGGGGTTAGCGTGCCAATCAGGCCCGAATCGACCCTGCCATTCGTCGATCGCGAACAGTCGGGCTCCGAGCGATTGATCTTTCGCGTAGTGAGTTTTATATTGCAACCATTCACTTCAACGGAAACGGCCGCCGTTCCGCCCGCATTCCGGGAACGGACGCGCCCCATGCATCGATGAACAGACGAACCACGCACGAGGATTCCCCCTGCGGCGTTGCCCGCCCGCTGGACGCGATCGGCGACTGGTGGTCGCTGCTGATCGTGCGCGATGCGTTCGACGGGCTGCGCCGTTTCGGCGAATTCCAGAAGAACCTCGGGCTGGCCAAGAACATCCTGGCCGCGCGTCTGCGCAATCTGGTCGCGCACGGGATCATGGACATCGTGCCGGCCGCGGATGGCGGCGCGCATCACGAATACGTGCTGACCGAGAAAGGGCGCGGCCTGTTTCCGCTGCTCGTCGCGCTGCGGCAGTGGGGCGAGGATTTCTTCTTCGAACCGGACGAGGCGCACGTGCTGCTCGTCGACCGGAAGAGCGGGTTGCCGGTCAGGAAGCTCGAGTTGCGTTCGCAGGACGGGCGCGTGCTCGGGCCGGAGGACACGGTCGTGTTGCCACCGCCGGACTGACGTGCGGCGACGGCGCCCGCGTTACCTCAGCAGCGCGTGTGCCTGCACGATCTGATCGGCGAGCTGGTTGATGGAAATACGCCGCTCCATCGCCTGCGAGCGGATCTGCTGGCAGGCCTCTGCCTCGCTGATTGCGTATCGTCATTACCGAATAAGGTTGCGTGTACAACCTTCTGTCGAATGCCGATGCGCGTCGAGACGCGCTCAACTCCGGTCGTTCGCCGCGTTGCTTTCGAGGAAGCTGTCCACCGCGATCAGCGACTGTTCGTCGAGCGTACCCAGCACGCTTTTCAGTTTCAGCTGCAGCTTCAGCGCGTCGAGATAGCTGTCGAACAGCTTCTGCCGGATGCCCGAGATGTCGCGCCGCAGGTTCAGCGTCTCGTACGTCGTGCTGTAGCCGACCTGGTGCGCCTTCATCGACGAATCGTAGGCGAGACGCGCGGCCTGCAGCGACTGCTGCAGCGCGCGGATGCGCTTGCCGACCGATTCGAGCGCGGACAGCGCCTCGCGATGATCGGTGCCCAGTTGCTCCTCGACCTCGCGCAGCCGGTTGCGGTACTGCTCGGTCACGTGCTCGGCCTCCACCTGCCGGTAGTACACGCTGCCGCCGGAGAAGATCGGGATCGTCACCTGCACGCCGACCGCGCTCTGATGAAAGTCGGAGCGATCGGTGAGCCCGCGCAGGTTCGGGTTGAGCCCGCGCGAATACGACGCGAACAGGTCGACGGTCGGCAAGTGCTCGGCGCTGACGCGCTTCGCGGCGAGCCGCGCGACCTGGACGTCACGATACGCCTGCCGGTACGCGGGGTTGTCCTGCGGCGCGTATTCGCCCGACGGAATGCGCGGCGACGACCCGCGCAGCGCGAGCCGGGGCCAGCGCGAGAAATCGATCGTCGAACCGAGCAGTGTCTCGTAGCGGGCGCGGCGTGCGTCGACGTCGGTTTGCGCGAGCGCTTCGTCGGATTGCGCGAGGCTGCGGCGCGCCTCGATTTCGGCCGTATCGCCGATCGTCTTCATCCCGAGCTGCGCCATGCGGCGCGTATCGCTTTCGAGCCGGGTGAGCGCGTTCACTTCGTCGTCGGCCGACTGCAGTTTCTCGCGCGCGCTCAGCAGGTCGAAGCACGCGTTCGCGACGCGCAGGATCAGGTCCTGCCTCGCCACCTCGAGCTTCTGTCTTGCCGATTCCTCGTACTCGGTGGCGCGCCGCATGTCGTACAGGTAGGGCACGTTGAACAGCGCCTGGGTGACCTGCGCGGAACCGTATGCGGCATTGCTCGATCCGCTGACGTCGATGCCGAACAGGTTCGCGTGCGTACCGTAGCGTCCCCATTCGAGTTGCGCGGCGGCCTGCGGCAGCATCTGCGCGCGCGCTTCGGGGAATTTCTGGCGGGCCGCGTCGTATTCGCTGCGCGCCTGCAGGTAGCGCGGATCGTGCACGACCGCGTACTGGAAGGCGGTGTCGAGGCAGAACGCACGGGCGTTCGCAGACATGCCGGCTATCGTTACAGCGAACAATGTCACGGTTGCAAGTCGGGGATTCCACCTAGTCGTAAAACTTGATAGGGAGTTACCCGCATTCCGCGTCGTCGATCCGCGATTCGCGCGCCTCGTTTCAAACATGGCCGTCTCCGTCTCCTGCCCGTGCCGCAACGTATTGCGGCGGGATTTAAACGTGTTGAAATTGAAATTCAAACAGCGTGAATGCCTGCTACCGGTGGCGCATCGGAAAACGCGCCTGTAAGAGTGTGTCCTCCATTGAATTCCGATGCGCTCGCATGATAGCCTGATTTCGGCTCGTAATCGCAGTGATTATTAGATTAACAAGTCGCTAGGGATTAAAAGCCGTTTGTCTTTCAATGAAGGTTCTTTGCATCATCTTTATTTTTTACGAGGAGAGAATGATGAAGGTCATGACGACGGAACAGGTCAGGAATGTGCATGGCGGCGGTGCGATCAGCTCGCTGGGTAGCCTCGCCGTTGACGCCGCGCCGGTGGTCACCGCGCTCGGCCAGTTCCTGCCGAGCCTCGGCAATTACCTGCAGAACCCGAAGACGTTCAATAACACCGGCAAGTAACCGCCGTGCGCGGGGAGGCGCCCCCCGCGCGAAATGCTGCGAAACAGAAGGAAAAGAATCGATCGCCGCAGTGGAAATAAAGCGAATCCGAAATGTATTGCTTTCGGTTCGGGCGATTATCAGGAGGCAGGAGTGCCGGATTATATCCGTAATAAAGTAAAGGCCATTGAGATTGCAATTGTTGCAATTGGCTGACGGTGGCGGGCATTCCGACAATATAAAGGCCACAGCAAATGCGAGACATCACGGAAGAACAGGCCCGCCAGATTCGCGGCGGCGCGTCGCTTTACTCCAATTCGGCCGCCTATACGGTCGATCTCGTCAACCAGTCGATCGGGACCACGCTCCAGGGCCTGATGACCCAGTACCAGACCCGCGCCGTCGAGCAGTTCCGGATGTCGCTCGGCTCGTCGCGCTGAGCGGCCCGCCCAACAGCCGGTAACACCGATCTACCGTCGCAGCCGGCAGCGTGCCGGCTGCGCCCATGCGTATCGCGTACGACCCGTCGCGGGCCTGCTACCGGCAGGCCCGGGCGGCGCGTCGTCGCGCCCCGGGTGCCCGACCATGCTCTTCAATACGCGTAAAGTCCGTCCGGTCCTGCAGGACGAGGTGACGGAGTGCGGCCTGGCCTGCCTCGCGATGATCGCGTCGTGGCACGGGCGCGAAACGACGTTGCGCACGCTGCGCAATCGCTATCCGGTCCGGATCGATTCCGGGCTGTCGTTCTTCGACCTGATGGAGATCGCGAACGATCTCGGCCTGCGCGCACGCGGGCTGCAGTTCGACGCGGGCGAGCTCGATGCGTTGAAGACGCCGTGCATCCTGCACTGGGGGATGAACCACTATGTCGTGCTGACGAAGGTCGGCTACGGCAGCGTGCACATCGTCGATCCCGCGCTCGGCGAAACGAAGCTGCCGCTCGCGCAGGCGCTCACGCACATCACCGGCTATGCGCTCGAACTGAATCCGGACATCGGCTTCACGCGCGCGGGGCAGGCCGACCGGATCCGGCTGCGCGACTACCTCGAAGGGCTCACCGGCATTCGCAAGAGCCTCGCGATCGGCATCGCGGGCGGCGTCGCCGCGCAGCTCCTGCTGCTGCTCGGCCCGTCGTACGTGCAGCTGACGATCGACGAGGCGCTGAAGAAGACCGACGTCGACATCCTGTACCTGCTGACGATCCTGTTCGCGATCGTGTTCCTGTTCGACACGCTGTACGCGAACCTCGTCGGCAACATCAAGAGCTACCTGCGCAACATCGTGTCGCAGCAGTTGTCGGCGAACATGGTCGGGCATCTCGCGCGGCTGCCGATCGGCTATTTCCTGTTCCACAACACCGGCGATTCGATCTCGCGCGTGTCGTCGGTGTCGGAGGTCGGGCGCTTTCTGGTCGATGGCCTCGTCGGCGGGCTGCTCAATATCGTCACCTGCACGCTGACGCTCGTGCTGATGCTGTACTACAGCCCGGTGCTGGCCGGCATCAGCCTGGCCGGGATGGTGCTGTTCGCGCTCAGCCGGCTCGCGATCCAGCCGCAACTGCAGGACGCGATGTCGCAGATCCTCACGCGCGGCGCCGAAGCCGACGCGCTGCTGATCGAGAACATCCGCTCCGCGCACTCGATCAAGCTGCTGTCGGCCGAGACCGCGCGCAGCAGCCTGTGGGTGAACGCGTTCACGCAGAAGCTGCAGGCGATGCGCCAGCAGGAGCGGCTGCAACTGCTGTTCGACGCGATCTCGAAAGGCATCGTGCACGTCGAGCAGCTCGTGATCGTCACGTATGGCGCGTGGCTCGTGATGCACGGCCAGAGCACGATCGGCGTGATCTACGCGTTCATCCAGTACAAGAACCTGTTTGCCGACAAGTTCATCGATTCGATCCAGCTCTACGTGCGCCGCAAGGTGCTGCAGGTGCACATGGATCGCGTCGCCGACGTGCTGCAGACCGAGACCGAGGAGCCCGCGCCGGACGCGGTCGTGCGTCCGGTCGACGGTTTCGACGGCGCGCTGTCGATTCGCGCGCTGTCGTATACGCCGAAAGGCGGCCACCGCCCGATCCTGCGCGACATCGCGCTCGATGTGCCGGCGGGCGGCAAGGTCGCGATCGTCGGCCGCACCGGCAGCGGCAAGACGACGCTGCTGAACCTGATCTGCGGGCTCGTGCGGCCCGAGCCCGGCACGCTGTTCGTCGGCGGCGTCGATCTCGCGGAAGTGAACCTGCGGCAGTACCGCAAGCATCTCGCGGCCGTCACGCAGTCCGACCAGCTGTTTCGCGGGACGATCCGCGACAACATCACGAACTTCGCGCCCGCGCCGCGGATCGGCGCGATGTTCGACGCGGCGAGGCTCGCGTGCATCCACGACGAGATCGAGCGGCTCGACCATCGCTACGACACGCCGCTCGGCGATACGCAGAAATTCCTGTCGGCCGGCCAGATGCAGCGGCTGCTGATCGCGCGGGCGCTGTATTGCGAGCCGCGCCTGCTGATTCTCGACGAATTCTCGTCGAACCTCGACCAGGCGACGACGCACGAGATCTGCCGCAACGTGCTGACGCTGCCGTGCACGATCGTGCTCGTCACGCACGATGCGTCGATCCTGTCGATGGTCGACCGGATCTACGAGATGCAGGACGGCGTGTTGACCGACGCGACCGACGCATGGCGTTCGGCCGAGGAGGCGCGGTGATGCTCGGACGGCTCTTTCTGCTCAACCCGTTTTCGTATGCGTTCCTGGTGCGGCGCGCGGTGCGCGCCGTCGCGCTGCGCACGTCCCCCGCGCGCGGGCTGCGGCTGATGCGCTGGTGCTCGGGCGCATGCCTGCGCTGCTTTCCGTGCATTCGCGAGTCGATCGAGCGCGCGGTCGCATACATGCTGAGCGCGCACCTGAACGACGATCCGCGACGGGTGCGGGAGGTGTCGGCGGCGATCGTGCGCGAGCTGTTCGAGGCCGAGTTCGCGGGGCTCAAGCTGCGCACGCACAGCCTCGAATCGATGAAGTCGATGATCGACGGCATGGCGTGCGAAGGCGACGAGCAGTTGCGCACGGCGCTCGCGCGCGGCGGCCCGCTGATGCTCGCGGGGCTGCACTTCGGCAACCTGATGCTGTTCGTCACGAAGCTGCGCTTCATGATTCCCGACGACCGCAAGCTGATGGTGATCCTGCACCGCGATGCGCCGGGCGCATTCTTCGACGATGCGCTGCGGCTCGTCGCCGAATACGGCGCCGGCGAAGTGGAGTTCATCGACATCGAGGAGCGCGTGCACCTGCGGCGGCTGATCACGAGCCTGCGGCGCGAGGCGCCCGTCTTCCTGCTGTTCTCCGATCTGCACGGCAAGTTCGGCAAGACCAATCGCTGCCGGCTCGGCGGCCGCTGGGTGCGGATGGCCGGCGGCGGCGTGAAGCTCGCGGTCGAGCAGGGGATTCCGCTGCTCGTCGCGTATGCGACGGGCGTGCCGTTCCGCGATCGCTGTGCGGTGCATTTCACCGAGCTCGCGGCCAGCCCGCTCGCGCCGATGCTCGGCGCGGACGACGACGCGTCGCCCGTGCGCGCGACGCACCAGCGCATCGTCGACCGGCTCGAGCAGGCGCTGGTACGCCAGCCCGAGCAGTGGCATTTCTGGGAACACTTCACGCCTTACCTAATGCCGACGCCGCTGCTCGATGCGGCCGCGCGGCGTCGCTCCTGACGAGCCCGCCCCATGCCGACCTGGAACGCCACCCTCCGAGAACAGAAGCCGTCGCGCAAGCTTGCGCGCGGCACGACCTTCGGCACCGTGATCCACGGCGTCGTCGACGTGCCGGTGTCGCTGCGGTTCTTCTGCTACCTGTCACTTGCGATGTTCGCGATGTTCGTGACCGCGCTCGTCGAACTGAGCTACGCGAATACCGAGAGCGTGTCGGGGATGCTGACGCCGCGCTCGGGGCTGATCGGCGTCAGCGCGCCGCCGGGCTGGGCCGTGCGCGACGTCTACGTCGGCAAGGACCAGCACGTGAAGGCCGGCCAGCGGCTGCTGGCGGTGACGCGCGACACGAGCTTCGTGAGCCAGGCCAACAACGTGCAGGGGATGCGCGCGGCGCTCGACCGGCAGCGTGTCGAGGTGACGCAGCAGATCGATGCCGCGCGGCTCGAATACAAGTCGTCGGTGCAGCAGATCAACCAGCAGATCGCCGCGCAGGGCGAGAGCCGCGGGCTGATCGACCGGCAGATCCAGGACCAGAAGCGCATCGTCGACGAGTACGGCGAGCGGCGTGCGCGCGTGAAGCAGTTGCTCGACGAACAGGTCGTGACGCTCGAGCAGTACAACCAGGTCAACACGCAGTACCTGCAGGCCGGGCAGGCGTACCAGGACCTGCTGCTGCGCCGCGCCGAGCTCGTGAAGAATGCGATGAAGCTGCGCGGCGACCTCGACACGATGCAGAGCAAGTACGACGGCGCGAACGCGGAACTGAAGATCAAGCAGGAGGAACTGAACGCGAAGGAATACAACATCGACGAGAACGTGAACCAGGTGCTGTACGCGCCCGCCGACGGGCAGATCGTACGGCTCGACGTCGTGCAGGGCGGCGTGATCGACCCGCCGGGCACGCGCGTCGTCGAGATCCTGCCCGCGAAGGCCGACGGGCTGATCGCCGAGGTCTACATTCCGTCGTCGAAGGCCGGCTTCGTGAAGAAAGGGCAGGAAGTGAAGGTGGCGTACGCCAGCTATCCGGTCGAGAAGTTCGGCACCTATCGCGGCAAGGTGCTGTCGATTTCGCCCGTCGCGTTTTCCGCGAAGGAGTTGAACCTGCCGGGCGATGCCGCCACGCCGCAAACCTACTTCAAGACCTGGGTCGAGCTGGCCGACCGCACGCCGGCATTCGAAGGACGGGCACTGTCGCTGCGGGCCGGGATGATGCTGAAGGCCGATATCGTGCTGGAGCGGCGCAGCCTGCTCGAATGGCTGTTCGAGCCGTTGTATCGCATCCGTCAACGCCTGTTCGGCGTGCCGGCCTGAGCCGATGGCGAGCCGGGACAAGGACCGCCGCCGCGCGCGGCCGGGCGCCGTGCGCCCGCTGTCGCGCTGGCTCGGTGCGGCACTGTGCGCTTGCGCGGCCGCCGCGCATGGCGCGCCGCAGCCGGACGGCGACGCCGCGCCGCGCTGGCAGGCCGGCGCCGACGGAATCGGCTTCTGGCCGGGCGGCGACGCGGACGGATTCGATGCGAGCGCGTGGGCGACCGATGCAGGGCCGGCCCGCCGCGGGCGTGACGACCCGGGCGACGTGCCGCAACCCGACACCATACCGTTGACGGCACGCAAGATCACGCTCGGCCAGCGAACCAGCGGGGCCGGGCGCGCATGCGTGGCCACGCGCGACGATGGCGCGGACGGTATCGGCTTCGACGACAACGGCGCAGCTGGCGGCTGCGAGCCGGCCGCGCCCCGCGATGCGACGGCGGATCGCGCACCAGCCGGCGGTGTCGTCCACGCCGACCGGATGCCGTACGAACTGCATCCGATCGACCCGTCTCGGCTGCCCGATCTGCCGGCCGCCCAGGCGCCGCCGCTGCTGACGCAGTTGATGGGCGACGACCGCAACATGGTCGGCCTCGGCTGGCACTTCATCGGCACGACCGGCCGATCGACACCCGTGACGACGCGCACGGACGCCCTCGGGCTGAACAGCTTTCAGAACCAGGGTTCGAGCCTGTCGCTCAGCGATACGAACACGCTGGCGTTCACGTTGACCCACTTCTTCTCGGAGAACTGGGCGGCCGAACTCGGCGCGGGCATTCCGCCGGTGCTGACCCTGCGCGGGCACGGCAGCATCGCGCTGCCGCTCGACCGGATTTTTTCCGGCGTCCAGGGGCGCTTTCCGCTGATCGATCTCGCGAACACGCAAAGCAATCCGCTCGCGACCACGCGCGCGTGGCTCGGCTCCGTCGTGTTCAAGTATTACCTCGGCGAGCGCGACGATCGTTTCCGCCCGTTCGCGGGCATCGGCATCAGCTATACGCGCTTCACGAACACGAACCTGAATCCGGTGTTCCAGCGCAAGCTCGCGTCGCTCGGCGGGCTGCTCGCGGCGGGCGCGGACATCGGCAGCCTGCAGTCGCTGCTGCTCGACCCGTCGCTGTTCCAGCGTATCTGGGATGCCGGCGGCGACCTGCTGCTGTCGGGCAAGACCAACGTGTCGGCCAAGGTGAAGAGCGTGTGGGAGCCGGTGTTCACCGTCGGCGCGAGCTACCAGATCACGCGCCAGTTCTGGGTCACCGGCATGGTGACCTATATCCCGTTACGTACGAAGATTACGCTGGACATCGACCAGCCGAACCGGCAGCTCGCGTCGAACACGTTCGATATCTCCGCGAACCCCGTGCTGGCGAGCGTACTGCTCGCATTCCGCTTCTGACCGGCGCGCCGGCCCCTTTTTCATGATTTTGACGCGCGACACTGGGATAATGTCGGAGTTTGGCTGCGTCAATGATGGAAGGAGGCCCCATGGGCGACAACGATACCCGTAACGAGACCGACGACCGCACCGATGTCGAATCGATGGAGGTGCGCCAGCGCCGTTTCGAGGAAGACCTGGTCGACGCCTACGACGAAGAGCTCGAGATGGAGCTCGACGATCGCCGCTTCGACGACAGCGACGACCTGCTGTTTTCGCAGGAGCGTCGCGAAGCGCGCAAGCAGTATTTCCGCGAACTGTTCCGGCTGCAGGGCGAACTCGTGAAGCTGCAGGACTGGGTCGTGAGCACGGGGCACCGGCTCGTCGTCATTTTCGAGGGGCGCGACGCGGCCGGCAAGGGGGGGGCGATCAAGCGCATCACGCAGCGGCTGAACCCGCGCGTATGCCGCGTGGCGGCGCTGCCGGCGCCGAACAACCGCGAACGCACGCAATGGTATTTCCAGCGCTATGTCGCGCATCTGCCGGCCGGTGGCGAGATCGTGCTGTTCGACCGCAGCTGGTACAACCGCGCGGGCGTCGAGCGTGTGATGAACTTCTGCACCGACGAGGAATACGAGGAGTTTTTCCGTTCGGTGCCCGAGTTCGAGAAGATGCTGGTGCGTAGCGGGATCCAGATCGTCAAGTACTGGTTTTCGATCACCGATCACGAGCAGGAAGTGCGATTCCAGAGCCGGATCCAGGATCCGCTCAAGCAGTGGAAGCTGAGCCCGATGGATCTCGAGAGCCGCCGCCGCTGGGAAGCCTACACGGCCGCGAAGGAAGAGATGCTGCTGCGTACGCACATTCCGGAAGCGCCGTGGTGGGTCGTGCAGGCCGTCGACAAGAAGCGCGCGCGGCTGAACTGCATTCACCACCTGCTGCAGCAGGTGCCGTATCACGAGGTGCCGCACGCATCGATCGACCTGCCGCCGCGCGAGCATCACGAGGATTACATCCGCCGGCCGGTGCCGGACAACATGATCGTGCCGGATATTTACTGAGTGAGCGTGGCGGGTTCGATGCGATGAAGGGGCGCGCCGTGCAACGCGGCGCGCGTTACTCCCGGATCAGGAACGCGGTGCGGTCGCGCCCGACGATCCATGCGGGTGCGCGGCCGCGCCCGCTCCATGTCGCGCCGGTTGCCGGGTCGCGATACTTTATGCCGACGGTGAACAGCTTCGCGCGATCGCTGTAACCCTGCCCGAAGATTTCCCGTGCGGTCAGCGCGTAGTTCGTGACGAGTTCGCGTACCTGCGCCAGCACCGCGTTGCGTTCGCGGCTTCGCGCCGCCTTGATGCGCCGATCGAGTTCCGCAAGCTGGGCTTGCAGTGCCTTCACTTGATGCATGCGTCCGTTATCCCGTAGTCGAGTTTTGATTATTGGCGACGCGTGGTGAACCGTACGTCGGCGCGCCTGGCCCAGGCGCGCCGCCTCGGCCGGTGGCGGTTGCGTGCTGCTTGCGCCGGCCTGCGGGAAACGTATGCGGCGCGAGTCGCCGGGAACCCGGTGAGATTAAGTGGCGGCGTGTGGTTTTTCTATCGGACGTATCTGATTTTTCGGCGGAATTTGCCGGCAGCGGAGGCGACGGGGCGCGCGGTTGCCACGCGTCACAGATCGGGAAAGCCTGATCGCCCTTGCGTCAGGTCGAACAACTCGGCCCGCGCGTTCGCGTCGGCGGTCTCGGGCAGCTTGATCACGAGCCTGACCGTCATCCCGTACGCGCTGTCCACCAGTTCATAACCCGCCTGTTCGATCCAGCGGCGCACGCGCGCTTCCTCGGGATAGCCGATCTCGATCGCGAGCCGCGTGTAGCGGATGCGCTCGACGCGTTCGGCATCGAGCAGTGCCGACGCGATTGCATCGGTGTACGCGCGTACCAATCCGCCCGCGCCGAGCTTCACGCCACCGTAGTAACGCACGACCGCACCCAGTACGCCGTCGAGATCGTGATGGCGCAGCACTTCCAGGATCGGGCGGCCCGCGGTGCCCGATGGCTCGCCGTCGTCCGACATCCCGGATTGGCCGCCCGCCAGCAGTGCCCAGCACACATGCGTGGCCGTCGGGTGTTCTTCGCGCAGGCGTTGCAGTGCCTGCATCGCGGCGTCGCGGTCGTCGACGGGAATCGCGTACGCGATGAAGCGGCTCTTGCGGATCTCGAGTTCGCGGATGTAAGTGGTGGCGAGCGAGTACATCATGCGTCGCGACGGGGAAAGTGTAGGGAAATCAAGGTGATGATGGCGTGTCGACTCTTTCGATGCTGACCCGGGCAGGCATTGGCCAGTTGCATGGGCGGGATGAAAACCGAATTTTACCGTGGTGCGCATCGAATCAACTCGATGCCGTCAGGGCCCGGTCTGGTTGATCTACCGGAAATGGAATGGCGAAGCGCGCCGATGCGAATGGTGCGGCAACGGCCATTCACATGTTGCGGCTTGATCGAGATTGCCGCGTTCGCGACCTTGCTGGCGCTGTTGCTCCGGTAAGGCCCGTCATCGGATGGGTGAATACGGAAGAGCCGGGCACGACATGCGCGGCTCTTCCGTCGGGTTATCGCCGCTCAGTGCCCCTGCAGCCGGATATCCCGCGACGACGCACCGACATACACCGTCCCGCCCGGCACCACGCGCCAGCCGTTACGCGACGTATCCCACACGCTCTGCATGCGCGGCGACACGGTAACGCGCACACGCCGTGTCTCGCCCGGGTTCAGCCAGATCTTCTCCCAGCCGACCAACCGCTTCGGCGGTTCGTCCTTATACGGCACGCCGAGATAGACCTGCGGCGTCTCCGCGCCCGCAACGCGCCCGTCGTTGCGTACCGTGAACGCGACGCTCAGCGACCCGTCCCATTGCTTCGACACCGACAGCCCCGAATACGCGAAGTGCGTGTACGACAGCCCGTAGCCGAACTCGAACATCGGCTTGATGTTGTGCGCGTCATACCAGCGATAGCCCATGTTCAGCTTTTCCGCATACACGGGATCGTTGTCGAACGCACCGTTTTGCCCCCAGGTCGGCGAATCCTGATCGCGCGCGGGGAACGTGACAGGCAGCTTGCCGGACGGATTGACCGCGCCGAACAGCACGTTCGCGATCGCCTTGCCGCCGGCTTCGCCCGGATACCACGCCTCGACGATCGCGGATACCTGGTCCTTCCACGGCATCAGCACCGGGTTGCCGCTCTGGACGACGACGATCGTGTGCGGATTCGCGCGCGCGACGGCTTCGACGAGCGCATCCTGGTTCGACGGGTTCGCGAGGCTCAGGCTCTGGAGATCACCGAAATCCTCGCCGGCCGGCTGAGCGACCACGACGATCGCGACGTCCGAACGGCCCGCGAGTGCCGCGGCCTGGTCGATCTCCTGCTGCGTGTACGCGCGGAACGGCGACTGCTGATCGCTGTTGCCGGCGTACGTGACCTGCGCGGCCGGCGCGAGCGCGCGGATCGCGGCGACGATCGGCACGTCGACCTTCAGCCACGGATTGCGCCACCAGCTGCATCCCGTCGACGACCCGAACGTGAGGCCGCCGCAGCCCGCGAACGATCCCGATACGGGGTCGCGCGTGTTGCCCGAGCCGCCGCCGGACAGCACCGCCGCATCGGCATCGCCGCCGATCACGGCGATATGCGACAGTGCCGACGCGGCAAGCGGCAACTGGTTGCCGTCGTTCTTCAGCAGCACGATCGACTGCTCGGAAGCGGCCTGCGCGAATCGGCTCGCGGCCGCGAAATCGATCGTGCCGCCGCCCTTGGCCGGATCGTCCATCACGCCGACGCGGATCATCACCGCGAGCTTGCGTCGCACCATGTCGTCGAGCCGTGCGGTCGAAACCGAGCCGTTCGCAATGGCCTGCTTGACGGCCGCCGGCGTCAGGTACACGGTCGATCCGACGTCTTCTTCCTCGTCGAGCCCGGCGTTGATCGCGGCGACGGTGCTGTGCGTCGCCCCCCAGTCGGACTGCACCTGGCCCTGGAAGCCCCATTCGTTCTTGAGCACGTCGTTCAGCAGGTGAGGGTTCTCGCATGCATACGCGCCGTTCAGGCGGTTGTAGCTGCACATCACGCTGCCGGGCCGAGCGCGCTTCGCGGCGATCTCGAACGGCAGCAGGTAGAGTTCGCGCAGCGTGCGCTCGTCGATCTGCGTGTTGCCGCCCATCCGGCCGTGCTCCTGCTCGTTGCCCGCGTAGTGCTTGATGGTCGCGATGACCTTCTGCCGCTGCGTGGCGAGCGTGCGTTCGGCGAGCAGGTCGCCGGCGAGCAGCGGATCCTCGCCGAGATACTCGAACAGGCGGCCGCCGCGCGGTTCGCGCGCGAGATTGGTGCCGCCGCCGAGACCCATGCCGAACCCTTGCGCGCGCAACTGGATCGCGACCTGCTTGCCGTAGTCGTACGACAGGCGGCGATCCCAGCTCGCGGCGACCGCGATCGTCGCGGGGAACGTCGTGCTGGCCTGCGACGTGCTGCCGGAACCCGTCGCCGAGTCGACCATGTTCAGGTCGGGAATGCCCAGCCGCGGCACGCCCTGGATGTAGCCGGCACCGCCGCCCGGCACCTTTGACATTTCGTATTGCGAATGAATGAGTTGAAGTTTTTCGTCGAGTGTCATCTTGCGCACGAGCAGGTCGGCGCGCCGTTGCGCGGCGGCCGACGCGAACGCATCGGTGGCGTCGCCCTGCGCGTTGAAATCGGCGTCGCCTGCGTAGGCGGTGGTGCAGAGGGTCGCTGCCAGCACGACGGCCGGCCAGAGTGTGTCCCGCATGTTGCTCTCCATGATCGTATTGCCGGTTGTTCGAATGATGTCTGGAGCTGCGCACGTCCGGTGGATTCGCACCGGACGCATTCGGCTGGCAATGCTGGGTGGTTGCGCGTCGCATGCCAGGCCAGGCGGGGAATCGTTACGGCCGGTTGGGCTCGACCGGCGCACGCGGGCGGCGACGCACGGGCCGCCCGACGCTGCGAAATCGGATGTAGCGATTCTCTGCAGCGACTAATGGTATGAATGTAGTTTGACTACAGCATCGGTGTTTCTACCGATACGTACGATCTTTATTCGACACGGCCGTGAGACGCGATGAAAAGACGGTCATCGTTCCCGATTGCGGTGGCGGCGCGGAGTAAGAAGTACCTGCGAACGGGCGTTTGCGCGGGGAAATGCGCCGATGAAGGCGGTACGGTTCGTTGCGTGCGCATCGAGCCTGGCCGGGTGCGCGGAGACCTGCGCGACCCGGCCGGCATGTGGAGCGTTACTTGGTGACGAGTGCGCCGGTCAAGCCGGCGCTGATCGCCGGCAGCAGCAGGTTCAGCACGCGGCTCGCGCGGACGAGCCCGGTGTTGTCGACATAGACGATGTCCTTCGACGCCAGCGGGAACTGGTTCGCGAGCAGCATCGAAACCGGCGACGCCATGTCGAGGTGATAGATGACGGGCGCGCTGTCGGCGTCCTTGCGCAGCACGAACACCTGCTTCGCATTCGAGGTCTGCTGGTTGAGCTGGCCGGCCTGCGTGAGCGCCTCGCTCAGCGTGAGCGAACCGTCGCGAAGCGGGGCAACGGCTTGCGGCCTGACCACTTCGCCCATCACGTACACGGGATTGTCGTCGCGCGCGCCGACATGCACGATGTCGCCAGGCTTCAGCATGATGTCCGCCGGATTCTTCCCCGTCTTCATCATCCGCGCGACGTTCAGCGGATAGATCGTGCCATTGCGGGAGATCGTGACGCGGCTTTGATCCGCGGTCGGCGCAAAGCCGCCCGCACGGCTGACGGCTTCGATCAGCGTCATCGGAATGTCGTTGATCGCCTGTGCGCCCGGGTTGCGCACTTCGCCGTCGATATAGACCTGCGTGGCGCGGAACGACGCCACGCGCACGGTGACCTGCGGCTTGACGAATACCTTGCTGAGTTCGGTCGTGACCTCGTGCTGAATCTGCGCGGCGGTTTTCCCGACTGCATGGATCGGGCGCGGCACGTACGGAAACTGCACGTTGCCGTTGTTGTCGACGACGAAACCAGGCGCGGCGTCCGCGGCCTTCGTGTTCTGCACCGGTTGCCCAGCGGCCGTGGCGAATTCCGGGTGATCCCATACCGTGATCTGCAGCACGTCGCCGGCGCCGATCCGGTAGATGTCCGGCTTCGCGAACAGGTTCGGCGAGAGGGAGGTGGCGGGCGCATTTTTCTGTTCGGCCCGGATCCGCTCGATCTGCGTCAGGTCGATCTGCTTGACCGGTACCTGCATGTCGCTGGTCACGTCGCCGTTGTCGGCGGTCGTGACCGGCAACGCGGTCGAGCTCATGTGCTGCCCCGGCACCACCGTGCAAGCGGAAAGCATCGCGACGGTCGCGAAGGAGAGGGCCATGCACACGCGGCGCACGGCAGTGCGATGGTGATCCGGCGTCACGGCATCGAACGGTCGATCGTTGTTCATTTTTTTATCCAGCATCGTTGAATCAGGAAATTCGGGGCAGTCATGTCGATGTCGGGGTATCGGGCTGCCGGCCGGCAGATTGCGAAGCAACGACTGCCCGGCGCAGTCGTTGCCGCAACGCGTCGGCGGCCGTTCATTTGATACGGTATCCGGATCGAATTCGGGCCTGCTGTCGCGAGCCCGCTTCGCTCTGCACATCGCCGTGACGCTCCTCAATGGCATTCGAATCCACGGCAATCGGTCCGTTCTTCATGGCGACGTCGCTTCCGGAATCGATTGTCAAAAATTGGCAATGACGGATTGACGTTTGCATGCCCGGCCGGGGGACGTGGCGGCGATTTCGATACCGATTCGCACGTCGCGATTGCCGATCGTGAACAGAGCGTAACGCAGGTTGGCTGCTTCGATTTCGCGGAGGCGGCTTAATGTAAGCCATCGCACGCAGCGTGTTGCGCATCTATCGCATAGTTGCGCCAACGAACATGGTCGCGCATTCCCGGCGGCAAGGCAGCAGCTTCCTGGTCATGCGCATTCGTGGTCCGGCACCGGTGCCCGGCGCGATGCGTCAGGCGAGCGGCCCGGCATGTACGACGGACGCGCGGGTCGGGCACGGCATCGCGCCGGCTTCCGACTCATTGCCTGCGAGAAATTTCATGACACGCTTCATTGCCCGTTCGAGGGCTCCTTTGCGGTTGGGTTTGGGCGGCGGCGGAACCGATGTGCCGCCTTATTCGGACCGGTTCGGCGGTCTGGCGCTCAATGTGACGATCGAAAAATTCGCGTATGCATCGATCGCGCCGCGCGACGACGCGAAGGTCGAACTGGTGGCGGCCGATACCGACACACGGTGGATCGGTCCCGTCTCGCCGGTGCTCGAGGTGCAGAACGGACTCGGCTTGCACGTCGGTGTCTACAACCGGATCGTCAGGGATTTTCATGGCGGCCACCCGTTGGCCGTCACGATCACGACGTGCTCCGAAGCACCGCCGGGATCGGGGCTTGGATCGTCGTCGACGATCGTCGTCGCGCTGGTCAGGGCGTTCTGCGAACTGCTGTCGTTGCCGCTCGGCGAATACGACATCGCACACCTTGCGCACGACATCGAACGAGAGGATCTCGGGCTTGCCGGCGGCAAGCAGGATCAGTATGCGGCGACCTTCGGCGGGCTGAACTTCATGGAGTTCTACGGCGACCGCGTGATCGTCAATCCGTTGCGGATCAAGCAGGAAATCAAGGCCGAGATGGAGGCGTCGCTGGTGCTGTATTACACCGGCGTCTCGCGCGAGTCGGCCAACATCATCAAGGAACAGAGCAGCAACGTGACGGAAGGCGTCGTCGATTCGCTGGCCGCGCTGCACGAAGTGAAGGATGAAGCCGTCCGGATGAAAGAGGCCGTGCTGCGCGCCGATTTCGACGCGTTCGCCGCGTCGATGCGCGACGCATGGGAATCGAAGAAGCGGATGGCGAAAAACATCTCGAACTCGATGATCGACGACCTGTACAAGGTCGCGGTCCGCGCCGGCGCGAAGGCCGGCAAGGTGTCCGGCGCCGGCGGCGGCGGTTTCATGATGTTCTTCGTCGATCCGGTCGAACGGTCGGCCGTGATGCGTGCGCTGGATACATACAAAGGAATCAACGGCCAGGTGCTCAACTGCACGTTCACGGATATCGGCGCGCAGTCGTGGAGAAAGAATCAATGACGATCGGAGTAGAGAGCGAAATTCGCCAGACGCTGTCGGTTTTGACGGCGCTCGTGTCCGACCGCGAGCAACTGGCGCGGATCGAACAGGTGGCGGATCGGGTGACGGAGGCGCTGCGCAGGGGCAACAAGATCCTGCTCGCGGGCAATGGCGGCAGCGCGGCGGATGCACAGCATATCGCCGGCGAATTCGTCAGCCGTTTCAACTTCGACCGACCGGGGCTCGCGGCCTTTGCACTGACCGTGGACAGCTCGGTCATGACCGCGATCGGCAACGACTACGGATACGAGAAGCTGTTCGAGCGCCAGATTCAGGCGACGGGGCGTCCCGGCGACATCTTCTGGGCCTATTCGACGTCCGGGCGTTCGCCGAACATTCTCCGTGCGCTGGAAGTGGCCAAGGCGGCCGGCATGTTCTCGGTCGGGTTCACCGGCAACGGGCCCGGTGCGGCCGAGATGCGTCAGCGTGCGGACATCAGCATCGAGATTCCGTGCGCGTCGACCCCGAAGATCCAGGAAGGGCATCTCGTGTGCGGCCACATCATTTGCGGCATCGTCGAAGAGCGGATCTTCGGATGAGCACGATGTTGCCATGCCTGATCCTGGCGGGTGGCCTCGGCACGCGGCTGCGCCCGGTGTTGGGCGACACGATGCCGAAGGCACTCGCCTCGATCGATGGCGAGCCGTTTCTGTGCTGGATGCTACGCGGGCTCCAGCAGCAAGGCGTGACGGACGTGGTGCTGTCGCTCGGCTACGGCAGCGGCCCGATCAAGGAACTCGTGACGTCCCGCGACTTCGGGCTCGCGATTTCCGTGGTCGAGGAAGACGAACCGCTCGGCACCGGCGGCGCGATCGTTCACGCGATGAAGGCCCACGGTGCGCCCGACATGATCGTGATGAACGGCGACACGTTGTCGAATCTGGATCTGAAGTCGTTGTCGGCGTTCTATCGCGCGACGGGTCCCGACCTCGTCGTGGCGGCGGCGCAGGTCGATGACGCTTCGCGCTACGGCACGCTCGATTTCGATGCGGCGTCGCGCCGGTTGGCGGCGTTCCGCGAGAAGCGTCCGGGACAGGGCTACATCAACGCTGGCACGTATGTCGTCAATGCGGGCAAGCTGCTTGGCTTCGATCACCCGGCGAAATTCTCGTTCGAACAGGATTTCCTGGGCGAGCGGGTCGCCGCGCTCGACATCCGCGTGTTCCCCGAGGTCACGGAGTTCATCGATATCGGGGTGCCGGCGGATTATGCGCGTGCGCAAACCGTCATTCCGCTGATGCTGGAGACCGGGACCAGTGAAGCGTAAAGCCCTTTTCCTGGATCGCGACGGCGTGATCAACGTCGACTACGGCTACGTCCATCGGCAGCAGGACTGCGTGTTCGTCGACGGGATCTTCGATCTCGTGCAGCTGGCCAATGCGACCGGCCACCGGGTGGTCGTCGTGACGAATCAGGCCGGAATCGGCCGCGGGTATTTTTCCGAGTTGCAGTTCGTCGCGTTCATGAACTGGATGCGCCGGAGTTTCGAGGAGCGCGGCGCGAGAATCGACCGCGTCTATTTCTGCCCGCATCACCCGGAGGCCGGTATCGGTCGCTACCGGCAGGCATGCGCGTGCAGGAAACCGCAGCCCGGGATGCTGAACGACGCACGGCGCGATCTCGACCTGGATATGTCCACCTCGATCCTGGTCGGCGACAAGCGATCCGATCTCGATGCCGGCGCACGCGCCGGCGTGGGGCGCCGCTTCCTGTTCGTCGGCGACCGGCCCGGCCGCGCGGAAACCGAATCGGGCATCGACGTCGTGACGCGGCTGTCCGACATCGGCGCGGCGCTGGAAGAGACCGGAATCGCTGCCGCGCGTGTTTAGGCGTGGCGGCAGGATCGACGGCTGCATGCCGGAATGAAACGAACGAGGCCGCGATAACGGCTTGCCGGCCGTTGTGCCGATTCGAGCGGAAACATCCGGGGAATTCAGGTTTCCGGCACGGTGGATCCCCGGTCGGCACTGAAGGGTTTTCAGCCGGATTTTCAAAGAAATGAATGTGAACAACAACGCGCGCAAAGCGGCGAAGCCAGCCGGATCTTCGATTCTGGAGTTCAGCATGAAGATGGACCGACCTGCATTGACCGGGCACCCAAACGAAACGAAACCTGTTTCCCGGCATGTGACGCGGTTGTCGCCGATCGACTTGCTGGAGAACGTGCTCGACAACGGGCGCCTCTTCGCAGCCGTCTTCGCGACATGCCTGCTGCTGGCGATCGTCTATTCGATCGCGGCAACGCCGGTGTATTCGGCCGACACGCTGATCCAGATCGAGGAAAACAAGGCCAGCGCGCTGGGTTCGCTGTCGTCGATCTCGAAGGCGCTGGATATTCAGAATTCGGCCGTGGTCGGCGAAATCGACATCGTCCGCTCGCGCTCGGTCGTGATGGAAGCGATCAACGCGACGGGTGCCCAGGCCGAGGTGTCGGTCGAGAACCGCTTCCCGCTCGTCGGCGGCCTCATCGGCGCGTTCCTGTCGAAGGACGCCGATGGTCTCGCCGAGCCGCCGCTCGGGATGTCGTCGTGGGCGTGGGGCGGCGAGCGTCTTGAATTCAGGACGTTCGAGGTTCCGTCCGCGCAGATCGGCAAGGCACTGACGTTCGATTATCTCGACGACAACCGGTTTCGGCTGAAGGATCGTAGCGGCAGGGAAGTGCTGAGCGGCGTGGTCGGCGTGCCGAGCGCGAGCAACGGTTATCAGGTCGACGTGGCGCGGATCGTCGCGCGCCCCGGTACCGAATTCCGCGTGCGGTGCGTGGCCGCCGACGTTCGCCTTGACGCGATCCTGAAGAAACTGGGCGTGACCGAGACGAAACGGCAGTCGGGCATCATGCAGCTGAATTTCGAGGATGCGGATCCGATCTTCGCTGCCCGCATGCTCAATGCGATCGCCGCGGCCTATCTGAGCTTCAACGCACGACGCCGTGCCGACGATGCCGAGCGCAGCCTCACGTTCCTCAACGCACAGATGCCGATCGTCAGGGCCCGGCTGCAAAAGGCCGAGCAGGCGTTGAACGCGTTCCGCAATCAGCAGGGTTCGATCGACGCGCAGGGCGACGTCAGCCTGCTGGTCGATCAGCTCGCGTTCGTCGACAAATCGCGGCTCGAGACCAAGCTCGAATACCAGGACCTGTTGTCGAAATACGTTCCGGGGCAACCGCAGGTCGTCGCGGCGTCCAACAAGCTGAAGGAGCTCGACAAGCAGGCCGCCGCGCTGAAGGACAAGGCGGCGCGCCTGCCGTCGCAACAACAGACGTACCTGCGCCTCGCGCGCGACGTCGAGGTCAACAATCAGCTGTATGTCGGGCTGCTGAACAACGCGCAGCAGTTGCAGATCGCGGAAGCCGGGACGGTCGGCAACGCATCGATCGTCGACAAGGCGGTCGTCAGCGACAAGCCGGTCCGGCCGAAGCGCCTGATCGCGATCCTGGCCGGCGCCCTGATCGGGCTGATGCTGGGCTTCCTGGCCGCGCAGGGCCGTGCATTGCTGTCCGGGCGCATTCGCGATCCGCACGACCTGGAAGCGGCGTTCGGTATTCCGATGCTCGGCATCCTGCCGAATTCGCGACGCCAGGCCGACGCGGATGCGAACCGCACGCCGGCCTTCATCGCGACGAAGGAGCCCGCCGACGTGCCGCTGGCCGATGCGATGGACAGCCTCGCGCTGACGTTGCGGCACCGGCTGGCCGCCTATGGCGGCGACGCGAAGGTCGTGCTGGTGTCGTCCGCGGCGCCCGCGCAGGGCAAGTCGATGATCGCCGCCAATCTCGCCTACCTGTTTTCCGAGAGCGGGCTCAAGACGGTGATCGTGGACGCCAACGTGCGCGCACCGGGGCTGCATCGCTACTTTCCGGTGACCGCGACGAAGGGTCTGTCCGAGGTGTTGAAGGGGGCGCTGCCGGCCGAGGAGGCGATCACCCGCGCGACCGAACGCCTCGATGCGCTGTCTGCCGGAAAGCCGAGCGCGTCGACGCGCAATCTGTTCGACGTGGGCCGCCTCGACAAGCTGGCCGCGTCGTTGCGAGGCCGGTACGACATGATCGTCGTGGATGCGCCGTCGGCGCTTCCGGTGGGCGATATCGCGGCATTGTCGCGCATCTCCGACATGACACTGCTGGTGGCGCGGCAGGGTTCGGCCAGTTCGGCCGGCATGACGGATGCGCTCGAGAGCCTGCGCAAGGTCGGCGTGCGCGTCGACGGGCTGGTGTTCAACGGCTTCGAGCCGTCGCCGTTGCATGGCGTTCGCCGAATCGGCGCCGGCTTCGCCGCGGCACGCACGTGATCGCGCGGGCGAGGAGCGCATCGCATGAGTGAATCGATGGCAAGCAAGGATGGACTGCGACGCGCGTCGCAAGCGGTGCGGGTCGTGTGGTTTCTCGGGCCGCGGCCGGTGAGCTGGAACGGCGTGATGCGGTACAGCCTCAAATGCATCGACTTCATCCCGGCATTTGCGGGGTTCGAGGTCGAGCCGATCGACATTCCGGCCGAGCCGCGTTCGCTGCGGCGCTACTGGACGCAGTTCGTGCTGTATCCGCTGCGTGCGATGTCGGCTGCACGCGCGGGGCACTTCGTGATGCTCTATCAGGAGGACCTGGCCTTCATGATTCCGCTGATCCAGTGGGTCGGCGGACGGGTCGGCATCGTGCTTCATCACGTGCAGCGTCCCGGCCAGGTGCGCGGCGTGGTCGAGAAGCTGAAGAACGCGTATATGCGGTTGACGCAGTCGCTGATCGCGACGGCGGACGTGGTGCTCGCGCCGTCGGAGGTGACGGCGCAAGAGGCGCTGGCGGAGCTTCGTATCCAGGCCGACCGGATGCAGGTCGTACCCAATGCGTTCGACGATCGTTATGCGCCGATCGACGCCGGCGTACGCGAACAGGCGCGCGCGGCGCTGCTGGCACGCTTCGGCATCCGGATCGGCGAAGCGCTGGTCGTGCTGAACGTCGGCTCGGATGAAACGCGCAAGAACAACGCGACGCTGTTTCGCGCGCTGGCGTCGCTCGGGCGCAAGGACGTCGTGGTGCTGCGCGTGGGCAGTGCGCAAAACCAGGCCAACCGCGACGAGTGCCGGGCCATCGCCGCGCAGGCAGGCATTGTCGCCCATTTCGTCGAGAACGTCGGCGACGACGATCTCGGTCATTTCTTCCAGGCGTCGGACCTGTACGTGTCGCCGACGCTGCACGAAGGTTTCGGCCGCACGGTGATCGAGGCGCAGTTCGTCGGCGTGCCGGTCGTCGCATCGGATCTGCCGGTGTATCGCTACACGATGGGGGATTCGTTCGTGGCCGTTGCCGATCCGATGGATGCGGCCGAATGGGGCCGGCAGATCGAGCGCGTCGCGGGCGACCCGACCCTCCGCGCGAGACTGGTGAGCGACGGGCGGGCGAACGCACGGCGTTTTTCGTCTCGCGCGGTCAGCGCGCAGCTGCACGACGTGCTGGACCGGGTCGTGCACGACGGTTCGCGCGCACGCCGGGCCGAAGCGTGAAAGAGGCGGTGATGCGAACGATTCGAGCCGACGGCAGGGTCGAAGCGGCATTGGGGCTGACCGTCTCGACGCTGTTCGTGCTCGCGTTGACGGTCAACGCGATGCTGCCGGCGCTCGGCCTGATGGAACCGAGCGCGACCTGTACGTTGCTGTTGGCGGTGACGGGGGTGATCGCGCTGATCGTCGCGCTTCCGGTGTTCGCCGTGTCGATGCTTTACCCGCTGGTGATCGGGTTGACCGCTTTCGTGGCCGGCGTGGGGATCGAATCCGGCGGGTTTCTCCGGGAAACGGACATCTTCGGCGTCGCGAACGGCGCGTTCAGCCGGTTGCTGTCGTTCTACGTGATTTTCGTTGCGTGTGCGCGGTTCGGATTCGGCCGGTTTCTGAAGGTGCGTACCGCGCACGAGCCGATCCGCGCGCGGATGACGCTCCAGCCGATCAGCGTCGCACTCGGCCTGGGGCTGGTCGCCGCGATCCTTGCCACGGGCGTGCTGGCGGGCTTGTCGGGCGGCTTTGCGGTG
The DNA here is from genome assembly GCF_902833045.1 of Burkholderia sp. BCC0322. Classification (GTDB taxonomy): domain Bacteria; phylum Pseudomonadota; class Gammaproteobacteria; order Burkholderiales; family Burkholderiaceae; genus Burkholderia. Next base: position 391,291 of record NZ_CADFDU010000003.1, read on the forward strand.
CTGAGCGGCATCAACCGCTACGCGCTGCGCAACGATGCGTCGAACAGTACGCTGTTCAACCTGTTCCTGAACAACCAGACCTTCGTTGCCGTGCTGCTCAGTACCTTCGGCACGAGTTCGAACAAGACCGTGCGATGGGTGTCCGTCTTCATGATGGTCGCCGATCTGGTGCTCGAGGCGTTGCACGGCGAGCAGTTCATGGCCGTATTGCATGTGTGCCTGACCTTCCTGACCCCGCTCGTCGCGATTCAGGCGATGAACGGCAAGCCGGTGATGCGCTATCTGGGAATCGGCTCGGCCATCGCGCTCGTGATCGGCGGCGTGTCCGTGTTCTACGCGTACAAGGGGCAGGGGCTGGACATCGCCGAGACGATGATGTCGCGTTTTCTCGAGCAGGGGCAGGCGTGGTACGTGGTGGACGGCGACGCGCATCTGTTCGGCGCGCCGCCGCTCGGCGGGATGGCGGCGTTCGGGCGTTTCGTGGCATCGCTCGGCTCGTTCACGGAACCGACGTTCTTCAGCGATGCGCCGGTGAGCGGCTTGCGCGACCTGATGCTGTCGTACGGCACGCCGGAGATCCTGAAGGCCTACGTGTTCGACGACGTCACGTTCACGATGGGAAACATGGCGGTGCCGGTCTACTGGTTCGGCTATGCGGGCGGTGCGCTCTTCGTTGCCTTGACCGGCGCGATATACGGTGCGGTGAGCGCGATGCTGATTCAGGTCGCGATGCGCGGCGGTGTCGTGATGCTGTGGTTGACCACGAAGATCTTTGCCTACGCAACCTACTCGATCCAGCAAGGCGACTACTGGACGCTGTTCGGGGCGCGCACGCTCTTCTACCTGCTGATCGCGCTGATCTGGTGGGTGTGCATCGACGCGAGGCGCTCGAACGCCGATGCGACGCGGACGGGGATATCTTGAACGCGTTCGTCAGGCTCCTGTTTTCGTCGTTCGCGGGCGTGGTGTGCGAGAAGATCATCGGGGCGCTCGCCGCGATCGCGAGCAATCACTTGTTCGCGAACATCTACGGCGCGCGCCTGTTCGGCGAACTGCAGTTCGCGCTGTCGCTCGCCTATGTGATCGGCAGCGTCGCGCTGATCTTCGGCGCGCAGGTGATCCAGCCGATCCTCGGCAAGCACCCGCGTTTGCGGCACATGGTCGTCTACCGCGCGTTTCGTCTTCGGCTGGCACTGACGCTGGCCGTCATGCTGCTGTTCATGGGCATCGTGCTGATCGTCATGCGCCCGTCGAGCGTGTCCGAGCTTACGTTGATCGCGGCCTTCGCGTTGATCGTGGAGCCGATCGCGCTCGGCTCGCTGATGGCCTATGCCGAATCCAAGCCGTGGGTCATCACACGGGCGCGAGCCTATGCGAGCTGTGTCCGGGTGCTGTGGCTGTACGTCGCGGCACATGCGTCGATGGGCGTGATCGTGGCCGCGTTCGCGTGGCCGCTCGAGGCGTGCGTGGCCGCCGCAGCGCCGTTCAGTCGTTATCGCTCGCTGGCGCTGAAGTCGCCCAGACCGTTTCGCGGCGATGCAGCCGTGACGAAAGCGCTGGTCGTGCGCGGGCTGAGGATCTGGCCGGCCATCGCGGCCAGTGTCCTGGTATTGCGGATGGACCGGCTGCTGCTCGGCGTGCTGGTCTCGAAGGCGGATCTCGGCATCTACGCGTCGGCAGCGTCGCTGGTCGAGCAGTGGAATTCGGTCGGAACGACGCTGGCACTGGCGTTGGCGCCGAGCATGGTCTTTGCGGCGCGGACCGAGTCGCTCGTGCGCGCCAAGGCGTTCAAGCTCGGCCTGTATCTCGGCCTGGTCGGCTGTGCCGCATGGGTGGGCAGCTATTTCATCGGCCAGAAAGTGTTCCTGATGATCTACGGGCCCGCGTTCGTCCACGGCGTGCCGATCATGATCTACGCGACCGGATGCTCGATCGCCACGTTCGTCGATGCGGGGTTGAGCACGTGGCTGCTGGCCGTGCGCCGTTACCGGCTCGTCATGATCAAGCAGGTGCTGATCGTCGCAGCCATCGTCGCCGCGCCGTTCGTCATGCCGCGCTCGCTGGTGATGTATGCGCCGTCGACGGGCATCGCCGTATCGCTGCTCGTCTTCTGGAGCATCGTTCTCGGGAATCTCGCGTACAACCGGGAGCGCGCATGAACAGCCGCTTTCGTGCAGCCGGTGGTTCGCCGCGTCGGCGGCCGGCCGAACGCGCGTGCCGCGATTCGCGTGCGGTGAATGCAATGAAAAGGGTTGTGGATCGATGGAGGGGCCGCTCGTGAAGAATCGGGTGCTGATGGTGATGACGCGGGACATTCCGCAGGAAGTGACGAACGGGCGGGAGCGTACGCTGAGCTTCATCCGGAAGGCGCTTGGCGACCAGACGGAAGTGGCCGAATTCAAGATTCGCTCCGTGTTCGAGGATGGAGGCTTGCGCGCGAAGATCGGCGCGGCGGTGCGCGTCGGATGGAGCGTGTTGCGCGGCGCGCCGTGCGCGCTTCAGGTGGCGATGTTCTCGCACCCGAGCAAGCGGACCGCGCTGTTGCACGCCGTCGATGCGTTCAAGCCGGATGTGATCTATTTCGACGGCATCCGGCTGGTGGATTACGCGATCCTGGTTCGGCGCAACGTGCCCGCATGCCGGATCGTCGTGGATTTCGACGATCTCATGTCGCGCCGCGCGACCATCCTGCGCGAGCAGGATTTTCCGCTGTCGGCCGGGTATCTGGAGAAATCGATTCCGGGGCCGTTCGTCAGGCTCGCCAACGCGAAGATGATCCGCAACGCATTCCTGGGTTATGAAGCGTTCGCGCTCAAGCGGCAGGAGCGCGCGGCGATCGGGTCGTCGAATGCGGTCACGCTCGTTTCCGCGGAAGATGCGCATTCGTTGCGGATGTCGCTCACCGACGACGAAGCGATCAAGACGCATGTGATTGCCCCGCCGATGAATTCGCTGAAACCGGTGCGTTATCCGGCGGCACCGTTGCGGTTCGTGTTTATCGGTTCGGACCGCCAGTTGCAGAACCGGCTCGCAATCGAGTACCTGGTGGCGTTATGGGCGCGCGTCAGGCCGGCCACGCCGCTGGTGATTTTCGGGCGCATGACCGGTCGATACGATCCCGTTACGAATGTCGAATTCGCCGGATTTGCGCCGACGCAGGCGGACGTCTATACCGGCTCCTCCATCGCGCTGTGTCCCGCGTTCCTTCGCGGCGGCATCAAATCGAAGGTGCTGGAGGCCATTTCGTACGGGTGCGTGCCGGTCGGAAACGAAGCCGCGTACGAAGGACTCGGATTCCACGACGACGCGCTTGCGATGAGCGAAGCGCGGCTGGAGCGGTTCGTCGCCGAACCGTCCGCGGATCTGGGTGATGTCGTCGAAGCGGCGACGCGATTCGCGGCCTATTGCGAGCAGCACTTCAGCATGTCGGTATTCGATCGGCGTTGGCGCGACCTGATCGCGCCTGCGCCGGGCAGCCCGTCGTGACGGGCCGGGCAGTGCGCCGCGCCCGATCCAACCGGAATGTCGGCGCAATGGAACGGAGGGCCTAGATGTCGTGATCTGAACGGTTCGCGGATGGCCGGTTTCCGGATCCTTGCATGGGGATGTCTGACTACCGGAAAGGGGAAAGCCTTCCGCGAGCGACTTGCCGTCCTTCGGCCGATCGATTCGGCACCTCGGCCGAAGGATGCGATATCTCATTCTTCACCGATACCTAATTAAAAATGAGACCGATCATATTTGGCGGGCGGTTCGGATGGCTGCATCCGGGCGAAGGGACGAGGGGTGTCGTCCTGTGCAACGCTTACGGGCACGAATCCGTCTGGAGTCACGGCGGCATGCGGAGCCTGGCGGACCGTCTGTCCGCCAGCGGGATTCCGGTGCTGCGTTTCGATTACCGTGGAACGGGCGATTCCGACGGGGCCGATGGCGCGAGCGACCAGTTCGAGACGGCCGTCGACGATGTGCGCGCGGCCATCGCGCGGCTTCGCGAAGAAACGGGCATTACGCGGGTGACACTGTGCGGCCTGCGGCTGGGCGCGGCATTCGCGCTGCTCGCGGCGAGCCAATGCGACGTGGATGCGCTCGTGCTGCTGGCTCCGGTGGCGAGCGGGCGCAGCTACGTGCGCGAGTTGTCGATCATGCGCAACATCTGGCTCGACCAGTTGCCGGCGCCATTGCGTGAGGCCCAACCGAAAGACGCGCCATTCAACGTGCTCGGGCAGGTCTACAGTCCGGTGTTCCGTGCGCGGCTCAATGCGTTCGACGCGGTCGATGCGTTGAAGGATTACGTACGCGCGCCGGCACCGGACACGCTGATCGTCGACGTGAATGTCGGCGGCAGCGAACCGCTGAAAAAGAAGCTGGAAGCGCTGGGCAGTGAAGTCGAGTCGAGGTCGTTCGAAGGCTACGCCGCGTTCATGCAGGAAACGACGTTCTCGAGCATGCCGACGCGTGTATTCGACGCCGTGGTCGATTGGATCGCGGCCAGGGAGGCCGGGCAGGCGCCGTCGCCCGGCGTCGCGTTGAAAGCGGATTGGGATTCCGGCCTGATGCTCCGGACGCCGGAAGCCTGCGAACAACCGGTCAGGTTCGGCGTTGCCGGCTTGTTCGGCATCCTGTGCATGCCGCCGGCCATGCGCGATCGTGGCCCGGTTCTGCTGATCACGAACACGTCGGCCAGCGCGCATGTCGGCGACAGCCGGCTATCGGTACGCATCGCCCGGGAACTGGCGCGTCGCGGCATCGCGTCGCTGCGGTTCGACGGACGCGGGATCGGCGACAGTGTATCCGGGTGTGGTGCTCGCGCGCCGGTCTATTCGAGTGCCGTCGTCGAGGATGTCGCGACGGCTGCCCATTGGTTGAAGGAACAAGGCTATCGCCACGTCGTGTCCTTCGGCATCTGCTCGGGCGCATACAGCGCGTTGCGTGCGGCCCTCTTGGGGGGCGCGCTGTCGGGTGTCATATCGGTGAACCTGCAGAGTTTCCATATGCCCGACGACATGCCGACTGACGCGTTGCGCAGGCATCGACCCAATTCGATCGCCGGTTACCGGTCGTCGTTCTTCGAGCTGAAGAAATGGAAGCAGGTGCTGAGCGGCGATCGAAAGATCATGCCGTTCGTGCGGCTCGTCATGAAGCGCATGGCGACGTTTGCGGCGGTCCGGATCGGCGCGTGGCGACGCCGGATCGCCGGATGGTCGTGCGCGGAGACGATACCGGTCGATCCTCATGAAATCCTGCGTACGTTGCAGCGCAAGGAGGTGAGCACCCTGTTCATATGCGGCGCATACGACAGCAGTCTGGACCTGATGACGATGTATTTCGGCCCGCGCGGAAAGCGGCTGTCGCGCTACTCGGGCGCGCGCACGGTCGTGCTCGACGATCTCGATCACAGTCTGTTCGGTTCGCATGCGGTCGAACGGGTGGTCGGGTTGTGCAGCGAATTCGTCAAGGGTCTCGATTCCCGCCGCGCGTCGCTCGGCAGGATCGTCAAGGCTGAATCCCCCGCGTGATACGAGGCCGGCGCCGGTTTTTGCCACGTGCGCCGGCCTCGTCGTTGCCCGGCGGAACGCGATATCGCCACGGGGCTATGTCAGATGTCGCACAGTTGGCGAGCGGGTGCGGTGATACGGTAACTCGCCTGTCCCTGGCCACGCTGCCTGCCCACTATACGACCCCAACGATGAACTCCAAAGGCTCCGGACGTCTGGATCATATCGACGCGATGCGCGCCGTCGCGGTCCTGCTCGTCATCTGGACGCACTTCGCCGAGCGGTTCGTCGCGCTGGCGGGCGCCCAACAATGGCTCGACACTCTGCAACGCTCCCTCAATTTCGGGCGGATCGGCGTCGTGGTGTTCTTCGGCATCAGCGGCCTGCTGATTCCGAGCAGCCTGCGCGGCGCGCTTGGACAAGGCACGCGGCGCTTCCTGATCCGCCGCTTCCTGCGGTTGTATCCGGCGTTCTGGTTGTCCATTCCGGTCGGCTGCCTCGTCTTCTGGACGTTGTTCGGAAAACCGGTAAGCGCGTCGCTTCTCGTTGCCAACGCAACGATGATTCCGACCGCGTTCGGGCAGGAGCCGGTCATGGGACATTACTGGACGCTCGAAACGGAGCTGTATTTCTACGCGCTGTGTCTCGTGTTGTTCTGGTGGGGCGGGCTGCACCGGATGCGCGATCTCGCGCTCGTCTGCATCGCGCTGTGCACGGTATTCGTGATCACCCTCGGGTTGCGCATCATTCCCGAGAATGCGCTGGGCCAGTACAAGGCCATGCTGTATCACCTCGCGATCATGTTCTGGGGCGCCTGTTTTCGTCAGGCGTACGACCATCCGCTCGACGTGTTGCGTGTGAGATGGGGGCGCGGCGAGCATGCCGGAATCACGCTGACCTACCGGTCCGTGGTTGGCCTGCTGGCGGCGATGATCGTGGGCGTCGCACTGCTTGGAGCCGCCAACGATTGGCGGCATCACAACCTGGTTCATCTGCCGTCGTCGCTCGCTTACGTGATCGGCATCGTGATATTCGCGGCAATGGCGACGGTATTGAAGATCCGCGCGCGGTCTTTCGCGAAGCTGGGCGAAGTCAGCTACTCGATTTACCTGTTTCATGCGATCCCGCTGTTCGGGTTTTACTGGCTGTGCGAGCGCTATCAATGGACCGGGTGGCCGCTGGGCGTCTACATGATCGTGCCCGTTGCGCCGTTGATCGCGTTGTCGTACGCAAGCTACCGGTATTGCGAGGCGCCATGTGTCCGGCTTGCGCACCGTCTGACCACGTCGCGGCAACGCGGCGATCTGCCGGTCGGCAATCGTCAGGTCAACGCAGCGCAGGATCCGGTTCGAAACTGACCGGGCGCGGGAGCGTCGCGGCTGAAAGGAGCGACCCCGTGTCGCCTACGTGAATGGAATGGACTGCATGGAGTGGGAGATGAGGGTGGCGAGTGATGAAGGCGGCGTGCCGCGATATCGAATGTTTCAACCGATGTCCGGGAAGCCCAATTGAATAGCTTCCCGTCGGTTGACTCCCGCGCGGAAACGACGCGCATTGTCGTGATCAATGACTACGCGCGAAAGGGCGGCGCGGAAGAGGTCTACCGGACCTCCATCGAGATGCTGCGAAAGATTCCGGGCGTCTGCGTGTACTCGTTCGACGAGACGAATTTCCCGCCGGGCGAAGGCTCGCTGGCGCGCGGCTGGAACCGTGCCGCGGCGAGCGCCCTTGCGGCGCTGCTCGACGAGGTGCGCCCGCATCGCGTGCTCGTGCACAACTATCACAATCTGCTGACGCAATCGATCCTGCCGGTACTCGCGCGTTACCGCCGCGAACAGGGATTCCGCACGTATCTCACGTGCCACGACTACCACCTGGTCTTTTACAACCCGAATCTGCTGGCCTATCGCAACGGGCGCCCGGTGCCGGTGCCGGTCGATGCGCTGTCGAAGCCGGCGCGCCTGTTCAGGCTCGCGAGCCCTCGGGGCCGTATTCACGACACGGTGAAGAAACTGCACTGGCATGCGGTGTACGCCTATTGCAATCCGCAACACGTATTTGACCTGTTCCTGTGCCCGAGCCCGTATATGCGCACCGCGCTGGCACAGCGCGGCATCACGCGAAGCGCATTGCTGCCGAACCCGGTGAGCACGCTGGCGGAGCCGTTCCCGCCGCGCGTGTGTCATCGTGATCGGTTCGATCTCGCCTATGTGGGACGCCTCGATGCCGAGAAGGGCATTCACGAGTTCATCGAACTGGCGCGCCAGACCGGTTTTCATCGTATCGGCAGCCTGACGCTTTACGGCGACGGGGCGATGCGCGCGCAGCTCGAAGAGCGCCACCAGGATCTGGTTCAGGCGCAGCGGCTGCGCTTTGCCGGGCGGCTTGACCACGGCGAGCTGTTTCACGCACTGCGCGCACATGACGCGCTGGTGCTGCCGTCCGTCTGGGCCGAGAACGCGCCGCTCGTGCTGGTCGAGGCGGCCACGCTCGGCTTGCCGGTGCTCGCGCACGAGATCGGCAGTCTGTCGACGTTCGGCAGCGAGATCGGCAACAAGATCCTGTACCGGAATTCGCCGGCCGGCCTGACGAGCGCACTCGATGAGTTGAACCGTCATTTGCGCACCGACGATCGACACTACGATTGCTCGGCATACACGCCGTCGCGCTACGCGGCGCAGCTTGCGTCGTGGATGGAAATCGGCGGGCGACAGAACGTCTAGGAAGGAGAACATCATGCGGGCACTTCGACGCAACGCGGCGGCCGTGCTCGGCGCATTGGCCTTGTCGGCGGGGCACGGTTACGGCGACGAGCGGGTGGCGACGATCGCGCCCGCCAATACATCCGGCAGCCGCGATTTCAAGGGTTCATCGAATGGGCTGCTCGCCGGCACGTCTTCGATATCGAAAATCGATGTGCATACGTTGCTGTATCCGGGCAGCACGACCCGAGTGCTGGCCCACTACCTGCCGTGGTGGGGCCCCGACCCGCGCGGCGTGGACGTCGGCTATCGATCCGACGATCCTAGCCAGGCCTATCGTACCTTCGCCGACATGCAGTCGCGCGGTATCGACGGCGTGATCGTCGACTGGTACGGCCAGGGCCATTTCGTCGACACGGCGTGGCAGGCATCCATGCCCGAGCTGGCGAAGTTTCCCGGGATGACGTTCTCGATCATGATCGACAGCGGCAGCTTCAAGTTCAATGCATGTCACGGGTGCGACCTGACCGAAACGATCCTGAACAACCTCGCGTATATCAGCCGCGAATACTTCACGTCGACTCAGTATCTGCGTTACGACGGCCATCCGATCGTGTCCGAGTTCGGGATGGATGCGGTCGGGAAGGCGGACTGGGCGCGTATTCATGCCGCATACCCGGACGTCTACTGGATCCATACGCTTGCGCCGGGTTTCGATCTGCCGTACAGCAAGGGGGCGTATGTCTGGGAGCAGCCGTCGTCGTGGTCCGCGCCGCAACCGGCCGGCACGCGGCACGACCTGCTGTATCGCGATCGCTTCTACAACATCGCCCGGAACCAGCCGCCGGGGATGATCGCGGTCGGTGGCGTGTGGAGCGGGTTCGACGACAGGAAGGCGTCGTGGGGCGCCGCCGCGCCGCGCTTTCTTGCGCCTGCGTGCGGCCGCACCTGGCTCGACACGTTCAAGAGCATCAACGAGCGCTACAACGCGCGCCAGCAGCTCCCGTTCGTTCAACTGATTACGTGGAACGACTACGAGGAGGGGAGCGCGCTCGAAACCGGCATCGCCAGTTGCACGGAGATCGACGCGCAGCCGTTGGGCGCGAGCGTGACCGTCCGGATCACCCATCCGGACACCGTCGATCATCTGGAGCTCTACGAGCAGCTTGGTCCGTCGTCGTTCAGGCTGGTCGGACGCTATCCGGCCGATGCGACGAGCATGTCGCTGCCTGATACGCGGGCGGGCACGTATTTCGTCAAGGCGGTCGGCAAGCCGTTCATCCAGAACGTCGTTTCGGCGGCCATCGTCGTGCGCTGACGTGCGGGGATGCCGGCTGCGCCGCTATTCTGCCGTCGATCGAGCGAGCGGCGCCGCCATCGCCGCTTCGAGTTCCGCCGGCGGGCACGTCGGCCGGCCATATTGATCGTCGAAGCGGACGATGTCGTCCTCGCCGAGATAGTTGCCTGACTGCACCTCGATGATTTCGAGCGGGATCCGGCCGGGATTCTCGAGTCGATGCACTTCGCCGACCGCGATGTATGTGGACTCGTTCTCGCACAGCAGGAACGTCTCGTTGCCGCGCGTCACCTTCGCGGTGCCGCGCACGACGATCCAGTGCTCGGCGCGGTGATAGTGCATTTGCAACGACAGCTGCTTGCCGGGCTCGACCACGATCCGTTTCACCTGGAAGCGCTCGCCGAGATCGATCGAATCGTAATGGCCCCACGGCCGCTGCACCTTGCGGTGCTCGCTTGCCTGCGGGCGCCGGTCGGTCTTCAGGCGCGCGACGACGTTCTTCACGCGCTGCACGTCGTGCTTGTTCGCGACCAGCACCGCATCGGGCGTCTCGATCACGACGACGTCCTTCATCCCGACGCAGGCGATGAGGCGCCCCTCCGAGCGCACGAAGCTGTCCTGCGTATCCTCGAACACGATCGGGCCGCGCGCGACGTTGCCGTGATCGTCCTTCGGCATGATTTCCCAGATCGCATCCCAGGTGCCGACGTCCGACCAGCCGGCCGCGAGCGGCACCACGATGCCTTCGATACCGAGTTCGCCGTGTTCCGCGAGGCGCTCCATCACCGCGTAGTCGATCGAGTCCGACGGGCACGCGTCGAAGGCCGCCGCATCGATCCGGAAGAACGGATCCTCGGCGATGCCCGCACGCCATGCGGTTTCGCAGGCCGCGTGGATGTCAGGCGCGAGCGCGGCGATCGCCTTTAGCCAGACCGATGCGCGCGTGACGTAAATCCCGCTGTTCCACCAGTAGTCGCCCGATTGCAGATAGCGCTCGGCGAGCGCCGCGTCGGGCTTTTCGACGAAGCGACCGATCGCGTAGCCGCCCTGGCCGCCGTGGGGGCCCGTGCGCGGCTCGCCGACCTGGATGTAGCCGTAGCCCGTTTCGGCGCGGCGCGGCAGCACGCCGAGCGTGACGATTGCGCCTTCCTGTGCGTAACGGGCCGCACGCGCGATCGCATCCTGGAAGGCGCCGATGTCGGCGATCACATGATCGGCCGGCATCACCGCGAGCACGGGATCGTCCGCGAGCTGGCTTGCGTCGAGTGCCGCAAGCGTCAGCGCAGGCGCGGTATTGCGTGCGGCCGGCTCGAGCAGGATGCGGGCGGGTGCCGCGCGGCCGAGCACCTGTGCGGCACTCATGACACGATGCTGCTCGCCGCAGACCAGCAGCAGCGTGTCGCCCAGCGATGCATTCGCGATGCCGTTCAGGCGGCGCGCCGTCGCCGACAACGGCGATTCGTTCGAGGTCAGCTCGATCAACTGCTTGGGATACTGCTCGCGCGACAGCGGCCACAGCCGCGTGCCGGAGCCGCCCGCGAGAATCACCGGCAGGATGCACGGCAGGTCGGGCTCGGGAACCGGACGAAGGGTGCGGGTCATCGATTGGCTCCGGTGTCGGCGGGCTGCCGGTTGAGTGTGCGGCTGTCGGCTCGCGTGTCGTCGTTGCGCGACCGGTGTGCCGACACGGCTCGCGACAGCAGGTTGCGCAACGCGCCTGCAGCGCGGTCGGACGATCGCACCAGGCCGACGAATGGCGCCCCCTGTTCGAGATACGGGCCATAGGCCTTGCGGAATCCGAAACGCTTGTAGAACGCCTGACGCGGCGCCGGGACGTGCGTGCGCACCGCGGCCGCGGGCCACGCGGCCTGCGCGGCGGTGAGGGCGCGCTCGATCAGCCGCTCGAGCGTATCGTCGTCGCGGCGGCTCTCGCTCGTGAGCACCTTGTCGATCACGACGTCCGGGTCGATGTCGTCGCCGGGCAGGATGCGTGCGTAGGCCGCGACTTCCATGGTGTCGCCGTCGCGCGTGGTCGCATAGACATGCAGCGCGCCCGCGTCCTTGCCGTCGATGTCGAGATGCGTGTGCGCGTCCTCGACCACCAGCACGGCGTTGCGGGCGCGCAGGATTGCGTAGAGGTCGACGGCGCCCAGATGTTCGAATTCACAACAATGCCATTCCATGATGCTGTCCTCGCGTGATGCCTTCGGCATGCCTTGCCGCATGGACGCGATCGTCCCGTGCAGCGCGGCGATCCTCATCATCCGGGTACGCGCTGCGCCGGTCTGTTCGAAAGCGTACTCACGATCCGGATTCGCCTCGCCGGTGCGGCTTGCGCAGCCAGGAAGCGCCGCGCGAGCGCCGCAAGGTGCGGTAGCACACACCGGGATGGCCGGTGCTTTTTCATAATTGCCCCATCCTGGCTGCCCGCCTCGATGCGAGGCCAGTCAACATCGAATGTCAATAAAGAACCGGGGGCCGGACTTGAAGATTGCGAGCGTTCACGACGGGCCGGTCGTGCATGGCGGCGCCGGGCACACACTCACGCACGTGGTCGGCTGTACCGCGCAGGCCGACCGTGTGCCGCCTCGTCGGATCCCTGCAGGGCAGTGCGTGCCCGTGCGGCGTACACGTCCTCCATCCGCATGCCGTTGTTGCGACTTGGGATCAGGCGACGCGGCCTGGCCGATGGCGACAACGGGCGGCCCGCATCCGAGCCGACGAAACGCCGGATCCGGTCGCGACGATCCTGAGCGGCACGTGGCGGATCGCCATGCTGCATTGCGGGGGGCCTGCGTCGGCGCGACCGATTTCACACGTGGTCGCAACGACTCGCCGGAGAGCGATCGGCGTGCGCCGCACGCGTTTCGCCGCGCGTCGACGCCGCGAACCGGGATACGTGACGTGGTGCGGTTGATTACGGTATGTAACGGACGAGCGGAGCGCGAGCGGGCCGGGCGTCGCCGCGATACGATTCGGCCGTCCGGCGGCGCGCGCGATTATGTGGCAAGTGGAATGCGGTATCGGCCATTCCCGGGGATTTCGGTAAAAATCACTAGCAATCCACCGTGCCCATCTTGGGGAAAAGTAGTATTTGCCACTGATTGACTGGAATGCTCGTAGATAATCAAATCTCAGTGGTCAAACGCGCGTGGTGCGGGGCAACCGGTTGCATTATCGGTCGCGTAACCGGTTGATTCAGGTTTATCGTTTGGTAACAAGACCATCTCGAAACGGGGTGTAAATTCAAGTGCGGGTGAAATGCGGCGGTCATTCCGGAAGCGGGTTGGCGGCCATCCGGTTCAGCATCGGGCGCAACGGTCCTGTACGACGTGACGCACATGCCGACGGCATTCCCGTCTGCCGACGCGTTCCGCCTGGATGGCGGGTCGCGTCAAAGCGGGGACGTCGTGGCTCCCTCAGCCGCGCGTTCCCTTCGAGTTCGATGACAACGAGGCCGGATGACATCCGGCTCGACCTCCCGGGGCTCTCGCCGTGTGCAGTTTCGATCTTCGCCAAAGCTGCGGAAACGCAGCGCGGAAAGGTGGCCATGCGCCGCCGGCCGCAGCGCACGCGAACGGTTCGCGGAGTGGAGAAAGTGATGGTTCGTTATGAATATGCCAATAACGCGCGATAAGAGCGCCGGCGCGGGGAGTGGTAACGGGCAGCGTCCGCTGATTTACTGGACGCAGTCGCCGTCCGTCATGCTGCGAAAGGAACTGGCGCGACGCGACTGGAAAGTGTCGATCGTTGCGCAGGCGAGCGAACTGCGCGACACGTCCGGTGAAATCACCTGCGGCATCCTCGACCTGAGCGGCGGTCATGCCGACGCGATCGGAAGCATTGCGTCGACCTGCGCGTCGATGCGCGACGTCGTCTGGGTCGCACTCGTCGACGTCGGCCAGACCGCTTCGCCGAACGTGCGCGCGCTGTTGCGCGACTATTGCTTCGACTACGTCACGTTGCCCGCCTCGCATCAGCGGATCGCCGATACGGTCGGCCATGCGTACGGCATGGAGTGCCTGTTCGCGCGCGATCGCGAACGGCTCGAATCGGAGGAGAAAGGCATCGTCGGCACCTGCAGCGCGATGCTGCGGCTGTTCGATACGGTGCGGCGCTTCGCGCGCACGGACGCACCGGTGTTCGTGTTCGGCGAAACGGGGACCGGCAAGGAGTTGACGGCGGTCGCGATCCATCGCCATTCGGAGCGCCGCAACGGCCCGTTCGTCGCGGTCAACTGCGGCGCCATTCCGCCGCATCTGCTGCAATCCGAGCTGTTCGGCTATGAACGCGGCGCGTTTACCGGCGCGAACGCACGCAAGATCGGCTATGTGGAAGCGGCGAGCGGCGGCACGCTACTGCTCGACGAGATCGGCGACCTGCCGCACGAGAGTCAGGCGAGCCTGCTGCGTTTCCTGCAGGAGCGCGCAATTCATCGCCTGGGCGGCAGCGATCCGGTGCCGGTCGATGTCCGGATCGTGTCGGCGACGCACGTGGACCTGCGGGAGGCGATGGAGGAAGGGCGCTTCCGGCCGGACCTGTTCCACCGTCTGTGCGTGATGCGCATCGACCAGCCGCCGCTGCGCGCGCGCGGCAAGGACATCGAGCTGCTCGCGCATCACATGCTCGAACGTTTCCGTGGCGACGCGCGCCATCGCGTGCGCGGCTTCTCGACGGATGCGATCACGGCACTTTACAAGCACGACTGGCCCGGCAATGTCCGCGAGTTGATCAACCGCGTACGCCGCGCGGTCGTGATGACGGAAGGGCGCCTGATTACCGCGCAGGATCTCGAACTCGAATACTGCCTCGATGCCGCGTCGCCGTCGGTGGCCGACATCCGCAAGTCGATCGAGCGCGAGGCGATCGAAACCGCCTTGCTGCGCACGCGCGGGCGCGTCGCGGCGTCGGCCCGCGAGCTCGGCGTGTCGCGCGCCACGCTGTATCGCTGGATGGAGGCATACGGGATCGAGCGGCCGCGCGGCACGGGCTCGTCCGACTGAGATTCGACAGGGGCGCTCGCGGCTTTCAGACGCCGCGAGCGCCGCGTCAACCGGCCTGCGTGGCGCGCACCGTGCGCGCGGCGTTGACAGCCCGGACCTCCACGGCCGGCGGCACATCGGCCGCGGCGCCATGCTTCCCGGTCAGGTCAAGCGGAACGAGGGTGACGCGCGCCGGCGTATCGGGCGCGAGATGGAACCAGTCGTCGCGCGGCAGGTAGCCCGGCGCATCGATCTGCACGTGACGCGCAACGTGCCGTGTGTCGATGTCGACATGCCACGTGTCACCGGTGCGCGACACGCACGCTTCCAGCCCGAGTTCACGGCGCGCCAGGGCGGCCGGATGCGAGCGGGACGGGAAATGGAACGCCTGCGACAGCAGCGTGCCGTCGTCCGCGCGGAGTGTCGCGACGACGGTGTCGTGTTCGCAGGGCCCGAACCGGTACGCGTAAGTCCAGTCGAAGAACCGGCCGAGCAGCTCGGCCGAGCCGATCCGCACGGCGTCGTGCGCCGCGACTCGCACCGGGCAGCCGGCCCGCGCGACCGGCGTGCGGCCGTCGCGCAGCGCGACCAGCTCGAGCGCGGCCGACAGCGGCGCGGGGCGCTCGTTGACGACATGCACGTCGAGCCCGTTCAAGCCTTCGTCGACGAGCAGCAGCTGCACCGGCTGCAGGACCTGGCGCAACGCATACCACGCCGATTTCGGCCGGTGCGCGGCGTCGATCACTCCCCAGCCGGCGCCGGGCATCACGTCCTGGAACTGCCAGACGAGCGCGCCGGCGCAGCGCGAGCCGGTGCGCCGCCATTCGGAAAACGTTTCGCGCATCAGGTCCGCAATGACCGCGCGCGACAGCTCGAAGTAGCGCGCCGGATCCTCGCGCCGCAGCCGGTCGGGCACGACGTCGTAGAGCGTCTGCAGATAGTGGTCGCGTACGTCCTCGAAATCCCACGACGTGCCGGGATCGCGCGGTACGGCTGCCTTCCAGCGCGGCTCGTGCACGCCGGGCCAGCCGAGCTCGGCGAGCGTCGCGTCGCACGGCACGTTCGAGAACGCGAGGCATTCGCTCGCGAAGCGCACGTCCGCGCGGCGCGCGTCGTCGAGCGGGCGCAGGTAGGCACCGACGCCGTAGTAGTGCGACACGCGTTCGCGCGGTGCGAACGGCAGCACGCCGCCATCGGGCGAATCGGGCACGTACGGGACGTCGGGCCGGCACGCGGCCGCGTGGCCGGCCAGCCGGTCGGCGGTCAGCTCGACGAAGCGCTGCTTCGGGCCGAGCCCGGACATCGCGGCCTGTTGCGCGATCTCGCTGCCGCCGCACAGTACGGCGAGAGACGGCGATGCGCCGTGACGCGAGAGGAACTGCCGGGCTTCGCGATCGACGTTGTCCGCGAACGCGGGATCGTCGAACGCATAGTCGAAGTTCGCGAACATGAAATCCTGCCAGACCAGCAGCCCGAGCCGGTCGCACCACGCGTGAAAGGCATCGGCCTCGTAGGTCATCGTGCCGCCGACGCGGATCATGTTGAAGCCGGCGTCGCGCGCGAGCCCGAGCAGGCGGGCGTAGGTCGCGTCGTCCGCGTGCAGCGCGAGCGGCGCGGCGCTACTCCAGCATGCGCCGCGCGCGAACACGGGCACGCCGTTGATGCGCAGCCCGAAGCCCTTGCCGTCGGCGCCGGCGTCGACTTCGATCGTGCGGAAACCCGTTGCACCGAGCGGCCGCACCTCGTCGCAGAGATGCAGCGCAACGTCGTACAGCACCGGCTCGCCGTGCGTATGCGGCCACCAGCGGCATACGTTGGGTACCGCGACGCTGGCGCGCAGACGGTCGGCACCGGCACGTTCGAGCGTGGCGTGGTGCTGGCCGCACGACAGCCGCGCCGCGATCGCGTCGGGCAGCGGCGCGGCGAACGTCAGTTCCGCATCGAGCCAGCCCGTGTCGCCTTCGATGCGCGCGTGCAGGTCGCAATCGACGAGAACGGGCCCGTCGGCCGGATCGAGCACATCCACGGGCCGCCACGGGCCCGTCGGCACATACGGCGGAAACCAGCCCGGCATGTGGCCGAACAGCGATGTGCGGATCGTGCGCAGCGCCGCCGGCTCGGCGAGCCGCGTGCGCCAGCGTGCCCGGCGCGGCGCGCGCGTGTCGCGCAGGTGCGGGGCGAGCGCCCGGAAACACAGGGTCAGCCGGTGCGCACCGTCGAGCGACACGGATACGTCGTGTGCGACGAACATGCTGTCGGAGCGGAGGATCGGCGTGTCGTCGAGCCACGCTTGCGCGAGCGTCGCGAGGCCGTGAAAGCGCAGCACGCGCGGCCCGTGTCCGCGCAGTTCGATCCGGTACCAGTGGTCGCGCTCGTCGAGCGATTCGGCTTCGTCGAGCCGGCCCGCCAGCGCGAGCGACTGCGCGACCGTGCCGGGCACGGTCGCCGGGATCCAGCCGGCGGCCGGGAGGTCGCGCGGTTCCCGTGCGACCCCCGCGGCCGTCGCCAGCATCGACCACGCGGGCAGGGCGCGCGTGCGCGTCACCGCATGACCGGCACGGCTGCCGCGGTGTCGCTGCGCACGGGCGTCATGTGCCGCAGCGGCAACGCGATTTGCCGCGCGCAGGCAACCACATCCGCGTACGCGGCCCCGATCGCTTCGAGCGTCGACTCGCCGCGCTCCTCCTTGCCGCGCGCGCAGGCGCGCGCGAGCCGGAATTCGAGCACCATCGCTTCGGACGCGATGCGGTCGCACGCGGCGCGGATCTCGGCGAACGGCCCGACGCAGCCGCTGGCCTGCAGCCAGCGCGCGTAATGGCCGAACAGCTCGAAATTCGCGCCGAGCTGCCGTACCGAGTTGAACGAGTACGCATGGAAATGCTCGAGCGGCGAATCGGCGAGCGTCCGTGCATCGGTCTGCAACTGCCGCCGGAATGCGGCGATCGGGTCGACGACCGGCAGGCGCCGCAGGTGGCGCTGCAGCGCGGCGAGCGACGTTTCGCACAGCGCACGCTCGTCGAGCGGCGCAAACCGCCGCTTTGCGCATTCGACGTACGGCGGCAGCGTCATCGGCGAGTTGCCGCCGACGAGCCCGTCGTAGTCGAAGTCCTCGGCCACGTAATAGCCGCTGTTGTGGAAGTAGCCGATCTGGCGCTTTGCGCGGTCGATCGCATCGATGCCGATCGTCGTCTTCGTGTGCTGCGTGCGGTAGCTGCTGCCGCGCGTATCGGGCAGGAACCACGCGTCGACCTCGACGATCATCAGGTGGCCGCGCGCAACCTGCGTCTCGATGTGCTGGTCCAGCGGCTCGTAGATCGAGTGCTCCTGCACGACGATGCCGTACAGCCGCTCCAGTTCGTCGTGCGGAAACTTGAAGAACGTGAACTGGTCGCCTTCGAAATCGAGTGCGATCGTAAACGGCAGCGCCGCGTACGGATTGAAGCCCCACCACCGGAGCACCTCGAGCCACATGTCGACGTAGCAGTTGGTCTGTTTCCAGACCATCTCCTGGCCGTGCAGCGGATGCGGCCGGTAGTGGCGCGCGCGGTGGCGCACATCCTCGAACGACGCGTCGTCGCCGTCGCGGGACACGAATCTCATGGCGTGCCCCACAGCACGTCGCGCACTGCGCGCGGCCATGCATCGATGTCGAGGCCGTGATGGCGGAACAGCGCGAGCGTGAGCCGTTCGAGGCCGAAGCCGACGCAGCCCGTGTGCGCGACGTCGCCCGTGGCGGTGCGGATGTCCCACAGCAGCCCGAAATGGTCCATGTGGTAGTTGAAGCTCAGGCAGGCGGTCTGGCGACCATCGTGCTCGATCGGGATCAGCAGCTCGAACTTCAGGTTCTGCTCGCGCTGGCTGTTCGCGACGATCTTGCCGCCGCGCCCGAAGAACGGATCGTTCGCGAGGTCGATCGCGTTGGGCAGGCGCAGCATCTCGATCATCCGCGTGCCGCGTTCGATCCAGGTCTCGCGGAACGCGACGATCTGCTCGGGCGTGCCGATCCGCACGTACTCGCGCATCCGGAACAGCTGCATGCGGGTCGGATCGAGCGACGGCTCGTGGCGGAAGCAGTACGAGAAGACGTCGACGATCCGGCCGTCGGCCGGCAGCGCGCCTGCGCGTGCGACGACCGGGTAGACCGGGTAGCACGCGGCCGGCGTCATCACGACGTAGGTCGGCTTCTGGCTTTCCGTCCAGTCGTCGCCGCGATCGAGGCACTGCAATACGCGCTGGTGCTGGTGTTCGTCGCCACAGAACGCATGCACGCTGCCCGCGAGCTGCGGGAAGCTCTTCATGTATTCGCTGCGCTCGAACTCGGTGCGGCTCATCGCCGGCGGGAAGCGCAGCACTTCGGCCTGCTGGTCGGTGCCGATGCGCGTGACGAACGCGTCGAGCGCTTCCACGACGCGCTCGAACCGTTCGCTGCGGCCGAACAGGCCCTGGATGCCGGTGGAGACCAGCAGGCCCGCGTCGATCAGTTCGTCGCGCAGCGGGTTGACGCCCGCGCGGTCGATTGGTGCATCGGCGGGAGCGGAGGCGGCGGAGGGCACGGCAAGGCGATCGTTCACGTATGTTTCTCCAGCGTCGCAGGACGCAGCGCGAGCAGCAGGTTCGAGGTGTTGACGGCAATGCGGTCGTTGCTGATCATCAGCGCCGCCGCATACAGGTCACGAATGTGGCGGCCGATGCTGAACGGCGTGCCTTGCTTGTAGCCGGCCATCCCGCAGATCATCATGGCCTGGTGCGCGACTTCCAGCGCGGTCGTCGACACGTAGGTCTTCAGCGTGTTGATTTCGGCGGCCCGGGCCATGCCGGCCGACCACGAGCGGGACGCCGGATTCGCGTGAAGGCGCAGCACGTTGTCGACGCGGGCCTGCATCGCCTGCATCAGCGCGAGCGATTCGGCGATGCGCCGCGACGCGGGCGACGGCGCGCCATCGGTCTGGCGTGCCTGTGCGCGGAAGAACTGGTGCGCGCGGTGGAATGCGTCGCCGGCCACGCCGATCCATACCGCGGCCCACAGGATGTGCGACACCGGCACCATCGTTTCCTCGGCGATCTTCGCGAACGGCACCGGCAGGCACTGGACGGCAGCGCCTTGCGCATCGAGCTCGAAACCGTTGCTGCAGGTGCCGCGCATCCCGAGCGTGTCCCATTCGCCGCGGCGCGTGAGCGTGTAGCCGTCGCGCAACAGCGTGACGAGCACCTGCTCGGAAGCCGGCGCGTCCGCATCGCGTCGTGCGGTCGCGAGGATGCCGTCCGCATAGTCGCCATACGAGATCGTCGGCGCGGATTTGCGCAGCCGGAACTCGCCGCCGTTGATTTCGAGCGCACACTGGCTCGCACGCAGGTTGCCGCCGACGCCGTCTTCCGACGTGGCCGATGCAAGCAGCCACTGGTGACGCACGAGCTGCTGCAGGAACAGCTTGTGCCAGCCCTGGTCGAGCGCGTGGTCGACGATGCAGGCGACCTGGATCTGGTGCATCGCGAACACCATCGCCGACGACGCACAGGCCTGGCCGAGAATCGAGCAGGCCGACGCGATATCTTCCAGCGACGCGCCAGCGCCGCCGAGATGGGGCGGCACCATCGCGCCGAGCAGGCGGCGCGCGCGCATGGCCTCGATCGCCTCGACGGGGCAGCGCGCGTCGCGGTCGACCGCGTCCGCGTGCTGCGCGGCGATCTGGGCGACGGCATGCGCGGCCTCGTCGAGCCGACGCGAATCGCTGTCGGCCGCGAGTTCGGGAAGCAGCGCGCTCATGCCGAATGCTCGGTGCGTTGCAGCGTGGCGATCGTGTCCGCGAGCGCGTCGATGCTGCGGAACAGGTTGCGGTTCAGCATCTCGTCGGGAATCTCGATGTTGAATTGCTTCTCGATCGCGAGCATCAGCTGGATCGTGTCGAGCGACGAAAGGCCCGCTTCGTAGAGATCGTCCCCGTCGCCGATCGAGTCGATCGCGGCTTCGAGATGGGCGACGTGCTTCAGGATGGTTCTGATTTCGTTTTTCACGTGCTGCTCCGGCGTGCGTGGTGTCGTCCGCTCGGGCAGACGCGCGCTACGCGCTGACGTCCCCCCGGCAGTCCGGCATCAGTAGACCATTGGCAGACGCGGCGTTCTGTTCGCCACCCTACAAACAGCTAACCCGGCAGGCAGGCGGCGCGCCGGCGCCGTCCCGCTGCGGCCCGCCAATCAGGCGCGCGCCGCGGCCGGCACGCCCGAATCGGCCGACAGGATGCGCTTCATCTCGTCGCGCACGATCGCGCGGCAGCCGCACGACATTTTTTCGAGGCCGGCGAGGTCGGCGAGCTCGATCGAGCTCCGGTATTGCCGGATCAGGCCCAGCTTCTGGATTTCGCCGGCGGCATCGGTGACCGTTTCGCGCCGCACGCCGAGCATCTGCGCCAGCATGCTGTGCGTCACCTGGATCTCGATGCTGCGCGTCCGGTCGTACGCGAGCAGGAACCATCTGCATAACTGATGTTTGAGCACGTGGTGACGGCTGCAGAACGTGATCTGGGAGACCTGCGCCATCAGCAGCCGCACGCACAGGAACACGAGATGGCGGATCACCGGCGATGCGTCGAACGCCGCGGCGAACACGCGCCGGTCGAGCCGATAGACGAAGCCGTCGCGGCAGGCCACGGCACGGCAGGGCATCCGGCCGCTGCCGCCGATCACGTCGTCGCACACCACGCTTTCGCTGCCGATCTCCGCGACTTCCAGCGTCATGCCGCCGGACGACACGTATTGCAACGAAATCGCGGTCGTGACGGGCAGGTAGACCGCGGCGAGCATTTCGCCGGGCTCGCAGAGCACTTGCCCGGATTTCAGGTGGACGAGTTGAAGGTGGGGGGCCAGGGTCGCGAGCTCTTCGCGGTCGACGGCCGCGAGAAAGCGGTTCGCATCGAAGCTGTGGGAAAGCTCGATCATGCCGTTCGCATACGCGACGGTGTCAGGGGCCTGATGAGTCACGGCGCATCCTCGTAGGGTGGCGGTCACGCGTCGTCGCGGCGATACCCCGAAAATGGGGAATTCGCACGATCGTGCAGACTTGTGTTCGTCAAAAATGGAGTGACGATACTGGCGAAAAGGCTAGCACGGCATTGAAACCGAACAATTGCATATTGCGTCATTTCACAAAGTTTGACGATTTTTGCCGAGTGAAAACGTCATCCGGATTTAATGATTCATTTCGGCGAAATTAATCATCCTGAATCCGAATGTGACTTCGGACATTCATTCCATGTCGGCAGGGAGTCAATCGGTCAGGCGGGTGCATCGCACGGGGAAAGTGCCCGGAGGGCATTGAACATTATTTGACAAATAAATGGATGCCGATAAAAAACATATAAAAATCAAAGGCTTGTTGTTGAATTGTGCGGTGGGTTACAGAGTCGAAAATTAGTGTGCCGATTCAAATTTGAGACAGTTTCAAACAGCCGTGTGAGGCGCGGCGCGGCGGCGGAGTGCTACCCGGCACATCATGGAAACAATTGAAAATCGACAGTAAGTATATGAACGACAAGCCTCGCGGCGCCGGTGCGGCTGCCTCGGTTGGATGCACGCGAAATGATCAGTCAAATGCCGCGCAGTGTCCATCACTCGGAAGAGTGTCCGGAAATGAGACGCTTTTTTTGTTTTTCAACGAGTTATTCGGGTGATCTAAATCCGGCGTGATTCACATATTAAGGATAGGCATGTATTGGCACGTAAATCGCTTATTCGGGATGGCGTGTCGAAACGGAACGGCCGACTCGATCCGGCGGCGAACAAGCCGAGGGTCAGTCGGAATCAGGGTTGTGGCCGCAACCCCTGCAACGTCCGGGCGCGCATCGCGATAACGAGTTCCATGCACGCGGCAGCAGGCGGCACGGACGATAAAAGGGATACAGACATGCTTCATCTTCACTCGAGCTACTCGGCGAATGCCATCCTCGATGCCCTCCCCGAGGACAGCATCCGCACCATCGCACCGCATCTCGAACTGGTCAGGGTCAAGGCCGGGATGCTCGACCGGGTCGGCGAGCCGATGCGTCACGTGCATTTCCCGACGACGTCGATGATGTCGGTGCAGCACCTGATGGAGGACGGTGCGATGGTCGAGGTGGCGCAGGTCGGCCGCGAAGGGGTGGTCGGGCTGGCGACGATGGTCGGTGGCGCCGCGGCGTCGCACCGGGTCGAGGTCCGCATCGGCGGGATGGCCTATCGTGTGCCGAGCTGCGTGATGCGCGCCGAATTCGAGCGCTCGCCGCAGACCTACCGGCTGTTGCTCAACTACTGCCAGGCGGCGATGGCGCAGATCTCGCGCAGCGCGCTGTGCAACCGGCATCACTCGGTCAGCGAGCAGCTCAGCCGCTGGCTGCTGCTGGCGCATGACCGCATTGACGGCGACGAACTGGCTGTCACGCAACAGACGATCGCGAACATGCTCGGCGTGCGGCGCGAAGGCGTGACGGAGGCGGCGGGCAACCTGCAGGAAGCCGGGTTGATCCGGCAGCGCCGCGGCCGCATCACGGTGCTCGACCGCGACGGCCTCGAACATCACGCGTGCGAATGCTACGACCTGATTCGCGCGGACTATCGCAGGCTGCTCGGCACGCGCGGGACGGCGCGGCCGACACCGGTTCGGCCCCGCATGCCGGAGGCGCATCGCGGGTTCCCGGCACATGGTGCGTGACGATGCAGTCGAAGCCCGGTGGAACGAATGCGATGCGGCGCGCCGCGATCGCGGCGACCGACGTCGTGCTCGTGCTGGCAGGCGCGCTCGCCGCGCAGGCGGCGTCGGGCCTCGCGTGGCGCGAGCTGTCCGACGCGCAGCGCGGCGCGATCGCGCTGCTGTGCGTGCTGACCGTGGCATTGCTGCCGCGCTACCTGCGCACCGTACGCGGCAGCATGGCGCCGCACGGCGGCACGCATGCGCTGACGCAAACGCTCGTGGGGCTCGTCTGCGCGAGCGTGCTGACGGTGGCCGCCGCGCTGTGGATCATGAACCGCGGCGGCACGATCACGACACGCTGGATCGTGCGCACGGTGCTGGCCGGCGACGCGGCGTTGCTGCTCGGCCGTACCGCGCTGCTGGCGCTCGCGCTGACGCGTGACGATCCGCGCGCGCGGCAGCGCCGCGTCGCAGTGGTCGGCGCAACGGCCTACGGGCGTGTCGCGGTCGAGCGGATGCAGCTCGCGCCGCAGGGCCCGTTCGTGGCGGCGTGCGTTTTCGATGACGACGCACAGGCTGCGTCCGGCGGGATTGGCGGCGTGCCGGTGATCGACGACTGGAATGCATTGCGCGACCTGATTCGCGGCGGCGAGATCGACGAGGTATGGCTCACGCTGCCGATGTCGCACGAGTGGCGGATCCAGCGCATCGTCCGCGAGTTGCGCGACGAGTTCGTGGAATTGCGGCTGCTGCCCGACGTGCGGCAGATGGCGGTGGTCGATCGCTCGGCGACCGACGTGCTCGGCATGCCGGCCATCAACCTCGCGACCACGCCACGCTCGGCGCCGGAGCTGTGGGCGAAGTTCGCGTTCGACCGGTTGTTCGCCTTCGGCGTGCTGATTCCGTTGCTGCCGCTGCTGTCGCTGCTGGCGATCGCGGTCAAGCTGTCGTCGCCGGGGCCCGTGCTGTTCAGGCAGCGCCGCAAGGGCGTCGATGGCCGGGAGTTCGACATTCTGAAGTTCCGGACGATGCGCGTGCATCGTGCACAGCCGGGAGTCGTGCGGCAGGCGTCGCGCAACGATACGCGCATCACGCGCGTCGGCGCGTTCCTGCGGCGCACATCCCTCGACGAGCTGCCGCAGTTCTTCAACGTGCTGTTCGGGCAGATGTCGGTCGTCGGCCCGCGTCCCCATGCGATCGAACATGACGACTTCTACCGGCAACTGATCGACTGTTACATGTATCGCTACCGCGTGCGGCCCGGCATCACCGGATGGGCACAGGTGAACGGCTATCGCGGTGAGACCCGCAAGGTCGAGGCGATGGAAGCGCGTGTGAAGTTCGATCTGTTCTACATGCAGAACTGGAGCTTCTGGTTCGACATGAAGATCATCCTGTTGACGGTCGTGCGGGGATTCGTCGGGCGCAACGCGTTCTGACGAAGCCTGGCCCGGAAACGTGTGCGTCCGGCCGGGGCTGCCGACGGCGGCGCGCGCGGCGCTCGAATCGACGCCCGCCATCGGAGATGCCGCTTCGCTTTGCGATCGTGTCGCGATTTCGCGTCCGTCCCCAGTTTGGCAGCGCGTATCGCGAGCGCTGCAGTGCACGCTGATTCCGGTCAACACATGCGTGTTCAATGGGTTTATCCTGCGTCGAATGCGTCCGGCCCTTCGTGTCTCCGGGCGCACATCCGGACACGGTGGCAGGCGGTAACGCCTGTCCGCCGCGCACCGGCGCGACACCGCGCGCCGCAACGCCCAGCGCGGAACCCGGAACAGGAGAGACGGCCATGTCGCTCGACCCACAACAACGGCAGACGCTGAAACAGCGGCTGAACGAGAGCGAGCAGACTTTGCGCGCGGAGATCCGCGCCAGCGAAGACCAGCGCGCGTCGGAATCCTACGCAGATCTTGCCGGCGCGGCGCCGGACGAGGGCGACGAGGCCAATGCGGATCTCTTCGTCGACGTCGATCATGCGTTGATCGGCATGAAACTGACCGAGCTGCGCGCGATCGGCCGCGCCCAGCAGCGGATGCGCGACGGCAGCTACGGCGAGTGCATCGACTGCGACGGCTCGGTGGGCTACGAGCGGCTGCTGGCACGCCCGGCCGCCGAGCGCTGCACGCATTGCCAGTCGATCTACGAGCGGCACTACGCCACGACGCCGCGCGCCACCCTCTGACGCCGGCGTCCCGGCCATATCGGCGCTGCACGCGTGGCACGGCCGGCGTACGATGACGAACGGATGCCCGGCGGCGTCAGCATGCGGCGCCGGGCGGGCAGACGCCGTCGCGCACGCGCGCGGCGCCATCCACGTGGAAGGGAGCCACGCCGATCATGCCGATCCACAATGCCGAGTGTGCGGCCGTGTTCGCCGAGATTGCCGACATGCTCGAGATCCAGGGCGCCAATCCGTTCCGGGTGCGCGCCTATCGCAATGCCGCACGGACGATTGCGGACTACGGGCGCGATATCCCGACGATGATCGCGAACGGCGACGATCTCGGGACGATTCCGTCGATCGGGCCCGATCTCGCGTCGAAGCTGCGCGAGATCGCCGCGACCGGCACCTGCGAATTGCAGCAAACGCTGCGTCACGCGTTGCCGGGCGCGATCGTCGAGCTGCTCGACGTGCCGGGGCTCGGCGCGAAGCGCGTGAAGGCGCTCCATGACGCGCTGCACGTCGATTCGCTCGAGCAGCTTCGCGCGCAAGCAAAGAGCGGGCACGTGCGCGAGCTGCCGGGCTTTGGCGCGAAAACCGAAGCGCATCTGCTCGAAGCGATCGACGACCGGCTCAAGCGCGAACCGCAACGTTTCCTGCTGCCGGATGCGGCGCACGCGCTGCGGCCGTTGCTCGAACGCCTGCGCGCGATTGCCGGCGTCGGCAAGGCCGTGCCGGCCGGCAGTTTCCGCCGCCGCCGCGAGACGGTCGGCGATCTCGACATCCTCGTCACCGCACGCGACCCGGCGGCCGTCGCCGACGCGTTCGTCGGCTATGGCGAGGTGGTGCGCGTGCTGGCGCACGGCAAGACGAAGTCGAGCGTGGTGCTCGCCAGCGGGTTGCAGGTCGACCTGCGCGTCGTCGATGCCGACGCGTTCGGCGCGGCGCTCGTCTACTTCACGGGATCGAAGGCGCACAACATCGCGTTGCGCAGGATCGCGCAGGCCGGCGGGCTGAAGATCAACGAGTATGGCGTGTTTCGCGGCGACGAGCGGATTGCCGGCGCGACCGAGGCGTCGATCTATGCCGCGATTGGCCTGCACGAGGTGCCGCCCGAATTGCGCGAGGATCGCGGCGAGATCGACGCAGCGCGCGCGGGCACGCTGCCGGCGCTGGTCGAGCGCAAGCACGTCCACGGCGACCTGCATGCGCATACCGACGCATCGACCGGTCGCGACAGCCTGCGGGCGATGGCCGATGCGGCGCGCGCACGCGGGTTCGCGTACCTGGCCATCACCGACCGGGCGCCGCATGCCGGCGGCGGCCGCCACCCCTTCGACTGGCTTGCCGGGCAGCTCGACGAGATCGATCGCCTCAACGCGTCGTTCGACGATTTCGTGCTGCTCAAGGGCGTGGAGGCCGGCATTCGCGAGGACGGCAGCCTCGACGTGCCCGATGCAATGCTCGGCCGGCTCGATCTCGTGGTCGGTGCGGTACGCGACGGCTTCGAACTGTCGCGCGACGCACAGACCGCGCGCATGCTGCGTGCGTTGGATCATCCGTATTTCACGATTCTCGCGCACCCGACGGGCCGCGTGCTCGGCGAGCGAGACGCATGCGAACTCGACGTGCCGCGCTTGATCGAGCATGCCGCGGCGCGCGGCTGCTTCGTCGAACTCGATGCGCAGCCGCGGCGGCTCGACCTGCCGGACATCTGGTGCCGCGCGGCCGCGCAGGCCGGCGTGCCGGTGGCGATCGGCTCGGATGCGTGCAGTGTGGACGAGCTCGACAATCTTGCGTACGGCGTCGATCAGGCGCGTCGTGGCTGGCTCACGCGGCCCGACGTGCTGAACACGCGCACGCTCGCGCAATTGAGGCCGCTGCTTGCGCGCACGATGGGCGCGGGCGGCGCGTCGAAACGCAGCGGCGGTGCGAAGGGCGCGTGAGCGCGGCTGACGGCGTGTGCCGCCAGTTGCCGGCCATGCGTGAACGCGGTCACGTCATGCCAGTACGCCGGCCGCAGGCACATAAGGCCGGCCGAGCGCCAGCGCGACCGCTTCGTACGTGATGTGTCCGTCGCACACGTTCAGGCCCGCGCGCAGATGCGGATCGTCGGTCATCGCTTGCTTCCAGCCCTTGTCGGCGAGCGCGAGCGCATGGGTGAGCGTTGCATTGTTCAGCGCGAAGGTCGACGTGCGCGCGACTGCACCGGGCATGTTCGCGACGCAGTAGTGCACGACGCCGTCAACGACGAAGGTCGGGGCCGCGTGCGTCGTCGCATGCGAGGTCTCGAAGCAGCCGCCCTGGTCGATCGCGACGTCGACGACGACGGACCCCGCGCGCATCGTCGCGATCATGTCGCGCGTGACGAGCCGCGGCGCAGATGCGCCCGGTACGAGCACCGCGCCGATCACGACGTCGGCATCGCGCACGGCTTCGTCGATCGTGTGCGCGTTCGAGCAGACGGTCGTGATCCGGTTGGCGAAGACGAGGTCGAGCTGGCGCAGCCGGTTCACGTTGGTGTCGAGCACGGTGACGCGTGCGCCGAGGCCGACCGCCATCTGCAGCGCGCCGGTGCCCACCACGCCCGCGCCGAGCACGACGACATGCGCGGCCGGCACGCCGGGCACACCGGCCATCAGCAAGCCACGCCCGCCGCGCGGGCTCTCGAGGTGGGTCGCCGCGACCTGGATCGACATGCGCCCGGCCACCTCGCTCATCGGTGCGAGCAGCGGAAGGCCGCCGCCGGGGCCCGTCACGGTTTCGTATGCGATGCAGACGGCGCCGGACTTCAAGAGCGCGGCCGCCTGGTCGGGATCGGGCGCGAGATGCAGGTACGTGTAGAGAATCTGGCCGCGTCGCAACATGGCGCATTCCGCCGGTTGCGGCTCCTTGACCTTGATGATCATGTCGGCCCGCGCGAAGACTTCGTCGGCGCCGTCGCAAAGCGATGCGCCCGCGGCCGTGTAGTCGCTGTCGAGCAGGCCGATCGCCGTACCCGCGCCGCGCTGCACCAGTACGCGATGGCCGTGCCGCGTCAGTTCGAGCGCGCCGGCCGGCGTGAGGCCGACACGGTATTCGTGGTTCTTGATCTCTTTCGGCACACCGATCAGCATGAGTCGCCTCCATGGCCTTCGTTATCGTTGTCGTGCAGGTGCGCAATGCGCCGAACGATGCACGTGCGGCCGATCGCGCGGGGGCGTATCGACCGCAGTACTGGAATAACAGGGTAGTGGCGCGCGGAGGGATGTCAAGCGGCCGGCCCGCGTGCGCCTGCTTGCGTACTGCATCGCAACAGGCGCTGTCACGGGCGGCGGGTTGCGACCGGGCGTCGCAATGCAGGTGGCGCCGGGTTTCGGTATCGTCACGTGTGTCGCGGACCGAGGCCGCATGCCGGAACCTTGCCGGCAACACATCGAGATCACGAGACGACGAGACGAGGACATTGACCGACATGACCGGAGCGTATTTCAGCGTGCCGACGCTTTGCGCGATCGCGCTCATTCACGTCTACTGGGCGTTGGGCGGGCGGCGCGGCAAGGGGGCGGCCATTCCGGAGCAGGACGGCGAGCCGCTGCTGCGGCCGACCGCCATCGGCACGCTCGCGGTCGCGGCGGCATTGCTGGGCGGCGCGGGCGTGGTTGCCGCGCGTGCCGGGTGGCTGGGGCAGAACGCGAATCACGGCACGATCTCGTTCGCGGTCGTTGCGCTCGCACTCATCTTCGCGGTGCGGGCCGTCGGCGATTTCCGTTACGTCGGCTTCTTCAAGCGGATTCGCGGGTCGCGTTTCGCACGCATGGACACGCTGTACTACTCGCCGCTTTGCGCGGCGCTGGCGCTTGCCATCGCGTCGATGTACTGGCCGTGGTGAGCGCGCGTCTCAGCGCGCGGGCCTCTCCATCTCCTTAAGGAATTCCGCCGGCACGGTGTCGGTCAGCCATACGCCGTTTTCCGCGACGAAGAACGCGTGGCCTTGCCGATGCATGCGCTGCGCATCGACCTCGAGGATCACCGGCACGCCGTAGCGCTTGCCGACGGCCAGCGCCGTTTGGATCTCCGGCGACAGATGCACGTGATGACGGGCGCCCGGTTTCAGCCCTTGCGCCCGAATCGAATCCAGGAAGCGCGTCGCGGTGCCGTGATAGAGGCGCTCGGGCGGCTGCGCGGCCGGATAGCGGCGCTGCACGGCGGGCGTCGAATGGCCTTGTACTGCCCGGATGCGACGGCCGTCGTCGGAGAGGGCGAAGCGTTGCTTGTCGCTGGTCGCACAGACGGTTTCGATCGTCGCGCGATCGAGAGGGTGCCCCTGGCGGACGGCACCGGTGATCAGTTCGTCGATGTCGGCCCAGCCTTCCGGGTCAAGTTGCAGCCCGATCGTCTCCGGCGCGTGGCGCAGCAGGTAGCTGAGGGTTCGGCTGATGCGGGTCGCGTCGGGCGCCGGCAGTTCTTTCTTCGATGTATTCATGCGTCGCGGAGGCTACCAGAACGCGACGCAAATCGGCCCCTTCGGGTGCTGTGCGTGGCTGGAAAGAGACAGCCTTCGGCGCAGCTCGCCACACAACAATCCTCTCCCTGACGCCCGCATCAGCCGGTAATCACACGATCCTTGCGGGTTCCAGCTTCCGGATTTTTCAATTGTTGCAATTTTCGATGCATTGAATTGCACTGGCGCGATTCCGAATGGAACCGGTTCCATTTATAATCCGCGGCACGTGTCGCCGGACCCGAAAGAGCGCCGCGCACGTCGTGCTTGCTGTCGGCAAACGCGGCGTCTAAGTTGAATGAGGGTCATGAGCGATGAGGGGCAGATGCAGGCAGATGCCTGTATTTGTCGGACGATACGGCTCATAAAGAAGCCGATCCGTGCAGCGCAGCCTGAATGGGCGCGGTGCACGGCTGCATGAAGGCGCAGCCGCGCATTGCGCGGACGGCGCCTGCATCGTGGTTGTTCGCAACAGACAAAGAACAGGGCGGCCAGCCGCGTGCGGCATGGCTGCCGTGCCGGACATGCCGCATGCGGAGTGCGCGCGTCCGGGCCCCGATCCCCAACGATCAACATCCGACCATGTCCACGCCACCAGACAAACCCAACTCGCGCCGCCGTTTCCTGCGCACGTCGGTCGCGCTCGTGCCGATCGCGTCGGTCGCCGGCTGCGACCTGCGCTCGTCGTCGCCTTCCGCGACGACCGGCAATGCGCCCGGTGCATCGGCCAGCGCCGAGCGCGCCCCGTACAAGCCGACCTTTTTCGATGCAAAGGAATGGGCGTTCGTCCAGGCCGCCGTCGACCGGCTGATTCCGGCCGACGCCGAAGGCCCCGGCGCCCTCGAATCGGGCGTGCCCGAATTCATCGACCGCCAGATGGAGACGCCGTATGCGCACGGCGCCACCTGGTACATGCAGGGGCCGTTCCAGCAAGGCGTGCCCGAGCTCGGCTATCAGCTGAAGCTGGTGCCGCGCGACATCTACCGGCTCGGCATCGCGGCGGTCAACCGCTATTGCGAGAAGACCCACGGCAAGGCGTTCGCGGATCTCGACGCACCGACGCGCGACACCGTGCTCGGCGCGCTGGAGAAGGGCGGCGCGCAGATCGACGACGTGCCGCCGGGCGTGTTCTTCGGTCAGTTGCTGCAGAACACGCGCGAAGGCTACTTCTGCGATCCGGTGCATGGCGGCAATCACGACATGGCTGCGTGGAAGATGATCGGCTTTCCGGGCGCGCGCGCGGACTTCATGGATTTCGTCAACCAGAACGGCAAGCCGTATCCGTACGGCCCCGTCTCGATCAACGGGGAGCGCAGCTGATGGCCGCAGAGAAAAAACCGCATGTCGATGCGGTGATCGTCGGCTTCGGCTGGACCGGTGCGATTCTCGCGAAGGAACTGACCGAAGCGGGCCTGAACGTCGTCGCGCTCGAGCGCGGCGAGTATCGCGACACCTACCCGGACGGCGCGTATCCGAACACGATCGACGAGCTGACCTACAACGTCCGCAAGAAGCTGTTCCTCGACCTGTCGAAGACGACCGTGTCGATCCGCCACGGCCTGCAGGACACCGCGCTGCCGTACCGGCAGCTCGCCGCATTCCTGCCGGGCGAGGGCGTGGGCGGCGCGGGGCTGCACTGGTCGGGCGTGCACTTCCGGATCACGCCGGAAGAGCTGCGCCTGCGCAGCCACTATGAAGAGCGCTACGGCAAGAAGTTCATCCCCGAAGGGATGACGATCCAGGACACGGGCGTGACCTACGACGAGCTTGAGCCGCATTTCGACTTCGCCGAGAAGGTGTTCGGCACGTCGGGGCAGGCGTACAAGGTCGGCGGCAAGGTGGTCGGTGACGGCAACGTGTTCGACGCGAATCGCAGCGACCACTTCCCGCTGCCCGCGCAGCTCAACACCTATTCGGCACAGCGCTTCTTCGACGCGGCCAAATCGCTCGGCCTGCATCCGTACCGGCTGCCGTCGGCGAACACGTCGGGCCCGTACACGAACCCGTACGGCGTGCAGATGGGCCCGTGCAACTTCTGCGGCTACTGCAGCGGCTACGCGTGCTACATGTACTCGAAGGCGTCGCCGAACCTGAACATCCTGCCCGCGCTGAAACAGGCGCCGAACTTCGAGCTGCGCTCGAAGTGCCACGTGCTGCGCGTCGACCTCGACGATACGAAGAAGCGCGCGACGGGCGTGACCTACGTCGACCCGGCCGGACGTGAAGTACACCAGCCGGCCGATCTCGTGATCGTGGCCGCGTTCCAGTACCACAACGTGCACCTGCTGCTGCTGTCGGGTATCGGCAAGCCGTACGATCCGATCTCGGGCGAAGGCGTCGTGGGCCGCAATTTCGCGTACCAGAACCTGTCGACGATCAAGGCGTTCTTCGACAAGGACACCTACACGAATCCGTTCATCGGCGCGGGCGGCAACGGCGTCGCGGTGGACGATTTCAACGCGGACAACTTCGACCACGGCCCGCTCGGCTTCGTCGGCGGCTCGCCGCTGTGGGTGAACCAGGCCGGCGTGAAGCCGATCAGCGGCATCGCGACGCCGCCCGGTACGCCGCAGTGGGGCTCGGCGTGGAAGAAGGCGGTCAAGGACAACTACGCGCACACGATCTCGATGGACGCGCACGGCACCAACATGTCGTACCGCGACGTCTATCTCGACCTCGATCCGACCTATCGCGATTCGTACGGCCAGCCGCTGTTGCGGATGACCTTCGACTGGAAGGACAACGACATCAAGATGGCGCAGTACGTGACCGGGCAGATGAAGAAGATCGCGGAGGCGATGGGGCCGAAGGCGATCGGCGTGTCGACGCGCGAGTTCGGCAAGCACTTCGATTCGCGTGCGTACCAGACGACTCACCTCGTCGGCGGCGCGATCATGGGCACCGACCCGAAGACGAGCGTGCTGAACCGCTACCTGCAGTGCTGGGACGTGCACAACGTGTTCGTGATGGGCGCATCGGCGCTCCCGCAGGGCATCGGCTACAACCCGACCGGGATCATCGCGGCGCTGGCCTACTGGTCGGCCCGTGCGATCCGCGAGCAATACCTGAAAAATCCCGCCCCGCTGGTGACTGCATGAAGAGGACGATGAACCACAACATGGCGCGCCGGATGTCGCGCGCGCTGGCGGCCGGTGCGGCCTGGGCCGCGTTCGGCTTCGCCGGCTCGACGGCGTTCGCGCAACCGGCCGCGGCGCCCGCGGCGGCTTCCGGCGCGGCGGCCGCACCCGCGGCGCAGTCCGCCGACGCGGCCCTGATCAAGCGCGGCGAATACCTCGCGCGTGCAGGCGACTGCATCGCATGCCACACGGCGAGCGGCGGTAAGCCGTTCGCGGGCGGGCTGAAATTCGACACGCCGATCGGCGGGATCTATTCGACCAACATCACGCCGGACCCGAAAACGGGCCTGGGCGGCTGGACGGTCGAGGACTTCACGCGGGCGGTGCGCGAAGGCGTGCGCAAGAACGGCGACACGATGTATCCGGCCATGCCGTTCCCGTCCTACGCGCGCCTGAGCGACGACGACATGAAGGCGCTGTACGCGTACTTCATGCATGGTGTCGCGCCGGTCGAGCACGCGAACCGCGCGGTCGACATCGTGTGGCCGCTGTCGATGCGCTGGCCGCTCGGGGTCTGGCGCAAGATGTTCGCGCCGACACCGAAGCCGTTCGACGCGGCGCCGTACAGCGATCCGGTGGTCGCGCGCGGTGCGTATCTCGTGCAGGGTCTCGGCCACTGCGGCGCGTGCCATACGCCCCGCGCGCCGACGATGCAGGAGCGCGGGCTGACCGACGCGGACGGCCCGGATTTCCTGGCCGGCGGCGCGGCAATCGACGGCTGGGTGCCGACGAGCCTGCGCGGCGAGCCGCGCACGGGCCTCGGCACGTGGACGGAGACCGAGATCGTGCAGTTCCTGAAGACGGGCCGCACGCTGCGCACGGCCGCGTTCGGCGGGATGACGGACGTGGTCGGCCACAGCATGCAGCACATGACCGACGACGACCTGAACGCGATCGCGCGCTACCTGAAGACGCTGCCGCCGCGCGTGCAGGGCGAGCAGCCCCACGTGTACGACGTGGCTGCCGCGAAGGCGCTGCAGACCGGCGATGCGAGCAAGCCGGGGGCCGCCGTCTATCGCGACAACTGCATGGCCTGCCACCGCAGCGACGGCCACGGCTACACGCGGGTGTTCCCGGCGCTCGCCGGCAACCCGGTCGTGCAGGGTGACGATCCGACCTCGCTGATCCACGTCGTGCTGGAAGGCAGCGCCCTGCAGGGCACGCGCACCGCGCCGTCGACGTTCACGATGCCGCCGTTCGGGTGGCGTCTGTCGGACCAGGAAGTCGCGGACGTGTCCAACTTCGTGCGCACGAGCTGGGGCAACACGGGGGCGCCGGTGACGGCTGCTCAGGTCGCGAAGGTGCGCAAGAGCGTGCCGTCGACCCGACCCGAACCGCCGCCGGGCGCGCGGTTCCCGCAAGCGTCGCGCTGATGGGGCGGCGGGGCGCCCGCCCCGCCTGTCCGAGGTGTTTCAGGGCGCCGCCGCACCCGCGCGGCGCCTTTCGTTTCGCCGGGGTTGCACCCCGCAGAGGCGCGCCGCCGCGTGAATTTTTCGCGGGGGCACGCCATTTGTCCGCCTCATCCCTTATCCTTTCATTCTTGAACCTTACTAAATAGTTACAAGAACTTGGGAGGGGGGATGCCTCATGACGTCAGCCTGATTGCATTGCTCGCGGCCGGTTTCGGTCTCGCGATGGTCTTCGGTTATTTCGCGTCGCTGTTGAAAATGCCGCCGCTCGTCGGCTATCTGCTCGCCGGGATCGTGATCGGCCCCGGCACGCCCGGCTTCGTCGGCGACCTGTCGCTCGCGCAGCAGCTCGCCGAAGTCGGCGTGATGCTGCTGATGTTCGGCGTCGGCCTGCATTTCTCGCTCGGCGACCTGCTCGCGGTGCGCAAGATCGCGCTGCCGGGCGCAATCGTCCAGATTACGGTGGCCACGCTGCTCGGCGGCGGGCTCGCGCTCACCTGGGGCTGGAGTGTCGGGGCGGCGCTCGTGTTCGGGCTCGCGCTGTCGGTCGCGAGTACCGTCGTGCTGCTGCGTGCGCTCGAAGGGCGCGGGCTGGTCGAGACGGTCAACGGGCGCATCGCGGTCGGTTGGCTCGTCGTCGAGGATCTCGTGATGGTGCTCGTGCTGGTGCTGCTGCCGCCCGTCGCGGGGTTGCTCGGCGGCACGCCGCCCGGCGACGCGCAGGCGGCCGGCGGCAGCGTGTGGGGCACGCTCGGCGTCACGATGCTGAAGGTCGCGGCGTTCATCGCGCTGATGCTGGTGGTCGGCAAGCGTGTGTTTCCGCGCATTCTGTGGCTCGTCGCGCGCACGGGCTCGCGCGAGCTGTTCACGCTGTGCATGATCGCGGCCGCGGTGGGCATCGCGTTCGGTGCGGCGAAGCTGTTCGACGTCTCGTTCGCGCTCGGCGCGTTCTTTGCCGGCATGATGATGCGCGAGTCGGAGTTCAGCCGGCGCGCAGCCGACGAGACTTTGCCGCTGCGCGACGCGTTCTCGGTGCTGTTCTTCATCTCGGTCGGGATGCTGTTCGACCCGAAGATCCTGCTCGCCGAGCCGCTGCACGTGATCGAGGTCGCGGCGATCGTGGTGATCGGCAAGACGCTGGCGGCGGTCGCGCTCGTGATCGCGTTCCGCTATCCGCTGAATACAGCGCTGACGGTCGGCGCGGGTCTCGCGCAGATCGGCGAGTTCTCGTTCATTCTTGCAGGGCTCGGCCGCGCGCTCGGGCTGCTGTCGGCCGAGGGGCAGAGCCTGATTCTGGCGGTCGCGCTGATCTCGATCGCGATGAACACGCTGCTGTTCGCGATGATCGATCCGGCGCTCGCGTGGATCCGCAAGCATTCGGCGTTCGCGCGCAAGCTCGAGGCGCGCGACGATCCGCTCGCCGCGCTGCCGATGTCGACGCCGCAGACGCACCTCACCGGGCAGGTCGTGATCGTCGGCTACGGCAAGGTCGGCACGCGGATCGCGCATGCGCTGGACGAGCGCGGCATCGCGTATGTCGTCGTCGAGCAGAATCGCGAGCTCGTCGAGAAGCTGCGCGCGGAGGGTGTTGCCGCCGTGTCGGGCGACGCGATCGAGCCGATCGTGCTCGTGCAGGCGCATATCGCGCGCGCCGGGATGCTGGTCGTCACGCTGCCCGACGTGTTCGACGTGCGGCAGATCGTCGAGATCTCGCGCACGCTGAACCCCACGCTCGAGGTCGTGCTGTGCACGAACAGCGGCGACGAGGCCGCGCTGTTGTCGCACGAGGGCATCGGCACCGTGTTCATGGGCGAGACCGAACTCGCGCGCGGAATGACCGAGCACGTGCTCGGCAGGATGACGAAGCCGGCTGCGGCCGCTGCGCATTGACGGCGCGCGGCGTCGCGCCGCGCACCGGATGGGGCGCGACGGCCCGGGCGGCCGCCGGCCCCGCGCACCGCTTCACGATCAGTAGAACGTCTCGAGCGTCAGTTCCTGCGCCATCACGCGGTTGCCGGCCAGCAGGCCGCCATCGACGGGCAGCGCGACACCGGTGATGATCCGCGCGGCCGGCGAGCACAGGAACAGCGCAGCCTGCGCGACGTCGTCGGGCGTCGCGAAATCGTCGAGCGGATACCACTTCCTCAATGCCTCGAACACCTGCGGGTTGCGCACCACGCGCGCTTCCCAGGCAGGTGTCTTCACGGTGCCCGGCAGCACGATGTTCGCGCGCACGCCGTCGCGGCCGAACTCGATCGCGAGCGATTTCGTGTAGCTGACCAGCCCGGCCTTCGCCGCGCTGTACGCCGGATGCCCGAGCGCATGCACGCCGTTGACCGAACCGATGATCGCGATCGCGCCGCGCCCGCGTGCGCGCATGCCGGGCAGCACGGCTTCGACGCTCATGTAGGTGGCCGTCAGGTTCGCGTCGAGATCCGTGCGCCAGGTGGCGGGCGTCGTGTCGCGCAGCGTGGTCGACGCCGCCGTGCCCGCGTTCGCGACGAGCACGTCGACCGGCGGCTGCGATTCGAGCAGGGAACGCAGCCGCTCGGCGTCGGTGAGATCGTCGACGACCGGTGCCGCGTGCGCGTCGCCGAGCGTATCGAGGAAGCGGTCGAGCGCCGCGCGGTCGCGATCGAGCGCGAGCACGCGGTCGCCGGCCGCGAGGAAGGTGCGGCACAGCGCCTGGCCGATGCCGCCGGCGGCGCCCGTGACGAGCGTGGTGCGTGTCATGTCGGCTCCTTGGACGGGCTCACAGCCCGAGCGCGGCGCGCGCCTGCTTTTCGTTGTCGCGCGTGATCAGCGTGCCGGAGGTCAGCACGAGCGGCGGCGGCGCCTGGTT
Source organism: Burkholderia sp. BCC0322 (assembly GCF_902833045.1). Classification (GTDB taxonomy): domain Bacteria; phylum Pseudomonadota; class Gammaproteobacteria; order Burkholderiales; family Burkholderiaceae; genus Burkholderia. The sequence goes on from NZ_CADFDU010000003.1 coordinate 428,458, forward strand.
CTTCGTGATCCAGTCATACATGTTGACGCCCGTCTGGTAGCCGTGCTGGCGCGGATTCAGGAGGATCGAGCCGTAGAAGCCCGTCGGCTTCGGCTTCGCGAATTCGTTGAGCGCGACCTGGCTGCCGTTGATGCCGACCGCGACCATCGCGTCGGCGCCGATGCCGCGCCCCTCGGCGGCGCGTACCGCGCCGACCGTCGTGTCGTCGTTCGAGCCGAACGCCACCCAGCGCTTGAAATTCGCATGCTTGGTGAGCGCGATGTTCGCCGCATTGAACGCGCCTTCGGTGTCGGCGGTCATTTCGGGGGCGTCGATCACGTTCGCGGCCGGGAAACCGGCGGCCTTGAGCGCGTCCACCGCGCCGGTCGTGCGTTCCTTCGCGGTCGGCAACTGGTCGTACGCGATCCGGATGATGCCGACCTCGGCCGGATTCCAGCCGCGCCGCTTCGTCTCGTCCGCGATCGCCTGGCCGACCTGCTGGCCGATCTTGTACGCGGAGATGCCCATGTGCGGCACGCCCTGGAGCGGCGCGCCGCGGCCGTCGACGAGCTGGTCGTCGACCGACATCAGCTTGATCCCCGCGCGCTTCGCTTTCGCCGCGATGCCGGGGCCGAGCTTCACGTCGGGGGCGCAGATGATCACGCCCTGTGCCTTTTGCGCGGCGAGGCTGTCGAGCGCGGTCGATACCTTTTCACCGCTCGGCGTCGCGATCTTGATCAGCGTGAAGTGCTTTTCCTTCGCCGCCTGGTCGGCGAAGCGCCATTCGTCCTGGAACCACGGATCGTCCGGCTGTTTGACGAGGAAGCCGATTTTCACGTCGGCCGGGTCGGCGGCATGGGCGGGCACCCCGCCGACCAGCGCCGCGCTCGCCATGGCCAGTGCGAGCGTCTTCCAGTGGAATCGCATGCGTCTCTCTCCTTTGTCTTCGTCGCGCATGCGGGCCGGGCTGCCCGACGCACGGAAAAATTGTAGGAGGAGGCAGCGGGAACGCTCAAATGATGCGCGGCGTTCCTAGAAAGTGGGACGGTGCCCGATGGCGGGGAGGGGTGAGGAGGCGACTAGGCGGTCGGGGCGGGACGCGCGCGCCGGGGGCGGGGCGGCGCATCGCGCGGGCTGCGTCGATCACCCCGCGGCCGTGTTGGTCTGCGCCGGCGCTCTCGACGGCGCGGCGGTATTCAGCGGCGCCGCCGCTTTCGGCGCGGCCACCGTCTTCTGCGGCGCAATGGCCTTCGCCGGCGGCGCCTTCTCGGGCTCGACCGGTGCATCAGGCGGCACGCCGAGCAACTGCAGCGAACCGCTCGTGACCGATGCGAACACCGGGCCGGCCACCGTGCCGCCGTAATAGCCCTTGCCGCGCGGCTCGTCGATCATCACCGCGACGATCAGGCGCGGGTTGCTCATCGGCGCCATCCCCGCGAACAGCGCGCGGTACTTGCCCTTCGCATAGGTCGCGCCGACCTGCTTGCGCGCGGTGCCCGTCTTGCCGCCGATCCGGTAGCCGTCGACGCGCGCGCGGCGCCCCGTGCCGCCTTCGCCGACCGCCATCTCGAGCATCGAGCGGATCGCCGCCGCCGTCTGCGGCGACGTCACGCGGTGGCCGCGATGCGCGTCGATCGTCTGCGGGTCGGTGCCGTTCTTCAGCAGCGACACCGGGTGCAGCGTGCCGTCGCCCGCATAGGCCGTGTAGGTTTGCGCGATCTGCAGCAGCGACATCGACAGGCCGTAGCCGTATGCCATCGTCGCCTGCTCGATCGGCCGCCAGCGCTTGTAGCCGCGCAGCCGGCCCGACGCGACGCCCGGGAACGTCAGTTCCGGCGCGCGGCCGATCCCGTATTCCTGGTACTTGTTCCAGATCGTTTCAGCGGGCAGGTTCAGCGCGAGCTTCGCGAGCGCGACGTTGCTCGACTTCTGCAGCGCCTGCGCGACCGTCAGCGAGCCATGGTTCGACGTGTCGTGGATCACGGCCGGCCCGATCTTGTAGCTGCCCGGCGACGTGTTGATGATCGTGTTCGGCGTGACCTTGCGCTCGTCGATCGACAGCGCGACGACGAGCGGCTTGATCGTCGAGCCCGGTTCGAACGTGTCGATCACCGCACGGTTGCGCAACTGCTGGCCGGTGAGGCGCGCGCGGTCGTTCGGGTCGAAGGTCGGGTAGTTCGCCAGCGCGAGGATCTCGCCGTTCTGCGCATCGAGCACCACGACGCTGCCGGCCACCGCGTTGTTTTCGATCACGGCCGCCTTGAGCTGGCTGAACGCGAGCTGCTGGATGCGGCGATCGATCGTCAGTTCGATCGTCGCGCCGTGCTGCGCCGGGACGAGCGGGCGCGTGTCCGACACGATGCGGCCGAGCCGGTCGCGGATCACCTCGCGCTGCCCGGACGTACCCACCAGGCGAGCATTTGCCGCGAGTTCGACGCCTTCCTGGCCCTTGTCCTCGACGTTCGTGAAGCCGACCACGTGCGCGGCCGATTCGCCTTCCGGGTAGAAGCGCTTCGAATCGGCGATCTGCGTGATGCCGTCGATCGCGAGCTTGTCGAGCTTGCCCGCGGTGTCCGCGTCGACCTGCCGCTTGAGCAGCACGAACGTCTTGTCGTTGCCGAGGCGCCGCTTGACCTCGACGAGCGGCATGTCGAGCAGCTTCGAGATCTGCGGGTAGTCGGTGTCGGCGACCTGTTTCGGGTTCGCCCAGATTTCATAGGTCAACAGGCTGACGGCGAGCATCGCGCCGTTGCGATCGACGATGCGCCCACGCGTCGCGTCGAGCTCGATCGTGCGCTGGTAGCGTTTCTGGCCCTGGCCGACGTAGAACGCTTTGTTCGCGACCTGCACCCAGAAGGCGCGGCCGATCAGCGCGGCGAACGCGACGAACACGACGATCACGATCAGCTTCGAGCGCCACATCGGCAGGCGCGATGCAAGCATCGGATTCTTGGTCGCGGCCGCGTACGGATCGGCGGGGTGGGTCTTCTTTTTCACGCTCATGCAATGGCCGGGTCGGGCCGCCGAAAGGCGGCTGGTCAGTCTGGATATGCGATTGTAATAAATGAGTAAACCCCGTGTGGGGAAACTGTGTTCCGGCCCCGAGAAATAACGGGCATTGGCCCGCCGGCTCGGGGCAAAAAGGTGGGAAGGGAAGGCGGGGCGAAAGCGGAACCTCGCCGGTGCGACAGGCGATGAAGAGCGGGGCGATTCGCTGCGTGTCGATCCGGGGGGGCGCAATATTCCGTGCGGTCGATGCCGACCATCGCCGGTGTGCGATCAATTGACCGGCGCGCGATTATTTCTTTAAGCCGGAAAATGGAAAACGCCCCGAAACGGGGCGCCGTTAATGCTGAATATCGAAATGAATATCACCGAACCCGAAATAAACCCGAAAACCGCAGACGAATTACATCGATTATTTCTATCGGGCGACAGAAATGAATTCCCGGTATTCCGGCTCGCTCGTGCAGCGATCGACGGCCTGCAGCCGCCACGCGCCGGCGTGATTGCCGGCGAGCACCGCGGGACCCTGTTCGCGCTGCGTCGCATCGAACGACAGTCCCTTCAACTGGCACAAGGCATTCCCGCCGTCGGCCGCGCAGAGCGCCATTGCGCCCTCGACGTCGCGGACCTTGCCCCAGGTCGGCAGATCCATGCCCTGATGTGCCTCGCGCGACCACAGCCCCTCGTCGGTATCGACCCACAGTACCGCGAAAGCGTGCCGGGTTGCCGATTCGCTGCCGTTAATCCGAATGGTGAGGCGCATTGTGATCGTCTCCTGAAAAATGACACATTCGACCGTTTTGACTTGAATAGTCTAGATAGACTGGTGTGAAACGCAAGTGATAAACCGCAATAAATCCGTAACGAGTTCATTGCGGTTTCAGATGGAACGACGTCTGATGATTCGTGATGATTCCGGCGGCGCGCGCGAACACCCGCGTACCGGCGATCGCGGTGCCGATGGGGGCCGGGCCGATCATCACGACATGGGATGACATGGCCGCGAGGCGCGTCGATCTGTCGCGTGTGTCCTGCTGCGGAAACCGGGTCGATCCGGGACGGCACCGCACTGTCGGAAGGCGGCCCGACCGGATGTGGCGGCGATTTGACGGCACACCCGGTACGACAGACTCAGACAATCCCGTACAAATCGGCACACTTTCACGAAACTTTCGGGACAGACTTGCCTGCGGTCGGGCCCCACACTGGGATCTTTCCGATCCAGTGCCGCGGACGCCCGTCCTCGGCGGCTGCCGCCGCCTCGTGCCAGAGACGCGATCGCGGGCCGCACGCCCGATCGGGACTGCCGGAGCGCGCGTCAAGCCCCGGCCCGGCCGGTGAGCCGTGCGCAGCCTGCAACCGCGGGGGCGCGACGCCCGGCCGATTCTTCGAAGGAGACTATCGTGCTGATCTGGAAAACCGCGCTGTCGCTCAACTGGCGGACGAGCCTCGTGTCGCCGGCCAGCGCACCGGTCGCGGCGGCGAACGTCGGGCGCCTGGTGCTGACCGGCGCCACCGGCTTCATCGGCAGTACCGTACTGACGGCGCTGGTCAACGCGGGGCTGCTCGACCGCGTCGTCTGCGTCGTACGGGCGCAGGACCGCGGCCACGCCGTCGCGCGGCTGCGCGAAGCGGCGCTGCGCGCGGGGCTGGCGCCGTACTGGGCGTCGCGCCTGACCGATGCGAACGTGATCGTCGGTGCGCTCGGCGACGTGTGGCAGGGCGCCGACGCGTCGCGCCTCGCCGCCGCGACGCACGTGATTCATTGCGCGGGCCATGCGTCACCGGCTGACGGCGCGCACCTGCGGGCCGACATCGCCGATGCGGTGCGCTTCGCCGAACGCTTCGCTCGGGCCCCGCGACTGCAGCGCTTCGTGTATGTCGGCACGGCCTACGCGCATGCGGGCCGCGGCGGGATCGTGCAGGAAGCGGCCGCGGGCGGCGTGACGAGCGACGTCGCGAGCGACGAGGAAGGCTTGCCGGGTGCCGTGCTGGCGGCGGACTACCTGCACGCGAAGGCGGAGACCGAGCATCGTCTGCGCGCGCTCGGGCTGCCGCTCGTCGTGGTGCGGCCGTCGCATGTGGTCGGCCACACGGTGCTCGGTACGCGGCCCGCGCCGAACTCGTTCTGGATGTTCCGGCTGGCGCATGCCGCGCGCCGCTTCACTGCGCGGCCGATGACGCGCATCGACATCGTGTCGGTGGACGACGTGGCGCGTGCGACGATGCTGCTGGCCGTCAAGCCGACGCTCGCGCACGACCTGTATCACGTGTCGGCCGGCGACGAGGCGCCTCAGGTCGCACAGATCGTGCGCGCGATGGACGAGGCGGCGGGGATGACGGGCGCGCCGCGCTACGCGGCGTGCGCACCAGCCGAGTTGCCGCTCGTGGTGCGTGATGTGCTCGGGCGGACCGATCCGGCACTCGAACGCGTGATCGGTCGCGCACTGAAGCGCTGCGGGGAATTCGCGACGGTCGATCGCGTGTTCGACAACCGCCGCGTGCGCGACGAAATCGATTTCGAACCGTTGCCGTTCATCGATTACGTCGAGGAGTGCATGCGCACGTCGCGCGGCATGGCCGTGACCGACCTGATGCGCGGCGCGGTGCACTGATTGCCCGCACTGCATCGGCTCCCGTTCCCGCGTCTGGCGGGAGCGGGAGCCGTCATCACGTGTTGCCGCCGAGCTCGATGAGCCGGTCGAGCGCGCGATAGATGTCTTCGAGGCCGTCCCGGCCGAACCGCGATTCGAGCTGCCGGTACTGCTCGTCGATCCGCGGGCCGATTTCCGTGACCAGTTTCCTGCTTTGCGGCGTCAGGCTGACCAGCAGCCGGCGCTGATCTTCCTGCGCGCGCGTGCGCGTGATCAGCCCGTCGCGCTCCATGCGTTCCAGCACGCCCGTGAGGCTCGGGCTCAGGATGCAGCAGCGCCGCGCGATCTGTCCCGCTTCGAGCGCTTGCGCCGGTTCGCCGTCGAGCACGCGGATGATCCGCCATTGCTGTTCGGTCAGCGCGAATTCCTTGAGAATGGGGCGGAACAGACCCATCAGCGTTTCGCGAGCCTCGAGCAGGAGCATGGCCAGGTTGCGATGGTCGAGCGTACGGTTCATCGGGGTGGGCAGTGGACGGGGACGCATCAATCTTAACAGCCGCGGGGAGTGAATTTCGCGTATCAGGGTAATCGAGGTTGCCCGCGCGAGATTGTTTACTTAAGATATTAACTATTGACGATGCGCCGCGACGCGCGGCAGGGGAATGACGCATGGAGCTGTCTTGCACGACCGCCGCGGCGCCGCCGTTGCCGGTCGCCATCGGTACCGTCTACGGTGCGCTGCTCAACGAGCGCGCGGCGCTCGACGCGCTCGGCGAAGCCGTGAACGCGCCGCCATACGGCCGCCTGCCGCAGGCGCCGATCCTGTACATCAAGCCCGCCAACACGCATGCGAGCGACGGCGCGGCCGTCGTCGTGCCGGCCGGCATCGACGCGCTGGAGATCGGCGCGTCGGTGGCCGTCGTGTTCGCCCGCCGCGCGACGCGCGTGCCGGCCGCGCAGGCGCTCGACTACCTTCACGGCTTCACGCTCGCGAGCGACGTGTCGGTGCCGCATCCCGATTACTACCGTCCGGCCGTGCGCTTCAAGTGCCGCGATGGGTTCTGCCCGCTGGGCCCGGCCATCGTGCCGGCCGCCGCGCTGGGCGAGGTCGACGCGATCGGCCTGACCGTGCGGATCGACGGCGAGGTAGTCGTGTCCGCGTCGACGGCCACGCTGATTCGCTCCGTGCGCGAGTTGATCGCCGACGTGACGGCCTTCATGTCGTTCGACGCGGGCGATGTCCTGATGCTCGGCGTCGCGGGCGGCGCACCGCATGCCCGCGCGGGCAGCACGATCGAGATCGCCGCCGCCGGCATCGGCACGTTGCGGCACACGCTGATTGCGGAGGAAACACGATGAAGACGGCGCGCGTGATCTACAACGGCGCACTGCATGCGGCCGAACCGGCCGGCGACGGCGCGATCCGTCTCGATACGGGGCGAGTCGTCGCCGAGGACGGGGTGGAGTGGCTGCCGCCCGTCGCGCCGCGCACGACGTTCGCGCTCGGCCTCAACTATGCCGACCACGCGAAGGAACTCGCGTTCAAGGCGCCGAGCGAGCCGCTGATCTTCCTGAAGGGGCCGAACACGTTCATCGGCCACCGGTCGCACACCGTGCGCCCGGCGGATGCCACCTACATGCACTACGAGTGCGAGCTGGCCGTCGTGATCGGCCGGCCCGCGCGCAACGTGGGCCGCGCGCAGGCGCTCGACTACGTGGCCGGCTATACGGTCGCGAACGACTACGCGATCCGCGACTATCTCGAGAACTACTACCGCCCGAACCTGCGCGTGAAGAACCGCGACACCTGTACGCCGCTCGGGCCGTGGTTCGTCAGCCGCGACGAGATCGGCGATGCCGGCGACCTGACGCTGCGCACGACGGTAAACGGCCGGGAGACGCAGCGCGGCAGCACGCGCGACCTGATCTTCGACGTGCCGGCGTTGATCGAGCACATCAGCGGCTTCATGACGCTCTCGCCGGGCGACCTGATCCTCACCGGCACGCCCGAGGGGTTGGCGGACACGCAGCCAGGCGACGAGGTCGTGACCGAGATCGAAGGAATTGGCCGGCTCGTGAACACGATCTTCGGCGAAGCAGACTACTATCGCGCCGGCTGAGCCCGTCGCCCAAGGAGAGAGCATGACCATCAAGCACTGGATCGACGGCCGCGAAGTCGAAAGCCGCGAGACGTTCACGACGCTGAATCCCGCGACGGGCGATGTCATCACCGACGTCGCATCGGGCGGCGAGGCCGAAGTCGACGCGGCCGTGCGCGCCGCGAAGGCAGCGTTCCCGAAATGGGCGAACACGCCCGCCAACGAGCGCGCGAAGCTGATGCGCAAGCTCGGCGAGCTGATCGAGAAGAACGTGCCGATGCTCGCGGCGCTGGAGACGCAGGACACCGGCCTGCCGATCGCACAGACGAGCAAGCAGCTGATTCCGCGTGCGTCCGAGAACTTCAACTTCTTCGCGGAAGTGTGCGTGCAGATGAACGGCCGCACCTATCCGGTCGACGACCAGATGCTGAACTACACGCTGTACCAGCCGGTCGGCGTGTGCGCGCTGGTGTCGCCGTGGAACGTGCCGTTCATGACCGCGACGTGGAAGACGGCGCCGTGCCTGGCGCTCGGCAACACGGCTGTGCTGAAGATGTCGGAACTGTCGCCGCTGACGGCCGACCAGCTCGGCCGCCTCGCGCTCGAAGCCGGCATTCCGCCGGGCGTGCTCAACGTCGTGCAGGGCTATGGCGCGACGGCCGGCGATGCGCTGGTGCGCCATCCGGATGTGCGCGCGGTGTCGTTCACCGGCGGCACCGTCACCGGCAAGCGGATCATGGAGCGTGCCGGTCTCAAGAAGTATTCGATGGAGTTGGGCGGCAAGTCGCCGGTGCTGATCTTCGACGACGCCGATTTCGACCGCGCGCTCGATGCCTCGCTGTTCACGATCTTCTCGATCAACGGCGAACGCTGCACGGCCGGCTCGCGGATCTTCGTGCAGCGCACGATCTACGACCGTTTCGTGCGGGAATTCGCGCGCCGCGCGAACAACCTGGTGGTCGGCGATCCGTCCGATCCGGCCACGAACCTCGGCGCGATGATCACGCGCCAGCACTGGGAGAAGGTGACGGGCTATATCCGCATCGGCGAGCAGGAAGGCGCGCGCGTGGTCGCGGGCGGCGCGGACAAGCCGGCGGGCCTGCCCGACCATCTGCGCAACGGCAACTTCGTGCGGCCGACCGTGTTGGCCGACGTCGACAACCGGATGCGCGTCGCGCAGGAAGAGATCTTCGGGCCGGTCGCGTGCCTGATTCCGTTCGAGGACGAGGAAGAAGGGCTGCGGCTCGCGAACGACACGTCGTACGGCCTTGCTTCGTACATCTGGACGCAGGACGTCGGCAAGGTGCATCGCCTCGCGCGCGGCATCGAGGCCGGGATGGTGTTCGTGAACAGCCAGAACGTGCGCGACCTGCGCCAGCCGTTCGGCGGCGTGAAGGAATCGGGCACCGGACGCGAAGGCGGCGAGTACAGTTTCGAGGTGTTCGCGGAGATCAAGAACGTGTGCATCTCGATGGGTTCGCATCACATTCCGCGCTGGGGCTTGTAACGGGTGCGGGTCGTTTCGCCGCAAGAACGAACGATACGGAGACTTGAACGATGGGCAAACTGTCCCTCGCCGCGAAAATCACGCACGTGCCTTCGATGTACCTGTCGGAATTGCCCGGCAGGCATCACGGCTGCCGCGAGGCGGCGATCCGCGGCCATCAGCTGATCGGCGAGCGCTGCCGCGCACTCGGCGTCGACACGATCGTCGTGTCGGACGTGCACTGGCTTGTCAACGCCGGCTATCACGTGAACTGCAATGCCCGGTTCTCCGGCACGTACACGAGCAACGAGCTGCCGCATTTCATCCGCGACATGCAGTACGCGTATCCGGGCAACCCGGCGCTCGGCCGGCTGATCGCCGAGACGGCCACCGCGCGCGGGATCGCGACCCGCGCGCACGAGATCGACAGCCTCGAACTCGAATACGGCACGCTCGTGCCGATGCGCTACATGAACGCCGACCAGCACTTCAAGGTCGTGTCGATCGCCGGCTGGTGCATGTGGCACACGCTCGACGAAAGCCGGCGCTTCGGCGAGGCGCTGCTCGAAGCGATCGGGAAGAGCGATGCGAACGTCGCGTTTCTCGCGAGCGGTTCGCTGTCGCACCGCTTCAACGACAACGGCAGCGCCGAGGAATCGATCCACGAGATCAGCCGCGAATTCTTCCGGCAGGTCGACCTGCGCGTGGTCGAGCTGTGGAAGCAGGGCGATTTCAAGACCTTCTGCGCGATGCTGCCCGAGTACAACACGCATTGCCACGGCGAAGGCGGGATGCACGATACGGCGATGCTGCTCGGCTTGCTCGGCTGGGATCGCTACGACACGCCCGTCGAGATCGTCACCGACTATTTCGCGAGTTCCGGAACCGGGCAGATCAATGCGATCTTTCCGTTGTCCTGAGTACTGCGCCACGCATTCGACAGGAGACTGGCCATGCCCCATATCGTCGTCGAGTACACCGCGAACATTCGCGACGACGCACGCATTCCCGCGCTGCTGCGCACGATCAACGCCACGCTGATCGCGCAGGGCGGCGTGTTCCCGACGGGCGGCATCCGCTCGCGCGCGATCGAACTGCAGGACTATTGCGTGGCCGATGGCACGGAAGACGACGCGTTCGTCCACGTGACGCTCAAGATCGGCTCGGGCCGCACCGACGAGCAGAAAAGGGCCGCGTGCGACGCGCTGTTCGGTGCAATCAAGTCGCATTTCGCGGAGCTGTACGCGAAGCGCTACCTTGCGCTGTCAATGGAACTGACCGAGTTCAGCGAAAGCGGCTCGTACAAGCACAACAACATTCACGCCCGCTACAAGCGGGCCGGCTGAACCCCATTCCCGTTCCGACCATGCTCGAACCCGCCCTCATCGACCAGCTCGCCCGGCGTCTGCACGACGCGGAGCGCGAGCGCACGCAGATCCGCCAGATCTCGCTCGACCATCCCGACATCACGATCGACGACGCGTATGCGATCCAGCGCGCGTGGGTCGCCCTGAAGCTCGCGGAAGGCCGCACGCTGAAGGGCCACAAGATCGGCCTCACGTCGAAGGCGATGCAGAACACGTCGCAGATCGACGAGCCCGACTACGGCGCGCTGCTCGACGACATGTTCTTCGACGACGGTGGCACGATCCCGACCGCGCGCTTTATCGTGCCACGCGTCGAGGTCGAGCTCGCATTCGTGCTCGGCAAGCGGCTCACGGGCCCGCACTGCACGATTTTCGACGTGTATGACGCGGTCGACTACGTGGTGCCGGCGCTCGAGATCATCGATGCGCGCAGCCAGTCGATCGACCCCGACACGAAGCGGCCGCGCAAGGTGTTCGACACGATCGCCGACAACGCGGCGAACGCCGGCGTCGTGATCGGCGGGCGGCCCGTGAAGCCGCAGGATGTCGACCTGCGCTGGGTCGCGGCGATCATGTCGCGCAACGGCGTGGTCGAGGAAACGGGCGTCGCGGCCGGCGTGCTGAACCATCCGGCGAACGGGGTCGCGTGGCTCGCGAACCGGCTGGCGCGCTTCGACGTCGCGCTGGAGCCAGGGCAGATCGTGCTCGGCGGCTCGTTCACGCGGCCGTGCGCGGCGCGTCCGGGCGACACGTTCAGCGTCGACTACGGTCCGCTCGGGACGATCCAGTGCTACTTCGAATGAGGTGAGCGGACGATGCAGATTCCTTCGAATGTCTTCAAGGCCGCGCTTGCACGTGCAGACGCGCAGGTCGGGCTGTGGCTCGGGCTCGCGAATCCGTACAGCGCCGAAGTGGTTGCGGGTGCCGGTTTCGACTGGCTGCTGATCGACGGCGAGCATGCGCCGAACACGGTGCCGACGATCCTCGCGCAGTTGCAGGCGATCGCGCCGTATCCGTCGCATCCGGTCGTGCGCGTGCCGTGGAACGATCCGGTGATCGTCAAGCAGGTGCTCGACCTTGGCGCGCAGACGTTGCTCGTGCCGATGGTGCAAAGCGCGGATGAAGCGCGCGCGGCGGTGGCTGCAACGCGTTATCCGCCGCATGGGATTCGCGGCGTGGGCAGTGCGCTGGCGCGTGCGTCGCGCTGGAATCGCGTCGGTGACTACCTGCATCGCGCGAACGACGAGATGGCCGTGCTCGTGCAGGTCGAGACGCGGGCAGGGCTCGATGCGATCGATGCGATTGCGCGGGTGGAGGGCGTCGATGGCGTGTTCATCGGGCCGGCGGATCTGGCCGCCGATCTCGGGCATCTCGGCAATCCGGGGCATCCGGATGTGCAGGCGGCAATCGACGGCGCGATCCGGACGATCAAGGCGGCCGGCAAGGCGCCGGGCATTCTGAGCGCGGATGAGGCGGCCGCGCGGCGCTATCTGGAGGCGGGGGCGTTGTTCGTTGCGGTCGGTGTGGACACGACGCTGCTGGCGAGAAGTGCGGAGCGGTTGGCTGCGCAGTTCAAGGGGAAGGGGGGCGAGGCCGTGAAGAAGGGGGACGGGACGTATTGAGCCAATGGCGGCGACTGGCGCCTGCTGTCTGCCGGACGCCTGCCTTCCGCGTGGCGGTTTCACGTCTGCCGATCGCCACGCTTATTCCTCTCCACGCCGCCCCGTTTCCATATACCTCCCCGGCGTCGTCCCCAACGCACGCCGGAACATGTCGATGAACGCGCTCACATTGTCGTACCCGAGATCGAGCGCGATCGTCGTGACCGGTACCCCGTCGGCAATTCTTTCGAGCGCGCGCAGCAGCCTGGCCTGCTGACGCCACTGCGCGAACGTCAGCCCCGTCTCCGCGACGAAGCGGCGGCTCATCGTCCGGGCGCCGATGCCGGCCCATTCGGCCCACTCCTCCAGCCGCCGGTTGTCCGCGAGATCCGCGGCAAGCGCATCGGTGATCCTCATCAGCCGCGGGTCCTGCGGCCGCACCAGCCCCAGCGCCTCGACTTCCGATGACGCGATTTCATCGAGGATCACATCGGCGATCCGCGTCCGGGCGGCATCCAGCGCCGCATCACCCCAACTGGCCGCGCGCTGCACGGCCTCGCGCAGCAGCGGCGTCGTGCGGATCGCACGTGGCGTATCCGGCAGCGCCGCGCAGCGCGCTTCGGCAACGAACGCCGACCAGCCGGAAATCGGCCCGAACGAGCGCAGCGAATGCCGGCAATGCGGCGGAATCCAGATCGCGTGGATCGCTGGCACGACCCAGTCCTGGTCGTCGAGCCCGATCGTCAGCAGTCCGCTCAGCGCGCCGACGAGCTGGCCGCGCGCATGCGAATGGGGTGGCGTCACGCGCGGGTCGCGTTGCGACAGGACGGCAGCGACGACGAACGGGCCGTCGTCGGACGTGACGAATCGGGCGGGCAGGAGTGGATCGGACATGGCCGGATATCGGTATCGAATGGCCGTTATACCGGAGATCGGCCGAATTGGCACGCCTACACTGGGTCCATCGATGACAACCGGAGTACGACACGATGCGAGCCGAACAGATGCTTCCCGACCATGCCGACCGGATCGAGGCCGACGGAACGACGATCCGCAAGGGCACCGTCGGCGCGTTCCTGGTCAACGCGCGGGTGCTGACCGACACGAACGCCGCGCCGGCCGACCGGGCGCGCGCGGAAGCCGACACGATCGACGCGTTGCCCGCGTTGCGCGCACTTGGCCTGTTCGACGTGCTGGAAGTGCGCGACCCCGCACTGCGCGCGTGGCTCGATGCGCGATGACGCGCATCGGCACCGTCGACCGAGATCCCTGATTCAAGGAGCAACCATGAAGGCAGCAGTCGTGACGGGCGCCGGCAAGCGTCCCGTCCAGATGGCATTCGAAGCACCGCGTGAGATGCCGGGGCACCGCCTGATCGACGTGACGGCGTCCGCGCTGAGCCGGATCGCGCAGGGGCGTGCGTCCGGTACGCATTACTCGTCGGACGGGCGTTATCCGTTCGTCGTCGGGGTCGACGGCGTGGGCCGTCGCGACGACGGGCAACGCGTCTATTTCTTCGGCCCGCCCGCACCGTTCGGCGCGATGGCCGAGCGCACGGTCGTACCCGATACGCGATGCGTGCCGTTGCCCGACGCGCTCGACGACGTGACGGCCGCGGCGATCGCGATTCCCGGCATGTCGTCGTGGGCCGCGTTGACCGAGCGTGCGCGGCTCGTCGCGGGCGAGACGGTGCTCGTCAACGGTGCGACCGGTACGTCGGGGCGGCTGGCGGTGCGGATCGCGAAGTATCTCGGCGCCGCGCAGGTGATCGCGACCGGCCGCAACGCGGCCGCGCTGCAGGCCTTGCTCGGCGCGGGCGCGGATGCCGTCGTGTCGCTGCAACAGGACGACGCACATCTGGCGCGGGTGCTCGAGCCGCATTTCCGAGCGGGCGTGGATGTCGTGCTCGACTATCTGTGGGGGAGCAGCGCGCAGGCATTGCTGGTGGCTGCGGCGAAGGCGACGCCCGATGGGCGCCGGCTGCGCTTCGTGCAGATCGGCTCGATCGGCGGCGCGGACGTGCTGTTGCCGGGCGCGGTGCTGCGGGCGACGGCCATCGAGCTGATGGGCAGCGGCCTCGGCAGTGTGCCGCTGCCGCGCCTGCTGGCCTCGGTGCGTGGTGTATTCGACGCGGCCGGGCCGGCGGGCCTGGCAATCGAGACGCGGGCCGTGCCGCTGGCGGACGTCGGCACGCATTGGGACGACACGAGCAGCCTGGTGCGGCCGGTGTTCACGATGCGCGAGGACGGATGATGAAGCGGCGGCGCGCCGCCTCGCCGCATGCGCGGCCGGCGCGGTTTGGGCACGCGATCTCTTCAGGATGCCGATTGGTCCGGTGAACCGCTTCGTGCAGCCACCGAGGGCAGGGCGGCGAGCCGCGAGCCGGTGACGCGGCGCACGGCGCGCGCGCCGCTACCCGCCGTGACGCTTAGAACCGCTGCTGAATCCCCGCCGTCACCCCGACCTGGGTCGTGCCGTAGCCGTTGACATCGCGCGATACGCCGACCTTCTGCCCGTGCTGCCCGATCGCGAATGCGCCGGCCGCGTACAGTACCGTGCGCTTCGACAGCGCGTATTGCGCGCGCATCGACACGAGCGTCGGATCGGCATCCGTGCCGCCCTTGATGTTCTGGTGATATACGGCGCCGATCAACGAGAACGTCGGCGTGAACTGGTATGAGCCGCCGACCCAAACCATGTCGCTCAACTGGTTCGCGGCGCTCGTGCGATACGCGCGCTTGTAGTTGCGGTAGCCGGCCATCGTCTTCAGGTTGCCGAAGTCGTAGCTCAGGCCCGCATGAATCCCCTGGATGTAGTTGACCGGATCGGCGGGCGTCACGCTGTCGGCTGCGCCGTTCTGCCGGTCGAACGCGACCACCGCGGCGAACGGGCCGCCCTCGTAGC
Source organism: Burkholderia sp. BCC0322 (assembly GCF_902833045.1). Classification (GTDB taxonomy): domain Bacteria; phylum Pseudomonadota; class Gammaproteobacteria; order Burkholderiales; family Burkholderiaceae; genus Burkholderia. The sequence continues at coordinate 443,494 of NZ_CADFDU010000003.1, forward strand.
CGATCGCCGCGTCGTACTTCGAGCTGGTTTTCACACTGCCCGGCGCGTTGCCGAAGCCGTACATCGCGCCGAACTTGAAGCCGCTGAATTCGCCGTCGTAGCGCACGGCATTCGACGAACGCGTGAACATGCCGTCCTTGCGGCCGCCGGTCGCCATCGACGCCGACGCCCACGAATAGTTCTGCGCATACCCCATCGGGTCGAACGGCAGCATGTAGTCGTAGGTGACGGTGAAGTTGCGGCCGAGCGAGATCTCGCCCCACTTGCCCTTCAGGCCGACGGTTGCGCGGCGCCCGAAGATCGCGTCGGGACCGTCGTCGGACGCGCCGTTTGCAAGATCGATCCCGCTTTCGAGACGGAACACGGCCTTCAGCCCGCCGCCGAGATCCTCGACGCCGCGCAGCCCCCAGCGCGAGGTGTTCTTGTTGCCGGACTTGAGCTTGTACGAATTGCCGCCTTCCGGCGCGGCGTGGTTGGCGAATTCGATGCCGGCATCCATGATCCCGTACATCGTGACCGACGACTGCGCGTGCACGGCGCCGGCGGTGAGGCCGGCGACGGCGGCCGATCCGGTCAGCACGGCGGCGCGAAGGGAACGTTCTGCGCGTGACTTCATTGACGGTGTCTCCTTGGTTCTTGTGAGTGGGTGTAGCGGGATAAGGCGAACGCGGCGCGCGGCACGCCGCGGCGGACGCCCGAAGACGTCCGCCGGACCTGCCTGTCATGACACGACGGAACGCGCGCAAGTGGCGGGCGGAGCGCCCGCCGCGTGGGTCAGCCCGCTTTCGCGAACGCCCAGCAGTCGTTGGTCGGGAATTCGATCCAGTGCTTGCCGGCCGCGCGCGGTACGTGGCCGAACGCGCGCAGGCGCATGTCGCCGCAATGGAACAGGTATTCCCAGCGGTCGCCGAGATACATCGACGTAACGAGGTCGGCCTGCAGCCGGTTCGCGCCCGGGCCGTCGGCGACCTGCACGCGCTCGAGGCGGATCACGGCCTGCGCGTCCTGGCCCGGCGCGAGCGTGTCGCGGGCGAGCGCCTGCAGTTCCCAGCCGTCGCCGGCGAGCGTCACGCGTTCGCCGTCGATCGACGCGACGCGCGCGTCGATCCGGTTGTTGCTGCCCATGAACTCGGCCGTGTACAGCGAACGAGGCGAGCCGTACAGCTCGGCCGGCGTGCCTTCCTGCTCGATGCGGCCATTGCGCAGCAGCAGGATGCGGTCGGACATCGCCATCGCTTCGGTCTGGTCGTGCGTCACGCACAGGGCCGACAGCCCGAGCGACACGATCAGCTCGCGCAGCCATGCGCGCGCTTCCTCGCGCAGCTTGGCGTCGAGGTTCGACAGCGGTTCGTCGAGCAGGATCACCGGCGGGTTGTAGACGAGCGCGCGCGCGATCGCGACGCGCTGCTGCTGGCCGCCCGAGAGTTGATGCGGGAAGCGTTCCGCGAGATGGCCAAGGCCAAGCTGGTCGAGCGCGCTCTGCACGCGGCGTTTCTGTTCGGCCGGTGCGACGCGGCGCAGCTTCAGCCCGTAGCCGACGTTGTCGGCGACGGTGCGGTGCGGCCACAGCGCGTACGACTGGAACACGAGGCCGAGCGAGCGCTGCTCGACGGGCAGGTCGACGCGCTGCGCGCCGTCGAAGAACACGCGGTCGTCGAGCTGGATGCGGCCGCCGGACGGCTGTTCGAGGCCGGCCACCGCGCGCAGCAGCGTGGTCTTGCCGCTGCCCGATGCGCCGAGCAGGCAGACGACTTCGCCGGCCTTCAGTTCGAACGACACGCCCTTGAGGATCGGATTGGCGCCGTAGCTGAGATGCAGGTCGTCGACGATGAGCTTATCCATGAAGTTTCACTCCGAAACGCAGGGCCACGCCGAGACCGGCACCGACCATCGCGATGTTGATGACAGAAAGCGCGGCGACCTGGTCGACGGCGCCGGTCGCCCACAGCGACACGAGCAGCGCGCCGATCACTTCGGTGCCGGGTGACAGCAGGTAGACGGCCGTCGAGTATTCGCGCTCGAAGATCATGAAGATCAGCAGCCACGCGGCGAGCAGGCCGAAGCGCACGAGCGGCAGCGTCACGTCGAGCGACACGCGGCTGCGCGTCGCGCCGACGCTGCGGCCGGCTTCCTCGAGCTCGGGCCCGACCTGCAGCAGCGCGCTCTGGATGAGCCGCATCCCGTACGCGAGCCACACGACCGTGTACGCGATCCAGATGCTCCACATCGAGTTCTTCAACTCGCGCAGGCCGGGCACGAACAGGAAGATCCACAGGAATGCGAGGCCGGCGAGCAGGCCGGGCACCGCGCGCGGCAGCAGCACGAGGTAGTCGAGCAGCTTGGTGGCCCAGTCGGGGCGGCGATGGCCGGCGAACGCGACGAGCGAGTAGAAGCCGACCGCGAGCGCACCGCCGATCACGCCGATGCCGAGCGTGTTGACGATCGCGCGCACCAGGTTGTCCTGCTCGAACAGCTCGATGAAGTTCGCCAGCGTCAGCACTTCGGCGAGCGCGACACCTTCGCCCCAGTTGGTCACGAACGCGCGCAGCACGATGCCCGAGAGCGGTACGATCACCGTCAGCATCAGCCACAGCGCGACGATCGCGAGCGCGACCCAGCGCCACACGCCGAGCGGCAGCACCGTCGCGCGGCCAGCCTTGCCCTTCACGGTGACGAAGCGGTTCGCCGTTTTCAGCAGGCGGCGCTGCAGCAGCACGAGCGGAAACGTGATCGCGACGATGCACACCGCGACCGCGGCCATCAGGTGATACGACGGCACGCCGAGCTTGTTGGTCAGCTTGTACAGGTAGGTTGCGAGCACGAGGTGGCCTTCCGGATCGCCGAGCACGAGCGGCAGCCCGAACACCTCGAAGCCGAGGAAGAACACCAGCACGCCGGCGAACAGCAGCGCGGGCATCGTCATCGGCAGGCTCACGTCGAGCGCGACGCGGAACGGGCGGGCGCCCGTCACGCGGGCGGCTTCCTCGACGTCCGAGCCGAGGTTGCGCAGCGCGGCCGACGAGTACAGGTACACGTGCGGCACGTGCGTGAGGCCGACGATCACCGTGATCGCGAAGATCGAATACACGTTCCAGGGGACGTTCTGCACCCCGAACAGTTCCTTGAACCACACCGAGTAGAAGCCGACCGGGCCGGCCGCCACCACGTAGCCGAACGCGAGCACCATCGGCGACACGAACACGGGCGTGAGCAGCAGCGGTTCGAGCCAGCGGCGCCCGGGCAGGTCGGTGCGCACCATCAGGAACGCGAGGATGCCGCCGAGCGGAATCGAGATGAACAGCATCCCGCCGGCGATGACGAACGAGTTCTTCACGGCCGACCAGAAATCGGGATCGCTGAAGATGAAGCGGAAGCCTTCGATGCCGAGTGTCTTGTTCGCATCGAAGAACGGCGCGGACAGCAGGCTCTGGAACAGGATGAAGCCGAGCGGCAGCGCGACCGCGATGGTCAGCACCGCGACGACGATCCAGCGCAGCATGCCGGCGAGCGGCTGCAGGCGGTTGACCGGCAGCGCGGGAATCGCATCGCGCGGGCCGGTGGTGGGCGGAACGGCCGGCGCCGTTCCGGGTGTGCTGGTTGAAAGCATGAGTTCGCCCCTGCGGCCATCCGGATGGCCGCCTCCAGGAAATCGGTGACGGAAAGGGGCCGCCCGCGCGATGCGCGGCGGGCGGCAGTCAGTCAGCGGATCAGCGCTTGATCGCCTGCTGCCATTGCTTCAGGAACGCGAGGCGCTTCGACTGGTCGAGATAGACGAGCAGGCCGGTGCCGATCTGGATCGGCTTCAGCGAATCGCCGAGTTCCTTCGTGAGGCTCGCGGCCGACGTTTCGCCGGTCACGTCCGCGCGGATCGCGTACAGGTTCGCCTGGTTCGCGATCAGCGTCTGGCCGCGCTTCGACAGCAGGTAGTCGACCCACAGCTTCGCGGCGTTCGGGTTCTTCGACTTCTTCGACACCGTGGCGAGGCGGCTCACGATCTGCGTGTAGTCCTTCGGAAACACGTAGCCGATCGACTTGTCCTTCTTCGCCTTCGCGTATGCGTACGAACCGATGATGTTGTAGCCGATCAGGTTCTCGCCCGACGAGATCCGCTCCATCATCGCGCCCGTGCTCGACTGCAGCTTCGGGCCGGTCGCGCCGATCGCCTTCACGAGCTCCCACGTGACCTTCTCGTTCAGGTGCGCGTCCTGCGTCAGCGCGTTGAAGCCGACGCCCGATTTCTCGACGTCGTAGGTCGTGACCTTGCCCTTGAACTTGTCGCCTTGCGTGGTGAGCAGCTTGATCAGGTCGGCGCGCGTGGTCGGCACTTCGTTCTCGGGGATCAGGCGCTTGTTGTAGACGATCGCGAGCGGCTCGAACGTCGTGCCGTATGCCTGCTTCTGGTATTGCGCCCACTGCGGCACGTTTGCGCTTTCGGGCGAATCGTAGGACGCCATCAGGCCGTCGTTGACGAGCTTGACCTGCAGGTCCATCGCCGAGCTCCATAGCACGTCGGCGCTGGTGCTGCTCGCCGCGTTCTCGCTGATGTAGCGGTTGTACAGCTCGGTGCTGTTCATGTCGTTGTACTCGACCTTCACGCCGTACAGGCTTTCGAAATCCTTGATCAGCGGGCGCACGAGGCCCGTGTCGGTCGTCGAGTAGACGATCAGCTTGCCTTCCTTCTTCGCGGCGTCGATCACGCCCTGGTAACTCCCCGGATACCCGGCCGGAACCTGCGCGGCGGCGCCGCCGGCGGCAGTGCCCAGAACCACCGCCAGCGTGGCGGCGAGGTGCTTCGGTGCAAACGGCATGTCTTCCTCCAGTTACGTCTAGGTGTTGTTCGAGTGGAGCGGATGTTAATTGCGGCGCACTTTCAGCCTGCTTTCATTTCCGTTCACAATCGTGTCCTTTGTGTCATGGATTTCCCGAGGTCGAAGCGGCGGCGGCCGCACGTTTTGCGGCGCGCGGCACGGTCAGACACGGGCGGGAAGCGGTTGCCGCGGGGCGCGGCAACGATGACAGGGGCGGCTATGCGGGTTGCGCGAGCAGTTTGCCGAGCAGCCGGCCGCCGTGCCGCGCATGCGCGGCCGTCAGCGCGGAGTACCCGACGACGACACCCGCTTCGCACCGGGCGCTCCGACAGAATCCGCGGATCGGCTGCAATTCGATACCGTCCGCATGGGCTTGCGCGACATACGTGGCGTCGTCCATCCCGGGCGGCAGCCACAGCACGAAATGAAAGCCCGCGTGTTCGCCGGACACCGCGTACCGCCCGCCGGCGTGTTTCGCCAGCTGGTCGAGCACGATGTCGCGACGCTGGCGGTACGCGTGGCGCGCGGCGCGCAGGTGCTTCGCAAAATCGCCGTGCGCGATGAAACGGGCCAGCGCCAGCTGGGGCGCCACGCCGACCGAGCGTGCGGTCGCATGCCACACGGCCGACAGGGCCTGCCGTAGTTCCGCCGGCACGACCATGAAGCCGATGCGCAGCCCGGAGAACAGCGTCTTGTTGAACGAGCCGCAGTAGATCACGCGATCACTGGCGTCGAGCGATTTCAGCGCGGGCAGCGGGGCGGTCTGGTAGCTGAATTCCCCGTCGTAGTCGTCCTCGATGATCCACGCGCGGTTGCGCTGCGCCCAGTCGAGCAGTTCGAGCCGGCGCGACACCGACATCGTGATGCCGAGCGGCGCCTGATGGGCCGGCGTCACGTAGGCCGCGCGCGCATCGGGATGCCGTTCCAGCGATGCCGTGTCGATGCCTTCCCGATCGACCGGCACGTCGATCACGGTCGCACCCGCGATCGTGAAGATCTGCCACGCCGACGCATAGCCGGGGTCCTCCATCAGCACCGTCGAGCCGCGCGTGAGCAGCGTGCGCGCGACGAGATCGATCGAATGCCGGATGCCGGTCGTGATGAAAATGTCGCCGGCGCTGCACGGGATGCCGCGGTATTCCCGCAGGTATGCGGCGATTTCATTGCGCAGGCCCTCGACGCCTTGCGCGGGCGTCGCCCCGAGGTCGTTCGCCGTCGCGGCCAGCAGGCTGGCGCCGAGCGCCTTCTTCCATTGCTGCATCGGCAGCAGGCCGGGATCGGCAAGCCGCGCGACGAACGGGACGCCCGGCCGCACGCCTTGTTCCGGCACGGTGGCGTCGGTCGTGCGCGCTGCCGCGGGGTGGGCGTCGGCGGGGGGAAGGCCGGTGTCGCGCGACTGCGCGGCCGCGCGCAGATAGCTGTCCGGCACCACCGCGCAGACCCGCGACCCGGATCCTCGCGTGCGGGCGATATAGCCCTCGGAGCACAGCCGGTCGTACGCCGCTTCGACGGTGCCCCGGGCGACGCCCCAGCGCGCGGCGAGGGTGCGGCTGGACGGCAGCGGGCTGTCGCCGGGCAGCAGGCGCTTCAGGATCGCGTCGCGCAATGCGTCGGCAATGCACTCCTGCTTCGACTGCGGACTGCCCGCGGACAGCCCGGCAGGGCACGGCAGATCAAGCGGAATCGCGGCTTTGCCTCGCGGCATAGTGGTCCAGTGATTGGCGAGTTTAATGGCCCTTCAGCTTATATCACTTTGACCTTAGATTGCTGTCGACCACAGCAATCCGACCGGAGACGGGCTCACCCCATGAAAACGCGTTCATTACCCCAGTGGGGCTGGCTGTTCCTGTTGATGCTCGTCGTGTGCCTGCCGCGCGTCACGATCGATGCGTACCTGCCGTCGCTGCCGGCGATGGCGGACGCGCTGCACGGCACCGACGCGCAGTTGCAGCTCACGCTGACCCTCTACATGGTCGGCTATGCGCTGTCGATGCTGGTGTCGGGGCCGTTGTCCGACCGTTACGGCCGCCGTCCCGTTTTGCTCGGCGGCCTGTGTCTCTACGTGGTCGCGAGCGTCGCCTGCGCGTGGTCGGCCAGCATCACGGCGATCGTCGCCGCCCGCATCTTCCAGGCGCTGGGCGGCTGCAGCGGAACGGTGATCGGCAGGGTGATCGTGCGCGAGCGCTTCCCGACCGCGATGCAGGCCACGATGCTGGGCCGGATTTCGGCCGGCATGGCGCTGTCGCCGGTGATTGCGCCGCTGGCCGGCAGCGCAGTGGCCGAGTGGCTCGGCTGGCGCGGCGTGTTCGGCTTGCTGGCGGCAGGCGGGCTCGTCGCGACGGCGATGGTGCTGCGCTACCTGCCGGAGACCCGCGAACGCGACGCGCGGCCGGCGCCGGGCAAGGGGCTCCTGCGGACGTACGCGGGCCTGCTCGGCGAGCGCCGTTTCCTGCGCTACTCGCTCGCCATCAGTTTCGCGTACTGCACGTACTACCCGTTCATCGCGGAATCGTCGACGCTGTTCCAGCGGCAACGGGGCGTATCCGGCCCGGTGTATGCCGCGATCTTCGGCGTAACCGTGCTCGGCTACCTGATCGGCTCGAATGTGTTTGCGCGGACCGGCACCCGCTGGAAGGCCGATTCCGTCATCGCGGCGGCGGCGGGCGTCAATCTGGCCAGCGCCGCCGCGTTGTGGATCGGCGGTGCGATCGCGCCGACGGCGGTGGCGGCGCTGGTCGTCCCGATGTTCTTCGTGATGATCGCCGTCGGAATCGCGATCCCGGCCTGCCAGTTCGCGGTGATGCAGCCGTACACGACGATCGCCGGGACGGCGTCCGGGTTGTTCTTCTTTATCCAGATGGCGATGACGGCCGCGTGCGGCGGCGTGCTGGCGTGGCTGTCGGATGGAACCGCGCGCCCGATGATCGTCGTCACGGTGGGTGCGAGCGTCGCGTTCCTGGCGGTGGCCGTCGGCCTGCGCGAGCGGCGGCGGGCAAACGACGGTTCGCACGTCGCGACGCGGAACCGGCCCGCCGCCGAGCGCTGACGGACGGTCGGCGGGAGGGCCGACGTGCGCCCCAGCCGGTGGCGCAACCCGTGTTTGCGCGAGGCGTCGCCGTGGAAAGGATCATGTAATGTAGCGGCCTGTCGCTGACCTTACCGGAACCCCCATGCGTGTGCTGCTCGTCGAAGACAATCCGAACCTCGCCCAGTCGTTGAACGACGCGCTGAGCGCGGCGCGCTTCGCGGTCGATCACATGGCGGACGGCGAGGCGGCCGACCACGTGCTGCGCACGCAGGATTACGCGCTGGTGATTCTCGATCTCGGGCTGCCGAAGCTCGACGGGCTGGAAGTGCTGCGACGGTTGCGTGCACGGCGCAATCCGGTGCCGGTGCTGATCCTGACCGCGCACGGGTCGGTCGAGGATCGCGTGAAGGGGCTCGATCTCGGCGCCGACGACTACCTGGCGAAGCCGTTCGAACTGACCGAACTGGAGGCGCGCGCCCGCGCACTGATCCGCCGCAGCCTCGGTCATGAGCATTCGCGGGTCGAATGCGGGCCGCTTTCGTATGACAGTATCGACCGCAGCTTTCATCTCGCGGGCGAGCCGCTGTCGCTCACGCCGCGCGAGCGTTCGGTGCTCGAGGTGCTGATCCTGCGCAACGGCCGCGCGATCAACAAGGAAACGCTGTCGGAGAAGATTTTCGGGCTGGACGAGTCGGTCAACGCCGATGCGATCGAGATCTACGTGTACCGGCTGCGCAAGAAGCTCGAGAACACGGGCGTCGCGATCGTCACGCTGCGCGGGCTCGGTTATCTGCTGGAAGCGAAGGCGGAGACGGCTGAATGAACTGCCGCCGCGCTCACGACCTTTGCACGGAGCCGGTGTACGCGTTGACGCGCGACGCAGGATCGACACGTTCGCGGCCTGCCAACCACACGCACGCCATTCACGGCCGGCCGCGCGGGCGCGGAGTGGTGCGCGATGGATGCTCTGCGACGTCCCATGCGGCGGCCACGCGGGGGGGCGCGTGACCCGCCCGAACCTGCGCACCCAGGTCGCGCTGTGGCTGCTGCTGCCGCTGCTCGGCCTGCTCGCGCTCGACTCTTGGCTCACGTACCAGCGCGCGATGAGCGCCGCGCACGTCGCGTTCGACCGCACGCTGTCGTCGTCGCTGAAGTCGATCCGCGAAGGCGTGCGGCTCAACGACGGCGAGATCGAGGTCGACCTGCCGTATCTCGCGCTGGAAATGCTCGAATCGAGCGACGGCGGCAAGATCTACTACCTGATCCGCGAGGACAACGGCCACACGATCACCGGCTACCCGGACCTGCCGCTGCCACAGGGGCGCGACGCAGGCGACGGCGCGCTGTTCGTCACGCGTCACTACGACGTCGTCTATCGCGGCGAGCCGTTGCGGATGGCCGCGCTGCGCATCCCGGTGCACGACGTGCCGACCGCGCAGTCGCGCATCGTGTGGGTGATGGTCGGCGAGACGATCGAGGCGCGCCAGGCGCTTGCGCGCGAAATCCTGGTGGGGTCGCTGCTGCAGGAAGGGTTGCTCGTCGTGCTGGCGCTCGGCATCGTGTGGCTCGGCGTCGGGCGCGGGCTGCGGCCGCTGAACCGGCTGTCGGCGACGGTGGCCGCGCGCAGCGAGGACGATACGACGCCGCTCGATACCGGCGCGATGCCGAGCGAACTCGCGCCGCTCGTCGAGTCGATCAACCAGTACATCGGCCGCACGCAGCGGATGCAGGTCGCGCGGCGCCGTTTCTTCGCGGACGCGGCCCATCAACTGAAGACACCGCTCGCGGCCGTGCAGGCCGGCGTCGAGCTCGCGCTGCGGCCCGACGAGCAGCCGCGCGTGACCGGGCACCTGCGGCGCGCGAACGGCGCGGTGCGGCAGGCCGCGAAGATCGTGCAGCAACTGCTGTCGCTGTCGCGGCTCGATTCCGACAGCGGCCATGCGGTCGCGCACAAGCCGGTCGCGCTGCACCGGCTCGCGCGCAGCGTGACGCTCGACTGGTCGCCGGTCGCGCGCGCGCGCGACATCGATCTGGGTTTCGAGCACGAGGCCGATATCGACGTGCTCGGTCAGTCCGACCTGCTCGGCGAGATGGTCGGCAACCTGATCGACAACGCGATCCGTTACGCGGGCGACCGCGCGGTGATTACGGTGCGCGTATCGCGCGATGGCGAGCACGCGCGGCTCGACGTCATCGACAGCGGCCCGGGCATTCCGGCGGACGAGCGCGATGCGGTGTTCGAGCGCTTCCATCGCGGCAGCAAGACGCAGACGGTCGAAGGGACGGGGCTCGGGCTGTCGATCGTGCGCGAGATCGCGCGCGTGCATCAGGGCAGGGTGACGCTTGCCGATGCGGCCGGCGGCGGGCTGGTCGTGACGATCCGGTTGCCGGCGGCGAACGACGCGGCGCCGCGCGCGGCGTGATGGCGATCAGCGATGCGGGAAGCGGCTCGCCGTGTGCGGCGGCCTCCCGGCTGCGCGGAGGATCGGGTGTTGCAAGGGGTTGCGTGCGTCCGGCTCAATCGCCGAACCCGATCTCCGCTTCCAGCGACTGGCCGACTTCGAGCCACGTGCCCGCGCCATCGACGACGATCGCATTGATGCCGAACGTCAGCTCGCCGTTGAAGTTCGGGTTCGCGCGATAGGTCTGCATCGTGTCGGTCGGCTCGTGCGGCCACGCGGGATCGGGCACGCCGGTGGCCTGGTCGATCGTCGGCATCGGGCAGCGCGTGCACGGCTTCACGAGGCGCAGCCGCACGGGCGTCGCGCCTTCCGTGTCGAGATGTTCGACGAAATCCTCTTCGTAGGCATCGAGATCCGACACGACGATGTTCGGGCGGAAACGGTTCATCGGAATCGCCGGTGCGCCCTTCGCGGCGAGCCGTGCGTTCAGGTCGTCGAGCGACGCCTGGCCGATCACGAGCAGCGGGTAGCCGTCCGCGAATTGCGTGTGCGTATCGATCTCGCCGGTCCATTTGCGGTTGCAGCCGCGGCGCGCGTCGGGGCCGAAGCGCGCGAGCTTCGTCGGCACGCCGAGGAATTCGCTGAGCCACGCGGCCGTTTCGGCACCCGTGTCGATCGCGTCGACGGTGTCGCGCCACACGGTTGCGGCCATTTTCGGCGTGGCGGGCGAACCGTTGCCGTCGAGCGGCGTGCGGATCTCGCGCATGCCCGGCGCGTTCAGCACGAGCGCATCGCTGTCGAGCGCGGTGTGGATCAGCGCGAGGCGCGGGTGCGTGCGCTGCGTGATCATCTGCCCGGCGGGGTCGGTGATCAGCCAGTGGCGGTCGTACGCCAGGCCCGTTTCGAGCAGTTGCGCGCGCGACAGCGCGATGCCGGCGCAGGATTTGATCGGGTAGACGAAGAGTTCGGCGATGGCTGGCATGACGCTGGCTGAAGGCGGATGGCGAGACTGCGATTGTGCCAGATCGTGCCGACGCCGGTTGGGCGGCTGCACACCGTCGCGCGGCCGGTCATGCGAGCGGGAAGCCGGGGTCGAACGTCGCGCGCACGTCGAGCGGCTGGCGCAGCAGCCCGGCCTTCAGGTAGAAGTCGGCCGTGCGTTGTTGTTCGGCGATGATCGTCGCGTCGATCGGCAGCCAGCGCGTGCTTCGCCGTTCGAACTGCAGCCTCGCGGCCGCCGGCGGGATGCCGATGATGCGCGCGAGCGCGGCGGAATACGCGTCGACATGCCGGTACGACCACGCCTGCGCGCGCACGACGCGCCGCAGGAAATCGTGCAGCACGTCGCGCTTCGACCCGATCGCCGCGTCGGTCGCCGCGATGTAGCTGAGGCCCGACCACAGCCCGCGGCCATTGACGAGGACGCGCGCGCGACCGCTCGTTTCGGCGAGTGCGGTATAGGGTTCCCAGGTCGCCCAGGCGTCGATTGAACCGGTTGCAAGCGCAAGCATCGTATCGGCGGGCGGCAGGAAGCGGAACGAGACGGCGTCGGGCGGCAGGCCGGCCGCGTCGAGCGCCTTCAGCGTGACGAAATGGCCGATCGAGCCGCGCGTGGTGCCGATACGCTTGCCCTTCAGGTCGGCCGCGCCTTTCAGCGCCGCATCGGGCCGCACGAGAACGGCCGTGCCGTACGGGTCGGAGCGGTTTGCGCCGATCACCTTGATGCGTGCACCCGACGCGAGGGCGAAGATCACCGGCGCATCGCCGATCGGCCCGCAATCGACGGCGGCCGCGTTCAGCGCCTCGGCGAGCGGCGCGGCGGCCGGGAACTCGGTCCACGCGATGTCGTACGCAAGGCCGTTCAGTTCGCCGGCGGCTTCGAGCAGTGCGCGCAGCCCGCCTTTCTGGTCGCCGGCGCGCAGCAGCGGCCGTGCGCCCGATTGCGCGCGCAGCGCGGCCGGTGCCGCGGCGATCGTGGCGAGGGCGCTCGCCTGTGCGAGGAAATGGCGTCGGGTCGGATTCATCTTGATGCTCGGTCGGAAGAGACGTTCAGGGATTCAATCAATGCGGAAGTCCGGCCTGCACATCGCGCACGGGCTCCGCGTCGACGCGCAGCAGCAGTGCGGTCAGCGGATCGCCGGTCGCTGCCGGTACGGCCGGTCGTGCGGCGCTGTCCGAGCGGCACAGCAGGTCGGCATCCGACCAGCCGGCACTGCCGGGCAGCGCGCGCGCCCGCAGCCAGCCGCGGCGATCGGCGAGGAGCTGCGTGCCGCCGAGCGCGTCGGGCGCCACGCCGGCGATCGTCGCGAATGCGAGCCACGCACCGGGCGTCGACGCGACGCAATCGGCTTGCGCGGTGCCGGCCGCCTGCGCGACGGGCGCGCCGCGGGCCGTGACGAGCAGCGTTTGCCAGCGCGCGTCTTCCGGCGGGGGCGTCGCGCCCGGCGCGAGCGCGACGACGCGCACGCGCTGGCCAGCGCGCCAGCGCTCGAGCGGTTGCGGCGCGGCGGCGCCGCAGCGCACGTCGAGCGCCGGCAGCGGGACCGGTACGGGCCACGCGCCTTGCGCCTGCGCGCCGCTGCCCGCGGCGAGCGCTTTCAGGTAGTCGAGCACGGCCCAGGTGTCCTGCGGGCCGAGCGTCGCGGCGAAGCCGGGCATCGTCGACGCGCCGTGTTCGTCGCGCGTGCCGTGGCGCACGCGCCAGAACAGCTCGCCGTCGAGACGGCGGGCGAGCAGCGCGCCGGCGAAGGTCGGCGGCCAGTGCGGGAGCGTGGCCGCGAGCGGCCCTTCGCCGCGTCCGTCCGTGCCGTGGCAGGCCGCGCAGTGTCGTGTATACAGGTGCGCGCCGCGCATCACGTTCGATACCGAAAACGGCGCGGGATCGCGCTGGAAGCTCGTCGGCACGGCGGGCGAGAGCCACAGCGAAGACGGCGGCCACGGCGCGAACCACGCCGCGGCCAGCGCGGCGAGCGCCGCGGCGACCCGCCACGTGCGTGAAGCGAGCGCGATGCCCGCGAGCACGACGGCCAGCGCCGTCGCCGCCGCGGCGAGCGCGAGTTGCCGCGTGAGCCCCGCGTCGATGCGCAGCGTTTCGAGCGCGATGCGATGGGCCCACGGCCAGGCGGCTTGACCGTCGGCGTCGCCCGTCAGCCCGATCGCATGCAGCACGCGCGCCAGCGCGAATTGCGCGCGATACAGCCCTTGCAGAAACGTGAGCGCCCAGTCGGCGAACGTCGGCGCGTTCATCGGCGCCACTCCCGCCGCGCGGCGGCCCAGCGTCGAACGGCTCCGCGCATCTACCAGCTCGCATCGAGCCCGAGATGCCGCAACGCGTCGTGGCGCAGTTCGGCGAGGCGCGGGTCGCCGCGATGGCGCGGGTAGGGCAGGTCGACGTGCAATTCGGCGACGATGCGTGCCGGACGCGGCCCGAACACGATCACGCGCTGCGCAAGGAACAGCGCTTCCTCGACATCGTGCGTGACGAGCAGCGCGGAGAAGCCGTCGCGTTGCCACAGCGCGGCGAGCTCGGCCTGCATCGTCAGCCGCGTGAGCGAATCGAGCTTGCCGAGCGGCTCGTCGAGAATGAGCAGGCGCGGATCGTTGACGAGCGCGCGGGCCAGTGCGACCCGCTGCGCCATCCCGCCGGACAACTGATGCGGGAATGCATTCGAGAACGCCTGCAGCCCGACGCGGGCGAGCGCATCGTCGACACGATGCCGCGACACGCGCGCCACGCCGCGTGCCTCGAGACCGAGCGCAACGTTGGCGCGCACGCGCCGCCACGGGTACAGCGTCGGGTCCTGGAACACGACGATGCGCGATGGGTCGGGTTGTTCGATCGGCACGCCGTCCTGTGCGATCGTGCCTTGCCGCGCGGCATCGAGGCCCGCGACGAGGCGCAGCAGCGTCGACTTCCCGCAGCCGCTCGGGCCGAGCAGCGCGACGAATTCGCCGGCCGCGACCGACAGCGTGACGTCGTCGAGCACCGGCAGCGCGCCGTCGGGGCCGTCGAACGCATGGCTCACGCGGCGGATGTCGATGCGCGCACCGCGCGGCGCCGTGACGGCGGGCGCAGCGGCAACGAAAGAGGCAACGGACGATTCGAGACCGGCGGCGCTCACCATTTGACGGTTCCTTTCTGCCACGCGAGCGCGCGATCGCGCACCGCGAACAGCAGCGCGATCAGCCCGGAAAACAGCAGCGCCATCACGATCAGCGCCGCATACATGTTCACGTACGATGCCCAGCCCTGCGCCCAGCTCAGGTACCAGCCGAGCCCCGACTTGACGCCCATCATCTCGGCGACGACCAGCACCGTGAACGACGCGCTGAGCCCCATGAAGATGCCGACGAACACGTGCGGCAGCGCGGCCGGAATCGCGACGCGCAGCACGAGGAAGCGCGCATTCGCACCGAGCGTGCGCGCGACGTCGTAATACTGCTTGTTGACGCTCGCGACGCCCGACCACGTGAGCACGGCCACCGGGAAACCGGTTGCGAGCGCAATCAGGAACGCGGCCGCCGAATAGCTCGACGGGAAGAAGTAGAACGTGAGCGGCAGCAGCGCGGTGGCCGGCACGGGGCCGAGCACGCGCAACACCGGATGTACCCAATAGCCGATCCGGCGCGACCAGCCGATCAAGACGCCGACCGCGAAACCGACCGCGACGCCGTACGCGAAGCCGAGCGCGAGCAGCTTCAGCGTGTTGCCTGCGCTGCCGAGCAGGCGCGGCCAGTCGTCGACGTAGACCTCGATCAGCGCCTGCGGCGGCGCGAAGAACGGGGTCGGCAGCCAGCCGGTTTTCGCGGTGACGATTTCCCACGCGGCGAGCACGAGCGGCAGCGCGACGAGCCACGGGCCGGCCGGGCGCACGCGCACGAGCCGCGTGCGCGTCACGGATGCGAGATGGCCGAGCGTCGCGGCGACGAGCAACAGCGCGGCGATCGTCCACGCGCCGACGGCAAATTCGTCGGTGTACGCCCAGTCGGTGAAGCCGACGACACGGTTCGGCCACAGCTGCGTGAGTGCGCCGAGCCCGGCCCACGCGAGCGCGGCGGCGATGCCGGTCGGCCAGGTGCGCGCACCGCGGGCTTCGGCGGCCAGCGTGGCTTCGCACGCCGTGCAGGCGACGCGCGCCGCGGCCGCTGTGGCACTGCCGCCGGAGGGGGCGGACGCGGGGTGCGCGGAGGGCGCGCGTTCGATCGTCGACATCGCGTCACCCTAGCACGTTCGCATAGACCTGCTGCGCGAAGCGCTGCGGGTCGGTGCTCTTCTTCAGCACGCTGATGCGGCGGAAGTCGTCCGCGTAGAACGCGATTTCCTGCTGCAGGTCGACGTTGGTCGGGTGGTGATCGTAGGTGAGCGTCGCGTAGAGCTTGCGCAGGTCCTCGGGGCTGATCTTCGGCGAATACTTCGCGAACACCTTCGCGGCTTCGTTCGGGTTGTCGTGCGTGAACTCGGTGGCCTGCACGATCGAGCGTGCGAGTGCGGCGGCCGACGGCCGGTCGTTGCGCACGAGGTCGCCGCGCGCGCCGATCACGCAGCACACCTTGTGCGCGTATTCGCCGGACAGGTTCGTCGCCAGTTCGGTGTACGCACCGTTGCTGCGCTTCTCGAGCAGATAGAGATTCGGGTCGCCGTCGGCGATCGCGTGGATCTCGCCCTTGTCCACCGCCACGCCGAGCAGGTCGGCCGGATACTGCCGCCACGTGATGTCGCGCTCGGGATCGATCCCGTTCTTCGCGAGCAGGATCGAGAAGAAATGCTTGCCGGGTGCGGCCAGATCGCTGACGCCGACCGTCTTGCCCTTCAGCGCCTGCAGCGTCGTCACGCCGGCCGCCTTCGCGCCGAGCAGCCGCACGCAGCCGCCATGCGAGCTGCCGATGATCTTCACGTCGAAACCGGCTTCGAGCGGCTTGAGCCAACGATGGATCATCCCGACCGCCGCATCGGCCTTGCCGGTCGCAATCGATTCGAGCAGTTGGTCGGTCGACCCGCTGTAGTTGATCAGCTCGACCTTCAGGCCGTTCTTCTCGAAGAAGCCACGCTCCTGCGCGACGACGATCGGCGTCAGGCAGAACGCGTTCTGGTTCCACGCGAACGTGAGCTTCTTCAGCGGCGGCGCGGACCAGGCCTTGCGGCCCAGCGTGATCGCGGGCGCGGCGAGCGCGACGGCGCCGGCGGCGCGCAGCAGCGTGCGGCGTTTGCCGTCGTGCGCGTCGGCGAGCGCGGGTGCAGGTGCGGTGGTTCGGGTCATGTTGGTCTGGTCTCCGGTCGTGCGACAAGGCGCTCAGTCGAGCAGGTCGGGTTCGTCGGCGACGACGCGCGCGAACAGGCTGTCGAATGCATGCAGCGCGCCCTCGGGGCCGCCGATCTGGCCGTGCGTGTGGCGTGCGGTCGCGTGATCGATCGGTTGCGGCGTGCCGGCTGCCTCGGCGAGCAACTGCGTGTGCGCGGCGTTGTCGAGCGCGATGTACCACCATGCGGCGGCCTCGACGGACGGGCCGGCGGTCAGGATGCCGTGGTTCTTCAGGATCACGCCCTTGTGCGTGGTACGGTCCGGCTTCACGAGCGCCGCCGCGATCCGCGCCCCTTCGCTCGTGTCGACGACCATCCCCGTGAAGTCGTCGAACAGCGCGTGGTCTTCATGGAACACGCAGGCGTCCTGCGTGAGCGGGTCGAGCAGGCGGCCGAGCGTCGACCACGCCTTGCCGTACGTCGAATGCGTATGCGCGGCGGCGACGATATGCGGATGCGCGTCGTGGATCGCCGCATGGATCGCGAACGCGGCCTTGTTCAGCGGCCGCGTGCCGATCGCGGTTTCGCCGCGTGCGTTGACGAGCAGCAGGTCGGACACCTTGATCTGCGAGAAATGCACGCCGAGCGGATTCACCCAGAAGTGGTCGGGCAGCTCGGGGTCGCGTGCGGTGATGTGGCCGGCGAGCCCTTGTGCGAAGCCGAAGCGTGCGAACAGGCGGAACGCGGCCGCGAGCCGTTCCTGGCGGTGACGGCGCTCGGCGGCGATGTCGATGCGCGGCGCGGGTGGATCGAACCAGAAATGCTGGCGCGGCGCTTCGGCGAGTTCGAGGCCCGATGCGGTACGGACGGGCGAGGAAAGGACGGCGGACATGGTGGCGTATGGCTCCGTTGGGCTCAGGCCGCGCGGCGCGCCGCGTCGCGTGCGGCGACGGCGCCGCGCACGCGCGGAATCAGTTCGCGGCCGTAGTCGATCGCGTCGTCCAGCGGATCGAAGCCGCGGATCAGGAACGTGGTCACGCCGAGGTCGTAGTAGTCGAGCAGCGCGTCGGCGACCTGTTCGGGTGTGCCGACGAGCGCCGTCGAATTCGAGCGTGCGCCGGTGAGCTTCGCGATCTCGGTCCACAGCCGCTTGTCGACCCGCGAGCCGCGTTCGGCCGCGGCGAGCAGGCGCCGCGCGCCTTCGCTCTGCTGCGGGCCGCCGGCGCCGAGGCCGGCCGCTTCGCGCAGCCGGCGCGTTTCGTCGAGGATGCGATGCGCGCGCGCCCATGCTTCGTCCTCGGTCGCGGCGAGGATCGGGCGGAACGATACGGAGAAGCGTACCTGCCGGCCGTGCTGCGCGGCTTCGGCGCGCACGCGCGTCGTCAGGTCGCGCACCTGGTCGAGCGATTCGCCCCACAGCGCGTAGACGTCCGCGTGCTTGCCGGCTACCGCGAGCGCAGCGTCCGATGCGCCGCCGAAATAGATCGGCACATGCGGCTGCTGGAACGGCTTCACTTCCGAAAAACCCTGCTTGAACCGGTAATGCGCGCCGTCGTGATCGAACGGCTGCGCCTCGGTCCAGATCCGCCGCAGGATGCCGAGGTATTCGTCGGTGCGCGCATAGCGCGCGTCGTGGTCGAGGAAATCGCCGTCGCGCTGCTGCTCGCTGTCCGAGCCGCCGGAGATGAAGTGCACGGCGAGCCGGCCTCGGCTGAACTGGTCGAGCGTCGCGATCTGCCGCGCGGCGAGCGTCGGCGCGGTAAAGCCCGGGCGATGCGCGAGCATGAAATGGATGCGCTCGGTCGCGGCCGCGGCGAACGCGATCGTCAGCGTCGCCGACGGGCCGGTCGAGTGGTGCGGCACGAGGATCCGGTCGAAGCCGGCCGTCTCGTGGGCGCGTGCAAAGTCGCGCACGTAATCGGGATCGACGACAGGGCCGGACGGCGGGTGGATTTCCGACTGCTTCTGGCTCTGGATCATGCCGATGAATTCGACGCTCATCTGGGTCTCCGGTGCAGGGACGTCCCGGCACGTGGCCGGGCAGGAATGGAGCGCAGGTTAACGCCGGGATCATGCGAAACGGAAATAATCAATCCCGATTTGAATATCAGATTTGCATGGTTTGGGCGAGGGTGCGCTGCGCATACGCTGTGGGCTCACGAACGATCGGGCGCGCGGGCGCCGGCGAATCCGGCACGGTGCGTTCCAGACCGCCGGCTTCATGAGAAACCGCGCCGCGTGGCGATCGATTGCCGCTGTTGCCGCCTGTCCGTCTTACCCAGGGAATCCGTCTCGATGTCCGCCAGCCTTGCCGCTTCCTCGCCGTCGCCGCAGCCGCGTTCGCTGCGCCTCCTGTCGACCGAAGATGCCGACGCCCACGACGCACGTGTCGCCGCGCTGCTCGACCGCCTCGCGCCGGAACTGGCCGCCGACGCGGCCCGCAACGACGTCGACGGCCGCTTTCCGCACGAGAACGTCGCGCGGTTGCATCGCGCGGGGCTGATCGCGCAAGTCGTGCCGCCCGAGCATGGCGGCGCCGGTGCGACGCTCGCGCAGGCGAGCCGGATCGTGGCCGCCGTTGCCCGGGCCGATCCGGCGACCGCGCTGGTGCTGACGATGACGTACCTGCAGCATCGCGCGCTCGGCCATGCCGACAACCGCTGGCCGGCGCGGCTCCGGCGGGCGGTGTTCGACAGCGCGGTGACCCAGGGCGCGTTGATCAACGCGCTGCGCGTCGAGCCTTCGCTCGGTTCGCCGTCGCGCGGCGGCTTGCCGGAAACCATTGCACGTCGCGACGGCGACGGCTGGCGGTTGTCCGGTCACAAGCTGTACAGCACCGGGATTCCGGCGCTGCGCTGGCTGGCCGTTTGGGCGCGCACCGATGAACCGGCGCCGCGGGTCGGCGTGTTTCTCGTGCCGCGCGACCGCGACGCGGATGGCGATCGCATCCGCGTGATCGAAAGCTGGAATCACCTCGGCCTGCGTGCGTCAGGCAGCCATGAGGTCGTGTTCGACGACGTTCGGCTGCCGGCCGATCACGCGGTCGACGTACGCGCACCGGACGCATGGGCGGTGTCGGCCGCGACCCATGCGGATGCCGACGCGCAGGCCGACCAGCAGGCGTGGATGGTCGCGCTGCTCGGCGGCCTGTACGACGCGGTGGCGCGTGCGTCGCGCGACTGGCTGGTCGGTTTCGCGACGACGCGTGCGCCGAGCGGGCTGGGCGCGCCGCTCGCGACGCTGCCGCGCGTGCAGGAGGCGGTCGGCGAAATCGAGGGCTGGCTGCATGCGAACCGCGTGCTGCTCGACGATCACATCGCGCGCACCGACGCGGGCGACGCCCCGCCGGTCACGACGAGCGGCCTCGTCAAGCGGACCGTGACCGAGCACGCGATCCGCGTGGTCGAGCAGGCGTTGAAACTGTCGGGCAATCACGGGCTGAGCCGCGCCAATCCGCTCGAACGCCATTATCGCGACGTGCTGTGCAGCCGCGTGCATACGCCGCAGGACGATGCGATCGCGGTGGCGGCGGGGCGTGCGGTACTCGAAGCGGTGAGCCGGGGCGAAACGAAGGACGAAACGAAGGGCGAAGCGAAGGACGAAGCGAAGGACGAAGCGAAGGACGAAGCGAAGGACGAAGCGGAGACGCCCCGGGCGCCGGTCAACGAGACCGGACGCGGCCGCGCCGATGCGTGAGCGGAGCAGGGCGGGTGCGTACCTCGATCGGGCCGCACGATGCGGTCGCCGCCCGGTCCGGTCACGCAGCCTTGCCGTGCGCCTGCTCGGGCAAGGCGAACGCCATGCGCGCATGCGCGGCAATGGCGGCGAGCGGCGCGTCGAAGCGGGCCGCATCGTGCCGGCGCAGCAACCACAGATCGATCTGGGGCTTGAAATCGGTGAGCGGCACGATGTCGAGCGCATCCCGCAGCGGGCTGCCTTCGACGAGCGGCAATGGCATCAGCCCGACGCCGAAACCGTTCGCGACGCTCTGCAGCTGCAGGTCACGGCCGTAGGTGTCGAGCGTGACCGGCATCGGCAGGCCCTGCGCATCGAGCGCGCGCCGCAAGCCCGCGCGAAAACCGCAGCCGTCCGGATTGAGCACCCAGCCACGCGCATGGCAATCGGCGAGCCGATAGCTGCGGCGCGGCCAGTCACCCTTGCGGCCGACCGCGACGAGCCGCGTGGCCAGCAGCCGTTCGCCCTCGACCTGCGCGGGCAGCACCATTTCGCGCGCGAGGAAGACGAGCGCCGCATCGAGTTCGCGACGGGCGACGCGCTCGACCAGCATGCCGCCCCAAGCGGTCGTGACCTGCGTCGCGAGCGCGGGCCACTGCGCGGCGAGTTCGACGATCAACGCGGGCAACATCAGCTCGCCGAGGCCCTGCGTGAGTCCGATCCGGAATTCGCCGGCGGGCGGCTGCTTGCCGGCCGTCAGGTCCCGCAGCGCATCGACTTCGCGCAGGATCGCGCGACACTGCTCGAAGACCTGCCGGCCGATGTCGGTCGGGCGCGGCGGCTTCGTGTTGCGATCGAGCAGGATCACGCCGAGCGCTTCCTCGAGATTCTGGACGCGCCGCGTGATCGCGGGCTGCGTCATCCCGAGCTCGGCCGCGGCCTGGCTCAGGGTCTGGCAGCGGACGACCGCTGCAAAAGCGTCGATATCGCTAATTTTCATGTTTGTTCTGCATGGTCTTTCAGGTGCATCATGACGATCCATCATATTCGGCATCATATTCGAGGAGTCAGCCGATGAGTACGCTTTCGTTGCATCAGACGCCGCTGCGGCCGTTCGTCGACGGTCTGGGCGCGCTGCTTGCGTCCGGCGCGAACGAGGCGCGCATCCTCGACGAGGGCGGGGTGCTGCTCGCCGCCCTCGTCGGACACGACGACTGGCTGCCCGACGCATTCGCGCAGCCCGACCCCGTACGCTATCGGCAGTACCTGCTGCATCTCGACCCGGACGAGCGGTTCTCGGTCGTCAGCTTCGTGTGGGGGCCCGGCCAGACGACGCCGATCCACAACCACACGGTGTGGGGGCTGATCGGGATGCTGCGCGGCGGCGAGTTCTCGCAGCCGTACCGGTTCGACGCAACGGGCAAGCCCGTGCCGGCAGGTGACGCCGTGCGGCTGCAGCCGGGCGAGATCGAGGCCGTGTCGCCGCGCATTGGCGACGTCCATCGCGTGACCAACGCGTTCGCGGATCAGGTATCGATCAGCATCCACGTGTATGGCGCGAACATCGGCAAGGTCGAGCGCGCGGTGTTCCTGGACGACGGCACCGTGAAGCCTTTCGTGTCCGGCTATTCGAACGCCTGATGCAGTTGCCCGCCGGCACGCGCCGGCGGGCCCGAGATTCATCCGTACCGTTTTCTTCACCGACTTCAACGCATTCGAGACAGAGACACCGTGACGCAATCCGCCGATTCCACCTTCCGCTTTCCCGTCGCGTCGTACCAGGACGTGCGCGCGCGCCTGCTGGCCCGCGACGAGATCGCGCTGATCGACGTACGCGAGGAAGATCCGTACGCGCAGGGCCACCCGCTGTGGGCCGCCAACTTTCCGCTGTCGAAACTCGAACTCGACGCGTGGACGCGGATTCCGCGCCGCGACACGCCGATCGTCGTGTTCGGCGAAGCGGGCGGCGAGGATCTCGCGCCGCGCGCGGCGGCCAAACTCGCGCAACTCGGCTACTCCGACGTGCGGCTGCTCGACGGCGGCCTCGCGGGCTGGCTCGCCGCGGGCGGCGAACTGTTCATCGACGTGAACGTGCCGAGCAAGTCGTTCGGCGAATGGGTCGAGGCCGAGCGGCACACGCCGTCGCTGTCCGCGCAGGAGGTGCAGGCGCTGATCGACGCGAAGGCCGACGTCGTGATCGTCGACGCGCGCCGTTTCGACGAATATCAGACGATGAACATCCCGACGTCGACGAGCGTGCCGGGCGCGGAACTCGTGCTGCGCGTGCGCGCGCTCGCGCCGAACCCGGCGACGCAGGTGATCGTCAACTGCGCGGGCCGCACGCGCAGCATCATCGGCACGCAGTCGCTCGTGAACGCGGGGCTGCCGAATCCGGTCGCCGCGCTGCGCAACGGCACGATCGGCTGGACGCTCGCGGGCCAGACGCTCGAACGCGGCGCCGCGCGACGCTTTCCGGACGAGATCGACGCGACGCAGCGTGCCGACGCACGTCGGGCGGCGCGTGCGGTGGCCGAACGCGCGGGCGTGCCGCGCATTGCGCTCGCGGACGTCGCCGCGCTCGGCGAGCCGGGCCGCACGCTGTATCGCTTCGACGTGCGCACTCCGGAGGAATACGAAGCCGGCCACCTGCCGGGTTTCTTGAGCGCGCCGGGCGGCCAGCTCGTGCAGGAGACCGACCATCACGCGGCCGTGCGCGGCGCGCGGATCGTACTCGCCGACGATGACGGCGTGCGCGCCGACATGACCGCGTCGTGGCTCGCGCAGATGGGCTGGGACGTGCGTGTCGTCGAACCGGAGGACGGTACGGCGAAGTTCGGCGAGCGCGGCCAGCCGCCGCGCGACGTGCCGGCGGCGCCGACCGTGACGGATGTGTCGCCCGCGACGCTCGCGGGCTGGCTGAAGGAAGCGGCACCCGGCGAGCTGGCGATCGTCGACGTGACGGCCAGCGCGAACTACGTGAAGCGCCATATCCCGGGTGCGTGGTTCGCCGTGCGTGCGCAGTTGCGTGATGCGTTCGCGGTGATTCCGCCCGCCAGGCGCTATGTGTTCACGTGCGGATCGAGCCTGCTGGCGCGGTTCGCGGCGGACGATGCCCGCGCGCTGCTGCCGGCTTCGGCTGAAATCGCGGTGCTCGCCGGTGGCACGGCAGCGTGGATCGAGGCCGGGTTGCCGCTCGAAAGCGGCGAGACGCATCTGGCGTCACCGCGCGTCGACCGCTACCGGCGCCCGTACGAAGGCACCGACAACGCGGCGGCCGCGATGCAGGCCTATCTTGACTGGGAGTACGGGCTGGTCGATCAGTTGAAGCGGGACGGCACACATCACTTCAACGTGATCTGACCGGTGCGGTACCGCCGGGCGCGGCGGCGCGTCGTACGCCGCGCCCGGTTAACGCACGTTGGGCACGTCGAGCACGCCGGGCACGTTCCGCGCGATCAGCGCTTGAACGTATCGACGGCCGTGCGGCCGACGGCCGGATCGTCGGTGAAGAAGCCGTCGATGCCCGCGCGCAGGTAAGCCTGGATCTCCCGCACCGAGCCGGCGGTGTTGCGCGTGGCGGGCGTGCCGCCATCCTTCAGCGAGGCGGGCAGGAAGTTGTTCTCCGGGCGGAACGTGTACGGATGCACGACGAGGCCGGCCTCGTGCGCATAGCGCACGTACGGCGTCGGCTGCTGCAGCGTGCCGTCCGCGGCGACCGCGATGATCGACGTCTTGTACGGGCCGACGCCGTTCGCATAGGTCGCGATCTCGCGCATGCCGTCGCGCGTCGACAGGTCGCCGTAGGTGCGCTTGTCGTTCGCCTTCACGAAGTCGTACGGGCGCTGGCCGGCTTCGTCCATCAGCTGCACGAGCTTCCAGTTCGGCTGGCTCGACTTGATCCGGTTGCGGATCGTCTTCAGGTTCGCGACCTCGAACGACTGAATGTAGACGGTCGCCGTGCGCGCCGTGTACGAATCCTTCAGCAGTGCATCGACGAGACGGTCTTCGAGCGGCAGGCCGATCGACTGGAAGTAGGTCGGGTGCTTGGTTTCCGGATACAGGTGGATCGTGCGGCCGGTCTGCGCGGACATCTGCTTCGCGAGCGCGACGATCTCGTCGAACGTCGGAATCTCGAACTGGTCGTTGTATGCGGTGTTCGCGGGGCGGACCTGCGGAATGCGCTCGCGGGCGCGTAGCGTCTTCAGCTCGGCGAGCGTGAAATCCTCGGTGAACCAGCCGGTCAGCTCCGCGCCGTCGATCGTCTTGGTCGCCTTGCGGCTCGCGAACTGCGGCAGCGTCGATACGTTCGTCGTACCCGAGATCTCGTTCTCGTGACGCGCGACGAGCACGCCGTCGCGGGTCGACACGAGGTCGGGCTCGATCACGTCCGCGCCGTCCTCGACCGCCTTGCGGTACGACGCGAGCGTGTGTTCGGGGCGCAGCGCGCTCGCGCCGCGATGGCCGACCACCTGGACCTTCGCGGAAATCGGCTGGGTGGGATCGGACGCGACGTCGTCGCCGCCACATGCGGCGAGCAGGAACGCGGCGGCACAGGCGACCGGGACGTAGCGCAGGGAGGTCGGGCGCTTGAAGAGCATGTCGATGAACCTTCGAAACGAGAGTCGGAAAGGGGCGATCGCTCCGGCGTGCGGCCGTCGTGGCGTGTCGCACGGAGTCGAATGGGACGCGATCGTCGCATCGAATAATTACATATGTATTACTTACGCCTTTCTTTTGAATGTTTTTAGGGCGCGATACCGGCGGCAGAGCAGTTGACTGCGGCCCGATGTGGGGCGCATTCCGGCCGTCTCGGGCAGGCCGCGCGCCGGATGCACTAAACTTGCGGGAATTTTGCATCGCCGCGTCGGGGCCGACGCCCGCCTGGCGCGACGATGCGGCGACTCGCGGGCCGGCGCGGGCGCCCGGCGCCCGTGTGCGTCCGGGGCCCGCGCCGGCCGATTTTCCCCGACCCATGACGACTCGAACCGATTCCGCATTCCTGCTCGGCGACCTGCTGAAGAACGTTTCCCGCTCCTTCTACCTGACGCTGCGCGTGCTGCCCGACGGCATGCGCGACCCGGTCGGCCTCGCGTACCTGCTCGCGCGCGCAGCCGACACGATCGCCGACACGGCGCTCGTCGCACCCGATCGCCGCGCGGCGTTGCTGACCGACCTGCGCGACGAGGTCGAACGGCTCGGCGACGGCGTTGCGCTGTCGCGTGCGCTCGAGGACGTGACGCGCATGCAGACCGATTCGCACGAACACGTGCTGCTCGGCTCGATGGCGCCGATGCTCGCGCTGCTGCGCGCGCAGCCGGACGCCGATCGCGCCTCGATCCGCAAGGTCGTCGCGACGCTGACGGCGGGGATGGTATTCGACCTGCGCACGTTCCCCGACGAGCAATCGGGGCGGGTCGCGTCGTTGCCGACGCGTGACGAACTCGACCGCTACACGTATCTCGTCGCCGGCTGCGTGGGCGAGTTCTGGACCGACATGACGGGCATGCACACGCCGGCCGCACGCGGCTGGAACCTGCCGGACATGTGCGAGAAGGGCATCCGTTTCGGCAAGGCGCTGCAGATGACCAACATCCTGCGCGACTGCGGAAAGGACCTGCGCATCGGCCGCTGCTACCTGCCCGACGACGTGCTGCGCGCACACGGGCTCGGCGTCGCCGACCTGATGGCGCCCGATGCGTCGGCGCGCGCGCGCGGCGTACTCGTCGACCTGCTGCGCGTGACGCTCGACCAGTATCGTGACGCGTGCCTGTACACGCTCGCGATCCCGCGCCGCTTCGTGCGACTGCGGCTCGCGTGCCTGTGGCCGATCATGATCGGCCTCGAGACGCTCGAGTTGCTGGCCGGCCACGCAGCGTGGCTCGATCCGGCGAAGCCGGCCAAGGTGCCGAGAAAGCGCATCTACCGGATCATGGCGTCGTCGCTCGCGCTGGTCGGCTCGAACACCGCGATTCGCGCGCGCATGACCGCGCTCGCCGATGCCGTGAGCGCGCATCTCGTGCCGCCGGCCACGCGCTGAATCGCACTGAACGATGCCGGCACGACGGGTGCCGGTGTCGCCCCTCGGCCCGCGTTCGCCGGGCCGCTCCCGCCGATCTCCCGCGCCTCGACTAAAAACGTTTTCATTATTTCGTTTCGCGAAACGTGGGTGTCATGAACGTCAGCGATCCTTCGCGGCGGCGTGAATCGTGGCATCGACCACGGTCGCGCATTTGTAAGATGTATGTTGCCGAAGGCATCTGACGACATCCGTCGGTCGCGTTGCACCTGTAAAAATGTAAAGCTAGGGTTTTCACCGGGAAATGCCGGAGAGGCCCGCCGCGTAAGCGTTTTCAGGTGTTATGTAACCGCTTGGTGAACCCGCGCGTTGCGTCGATCATACGATGACCGACTGCGCGTGTTGGGAAATAATCGGTAATCCGTCAGAATTGCGCCGGCATGTACTCGCACATGTGTCAGGTCATAAAACCACACCACAAAAGAAATCATTCTTTGAGGACGGAGAATCAATGAAAAAGCGCGTCGCTTTCGCCATGACGGCAGCTGGCCTTGCAGCCGCTACCGTCGCCCACGCTCAAAGCAGCGTGACCCTGTACGGTATCGTCGATAACGGTCTGGCTTACCAGAACAACTCGTCGGCGACTGGCGCGACCACGGGTGGTCACTCGAAGGTGCAGATGTCCACCGGCGTGTGGGCAGGCAGCCGCTTCGGCCTGAAGGGCAGCGAAGATCTCGGCGGCGGCACGAAGGCGATTTTCCAGTTGGAAGCCGGCGTCAACACGGCTAACGGCTCGTCGCAGTGGACCAACGGCATCTTCACGCGTCAGGCGTGGGTTGGCCTGACCAACAGCACGTACGGTACGCTGACGGCCGGCCGCCAGTACACCGCGTACTACACGCTGCTGTCGCCGTACAGCCCGACGACCTGGCTGACCGGCTATTACGGCGCGCACCCGGGCGATATCGACTCGCTGGATACCAGCTACCGCGCGAACAACTCGCTCGTCTACATGTCGCCGAAGTTCTATGGCTTCACGGTCGGCGGTTCGTACTCGTTCGGCGGCGTTGCAGGCGCAACGAACCGCGGCTCGACTTGGAGCGCCGCGATCCAGTACCTGAACGGCCCGGCAGGCATCGCGGTCGGCTACCAGAAGGTCAACAACGCGACGCTCGGCGGCGGCGTGTGGGGCGCGAACTCGACGGTCCAGAACGGCCTCGATTCGAGCGGCAACGGCGCACAGCCGGCAGTTTCGTCGATCAACAACGGCTACGCGACCGCGCAATCGCAGCAGCGTATCGCTGTGACGGCTGGCTACCAGTTCACGCCGGCATGGGACATTTCGGCATCGTACTCGAACGTCCAGTACACGCCGGGCGTCGGTTCGTCGTTCCGCAACACGGCCATCTTCAACACGGCAGGCGCTGTGCTGCACTGGAAGGCAGCCGCTCAGTGGGACTTCGCAGCAGGCTACTCGTACACGGCGGCAACGCAGTCGAACGGCATCACGAGCGCAGCGAAGTACCATCAGGTCACGCTGTCGCAGTACTACAGCCTGTCGAAGCGCACGGGCCTGTACGCGGTTGAGGCTTACCAGCACGCAAGCGGCAACACGTTCAACGCCAAGACCGGCATCATCGCAGCAACGACGTCGATCGGCGACGGCGTGGGCGCGGGTTCGAAGCAGAACCAGATCGGCGTCGGCGTCGGCATGATCCACCGCTTCTGATGTCGCGCGGCGCGCGAGCGCCGCTTGCGGCATGCGGTATGAAAACCGGCCTTCGGGCCGGTTTTTTTATTGGCGGCCGGCCCCATTGCCGCAACGCCGGCGCGCGGCGGTTTCCGGCATCGGACGGAAATGGGCAAGGCTTGGAGCGCCGCATCCGGCATCCGGCATGCGCGGCGCTGTTGCACCCCGGTCTGCACGGTCCGCGCGCGTCACGCTCGCACCGAACCCGTCCCGCCGGTCACTTGGCCGCGTCATCCGTCCAGCTCCCCGCCAGCGCCTGAAACAGCGCCGCCGTATCGGCGAGCCGGTCCGCTTGCGCCCGCGTACGGTCGAGCGCCGTCTGCAGCGTCTGCCGCTGCGCATCGAGCAGGTCGAACATGCTGATCCCGCCTGCCGCATAACGGTCGCCGGCAATCCTGTTGCTTGCCGCCGCTTCCTGCGCGGCGGTGTCTCTCGCCTGCAGCGCAGCCGCGTCGTGCTCGACCGCGCGCATTGCATCGGCCACCTGCTGCAGCGCCTCGAGCACGGTTTCCCGGTAACTCGCGAACGCGGCGTCGTACGCCGCTTCGGCCGCACGTTTCTTCGCGCGCAGTTCGCCGCCATGAAAGATCGGTTGCGTCAGGCCAAGGCCGACATTCCACACATTGAGCCCGCTCACGAGATCCGCGATGCGCGTGCGCTCAGAACCGATCCCCGCCGAAATCGACACGCGCGGATACAGGTTCGCGGTGGCCACGCCGACGTTCGCGCTCGCCTGGTGCAGCACGGCTTCGGCCGCGCGGATGTCGGGTCGTTCGCGCGCGAGCGTCGACGGCAACGCGACGGGCAGCGTGCGCGGCAGCGCGAGCGCATCGAGCGTGAGGTCGGGCAGCACGGCATCGGACGGCGGCACGCCGAGCAGGATCGCGAGCCGGTGGCCGGCCTGCGCGAGGCGGGCGTCGAGCGGCGGCAGCGACGCCTGCGTCTGCGCGAGCAGTGCGCGTTGCGCATGCACGTCGGCCTGCGAAACACCCCCCGCCGCGAAGCGCGCTTCGACGATGCGCAACTGTTGCGCTTGCGCATCGATCAACTTCCGCGTGAGCGTGACCTGCTGCGCGAGCGACGCACGCAGGATCGCGGTCGCGACGACGTTGCCCGCGAGCGTCAGGCGCGCGGCGTCGAGCGTGTACGACTGGTAGTCGACCTGCGCGCGTAGCGCTTCGAGCGCACGCCGGTTGCCGCCGAACACGTCGAGTACATACGACACGCTCACCGACGCGTCATAAAGCGTGAACGGCCCCGGGCCGGGCAGGTTGGCGGGCAGGCCGAACGCGGTCGTGTCGACTTGCTCGCGTGTGGCGGACAGGCTCGCATCGACTTTCGGCAACATCGTCGCGCCGGCTTCGGCCGCATGGTTCTGCCGTGCTTCGTCGAGTCGCGCGCGCGCCGCGGCAAGCGTCGGGCTGTTGTGCCACGCGGTATCGACGAGCCGGTTCAGCGGTTCGGAGCCGAACTGCGTCCACCAGCGTTGCGCCGTGTGCGCGGCCGATGCGAACGTCTGCGGGTCGCCGGCCGCGCCGGTGGCGGCGGCCGTCGTCGCGGGCGGCTCGCCGCGCGTGTAGTGCTGCGTGGCCGGCGCGTCAGGTGCGTGGAAATCCGGCCCGACCGCACATCCGGCGACGAGCAGCGCGGCGGCCAGCGCACAGCCGTGAGCAGCGCGGTCAACGTGGAGGGGGCGACGCGAAGCCGGTTTCATGGTGCCGTGCCTAGTCGAGCGTCCGCCGGTAGAAGCGCAGCGCGACGCCCATCACGACGATGGTGAACAGCGTGACCGGCCACATGGACGGCCACAGGTCGCTCCAGCCGTTGCCTTTCAGCAGGATGCCGCGCACGAGGCGGTTGAAGTAGGTGAGCGGCAGCAGGTTGCCGATGAATTGCGCCCACTTCGGCATCCCGGCGAACGGGAACATGAAGCCCGACAGCAGGATGTTCGGCAGGAAGTAGAACACCGCGAGCTGCATCGCCTGCAACTGGTTCTGCGCGAGCGACGACAGCGTGATGCCGACGGTCAGGTTCGCGGCGATGAACAGCAGCGCGGACAGGTAGATCGCGAACACGCCACCGACGAACGGCACGTCGAACACGAACCGCGCCGCGGCGACGATGATCGACACCTGGATCAGCCCGATCAGCACGTACGGGACGATCTTGCCCGTCATCACCTCGAGCGGCCGCACCGGTGTCGCGAGCAGGTTCTCCATCGTGCCGCGCTCGCGTTCGCGGGTGATCGCGAGGCCCGTCATCATCACCATCGTCATCGTCAGGATCACGCCCATCAGGCCCGGCACGACGTTGTACTGCGTGATGCCCTCGGGGTTGTACAGCCGGTGCAGCACGATGTCGAATGCGGCCGGGCGGCCGTTCAGGTAGGCGAGCGGGCCCGTCAGGTCCTTGTCCGCGACGGGCTGCACGAGGCCCGGCAGCGCGCCGATCGCCGACGCGGTCGCGACGGGATCGGTCGCGTCCGCCTCGACGAGCAGCGACGGACGCTCGCCGCGCAGCAGCCGCCGCGAAAAATCGGCCGGCACGGTCAGCACGAACTGCACGTCGCCGCGTGCAAGCGCATGCCGGCCGGCCGCCTCGTCGGGCAGCGTCTCGACGATGTCGAAGTACGCGGAGTTGCGCATCGCGGCGACGAAGCTGCGCGCGAACGGGCTCGCATCGGCGACGATCACGGCCGTGGGCAGGTGCTTCGGATCGGTGTTGATCGCGAAGCCGAACAGCGTGAGCTGGATGATCGGCACGCCGACGATCATCGCGAACGTCACGCGGTCGCGCCGCAGCTGCAGGAATTCCTTCAGCACGATGCTCCACCAGCGGGCGACCGAGAACGCGTCGCGCAGGCGCGCCCACGCGTTCATGACGACGCTCCGCCGCGCGGCCCGGACGCGCGGCCCATCATGTAGATGAAGACGTCCTCGAGCCCGGTGTCGATCGGCGCGACCTGCAGCGCGGCAGGCCCGTCGGCTTGCGCCGCGACCTGCGCGAGCGTCGCGTCGAGCCGCGCGCGATCGCGGCCGCTCACATGCAGCGCCGAGCCGAATACGACCGTCTGGTCGACGCCCGGCATCGTGCGCAGCCGCGCGGACAGTTCGCTCAGGTGCGCACCGGTGATCGCGCGGGTCGCGAGCCCCTGCGACGCGACGATCTCCGCCGACGTGCCCTGCGCGAGCAGTTCGCCGTACGCGATGTACGCGAGCTTGTGACAGCGCTCGGCCTCGTCCATGTAGTGCGTGCTGACGAGCACCGAGATCCCTTGTGCGGCCAGCCGGTGCAGTTCTTCCCAGAAGTCGCGGCGCGCGGCCGGATCGACGCCGGCCGTCGGTTCGTCGAGCAATAGCAGCGCCGGCTCGTGCAGCATGCAGGCGGCCAGCGCGAGGCGCTGCTTCCAGCCGCCCGACAGTGCGCCCGTGAGCTGGTCCGCGCGGCTCGCGAGGCCGAGCCCGTCGAGTGCGCGCGCGACGGCCGCCTTGCGGTCGGGCATCCCGTACACGCGCGCGACGAAGTCGAGGTTCTCGCGGATCGACAGGTCTTCCCAGTACGAGAAGCGCTGCGTCATGTAGCCGACGCGCCGCTTGATCTGCGCGCTGTCGCGCACGATGTCGTAGCCGAGGCAGGTGCCGCTGCCCGAGTCGGGCGTGAGCAGCCCGCACATCATCCGGATCGACGTGGTCTTACCGCTGCCGTTCGGCCCGAGAAAGCCGAAGATCTCGCCGCGCGCGACGCGCAGCGACACGTCCTTCACGACGTGCTTGTCGCCGAAATGCTTGTTCAGGCGATCGACGTCGATCGCATACGGTGCGGGCGGCACGTTCATGGCACCCTCACGGCGACGGGCTGGCCCGGGTGCAGCTTCGGCGCGTCGGCGACGGCCGGGCGCGCCTCGATCATGAACACGAGCTTGGTCCGGCTCTCGTTGCTGTAGATCACGGGCGGCGTGTATTCGGCCTCGCTCGACACATAGGTGATGCGCGCGGGCACGTCGGCCGCGCAGCCGTCGCAACGGATCGCGACCGTGCGCCCCGGCGCGAGCGAGGCGATGGCGGCTTCCGGCACGAAGAAGCGCACCTTCAGGTTTTGCGGCGGCAGCATCTGCACGACCGGATTGCCGGCCTGCACCCATTCGCCGACGCGGTACAGCGTGTCGTGCACGCGTCCGGCGGCGGGCGCGGCGACGCGCTTCTGGTCGAGCTTCCATTGCGCCTCCGCGACCGCCGCCTGCGCGGCGTCGACCTGGGCGGCCTGCGCGGCGACCTGCTGCGCGCGGCCGGGCAGGCGCGCGACGTCGACCTGTTTCTGCAGTTCGCGCATTTGCGCGGCGGTCGTTTGCGCGGCCGTGCGCGAATCGTCGAGCTGCTGTTTCGACAGGCCGCCGGCAGCGTACTGGCTTTCATCGCGCGCGCGTTGCGCGGCGGCCCGCGCGGCCTGCGCGGCGGCTTGTGCGAGCTGCGCCTGCGTGACCGCGATTTCGGGCGGGCGCTTGCCGGTCTGCAGGTCGGCAAGCTGCGCGCGGGCGGCCGTGAGCTGGTGCTGCGCCTGCTGCAGCGCGGCGGTTTCGCTGACGGCTTCGAGCGAGAAGGCCGGTGCGCCGGCGGCGAGGGTCTGGCCGCGCGCGACCGACAACTGCGCAAGCGTGCCCGACTGCGACGACGACAGGTACACGAATTCGCCTTCGACGTAGCCCTGGTAGGTCGTGCCGTTGCTGGCCTGCCGTTCGCAACCGGCGAGGAGCGCGACGGCGGCGGCCACGGCGATCGGCAGCGCGCGGGCCGTGTTCACGACGGGCTCCGTGGCGAGCGGGCCGGCGCGCGGGGCGCGGCGGCCGGCGGCTGCAGGCCCGAACCGAGCAGCGCGCGGACGTGGCGGTGCAGCACGTCACGGTCGATCGGCGGCAGGCCGCGCGCGCTTTGCCACAGTTTCGCGGTCGCGAGCGGCAGCATCACCAGCGCGATGATCGAATGGAACAGGAACGCCGGTTCGAGCGCGGGGTTCAGCGTGCCGGCCTGCTGCGCGCCACGGATGCGCTCGGCGAAGCGCCCGATATGTTCGAGCGGAATGCGGCGGACCATCCGCTCGCGCAGCAACCCGCCTTCGTGGACGATCTCGCGCAGCCAGATCGACGGCAGCCACGGCATGCGGTGCGTGACGTCGAAGAAGCGGTCGACGAGTTCGGCGACGAGCGCGAACGGGTCGTTTTCGATCTGCGGCTCGGTTGGCCGCCACACGAACGCGATGACCTGCGCGAGCCGTTCCTCGACGATCGCGTCGAGCAGTTGCTCGCGATTCGTGAAGTAGTAGTGGACCATCGCCGACGTGACGCCGGCCGCGGCGGCGATCTGCGCGACCGTGGTCGCGGCGATGCCGCGCTCGGCGAACAACTGCATCGCGACGTCGAGCATGTGGTCGCGCAGGTCGAAATCGTCGACCGACGGGCGGCGCCCGCGCGGCCTGGCGACGGTGGATTTCGCGTTCATGAAATCGACGCTAATTGATGAGTTAGTTAATTTCAAGGAAGGGTTTTCGCCCGGATTGATCGAGATCAGGCGAGCGTCGAATCGGGACGCGGGCAGGCGAGGCGGTGACGTGACGCCGCACGGTGCAGCCAGTCGGCGGAGGAATGTAGGGAACAGCTAATGGAGAATCGGCGGGGGAAACGAGCGGGGCGGCGGCATGGCGCCGGCGGCATGGACCCGGTCGCGAAGCGAGGGCGCGTGCCTGGGCAATGGCGCGCGCCCCCGAAAGGCGGCTACTGGTCGATCGGCGACGTCAGCGGCACGTGATCGCCGGTCAGCCCGAACACGACGAGTTGCGCAGGCTCGGTCGCACTCGCGTTGCGCGACACCTGGTGGCGCGAGCCGGGCGCCTCGTACCAGCCTTCGCCGGCCCGGTAGCGGTGCAGCGGGCCGCCGTTCACCTGCGACAGCACTTCGCCTTTCGACACGACCGCGAACACCGAGCCGAGGTGCCGGTGGGCTTCGGAAGCCTGGCCGGGCGCATAGTCGACGGTCGCGACGACGGCGAGCTTGCCGGGCGCTTCGGGCACGGCCTGCTGCATGATCGTATGCACGTTGCCGCCGGCGTCGTGCGCCCCGGCGGCGGCCGGCAGCAGCGCGGCGCCGGCCGCGAGCCACGCGTACAGGGCGGCGCGACGCGGGCGCGTTGCGTGAATCATCGTCGTCTCCTTACTCGGGCATCTTGCGGAACGCGATCGCGAGGCGGTTCCACGAGTTGATCGTCGCGATCAGCATCGACAGGTCGAACAGTTCCTCGTCGGTGAAGTGCGGCTTCACGGCCTCCCACACGGCGTCGGGCACGTGGTTGCTGGCGACCAGCGTCAGCGCCTCGGTCCATTCCAGCGCCGCGCGTTCGCGCTCGGTAAAGAACGGCGTTTCGCGCCAGGAGACGACGGTGGCCAGGCGGCGCTCGGTTTCGCCGCCCTTGCGCGCATCGGTCGTGTGCATGTCGACGCAGAACGCGCAGCCGTTGATCTGCGACGCGCGCAGGCGGACGAGTTCGGCGAGCGGCTTCTCGATCGAGCTCTTCGCGAGGAATTCCTCGGCGTTGCGCATCACCTTGATCGCATTCGGGCTGGCGGCGTAGAAGTTCAGGCGCGGTTGCATGGCAGGTCCTTTCTCGGTTGGAGCGCACGGTGGCGCGACAGGACCTACTTTAGGGCGCATGCTGGCCTGCTTGAATGGCCAATTTCGAGGAAATTCAGGTAACCAGTGCCGCGCCGCCGACGGTGTCCGAACCGAGCAGGCCGGCCAGCTTCGCAAGCGCCGTGTCGATGCGCAGCGTGTCGATCCCGCCATAGCCGAACAGCAGCCCCGCGCGCACCGGCACGCCGACGTGGAACGCCGAGATGCCGTACAGGCCGATGTCGTGCGCGCGGGCCGCGCGGACCAGCGCCGCTTCGTCGTGCCCCGGCTTCAGGTAGGCGGCGAGGTGGATGCCGGCGGTTGGAACGATCGCATCGAACCACGGCGCGAGTTCGCCGCGCAGGTGGGCGATCAGCATCTTGCGGCGGGCATCGTAGTGCTTCTGCACGCGCTTCAGGTGCCGCGCGAAATCGCCTTCGAGCATGAAGCGGGCAAGCGCCGCCTGCGTCAGCGTGCAGGTGTGCCAGTCGACGATCTGCTTCGCCTTGGCCAGCGCGCCGCGCAGCGCGCGCGGCGGAATCGCGTAGCCGATCCGCAGTTCCGGAAAGATCGTCTTCGAGAACGTGCCGACATAGGCGACGAGGCCCGTGCGATCCAGGCTCTTCAGCGACTCCACCGGCCGGCCTTCGAAGCGGAACTCGCCGTCGTAGTCGTCCTCGATGATCACCGCGCGGCGGCGCTGCGCCCATTCGAGCAGCGCGACGCGCCGGTCCAGCGTCATCGGCATGCCGAGCGGGAACTGATGCGATGGCGTCACGTAGACGAGGCGTGCGTCGTCGGGCAGCCGTTCGGTCAGCAGCCCGTGCGCGTCGACCGGCACGCCGATCACCGTCGCGCCGAGCGACGCGAACGCGGCGCGCGCGGGCGGATAGCCGGGATCCTCGACGGCGACCACGTCGCCCGGCCGCACGACGACGCGGGCGATCAGGTCAAGCGCCTGTTGCGCGCCTTGCGTGACGAGCACGTCGTCCCAGCCGCACGCCACCGCGCGGCTGAACGCGACATAGCGCGCGATCGCGCCGCGCAACTGCGGATCGCCGGCCGGGTCGTGGTACCGGGCGGGGCCGCGCATCTGCTGGCGCAGCGCGTGATGCAGGCAGCGCCGCCACGCGTCGAACGGGAACAGCGCCTTGTCGGTCACGCCGCCACGGAAGTCGAAGCCGGGCGAATCGTGCGGCATCGGCATCGCGAGCGCATCGGGCAGGTCGTTCCACAGCGCGCGCGCATCGACCGCGTCGATGCGCGGGGTATCCTCGACGAGCGACGGCGCCGACATGGCGGCAGCGTGCGGCACGCGCGCGAGGCCGTCGGCGACGAACGTGCCGTCGCCCGCGCGGGTAGTCAGGTAGCCCTCGGCGACGAGGCGCTCGAACGCGTCGAGCGTCGTCTTGCGCGATACGCCGAGCTGTTTCGCAAGGTCGCGCGTCGACGGCAGCCGCGCGCCGCCGGCGAGCCTCCCGTCGACGATCGCGGTGCGCAGTTGCCGGAAGATCTGCCCCGTCAGGTCGTGACGGCCTTCGATGCGGATGGCGATGTCCATCGCAGTGGTTACCTCGAATGTCGTGATTTTGTGCCGGTCAGCATACCGGAAGTCCGCCGCGGAGGTCGCTTGGCGGGGCGCTTTCACGGGTCGCCAGGCCGCAAGCAATCGGGGGCGCGGGCCGAACCGGCCGGGTGGCCCCGCAACTCGCGTCCGCTGCCCGTACCCGCCGATTGGACCTCGGCCCGCCTCTGCCTTACGATCCACGACAACCCCAAACCGGAGCAAGCCCATGCTGTCCGAAGACGAACTTGCGCTGCTCGACGCGATCCGTGCCACCGGCAGCCTGTCGCGCGCGGCCGCGCGGCTCGGCAAGGCGCCGTCGACGGTGTCGCACGCGGCGCGTCAGCTCGAAACCCGCTTCGACGCGCTGCTGTTCGACCGACGCGGCTACCGGCTGCAGCTCACGCCGGCCGGCCAGTTGCTGACCGACGAGGCGGCGCGGCTGGCGCTGGACGTCGCACGGCTGACGCAGCGCGTGCGGCAGATTGCGAGCGGCTGGGAAGACCGGCTGTCGATCGTCAGCGACGAGGTGCTGGAGTTCGACACGCTGCTGCCGGTCGTCCGCGCATTCGATGCGCTCGACTCGGGCGTGTCGTTGCGTTTCACGCACGAAGTGCTCGGCGGGACCTGGGAAGCGCTGCGCGACGGCCGCGCGGACCTGGTGGTCGGCGCGACCAACGAGCCGCCCGCGATTCCCGGCTTCAAATGGTTCGAACTGGGCGCGATGGAGTGGGTGTTCGCGGTGTCGCCACGCCACCCGCTGGCCGCCGCGGCCGGCGCGCTGACGCGGGACGTGATCGGCGCGCACCGGGCGGTCGTCGTGGCCGATTCGTCGCGGCGCGCGGCCGGCCGCGCGTATGGCCTGCTCGGCGGACAGGCCGTGCTCGCGGTGCCGTCGATGCGCGCGAAGATCCTCGCGCAGCGCGACGGGCTCGGTGTCGGCTGGGTGCCGCGCCGGCGCGTGGCGTCGCTGCTCGCGCGCGGCGAACTCGTCGAAAAACAGACAGCCGATCCGCGCGAGCCGAACCGGCTGTATGTCGCGTGGCACGGCGACCGGGACGGCCGCGCGCTGCAGTGGTGGCTCGAGCAATTGCGCGAGCCGCGGCTCGCGCAGCGCCTGCTCGACGGCATCGACGTGGCCGGCTGACGCGGCGCGGAGCAGGGCAGGACAAGCGAACCTGCCCGCTCAAACACGTTCGACGATTTCGAACATGTTCGTCGCGCACGTCGTACGGCAGGGCCGGGCGCCGCGCGCATCCTTTGTTCACGGTCAACTTACCGGTTCACAGGAGAACATCATGCAACGCTTCGAAGGAAAGACGGTCCTCGTCACGGGCGGTAACAGCGGCATCGGCCTGGCGGCCGCCAACGCATTCGCGGCAGAAGGTGCGCGCGTCATCATCACCGGGCGCGATGCGCAGACGCTCGAGGCCGCGCGGCAAACGCTCGGCGCCGGCGCGCTCGCGATTCGCAACGAGGCCGGCAGCGTCGCATCGGCCCGCGCGCTGGCCGATGCGATCGCGTCGGCGGGAGCGCGGCTCGACGCCGTGTTCATCAACGCGGGCGTCGCGAAACTCGCGCCGTTCGCCGACAGTGACGAGGCCATGTGGGATCTCGTGTTCAACACCAACGTGAAGGGCGCGTATTTCCAGATCCAGTCGCTGGTGCCGCTGCTGAACCGCGGCGCGTCGATCGTGATCAACGGCTCGATCAACGCGCACATCGGGATGCCCGGCTCGTCGGTGTACGCGGCGAGCAAGGCGGCCGTCAATTCGTTCGCGAAGACGCTGTCGACGGAGTTGCTGCCGCAGGGTGTGCGCGTGAACGTCGTGAGCCCCGGGCCCGTGCAGACGCCGCTCTACGGCAAGCTCGGGCTCGACGCGGCGACGCTCGATGAAACCGCCGACAAGATCAAGGGCCTCGTGCCGGTCGGCCGGTTCGGCACGCCGGAGGAGATCGCGTCGACGGTGCTGCACCTCAGCGCGCCGGAATCCGCGTTCATTGTCGGCGCGGAGATCATCGCGTCGGGCGGGATGGGGTTGCTCTGACCCGGTCGTGTCACAGGCGGGGCCGCACCCGCCCGGCGCAATGCCGGGCGGGCGGTTCCCACGAACCGGTTCTGCCGTGCTGCCAGCGCCGAGTGACTGCTTGCGCCGGCGGATCGCGCCCCTGCGAAAAGGCCATGACGGCGGCAGGGGCGATTATCCGTTCACTAGACGACCGGTCTAATCCAGGGCTATCATCCGTCCTCATGAATGCGACGACGTCCGCGGCGCATGCAACGAAGGCGCGAAATGCCATCTGAATGCCATTCCGCGCTGCGATGCTGGTGGTGCAGCGAGACGCCGTCGTTTTATTTCGAATTGTTCTAGACGACTGGTCTAATAGGCGAGTGTCGCATTCGGATATGCGGGGCGCACGTTGACGCGTCTCAGCTGACTAACCGACAGGCGCGCCGCGCCGACCGGCCGGATTGCCCGGTTGCGCGGCCCCGTTCCCCTCATCCCTTTCGAAGGAGTATCCGATCATGAAGATTCTGGTTGTCCTGACCTCGCACGACACGCTCGGCGACACCGGCAAGAAGACCGGCTTCTGGCTCGAGGAACTGGCCGCGCCGTACTACACGTTCAAGGATGCGGGCGTCGAGCTGACGCTTGCGTCGCCGAAGGGCGGCCAGCCGCCGCTCGATCCGAAAAGCAGTGATCCGACGGCCCAGACCGACGCGACGCGCCGCTTCGACGCCGATCCGGCGGCCAAGGCCGAACTCGCGTCGACGCGCAAGCTGGCCGACGTGTCCGTGGACGACTACGACGCCGTGTTCTACCCGGGCGGCCATGGCCCGCTGTGGGATCTCGCCGAGGATCTGCATTCGATCGGCCTGATCGAGCGCGCGCTGGCGGCCGGCAAGCCGGTCGCGGCCGTGTGCCACGCGCCGGGCGTGCTGCGTCACGTGAAGAACCCGCAGACCGGCGAATCGGTCGTGCGCGGCAAGCGTGCCACGGGCTTCACCAACAGCGAGGAAGCGGCCGTCGAACTGACGGAAGTCGTGCCGTTCCTCGTCGAGGACATGTTGAAGACCAACGGCGCGCAATTCGAGCGCAGCGCCGACTGGGCGCCGCACGTCGTCACCGACGGGCTGCTGATCACGGGGCAGAACCCCGCGTCGTCGGAGCCCGTCGCCGAGGCGCTGCTCGCGCAGCTCGGCCACCGTTGAGCCAAGGGCGCCGGCCGGGCCGGCGCCGTAGCGTATCCGTCGCCGGGCGCGGGCCGGCCCGTCGACGGCCCGATCGTTCCGTCGTGCGTACTGCGCGACGCGTTTGCAGTCGTTTTGCAGAACCAAGCAAAGGAGCCGTGGATGTCTGCCTTGTTCGAACCGTTCAAACTCAAGGATGTCACGTTGCGCAACCGCATCGCGGTGCCGCCGATGTGCCAGTACGTCGCCGAGGAC
The DNA here is from genome assembly GCF_902833045.1 of Burkholderia sp. BCC0322. Taxonomy (GTDB): domain Bacteria; phylum Pseudomonadota; class Gammaproteobacteria; order Burkholderiales; family Burkholderiaceae; genus Burkholderia. Next base: position 483,079 of record NZ_CADFDU010000003.1, read on the forward strand.
GGCGTCGTCAACGATTGGCATCACGTGCATCTGGCCGGCATCGCGCGTGGCGGCGCGGGCCTCGTGATCGCCGAGGCGACGGCCGTGGCGCCGGAAGGGCGCATCACGCCGGGCTGCGCGGGGCTGTGGAACGATGCGCAGGCCGAAGCGTTCGCCCCATCGGTCGCGGCGATCAAGGCGGCCGGCGCGGTACCCGGCATCCAGATCGCGCACGCGGGCCGCAAGGCGAGCGCGAACCGTCCGTGGGAAGGTGACGACCATATCGCCGAAGGCGATCCGCGCGGCTGGCAGACCATCGCGCCGTCGGCCGTGCCGTTCGGCGCGCATCTGCCGAAGACGCCGCGCGCGATGACGCGCGACGACATCGCACGCGTGCAGGCCGACTTCGTTGCGTCGGCGAAGCGTGCGCGCGACCTGGGCTTCGAATGGCTCGAACTGCACTTCGCGCACGGCTATCTCGCCCAGAGCTTCTTCTCCGTGCATGCGAACCAGCGTGACGACGAATACGGCGGCTCGGCCGAGAACCGCGGTCGCTTCCTCGTCGAGACGCTCGCGGCCGTGCGCAAGGTGTGGCCGGAGCATCTGCCGCTGACCGCGCGCTTCGGCGTGATCGAGTACGACGGGCGCGACGAGGAGACGCTCGCCGAGTCGATCGCGCTCACGCAGCGGCTGAAGCGGGAAGGGCTCGACATGCTGAGCGTGTCGGTCGGTTTCTCGACGCCCGACGCGCAGATCCCGTGGGGTCCGGCGTTCCTCGCGCCGATCGCCGAGCGCGTGCGCCGCGAGGCCGGGCTGCCGGTGTCGTCCGCGTGGGGGATCGACACGCCGCAACTCGCGAACCGCGTGGTGGCGGAGGAACAGCTCGATCTCGTGATGGTCGGCCGCGCGCATCTGGCCGACCCGCACTGGCCGTACTACGCGGCCAAGCAACTCGGCGTCGAGCGTCCGTCGTGGACGCTGCCCGCGCCGTACGCGCACTGGCTCGAGCGCTACCGGAGCGCCGACAAGGTGGCCTGAGCGGGCGGGGCGCCGGGGCGGCGCGCGCATGACATGCGCCGCCGATCCGGCGCCGATGGATAGAATGGCGGTTCGCGCAGGCCGGTTGCCTGCGCGAACCGCCATTTTCTCATTCTCGACAGAGGTGCCATGAGCGCACATGTCCCGTCGTCTCCCGATCCTGCCGCACGGCCGCGTACGCAGCAGGTCTCCCGTGCCGTGCTGTATGCGGCGCTGCTCGTCATCGCGCTGTGGGTGATCCGCGATTTCATTCCCGCCATCGCCTGGGCCTGCGTGATCGCCATCGCGATGTGGCCGATGCTGAGGCGCTTCGAGTCGCACCGGCTGTTCCGTAATCGCCCGACGCTCATTGCGCTCGTCATCACGGCGGCGATCTCGTTGCTGGTCGTGCTGCCGGTGGCCGTCGCGGCAACCCAGGCGATCGGGCAGGCGCATGACCTGCGCGAGTGGCTGCGCACGATCCAGGACAACGGCATCCCGGTGCCCGACGTGGTCGGCCGGCTGCCTTACGGCGCGGCGCAGGTCACCGAATGGTGGCAGGCCAACCTCGGCCATCCGCTGCATGCGGCCAGCGCGATGCATGCCGTCAACGGCGAAAAATTCCTCGCGTTCGGGCGGCAGTTCGGCACGAAGCTCGCGCACTGGCTGCTCGAATTCGGCTTCATGCTCGTCACGCTGTTCGTGATCCTGCGCGCCGGCCACAAGCTGTCGGGGGCGTTGCTGCAGGGCGCGCGGCGCGCGTTCGGGCGCAGCGGCGCGGCGCTGATCGAGCGGATGGTCTCGGCCGTGTTCGGCACGGTGACGGGGCTCGTCGTCGTCGGGCTCGGCGAGGGCGCGCTGCTCGGCATCGCGTATGCGCTGGCCGGCGTCCCGCATGCGGCGCTGCTCGGCCTCGTCACGGCGATCGCCGCGATGCTGCCGTTCTGCGCGCCCGTCGTGTTCTGCGGGGCGGCGCTCTGGCTGTTCGTGCAGGGCGCGACCGTGTGGGCCATCGTGGTGGCGGTGCTCGGGTTCGTCGTCGTGTTCGTCGCCGAGCACTTCGTGCGGCCGGTGCTGATCGGCAGTTCCGCGCGGCTGCCGTTCCTGCTCGTGCTGTTCGGCATCCTCGGCGGCGCCGAGACGTTCGGCCTGATCGGGCTGTTCGTCGGCCCCGCGCTGATGACGGTGCTGACGATGCTGTGGGCCGAATGGATTGCATGACGATGCGTGCCGAGTCGGCGGCATGACGCGGCGGTGCGGATGCGCGTCCGGGCGCGCATCGCCCGCCGCGACCGGCGACGATCCGGCTTGTGCCGAGGCTCGCAATGCGAGGATTCGGATAAAGATCTCTACATTTCTTTTCGATCCGGACCCAAAGGTCGAGTAGCATGGGGCTTTCGATCGCGCCGGCGCGGCGCAGCAGATTTTCCCAAGCATGCGATTGATTCCGATGGCCCGTCCCGCAGCGACGCTCTCCCTGGCAGCCAGTTGCCTGATGTTGCACGGCTGCGCGTGGTTCGACGCGTGGCTGCCATTCTCGTATTCGCGTACGCCGCTCGCGAGAGCCGCGTCGCGGCATGGCGCGACGCGCGCCGATGTCGTCCGCGCCGGCGGCAATCCGCGCAGCGTATGGATGGTCCGCAACGGCAACGGCGTCTGCTACAACTACTTCATCGAGCACGGCAACGATCACCGCGAATACTTCGTCGTGTTCGACAAGGCCGGCGTCGTCACGCAACACGGCTTCGATTCCTGCATGAACGCCGACCGCAAGGGCACGCTCCAGCCGGGCAAGGCTGCGTCGCGCTAGCGCGACGGCCTTGCCCGTTCGCCGTCACGCGATCGTGTCGACCACGCCGCCGTCCACCCGCAATGCGGCGCCCGTCGTCGCCGAAGCGAGCGGCGAGCACACGTAGACCACCAGGTTCGCGACTTCCTCGGGCGTCGCGGGCCGCTGGATGATCGAGCTCGAACGGTGGTTGCGCACGAAATCCACGGCCACGTCCTCGACGCTGCGGCCGGTTTCGTCGGCCGTTTCCTTCAGCAGCGCCCGCACGCCGTCCGACATCGTCGGCCCCGGCAGTACCGAGTTGACGGTCACGTGGGTGCCGGCCGCGAGCTTCGCGAGCCCGCGTGCGATCGACAACTGCGCGGTTTTCGTGAATCCGTAATGAATCATGTCGACCGGGATGTTCAGGCCGGATTCCGACGAAATGAACACGATGCGCCCGGCATTGCGTTCGATCATCCCCTTCAGGTAATGCCGCGCGAGGCGCACGCCGGACATCACGTTGGTCTGGAAGTAATGCTCCCATTCGGCGTCGTCGATCTCGAAGAACGCCTTCAGGCCGTAGATGCCCGCGTTGTTGACGAGGATGTCGGCCGCGGGTGTGTGCTGCGTGACGCGCGCAACGCCGGCGGCGTCGGACAGGTCGGCCGCGACGCCGTCGAAGTTCGCATCGGGGACGGCCGCGCGCAGGTGCGTGAGCGCGGACTGCACCGACGCATCGCTGCGGCCGTTGACGATGACGCGCGCGCCGGCGCGCGCGAGCCCTTCGGCGATTGCGCGCCCGATACCGGCGGTGGAGGCGGTGACGACCGCGGTCTTGCCTTTCAGATCGATATGCATGTGCGTGACGGGAGAGGAGTGAACGGGATCCGCCGCGGGTGTCGCAGCGGACGGAATTCAAAGCTTAGGCGAAATGGCGCGATCCGGCGTCGAAGCCGCCGATCCGGTTGCGCGGCGCCGCACAGTCTTGTACGGTGAGCGTTCGCCGTCCGAACCGGGAGCCCGCCGCGTGAGCCGTACCGCCAACCGATCCGTCGTCCCGTCGCCGTTCTGGCGTGATGCCGCGCTGCCGTTCATCGAGGCGCGCACCGTCGACGACGGCCGCGCGATCTGCTATGCGAAGCACACGCACGACACGTTTTCGGTGGGGGCGATCGTCGGCGGCACGAGCACCTACGTGAACGGCGCGACGAACGAGCATGTCGGGCGCGGCGTGCTCGTGATCATCGATCCGGAACAGGTGCACGCGTGCAATCCGTACGGCCCCGACGCATGGGCGTACCGGATGGTCTACGTCGACGTGCCGTGGCTCGCGCGGCTTCAGCATTCGCTGGGTCACGATCCGAACAGCGATTTTCAAGGGTTTTCGGCGAAGTTGACGGAGCGGCGCGACCTGTTCGCGCAATTTGGCGGCTTTTACCGCACGCTCGTCGCGCCCGGCATCGATCCGCTCGGCAAGGCGAGCGCGGCGGTCGAGTTCTTCACGGCGCTGCACGGCGCGCTCGATCGGGAACTGCCCGGCCCGCGCGCCGGGGACGACAACGCCCGGCTCGCGCGCGCGGCCGACTACATCGCCGCGCATTGCCGCGAGGGCATCACGCTCGATGCGATCTGCGCCGCGGCCGATCTGTCGCCGTCGTACCTGATCCGCGCGTTCAACGCCCGCTACGGGATGACGCCGCATGCCTTCCTGATCGATCGCCGCGTGCAGTACGGCCGCACGGAGCTGCGCCGCGGGCGGCCGATCGCCGAAGTCGCGCTGGACGCGGGCTTTGCCGACCAGGCGCATTTCCAGCGCGCGTTCCGGCGGATCGCAGCCGCGACGCCCGGCCAGTACCGCAGCGCGACGAACTGAACGGCAAGCCCTACGCGTCGAGCAGGAACAGTGCGCTGCCCGCGAGCAGCAGCGCCATCAGCCGGTTGAACATGCGCATGTGCCGCGCGTTCGCCAGCCGGTGCCGCAGCGACGCGCCCGCATACGACCAGCATGCGATCGACGCAAAGCAGATCACCAGATACAGCGCGGCGAACTGCCAGACCTGCGTGCGGTCCCCGTCGGCCGCATAGGCGCCCATCGCGGCCACGCACGCGAGCCACGCCTTCGGATTCAGCCACTGCATCGCCGCGCCGGCCGCCGCTGACGGGCCGGCCACGTCCGGGTCCGCAGACAGCCGGCCGTCATCGAGCGCGAGCCGCAACGCCATGTACAGCAGGAACGCGATTCCCGACCACTGCGTGGCGGTCGTCAGCACGGGCCAGCGCGCGAGCGCCGCGTGCAGCCCGAGGCCGATCAGCAGGAACAGCGCGACGAAGCCGAGCGTCGCGCCGGCCGCATAGCGCAGGCTCGCGCCGAGGCCGTGCCGTGCGCCGGCACTGAGCGCGACGATGTTGACGGGACCGGGGGTGATCGACGAGGCGAGCGCGAACGCGGCCATCGAAACCAGCATGCTCATTGATTGTCTCCATGCGAATGTCAAAGTCGCATCGAGACTAAAGAAGCCGCGCGTGTCGGTATTGAAGAAAACTGCCCTCGGCGTCGCTGTCGGGATTCACGTGACGCTGAACCGGTCGCCGCGCGCACCGGCGACCGAAAGTCGTTGGAAGCACCGTTGCAGCCGCAGTCGTCGAGTCTCACGTCACGGACGGGCGGGAGTCGCGAGCGCGTCGAACACGTCGGCTTCCGGAAACTGCAGCCACGACGCCGGGCCTGCATCGATTTCTTCGACCGTCAGCAGACATGCATCGAGTTCGCGACGCAACCGGACGTGATCGATCGACTGCCCGATGAACACGATCTCCTGCCGGCAATCGCCGGTCGGCTCCTCCCACTTTTTCAGCACGCCGTCGCGACGATAGTCGTCGTGCGGCCAGTCCGATCGAGGAACGAATCGCCACCATCGCCCGACGTAACCCCACTGGAACGCGCCGCCCGTTTGCACGAGCATGGCGATGTCGGCATACCGGTGCGCAGCCCAGGCATATCCCTTGCAGCGAAGCAGCCGGCCGTTGGCCCAGGGGCGACGCAGCCACGCGAGCAGGCGCGCCGGATGAAACGGCGCACGTTCGTGATAAGTCCACGATGCGATCCCGTACGCGTCCGATTCCGAGGGGCGTTCGTCGGCCTGCATGCGTTGCATCCATCCCGGCGATTCGACGAGCGCCGGGAGATCGAAACGCCGCGTATCGAGGACGTCTGACGGATCGATCTCGCCGTGCCGCATCGGCAGGATTCGCGCGGACGGATTCAGCGATGCAAGGAGGGCGCGCAGCCGGTCGAAACCTGCGTCGCCGATCCGGTCGAGTCGGCTCACGAGGATCACGTTCGCGTATTCGACTTGTTCGATCAGCAGGTCCGACAGCTTGCGCGGCGGACCGGAATCGCTGCCGCTCGCGAGCGTGGCGTCGTGCGTGACCGGTTCAGCCGACGCGATCATGTCCTCGAACGTCTCGCCGTTGACCACCGTGACGAGCGTGTCCAGCCGCGCGAGTTCGCTGAGGCTGAAACCGTCGCGGTCGAGGAACGCGAACGTCTCCGCAACCGGCATCGGCTCCGAGATACCGGTCGACTCGATCAGCAGATAGTCGAAGCAACGCTGCCGCGCGAGCGTGCTGATCTGCTCGAGCAGATCGGCGCGCAGCGTGCAGCAGATGCAGCCGTTGCTCATTTCGACGAGTTCGTCCTCGCCTCGACGCAGCTCGACGTTGCGCCGCACGTCGTCGGCATCGACGTTCACTTCGCTCATGTCGTTGACGATCACGGCAACCTTCAGGCCGGCGCGGTTGCGCAGGATGTGGTTCAGCAACGTCGTCTTCCCGGCGCCGAGGAAGCCGGACAGCACGGTGACCGGAATCCTCGGCGGCGCGGCGGCCGCCGCTTGTCGATGCTCCGGCGTCGTCATGCGCTCTGCCCGGACGCGCGATCCAGGTAGCCTTCGAACAGGTCGACCACAACGTAACCGTCGTCGGCGGCGGCGCCCCACAGATCCTTCACGCGGAACTCGACATGATAGGTCGGCTGATGCGCGGCTCCGGTGTCGCCGTGGCCGATCGCGTCCGGGAAGGGCCACGATTCGGTCGTCCGGTGCAGCACGATGCCTTCCTTGCCGCGAACGTAGCCCGGCGCGCGGATGTGTCCGCTGACGTATTCGTCGCGAACGACGATGCGATCGCCGACCTCGAACCGCGTCGAGTCGGGCGGTGCCGCCCGGCCGCCGGATTTCGGCGGGTTTGCGAGCCGGAAATGCGAACCGAGCGCGCGGTCGAGCTCGTCCTGCGTGAGCACGCCGGTTTCGACGAGCAAGGTGGCCGTCGCGATCACGTAGCGCTCGTAGTAGCGCGTGCCGACGTGCTGGCGCACGTCGATGCGTTCGACTGCGTGACGTACCTCGTCGACGCTGAATTTTTTCAGTGGGTCCACGCCGACGAACATCAGGCTGTACGCGAGATGCTCCCAGTCTTCCTTGAAGACCGGCTTGTAGCCGAGACTGTTGATCGTGTGCGGCACCGGGCCGAAACCCTGGAATCCGCCGAGGTCGTGAAAGCCGTCCATATGTGACTCCGAGATGAAGGTCGAAAGCGAAACGTGGTGCGAGTCAGTGCACGCGCGGCAGCGCCACGCCGATCAGCACGTCCTTCGTGACGAGCGTGCGCAGTTGTTCCTCGGTCATGTGCTCACTGCCGGCCGGCCGCACCGGCAGCACGAGATAGCGGCTTTCGGCGGTCGTATCCCAGACCTTCACGACGACGTCGTCGGGCAGGTCGGTGCCGAGTTCGCGCAGCACCGTGCGCCCTTCGCGGACGAGTCGCGCACGATATTCGAAGCCCTTGTACCACTCGGGCGGCAGCCCGAGCACCGGCCAGTTCGTGCATGAGCACAGGCTGCAGACGATCACGTTCTTCAGCGTCGGCGTGTCTTCGAGCGCGACGATGTATTCGCCCTGCGGCCCGGTGTGGCCGAACTGCGCGCACGCGGCCGTGCCGTCCTTCAGCAGCAGTTCGCGAAACGCCGGGTCGACCCACGCGCGCGCGACGATGCGTGCGCCGTTGGCCGGATCCCAGGTCGTGGACATCAGCTCGGTCAGGCCTTCGATATAGCCGTCGGGGATCAGGTTCTTCTCTTTCATCACGCGAAACAGCGCCCAGGCACGTTCGCCGGGCGTCGAGGCTGTTTCCGCGGAAGGGATCGCGCTCATCGTGGGGTTCCTTGTGGTGGTTCGGGTCGACCGCCGCCATCGCGTTGGTACTGCCGTGGCGGGGCGGGGAAGCGTGGTGTCGGTCACGCTCGACGAGCAGGGTAAGAAGAGAAAAAGCGCGGTTCTTTGCCGGCACGGATCGGAAACTATGCTGAGACGGCCCCGTGGCGCGGCAGGGGCCGACGCGCAACGGAGGCCCGGCGATTCGTGGCATCGACAGGGCGCCCGGCACGCAACGGCGGCCGCCGGTGCACGTTGTGCGACCGCCGTATGGCACGGGTCGCGGAGGTCCGCCACAGCCAATTTCTTGTTCCGCCGGAAAACAGAAATGCGGATTTTGCCTTTCTATTCTCACCCTCAAGCGACGGCCGTTCGATGTCGCGAATCGCCGGTACTCCCGCAGTAACGGCGGAACAACAGTCAGCCAACACCCCGCGATTCCACCGTCCGGCAACGATTTCCGTTCGTCGTACGTCGAGCGTGGCGGTGTCTGCGCATCCAGGTGAGGAGCATGATGGGCAACGTCAACAGAATGAAACTGAAGCGATTCGCGCGCTGGATCGGCTTGTCGCTGATGGCCGTCGCATCGCATTACGCGGGCGCGGTCGAGGTCGATCCCGGCGATTACGAGCAGTATCCGGCCGGCGCGACGATCGGCGTGCTGTACTACAACTACTCCGCGACGAACGCCTACTACGCGAACGGCCACCGGACGTCGGATTTCGACCTGCAGTCCAATATCGGCATCGCCCGCCTGCTGCATGTGTTCCAGCTCACCGACAGGCTCACGATCGATCCGCAGGTGTTGCTGCCGTTCGGTCACGTCAGCAGCTTCGGCAACGCCGGTGCGCTTGGCAGTACGAATGGTGTCGGCGACGTGATCCTGACCGCACCGTTGAAATTCCGCCTGAACGACGCGAAGGACGTCGTCGCCGCGACGATCTACGTCTACGCGCCGACAGGGAGCTACGACCAGAACCGCGGTCTCAATCTCGGCGCCAACCGCTGGTCGCTCGATTTCCAGGCGGCCTACATCAAGCACTTTTCGCCGCAGTGGGCGCTCGATCTCGTCGGCGACGCGATCTGGTACGGCAACAACACGTCGTACGGCGCGAGCGGCACGACGCTGCATCAGCGGATGAGCTACAGCGCACAGGCGATGGTGCGTTACATGCCCGATCCGGGCACGTCGCTCGGGATCGGCATCACGCAGCTCTGGGGCGGTGAAACGAGCGTGGACGGCGCGGACAACAACGACGCGCTTCGCACGACGCACATGCGGATCACCGCGGCGAAATTCGTGACGCAGTCCGATCAGGTGCAAATCCAGCTCGGCACCGATCTGAGCGTGCGCAACGGCCCGAAGAACAGTCTGCTCGCCGGCCTGCGTTACGCACACATCTTCTGACGACCCGCGTGCGCCGGGATACGCCCGGTGCATCTCGCTCCGTGTCCCCAACGTCGATACCTCGACATCCGATTCCCTTTCCAGAGAGGTCACGCATGGAATCCGCCATCGACAAACACCTGATCTGCCCGCGGACGCTGTCGCGCCGCGTCGCCGACGATTACCAGCCACCGTTCCCGATGTATGTCGCCCGGGCCGCCGAAGACCTGAGCCAGGTCGTGATGGGCTATTTCGGCGTGCAGTATCGCGGCGCCGACAAGCGCGCCACGGCGCTGGCCGCGTTGCGCCGGATCGTCGCCGATTTCGGTGCGCAGGACGGCCCGAACAACTTCGATCTGACACAACACACCGACGACCAAGGCTACGAGAACCTGATCGCCGTCGGCTACTGGCGCGATCCGGCCGCGTATGCGCGCTGGATTGCGTTGCCGGCACTCGCCGACTGGTGGGCCTCCGACGCGCGTCTCGCGGACGGGATCGGCTACTTCCGGGAAATCGTCGCGCCGCGCGCCGAGCAGTTCGAGACGCTCTACGCATTCACGAGCGATTTCCCCGGCGTCGGCGCGATCATGGACGGCGTCAGCGGCGAGATCGAGGAGCACGGCTACTGGGGATCGATGCGCGACCGGTTCCCGATCTCGCAGACGGACTGGATGCGCGCGGACGGCGAGTTGCGCGTCGTCGAGGGCGATCCGGCCCGTGGCGGCCGCGTGGTCGTACTGGCACACGACAACATCGCGCTGATTCGCTCCGGCCAGGACTGGCGCGCGGCCGAGCGCGACGAGCGCCGACTGTATCTCGAGGAGATCGAGCCGACGCTGCGCAGCGGGATGGAATTTCTGCGCGACAACGGCGCGGACGTCGGCTGCTACAGCAATCGCTACGTGCGCTCGATCGATCTCGACGGCAACGTGCTCGACGAGAGCTACAACATCGGCCACTGGCGCTCGCTCGACCGCCTCGAGCGCTGGGCCGAATCCCATCCGACGCACCTGCGGATCTTCGTCACGTTCTTCCGCGTCGTGACCGGGCTGTCGAAACTGCGGCTGTATCACGAGGTGTCCGTCTTCGACGCCAAGCATCAGGTTTACGAATACGTGAACTGCCATCCGCGCACCGGACTGATGCGCGACGCCGTCACCCGCTGAATCCCGCCGGCGCCGGCGGCGCCGCTTACCGAACTGGAGAACGTCGATGGCCATCAAACGCCCGACTCGCGAACAACTGTCCGACATTGCAGCCGGTTTCGGCTTTCATGTCGATTCCCGCCAACTCGCCGAATACGACGATGCCCTGCAGGCGAACTTCGATGCGTACGACGCCATCGACGCGCTGCCCGACTATCTGCCAATCGTCGCGTATCCGCGCACGCCCGGCTACCGCCCGGAAGGCGACGAGAACCGTTACGGCGCGTGGGCGCGCAAGAGCACGATCCACGGTGCCGCGGAGGGCAAGCTGCGCGGCAAGACGGTGGTCGTGAAAGACAACATCTGCGTTGCCGGCGTGCCGATGCGCAACGGCGCGAGCACGTTCGAGGGCTACGTGCCCGACGTCGATGCGACCGTCGTCACCCGGGTGCTCGACGCAGGCGGCACGATCGCCGGCAAGTCGACCTGCGAGTACTACTGCTTTTCCGGCGGCTCGCACACGAGCGCGTCGGGGCCGGTGCACAATCCGCGCAAGGCAGGGCACTCGTCCGGCGGCTCGTCGTCAGGCAGCGGCGCGCTGGTCGCGAGCGGCGAGGTCGACATGGCGCTCGGCGGCGACCAGGGCGGCTCGGTCAGGATCCCGTCCGCCTATTGCGGCATCTACGGGATGAAGCCGACGCACGGGCTCGTGCCGTACACCGGCGCGATGCCGATCGAGGCAACCGTCGATCATCTGGGGCCGATGACGAGCAACGTGCTCGACAACGCGCTGCTGCTCGATGTCATCGCGGGCGACGACGGACTCGATCCGCGCCAACGGGCGTTGCCGCCGCGCGCCGATTATCTCGGCGCGATCCGCGACGGCATCGCGGGACTGCGGATCGGCATCCTGCGCGAGGCGTTCGGGCTCGCGAATGCGGAGCAAGTGGTCGACGAGGCGGTGCTGGCCGCCACGCACCGGTTGCGCAAGCTGGGCGCGAGCGTCGACGAAGTGTCGGTGCCGCTGCATGCCGCCGGCACCGCGATCTGGCTGCCGATTGCGGCCGAGGGAGCGACGCAGCAGATGATGAAGGGCAACAGCCACGGTTTCAACTGGGGCGGCCTGTACGTGACCGGCATGATCGATCATCACGCGGGCTGGCGCGAGCGGGCCGATGAGTTGCCGGATACCGTGAAGGTGACGATGCTGCTCGGCGAATATTTCACGAGCCGGTATCGCGGGCGCTACTACGCGAAGTGCCAGAACCTCGCGCGGCGCTTGCGATCGGCTTACGACGCGGCGCTGCAGTCGTATGACGTATTGGTGATGCCGACCGTACCGATGCGCGCGTCGAAGCTGCCGGAGCCCGGTTGTGCGATGTCCGAGTCGCTGACGAGGGCGTTCGAGATGCTCGCGAATACCGCGCCGTTCGACGTGTCCGGGCATCCGGCGATGTCGCTGCCGTGCGGGGTAGCCGACGACCTGCCGATCGGGCTGCAACTGGTCGGGCGCCGTTTCGACGAGGCGACGCTATATCGCGTTGCGTATGCGTATGAACAGTCTTCCGACTGGCGTCGGACGACATGCTCATGACGTGCCCGGCGCGGTAGCGCGTCGCCGCTGCGCCGCGTGTCGGTCCGACCGGCCACGCGGCGGACGCGGCCATCGATTGGACAATGCGCTTTTGAACGGGCACGCTACCGGCTGCGTGTTTGCTAACCCATGTGGGGCACGACCATGACGATGCGTCCTTTCCCGCGCGCCGCAAGCGGCGACGCGACCGGTCTGGCGTCCGACAGCCCGCTGGACGAACGGACGAACGCGGCCATCGAGGTGCCGCCCGACGGCTCGGTCAGCCAGCGTATCGAATTCTGGCGCGAGACGATTCTGCGCCTGTTCGCGGACGTGCAGATCGCGGCCGTGCAGAAAGCCGATTTCTTCGGTCGAGTGCGGCAGCGCAAGTGCGAAAAGATGCGAATCTCCGAAATCCACGCGAGCGAGCAGGCCGTGATTCGGCGTTATCGCCAGGCGCGCAGCGAGTATGAGGACAAGTATTTCGGAGTATTGATGCTCGAGGGCAGCCAGTCGGTCGAGCAGGACGGCAAGATCGTCACGCTGCACCCCGGGGATTTTGCGATCTACGACGCGACACGGCCTCACCACCTGCAGTTCGGCCAGTCGTGGCGCGAGATCGTCGTGAGCATTCCCCGCGCGACGCTGAACCAGCTCGTCATCGGGATGGAGCACCGCACGGCGTGCCCGACGCAAACCGGGGAGGGCGTCGGCAGCGTCATGCGTGCGTTTCTCGAGCAGATGTCGTCGCAGATCCGTAGCGTGACCGAGGACGAGATGCGTCAGTTGTCGGATACCGCGATCACGCTGATCGCGATGACGCTGGGGGGCATGCAGCGCAACGACCTCGCGCAATCGAGGATGAAGGCGTTGACGCTGACGCGTGTGAAGCGGCATGTGCTCGAGCACCTGCACGATCCGGAGCTGAACCCGATGATGATCGAACGGTCGATCGGGATTTCGTCGCGGTACATCAACAAGCTCTTCGAGGCCGAGGAGACGTCGCTGATGCGTTACGTATGGAACCTGCGACTCGAACGGTGCGCGCAGGATCTCGCGAATCCGCAATGCGTGGCGCTGCGCGTGTCCGACGTCGCATTGCGCTGGGGATTCAACGACATGTCGCATTTCAGCCGCGTGTTTCGCGAGCGGTTTGCGATGTCGCCGCGGGCGTGGCGCGAGCAGGGTGGCAAGCCACGCGCGTAATGCGTCCCGGGCCGCGTTCGAGGCTGGCAAGCGCCGATCGGAGGCGGCCGGACGTCGACAGGCGCGGCCGCCGTCAATGCAGCGCGCGTGGTGCGTGGGCCGGATGCGAATCGGCCGGCGCGGCCGACTCGGCCGCGTCGCCAGCGCGTAGCGGCCCGCCCGCGCAGGGTTGCGTCGATACCGAGAACCCGAACGTGTTGATGCCGCCCGAGCAGGCGACGAATACGCTGCCGCCGTGCATCTCGGCGACGGCCTTGACGATCGACAGCCCGAGCCCGTGATTCTCCTTGCTGTTCGCGCGGGCTTCCTCGAGCCGGTAGAAGCGCTCGAACACGTGCGAGCGCCGTGCGGGATCGATCGGCTCACCCGGGTTCGCGACCGACACTTCGACGAGCGTGTCGCGGCGCACGATCGTCACGCTGACCGTCGCGCCGGGCGCCGAATGCTGGATCGCGTTGATCAGCAGGTTCGTCATCGCGCGGCGGAACAGCGACGGATCGACGGCCGCGCGCGCATCGCCGTGCAGCTCGGCGCGCAACTGCGCCTCGTCGAGCGGGATTTCGAGGAAGTCGAGCATGCGCCGCACCTCGTCGGCGAGCGACACGTCCTTCAGGTCGGTCGCACGTTCGCCGCGGTCGCTGCGCGACAGGAACAGCATGTCGTTGATGATCACGCGCAGCCGCTCGAATTCCTCGAGGTTCGACTGCAGCGTCTGCTGCATCCGGTCGACCGTGCGGTCGCGGCTGGTCAGCGCGACCTGGGTCTGGCCGATCAGGATGCTGATCGGCGTGCGCAGTTCGTGCGCGACGTCCGCGTTGAACGCCTCGAGCCGCGCGTAGGTTTGCTGGATGCGGTCGAGCGCACCGTTGAACGATGTGGCGAGATCGCGCAGCTCGGCCGGCAGCGCGTCGGTCTGCAGCCGCTGGCGGCGGTTCGCGAGGCTGATCGCCGATGCGTCCTGCGATAGCCGGTCGAGCGGCGCGAGCCCGAAGCGGGCCACCGCGCGGCTCAGCAGCAGCGTAATGACCGTCGCGATCGTGATCAGCCCGGCGAGCGTCCAGCCGAAGCGGCGCAGCATCCGCTGCGTGCGCTCGCACGAGCTGGCGACGACCAGCTTCAGCGTCGGCCGCTCGCCGTTACCGGCCACCGTGACGGTCTTCGTCATCACGTCGTAGGTGCTGTGGTTCAGCGCATAGCGCTGGAACGCGCCGACCGGCGCGCCGACCGGCACGCCGTCGACGGGCGTGCCGAAGCGGAAGTCCGGATTCGCGCTGTCGACCTGGTAGCGCGTGGAGCCGTCGGGCGGTTCGAGATCGGCGAGTTTTTCCTGCATGAGACGCCCGCGCATGGCCGTGGTCGCATGCGACACGATCATCTGGGCGACCTTGGTGCGCGTGTCGAGCGTCGCGCGCAGCTCGGCGAACAGCTGGCGCTCCATCATCACGAACAGCCCGCAGCCCACCAGCGTGAACACGAGCAGCGACACGATGCCGAACATCGCCGAAAGCCGCCGGACGATCGAGCGTTTCATGCGGGCCTCTCGGTGTCGCCGTCCTCGCGCGCCTCGAGGACGTAGCCCATCCCGCGGATCGTGTGCAGCAGCTTGTCCGTAAACCGGCCGTCGAGTTTCGCGCGCAGGCGCTTGATCGCCGTCTCGACGACGTTCGCGTTGCTGTCGAAGTTCACGTCCCACACGAGTTCGGCGATGGTCGTCTTCGACAATACTTCGCCGCTGCGCCGCGCGAGCACGCCGAGTAGCTGGAATTCCTGCGCGGTCAGGTCGAGGCGGGTGCCGTCGCGCGTGGCGCGTCGGCCGATCAGGTCGACGCGCAGGTCGCCGATCGAGATCAGCGTCGATTCCTGCACGCGTGCGCGGCGCGTCAGCGCGCGCAGCCGCTCGATCAGCTCGAGGAACGAGAACGGCTTGGTGAGGTAATCGTCGGCGCCGCCGCGCAGCCCGCGCACGCGGTCATCGACGCGGTCGCGCGCGGTCAGCATGATGACGGGCGTCTGCTTCTGCGCACGCAACGCGCGCAGCACGCCGAAGCCGTCCAGCTTCGGCAGCATCACGTCGAGCACGACCACGTCGTACTCGAATTCGACGGCTTTCCACGCGCCGTCCTCGCCGTCGAGCGCGGTGTCGACGACCCAGCCTTCCTCGGTCAGGCCGCTCTTCAGGTATTCAACGACTTTCGGTTCGTCTTCGACGATCAGGACTTTCATGTTCGAATCCGTTGTCCGGTCAATCCGGTTAAGGGCTCGGGCGCGCCGGGGCTGCGGTGGCGACCTCGGCCGGCGCGGGGCCGCCCGCGGCATGGCCATCCCAGCCGCCGCCCAGCGCCTTCGCGAGAAACACGACGAGCGCCGCGCGCTGGCCCTGGATCTGCACGGCCTGCCGCTCGCTGGTCAGCAACTGCTGCTCGGCCGTCAGCACGTCGATGAACGGCGTCAGGCCGCCCGCGTAGCGATCCTGCGCGAGCGACACGAGCTTGCGCGCGTCGTCGACGGCCGCGGCGGCCTGCTGCGCGGCGTCGGCGAGCACCGACAATCCCGTGACCGCATTCTGCACCTCCTGGAAGGCGGTGAGCACGGTCTGCCGGTAGCTGGCCTGCGCGGCGACGTAACCGGCCTGCGCGAAATCGACGCCGGCCTTCAGCTTGCCGCCTTCGAACAGCGGCTGGCTGAGCGACCCGCCGACCGACCACAGCAACGCCGGCACGGTGAACAGGCCCGCAAAGCGTGTCGCATCCCAGCCGATATCGGGCGACAGCACGATGCGCGGGAAATAGGCGGCGCGCGCGACGCCGATCTGCGCATTCGCGGCGGCCATCGCGCGCTCGGCCGACGCGACGTCGGGGCGCCGCTGCAGCACGTCGCTCGGCAGGCCGGCCGGCAGCGCCGGCGCGTTGATCGGCACGACGCGCGGCGCGATCGAGAAGGCGGGGGCCGGCGTGCCGACCAGCGTCGCGATCGCGGTTTCGACCTGCACGCGCTGCTGCAGCAGCAACTGCGCCTGCGTGCGTGTCGCGTCGAGCTGTGCGCGCTGCTGCAGCAGGTCGAGGCCCGACACCGCGCCGAGGTCGTGGCGCGCGCTCACGTAGTCGAGCGCCTTCTGCTGCAAGTCGATCGAGCGCCTGACGACGTCGATCTCGGTATCGAATTCACGCAGCGCGAAATAGCTCGATGCGAGATCGGCGGTCAGCACCAGGCGTGCGTTCGCGAAATCGTCACCGGCCTGCTCGGTGGTCGCCTGCGCGGACTCGACGCTGCGGCGTACCCGGCCGAACAGGTCGAGCTCGTAGCTGACGGCCGCGCCGACCTGGACGTCGTTCTGCACGGTCGACATGCTCTGCGTCGCGTAGTTGGTCTGCGGCCGGTCGGCCGAGATCTTGAAGCGCTGGCCGCTCGCGGTCAGGCCGACGGCCGGATACTGCGCCGAGGCGACCGACGCGAGCGTCGCCTTCGCCTGGTCGTAGCGCGCGGCGACGGCCTTCAGGTTCTGGTTGTTGCGCAGCGCTTCGGTTTCCAGCGCATCGAGCTGCGGATCGCCGAACGCGGTCCACCATGCCGGATCGAGCGGCGCGCGGGCTGGCGCGGCCGGATGCCAGTAGGAATCCGCCGGGTCGAGCCGCCACGCGGCCGGCGTGTCGACGTCGGGCCGCTTGTAATCGGGGCCGACCGTACAGCCGGCGAGGGCCGCCGCAAGCGCAACGGCGGTGGCGGAGACGGCGGCAGGCCGCCGACGGATGCGCATCGCGATCACGACTTCGCCTCCGCGGCGCCGGATGCCGGTTTCGCGGCCGGCGTCGCGACGATCACCGGGTCGCCGTTGGCGAGCGCGTCGCTCGGGTTCGTGACGAGGCGGTCATTCGGCGTGAGCGGGCCGTCGACTTCGAGCGTCTGCCCGATGGTGCGCACGACCGTCACCTGTTTCAGGCGCACCTGGCCATTCGCGTCGACGGTCGCGACCGTCGGGCCTTCGGCGCGGAACAGCAACGTATTGGCCGGCACCTGAAGGCGGCCGACCGGCGTCATCGGCAGCGTGGACTGCACATACGCGCCGGGCAGCAGCTTGCCGTCCGGGTTCGGCAGCGTGATCTCGATCTGCAGCGAGCGCGTCGCGACGTCGATCGCCTCCGACGTGCGCGTGATCGTGCCGTCGAAGGTCCGGCCCGGCAGCTCGGCCTGCGCGACGCTCACGTGCTGGCCGACCTTGACCTGCTGCGCATACGCCTGCGGCACCTGCACGTAGAGGCGCAGCCGGTCGGCCTGCACGACCGTGAACAGCGAGCGTCCGGCGTTGCCGGAGCTGACGAGATCGCCCACGTCGACGTTGCGCTGCGTGACGATCCCGTCGATCGGCGAGACGATCCGCTGGAAGCCTTTCAGCTCGGTGAGGCGGCGCATGTTCGCATCGGCCGCGGCGAGGTTCGCGGTGCCCTGGTTGAACGCGCCTTGCCGGTCGTCGAGTTCCTGCTGCGAGACGGCATCGCGCTGGCGCAACTGCTGCGCACGGTCGAACGATGTCTTCGCGAGTGCGAGCGCGGCTTGCGCCTGCTGGCGCTGGGCGGTGGCCTGCGCGAGTTCCTGGTTCAGCTCGGGCGTGTCGAGTTCGGCGAGCAATTGCCCCTGCTTCACGTGCGCGCCGATGTCGGCCTGCCAGCGCAGCACGTAGCCGCTCGCGCGGGCATAGATCGGCGCCTCGACGAAGCCGCGCAGCGTGCCGGGCAGCGTCAGCTTGCCGCCGGTGGCCGCATCGACCGGATGCGCGACGCTCACGTACTGGCGCGTGTTCTGTTCGGCAACCGCGTCGAGCCGGTTGCGGTTCAGCACGTTGACGACCACCGTGCGCGCGGCGCCGGCGGCCAGCAGCACGCCGATCACGATCAGGACGATCTTCCCGCGTCGCGACACCGACGTGCGCGTCGGCAGGTGCATGCCGCGTTCGTCCACCTGGATGCCGACGGAGCTGTGATGTTTCTCTTCCATGAATTCAACCAAATCAACCGGGTAGTGGAACGAAAGTCAGTGTCCGGCCTGGCGCGCACGCCGGCGGGCCAGCCGCGCATGCACGCCGCCGAACACGAGCGGCACGAACAGCAAGGTCGAAACGGTCGCGAACAGCAGCCCGCCGATCACCGCGCGGCCGAGTGGCGCATTCTGCTCGGCGCCTTCGCCGAGACCGAGCGCCATCGGCACCATCCCGATGATCATCGCGAGCGCCGTCATCAGCACCGGCCGGATCCGCGTCGCGCCTGCTTCCAGCGCGGCCGTGAGCGGCGGCGCGCCGGCCTCGAGGCGCTGCCGCGCGAACGACACGACCAGAATGCTGTTCGCGGTCGCGACACCCACCGTCATGATCGCGCCCGTCAGGGCCGGTACGCTCAGGTGCGTGCCGGTGATGAACAGCATCCACACGATGCCGGCGAGCGCGGCCGGCATCGCGCTGATGATGATCAGCGGGTCGAGCCACGACTGGAAATTGACGACGATCAGCAGGTAGACGAGCACGATCGCCATCGCGACGCCCGCGCCGAGGCCGAGATACGACGTGCGCATCGTCTCGACCTGGCCGCGCATCGTCAGCTCGGTGCCGCGCGGCAGCGTCGCGCGCGCGTCGGACACGATGCGGTCGATCTCGCCCGCGACCGCGCCGAGATCGCGGCCTTCGACGCTGACGTACACGTCGATCGCCGGGCGGATGTTGTAGTGCGTGATCGCGGCCGGGTTCGCGGTGCTGCGCACCTGCACGAGGTTGCCGAGCAGTTGCAGCGGCATGCCCGTGCGGCCGCTTGCCGAGATCGGCGTGCCGAGCAGGTCGTCGACCGACGAGATGCTGTATTGCGGGGTCTGGATCTGCAGCGGGTACTGGACACCGGTGCGCGGGTTGATCCAGAACGACGGCGTCGTCTGCGAACTGCCGGACAGCGAAATCAGCATGTTCTGCGCGACGTTCTGCGCGGAGAGGTTGAGCTGCTGCATGCGCGTACGGTCCATGTCGGCCAGCAGGGTCGGCTCGTCGTTGCGTTGCAGCACGTGCACGTCGACGGCGCCGGGGATTTGCCTGAACTTTTTCATCAGGCTGCTCGCGATAGTCATGTTACTCGCGAGATCGTTGCCGAGCACCTGCAGGTCGATCGCGGCCGGTTGGCCGAAGTTGAGGATCTGCGTGATGATGTCCGACGGCTGGAAGAAGAACTCGACGCCCGGGAAACGCTCGGGCAGCACCGTGCGCAGCGCCTGCACGTAGTGCTGGGTCGGGCGGTGGCCGGGCTTCAGCGCGATCAGCAGCTCGCCGTCGAGCGTGCCGATCGTGCCCGCGTTGCTGTACGACAGGTTGATGCCGCTCACCGGCAGGCCGAGGTTGTCGACGATTGCGCCGAGTTCGTCGGGCGGCACGGTTTCGCGGATCACGCGCTCGACCTGGTCGGCGAGGCGCGCGGTTTCCTCGATCCGGTAGCCGGTCGGCGCGCGCATGTGCAGCCGGATGTTGCCCGAATCCGCATTCGGGAAGAAATCGCGGCCGAGCACGAACACGAGGCCTGTCGACAGCACGCAGAAGCCGAGGAAGCACATCGCGTAGAAGCGGCGGCGCACCAGCAGGATGCTGAGCAGCACGATGTACCACGCGCGCAGCCGCTCGAACGCGTCGTTGAACGCGTGATGGATGCGCGCGAAACGCGACGTCGCGTGATCGGGGCCGGTGCTCGCCTGCTGCGGGCGGAACAGCAGCATCGCGAGCGTCGGCACCAGCGTGCGCGACAGCACGTACGACGCGAGCATCGCGAACACGACGGCTTCAGCGAGCGGCACGAACAGGTAGCGCGCGACGCCCGTCAGGAAGAACATCGGCACGAACACG
The DNA here is from genome assembly GCF_902833045.1 of Burkholderia sp. BCC0322. Classification (GTDB taxonomy): domain Bacteria; phylum Pseudomonadota; class Gammaproteobacteria; order Burkholderiales; family Burkholderiaceae; genus Burkholderia. The sequence continues at coordinate 503,232 of NZ_CADFDU010000003.1, forward strand.
ATGCAGATGCACAGCGTCGACACAAATGCGGGCACCGCGATCTCGCCCGCGCCCTCGAGGATCGCGTCGTGCAGGTCGGTACCGAGATGCAGGTGCCGCTCGATGTTCTCGATCGTGACGGTCGCGTCGTCCACCAGAATCCCGACCGCGAGCGCGAGCCCGCCGAGCGTCATGATGTTGATGGTCTCGCCGAGCGCGGACAGCGCGATCAGCGACGTGAAGATCGACAGCGGGATCGAGATCGCGATGATCAGCGTGCTGCGCCAGTTGCCGAGGAACAGCAGGATCATCATCGCGGTCAGCACGGCGGCGATCAGTGCCTCGTGAATCACGCCCTGGACGGCCGCGTTGACGAACACCGACTGGTCGAACAGCGGCGTGATCGTGAGCCCTTCGGGCAGCGTCGGGATCACCTTCGGCAGCAGCGCCTTCAGGTCCGACACGACCTTGAGCGTCGACGCATCGCCGCTTTTCAGGATCGAGATGAGCACGCCGCGCTGGCCGTTCTGGCGCACGACGTTGGTCTGCGGCGCGAAGCCGTCGCGGACCGAAGCCACCTCGCGCAGGTAGGTCGTCGCGCCGTTGACGGTCTGGACCGGCAGGTTGTTGATGTCGGCGACGGTGTCGGCCGACGCGTTCGTGTCGATCCGGTATTCGGTCTGGCCCATCTTCGCGGTGCCGGTCGGCAGCACGAGGTTCTGCGCGTTCACCGCGTTGACGATGTCGGCGGGCGTGAGCCCCTTCGAGAGCAGCGCCTGCGGATCGAGGTCGATCGCGACCACGCGTGTGCGGCCGCCGTACGGGAACGGAATCTGCGCGCCCGGCACCGTGATCAGCTGCGGGCGCAGGAAGTTGAGCGCGATGTCGGCGAGCGACTGTTCGCTGAGCGTCTGGCTCGACAGCCCGAGCTGGATCACCGGAATGCTCGACGCCGAATAGGTGATCACGAGCGGCGGCGTCGCGCCTTGCGGCATCTGCCGCACGATCGCCTGCGCGGACGAGACCGTCTGCGCGATCGCCGTCTGCACGTTCGCGCCCGGTTGCAGGAACACCTTCACGACCGCGATGCCGGGCAGCGACGTCGATTCGACGTGCTGGATGTTGTTGACGGTCGTCGTCAGGATCCGCTCGTGCACGGACGTGATGCGGTTCGTCATCTCGGTCGCGGAGAAGCCGCTGTAATTCCAGATGACGCTGATCACGGGAATGTTGATCGCGGGCAGCACGTCGACCGGCGTGCGCATCAGCGCAAGCGGGGTGGCCAGCACGATCATGATGGCCATGACGATGAACGTGTAGGGGCGCCTGAGCGCGAGATTGACGATCCACATGGAGGCGGCGGGACAGGCGGTGATCAGGCGTGGGTAAATGGAACCCGAATGATAGGCGTCGGCGTGGAACGGGTTACTGTCGCGAAACTGGCGGAATTGTCAGGTTGGGGCGCGGCGGCCGATTGCCGATTCGGCAGAGGAAACGCCGCGCGGCGCAGCGGCCGGAAAACGGCCGCGATACCGGACGGGCGTGCTGCGTCGGCGGCGATTCCGTTCATCGGTCCGCGCTCAGATCTGCTCCATCCCGACGCGCGCGAGCGCACCGAGATCGACGACGTCGATCTGGTTGTACGCGAGCCGTAGCGCGCCGAGCTTCTCGAGCTGCTGCAGCGCCTGGTTGATCCGTTGCCGCGATACGCCGACGAGCATCCCCAGTTCCTCCTGCGAGATCGACAGCGACGGGCCGGTGTCCGGGTACAGGTCGGGGTTGAAAAGCTGCGCGAGCGACTGCGCGACGCGTGCGTCGACGTCCAGCAGCCGGCTGTTCTGGATCGACGCGATGAATTCGCCCATCCGGTTGTTCAACTGGTGGATCACGAAGCGCGTGAACGGCAGGCTCGTGTCGAGCAGCGCATGGAACGTGTCGACCGGCACGAACAGCACGGTCGAGCGCTGGATCGCGACGACCTCGTACTTGCGCAGCTCGCGCTTGATCACGCTGCCTTCGCCGAACCAGCCGCCCGACGGCACGCCGGAGAACGTGCAGCCGCGCCCCGACGCATTGAAGATGGCGAGCTTCAGCAGCCCGCGGTGCACGCCGATCCAGTATTCGGATGGCGCGAGCCGATGGGCGATCACGGCGCCGGCCTCGCACTGCTCGACGTGCGACTGCGCGAGCACGAGCGCCTGGTGCTCGGGCGCGAGCGTGCGGAACCACGCGCACTGGCCGAACAGCGTGGCGAGCGCCGGCAGCCGGCCCGGTTCGGCAAGGGCATCGGCCGGGTCGGCGGGCGCGTCGGGCGGTGTGGCGAGTGGGTCGTGCATGGGTGCGGGTTTGCGAGGATAGGGATAACGCGCAGCGCGTGACGGGCACTCTGTCGTTTCGATGACAGACGGCTCACAATAGCGCCCGTTAGGCTGTCGGCAATTGAACCACATCAAAACGATTCGGGGTGGATGCGCCCCGGTCGACAGGACACGGGAGACAGGATCATGACGCAGATGTTCGAGGCCGGACTCGGCCGCCGCGACGCGAATTACGTGCCGCTCACCCCGATCGACTTCCTGGTCAGGACGGCCGAAGTCTACGGCGAGCGCCTCGCGATCGTGCATGGCGACGTGCGGCGCACCTGGGGCGAGACTTACACGCGCGCGAAGCAACTGGCGAGCGCGCTCGCGCGGCTCGGCGTCGAACGCGGCGACACGGTCGCGGCGATGCTGCCGAACATCCCGGCGATGGTCGAGGCGCACTTCGGCGTGCCGATGGCCGGCGCCGTGCTGAACACGATCAACACGCGGCTCGACGTGTCGTCGGTGCTGTTCATGCTGCGGCATGGCGAGGCGAAGGTGCTGATCGTCGACACCGAATACGCGGAGTTCGCCCATCGCGCGGCGCTCGAGGTGCCGGGCCTGAAGATCGTCAGCGTGGCCGACGCGATGCCGGCCGATCCCGCGCGCTTCGCGGGCGCGACCGACTACGAGGCGCTCGTCGCAAGCGGCGACGCCGACTACGCATGGACGCCGCCCGCCGACGAATGGGATGCGATCGCGCTGAACTACACGTCCGGCACGACCGGCGACCCGAAAGGCGTGGTCTACCACCATCGCGGCGCGTATCTCGCGGCGATCAGCAACATCCTCGAATGGGACATGCCGAAGCATGCCGTCTACCTGTGGACGCTGCCGATGTTCCACTGCAACGGCTGGTGTTTCCCGTGGGCCGTCGCGGCGCGCGCGGGCGTGAACGTCTGCCTGCGCAAGTTCGACGCGAAGACGGTGTTCGACCTAATCCGCCGCGAACGCATCACGCACTATTGCGGCGCGCCGATCGTACAGAGCGCGATCGCGAACGCGCCGGCCGAGTTCCGCGAAGGGATCGACCACACGGTGCACGCGATGGTCGCGGGCGCCGCGCCCGCGCCGGCCGTGATCGCGAAGATGAAGGAAATCGGCTTCGACTTGCTGCACGTGTACGGGCTGACCGAGGTCTACGGGCCGGCGACCGTGTGTGCGAAGCAGTCGCGTTGGGAGGCGTTGGGCGACGAGGAGCGCGCGCGGCTCAATGCACGCCAGGGCGTGCGCTATCACCTGGAAGCGGGCGCGACGGTGCTCGATCCCGACACGATGGCGCCGGTGCCGGCCGACGGCGAGACGCTCGGCGAGATCATGTTCCGCGGCAACATCTGCATGAAGGGCTACCTGAAGAACCCGAAGGCGACCGACGAGGCGTTTCACGGCGGGTGGTTCCATACCGGCGATCTCGCCGTGCTGATGCCGGACGGCTACATCCGGATCAAGGATCGCAAGAAGGACATCATCATCTCGGGCGGCGAGAACATCTCGAGCATCGAGGTCGAGGATGCGCTGTACCGGCACCCGGCGGTGGCGGTCGCGGCCGTCGTCGCGATGCCCGACCCGAAGTGGGGCGAGGTGCCGTGCGCGTTCGTCGAGCTGCGTGAAGGCGCAAGCGCGACCGAGGAGGAGATCGTCGCGCATTGCAAGGCGCTGCTCGCGGGCTTCAAGGTGCCGAAGGCCGTGCGGTTCGGCGAGCTGCCGAAGACGTCGACCGGGAAGATCCAGAAGTTCCAGCTGCGCAATGCGGTGGGATCGGACAAGGCGATCGACCTGGCGGGCGGCGACAAGAAGTAGGCGATGCACCGGCCGTCGCCGGCCATCATCCGTACTCCGTCACGCATTCCGCTCGAGCCGGAACACGCTGACCGCGTCCGACAGGTGCGCGGCCTGGTCGCGCAGCGCGACGGCCGCGCGTTCGGCGTCCGAGATCAGCAACGCGTTCTGCTGCGTCGCGTCGCCGATCTGCGTGACGGCCAGGTTCACCTGCTCGATACCGGTCGATTGTTCGCGCGACGCGGCGCTGATCTCGCCGATCAGCGTGCGGACCTGGTCGACTCGCGCGACAATGTCGCGCATCGTGCCGCGTGCGGCCTCCGCGATCCGGTAGCCCTGCTCGACGGTCGTCGACGATTCGCTGCTCAGCGCGTCGATCTCCTTGACCGCGGCCGCGCTGCGCTGCGCGAGCGCGCGCACTTCGGCCGCGACCACCGCGAAGCCCTTGCCGTGTTCGCCGGCACGGGCGGCCTCGACGGCCGCGTTCAGCGCCAGGATGTTGGTCTGGAACGCGATGCCTTCGATCGCGCCCGTGATCTCGGCGATCCGGCGGGTCGCGCGGCCGATGTCGTCCATCGTCGCGACCACGCGCTGCACCGCGGCGTCGCCGTTCGTCGCGGCAGCCGATGCGTCCGCGACCAGCGCGTTGGCTTGCGCCGCATGCTCGGCGCTCTGCTGCACGGCGGCGGTGATCTGTTCCATGCTGGCTGCCGTCTGTTCGACGCTGCTCGCTTGCGTCGCGATCCGAGCGGCGATGTCGCTGCTGCCGGCCGCGATATCGACCGTGCCGCGCGCGATGTCGGCGGAGCTGTTGCGCACCTGCGCGACGATCCGCGCGAGGCCGTCGCCGATCCCGTCGACCGCCTGCACGAGCCGGCCGATCTCGTCGTCGCCCGGCTTGCCGCGCGTGGCCGCGCCATCACGGATGCGCACGCTGAGATCGCCCGCCGCATAGCGCTCGGAGGCCCGTGCCGCCGCATCGAGCGGCCGGCTCACGACGCGGCGTACCACGATGACGAACAGCGTCGCGAACGCCGCGACGAGCACGGCGCCGATCATCAGGAAGCGGTTGCGGGTGGCGCGCATGGTGGCCAGCAGTTCGTCGTCGAGCGCGATGCCGCCGACGAGCCACTGCCACTGCGGAATCGTCGTGAACGACACGAATTTTGCGGTCGACCCGCCGTCGTGCGCGGCCGGGTCGGTCGACGTGTACGCGAGCCGCCCCTGGCCGGCCGCGAGCATCTGTGCGTACGGCGCGCGGGTCTCGTCGGCAGGCTGGCCGTCGGCATCCGGATGCACGACGAAGGTGCCGCGCGACGGGCCCTGTGATGCATCGAGCACGAAGTAGTAGCCGTTGTCGCCGATCTTCAGCGACCGGATGCCGTCCTCGACGAGCTTGAGCTCGGCGCCGATGTCGAGGCCGACGAACAGCGCGCCGATCACGCGGCCGGTCGCATCGGTCACCGGCTTGTACTGCGTGATGTACGGCCGGCCGAACAGCTTCGCGAGGCCCGTGTAGCTGCGTCCGGCGACGAGCGGTGCGTACGCGGGGCCGGCGCGGTCGAGCCTGGTGCCGACGGCGCGCGCGCCGTCCTGCTTCTTCAGCGACGTCGTGATGCGCACGAAATCGTCGCCGTCGCGCGCGAAGATCGTCGCGATCGCACCGCTTTTCTCCAGGAACTGGTCGGGTATCGAATAGTCGAGGTCGAGCGGCTGGCCGCCCGCGTAGAGGGTGGGCGCGGCGACGCCGCCGATGTCGACGGTGCGCGCCGGGTCGAGCGAGAAATCGGGCGGCAGGAAGCTCGCGAACAGCGACATCGAGCGGTTGGCTTCGGCCGACAGCGCCTTGTCGAACAGGTCGACCATCGCGCGGATCGACTGTTCCTTGTCGACGATCCGCATGTGGGCTTCTTCAGCCAGCTGCCGGCCGGCGAAATGCGCGAGCGTCCACGCGAAAACGGTAAACAGCAGGGCGACGAGCGCGCACGCCAGCGCCGCAAGACGCGCGCCGACGCTCACCCGGCCCAATTGGGTCAATCTCATGCAACATCCTGAGTGGGGAGGGAGAGGAGGCGGAACGCACGCGTCACCGCTGGTCAACCGGTTAATACGGCAACTTCGGCGAAATCTTTAGCGGCGCGCCGTCGATGGTGGCGCCGGCAGGTGCGGGTGTCGCGCGGGGCTGCGGCGAGACGCGGGTGTCAATGCGTCACGAGCCACGCGACGGCCAGATAACGGCCGACTTTCGCGATCGTCACGATGACGAGAAAGGTCGGCAGCGGCTCACGCAGTACGCCCGCGATCATCGTCAGCGGATCGCCGATCACGGGCGCCCAGCTCAGCAGCAGTGACCAGCGGCCGTAGCGCGCATACCAGCGTTCGGCGCGCGCGAGCGCGGCGGGCTTGACGGGGAACCAGCGGCGCTCGCGGAAGTGCTCGATGCCGCGCCCGAGCGCCCAGTTGATCACGGAGCCGGCGACGTTGCCGATGCTCGCGACGAGCACCAGCGCCCACACGGGTTCGCGCCCGGCGAGCAGCAGGCCGGCGAGCACGGCTTCGGACTGGAGCGGCAACAGGGTCGCGGCAACCATCGACACGGCGAACAGGCAGCCGTAAGTGAACAATTCGGACATCGCGCGATTGTAGCCGGCGTGCGCCGGCCTGACCGGGGCGCAGGGTCACACGGTCATGCGGCGTCGGCCGTGCCGAACAGCAGGTGCGAGATCACCGACTTGTCGACGGGTTCGTCGTTGAGCGTGCTGGCCAGCAGTTCGCCGGCGAGCTGCTGCGGCGAAAACACCATGTCGGGTTTCAGCAGGCGCAGCCGTTCGAGGTTGCGCTGGTGGTTCACGAGCGCGACGGTGCGCACCGATGCTGCGATCTCGCGGATCGCGAGGATGATGAAGGCGTTCTCGGCGTCGTCGGAGCGCAGCGCGAGCACCGCACGCGCGGTTGCCGCGCCGGCGCTTTCCAGTACCGCGTGGTCGGTCGCATCGCCGACGATCAGGTCGGTCGTTGCCGGATAGTTGTGCTCGACGCCGGCCGGCACGACGACGGTCACCGCGTAGCCGCGCTTGCGCAGCCCGTCGTGCACCGCATGCGCGACGGGGGTCGCGCCGACGATCAGGTAATGATGCTTGCGGATCACGTTCGAAATGCCTCCCTTGACGATCCGTTTCAGATTGCCGCCGATCACGGGGCCGACGACCGCGCTGATCGACGTCGCGAACACCGTGATGCCGAGCACGATCACCGACGCGGTGAACAGGCGCGCGGTCGGCGCGTGCGGAACGATGTCGCCGTAACCCACCGTCGACATCGATACGATCGAGAAATAGACGGCCGTGGCGAGATCGTGGACGGGCGGCGTGAATTGGTCGCCGAGATACAGCACGCCGAAGGTCGCGTAGATCAGCAGCGATACGATGCTCAGCAACGCGAACAAGCTGCTCGCGGCAACGCTCGCGCGGTCGAAGTGCCGCCAGTAGTACAGCAGTGTGACGGCCAGCACGGCCGTATAGACGAACACGGCGTGGCTGCGATAGCCGCCGAGCACGCTGATCGCGGCGGCCGCGACCAGCAGCAGGATCGACAGCACCCACGCGACGCGGGCGCGCAGCACGATGCCGATGGCCATCGTCGCGAGGCCGGCCGCAACGACCACTTGCGGCAACACGACGAGCCCGGCGTTGTCGACGAGGTTCAGCGCATCGGCGAGCCACGCGTGATGCGCGCCGAGCTTTGCGTGCTCGACGACGGGAAGCAGCACCATGAGCGCGTCGAGCGCGAGGAGGAGAGCGAGATACCAGTGCAGGCCGATGGGCGCGAACACGCGCCGCAGGCGGGTAGTGAGGGGCTTCATCCAGTCGCCCGGCTGGCCGGGCATGTCCAACGAACCAGCCGCTACCCTAAAGCATTCGGCAATCGGCTGCTTTTTCGAGGGGCGTTGACGGCGGCCGCCAGGAAGCCGCCGCCCGGTCGCTTTCAGTTCCAGCCGACCATGATCGCGCCCATCCCGACGAGCAGCCCGCCCGTGACGCGGTTCATCGCGCGCATCCGCGCAGGCCGCTGCAGCGCGCGGCTCAGCCGGTGCGAGAACAGCGCCATCGACGCGACGCCGCCGGCGAACAGCACCGCGAACGTCGCCGCGAGCAGCAGGTACTGCTGGTTCAGGCTCCAGTCGGCGCTCGGGCTGATGAATTGCGGAAAGAACGACGGGAAGAACAGCAGCGTCTTCGGATTCAGGCCGGAGGTTGCCAGGCCGCGCCAGAACAGCGCGCGGTGCGAGTCGGTGTCCGGCGGGGTTGCCCCGGCCGGCCCGGTCGAGGCGGCGGGCGCGCCGGCCGGCGCACGGCTGAGCCATTGCTTGCAGCCGAGCCAGACGAGGTAGGCCGCGCCGGCCCAGCGCAGCACGGTCAGCGCGCGCTCGTCGAGATGCACGAGCGAATTCAGGCACAGCGCGGTCAGCGCGAGTTGCAGCAGCACGGCGAGCGTGCCACCCCAGACGCACGGCAGCGCGCGGCGCCAGCCGGCGCGTAGCGCCTGGTTCATGGTGAGGAGGTTGACGGGGCCGGGAGCGTAGACGAGAACGGCGGAGGCAGCGAGAAACGACAGGTAAAGCCTGAACGACATGACGGGTAGCGCGGGAACAGGAACATGGGCGCCGATGCCGCGCGGCCGGATAGGCGCGCGGGCGGCGGGGAGTTGCATGCCTGCTGGCCGGCGCCGCAACTCGTGATTGCGGCCTTGCGTCCCGTTGCGAAGGGGTTGTCGCGGGGAGCGTGCCGGACAGCAGGCATGGGTAAAAATATATCAAGGGGCCGGATTAAAAGGCTTCCGCTTTTCCACACAAACCGACACAAATCCGGAATGTCGTTCAGATAGAATCCGGCTTTTCAGTAGAAGATTCTTTCCGCCATGGCCACACGTGAACGCTCGCCGAAAACGCTCGACAGCCAGGATCGCAAAATCCTGGGTGCACTGCAGAAAAATGCGCGTCTGTCGAACGCCGAACTGGCCGAACAGATCGGGATGTCGACCACCGCGTGCTGGAACCGCACGCGGCAGCTCGAGATGGACGGCTACATCGACGGTTATGTTGCGCTCGTCAACCAGCGGAAGCTGGGCTACGCGGACATCGTGATCCTTGAAGTCACGCTCGATCGCCACGAGGACGACGCGCTCGCGCGCTTCGGCGAGGAACTCGCCGCACTGCCCGAGGTGCTCGAGGCCTATCTCGTGTCGGGCGAGTACGACTACTGGATCAAGGTCGCGGTGGACGGCACGGCCGGCTACGAGCGTTTCCTGCGCGAAAAGCTGTACAAGATTTCGAGCATCCGTCACAGCCGCTCGATGTTCGCGCTGCGCTGCATGAAGGACGTGCCGTCGATTCAGGTGTTTTGAGAAAGGGGACGAGCATGCGGCCGTGGGTTAAACGACGGCGCATGGGGTTGCGCGTTTGCGCGGAGAAAGCCGGCAAGCGGGCGAGGAGACAAGGCGTACGGCGCGATTCGGTACCTGGGCCGGCGACGCGGATGAATCTTCCGTCCGCGGCGATCCGGTGTACCCGCGTACAGGCTGGATAACGGCTGCGGGCCTGGGTAGCCGATAGACAAAAAACCACACCGGTGCCAATCGGCACCGGTATCGGCTTCAAAGCAACTTCAGAGCGACTTCAGAGCACCTTCAACGCGCCCTGGATACGAAACGCGTTCACCAGCGCTATCCGGCCTGTTTCCAGTGACTGGCCTTGCACCCCGTTGCCCGACGCCGCGACCTCGTGGCGCGCGTCCGGGCAAGCTGATCAGGCAAGGCGACGTGCGGACGGCCCGCAGCCGGCCGGTCGTTCCGCTCAGCGCGGCAGGCGTGCGTGTGCTTCGGCGATGACTTCGCAGTTCTCGAGGTGGAGTGCCCATGCTTCTGCAATCAGCTCGCCCATGCGTGCGAGCCAGCCAGCGGATTGGGTGGAACGGTCGGAGAGGTTAGACGTTTGCATGACGAAGCCCCGTATAGGTGGCGAGTTAGGGATAACCCTAATCATAGCGAAACGCCTCCGCTTTGTGAAATGTGATTTCGTTATATGAGAATTACTGACATTTTGTGTTGCGACTTCGCAACATGAATATCGGCTGCCTGCGCGTGGCCCACCGGCGCGACAAGGCCGCGCCGGCACGGCCTCGCATGGGGCAACAGAGGGGATTCGAGCGGTGGGCGTCGGTCGGTCGCGGCGGGCGGCGGCTTACCCGCCGATCCACCCGAACCGCCACGACAGCCGCCGCGTCGCGGCGAGCAACGCCTGCGCGAGGTCGCTGTCGGGCCCGCGCGGGAAGCCGCGTGACGAGCCGATGATCGCGATCACGAGCCGGATGCTGCCGGTGTGATCGAACACGGGTGCGGCGACTGTCCCGATGCCCGGCACCGGCGCGTCGAATGCGAAATCGAGTTCGGTCGCGCGGATCGTCGCGAGCCGAGCGCGGAAGGCATCGTCGACCGGCGCGGCGGCGTTGCCCGCGAGGCGCACGGGTTCGTCCGCGAGCAGGTCGGCCAGCACGTCGTCAGGCATGCCGGCCGCGAAGACCCGTCCGATCGCCGTATTAACGAGCGACATCACCGTGCCGACCTGCAGGCTCACGTGCTGCGGCCGCGCCGACTCCTCGAGTCGGATCACGGTCGGGCCGAGCGGCCCGAGCGTCGCGGCCGCGACGCTCATGTCGGTCGCGCCGGCCAGCGCGACGATCTCGGCTTCCGCGTCGCGCGTCGGCGACACGCGCTGCATCGCGATCAGGCCGAGCGCCTGCCCGAGCGGGCCGCCGCCGAAGCAGCCGGCGTCGTCGCGGCTCAGCAGGCCGATCTTCTGCAGGCTGACGAGATGCGGAAAGGCCTTCGCGGCCGGCATGCCGGCCGCCGCCGCGAGATCGCGCAGCGGCAGCGCGCGGCCCGCCGACACCAGCGCAAGCAGCAGCTCGCCGGTGCTGTCGAGCGCATGGATGCCGCGCTGTGCCTTCGCATCGTCAGCCAGGGCAGGCGGCACGCGCGGGGCGGCCGGGGCCGGGCCGGAAACCGGCGGGGGCGCGTCGTGCGCCGCGCCGAGCAAGGCGGTGGCCTGCCGTGCCGCGTCGCGCAATGCCGCCGCGATCGGGCCGTCCCAGTCGACGTCGATCGAGCCTGTCGAACCGATCACCGTCAACGCGAGCTGCAGCGTGCCCGTCGCGTCGAACACCGGCACGCACATCGCGCTGACGCCGGGGCTCGGCAGGTCGACGCCGCGCTCGATACCGCGGGTGCGGATTGCATCGAGTTCGGCCCGCGGCACGCCGGCGTCCGGCGCGGGCTGCTCCGCGCCCGCGAGCGTGGCGCCCGCGCCGGCCTGGCTGGCCGCCATCGCGTCGAGTTGCGCGGGATCGCCGAACGCGCGGAATACGCGGCCGGTGGCCGTGGTGTCGAGCGACATCACCGAACCGACGTGCAGGTTCACGTGCAGCGGATAGCCGCCGTGCTCGATACGCACGATCGTGGGCCCGAGCACGCCCGGCACCGACAGCGCGACGCTCAGGCCGACCGCTTCCGCGAGTCGCGCCGCGTGCGGCAGCGCCGCCCGATAGGCCGGCTGGCGCTCGATCGACATCAGCCCGAGACGCAGCGACAACGGCCCCGGCTCGTAATTGCCGGTGATCGCATCGCGCTTCACGAGCGCAAGCCGCGTCAGGCTGACGAGATAGGTGTGCGCCTGCGCGGTCGACAGGTCGGCCGCCGCGGCCAGCTCGGACAGGCCGAGCGGCTTGCGCCGGCGCGCGAGCGCGTCGAGCAGCCGGCCGCCGACCTCGACACTCTGGATCCCGCGCTGCGCCTTGGGCGGCGCGTCGTCTGCGCTGACTTCGTGGTTCTGCACGCGATGAATCTTCCGTTGACGAAACCCCGCATGGTATCCGACGCCATTTATCGCGCCAGCCCGCAGGTTTACCCGTATTAAACAATAGCAAGCGACTTTGTCATTGACAAATATCCGACGCGGGAAGATGATCCGCTCACTCCCCTCAACACATGGCTCGCAGCCACGGAACGCAACATGGCCAAAGCATTCGCCTCCCAAGCCGATCTGGAAGAGAAGAAAGTCACCTGGACGAAGCTGTCCGAGAACGCCTACGCGTACACCGCCGAAGGCGACCCGAACTCGGGTGTGATCATCGGCGACGACAGCGTGCTGATCGTCGACACGACCGCGACGCCGGCGATGGCCCAGGACCTGATCGCGAAGATCCGCAGCGTGACCGACAAGCCGATCAAGCACGTCGTGCTGTCGCACTACCACGCGGTGCGCGTGCTCGGCGCGTCCGCGTATTTCGCCGAAGGCGCGCAGCACGTGATCGCGAGCCGCGGCACCTACGAGATGATCGTCGAGCGCGGCGAGGCGGACATGAAGTCGGAGATCGAACGCTTCCCGCGCCTGTTCGCCGGCGTCGAGACGGTGCCGGGCCTGACCTGGCCGACGCTCGTGTTCGAGCGCGAGATCACGCTGTTCCTCGGCAAGCTCGAAGTGAAGATCATGCACGTCGGCTCGGGCCACACGAAGGGCGACACGATCGTCTGGATCCCGTCGCAGAAGGTGCTGTTCTCGGGCGACCTCGTCGAATACGACGCCGCATGCTATTGCGGCGACGCTCAGCTCGAGCAATGGCCGGCCACGCTCGAGGCGCTGCGCGCGCTCGGCGCCGAGAAGCTCGTGCCGGGCCGCGGCCCCGCGCTGCTGAACCCGGCCGACGTGAACAAGGGCCTCGACTACACGAAGGATTTCGTCACGACGCTGCTCGCACAGGGCCGCAAGGCCGTCGAGCAGAAGCTCGACCTGAAGGCGTCGATGGCGCTCACCCGCGAAGCGATGGACCCGAAGTTCGGCCACGTGTTCATCTACGAGCACTGTCTGCCGTTCGACGTGTCGCGTGCGTTCGACGAAGCGAGCGGCATCACGCATCCGCGCATCTGGACGGCGCAGCGCGACAAGGAAATGTGGGCCGCGCTGCAGGATTGAGCGGCTTGCACAGGCGGGGTGTCCGACAGGGCACTCCGCCTTTTTTCTGACGCGGCGACTGGCCACGGCTTCCTGCCGCCTTTCCGTCCACCGTATCCGTTCTCACAAGAAAGCAGGGCGCACGTACGCCCCGGGAGACGGCTGCGCGCTCGAATCGCGCCGCCTGTTTGGAGAGAGACATGCCTCGATCGCTTCCCGCCGAAGCGACGCTCGCGCACGCGAGCGCTTCGGCTTCCGCCGCCACGAACGACGCGCTGCTGTTCCGCAAGATCGCGTGGCGAATCGTGCCGTTCCTGTTCCTCTGTTACGTCATCTCGTTCCTCGACCGTATCAACATCGGCTTCGCGCAGTTGCAGATGAAGCACGATCTCGGCTTCAGCGATGCGATGTACGGCCTCGGCGCCGCGGTGTTCTACGTCGGCTATGTGTGCTGCGAAGTGCCGAGCAACCTGCTGCTCGCGCGCTTCGGCGCGCGCCGCACCTTCACGCGGATCATGCTGCTGTGGGGCATCGCGTCGACCGGGATGATGTTCGTGTCGCAGCCGTCGCATTTCTACGTGCTGCGCTTCCTGCTCGGCGTATTCGAAGCGGGGTTCTTTCCCGGCATCGTGCTGTACTTGACCTACTGGTTCCCCGCGAACCGGCGGGCGGCCGCGATCTCGGTGTTCTTCGCGGGCGTCGCGGTGGCCGGCGTGCTCGGCGGCCTGATGTCGGGCTGGATCATGCGCGACATGAGCGGCGTGCTCGGGATGCACGGCTGGCAGTGGATGTTCGCGATCGAAGGCGCGCCGGCGATCCTGCTCGCATTCGCCGCGTTCACGCTGCTGGTCGACCGGCCGCAGGACGCCACGTGGCTCACGTCCGATGAAAAGGCGCGGGTTGCCGCGCTGTGCGCCGACGGCCGCGGCCGCGGCCACGCGCACGACGGGCGCAGCCTCGTGGCGGCACTCGCGAACCCGCGCGTGTATCTGTTCGCGTTCATCTATTTCTCGCTGACCTGCGCGTCGCTGACGCTCAACTTCTGGATGCCGCTGATGATTCGCGACTTCGGCGTGACCGACGTCGTGGCCGTGAGCCTGTATACGGTCGTGCCGAATGCGGTCGGCGCGGTGGGGCTGATCCTGATCGCGCGCCGTTCGGACCGCACCGGCGAGCGCCGCAAGCACTTCGCGTGCTGCACGATCGGCGGCGGGCTCGCGCTCGCGGCGCTGACGCTGCACCTGCACAGCTTCGCGGCGATGCTCGCGTGCCTGTCGGTCGCGGCGACGTTGATCTTCGCCGCGTTGCCGATCTTCTGGGCCGTGCCGACCCGCTACCTGTCGGGCAACGCGGCCGCGGCCGGGATTGCGCTGATCAGCAGCATCGGGATCACGAGCGGCATCGTCAGCCCGTGGGTGATCGGGATGATCCGCACGCGCACCGGCAGCATGGACCTCGCCGTGTATCTGCTGGCCGCGCTGCTGGTGGCGAGCGGCGTCGCGCTGATGCTCGGCGTGAAAGGCGAAGGCGCGCCGCGCGACTAGGCAGGCAACGGCCGGTCGCTGCTGGCGGGCGGCGGTGACCGGCACCCCGTGTGGGCCCCGCACCCGAATCCATCGAGGAGACGATCGATGTCAGCCCCTCTTCAAGCGGACGCCGCGCGTGCCGTCGCGCCAGGTGTCGCATCAACGGACGACGACGCGCTGTACCGCCGCATCGGCGCGCGGATCGTGCCGTTCCTGTTCATCTGCTACATCGTGTCGATTCTCGATCGCAGCAATATCGGCTTCGCGCAGTTGCAGATGCGGCAGGACCTCGGCCTGACCGACGCGATGTACAGCCTCGGCGCGGTGCTGTTCTTCGTCGGCTACGTGCTGTTCGAGGTGCCGAGCAACGCACTGCTGCGCCGCTTCGGTGCGCGCCGCACGTTTGCGCGGATCATGTTCCTGTGGGGCGCGGTGTCGGTCGCGATGATCACCGTCGACAGCGCGAAGCATTTCTACGTGCTGCGCTTCCTGCTCGGGCTGTTCGAGGCCGGGTTCTTTCCGGGCGTGGTGTTCTATCTGACGTACTGGTATCCGGCGCGGCGGCGCGCGTCGGTGCTGTCGATTTTCTACGCGGGCGTCGCGGTGGCCGGGATGGTCGGCGGGCTGCTGTCGGGCTGGCTGATGCGCGGGATGTCGGGCGTGCTCGGGTTGCACGGCTGGCAATGGATGTTCGCGATCGAAGGCGCGCCCGCGATCGTGCTCGGCGTGATCGCGTGGTTCTGGCTGTGCGATCGTCCGGAGCACGCGCGCTGGTTGTCCGACGCCGACCGCCGGCGGCTCGCGGCCGACCTGGCCGCCGACCGCGCCGGTGTCGATACGCCGGCGCCGCACTCGCTGCGCCAGGTGCTGGCCGAACCACGCACGTACCTGTTCGCTTTCATCTATTTCTCGCTGACCACCGCGCTCCTGATGCTGTTGTTCTGGATGCCGCTGATGATTCGCGAATTCGGCATCCACGATGTCGTGCAGATCAGCCTGTTGTCCGTCGTCCCGAACGCGATCGGCGCGGCCGGCCTGATCGCGATCGCGCGGCGCTCCGATCGCAAGCGCGAACGGCGCCGGCACTTCGCGGCATGCGCGTTCGGGGGGGCGGTGGCGCTCGCGCTGCTGACGCTGCACCTGCCGAGCATCGTCGCGATGATGGCGCTGCTGTCGGTCGCGGCGATGCTGATCTTTGCCGCGCATCCGGTGTTCTGGGCCGTGCCGTCCGCGTATTTCTCCGGTGCGGGCGCGGCGGGCGGGATCGCGCTGATCAGCAGCATCGGCGTATCGAGCGGCATGATCACGCCGTGGCTCGTCGGGCTGATCCGCACGAGAACCGGCAGCATGGATCCGGCGATGCTGATGATCGCGGCGCTGCTGGCCGCGTGCGCGGTCGCGATGCTGCTGGGCGTGCGGGCGGTGGCGCGTGAAGGGTCGGCGTGACGCGGGCGGCGCCGGTGCGCTTCAGTGGAGGGACAGAAACAGCCCGGGCAGGACGAGCAGGCCGTGCAGCACCAGCGCTCCGTAGAGCGTGCCGCCGCGCGCCTGCAGGTCGATCGACAGGCAGGCGACGGCCGCGACGACCCCGATGGCCGAAAGGCCCGCCGCCCAGAAGAGCGCGGTGATCAGCACGCGCACGCCGGTGTACGGATCGTCCAGCGAACTGGCGAACACATAGCCGATCAGAAGCGCCAGCAGCTCGATGAGCGCGACGACGAGAAGACCTGACGCGATTCGCGCGGTGCGTTTGGCATTGTCCATGGCAAGTCGGAGTGGGCAGGGTCAGGGGCGCCAGCCTACACGATCGGTTCCGAATCGGTCGCGCAACGGGGGTGGCGGCACGCCCGGCGAGGAGCGAGCGTCGCCTGGCCGAAATCTACGCCCGATACACCTCGATCCGGTTGCGGCCGCGCTCCTTCGCGAGATAGAGCGCCTTGTCGGCGCGCGACAGCGGCTGGTATGCGCCGAAGTCCGACGCCCGCATCGCGTCGATGCCGATGCTGACGGTCAGCGTGACCTGCTGATCCTCGTGCGTGAGCCGCGCCTGGCTCGCGCGTTGTTGCACGCGCTGTGCGAATGCCAGCGCGCGGTCGAGATCCGCGCCCGGCAGCACGATCGCGAATTCCTCGCCGCCGACCCGCCCGACGATGCCGTCCGGCCCGGTTTCCGCGAGCAGCAGCCGCGCAAAATGCCGCAGCGCGCGGTCGCCGACCGGGTGACCCCAGCGATCGTTCAGCGCCTTGAAGTGATCAAGATCGAGCATCAGCACCGCGGCGGCCTGGCCGGTCGTGCGCACGGCGCGCAGCGCGGCTTCGCTTTGCCGCATGAATGCATGGCGGTTCGACAACTGCGTCAGGTGGTCGGTGGTCGCCATCCGGTGCAGTTCGGCCTCGATGTGCTTGCGGTCGGTCGCGTCGGTGATGAAGCCGTGCCACACGGTGCCGCCGTCGGCCGTGCGCTGCGGGCGCGCGTCGCCTTCGCGCCAGCGCAGGCCCTGGCCGGGCAGCAGCACGCGATATTCGAGCCGCCACGGCGTCAGTCGCACCGACGAGTCGTGCAGCGACTGCCGATAGGCGACCAGATCGGCCGGATGGATGCGCGTCTCGACCGCCTCGGCGCTGCGGGCGATCTGTTCGGGCGTCAGTTCGTAGATGTCGCCGACACCCGCGCTCGCGTAGGAAAAGAAGCGGCGCCCGTCGGGCGCCTGCCGCAGCTGGAACACCAGCCCGGGAACCTGGTCGGTGAGATCCGTGACGAGCGCGGCCGAGTCGCGCAATCGCACGGCGAGCTCGCGCAGCGCGGTGATGTCCGTGGTCGTTCCGACCATCCGGAGCGCGCGGCCGTTGCTGTCGCGGGCAATCACCTTGCCGCGGCTGCAGATCCATTTGTACGAGCCGTCCTTGCAGCGGATGCGGTGCTCGACCGCGTAGTAGTCGGTGCGCCGCTCGAAGTGCGCGAGCATCGCGGCCTTCACGTCGGCGACGTCGTCCGGATGCAGCCGTTCGTACGCGTCCTCGATCCGGGTGCTGAGCTCGTGCGGCGCGTAGCCGAGCATGGCCTTCCAGGCCGGCGAGTAATGGATCTCGCCGGTTTCCACGTTGCGATCCCACACGCCGGTGCCGCTTTCGGTCAGCGCGAGCGTGGTCAGCGTGCTGTGTTCCTCGACGACGCCGAGCCGTTCACGCAACGCGGCTGCTTCGGTCGCGCGGGCAAGCGTGCCGGCGGCGAGCGTGGCGAGGTCGCACAGCAGCGCATATTGCGTGGCGTCGAGCGCCGGGCGTTTATCGTCAACGACGCACAGCGTGCCCAGGGTCGCGCCATCGGGGGCGGCCAGCTTGCAGGCCGCGATGATCCGCGGCGCGTGAGGCGCGCCTTCGTTGCGTTGCCCGTTGGCGTTCGCGCCGTGCACGGCGAACCGGGCTTCGGCAGCGGGGGGCGGCTCGGCTTGGGGCGGCAAGCCGTCGGCGGAAAGTGAATCGGCAAGCCGGTCGGTCAGTTCGCCGTCGGCGGCCAGCACGCGTTGCGCACCGGCGTCGGCGCGCACGATGAACGCGCCTGTGGCGCTGAAATGCGCACGCGCGACACGGCAGACGGTGTCCAGTTCCGGCAGGGGTGGGAGCGTGGGCTGACGGTTGGCCGAACCGCGTGCGGAGGCCGGCGCGTCACCCGTCTCGGTGATGAACATACGGACCCGCATGGTCGAATTCCGCAACGGACGATGGCCCTCGTGATCGGACGAATGCCGGTCGAACGAGGTCGCTTGGGGACTGCAATCGCAGAGCTTACTGTTGCGCGGAATGCGTGGCAAGCGAACCGGAATCGTCTGTCGGTTCGCGACATTTGTGCCGGCCAGGAAAGAATCCGATGCGTGTTTCCGTAGACGAATCCCCCGATCGGCATACGCCCGGAAACGTGCCGCGGAACCTCGGACGATGACGGACGATTCGTCACGCATCACCGTGTTCCGCAGCACCTCCCGGGGTTCGACATGTTCGCTGCTTTCGACCTGCGGGATGCCGCGTGCTCAGCTTGCCGTCGCGTAGCGCGGCGCGGGCGTGTCGGCCGACAGGTGCGGCGCCATCGTGCGGCGCGCGGCCTCGTACGCGGCCCATTCGTCGCCCGCGTGCAGCGACGGGATCGTCACGAGTTCGCCACGATCGAAACCGACCAGCGCCGCGTCGACCATGTCCGGCGCCGGCATCACGATTTCCTTCGGCAGATGTTCGAGCGGCAGGCCGCCCGTCTGCCAGAAATCGGTGGCGGTCGCGCCGGGCAGCACGGCCTGCACCTGCACGCCCTTGTCGGCGAGCTCGTGATGCAGCGACTGGCTGAACGCGAGCACGAACGCCTTGCTGCCGCCGTACACGCCGTTCAGCGTTTCCGGGGAGATCGCGACGATCGACGAAATGTTGATCACCGCACCGTGGCCACGGGCGACGAAGCCGGGCACCGCCGCATAGGTGAGGCGTGTGAGCGCGGTCACGTTGAGGTCGATCATCCGCGTCATCGCGTCGACGTCGCTGTCGAGCAGCGGCGCGTGCGTGCCGACGCCCGCGTTGTTCACGAGCAGCGTGATGCTCGCATCCTGCTTCAGCTTCGCCTCGACGGCGGCGAGTGCGGCGCGGTCGTTGAGGTCGGCGCCGATGATCTCGACGCTGCGCTGCGTGTCGTTCGTGATGCGCTCGGCGAGGGCGGCCAGCCGCTCACGGCTGCGCGCGACCAGGATCAGGTCGTAGCCGCGGCGCGCGAGGCGGTCCGCGTAGACGGCGCCGATGCCCGACGAGGCGCCGGTAATGAGGGCGGTACCGAGATGTGCTTGCGTCATGATGTGCTCCGTTTCGATGGGAATGGCCGGATGGCGTGAAGCCATTCTGGTCTCGAATCGCCGCGACACAAATGACGTAGATAGGTATGATTCAGGACATCGGGCCGACCCTCTTGCCCGGGACGGGAGAACGCACATGCACCGCATCGGTTTTCTGATCAGCGACGGTTTCCAGATCATGGCGCTCGCCGCGCAATCGGTGTTCGAGTACGCGAACATGGGCATGAGCGAGCCGTTCTACGTGATGGACAACTATTCGGTCGACGGCGGCGACGTGCGCTCGTCGCTCGGGCTGTCGGTCGCCACGCGCGCGCTGCGCGGGCGGATCGCCGTCGATACGTGGCTCGTCGCGGGCGTCAACGATCCGATCGCTTCGCCGGCGCCGGCCGATATCGTCGCGTTCCTGCGCCGCGCCAACGCACGTGCGCAGCGGATCGCCGGCATCTGCACGGGCGCGTTCGTGCTGGCCGAGGCCGGGCTGCTCGCGCGGCGCCGCGCGACGACGCACTGGGCGTTCGGCCGCGACATGCAGCGGTGCCATCCGGAGATACGCGTCGAGGAAGACCGGATCTACATCGTCGACGGCCCGATCTGGACATCGGCCGGGATGACGGCCGGCCTCGACCTCGCGCTTGCAATGGTGGAAAAGGATCTCGGCGCCGATGCCGCCCGATCGGTCGCGCACAAGCTCGTGATGCACCAGCTGCGGGCCGGCGGCCAGTCGCAGCATTCGGAAATGCTGAAGCTCGCGCCGAAATCCGACCGGATCCAGAACGCGCTGAACTACGCGCGGCAGCATCTCGGCCGCGCGCTGACCGTCGAGGATCTCGCCGAAGCCGTGCACCTGAGCCCGCGCCAGTTCAGCCGCGTGTTCACGCTCGAAACGGGGCAGTCGCCGGCGAAGGCGATCGAGCGGCTGCGGCTGGAGAATGCGCGGCTGATGATCGAGCAGAGCCGCCACCCGCTCGACGTGATTGCGAAGGAAAACGGCTTTCGCGACCGCCGCCACATGCGCGAGGCGTTCGTGCGCGGGTTCGGCGTCCCGCCGCAGGCGATACGGCGCGAGGCGCGGGCGGGCGAGCGGGAAACGGGCTGACACCCGTGGGCGCGAGACGCCGGCAGCCAGCGGAAAAATCACGCAGAATCTCCGGCACGTTTCGAGAGGAGACATCATGCACGCCGAGCCGTTCGACATTGCGATACCCGATCAAGCGCTGGATGACCTGCGTCGGCGCCTGCGCACCCGTCGCCCGCCGGTGCTCACGCCCGCCGAGCCGTGGCAGCAGGGTGTGGACGGCGCGTGGCTGAGTGAACTGACCGAGTACTGGGCCGAGCGCTTCGACTGGCGCGCGGTGGAGCGCGCGCTGAACCGGTTGCCGCAGTTCGTCGCGGATGCAGGCGGGCAGCGCGTGCATTTCATCCATCGGCGTGGGGCGGGACCGAAACCTTATCCGCTCGTCATCACGCACGGCTGGCCGGGCTCCGTATTCGAATTCGACGCGCTGATCGATCGCCTGTGCGATCCGGCGGCATTCGGCGGTGATCCTGACGACGCGTTCGATGTGGTCGTACCGTCGCTGCCCGGTTTCCTGTTCTCGCCCGCGCCAACGGCGCCCGGCATGTCGGCATTGCAGGTCGCCGACCGCTGGGCGGCATTGATGTCCGGCCTCGGCTATCGACGCTTCGGCGCACAAGGCGGCGATCTCGGCGCAGGCGTGTCGATCGCGCTCGGCGCGCGGCATGCCGACAGGGTGGACGGCATTCATCTGAACTACTTGCCCGGCAGCTACGAACCGCCGACCGACGCGGCTGCGCCGCTGACCGACGACGAACGGGCCTTCGTGACGCAGCGCGGCGAATGGGCCGCGCTGGAAGGCGGATACGCGCATATGCACATGACGAAGCCGCAGACGCTGGCCGTCGCGCTCAACGATTCGCCGGCCGGACTGGCCGCCTGGATCGCCGAGAAATTCCGTGCATGGAGCGATTGCGACGGCGACGTCGCACGGCGGTTTTCGCACGATGCGCTGCTGACCGGCATCTCGCTCTACTGGTTCACCGGCTGCATCGGCTCGTCAATGCAGATGTATTGGGAAAACCGCCTGCAGCCCATGCGCTTCGCAGCCGGGCAACGTGTGACGGTGCCTGTCGCGTTCGCGCGCTTTCCGAAGGAAATCAGCCGTCCGCCGCGCAGCTTGCTCGAACGCGTGTTCGACGTCGTGCAATGGACCGACATGCCGAGCGGCGGCCATTTCGCGGCGATGGAAGAGCCGGATCGGCTGGCCGACGATATTCGGACATTTTTCCGGCGCTTTCGGTGATGATCGGGTCGGCCGGCGAAGCGCACCGGCGGCCATCCGGCCGACAGGAAGCGCGAGCGCCACGCGGATCGTGACGCGACGGTGGCGCCTGCGTTACCGCGTGACGAACGGCGCGGCGTCGTCCGGCGCCGTACGCGCATGCTTGCGCTGGCGCAGCAGCGCGACGCGGCAGTTCTCGCGCGCGGTCTCGCGGCCGTCGTCGCCGAGCAGCACGAGATCGCCGCGCATCACGTTGAGCGTGATCACGTCCTCGCCCGGCGCGCCGAGCGTTTCCGGCGTATGCACCGAGCCGGCCGGTTCGAGCACCGTCGAGCCGGCGTGCGCCACCCAGTCGTATTCGCGGTAGCGCCACGCCCCCTGCAACGTATGGACGAACACCTCGCCTTCATGACGGTGGCGCGGCAGCGTGCCGCCGGCCGGCATCTTCAGCAGCGCGGTGAGGGTGTCCTCGGCCGCATTGATGTGCAGGTACTTGATCGCCAGCCCCCGCAGGTCGGCGCTCATCGGCAGCCACGGCAGCGCGTCGCCGGGCAGGCACGAGATCGGCGGCAGGTCGGTGGAGAGCGGGGCGGACGGCTGCGTCATGGCGGGCGGCGGAGCGGAAATGGGGAGCCCGCATTATCGCAGAGCCGGCTCGTGCGGCCGAACGGGACGCTTCGCATCGGCTCGAGCGCATGCGACGACGCGATCCTTACAGCCTGAAATACACAGCTAAACTGTACAGTTTTTCTGTATATCGGCTATCCTGACTACATGAACACGCCATCGCCTCCCTCCGAAGCGCTCCCGCTGGCCGGCCTTGCCGGCGAACTCCGCATCTCGGTCGGCAAGCTGATGCGGCGGATGCGGGAGCAGGTTCACCCGAACGATCTCACGTCATCGCAGAAGTCGGTGCTGTTGCGGCTCGACCGCGACGGCCCCGCGACCGTGTCGGCGCTCGCGCGTGCCGAAAGCGTGCGGCCGCAGTCGATGCGCGTGACGGTCGCAACGCTCGAGACGCTGGGCGCCGTCAGCGGGGAGCCCGATCCCAACGACGGCCGGCAGACGCTGATCGCGCTCACGCCCGGTTTCCGCAAGGTGCTGCAAGCGAACCGCGCGGCCAAGGACGACTGGCTGTTCCGCGCGCTGCACGCGCAACTGTCGGAGGCAGAGCAGGCCGAGCTCGCGTCGGCCGTGAAGCTGCTGCAGCGGCTCGCCGAATTCCAGGAACCGCCGCGTTCGTAAATCGCCTCGCCCCGCTCGCAGAAAGGACAACCCGAACATGAACCTCCCGCATCTCGTGTCGTACTTCTTCGGCGGCGCGTTTCTCGCGAACGTCGTGCCGCATCTCGTCAGCGGGTTGCGCGGCGAGCCATTCCAGACCCCGTTCGCGAATCCGCCCGGGCGCGGTTTGTCGTCGTCCACCGTGAATGTCGTGTGGGGCGTCGCGAACCTCGTGATGGCGTATGGGCTGGTGTGCCGGGTCGGCGATTTCGACCT
Organism: Burkholderia sp. BCC0322; assembly: GCF_902833045.1. Classification (GTDB taxonomy): domain Bacteria; phylum Pseudomonadota; class Gammaproteobacteria; order Burkholderiales; family Burkholderiaceae; genus Burkholderia. Next base: position 526,508 of record NZ_CADFDU010000003.1, read on the forward strand.
CCGGGTCACGGCCGACGCGGCGGCGTTCGGTCTCGGCATCCTCCTGCTCGGCCTGTTCCTCGCGCGGTGCTTCGGCGAGCTGCACGGCGGCAACGCGCCCGACAGGGAGCGGCCATGAGCGTGCCGGCGGCGGGCGTCTTCCGCTCGCTTCGCGGCTTCAACTATCGCGTGTGGGCGATCGGCGCGCTGGTGTCGAACATCGGCACGTGGATCCAGCGCACCGCGCAGGACTGGCTCGTCCTTACGCAGCTCACGCATCACGACGCGTCGGCTGTCGGCATCGTGATGTCGCTGCAGTTCGGCCCGCAGCTTCTGCTGCTGCCGTGGACGGGGTACGCGGCCGACCGTTTCGACCAGCGCAAGCTGCTGATGGCGACGCAGGCGCTGATGGGCGGGCTCGCGTTATTGCTGGGGCTGCTGACGGTGACCGGCGTCGCGCAGCTGTGGCACGTGTATCTGTTCGCGTTCCTGTTCGGCTGCGCGTCGGCGTTCGATGCGCCGGTGCGGCAGACATTCGTCGCGGAACTGGTCGCCGACCGGGAGCTGGCGAACGCCGTCGCGCTCAACTCGACGTCGTTCAACGCGGCGCGGATGATCGGGCCGGCGGCGGCCGGCTTCATCATCGCGTCGGTCGGCACCGGCTGGGCGTTCCTGCTCAACGGGCTCAGCTTCGTCGCGGTGCTGGCGTCGCTGTCGATGCTGCGTGCCGACGAGCTGCGCGCGCACGCGCGGGCCGGCCGCACGCGCGGCAGCCTGCTCGACGGGTTCCGTTACGTGTGGCAGCGCCCGGACCTGAAGGCGATTCTCGTGATGCTGTTCCTGATCGGCACGTTCGGGCTCAATTTCCAGCTGTTCATCTCGACGATGGCGGCCAGCGTGTTTCACGTCGACGCGCGCGGTTTCGGCGTGCTGTCGTCGATGATGGCCGTCGGCACGATTACCGGTGCGCTGCTCGCGGCGCGCCGTGACCGGCCGCGCTTCCGGCATCTGTGGATCGGCGCGGCGCTGTTCGGGCTCGGTTGCACGCTGGCCGCGCTGGCGCCGGGCTACTGGCTGTTCGGCGCCGCGCTCGTGCTGACCGGCGTCGCCGCGATCACCTTCATGAACTCGACCAACAGCCTGGTGCAATTGTCGACTGAGCCGGCGATGCGCGGCCGCGTGATGGCGCTGCGTCTCGCGGTGGCGCTCGGCGGCACGCCGATCGGCGCGCCGGTGGCGGGCTGGGTCGCGAACCATCTGGGCCCGCGCTGGGCGCTCGGCGTTGGCGCGATGTCGGGTTTTGCGGCGGCGCTCGTCGCGACGCATTTCATGAAGCGGATGCACGCGCAGGCGGGTACGGGCGAGGGGGGGTGAGCGGCCGCGAAACCGGCGCAGACTGATTTGCCGTTCAGCCGTTCAGCCGTTCAGCCGTTCAGCCACTCAGCCACTCAGCCGCGACATCGTCATGCCGCCGGACGCGCGGCCGCATGCGCGGCTTCGAGACACGACTGAAACAGCAGCGCGGCCCGCGACGGCCGCGGCGAGCGGCGCAGCAGGCTCACGAACCGGCACCGGTAGTTGAACCGGTGCGGCGCGATCGGCTGCATCAGCCCCTTGTTTTCGAAGCTTTCCGCGTAATGGTCGGGGAGGAAGCCGAGATAGCGGCCGGACAGGATCAGCGTCGCGATCGACTCCTGGTCCGACGCGGTCGCGCTCCGTGTGAGCTTCGCGCGATGGCTCAGCTCCATGTTCGGCGAATGGAAGCCGAGGCCCGCGAACGCATGGTTGCCGATCGTCGTCCACGTGAGCTTGCCGTGCGGCGCATCGTAGAGCGGATGCTGGCGGCCGCAGTAGAGCAGCATCCGCTCGTCGAACAGTTCCGAATACACGAGGCTGCCCGAGCTGCGGTGCGCGGGAATGATCCCGACCTGATAGCTGCCGTCGATGATTCCGCGCTCGACCTCGTTGATCGACGCGACGTGCAGGTTCAGCGCGACGTCGGGCGCTTCGTCGGCGAACTGGCGGATCGCGTCGCCGAGCCGCGCGTTCGCGTTGGTGGCCGTCTTGTCGAATACCGCGATGTGCAGTTCGCCGCCCATCCGGTCGTGAATGCCGTCGATCCTGCTGCGAAATGCTTCCATCGACGCGAGCAGCCGCAGCGTCTCCTCGTACACCGTCTGGCCTTCGGGCGTCAGCGTGAAGCCGGCACGGCCGCGCCGGCACAGCACGAGGCCGAGGCGCGTTTCCAGATCCTTCACGTGCCGGCTGATGGTCGAGATGCCGATATTCAGTTCCAGTTCGGCCGCCGCCATCCCGCCGCACTGCACGACGCCCTTGAAGACCCGCAGCAGGCGCAGATCCATGTCGCTGAGCTGCCCGAGCAGCGCGCGACTCTTCGGTTTCTTTGCTTGCATAATTGTGCAAGTGAACATTGATATTGCGATATTCAAAAGACTAATTGGCCTCCCGACAATGCGCAATATCAACATAAGGACGAGGGGCGCCACGCGCCGACCGACATGACCGACATCACCACCGCCCAGCAGGACGAAACCAACCTCCGTACCGACGCCGCGTGGCTTGACGCGCACTGGATGCCGTTCACCGCCAACCGCCAGTTCAAGGCCGATCCGCGCATGATCGTGTCGGGCCAGGGCGCGTATTACACGGACGCCGAAGGCCGCAAGATCTTCGACGGCCTGTCGGGTCTGTGGTGCACGGGCCTCGGTCACGGCCGCACGGAAATCGTCGAAGCCGTGAGCCGCCAGGTCGCGCAGCTCGACTACGCGCCGGCGTTCCAGTTCGGTCATCCGAAATCGTTCGAGCTTGCGAACAAGATCAAGGACCTGACGCCGGCCGGCCTCGACTACGTGTTCTTCACGGGGTCGGGCTCGGAAGCGGCCGATACCTCGCTGAAGCTGGCCCGCGCCTACTGGCGCGCGAAGGGCAAGGGCACGAAGACGCGCCTGATCGGCCGCGAGAAGGGCTACCACGGCGTGAACTTCGGCGGTATCTCGGTCGGCGGGATCGGGCCGAACCGCAAGCTGTTCGGCCAGGGCCTCGACGCCGACTTCCTGCCGCACACGCAACTCGCCGAGAACAAGTTTTCGCGCGGGATGCCCGAGCACGGCGCCGAACTGGCCGACCGCCTGCTCGAACTGATCGCGCTGCACGACGCATCGAACATCGCCGCCGTGATCGTCGAGCCGTTTTCCGGTTCGGCGGGCGTGGTCGTGCCGCCGAAGGGCTATCTGAAGCGCCTGCGCGACATCTGTACCGCGCACGACATCCTGCTGATTTTCGACGAGGTCATCACGGGCTTCGGCCGTGCCGGCGCAATGACGGGCGCCGACGCGTTCGGCGTGGTGCCGGACATCATGAACTTCGCGAAGCAGGTGACGAACGGCGCGCAGCCGCTCGGCGGCGTGATCGCGACGAAGGAAATCTACGACACGTTCATGGCCGCAGGCGGCCCCGAGTACATGCTCGAGTTCCCGCACGGCTACACGTACTCGGCGCACCCGGTCGCGTGCGCGGCCGGCGTCGCGGCGCTCGACCTGCTGGTGAAGGAAGACGCGGTGGCCCGCGTGCGCGATCTCGCGCCGCATTTCGAGGCGGCCGTGCACGGGCTGAAGGGCCAGCGCCACATCGCGGACATCCGCAACTACGGGCTCGCGGCCGGCCTGACGATCGCGGCGCTGCCGGGCGAGCCGGCACGGCGCCCGTACGAGATCGCGATGCGCTGCTGGGCGAAGGGCTTCTACGTGCGCTACGGCGGCGACACGATCCAGCTGGCGCCCCCGTTCATCTCGGAGAAGCGCGAGATCGACAACCTGGTCAACGCGCTGTCCGACGCATTGAACGAAGTGGACTGAGCCGCGGCTTGCCCCGAGCGACAACCGAATTCACGAACGAGCCTGAACGATGAAACACGACAGCAATGTGACCTCCACCGTCGGCCACCTGATCGACGGCAAGCGCGTCGACGGCGGCAGCCGCGTCCAGCCGGTGTTCGACCCGGCCACCGGCGAATCGCACAAGAGCGTCGCGCTCGCCGACAAGCTGACCGTCGAAGCGGCGATCGCGTCCGCGCAGGCCGCGTTTCCGGCCTGGCGCAACACACCGCCGCTGAAGCGCGCCCGTGTGATGAGCCGCTTCAAGACGCTGCTCGAGGAGCATGCCGACGAGCTGTGCGCGCTGATCACGGCCGAGCACGGCAAGGTGCTCGCCGATGCGATGGGCGAACTGCAGCGCGGGATCGAGAACGTCGAATACGCAACCTACGTGCCGGAGTTGCTGAAGGGCGAGCACAGCAAGAACGTCGGCCCCGCGATCGATTCGTGGAGCGAGTTCCAGGCGCTCGGCGTCGCCGCCGGCATCACGCCGTTCAACTTCCCGGTGATGGTGCCGCTGTGGATGTGGCCGATGGCCGTCGCGTGCGGCAACACGTTCGTGCTGAAGCCGTCGGAGCGCACGCCGTCGTCTACGTTGCGCATGGCCGAGCTCGCGCTCGAAGCCGGCCTGCCGCCGGGCGTGCTGAACGTCGTGAACGGCGACAAGGAAGCGGTCGACACGCTGCTGACCGACTCGCGCGTGAAGGCCGTGAGCTTCGTCGGCTCGACGCCGATCGCCGAATACATCTACTCGACCGGCTGCGCGCACGGCAAGCGCGTGCAGGCGCTCGGCGGCGCGAAGAATTTCGCGGTCGTGATGCCGGACGCCGACATCGGCAACGCGGTGAACGCGCTGATGGGCGCCGCGTACGGCTCGTGCGGCGAACGCTGCATGGCGATTCCGCTGGTCGTCGCGATCGGCGACGAGACGGGCGACCAGGTCGTCGCAGGCCTGAAGGCCGAGATCGAAAAGATGAAGGTCGGCCCGGGCAACGGCGCGGGCGTCGACATGGGCCCGCTCGTCACGCAGCAGCATTTCGACAAGGTGACGGGTTTCGTCGACGCCGGGGTGGAAGCGGGCGCGACGCTCGTCGTCGACGGCCGCGGCGTGAAGGTCGACGGCCACGACGGCGGCTATTATCTCGGCCCGTGCCTGTTCGACAACGTGAAGCCCGGCATGCCGATCTACCAGCACGAGATCTTCGGGCCCGTGCTCGGCGTGATCCGGCTGAAGTCGCTCGACGAGGCGATGGCGCTGATCGACGCGCACGAGTACGGCAACGGCACGTGCCTGTTCACGCGCGACGGCGAGGCCGCGCGCTACTTCAGCGACAACATCCAGATCGGCATGGTCGGCATCAACGTGCCGCTGCCGGTGCCGGTTGCGTACCACTCGTTCGGCGGCTGGAAGCGTTCGCTGTTCGGCGACCTGCACGCGTACGGCCCGGACGCCGTGCGCTTCTATACGAAGCGCAAGACGATCACGCAGCGCTGGCCGTCGGCCGGCGTGCGCGAAGGGACGGTGTTCAGCTTCCCGTCGAGCCGCTGACGCGCCACCCGGCGGCATGCGTCGCCCGCCCGCTTGACGGCGGACGACGCAGCGCGGCCGGCGCGATCGCGAGAAGGCCCGCCCGGATCGACGATCCGCGCGGGCTTTCTTGCGCAGGCGCAGCGTGCGCGGAAGACGGCGGACAGGCGCTTACGGCGCAACCACGTGCCACATGTCCTTGAAGTTGTCGCCGTTGCGGTCGCCCTGTTTCATGTCCTTCGAGAAGAAGTACAGCGGCTTGCCCTTGTATGCCCATTGCGGGCTGCCGTCGTCGCGCTTGACGATCGTGTAGGGTCCGACCGGAACGTCGGTCGCGCTGGCCTTGTACGGCGGCCAGAAGGATTCGCACTGGCCCGTGCACGCGCTGGTGCCGGCGTTGGCCTTGTCCTTGTCGAACGTATAGACGGTCATCCCGTTCGCGGCGACGAGCGAACCGTTTTCGACTTTGGTGATCGAGCCTTGGGCCGACGCCGAAGCGGATGCAATGGCGAGCAGGGCGGAGCTGACGAGCAGCGCGGCTTTCATGAGGGCCTCCTGTAATCCGGTGGGCGGCCGCGATCGTGCACGGGCGAGCGTGCGCGGGGATCGCGATGAATGGTGCCGGAACGCGGTGCCGTTGCCGCCGGTGCGGGCGACGCAGGGTCGAATGGCGGCAAACGGGGCGCTCCATTCACGATAGGCGGTTTTTGGCAGGGCTGCGAGAACATTGGGGGCGTATCGGCCGCGCGTAGGCGTTGCACGACGGCATCGCGATCGTTGCCATTCGCCGGCGCCGGTATTTGACATCCGTCCCCGAGTGCGCGCTGCGCCTACCCGTGCGTCAGCGTCTCGCGCGATTGGTTTGCGCGACGCCCGCGATCACGAGCGCACCGCCGGCCAGCATCGACGGCGACAACGGCTCGCCGAGCAGCGCGACCGACAGCAGCACGCCGAATACGGGCACCAGGTTGGTAAACACGGCCGCGCGGGCCGGCCCGAGTGCGCGGATCCCCTGCGAATACCAGACGAAAGCGACCACCGTGCCGACAGCACCGAGGTAGAGCATCGACGCGACGGCCTGCCACGTCAGTGGCGCGCCGCTGCTGGCGGGCGAGCCGAACAGGTGCGCGACGATCAGCAGCGCGAGGCCCCACAGCGCAGCATACGTCGTGGCCGCCAGCGGCGACAGCCCGTCGAGCGCGCGCCGGCCGATCACGGTGTAGGCGGCCCAGCTCAGCACCGCGCACAGCATCGTGCGTTCGCCGGTGCCGAACGTGGTGCCGAGATCGGTGAGCACCCGCAGCAATTCGCCGCGGCTGATCACGACCAGCGCGCCGAACAGCGCGACCGCAATGCCGGCCCAGCGCGACGGCGACAGGCGTTCCCCGCGCACGACGATCGACAGCAGCACGGCGGTGGCCACCGGATTCAGCGCGACGAACAGTGCGGTGCGCCCCGCCGGCATCCGCGCGAGCGCCGCGAAAAAACACATGTTGTACACGAAGATGCCGGTCGCGCCGAGCCCGAAGGTCGTCACGATCTGGCGGCCGCTCAGCTTCGGCAGCCCGCCTTCGATCTTCCACGTCAGCATGACCAGCAGCAGCGCGGCGATCGCGAAGCGGCCGGTGGCCGCGGCTGTCGCGGACATCGACGCGGCCAGGATCCGGCCCGCGATGAACGTCCCGCCCCAGAACAGCGCGACGAGCGTGAGCTTCACGTAGGTGGCCGCGTGCGGCCGGGTGGCAACGAGGGCGGCGGACGGGGCGGGAGCGTTCATGTGACGGGGTTTCTCGGTGAGCACCTGCGGCAGCGCATGCGCGACCGCGCGCGGCAGACGATGCCGCATCACGCGATGGCCGGCTGGCGGGCTGGATTCAGGGGAATGGGGGGCGTTGCGTCGTCAGCGAAACACCGGCGCCGACGCGAGCGCGGTCAGCACGACGGGCATCGCGAACGCCGCGGCGATCGTCTGGAACGCGGTGATGCCGGCCATCAGCGGCGCGTCGCCGCCGAGCTGGCGCGCCATGATGTAGGACGCCGACGACGTCGGCAGCGCCTGGAACAGCAGCGCGACCGTCAGCGCCGCGTCGCCGAGCCCGCATAGGCGGCCGGCGGCGAGCGTGATGAGCGGCGTCGCCATGAACTTGAATGCCGATGCGACACAGACCGGCTGCAGCCACGCACGCGCCGCATCGAATTTCAGCGCCGCGCCCACGCACAGGAGGCCGAGCGGCATCGACGCGACGCCGAGCGCGCGCACGGCCGGCTCGACGGCCGCCGGGAACGTCAGGCCACCGGCCTGCATCGCGACGCCGAGCGCGCACGCGACGACGAGCGGATTCGACAGGATCTGGCGCGCGAGCGCCGCCGCGCCGAGCCGCGTGTCGCCGTAGCGCGCGAACACGAGCACGCACATCAGGTTGACGGTTGGCACGATCGCCGCGACGCACACGGCCGCGAGCGCGATGCCTTTTGCGCCGAACAGGCCGGCCGCGAGTGATGTGCCGACGTAGTTGTTGAAGCGCACGGCGCCCTGGAACACCGACGTGAAGCCGGCGCCGTCGACCCGCACGAACGGGCGGACCAGCAGGAGAAGCGTCGCGGCGAGCGCGGTCGAACCGACCAGCGCCGCCGCGAGCGGTAACACGGGCAGGGCCTGCAGCCGCGCGTTCGCGAGGCTGTCCGCGAACAGCGCGGGCAGCAGCACGTAGTAGCACAGTCGCTCGGCCTGCGGCCAGAACGGGGCGGCGATGAAGCCCGTGCGCCGCAGGCCGTGGCCGAGCGCGACCAGCAGCGCAACCGGCGCCAGCGCGAGCAGGATCGGGCCGATCATCGGCGCGCCTTCACGCGGGCCGTGCCGGCGGTGCGGGCCGCCGCGAGCGGCTGGCACGCAAAGCGGCGGAACGAGGCGGGAATCCAATCGGCGGGCAACATGACGACACGCAATCGAGAGAATGACGATGCCGCCAAGTTAACACGCGCAAGCAACAGGAATAATTGTTAATTATCGGGCATTCAATGAGAAATTCTCATTGATGAGGCGGTGACTTCGGCGGCCAGCGCACGCGCGAAACGTTCGGCCGGACGCGACTGGTGTTCGAGCAGGACGACCGCGCGCCCCATCTGCGGCTGGCCGAACGGCAAGCGCGTGACGGGTGGCAGGCGCGCGAGCGTCGCATCGGGGAGCGCGACGATTGCCGCGCCGAGCCCTCTCGCGACCATGCGCACGATCGTTTCCGCGCTGTCCAGCACCATCTCCTCGCGCACGCGCACGCCGATGCGGCGCAGCTCGGCGGCGATCATGCGGCCCGCCCATGCCTGCGCATCGAAGCGGATGAACGGCAGCGCGTCGAGCAGCGTGACCGCGTCGCGTTCCGCATGGTCGGGCGGCGCGAGCAGCCAGAAGCGATCCTCGTACAGCGTGGTCCACGTCAGTTCCGCCGGATGCGGGCGCACGGGGCGCGTCGTGATTGCCGCATCGAGTTCGCCGGCCGCGACGCGGTTCGCCAGTTCGGCCGACATCCCGGCCGACACGTGCACGCGCAGCCCCGGGTGTGCCGCGCGCAGCGCGAGCAGCGCGTCCGGCAGCGGGCCGGACAGCGCAGTCTGGATCGCGCCGATCCGCAGGCGGCCGACCAGCTTCTTCTCGTCGCTGAGCGCATCGGGAATCCGGTCGACCATCGCGAGCACCTGCTCGGCCTGCGCCAGCAGGATGTTGCCGGCCTCGGTGAGCACCGGCTGCCGGCGGGAGCGATCGAACAACTGCACGTTGTATTCGCTTTCCAGCGTCTTGATCTGCAGGCTGACCGCCGATTGCGTGAGGCCGATGGCTTCGCCGGCGCGTGCGAACGTCCGGTATCGGGCGATGGCGACCAGCGTTCTGAATGCGCGTAATGACATGGGTGAGATGAGGGCAGAGGAGGGATCGACCGCGGACGGCAGGCCTGCGGATGGCCCGCGCCCATCATGCCCGCGCGGGTCGGAACGGGCAATCGGGGCGAGTACACGTCACGGCGGGGAATGTTCCGCGAGACGGCAGGCGCTGTGCCGATCCGCGTTCGCTTCGACTATCGACGACGACTATCGATGAAGGTCAGGACGATGTTTCGGAACCCGGCCGCCGCCGTGTCACACCCACAGCCGATACAGCCAGAACGATTCGTCCTCGATGAAGCGTTGCGTGAATTCGCTCGGCGAGAAACCGGTTATGCGCTTGACCTCGCGGCTCAGGTGCGCCTGGTCGGCAAACCCTTCGTCCAGCGCCAGCGTGGCCCAGTTGAACGCGGCGCCGGCGTCGTACCGGTCGCGCGCCGCGAAGAACGCGCTTTCCGTCCTGACGAGCGCCTGCCATTCGCGCAGCGATCGGCCGCTGTAGGTCTTGATGCGCCGTTCGACCTGGCGCGGGCTGTGCGTGCCTCGCCATTCGCGCGCCTGCAGCGCAAGGCGCCCGACCCAGCTACGTCCCGCGTTGCGCAGTGATGACAGCTGTGTCGCAGGGCGAAGCGCCTGCCAGCGGGGCGCGAGGTGGCGATCGATCGCCGCCAGTGCGTCGGCGTCGCGATCCGCGCCGATCAATGCATCGAGGAGCGGGTGCCAGTCGCGGCCGAGGCACGCGTGCGCGTCGAGCACGCGGTCGTGAATGTCCGGCAGCGCGATGCCGAACAGCGTCCGCGCCGCATCGGCGGTGAAACAGATCATGCCGATCCTTCCACCCGTCGGGGCCCAGGCCACGGTAGGGGCCGAATGGCTGCCCGAGAGCGTCGCCGCGGCCCCGAAGGGGCGCCACCGGGGCCCGTCGGCCGCGGGTTCGACGAAGCCCACGTCGAGATCCCGATACCACGACACGCACACCAGCGGCGTGGCCGGAAAATGCGAGAGCCGCTGCGCGTCGCTCAACGCGAACCCGCGCGTGTCGTGCAACACGATCGCGACCACCGCGCCCTGCAGGGCAGCCGGCGCGGGGTACAGCCGCCCGTGCGGCGACCGCCCGTCCCTCGGCACGCGAGGCGCGCGTGCCAGCGGATCGGGGCATGACGGCGAGATCGATAACGGATCGGAGAACATGACGCCGGAGTATAGGGACAGGCCAGACGCGTGTCGATGTCGTTTGCGTTCAAGACCGCCGGCACGCCGATGCGGACAATCCGGCCCATGAATACGCGATCCACTTCCCAATGTCCATTCCATGCGGGCGCCCCGGCTTCGGCGCCCGTGCTTCACCCGCCCGGCGTGTGGCCGCCGGGGCCGCGTGCCGGCCTGACGGGTTGGGGGCTGCTGCGCACGATGTCGCGCGACCTGCTCGGCACGCTGGCCGGCTGGCAGCGCGCATACGGTGACGTCGTGCACTTGCGAATGTGGCCCGAGCATGCGGTGGTCGTGACCGATCCCGCGCTCGTGCGCGAACTCCTGGTGACGCATCACGATGCGCTCGGGCGCTGGGAGCGCGCCGTCCGGGTGTTTGAGGAGGTTCACGGCCATAGTGTGCTGATCGCGGAAGGCGACGCGTGGCGCGACAAGCGGCACGCGTTGCAGCCGAATTTCATGCCGAAGCCGGTTCAGGCGTTCGTCCCGTCGATCGCGGCGACGGCCGGACACGCGCTTGCGCAGTGGCCGGCGCGCGATCCGGACTGGCCGATCGAAAGCGCGCTGACGTCGCTGGCGATGGACGTGATCATGCGCACGATGTTCTCCGATGCGATCGGCGACGATGCGCGTGCGGCCGAGGAAGCCGTGCGCGCGGTGAGCGCGGCGGCCAACGCCGATTTCTACTGGCCGGCAAGCACGCCGGACTGGATGCCGTGGAAGCGCGGCAAGGCGCGGGCGATAGCCGTGCTGAACGGGCTGATCGACCGGCATCTGCAGGCGCGTCTCGACCTGCCGATGCACGCATGGCCCGACGATCTGCTGTCGCGCCTGCTGCGGCTGCATCGGGACGACGCGCGGCGATGGCCGGTGCGGGCCGTGCGCGACGAATGCATGACGGCGTTTCTCGCGGGCCATGAGACGACGGCCGGGGCGCTGACCTGGTGGGCCTGGTGCATGGCGGCGCATCCGGCGGCGCAGGCCGCCGCGCGCGACGAAGTGGCGCGCGTGCTGGGCGGTCGCGCGCCGTCCGCCGAGGCGCGATCGTCGTTGAGCTACCTGACGCACACGCTCGAGGAAACGCTGCGCCTGTATCCGTCCGCGCCGATCCTGATCAGCCGCCGGGCGTCCCGGCCGATCGTGCTGGGCCCGTGGCAGTTTCCCGCACGGACGCTGTTCATGCTGCCGCTGCAACTCATGCAGCGCGATGCGCGATGGTTTGCGCAGCCCGACGTGTTTCGTCCCGAGCGTTTTGCGGACGACGCGCCGGCCGCGCCGCGCGGAAGCTACATGCCGTTCGGCACGGGCCCGCGCGTGTGTCTCGGGCAGCATCTGGCGATGACGGAAATGACGATCGTCGCCGCGATGATCCTGCAGCGCTACGAATTGTCGGTGCCGCCGGGCATGACCCCGCCGCGGCCGGTGCTGAACGTGACGCTGCGGCCGGAGCGGCCGCTGCATCTCGCGATCGCGCCCGCCGCGGCCGGCCGTGCCGAGTGATGCGTGCGGCGCGGCCGGGCGAGCGGGGAGCCGATGCGACGGGGCATCGATCGCGACGGCATGCTCGCCGGACTCGCGTATCGTGGACGATTGCCGTGCGCGCAATGCGGCGTCATCGAATCGTCGGAATGTGAGTGCGCGCCGGCCGCTGCTTTTGGCGCGGCTGGCGCGGCATCGCGCAGCACCTATGCTTGAAGGGCCCACGCCGGGCGGAGCCCAAGGAGACGGTCATGCGCATGCTTCTCAACATACGAATCCCTCACGAGCCGTTCAATACGCTGGTGCGCAACGGCAGCGTCGGCGACGTGATCTCGCGAATACTCGAAGCGGTCAAACCGGAGGCCGTGTATTTCACGGAGCAGAACGGCGGGCGCGGGGCGGTCGTGATCGTCGACGTGAATGACCCGTCGCAGATCCCGGCGCTCGCGGAGCCGTGGTTCCTGATGTTGAATGCGGACTGCGAGTTCCGCGTGGTGATGTTGCCGGACGATCTCCGGAATGCCGGGCTCGCGCAGATCGGCGCGAAGTGGAAGTAGCGGACGTAGCCGAAGTAGCAGGACACTGCACATGACCGTGCCCCTGCTCGAGAGCCGGGCAGGCGGCATGGCGCGGCTCTCGCGTGCCGGCTATCGCGCGGGTCGCGACGATTCGGGGTTCGCTGCTTTCCCGTCTTTCGGCCGCAAGAGCAACAGCAGGCCGCACAGCGCCGCCGCGGCGACGAACGCGAAAAAGAACTGTTCGTTCCATCGGCGCAGGCTGTCCGACGCCACACCGCCGGCACTCCCGGCCGCGGCACCGGCTTCCAGCAGGAACGTGAAGACCGCCGGCACCGGCGCGGAACCCAGGTAGGCCAGGAACGCGGACTGCAGCCGGCCACGCGTCAGAATCGACCAGACATCTTTTCCCATCAGGTAAGCGACCAGCAGCAGCGGTGGCACGAGCACGATCGACGCGGCGCTGATGGCGCACAGAAGCAACCAGCCAAGTCCGACGAGCGGAATGAGCGACATGAATCGGGATTCCTGTTTCGAGGCAGTCTCGTTGTCGACGGATCATCCGCAGGTGCTTCAACGGATAACCAGGGAATGCGGCGATTCACGGATATTGCACGATTCCACGCCCGCTGCCATCCGCCTTGGTCGATGTGTCGACGGGTTCATCCCGCCGCATCTTCCCCCAACGCCTGGATGAAGCGCGAAAACAGTTCGGGCTGCGACGAGATTCCAAGCTTCGCGTAAAGATGCCGCCGGTGCACCTTCACCGTTTCGGGTGATATCGCCAGCCGCTCGGCGATCGCCTTCGACGAATTGCCGCGCAGCACCATTCTCGCGATCGACATCTCGCGATCGGTCAGCACGCCCGCGCCGAAGCGCGCGAGCGCCTGCTCGACCCGCGCACCGAGATCGGCATCGGGCGGCGTGCGTGCCGCATCACCCACCAGCCGCCAGTGCTGCCGGATCGTTGCGAGCACCCACGGCATCGCGGCCGTCAGCTTGCCGAGCGGCTCGACGTCGAAGCGCGCGGCCGCGCCGAGCGACAGCGACAGCAGCGTGTCGGCGTTCGGCCGCACGAGGATCTGGATCTCGTCGTCGCCAACGGCATCGCGGAAGTAGCTCAGAAAATATTCACTCTGCCGGAACAGGTCGGGCGCGACTTCCTCGAGCCGGTAGCAGCCGTCGGCGAGCCCGTCGTGCGCGGCCTGCAGGAACGGATCGAGCAGATATAACCCATTCAGGTAAAGCGGCACCGGCGACGCGGCATCGGTGCCGCCCGTGTCGTATTCGTCGAGCACGAGCGGCACGCCGTCGCGGCCGATCGCGGTCGCGAGCGCGTTGTCGAACGGCGCCATCTCATTGAGCAATAGCACCAGAAACCGCCAGAAGCGCGGCTGGCCGAGATGATCGATTGCGCGGCCGAGCGCCTGGTGCATCGCGATTTCGGAAAAGAGACGATCCATACCACCACCGGAAGGGCGTAACACGAAGGGGGAATAGCGGTCCTGAAATTGGCTTCCTAGACTGCCACGCAATCAGTCGGGCCCGAGTATGGGCGTTCAAAAAACGTTGGCAAAGCAGCACAGGAGAACGAAATGGCGATGATGTCGGAATCGACGGGCACGCTGCAAGCGGCGCCTGCAACGGAAGACGCGCCGCGTGCGCTGTCGCAGACGCTCAGCGTGCGCGATGCGGTGATGATCACCGTATCCGGCGTGACGCCCGCGAGCTCGATCTTCGTGATCGCGCCGTTCGCAATCCAGCAGGCCGGCAGCGGCGCGGTGCTGTCGTTCCTGCTCGGCGGCGTGCTCGCGCTGGCGTTCGCGCTCTGTTACGCGGAGCTCAGCGCCGCGCACCGCAGTGCGGGCGGCGAATACGTGATGGCCAAGCGCGTGTTCGGCACGCTGCCCGGCTACCTGACCTTCATCACGGTGCTGTCCGTCAGCGTGTTCATCCCGGCCGTGCTCGCGAGCGGCGCCGCGCCCTACCTGAACAACGCGCTCGGCACGCACTTCGGCAACCAGTCGGTCGCGCTGACGATCGTGCTGCTCAGCTACCTGCTCGGCATGCTGAACATCAAGACGAACGCGTGGATCACGGGCGCGTTCCTGGTCGTCGAGATCGGCGTGCTGATGCTGATCGCGGGCCTCGGCTTCGGTTCGCCGCATCGCGGCGCCGACGCGCTGATCGCGCCGGTCGTCGCGAGCGGCAACGCGCTCGTGCCGGCGACGCTCGCCGCGATCGTGCCCGCGATCGGCACGGCGATCTTCTGCTACAACGGCTTCGGCTCGGCCGCCTATCTCGCGGAAGACTTGCGCGGCGGCAACCGCAATGTCGCGAAGGCGGTGATCTACTCGCTGCTCGTGATCCTCGTCGTCGAACTGGTGCCGCTCACCGCGATCGTGCTCGGCGCGCCGTCGCTGACCGAGCTGACGAAGAGCGCCGACCCGATCGGCTATGTCGTGCGTTCGCTGAGCAGCCCGGCGGTGTCGCGCGTGGTCAGCGGCGGGATCTTCCTGTCGGTGTTCAACGCGATCATCGCGATCGTGATCACGATGGGCCGGCTGCTGTACAGCAGCGGTCGGCACGCGCTCTGGTCGCGTACCTGCAACCGTGCATTCTCGACGATCCATCCGCGCCTCGAATCGCCGTGGCTCGCCACTCTCGCGCTCGCGGTGCCGTCGGCCGGGCTCGTGTTCGTGTCGAGCCTCGACGAACTGACCGCGTTCACGGTCGACCTGTTGCTGCTGATCTATCTGGTCGTCGGGCTGGCCGCGCTCGCGAGCCGCTTCGTGCGCCGTGACGTCGAACATCATTACCGGATGCCGTTGTGGCCCGTGACGCCGCTCGTCGCGGTAGCCGGCGCGGCCTATACGCTCTACACGACGCTGGCGACGGCCACGAAACCGACCGACCTGATCATCATCGCGGGGCTGCTGATCGCCGCGCTCGTGATGTATGCGGTCTGGGCGCGCCACAGCGAAGCGTTCCGCACGCTCTGAGCGCCAGCCTTGCCGAAGCACTGAAACACCGAACCATTGAGAGACTGGAGGAATTGCATCATGCGCACGAGGGATCTCGGCATCCGCATCGGACTCGGCACACCGGGCCGCTTCAACGCGATCACGGACGTACCCGGTGTGCGGGTCGGGCATTGCGCGCTGAACGTCGAGAACGGCGACGCATCGATTCGCACCGGCGTCACCGTCATCGAGCCGCGCGCGGGCGCCGCGCACGATTCGCCGTGTTTCGCGGGCGTGCACGTGCTGAACGGCAACGGCGACGCGACGGGGCTCGAATGGATCCGCGAGGCCGGCCTGCTGACCACGCCGATCGCCTATACGAACACGCACAGCGTCGGCGCGGTGCGCGACGCACTCGTCGCGAACGAGCGCGAAGCGGCGGCCGGCCGCGTGTACTGGTGCATGCCGGTCGTGATGGAAACCTACGATGGCTTGCTGAACGACATCTGGGGGCAGCACGTGAGCGCCGCGCATGTGCAGCGCGCGCTGGCCGCCGCGCAGCCGGGGCCGGTTGCCGAAGGCGGTGTGGGCGGCGGCACGGGGATGATCTGCCACGAGTTCAAGGGCGGCATCGGCACCGCGTCGCGCGTGCTCGCGGCCGAGGCGGGCGGCTGGACCGTCGGCGCGCTCGTGCAGGCGAACTACGGCGTGCGCGAGATGCTGCGCGTGGCCGGCTACCCGGTCGGCGAAGTGCTGCGGCACGTGCCTTCGCCGTTCCGCGCGCCGGACGCGCAAGGCGAGGCCGGGATGGGATCGATCGTTGTGACGATCGCGACCGATGCGCCGTTGCTGCCGCATCAATGCACGCGCCTCGCGCAGCGTGCGAGCGTCGGGCTGGCGCGCGTCGGCGGCGGCACCGAGGATTCGAGCGGCGACATCTTCCTTGCGTTCGCAACGGGCAACGACGGCCTGCCGGCGGCGAACTACGGCAGCAAGGGCGCGCCGACCACCGGCGTGAAGATGGTCAACAACGACCATATTTCCGCGCTGTTCGTCGCGGCGGCGGAAGCGGTGGAGGAAGCGATCGTGAACGCGCTCGTCGCGGGCGGCGACGTCGAGTCGCGCGGTGCGCGGGTCGAAGGGCTGGGGCAGGCGCGCTTGCTGGATGCGTTGCGCGAGGTGGGCTGGCGGCCGGGGCGCGGCGTCTGAAACGGCATGCGCCGCTTCAATCGAAGCGGCGTGGGCGGGAGCGTCGATGCGGCGAGCGGTGCGGGCGTGGCCGTGACGACGCGGCGTCATGCTCAGCTGCCGAAGTAGATGTTGCAGAAGCTGACGGGGCCGACACAGGCGTTCGGGTCTTCCGGCTTCGATTGCGAACGATCGACGCGGCCTGCGGTTGCGACGGCTTCAGCGCGGTTCGCCTGCTGCTGTGCGACGTCTGCCGGAGCCGGCTGCGCGTGAGCAACGGCAGCGGTGAGCGACAGGGCAACGAGGGCGAGGTGCAGCGGCTTCATGTTGGTTTCTCCTGGGTGAGTGCCAGTCTCGCTGGCAGTGAGGAAACTATAGGCTCGCACTGCTTAAAGATTAATCACCGCGGCTGTAGAGCTTATTTCCATCCGGAACAAGGATCGGGTTGCGCGCGCACCGATCCTCAATGGCGGAGCCGGTTGAACGGCGCGTCCTTGTCCAGCAGTGCGCTGCGCATGAAGTGCAGGCAGCCGACGATCCGCTGCATGCGGTGCCGCTCGTCGGGCACCGCGTACCACGCCTGCAGCGTGTGCTGCGCGGCGCGGATCGCGAGATTCACCGATTTCAGCGTGCGCGCGTGATGGCCGGGTGTCGGGTCGTCGAAGAAGCGCGGCAGCTCGCGCAGCACCGCGTCGATCGAACCGGTCCAGCGCAGCATGTGCGGCGGCTTCGATGCGCGGAACGTGTTCAACTCGTCGCGCAGGTCGATCACCGCGTGGCCGACCTCGAGCGTCGACAGCATCCAGCGCAGCGCGTCACGATGCTGTCGCGTGCGCCGCACGAGCAGCGTGCGCAGTTGCGCCATCAGGTCGTGCGTACTCGACTGGAAGCGCTGGGCGAGGCCATCCGGTGCGCCTTCGCACGCCAGCGTGACCTGGCGGCGCAGGTCGTGCGCGATGCGGCCCGTGAGCCACGGCATGTGCGTCGGGAACACGACGGCGAACACGAGCGCGCACGCGAGCATCGCGACGACGATCGCCAGGCCGTTGTTGATCAGCACCTCGGGGGTATACGCGATCACGTTGTCGGGCCCCGCGAGCAGGCAGAAAAATACCGCGAAACCGATCCCGTAGCCGGACAGCCCCGGCCGCATCGCGAGAAACGCGCCGAGGCCGAGCACCGGCGCGAGCGCGGCGCACAGCAGCGGGAAGCCGTCGATGTTCGGATACACGTAGCACAGGAACAGGTAGCCGACGACGGTCGCGAACGCCGCGCCGACGCTCATCTGCGCGACGAACTTCGGCGCGCGCGGCGACGTCGAGCTGAGCGCGCACGCGATCGCGGTGGCGATCACGGCAAGCGGGCCGCTCGGCCATTCGGAGGCAAGCCAGAACGCACTCATTGCACCGACGGCGACGATCGTGCGCAGGAACGCGAACCCGACGAAGAACGCGTTGGTCTTCACCGCGTAATGCGTGACCGAGCGCTCGAATGCGTGATCGTCCTGGTCGAGCGACGCATAGGTGTCGGCGTAGCCGAGATATTCGCCGATGAAGCGGTACAGCAGCTCGATCGCGGTATCGAAGTCGAGCAGGCCGCCGGCCGCATGCGCCTCGATGTTTCGCCGCGACGCGCGCGCGGCTTTCGGCAGCGCGCCGTGGAAGCGGCGCAGTTCGAGCAGCGCGCCGGTGGCCGGCGAGACGCCGCGCGGCCGCTCGTCGCGCAGCGCGGCGAAACGCTGCGCGAGCGCGTCGACGTGCGGCGCCAGCGCATCGAGCACCGCGTCCGAGCCATTCGCGCGCAGCCGCTTGACGAGCTGGTGCAGCGCATGCAGCCGCGTGCACGCATTCATGAACTCGCTGTTCAGCCGCGCGAGGCGGCGGCTGCGCGCGCGAATGTGCGGATCCTCGAACGACGCGAAGGCGCGATTGGCCTCGAAGCCGACGATGTCGTCGACGAAATCGGCGAAGCGCCGCTCGAAATCGCCGCGGGCGACGTCGCCCGCGAGCGCGCCGGCCGTGAACGCCGCGAACGTCGCATGGCGCGTGCCCAGCGAGCGCATCAGCGCCTTCGCGGAGCTGAGCGGCAGGATCAGTGCGCTGACCGCACCGGAGCACGCGATGCCGAGCGCGACTTCCGCGGCGCGCGTGAGTGCGGACTGGAACAGTGTCTGCGGGGTCGTCACGGCCGGCAGGCCGATCAGCGCGGCCGTGTAGCCGGCGAGCACGAAGCCGTACCAGCGGAAGTGGCGGTTGCGCACCGCGAGCGCGATGCAGGTGCCGATCCACAGCGTGATGCCGGCCATGTACAGCTCGGGCTGCTGCGCGAACAGCCCGCCGAGCGCGAGTGCGGCGACGAGGCCGGCCGCCGTGCCGAGCACGCGGTAGAAACTCTTCGCGAACACCATCCCCGACAGCGGCTGCATCAGCACGAACACGGTCGTCATCGCCGTGCGCGGCTGCGACATCTCCAGGCGCATCGCGATGCCCATCGCAAGGAGCGCCGCGAACACCGTTTTCGCGAGGTGCAGCCAGATCAGCCCGTCGCTCGCGGCCCAGTCGCGTGCCGCGTCGCCGAGTGGATCGAGCCATGTCCTCCATCGTGCCGGTTCGATGGAAGGTCGCTCGATCGCAGGTTGTGGCTTCATGAAAAGAGGGGGCCGGTACGGGGCCAGGCGAGATGCGCGGCGCGTCCGAACGGGTCCGTTCGACTGTTGAGGCGCCGATTGTAGGAGTGCGGCGCCCGCGCATTAACGCAGCTGCGGGGAAACGATAGTTGCAGCCGGAGTAACAATCTGTCGCATCCCGTGGAGGAAAATGGCGGCTCCGCTACAGGTTGCTCACAGGAATGGATACCCTACAAAACATGCGGGTGTTTTCGCGCGTCGTCGAGACGGGCAGTTTCACCGCCGCCGCGCAATCGCTGAATTCGACGACGGGCGCGATGTCGCGCGCGGTGTCGGAACTCGAGGCGCGCCTGCGCACCCGTCTGATGAATCGTTCGACGCGCCGTCTCGCGCTCACGTCGGCCGGCGAAAACTATCTGCGGCGTTGCCGCCAGATCCTCGCCGACGTCGACCGCGCGGAAGAAGAGGCGAGCTGCGCGCACGAACGGCCGGCCGGCGTGCTGCGCATGCACAGCTTCGCGAGCGTCGGCCATCACTATGTACTGCCCGCGCTGACGCGCTATCACGCGCAGTTCCCTGACGTATCGATCGAGCTGTCGCTGTCGCAGCGCATGCCCGACCTGTTCGACGGCACGAGCGACATGGCCGTCGTGACCGCGTCGTCGCTGCCCGATTCGGAACTCGTATCGCACCTGCTCGGCTCGACCTTCAGCATCCTGTGCGCGTCGCCCGACTATGTGAAACGGCACGGCGCTCCGGCTCGCCCGCAGGATCTCTCTTCGCACGCGTGCCTGACGCTGTGCACGCCGGCGTTCCCGACGCACGAATGGGTGCTCGAGGGGCCGGAAGGCGTCGAACAGATCCACGTCACCGGGCCGGTGCAGACCAATACGGCCGAATCGCTCGCCCTCGCGATCCGCGACGGCATCGGGATCGGCATGCTGCCGCTGTACTCGGCGATCGACGCACTGCGCGACGGCACGCTCGTCCGCGTGCTGCCCGCGCATATCCTGCAGAAGATGAACGTCTACGCGCTGTATCCGTCGCGCCGCTTCATCGATGCGAAGGTGCGGACCTGGGTCGAGATGCTGCGTGCCCAGGTGCCGGGGATGATCGCGCGCGACGTCGAGATGCTGAGCGCGATCGATCGCGAACCGCAGGCCGCCTGAGCGGCGCACGCGCGTCGGCGCATTGCCCGCACGGCCGGGGTCTTCCCGTCAAGCCGACCACGCGAACGTACTTCGCGCCAGGCCCGCGGTACGTGGTTCACGCGGGCGGGGCGCTTCGTCGTGCCGTTACCGCGCGGGCCTGGCGGCCGCACCCGATTCCGTTGCCGGTTCGCCGGCCGGGCCGTATGCGGCGTGTGCCGCCTTCTGTTCCGCGAGACGCTTTTCGTGGAGTCGTTCCTGCGCCGCCATGATGTCGTCCGGATAGTTGTTGACTTCGCCGCGCGCCGGGTTGTAGCCGACCGACTCGAGATCGATCAGCTCCTGCAGCACTTGCGCGCGCGTGACGGGCGATTGGGCCGACTGGGCGAAAGACAGGGCCGGTGCAGCAAGCAGGACGGCAGCGGCGGCGGTAACGACGAGCGATTTCACGAGGTTCTCCTGGGTACGGGGTGGGCGGCCGGATCGACGCGATGCGTGACCCTGACCTTTGCTGGCAGTCTACGCAGCGCCCTCGCGCGTAAAAACCCCGATTCCAGGCAGGCTGCGTTCCAGATGGAACAACATTGGTGCAAGCCGCCCGCGGGCAGCGAACCCGTGTGCGAACGCAGGTTCGTGGCCGTCGGGCGGCAATGCATCGCGCCGGTCAGAAACGCGTGCGCATGCCGATCGTGCCGACGATCTGGTTCGCCGTGCTCGATGCACCGCCCGAACCGTTGATGAACGCCTGGTAGCCGCGGCCCGCTGCGTGCTGATACATCGCTTCCGCATAGACGTCCGTGCGGCGCGACAGCTTGTAGACGGCCTGCAGGTCGACCTGGTGCCACTTCGGATCGGTGCCGTGCTTGCTGTCGGGGTTCGACACGCTGGCGTCCGTATACACGTAGGCCGCGCCGAGGCTGACGGCCGGCGTCACCGCATAGCGCACGTTCACGTCGTAGTTGTTGAACGCGACCTGGCCGGTCGAGCCGAACGAGCCCGTGTTGTCGTACTGCGAACGCGTATAGACGAAGCCGACGGTGGCCGGGCCGAACCCGTAGCTGATGCCGCCGCCGTAAGAACGCATGCGGTCCGAGCCGATCGACCAGCCGCCCTGGTTCAGGCTCTTCGCTTCGGCCGCATCGGTCGCGCCCGGGCTCGCGCTCGTCGAGCCCTTCGTGCCGTTCATCTGCAGGTACGCGCCGGCCAGCTTCAGCGGGCCGTTCGTGTAGCTCGCCGCGACGCTGTACGCGCGGTTCGCGCCGAAGCTGGTCGCGTTCGAGAACGCATACATCGCGCCGACCTTGAAGCCCGCATAGGTCTCGCTCGTGTACTTGACCGCGTTGTTGATGCGCAGCGAGTGGTTCAGGTTGTCGTTGTCGAACGGATGCGCGAAGCTCGCGTCGCCGAAGTCGCCGGCGGTGGCCGACAGCGGCGCGACGAAGTCGACCATCGTGTCGTACTGGCGGCCGAGCGTCAGCGTGCCATAGCCGTTCTGGCTCAGGCCGACGTATGCATGACGGCCGAACAGCTTGCCGTCCTGCCCGAGCCCGCCGTTGTTCACGTTGAAGCCGTTCTCGAGCACGAACAGCGCCTTCAGTCCGCCGCCGAGATCCTCGGTGCCGCGAAACCCGATGCGGCTGCCGTTGACGGTGCCGCTGTTCAGGCGCCACAGCGACGCACCGTTGGCGTTGTTGGTGTAGACGATGCCGGCGTCGATCAGGCCATACAGCGTGACCGAGCTCTGCGCGTGAGCGAGCGGGGCGAACAGCGCGGCGGTGCATGCGCCGGCGACGAGGGTTTTTTTCATGTCAAGACTCCTGCGTGTGGGACTGGGAACGAAAGTTCGGCGCAAGTATAGGAACGCATCGCGCGCGCAAGGCCGCCGGGGCCGCGAGCGCACCTTTCCGGATCCGGCAAGAGTCCTTCACAAAACTGACATGACGTGCCGCGTGCGCCTGACGCCGGCGGTTTTTGCGCGATCGCGTGCGCGTGGCATCCGCGCCTCGGTGGCCGGCTGTCGCATCGTTGCAACACGCGCGGCGCGCGCCACGGCGGTTGATCGTCGCGACCGGTGCGCGGAGAATGGGGCGTTCGCGCCGACGCCGGGCGCTACACGCGTGAGAAGACGAAGACGCGCGCGCATCGACGGGTTTCGTCGATACGCGCCAACTGGATCGCACGGCCGCCCGCGCCACGCGCGCGGCCGTTTTCATGGATGCCACGGGGAGACTTCACATGAATCTGTTCAACGTACGCCTGCGCGGCCGCGACGGCCTGTTCACGATCGGCATCGACGGCGGCATGATCGCGCGGGTCGACGCCCAGTCGGCGCCGGTCGCACCCGCGGGCGCGGGGGATGTCGACGCGGGCGGCCGCCTTGCGATTCCGCCGCTCGTCGAGCCGCATATTCACCTCGACGCGGTGCTGACGGCCGGCGAGCCCGCATGGAACATGAGCGGCACGCTGTTCGAGGGCATCGAGCGCTGGGCTGAACGCAAGGCGACGATCACGCACGAGGACACGAAGACGCGCGCCCATGCGGCGATCGGCATGCTGCGCGATCACGGGATTCAGCACGTGCGCACGCACGTCGACGTCACGGATCCGACGCTTGCCGCGCTGAAGGCGATGCTGGAAGTGAAGGACGAAGCACGCGGGCTGATCGACCTGCAGATCGTCGCGTTTCCGCAGGAAGGTATCGAATCGTTCGACGGCGGCCGCGCGCTGATGGAGCAGGCGATCGAACTCGGCGCGGACGTCGTCGGCGGGATACCGCATTTCGAGAACACGCGCGAGCAGGGCGTCAGCTCGATTCGCTTCCTGATGGATCTCGCGGAGCGCACCGGCTGCCTCGTCGACGTACATTGCGACGAGACCGACGATCCGCATTCGCGTTTTCTCGAAGTGCTCGCGGAAGAAGCGCGCGTGCGCGGGATGGGCGCGCGCGTGACGGCGAGCCACACGACCGCGATGGGCTCGTACGACAACGCGTACTGCTCGAAGCTGTTCCGCCTGCTGAAGCGCGCAGGCCTGAACTTCATCTCGTGCCCGACCGAGAGCATCCACCTGCAAGGGCGCTTCGACACGTTTCCGAAGCGGCGCGGCGTCACGCGTGTCGCGGAACTCGATCGCGCGGGCATCAACGTGTGCTTCGGTCAGGATTCGATCAAGGATCCGTGGTACCCGCTCGGCAACGGCAACATCCTGCGCGTGCTGGATGCGGGCCTCCATATCTGCCACATGATGGGCTACCAGGACTTGCAGCGCTGCCTCGACTTCGTGACCGACCACAGCGCGACGACGATGCATCTCGGCGACCGCTACGGCATCGCGGTCGGGCGCCCGGCGAATCTGGTCGTGCTCGACGCGGACGGCGATTACGAAGCGGTGCGCCGGCAGGCCAAGGCCGTGCTGTCGATCCGACACGGGAAGGTGATCCTGCGGCGCGAACCGGAGCGCGTCACGTATCCGGATTGACGCGCGCGGCGGGCGGTCAAGGCCCGCCAGGCTTCATGTATTCGCCAGATGCATGAGTCGATTCGAAAAATACGTTTGTCTCATGATTGGCGCGGGCCTACGATGCGGTCCTGACAACGGCGTGCGGGTTGCGCGCCGTCTTTTCGATCCCATTCGCCGACCCCATGCGCCTCGATCTCCCGTCCGCTCCCGCATCCTCTTCGCCGGCCGCCAGCCCGTTCGCGCGCGTGGCCGTCGTCACGATCCTGACCGGCGTCGGCGCGGGCCTCGGCGGCATGCTGCTCGCGCTGCTGCTGCATGCGATCCAGCACGTCGCGTACGGGTACGGCATCGCGCACGTGATCGGCACCGAGAGCTTCCTCAGCGGCGTGACCGGCGCCGATCCGCTGCGCCGGCTCGCGGTGCTGATCGTCTGCGGGATCGTCGCCGGCGGCGGCTGGTGGGCGCTGTACCGGTATGGCCGGCCGCTCGTCAGCATCCGCCGCGCGGTGCGTGCGGCCGATCCGCGGATGCCGTTCGTCAGCACGACCGTTCACGCGCTGCTTCAGATCGTCACCGTCGCGCTCGGCTCGCCGCTCGGCCGCGAAGTCGCGCCGCGCGAGATCGGCTCGCTGCTTGCCGGGCGGCTTGCGCATGCGGCGGGGCTCACGCCCGACGATTGCCGGCTGATGGTCGCGTGCGGTGCGGGCGCGGGCCTCGCGGCCGTCTATAACGTGCCGCTCGGCGGGGCGATCTTCGTGCTCGAAGTGCTGCTCGGCACGTTCGAGCTGCGTGCGCTGGTCGTGGCGGTCGCGACGTCGGCGATCGCCGCGGCCGTTGCGTGGATCGGCCTCGGCAACGAACACCAGTACACGGCGCCGCCGTTCGTGCTGAGCACGCCGCTGGTGGTGTGGTCGATCGTCTGCGGGCCGCTGTTCGGCTTCGCCGCCTACGGCTTCGTGCGGCTCACGGCGCGTGCGCGGGCAGACGCGCCCAAGGATTGGCGGTTGCCCGTGCTCGCGTTGCTCAACTTCGCGGTGATCGGCGTGCTTGCGATGGGGTTCCCCCAATTGCTCGGCAACGGCAAGGGCCCGGCGTCGCTGGGTTTCGACGGCACGCTGACGATCGGCCTCGCCGCGACGCTGCTCGTGCTGAAGGTGCTGATCGAGGCCGGCAGCCTGCGCGTCGGCGCGGAAGGTGGCCTGCTGACGCCGGGCCTCGCGAACGGCGCGCTGCTCGGCGTCGTGCTCGGCGGGCTGTGGAGCCTCGTGTGGCCGGGCGCGTCGATCGGCGGGTGTGCGCTCATCGGCGCGACCGCGTTTCTCGCCGCGTCGATGCAGATGCCGATCACGGCGGTCGTGCTGCTGCTCGAGTTCACGCGCGCGGATCACGACAGCCTCGTGCCGATGCTGCTTGCCGTGGCCGGCTCGCTGGTCGCGTACCGGTTCGCGCAGCGGCTGGCCGAGCAGCGGGCGAATCCGGTTGCAACCGTGAGCACGCCTGCGACCGCCGGTCGATAACGCATACGCATCCGGCCTTTTCACCGGCGGCGCCGATCGCACCGCCGGTCGCCGTTTTTCTTCCCGTTTCCACGATCGCGATTGCCGGGCTCGGCGTGCGCGACATGATGGGATAGTGCGTGACGACGCTGCTGTTCTCGGGCGTCGTGTTCGTCGCGGGGATGTATCTGTTCTGACGCGGCTGGGCGCGAGGCGGGCGGTATGGCCCGAGATCGGCGGCCGGGGCGCAGATCGCCATTCGCCGGTGGATAATCGGCTCACCCTGTTTCCGCCGATGGAGGCTGCATGACCGATCCGAACGAACCGCCCGGCCGCCGGGCGTACGCGAGCTTCGCGCAACGTTATGCCGACATCGCGCCGACGAAGGCGCACAACGCGCTCTACGAACGTCCGGCAACGATGGCGCTGCTGGGCGACGTCGACGGCCTGACGGTGCTCGACGCCGCCTGCGGGCCCGGCATCTGCAGCGCGCACCTCGCACGCCACGGCGCGACGGTGCATGCGTTCGACGTCACGCCGGAGATGGTCGCGCTGGCGAGAACGCGCTGCGCGGGCCTCCCGGTCGACATCGTGGAGGGCGATCTGGAGGGGCCGCTCGCCTGGTTGCCCGACGATGCGTTCGACAAGGTCGTCTGTTCGCTCGCGTTCGACTACGTGCGCGATCTTGCGCCGACGCTGCGCGAATTCCGGCGCGTCGCGCGGCCGGGCGCCACGCTCGTGTTTTCGATGGCGCATCCGATGCGGGACTGGATGGACGAACGCACGCGCGGCGAGGGTACCTATTTCGATACATCCCGCTTCGGCTTTCACTGGTCGGGTTTCGGTGAACCGAAACCCTATGTCGAAGCGTGGCGGCGGCCGCTCGCCGACATCCTGAACGCGGTCGCCGACGGCGGCTGGCGGCTCGACCGGTTCGTCGAGCCGAAGCCGCTGCCCGAGATGAAGGCCGCGTCGGAGCGGCTCCATGCGGAGCTGTCGCTGGCCCCGGCCTTCCTTTGCATCCGCGCGCGCTGCTGACACGACGCGGCGCGGCGGTCGTCCTGACTCAGTGCTGCGCCGGCTCGTCGTTCAGCGTACCCAGGAACGCTTCGATATCCTTGATGTCCTGCGCCGTCATCGCGGGCTTGTCGCCCGGCTTGCGATCGAACGGCGCATCGGTCACGTCGACGTTCGCGCGAAATTTCGGCGGGATGTCGTCGTACTCGTCGACCTTGCCGTCCGCGCCGTGCGAATAGAACTTTTGCGGCGAGATGCTGCGCTCGTTGTAGAACGCCATCACCTGGTCGAGCGTGTGGAACACGCCGTTGTGGAAGAACACGTGGCGCGTCGCCGAGTTGCGCAGCGTCGGCGTGAGGAACATTCCGCAATACTGCGTCTGGTCCTTCAGGTCGTCGCGGAACGGCCCGCACACGCCGAGATCGTAGAACGCCGGGTTGCGGTTCTGTGCCAGTTCCTTGTTGCGCGGCGCGCCGAGCGCCTCGTACTGGTAGTCGGTAAACATCGGCGGCAGCCCGTCCTTGCCGGGCTTCGACAGGTGGCAGCCCGCGCAATTCGCCTTGTCCGGATCGTTGAACAGGCGCAGCCCGCGCAGTTCGGCCTGCGTGAGCCGCGCACGGCCTTCGAGCCAGCGGTCGTACTTGCTGTTGTACGGGTGGAACGACGGATCCTCCACCTGGTAGCGCGCGATCGCGAACATCGCCTCCGACACCGCGAGCTGCGGGCTGTCGAACACGCGTGCGCCGAACAGTTGCTCGAGTTGCGCGCGGTGCGACGACTGCGCGAGCTTGCGCGCGACGTCGTCGATGCTCGCGTTCGCCATCTCGACCGGATTCAGCAGCGGGCCGAACGCCTGCTGCTGCAGCGTATCGGCGCGGCCATCCCAGAACATCCCGCCCTGCGGCACGAGCTGCGGCGCGGCCGACGTGCCGGCCACCTTCTGGGCCTTGACGACGCCGGCCGCCGACGCGGCCTGCTGCGCGACGGTCGGCGCGGCGTCGTTTTCACCGGCATCGGGGCCGATGCTGAAGTTCGGCTGGCGATACAGGTACATCAGCGACGGCGGCGGGCGATAGCCCTGCTGCGTCATCGCGAGGCCGCCCGGCTGCACGTCGAGCGCGTTCGGCGGCCCGTACGCATGATCGGGGCTGTGGCACGACGCGCACGACTGCTTGCCCGACGCGGACAGCGACGGATCGGCGAACAGTGCGCGGCCGAGTTGCGCGACGGCCGACAGCGGCTGCGCGGCGGGCCGCTGCAGCACGACCGGATGCGGGTTCGCCCCCGTCCAGTCGGCGACGACGGTGCCGATCGCCGCGGGCACCTGCGACGGAAATGCGATCGCGAACGCGCCGTAGCCGAGCACGGCGGCGCCGATCGCGAATGCCGCGCGGCGCAGGAGGCGGGACGGCGTGCGCGGCGCGCGGGTGCCGGTGGTGTCGGGAGACGGGAACGCAGGGCGAGCGGTCATGCTATCGGTCGGAAATCGGGCACCGCACGAAGCGGCGCGTTAAACGGAAACGGCCGGCGCATCATGCGCCGGCCATGCGGTCAGGCAGTACCGGTCAGATCGCCGGTGCCGAGCTCAATGCGGTGCCGAGCGTCGGGTCGAGATACAGCGGCGTCGTGTTCGGCTTCGACGTGAAGTCGAACAGGTTGCGCAGGTCGCCCGCCGTCGCATCGAACGAGCCGCCGCCGATGCGCTGGCCGCCGAGCCAGTTGTCCTCGATGAAGCGCACGACGGACGACTGGTCGAGCATCGTGTGATCGACGTAGTTCTGCTTCGCGTACGGCGAGATCACGATCAGCGGAATGCGCACGCCCGGGCCGCAGCGGCCGTTCACGGTGCCGCCGTTCACGCCGGTCGTGCCGCCCGAGCCGCACTTGCCGTTGCCGCTCACCTGGTCGACCGGGTCCGACGAACCGCGGGTCGGCGGCGTGTACACGTGGTCGTACCAGCCGTCCGAGTCGTCATAGGTGACGATCACGGCCGTGTTCTGCCAGTCGGGCTGCTGCTGCAGGAAGTTGACGACCTTCGTCACGAACGCCTGCTCGTCGAGCGGATCCGAATAGCCCGCGTGCGCATCCTGTGCGGCCGGCGCCTTCAGGTAGCTGACCGACGGGAAGTTGCCGGCCTTCACGGCCGCGAAGAAGTCGTCCGTGTCGTATTGGTGGTTCGCCGGTTCGGCGGTCTTGCCGTCGGTCTGGAAGCTCGAACCGATCGCCGCGACCGAGCTCGGGCGCGTGTGCTGCGGGTTCGCGGTCGACGCGTAGTACTGGAACCAGTTGTGGTGCGGGATGTAGTCGGACGTTGCGGCGTTTACGGCGGTGGCGACCGTGCTGCGGGCGCAGCCCGTGGTGCCGTTGCCGTTCGTCGTCGACAGGTTGAAGCCGCCCATGAAGCCGCCCCACGTGATCTTCGCGCTGTTCAGCAGGTCGCCGATGTTCTTGCCCGTCATCATCGCCTGGTCGGTCGTGCTCGAGCACACGTCATAGCCCGGGTCGACGTCGTTGATCATCGTGTAGCCGGTCTGGCCGTCGTTGATGTAGTACGAGCTCTTCGCGAGCGTCGACGGTTGCGCCGACGTCTTGACGATCTGCATCCCGTTGGTCTGGCCCGACACGACGTTCAGCGCGCCCGGCGTCGACGGGCCGTACGTCGTCGTGTACGTGTTGTCGCTCATCGCGAAGCGCTGCGCGTAGTTCCACAGCGCGGTCACGGTGTTGCCGTCGAAGTAGCCCATCACCTGGCCCTTCGTGCCGAACGCGCCGGCGCCGCCGGACGAGCCCCTGCCGGTGTATTTCGGGAACAGGTCGGCCGCGCCGAGGTCTTCCGCTTGCTGCTCGGCCGTGTACGCGTGGTTCTGGTCGGCGGTCGCGGCCTGCGTGCGGTCGAGGCGGAACGGGTTCGCCGCGTCGGTGCCGTTGGCCGTGTTCGTGAAGTTCGGGTTCGCGGTGAGCAGCGTGCCCGTCAGGCCGTTCGGCGTCGGCGTGCCGGCCTTGGCGGTGAACGCCGGTTCGCCCGACGGGTTCGTCGCGTTCGGGTAGGTGCCGAAGTAGTGGTCGAACGAAATGTTTTCACCGTAGATCACGACGACGTGCTTGATCGGCGTGGCGGTCTGCAGCGCGTCCTGCGACGACACGACGGGTGCCGGCGGCGTCGACGTCGGATCGCTGCCGCCGCAGGCGAACAGCGCAAGCGCCGCGGCAGCGCAGGCGGTGACAAGCAAGGCTTGACGGAACATCGGGAAACTCCAGGTAAGGTCTTCGATGGTGGAGAGCGGCCCCGTCGTCGTGTGGGTTCGGCGCGGAGCTCGTGAGAGAGCACGCGCATTGAAACAGTCCCGTATGAAGATATGGGGACGGAGTGATTTCGCGACGGTTGCGCTGCGGTATCGATTTCATTACGGCGGGATGCGACGCGAAAGAAAACGGAAAGGGGCGGACCGCCTGCCACCTTTGCGTCACATTCCGCGGCGGGGGGAGCCATTGCCGCGGAGGCCTCGCGGGGCGGGCGAGAGGACGTTGCTGCCCGGTTTGCGGAGGGGGCCGCGCGGCGCAGGGATTTTGACAATCGGATGACGTATTCATACGATGAACGCCCTGCGGCGACGATATCGCGTGGCCGACCGTCAGCGAGTATTCATCGTGCCGATCCCCGTTTTGTTTGCCGTTCTGTGTGCGGCGTTCCTGCATGCATCATGGAACGCGCTCGTCCGCAGCAGCGGCGACCGGCTGCGGTCGGCCACGGTGCTGCAGATCGCGATCGGGCTGTTCGCGCTGCTGTTCCTGCCGGCCGCGGCGCCGATCACGCCGGCGAGTTGGCTCTGTGTCGTCGCGTCGGCCGTGCTGCACGTCGTCTATACGCTGCTGCTGGTGCGCGCGTACGAGCACGGCGACCTGACCGTCGCCTATCCGGTCGCGCGCGGCACCGCGCCGCTGCTCGTCACGCTCGGCGCGGCGGCGTTCGCGGGCGAGCACCTGAATGTCGGCGCGCAATGCGGGCTCGTGCTGATCTGCGCGGGCATCCTGGCGATCGGGCTGGAGCGTGGGCGCGGTGCGAAGCACCGGATGATGCAGGTGCTGCCGATCGCGTTCGCAACCGGCGTGTCGATCGCGGCCTACAGCGTGGTAGACGGAATCGGCGTGCGGGAAAGCGGCAACATGGTCGGCTATACCGCGTGGATGTTCGTGCTGACGGGGGCGATGATGGCCGCGTACTACCGCCTGCGGGCGGGGCCGCTGCGGCTGACGCAGGATGTCGGCGAAACGGCGAAGGCCGCCTGCGGCGGCGTGTTCGCGGCGCTCGCGTACGGCATCGTGATCTGGGCGATGGATCGCGCGCCGATGGGGCCGGTGTCGGCGCTGCGGGAAACGAGCGTGGTGTTCGCGGCCCTGATCGCGCGGGTGTACCTCGGCGAGCGGCTGACGCCGCGCCGGGCGGCCGGTTGCGTGGTGATCGCGGCGGGGGCGTTGCTGATCAGTGCGTTCGAGGCGGCGCGCTGAAGGCGTCCCAGGATGCGCGGTGCGAATATGGCTGGGCGCTGATTTTCAGAGCCGAATTCCGAAAGCCGGCGTGGGCGCTTAATCGTTGCTTGCGCAACAAATCAAACTGTATTTGCAGAGGCCCTTGGAGGGAAGGGAAGGGAAGCGACGCGGCGCACAAACTCCATCAGGCCGCTTCGGAAGGCCGATTTAGCCGAAAAAACCTAACGCGGGGAGTGCGTAGGTCGCAAGATGAAAGAGAACAACAAATAGCGTGGCTGCAATGAACGTGATACCCCACTTGCGCGACGACCAACGTCGGTAAGCGAAGGCATTGAGCGCGGCAAAGACGACCGAAGGCCACAAGGTCAGGGCGAACAGGCCGACGATGAATACTGCGTGTGGAGCGCAGTGTTCCATGTCGTTGCAGCCGGTCGAATGCGACCGCGGAGCAGGCCAATGAATCCGGCTGAACGTATAAAGGGACGCCCATGTGATGAGCAAACCCCATAGGATCCCGGGAACTGCAACCGCCAGTCGTTTCATTTGACTTCCCAGAAAAGGATTTCTTTCGAGTCGCCCAGATTCGAATACCAATTCCCGCGTCGGCCCCGAAGGTAATCAAGTGGGTTAATCATGCTCGGCACGCCTATGCGAAACCTCCAGAACGAAGCAGTAGATGGCGTAAGGGTGTCCTTGTTCCACAAGTCAATATGGCCGCCGCTCAACGTGTCGCCAGAATCCCCTTCTTGCCGCCAGTAGCCAAAAAAATAGATGATACCGGTTCGACCTTTAATCTTGCGCTGCCAGTCCTGGCCGGTGATGTTCTCCGGCTTGCCCAGGCCGAGGAACGGCTGAAGCTTCAACCATTCGGCCAACTCGTAGGCACGCGTCGCTGCCGCTTTCCCGTCGAGTATCAGACGACCTAAGGACTTCTTCCCCGGCATCGGTTTCAACACCTTCTGCGAAAACGACTTCATGTCGCTCCCGACGTGGTGAAACGTAACGCTCATGCGAATAGCGCACTGATTCTCATACTGGCCGGTGGGATCGTCGTATGGATCCTTCTTTGGATAGGCGCTCCAAAGTTCCCGAAATGACAACGTCTGAAGCGTTACCGGTTTGATGGACCCTTTAGTGTCGTTCGAGCGAACCTTCGTAGGCTTGTTTGGCATCAGTCAACTCTCGTATTGTTTTTCAATGGCCTCGTCGCCCCAATAAACCGTGTACTCATCGGGTTTGTTGCCGGTATCGATGCGGGGCAACTCTCCGCTTGGGTCGAGTCGGCCGTTGTAAGTGCGGCCATCCGCCGTTTCGATGTGGTACGGATATCCGACAAGTACCGACTCGCGTGTCGTACACACCAGCTTTTCGTCGTAGCCGGAAGGTGCGGCGGATTGGGTTGGCGATGTAGATGACCAAGTTTCACGGGTGGCGGCTACTTGCCTGGACATGCTGCTGTCAGCTTCGTAGAAAATTCGGCTGTCGCCGCCCGCGATGACCTTGTTTTGTCCACACGGACAGAGCACGGGGTCTCCATTCAAAACGACTCTACGACCGTGGCAACTCATGCGCGTGGCGCTGCCTAAAATCTTGAATGCCCCTTTGCAATTGCCACAGGTTGCTTCGTCGCCATCCAGCGCAACGCGTTTACCGTTATCGAATATCGTTGACGTGACGGCAATGACCAATCCGCCGGTGTTGTCGAGTCCCTGTCTCTTGCTGCTGTTCTGCGCATCGTCGTTTCCTTTTGCATTAAGGAATCAAAGACAGTCATCGATAAGGGGAAAATTGTCTATGGGACTGATTCGAATTTGCGTGTGACTGATTCGACGATTTGTATGCGTTAACGCATCGTCGATGTGGCGTGAGGCAAGCAGCAACGCGCTCGAGTTGCCGATGTTCGCAGCCCGCATATTGCTGATCAACCGTCTGAAGTCGTGCGCCGAACGTCGGTTGAGAGAGGGTGGCGTGGTCGACGCCGACCGCCACGCGGCGGTTACGCCGCCGTCGATCGCACAGGCGCCTGTCTGCGAATGACCGCCTGCACGGCGGCTGTCACGCTTCCACCGGCATCGCACTCGTGCACTTGATCTCGTCGAGGCACACGCTCGAATGCACGCCGCTCACGCCGGGAATGCGCATCAGCGTCTCGAGCAGGAACCGCGACAAGCCTTTCAGATCGTGTGCGACGACCTTCAACACGTAGTCGATGTCGCCCGTCACCGAGAAACACTCCTGGATCTGCGCGAGATCGGACACCAGTTTCTGGAACTTCGACAGGTCGCGGATATGCCCGCGCTCCATCGTCACGTGCACGAATGCGGTGACGCCGAAACCGAGCGTGTCGGGGCACAGCCGGGTTTCGTAGCGGCGGATCGCGCCGATTTCTTCGAGCCGCCGGTGGCGGCGCAGCGTCTGCGCGGGCGACAGGCCGACGGCCTTCGCCAGATCGAGGTTCGACGCGCGGCCGTTCTCCTGCAGGATCGCGAGCAAGTGCCGATCGAGGCGATCCAGAACCGGTTCATGCATTTTTGTTTCCTCATTCGTCTCCTGGATGCAATCTTATCTCATAATGTAGGGTTTGCATGAACGGGTTACGAAACCCGATTTCGCCGTCGCGACGCTAAACTGACGCCGGATTTTCGTGTGCGAACGCAGCCATGCGGGCGCGGCGACAGTCGGCGGCCGGTCTGGCGGGCCCGCCGACGCGAATCGGGCGCCGCCACGCGAAGATTGCAGTCCCCAACCCGGCGGCTCCACGAACGGCCCCGGCACAGCAAAAACAGCGCCCGGCACACCGAGGCGCGCCGCACCGCTTCAGGCGGAGGCGGACAGAGTGGAGAAGACATGGTTTCTGGAAACGAGAGCGACGGCCTGAAGCGCGGGCTGAAGAACCGGCACATCCAGCTGATTGCGCTCGGCGGCGCGCTCGGCACGGGGCTGTTCCTCGGCATCGCGCAGACGATCAAGATGGCAGGCCCGTCCGTGCTGCTCGGTTACGCGGTGGCGGGCATCGTCGCGTTCTTCATCATGCGCCAGCTCGGCGAGATGGTCGTCGACGAGCCCGTCGCCGGCTCGTTCAGCTACTTCGCCAACAAGTACGTCGGCCACTTCACCGGCTTCCTGTCGGGCTGGAACTACTGGGTGCTGTACATCCTCGTCAGCATGGCCGAGCTGTCCGCCGTCGGGATCTACGTGCAGTACTGGTGGCCCGGCGTGCCGACCTGGGTGTCGGCGCTGGTGTTCTTCGTCGCGATCAACCTGCTCAACCTGGCAAGCGTGAAGTCGTATGGCGAGACGGAATTCTGGTTCTCGATCATCAAGGTCGCCGCGATCATCGGGATGATCGGCTTCGGCGGCTGGCTGCTCGCGAGCGGCCATGCGGGGCCGGAGGCGAGTGTCCGGAACCTGTGGCAGCACGGCGGCTTCTTCCCGAACGGCGTGTCGGGGCTCGTGATGTCGATGGCCGCGATCATGTTCTCGTTCGGCGGGCTGGAGCTGATCGGTATTACCGCGGCCGAGGCCGACGATCCGAAGCGCAGCATTCCGCGTGCGACCAACCAGGTGATCTACCGCATCCTGATTTTCTACATCGGCGCGCTGGCCGTGCTGCTGTCGCTGTATCCGTGGGAAAAGGTCGTCACCGGCGGCAGCCCGTTCGTGCTGATCTTCCATGCGCTGAGCAGCAACGTGGTGGCCAACGTGCTGAACGTGGTCGTGCTGACGGCCGCGCTGTCGGTCTACAACAGCGGCGTGTACAGCAACAGCCGGATGCTGTTCGGCCTCGCGAAACAGGGCAACGCGCCGAAGGTGCTGTGCTCGGTGAACAAGCGCGGCATTCCGCTCGCCGCGCTCGGCGCGTCGGCGCTCGCGACCGGCGTGTGCGTGCTGGTCAACTACTTCATGCCGGGCAAGGCGTTCGAGGTGCTGATGGGCCTCGTCGTGTCGGCGCTGATCATCAACTGGGCGATGATCACGCTGATCCATCTGAAGTTCCGCCAGGCGAAGCGCGCAGCCGGGGAAGAGACTTCCTTCCGCAGTCTGGGCTATCCTTTCACGAATTACCTGTGCCTGGCATTCATGGCCGGCATTCTCGTCGTGATGTACCTGACGCCGGATCTCCGCCTGTCGGTGTACCTGATCCCGGTATGGCTCGCGGTGCTCGCGGTCGGGTATCGCTTCCGTCAGAAGAATGCGGGCTATGCGGTGCACGACGGTGCATCCGCACGCTGACGCAGGCCACGACCGATCATTCTTCCAAACGAGACCGACTCAAGCCATGTTCGAACACATCGACGCGTACCCGGGCGACCCGATCCTGACGCTCAACGAGAACTTCCAGAAAGATCCGCGCGACCAGAAGGTCAACCTGAGCATCGGCATCTACTTCGATGCCGAAGGCCGGATTCCGGTGATGGGCGCCGTGCGCGAAGCCGAAGCCGCGCTGCAGCGCGACAGCGGCCCGAAGCCGTACCTGCCGATGGTCGGCCTGCCGGCGTATCGCGACGCCGTGCAGGCGCTCGTGTTCGGCGCCGATCACCCGGCCCGCGCGGCCGGCCGCATCGCGACCGTGCAGACGCTCGGCGGTTCCGGCGCGCTGAAGGTGGGCGCCGATTTCCTGAAGCGCTACTTCCCGGATGCGCAGGTGTGGCTCAGCGATCCGAGCTGGGAAAACCACCGCTTCATCTTCGAGCGCGCCGGCTTCACGGTGAACACGTATCCGTACTACGACGAAGCGACGGGCGGCCTGAAGTTCGACGCGATGCTCGCGGCGATCGACGCGCTGCCGGCGCGCAGCATCGTGCTGCTGCACGCGTGCTGCCATAACCCGACCGGTGTCGACCTCGACGAAGGCCAGTGGGAGAAGCTGATCGACGTGATCGAGGCGCACGGGCTGCTGCCGTTCGTCGACATGGCGTACCAGGGCTTCGGCGCGGGCCTCGACGCGGACGCCTTCGCGGTGCGCGAACTCGCCCGCCGCGGCGTGCCGGCGCTGGTTGCGAACTCGTTCTCGAAGAACTTCTCGCTGTACGGCGAGCGCGTGGGCGGCCTGAGCGTCGTCTGCGAGGATGCCGCCGCGGCCGACCGCGTGCTCGGCCAGCTGGCCGGCGCCGTGCGCTCGAACTACAGCAACCCGCAAACCTACGGCGCGAAGGTCGTGGCGGCCGTGCTCGGCACGCCTGCGCTGCGCAAGCAGTGGGAAGAGGAGCTGGCGGCGATGTGCCGCCGCATCGCGCGGATGCGCCAGTCGATCCATGACGGCCTGCGCGACCACGTCAGCGGCGAGGCGCTCACACGCTATGTGAAGCAGCGCGGGATGTTCACGTACACGGGCCTGACCGAGTCGCAGGTTGACGCGCTGCGCGAAGTGCACGGCGTGTACATCCTGCGTTCGGGCCGGATGTGCGTGGCGGGCCTGAACGACTCGAACGTCGCGATCGTCGCCGACGCCATCGGCAAGGTGCTGAAGAGCGGCGTCTGAGCGCGGCGCGCTCCGGCGCGCCACGCGGCTGGCCGAACCGGCTGTCTCCCGCACGGGGGCAGCCGGTTTTTTGTTGTGCGGCCGCAATGTGTGCCACCGGGCTGACGCGGGCGCAGGCGCGGCGGTACGATCACGGAATCGAACGCAACTCGGAAGGAGCGACATGGGCATCCGGATCATCCAGATCGGCACGCCGCGCGCGGCCGGCGAGGGCCTGCGGATCGGAACGGTGCGGCGGCCGCCGCGCGGCGTGCCGAAGGCGGAATTCGCGTCGCGCAACTACTATGATGTATGGTTGCCGACGCTGTCGCCGAGCCCGGAACTCGTCGCGCAGGCGCAGGCCGCCGAAACCGATGCCGAATGGAACGCGTTCCGGCGTCATTTCCGCGCGGAAATGGCGCAGGGCGATGCGGCGAAGGTGCTGGACCTGCTGGCGGCGCTGTCGGCGACCACCGCGTTCTCGATTGGCTGCTACTGCGACGACGAACGCCATTGCCACCGCAGCGTGCTGCGCGAACTGCTCGCGGAGCGTGGCGCGGCGATCGAGCCGGACGCGGGCTGACAGCGGACTGAAACCGGCTCAAACGGGCATCAGCGGCGTCGCGCAGCCGTGCCGGCCAAGCCGCCGCGCCGTGATCGTGCGGCGCAGCGAACCGGTTGACGTGGGTCAAGCGTGCGGGCGCGCGCGCCACTATGCTCTTGCCATGGAGCCATCACGACGATGACAGGCGGACAGATGCAGATTGCCTTCCCGCCGGAACCACCCGAATACTGCGCACGCGACCTGGTCGTGGCGTTTTCGGCGCTGGTCGACGGGCGTTGCGTACAGTGCGCGGTCACGGCCGAGGCGCTGGAGGATCATTTCGGGGCGCCGTCGCTGCTCGAACGCGACCTGCTGGCGGCATTCGACGCGCACCGGCCGGCGATCGAGGCGATGGCGCGACGCATGCTCGAGGAAATCGGCGGCCGGCCGGTGCTGCTGCACAGCGGCCACTTCCGGCTCGAAGACTGATACCGCAGGAGGGCGCATGACATTGCAGGGCAACATTCACGAACGCGACTGGTCCGTCGAGGTCGAGACGCGCCCGTGCGAATCGGGCGAATTCCGCTGCCGCGTGTCGGTCGAGCATGGCACCGGCGCCGCGCGTTTTCATCACACGTTCGAGCACAGCCATGCGTATCCGACCGAACGCGAGGCGATGATCGAAGGGCTGCGGGCCGGCATGACGTGGATCGAGATGAAGGCGTCGCAGACCTTCAACGTATGAACGGTCCCGCGCCGGCGAAGGCGCGGGCAGACTATCGGCCGGGCAGCGATCGAAGAAATCGCGCCGTGCCTCGGGTAACACGTGCCGCCGCCTTTCGGTGCGGGCGGCACTTGCAAGGCGGTCGACGAGCGGGCGGCCCCGTCAGGAGACATGACATGGGCGTGGGCATGCAGATCGCCTGCCACGGATTCGCGGGTTCCGCCGCGGTCGAAGCCGAAGCCGGCGCGCAGCTGGTGCGGCTCGAACGGTTTCGCGCGCTGATCGGCGGTTGCCATCTCGCCATCGAATCGCGTGCTGCCGCCGACGGCGCACGCCGGTACGACGTGCGGCTCGACCTCGTGATGCGCGATACGTCGCTCTGGCCGCTTCCGCCGTGCGTCGGCGACAACATGGACGACGTGCTGCGCCGCGCATTCACGCAGGCCGAGCAGGCGCTGATCGCGTGCCAGGCGGGCGGTGCAAGGGTGGAGCTGCGCAACGTGGCGGGCGGCGGCGCGGTGCAATGACGCATCGCGCGCGCAACCGCGCCGGCGGCCGGGCGTCGTCCCGGCCTTGTTCCATCAGACCCGTGCGAGCGCTTGCGAGTCGATGATGCGCACGCGCTTGCCGCGCGTTTCGACCAGCGCTTCGCGATGGAACCGCGAGAACATCCGGCTCACGGTTTCGAGCTTCATCCCGAGATAGCAGCCGATTTCCTCGCGCGTCATCCGCAGGTTGAATTCCGTTGCCGAATAGCCGCGCGCCTCGAAGCGCGACGACAGGTTCAGCAGGAAGTGCGCGACGCGCTGCTCGGCCGACATCGTGCCGAGCAGCAGCATCTGGCTCGATTCGCGGACGATCTCGCTGCTCAGCATCTGGTAGAGGAAGTGCTGCATCGGCTTGATCTCGCGGCACGCCGCTTCGAGCGCGCCGAACGGGATGATGCACACGACACTGTCCTCGAGCGCGATCGCGTCGCAGCAGTGCTGTCCGCTGCCGATGCCATCCATCCCGAGCGTTTCACCGGCAATCTGGAAGCCCGTCACGTGCTCCCGGCCGTCGCGGTGCATCATCACCGTCTTGAACGAACCCGCGCGCACCGCATAGATGCTCTGGAACGGATCGTCGGTGCGGAACAGCGCGTCGCCCTGGCGAACCTGCCGGGTCGTGCAGATGATCGCGTCGAGGCGGCCGTATTCGGCCGCGGTCAGGTGTGGCGGCAGGCACATCGAACGCATCGCGCATACCGAGCAGCCCGCTGCGGGATGTTTGGCGGCGTCGGCGCGCGTGACCGCGCGAAGCGGAATCACCGGCCGAGGCGTGATGGATCCGGCGGAGGCGCAGGGGGTGGCTGTGGACATGAGTCACTCCGGCTCGTCAGGGGCGGTGCGCGCGAGCGTGCACCAGGGATTCGATAGCACGGCATGCGGCGTCGAATTCGACGGTCTTGTCGAAAAAGTAGTCGGCTCCGGCCGACGCGCATGCCTCTCTGAATGCCGGCGCCGAGTGATTCGTCAGCACGATCGTGACGATGCGCGGCGCGGCCTTCGACAGCGTCCCGATCAGGTCGAGACCGCTGCCGTCCGCCAGCCGCAGGTCGACGATCACCACATCCGCCTGGCTGCTGCGGATATGCGTCCACGCGTCCTGGCTGTCTTCCGCCTCGCCGACGACGGCGACACCGCGGATCGCGCCGACGAGCAGCGCGATCCGCTGCCGGACGGCGACGGCGTGATCGACGAGAAACACCCGGAGCGCGGGGGGGAACTGGCTGGCATTCATGCCGGCAGTATCGTGTTGCGCCGCCGAAAATGAAATCGGCCGAATTGGAAGTTGCTGTAGGCCGCGGCGACGCGTTGTAGGGCAATTCCTACAACGCGTACGGGAAACCGCCGGTGCGGCCGCTTCGTGACGTACCGCGTGTGCGGCCCCGGCGGGCCGGATCAGCCGGCCTGGCGCGCCGCCAGCGTATCGCGCGCCGTGCGGCACGCGGCGAGATCCCACGCGGCACAGCCGACACTCTTGAACAGCAGCGGCCCCGTGCGGTCGAAGGTGCCGCCCAGCACGTCGGCGAGCGACGCGACGTGCTGCCAGTCGACCTGCGCGACGATCAGGTCGCCGGCTTCGTGGCGCGCGCCGGCCGGGTCGTCGACGACCAGCCGGCTGGCGCGCACCGTGTTCGCGTCGATCTCGGCCGCGTCCGCGGTGAACGCGCCGACGCCGACCACGAGCCGGCCTTCGCGCGCGGCTTCGCGATAGACGGGGGTACGGCTCGTCGTCAGCGTGACGACGACGTCGATCGCATCGGGAATCGCGTCGCCGTCGAGCGGCACGAGACGCGGTGCGTGCGCGCGGTGCGCGGCACAGAATGCAGCCGCGCTGGCGGCGCTCGTGCCGCGCACGTGGAGGCGCGCTTCGGGAAAGATCGCGGCGAACGCTTCCGCGTGATTGGCCGCCTGTTTCCCGGTGCCGATCAGCAGGATGTCGCGCGGCGCCGCGCCATGCAGCGCCTGGATGCCGAGTGCGGTGATGGCCGCCGTGCGGCGTCCGGTGACCGTCGGGCCATCGAGCGCGAAGCGCATTTCGCCGGTGGTCGCGTCGTATGCCGTGACCTGGCCGAGGATCGTCGGCAGCCCGCGCGCGCCGTTGCCCGGGCACACGTTCACGAGCTTGTGGGTCGCGAGGTCGCGCGCGCTCGACGGCATCGACAGCATCACGCCGCCGGCCTGCAGCGGCACGACCAGCCGTTCGGGGCTGACGATCTCGCCCGCCGCATAGTCGGCGACGGCCTGCCTGAGCGTGGCGAGCAGCGCCGGATAGTCGAGCAGCGCGGCCGTGTCGGCTGCATCGAGAACGGGAATCGGGGAAAGAGCGGTCATCGTGTACGTCGTATGCGTCGGTGAGCGTGGACGACGGGCGCATGCCGCACCCGCCACGGGGCTGCCGGATACCGTGACACAGGGCAGTGTGGATCGAATCTATACCACTTGCTGGCCCATCCGCAACCCAGAAAATAAAGCGGCTCGCCTGTTTTGGTTCTAATATCTATCCAGAAAGGCCGCCATGGCCCGACTGCCGGCGCGCTCCGGTATAGTGCGAACCCATTCCAGATTCACGCCCGCGACCGGGCAGGAGCTACACGATGATGTCCGCGCGTCCCGACACACTCGAAGGCGGTTTCAGGCCGCTGCAGATCTACGAGCAGGTGGCCGAGAAGATCCGCGACGAGATCCGCGCGGGGCGCTATGCCGCCGAATCGCGGCTGCCGTCCGAGCGCGAGCTCGCGGGGCTGTTCCAGGTTGGCCGGCCGGCCGTGCGCGAGGCGCTCGGCGCGCTGCAGAACGAAGGGCTCGTGTTCACGAAGCGCAATTCGGGCACCTACGTCGTGGCGTCGCCGCTCGACGTGCTCGCGCAGCGCGGCGACATGCACCGGGCATCCGAAGCCGATTTCAGCCCGACGTCGACGCTCGACGTGCGGCTGATCCTGGAGCCCGCGATCGCACGCCTCGCGGCCGCGCACGGCCGCGCCGACCCCGGCGCGGAGCGCTACCTGGCCCAGATGGAGACCGTTACCGACATCGACGATCCGCATCAGCGCGCACTGTGGAACGAGAGCGACCGGCTGTTCCACCGGCAACTCGCGTTGATGACCGGCGACGCGCTGATCGTGAAGATCGCGGACGAAGTCGCGAAGACGATGGACCAGCCGCTGTGGAAACGGCTGAAGGACGACGGCATCTACGATGCGGGCCGGATCCGGCTCTACGTGTCCGAACACCGGCTGATCTACGAGGCGATCGTGTCCGGCGACGCCGATGCGGCGGCGTTCTATGTCGAGCAGCACATCCTGCGCGTGCGGCGCGACATCGCGCCGAAGTGACCGCGCCGGCTCGTTCTGGTCTGAAAAATGACCAGAATCGAAGTTTTTATTTTTGAATTGCTTGCATGGTAACCACGCGTGTCCTACATTGGTTTCACACAAAACCAATCAGGAGACATCATGCGACACCTCGTTACCGCGCTCTCGGTGGCCATCGCCGCCGGCGCGCTGACTTCCGCGCATGCGCAGGAAGTCGTGATGATCGGCCATTCGGCGCCGCTGACGGGCCCGCAGGCCGCAAACGGCAAGGACAATGAAAACGGCGCGCGCCTGGCCGTCGACGAACTCAACAAGGCCGGCATCAAGGTCGCCGGCAAGGCCGTCACCTTCAAACTGGTTTCCGACGACGACCAGGCCGATCCGAAAGCCGGCGTGCAGGTTGCACAGAATCTCGTCGACAAGGGCGTCGTCGCGGTGCTCGGGCCATACAATTCGGGCGTCGCGATTCCCGCATCGCGCGTGTACTCGACTGCCGGCGTGCCGATGCTGCCGGTGGCGTCGAACCCGGCGCTGACCAAGCAGGGCTTCAAGAACATCTTCCGGATCGGCGCGAGCGACGAACAGCTCGGCGGCACGATGGCCACCTTCGCCGCGAAGACGCTGAACGCGAAGACCGCAGCCGTGATCGACGATCGCACCGCGTACGGGCAGGGCGTTGCCGAGCAGTTCATGAACGTCGCGAAGGCGAACGGGATCAAGATCGTCGACCAGGAATTCACGAATTCGTCGGCCACCGATTTCCTTGGCATTCTCACCAAGATCAAGGCCAGCAACCCCGACGTGATCTTCTTCGGCGGCTATGCCGCACAGGGCGCGCCGATGGC
Source organism: Burkholderia sp. BCC0322 (assembly GCF_902833045.1). GTDB lineage: Bacteria > Pseudomonadota > Gammaproteobacteria > Burkholderiales > Burkholderiaceae > Burkholderia. The sequence continues at coordinate 568,802 of NZ_CADFDU010000003.1, forward strand.
CAAGCAGATGAAGCAGCGCGGTCTGCGCGCGAAACTGCTCGGCGGCGACGGCATCTGCTCGGCGGACATGGGCAAGGTCGCGGGCGACGCGTCGTCGATCGTCTACTGCGCGCAGGGCGGTGTCGCGCTCGAGAAGACGGCGGCCGGCCGCGAATTCCTGAAGAAGTACCACGACACGTATCACACCGATACGCAGGTCTACGGCGTGAACTACTACGACGGGATGAAGCTGCTCGCCGACGCGATGGTCAAGGCCGGCACCACCACCGACAAGGCGAAGCTGATCGCGCAGCTCGCGAAGTCGAACTATGCGGGCGTCGCGGGCACCTATTCGTTCGACGCGAACGGCGACCTGAAAGGCGCGCCGACCACCGTCTACGTGATCCGCAACGGCTTGCCCGAACCGTACGCGAAGTAACCGGCCAGCCTGCCATCGGACGGCGGCGCGGCCGCCGTCTTTCATTTCAACGCATTCGATCGACCATGAAAATTTCCCGATCCCTTTCCACCGTCGAAGTCCATACCGGCGGCGAAGCGTTCCGTATCGTCACGAGCGGGCTGCCGCGCCTGCCGGGCGATACGATCGTCCAGCGCCGCGCATGGCTCAAGGAGAACGCCGACGAGATCCGCCGCGCGCTGATGTTCGAGCCGCGCGGCCACGCCGACATGTACGGCGGCTACCTGACCGAGCCCGTGTCGCCGAACGCCGATTTCGGCGTGATCTTCGTGCACAACGAAGGCTACAGCGACCATTGCGGGCACGGCGTGATCGCGCTGTCGACCGCGGCCGTCGAGTTCGGCTGGGTGCAGCGCACGGTGCCGGAAACGCGGGTCGGCATCGACGCGCCGTGCGGCTTCATCGAGGCGTTCGTCAAGTGGGACGGCGAGCACGCGGGGCCGGTGCGCTTCGTCAACGTGCCGTCGTTCATCTGGCAACGCGACGTGTCGGTCCAGACGCCGTCGTTCGGCACGGTGACGGGCGACGTCGCATACGGCGGCGCGTTCTACTTCTACGTCGACGGCGCGCCGTTCGACCTGCCGGTGCGCGAGGCGGCGGTGGAAAGGCTGATCCGCTTCGGCGCGGAAGTGAAGGCCGCCGCGAACGCGAAGTACCCGGTCGTGCATCCGGAGATTCCGGAAATCAACCACATCTACGGCACGATCATCGCGAACGCGCCGCGCCACCCGGGCTCGACTCAGGCGAACTGCTGCGTGTTCGCGGATCGCGAGGTCGACCGCTCGCCGACCGGCTCCGGCACCGGCGGCCGGGTCGCGCAGCTCTACCAGCGCGGGCTGCTCGCGGCCGGCGACACGCTCGTCAACGAATCGATCGTCGGCACGATCTTCAAGGGGCGCGTGCTGCGCGAGACGACGGTCGGCGCCATCCCGGCCGTGATTCCGGAAGTGGAAGGCAGCGCGCATATCTGCGGGTTCGCGAACTGGATCGTCGATGAACGCGATCCGCTGACCTACGGTTTTCTCGTGCGCTGAGGTGCCGCGCCGATTCGCCGCGCCTGGCGCGGCCGCCCGTTTGTAGTACCAGGCTTGGCGCGTCGTTCCCGTTGCGGGGCGCGCGCCTTTTTTGCGTGTGAACCGCCGCGCAGCCGCCCGTGTGCGCCGCCGCCACGCCATTGCGGCCCGGCGGGCCGCGCGAGTTTGGTACGATGCACCCTTTTCAGCCGAGCTCCACCCGCGTGAATCGCCGAAACGTGCCGTCAGTGCGTGACTTCTGTGCCAGATGGGTCGCGCGCGCCCAACCCGTCGCGGCTGCCGCCGTCGCGCGGGTCAAGCCTCTCGCCGCCACCGCGTGGCACCATGTCCGTCACCCGACGCGCCGCGGCGTGCTGCTCGCCGGCGCCGCCGTGCCGGCGCTGTTCGTGGTGTACGTGGTCGTGCTGATCCCGTTCACGCCGGGCATCGGCGACATCCGCAAGGCGCGCGTCGACCAGCCGGCGCAGGTGCTGTCCGCCGACGGCAAGGTGCTCGCCGAATTCAAGCCGTCGAACCGGGAGTGGGTGCCGCTCAAGCAGATCTCGCCGCACATGGTCGACGCGCTGATCGCGACCGAGGATCACCGCTTCTACGAACACCACGGCCTCGACTGGAAGCGCACGGCGTCGGCCGCGCTCCATACGTTCTCGGGCAGCCGCCAGGGCGGCTCGACGATCACGCAGCAGCTCGCGCGCAACCTGTATCCGGACGAGATCGGCCGTGCGCCGACGCTCACGCGCAAGGTGAAGGAGGCGATCACCGCGCTGAAGATCGAGGCGGTCTACAGCAAGGACCAGATCCTCGAGACCTACCTGAACACGGTGCCGTTCCTGTACAACGCGTACGGCGTCGAGATGGCCGCGCGTACCTATTTCGACAAGTCGGCCGACGAGCTCGACGTGCTCGACAGCGCGACGCTCGTCGGGATGCTGAAGGGCAACAGCTACTACAACCCGGTGCTGAATCCCGAGCGGGCGCTGCAGCGACGCAATACGGTGCTCGGCCAGATGGTGAAGTACGGCAAGCTGTCGCCGGCGCAATTCGCGCAGTTGCAGCGCCGGCCGCTGCGGATCGACTTCGAGCGCCAGAAGGAGCCGCCGGGGCCGGCGCCGCATTTCGCGCAGCAGTTGCGCAAATGGCTGATCGCGTGGGCCGACCGCAACGACTACAACATCTACTCGGACGGGCTGATCGTGCGCACGACGATCGACTCGCGGCTGCAGCAGATGGCGACCCAGGCGCTCATGCTGCAGGGCAACCAGTTGCAGGGCATCGCGAACAACGCATGGAGCGGCCGCGACGGCTGCGGCACCGACAACGAGGTGTTCCGCACCTTCATGCGCGAGTCGCCCGAGTACAAGGCCGCGCAGGACGCCGGCAAGGACGACGCGGCCGCGATGAAGCTGCTCGCGGCCGACCGCGGCTTCATGCGCGCGCTGTGCAAGACGAAGACCGACGTCCAGGCCGGCTTCCTCGCGATCGATCCGCGCAATGGGCAGATCCGCGCGTGGGTCGGCAGCCGCGACTTCACCAGCGAGCCGTTCGACCACGTTGCACAGGCGCGGCGCCAGCCGGGCTCGACGTTCAAGCCGTTCGTGTATGGCGTCGCGTTCGCGAACGGGATGAAGCCCGACGACACCTTCATCGACCAGCCGGTCGAGATCCCGTTGAAGGGCGGCGAGATCTGGCGGCCGAACGACGATGTGCCGCCGACCGGCAAACCGATGACGCTGCGCGACGCGGTTGCGCTGTCGCGCAACCGGATCACCGCGCAGGTGATGGAAAAGGTCGGGCCGGCTGCCGTGGCAAGGCTCGCACGCGACATGGGCGTGCGCGAAAGCCCGCTCGAGCGCGTGCCGTCGCTCGCGCTCGGCACGAGCCCGGTCACGCTGAAGGAGATGGTCGCGTCGTACGCGACGATCGCGAACGGCGGGCTGTATGTCGAGCCGCAGATGGTGACGCGCATCGAGAACCGCCAGGGCGACGTGCTCGCCGAATACGCGCCGGCGCCGCCCGAGCGCGCGCTCGACGCCGAAACCGACAAGACGTTGCTCAGCGTGATGCGCGATGTCGTGACGCGGGGCACGGGAAGCAGCATCCGCACGCGCTTCGGGATCCGCGGCGACGTGGCCGGCAAGACGGGCACGACGCAGGACAACACGGACGGCTGGTTCATCCTGATGCAGCCGGGCCTCGTCGCCGGTGCGTGGGTCGGTTTCGACGACGGGCGCGTGACGTTGCGCAGCGACTACTGGGGGCAGGGCGCACACAGTGCGCTGCCGATCGTCGGCGATTTCTACCAGCGTGCGCAGCGCGCCCGGATCGTCGACACGAAGGCGAAATTCGATACCGAGCCGTCGCCGGGCTGGTTCGCGTCGCTGCGTGAGCGCGTGACGGACCTGTTCGACACGTGGTTCCCGCCCGAGGCGAAGAAAGCGCCCGTGCCGGCCAGGACGCAGCGGGTGGAGCGTGCGCCCGAGGCTGATAGCGGCGCGGCCTCGGCCGGTTCGGCTGCATCGGCGCCCGAAGCGGCATCGGGCGGCATCGTCGAGGAATGGGTGCCGGCGTCCGAAGTGGCCGCGTCGGCCGCCGCGCTGTCGGCGGGCGCATCGCAGCCGCAACTCGCACAGCCGCCGGCGGGGGCGAGCACGGCGGGCGGAGGCAGCGCGGGCCTCGGTGCCGCACCGGCTGCCGCCCCTTCGGCCGTACCGTCCCAGGCGCCCGTGCCGGCCGCACCCGACGCACCCGGCGCGTCGCAGTAACGGAGCTGTTCAGATTTCGCGCGAAGCTGCCGTAATCATGTTGTCATGTCAGCTCGCGCGGTCGCTCCGCGCTGCCCCGATGAGGCTATCTATCGACTACGTCTCGCTCACGCGCGACGATCTTGCCGCCGGCGTCCCGCTCGGCTTCGATCTCTACGATGCCGACGGCGCCGCGCTGCTGCCGGCGGGCACGACGCTGCGCGATGCCGCGCAGCATGCATTCTTGTTCGACCATTTCCGGCCGGTACGGCGGCGCGACGACGCCGCAGCCGAGCCGCGCGTGCCTGACGCGGTGCCTCACGCGCCGCGGATGGGGTTGTCGGCGGGGGCTTCGATCGGCATCCGCCGGCGGGTCGGCACGACGCGCGGGCTGCAGCGCTATCGTCTGATCGGCATCGCCGCATCGGGCGCGCTGTTCGTCGAGCCGCAACCGGCGACCGCGATCGACTTCACGCCTGGCGACGACATCGAGGCCGTGGCGATCGGCCGTGCCGCGGTGTCGCGTTTCGGCGCGACGGTCGAGTTGGTGCAGGCGGCGGGTGCCGCGCGGTTCCTGGTGCTGTCGCCGCCCGGCTTCGTCGACCGGCTGCGTACGCGCGCCGAGCCGCGCGTGGCGGTGCGGATCGCGGCATGCTGTGCGGGCGGGTCGGAGGGCGCGGAAGGGATCGGGATGGTGCACGACATCAGTGTCAGCGGGCTGTCGATTGCCGTCGACCGGCCGATCGCCGCAATCGGCGAAACCTTGCGCGTGCAGCTTCCGTATGCGGCCGGCGACCGGGTCGAACTGCTGGCGCTCGACGGCACGGTGCGGGCTGTTCATGCCGATCCGGCGGCGCCCGCGCTGACGCTGCATCACGCGGCGTTCGGCGAGACCGGCGCCGACGACCTGATCCGCCTCAAGGCGCTGCTGTTCGACCGGCTGATGGCGTCGTCGGGTACCGATCGGCGGCGCTGATGCGCGGCCAGGCGCGCCGGGTGCCGTGTCAGGGAATTCAGTTCCTGAATGACGACAATCGTCTGATGGTTTCGGCGATTCCGTGGCGATTGTATGTTTTCCGTCAACAGTGAATTCGCGATTTAAGTATTTACCCTGATAGGGTGGCCTCCTAGACTTCATCTCATGCGCAACGACCCCGAGTCCGAAGCGCCTGACAAAACAATCCTGGAGGTAACGCATCATGAAATCGCTGATCAAGGCAGTTGCACTGGCCGCCCTGGTGGCCGCACCGGTTGTCTCGTTTGCCCAGAGCCAGCAGCCGCTGACGCGCGCGCAAGTGCGCGCCGAGCTGGTCCAGCTCGAAAAGGCCGGCTACAACCCGAACGACTGGATGAACTACCCGGAAAACATCCAGGCCGCACAGGCAAAGATCGCCGCCGCGCAAAACACCGGCGCGCAAGCCGATGCAACGGGCTACGGCGCGAACGCCGCGGCGACGTCGCAATCGGGTCAGCGCGTGGTCGTGCCGGCCGCAACCGACCGTTCGTCGGTGTACTTCGGTCACTAAGCCCTTCGGCCACTGAGCCGATTGCCATGAGGCGGCTTTCGCCGCCGCTGGGCGTGTCACACTGAAATGAGCCCGCACTCGGTTGGAGTGCGGGCTCATTTTATTGGCATGCGGCGGAGCGATGCCTTCTGCCGTGAGGAAAGCGCAGGACATGCGAAAACATGCGACATGAACCCGTGCCGATAATCGTGTCGCCTGCCACGTATGGGCGATATTCGGCCGCGTTGCATCGTTCGAGTAAGATCGCCGGACACGTGGAATTGCGGTTTCAATCAATGGGGAAGCGATGCGCCTTTATTCGGTCAGCGGAACAGTGTCAAATTTGAGCTACTCTCGCGAGGCGTATTCGGCATCCAGATTTGAACAATTCGAGGGAATGGCAGCGGAGTTCGCGCCTTTATTGCTTGAGGCCGTGGGTGAAAATGACAGGGCGACGCTGAACGATCCCGACAGAGTCCGCCCCCAACCAGCCAAAGGTTACTGGATCCAGATGGAGGTGGCGGGGCAAACGCTCAAAGGCTGGTTCGGCAGTATCTCGATCGAGAATGGCGGGCACGTCGACGCCGTCTGTGACAAAAATGGATTGTTGATAGCGATTCACAACCCGTATGCGAGGCTGATTGTATTCAGGCCGCCTTGCCCTGGTGGCCTGAAGCCCGTTTTCAACAGATCCTTGCTTTACGCCTACCTCGCCGTGACGTCGATTCTATTTTTTGGCCAGGCTGTATTCTTTGCGTTCCTGATACCTACATGGGGCCAATTTTTTGAGTGGATGCCGATCCCGCTGGCGATAACGGCGGCTGTTGTGGCGCTCTTCGTGCTATTGGCTTTTCGCGATGAATTGATCAATGGGCGGCGAACCAGAAAGATTCTCAAGTTGCTCGGTTTGTCGGATACGGCGAACAAACTGACGGCGGAATACATCGGCACCGGCTATGCGTATCGCTACTGACGGTTTGGGCCAGCCCCTCCGGCTCCCTTGAGCCGGTGATTGGGGTAGCTGCACCATCCTTCCGTCAGGTGAATCCGGGGCTTCGGCCGCGCGCTAACCGGCAAAAACGTGCGTTGCCGGTATCCCATGAAATGCATGCGACGGGTCCACGCATGGGCTCAATTCCACCCGCCATCACCGCGCAGTACTCGCCTGCCGTGCCCGCGTCGCGAGCACGGCCGCGACCCCGCCGAGGATCGCGGCCGATGCGAGCGCGAGCCGCCATGTCGGCTGTTCCGACAGGAACAGCACGGCGCCGCACGCGGCGACGGGCGGAACGGAGAGCTGAACCGCCGCAGCGCGCATCGCGGTGAGGTGTCGCAGCGCGGCATACCAGACCACGTAGCCGAGGCCCGACGTCAGCGCGCCGGAAAGCGCGGCGAGCGCGACGCCGGCCGGCGTGACGTGAACGCGGGTGGCAAGTACGGCGCTCAGCGCGAGCGCCAGCGGCGCGGCACGCAGGAAGTTGCCGGCGGTTGCCGCGACCGGATCGACGGGCCGACGGCCACGTATCGAATAGATGCCCCATGCAATGCCGGCGGCGGTCATCAGCGCGGCGCCGCGCGGCGTAGGCGCGGCGAGCCCGGGTGACACGAGATACACCAGTCCGCCGAGCGCCGCGCCGAACCCGGCCCATCCGGTCGCGGCAAACCGTTCGCCGGCGTGCCATCCTGCCGCAAACATCGTCAGTTGCACCGCGCCGAACAGGATCAGCGCGCCGGTGGCCGCGCTGACGGTCAGGTACGCAAACGAGAAGCACGTGACGTACACGAACAGCATCGCCGCGGCCAGCCAGTCGGCTCGCGGGGCGGATTGTCGTGCCCCCGCACGTGCGACGATCGCGAGCATCAGCGCGCCGGATACGAGGCGCAGGCTGCCGAAGCTGGCCGCGTCGATCCGGCCGGCCTGCAGCGCGAGCCGGCACAGCAGCGAATTCGACGCGAAGGCGAGCATCGCGATCGACGTCAGCGCGGCGACGCGCACGCCCGGCCGGACATGCAGCGCGAAGGTGGAGGCGGGCGGTCGCATCGCGGGCCTCACGCGTGACTGGCGACGATCAGCACGGCCGCGCCGAACAACGCGGCGCCGAGCGGCGCGGTGAGCGCCTGCCCCCACGACGCATTCTTCTCGAGCGCCATCAACGCGGCGAGCGCCAGCATCCAGCCGAGACTGCCGGCGCCGACGACGAACATCAGCAACATCAGCGCCCAGCAGCAGCCGACGCAGAAGAGCCCGTGGCTCACGCCGAGCGCAAACGCGTGACGCATCGGCGCACGGCCGCGCCAGCGGCTGATCACGAAACTGTAGGGCGTGCGGCACCGGTCGAGGCAGTGCGTCTTCAGTCCGCTGAACTGGAACGCGCCGGCGAGCGCGAAGACGGCCGCGCCGATCAGCCAGCCACGCCACGCGAGCGCCGGCACCCGCGCGACACCGGTCAGCAGCAACCCGTGCAGGGCATGCGCGACGAGCCCAAAGCCGCTCCACGTGGCGACGTAGCCGACGCCGACGAGCGCCAGCAGCCGCGTCCGGTCGGGGCGGCTTGCGACGACGCGGGCGAACGCATCGAACAGCGACAGCGTCGTCGGCAGCATCATGGCGAGGATCATCAGCGTCCAGCCGGCCGCGGCGAACGCGGCCGGCAGCCACAGCGCGCCACCGGGCAGCGCGCGGCACAGCGCGCTGAACGGTTCGGTCAATGCGCGGTCGCCGTGGTCGAGGTACCGCCCGTAAGGACTGCGCGTCCACGCCCACAGGGTGAGCCAGGCGAACGCGACGAGACTCGCGAGCACGAGCGGGAACAGGCGCCGGTGCAGCGACGCAGCCATGACCGTCGGCGCGCGATCGCGCTTCACGCGTCGAACAGGAACGTGCTCTGCAGCGCGTTGTGATTCTTCAGATCGACGTCGATCCCGATCGCCGCATTCTTCGACCGATAGACGGGCGCCTTGCCGACGAACACCGGCGCGCCGGGCACCGTCGAGAACACGGTGTCGGTCAGCGTCGTCTGCGCGCCGCTCGGGCCGAGGTACGGCTCGAGTTCCGCGTGGTAGTCGGTGCCGATCGACAGCGTGCCGCGCGCCCCTTCGACATTGAACGTGATGGGGGCGCGTTCGATCGACACGACCGTGCCGATCAGTTTCGCGAGCTCGGCGATCGGGCCGCCGGCCTGGCCCGTGTAGACCTTGAGGAGCGCCTGCTCCTGCGCGTCGGACGCCGTGTCGCTGAGATAGATCGCGGCGGTCCAGTTGCCTTGCAGGATGTTGCCCGGCACGCGGCACACCGCGGCGATCGTGTTGCCGCCCACATCGATACCGTCGACGGTGCCCTTGTCGACATGCCAGGCGACGATCGTGTCGCAGACCCCGAAATCCGGATCCTCGCCGATCCAGCACGGGCAGAGTACGCGACAGTTGCAGACCTCGAGCAGACGGCCTTCAAGGTGATAGCTCATGATTCCCTCCAGGGAGCGACGGCGATGGCACGTTGGGCTGGGGGAGGAAGCTGACCGACGAATCGTCACCCCGCTCGGCGATGCGAACGCGAAATGCGCTGAGGAATGCGCGGAAGCGGAGACGGGATGGATGCGATAGCGCGGGCCTGAAGCGGCGTATCGATTTTCAAGTGTAGGTGCGGAGGGCCGATATGCAAGCCGTCGCATGCTGCGACGCCGGCTGACAAGCCGGCGCGCGTGCGCTAGCATCGCGATCGGTGTCGCCGCGAGACGGCCGCCGATGCGCGACAGCGCGGCAGGCGCGGCACCGGGTTCCACGACTTCAACGAACAACAAGGAGCATCCATGCGTGTCTTGACCGGTCTGCTGTGCTCGCTGGCGCTGGCGGCGAACCTCGCCCATGCGCAGGCGAATTGTGCCGACGCGACGGATCAGGCGGCGATGACGGCATGCGCCGATCGCGCGTACAAGAAATCCGACGGGGAACTGAACCGGACCTACCAGGCCGTCACCGCGCGCCTGCGCGATGCGCGGCCGTTGGCCGACAAACTCGTGAATGCGCAGCGTGCCTGGATCGCGTACCGCGATGCCGAATGCAACTTCTCCAGCGCGAACGCCGAGGGCGGCAGTGCGTACCCGATGGTCGTGTCGACCTGTCTGGACGATCTGACGAAAGCGCGCACCGAAACGCTGAAGGGTTATCTGTCGTGCGAGGAAGGCGATCTCGCGTGCCCGGTGCCGGCCAAGTAAGCGTCGTGCGCCGCCCGGTCCAACGCGTGCCGCGCGGCCGGGCGACACGCGCCATCCGCTGCCGGACGTCGTCCGTTACACGTCGTCCGTTTCGTCGAGCAGCTTGTGCCGCATCGCGTAACGCACCAGCGCCGCTTCGTGCGGCATCTGCATCTTTTCCAGAATCCGCGTCTTGTACGTGCTGACCGTCTTCGCGCTCACGCACAGCGCGTTCGCGATCTCGGTCAGCGTCTGGCCGGCGGCGATCCGCCGGAACACGTCGAATTCGCGGTCGGAAAGCCGCTGGTGCGGCAGCGTCTCGGCCGGCTCGTTCAGGCTCTGTGCGAACTGCTCGGCCATCGCGAGGCTCACGTAGACGCCGCCCGACGCCACCTTCGTGACCGCGCCGACCAGCTCGGCGCTCGCGCTTTCCTTCGTCAGATACCCCGACGCACCGGCGCGGAACGCGCGCACCGCGTATTGCTGCTCCGCGTGCATGGTCAGCACGAGGACGCGCAACGCGGGCTTCTCGTCCTTGATTTGCTTGATCAGCTCGACGCCGTTGCGGCCCGGCATCGACAGGTCGAGCACGAGCACCTGCGCGGGCGTGGCGCGCACGAGCGCGATCGTCGACGGGCCGTCGCAGGCTTCGCCGGCCACCTCGAATCCGGTGGCGTTCTGGAGAATGTGCCGCAGACCGTCGCGTACGAGCGTATGGTCGTCGGCGATGAGCACCTTGATCATGTGATGAGCGTTTCCTGTTGTACGGTACTGAGCGGGAAGGCGACGGTGATCGAGAAGCCGCGCGCGAGCGCGGTGTCGATCGTCACGGTGCCGCCCAGCATGTGGGCGCGTTCGCGAATGCCGATCAGGCCGAACGATTTGTCTTCGTGGGCCGGGCCGCCGGGCGCCGAGCCGCGGCCGTTGTCCGCGACGCGCAATACGCAGAAGCCGTCCTCGACGTCGAGCCGCAGCGCGACCCGCGTCGCATCCGCGTGGCGCGCGACGTTCGTCAGCGCTTCCTGGACGATCCGGAACAACGTGGTCGCGCCCGCGCTGGTGAACGTGAGGCCGCCGGTTTCGATGTGCCGTTCGACATCGATCCCGTAGCGGTTCGTGAAATCGTTCGCAAGCCATTCGATCGCGGGCACGAGGCCGAGATCGTCGAGCATCACGGGCCGCAGGTCGGCCGCGATGCGCCGCACCGACGCGACCGTCGCGTCGATCAGCCGCCGCATGCCCTGCAGGTGCGACTGCACGACTTCGTCGGGTTGCGTGCGACCGGGCACGCGCAGTTGCTGTTCGACCACCGACAGATCCATCTTCAGCGCGGTGAGCTGCTGGCCGAGGTCGTCGTGCAGCTCGCGCGCAATGCGGGTCTTTTCCTCTTCGCGCACGTTCTGCAGGTTCGCCGACAGTTCGCGCAATTCCTCGCGCGACTGCTTCAGTGCCGTGTCGGCGCGCTGCCGCTCGGTGATGTCGCGCAGCATCACCGTATAAAGCTTGCCGGACGCGTCGCGGATCTGCGAGATCGAGGCCTCGATCGGAAACTCCTCGCCGTTGGCGCGCAGCCCGAACAGCACCCGCTGGCGGCCCATCTGCCGCTCGGACACGCCCGTCACGCCGAACTGGTCGACGTGCTTCGCGTGCGCGGCGCGGAACCGCTCGGGGATGAAGCGCGACAGCGGCGCACCGATCGCCTCCATCGCGGACACGCCGAACACCTGCTCGGCCATCGGATTGAAGATCACGACCGTCTGCTTCTCGTCGATCGTGATGATCGCTTCCATCGACGAACGGATGATGCCCATCATCCGCGCCTCGTTGAGGATGCCGCGGCTGCTCGCGCCGGAATCGGCGGCGCCGGAGCGGCCGCGCAGCAGCGCATGGACGAGCACCGCGAACGCGATCGACGCGATCAGCCCTGCAGCGAGCACGGTGCCGGCCGCGCGTTGCGCGCCGGTCGCGCTCGGGCGGCCATCCGCGGAATACGCGAGCGTCAGCACGGTGCCGCCGAAATTCAGCTCGTCGGTGCGCCGCATCAGGTCGGGCGATGCCGAGGCCTCGTCGGTCGTCGTTTCGACGCTGACGATCGCGCGCCGATCGCCGCCGGCGGTGATCCACACGTCGATCCCGCGTTCCGCGTCGAGCGCGCGCTCGACCAGGCGCCGCGGGCTCAACGCCGCGAACAGCACGCCGTCGGCGCCGGCTTCGCGCAGGCCCGGCGGCGTGGCGGCCGCATGCGGCGGCGACGCGGCAACCGGCAGGAACAGCGTGAAGGTGCGGGCGTCGCGGGACGTGTCGTCGTCGGCAGGGTGGACGCCGAGCGCGACGTCGCCGGTCTGCAGCGCGTGCGCAAGCGGCGCGGCGTCGGACGCGACGAAGCGCACGACCGGCGAATTCGACGCCGGTGCGCTGAGCGCGGCGGTCGCGAGCGTGCCGGCCGGCATCGGCTTCGCGCCGGCGAGGGCGATGCGCGTCGCCGGCGGCAGCGGGGCATAACCGATCTGGCGGACCGGCGAGCGGCCGCTGTCGAGGTCGAGCGTGTCCGCATACCGGCGCCATTGCTCGGGCGTCATGCCCGGGACGAGGCTGAACGCGCCGCGCGCGCCTTCGAGCACGGCCGCGCCGGATTGCAGCTCGTGGCGAAGCATCGCCGTCACGTGCGTCGTGCGGCGTTCGAAACGCGTATGGACGGCGCCTTGCCACTGCTCGCGCACGAGTAGCGCGACGCCGAGCGACAGCGCGGCGCCGGCGCACAGTGCAACGACGCCGGCCGCGAGCGGCTGGCGTAACATGATCTGGAGGCGCGTGGGCCCTCGGGCGTCACGCGTCGGGGTTCCACTTGCGGTCATTCGATGGCCATTCTGTTGTCGGGGGCCGCCCCGTGGCACGAGGGCAGCGCAGCAAAACCGGGCAAAACTCGCACCGGCCGCACGGAACGTCTATTTTCAAAATGAAATTGTGCGCGATTTACATGTTTTTTGTAATGGGGCACTGGAAATTGAGGCAACCGGCGTGAAGCAGTGGGCGCGCCCGCCGCGCTTGACGCGCATCAACGGGCGCGTCGGCACGTGGGGCAGACTGTTCGGCAGGCCACCGGGCACCGGGCCGGGTGGCGATTACGGGCCGCCGTCGCGCAACGCGCGATGCGTGCCCGGTCGGAGGGACGGACCATGTACAAGCGGATTTTCGTCGGGCTGGACGGCAGCCCGAGTGCGCGTCTCGCGCTGAACGAGGCGATCCGGATCGCGGTGGCGTCCGGCGGCGAAGTGACCTGCGCGTACGTCGTCGAGCACCGGCCGCAGCTCGTCGACGTCGACGCGGGCTTCGCGGGCGAGCGCGACGGCGATGCGGCCGCGATCGAAGCCGCGACGCCGGTGCTCGACGATGCGAAAGCGGCGCTCGCGCAGGAGCATGTATCGGGCACCGTGCGCGCGCTCGACGCCTATGGCGAGGATGTCGCCACGGTGCTGATGCGCACCGCGGCCGAAGCCGACGCCGACCTGATCGTGATGGGCACGAGCGGGCGGCATGGCCTGCGCCGGCTGCTGCTCGGCAGCGTCGCCGAGTCGCTGCTGCGCGCGGCCGACCGGCCCGTGCTGCTGGTGCGGCACAGCGAGCCCGGCGCGCCGGCGGCTAAGTGACGCGCGCGGCAAGGCGCTGACGCTGACGCACGGGCGGGCGCGGGCGGCGACTGTCTCGCCCATTCGCCGGATGACGTCCTGACGAAACGGAAACCCACGACGCACGGCGCGTGAGCACGGCCGTCGCGTCCGTCACATCGGCCGGGCGAGGGCGGCACGCGCGCTGCACCCGACGGGCGCGTTTCGCGTGCCCGCAGTTGCATCCCGACACGCAGTTCTGGCAGCATCGACCGGTGTCCGCTTGTTCGCCGCGCGCATGGCCGCGGCGATCGACGCAGCAGCATCCGGCGGCATGCGGCGCGCGTTCGCGATGAGCGAAGCGTGGCCGTGCGCCGGATGCCCGGCTCCTTACCTTACCGACGTCATCCGCCATGCCGATCTCCGCCACCGACCTGATTCGCCAGTTCGACCTGCAGCCGCATCCCGAAGGCGGCTATTTCCGCGAAACCTACCGTGCGACCGATTCGGTCGTGCGTCCGGCCGACGGCGCGTCACGTGCCGCGTCGACCGCGATCTACTACCTGTTGTGCGACGGCGCGTACTCATCGTGGCACCGGATCCGTTCCGACGAAGTCTGGCATTTCTACGTGGGCGACCCGATCGAAGTGTGGGTGCTCGACGAGCGCGACGGGCTGACGATCCATCGGCTCGGCAACCCGCTCACGCATCCGGGCACCGTGTTTCAGGCGGTCGTGCCGGCCGGGAGCTGGTTCGGCGCCCGCTGCGCGGCGCCGGAGCACGTCGCGCTCGTCGGCTGCACGGTCGCGCCCGGCTTCGAGTTCGCGGAATTCGAACTGGCCGACGCAGCCGCGCTGGCCGCCGCGTTTCCCGACTACGCGGAACACGTCGTGCAGCTTGCTCAGCGTCAGCGCACGGATAGGTGACTGTCACGGCGGTGCAACCCGTGGCGCGAAGCCGGTGCAGATGGCACGTGCTCCGCGCGATCGCCGCCAAACCCGTTTAGAATGCCGTGATGCATCAGGTCGGCTGCGGACGTGCCGCGGCGCCCGTTGCGCAGCCGTACCGGCGGGCACCGTCGCGCGGCTGCATGCCTTCCAGGAGCGCCGCCGTGTGGCACTTTCCCATCGCTATTCCGTCATCGCTCGGCCCGTGGGCCGTGTTCGCGAGCGTGTTGATCACGCAGCTCGGCGTGCCGGTGCCGGCCGTCCCGATGCTGATTCTCGGCGGGACCATGGCGGCAATGGGGCAGGCGTCCTGGGTCAGCATGTTCGCAGCGGCGATCGGCGCGACGATGCTGGCCGATTCGATATGGTTCTTCATGGGCCGCACGCGCGGCCGGCGCCTGCTGAACGGCCTCGTGCGCTTCTCGCTGTCGCTCGACACGACGCTGCGTTTCGCACGTAACGTATTCGAAAGATACGGCGCGCCGCTGCTCGTGCTGTCCAAATTCCTGCCGGGCCTCGGCCTCGTATCGGCGCCGCTGCTCGGCACGACGGCGATCGGCGTCGGCGTGTTCCTGTTCTGGGATTTGGCCGGCGCGTCGCTGTGGGCCGCGTTCTGGCTGGTCGGCGGTGCGGCCGTTCACGATCAGATCATCCAGTTCGTGCTGTGGGTGCGTGCGAGCGGCGGCACGATCCTCGATGCGTTCCTCGCGATCTTCATCACGTTCCTGCTGTACCGCTGGGTGCGTCGCGTGCAGTTCCGCCGCTATCTCGCGCAGGTGCGCATCTCGCCGCCGCAGCTCGTCGAGATGATGACGTCGGACGAGCCGCCGCTGATCTTCGACGCGCGGCCGAAAGCGATCCGCGAGCGCGAGCCGTACCGGATCGCCGGCGCGGTGCCGGTCGATCTCGATTCGCCGGATTTGCTCGACCCGGAAATGCTGAAACGGCCGATCGTCGTCTATTGCGTGTGCCCGAACGAGGCCACCGCGAAACGCCTGATCGCGAAGATGCAGCGCAAGAAGATGATCCACAACATCCGCGCGCTGAAGGGCGGGCTCGACGCGTGGGAAAAGCACGGCTATCCGGTCGAGCCGCTGCCGGCCGATCTCGATGCCTCGCGTTATTTCGTGCGGCCGGAACACGGCGCGCTCGAAGGCGAATATACGGTAAGGGCGACGTTGTCCAAATAAATGCGCGCGCGATGTCGCGCGCATTCGAATTCCGCCTCCGGTTTCACGCACCGCGATTTTTACGAAAATCGGCTGGCGCGAAACGTCTGATCATTCTTATAATCCCGCCTGCCTATTGCGTGCGCCTGATAGTGCACACTCGACGCGCGTTCGTTCGCGCCGAAAGCGACTGATCCCGTCGCCGTCCAGCCGCGTCGCACCGGCCGCACGGGCGTATTCCGTGAAAGTCCCGATCCGTTTTCCGGATTGTTCCGGAAAATATCGATAATCCGCGGCGATTCCAATCGGATTGACGCAGCATCCGTGTCGTTTCTTATTCAAGAAGCGACGGCGGAGATTATTTCGTTTTCGGCATGAACGGTCGCGCATTGATATCGACAATGACGGCGGCCCGTTCGCGGCTGCCAGGAGACGGACTTGAAACAACCAGAAGACCAGTTGCACCGCGGGCTGGAAGAGCGGCACATCAACCTGATGGCGCTCGGCGCGACGATCGGCGTCGGCCTGTTCCTCGGCTCGGCCACCGCGATTCGCGTCGCCGGCCCGGCCATCCTGCTGACCTACCTGCTGGGCGGCATCGCGATTTTCCTGATCATGCGCGCACTCGGCGAGATGGCGATCGCCAATCCCGTGGCCGGCGCGTTCAGCCGCTACGCGCGCGACTACCTCGGGCCGCTGGCCGGCTACCTGACCGGCTGGACCTACTGGTTCGTGTGGATCGTCACCTGCATGGCGGAAATCACGGCGGTCGGCGTCTACATGCACATGTGGTTCCCCGGCGTGCCGAACTGGATCTGGGCGCTCGCGGCGCTCATGGCGATGGGCTCGGTGAACTTCATCGCGGTCAAGCTGTACGGTGAATTCGAATTCTGGTTCGCGCTGATCAAGATAGTCACGATCGTGCTGATGATCATCGGCGGCGGGTTGATGATCGCGTTCGGCATCGGCAACGGCGGTGTCGCGATCGGCCTGTCGAACCTGTGGGCGCACGGCGGTTTCATGCCGAACGGCATCGACGGCGTGATCGCCGCGTTGCCGATCGTGATGTTCGCGTATCTCGGAGTCGAGATGCTCGGCCTTACCGCCGGCGAGGCGCGCAACCCGGAGAAGTCGCTGACGAAGGCCGTGAACTCGGTGTTCTGGCGCGTGCTGATCTTCTACATCGGTGCGTTGTTCGTGATCATGTCGCTGTATCCGTGGGACCAGATCGGCACGCAGGGCAGCCCGTTCGTGATGACGTTCTCGCGGCTCGGCATCCCGGCGGCTGCCGGCATCATCAACTTCGTCGTGCTGACCGCGGCGCTGTCGTCGTGCAACAGCGGCCTGTTCAGCACCGCGCGGATGCTCTACAACCTCGCGCAGCAGGGCCACGCGCCGAGCAAGCTCGGCAAGGTCAATCGCAACGGCGTGCCGGTGTACGGCGTGATCGTGTCGGTCGCGCTGCTGCTGATCGGCGTGCTGCTCAACTATCTCGCGCCGCAGCACGTGTTCACGTGGCTCACGTCGGTGTCGACGTTCGGTGCGATCTGGACGTGGTGCGTGATCCTGATCGCACAGATGCGCTTTCGCCGCACGCTGTCGGCTGACAAGATCGCGCGCCTGCCGATCCGCGTGCCGTTCTATCCGCTCGGTTCGTTCGTCGCGCTCGGCTTTCTCGTGCTGGTCGTCGTGCTGATGGCGTTCACGCCCGACACGCGCGTCGCGCTCGTGATCGGGCCGGTATGGATCGTGCTGCTCGGTATCGCGTATGCGCTGTTCTACGCGAACCGTCCGGCGGTATCGGTGCCGACGAAGTCGTAAGCAGCACGGGCAGGGGCCCGAGCGCCCCTTGATCGCGATCATGCACGTGCGGGCCGGACGGCCTATGCTGAACGAATCGATTGTCCGCGCTTCGCGTGGCAACCCGCCGATCCCCGTGACCGCCGCGATCGCGGCGGCTGTGCGGCCGCCGTGCGCCGCTTCCGCGCGAAGCTCCCGTCGTCGTTCCGCGACGACGCGCACGCACGGAGGTCTTCGCCATGCAGCCTGCCCAGCCCATCCCGACGCTTGCGCGAATCGCGCTGGCCGTCGATCCGACGCCCGAATCGCTGTCCGCCGCGCGTTATGCGCGCACGCTGCTGCGTCCCGGGATGCGATTGCGCATCGTCTGCGCGATCGACAACCCGCGCCTCGTGCTGCCCGACATCCCGCGCATCGACGCACTGCTGACGTCCGCGCGCGAGGACCTGATGCGCGAGGCGCAAGCCATCAACGAACGGATCGCGGCGTTGTTCGCCGATAGCGGCATCGAGGTCGAGCAGGTCATCGTCGATACGTCGGTGACGGGCGGCTCGGTGGCCGATGCACTGGTGAGCGACACGTCGGCATGGGGCGCGGACGTGCTGGTGGTCGGCGCGAATCCGCATCACGGGCTGCTGCGGCTCGTCGAAGGCGCGATGTCGGACACGCTGACGTCGCGCGCGCGCTGCGCGCTGCTGATCGTGCCGGCCGCGTATGCGCGGCCGTCGGACGGCGGCCTGCAGCGGCTGATGTTCGCGGTCGACGGCAGCGAGCCGTCGCTGCACGCGGTGCGCGTCGGGCTCGGCTTCGCGACGCCGACGACGTTGCTGTACGCGGCCTATGTGATCGATCGTGCGGTTCGTCTGACGGATATCGTGCCGGTGCGCGCGCTGGAGGATGCCTATCGCGCGGAGGGCGAGGACGCGCTCGCGAAGGTCGGCCCGCTGTTCCATGCGACCGGGAACCCGACCAAGCGCGGCGTCGTCGAGACCCGCCCGACCAGCGACGACGTGGCCCATGCGCTGATGCGCGACGCCGTGCACTGGCGTGCGGAATTGCTGGTGGTCGGCACGCACGGCCGGCGCGGTATCGCCGCCTGGCTGATCGGCAGCGTCGCGCGCCGCGTTGCGCATCTCGCACAGGTGCCCGTGCTGCTCGTGCGCGGTGCCGAATAAATCGTGCGATGTCGAGAGCGAAGCGGGGTTGGGTTGACCTGCATCAGAAACGGTGCGCGTAGCGCGTGAGACATTGACTGACGGAACATCCGGCAACGCGGGCGGTCTGTCGTGCATTGCGCAGCCACGTCGCAGCGTGCATCAAAGGCTGCGATCGACGGTGCATTCACAGCCGTGACATCCATTTCCAGAGCCGCAACGTGCAATGCACGGCGCGTCATCTGATCAAGCACTCTCTGGCACGAGGGTAGGCAGCCGATGGTTGCCTTGGAGGGCGGGCGGGGTGCAAGCCACCCCGCCCGCTTTCCTCGTTCGTGTTGTAGTTGGCCCCGTCTGGTTTGCTTTCCTCGCAGGAATCGTTGTCGTTGCGGCCGTGTGGAACGGCGCGTCATGTTGCGTGATGGCGCGCGGCGGCGCCAATGCGAATCGTCGATGGTTACGACATCCGCGCCGCTGCCGTGCAGTCACGGCATGTGGCAGGCGCTTCCGGCGTTGCGTGGTGCACTTGCCGTTGCACGACCCCGTGCCATGCAACGGCTGCCGAACGCTCAGGTCGCGCGAAGCATCCAGCGCAGGTCGTGTCGTCGGCCTGCGCCGCGGCGCACCCGCGAGCGCTGGTGCGCGACATGCAGCGGCGCGCACGCGCTGCACGTGCGGTTGCGCAGGCGGTTCGCATGCGGCCAGCCGGGGCGCGCCTTGCGGCGTGGCTCCGCAATGGCCGGCGCGTCGGGTGCGGCCCGCGCGCAGAGTGCCGCGGCGAACCGTTGCAACGCGAGAACCGAGCCCGCGACGCTCTGGTACTTTTCGCGGCCGATCTGCCCGTCGAGCGTGACGAGCAACCCGGCTTCGCGAGCGAGCGCAAGCAAGGTGTCGATATTGTCGGACGGACGATTGCCGGCCGGCACGGCCTTGGCGGGCAGGGCGCGCGCGTTGCCCGACGCGCGCCGCTGGCCGTCCCGGCCCGGTAAGTTGCGATGTCCCATGACTGGTCTCCTGCGCCAGGCCCCGCGTACCGGCTCGACGGCCGGCTGAGCGATGACCCGTATGAACGTTTTGTCCATGCCACCAGTATCGTGTGGCGCCCGTGCGCTGCCAAGCAGCGCGCGCTGAAGTCGCTGTCAGGTAATGCGCGGCGCCTATCGGAATCCGCTGACACGCGGGGCGGCCGATCGGCCGTCCCGGCGGCGATCCGTCGCGTTCATTCCGACGAATGGGCCACGCGCGGCAGACGTCGCTTGACGCATGATTTCGGCCGGTCTAAGTTCGCCAATGCATCGGCGTCGAGCGGCGTTCCATCGTTGGCCAGTCGACCGGTGCCGCGCCCCGGGGTGGCGTGGCAGGGCTTCCAGTCTCGTTCGCGGGCAGTTTGCGCCGCGGATAGTGCGCGGCCGGTTCGGGCACGGACCGGCGCGACGGCACGCAACGTGTCGTTGATCGCGCGCAAACACGTGCCGGCGCATCGCACGCCGCGCTGCCGTTCAGTCTATAAGCTTCCGGTACCTTCTTCTTTTCGTTCCTCGACCGTCAGGAGTCCGTCGATGTCCAAGGACAATTTGCTCGATTCACTCAAGGAAGCCGCCAAACAGCGCGCGATCGGTTCGGATGAATTGCGTGCGATGCTCGACGACGAAGTGCGCGTATTGTCGTCCGGCGCACGGGTGCACGACTACATTCACGTGTTCGCGATCCGGCATCTGCGCGACCGGATGCGCCAGCAGGACGATCTCGACAACGACACGCGGGCCGATGCGCCGCCCGCGGGAGCCGATCCGCGTCCGAGCCATCGGCTGTGACGGACGAGCGCCGCGGCTGACGCCGCGGACGTGACACGATCCGTCGCAAGGCCAGGGCCGGATCCCGGTCGACATTCCTGCATCCGTCGACAGCGAACCGGCCTGTTCAACCTTCCTGTCCCGTCGTTGCGCTGTCGTCGCGCCAGGTGGCGGTGCGCGCGCGATGCGCCGGCCGGCTCATTCATCCCGACAATCTCCTGACAGCCGGCGCTGTCTTTTGTCATATATTTCACTGAATTGTCACGGCGGCCTCAAGTAAGTGGCGCGATTGCCGTTTACCCGGTGAATTCGTCCACCGGGCGTTCGCGCTCCCTTACCGAGTCGTTGCCATGTTCTCCTCCATCCGGGCCCGCATCCTCGCCGCGTGCGTCGCCATCGTCGTATTCGCACTCGTCGCGACCACGCTCATCAACTACTTCATCGCGCGCTCGTACAACGACGACGCGATCGACCGCAACCTGACCTCCGTCGCCAGCGGCCATGTGGTCGGGATCGCCGACTGGGTCGCCACCCGGAGCCGGATGATCGCGTCGCTGCAGGATGCCGCGCTGACGCCCGATCCGCTGCCGGTATTCAAGCAGATGGCCACGGCCGGCGGTTTCACGAACGTCTACGCGGGCTACGCCGACAAGGCGTTCCACTTCTCCGACCCGACCGGCATTCCGCCCGACTACGATCCGACCGGCCGCCCGTGGTACAAGCAGGCCGCGCAAGCCGGCAAGCCGGTCGTCACGCCGCCGTACGTCGACGCCGGTACGGGCAACCTCGTCGTCACGTTCGCGGTGCCGATCCTGCGCGACGGCGCGCTGAAGGGCGTCGTCGCAGCGGACGTCTCGATGGACACCGTGATCGCGAACGTGAAGTCGATCCACCCGACGCCCGCGAGCTTCGGGATGTTGATCGACAGCAACGGCCACGTGGTTGCACACCCGGACGCGAAGCTCACGCTGAAGCCGGTGGCCGACGTGTCGCCCGAACTCGGCGCGATGAACGGCGCGACGATCGCGGCCGCGACCGCCCCCGTCGAGGTGACGGTCGGCGGCGACGCGAAGCTGGTACGCGCGCGCCCCGTGCCGGGCACCGACTGGTACGCGCTGGTGCTGCTCGACAAGAACGAAGCGACGGCCGGGATGCGCTCGCTGCTGACCGCTTCGCTGGTCACGCTGCTCGTGATCGTCGGTGTGGCTTCGCTGATCATCGGCGCGATCACCGCGACCGCGTTCCGCCGTCTGTCGCAAGTGCGCCAGGCGATGGCCGCGATCGGCTCGGGTGCGGGCGACCTGACGCAGCGCCTGCCGGCCGAGGGCCGTGACGAAGTGGCCGACATCGCCCGCTCGTTCAACAGCTTCGTCGACAAGCTGAACGACGTGATGCGCGAGATCCGCGATGCGAGCGAATCGGTGCGCACGGCCGCGAACGAGATCGCGGCGGGCAACCAGGACCTGTCGTCGCGCACCGAATCGGCGGCGGCAAGCCTCGAGGAAACGGCCGCATCGATGGAAGAGATCACCGCGACCGTCGGCCAGTCGGCGGCGGCCGCCGGCCAGGCCGACGAACGCGCGGCGGCCGCGTCGCGGATCGCGTCGCACGGCGGCGTGGTCGTGTCGGACGTCGTCGCGACGATGGAGAAGATCGAGGAAGCATCGGGCCGGATCGGCGACATCATCGGCGTGATCGACGGGATCGCGTTCCAGACCAACATCCTTGCGCTGAACGCGGCCGTCGAAGCGGCGCGGGCGGGCGAGCAGGGGCGCGGCTTCGCGGTCGTCGCGCAGGAAGTGCGCAGCCTCGCGCAACGCAGCGCGCAGGCCGCGCGCGAAGTGAAGGTGCTGGTCGAATCGACGGTCGCGAGCGTGTCGGCCGGGTCCGGCCAGGTGCGTCAGGCCGGCGACACGATGCGCGAGATCGTGTCCAACGTGTCGAACGTGACGACGATCATCTCCGAGATCACGCACGCGGCGAACGAGCAGACGCGCGGCATCCAGGAAGTGAATCGCGCGGTCACGCAACTCGACGAAATGGTGCAGCAGAACGCGGCGCTCGTCGAACAGTCGACCGCCGCCGCGACCGCGCTGCAATCGCAGGCGAACGCGCTGGCGACCACGGTCGGGCGGTTCAAGGTCGCTTGACGCGGCTTGTCGAAAAGACGGCCGCGCCGCTCAGGAGCGGCCGTTGTCGCGCATCAGCGCGAGCCGGTTGTAGAGCGTTTTCAGGCTGATCCCGAGCGCTTTCGCGGCGCGCGGCTTGTTGCCGTCGAAGTGGTGCAGCGTCGCGGCGATGAAGCGCTGCTGCGCATGGTGCAACGTCGCGCCGAGCGGCAGCGCCATCGTGTTCTCCGACAGGCGTTCGGGCGGCATCACCGGCTTCGGCAGCGTGACGTCGATGCCTTCGTCCGCCAGGATGTACGCACGCTCGATCGTGTTGTGCAGCTCGCGGACGTTGCCGGGCCACGAGTACGCGCGCAGCGCCGCGATCGCCGCCCCGGTCAGCCGCTTGTGCGCATGGTGCCGTGCGTTGAGGGCTTCGACGAACTCCAGGGCGATCGTCTCGATGTCGCTGTCGCGCTGGCGCAGCGGCGGGACGTACAGCGCAAACGCGGCGAGGCGGTAGAACAGATCCTCGCGCAACCGGCCGTCGCGCACGGCTTCGGCCGGGTTGTGGCGCGTGGCCGACACGATCCGCACGTCGAGCGGAATCGGCTCGGTGCCGCCCACCCGCACGATCACATTCGATTCGATCGCCCGCAGCAGCTTCACCTGCAGCGGCGCGGGCATTTCCGCGATCTCGTCGAGCAGCAGCGTGCCGCCGCGCGCGGCTTCGAAGAAGCCTTCCCGTTGCGCGATCGCGCCGGTGAAGCTGCCTTTCTCGTGCCCGAACAATTGCGATTCCGCGATATCGGGCGGAATCGCGCCGCAGTTCACGGGGACGAAAGGGCCGTCCCGCCGGGCGCTGAGATCGTGCAGCCGGCGCGCGACGATATCCTTCCCGACCCCGCTTTCACCGGCAATCATCACGGTGGCGCGGGTCGGTGCAATTTTCTCGATGCGACCGAGCAGCGTGCGCATCGCAGAGGACCGGCCGGACAACCGACGGCCGTCGGCCCGCTGCTTCATACGATTTGCGATGTCTCCCATTGGCGTTTCGCGGGCCGTTTTGAAAATCGGCATCACGCGTTCCGTTGATTGCAATATTTTCATCGACAGCGAAACGGCCGTGAAGGTGCCGCAAAATAGAAATTTCCAATGTGCGCCGCGGGGACGGAAGAATCAGGCCATCGCGATTCCCGACACGAATCGCGGTATTTCTGCGCCATCCAGGGTCGTATCGGTGCCTTTTTTCATCATTCCGGTAAAAAAATGAGGCCCGGCCATGGTGCACTGATGCAGCCCGCGACACCGGCCGCCGCAGCGCGGCCCGCACGGCTTCCACGCAGCCGGGCCACCCGGCATCGCGCACTATCCGGCCATCCGTAGCCCGAACCGGGTATGCCGCTTGCTGACCCAACCATGCTCGCCCGGCACGCTCCACGGCAGGCCGGATGGTCGACCCGCGGCGTGACGCCGTGCGACCTGAGCCGGCGCGAGGCAAGGATGCAATGAGAACCCTGACCCGTGAGCTGTTACGGCAGGGTGCATGGATCGTGCTGGCCGTCGGGCTGGCGTCCGCGCTGCAGGCGTGGGCGGTTCGCGCCGGCGGCGAGCACGCGCCATTTGCGCCGCTGCCTTTTTACGCAGGCGTTGCGGCTGCCGCGTGGCTGACGTCGTTCGGCGGCGGCCTGGTTGCCGCCGCGTTCAGCATGGTCGCGATCGGTGCGCTCGGGTGGCGTGACGCGTCGCTGGCCACGCTGCTCGCGCAGGCCGGCGCATTCGCCGCGATCAGCGTCGTCGAGTGCGTGCTCGTGATCGCGGTGAAGCCGCTGCTCGTGAACGATCGTCTGCACAAACCCGGTAACGCCGGCAACGCCGATGCGCACGAGCCGACGCCCGGCTCGCGCATGCCCGTACCGGACGACGGCCTGCTGCGCCGCGTGGTCGATGCTTCGCCTGACGCGATTGTCGGGGTCGATGCCGCACGCCGGGTCACGAGCTGGAATCCGGCGGCGCGAAGGATCTTCGGCCTCGACGCAACGCAGGCCGCCGGCCGCGACATCGCCGCGATGATCGCGCCACGCTGGTTGCGACGCCACCCGTTGCCCGCGTCGTTCGCGGATCTGCATGCGCCGGTCGGTCCGTTCGACGTGCTGTGCGTGCGTCGCGACGGCGGCCGTTTTCGCGCGACCTTCGCCGCGTCGCCGATCGTCGATGCGCGGGGCAACTGCACGGGTCTGTCGATGACGCTGCGCGACGCGCACGAACGACGCCGCGACGAGCGGCGCACCATGCGCTCGCTACGCGGCGCGCACGACGCACGCGTGCAGGCTGACACGTCGAACCGGCTGAAGGACGAACTGCTGGCCACGGTGTCGCACGAACTGCGCACGCCGCTGAACGTGATCTACGGCTGGGTCGAGGTACTGCGCAACGTCGACGGACAGGGGCTCGCGCAACAGGCGGTCGACGCGATCGATCGCAGCGCACGGTCGCTGTCGCACATGGTTGCCGACCTGCTCGACGCATCGTCGCTCGCGACGGGCCGGTTGCGCCTCGAGCGTGTACCGGTCGATCTCGTGCGGGTCGTGCGCGATGCTACGCGGGAGCTCGATGCGACCGCACGGGCGAGCGGGCTCGAGCTGTCGACCCGTTACGAGATGCCCGCCTGCGTGATTCCGGCGGACCGCGAGCGCGTGCGCCAGGTCCTGTCGAACCTGTTGTCGAATGCGATCAAGTTCACGCCGCCGGGCGGCCGCATCGTCGTGTCGCTGGCCCGGGCGGGCGAGCGCGTGCGGTTGTCGGTCGCCGATACCGGGCAGGGTATTGCGCCGGAATGCCTGCCGCATCTGTTCGAGACGTTCAGCCGGCCCGAACGCGCCTTTGCGTCGCCGAAGCGCGGCCTCGGGCTCGGCCTGTCGATCGTGCGCAACATCACCCGGCTGCTTGGCGGCGAAGTCGTCGCGACGAGCGCCGGCGCCGGACGCGGGACGACCGTCACGGTCACGCTGCCGGCCGGCTGGGACGTCGACGAACCCGCCGAGAATCTGCCGCACGCGGCGGGCACGCCGGATACGACGACGCTCGACGGCCAGCGTGTGCTCGTCGTCGACGATGATGCGACATCGCGCGCAAGCCTCGCCGCGGCACTCGAAACGATGGGCGCGCAAGTGTCGACCGCGCAATCGGGGCATGACGCGCTCGACGTGGTGGAACGGCAGGCGCCGAACGTCGTGCTGTCGGATCTCGCGATGCCGGACGGTGACGGCTTCTGGCTGCTCGACCGCATCCGGCATTTGCCGGGTGGCAGCGGGCGCCTGCCCGTCGTTGCGATCACGGCGCACGCCGGCCACGCCGACCGGCACCGCGTGATGGCGGCCGGTTTCGACGCGTATCTGCGCAAGCCGGTGGACATGCCGACGCTCGCGAGCGTAATCGCCGATGTCGCGCCCGACACTGCGCACGATCGGAAGGAGCGCGGCCGGTAGACGCCGGGGTGGCCGCTCGCCCGCTCATCGACGAGGAAAGGCAGCGAGATGGACGCAACGGCAACCTGCGCGGCCGGCCTGCTCCGTCGCGCCATACGGAGGTGCGGATGAAAACGAATCGAACCGGCCGGCCGGCGGCGATCGTGCTGGCCGCGACCGTCGGCGCATTGAACGTCGCGTTCGCGCAGGGGCAGGCATCGCCCGCTTCGTCGGCGCAAGTCGCGCCGGGTGTCATCCGCCCCGGCACGACGGCCGACGAGGCCGGCATGACACAGCGGCCGACCGGTATCGATGTTGAATTCGTCGACAAGGCAGGCATGATCGGCAAGGTAGAGCGGCAGGCCAGCGAGCTCGCGCTAGACCGCTCGTCGAACCCGGACGTGAAGGCGTTCGCGCGCAGGATGGTCAACGATCACGGACGGATCGCCGGCGAGTTGCGGCAGCTTGGCGCGGCCAAGGGCGTACCGGTCCAGTCGCGAATGCTCGTTGACCCGGCCGTGGCCGCGATGCGAACCAAGGAGGGCCACGCGTTTGACACGGCCTATGTCGCGCTGGCGGGCCCGCGCGCGCAGGAAGCGGCGATCCGGCTCTACGAAGCCGAGGTGCGGAACGGCCGCGATCCGCAGCTTCGCGCGTTCGCGGCCAACGCATTGCCGATGCTGAACGCGCACCTGGCCGCCACCCGGCAACTCGCGCGGACGGTCGCGGCCGCGCACTGAGCCGCGATCACGCTAGCGCTCGCCGCCTTCAGGGCTTGCAGGGGCTTCGGGGCCGCCCGGCGACGCCTCGTACGGCGGCGAGTCGAGCGCCGTTTCGCCTTCCTCGATCAGCCAGTACGGCGAACTGCCGTAGTACGCATGCAGCGCCTTGGCCCACTCCGGATCGGCCATTGCGGGCCAGCGGTTCCTGTCGAAGCCGGGGGCTTCGCGCACGCGGTCGGTGGCGACGGGCAGCACGAAGCATTGGCGCTCGACGTCAAGCACGAGGACGTTCCACGGCACCGCGAGCAGCTTGTCGCCGATCCCGGGCAGGCCGCCCGACGACACGACCGCATACGCGATCCGGCCGGAGCGCACGTCGAGCATGATGTCGGCGACCTGGCCGATGTCGTCGCCGTCCATCGTCAGGACGCGATCGCCTTCGAGCGTGCGGGCGGCCATCACGTCGGGCCCCGGCCCGCCGCCGGCCGTGCGGCGCTTGCCGCCGACGATACGCGTGTCGTCGCGCGACGGTCTGTCCGTTGTCATCGAACACCTCCTGGTCATAGCGGCGCCCGGGCGGGCCTCGCGGCATGAACGGGCGCCGGTCAGCGCCGGCGTGGCAGCGACACGTCCTCGAGCGTATTGGCCAGCTCGTCCCGCTCGGGGCCGCCCGCGCGGGTCGCGATGTCGCCGAGCGACACGATGCCGACCAGCCGCCGGTTGCGGTCGAGCACCGGCAACCGATGCAACTGCACGTCGGCCATCCGCTGCTGGACGTCGCCGACACCGTCGTCCTCGACGCACCACTGCACGGGCCTGGACGCGACCGCCTGCACGGGCGTATCGGACGAATGGCCGTGCGACAGTCCGCGCACCGCGAGGTCGCGGTCAGTCACGATCGCGACGAGTTCGGGGCCGTCGCAAACGGGCAGCACGCCGATATCGAAGCGCCGCATCAATTCGGCCGCGTGGCGAATCGTGTCGGTCGGCGCGACACACACCACGTCGCGCGACATGATCTCGTTGACGCGAAACATGACCGCCTCCTTCGTGAAGAAGCCGATTCAGGAGCAGATGGCGTGCCGCGCGCGGGCCGCGCACGCCGGGCCTCGACGGCCAGGCGACGGAGAAATTTGCCAGCCCGCTTGTACATCTTCCACGGCGGCAGCCGCGAACGGGTGGGGCAGGACGTCAGTGCCCGATGCCCGTCATCGCGACGATCGCGAGCACTACCGCGCTTTCGATCGCCGCCAGCGCTGCGACGCCGGCGGCGCCGCTGATTTCATGCCATTTGCGTTCAAGGCGTTTCATCGGATCAACTCCGGATTGCTCCGGCGCGCCGCTGCGCCGCCGCGCAGTGCGAGCCGGTTGCCGCCGTCAGCCGTGATCGGGGGGCGGGGAAGGAACGTGCGGCGCGCGGCGTTCGCGCTCGCCGGACGGCTTGGCAGGATCGATACGGGTCGCGCCGCCAACGGCGGGCGGGTCGCTGGCCGGAAACGTCTCCTCGAGTCCCTCGTCGATGCGTTCCTCCGTCTTGTCTTTGGACGGCGGGCGCGACGCGGCGAGCGAGAGCAGTCCGGCAGCCGGTGACACGGCGTCGTGGCGGCCGGGGGCGTGAGCGGTCATGGTCGAACCTCCTTGTTCATCGCAGGGGGCGCAAGCGCGATGCCTGCGCGGGACCGACGGCACGACGCCTGCGCGTCGGCGAAACCGCACGGGGCGCGGCGCAGCCACGCGCGCCGTCGGCGTGGACGAGAGGACATCGTGATGAAGGTATCCAGTGAAAGGATACGTTACGACGCGAACGGTTGCGGCGGCGATTTCTGCCACGTGCGCGAGTGTTTCAACGCGTGGAAGCGCGAGTCGCCGGTCCATCGGCCCGAGGCACGCGGCCTGAGGCCCGAGCGGCGCACGTTCGACGGCAAGGACGAGGTACGCGATCTGAACGACGCCGTGTACGACGGCCCCGAGCACGCGCAGCAGGCGCTCGTCGCGGCATGCACGCCGTCCGACCGATTCGCGCTCGCGGTACGGCTGACCGCCGAGGGGCGCACGTTGTGGCTCGTGATGACGGCCTATGAGGACTCTGAGCACGCGGCAGCGTCCGACCTGGGCGGCCAACCGGGGCACCCGCCTCGGCAATAGGCACACCGCTTGCTCAGGGTTGCAGCGCCATCGAGATGCGCGCGCCGTCGCGCAGGAGAGACATGAATACGCCATTCACGCTGCACCGCCCCGAACCGACGACGCCCGACGTCGACCCGGAGCCGACGCCCGGGCACGACGATCCCGTCGATCCGCCCGTGCCCGACGGGCTGCCGCAGGGTGACCCGCCATCGCACCCGTCACCGATGCGGATGCCGGGAGAAAGTGGTGGATCACACGCGTCCGCGCGAACACTGAAACAGGGAGGACCCTCATGGACATTCACGTGCAATCGCCAGACAAGCGCGCGATCGCCCAGGTGCTGGGCCGCTATTTCGAATCGCGCTCGTTGCGCTATCACATCGAGGAACTGCCGGGCGGCGTGCTGCAGATCGGCTTTCGCGCCAGCGGCCGACCGGTTGCCGTCACCGTTTCGTTCGACGATGCCGCGTACGACACCTATACGCATTGGGACGCGAGCCAGAAGCAGCTCGCGCTCGGACGGCTCGCCGACGGCTTCTCGCGAATGATGTCGACGCGCAGCCCGGCCGCGCTGGCCGGTGACTATCACGTCGAGCGATTCTGATTCGACCACGCTTCACCGGACGATCCCTGCGGATGGCAAAGTGCCCGCCCGCAGCGGGCGCTTTGCGTCCGCGCGCGCGTCGCGTAGGATGTCCGTTAATTCAGCGCACGCTACGTTCGCGCCGCAGGCTGCCCGACGCTGCAGCCGAAGAGGCGCAATGCGCTTTCCTCCAGGTTCGTTTCGCGCATCCGCCGGGGACCGCCGTGATGACTGTTGCTCGCCCTTTGCTGTCACCCGGCGCACGCCGGTTCGTTTCAGGTGTGTCGGCCTGCGCGGTGCTCGCCGCGGCTGGCGCCCGCGATGCGTCGGCCCAGACGCCTTCGCCGCTCGGCGAATGGCAATACTCGGCGGGTGTGCCGCTCCAAAAACTCTACGACCCGAACATCTCCACCTGGGATATCAGCGTGGGCGCCGCGATGACGCTGCAGCCGCGCTATGCGGGCTCCGACCGCTATCGCGTGATGGGCGGCCCGAACGTCGACATCCGCTATCGCGACCTGTTCTTCCTGTCGACGGGCGAGGGGCTCGGCGCGAACGTGCTGCGCGGGCCGAACTGGCGCGTGAGCCTGTCCGTCGGTTACGACCTCGGGCGCCGCTCGGCCGACGATATCCAGCACCTGAACGGCCTCGACAACATCAACGCGGCGCCGGTGATGAAACTGGCGGCCGATTACGTGATCTCGAAGGAATTTCCGCTCGTGCTGCGCGCGGATATCCGGCGCAGCATCGGTGGCTCGAATGGCTGGGTCGGCGATTTCTCCGCGTACATGCCGCTGCCGGGCAGCAACGAGCATTTCTTCTGGTTCGCGGGGCCGACCGTGTCGTTCGCGGATTCGCGCTACATGAACAGCTGGTTCGGCGTGAACCCGGGCGCGGCCGCGCGTTCCGGGTTGCCGGCCTATTCGTCGGGGGCCGGGTTCAAGTCGTACGGCGCGGGCGTGACGATGGCCTGGTTTGTGAACAAGCACTGGTTCGTCACGATCGACGGCGCGATCGAGCAACTCGTCGGCCGCGCCGCGCGCAGCCCGATCACGCAGCAGTCGACCAACGGCGTGTTCGACATGTCGGTGAATTACCAGTTCTGAGCGGGGCCGGGCAGTAGAGGGCCGATCGGGCGTGCGGCACCCGCCGTCACATTTGATATGATTCCGACCTGTACGAATGTACAGTGATCAATCCCGTGACGCCTGCATCGCCGACGCCCCCGGCGTTTTACTACCTGACCAATTTCGAACGCGCGCTGGCCTGGCTCGGCGAGCGTTACGACGACCTGTTCGACGCGCACGAGCACGCGTTCGTCCGCCGGTTCGCGACGCTGCCGCAGGCGTCGCGCGCGCTGCTCGTGCGGATGCTGATGCGCAACGGGTGCGACTTCCGCGCCAGCAAGCTCGTGTACGACGAAATCGGCTGCGCACTCGACGCGGCCGCGCCGCTCGTCGAACTCGGCTGGGTCGATCCGGCGCCCGCGCTGACGCTCGACGAACTGTTCGCGCTGTCGACCAAGGCCGATCTGCTGCGCATCTTCCCGGCCCTCGCCGCGCATGCGGGCGAACGCAAGCCCGAATGGCTCGAACGGCTGCGGCCCGCGCACGGCGTCGCGCAACCGCTCGACGCGTGGGGCGCGCAGGACGGCGACCGTGTGCTGCGCGTGACGGTCGGCGCGCTGTGCGACCGGCTGCGCCTGATGTTCTTCGGCAATCTCCACCAGGACTGGAGCGAGTTCGTGCTCGCCGATCTCGGCGTGTTCCAGTACGAAAGCGTGCCGATCGCGCCGTCGTCGCGTGCGTTCCAGCAGCGCGGCGACGTCGATGCGTATCTCGCGCTGCAGGTGTGCCGCGATGCGCTCGACGCATGGCCCGGCGATCTGCCGTTCGACGACCTGATGCGCGCCATCGACGCGGTCGACTGCGGGCAGCCGTGGCTCGCGACGCGTCGCGCGAAGCTGCTGTTCGCGCTCGGGCAGGCCTGCGAACGCCGGGCCGACTGGGCCGCCGCGCTCGACGCGTATGCGCGCAGCGCATGGCCCGGCAGCCGCCATCGGCGCATCCGCGTGCTCGAACGCTGCGGGCGTGACGACGATGCGCTCGCGCTGGCGCTTGATGCGCGCGGCGGCTTCGAGAGCGACGAGGAGCGCCAGCGCGTCGAGCGCATGCTGCCGCGTCTGCAGCGCCGGCTCGGGCAGCGCGTCGAGCGGGCGGCCGCGGCGACGGACGTGCCGCGCGAAACGCTCGTGCTTGCGCGCCCCGATGCGTCCGTCAGCGTCGAATTTGCGGTGCGCGATCATCTCGCGCAAGCCGCTTCGCCCGTCCATTACGTCGAAAACACGCTGATCAATTCGCTGTTCGGGCTGCTGTGCTGGGAGCCCGTGTTCACCGCGGTGCCCGGTGCGTTCTTTCACCCGTTCCAGCGCGGCCCGGCCGACCTGCACGCGCCCGATTTCGTCGCGCGCCGCGCGGACGCGTTTGCCGCGTGCTTCGCGCAGCTCGATTCGGGCGCCTATCGCGACACGATCCGCCGTCATTTCACGACGAAGGCGGGGCTGCAATCGCCGTTCGTGTTCTGGGGCGTGCTGAGCGACGCATTGCTCGACGAGGCGCTCGCGTGCCTGCCGCCCGAGCACTTGCGGCTGTGGTTCACGCGCCTGCTCGCGGATATCCGCAGCAACCGGTCGGGGCTGCCCGATCTCGTCCGCTTCTGGCCCGGCGAGCACCGCTACGAACTGATCGAGGTGAAAGGCCCCGGTGACCGCCTTCAGGACAACCAGACGCGCTGGCTCGCGTACTGCGTCGCGCACGGCATCCCGGTGCGCGTGATCGACGTCGAGTGGGCGGGTGACGACGTCGCGCACGCCGAAACGGCGAGCCTGTCCGCATGAGCTACGTCGTCGCGGTGCGTGCGATGTGCGAGTTCACCGCGCGACGCGGCGATCTCGACCTGCGCTTCACGCCCGCGCCGACCGCGCTGGAAGGCATTGCCGGCCACGGTGCGGTCACGTCCAACCGCGGCGCCCGCTACGAAACCGAGATCGCGCTTGCGGGCACGTGGGGCACGCTCACCGTGCGCGGCCGCGCGGACGGCTACGATCCGGTCGCAAACCGTCTCGAGGAGATCAAGACCTATCGCGGCAGCCTCGATGCGATGCCGGCCAACCACCGCGTGCTGCACTGGGCGCAGGCGAAGGTCTACGCGCACCTGATGTGCGACGCGCGCGGCTTGCAGGAAATCGACGTCGCGCTCGTCTATTTCGACATCGTGTCCGAGCGCGAGACGGTGCTGACGCAAACGCTGGGGGCGGCCGAGCTCGCGACGTTCTTCGCCGAGCAGTGCGCGTGCTTCGTCGGCTGGGCCGAGCGCGAGACGGCGCACCGCGCGGCACGTGATGCGGCACTGCGTGCGCTTGCGTTTCCGCACGGGCAGTTCCGCAGCGGCCAGCGCGAGCTGGCGGTGGCCGTCTATCGCGCGGCACGCGACGAGCGTTGCCTGATGGCGCAGGCGCCGACCGGCATCGGCAAGACGCTGGGCACCGTGTTTCCGTTGCTGAAGGCCTGCGGTGAGGGCGAGCTCGACCATGTGTACTTCCTGACCGCGAAAACGCCCGGCCGCGCGCTCGCGCTCGAGGCCGCGACGACGCTCGGCGCCGGCTCGCCGGCGTTGCCGCTGCGCGTGCTTGAACTCGTCGCGCGCGACAAGGCATGCGAGCATCCGGACAGCGCATGCCACGGCGAATCGTGTCCGCTCGCGAAAGGCTTCTACGACCGGCTGCCGGCCGCGCGCGATGCGGCAATCGAGGCCGGGCTGCTCGACCGCGACACGGTGCGCGCGGCCGCGCTCGCGCACGACGTCTGCCCGTACTACCTGTCGCAGGAACTCGCGCGCTGGTCCGACATGGTGATCGGCGACTACAACTATTACTACGACGGCAGCGCGATGCTGTACACGCTCGCGCAGCAGAACCAGTGGCGTGTCGGCGTGCTCGTCGACGAAGCGCACAACCTGCTCGATCGTGCGCGCAAGATGTACAGCGCATCGCTCGACCCGTTCGCATTCGCGGCGGCCCGCGAGGCTGCGCCCGCGGCGCTGCGCAAGGCGTTCGACCGGCTCGCCCGCGCCTGGGGCACGCTCAGTCGCGCACAGGCCGGGCGCTATGCCGCGTATCTGGAAATACCGGGCCCGATCGTGTCGGCCGTGCAGAATCTCGTCGCGGCGCTCGGCGAGCACCTGGCCGACGCGCCGCGCGCGAACGGCGACGCGCTGCTGCGGTTTCATTTCGAGGCGATGCAGTTCAGCGTGCTTGCCGAAGCGTTCGACAGTGCGTCGATCTTCGACGCGACGCTGCTCGGCGTACCGATGCCGCGCCAGCCGGCGCTCGATGGCGTTGCGTCGGCGAGCCGCCGGCGCCGCGTCCAGTCGACGCTGTGCGTGCGCAACGTGATTCCGGCGGGTTTTCTCGCGCCGCGCTACGAAGCCGCATGTGCGACCGTGCTGTTCTCCGGGACGCTGAGCCCGTTTCACTTCTACCGCGACACACTCGGGTTGCCCGGCGACACGGGCTGGCTCGACGTCGACGGGCCGTTCCGCGCCGAGCAGCTGACGGTGCGGGTCGCGAGCCACGTGTCGACGCGCTGGCGCGACCGCGACCGTTCGCTCGAACCGATCGTCGACCTGATCGCCGAGCAATACGCGACGCGGCCCGGCAACTACCTCGGTTTCCTGAGCAGCTTCGACTACCTGGGGCGCGTGGTCGCGCTGATGCAGACACGGCATCCGGACGTGCCGGTCTGGGCACAGGCGCCGGGCATGGCCGAAAGCGAGCGCGATGCGTTTCTTGCGCGCTTCGACTTGGGTGGGCGCGGCGTCGGCTTCGCGGTGCTGGGCGGTGCGTTCTCGGAAGGCGTGGACCTGGTCGGCGAGCGGCTGATCGGCGCGTTCATCGCGACGCTCGGGCTCCCGCAGGTCAACGACATCAATGAACAGATGCGGCATGCAATGGACGCACGCTTCGGTAACGGCTACGACTACATGTACCTGTACCCGGGTTTGCAGAAGGTCGTGCAGGCGGCCGGGCGCGTGATCCGCACCGAGCACGACGAGGGCGTCGTGCATCTGATCGACGATCGTTACCGGCGGCGTGAAGTGCGCGACCTGCTGCCGCGGTGGTGGCGGATCGGGTAAGGCGAGGGCTGCCTGAGCGTCGTGTAAGCGAACCTGCCGGCGGCCGTTGCCGCGCATCTTCCGCGTGATCGATCACGGGCGTTTCCGCCCGAGCCGCCTCGTGGATTAAAAAATTCGGAGCGCTCGCGTGGCATCAGACCTGATGCGGCTCGAAATCACGCGTAAAGGATTGCCTCGTAAAGGCGTCGACGGAGTCCATCATCGCATCGGCTTGCCGTGGCGCGCCGCGAGTGGCGGGGTCCTCTTATCCGATCGATGACGGGATCGAGGTCGTCGGCGATTTGCCGAAACGAACCGCCGGGGACGGAGCAATCGGCGGACGTCCCTAGAGTACGTTCAGCATCGCGAGCGCGGCTTCCTGCAGATGCGGCAGCACGCGCCGCACGGCCGCGTCGGTCGTCTCCGCGCCGATCGGCATGTTCGTGCTCAACGCGGCAACCACTTCCCCATGACGGTTCTTCAGCGGCACCGCGATCCCGCGCACGCCGACCTGAAGTTGCTGTTCGATCGCCGCGAAACCGGCGTCGCGTGCGCGGTCGACCTGTTCGAGCAGGCGCGCCTTGTTGGTGAGGGTGTGCGGTGTGAACGGCGGCAGTTCGGTGTCGTCCAGCCACGCGCGCACGGCTTCGCGATCGGGATAATGGGCGAGCAGCACGACGCCCGGCGACGTGAGCGGCGCTGGCACGCGCGCACCGAGCACGAAGCCGGTCGTCATCACGCGCGACACGCCGTTGCGCGCGATGAACACGAGTTCCCAGCCGTCGAGCACGCTCACGTAGGCCGACTCGTTCAACGACGCACTCAATTGCTGCAGATAGGGCTGGACCGTGCGCGGCAGGCGCGCGGAATCGAAGTACGACCAGCCGACCCGCAGCACGCGCGGCGTGAGGCCGTACAGCTTGCCGTCGGTGTACACGTAGCCGAGCGATTCGAGCGTCAGCAGGTAGCGCCGCGCGGCCGTGCGCGTAAGACCGGTGCGCGCGGCGGCCTGGGTGGGCGTCATGCGCGCATGCTGGCTGTCGAACGCCTCGAGGATCGCCAGGCCTTTTTCGAGGCCGGCAATCCAGTCGCGTCGGTCGAGTTCGGGCTTTTTCATCGTCGGAAGGAAGGTGCCGTCTGCGTGCGCGGTAATCGCGCGTGAATGGACGATTATCGCGCAGATCGGATCTGCCGAGATGCATCGCGGGGGCCTGTCTGTTTCGACGCTGGATGCGTGCCCCAAGCCCGGAACGTGACCGTCGCCGATAACCGGCGATACGCCGAACGACCGGATCGGCGTGACGTGCGCGACCCATGTGGAAGACATGCCGAAAGCCTTGCCGCTGTCCCGCAGCATTGCAGGGACGATTTCGCCGGGGAAGCCGGCTAGAATCGCCGCCTCGACTGGGACAGAACCATGAAAATTCGCGAATCCGTGTTGGCCGTGCTCGTCGCGGCCGTGCCGCTGCTTGCCGCGGCGAATCCTTCGTCCGGCACGCCCCTCCCGAAGCCGACCGTCGATGTGCGTGCGTGGCCGCGCATGACGTCGCCGCAATTCGGCTGCTATGTCGAAACAGCCTTCGGCTACCGTGACAAGCGCTTCAATTGCGCGTTGAAGCAGTACAGGAACGCCGGTGACGCGTGCAAGAACACGAAGGCCTACTACGAAGGCCCGGCGTTCCCCGACCGGCTCGCGGCCAGCGTGCATCCGCTCGCGACCAAGGTCGAGCTGGACTGGGAGCACGGCGACCTGCAAATGGTCACCGTCACGCTGAAGGGGACGTGGAACGAAGCGGACGTGCGCAAGGCGTTCGGGCTGCCGCGCGCGGAAGGGCGCAAGCTGACCGAAGCGGAGTTGCGGTCGGAGCCGGGCAACCTGATGGATACGCGTGTCCAGTATCCGTCGGCCCCGCTCGACGAAAGCCTGGCGAAGCGCCCGAGCAACCCCGCGCGCGGCACGACGGCCGTGATGCTCTACGGGTTCGACCACATGGGTGCAGGTGACGCCGATTGCGGGGGAGGCGAGTAACGCGCGAGGAGGCGGCCGGCGCGGCCGCCGACCGGGTGCGGAGACGGTACGGCGCCCGGATGGGCGTGCGCCGCACCGTCAGGGTCTTACTCGCTGCTCGTCCACTCGACGTTCGCGCCGACCGAGCGCAGGTTCTCGACGAAGTGCGGGTGCGCGCGGCGGATCGGCAGCGCGTTCATGATTTCCGAGCGGCCTTCGATGCTCGCGGCCACCATCAGCAGCGCGATCGCGACGCGAATGATGTACGGGCTCTCGACGCGCGCCGGCGTCAGTTGCAGCCCGCCGAACGTGATCAGACGATGCGGATCGGACAGCAGCACGTGCGCGCCGAACTTCGACAGTTCGCCGGACCAGCCGAGCGCGCCGTCGTACACCTTGTTCCAGAACATCGCGCTGCCTTCCGCGCGCACGCCGAGCGCGATGAAGATCGGCAGCAGGTCGACCGGCAGGTACGGCCAAGGCGCGGCTTCGACCTTGGTGAGGATGTTTTGCGTGAACGGCCGGCGCACGCGCAGCGGGCCGTCGCGTTCCGCGCGCGACCAGCCGTCGCGGTGCGTGACGTTGACGCCGAACTTCGCGAACGTGCGGTCGATCAGCGGGAAATGCTCGGGTGACGAGTTGCGCACCGTGATGTCGCCGCCCGTGATCGCGCCGAGCGCGAGGAACGTCGCGATCTCGTGGAAATCCTCGGCGAAGCGGAACTCGCCGCCGCCGAGCTTGCGGCCGCCCGTCACGCAGAGCCGCGACGTGCCGATGCCCTCGATCGCGACGCCGATCATCGCCAGGAACTGGCAGAACTCCTGCACGTGCGGCTCGGACGCGGCGTTCATCAGCGTCGACGTGCCGTTCGCGGCGGTCGCGCATAGCGCGAAGTTTTCGGTGGTCGTGACCGATGCATAGTCAAGCCAGTGGTCGTTGGCCGTCAGCGGGCCGTCGGTGCGCACGATCAGCGAATCGGGCGTGCGCTCGATGTGCGCGCCGAAGCGCTCGAACACCTCGACGTGCGGATCGATCTCGCGCACGCCGAGCGTGCAGCCCTTCACGTCGTTCTCGAGGCGCGCGACGCCGAAGCGCGCGAGCAGCGGCGGGATCAGCATGATCGACGAGCGCATCGCTTCGGGCAGCCGATGGACGGACGGATCGAATTTCGTGTTCCGATGGTGGAGTTCGAGCAGGCCCGTCGTGAAATCGACCGACACGTCGCTGCCGAGCGTGCGGAAGATGTCGAGGATCTTGCGCACGTCGGTGATATCCGGCACGCCGATGAGGCGCAGCGGCTGATCGGTCAACAGGGTGGCGCACAGAATCGGCAGGACGGCGTTCTTGTTTGCGGACGGCTTGATGTCCCCGCGCAGCGGAGTGCCGCCGTGGACGATGAGATTCGACATGATATGGGGGCGTATCGGTGACTGACGTAGGCCCATATGATGCCATTGGTCGGCGGGCGGCGTGGAATGTTCGGAGGCGAAAAAGGGGAATCGGGGCGGGCAACTGACAGTGTTTGACGTCGCGCGCACGAACGAGAGGCGGGGGGCGTGCCGGTCGACGTCGAGCAGTGCGTGATGGCCGGCCACGGGCGGGCCGGCCATTCGGTCAGGTTGTTACTGCGCCGCCCGCATCCGCGCGGCGACCACCAGCGAAATCAGGCAACCCACCGCGAGGTAACCGGCGACGAGGTGCCACGAGCCGCCGGCCAAGCCGACGAGGCCGACCGCGATGAACGGCGTGAACCCGCCGCCGACCACGCTCGCGAACTGGTAGCCGACGCCCGCGCCGCTATAGCGGTATTCGGCGCCGAACAACTCGGTGAACAGCGGCTGCTGGACGCTCACGACCATGTCGTGCGCGGCGTTCGCCAGCAGGATCGAGAAGATCACGATCCACGCGATCGACCGTGCCTCCAGCGCGACGAAGAACGGCACCGCGGACGCGAGGCCGATCAGCGCGCCGATCAGGTAGATGCGGCGCAGGCCGTAGCGATCGGCCAGCCACGCGAAACACGGGATCGTCACGCAGCTCACCGCGCCCACCAGCAAGCCGATGTTCAGGAACAGGTCGCGCGACATACCGAGGTTCGTCGTCGAATAGCTGAGCGCGAACGCGGTGACGATATACATCGTGAACAGTTCGGCGAGCCGCAGCGCGATGATCAGCAGGAATGCCTTCGGATGGCGCGTCAGCGCTTCCAGCACCGGCAGGCGCAGCTTGCGGTTGCCGTGTTCGACCTTCTCGACGAATTCCTGCGATTCGTCCATGTTCTTGCGCACCCACAGCCCGATCAGCACGAGCACGATGCTGAATACGAAGGGCAGGCGCCAGCCCCACGACTTGAACCCGGCCTCGCCCAACGTGTGGCTCAGGATCGACACGATGCCCGTGGCGAGCACGAGGCCGACGCCGTAGCCGACCTGCACGCCGCTGCTGTAGAACGCCTTCTTCTGCTTCGGCGCGCTCTCGACGGCCATCAGTGCCGCGCCGCCCCATTCGCCGCCGACCGCGAAACCCTGGATCGCGCGCATCAGCACCAGCAGCACGGGCGCCCACCAGCCGATCGCCGCGAAAGTCGGCAGCAGGCCGATCGCGACCGTCGACAGCCCCATCAGCATCACGGTCAGCACCAGCATCCGCTTGCGGCCGAGCCGGTCGCCGTAATGGCCGAACACGACGCCGCCGAGCGGCCGGAACAGGAAGCCGACGCCGAACGTCGCGAAAGCCGCGAGCGTGCCCATCGTCGGGCTGACTTTCGGGAAGAATTCGGAATTGAATACCAGCGCGGCGACGATCCCGTACAGCAGGAAGTCGTACCAGTCGACAACGGCGCCGACGAAGCTGCCGATCGCGGCCTTGCGGGCCTGGCTGCGTATGCGGGCACTGGCGGCGGCGTCGAGGGTGTCGAAGGTGGGGGTCATGGCGATGTCTCCTGGCACGGCGCATCGTGGAATCGTGGCGGCGCCGCGTCCGATGCTGCATTGAAGTCGATGGGTGAACGGAGAATAGGGCGCGCGCCGCATGGCGGCAATTGGCCAATCGGACAATGTGCGCGATTATCGTTCAAGTTCGTGCGATTATCGAACGCTTTCCGGGTTTGCACTGAGCGGCGTAACGATATCCCGTTTGGCCAGGGTGTGCCGCCGTGAACGATCTGGTTAAAATTGGAACCATTGAAAATTCGCCCGTTCGGGGCGGATGCGCGGTCGCCAACTTGGCAGCGCATGCCGCACGCGACGGGCACCATCCC
The DNA here is from genome assembly GCF_902833045.1 of Burkholderia sp. BCC0322. GTDB lineage: Bacteria > Pseudomonadota > Gammaproteobacteria > Burkholderiales > Burkholderiaceae > Burkholderia. Next base: position 608,646 of record NZ_CADFDU010000003.1, read on the forward strand.
CATCGACCGCATGCCCCCGGAGACTGGAATGCCCGGCAATTCCCACCCCCTGTCCAGCGATACGCCGCCCGTTACCGATCCGGCTGCCAATCCGCTCGGGATGGCCGGCCTCGAATTCGTCGAATTCGCGGCGCCCGTGCCGGAAGCGCTCGCGCAGCGCTTCGAGCAGCTCGGCTTCAAGGCGATCGCGCGGCACGTCAGCAAGAACGTCACGCTGTACCGGCAAGGGCAGATGCATTTCCTGATCAACGCCGAGCCCGATTCGTTCGCCGCGCGCTACGCGGAGGAATACGGGATGGGCGTCTGCGCGATCGGGCTGCGGGTGGCCAGCGCCCGGCGCGCGTTCGAGCGGGCAATCGAGCTCGGCGCGTGGGCGTTCGAGGGCGAGAAGGTCGGGGTCGGCGAGTTGAAGATTCCGGCGATCCAGGGCATCGGCGATTCGCACCTCTATTTCGTCGACCGCTGGCGCGGGCGTGATGGCCAGCGCGGCGGCGTCGGCGACATCTCGATCTTCGACATCGATTTCCGGCCGATCGACATCGCGACCGCGCATACCGATCTCGACTGCGCGGGCGTCGGCCTGCGGCAGGTCGATCATTTCACGCAGACCGTCGGCGCGGGGCGCATGCAGGAGTGGCTGGATTTCTACCACGACCTGCTGCATTTTCGCGAAATCCACGAAATCGACGCGCACTGGCATGTGTCGGAGGAATCGCGCGTGATGGTGTCGCCGTGCGGCGCGGTGCGGATTCCGGTCTATGAAGAAGGCACGCGGCGCACCGAGCTGATGCATGCGTATCTGCCCGACCATCCGGGCGAGGGCGTGCAGCACGTCGCGCTGGCCACCGACGACATCCTGTCCTGCGTCGATGCGCTGCGCACGAACGGCGTCGAATTCATCGAGCCGCCGGCCCGTTATTACGACGACGTCGACGCGCGGCTGCCGGGGCATGGTGTCGATCTCGACGCGCTGCGCCGCCGCGCGGTGCTGATCGACGGCGAGATCGGCAGCGACGGCGTGCCGCGCCTGTTCTTCCAGACCTTCGTCAAGCGCCGGCCCGGCGAGATCTTCTTCGAAGTCGTGCAGCGCAAGGGGCACCACGGGTTCGGGGAAGGGAATCTCTCGGCGCTCGCCCGCGCGCGCGACGCCGGCTAAGTGGCACCGGCGCCCGCCTCGGGCGCCACGCGCTGCACGTCGAGCCTCACGCGCCGGCGGCCGGCACGCGGTTCGGCGCGGGGTCGTTCGGCTTGCGCAGCACGCATGCGGTGCCGCCCGGCGTGTACATCGACACGACACAGCGGTTGCACGACGTGCAGCCCGACTGCGTGAGCCGGCCGTCGTGCAGTTCGTTGACGAAATCCGGCGCGAACACGAGCGCGCGTGCGAGCGCCACCGCGTCGAACCCTTCACGCATCGCCCGCTCGACGTTCCCGCGTGAACGTACGCCGCCGATGTAAGCGAGCGGCATCCTGACGGCCACGCGCACCTTCTTCGAGTGCACGAGAAAATACATCTCGCGAGACGCGCCCAACTTCGGCTCGGTGAGCTTCTGTAGCGCCATTGTGCGTCACCCGCACCGCCGCGCATCGTCCCGGTGGATGGCCCGCACGCCACGCATGTCGCTGGCTGCCCGGCGCGGGCACGGTGCTTGACGATCACGTCCGTCGCCATGTCACACTGCGGCCATGCGCGAAGATCGTTACCCGCCGATCGCCCCGTTCGCCTCCGGGCTCCTTGCGGTCGCGCACCGGAATCGAATCTGGTGGGAACTGGCCGGCAACCGGGCGGGAAGCGCGCCCTGTACCTGCATGAGACGGCGGCCCATGCCATTCGTGTGCAGGCGACGTTGCCGGTTTGCAGGCAGGCATCGTTCGATGGCACCGTGACGAAGCGGCATGCCGCGCACGACTCGAACAACTCGAACAACATCAGGAGAACCGCATGAGCAGCCAGTCGCAGCAGAAGCAGAAGCGCTTGCCGAAACCCGCAGGGCGCCAGGCGATCCTGACCGAGCAACGTCGCCGGAAGATGGCGCGTTCGCCTCACGCGTATGTCCGCGGCAATACGGCCCGGTTCTACGAATGGCTCGTCGAAACCAACGGCAGCGCACTGCCGCACGGCCCGTCGATCTGGATCTGCGGCGATTGTCATACCGGCAATCTCGGCCCGGTTGCAAACCGCGAAGGGAAGGTCGACGTGCAGATCCGGGATCTCGACCAGACGGTCATCGGCAATCCCGTCCATGACCTGATCCGACTCGGGCTTTCGCTGGCGACGGCCGCGCGCGGGTCGGCGCTGGCGGGCCTGACGATCGTGCACATGATGGAGGCGATGACGACCGGTTATGCGTCGGCGTTCGGCAGCCGCAACGCGAAGCTGCCCGAGCGCCCCGAACCGGTCCATCTCGTGATGAAGCAGGCCATGCGCCGTTCATGGCGGCAACTTGCCGTCGAACGGATCGAAGGGCTCGCGCCGACGATTCCGCTCGGCCGTCGCTTCTGGCCGCTGAGCGCGAAGGAATCGCGTGCGATCGGCGAGTTGTTCCGCGACGAAGCGATCGCGATGCTCGCCACGAGCCTCAAGGGCCGCAACGACGCGGGCAAGGTCGACGTGCTCGACGCGGCGTACTGGGTGAAGGGCTGCAGTTCGCTCGGACGGCTGCGCTATGCGGTGCTGCTCGACATCGACGGGGACGTCAGCGACGGCGACGACCTGTGCCTGATGGACATCAAGGAGGGCGTGACAGCCGCCGCACCGCGCGACGAAACGGCCGCGATGCCGCGCGACAACGCCGAGCGCGTCGTGGAAGGCGCGCGGCATCTGTCGCCGGCCCTCGGGGAGCGGATGCGGGCAGCACGCCTGCTCGATCGCGCGGTCGTGATCCGCGAACTGCTGCCGCAGGACCTGAAGCTCGACATCGATCGGCTTGCCGAGGACGATGCGCGCGACGTCGCACGCTATCTCGGTGCGGTGGTCGGCGCAGCCCACGCGCGCCAGATGGACAAGCCGACGCGCGCGGCGTGGCGCGCGGAGCTCGGCCGCAACCGCGCGAAGACGATCGATGCGCCGATGTGGCTGTGGAACAGCATCGTCCAGCTCGTGAGCAACCACGAAGCGGGGTATCTGGAGCATTGCCGGCGCTTCGCCGCGGGGAACTAGCGCCTGTTCGCGCTAATAACGGGCTTGCGCTGGCCACCAGAAGGGCCGAACGCACGGATTGCGACGAAGCGAATACTCGACGTATTCGCAAGAAACATGTCGCGGCGATCGGCCCTTCTGGTGGCCAGCCCCACGACTGATTTTTCCAAACAGGGGAACGTGCGTCGCCGGCCGCATTGCGGCGTTGCGCGTCGCTTGTTTAGCTCGGCCAAACGACGCTCCTTGCTTCTTGCACGCCAGCCGGCAACGCACGTTCGCAAGCCCGCTATCAGCGTGAACAGGCCCTAGCATATCGCCGCGTGCGACGGCCGAGGCTATCCGGCTGCGTCCGGCTTGTGGCTCTGCCGACGCATGCCGTCGAGGATCGCGTCTACCACGTCCGCCTGAAAATAATCCGCCAGGATCTCCGCGTCGCGCCTCGACGATCGTGGATTCCGTGCGCGGACGACGACTGCGATCGCGGCGCACACGTTGTTCTGGGTCGAATCGACGCGCCGAACCTGCGCGATCCGGTAGCCCGGCTGGATCTCGCCGTCATGTGAGCGCCGGGCGCGCTCGGCACCTTGACGAGCTGCTCGATGCTGGCTGCCGACGGGCGCGCAGGATTGCCGCGTGACGCCAGTACAGGCCGCATGTATCGACGAAAACAACCGATAGCCTGCCCAGCGAAGAGCCGCCCCGTCCGTCATCCCGCGTCAACGCCTTACGCTGCTCGCAACGGATGCGGGTGCACGCCCCGTGCGCTTTCCGGATCGTCGTCGCCGAGCGGAATGAACGCCATGATCTCGAGGTCGTGTCCCGACAGCGCAGGCAGCCGGAACGGGCTCGACAGCACGTTCAGCCGCCGTACGCCAAGCTCGCGCAGGATCTGGGAGCCGATCCCCGTCACGCGTCCGTCACGGCGCGCATGGCCGGGGGGCGCCCGCATCGCGTCGCCGCGCATGTCGCAGTCGAGCAGCACGGCCACCCCGCAGCCGGCCGCGTCGATCCGCTGCAGCGCGGCGTGCAGCGGCCACGAATGCGCGGACGGTTCCGCATCGAGCAGATCGAGCAGCGAATGGCATTCGTGCACGCGCGTCAGCACGGGCGTCGACGGATCGGGCTCGCCGCGCACGAGCGCGAGATGCGGCGCGCCGTGCACGGTGTCGCGATACTCGATCGCGCGGAATCGTCCCCACGGCGTATGCAGCGGCCGCTCACCGACGCGTTCGACGAGCGATTCGTGTTCGCGCCGGTAATGGATCAGGTCGGCGATCGTGCCGATCTTCAGCCCGTGATGCGCGGCGAACGTCTTCAGCTCGGGCAGCCGTGCCATCGTACCGTCGTCGTTCATCACCTCGCAGATCACCGATGCGGGCGTGAGCCCGGCGAGCGCCGCGAGATCGCAGCCGGCCTCGGTGTGCCCCGCGCGCACGAGCACGCCGCCCGGACGAGCGGCGATCGGGAACACGTGGCCGGGCTGCACGAGATCGTCCGGGCGGGCGCCGGCCCGCACCGCCGCACGGATCGTATGCGCGCGATCGGCCGCCGAAATGCCGGTCGTCACGCCTTCGGCCGCCTCGATGCTGACGGTGAACGCGGTGCCGAACGGCGTGCCGTTGCGATCAGCCATCGGCGGCAGCTTCAGCTGCTCGCAGCGCTCGGCGGTCAGCGTCAGGCAGATCAGCCCGCGCCCGAAGCGCGCCATGAAATTGATCGCGTCGGGCGTCACGTGATCGGCCGCGATCACGAGATCGCCTTCGTTCTCGCGATCCTCCTCGTCGACGAGCAGGACCATTCGGCCCGCCCGCAGTTCGTCGACGATCTCCAGCGTGCCGGCGAGCGTCATGGCGCCACCGTCGGGTCGAACGCGCGGCGCAGCGCGTCGGCGCCGAACGTCAGCACGCGGTCGGCTGCATCGATCGCGCCGAGCATGCTCGCGAAACCGTGAAGCTGGCCCGGCCAGCGCACGAGCGTCACCGGCGTGCCGGCCTGCGCGAGGCGCAGTGCATACGCTTCGGCCTCGTCGCGCAGCGGATCGAATTCGGCGCTGACGATCGTCGCCGGCGCCGCGCCCGTGACGTCCGGCGCAACGAGCGGGCTTGCCAGCGGCGACGCGCGATCGGCGCCGGCGTCGAAATAGTGGTGCTTGAACCAGCGCATCATGTCCGCCGTCAGGAAATAGCCATTGCCGAGCGTTTCGTACGACGGATGCTCGGTCGCGCAATCGACGACCGGATACAGCAGCAACTGGTGCGCGATCGCGATACCCGAGCCACGCAACTGCAGTGCGGCGACCGCCGCCAGATTGCCGCCCGCGCTGTCGCCGGCCACGGCAAGTGCGCCGGCGCGTGCGCCGAGATCGCGCGCGCTAGCGGCGGCCCAACGCACGGCGTCGCATGCGTCGTGCGCGGCGGCCGGGAAGCGCGCCTCGGGCGCGAGCCGGTAGTCGACCGAAAGCACGAGCGTGCGCGCACGGGCCGCGAGGCTGCGGCACAGGTTCGCATGCGAATCGATCCCGCACGACACGAAGCCGCCGCCGTGGAAGAACACGGTCAGCGGCAACGGCCCGTCGGCGGCGGGCCGATACAGCCGTGCGCACAACTGACGGCCCGACGCGGGAATCTGCCAGTCCTCTTCGGCGGCGACGGCATCGCCCGGCGCAAACGCGCCGCCGGCGGCAAGACTCGCGCGATACGCGGGAACGGTGAGCTGCGCGAAATCGATCGCGGGTGCCTGGGCGAACGCGGCGAGCAGCGCGTGCGCCTGTGGGTCGAGCGGCATGGGGACTCCTGTCTGAATCGGATGCGGTTTGAATCAGGTAAACCCGTGTCGCGGTTTTCCCTGAGTCCGCACCGGACGCTTGCCGGCACGGCCTGACGGGCATTCCAGCGCAGCGGGCAGCGCGCCACATCATCCGATCGGACGATGGTTCGTCCGGTCGGATGGCCAATCCTCACCATTCAGTGAATCTCCCGATGACGCCGGAATTTAGACGCGTCTTAATCATGGCGGCGCGGTTGGGTCGTGCCGGAAACATGTCGTATGGAGGATGGAGCGTGCTGATGGAGACGAGATGGGCTCCGCAAGAGAGCCAGGCAACCAGTGACGAGGCCGACATCGGCGTCGCGGATTTCAGCGAGCTGATGGCGCGCATTTACCAGGGGCCTCTGGAAACGCCGCCGTGGGCCGGTGCGCTCGAACTGGTTCGTCGCTGGCTGCAGGCCAACTACGTGACGCTGATCCTGCGCGCGGCCGCGAGCGACCGCCGCGCGCCGCTGTCCGTGCATGCGTCGGAATTCGGCCCGGTGGTGCCGGGCGACGGCGAGGCGTCGTACAACAACTACTACTATTCGCTCGACCCGTTCGTCGGCCTGCCGGCCGATCGCGTGGTGACGGTCGACGACGTGTTCGGCGACACCGGCTGGCTGTCGAGCGAGCTGTACAAGCAGTTCCTGAAGCCGCAGGACGTGCGCTATATCCTCGGCGCCGACCTGCGTACGCCGTCGGGCGTCGAGTGCCGCTTCCGCGTGTGCCGCAACCATGCGTCGAAGCAGTTCTCCGCGCGCGACAAGGCGATCTGCGCGTTGCTGCTGCCGCATCTGAAGCGCGCGGTGGAATTGCATTCGCGGCTCGACACGGCCGAGGTCGAACGCTCGATCTATGCGAACGCGATCAACCGGATGCAGATCGGCACGATCACGCTCGACGAGAACGGCACGATCATCGACCTGAACAGCGTGGCCGACGAGATCCTCAAGCAGAACAACGGTCTGACGATTGCGCGCGGCACGATCGAGGCGACCGATGCGCAGGAGAACCGGACGCTGAAGCGGTTGATCCGCCATGCGGTGATGGGGCACCACGGCACGGCCACGGCGACCGTCGAGGCGATGCCGATCACGCGCAGCTTCGACAAGCCGCGCCTCGGGCTGCTGGTGCGCACGGTGCTGCTGTCCGACTGGTCGGAGGACAACAAGCGGCGGCCGGCCGTCACGCTGTTCCTGCGCGATCCCGACCGCAAGCCGCAGGGCGCGCAGGAAATCATCCGCAAGCTGTTCGACCTGACGCCCGCCGAGACGTCGCTCGCGCTGCTGCTGACGAACGGACTGACGCTCGAGGAAGCCGCGGAGGAATCGGGGATCAGCAAGAACACGGCGCGCACGCATCTGCGCGCGATCTTCTCGAAGACGGGTGTCACACGCCAGGCGACGCTCGTGCGGATTCTGCTCGGGAGTGTCGTGCCGCTCGGGTAAGCGGCTCACCGTGTCGATTCATCGGAACCGGCCCTATTCGTTTGGCGAACCATCGACAGCGGTCAACGCATGACGATGACGGCATCATGCAAAAGAGGCTCGCACAACGCGAGCCTCTTTGTCGTTCCGCCCAGCCGATAACCGATAGCGGGTATCGGAGGGGTCACGCGTCGGCGCCATGTACGACGGTGCCGGCCGCGTTCACGAACTGCGCGTAAACGCGATGAACGGCGAAGGTGCCGGCCGTCCGGGTTCCCGGGAAGCGCGCGCGGCGGACGTTTTCGCCCGCGGCTCCTCGGTTTCGGCTCACAGCGTCTCGATTGCCAGCGCGATACCCTGGCCGCCGCCGATACAAAGCGTCACGACGCCGCGCCTGATTCCGTCACGCTGCATCGAATGGATCAGGCGTGTTGTCAGCACCGCGCCCGTCGCGCCGATCGCATGACCGTGCGCGATCGCACCGCCTTCGACGTTGACGATCTCCTCGGCAATGCCGAGCTGACCCGCCACCGCGATCGGCACGACCGCGAACGCTTCGTTGACCTCGAAACGCTCGACGTCCGCCAGCGCCCAGCCTGCACGTTCGAGCGCGATCTTCACGGCCGGAACGGGGCCGAGCCCGAACATGCCGGGCTCGACGGCGGCGACGCCGAACGCAACCAGCCGGGCGCTCGGCGCGATGCCGTGCGCATCGGCGAACGCGCGATCCGCAACCAGCATCGCTGACGCGCCGCTGTTCAGGCCCGGCGCGTTGCCTGCGGTAATCGTGCCGTCCGGGCGAAACGCGGGTTTCAGTCTGGCGAGTGCTTCGAGCGTCGTCTCGGGGCGCGGTGTCTCGTCGCGAGCAAACGCGACGCGCGCCTTGCGCTGCAGGACGTCGACCGGCACAAGCTCGGCGTCGAACTTGCCATCCGCGAGCGCGGTGGAGAAACGCTGCTGCGAGCGGAGCGCCCAGCGATCCTGGCGGTCGCGCGAGATGTCGAGCTGCGCCGCGAGATCTTCCGTATGCCATCCCGAATGCTGGTCGGAAAACGCATCGACAAGGCCGTCGCGCAGCATGCTGTCGCGAATCGGCGCGTCGCCCATCCGGTAGCCCCAGCGTGCGCCGTCGAGCAGGTACGGCGCACGCTCCATGCTTTCCATGCCGCCGGCGACCGCCGCGTTCGCGTATCCCAGCAGGATCTCCTGCGCGGCATTGACGACCGCCTGCGCACCGGAGCCGCAGACGCGGTTGACCGTCAGCGCGGGCACCTTGACCGGCAAGCCGGCGCCGATGGCGGCTTGCCGGGCCGGGTTCATCTTGTTGCCGGCCTGGATCACGTTGCCCAGCACGACCGTGTCGATCGCCGCGCCGTCGAGGCCGCTGCGCCTCAAGGTTTCGCGCACGGCGATCGCCCCGAGTTCGGTGGCCGATGTGTCCTTCAGGGACCCGTTGAACGTGCCGATCGGCGTACGGACGGGGTGGCAAATGACAACTTCACGTGTACTCATGATGCGTTCCTGGATCGCGTTGCAAGGTGCGCGGGCGAGTTTGTCGCGAACGGGGCACGCCGCGCGATTCGCGTCGCCGTTTCGATTGCGCCGTGATGCGGGCAGGGCCGCCGACGCCGTGCAGGGCGACTGATCCGATGCCAGGCTCGCGAGCCGCTACGTGAGGGAAAGGTATCTATGCATATGCATACTGTCAACGGGGCTATTGCGCACGATTGGGGAAGCGTGGCGACTCCGGCAGGGGCATACCGATATTCCACGATCTCGACATTATAGAAATAATGTCAAATATCGATGGTTGTATAATTGGATATTTAACGGTTTACGTTATATTATTTACTAAATCATCCGCGAAACCCCGCCATGTCCGATCTCGCTGCCGACGATTCCCGCCTGACCGCCGAAATCGAACGCCTGAAGGCCGACTTCCCGAAAACCCGCGAGTTGTATCGCGAAGCCTGCGCGCTGCTGTTCTTCCGCTTCGGTATCACGCCCACTGCGAACCGCCTGTACCAGCTCGTCCGCAAGGGCAGCATGAGCACGCCGACGGCCGTCCTCGGCGAGTTCTGGGCGGAGCTGAGGGAAAAAAGTCGCGTCCGCATCGAGCATCCCGATCTACCGGCCGATCTGCAGGCGGCCGCCGGCGAACTGGTTGCAACGCTGTGGAATCGGTCGAGCGCCGACGCGGCCGCCGCGCTCGACGCCTTGCGCGCGGAAGTCGAAGCCGAACGGACGGCGGCGAAGGCGGAAGTCGCGGCACTACAGGCCGAACTGGCCCGCACCGAAACCGCGCTGGAACAACGCACGGCCGCACTCCTGGCCGCGCAGGTGCGCATTCAGGAACTGGAGCAGGCGAGGGCGGCTGACGACGCATCGCGACAAGCGCTGCAAGCGGATATCGAACGCCTCACGGCCGACAACGCGGAAGGCGACCGCGCACTTGCGCAGGCACGCGCGGATTTCACCACCCAACTCGACCGGCTGCGCGACGACGCCGGCCGGGCCGAGGAACGCTTGCGCGCGTCGGAGAAGCGCGCGCTTCAAGAGATCGATCGCGAGCGGCTCGCCGCCGCGCGGCTGCAGAAGGAGCTCGATGCGCTGGCATTGCGCACGGAGCAGCGCGATACGCAGCAGCGCAAGGAGGTGGCCGCGCTGCAGGCGCAACTCGGCGATGCGCTGCATCGATGCGGCGTGCTTCAAGGGCAGCTCGACGGCGCGCAGGCGGCCAATGCGGCACGAGGCAACGAACTCGACGCGCTGCGGCGGGAAATGACGGCGCTCTCGCGCCGGTCGGCGCTGCGTGGCGCCAAGGCGGCGCCGGCCGCGCAACGCGACGAGCGGAGGGCTCGCACGCGAAAGCGCGCAGCCGAAGCGCCGCCGCGCTGACTGAGGCGCCCTCAAGCGTGCGTCAGCCAAAGGCGGCGCGCGCCTGAAGCCTGAAGCCGGCAGGCAGGCAAGCGACCGAGCCCCCTAAACCCCCTATCGCCGGCCCATCTTCCGATACCAATCAACTCGACACATACCTCGACGGTAGCGCCGGCGCGTCCGCCGGAATCGTGACGAGCGACGTATTCAGCCAACCCTGCGGCGAGCCGTTCGACTGCGCATAGGCGCCGACGTACGGCATCATCCGCGTCGTCTGATAGACCTGCGGCGTCCACCCGGCGGGCGCGAGGAAGATCGACGTCGCGCGCTTTTCGCTATAGGCGGACGCACCGTACGTCGAGATGTTCCACAGCGTCTGCTGATACGTCGCATAGTCGGCGTTGTGCCGCGAACCGCCAGCCTGCCAGCCTTCGAGCTGGATAAACGTGTTGTACGTGCCCGCGCCCGCGAGCAGGTTGTTCACCGTGCGCCCGTACAGGAACGACAGGATCAGCCCGCAGCCTGCCGGCGCGAAATCGCTGCCGACGCTCAGGTAATAGCGGCCCGTCGTGTTCAAAACCGATGCGTAGTGCGAGTTGCCGATATCCGTCGACGTCGTCAGCCCGCTCGCGCCCATGAAGCTGTCGAACGCCTGCATCGTGACGCCCGCCGGCAGGTCGCTCGTCGCGCTGATCGCGACGATATGGGAACCGGCCGCCAGCTGCGTCAGGAACGCGGCCAGCGTGCCCGCGACCCAGTTGCGCTGCGCATCGACGAACGGAAACGCGCGATAGCCCGTCAACGCAAACACCGCAGGATCGGAGCCGGCTTGCCATGCGATCTGCGGCACCCACATCGTCAACGGGCCCGCGTTCGATGCAGTGGATACGTACTGCTTCAACGCGTCGATCAGTTGCGCATCGGCAGCGGGCAGCGCGCCATAAGCGGCGCCATTCTGCCAGCGCTGCACCCATTGCGCGACGAAGCCCGCGAGCTGACCGCCGGTGAAGTCGGCCGGCGGCACGTAGCCGAGCGGGCCGGTACTTTGGTACGCGGACTGGATCGCCGCGGCCGTGCGCACGTTGGTGCCGAACATGCTGTTCGCGAAATCCTGGCAGTTGTTGGCCGGCGGCGTCGCGAGCTGCGCGAGCGGGACGACCCACGCGCCGTTCGCGGTCGGGACGCCGCGATACAGCGTGAGATTCGCGATCGAGTCGTGACCGGGAAACGTGGCGGCGTCGGCGCCCGACACGTAGCCGGCCGACGGCGTGACGCTGACGGTGGTCGGTTGCGACCCGAACGGATGCGTGTACGAGATCGCAAACGATGCATCCCCGCCGGCCAGGCTGAACGATCCCGTGCAGTCGCCCCAGCTGTTCGACGCGCTGACGGCAGTCGATTGCCCGGTTGCGACCTGCGCTTGCGACGCCTGCGGCAGCGAGCCGCTCTGGCTCGCCGCGTTGCCGTACGCGAGTGTCGTCGACGGGATCGCATTGACGACGTTGATCGTGATCGAGCGGTCGGCGATGCCGTAGCTGCGCACGGACGCATCCGCGGCGCCGGTGGCGGCGAACGACGACGCGGACGTCGGGTTGCCGTCGCCGCCGCAGGCAGCCAGCGTGCCGACGAGCGGCGACAGGGTCAGCGCGGCGCCGCGCTGGATGAAGCGCCGGCGGTTCGGCGCGGACGGACGTTCGGGTTTCGAAGCGGTCATGGGCGTTCCTGGTCACGGGTTCGGGAGGTGACAACGGCGATCCGGCGCATTGCACACGTGTGCAATACCGGTCGATATGAGTCGATTGCCGGCACATGCGCCGCGCGTATTTATGCGGGAGATCGATGAAACGCCCGCGACGAAACCGAGTCGTGCATGTGACGCCGCGCACGCGGCAGGGGGGAACGGAGCGAGGAATGCCGGCGCGACGTTTGGGCGCCCGGCGGGGATCGGGTAAAGTGCCGCTCAACATGCCGGTTCGACGTTACTAGACGACCGGTCTAATCGTTGCTAACATACGTCATCATGAATGCATCTTCAGGCGCGGAAGTCCGCCAGCACATCCTGGATATCGCCAAGCCGATCATGCTCCACAAGGGGTTTTCGGCGGTCGGTCTGAACGAGATTCTCGCTGCGGCGGGCATCCCGAAGGGCTCGTTCTACCATTACTTCGGCTCGAAAGAGGCATTCGGCGAAGCGCTGCTCGAATCGTATTTCGACGGCTATCTCGCGCATCTCGACAACCTGTTCAAGCATCAGGCCGGCACGGGCGCCGAGCGCTTGATGACGTACTGGCGCAACTGGCTGCACACGCAATGCGCGGACGATCCGGAAGGCAAGTGCCTCGCGGTGAAGCTCGGCGCGGAAGTGTCCGACCTGTCGGAAGCGATGCGCACGGTGCTGCGGCACGGCACGAGCCAGATCATCGAGCGGCTCGCGGGCGGCATCGAGGCCGGGCTGGCCGACGGTTCGCTGAGCGGCGTCGCCGATCCGTCTTACACAGCCGCGATCCTCTACGAGCTGTGGCTGGGCGCAACGCTGCTGGAAAAGATCCACCGCAACCGCCAGCCGCTCGAAAGGGCGATGGTCGAAACGCGGCGCATGCTGAACCTGCCGCCGGCCGCGCATGACGGAGCGCAGTCGTAACCCGGGCGCGCACTGGCGCGCCTTGTTTTTGCCCCGATTCTAGACGACTGGTCTACTTACACGCGCATGACGAACGCATCGCTCCGCGTTACGCTGTCCCGATTGCTCCAACTGCACGCGTGCGACCGTGACGGCCTGGCGTCGGCGCTGACACACGTGCGTGCCTTCTGCTGCCTCATCCCTGATCCGATCGTGCCCACGAAGCACGCTTATTCCTGTTGACGGAGACTCACATGCCGCAAACCAAGACCGCAAACCGCCAGATCATCCTGAATTCGCGCCCGGTCGGCGCGCCGACGCCGGACAACTTCCGCACCGAATCCGCTGACGTGCCGACGCCCGGCGCCGGCCAGGTGCTGCTGCGCACGGTCTGGCTGTCGCTCGACCCGTACATGCGCGGCCGGATGAGCGACGCACCGTCCTATGCGCCCCCGGCCGAACTCGGCCAGCCGATGGTCGGCGGCACCGTCAGCCAGGTCGTCTCGTCGAACCTGCCCGCGTTCCGCGAAGGCGACCTCGTGGTAGCGGGCGCCGGCTGGCAGGACTATGCGTTGTCCGACGGCCGCGACCTGATTCCGCTCGGCCGCGACTTCGCGCATCCGTCATACGCGCTCGGCGTGCTCGGCATGCCGGGTTTCACCGCCTACACGGGGTTGCTGAAGATCGGCGAGCCGAAGGCCGGCGAAACCGTGGTGGTCGCGGCGGCGAGCGGAGCGGTCGGCGCGGTGGTCGGCCAGATTGCCAAGCTGAAGGGCTGCCGCGTGGTCGGCGTCGCGGGCGGCGCCGACAAGTGCGCGTACGTGACCGACACGCTCGGCTTCGACGCGTGCGTCGATCACCGCGATCCGGCGTTTGCCGCGAAGCTGAAGGACGCGTGCCCGAACGGCATCGACGTCTATTTCGAGAACGTCGGCGGGGCCGTGTTCGACGCGGTGTGGCCGCTGCTCAACGATCATGCGCGCGTGCCGGTGTGCGGAATCATTGCGCATTACAACGACGCGGCATACGACGACACCGCGGTGTCGACCGGCCGCGATCGCGTGCCGGCGCTGATGGGTGCGATCCTGCGCAAGCGCATCCGCGTGCAGGGTTTCATCATCCTCGATCACTATGCGACCGGTTATGCGCCGTTCCTGAAGGACATGAGCGAATGGGTCGCGCAGGGCAAGGTGAAGACGCTGGAAGACGTCGTCCCCGACCTGGCCGACGCACCGGAAGCGCTGATCGGCCTGCTGGCCGGCAAGAACTTCGGCAAGGTCGTGGTGCGCGTGGGCCCGGACGAACTGGCCTGATGCCGCGGCACGGCAACACACCGCGGTTGCACGCTGGCGTCGCGCGACGCCGGCTTGTGGCATGCTCGATTCCGTTTCGATAGGAGTGACAAGATGGCGCTTCACGTGATTGCTTCCCTGTTCCTGAAACCCGAATACGCGGAGGCCGCCGAGGCCGTACTGCGCAGCATGGTCGCGAAGACGCGCGCCGAGCCGGGCAACCGGCGCTACGACCTGTTCCGCGAGCGGGACGGCTCGCCGAACCTGCACCTGTACGAGATCTACGACGACCAGGCTGCGTTCGACGCGCACCTCGCGAGCCCGCATTTCGGTGAGTTCCGCACGAAGTCGGTCGACTGGTTTACCGCGCCGCCGATCATCAAGGTGCTATCGGGTATCGACGTCGCGGAATAACCACGCAGCACCACCGTCGCAGCCCGCTCCCACCCGGGCCGCACGGCACCCGCCGCACAGCGTGCGGCGGCGATGACGACACCACGCGGCGCATCGTTCGCGCCGCCTCCCCAACACACCGGCCCCGGAGGCTGAATGATCACCCTCAACATCAACGGCGAAACCCGCTCGGTCGACGCCCCCGACGACATGCCCTTGCTCTGGGTGCTGCGCGACGTCGTCGGCCTCACAGGTACGAAGTTCGGCTGCGGGATCGCCCAGTGCGGCGCGTGCACGGTGCACCTCGACGGCGTCGCCGCGCGCTCGTGCGTACTGCCGGTTGCGGCCGTCGCGGGCCGCAAGATCACGACGATCGAAGCCGTCGGCGCAACGCCGGCCGGCCACAAGGTTCAGCAGGCATGGCGCGAGCTCGACGTCGTCCAGTGCGGCTACTGTCAGTCGGGGCAGGTGATGGCCGCCACCGCGCTGATCGCGTCGAACCCGAACCCGAGCGACGCCGACATCGATGCGGCGATGGCCGGCAATATCTGCCGCTGCGGCACCTACAACCGGATTCGCGCGGCCGTGAAGCAAGCCGCGAAGGGGGCCTGACATGTCGCGAGGACTGATCGAAGCCGGCCGGGCCGGCACGGGCGTATCGCGCCGTTCGTTCCTCAAGCTCGGCATGTCGCTGGGCGCGGCGGCCGGTGGCGGCCTGTTGCTCGGCTTCAGCCTGCCGGCCGCGGGCGACGATGCACGTCGTTCGGTGATCGGCGGCGACGGCGATGAAACCGCGCGCGCCGGCGTGTTCGCACCGAACGCGTTCGTGCAGATCGACCGCGCCGGCAAGGTCACGCTGGTGATGCCGAAGGTCGAGATGGGGCAGGGCGTCTATACGGCGCTGCCGATGCTGATCGCGGAAGAGCTCGAAGTGCCGCTGTCGAGCGTCACGCTCGACCATGCGCCGCCGAACGAGAAGCTGTTCCTCGATCCGCTGCTCGGCGGCCAGCTCACCGGCGGCTCGACGTCGGTGCGCTATGCATGGGAACCGCTGCGCCGTGCGGGCGCGACGGCGCGCACGCTGCTGGTCGCGGCCGCCGCGAAGCAATGGAACGTCGATCCGGCATCCTGCCGCGCCGTGAACGGCGAAGTGCAGCATTCGCCGAGCGGCCGACGCGCGTCGTACGGCCAGCTCGCCGATGCGGCGGCGAAGCTGCCGGTGCCGAAGGACGTCGCGCTGAAGAAGCCGGAGGATTTCAAGCTGATCGGCACGCCCGCGAAGCGGCTCGATTCGCCGGAGAAAGTCGACGGCACCGCGCAATTCGGGCTCGACGTGCGCCTGCCCGGCATGCTGTACGCGGTGATCGTGAACAGCCCGGTGTTCGGCGGCACGGTGGCGAGCGTCGACGATACGGCCGCGAAGAAGATCCCCGGCGTGCGCCAGGTCGTGCGTGCGGACAACGCGGTCGCGGTGGTCGGCGATCACACATGGGCCGCGAAGCGCGGCGCATCGGCGCTCGTCGTGAAGTGGAATGAAGGCGCAGGCGCGAAGGTGTCGATGAAGGACATCGTCGCCGATCTCGCGCAGGCGGCGGCGAACGGCAAGGGCGCGGTCGCGCGCAAGGAGGGCGACGTCGGCCGCGCGTTCGCTGGCGCGAAGACGCGCATCGACGCCGTCTACGAACAGCCGTTCCTTGCGCACGCGACGATGGAACCGGTGAACTGCACGGTGCACGTGCGCGGCGACGGCTGCGAAATCTGGGTCGGCACGCAGGTGCCGACGCGCGCGGTCGACACCGTGCAGCAGCTCACGAGCTTTCCGCCGGAGAAGATCGTCGTGCACAACCACCTGCTCGGCGGCGGTTTCGGCCGGCGGCTCGAAACGGACATGATCGGTCAGGCGGTGAAGATCGCCAAACAAGTCAACGCGCCCGTGAAGGTGATCTGGACGCGCGAGGAGGACATCCAGCACGACATGTACCGGCCGTACTATTACGACCGGATCTCGGCCGGCCTCGACGCGAACGGCAAGCCGGTCGCGTGGCAGCACCGGATCGTCGGCTCGTCGATCATCGCGCGCTTCGCGCCGCCCGCGTTCAAGGACGGCGTCGATCCCGACGCGGTCGAGGTCGCGGCCGAGCTGCCTTACGACCTGCCGAACCAGCTGGTCGACTACGTGCGCCAGGAGCCGCGCCACGTGCCGACCGCGTTCTGGCGCGGCGTCGGCCCGACGCGCGGCACGTTCGTGGTCGAGAGCTTCATCGACGAACTGGCCGCGCAGACCAAGACCGACCCGGTGCAATACCGCCGCGCGCTGCTCGGCAAGACGCCGCGCGCGCTCAACGTGCTCGACGTCGCGACGAAGGCGGCCGGCTGGGGTGGCCCGGCGCTGCCGACGGGGCAAGGGCGCGGCGTCTCGGTGATGCACGCGTTCGGCAGCTTCTTCTCGATCGTCGTCGATGTCGCGGTGGATAACGGCGAGGTGCAGGTCAAGCGTGTCGTGTGCGCGGTCGATTGCGGCATGGTCGTCAACCCGAACACGATCGAGGCGCAGGTGCAGGGCGGCATCATCTTCGGGATCACGGGCGCGCTGTACGGCGAGATCACGATCGAGGACGGCCGCGTCGTGCAGAACAACTTCACCGACTACCGGATGCTGCGGATCAACGAGACGCCACCGATCGACGTGCATCTGGTGAAAAGCGGTGAAGCGCCGGGCGGGATCGGCGAGCCGGGCACGGCCGCGACGGCCGCGGCGCTGTCGAACGCGATCTTCGCGGCGACCGGCAAGCGGCTGCGCAAGCTGCCGGTCGGCGACCAGCTGAAGACGGCGTGAGGGGAGGCGACGACCATGCAAAACCTCACCCTGAAGATGCTCGGCACGTCGTTGTTCGCCGTGTCTGCGCTGCTGGCCGGCACGGCCGCGCATGCCGCTCAGACGGCACCGGCCGACAGCGCGCTCGTCGCGCGCGGCGCGTATCTCGCGAAAGCGGGCGACTGCGTCGCGTGCCACACCGCGCCGCGTGGCACGCCGTTCGCCGGCGGCCTGAAGATGATCACGCCGATGGGCGCGATCTACACGACCAACATCACGCCCGATCCGGAAACGGGCATCGGCGGCTATACGGAAGCCGAATTCGCGAGTGCGCTCCGCGCGGGCGTCGCGAAGGACGGCCATCACCTGTATCCGGCGATGCCGTACCCGTCGTACGCGAAGCTGAAGGATGACGACGTGAAGGCGCTGTACGCGTATTTCATGCACGGCGTCGAACCGGTGAAGCAGGCGAACCGGCCGTCGGAGATCCCGTGGCCGCTCAACATGCGCTGGCCGCTCGCGTTGTGGAACATGGTGTTCCTCGACACGACGCCCTATGCCGACAAGCCGGTGAAGGACGCGATGTGGAACCGCGGCGCGTATCTGGTGCAGGGGCTCGGGCACTGCGGGTCGTGCCACACGCCGCGCGGCGTCGGCTTCCAGGAGAAGGCGCTCGACGAAGGCGGCGCGGCGTTCCTGTCGGGCGCGCCGATCGACAACTGGTTCGCGTCGAACCTGACCGGCGAGCCGAACACGGGGCTGGGCCGCTGGAACGAGGCCGACGTCGCGCAATTCCTGAAGACCGGCGCGAATCAGCACGCGACCGCGTTCGGCTCGATGGTGAGCGTGATCAACCACAGCACGCAGGCGCTCTCCGACGACGATCTGGCGGCGATTTCGCGTTACCTGAAATCGCTGCCGGCGGCGGGCGGCACGGGCGCGCCGCCGTACAGCTATGATCCGAAGGCGACGCAGGCTGCGCTGGGACGGCCGGCAGCCGATCCGGGCGCGAAGGTGTATAACGCTTACTGCCTGCATTGCCACGGCGCGGACGGGCGCGGCTACGCGCCGCTGCTCGCGCCGCTCGCCGGCAATCCGAACGTGCTCGAAGCCGACGCCGCGTCGCTGATCAACGTGACGCTGAACGGCAGCGAGACGCTCGTGATCGATGGTGTGCCGTCCGCGTATCCGATGCCGGCGTTCTCGAACCAGTTGAACGATCGGCAGATCGCCGACGTGCTGACGTTCATGCGGGCCGGCTGGAACAATGGCGCGCCGGCCGTGCAGGCGGCGGACGTCGCGAAACTTCGCAAGGCGACGGCGGCCGCACGCTGAGCGCGGCCCCATGCGGAACGATGGCGGGCCGGTGTGCCTGCCGTCACTGCCGCCGGGTGCGTGCCTGCCCCGGCGGCCTGGCATTTTTCTGTCTTTTTCCTGTCAACCGGCGCGTGGCCGTTCGCGGCAGCGCGCGTTTATCGACGCAATGTAGGGGTGTCTGGATGGCTAACGTGACTTATACGGATACGCAACTGCTGATCGACGGCGAGTGGGTCGACGCCGCGAGCGGCAAGACGATCGACGTCGTGAACCCGGCGACCGGCAAGACGATCGGCAAGGTGGCTCATGCGGGCATCGCCGATCTCGACCGTGCGCTCGCCGCCGCGCAACGCGGCTTCGAGGCATGGCGCAAGGTGCCCGCGCACGAGCGCGCGGCGACGATGCGCAAGGCGGCCGCGCTGGTGCGTGAACGCGCCGACGCGATCGCGCAGTTGATGACGCAGGAGCAGGGCAAGCCGCTCACCGAAGCGCGTGTCGAAGTGCTGTCTGCAGCGGACATCATCGAATGGTTCGCGGACGAAGGCCGCCGCGTGTACGGCCGGATCGTGCCGCCGCGCAACCTTGGCGCGCAGCAGACCGTCGTGAAGGAGCCGGTCGGCCCGGTCGCCGCCTTCACGCCGTGGAATTTCCCGGTCAACCAGGTCGTGCGCAAGCTGAGCGCCGCACTGGCGACCGGCTGCTCGTTCCTCGTGAAAGCGCCCGAAGAAACGCCCGCCTCGCCGGCCGCGCTGCTGCGCGCATTCGTCGACGCAGGCGTGCCGGCCGGGGTGATCGGCCTGGTGTATGGCGATCCGGCTGAAATCTCGTCGTACCTGATTCCGCACCCGGTGATCCGCAAGGTGACGTTCACGGGTTCGACGCCGGTCGGCAAGCAGCTCGCCGCGATGGCGGGCCTGCACATGAAGCGCGCGACGATGGAGCTGGGCGGCCACGCGCCGGTGATCGTCGCCGAGGACGCCGACGTCGCGCTTGCGGTGAAAGCCGCCGGCGGCGCGAAGTTCCGCAACGCGGGGCAGGTCTGCATTTCGCCGACGCGCTTTCTCGTGCACAACAGCATTCGCGACGAATTCACACGCGCGCTGGTCAAGCATGCCGAGGGGCTGAAGGTCGGCAACGGCCTCGAGGAGGGCACGACGCTGGGCGCGCTCGCGAACCCGCGACGGCTCACCGCGATGGCGTCGGTCGTCGACAACGCGCGCAAGGTCGGCGCGAGCATCGAAACCGGCGGTGAACGGATCGGCTCGGAAGGCAATTTCTTCGCGCCGACCGTGATCGCGAACGTGCCGCTCGAAGCGGACGTGTTCAACAACGAGCCGTTCGGCCCGGTCGCGGCGATTCGCGGTTTCGACAAGCTCGAGGACGCGATCGCGGAAGCGAACCGCCTGCCGTTCGGTCTCGCCGGCTACGCGTTCACGCGTTCGTTCGCGAACGTGCACCTGCTCACGCAGCGCCTCGAAGTCGGGATGCTGTGGATCAACCAGCCGGCGACGCCGTGGCCGGAAATGCCGTTCGGCGGCGTGAAGGACTCGGGCTACGGGTCGGAAGGCGGCCCGGAAGCGCTGGAGCCGTACCTCGTCACGAAATCGGTGACGGTGATGGCCGTCTGACGGTCGTCAATCGATCGCGTGCGCGGCGCTGTCGGCGTTGCGCACGCGACCGGCGCAGGTCGGGCGGTACGCCCGGCTTTCGTCAGTTCTCCTGCCAGCCGCATTCGAACGGCAACCACCCCGGTATTTCAATACGCGCGTCACTGCGGGTCGATTGTTTCGATTCAATCACCAGCCACGACACACGCGACACCACACCCCTCGGTGAATGGCACCGGCACCCGGTGCCTGCCCGATCGGAACCCGATCCGCTCGACACCGCTCAGGTCAAGTCGTCAGCCACCTGGCAAGTACGGACTGCACCTCGTACCCGAGTGCCACGCTTTTTGGTATAGGTTATCCAGAAGAAACCATAACAACCGGTGCGTCAGCGTCGGCCCAACCTGAGAGGAAACGGATGCATCCGCGGTCGGCAGCGCCGTACTACGTCGTGGTGGCGGGGACCTTGATAGCGTGCGCGCTGATGGGCCTCTGCGTGTTGCAGTTGTTTCAGAGCCGTCACGACGCGCTCGATCGCGCACGCGATACGTCGCGGAACCTGGCGCTCGTCGCCGAGCGCGACATCGAACGCAATATCGAGCTGTACGGCCTGTCGCTGGACGCGGTGATTCAGGGCCTGCAGCGGCCCGACGTCATGGCGGCCTCGCCGGCATTGCGGCGCGGCGTCCTGTTCGATCACGCGATGACGGCGAAATTTCTCGGCTCGATGCTCGTGCTGGACGCGGCCGGCAACATCGTCCTGGATTCGGCGAACGACATGCCGCGACAGGGCAATTTCGGCGACCGCAAGTACTTTACGGTTCACCGGGACAATCCGGACGTCGGGCTTTACATCAGCGATCCCTATGCATCCCGCCTGCGCGGCGGCTCGCTCAGCGTGGCGCTGACGCGCCGCGTGTCGAATCCGGACGGCTCATTCGGCGGCATCGTGATGATCGCGGTCAATCTCGAGTATTTCCACACGCTGTTCGCCGGCCTCGCGCTCGGCTCGCACGGCGCGATTTCGCTGATCGGTACGGACGGCATCATGTTCATGCGCCAGCCGTACGACGTGCGCACCGTCGGCCGCGACCTCAGCAAGGCGGCGACGTTTCGCCACTTCCTGACCGCGCCGGAAGGCTCGTTCCTCGACACCTCGACGATCGACAACGTGCGTCGCTTCTACTACTTCAAGACGCTGCCGCATCTGCCGCTGATCATCATGGTCGCCGAAGCGGAGCAGGACATCTACGCCGCATGGCGGCGCCGGGCGATCACGATCGGCGCGCTGGTGGCGACCTTCGGCGCGGCGTTCATCATGCTGTCCTGCATGCTGGGCGTGCAACTGCGGCGCAGGATGCGGGCCGAATCCGAGCTGGTCATGCTCGCACGCACCGACGGTCTCACCGGGCTCAACAATCGCCGCTCGTTCGGGGAAGTGCTGGACCTCGAATGGCGCCGCGCGCGCCGTGCCCGCTCGGTGTTTTCGCTGCTGTTCGTCGATGTTGACCGCTTCAAGGCCTACAACGACACATATGGTCACCAGGCCGGCGACGACGCGCTCGCGGCGGTTGCACGGTGCATCGGCGACAACATCCGGCGCCCCGCGGACACCGCGGCCCGCTATGGCGGCGAGGAATTCGTCGTGATCCTGCCCGATACGCCGGCCACGGGTGCAACGGAGATCGCCGAGCGGATTCGTGCGGCCATCGACGGGCTTGCGATCGAACATGCGGAAAGCGAATTCGGGCGCGTCACCGCGAGTATCGGCGTGGCAAGCTGGGCCCCCGGGCAGGAGGGGGAGGTCGAGTCGGTGATCAAGGCGGCCGACGAGGCGTTGTATCACGCGAAGGAAACGGGGCGGAACAAGGTTGCCTCGCATGAAATGGGCATCTGACGCCATCGTCGGCACGCATCGACGATGGCCGATTACCAATGGCGGGCGTGCCGTTCGACGCTCAATCCCGGCCGCTGTCGCGACAGCTTTGCACTTCCGCGTCGTACGCCGCCAGAAACGCGTTGCCGAACACCGACGCGAAATCGTCCTCGGCGAACACCGTGTCGCGATGGGTCACCGCGTAGCGATTCCACATCCTCGCCTTGTACAGCAGCCCAGGCGCGAGTCACAGCCGACGCTGTGCAGACGGAGTCGTAATTGGGTTTGCCACGCGCCAATGACGGCTGCGCGCGGCAAGCTGAGACGAATCTGGTCGGTTACCATCAAGCCAACTTAATTTTACATAACGTGAATTATCGATAGTTTTGGTGTAAGAGCAAAGTTGTAATGTCGCATCTGAGCAAAGTTGAAATGTCGTAGTTCAAGGGTTTCGGCGCATGCTGGCGG
>NZ_CADFDU010000004.1 GCF_902833045.1 Burkholderia sp. BCC0322
CTGCGCGGCGCTGTTGCGATAGAGCAGCGCGTCGCAGCGCGGGCAGCGCGCGGATTCACGTCCGCTCAGGCGCGGTTTGTGCAACAGTGCGTCGCACTCGTGGCAGGCGATAACCAAAATCGTGGCTCTTAAGATAATAACCGTTGGAAATTCTGAGCGTCGATCAAAGACACTATTGAAACAACCCTCACGGCATAGCTGGTGTGTCGTAGCCACCACCCAACGCCTTGATCAACGCAATTTCGGCAGCCAGGCGCTTGCCGCAGATGTCGGCCATCTGCACCTGCGCGTTCAACACCGGAATCTGCGCCTCGCGAGCGGAAATGGCCGATGCTAGGCCGCGCTGCGCTCGTGCCCCCGCCTCTTCTTCACCGATCTGCGCCTGCTCGGATTTCTCCCACTCGATACGAGCTTGGTCCTCCATGTTTTGCATATTTGTGGCCGCGATAGCTACATCGCGCACCGCGCCAAGCACCGCCTGGTTGTATTGCTCGATCAGCGTATTGCTGGCCGCCCGAGTCTTGCGCAGATTCGCGTTAAGACGCCCCCCATCGAAAATCGGTAAGCTCACACCCGGCATCAGGCGAAATTGAAGACTGGTGACATTCAGCACGTCTTCGATGCGGATCGAAGTGATTCCAAGCAATGCTTTGATGTCGAAGTTCGGATAGAACGCCGCCTTGGCTACGTCAATCTGGTCGAACGACGATTGAACGTACCAGCGCAGCGCAACGAGATCGGGACGATGAGAAAGCAGCGCGTACGACAACGTGGCAGGCAATTGCGGCTGCGGTTCCGGCAAAGGTCTCATCGCGATCAGCGGAAAGTCGTCCGCACCAGCACCGGTCAACGCACGCAGCACTTCGCGAAAACTGATTTCCTGCGCCTGCATCGACGCAAGCACTTGTTCGATCTTCAGCAACTCATCCTTCGTCTTGGCGGTAGTGGAGGACGTCACGAACCCTCGCGCCTGTCTCGCCGTCATCGCTACGTTCGAATCGCGCAAAATATCGCGGATCTGCTGCAGATGGACGATCTGCTGCATTACTGCCTGCAGACTGAAGTAGGTTCGCGCGATCGTCGTGGAAATTTCCAGTTCCGCCGTTGCCGCCTCGGCCAACATGGCATTCCGTGCCCCAATGGCAGCTGCAACCGCCGAGCGCTTCATTCCCCACAGATCGAATTCGTAGCCGCCTGAGATACCGATCGACGAAACGGTGCCACTGTGCGCGCCGGAGTTGTAGCCGCCATCCTCCGGATCCGGGATTGGATCGGTGAGCGGGCTGGAACTGCTAATAGACTTGGACCATTGTTGCGATACTCGCCCGATCAGTGCGGCCTGAAACTGGGTCGCAGCTTGAGCCCTCTCCACGTCAGCGCGGGCCTGCTCGATTCTCGCCCGAGCTACGCGCATGTTTGGCGAATCGCCCAAACCACGTTCGACCAACGCATCGAGCTGTGCATCGGCATAGCGCGTCCACCATCGCGAGCCTGGCCACCCGTCGCGAGCAAGGTGAATATCGTTCGCCAACCCAATTCGATCCGGCGCAATCAGCGGCCTCGTTCCTGGATCGTTGCGCATCCAGGCGCACGAAGCTAGGCCGGCAAGCATGGCCAACGAACAGACGATGCGCATGAACAATGAACCAGGCCTGGATGTGGAACCAGTCATGTGAGTCCACCACTCCGATAGATATTTTCTTCTGCGCTGGCAGGCGTTACCAAGTACTGCACACGCCCAGCCAGGCGATGTAGGCGTTCTTGCAATGCCGAATCTGCGGAGATACTCGGCGACTCGATAAGCAGCCCGGGTGGCGAATAGCCCGAGAAGTCTGGCAGCGTATAAAGTGCGTTCCCTGAGTCGATCAAGCCGTCCGCATAGCGCTTCAGACGATCAGCGATAGTGGTCTTGGCTTGATCTAACGCTCGCTTCCGCCCGGAATCGAGGCGATCGGCGTTTGACTCTGTCGCACTCCTCAGTGCTATCGCTTCGATGAGCACTTCACGCGAGTGCGCGACCACCGCTTGCAGGCGCATCAGTACATTCTCGTGTTCGCCTTCGCTTTGCTGCCAGTTCGGCTCCAGCGCGACACGCGATAGAGTTTGATCGCACGTATCGAGCTCCGCCCACGCCTGCGAGACGGAAGCCGGATCGATTGACGAATCTTCACCTTCCGGATCTTCGTCGATCAGGCGGGCAACTCGCTTCAACAACGCGCCGATCTGCATTGCCAACACCTTTCCCTCTGACTCCGGCCACAGTAAGGCGTGTGCGATGAAGGACACGCCGATCCCCACACCGACACCAACCAGACGATCGCGGATGTCGGTCAGATCGACGTTTGCCGAAAAATCGCCAAGCATCGCAACAGCAAAGGTGAACATGATCTGCATGCCGCCGTAGCTGATGCGCTCCGAACCCGCCGACAGATACGCGGAGAAAGTCAGCACCGGTAACGTGATCATCAACAAGCCGGCAATGGTGTCCAAATCCGGAACCACGAACACGGTAAACAGCATTGCGAGCCCGCCCCCAATCAGCGCACCGATCACTCTCAATTGCATCTTTCGATTCGAACCGCCGAGCGAGGGTTGTGCCACGATCAAACATGTCGCCATCGCCGTATGGATACCGGGCCAGTCGACACCAACGTAAAAGACGTAACACAGCATCATGGCCAGAACCGTCTTCAACGCGAATTGCATGTAGACCGGATTGGTGGTGGCATCAGGGGCAAGCAGGCCACTTTGAGAACCGACCTCCACCTTCGCTGGCGTCTCGCCATCGACGGCTAGAACACACAATGCATGCCACATTTCATCAAGTGGCGCATGATTGGCGTCGGCAACGCTTTTGGGCACCTCAATACCCACAAGGTCGAATCTCGTTTCCTCCTGTATGCAGGCATCTAGGCGGTGACAAGCCATGCGCAGCGCGGGAACATGCGCGGCGGCTGGAGTACCCACCTGCCTCGGCAGGCGAAGGGCCTGCTCCCGTAGCGTCGACAGCGCCAAGGCAAGCTGAAGGTGACGTGCCTGACCGGTCTGGAATGCCCTGTCCCGTGCCCAAGCAAAACGCAACAGCTTCTGTACGGTAAGCACGCCCCGCGGGAGGTCATCGCGCCCGAATGGCATGTCAAATGCCGGCTCGCCCATCAATGTCGCGAGCGCACCGTCGACTTGCATCAGTTGACGATGCGCCTCCTCCTTTAACTGGAGGAGCGGCTCGACCGGCAAAAGCAACGCATTGATGAGTACGCAGACCAGGAGCGGATAAATTGCGGCGATCCAAACCCACAGGATCCCTCGCACCACCAGCTCTGCACTGGGAACCAGATCAAAATATCCCTGCACGTTCGCAATCACCAAGGCGATCATGTAAAACACGGGGCCCAGCCTAGATACACGCATCATGAACAGACACCCAAGCATCAGCATAACAACTAGCACGACACGCCAGGCCGGAAAGCCATACGTGAATTTGGCCAGCAGAATGGACACGGCGATTGCCAGGGTAATGCCGACGAACATCACAGGTGCGACTAGGCGTGTCAATACAACGTTTGATTGCGTGGCAAAAAATACAATGAACAACGACATCGGCAGGAAAGGCACTTGCATCGCCTGCGAGGCGATTATCACGATTGCACTTGATAACAGACAGCGCAGCGCGATGTTCCAACGCCCCGGAAAGGCACGCAATTCCACCGACAAGAACTGAATCACTGTCGTCGCATTGCGTCCGAATGCTTTGGTCATGTCAGGGCCGGATCGATTCTCGTGCGGCATGCTCGCCGCGATGCAGGATTGCGATAGCCGAGGCGCCGAGCCGGAACAGCGATTCGTCGGGAGACTCGACCTTGATCTTGACGGGAAAGCGCTGGGAAACATGAACCCAATTGATCGTCCTGGCGACTCGCGGCAATCCGTCTAGCAACGCACCTCCATCAGTTGGTGTAACGCCGTACCCGACCGAGTCAACCACCCCGTCGAATCGATGACTGGTATCACTCATCACATACACAGTGGCACGCGTACCCGGTTTGATTTCCTTCAGATCCGTTTCGCGAAAATTTGCCACGACAAACCATTTGTCAGCGGCAATTAGGGTAAAGATCGGCTTCGACGGCGACGAATACTGGCCCACCCTCGTGTCAAGCGCAACAATTCGTCCATCGAATGGTGCCCGCACAGTCGTGTATTCCAGGCGCAGCGCGGCCTCGACAACCTGCGCTTGCGCTGCCGCCTTTTGCGCGATCAGCGCGGCGACGCTGCTAACCGCAGCATCTGCTTGCCGAGCTTGTAATTGCGCCGAATTGAGCTGGGCCTGCGAAGTCCGCTGGGCCGTACGTGCCTTGTCCACGTCCTCAGGCGCTGCGTAACCTTTTTCGAGCAGCGGTTCTAGCCGACGTAGCGTGTCGTCGGCCTGTTTCGCATTCGCTCTCGCCGCCGCCACAGCAGCTTCCATTGCCCGTGCGTTGAACCGCTGCGAGTCGACCGTCCTCTGCGTCAGCTCGATTTGCTTGTCAAGCACATCGAGCTGGGCCTTGGCCTGAGCCAGCGCGGCCTCAAAAGGACGAGGATCGAGGCGGAACAGTAAGTCGCCCTTTTTGACCCGCTGATTGTCATGCACGGGCATCTCGACAATGCGACCGGCAACTTCCGACGTCACGTTGACTTTGTCGGCGTAGACATAGGCATCGTCGGTCTTTGGCGATCGGTCGTTCAACCACAATGTCAAAGCCAGTAACGCAAGCGCTGCCACGGCGATTATCAAAGCGATAACCTTGCTCTTCTTTTCTGAGGCGGCACGTGTACTCATACTCGTCGTTTCCGGTCAGTGGTAGAACACAAGAATCCAAATGGATGCAGCAAAAATCGCCGTCAAACCGGGATAGCTGAGCGGCAGAGGCTGAAGCAGAACGACCCACCGCGTCGCGCCGAGAATGAGATGAACTACGACAGTCGCGAACACGCCTCCTGCGATGCAGAACAACCAATCCGGAAACGCGGCACCGAGAAGTACGATTGACGGCGCCCTCGAGCAACCCGCGAGTAGAAGACCGACTAGCATCACTGCCCTTGCCGGCACGCGTGCCGGCTGCCGCCGAGCACGCGCGTTTCGAGTTTGATTCGAATGCGTCATGAGTTTTCAAGCGCCGGAAAATTTACTGCCGTTATCGATCGACTTCACGGCAATGCGAAATATCATCGCGGCATCCACTCGGGGCGACACGACCCAATCGGGCGAATAATCGGATCGTCCCAGTATTCCGGCGTTTTTGACATTTCGACCTGCGAACCCAAGCGCGTGAATTCGCCAAATGCCGTTTCCCCTGTTTGTAGATTGGGCGGGAGCGGCTGATGGGAATCGCCAAGCGATTCGTATTTCAGAAGGGTATTCGTATCGACATATCCGATCGCCTGCTCAAGCATGATGGTTTGAGCCAGACTTACCGATACCCGATAACTGCCACCTTCCTTTGCCCTGCGCATTAATGCGGCCTGGACTCCGATGGACGCCAGATAGCCGGTCATGAAGTCACAGACGACGTTGACGTCGTTCGGCATCTGCGGTTGATCGGCGGACCCAATATCGCAGAACAACCCGGTGAGTCCGCCGCCGATAAAGTCGTATCCGATCCAGTCGGCCCACGGCCCTTTCGACACGTTCAAACTGACATCGACACAGATGATGCCCGGCCTATGCTGAGCTAGCGTTTGTGCTGAAAACCCGCGACGGGCAGCCATGTTTGGACGCAGGTTCTGAACAAAGACGTCTGCCTCCCGCGCGAGAGCATAAATCTCTGGCCTGTTGGCATCGACCCTGACGTCCATGAAAGACTGCCTGATGCCCGGATAACACTGCCAGTAGATAGCCGGCAACTCCACCCAGTGCGGCGCGTTCAGATTCAGGCAATCGGCGCCCTGCGCCGCCAGTTGACGCAATACGGTAGGCCCGGCGACAACATGAGTCATCCCCAATACCCTAAGACCCGAGAGAGGGCGCACCCCATTCGGAAGAGGTTCGGCCGGGCTGTCTCCGATTTTCTCGATATGGATAAGCGGCGCGGCAGCGTTGCTCACGCATTGCATCGTTGCCCGATATTCCTCGCTGGTTCGACAGATCGCAAGTGGAACACCGGCGTCTTGCGCCGCCCTTTCCAGATCTGCCGCTTCCCACTGCCGGGTCGCTCGTTCAAGTTGCTGAGGCAACACGCCACAGTTCAATAACTTGCAAACTCTCTCCGTGTTGGACGCATAGAGTGATGTTAGGATGACCCATCGATTGTCTCGGGTCGGAAGCAACTGAGGGCCCAACTGCCCTATGTCCCCCCCCATCATCTGCGACGTACCGTTTATCGTCGTGTAATGCGCCAGATTTTCTTGCCAGGGGCTTTGGGTTACGTACGACTTCCTGAGATCGACATGGATGTCTTGCCCTTCGCCCGTTCTTTCCTTCCACAGGATTGAGGTCGCAATCGAATTCGCGGCGATGATGGCCGCCGACATCGCTCCGACTTTGATATGCGTTCTGCGAATCGGATCCATACCGGCGAAGGAGAGACCTCCCCCCTGCTCCGATCTGTCCAATCCAGCCTCACTCAAGATCAGGTCCACAACCTGAGTCAGGTCATCGTGATTATTAACGACTGGATAGTTTCGCATATCCGGACTCTCTTATAAATTGAATCGATGACGATACAGTTCTCACTGGGGCGCCATTCTATTGCTAGCCCGTCAAGCCCACTCAATAAGGAAGATTTTTTTCATTGCCCTTTGCCTGAAGGATCTTCATTAGCACATCATCGCGAGCAGATATGACGCCATTCCGTTTTACGCGTTTCAAAATTTCACTAACACCCAACTCCATCGCATCAATATTTTCCGGTGTGATTTTTTCAATACGCCCTAAATCAGCCCACCAAGTCTCCAATGCCGGCCCAAGGTGCGTCATCATGTGCCTTATCCCGCCATCTCCTCCGCCAAACTCCCCGTTAAGGAATTGACCAAGAACCGCCCAGCGCAACCCCGGGCCATGGGAAATGGCGATATCAAGATCCTCAAGACTCGCAACATTTTGCTCGAGCAAATACAACACCTCGCGCATTACCGCCGCCTGAATGCGATTCGCGATATGTCCTTTGATTTCTCGATTCAAACGAATCGGTTTTTTCCCAATTTTCCTATAAAATTGAATTGCCTTTTCAACATTTTTGGGTGCCGTAAACTTCCCCCCCACCACTTCGACAAGAGGTATTACGTGCGGAGGATTGAATGGATGGCCAAGCAAAATGCGTTCTGGATTTAGCGCATCTTCTTGAAAATCAGAAACACAGGCTCCTGATGAGCTGCTCGCGACGATGACGTCTGATCGGATCGAATGCGTGATATCCCGGAACAAATTCCGCTTTAAGTCCAACCGCTCTGGCCCATTTTCCTGAACGAAATCTACATCATTCAGCGCTTTATCCAGATCAGTTGAAAATGACAGACGGCTTTTATCCGCCCCCTCATCCAATCCCACTTTCTCCAGAAATTCCCAGACGTCGTCAATAAATCCAATCATCTTCTTCTCGGCATCGGGATTTTTATCCACGGCTCGGACCGTGAATCCTTTCGCAAGAAAGTAGGCGGCCCAACTCATCCCAATGACACCGCACCCGACGATTCCGATATTTTTCACATTGAAGCTATTTTTCATATGGTCTTTCGTGTTTCGTTGAATAGACAGCGACCATTCGAATCCGAGGCTGTTGCGAACGAATCGAGTGGGCCAACGCAATGACATGTTCAGTCAAACGAACTTCGTTGCGCGTGGCGACGGAAGGTCGTTAAGCAACTTACACATCTTCACCCCACCTTGTTAATACAACAATCGGTTTAACAAAAAATAAACATTGAATATAATAAAATATATTAACCATTTGATTTTCTCCAATTCAAACCAACCTTTATATAGTTCCATTTCGATTCTGTGACCACGATGGTGAGGTGGCGTTTTGCCGGCGTGATTCGCGCTGACGAGGTGCTGGCGCGGGAAACGTCGCGACGCACGACGGGATCCTGACGAAATCCTTTCTCGCGATCTTCGACATGAATCGTTGCGCCACGTCAGCGACAAGTCGGGCGAGTTCGTTTATGGTGCGAGGGAATGCAGCGTCGTCTCTTTCCTTCCGTCGAGAATCCGCGATGAAATGCCTGCCACGCGCCATCTTCGCCGCCCTCGCTTTCACCGTCGCGCAAGCCGCGCTCGCTCAGGCGCCGGGAACGGTGCAACTCGAGGACATGACCTGGACCGAGCTGCGCGACAGCATCCGGGCCGGCCGGACCACCGTCCTGATTCCGATCGGCGGGACCGAGCAAAGCGGCCCGTACGTCGCGCTCGGCAAGCACAACGCGCGGGTCAGGGTACTGTCCGAGCGGATCGCGGAAGGCCTCGGCAACGCGATCGTCGCGCCCGTCATCGCCTATGTGCCCGAGGGCGGCTATGCGCCGCCGACGTCGCACATGCGCTTCCCGGGCACGATTACCGTGCCTGACGACGTCTTCGAAAAAACCCTCGAATCCGCGGCCAACAGCTTCCGGGTGCATGGCTTCACGAACATCGTGTTTCTCGGCGACCACGGCGGCTACCAGAATGACATCAGGCAGGCGGTAGCGCGGCTCAACAAGTCGTGGGCCGGCACGGGCGCGCGCGCGTTCGTGCCGGCCGCGTATTACGGCACCAGTTCCGACGGCTATGACCAGATCCTGCGCGAGCACGGCGTGCCGGCCACGGATATCGGCACGCATGCGGGGCTGGCCGATACATCGCTGCTGCTGGCGGTCGCGCCTGGCATGGTCAGGGGCGACAAGCTGCGCAATGCCCCGAAGCCCGGCGCGGTCGACGGCGTCTACGGCGGCGATCCGCGCCATGCGAGCGTCGAACTCGGCCGGCTCGGCACCGACGCAATCGTGTCGCGCACCGTCGATACAATCCGAAAGGAAATCGCCGGCCGCTGACGCAGCCGCGCCATCGTGCTACCTTTGCCGTCGTTCCATTCGATCGAACAGGGACATCGTCATGCAAATGCGTTTTCGCCGTCACATCCGCTTTCCCCGACTCGCGATCGTCATCGCGGTCGCGCTGGCCGGCTTCGGCGCCCACGGCGCAATCGCGGCGTCGGCCGTCGCGGCCGTACCCGGCATGCCGCCCGTCATCCACCCCGACAACCTGTACAGCGAGGCGCAGGCCGGCCGCATGAGCGCGGCGGTAGCAGGCGCGTTGCCGCGCATCTATGTGCCGAACCTGAGATCGAACGACGTCTACGTGATCGACCCGGCCACGTACAAGGTCGTCGACCGGTTCACCGTCGGCCGCAGTCCGCAGCATGTCGTGCCGGCATGGGACCTGCAGACGCTGTGGGTCGCGAACAATGCGGAAGGGCGAACCGACGGCAGCCTGACGCCGATCGATCCGAAGACGGGCAAGCCGGGCCAGGAAGTGAGTGTCGACGATCCGTACAACATGTATTTCATGCCCGACGGCAAGGAGGCGATCGTGGTGGCCGAGGCGCATGCGCGGCTCGACTTCCGCGACCCGAAGACGATGGCGCTGAAGTCGAGCCTCGATGTGCCGCAATGCAAGGGCATCAACCATGCCGACTTTTCGATCGACGGCCGGTATGCGCTCTTCACGTGCGAGTTCGGCGGCAAGCTCGCGAAGATCGACCTGGTGAATCGCAAGGTGATCGGCTACCTTGAACTCGACCGGAAAGGGATGCCACAGGACATCCGCGTGTCGCCGGACGGCAGGGTGTTCTATGTCGCCGATATGATGGCGGACGGTGTCTACGTCATCGATGGCGACCGCTTCACGAAGATCGGTTTCACCCCGACCGGCGTCGGAACGCACGGGCTGTATCCGAGCCGCGACGGCACGAAGCTCTATATCGCGAATCGCGGCTCCAATCGCGTCCACGGGCCGCGGCACGGCAAGGGCAGCGTATCGGTGCTCGATTTCGCGACCCGCAAGGTGGTCGCAACCTGGCCGATTCCCGGTGGCGGCAGCCCCGACATGGGCAACGTCAGCGCGGACGGCAAGACGCTGTGGCTGTCGGGCCGCTTCGATGATGTCGTCTATGCGATCGACACCACGAGCGGCGCGATCCGGTCGATTCCCGTCGGCATGGAGCCGCACGGCCTGACGGTGTGGCCGCAGCCGGGGCGTTATTCGCTGGGCCACACGGGGAACATGCGGTAGGGCGGCGGCCGGTCGGCACGTGCCAACCACCCGAGGCAGGAGCCCGGTGCGCAAGTCGCGCACGCCGGGATCTGTGCGGGGGGGCTGTCCAGTAATGGGCATTCATACCGCGACACCAGGCCCCCTTCCTATAGACAAGCGGGCGATTCGTGTTCGATGTCGGTTTAGGCGATTGGCGAGCGGGGAGAGCGGGCGGCCGACTTGTCGGACACGCGTGATTTCCGCGCACTTAGTCGATGGCGGCCGTAAGCCGTCAGCGGCGTAGTGCCAGCCGGAGGAGGTAGTTCGTGGGGTTGATCCATGCAAGCGGGCGAAGCCCGCGCAATGCGGCGGCGTAGCCGCTGGTGGAGTTGATCGCAGCGCTTCGTCACCTGGTGTTGAAGTTCGTAGATACTACTAATGGTGTCCGTTCGTGCGCTAATCGCGTCCCGCGATTCCGCTAATGGCGGTACGGCGAGGGTCGAGCTGCGGAACCGAGCAGCAGCAGGCCGTTGGCGAGGTGCTTCCATGAGGTGCGCTGAAATCCAAACGATGGTGCTGAAGCGCGGCATAAGTATACTCCATGGCCCAATTTAGACAGCCTCCACGGCCCTGGAAAACAAGTAATAATTTCGCGACCCCGGTTTTGGATGAGGGGTATATTGTTGCGCACACATTCAATTTGTTGACCATCTGTTACGTGCACGCAATACCCCTGTCACGAGCGCCTTTCTTCTTTACGCCGCTCGTGAGCCACATGGGCCGGCCAGGATTTCATAGACACTCACGAGCCGTTTAGCGCGTAGCGCCACTCAAACTCGACAGGTGACAAGTCGCCGGCGGAACCATGCCGGCGAATCGGATTGTAGAACATCTCAATGAATTGAGTACGTCCGTGGCAGCTGTAGCCCTGTTCGGGTAGATGCGTCGCTTGATTCGCTCCTTCTTCAACGCACTGAAGAAGCTTTCGGCAACGGCGTTATCGTGGCAATTACCGCGACGACTCATGCTCGGCACCATATGGTGAGCCCTCAGGAATGACTGCCAGTCATCGCTGGTGAACTGACTGCCCTGATCCGAATGCACCATAACGCCGGGCCCGGTTTGCGTTTCCAGACTGCAGCCAGCAAAGCCGCAATACCAGGTCGCTGGTCATCGTTGATCGCGTGGCCCAGCCGACGATCTGACGCGAGTACAGACCCATGACCGCCGCCAGATACAGCCAGCCTTCATAGGTTCGAATATACGTGATGTCGGTAACCCAGACCCTGTTCGGCGCGTCGGGGGCGAACTCCCGATTTAGGACATTGGCCACCACGCCGACCGGGCCGCCACGATAGCGAGGCTTGCTGCCGTAGCCAACCTCGGCGCGCAAACTTTCTATCCGCATTAACCGGAGCACGCGGTGACGGCTGCACGTCTCGCCCGATTCTCGCAAATCCACCGTGATTTTTCGGTAACCGTAGACGCCGCCGCTGCTCAGCCAGTGATGCTTGATCAGACCCAGCAGCCGGTCGTGCTCGCGCTTGCGCGCACTGCCTGACTGACGTTGCCAAACGTAATAGCCGCTGCGATGAACGCCGAGCACTCGGCACATCGTCCGCAGACAGTGCTCGTTGATATGGGCCCGCATGAACGCGTATCGGCATTGCGTTCGCCAGCGACGATGGCGCGGATGATCTTCATGCCGGTGGCGCCCGTCACATCCTCCACCACTTGATGCAGTTGAACGTTCATCAGTGTCAGCGCCTTTTGCATGTGCTGGATGTGAGACGCTGCGTATTCCAGCAGACGCTCGCGCTGCCGCAGATATGAGCGCAGCGTCGCGACGTCTTGGCTCGGACGGAAGCTCGCTCGAAGTAGCCCGTAGGAGTGCAGCTGCTGCAGCCATTGCGCATCGTTCACATCAGTCTTCCGCCCCGGCACGTTCTTCGCGTCGCGGGCGTTGACGATGACCACCTCGAAACTGCTCGCCTCCAAGACCTCGAACACCGGAATCCGGTAGACGCCTGTCGATTCCATCGCCACCGTGTGAATCCCGACCTGCTTGAGCCAGCCGACAAGCTCGTGAAGCTCTTTCGTGAAACTCCGGAATGAACGCACGGGTTCGGGGTCACGTTCATCGCCGACCGCGACCACATCAAACTGCGCACCGATGTTGATCGCGGCCGCGTTCGGATGAACCACAGAATCCTGTAAGTCTGTCGTCGCCCCAAACGGTACCCATGTTGAACTACCCGTGCGGTCGGCGCCCCGTTCATCCGTGCTCCGCCCTTCGTCTTCTGCCACCTACACTGACGAAGCATCGTCCTGAAGTGAATGGAATACCGAGCAGCTTCCTAGGTAATTTTTTGGGCACGACAAAAAATACAGCTATCAACGGCTCGAGTTCATAACACCGCGCGCCTCTTTTGCCCTTTCGGTCGTTTTACGAAAGACCCCGCCTTGGATTTGGGCGCGTCGCAGCAACGAGTAGTCACGGCGCGTGATAATTATCTGATACTGGTCTCGCAAGATGGTCTCGATGCGTCGCCAACTTGGATAAATATCCTGGGAGAGCAACGTCTGAACTATCAGCACAGCGCAAGCTAAAATTCTATCGCGTCGCTCGATCTCGCGCGCGACTGCCGCGTCCAAGCGCTCTTGTTGACCCAGCCGGGCAATTTGACGCACCAGTTCGGGAAAATGCCTATGCAGCACGCTGCGGTCCAAGGCAAGTTCTCGGGCGACCGCACGCATGCGGCCACATGGGCGGTCACCCGCCGCATAGCTCGTCAGCACGTTCCTGATGTACTCCCAATCCTCATCGCGATGGAATGCTCGGGGTACTGCCGTTGCCATTCCAACCGGCAGCGCTCGAACAGTCGCATCGGTCCAGGCAACTTGTGAGCCTCGCAGAAAATCAACTAGCGGGATATCGAACACCCAACAGATGCGAAGCACTGCGCGAATCGACGGATACGATTTCCCGGAGCGCCACGCACAGATATTCGACGCCCGGGTTGCGCAAAATTCGGCGAACCTCACCGCCTTCCGATTCGCCATCGCTTCTATACCAACCTCCAGCATACCGGGCCAATTCTGAGGCGATAATTCATTCAGCCGTTCCGCGGGAAACGCCAGCAGCGCAGCAAAATTCTCTGCGACCCATTGATCATATTGCGACGCCAGGCAGAACCCTCGGATATCTGCATTTCCGCCCAACCAGCCGCCACATCGGGAACAAAAACCCGATAGCCGTCGCGGGTCAAGTTCGTGGCAGTGCGTAAATCCACACTGCGGGCAGATATTGGTCAGACTGCAGCGATGCTCTGGACAGCTTCGAACAAGGCCCACGGACCAGATCAGGCGTTCATAGATTCGCCGACCTTGCTCGATATCTTCTTGTAGACAGATTGGACACCATCGACGCGAATTAGTCAGCCAGCCGGTAATGTTGCCAATTGTGCGGTGAATAGGCAAAAGCGTCAGCCGCTCTAAATCTTGCCGACCAACAAGGGGCTCGAGACACCGAATCCAGGCTTGCGCCGTTTTGCCCGCCCCATTGACATACCCCAGTCGCTGTCCAGAGGCAAACGGCCGCTTTTTCCCTGTCGCAGTCGTCGTCGGCCAATCCACGAAAGTGCGTACCAACACACTTACCGGGACTTGGGCATCGGCGGCCATGTGGACAACATAGTCAGACAGCTTTTGACGCGCAGCCGAATCGATAGCCTGGGGCACCGTGGCAAACAGCGCCCGCTCCGGCATCCGATATCGCGAGTCGTACACCTGCATGCTAGTTTCCAAACCAGCCGCGGCTGGGCGTGGTCCGACCAACATGTTTCGAACGCGAAACGGATTTCCCTACTGCCGTGCGCCCGACAGTAGCCGTGTCGCCGGGACCCTGCTCTGAATCCGTTTGCTCAGGCTCATCGGGATGAGGCTTGCCTTCGATACGTCGATACCCCAATCTGATTTCCTGGCGGAGGCGTTCAAGCGTGGCGGGAGGGTAGAAACTATGAAGGAGTATTGAATCATCAATCTGCTTACCCTCCGCCATCGCGATCGACATCGCCCTGACCAGAATTCGCTTCAAGTGCCCGATGCACCCCAGAGACTGCTCGAACAACTTGTCGACGAAGCACCCTAATGAAGGTCGCCGGCTCAAAGGCATGCAGTTTTGAAGCGCAATCAAGCCGAGCATAAACTGTTCCGCTTCATCCTGTTGATATGGCCTGAAATGAATCACCTCTCCCCGTCGCGCGAGCTGTCCACTTTGCGTCACGAGTTCGTAAAGCTCGTACGCCCCTGTCAGCAACAGCCTGGTGTCGGCCCGATTCACGATAGATCGGAGCGTATTGGCCTGCCGCTTCACATGTTCATGCTCACGGGATAGGAGAATGTTTGACGCCTCATCGACGAAAATGAGCGCAGGCGAGCGCATCACCAACGCGCGTCGCAAACGCTGACGGAGTATGCGAAGTGTGGGCCGTGGATGTCGATCAAACACCGGCATCACGACTTCACGTCCCGCCAGCGTGCGCTTGATCTCGGGCACACTTTCACCAATCAGGGGAATTTGCAGCGCACCGAGAATCGATTCATAGAAATCGACCCAATCAAAACGATCACGCTCGACTGCCCATGCCTCCACCCAAGCTGCCGGGATCCGATGTGGATCGTCAGGAACCGTATCGAAATACTCCCTATTCTCCATTTGACACAGCACTTCACCCAATGCGCTCTTCCCCACGCCAGCCGGTCCAACTAGAACCAACATCGTTCCGCGCAAGCCGCTGCCGACCAACGATCGTAGCTCGGCAAGCTTCGCATCGAACATAGGATGGGCCACAATTGAATCTTTGAAGTAGGCCAACCTCACGGGAGCAGCGGCGGCCTCTAATTCGCGCGGATACAAAACATCAGTGCGGGCCTTCGATCGTGTACCGGTACCCACGAACTCCTCCTGTTTCCAGTTTCTCGAACGTCGACTCCATCGACACGTTGGGCGTTTTCGCGCCAGTCGAACTGGCGGCCGGCAATGCAGACGCAGCCTCCGGCACCGTTTCGACCGACGCTCGATGCCCCGACGATTCAATCATTTCGCCGGCCAGGCGCGTTGTCTCGACCATTGACTTCAGGTGGGATACTTGGGTCCTACGGCACAAGACAAGTCGCTCTTCGGCCCGGGCCTGGCTCACGAAATCGGTTGCTTGTTCATCCAACTGCCAGCGGGTCGAATACATGGGAATCCACTCCCCGTCGACATGGGCATACGCGATTTCCGGTCTCAGCAAATGCATTTTGACCTCGACCCTTCGTTGGTGATAGCGTGTCAACTCCAGTCGAGGATTGCGATACCAGTCATAGTTCAATTTCAAACCGCGCTGTGCGTCAAGAACGCGTGTGGTGCCCCGAACGGTCGGAAATGCATGGGGTATGCAGTCTTCATAGCGCTTCAGACGATTGAGCCGCTCCCCGGTAACTTGTATGTCGCTCTCGTAGACCGATCGTGGCGATGCCAGCAACGTCCCATGACGCCGGGTATCGTATATTTCAAAGAAGAATTTCTCGAGGCCCTCATATAAGTCCGGCAACGTCAAGTTAGCCAATCGCGAAGGGTCTGTTTCTTGCGTCAATTCACGAACACATCGACGCATCTTCGTGTTACCAGGAAGATTGTGAAGCAGCATCGACTGTGTGATACCAAAATGCCTCTCGATCACCGTGCCGTGTCGGCAAGCAGACGCGGGGCGACTCTTGGCTTCGACCCTCAGAAAGTCCAGCAAGCCGATGAAGTCCTTGGAGCCAAACTCCGCTCCGCCATCAAAGATCAAGGTCGACGGCACGCGTCCGAAGCGACGGACCATATCGAGGATGGCCGCCATGCAACTCAAATATCGCGGACTCAACAGTGAAAGATAGAAACCCAGAATTCGGCGGCTATATGAACATATGAGCAACGTCAGATACGGGCGCCCCAACGGCTCGCCGGTCTCCATCGAGATTACGTCTATCTCCAGAGGTGTATGATCAATGTGGACAAATTGCATCGGGTAGTCCCCATGAAGGGGCGTCTCTCGATTCATCGTCCAATACAGCGGTGTCACCTGATACGCAGCCTTCCTTCCGCGCCGTTTCCGCGCCATACGTGCGCCGTCTTCTCGTTTGATACGCTTCAGGAAGGTTTGCTTCGACACCGTTTCACCGATCTGCGCCAGTCGATCACAGAGCTCGGCGTACACAAACCATTTGGACTTCCCAGTTAGCGTCTCGTACTTTTCCTCGATCGTCTTGGCAATCAGCGCGTTGACCTCCGGCTTCACCTTCACGCGACGATTTCCCCGTGCTGGCCAGCGCGGCAGGAACGCTGCCAACACGTCCGTTCCGTTTGCCAACGCTTTACGCTTCTTTTGAGCGTACTCGCGGTACGTCCGGTCAGTGTATTGCCGGACCGCTTCACTGCGCACCCCAGCCTCCCAAGCGGCCAACAGGTCTCGCATCTTCTGCGCATGCAACACTGCGCCGGTCGTTGCATATCGCCACGGCGAATCCAAGGCCAGTTGGGGGGCACCGTCAACGTCATCGATCAGTACAAGGGTTCCCGACGCATAGGCCTGTTCAACGAACGACTGCCGCAGTACAAGTGGCTCTCGGAGCTCGTCCGACTGAAGCAACACGTCGAGATCCCCGGACGCTGCTACGGTGTATGCCGTTCCGGCAAGGGAGATTTTCGTTCCAATGGACAACAATTCCCTACGCCAAGGTGGCAAACGCTCCGACGTCACTCGCGTGCTCGAACATCGATACACCTCAAGCGTGATCGTGTCCCGGAAGACCATAAATCGATTGCAGTCCTTGACAAATTAACTCGACCAGTCAGATATCATTCGTCGGTTTGCCAGAGCCGAATAAAATTCATCCTTCGTGCGATGCGGAATCGCATCGAACAATTCTTCGAGAGTCGCATATCCGTTCCAGCGAAAGAACTCGGCAATGTCCCGGTCGAAGCCCGGGTTGGGGCACATGCTGTCGAGCAAATAAGTCCGAAAAAAATCCTGGTTACGGCTTACTCTCTCGGACAATTCGTGGTCCGTTCGGAGACGGTACGTCAGGCCCAAGCTGAGCGCTGCCTTCTCGAACGGAGGCGAGCGCGGTTGATCATCCCCGGCAACAATGCGACTGCCACCTTGCGTGACGAGCTTTTCTACACGACAGCACGGCAACCAATCGTCTAAATAAAGTCCCTCGGCTGTCATCACCAGGAACGACGGGGTATGGTTATAGCGTACTGTTCGCCCGTTCCTCCCCACGTACTGGACACATAGCGGAATCGCGGCGTCGAGATAGCCGAATATCTCGTCGTCAAACATGTAGTTGAGCGCGGCCCGGCGTTCAATGGCGTTGGCCACATTTACATGCATCCCCATTTTTGGACAGGGCAATCGACTTGGCGCGGCGTGAGGCGTTGGCACGATCCAGCGCGCGGGCTGCCGAAAAGCGTCGAGAATTTGCTCACGTGTCGCGGGTGGGGTATCCAATCGATCGAACAGCGAGTACAACATGGCAGGATCAAAGCGCAACATGATCACTCGCTTTTTACCGTCGCCACACACGCTACTTCAGCCCACTCCTCGCTGTTTTGCGCTACCTCGACCACCATGTCGAACCTCCTGTCGTGCGCGACGACTGGCCGATGCGCTTCCATTATGTTTCAGTGACACATTCGCCCGCGTTGCGGGGCTAAACCCTAGTCAGCGCATGCATCCACAATAGTTGACGCAATCAGCAGACACGCAGATCCGACACGCTAATTTGTAACAATTTGTGCAATTTGTAAGCGCCAGTGAACCAATTCCTTTCCATATGGCCGGTTTTATGAGTTCCACCACACTGATCTTCAAGGACACGCTGCTCGGCCTCGTCGCATGCGTGCAGCTGTCGTCGAACGACATGCTGCGGATCGGCGACTGGATCACGATGCCGTCGGCCGGGGCGGACGGCACCGTGATCGACATCACGCTGAACACCGTCAAGGTCGCGAACTTCGATCACACGATCATCACCGTGCCCACCTGGAAGCTGATCACCGAGAGCTACCAGAACTGGCGCGGGATGACCGAAGCGGGCGGACGCCGCATCAAGCGCGCGCTGTTCGTCGACGCGACGAGCGTGCGCTTTCTCTCCAACGACGAGATCGAACGGCTCGAACGCCTGACGCTGCTGAAGGACTACTCGAGGACAAGGTCGACGCGATCGAGCAATGGAACGGCACGCTCGGCGCGGCCGGCGACTGTGCGGCGAACCGCCGCCAGTTGACGAACCTCGGCACGTTCCGCGCGTATGTCGCGAACTACCTGCAAGGCCATCCGCACATCCGCCGCGACATGACCTGCATGGCGCGGCAACTGCCGCTCACCGCCGAAGGCATTCCGCTCGAACTGTACTGCTTCACCGACACGACGACGTGGGTCGACTATGAGGCGATCCAGGCCGACCTGTTCGATCACCTGATCGCCGTGCTGCCCGAGTTCGGACTGCGCGTGTACCAGCACCCGTCGGGCTTCGACATGCGGCAGATGGCCGGCGCCGCGCAAGCCGGGCTGCCCGCGCCGCACGCGGGTTGATGCACGCGACGGCGGCCGGTCGTCGGCCGCCGCTTGCCGCGCGGCCCCCGGCACTCAGCGCGCCGCGCACTCCGACGCGAGCCGCCCGAGCACCTTCAGCGCGTCCTCGATCTGCCGCGACCACGGATAGCTGTAGTTGAGCCGGATGAAATGCCGGTAGTCGGTGCCCGCCGAGAACATGTGCCCGGGCCCGACCGTGATCCGCTGCGCGAGCGCGAGCGTGTAAAGCTTCATCGCATCGACCTGCGGCGGCAGCTCGACCCACAGCACGTACCCGCCCTGCGGCTGCGACAGCCGCGTGCCCTCCGGAAAGAAACGCCGCACCATCGCGCTCATCAGGCTCGCCTGTTGCGCGTACTGCTTGCGCATGCGCCGCAGGTGGAAATCATAGCCGTCGTGTTTCAGGTACTCGGCGATCGCGAGCTGCTCGATCGCGGGCGTGGCCAGCGTGTTCAGGAATTTCAGCTTCTCGACCTGGTCGCGGTAGCGGCCCGGCATCGCCCAGCCGATCCGGTAGCGCGGCGACAGGCTCTTCGAGAACGACGCGCAATGCAGCACGAGCCCGTCGCGGTCGAACGACTTCAGCGCGCTCGGCGTCGTGTCGCCGAAGTACAGCTCGTGATAGACGTCGCTCTCGATCGCCGGCACGCCGTGCTTCGCCAGCAGGTCGACGAGCGCGCGTTTGCGCGTGTCGGGCATCTGGAAAC
This sequence comes from Burkholderia sp. BCC0322, assembly GCF_902833045.1. GTDB lineage: Bacteria > Pseudomonadota > Gammaproteobacteria > Burkholderiales > Burkholderiaceae > Burkholderia. Next base: position 19,542 of record NZ_CADFDU010000004.1, read on the forward strand.
CGAGCGGATTCTGGAAGTTCGGCATCACCATGCACGCGGCGATGCGCTCGCGTTCGAGGATCCGTTCGAGCGCGTCGAGATCGATGCCGTCGCCCGGATGCGTCGCGACTTCCAGCGCGCGCATGCCCATCCGCTCGATCGCGTGCAGCATCGCGTAGAACGTCGGCGATTCCACCGCGATCGTGTCGCCCGGCTTCGCGACGGCCTGCAGGCACAGGTTGATCGCCTCGGTCGCGCCGATCGTCACCACGATCTCGCCGGGTTCGACCGCGATCCCGCGCTCCGCATAACGACGCGCGATCTGCCGGATCAGTTCCTGGTTGCCGGGCGGCAGATCGTCGATCACGCCCCAGCGCGTGCGGCGACGGCCGATCGTCTGCGCATAGCGCGCGAGACGCTGCACCGGAAACTGCGACGCCTCGGGATACGGCGAGCCGAGCGGCACCGCGTCGTCGCGCGCGATCGAGCGCAGCGTCGACAGCACGAGACGGCTCACGTCCACGGCCGACGGCTCGGCGGCCGGCGCCGACATGTGCAGTTCGGCCTCGGCCGGCGCCGCTGCGCGCGCGCGGACGAAATAGCCCGATTGCGGCCGGCTCTCGATCAGGCCGCGGCTTTCCAGCACGAGGTACGCGCGCAGCACGGTCGTGACGCTGAGCTGCTGCTGCCGGCTCGCCTGCCGCACCGACGGAATCCGCTCGCCGGGCCGGTACACGCCACGCTCGATCTGCGCCTGGAGATCGTCGGCCAGTTGTTCGTAACGCTTCATGCGCTTTCCTTTCAACTCCCCTTCAACAACACAGTTGCGATCCGCACTGCCTGAATGGCCGCAACTGTACTCTTTTTTGAAGTGAACAGGTGTACACACAGCCGGACGGGGGCCACGCGTACTCTGCGCCCATCGACCCCGACACCCGCATCATGAAAAAGAAATCCGCCACCGCGCGCATCGAACCGTACACCCACCCGGCCGCCGGCTGGGGCGCGCTGAAAGCCGTCACGATCAACCTGATCAAGGAAAAGGTCGCAGGCGGCAACTACCGTACGCTGCTGCGCCAGAACCAGCCGGACGGCTTCGACTGCCCAGGCTGCGCGTGGCCCGACCGCCAGCACGCGTCGACGTTCGAATTCTGCGAAAACGGCGTGAAGGCGGTCGCCGCCGAAGCGACGAGCAAGCGCGTGACGCCCGAATTCTTCGCCGCGCACACGGTTACCGAGCTGCTCGAACAGTCGGACTTCGAACTCGAGCAGCACGGCCGGCTCACCGACCCGATGGTGTACGACGCGCAGACCGACCGCTACGTGCCGATCGCGTGGGACGACGCGTTCGCGCTGATCGCGCGCCACCTGCGCGCGCTGCCCGACCCGAACCAGGCCGCGTTCTACACGTCCGGGCGCGCCAGCAACGAAGCAGCGTTCCTGTACCAGCTGCTCGTGCGGCTGTACGGCACGAACAACTTCCCCGACTGCTCGAACATGTGCCACGAGGCGACGAGCCGCGGGCTGCCTGCGTCGGTCGGCGTCGGCAAGGGCACCGTCACGCTCGACGATTTCGAACAGGCGGACACGCTGCTGATCTTCGGCCAGAACCCGGCCACCAACCACCCGCGGATGATGGGCGAACTGCGCGAGTGCGCGAAGCGCGGCGCGACGATCGTGTCGATCAACCCGCTGAAGGAACGCGGCCTCGAACGCTTCGCCGATCCGCAAAGCCCGCTCGAGATGCTGACGATGTCGGGCACGAAGATCGCGTCGACGTTCATCCAGCCGACGATCGGCGGCGATTTCGCGCTGATCAAGGGGATGGCGAAGCGCGTGCTCGAACTCGACGACGCCGCGCGCGCCGCCGGTGCACCGCGCGTGCTCGACACCGCGTTCATCGGCGAGCATACGGCCGGCTTCGACGCGTTCGCCGACGACCTGCGCGACGAAAGCTGGTCCGCGCTGACGGCCGAAAGCGGCGTGCCGTACGAACAGATCGACGGCCTCGCGCAGCTCTATGCACGCAGCGAGCGCGTGATCGCAACTTGGGGCATGGGCATCACGCAGCACAAGCATTCGGTCGCGACCGTGCAGATGCTGACGAACCTGATGCTGATGCGCGGCAACATCGGCCGCCCCGGCGCGGGCCTGTGCCCGGTGCGCGGCCACTCGAACGTGCAGGGCAACCGCACGGTCGGCATCGAGGAAAAGCCGTCGCAGGCGTTCCTCGACCGGCTCGGGCACGTGTTCGACTTCGAACCGCCGCGCCACCACGGCTACGACGTCGTCGAGACGATCGAAGGGATGCTCGAAGGCCGCGTGAAGGTACTGATCGGCCTCGGCGGCAACTTCGCGATGGCGACGCCCGACACGCCGCGCACGTGGGAAGGCATGCGCCGCTGCGACCTCTCCGTGCACATCACGACGAAGCTGAACCGCAGCCACCTGATCCACGGCCGCGACGCGCTGATCCTGCCGACGCTCGGCCGCACCGAGATCGACCTGCAGGACAACGTCGCGCAAGGCGTGACGGTCGAGGATTCGATGAGCATGGTCCACGTGTCGTACGGGATGAACAAGCCGGCGTCGCCGAACCTGATGTCGGAGCCCGCGATCGTCGCGCACATCGGCCATGCGTTGTTCGGCAGCGGCAAGATCGACTGGCTGGCCTACAAGGACGACTACGCGAAGATCCGCGACGCGATCGAGGCGACGCTCGACGGCTTCTACGACTACAACACGCGCATCGCGCGGCCGGGCGGCTTCCACCTGCGCGTGGCGTCGCGCGACCGCGAATGGCTCACGCCGACGGGCAAGGCGAACTTCATCGCGCACGCGCTGCCGGCCGACACGCCGATCCAGCGCGCCCGCGCACTGCATGGCGAACGGCTGATGACGCTGATGACGACGCGCTCGCACGATCAGTACAACACGACCGTCTACGGGCTCGACGACCGCTATCGCGGCGTGTTCGGCCAGCGCCGCGTGGTGTTCGCGAACCGCGACGACCTCGCGATGCTCGGCCTGAAGGCCGGCGAATGGGTCGACATGGAAACCGTATGGCACGACGGTATCGAGCGGCGCGCGGACGGCTTCCTGCTCGTCGAATACGACATCCCGCGCGGCTGCATCGGCGCGTACTACCCGGAAACGAACCCGCTCGTGCCGCTCGACAGCGTCGGCGACGTGTGCAACACGCCGACGTCGAAGTCGATTCCGGTGCTGCTGCATCGCGCGGCCGCGCCGGCGTCGATCGCCGCCTGACGGAGCGCGGCGATGATCGTTCGTCCGCGCGAGCACTGGCTGCGGATGCTGCTCGTCTGGAACGGCTCGGTGCTGCCGACCATCCTGCCGCAGCTCGTGCTGACGCTCGCGATCAGCCTCGTCGCGGTATGGGGCGGCGGCCGCGTGCTCGGCGAGAAGGTACCGCTGAACCCGACGCCGTTCACGCTGATCGGCCTCACGCTCGCGATCTTCGCGGGGTTTCGCAACAACGCGAGCTACGAACGCTACCGCGAAGGCCGGCAACTGTGGGGCGGCGTGCTGACCGCCACGCGCACGCTGGTGTCGCAGGCGCTCTGCTACGGTGCGATCGACCGTGACGATGCATCGCGGCGCGCATTCGTGCGCACGGTCGTCGCGTTCGTCTATGCGCTCAAGCATCAACTGCGCGGCACCGATCCGGCCGCCGACCTGCGCGGGCTGCTCGACGATGCTGCCTACGCGCGCATCGCCGCGTCGCGGTTCCGCCCGGTCGTCATCGTGCACGCGCTGCGCGAAGCGTTCGCCGCGCGCGCCGATGCGGGCCACCTCTCCGACACGCGGCTGTGGATGCTCGACGCGCGTCTCGACGATCTGGTATCGATGGTGAGCGGCTGCGAACGGATCGCGTCGACGCCGATCCCGTTTTCATACGACGTGCTGCTGCACCGGACCATCTACGCGTACTGCGTGCTGCTGCCTTTCGGCCTCGTCGATTCGATCGGCGCGGCGACGCCGTTCGTCACCGTGTTCGTCGCCTATACGCTGATCGCGCTCGACGCGATCGCCCATGCGATCGCCGAGCCGTTCGGCGACGGGCCGAACCATCTCGCACTCGACGCGATGACGCGGCAGATCGAGCGCACGCTGCTCGAACTGAACCGCGAGCCGCTGCCGGCGGAAGTGACGCCGGGCAAGGCTTATCGGCTCAGTTGACGCGCGTCGAGCGCGCCATCATTCCTGACGGCCTCGCAGGAAGCCATCGTGCGCGGCCGCCGTCTCGGCGATCGTGCTGAGCAACACCGCACCGCGCAGCAGCGCGCGGCCGTCGTCGCTGTCGACCTCCGTCACGCGCCGCAACAGCATGCGGGCTGCCGCGTTGGTGGTCCGCGCCAGCCGCGCGAAATCCGCGCGCCCTACCCGCCCCCGTACCAACGCGACCGCACGGCGCGCCGCCGGCTCGCGTGCCGCCAATTCCGCCAACGCCAGCAGGCTGTCGCCGATCGTCCAGGCCGCTAGCAGATCGCGCAGGTCGTGCTCGATGAGAGCGGGCGACAGACGGCCAGCGAAACCGAGTTCGCGCCCAAGGCGGTCGGCCGTGCGGCTCAACCACGCACTCGCCTGCCATGCCCGTGGATTGCGTGCGATGCGAACCAAATCGTCGCGCACCGCGCGATGCAGGCGCCGCCGGCTCGTGCCGGGATCACCGGGAAACACGAGCGCGAACACCAGCGCCCCGAACGCGATGCCAAGCAGCGTGGCGAGCGCCGAATTGAGAAACGCGGCGTCGCCGATGCGCACCGTATTGTCCGGCGACGTGAAATTCCAGAAGAAGATCGAGAAGCCGCTGCCGATGCCGGCCGTGCGCGGATTGCGCATCGCGATGCCCGTGCCGATCAGGAACACGCCGAGGATGGTCGCGAGCATCTCGAAGCCCGACACCGCCGGCAGCAGCACGAAATTGCAGAGCGCGCCCGCGACCGCCGCGCAGGCCGCCCCTTTCAGGAAGCCGACGGTGGCGCCCACCGAGTTCGGGCGCGTCGAGAACAGCGCGCAGACCACGCCCGTGATCGCGACGAACCCGGCGCCCGACGGCCACGCGGTGACGATCCAGAGCGCCGAGGCGACCAGCACCGCGATGAACGCGCGAATCCCGTTGTGCCAAGCGAGCACCGGATCGTGGTGGAACGCGTAGCGCACGCGCGACGCCGCAGGATTCGGCCAGTCCAGTTGCGCCTTGCCCGCGAAGGCGGCGTCGAAACCGGCAAGCAGCGCTGCCAGCCGGTCGAGCGTGAGCAGACGCGACGGGGCCGAGCCGGCCGGCTCGGCGGCCTCGGCGCGCACCGCGGCGTCCACACGCGCACGCAACGCGGTCAACTCGGCGCCTGCTTCGCCCGACGCCGCCACGCCGTCGAGCACCTGCGCGGCATCGGCGACCAGCGGGTCCGGCGTGCCGCCGCTGCGCGCCGCGTGCTCGTGCAGCGCGAGCCCCGCGGCCTGCGCGGACAGCACGCCCAGCACCGCCGCGCGCAGATGGCCGATCGCGTTGCGCACCGGCGGCGCGCCGGCAGCCGCATACTCGGCCGCCGTGTCGAGTTCGAGCGCGTCCGCGAACAGCCGGTGCACGGCCGCGCCGTTCGGCTCGCGGCGCAGCGCGCCCGCGCCGACGGCCACTGCGCGATCGAGATAGCGCGCGAGCCGCGTGCGGACGTCGGCCAGCGGCGAACCGGGCGCGAACACCGTCTCGAACGCCGCGCCGCACAGGATGCCCACCACCACGTACAGAAAACGCGCGGTCGCGATGTCGAATGCGTGCAGCGGCGCGGATACGGCGTCCATCGCGATGATGGCCGCCGTATAGCCCGCGAGCACCGCCGCATACGCGCGGAAATTGCGCAGGAAGGTCGCGACGCCCGCACACAGGCCGATCCACGCGGCGAGCGCCGGCAGGAACAGCTCGGGCGTCTGCGCGAACGCACCGGTCAGCACGAGCGCGACGGCCGCGCCGATCGCGGTGCCGAGAATCCGGTACTGGCTCTTCGACAAACCCATTCCTCGGCTACCCTGCGCGACGATCCACACCGTCGACGCGGCCCATTTCGGGTCGTCGAGATTCATCCGGAAGGCGATGTAGAGCGCGAGCAGCGACGCGGCCGTGTTGCGCAATGCGAAGCCGAGGGCGCCGGGCGGCAGCGCGGGCCGGGCGTCGCGCAGCGCGGTGCGCACGGCCGCGAGCGGCGGCAGAGGGGGCAAGGCGAATTTCATGCGGCGAGCTTACGGGGGGCGCGCCGCCGCCACCAAGAGGCGCGGACAGGATGCGTTATTGCACCGGGCAGGATAATCGCCGCCGCACGAAGCGATTCGGCCGGCAAAGGTAAGATGCGCGCAAGTCGAACACTGACGCACCCCGTATGGACTTCGAAAGCATCCGGATATTCCTGCGCGTGGTCGAGCGCGGCAATTTCACCGCCGCCGCCACGCACCTCGACATGCCGCTCAGCCGCGTGAGCCGCAAGGTCAAGCAGCTCGAGGACGATCTCGGCGTCCAGCTGCTGTACCGGACTACGCGCCGCGTCTCCGTCACCGAGGCCGGACGCGACTACTACGAGCGCTGCCTGCGCGCCGAGGACATCCTGCTCGACGCCGACCGCCAGGCCCGTGCGCTGCGCACGGCGCCGGAGGGCATGCTCCGCGTGCTGGTGCCCTACTCGATCGGCCTGTTCGAACTGGAGCCGGCGCTCGCCGAGTTTCGCCGGCGCTACCCGCTGGTCCAGCTCGTGCTGATCTACGACAACAACCCGCTCGATCTCGTCGAGCACGGCTTCGACGTGGCGCTGCGCGCCGGGGTGCTGACCGATTCCAGCTACATCGCGCGCTCGCTCGGCTGGTCGCAGGCGAAGCTGGCCGCCAGCCCGGCCTATCTCGACCGCGCCGGGCGGCCCGCCACGCCGCAGGATCTCGCGCAGCACGACCTGCTGCTCGTCGGCCGCGACGCGCCCGGCCTGACGCTGCGGCTCACCAATGCGGCCGGCGACGTGGCCGATGTGCCGGTGCGGCCGGTGCTGATCACCAACGAATCGGTGACGGTGCTGCGCCAGGCCGCGAGCGGCGGCGGCATCGCGCTGGTGTCGACGCACTACACGGCCCGCCGGCTCGAGCGGAACGAACTCGAAATCGTGCTGCCCGACTGGCACCGGACCGACGACGTCGAGCTGCACGTGCTGTACCCCCGACGCGCGACCCTCGACAGCAAGGTGCGCGCGTTCGTCGATTTCCTGGCGGAGGTGTTCACCGCATGGCGCACCGCACCGTAACCGGCACGGTTCGCACACCGATTGTTGCTGCAAGCGAAATCGATTGATGAGCCGGCCCGTGTTGATGGCGGCTCGCCACATCGTTAGCCTGTCGCGATGCAAAATCATTCCACACACGACGGCAGCCGCCTGAGCGCTGCCCGCAGGCGCGTCACGCGCGTCCCGCCTTCCTGACCGGCAGCGTCCCGCCTTCCTGACCGGCAGCATCCCGCCTCCCGAAGCCCGCCACGGCTTCGTGCATCCGATCGAGCAGCACGTCGCACGCATCGGCCCCATCCACCGGGCTGCGTTGCGCGCGGCGTGTCCCTTTCCGTTCAGCCGCCGCGCCTGCGTCGCGTTCGCGCGCGTGCGCGGCCACGCGCGACGGTGCGTGCCCGCCGCAACGGGCCGCATCCGTTACGCCCCTTACGCAGGAAACCCATGTCCACTCCGTCATCTTCGGCCCCGTTGTCGGGCGGCCGCCTCGCGATCGGCACGATCGCGGTATCGCTCGCGATGTTCATGAACGTGCTCGACTCGTCGATCGCGAACGTCGCCATTCCGACGATCTCGGGCGACCTCGGCGTGTCGGTCGACGAAGGCACGTGGGTGATCACGATCTTCGCGGCGGCAAACGCGGTGTCGATTCCGTTGACCGGCTGGCTCACGCAGCGCTTCGGCCAGGTACGCCTGTTCGTCACGTCGATCCTGCTGTTCGTGTTCGCGTCGTGGCTGTGCGGGATCGCGCCGAACTTGCCGACGCTGCTCGCCGCACGGATCCTGCAGGGCGCGGTCGCCGGGCCGCTCGCGCCGCTGTCGCAGGCGCTGCTGCTCGGCGCGTGGCCGCGGCAGAAATCGTCGAGCGCGCTGGCGCTGTGGTCGATGACGGCGCTCGTCGGCCCGATCGCGGGGCCGTCGCTCGGCGGCTGGATCACGTACGACTACAACTGGTCGTGGATCTTCTACATCAACATCCCGGTCGGCTTCTTCGCGGCCGCCGTCACGTGGATCGTGTTCCGCGACCGCGAATCGGCCACGAAACGCATGCCGATCGATACGGTCGGCCTGTTGCTGCTCGTGCTGTGGGTCGCATCGCTGCAGATCATGCTCGACAAGGGCAAGGATCTCGACTGGTTCAACTCGCCCGTCGTCGTCGCGCTCGGCATCGTCGCGCTGATCGGCTTCGCGTTCTTCCTCGTGTGGGAGCTCTACGAAACCAACCCGATCGTCGATCTGCGGCTCTTCACGCAGCGCAATTTCGCGGGCGGCACGATCGCGATCTCGGTCGCGTACGGGATGTTCTTCGGCACGCTCGTATTGCTGCCGCAGTGGATGCAGGGCTATCTCGGCTACCGCGCGGTCGACTCGGGGCTCGCCACCGCGCCGCTCGGGCTGTTCGCGATCCTGCTCACGCCGGTCATGGGGCGCCTGCTGCCGCGCACCGACCCGCGCTACATCGCGACGCTCGCGTTCGTCGGCTTCGCGGTTGTCTTCATGATGCGCACGACCTTCTACACCGACGTGTCGCGCTGGGATCTCGTGCTGCCGACGCTGCTGCAGGGCATCCCGATGGCGATGTTCTTCGTGCCGCTGACGTCGATCATCCTGTCCGGGTTGCCGCCGGAAAAGATCCCCGCCGCCGCCGGCCTGTCGAATTTCGGCCGCACGTTCTGCGGCGCGGTGGGCACGTCGCTGATCAGCAACGCGTGGAACGACCGCACGATCCTGCACCACGTGCGGCTCACCGAACAGGCGAGCGTCACCAACCCGACCTTCGCGCAGCACGTCGACACGACGCGTTCGCTGCTGCACCTGGGCCCCGATTCGGCGCTCGCGTTCTTCAACGCATCGGTCGATTCGCAAGCGGCCGTGATGGGGCTGAACGACATCTTCTACGTGTCGGCGATCATCTTCATCGCGATCATTCCGCTGATCTGGATCACGAAGCCCACGCGCTCGGGCGGCGGCGACGCCGACGCGGCGGCGGCCGGCGCGCATTGATCCGCATGCGCGACGGTCGGGCCCCGTGCGGCAACGCGCCGACGTAATAAAGACTTGCAATCGATACAGGCGGAAACGTCAACAGCAGGGGCCTCCTCCGCGTTTTTTGGACAAGCGCCCACGATCCGGACGCGCAACGACAGGAGAAAACACCATGCGAGCCCTCACCCGCCATCTCGCGATTGCCGCCACCCTGATGTCGGTGCTGACCGGCACCGCGTTCGCCGACACGCCGTGGCAACAGGCGCATCCGCGCCGCGAAGAGGTCAACCAGCGCCTCGCAAACCAGAATCGCCGGATCCATCACGAAGTGAAGGAAGGCGAGATGTCGCACGCCCAGGCCGCGCGCCTGCACCGTGACGACCGCAAGATCCGCCAGGAAGAGCGGGACATGGCTGCGCAGGATCACAGCCACATTACGAAGAGCGAACAGCGCGTGCTGAACCAGCAGGAAAATGCGGTCAGCAACAAGATCGGCCAGTAACGCCGGCAAGCGCCCAGTCGCCATCGCCTGAACGCCCGCTGCCGCCGCCCGGCAGCGGGTGCTTGTTGTATCGAATCGTTTCAACGCCCGAATCGCGTCAAACGCTGCGGGTATACTCCGACGTCAGCCGCCCGCCGTATCGACCGTCAAAAACGGCCCGATTCCGGGCGGTTTCGTCGCGAAGCTTCGCGTTTCGCCTACCCCGCGCCCCAGCCTCGATACGAGACACCCGACGACCGACCATGAAACGATTCCTGCTGCTCCTTCCCGCCGCCCTGCTCGCCGCCTGCGGTTCCGCACCCTCGCCCGACTCGGCCGCTTCCTCCGGCGCAGCGCCGATGATCTACGTGTCGTCGCAACGCCCGGCCTACGCGATCGCCAACTGCCTCGACAGCCGCCTGTCGGGCACCGAGCAGTCGCAGCACAACGGCGTGACCGACATCGCCGTCGGCTCGAACTCGTACTTCGTCACGCTGACGCCGTCGGGCAACGGCTCGGTCATCAAGGTCGTGCGCGGCTCGGGCAACGAGCCGGCCGAGGAAGCGATGCGCTTCGCGATCGCGCGCTGCGCGATCTGATCCGAACCCGCCGATGCCGGGCGTCCGCCCGGCTCGCTCCCGCGCGCCAACCCGCCGGCGCGCACGCCGAATATTTTCATCCGGGCGGCCGTCGATGAGAGAATCGCACCCACGATTTCCTTTCAACGGAGCCTGCATGAAGCACCTGCTGTCCCGGCTGTTCGTCAGCGCCGCGCTCGTCGCGCTTGTTCCGGCATGGCCGGCACAGGCGGCCACGCCGCCCGGCATCTTCGTCGTCGCCACGCAGCTCGGCGAATTCACGACCCTCGACCCGAGCGGGATTTACGAGCTGGTGCCGTCCGAGTACGTCGCGAACACCTACGAACGCCTGGTGCGTGTCGACCTGAAGGACCCGACGCGCTTCGACGGGCAGATCGCGCAATCGTGGTCGGTCGGCGCCGACGGCGTGACCTACACGTTCAAGCTGCGCCCCGGCCCCACGTTCCATTCCGGCAACCCGGTGACCGCCGACGACGTCGCGTGGTCGCTGCAGCGCACCATCCTGCTCGACAAGGGGCCGGCAGGCGTGCTCGCCGATCTCGGTCTCACGAAGGCGAACGTGATGCAGAAGGTGCGCGTGGTCGATCCGCAGACCGTCGTGCTCGAAACCGACCGCAAGTACGCACCGAGCTTCGTGCTCAACGTGCTGAGCGCGTGCCCGGCATCGGTCTTCGACAAGAAGCTGCTGCTGTCGCACCAGCAGGGCAACGATTTCGGCAGCGGCTGGCTCCGGACCAACGACGCCGGCTCGGGCCCGTACCAGCACGTCAAGTGGACGCCCAACGAGACCATCGTGCTGCAGCGTTTCGACCAGTACCGCACGCCGTACCCGATGAAGCGCGTCGTGCTGCGTCACGTGCCCGAAGCGTCCGCGCAGCGGCTGCTGCTGGAGAACGGCGACGCCGACGCCGCACGCAACCTGAGCCCCGACAGCCTCGCCGCGCTGACGAAGGCCGGCAAGATCAAGGTCGCGTCGTGGCCGGTGTCCGCGCTGTTGTACCTGAGCCTGAACACGAAGAACCCGAACCTCGCGAAGCCCGAGGTGCAGCAGGCGATGAAATGGCTCGTCGACTACGACGGCATCCAGCGCAACATCGTCAGCACGACCTACAAGGTGCATCAGACCTTCCTGCCCGAAGGCTTCCTCGGCGCGTCGAACGCGCGGCCGTACAAGCAGGACGTCGCGAAGGCGAAGGCGCTGCTCGCCAAGGCCGGCTTGCCGAACGGCTTCGACGTGACGATGGACATGCCGAACGACTATCCGTACCTCGAGATCGCGCAGGCGCTGCAGGCGAACTTCGCGCAGGGCGGCATCCGCGTGAAGCTGATTCCGGGTGATGCGAAGCAGGCGATCGGCAAGTATCGCGCGCGCCAGCACGACATCTTCGTCGGCGAATGGTCGCCCGACTACATGGACCCGAACAGCAATGCCCGCGGCTTCGCGTGGAATCCTGACAACTCCGACCAGTCGCCGACGAAGATGCTCGCGTGGCGCAACAGCTGGGACATTCCGCAACTGACGAAGGACACCGAGGCCGCGCTCGTCGAGCCGTCGCCCGCGAAGCGCGCACAGCGTTACGAAGCGCTGCAGAAGGCCGTGCTCGCGAACTCGCCGTTCATCATCATGTTCGAGAAGGTCGTGCAGGTCGCGACGCGCCCCGGCGTGACCGGGCCGGAAATCGGGCCGATCAACGATCTCGTGTCATACCGCACGCTCGCGAAGTAATCCGGGCGGCCCGCGCGGCCGACCATGCCGGCGCGCGGGTAATCGCTGCAAGCCGCCGCGGCGGCGCTAGGCCGGGCGGCGGCCGGCGATCTACAATGGCCGGCGCCGCGGGAGCCGGCTGGTCCCGGCGATGGCACCCACCACCGAATTCGCCACGCGAAGGAAAAACGGATGCGCACGCTACAACAACTGAGAATGGAATTCCTGCAGTACAAGATCGAACCGATCGGCTGGCTCGGCGACAGCCCTTCCCGCTTCGACTTCTATACGGATACGGCGATCGGGTGCGACACCATCCTCGAGCTCGGCGTGTTTACCGGGCTGACCACGACGGCCTTCATGCTCGCGCAACCGAAGCGCCTCGTGTCGGTCGACATCTCCGACGAGCACTTCCACATCCGGCGCGAACTGGAGCAGGCCGCGCAAGACCTGTCGGTCGACTTCGAATTCAGGATCGCAGATGATCTCGCGATGGAGCCGCTGGCATCCGACCTGCTGTTCATCGACACCACGCATACGTACGAGCAGACGCTCGCCGAACTGAACCGCTTCGGCCCGCTGGCACGCAAGAAGATCGTGCTGCACGACATGACCACGGCCGGCGTGTACCAAGCCGTGTTCCAATGGCTGTGGGACAACAAGCAGTTTCATATTACGTATCACGACAGCCGCGGCTGCGGCGCGGTCGTCTGCGAGCGCCACGTCGGCTACTGAGCCGGGCACGCCCACCGGGGAAAACACATGCATTCGAGCGAGCACGCGGTCTGCGTGGCGATCAACGACAACAACCGCGCATGGTACGAAATGCTCGTGCCGTTCCTGCTGTCGCTGCGGCACACCGGCTACGACGGCCGGATCGCGGTGATCGGCTACGGGCTCTCCGAACGCAAGCGGCAGATCCTGGCGAGCCAGTCGGTCGACGTGATCGAGGCATCGGGCAAGCATGCGCTGCCGGTCGGCCGCTTCATCGAGGCCGCCGAGTATTGCGCCCGCAACCCGCAGATCCGCAAGCTCGCGCTGTACGACGCCGACATCTGGTTCTGCGCGCCGGAGTTCGACCTGTTCTCGCAGATCGGCGACGACCGGATCCATGCGTGCCCCGACCCGCTGTTCTGCACGTTCGTCGTCACGCCGCTGATCGGCGAGCGGCGCGACGCTCATTGGCGTCTCGTCGTCGACGAAGTCTCCGCGCGCCACGGCGGTGCGCTGCAGGCCGGGCTCGTCGCCGGGACCGCCGACGCGTGGGCACGCTACGCCAGCCATCTGCGCGACTGCATTGCCCGCATCGGCACCGATTTCCAGGAATGCTTCGGGATCGATACGACGTTCCTGCACCTGTGGAGCGCGCAAGGCGAAACGGCGCTGCTCGATCCGGTCCAGAACTTCGTCAGCAAGTACGGCATTCACGAAGCATTCGACGCAGGCAACGGCACGACGACGCTCCGGTATCACGGCGAGCCGATCCGCGCGCTGCACATGACCGGCGACATCCGCTTCCTCGACCGATGGCGCTACTACGCAAACCACACCGACGCCGCGCTGCGTGACGGCGTGCCGTTCGCGCTGTCGGACGGCACGCGGGTGCAATCCGACGCGGTGGCCGCGCGCATCGCGGCGGCCGACTACCTGCGCTCGGCCGGGCTGACCGTCGCGGCCACGGCGATCGAGGAAAGCGCCGGCGCCTACCTGCAGGCGATCGACGAACCCGGCGGCACGATGCTGATCGGCAGCGGAAACCACGAAGCCGTGTTCACCGCGACCCGCGACATCGCGCGACTGAACGTCTACGTCACGCATCCGTCCGGCTCGCCGTCGCCGCTGCTGTGCGAAGTGCTGGTCGACGGGCAGCCCCAGCGCAAAGGCACCGAGCTGATGGCGCATTTCTGGTATCGGATCGTGGCCGGCACCGTCATCACGCTGCGCTCGACGAGCCTCGGCGGCCAGCAGTGCAACGTGATCTGGCGGCTTCGCGAGGCGCCGGACATGCAGCAGTAGGCGCCGGCCGCGGCCGTTCAATTGAAGGCCGCCCACACCAGGTACGCATTCAACCCGACGATCACGACCGTCGCCGCCCCGGCGACGATCCGCAGCGGCAGCCGCATCGCGTAAGCGCCCATCACGTCCGCGCGCGCCGACAGCATCAGCAGCGCGATCATCGGCAGCGGCAGCACGAAACTCAGCACGACCTGGCTCGCGACCATCGCACGCGTGACGTCGCAGCCGAGCGCGACCACCGCGAACGCGGGCGCGATCGTCACCGCGCGCCGCACCCAGACCGGCACGCGGCGGTGGATGAAGCCCTGCATCACGACCTGCCCGGCCATCGTGCCGACCACCGAACTCGACACGCCCGACGTCAGCAGCGCGACGAGAAACAGCACGCCGGCCGCCGGCCCGAGCACCGGGATCAGCGTGTGATATGCGGCGCCGATGTCGGTCATGCCCGGCGCGCTCGCATGAAACGCCGACGACGCCATCATCACCATCGCGAGATTCACGAACCCGGCCAGCCCGAGCGCGACGACCACCTCGCGGTTCGAGAAACGCACGAGCCGCCGCCGCTCCGCCTCGTCGCGCGGCGCGGTGCGATCCTGCGTGAGCCCCGAATGCAGATACAGCGTGTGCGGCATGATCGTCGCGCCGATGATCCCGACCGCGATCGTCAGCGCCGCGTGATCCGGAATCTGCGGAACGACCAGGTGAAACACCGCCGCGTGCCAGTCCTGCGGCGCGATCAGCAGTTCGCCGAGATAGCACGCGCCGATCACGCCGACCAGCGCCGCAATCGCGGCCTCGAGCGGCCGGAAGCCGCGTTTTTCGAGCGCGAGGATCGCGCAGGTCGCGAGCGCCGTCGCGATCATCCCCGCGAACAGCGACAGGTGGCACAACAGCCCGAATGCGAGCGCACCGCCAAGGAATTCGGCGAGGTCGGTCGCCATCGCGGCGATCTCGGACGCGACCCACATGCCCCACACGACCGGCGCGGGAAAGCGGTCGCGGCACAGCTGCGCGAGATTGCGGCCGGTCACGATGCCGAGCTTCGCGGACATCGCCTGGAACAGCATCGCGATCGCGTTCGCGGCCAGCACGACCCACAGCAGCCGGTAGCCGTACGCGGCGCCGGCCTGGATGTTGGTCGCGAAGTTGCCGGGATCCATGTAGCCGATCGACGCGACGACGGCCGGACCGACGAACGGCAGCAGCGCGGCGACGCCGGTGCGGCGCCCTTCCAGCGCGGCGCGCGCGGCGCCGTCGGTGTGCCCGGTGGGCCGGCCCGGCAGCGCGAAGCCGCCGGCAGGTTTGCTCGTGACGGGAATCATGATGAGGTTCCGTTCGAATGAGGAAGGCTTCCTGAAGTTCGGGCGCCGCGGCCGGCGTGCCGCCTGCCGACCGCGACGGCGGCGGCGTTACAGCGGCACGACGTCGGGACGGTTGCGCGGAAACTGCGCGATCACGTCCGGCGCGAGGTTCAGGTGCGCTTCGACGAGCTGCGGCGGCGTATGCGCAAGCCAGTCGGACAGCGACACTTCCGCGTAGCGGTCGGTCTTGAAGATCTCGAGGAACACGAGATCGGTGCTGCCGGTGTTCTGCACGTAGTGACCGAGGCTCTTTTTCACGTAGCCGACGTCGCCCGCGCGGAAGTCGGCCGTCTGCGCCTTCGGCCCCGTGTCGAACACGGTCATCCGTGCGTCGCCCTGCAGGTAGTACTGCCATTCGTCCGCGTTCGGGTGCCAGTGCAGCTCGCGCATGCCGCCCGGATGCACGGTGACGAGCGCCGCCGCGACGGTGGTCGACACGTTGAAGTTCGTGCTGTCCGCGATCCGCACTTCGCCGCCGCGGGTCTTCCTGACCGGCTTCATGTCGCCGAGCGAGAAGATGAACGGATGAGGCGGCGCCCCGGCCGACGACGCCGACGCGCGCTGCGCTTGCGCGAGCGGACCCGGTTCGTCGCCCTGGAAGATCCACAGGTTGTCGAGCGGAATGTTCCTGAATGCGTCGGCGGGCACGCCGAAGTTGAGCGCGAGCACATCGGGCGGCGTGTGCGCGATCCAGTCGGTCAACAGCAACGTGTTGAATTCGGACGCGCGGCCGTTATCGAACGCGAGCAGGAATTCGGCGCCGTCGGTGCCGAGGCCCTGCAGCGAATGCGGCAGCCCGGGCGGGAAATACCAGAG
Source organism: Burkholderia sp. BCC0322 (assembly GCF_902833045.1). Lineage (GTDB taxonomy): Bacteria > Pseudomonadota > Gammaproteobacteria > Burkholderiales > Burkholderiaceae > Burkholderia. The sequence continues at coordinate 35,762 of NZ_CADFDU010000004.1, forward strand.
ATCACCGGTTTTCACGTCCTGCACCGATGGCCGCCCGAGCTCGTCCAGCACCGTGATCCGGCAGCGGCCGTCGAGCATGATGGCCCACTCGGCCTGCTGGTGCCAGTGCATCTCGCGAATGCCGCCGCGCGTGAGGCGCATGTTGACGCCTGAAATGGTTTCGGAAATCGCGAAATCGTCCTGCGTGACTTCGCGCGCCCATCCGCCATTTTGAATACGCTTATGCGCATTGTTGAACGAAGCCCAGAATAACGGCATGCCGTTGATATCGGTGGCCGGCGGATCCTGAAAAGACGGGAATTGATTGGCGATTTCCGGATTTTTCGGACCCGGGTCGGTCAGGCTCTGGCGGTTGCGCGCATTCACCGCGCCTTCCGGCGGGCGGTCCGGATTGCCGAACGAGGCGGCCTTGGCCGATACCGCGATACCCGCGGCGGCAATGGCGCCGGCGGTTCCCGCCAGCATCTTGCGTCGAGAAAGATTCGTCATGGTTTCCTCTTCATGCCTGCAATTGAGCGAATTTCCATTACGGAACACATGCCGTTTTTCGGATTATCGAAAATCGAACATCCCGTGACGCAAGTTAAATCCAGATCACCGAAAAACTTAAATGAATTATTAACCTGAATCAATGATTTAATCTGATCCGCTTTAACTTTGTAATTATTGCGGCGCAGCGGGATACTGAAAGGTGACCGATATCGGTGAATCGGCCAGGTCCGGTGAATGCGGAAATACGACCGCGCGCGGTCGGGATGCCACACATGGCGACAAGATCGAGACATGCAACGCACGATCACGATGCGGCGCAGTCGATTCGGATCACTGATCCTCTCGAACTGAAACAGCCGCATGCCGATGCGTCGAACGCCAGCCAACCGGGCCGGGGTGCGGTTTACGCCCGCGGCATTTCGTCGAGCCGTTGCGCGGCGAACCGCAATCCACCCGGGATGCGCTCCGCTACCCTCGCCGGAAAACCGGGAGGCAGCGCAGCTGCCGACCGATTCGATCACATGCGGCGTCATCGCGACGAGCCGCTCGACGATCGGCGTCGCAATATCGCCGAGCAGGCAGTATTCGGCCATCGCGGTGAAGTGCCGTCGCGTCATGTCGCGCATCCCATAGTGCTTGCGCTTGCCGTGCACGGCCATCGCGAGCTTCGCCTTGTGCCACGACCATGGGTTCCCGCCATCGCCTTCGACCGGCCAGATCGACATCACGTCGTAGAGCGGCGTGAGGCGGAAACGGCCGCCCGGCAGCAGGCGCAGGCCGAAGTTCTTCGCGTGCCCGTCCGGTGCCGCGAGCATCCAGAACACGACCAGGGCCGCGAACAGTGTGTCGAGATCCTCCCGCGCCGTTTCCGAACGGCGCAGAAGGCCGACCAGGTCAGGCACGCCGGGGCCGCCCTGCGATTCGTACTTCAGGTGCGGCGGCACGCCGAGCGCCTGGCAGAAGTCCTCCTGCGGCAAGCGCAACAGCCACCCGCCGTCACGATGCAACGTACGATCGAAACGCTCGACCGACAGCACCTTGTGCGCGCCGAAACGCACGATTTCCGTATGGGCGACCGGCAGACCGAATGAATTATTCCTGTGCGGCATAAACGCAAAATATGCCTGACAGAGATAAAAACGCCTTTTTCACCTGCCCCCATGACCGCGCCCTCGACCCTATCGCCGCCCATCACCCCATAGTTTTTATCCGCTGGCGTGAATGATTTTGGCTTTGTTAGATAGATGACATTGAATCATTCAATGACAACGATCTAACAGACCGATGACCTGCGCCTTCGCCCATACCGTCGAATCCCGCTTTGCCGAGCTGACGCCGACCGCGAAGCGCATCGCGAGCTACATGCTCGCGAACCTCGATCGGCTCGGCCTCGAAACCGCCGACCAGATCGCGCAGCAAACCGGCACCAGCGGCATTTCGGTCGGGCGTTTCCTGCGCAGCGTCGGCTACCGCAACCTCGACGACCTGAAACGCGAACTGCGCGGCGGCAGCGACCGCCCGTGGATGATCACCGACCGCCTCGACGAGTACCGCCGCGCCACCGCCACGCCAACGACCACCGGCGAGCGCGACGGCCATCGCGGCGACGGCACGCTCGCGTCGTCGCTCGAGCGCGAACTCGACGCGATCCGCCACGTCTACCGGCTCGCCGAAGAACCGGTGTTCGCGCAGGTGGCCGACCGGATCGCCCAGGCAGACGCCGTGTTCATCCTCGGCATCCAGTCGACGCGCGGTATCAGCAACGCGTTCAGCAGCTACCTCGAATACCTGCGCCCGCGCGTGTTCTACTCGGACGGCCAGTCAGGCTCGTACGTCGATTCGCTGAACTCCGAATTCGAGCGGCCGTACTGCATCGTCACCGATACCCGCGCGTACTCGCGCAGCGCGCGCCGCTATTGCCAGGCGGCCGCCGAACGCGGCCAGCCGTTCGCGCTGGTCACCGATCTGTATTGCCCGTGGGCGCGCGAGTGGCCGGCCGACCTGCTGCAGGTGAAGACCGACGTCGGCCAGTTCTGGGATTCGCTCGCGCCGCTCACCTGCCTGTTCAACCTGCTGATCACCGCCGTGGTCGACCGCCTCGGTCCCGCGATCGACCGGCGCGTCGCGCGCAATCGCGAACTGCAGCGCACGTTCGACCAATTCGAATCCTGAGCAAACCGGACCGCCGATGAACCATTACCGCCTCGTCGAAATCACGCCCGCCACGCATCGCGTCGAGATCGATCTCGTCTACGCGACCGAGCGCAACCTGACCGGCAAGCCGATCTACCGCAACGCGCACTGTCTGCTGCTCGAGCCGGCCGAAGCCGCACTGCGCCGCGCGGTCGACGTGGCCGCGCAGGCCGGCTTCACGCTGCGCCTCTACGACGCGTATCGCCCGCCGCAAGCGCAGCAGGTGCTGTGGGAGTTCCTGCCGGATCCGAACTTCGTCGCCGATCTCGGCCGCGGGTCGAACCACAGCCGCGGCACCGCGCTGGACCTGACGCTCGTCGGCGCGAACGGCGAGCCGCTCGACATGGGCACCGGCTTCGACGAGATGGTGGCCGCGTCGGGCCATTTTCACGCGGGCTTGCCCGAGCACGTGCAACGCAACCGGCTGCTGCTGCTCGGCGTGATGCACGCGGCCGGCTTCGCGCATATCGACAGCGAGTGGTGGCACTACGAGCTGCCCGGTTCGCACGCGCTGCCGCCGATCGACAACGCGGCGAGCGGCCCGTGGCGCCTGATGTGACGACGCTGCACGCCCGCCCCCTTTTCATGCAGGTTCACGTTCAACGACTCAAACGACAGATGGAGAAGCGCCCATGAAATTTCCGACCTCCCGGCTCGTCGCGGCGCTGGCCGCCGCGTCCCTGTTCGCCGCCGTTCCGCTTTCCACCGCCCGTGCGGAAACGCCGAAGGACATGTTCGTGATGGCCACGCTGCTCGACGAATTCACGACGCTCGATCCGGGCGAAATCTACGAGCTGGTGCCGGAGGAATACGTCGCGAACACGTACGACCGGCTCGTGCGCGTCGACCTGCGCGATCCGTCGAAATTCAACGGCGACGTCGCGCAGTCGTGGACCGTGAGCCCCGACGGGCTGACCTATACGTTCAAGCTGCGCTCGGGCCTCAAGTTCCATTCGGGCAACCCGCTGACGGCCGACGACGTCGCGTGGTCGATCCAGCGCACGGTGCTGCTCGACAAGGGCCCGGCCGCGGTGCTGACCGGCATCGGGCTCACGAAGGCCAACGTCGCGGCGAACGTGAAGAAGCTGGACGACCAGACGGTGTCGATCACGACCGATCACAAGTACGCGCCGACCTTCGTGCTCAACGTGCTCGGCTCGTGGCCCGCGTCGGTGCTCGACAAGAAACTGCTGCTGTCGCACCAGCAGGGCAACGACTTCGGCAATGCGTGGCTGAAGACCAACGAGGCCGGCTCCGGTGCGTACAAGCTCGTCAAGTGGTCGCCCAGCGACAGCATCGTGCTGCAACGCTTCGACGGCTACCGGCTGCCGCTCGCGATGAAGCGCATCGTGCTGCGCCATGTGCCCGAAGCGGCGAGCCAGCGGCTGCTGCTGGAAAACGGCGACGTCGACGCGGCGCGCGACCTGAGCCCCGACGATCTCGCGTCGGTCGTGAAATCGGGCAAGGCGAAAGTCATGGCCTCGCCGCAGGCGACGCTGCTGTATCTCGGCCTGAACACGAAGAACGCGACGCTCGCGAAGCCCGACGTGCAGGAAGCGCTGAAGTGGCTGGTCGACTATGCGGGCATCCAGGCCAACGTCGTGAAGACGACGTACAAGGTGCACCAGACCTTCCTGCCCGAAGGCTTCCTCGGCACGCTGAATGCGAACCCGTACAAGCTCGACGTCGCGAAGGCGAAGGCGCTGCTCGCGAAGGCCGGCGTGCCGAACGGCTTCTCGGTGACGATGGACGTGCGCAACGACTATCCGTACACGGAGATCGCGCAGGCCGTGCAGGCGAACTTCGCGCAGGCGGGCGTCAAGGTGCAGCTGATCCCCGGCGACAACAAGCAGACGCTCGCGAAATACCGCGCGCGCCAGCACGACATCTACATCGGCGAATGGTCGGCCGACTACATCGACCCGCACAGCAACGCGCAGGGTTTCGCATGGAACCCCGACAACGCCGACAAGTCGAGCTACAAGATGCTGGCCTGGCGCAACAGCTGGGACATCCCGCAGCTCACGAAGGAGACCGACGCCGCGCTCGCCGAGCCGACCGCCGCGCAACGCGCGCAGCGGTACCAGGCGATGCAGAAGGAGATGCTCGCGCGCTCGCCGTTCGTGATCATGTTCGAGAAGGTCGCGCAGGTCGCGATGCGGCCCGGCGTGAGCGGGCTCGAAGTCGGGCCGATCAACGATCTCGTGTCGTACCGTCACCTGAAGAAGCAATAAGGTTCGCCGCATGTCGACTCCCGCCTCCTCCCTCGAAGCACTGCGCACGCTGCCCGCGCGGCGCCCGGCCGTACGCTGGGCGTTGCGTGTGCTGCGCTGGGCGCTCACCCTCGCCGTCACGTTCGCGGGGCTGCTCGCACTGACGTTCGTGATCGGCCGCAAGGTGCCGATCGATCCCGTCCTCGCGATCCTCGGCGATCGCGCGTCGGCCGACGCGTACGCGGCCGAGCGCATCGCACTCGGCCTCGACAAGCCGCTCGTCACGCAGTTCCTGATCTACGCGCGCGACGTGCTGCACGGCAATCTCGGCATGTCGCTGCTGACGTCGAACCCCGTGCTCGACGACATCAGGCGCGTGTTCCCCGCCACGCTCGAACTCGCGACGATCGCGACGCTGATCGGCATCGCGATCGGCGTGCCGCTCGGCGTCGCGGCCGCGGTGAAGCACAACCGGCCGATCGACCACATCGCACGCTTCGTCGGCCTGATCGGCAATTCGGTGCCGGTGTTCTGGCTCGGGCTGATGGGGCTGCTGCTGTTCTATGCGCGGCTGCACTGGGTCGGCGGCCCGGGCCGGCTCGATCCCGTGTACGACGGGATGGTCGATCCGCGCACGGGCAGCCTGCTGATCGACGCGGCGCTTGCCGGCGAGTGGGACGTGTTCCGCAACGCGGTGTCGCACATCGCGTTGCCGGCCACGATCCTCGGCTACTACTCGGTCGCGTACCTGAGCCGGATGACGCGCTCGTTCATGCTCGACCAGCTGAGCCAGGAATACATCGTCACCGCGCGCGCGAAGGGCTTGTCGGAACGGCGCGTGATCTGGCGGCATGCATTCGGCAACATCATGGTGCCGCTGCTCACCGTGATCGCGCTCACGTACAGCAACCTGCTCGAAGGCTCAGTGCTGACCGAGATCGTATTCGCGTGGCCGGGGCTCGGCTCGTACCTGACCGGCGCGCTCCTGAACGCCGACATGAACGCCGTGCTCGGCGCGACGCTCGTGATCGGCGTGATGTTCATCACCGTCAACCTGCTGACCGACGCGCTGTACCGCGTGTTCGATCCGCGTGCGCGCTGAGGGCCGCTTCGACATGACCGTTTCCATCCTGCTTCCTTCACCGTCCATGCCGAAGGCCATCCGACCATGAATGCCGCCCCTCTCACGCTGCGCGCGTGGCTGCTGTCCGACGCGCCCGCGTCGCGCTCGCAGGCCGCTCTCGGCCTCGCTTACCGCCGCTGGCGCCGTTTCGCGGTCAATCCGCTCAACCTGTTCGGGCTCGCGATCCTGGTGACGCTGATCGTCGTCGCGATCGTCGGCCCGCTGATCATGCCGCACGATCCGCTGCGCCAGGTGCTGTCCGACCGGCTGCTGCCGCCCGGCTCGCCGTCGCACTGGCTCGGCACCGACCAGCTCGGGCGCGACATCCTCTCGCGGCTGATCGCAGGTTCCCGCCTCACGCTCGGCATCGCGCTGCTCGTCGTCGTGATCGTCGTGCCGATCGGCCTCGCGATCGGCACGACGGCCGGCTATTGCGGCGGCTTCGTCGACAGCGTGCTGATGCGCATCACCGACATCGCGCTCGCGTTTCCGAAGATCGTGCTCGCACTCGCGTTCGCGGCCGCGCTCGGGCCCGGTGTGATCAACGCGGTCGTCGCGATCTCGATCACCGCGTGGCCCGCGTATGCGCGGCTCGCGCGCGCGGAGACGATCCGCATCGCGCAGGCCGACTTCATCCACGCCGCGCGGCTGCAAGGCGCGTCGGGCCCGCGCATCCTGCTGCGCTACATCATGCCGCTGTGCATGTCGTCGGTGATCGTGCGCGCGACGCTCGACATGGCCGGCATCATCCTGACCGTCGCGGGCCTCGGCTTTCTCGGCCTCGGCGCGCAGCCGCCGAGCCCCGAGTGGGGCTTCATGGTCGCGTCGGGCCGCAACGTGCTGCTCGACGCGTGGTGGGTCGCGACGCTGCCCGGCATCGCGATCCTGCTCGTGAGCCTCGCGTTCAACCTGCTCGGCGACGGGCTGCGCGACGTCTTCGATCCCCGCCATGGAGCATGACATGCCGATGAACTCCTCCCCCGCACCCGCGCCGCTCTGCGAGATCGACGGCCTGAAAATCGGCTTTCGCGGGCACGACGGCGTCGTCATCGACGCGGTGCGCGACCTGTCGCTGACGCTCGCGCCCGGCGAACGGCTCGGCATCGTCGGCGAATCGGGCTCCGGCAAATCGCTGACGGGCCGCGCGCTGCTCGGCCTGCTGCCCGACGCCGCGCGCTGGTCGGCCCGCACGATGCGCTTCGCGGGCCACGACCTGCTCGCGATGTCGCCGGGCGAACGCCGGCGGCTGTGCGGCAGCCAGATGGGGATGATCCTGCAGGATCCGAAGTATTCGCTGAACCCGGTCATGACCGTCGCGCAGCAGATGGGCGAAGCGTTCCGGCGGCACGAGCCGGGCTTGCGAGGCCGCGCGCTGCGCGAGCGGATCGTCGACGCGCTCGCGGCCGTGCAGATCCGCGACCCGGCGCGTGTCGCCGATGCGTATCCGCACGAGCTGTCGGGCGGCATGGGCCAGCGCGTGATGATCGCGATGATGGTGTCGACCGGCCCGCGCCTGCTGATCGCCGACGAGCCGACCTCCGCGCTCGACGTCGCGGTGTCGATGCAGGTGCTCGCGGTGCTCGACGCGATGATCGCGCGGCACAACACGGGCCTGATGTTCGTCAGCCACGACCTGCCGCTCGTGATGTCGTTCTGCGATCGCGTCGCGGTGATGTACGCGGGGCGCGTGGTCGAAACCTGCGCCGCGCGCGACCTGCGCGATGCGACGCATCCCTATACGCGCGGGCTGCTCGCGGCGAACCCGCCGCTCGCGAACCCGCCCGACGAACTGCCGGTACTGCGGCGCGATCCGGCGTGGCTCGACGCCGCTGCGCCCGCGCCGACCGCTCACCTACCGAAGGAGGCCGCACGATGATCGACGTCGATCACGCATCGATCCGTTTCCCGACCCGCACGGGTCACGTCGACGCCGTGCGCGACGCAAGCTTCGCGGTCCGCGACGGCGAAGTGTTCGGGCTCGTCGGCGAATCGGGTTCCGGCAAGTCGACGCTGCTGCGCGCGCTGACGGGGCTCGTGCCGCTCGCGTCCGGCAGCCTGTCGATCGACGGACGGCCGGTGGGCGGCACGCCCGATCGCGCCTTTCGCCGTCACGTGCAGATGGTGTTCCAGGATCCGTACGCGTCGCTGCATCCGCGTTTCACGGTCGACCAGACGCTACGCGAGCCGCTGTCGATCCATGCGATCGGCGACGCCGACACGCGGATCGCCCGCGCGCTGGCCGAGGTCGGTCTCGGCCCCGCGTTCCGGTTCCGCTATCCGCACCAGTTGTCGGGCGGCCAGCGGCAGCGCGTCGCGATCGCACGCGCGCTGATCGTCGAGCCGCGCGTGCTGCTGCTCGACGAGCCGACGTCCGCGCTCGACGTGTCGGTACAGGCCGAGATCCTGAACCTGCTGCGCCGCCTGCATCGCGAACGCAACCTGACGATGATCCTCGTCAGCCACAACCTCGCGGTGATCGGCTTCCTGTGCCAGCGCGTCGCGGTGATGCAGCACGGCGCGATCGTCGAGCAGTTGCGGATCGAGGACGTGCGCGCCGGGCAGGTTGCACGCGACTACACGCGCACGCTGCTGAACGCGACCGAAGGCTACCGTCGTCTCGACCCGGTGGCGGGCGCGCCGGCAGGCTGACATCTGCGCGCCGCACCGGCATGCGATACTCGGCGCGCCACGCAACGGCCCGCGGCCCATGGAACCCTGGCGCGCCGCACGGGTCAATTTCGTTTCGTCAACAGCTCAACCGCAATAGGGAGGCGTTCATGCTGCAATTCATCGAAACCCTGGTCGTCGGGCTCATCGTCGGCCTCCTCGCCCGCGCACTCAAGCCCGGCGACGACAAGATGGGCATCCTGATGACCACCGTGCTCGGCATCGTCGGTTCGCTGGTCGCCGGCTACGTCGGCCGCGCCGCCGGCTGGTACGCACCGGGCCAGGGCGCGGGCTGGATCGCGTCGATCATCGGCGCAATCGTGCTGCTCGTGATCGTCGGCGCGGTACGCAAGCGCGCGAACTGAACGTCGCACCTTCGGCTCCAACGCAAGACGGCCGCTCATCTCGAGCGGCCGTCTTGCTTTCCGGGCGGCGCAAGGCCGTTGCCCACACAACGGTCACGACGACCGTTCGTCCTTCGATCTTATGCCACCCGGCATTTCCCTGACTTGCGGTTGCACAGATTCGGCCTACATTGGTTTAAGCAATACGCAATCGTTTGCCGATTGCCATTATTTCGATTTTTTTCATTCAAGAGGTCCGATGGTTTTGCCGTTTACGCATACAGCATCGCAGCGTTGACGGACTGCCACCCGAGCGGCCACGCTGCGACGCGCTTCCTCTCTGGAGCCTGTCATGAAGCATCGCCTGTTCGCCGCCTCGTTCGTCCTGGCTGCCTCGCTTCTGGCCACGTCCTCATCGTTTGCCGCCGGCGCGTCCGGCATCATCTCCTTTTCCGGCATGATCGTCGAGCCGCCCTGCTCGTTCGCGGTCGATACGGCCGATCTCGCCCGCGGGCAAGTACGCCCCGACTGTCCGCGCCCGGCAAGCGGCCAGATCGCGTTCGTCGACGCGGCAAGCCAGCAGGCCATCAAGACCACGACCTTTACTCAGGCCTCGCGCGCAATCGTTTTACCGAACCGTCCCGGCAACCACCAGGCGCCGATGATCGCCGTCGTGACCTACCAGTAAAGCCGCCCGCCGGCGCGACGCCCGACGGGTGCCGCGCGCCGGTTCGGCGCACATGCGCGCTTCGCCGGTCAATCGCGATGGCGCGCGATCCAGTCGCTGAACGCGCGGATCTTCTGCTGGCTGCCGATGTTCTCGGGATACACGAAGAAGTAGCGCGCGCCCGTCTCGAGCACGATGTCGAACGGCCGTTCAAGCCGGCGTGCGCTGACGTCGTCGTCGACGAGCGTCACGTCGCCGATCGCGACGCCGAAGCCCTGCATCGCCGCATTCGTCGCGAGATCGAGCGTGTCGAACGTCGGCCCGCGCGCCGGATCGACGCTGCGCTCGCCCGCGTGATCGAGCCACGCGCGCCAGTCGCGATGGTCGCGGGTCGGATGCAGCAACGTATGGCGCGCGAGATCGCCGAGCGCGTCGAGCGGCGACGTCTGCCTCAATTCGGGTGCGCAGACGGGCGTCAGCCGCTCGTCGAACAGCGGCAGCGCGCACACGCCCGTGCCCGGCGACGTACCGTAGACGACCGCCGCATCGAACGGCTCGGTCGCGAAATCGACGACGTGCTGCCACGCGGTGGTGATCTGCACATGCAGATCGGGATGCTCGCCCTGGAAGCGCATGATGCGCGGCAGCATCCAGCGCATCACGCAGGTGGGCACCTTCAGCGCGAGATCGGTGCGCTGCCGCGTGAGCTTCATCGAAATATCTTCGATCCGCGCGAAGCTCTCGTTGACGACCGGCAGCAACTGCTCGCCCTCCGCCGTCAGCGTCAGGCCCTTCGCATGCCGCTTGAACAACGGGAAACCGTAATGCGCCTCGAGCGTCTGGATCTGCCGGCTTACCGCGCCCTGCGTGATGCACAGCTGCTCGGCCGCGCGCGTGAAGCTGCGGTGGCGAGCCACCGTCGAGAAGATCTGCAGCGCATGCAGGGGCGGAAGTCGGCGCATGAAGAAGGCAAACGGAAAAACGGCGCGGAAGGACCGCGCGCCGACCGCGGCGCGCGCTGTCCGACACGATAAGCCAAACGCCGGCTTTGCGCGAGGCGCGGGACGCTCAGGCCGTCGCGGTGAGCGCGCCCGCCACGATGCGCGCCGCCGACGCGACGACGTCCGCGCGGGCCGCCGCGGCGGCCTGCTGCTGCGTGAACGACACGGCCATCACGATCGGCGCACGCGACGGCGGCCACAGCACCGCGACGTCGGTCGTCGTACCGTAACCGCCCGTGCCGGCCTTGTCCGCGATGCGCCAGCCGGGCGGCACGCCCGCCGCGATGCCGGTCGCGCCGCGCGCGCCGCCGACCATCCATTCCGTCAGTTGCGCGCGCTGCGGCTCGTGCAGCGCGTTGCCGAGCAACAGCCGCTGCAGCGTGTCGACCATCTCCACCGGCGTCGACGTGTCGCGTTCGTCGCCGGGCGCCGCGTTGTTCAGTTCGGGTTCCCAGTGATCGAGTCGGAACGACGTGGCGCCGCTCTCGCGCGCGAACGACGTGACGGCCTGCGGGCCGCCGAGCACGCCCATCAGCAGGTTGCCGGCGCCCTTGTCGCCCGACTGCAGCATCGCCGCGCACAACTGCTCGATCGTCATGCCCGTGTCGACGTGGCTTTCCGTGATCGGCGAGCCCGACACGATTTCATAGCGGCGGTACAGGATGCGGCGCGGCAGCAGCGACGCGTCGAGCGAGCCGCGCGCGAGCATCGCGGCAGCCGCGACGACCGCATACGTGCCGCACAGCGGGAAGCGCTCGCGCGCACGGTGCGCGATCCGCACGCCGTTCGACGTATCGAGCGCGGCGACGCCGAGCCGGCCATTCGAGGCCTTCTCGAGCGCGGTCAGTTCGGCCTGGGCGGTATGGGCGCGCCCCTGGTCGGCGACCGGCGCGGACGTGCACGCGGCGACGAACGGCGCGGCAACGGCGGCAAGCAACAGCGAGCGGCGTGTCGGAGAATGTTCCATGAATGTGATGTGTTCTGTCGGCATCGGTGGCAAGAAGCAACGCGGGCGCGCGTTGAACTGGCGCGCCCGTTCACGCCGGCGGCCGGCCCGCGACGGCCTACGCCGCGCATCCCCGAGGGACGGCCGTCGGCCCCGCGCAGCGCGGGACTCGCATGAACAGGCCCTAGCGTAGCAGCGACCGCCGCCACGTTCCAGCGAAACGGCCCTGCGTCACCCTTGCGACGAAGGCAGATACGGCACCGGATTGACCGGCTTGCCGTCGCGCCGCACTTCGAACAGCAGCGCGACACGCGAGTTGTCGAGGTCGCCCATTTCGGCGATCTCGTCGCCCTGACGCACGATGTCGCCCGTCTTCACGAGCAGCTTGCGGTTGTGCGCATAGGCGGTCAGGAAATCCGCGTTGTGCTGGACGATGATCAGGCTGCCGTAATCGTTCAGGCCGGTGCCGGCGTACATCACGCGGCCGTCGGCCGCGGCGCGGACCGGGTCGCCCGGCCGGCCGGCGATCTGGATGCCGCGGTTCTGCCCCGGCCGGAACCCGTCGACGATCTTGCCGTTCGCGGGCCACTTGAGTGCGACGCCGCCCGCATGCCGCTTCGTTTCCTTGACGACCTGACGGTCGCTCGCGCTCGACGCCGCGGTCTGCGCGGTTGCCGGGTTGCTCGCTGCACCGTTGCTCGACGCCGACGACGCCGACGACGCGGCCACCTGCGTGCCGGCCACGCCCGACGGCGGCAACGGCTGCTGCTTGACGATGCGCAGCACCTGTCCCATGCGCAGCCTGCCCTTCGCACCCAGCTTGTTCCAGGTGCGCAGGTCGGCCACGCTGCAGCCGTTCGCGGACGCGATGCCCGTCAACGTGTCGCCGCGCTTCACGACGTACTTCTGCGCGACGAGAATCGGCGCCGGCGGCGGTGTGACGGCCGACTGCGCGGCAGCGGGCTGGCTCGACGGCGACGGTTGTCCCCCCAGCGCGTCGCTCGGCGAAACGGACTGCGTGCTTGCACAACCGGCCATGACGAGCACGGCTGCCAGGCCCGGCAGCCACGCTGCGTTGCGGTGAATCTCGCGCGTTTTCATGGACGATCCGACTCCGGTTTGACAATCTTTCAAGCATCTCAAAAACGGAACGGCCGACGTGTAACCGGATGCAAACAATGATGACAAACGATCACGAACCGGATGCCGGCCGGCATTCGCTACCGGTAATACGGCCCGATCCGGAAAAACTTGATGGTCTGGTTGCGTGAAAACGGAAGAATTTTCGTTTCAGGAAACTATGGCGAATGTGTTTCGATAGGTGCGAAACGACGCTACCGCCTGCTGCGGCGCGCGCCCGCCGCGATGTTCAGCGCAACCACGCGGCGAGTTCGGAGCAGGCCCACGCGATGCCGATGCACAGGAACAGCACGTGCAACGCGATCTTGAACGACACGCCCCACGACGGATCGATCTGCATGACAGGCTCCCCGGTTGATGTGCGGCCATGATCCGCCATCGATCCCACCCCGAAAATGCGGAACCGACGAATCGGGCCTCAGGCTGCGCCTGAGACCGCGCCCGCGGTTCCCTGCTAACTTATCGGCCATTCCAACACGATCGCCCCGCCCACCATGCGCTTCGACCTGACCGACCTGCGGCTCTTCCTGAACATCTGCGAGGCCGGCACGATCACGAGCGGCGCCGAGCGGACCCACATCACGCTGCAGGCCGCGAGCGAGCGCATCCGCGGCATGGAGGACGAACTCGGCGTGCCGCTGCTGCATCGGACCAAGTCGGGCGCACAGGCCACCGACGCGGGCCGCGCGCTCGAGCATCACGCGCGCACCGTGCTGCAACAGATCGACCACATGCGCGGCGAGTTGCAGCAATACGGCCAGGGGCTGCGCGGGCATATCCGGCTGCTGTGCAACACGGCGTCGCTGAGCGAATACCTGCCCGACGCACTGGCCGACTACCTGCCGCATCATCCGAAGCTGTCGATCAGCGTCGAGGAGCGCTCGAGCCAGGAAATCGTGCATGCGATCCGCAACAAGACGGCCGAGGTCGGCATCGTCGCCGATTCGGTCGGGCTCGGCGGCCTCGAACAGAAGCCGTTCCGCGAGGACTGGCTGATCGTGGTCGTGCCGGCCGCGCATCCGCTCGCGTCGCAAGGCGAGGTCGCGTTCGACTCGATCGCCGATGCCGACTTCATCGGCCTCACCGACGGCAGCGCACTGCAGGTGCATCTCGCCGACCAGGCGCGCGCGCTCGGCAAGCGGATCCGCTATCGCGTGCAACTGAAGAGCTTCGATGCGATCTGCCGCGTGATCGCCAGCGGGGTGGGCATCGGCATCGTGTCGCGCCATGCGGCCGAGCGCGCGATGCAGACGATGGACGTGCGGCTCGTCGAGCTGTCCGATCCGTGGAGCCACCGCCGGCTGAAGCTGTGCGCGCGGTCGTTCGATGCGCTGCCGAAGTACACGCGCGAGTTCGTCGCGTTCTTGTCCGGCGAAACCACGCCGCGGTGACGCGCGCCGTTCGCGGTCGATGCCGCGATGCACGCTCCAATTCACTTCGATCCTTATGGATAACGTTTTCCCTCAAATTTCTTCAAGCACACCTCCCCGACTAGTCCTTCTTCTAGCCGCTTCCGCATCGACATCCCGCGCTGCCGCACATCTCATCCGTCAGAAATCCCGGTAATTTCTGCGACATTCCGATCTGGCCTACCACGCCCTCCGTTCCACTATCCGGGTTTTTCCCGCCCCGATCGGCGCGAAAGTTCATTGACATCCCGCCGATCGCCGCCTAAATTTGGAAAACGTTTTCCAATGCATCCGCGCGACGTCGGTCACGGCCCGCGCCGGGAGAACGCTTGCCCGCTCGAAGGGTGATTCAGGCCGTCCGTCTTCAGGGATCAGGGTTGCAAGACGGAGGACGGGTACGGGCATCGAGCGCGGCAACGGCCACACCCGCCCGTGCTTCATCACTATTCAAAACTGGAGACACAATGCATCCGCGCAGCAGATTCGCGCTCGGCGCCGCGCTCAGCGCCCTTTCCGTCCTGTTCGTCAGCGCATGCGGCGGCAACGACGTGACCGACACGCCGTCACCATCGTCATCTTCTCCGCCCGCGTCCACGACACCGTCGCTCGCGGCGAACTCGCTGCAGGCGCTCGTCTACGGCGCGCCCGACACCAGCGTGCCGGCCGGCACGAACATTCCGGTCACGATGATGGGCCAGATGCGCGCGCTGTTCGACCTGATCCGGAAATCGCCCGACTTCACGCAGGTCGTGATGGATCTCGGCGACGGCACGCCGGTCCACGTGCTCGACACGAACACCGGCGACAAATTCCTGCCGGGCAAGCTCGCGCTCGGCCTGTCGTACATCCTGATCGACATGAAGTCGAAGAACGATCCGCAATACGCGAGCTACCTCGCGACGTACCAGACGATCACGACCGCGATGATGGCGCAGTCGGGCAGCAACTACACGTACGCGAATACGTCGTGGGGCGAGTACTACTACCTCGTCGCGCTGAACAACCTGAAAGCGCACGGGATGCTCAACGAAGTCTTCAGCGACGCAATGCTCGCGACGTTGCAGCAGCGGCTCACCTTCTGCGACATGTTCGGCCCCGATGCGAGCGGCAAGACCGATACGTGCCCCGCGGCCGGCACGCCGATCGACATCGCGTCGCTCAACACCGCGCAGAACTACTATGCGGTGTCCTACGGAATTGCCGGGCTGCGCCAGAAGCTCGGCTGGAGCAGCCCGTCGTTTGCATCGAAGACCGATCCGTCGGTCGCGACGATGGGCGCGCGCGATGCGCTGCTGTACACGCTCACCAACCATATCCGCAACGACTCGTCGGGCGGGTTCTCGGACGAAGCGTCGAACACGCACACGACCTACTACGACCAGGCGCGCTTCGACCGCTACAGCACGCTGCTGATCGGCGAAGTGACCGAGCGCACGTTCGAGATGGGCAACGAGGCGAACCTCACGCCCGAACTGAAGGGCTATCTGCGCAAGTCGGTCGACCTGATCCTGCCGCAGCTGAACGCGAACGGCCAGGGCTTCAACTACGGCCGCTCGATCGGCCCGTACGGCGATTCGGCGTTCATGGAAGTGCTGACGGCCGCGGCCAACGCCGGCGTGCTGACCGACCAGGAGAAGCAGGTCGCGTATGCGTTCATCTATCAGGCCGCGCATCGGTTCGACACGTACTGGTACGACCCGTCGCTGCCGACGCCGTCGGTGAACATGTGGGTCAAGGGCCGCGGCACGGACGCGTATCGCGGCAAGCCGCGCGTGATGGGCGAGAACTTCAGCCTGCTGCACCAGTACCTGTACGTGAACGCGTGGTGGAACAAGCTCGGCTTCGGCGGCAAGGCGCCGATGGCCGATGCGGACTACAACGCGTGGCTCGACGCGCTGCCGCATTACACGCTCACCTGGTACAACCAGCCGGGCGACACCGCGCATCCGTACAGTGCGGCGCTCGTCACCGTGCGCGACGGTCGGCGCGTGATCAACCTGAACCTCAGCCAGGCGCCCGACTACAACTCGTACACGCCGTACTACCCGGTGCCGTTCTCCGACAAGCTGATCTACGGCACGACCGATCTCGGCTACGCGCTGCTGGTGCCGCAGGTGTCGTACAACGGGAAGACCTACATTCCCGTCACGTACTACAAGAACCTGAACGTCCAGCAAAGCAACGGTCAGGTGATCGTGTCGTTCGATACCGCGAAGTTCCGGCTCGCGTCGAAGAACGCGGCGTACACGACGGATCTCGACCTGCAGGTGCATACGGTATTGACGTTCGCGCACGGCTCGGTCGCACGCAGCGATACGCTGAGCACGGGCACGCTCACCGGTAACCTGTCGGTCGAAACGGACTTCACGTCGTTCGCGGATTTCGCATCGACGCAGGCGAACGGCGACGGCGTGTCGGTGACCTACGCGAACAGCGCCGCGACCGGCTATGCGGCGTCCGGGTTCGACAACTGCGCGCTGTCCGCCTTCGATACGGTGAACGGCACGACGAACCCGCTGTCGACGACGCCGATAGGCCAGCTGCATTCGAACTTCGCCTGCACGACGAAGCCGTTCGCACTCGGCGCGGGCGCGACCCGCACGTTCGGATGGACGCTGAAATACGCCGACCCGGCCTGAGCTGTGTGACCCACACCCACGTCCGGTGAACGACCCCGAACCCGGCTGTTGTCGAAACCGGCTTCGGGATCGTCACGGACAGCGGGCATCGCGCTCGTCGGCGATGCCCGCATACAGCCACCCCGAAGCCGCCATATACGCGCCGAGCGCGATCAGCCCGACGAAGAAGCCGCGCTTGAACGCCTTCTCGCTCATCACGCGCCGCGCATATTGGCCGCCGGCCATGCCCGCCAGCGCCGGCGCGAGCGCGAGCGCCGAGATCGACCGTCTCCAGTGCGCCCGTCACGCGCAACTGCAGACCGAGCACGATCGTCGACGCGGTGAACGACAGCCCGAGCGCCTGGATCAGGTCGTCCTTCGACAACCGCAGCGCCTGCAGGTACGGCACGGCCGGCACGACGAACACGCCGGTCGCGGCCGTCACGACACCCGTCAGGTAGCCGACCACGGCCGACAGCCATTTTTCATGGCGACCCGGCGCGGGCAGCCGCGCGGCGGCCAGCCCCCACAGCCCGTAGAGGATCAGCACCCCGCCGAGCGCCGCATGCGTCCAGGTGCTGCCGGCCGCGAGCGCGGGCAGCCCGCCCGTCAGCGTGCCGATCGTCAGGCCGGCGAGCAGCGGCCACAGCCGGCGCAGCAGCAGCCCGAACGACGGGCCGAGCCACAATTGCCACACGTTGGTGACGAACGACGGCACGAGCAGCAGGCTTGCGGCGGCCGACGGCGGCATCGCGAGCGTCAGCAGCCCCATCGCGATCGTCGGCAGCCCGAGCCCGATCATGCCCTTGACCGCGCCCGCCAGCAGGAAAACCACCGCGATGATCGTCAGCGCATGAATGTGCATGAAAGGCATTCCGTCCAGTTGAGTACGGCGCCGATGGTGAAGTCCGATCGCGCCGCTCGCCATCTGGTTTTGCCTGAGGCTGGCTAGGGCTTGCCAGGCGGTGCGGCGGCGCGAACGTACCGATGTGCGGTCGCGCCACGGGCCGGCGAAAAACGCGCCGCCGATACCAATGCAGGCGGGACTTGACCATGCGCCACCACCGGGGTTGCCAAACTCGAACCCAGCCCCCGAATCCGGACGAATACGGGGCCTGCTCCGCAACGAAAGCCGATCCGGGCCGATCAGCTCCCGTGAGATCCCCCCTGCCCTTGCTCGCTATCGAGGTGCGCCATCTGTGCGGCCGGATAACGCTCACCGGCAGCCGCCCCGGCGGGAACCGCCGCTTCGATGCGAGCGATGTCACCGACCGTTAGTTGCATCTCAGCAGCTTGCAATGCGTCCTGAAGCTGCGTGCGCTTGCGCGCGCCGATCAGCGGCACGATATCGCCGCCGCGCGACAGCGCCCACGCGATCGCGACCTGCGCCGGATTCCTGCCCTTCTCGTCGGCGATCGCGCGCAACGCGTCGACGAGCGCAAGGTTGTGCGCGAGGTTCTCGCCCTGGAAGCGCGGGCTCGCCGCGCGGAAATCGCGCTCCCCCTGCCGCGTCGTGCTCCAGCGCCCGCCGAGCAGCCCGCGCGACAGCACGCCGTACGCCGTCACGCCGATCCCGAGTTCGCGGCACGCCGGCAGGATCGCGGCCTCGATGCCGCGCGACAGCAGCGAATATTCGATCTGCAGGTCGGAGATCGGCGCGACGGCCGCCGCACGGCGGATCGTGTCGGCGCCGGCTTCCGACAGGCCGATATGGCGCACGTACCCGGCCTTCACGAGATCGGCGATCGCGCCGATCGTGTCCTCGATCGGCACCGCCGGATCGACGCGCGCCGGCCGATAGATGTCGATGTAGTCGGTGCCGAGCCGCTTCAGCGAGTACGCGACGAAGTTGCGGATCGCCGCCGGCCGCGCGTCGTAGCCGGCAAACCCGCCGGCCGGATCGCGCAGCGCGCCGAATTTCACGCTGATCAGCACCTGGTCGCGTGTCCGGCCGCGCAGAGCATCGCGGATCAGCATCTCGTTGTCGCCCATCCCGTAGAAATCGCCGGTGTCGAGCATCGTGATGCCGTGGTCGAGTGCCGCGTGCAGCGTCGCGATGCTTTCGTCGCGGTCGGCCGGCCCGTAGAAGTCCGACATCCCCATGCAGCCGAGCGCGAGTGCCGACACCCGCAGGCCCGTCCGGCCCAGTTCACGCGTTTCCATGCCCGTTTCCTTGAGTGATGAATGAACAGGCCGGATTCTGGACGCATCGCGACACGCGATAAACGCGAAACACTCAACCAAACCATTCGACGCTGATTAACAATGGAGCCTGCGCCCCTCCACCCACGCACCCGCCCCGCATGGATCATCTGCAAGCAATGCGCATCTTTGCGCGCGTCGCCCATCTCGGCAGCTTCACCAAGGCGGCCGAGCAGTTGCAACTGCCGCGCCCGACGGTCAGCAACGCCGTCCAGTATCTGGAAAAGCACCTGAAGATTCGCCTGCTGCAGCGTACGACGCGGCGCGTCGCGCTGACGGCCGAAGGCGCGACCTATTACGAGCGCTGCGTGCGGCTCCTGGCCGATCTGGACGATGCGGAAACGCTGTTCGAGGACGCCGGCACGACGCCGCGCGGCGCGATCCGCGTCGACCTGCCCGAGCGCTTCGCGCTGAACCAGGTGATTCCGGCGCTGCCGGGTTTCCACGCGCGCTACCCCGACCTGCGTGTCGTGATCGGCACGACCGACCGCTTCGCCGACCTCGTCGCCGATGGAATCGACTGCGCGGTGCGCGTCGGCGCGATGTCCGACACGTCGCTCGTCGCGCGGCGCATCGGCGAACTGGCGCAGATCAACTGCGCGGCGCCCGCCTATCTCGAGCGGCACGGCACACCGCGCTCGCCGGACGAGTTGCCGGACCACGTCGCGGTCGGCTATTTCTCGAGCCGCACGGGCCGCGAGCTGGACTGGGAATATGCGGATATGGATACGGGCCAGCTGCACGCGGTGAAGATGCGCAGCATCGTGTCGGTCAGCAGCTCGCAGGCGTATCTCGCGTGCTGTCTTGCGGGCCTCGGGCTGATCCAGGCACCGCGCGAAGGGCTCGGGCCGCTGCTCGCCGACGGCTCGCTGGTCGAGGTGCTGCCGGAATGGAATGCCGAGCCGCTGCCCGTGTCGGTGGTGTTCCCGACCGGCCGGCATCTCGCGCCGCGTGTGCGGATCTTCGTCGACTGGCTCGCGGAAACCCTCGGCGCCACGCCTCGGGCGGATTGACCGCGGGCGGCGCCGGAGCACGCGGCCCAGGCACCGCCCGATCAGGATCAGAACTTGTGGCGGATCGCGGCGCGCACCGCGAACTGATTCGACGACGCCGACGGGCCGTCCGTGCCGACCACGTAGCCGCCGTCGGCCGCCGTGCCGGTCTTGTCGCCGGCCACCTTCTGCCATGCGCCCTGCAGGTACACGTCGGTGCGCTTCGACAGGCTGTAGTCGGCCATCAGGCCAACCGTGTGGTATTTCGGCTTGAACGTCCCGGCCGCCGCATCGTACTTGCCGTCCGTGTACACGTATTGCGCGCCGAGATAGAAGTCGGGCGTGAGCTGGTACTTGCCGTTGATCTCGATGTTCTGGAACTTCGTCGCGGTCAGCCCGAGGCCGGCGAACGTCGAAGCCGGCAGGTAGACGGTCGACACCGGGTTCTTCACGTCCGTCTTCGTGTAGACCAGGCCGACCGTGGCCGGGCCGAACGTGTAGTTGACGCCGCCGCCGAAGATCCGCAGGCGGTCGGCGACGAAGTTCGCGTCATCCGCCGAGATCGCGCCCGCGCTGCCGACGCCCGGGCTGTTCGCCTGCAGATACGCAGCCGCAACCTGCAGCCCGGCCAGCGAGTACTGCGCGCCGAGGCTGTACTGGCGGTTGTTCGAGAAGCCGGTGCTGTTGCTGAAGCTGTACGTGCCGCCGAACGTCAGGCCGTTCCAGTCGGCGCTCGCATACTTGACCGTGTTGTTGACACGGAACGAGTTGTCCGTGTTGTCGTTGTCGAACGGGTGCGAGAACAGCGTGCCGCCCCAGTTGCCGTTGGCGGTGAGCGGCGCGAGATAGTCGACCACCGAGTCGTACTGACGGCCGAAGGTCAGCGTACCGAAGCGCGGCGCGCTCAGCCCGACGAACGCCTGGCGGCCGAACATGCGGCCGCCCTGGCCGAGTCGGCCGTTGTTCACGTCAAAACCGTTTTCCAGCGTGAAGATCGCCTTCAGCCCGCCGCCGAGATCCTCGCTGCCCTTCAGGCCCCAGCGGCTGCCCTGCGCATAGCCGCTCGCGAGCTGGTAATTCGATTTTCCGACCCCATTGACGTTGACGTTGTTCGTGTAATTGAAGCCTTCGTCGATCACACCGTACAGCGTCACGCTGTTCTGGGCGAAGACCGGCGCGGCAAAAGCGGCCAGCGCGGCGGCAAAAATGACGTGCTTCTTCATGACGGATCTCCGGAGCCGGGGGCCGGGCGGGTCGAGCGCCCGGCGAATGTTTGGTCTGTTGTATGTGTGGCCCGCAGGGCGGACGACGCGGTGTGCGGCCGCGTGAGGTCAAAATGGTGTCACGTCGCAAACCGTCCGTCCATCGGGGCAAGTGAACCCTGCGCAAACCGTTGCGCTCGTCCAACTGCCCGTTGCGCAGACTGCCTGACCGGGCTTATCGGCACCGGCAAAACCGGCGGCCATCCGCGTAAACCCTATGTTCACCGCATCGGTGGCACAATGCGCATCCGCTCGTCATTTCTTCACGAAGTCATGCTTCACCCCGATTCATGCGCGGCGCGCGCCAGCGGCCCGCGCCGGGAGGCGGTCCGATGACCGCACCGGCCCGGGCCGGCCGCTACGCCGAACTCGATTTCTTCCGCGGCCTCGTGCTGCTCGTCATCGTCGTCGATCACATCGGCGGCAGCATCCTGTCGCGCGTGACGCTGCATGCGTACGCGCTGTGCGACGCGGCCGAGGTCTTCGTGTTCCTCGGCGGTTTCGCCACCGCGATCGCGTACAACTCGCTCGCCGAGCGGCACGACGAGGCCGCCGCGCGCCAGCGCTTCATCCGGCGCGCATTCGAGATCTACCGCGCGTTCCTCGTGACGGCCGGCCTGATGCTGCTGATCACGGCCGCGCTGAACGCGTTCTCGATCGACGGCCCGAACATGCCGACCAACGATCTCGACGGCCTGCTCCACAAGCCGCTCGCCGCGCTGCGCGACATCCTGCTGTTCCGCCGCCAGCCGTACCTCGCGTCGGTGCTGCCGATGTACGCGTTCTTCGCGCTGCTCGTCCCGCTCGCGCTGCCGCTCGCGCGCACGCAGCCGTGGCTGCTGCTCGCGTTCAGCGGGTCGCTGTGGTACGCGGCGCCGCACGTCGCGCGCTTTTTGCCGACCGTCGAAGGCGCGCCGTGGGACTTCAATCCGTTCGCGTGGCAGTTCCTGTTCGTGCTCGGCGTGATCGCGCGCTGCCAGCCGGTCTACCAGACGCTCGCACCGAAGCCGCAGGGCTGGCTGCTGACGGCCGCGGCGCTCGCGATCGTCGCGGCCGGCGCGTACTACCGGCTGCGCGTCGAGCCGTTTCCGACCGATCCGTCGATCAAGCAGAACCTCGGCGCGCTGCGGCTCGCGAACTTCCTCGCGATCGCGTGGCTCGCGGCCAAGCTCGTGCACCTCGGCTGGATGAAGAAGGTCGCGCACGCGATGCCGTGGATCGGCACGATCGGCCGGCAGGGGCTGCTGTGCTTCGTCGCGGGCACCGCCATCTCGCTCGCGGTCGATTCGGTGCTCTACCAGGCGACCGAAGGCTATCTCGACGTGAAGCTCGGCCTGACCGCCGACGTCGTCGCAATGGGCCTGCTGTATCTCGTCGCCAAACTCTACGGGCCGCTCGTCGCGCGGCTGCCGTTCCGTTCGCGGCGATGACGCGCCGCGCCTTCATGCGCCGCTGCTACGATAGCCGGCGCCTCTCCTGAAACGATTCGACATGCGCCGACTCGCCCTTCCGTTCGCCATCGCCCTGATCGCCGGCTCCATCGCCACGGCCCGCGCCACGCCGCCCGCACCGGCGGGTTCGCCCGCGCCGCCGCCGGCCGTCCAGACCGCGACGACCCCGTCGGCCGCCCAGGAACCCGCACTCAATCCGGGCAGCAGCGTCGTGCTGCGCACGTTCCGCTCGGCGTCGCTGAAGCGCGACTGGTCGTACACGGTCTACCTGCCGCCCGGCTACAACCCGGAAGGCGCGCGCTACCCGGTGATGTACCTGCTGCACGGCAACGCCGGCAATGCGAACGACTGGGTCACGCAGGGCCGGCTGCAGGCCACCGCCGACACGCTGATCGAGCGCCGCGAGATTCCGCCGGTCGTGATCGTGATGCCGCAGGGCGGCACCGACTGGTACGTCGACCGCAAGGAGAAGATGCAGAGCGCGTTCCTCAACGACCTGCTGCCCGAGGTCGAAGCGCACTTCGCGGTGTCGAACCAGCGCGCGGGCCGCGCGATCGGCGGCGTGTCGATGGGCGGCTTCGGCGCGCTGCGCTTCTCGCTGCTCGAACCCGGGCTGTTCTGCGGCGCGATGCTGCTGAGCCCCGCGATCTATGCGAACGAGCCGCCGCTCAATTCCGCCGCGCGCTATGTCGGCGTGTTCGGCGACCGGCAGTTCGACCCGCGCGTGTGGCACGAACTCAACTACCCGGCGCTGATGCGCGGCTATTTCGCGCGCAGCTGGCGGATTCCGATGTTCATCGCCGCCGGCGACGACGACCTGACGATCCAGGCCGAATCGAGCGTGCTGTACACGCACCTGCGCCGCGCGCAGAACCCGGCCGAGCTTCGCATCGTCGACGGCGGGCATACGTGGGACGTCTGGCGCGGGCTGCTCGGGCAGGGGTTGAAGTACGCGCTCGAGTGCGTGAAATGACGGCGGGCGGGCGCTGCCCCGCCCGTTTTCGTCAGGCTGGCCGGTAACCGGCGGGCCGCCGGCCGTCGCCCCGAGTCATGCCCTGCGCCCGCGATCCCGGCGCGCCTGTCGCGCCAGATGGCGCGCTCAAGATCGCGCGGGGTCAAAGCCACGTGCCGCCCTGCCGTTCGCTCGGCTCCCCGGCCAGCGCGTCGAAATCGTGAATCCAGTCCAGGTGATGCAACACGCTGTCGCGCTCGGCCAGACGCGCATTGCGCGCCTGCGCGGCCGGCCCGTCGGGCAGGTGCAGCACATCGGCCACGGAGATCGACGCGTACTGCACCTTGCGCGTGCGGCCGCGGCGCAGCCGCTCGTACGCTTCCTGCGCTTCGCGCCAGTTGCCCGGCCCGGCCTGCGCCAGTTGCGCCGCCAGCACCACCGCATCCTCGATCGACTGATTCGCGCCCTGCCCGTGGTGCGGCACCAGCGCATGCGCGGCGTCGCCGATCAGCGTCACGCGCCCGCGGCTCCAGCGGCCGAGCGGCGGCCGGTGGAACAGGCCCCAGCGCTGGCTGACCGGCACGGCCGTGATCATCTGCACCACCGCCGGATGCCAGTCCCTGAACACGCGCAGTTGCTCGCCCTCTTCCGACGGCATCACCCAGTCGCGCGACGGCCACGGTGACGGGTGACGCTCGACCAGCAGGAAATTCTGGTCGCCGCCGTCGCCGATCGGATAATGCAGCAGGTGCCCGTGCGGCCCGATCCAGTACTGCAGCGTCTCGGGATCGGGCAACAGGCTCAGCCGCGCGGCCGGCACCACGCCGCGAAAACCCGAGCAGCCCGAATACAGCGCATCGTCATAGCCGAGCATCCAGCGCCGCGTGATCGAACGCGCGCCGTCCGCTCCGATCACGAGATCGGCGTCGACGCGCACACCGTTGTCGAACGACAGCGTGACGCGATCGGGATGCTGGGCCAGATCGGTCAGCCGATGGCCGAGACGGATGGATTCGAGGCCGACCGCCCTGGACAGCACGGCCTGCAGATCCGCGCGATGCACGCCCCAGTAAGCGCCGCCGAATTGCCGGCGATAGTCGGGGTCGCCCCGATGACGGCCGATCACCGCGCCGCTGCGGCCGTCGCGATAGACGAGCCCCGGGATGTCCGCGCACACCGCATCGAAGGCCGCACGCAATCCCATGCGTTCGTAGAAGCGCGTCGCATTGGCCGACAGCGCGACGGCCGCGCCGACTTCGCGCAACACCTCGGTCTGTTCGTAAAGCTGCGCGTCGATGCCGTGCTCGCGCAAGGCGAGCGCGAGGGTCAGGCCGCCGATCCCGGCGCCGACGATCGCAATCTTCAGGTTCGTCTGCATGATGAAGGTGTCTCCGATATTCCGATGTGGGGTCTGCGGCTTGCGCAGCGGTCATGTCGATTGCATGGGCCGTATCGGTATTCTCGGGAGCGGGTTTTCATCCCGCAATAAAATGACCGGAATCTGCTTCATCACTGGATGAAATGAACCCGGCGAGGCCCACCCCATGGAATTGAGCGATATCGATCTCAACCTGCTGCTGCTTTTCCAGCGGCTGATGCAGGAACGGCGCGTGTCGAGCGTCGCCGAGCAGATGAACATGAGCCAGCCGGGCGTGAGCAACGCGCTCGCGAAGCTGCGGCGCCGGCTCGGCGATCCGCTGTTCGTGCGCGGGCCCGGCGGCGTGGTGCCGACGCCGTTCGCGCTGCGCCTCGCGGAACCCGTGTCGCACGCGCTCGCGACGCTGCATGCCGCGCTCAATCCCGAGACCGGTTTCGATCCGCTGCGCGCCACGCGCACGCTGACGATCGGCATGACCGATATCGGCGAAGTCGTGTTCCTGCCCGCGCTGCTCGAACACCTGTCGCAAGCGGCGCCGGGCATCGCGCTCAATACCGTGCGCGACACGAGCGTCAACCTTGGCGACGAAATGGCCGACGGCCGCGTCGATCTCGCGATCGGCCTGCTGCCGCAGCTCAAGGGCGGCTTCTATCAGCGCCGGCTGTTCGATCAGCGCTATGTGTGCCTGTTCCGGCGCGGCCATCCGCTCGAGGAGGCGCCGATGACGGTCGACGCGTGGCGCAATGCCGAGCACCTGGTCGTGGTATCGGCCGGCACCGGTCACGGGCAGGTGGACGAATGGCTGAAGCGCCGCCGCGTGGCGCGCCAGGTGCGGCTCACGGTGCCGCATTTCATGAGCGTCGGCTACATCCTGCAGCGCACCGACCTGATCGCGACGGTGCCCGAGCATCTCGCGCAGCAGCTCGCCGCACCGTTCTCGCTGGGCTGGCGCGCGTTGCCGGTCACGGTGCCGGGCGCGCCGATTCACATGCTCTGGCATACGCGGGTCAACCAGGACGAGGGGAACCGGTGGCTGCGCGACGTGGTGGTCGATCTGTTTGCGGAAACGGGTGCGCGGGCACGGAAGACCGCACCCGGCCGGAAGAAATAGCCGAGCCCATCGCGCCATCGAGGGTGCTTTACGATGTCGCTCGAACCTGCGCGCCGCGCATTTCGACTACATTGCCGAAGGTGGCGACGATCCCGGTCATCGGCCGCCTTGCCCCTCTTTCAACCAGCAGGAAATCAAGCCATGTCTGTCCCGAATAAAATCGCAGCCGTCACGGGCGCCGGCTCCGGCATCGGTCGCGCAGCGGCCATCGCGCTCGCCCAGGCGGGATTCACCGTCGCGCTGCTCGGACGCACCGAGGAATCGCTGCGCGAAACGCAGGACGCGATCCGCACCGCCGGCGGCGACGCGCAAGTGTTTCCTGCAGACGTCACCGATGAAGCGTCGGTCGACCACGCGTTCGCACGGATCGCGCAGCAGTTCGGCCGGCTCGACGTGCTGTTCAACAATGCCGGCCGCAACGCCCCGCCGGTTTCACTCGACGAATACGAATTCGATGTGTGGAACGGCGTCGTCGCGACGAACCTGACCGGCGTCTTCCTGTGTGCGCGAGCCGCATGGCGCCTGATGAAAGCGCAGACGCCGCAAGGCGGCCGGATCATCAACAACGGCTCGATCTCGGCGCACGCGCCGCGCCCCGACACGATTGCGTACACGGCCACCAAGCATGCGGTGACCGGAATCACCAAGTCGCTGGCGCTCGACGGCCGCCGGTACAACATCGCGTGCGGCCAGATCGATATCGGCAACGCGGCGACGTCGCTCACGGAACGGATGACGCAAGGCGTCCCGCAAGCCGACGGCAGCCTCGCGCCCGAGGCGCGCATGGACGTCACGCATGTCGCGAACGCGGTTGTCCAGATGGCGAACCTGCCGCTGGACACGAACATCTTGAACATGACGATCATGGCGACCGCGATGCCTTTCGTGGGCCGCGGATAAACGCAGGCGGCGCGGCAGACGGGCCGGCGCTAGCGTCGTATCCGTCGATGCGGACAGCAGCCCGGCCGCGTGTCGTCAACTTGCCTTGGCTTTCTTGCCTGCGGACGGCGGCTTGCGTATCGCGAACCGACGGCGGTCCTTGCCCCTGATCCAGAGCGGCGCGTTGCCGCGCCCGCTCCACTCCTTCCCGCTCGCCGGATCGCGATACCGCGCCGGCAGTACTTTCACGATGTACGCCCCTCGGCGGCCGTTTCGGCCGACCAGGTCGCGATGCTTGATCGCATAGGTGTCCATCAGCGCATGAACCTCCGCGATCGCATCGATCCGTTCTCGTGCGCGTGCCCGCTCGATTTCCTCGTCCAGTTCGACCAGCTCGGCAACGAGCTGCGCATAGGTCTTGCTCACGCTCATCTTCTGCTTCCTGTCCCGCATCCACACGCGAACCAGCATGATTCGCATGACTAACCGACTGTTTTACAACGCCCCGAGACAACGGCATTCGTTTGACCGGCACGCGACGCGACGCTGCGCGCCGAATAACGCGACGCGAAGAGCGGGACAACCCGCGGAACGCCGACGCCGCGGCATGCACCCCGATGCCGCAAACAGACGAACGCGCCCGGCCGAACCGATCATCCGCGCGGAACACGCCCGCCGCGGACATCCGGATGCACAATCGCGCGCCGCATTTCACATATCAAGTGATATGTGAAATGCAATCGTAAAGGTATCTATCTCAAATATCAACTGATATCCTTCCTGCCATGAATACGGCGCCCCTTCCCCCGCGGCTGAGCCGCGAAGAAAGTCGACTGCAGACCCGCGCACATTTGCTCGCCGCGGCAAAGCGGCTGTTTGTCGACCGCGGTTTCGGCGCCACATCGCTCAGGGATATCGCGGCCGAGGCCGGCTACACGCAGGGCGCGTTCTATTCGAATTTCGCAAGCAAGGAAGAATTGTTCGTGGAGTTGATGCGGGAGCGATCGAAGTCGCAAGTGGCCGACATCGCCCGGGCGCTGAGCGACCCGTCCGCGACCGGGGACGACATATTGAATGCGCTGGAAGCCTGGTCGCGGACCGTCGATGCCGAGCCCGAGTGGTCGGTCCTGGGCGTCGAGTTCAAGCTTCAGGGGCGGCGCAACCCGGCGTTCGCAGCGGCGTCGCAGGCGTTACTGGACGGCCACCGCGATGGCCTCGCCTATTGCATCGAACAGATTTTCGCGCGGATGAAGAAGGTGCCGCCCGAATCGCCGGCCGTCCTGGCCGTGTCGTTCATGGGGCTCTCGCAAGGCCTGTCGCTCCAGCAGTCGATCCTGTCGGAAGTGCCGATCGGGCACATGATCATGGTGATCTTGCGCAGCCTGCTGGCGGCGGCGGCGCCGGTGCGCTGACCGGCGACATCGAGTGCGATCGCCGGAGTGGCCGGCGCCGCGATGGGGCCGGTGCGCGCGTGACGCGGTTCGCCGCGTTGCGGACGTTCGCCGTACCCGATGCTGCCCGTATCCGGGCAGCACTGTGCTGCCGCGCGTTGATCGCAGGTCATTCACGAACGACGCGATGCTGCGGCGATGCACCGGATGCAAACGTGCGGCGTCACGCTCGCAGGATATCCTCGGCAACGCGTTCGAACGGCACGCATCCTTGCCGAAGCTCGACCGCCTGGTCGCTCCCGAAATCGATATGGCCGCTGTTCAGCCCTCGATTCAGTTCGATGAATCCATCGATTGCAGCAATCGAGAACGGATTCATCGCGAGTACCCCGGCCCATGCGGACGGCTCAAGCGCGACCGGCCGCACCGGCCGATTCAGCAGGCGCGAAAAGATGTCCGCGATGTCGCCGGGCGAATATGCCGTCGGCCCTTCGAGCCCGATCTTCCGGATACCCGTCCAGTCTTCGCGCAGAATGTCCGCCGCGACGCGGCCGACATCCTCGGTCGCGACCATCGGAATCGCACGCCCGACCGGCGCGAGCAGGCTTGGCAAGATGCCCTCCGTGCGGACCGGATCGACAACACGTGCCCAGTTTTCCATGAAGTACGCGGCACGCAGGAACGTGACCGGGATTCCCAGTTCGGCCAGCCGCCGCTCCGCGGTCCTGTTGGTCGCGATCACGCCGGTGCCGTCCGGCCGGTCCGCGCCGACCGACGACAACAGCACGAGCTTGGGCAGGCCCGATGCGCGGACCGCTTCGGCAACGGCGCGCGCCGTCACGTCCGCGCCCTGCGCGACCCAGCGCGCCGCCTTCGCGCGATCGCGCACGACCACGCGAACCGCAACGCCTGCATCGATCAGCGCCTGGGCCGCGACGGCTCCCGTGCGCCCGGTGACACCCGTGACAACGTACATATGCTCTCCAGACAGCCGCCCCACCGGTTGGAGCGATGGCTTCGATGATGTACGCTGGCCTCACATAACTCAAATGCATACCGATCATGTCCAGCATGCACGAACTGGATTTACGTTTCGTCGACCTCAACTTGCTCAAGCTGCTCGACGCGCTGCTCAAGGAGCACAGTGTCACACGCGCCGGCATGCGGCTCGGTCTGACTCAGCCCGCAGCGAGCCGCGCGTTGGGCCGACTGCGCACCCTGCTCGACGATCGCGTCGTCGTGCGCACGCCGAAGGGGCTGGAATTCACGCCGCGCGCGGCATCGCTGGCGCTGCGCGTCTCGCGCGTGCTGGCGGAAGCGGCCAGCATCGTCGCGCCCGAAAGATTCGATCCCGCCACCGCGCGCGGGAAGTTCTCGATCGCGTGCCTCGACCACATGGCGCTCATGCTGATTCCAGACGTGAATGCGCGGCTGGAACAACGCGCGCCGGGGCTGAATCTCGAAGTACCGCCGTCCCGCGGCAACAACGTCGAACTCGTGGCGGACGGCACGGCTGGCATTGCGCTTGGCGCATTCGAAGACGATGCGTTGCCCGCAGGCTTCTATCGTCGAACGCTCTACGAGGACAGCCTGGTCTGCATCGTTCGAACCGGACATCCGATCCTGTCGGCGCGACTGACGCCTGGGCGTTTCGCGGCGTTGTCGCACGTGCTGGTGACGATCGGCGGCCGGGGCGGCGAGTTGGTCGACGCGGCTCTCGCGCGACACGGGCTGCACCGCCGAATCGCGATGCGGTTGCCGCACTTTCTGGTAGCGCCGATGGCCGTCGCGAAGAGCGACATGGCGCTGGTGCTGCCGCGCCGCCTCGCGCAGCACATCGCGTTGTCGATGCCGATCACGCTCGTGGAATTGCCGGTCGATGTGCCGCATTTCGTGCTGTCGATGATCTGGCATGAGCGCACGCACGACGATGCCGCGCATGCGTGGCTACGCGCTCAGATCGCCGATATTGTGCAGGCGATAGAACCGTAGGCGCGTGCTCGATCGCCCGCTACGCATTGGCCTTGACGGGATCCACTTCTCCCTCAAACATCCGGATCCGGAACCCGAGTGTTTAGAGATTCGTCGAGATCGACCGATATCGACGCATGTTCCAAGAAGCCCATCCCACACGGATTCTGCGGGAAATTCTCGAATTTTTAGATTAACTGACGTGGATCGATTTCCGTAGCATTTGCCTACACGATGCCTACATGGACGGCAAATGACCAAGCAAAACTTCGCGGTCGCCTGAGTCGAGGGATTCGAATGCGAGCCCGGCAAGCAGCAAACGATCTATTGGGATGCGAAAGCACCCGGCCTCGGACTTCGCGTCACGGCCGCTGGCGCACGATCCTACCTATACCAGTTTCGCGGACTGCTGCCGGATCGCGGCATCGAGATTGCACTGGGGTTCTATGCGCTTCGCACCGTGTTGCCCGCTTCGTCGATCATCGCTTCCAGCACTTCAACGATGAAGCGTGCGCGATTCTCAAGCGATCCGCAGTAGCGACCGGTGCGCCAATTGGTCCCCGACGACAGGAACTGTTCCGGCAGATAACCGGAGGACGCATGAAGTTCGACTCCGTCGAATCCGGCCTGCAAAGCGTGACGGGGTGCAAGCCGGTACTCGTCGACGATGGCTGCAATCTCGTCGGTGTCGAGCGCGCGGGGCAGGAACATGCCATCACCGCTCCACCGCAACAGCTTGAGCTAGTCGCCTCGCCTGCCGCGAAACACGAACACGTGACCCCAGCTTCCTCCTTTTTACTTGTTTACCCAAGGCATGGAGAGGTCGATGTCAGAAACCAGCTTTCCACCGCCGAAGCTCATGTTCTCCAAGGGAACGGCATACATAATCAGAGTGACATCGTCCTGGCTGACACCAACCTTTTCTACTGCGTATCGGGTGACCAACTCAGCGAGCCTGCGTTTCTGCTCCACCGTCCTGCTCGTACCGGCCGTCACCGTTACGATCATGCGCTTGTCGGATCTCTTCATGTCAGGAAAGGTCGGATGGATGAAGAATTCATCGTCCTTGTGCTCACTGATGACGACGAAACGGTCATCCATGGGCGTATCCATGGCTTCATGAAGAGCGAGATTTAAGGCATCCGCCAGAGCTCGCTTCTCTTCGCTAGAGAACTTTTGGGCCGGAATGTGGGCGTGAAATATTGGCATGAGTGTTTCCTCGGTGGTGATGTTCAGGTTAAATGAGGCGATGAAGTGCGTTTCGATGCGTGCGCTGCTTCAGCGGCCTCGGCAACCCTAGCTTTTATATCCCGGAGGAACCGAGAAAATCTCCGCCTCCGGTGGCGGCAGGTCAGCAGCGCCGTTCGGGTAGAGTGCCTGTGCCCCGGCCAACGTGTTAAGAGACTCGCGAAGCAACTTGATTTTGCCGCCCTCGGCAACGAGGTATCCCGTGAACAAGTGATGGATGAGACGCCCGGTCGACGCCGCGCGCGCTTCCGCCAGGTATTCGGCGTACACCTGGTCCTTCGTTTCGATCAGCACCACGGTATGCTCGGGTTTGAAGCTGAAGCCGGGATAAAGGTCGCCGCCGACAAAATCATAGAGCTTCGCGATGGCTTCGCGTCCCTGATGGCGGGTCTGGATGCCGAGCGAATGGAGGAATGGGAGTTCCAGCACGCCGTCCTCGGCGAACAGCTCGGCACATTTCTTGCCATCGGGGACAACGGCAAGAAGGTCTAACAGTAATGTTTTTGCATCAGTCATGATCAGTTATCCTCATAAAAAAATTGGCGAACGCCGCCAGGGGTGGCACAGTCCGATCAGTTCGGAAAGCTGTCGCCAAACATCGGGAGCCCACTTTTCGAACCCTCGGGCGTGGCCTCGTCCTGGATCACGTCCCAGTGTTCGGCGAGCTGGCCATTTTCAATACGAAGTATGTCGGCCACGATCCAGTTTACCGGGGCGCCGAATCCTGAGAAGCGGCCATGAAGCATGACATGATCCCCTGAAGCCACGGCCAGCGCATTTTCGTAGCGAAGCTCGGCGGGCGCTGCCTTGACGAGATCGAACAGGCCTTCGCGGCCGGGCGCAATATGGGCACTGTGCTGGATATAGTCGGGCGACCAGAAGCGTTCGGCCGCAGCATAGTCGCGCTTGTTGAACAGCGTATCAAACGCTTCCAGCACGAAATCCTTGTTTCTCTCTTCGGTGCTCATTGCTTATCCTGCTCTTCGTTACCTGTTGGGTTCATGGGGGAGTGTGCAGATCAAATTTCTGCCATCTCCCATGGCGATAAGTTCAACTTCCCTGCCACGCGCGCCTTTCGCACCGCCTCGGCTTGCTAGGTGGGATGACCGTATTCGCTGTCGCAAACAATCGATACCAATAACTACGAACGGCGGATACGTTCAGTGCGTCTGACATGACAATTCCTTTGGTGACTTTGTGACCATGTGGAAACGCACTGCCTAGCACATAGGTCACAGTGTATCCCACACAGTCACACACAGCAAGCAGATTTGAATCATGCCGACCGTTTGGTCACGGGCTTACCGTAGGGAGGCGAGCCACCAACGCCCTGGAGAAGCTTCCGCCTCGAATCCATCGCGCCGCTCAGACGGGGAAGTTGAGCCTATCAAACTTGGCCGCCAACCCATCCCACACCGTGTCGTCAAGAGTGCGCCCCGAGAGATCTCGACTCTGCAAGCGCGTGCCAGAAAACATTCCCCACTCGAACACCATGTTCTGGAGAGCGGCTAGCGAAGCTGCGTATGGAGCATTGCATGTCCGGGCATGCCGGGAAGCGGCCGCGAGCCGCCGGAGGCTTGTGATCGGCTTGGCAAAATGAATGTGTGCGTGGTACAGTAACACACATTGAAAATATCGGCTCACTCCGCTCATAACCGCTCTAATTCAGTATTAGCCGGCACAGAGAATGTGGTGAGCACATTAAGTAGGATAACGTCGTGTCCACATCCACTCGTTTCGCCGTTGCGATCCATATTCTGACCAGTATTACTTTGCTTCGCGGTCGAGCGGTACGATCCGAAGACATCGCTAGTAGTGTCAATACTAATCCTACGGTGATCCGCCGCATCCTCGGTACGCTGGCCGATGCTGGCCTGACTCAAGCCCAATTGGGGCTGGGCGGGGGGGCCCTGCTAGCCAAGCCGGCTGACCAAATTACTCTGCTGGATATCTATCGTGCTGTCGAAGAGCCACCATACTTTGCTCTTCACCGCTCTCCGCCCAATCAGGCCTGCTATATCGGCCACAACATCACCCCCGTGCTGGAGAGCGAATTCAATCGACTTACCGGAATATTGGAAAGTGCGATGGCGGAAACCACTCTGGCCGATATCGTTCGCAAAGTCGAAGACAAAGCTGGTACGCCATTCAATCCCAGTAACCCGAGCATCCTAGCTGACGCCAACTAGGCTCTTGCATTTTTTCCATCACACGAACGTCTGGTGCAGTAACGTCCGATCTTTCTTGCGCTAATCTGAGCGGCCCTCTGCGATCCGGACAATTCGCAATGGCTATCCTCGAATACATCACCTACCCACGCTTCCCCGAGGTTCTGGCACCACGGGAGCTACAAGCCTGTTGCCCACCGCTGCCCTACGAGCTCGAATGGATCGCCGGTCAACGCGCGGCAAGCGATCTCGATTGGGTGTGCTGGTGCCGCTGAAGGTGTTTCAGCAGTTGCACTACTTCCGATACATCGCCAGCGATCAGCGCACCTTGGACGGCAGGCACCCGAAGCGATCGCGAAAACGCTCGGCAAAGCGCGCACGGGATTTGTATCCACATGCTTCGGCAATATGCGGCACGCTCCAGCCTGTGGTTTGCATCAGCATCATGGCGTGATGCATGCGCACGTCGATCAGTAGTTCTTCGAAGTGCATGCTTTCACCCGCAAGACGCCGTCTGAGCGTGGCCTCGCTCATTGCGAGTTCTCGGCTCGCTTCATGAGCGGTCCAGCGATGCGAGGGTCTTTCGCCGATCAGGCTCCTCAAGCGGTCCGCGGTAGTCGGTTGTTGTGTAGCGACGGCAAATTCATATCCGCGTTCTGCAAGCGCGATCAGAAGGTCCAGCAAACGATGCTGGAGTCGGCCATCGCTGATACGGGGGTCTTCTATGCCGCTCAGACAGTACGCCAGTGTTGACGCCAGCTCATCATCGAGCGGTACCTGCCGGGCAGATTCGGTACCGGAAATGAACGGCCGCGCAGGCAAATGCTGGCGACGAAATTCGGCCAGTATTCCGGCCGAAAACGTCAGGAAGATCGAGCGGAAGCGCGGTTCATCCACGCCCGGCGTCTTCAGTAGATCCATGCAGGCATGCGAGTCGACCAGGATCACGGACGTCGGCGCGTCGACCGTCAACTGTCGCGTCCCGTCGTCGAGCGTCAATGCGCCCGATACGACGAGCAGCAGGGTCGCCTCGAAGAAACGGAAGCGCCGGGTGACCTGAGGCTGTCGCAGACATGGCCGGGCCAGGCGGCACCCGTCGCGCTTGAGGGCCGGTGTGCCCGACGGCAGGCGCATACCGTCGTCACTTACGGTATGGCGAAGCGAAAACGCGAGGTCAGGTGCAGGCGGTGGCCAGGCCATGATCGATTCCGGCGTTCGCGCTCAGGCGGGCAGAACCTTCGGGTTCAAGCTGTACAGCCCTGTCAGGCTAGCCTTGGCCAATACCGGTGCAGCATCGAGCGCCGCACGAACGTTGGTGCCGGTCAGCGGACCGGAGATTTCGAGTTGCGGTGTGGCGAGCGCGTACACGGTGAACACATAGCGGTGAACCAGGGTATCGTTCCACGGCGGGCACGGGCCGTCGTAGCCGTAGTAGTCGCCTTTCATCTGCTCGTCGCTCGCAAACCAACCCGTGTAGTCATTGATGCCATGACGCAAGCCCTCAGGTGCTGTCGGGCCGGACTTGCCGCGCGGCGTCACGCCATCGGCATGCGTGGCGGCTGCGATTCCGGTCGTACCGGCCGGGATGTCGAGCAGCAGCCAATGGTAAAACTCGACACGCGGCAGCGAGGCCGGCACTTCGCGACCTTCCTGGTTGACGTCGTCACCGCGGCTCGGTACATCGGGATCGTGGCAGATCACGACGAACGACCGCGTGCCTTCCGGCACGTCGCTCCAGGCCAGATGCGGATTCCGATTCGACGAAAGACTGACGTGCGTGACTGGATCGGGAACGGCGAAAGCAAATTCCCCGGGGATGTGTTCGCCGTCATTGAAGCTTTGGCTCGTGAGTTGCATGGTGAGTGTCGTCCTGCGCGTTGATAAGGTGAGCGGCTATCGGTACGTCACCGTTCCAGCCGTGTTGTGCATTCTAGGAGCACAGGGACAGACAATGTTTCCAATTCCGATCAGAAATTTTATATATCCGATCAATTTGATTGTATGTGGTTGTTTTATGGTGTCGACTCGATAGAGTGCCGCGATTCATGGAGTGACTGTCGGGTCTCGTCCTGGAGACGGTGACCGGCAGACTTCCGGTGCTTTCTCTCAATCGGGCAGCGGTGGTCGTTTTAAAGCTGGATCCTCCTTCCCTGAAGTCGTTCGAGCGGGTCGTCGAGGACGACACCATCGCGAGTGCGGCTGCGCGCGAACACATCGCGGCGGCGGCAGTCAGCCGTCGGCTCAGCAAACTCGAGGATGCGCTCGGCACGCGGTTGCTGGTGCGAACCAATAAAGGTTTCGCATCGACCGCGGCCGGTTTCCATCTCGTGGCCATGGCGCGCGACGTACTCGACCATCTGCACAACATCGCGACGCGGATGCGGGAGTTTTCGGACGGGCGGCGTGGACTGGCAAGACTGCTCGTCAATATCTGGGCGGTATCAACCCTCATGTCGGCGCTGATCCGGTCGTTTGTCGAGCGAAACCCACGAGGCCATCCGATAGAGGCGATCCCCTGTTGTGGCGCAATCGGCCTATGCCGGAAAACGACGGTGCCGAAATCTGGGAACTACGCCAGGCCGCGGCCTTGCTGAGCAGTTACGAATTTGGAGGCCGTCCGAATCGCGCACGGACCTCACGCGGCCGGTGCGCAATCGTGAATCTGTCGGCGCCATGTGGCGCCAAGATAGCCTGGCGTCAGCGTACGGCCTGTTCGGGCAATCCAACCCACTCAGACAGGCGTGCGGCGTCGCTCAGTGATTCGTTCGGTCATTCTTTCTGGCCAGCGCGCCCGAGACAAGAGAACGGGATTCAGCGGCGCTCTTTCGATGATCGCGATGCAAGGTGTCCGCGAGCACCGCCTCGATTGTCGTGGCCGCAAGTGTCTTTCGAACACCACTGTCGATCGAGGCATAGACATGGCTCAGCACCGGCCCGATGCCTCGGCCGATGGGGCATGCCTGGCTGGGCTTCGAAGGGTGCAGCGCAAAGTGCGCGCCCTCTTCAATTGCGTCAAAGACGTCAAGCAAGGTGATTGCGTCCGCACTCCTTGCCAGACGCCACCCTGCATTGACGCCGCGATAACTCTCGACAAGGCGGCCTTTCGCAAGCAACCCGAGCGTACGACGAATCACCACCGGGTTGGTGTTGACGCTCGCAGCGATCCGATCGGATGTGACCGGATCAGGATTATCCCGCGTGGCGAGCGCTATCCAAGCGAGGATGTGGGTTGCCACGGTCAACCGACTGTTGGCGCTCATTGAAAGCCTGTGTTCGCTGATCTGGTTGTAACCATATTCATTACAGCATGGGCTGTCAACCTGACATGCTCGGACAAGGAGGTGATGTCGCGCATGCGTGGTTTTCGTATGGCGAATGATTCAAGGCCACACCCAGGCACCCTTGACGTGCAGAAACCGGCCTCTCATTGATGTCGGCCGTTCGCGGTAAGAGACTTGCGTTGAGGGCCCGGATGATTTATGTTGTAACTATTGTTGTTACATCTAAAGACGTTGTAATCACGCATGCGTGCGTTTCGTTCCATAGTCAGCGGAATCCGAGCCGCCGCTCCTCTCTCCTTTAATATCGAAACGGGAAGCCCGCAGATGCCTACACTCTTCGATCCTATCCAAATTGGCGCGTTAAAGTTGTCGAACCGCGTTGTCATGGCACCGCTCACGCGCATGCGCGCGTTCGCCGAGCGCAGTCCAGGCGAGCTCAACGCCCGACACTACGCGCTGCGTGCGAGCGCGGGACTTGTCATTACCGAGGCGACTTCGGTCACGCCCCAAGGCGTTGGCTATCCCAACACGCCAGGCATCTGGACCGAGAAGCAGATTGCCGGCTGGAAGGAAGTGACATCAGCAGTGCACGATGCGGGGGGCCTGATCGTCTCGCAGTTGTGGCACGTCGGGCGAGTTTCCGACCCGATCTACCATGGCGGCAAACTTCCGGTCGCGCCCAGTGCCATTGCGCCGGAAGGCCATGTGACGCGCGTGCGACCTCAGCGCCCGTACACCGTACCGCGTGCGCTGGAGACCGAAGAAATCCCCGGCATTGTCGAAGATTTCCGGGTCGGCGCCGCGAACGCACAACGCGCGGGTTTTGATGGCGTCGAGCTACACGCGGCAAATGGCTACCTGTTCGATCAGTTTCTGCACGACGGATCGAACCAGAGGACCGACCGTTACGGCGGTTCGATCGAGAATCGCGCACGCTTCCTGCTGCAGACAGTCGACGCGTTGCTTACAGTTTGGGAGCCGGGCCGCATCGGCGTGCATCTGAACCTGATGTCGAGTTCATACTCGATGCGCGATTCGAATCCGCGCGCACTATTCACGTATGTCGCCGAGCAACTCGACCTGCGCAACATCGCTTTCATTTTTGCGCGCGAGGCGCTGGATCGCGGTGACGATCGCATCGGCCGTGACGTGCGACGTGTCTTCAAAGGCGCCTACATTCTCAATGAAGGGCTGACGAAGGAGAGTGCTGAACTGGCCATCGAACGCGGCGAAGCGGATGCGGCGGCGTTTGGGCGTCCGTTTATCGCCAACCCGGATCTGGTGGAGCGCTTTCGACGCGATGCGCCGCTTAACACGATCAATCCGGAAACCATCTACGCGGACGACGAAACCGGCTACAACGATTACCCGTTGCTCGATCACGCAGTCTGAAGCCGGCGCCCGGCCGAGCGGCATCGTACTCCGACTCGCTTCGTCGGTCTCAGCGAGTCCCGCTTCGCAGCGTACAGGATTTCAACACCCCGAAGATCTCACAGCAGGCCAGCACGAACGCCGTGAAGTGCGACAGGAACGCGGCCGGCGCAAACTGGCCGACCCGCAGGAAAGCCAGTGCGCCGAGGCCATGGCCTTTCGGCGCGGCGGCGGCCGGCTGTTTGATCGGCTGCGGCCAGGTAATGTTGCCTTCCTTGATGACCGTTAGGCCGCGAATCGCATCGCCGTCGAAGTCGACGTTGATCGTGCCGTCTTTGGTCTTGCACAACTCCTCGATCGCGCGCAGCAGGTTGGATGCATACAGAGCGAGACGCGACGTGAAATCCGTGTAGCCGACGACGGTCACGCCGTGGCGCACCACCGCCTCGCCGGGCACGGTCAGCTCACAGTTACCACCCTGCTCCGCTGCCATGTCCACGATCACGCTGCCCCGCCTCATCGACTGCACCATCTCGGCCGTGATGAGCTTCGGCGCCAGCTTGTCTGGAATCAGCGCGGTCGTGATGACAATGTCCGCGTCTTTGGCCTGCTGCGCGTACATGGCGCGCTGTGTCTGCCGGAAGCCTTCGCTTATGCCCCTGGCGTAGCCGCCGCCCGAGCCTTCCTCGTCGTAGTCCACCTCGACGAATTCGCCGTCGAGGGACTTGACCTGATCGGCCACCTCGGCGCGCGTATCGTTGGCGCGCACGATCGCACTGAGACCGGCCGCGGTGCCGATGGCCGCCAGGCCCGCGGCACGGTAATCACCATCGCCAAAGTTCGCACCTGCGCCGGCCCCGCTTTGCACGGCCACCGCGAACCCAAGCTTGATCAGTTTCTCGACCACCTCGGGTCGCGCCACAGAAGCTCACTCATCGTCTCCTCCGGCATATGTGCCATCTATGTGGCACATTCATCAATATCAACTACCGCGCCGGTACAACTCAACCCATGCACGAATCGAACGATTACTCCGTGTTGAGCTTGTCTCCGCTTTGACTGGCCGAGTTGGTAAAGCCTGCCGCTATCTTGTCCTTCCAGCCCAACGTGCGCCACACGACAGCGGAGTCTGCCATGAATTGCTTGAACCAGGCACTCGGCATCCCGTTGTACGTGGGCGAACCGAACACAATTGCTTCGCTCGCATCCAGTCTTTCCCGTGGGGTCGCACCATAACCTACCGCAATTAGCTCGGCACATGCTCAGGAAATCGGGCGAATCCCGTCCGCGACCGCCAACGCTTGCTCTGCCGTACGACCGAATTTACTGTCGTAAGCGATTGAGATCAGAATACTCCGTCCGTCGCATAGCACTTCGACTAAGCACCCTTGCCCCCGTCGGTTGCAACCGGCGCCGAATCGTCCGGCTGGTAGAAGTAGCTCCGGTCCAATTTCCCGATCAGCCGATCGCCAAGCTCTGCGGAGAATTTCAGTAGCATGGGCAGCGGGCGATGATGAATGCTCAGTTCATCGATCTCCCCCTTCTCGTTCATGGTCAGCACGGTGACACCCGACAACTCCAGCCCGCTATAAGTGCGCGCCTCCCATTCCAACCAGGTCCTTCCGTCGGTCTTAGCCTGGTCCGTAAACACGAGATGTTCGTAGCTCTCGCTGGCACCTGCCATCACCGCCTTCACCAGGTCGCGGCCTACAATCGGCCTGACGAGTGCGCTCGCAATGAGTCGCACATCCGGAGCAAGTGCCGCTTCAAATGCAGTGCCGGCATCTTTGGTGAACGCGTCCGTCCAAGGTTGGCCCCGGACGGATTTACGAACATCTGTTGCCATTTTCTCCTCCTATGGAAATAGAACTGTCTGCCGGTCGATTACTGCTCCGTTGCCCGGGCGAGGTCAGCGATGAAATCAGTCAGCAGTTCAGCGACCTTAGACGGTTGCTCGACATGAGGCCAGTGCCCCACCTCAGGGATAAGGACCGTCGACGCCTTGGCGAACCTGGGGCTGACCATCGATTCGATCAATTCTGGGGTGACGAAGGCATCCTCGGCTCCTCCTGCAATGAGTACAGGACTCGAGAATTTGCTCTTTTCGTTCCCTGACAAATCTCCCGCGCTCCATGCATCAAAGAGTGCGCGAGCCGTCTCGGGACGGACCTTCATGCCCACATTGACTAGTTCGTCAATGATGCCCTCCGCATGGCGTCCCGCAAATTGCCTGCGAAGCTCGCGCTGCGCCGTGGGGTCGCCCCCTAGCGCACGCATTTGTGCCGCGATCTCGTCCGGCATTGGGAGACCGCCCAACGGCACTGGCGTGAGAAGCATCATTGCAATCACCTGATCCGGCAGTGCCGCTGCGACCAGTTCGGCAATCTGGGCACCCATGCTTTGCCCAACCAGCAATACCGGCCCCGAAATATTGTCGAGTATCGGCACCACCTCTCCGGCAAGCCGCGACAGGGTGAACGGTGCGGATGCGGCTGCGCGTGTGCCCATCCCGCTGAGATCCGGCGCCACACAGACGATGCCAAGCTTTGTGAGACGATCCATCACCGGTTGCCATAGCCGACCTTCGTCCAGGAATCCGTGGATGAAGACTACCGACACATCTTGGTTCTTCCCGGCAGCGACAGTGCCTGTGGTTCGAGATTGAGTAGTGCTTCCGGCCGCATTCGATTTCATTGCCATAGTCCCTCCTTCATTTCCGCGCCACACGTTGTTGCGCTTCTCAACATCAAGGCGCACAATAGGTGAACATTCACGTATTTGTCAACACGGAGTTGATCGCATGGTTAGCAAAACAGATGTTTCGTTCCTGGCCGACGGTAACGTCAACATCGGGGCATGGCTTTTTGTGCCGGACGGACCAGGCCCACATCCTGCCATCACGATGGCACATGGTTATGCCGGTACCAAGCACCATGGCATTGAGCAGTTCGCCCAGGTCTTTGCCGAAGCGGGATTCGTCGTGCTTTTGCATGATCATAGGAATTTCGGCGAGAGCGGCGGCCAGCCGCGTGGTGATGTGGATCCCTGGCGACAGATTGCAGACTGGCGCCGGGCCATTTCGTATCTGGAATCGCGCCCGGAAGTGGATGCAGCACGGATCGGCCTGTGGGGAACGAGCTATGCCGGCGGCCACGCGCTCGTACTGGGAGCGACGGATCGACGTTTGCGATGCATTGTCGCGCAGGTGCCTACGATCAGTGGATACGAGCAGGGTCTGCGACGCATTCCGCCGGATGCCGTTGCCGCGCTGGAAGAAGCGCTGGCTGAGGATGATCGGGCGCAACTCCGTGGCGAACCACCACGCTACCAAACGATTGTCAGTGCCGATCCCGCAGTACCTGCCGCATACCGCTCGCAGGAGTCCATAGACTTTTATCTGCAACCAGTCCCTGAGGGCATTTGGGAGAACGAAGTCACAGTGCGCTCGACTCGCGCTGCACGAATGTATGAACCGGGTGCCTGGGTTTCACGCGTGTCGCCGACACCGCTGATGATGATCGTCGCCAAGGAGGACCGCGTCACGCTTACCGACCTTGAACTCGCCGCCTATGAGCGTGCGCTCGAGCCTAAGCAGCTCGTACTGGTTCCCGGCGGTCATTTCGACCCGTATCTCAGCCAGTTCGAGATAGCAAGCGATGCTGCGCTTGAATGGTTCCGCAGACACCTTTCCTAATGTCGCACAATATTCGGAGGGCACAACAGTGAACCATCTCAACCTCAGCATCCACGGTGCCAGCGCGACGATAACCTTGACCAATCCGCCGCAAAATCGGCTGGGCATTCAGATGCTCGAAGAGCTCGAGGCCGCAGTCGACACCATCGCGAACAGCGGGGTGAGGGCCCTGCTCATCCGCGCGGACGGACCGGACTTCTCCTATGGAGGCGACATCATGCCGTGGGCCGGCATGAAAACCTGGAACCTGCGCGCACTCTTCCAGCGGTATATGGCCGTTTTCAATCGGATTGAAAGCCTGCCCTTCCCGACCGTTGCAGCTGTCCGGGGTATCTGCTTCGGTGGCGGCTTTGAGTTGGCCCTGCGCTGTGACATCATCCTCGCGGCCAGCTCCGCCAGGTTTGCCCATCCGGAGCAGTCTTTAGGCATCACCACGCTGATTGGCGGTGTCTACCGCGTCGCTGAGCGTGCAGGGCGCGCGTTTGCCTCCGAACTCGCCTTCACCTCCGATCCGGTTGACGCAGCAATGTTGCTTCAACGCGGCGTCGTCAATCACGTCGTTGCGGAAGAGGTTTTGGACGAGGAAGCCGCTGCGCTGATCCTGCGCCTTGCAAAGGGACCGACCCGGGCTCACGCCGCCCACAAGGCAGTGCTGCGCCTGTGGGCATCGGGCGGCGTTCAGGCCGCCGACGAAGCAATCTTCGACATTCAGATGCCCCTGTTTGACACTGAAGATACGAAGCGCGGCCTGCAATCCGCGATGGACGCACTATCGAGGGGCGTAAAGCGGCCGGTACTTGACTTCGAAGGTCACTGAACCGGCAACTGCACTAGTCGCGATACCGTGGCGCACGGCGCTGGACGCATCCCATGCCTTCAGCGCCTCGCTCGCGCCTAATCGGCGCAAAGTTCGGTACGCGTGACTTCGGACATCACCTTACGCATCTCGCGCGCCTTGCCCTTGCCGAACCGCGACTCGAACTGAGCCTGGGCTTTCGCCCAGGCAGTCTCCCCTTGCCGAACGCTTGCGACCCCGCTCTTCGTTAGCGTCACGATGCGGGAACGTCTGTCGTCGGGATCTACTTCGAT
Organism: Burkholderia sp. BCC0322; assembly: GCF_902833045.1. Taxonomy (GTDB): domain Bacteria; phylum Pseudomonadota; class Gammaproteobacteria; order Burkholderiales; family Burkholderiaceae; genus Burkholderia. The sequence continues at coordinate 79,015 of NZ_CADFDU010000004.1, forward strand.
CGCCACCAAGCCATCACGTTGCAGGGGTTTCACATTGTGTGTCACCGTCGTCCGGTCCATAACCATGACTTCAGCCAGCGCATTGATGGTCATCGGGCCCTGTGTCGACAGCGACCGAAGAATGATGTACTGCGTACCGCGCAAGCCGACCTCGGCAAGACAAGCGTCATAGAAGCGGGTCATGTGCCGCGCGGCTTTCCGGATCGCGGTGCAATTGCACGGGGTGACCTCTAAGGAAGTATCGTTTGCCATTGTCATCTCCGTCGGCACGCCCTTCGTTCGAAAATAGGGGCATACGCACATATTAGCACTTCCGGCGACGCGCACCACCGAGCGGCATCGCCGCAAAGGAATCCACCACGAGGACCGTTTGCACTGATTGCGATGCGCTTGCCTGAGCGCTCGCCATGCTCACCTCGGCCACGCATTGATCGCACACGAGTGCGCCGAGTGTTTCCAGTGCGTTGATGACCGCGCTTTCTGATAAGTGTTTCCAACATGAATGCAGAGCGGCCGATTTCTTTGTTCCAAGTCGCGGGCGATTTCCTTCAATACTGGGTTGGTACGCTTTAGGACAAGGTGATCCGTGACAACTTCGGTGTCACCGGAGCCAAATGGACACCGACGAAGGCGGTGCGCCCGGCCAGCAAACCGAACGACGATGTCGCCGGCAACGCGGCACTCGTATTCGCCGAGCGCGACAATCGAGGCAAGGTCTACCTCTACTTCTGCCCTGAGGATGCCACGGTGGCATTGAATGGGGTCAACGGAATGGGGGCGGCCGGCCGGCCTGATTCGATGAGTGTGCGTGCCTCGCGCAGCGGAGCGAAAGCGGAGTCGGTTCCTTTGCTATCGAATGCGTTTCGACAGCGCATTTTTACGCGCCGTTTGCGCAACGGGCAGCCAGTTCTTGTCGGCAACGCACCCGGCCCGTTCACATTGCGGCTAAAAGGCGAGAGCGCCCATGGCACCACAAACACATTGGAAGCGTGCTGAAATCCCGGTCGGAACCGTCCGAACCATTAACGGCGAAGCACTTCCGCCGCCATTTCCGCCGGAACTACAAGGCAACGTGATTCCTGGCACTGAGAAGACGCGGCTTGATGGCAGCGCAAGCGAAACTGAACCGGGTAAGCAGGCGCTCGATCAACTCGAGGCAGAGGTCGCCGTGAGCACGAATAGTGGCGCCGGCGCGCTACAGCAAGTGTCGCAAACCGTCGCTTGGCCGACCTTCGCGATCGGCGGCCGGGTGCCGGACAGCAGCGAAGTTGAAAGCATGCTGAATGCAAAAATGGCTCTCGACAATCAGTGTCGGGTCTTGCGCGTGCAGCCCGTCTTCCCACCGCATGCGGGCAAGCTACAGGTGTTGCGTACCGAGACACCCAATGAGGCGAAAGTACGCCTGATGAATCAGCTGCAGCCCGACAGCTCTTATCACTCCGCCGTGATGAGTGGTCGACGCAATCATCGCTGCGCAACCGCGTTCGATGTGTCTGTCGGTCAGGGCCGCGTTCTCGACGATCCAATTTTGGCCAAGCTGCTCCGTTCAATCGCTGACTGGCGCATACCCTTCGCAAGCCTCACAAAAGGCGCGGCACTCGAGCGATACAAGCAGCTTGACCATACAACACGCGAGATCGTCGAGGCGACTTGTCAGTACTATGGAGACGGGACGTTTCCTTCAGATCGGCTCGTACCCAAAAAGCCGCCACAGCAGGTTGTCAGCGAAGTCTATAAGCAGCAACAGGACTTCAAAAAGCAGGAAGAACAGCGCCTGGAAAAGGAGCGCATCGACCAGCGCAACCAGCAGCTGAAGGCGCAAGCCGACAAGGTCGAGTCGACGATTCAGCAGGACATGGACCAACTTCAGCAACGCCTTGGACAAGGGGCCGACGCCGCTCGACAGGGCGTCAACCAGGCCGTCGAACAGGGCAAGCAGGCCGTCAAAAATATGATCGATAAATTCTGAATGCGATGAATTCCACTGCTTCCAAGCGCCTGTCGGGCGGACAATTGCTGGTCGCGTTGGTGATGGGCCTAGCGCTGATCTGGAGTCTTGCGCTCAAGTTGGCCACAATGAACGGCTATATCTCCTGGGAAACGATATCGATGAACCAACGGGCGCTGTTGTGGCTGTTACCGATCCTGCTGCTCGCCGGCATGACTGGGACCGGATACACCATCTGGACGCGCCGGCATGCACCAGGCCAGTCCGACCCGGCCGCAGTACAGGCGGCGACTGTGTCCGACGGCGCGACGATACCCGCGGCGGCACGTGATCCGCGATTCACGCTGGAGGTGCGGCGCCTCGGCGTCACCGTCGACCGGTTCCGTCAACGAGCCCTGTTGATGCGCCTGGATGAAGTCGGCCAGAAAGGCACACTACTGCTGCAGGACCCGAAGGAGTATCCGTGGTCGAGTGAAACGCGCGATTCGCAAGGACGTCAGCGGGAAAACAACGTATTCGGATATGCGCTGCGTGGCTGGCTCGGTTTCTGGCCAATCCCGGTTATTGTCGCCGGGCCGCCGAGAGACGACAGCAATCCAGGTGCCGATCGCATGGCAACCCATATAGGAACTGCCGACAACGGCGCTGGAATCGGAAATCCGATTTATATTCGTCTCGAAGAGGTCCAGACCGAGCACGGCGACGACGTTGTGGCCCGCGTGTTTGATGTCTTTGAACGTCATCCTGACCTGCCAGCAGTCGTCCTGTTAGTCGAGGATGGGCTCAACACTCGCGCGTACATGCGAACGCCAGGCGAGGATCTCGCGCAGTCGGATACTGACGGCAACTTCGTCCCGAAACGACCCGACAGTTTCGTGGCGTTGCTTGTGACACGCAAGGATCGAGTGGATCGACTGATCCGGCCATACGTGACTGATGCGCCGGCCGCGATCGACAGTTCGAAGACACAGTACGACGTGATCAAGCTGTGGAACTACTTCTGGGACCAGCAGGATCAGTATAGAAAGGACCATCGCAACGAAATGCCGTGGGACTACTGGCAATCAAAGCTGCCGGAGTTTTGGAAGACCACACAGTTGAAAGTGCCCGAAGGGTTCAAGCCTAATCCATGGGTGCCCGTGCCGTGGACAAACTGGCAGCTGAAAGAGTACGACGATTGGCCGGTACTGGCGTATCTGCATCGCCCGGCGCGCGTCGACCTAAGCGACGGTCACGGCGAACCGCTGAAAAAGCGTGAGCGCATCGAGAAGATCAAAACGGGCTGGCAGGACGCATTGCAAACCGTTACTCCCGAGAGTCAGCCCAGTCGGATGTTTTACGACACGGGCGCGTCATCCAGCCAACTCCCGCTACTGGTGCAAGCGCTGCACGACAACCCGCAGCATATCGATTTGGACGACCCGAAGGACGCGTTCGATATGCAACGTCGCATCGGCGGCGACACTGGTACCAGCTCCACGTGGGTCCAGCTCGCGTTGGCGTTGATGATGAATTACCAGGACGGCAAAACCAGCGCGCTTGTGAACCTACGCGATCCGCTACACGCCACGATCGTGATGCTGAGCCCTCCGGACGCGGCAGCCCGGCAGGCCCATCCTCAGGACTTCAGTTGGGCTTTCTGATGAGCGAGAAACCTTACGTCCTAGAAGGCGATGGGCATAGCCATGGCGGACGAGTTCTGTCGGGCGCACCGCATTCGCGAATCAAGGGCCGAGCGATCGCTCGTCTGCAGGATCCCGCGATCTGCGAGATTCACGGGCCGACGACGATCGTGAAGGTATCCGGTCGCGGCCGCTTCGATGGTCAGCCGGCCGCATGCGACGGCGACGAACTGGCATGCGGGGCGCGACTGATTGCGAGTCAATCGAACACCGGCGGCTAATGCTGCTAGACCTGCTCGGAAGAGCGGGTCCAGCGCCACGCTGCGATGATGTGTGATGTGAACGGTCATGCACGGCACGCTACCCGACCGCAAGCAGCTCGCTGGTGTCGGTACCGACGAAGAGACGTGCTATCGGTATACGTATCGCGCACACCTCACTGTGAATTCGGTGCTGCTACGGTTAGTTCGCCATCGATCACGCGGCCGCCGCGCGTGCGCGCGACTTCGTCGGACGTTTGACCGGGAAGAGCGCGGTCCACTGCTCAGGCATCGCGCGGTCGATTTTCTCAATCGCAACGACGCGAGCGGCATCGATCGATCCTTCCATGATCCTACCCAAGCCCCGGCCGGTTTCCACGTCGGACACATCGAACATCGCCGGCATGGTCGGATCGGATAGTGTGCTGCGATGCACGGCCCAGGTGCGGCCGCGATGCTCGAACGGCACGCCGATCGTCTCGGCCCATCGATCTTCGTGCAGTGCGAGATGGAACACGATCCCCTCAACACGTGGCTCAGGCTGCGACGGGAAGCGATCGCCACCCAGAACAGGTGCTGTTGGATTTTCTGACTGTCTTTATGACGTCGCTCATCCGTCAAAAACGACTCGATTTCGGCGATGGCCGGTGGCGCCGGACGGTAACCCGCGACATTGTCGAACTCGACGAGTTGGTCGTGGCGCAGCGACTCCAGCAGCAGCCGGGTGTAATTCATGGTCTCGCGCGCCGCAGGGTGCCGCACCCAGCGCCGCCCATGCTGTCGTGGCAAGATGTCCAGCGGCGAGGAGTAGAGATACTCCAGCCCAAGCGCGGCGAGCGGCGAGGAGTAGAGATACTCCAGCCCAAGCGCGGCGAGCGGCGCATTTTCAATCAACCACTGCTGCAGATCCATGCGGTTGCGCCGCTCCAGCGACTGCCGGTTGAAGCAACCTTGCCTGACTTCCTCTCTCCAAACATCCAGGCGGTAGTAACCACTCGCCAGTCGCAGCCAGAGCGCCGCCGAACCGCTTTCGCTATATTCGTGCTGCCGTAGGTAGTAGGTGAAGTGAACCGTCGCCTGCGCGGCTCGCGCGACCTCGATCGTGACAGGCGTCACGTACTCGCCGTGTCTCCCGGCTTCGGTCGGCTCCGCCCATGCGCGCCCTTCGATGACGCCGCCGATGGCACCTAGATAAGGAGGGAAAGATAGCAATTCAATCGAAATACCAACACTCAAACCATTGAACTATATGAATTTATAAAATTCGATGCACCTTTAAACATCCGCATCCGGAATCCGCGCCGACTGAATCACGACCAGCGTGTCCCCCTTCTCGATCCTGCACGGCGGGTCCTCATAGAACGAAAAGATCTTCCCGCAACGATCGAGCCCGACCACGATCGCGCCCGGCACGACATTGGTCATGCAGCCGATCTCGTGCGGCAACGCCTCGCGCTCCAGCAGCGTCGCACGCCCGCGCGTCGACAGCATGTCGTTCACGAACGGCACGATATAGCGGCTGTGCACTGCATCCGCGAGCAGCAACGCGCCGATCTTCGTCGACGACACGATCACGTCGGCGCCCGCCTGCCGCAGTTGCCGCTGGTACAGGTTCTCCTGGATCCGCACGACGATCTTCGTATCGGGCGCGATGCTGCGCACCGACAGCGTCAGCAGGATCGCGGTCGGATCGTCGGTCACCGAAATGATCACGGCCTTCGCTTCACGCACCTGTGCCTGCTGCAGCAGATCCTCGTGCGCGGGATCGCCGAGCAATCCCGCCACGCCGAGCGACGTCGCGGCCTCGATCGCCTGCTGCTGCGAATCGATCACGATGAGCGTCGCCGGATCGACGCCGCTCTCGAGCAGTTCGCGCACCGCGATCGACCCCGACAGGCCATAACCGCAGACGACGATGTGATCGGACAATTGCTTCTGCAGGCGTTTCATGCGGAATTCCTCGACGACGCGCTGGATCACGAACTGATACGCCGTGCCCAGGAAAATGAACCAGATGACGATGCGGATCGGCACGATGAAGAACGCATCGATGAGACGCGCCCGTGCGGTGACGGGCACGATGTCGCCATAGCCTACCGTCGCAACCGTAACCATCGTGAAGTACACGAGATCGGAGACGGTCATCGGCGTGCTCTTGGTCGAATCGCGCAAGCCGTCGCGATCGAGATACAGCACGAGAAACGCGAGCGTGCACAGCAGCACGACCGCACCGATACGGAACAGCAGCGTTCGGCGCGGCGACGTCGCGGGACGCGTGAACAGCGTGCGCGCACGCGGCGCCTGCCACGGATTGCGGGCGCGACGCAGGCGTGAGCGCAACGAGCGGCGCTGGGTGGAGGGCGAAGCCAACGGGGACTCTCCTGAAGGATGCGGGCTCGATTCTACGACGAGAAGACGGTGATCCGGCCCGACATCATTGCATCGATTCGTCCGTTACAGCATGCTGCGCGGCCGCACCATCGTCCCGTCGACGAAACGCTGCGCGCGAAACGCCGACAGGTCGAGCGACGGCGCGCCCGTGTCGATCCATTCGGCGAGCAGCCGGCCGACGATCGGCCCCATCGCGAAGCCGTGACCGCAGAACCCCGTCGCGATCGCAAGCCCCGATGGCGTGCCCGGCGCATCGATCACCGGAATGCCGTCGGGCAGCACGTCGATCAGGCCGGCCCACGACTCGACGATCTGCGCATCCTTCAGCGCGGGGAAGATCGCCTTGAGCTTCGCGAGCGCGCGCGGCGCATGCGCGCGATTCGGCTGCGGCTGCGGATCGCGCGGCTCGATCGGTCCGGTCGCACCGTTGATGCGGGCAAGCGCATCGCGCCACGCAGCCGAATTCAGGTGTAGCCGGAACTTGTCGCGCTGCGACCAGAACGCCGGCCAGAAGAGGCTCAACCCGCGCAGGTGGCCGAGCGTCAGGTCGACGTCGACCTGCATGTCGTCGGCGAGATTGATCGCACCGCTCTTGCGCTGCCGGATGCCGAGGCCGTGGCCCCACACCGTCGACGCCGACACCGGCGGCACCACATTGGTGCGCATGCACGTGCCGCGTACCGCCTGTTGCGGCAGCCGGATGCCGACGCCGTCGAGCAACCTGAAGCTGGTCGCGCCGGCCGCGCAGATCACGCGCCGCGTGCGGATCGTGCCGCGCTCGGTCACGACGCCGGCGACCGCACCGCCGGCCGTCTCGATTGCGCTCACGCCGCAGCCTTCGAAGAAGCGCGCCCCCGCCTCGACGGCACGCGCGGCGAATGCGGCCGCCACGCGGCGCGGCTCCGCCTGCCCGTCGGTCGCGGTGTATAGCCCGCCGAGCGTGCGCGCCTGCGGCGAAAGGCCGCTGACGCGCTCGTCGATCTGCGCGCGCGTCAGCGTGCGCGTGTCGAGTCCGTACTCGCGCGCGACCGCAAGCCACGCGTTGAACGACGCCCAGTCCGTTTCGTTGTCCGCAATATAGAGACAGCCGCCCTGCCGCCATTCGAGATCGAAACCGAGGGTTTCCTCTAACCGTTCCCAGATCCGCATGCCGGCCATCATCAGCGGCACCTCGGCTGCTTCGCGTCCCTGCTGCCGCACGAAGCCCCACGCGCGTGTGGACTGCTGTCCGGCGATGCGCGACTTGTCGAGCACGACGGCCTTCAAACCGCGCAGGCCCAGGTAGTACGCGGCTGCGCAGCCCATGATGCCGGCGCCGGCGATCACGATATCGGCGTCGGTCGGGAATGGTGTGCTGGCGAGGGTCAGTGCATCGTGCAGCGGATAGGTTGTCGTCATTGCTTCCTGTCAGGCGTTAATGCGTCCGGATACGGACGTTGGTGGTAACGTCGTGACACACCTTTCACACAAACGCACCTTTCACGACGCTGAATAACGACCATTTTGCGGTAAAGTTATCTTTTCCGCGCGTGGCCGGTCGGCTCGCCCCTGGACGTCATGAAGACTGTCCGTCGAGACTGCCGCAAGGCGTCGTTCTGAACGTCACGATCCGTTCCCGTAGCATGACCACTGAAGCAATCACCACGGATTCCCTCGCGGTTGCCGAGCGCGTGCGCGAGCTGATGACCCGCAACGGCATCGGCAAGCGCCAGCAGACCACCGAGCTGTGCCGCATCCTCGACCTGAGTTTCTCGCAAGGCCACCGCAAACTGCGCGGCAGCAGCCCCTGGACGCTCGCGCAGATCAAGAAGGTCGCCGAAGCGTACGGCGAACCCGCCGCCCAGCTGTTCGGCGCGCAAACGCTCGACCCCGGCATGGTCGGCGCCTATTCGCAGGAAGCCGTACTTTACGCGGGCGTCGCCGAAATTCCGTGCACCGCATGGATCGGCGCGCCGCTCGAAGCCGGCGCGCGCCCCGAATTCGTCGCGTATGAACAAAACGGCCGCTGGCGCGTGCTGCGCCACACCGGCGTGCTGTACCAGAACGCGTACGACGTGCACAAGATCGAGATCTATCCGCGCCGCGCGGAGAGCGACAAGCTCGTCGTCGCGGTGATCGACCCCGATCGCGTCAGCGCGACCGAGCTGTGCCGCTATCTCGAACGGCAGGGTTTCGCGACGGCCTCGTTCGACGGCCTCGCGCCGTTCGTCGACGCGCTGCAGGGCCAGGCCTTCGATGCGGTGCTCACCGAATGGCTGTTCGACGACGCCACGGCCGCGACCGCGATCAAGGCCGTGCGCACGTCCGACAACCCGGGCGCGCCGATTTTCGTGCTGACGGGCGACCTGCTCACCGGCCGCGCGAGCGAAGCCGACATCAGCGAAGTGATCCGCGCGTTCGACGTCGTCTGCTATGAAAAGCCGGCGCGCATGGCGATCCTCAGCGCCGATCTCGCGAAACGGCTCGCACGCGGGTAGCACCCCGGGCCGCTCCTCCCTCCGGACGCCCGACGTCCGCACGGCACCGCGGTCGTGAACAGGTCATAGCTCAGTACAATAGCCGCACCTGTTCACGCCCACGCCGGCATCCGCCGCCCGACGCCATGGCCCGCCTCATCCCCGACGACTGGAAAAGCCTCGCCGCGACCGGCGCGGCCGAACGCGAGCGCGAAACGCTCGCCGCGCTCGAACACGCGCTGCCCGACAGCTACACCGTGTATCACGGCGTGCACTGGACCCGCGCCGACCAGGCGTTCTCGGTATTCGGCGAGGCCGCGTTCGTCGTCGTGAGCCCGGCCGGCCGCGTGCTGCTGATCGAGCAGAAAGCCGGCTTCCTGCGCGAAACGCCGAAGGGGCTCGTGAAGGTCTATCTGCAAAAGGAGCGCAATGTTCCGATCCAGCTTGCGCGCACGCAGGAAACGCTGCACCGGCGCCTGACGGCCGCGCTCGGCGCAGGTGTCTACGGCGTCGAGGCGCTGCTGTACTGCCCCGACTACTCGATCCGCGACGCGTCGATCGCCGGCGTCGCGGCCGACCGCATCGTCGATGCATCGCGCAAGGCGCAGCTCGGGCAGGTGATCCTGCAGATCCTGCCCGAAGACGACGAACACCTCCCGAACGCGCCGAAGCTACACCATTTCCTCGCGGACGAGCTCGCGCTCACGCCCGACACGAGCGCGCTCGTCGGGCAGGCCGGCACGCTCGTCACACGGCTGTCGGGCGGGCTCGCCACGTGGGCGCGCCAGCTCGACTTCGCGCCGTTCCGGCTGCGCGTCACCGGCACGGCCGGCTCGGGCAAGACGCAGCTCGCGGTGCAGGCGATGCGCGATGCGGTCGCGGCCGGCAAGCGCGTGCTCTACGTGTGCTTCAACCGGCCGCTCGCCGACTACATCGCGCGCATCGCACCGCCCGGCGCGAAGATCGCGAACTATCACCAGCTGTGCGACTGGGTCGCGCGCGACGGCGGCTATACGCCCGACTTCCAGGTACCCGGCGAATTCGAGCGGCTCGAGGCGCGCTTCGCGGAAACGCCGCTTCCCGAGCACTGGCGTTTCGACGTGCTGGTGGTCGACGAAGGCCAGGATTTCCACGCGCCGTGGGCGGCCGCCCTGGAGCGCTTGCTGGCGCCGGATGGCGCATGGTGGTGGCTGGAAGATCCGCTGCAGAACCTGTACATGCGCGAGCCCGTCGCCCTGCCGGGCTGGGTCACGCTGAAGGCGCTCACCAACTACCGGAGCCCGCGCGACCTGCTCGAATTCGTGCGCGACATCGTCGGCCGGGTCGAGCCGCTTGCGGCCGAGCTGCGCTCGGGCAGCCCGTTCGACGGTTCGGATCCGTCGGTGTCGTCGTACGGGGAAGAAGGCGCGTCGTCGGACGCGTTGGCCGACGCCTGCATCGATGCGACCAAGCGGGCGATCACGCACGCGCTGTCGCTTGGCTTCCGCAAGCAGGACATCGCGGTGCTGTCGTATCGCGGCCGCGAAGGCTCGGTGCTCGCGCCGCTCGACCAGCTCGGCCCGCACCGGCTCAAGAGCTTCACCGGCAAGTACGACCTGTTCGGCAACCCGGAGTATCGCGAAGGCGACGTGCTGCTCGATTCGATCTACCGCTTCAAGGGCCAGTCGGCGCCGTGCGTGATCCTCACCGAGGTCGACTTCGACACGCTCGACGCGCGTGCCGCGCGCAAGCTGTTCGTCGGCGCGACGCGTGCGACGATGAAGCTGCTGATCGTCGCGTCGTCGCGCGCGGCCGCGCAACTCGCGGCCGTCTGATGTAACGGGCGAACGGCAGGCGAGCAAGCGCCCGCCCCGCCGCCATCCGCGGTCGATCAGGCCACGCGGAACGCGCCGACCGCGCGACGCAGCCCGTCGGCCTGCTCTTCCAGCGAGGCGGCAGCCGCCGCGGCCTGCTCGACGAGCGCCGCGTTCTGCTGCGACACCTGGTCCATCTGCGACACCGCGCGGTTCACCTGCTCGATCCCGTCGCGCTGCTCGTTCGACGCCGCCGCGATCTCCGTCATGATGCCCGTCACGCGGCCGATCGCCTGCTGGATGTCCTGCATCGTCGCGCCGGCCAGGCCGACGAGCCGCGAACCGTTCGCGACGCGCTCGACCGATTCGCCGATCAGCGTGCGGATTTCCTTCGCCGCCGACGCCGAGCGTTGCGCGAGCGTGCGCACCTCGCCCGCGACCACCGCAAAGCCGCGGCCCTGCTCGCCCGCGCGCGCGGCTTCGACTGCCGCGTTCAGCGCGAGGATGTTGGTCTGGAACGCGATGCCCTCGATCGTGCCGATGATGTCGGCGACCTTCTGCGAGCTCTGGTCGATCTCGTTCATCGTGCCGATCACCTCGCCGACGACGGTCGCGCCGCGCGTGGCGATCTCGCTCGCGGTATCCGCGCAGGCCTGCGCTTCCACCGCATTGTCCGCGTTCTGCTTCACGGTCGCGGTGAGCTGCTCCATGCTCGCGGCCGTCTCCTGCAGCGCGGACGCCTGTTCCTCGGTGCGCTGCGACAGGTCGGTGTTGCCGGCCGCGATCTGGTGCGTCGCCGTCGAGATCGCTTCGGAACCCTGGCTGACCTGTCGCACGGTGTCCGCGAGACTGCGCTGCATGCCGGTCACGCCCTTGACCAGCTCGGCCATCTCGTCGCGCGACGACCAGCGCACTTCCGACGTCAGGTCGCCTTCCGACAGGCGACGGAAGTGCGACAGCAGGCGATTCACCGGCTGGGTGATCGCGAAATGCAGGCCGATCGCGCAGCCAAGGCACGCGGCCAGGCCGAACGCGATACCGGCAATCGCGCCCGCGCGCATCCAGCCGTAATAGGTCTGCGCGGTGTCGTACACATCCTTGCCGCGCGCGACCTGGTACGCATCGAGCGCATCGGTCGCCTGCGTGAGCGCGACCGACAGCGGCGGCGCCACCGACATCAGCAGCCGGTCGGCCTCGTCGCGACGGCCGTCGCGGACCGCGTCGATCATCGGCTTCAGCGCCTGCCCGATCAGCGCCTGGCGCGCGGCGTCGAGGCGGCTCGCGAGCGGGCCTTCGTCGCCGTCGTGCGGCATCGACGCGTAGCCGCGCCAGGCGGTGTCCGCCTTCGCGAGATAGTTCTCGGCCTTCTTGACGAGATCGGGCACTTCCGGCGCTTCCGGATGCAGCAGCGCGCGATCGAGCGTCGTGCGCACGATCGTGAGGTTCAGGCTGGCCGCCGACAACGCGGTCTTCGCGGCCAGTTGCTGTGTATAAGCCTCGTCGAGCGCGCGGTTCGAGCTCTGCATGCCGGCGAGGCCGATCAGCCCCGATACGACGAGCAGCACGGCGACGAGACCGAGCGTGGAGAAGATCCGCGTACGGATCGAGAAACGGGAAAACAGGGCGTTCAGGTTCATGACGGGACGTGAGCGGTGAAAAGTGCCGCGGCAATCGGTCCGCAGCACTCTGGATTACGGTTTGCCTGCAAAAAACTTGAGTCCGGCCCCGCTTGTCGCCTGATCCCGGTCAATTTTTCGCGCCGGCAATCTTCTGTTACCGCTGCAACATATCGAGGGCTGGGCAGAAATTGACTGGTCAATCATCCATGGCTATAGTTCGACACAATTCCCTGCCATGGCAGATATCTCGATGACAACCGACACCCTCCTCACTCCGCCGGCCACCGAAACGGCCCGTCGCGACGCGCCGACCGGGCTGATCGTCGCCGCGCTGCTGCTCGTCATACTGCTGTCCGCACTCGACCAGACGATCGTGTCGACCGCGCTGCCGACGATCGTCGGCGAGCTCGGCGGGCTCGACCAGTTGTCGTGGGTCGTCACCGCGTACCTGCTCTCCTCCACTGTCGTGCTGCCGCTGTACGGCAAGCTCGGCGACCTGTACGGCCGCAAGATCGTGCTGCAGGCCGCGATCGTGCTGTTCCTCGCGGGCTCCGCGCTGTGCGGCGTCGCGCAGGACATGACGCAGCTGATCGTGCTGCGCGCGCTGCAGGGGCTGGGGGGCGGCGGCCTGATGGTCGTCACGATGGCCGCGATCGGCGATCTGGTGCCGCCCGATCGCCGGGCGCGCTACCAGGGGATGTTCGGCGGCGTCTACGGCCTCGCGACGATCGTCGGCCCGCTGCTCGGCGGCTTCCTGGTCGAGCACCTGTCGTGGCGCTGGATCTTCACGATCAACCTGCCGCTCGGCTTTCTCGCACTCGCGGTGATCGGCGTCGCATTCCGGCCGCACACCGCGCACGTGAAGCACCGGATCGACTACATGGGCGCCGCGTTCCTCGCCACCGCCCTCACCTGCGTAATCCTGTTCACGAGCGAAGGCGGCTCGCTGCTGCCGTGGACGTCGCCGCAGCTATGGATGACGCTCGTGCTCGGCGTCGTCGCGATCGGCGGCTTCATTTATGAAGAGCGGCTCGCGGCCGAGCCGATCATGCCGCTCGAACTGTTCCGCCATCGCACCTTCGTGCTGGTGAGCCTGATCGGCTTCGTCGTCGGCGTCGCGCTGTTCGGCTCGGTCACGGTCATCCCGCTCTACCTGCAGGTCGTGAAGGGCTCGACGCCGTCGCAAGCCGGGATGCAGCTGCTGCCGATGATGGGCGGCATGCTCGTGACGTCGATCGTCAGCGGCCGGCTGATCTCGCAGCTCGGCTCGTACCGGATGTTCCCGATCCTGGGCACGCTGACCGGCGGCATCGCGATGGCGCTGCTGTCGACGCTGACGCTCGACACGCCGCTGCACACGATGTACGCGTACATGGCGCTGCTCGGGATCGGGCTCGGCATGGTGATGCCGGTGCTCACGCTCGCCGTGCAGAACACGGTCGAATTCCGGCACATGGGCGTCGCAACGTCGGGCGCGACGCTGTTCCGCTCGATCGGCGGCTCGCTCGGTGTCGCGGCGTTCGGCGCGCTGTTTTCGCACGGGCTGCAGTCGCGGGTGATGGATGCGCTGCCGGCCGGCACGGAGCTGCCGCCCGCGCTCGGCCCGGCCGCCGTGCACCAGTTGCCGGATGCCGTGCGCGACGCGTACCTGCATGCGTTCGCCGGTTCGCTGCATGTCGTGTATCTCGCGGCGGCGACGGTCATTGCGATCGCGTTCGTGCTCGCGTGGTTCGTCGAGGATGCGCCGCTGCGCAAGCACAACTGAGCGGGATGTGCGTCGCGCAGCGCCCGGCACCGGAAACGTGCCACCCCGCCGCCTTTGGGCCTTTGACGCGCCGTACCCCATCCGCAGCGGCCCGCCGTCACGGCACCAGCACGACCGCCCCCGTCGTCGCGCGCGACTCCAGCAGCCGGTGCGCATCGGCCGCCTGTTCGAGCGGCAGCCGCGTGCCGATCTCCACGTGCATCCCGCCCGCCAGCCGCTCGAGCGTCGCGCGCGCGGCTTCGCGATACCCCGCGACGTCGCGCGCGATGAAACCGAGCACGCTCGGCCGCGCCAGCGCGATCGAGCGGGCCGGGCCCAACTCGTCGAGATCGAACGTCTGCCGCGCGCCGATTGCAGCCACCTGCCCGATGCTCGCGACCATCCCGAACGGACGGACCGCGCCGAGCGTGCGCGTCAGCACGTCGCCGCCGATCCCGTCGATCGCGTAATCGACCCCCGCGCCGCCGCCGAACGCGCGCGCGGCCACGACGAAATCCTCTTCGCGATAATCGACGACCGCCTCGGCGCCGTGCTGGCGGGCGAGCGCGGCCTTCGCGGCCGACCCGGCCGTGCCGATCACCCGCGCGCCGAGCGCACGCGCCCATTGCGTCGCCAGCAGCCCGACGCCGCCGGCCGCCGCATGCACGAGCACCGTGTCGCCGGCGCCGACCTGACGGACGCGATGCAGCAGCATATAAACGGTGATCCCTTTCAGCAGCCCGGCCGCGGCGGCTTCGTCGCTCACCCCTTCGGGGATCGGCAACACGCGCTCGGCCGGCATCGTGCGCAGGCTCGCGTAGCTGCCGGTCGGCATGCCCGCATACGCGACACGCTGGCCGACGACGAGATCCGTCACGCCCGGCCCGACCGCGTCGATCACGCCGGCCGCCTCGACGCCAAGCGCGTCCGGTAGCGCGGGCAACGCATGCGCGCCCGTCCGGAAATAGATGTCGACGAAATTCACGCCAACCGCGGTCTGGCGAATCCGCACCTCGCCGGCCCCGGGCGGCGCGACGGTCGCATCGACGCGGCGCAGCACGCCGGCGTCGCCGTAGCGGTCGATCCCGATCCGGATGGCGGTGGCAGTTTGGGTCATGACGTTCCTCACAATCGAATTGAAGTGAAACAATCATCCCATCGTGCATAATCGATCGGAATTCCCGTTTCTCGCCCATTTACTGTGCAAAATTCGACCGATCAGGATCGCGTTCCCGCGCCAGCGCTGCCGATGAGCTGGGACGACATCCGTTATTTCCTTGCGGTGATGCGCGGCGGCAGCCTGTCGGCCGCCGCGCGGGCGCTGCAGGTCCAGCATTCGACGGTCGCGCGGCGCATCGACGCGCTGGAGTCCGCGCTCGGCATCCGGCTGTTCGACCGGCTGCCGCGCGGCTGGCCGCCGACCGACGAAGGGCTGCACCTTGCCGAGCACGCGGCACGCCTCGAAACCGACGCGCATGCGTTCGCGCGCGCCGCCCAGGGCGCGGCGGCGCTCGACGGCGTGGTGCGCGTATCGGCGTCGCCGGTGTTCGCCAGCCACTTCCTCGCGCCGCGGCTCGCCCGCGCGCAGCGCGCGTGGCCGGCGCTGCGGATCGACCTGCTGGGCGAGATGCACGCGGCGAACCTGTACGCGCGCGAGGCCGATCTCGCGGTGCGGCTGTCGCGGCCGACCGAGCCGGGGCTCGCCGCGCGCCGGCTCGGCACGATGCGCTTCGCGCTGTGCGCGGCGCCGGAATGGGCGGGCGCGCCGCCCGACACCTGGCCGTTCGTCGGCTATGACGACGCGCTCGCGCAGACGCCGCAGCAGCAATGGCTCGAACGCTTCGCGGCCGGGCGCCGCTTCGCGTTCGTCACCAACGACCTCGCCGCGCAATATCGCGCCTGCGCGGCCGGGGCCGGCGTCGCGCTGCTGCCCAGGTTTCTCGTCGACGATTCGCTTGCCGCGGGAGGTGCGGGAGGTGCGGCTGGTGCGGCTGGTGCGGCTGGTGCGGCTGGTGCGGCACCATCGTCCGCCCCGGTGCCGCTCGTCGAGCTGACGTCCGCGCCACGTTGTGACATCGAGCGCGAGATCTGGCTCGTCGTTCATCCGGACGTGCGCCGCTCGCCGCGCGTGCAGCGCGTCGCGGATGCGATCGCCGACGCGGTGCGCGAGGCGGACGGACGGCTTTGACGCCACCGACCCGCTCGCGTCAGAACCGCTGCTGCAGCCCGGCCATGACCCCCAACTGGTTCCGCCCCGTGTCGACCGTGCCGCCGGCGGCGACCGCCTTGGCGGCCGTCGCGCCGTTCAGCATGTAGCCGACCGACGTGTAGACGCGCGTCCGCTTGGACAGAAGATGGTTGGCGCGCCCGACCAGCAACGTCGCGTTCGCGCCGCGCGCGTGCCCGCGTTGCAGATAGCGCGTGCCTTGCGCGTCGAACGACAGCGCCGGGGTCGGCATGTAGGTGACGCCGGCGAAGAAGATGTCGGTCTGCCAATGAGCGGCCGCCGCGACGTTGTTCCGGATCCATCCCGCGCCGAGCTTCGCGCGCCCCATCACCACGTACCCGGCGACCACGCCGTGCGCGCTCGTATGGGCGCTGCTGTCGAGCGGCACCGCCGCGCCCGCTCCGCCGCGCTTCACGTCGTAGGACGCCGCGACACCGAAGCGCGCCGCGTCGTAGGCCACCAGCGCCGTATATTGCCGGCACGCGAGCGGATTGCCCGGCACCTGCCCCGCGCAGCCGGTAGCCGAAGGCCCGGCCGGCCCGGCGGCATCGCGGCCGAAACTGTAGGTGCCGCCGATCGTGAACCCGCGGAACTTGCCTAGGTAGCCGATCGCATTGTCGCTGCGCGCATTCGGCAGATAGGCGTCGAAGCCGCTCGGCGAATGAATCGACGGCCCGATCACGTCGGCATTGGCAAGCGCATAGGCCGTCATGTTCATTTGCCTGCCGAGCGTGAGCGTTCCCGCACCGCCGCTCAACCCGACGTTTGCCTGCCGGCCGAACAGCCGCCCGCCGTAATTGAATCCGCCCGTACCGGGCTGGAAGCCGCTTTCCAGCACGAAGAACGCGCGATAGCCGCCGCCCAGGTCCTCGTCGCCCTTCACGCCCCATCGCGACGGCACTTCGCCGGTCAGGTGCGGGATGCCCGTCGCGGCCCCGCCCTTCGCCGCGTGGTTGTAGTACGAAATACCGGTATCGACGATGCCGTAAAGCGTCACGCCGCCCTGCGCGTGCGCGACCGCCGATGTCGCCGCCAGCGCCGCCGCGAGTACGCTTGCCTTCACCCTCGCGTTCAACACCCGAGAATCGATATGCATGACTGAATTTCCAGAAAAAAACGACGCGCGCTGCGTTGCCGCGCGCGATCGGCCGCCGGCCTCGCGCCGGCGAGCCTCGCCAATGTGCCGCTCAGGAGTGCCGGGCGGGCGACGCCTGCCGTTCGCCGGCCGCAGCCGCCAGGCCGTGTTGCGAAGCCGAGCGCCGATGGTCGATCAGGCCGACCGCGGCGGCCGCCGCCAGCGCGGGCAGCCCGATCGCCATGAAGTTCTGTTCCAGCGGCAGATCGATGCCGACCAGCAGACCGATGACGATCGGCGCGAGGATCGCGCCGCAGCGGCCCACGCCCAGCGTCCAGCCGATGCCGGTCGAGCGGATCGCCATCGGATAGAACTGCCCCGCATACGCGCAATTGACGATCTGGGTGCCGATGGTCGACGCGCCCGCGAGCGCGACCAGCACGAACAGCAGCGCGGGCGGCATCGGATAGCCGAGCAGCGTGATCGATACCGCGGCGAGCAGATACATCGATACGAGCACCGTCTTGATCGGAAAGCGATCGGCCAGCCAGCCGCCGCCGATCGCACCGGCCATCGCGCCGGCGTTCAGCACCAGCACGAAGGTCAACGCCGAGCCAAGGCTGTGGCCGGCGCTCGCCATCAGCCGGGTGAGCCATGAGCTGAGCGCATACACCATGAACAGGCACATGAAGCAGGCGATCCAGAACATGACCGTGCTGAATCCGCGACCGTCGTCGAACAGCTGGCGAACCGGCGCGCCGCCCGCCTTGTCCTCGCGCGGGACGACATAACAGTCGCCCGGTTGACGCCGGTACGCCGGATCGAGCCGGCGCGCGATGCGCGCGAGCTCGTCGGTCCTGCCGCGCCGGATCAGGAACGGCAGCGATTCCGGCATCCACTTCACGAGCAGCGGAACGAGCAGCACCGGCGCCCCCGCGGCGACGAACACGGACTGCCACCCGTACGCGTCGATCATCCCCTTGCCCATCACGGCCGCGAGCATGCCGCCGACCGAATAGCCACTGAACATCAGCGTCACCAGCGTGCTGCGCATGCGGCGCGGCGCGTACTCGGTCATCTGGGCGATCACGTTCGGCATCACGCCGCCGATGCCGATGCCCGCCAGGAAGCGGGCCGCGCCGAACAACGCGGGCGTCTGCGCCAGCCCGGCCGCCGCGGTAAAGACGCTGAACAGCGTCAGGCAGGCCACGATGGCCCAGCGTCGCCCGATCCAGTCGGCTACCGTGCCGAACACGATGTTGCCGAACATCATGCCGAACAGCGCCGAGCTGACCATGAAGCCGGCCTGCGCCGGATTGACGCCCATCTCCTTCATGATCGCCGGCAGCGCGATGCCGGCCACGGCGAGGTCATAGCCGTCGAACACGATGATCAGCGCGCACCAGAACAGCACGACGCCGTGCAGCTTGCCCAGCCGCGCATCGTCGGAGAGCGCCTGCAGATTGATTTGACGCATGGACTTCCTTCCTTTTTCCAGTGGGGATTCGGACCTGGCGGAAGTGTTCGCGTCACACGCGTTCGAACCAATACGATCTCTGAGCCAATCGATTTAGTAGATGTCCGAAATATTGTCGTGCAATGCGCCACTTTCCGTCCGGATGCCGGCGCAGTGTAGGAAGCCACAATGATTCTCACTATCCGGAATTTGCAGGCGGCCATGCGAACTCGATCCGCCTTTTTCCGCACGCCGGGCGCTATCCGGATCTTTCCCCGCGACGAACGGGACTATCCGATTCTTGCAAAACTTTCGACAAGCCTGACAAAGATCAATATCATCGTTTCAGGATATCTCGCTCACAAGAGAAACCGATGTGGCACGACGCATCCGCAGCCAGCCGGGTGCGCCGCACGAAAACCGCCACACAGGAGACGCCCCATGCCCCTCGCCCCGAATGCGGAAGTGCTGTCCGCGCTGTATCGGAATTGCGTGTTCCGATCCGGATTGCGCATGGATGCGCACGAGCAGGTTTCCATGGAACTGGCCGAGCATGCGCTGCGCTGGAAACAGGGCGTGCCCGACGCAGCGCTGTTCAAGGGGCAACTGAATCAGCTGACCGTCTACGCGCTGCAGTACGGCGCCGAAGTCGAGGTCGCCCCGCGCCCGTTCGACGGCTTTTCGCTCGTCCACACGTCGCTCGCGGGCGGCGCCGAGATCGAGTGCGACGGGCACGTGATGGGCGTATCCGCGGGGCGCACCGCCGTGCTGGCGCCGACGTCGCGGGTTCGCCTGCGCTGGCGGTCCGGCACGCGGCAACTGATCGTCAAGGTGCCCGATTCGCTGATGCGCGCGGTCTGCGGCCGCCGGCCCGACGACGCGGCGCCCGGCCTCGCGCCCGGATTCCTGCTGCCGACGGCGCTGGCGTCGCAATGGGATCTGATCGCGCAGTCGCTGCTCAACGTGCTCGCCGTTGCCGACGACGGCGGCATCCGGGCCGAATGGCGCGACCACTTCGAACGCAGCCTCGCGCTCTTCCTGCTCGTGCATTGCCCGCCGTCGCCCGCCGCCGCGCAGGCCGGCGCGCCGCCGCCGGCGCGCGGTGCGCCGGCGGAATCCGGATCGCGCGGCGGCATCCGGCAGATGGATGCGCTGCACGAATTCATCCATGCGCGGCTTTGCGCGCCGATCTCGCTCGAAGATCTCGCCCGGGCGGCCGGCGTCAGCCTGCGGACCCTGAACGTGCTGTGCCGGCGCTACCACGGCGCGACCCCGATGGAGTTGCTGCGCAACATCCGGCTGGACGCCGCGCGCGTGCAGTTGCTCAGCGACCCGACGGCCAGCATCACCGATACGGCGCTGACGTTCGGCTTCGGGCACCTCGGCCGCTTTTCCGCGTACTACTTCGCCCGCTTCGACGAGTTGCCGCGCGACACGCAGAAGCAGCGGCAGCCGAACTGAACGCCGCGCGCCGGGCGCACGGCCGCCGCTTTACGCGTCAGGCAATCGCCCGCATAGTATCGGCTTGCCCATACACCGCCCCTGCCGCACCGTCACCATGTCCGCCACGCCAGCCGCCTGCGTCGTTCGCGACGCGACCGATACCGACCTCGATGCGATCCGCGCGATCTATGCGCACCACGTGCACCACAGCGTCGCGTCGTTCGAGGAAACGCCGCCCGACGTCGCCGAACTGCGCGCGCGCCGCGACGCCGTGCTGCGCCACGGGTTGCCGTACCTCGTCGCCGAATGCGACGGCCGCGTGGCCGGCTACGCGTACGCAACGCCGTACCGCGCGCGCAGCGCGTACCGCTTCACGGTCGAGGATTCGATCTACATCGACGACACACAGCGCGGGCGCGGAATCGGCCGCGCGCTGCTCGCCGCGCTGATCGAACGCTGCGAGGCCGGCCCGTGGCGGCAGATGATCGCCGTGATCGCCGACGGCGGCACGGGCGGCTCGACGTCGCTGCATCGCGCGTTCGGCTTCGAGCCGGCCGGCATGGTGAAGGCGGTGGGTTTCAAGCACGGCCGCTGGATCGATACGGCGCTGCTGCAGCGCCCGCTCGGCGGCGGCGCAAGCACGCTCCCCGTCTCGCCCGAGCCTGTCACGTCGCGCTAGAATGGCCGCATGTCAAAACAGACTCATTCCACCCCCGACGAGGCGGCGCCGGACGCCCGCAACGAGTACACGGTCGACGAACTCGCGCGCGTGTCCGACACGACCGTGCGCAACGTCCGCGCGTACCAGGATCGCGGTTTGCTCGCGCCGCCGGAAAAGCGCGGCCGCGTCGGCATCTACGACGACACGCACGTCGCGCGCCTGAAACTGATCAACCACCTGCTCGCGCGCGGCTACACGCTGTCGAACATCCAGGACCTGATCAAGGCGATCGACGAAGGCCACGACCTGCGCTCGATCCTCGGCCTCGAAAACGCGATCGGCGGCCGCTGGTCGCACGAACTGCCGAAGACCTATTCGCTCGCCGCGCTCGCGCAGATGTTCGGCCCGCAGGCGACCACGCAACTGTCGCGCGTGACCGAACTCGGCCTGCTCGAACGCCGCGGATTGTCGTTCGTCGCAAAGAGCCCCGCACTGCTCGAAGCAGCGGCCGCGATGACGAAGGAAGGCATCCCGCCGCGCGAGCTGCTCGACGTGATCAGCCTCGCGCGGCCGCATTTCGACGCGATCGCGCGACTGCTCGTCGATCTCGTCGTGAAGCGGCTCGACCGCTACGACGCCGGCACGCTGCCGCCCGCCACCGACGTGCCCGAGCTGGTCGACGCGATCTGGCGCCTGCGTCCGCTCGCGGCCGTGTTCGTCGAAGGCGAGACGAACCGTGCGCTGGAAACTGCGGCGAGCGCGTATCTCGGCGGCCGCGTAGCGACGATCCTCGACAAGAAGCTCAGCGACGAGGCCGCGCGACAGTCCGGCACACCGGCCTCGAAAGACGACAGCGACGAAGCATAGGCGCGCCGCCGTCATATTGATATCGGCAATGCTTCGTTTGCGGGCGTGATCGCCCATGCGACGATTCTTCCAACCGAGCGCCACCACCGCTCGCCCGAAGACGTTTTGCATGGAGTCCGTCCGATGATTCGTTTCACCCGCTGGATCGCCCGCACCGCCGCCGTCACGCTCGTCACGCTGTCCGCCGCGTCGGCCTTCGCACAAGGCGGCGCCGACAAGGTCGTGCGCATCGGCTACCAGAAGGCCGGCCTGCTGTCGGCCATCAAGGCGCAAGGTTCGCTCGAAGCGCGGCTCAAGCCGCTCGGCTATGGCGTGCAGTGGTTCGAATTCCCGGCCGGCCCGCAACTGCTCGAGGCGCTGAACGCGAACAGCATCGACTTCGGCTATACGGGTGCGCCGCCGCCCGTGTTCGCGCAGGCGGCCGGCGTGCACTTCGTCTATGTCGGCGCGGAACCGCCGGCGCCGCACAACGAAGCCGTGGTCGTGAAGGCCGATTCGCCGATCCGTTCGGTCGCCGGCCTGCGCGGCAGGAAGGTCGCGCTGCAGAAGGGTTCGAGCGCGAACTACCTGCTGCTCGAAGCGCTGAAGAAGGCCGGCGTGCGCTACGACGAAATCCGCCCCGTCTACCTTGCGCCGGCCGACGCGCGCGCCGCGTTCGAGAGCGGCAACGTCGATGCATGGGTCGTCTGGGATCCGTACTACGCGGCCGCGCAAGACACGCTGAAGGTGCGCACGCTGTCCGACTACACGGGCCTCGCGGCGACCAACAACTTCTACGAAGCAACACGGGATTTCGCGCAACAGCATCCCGACGTGGTCAGCGCGATCCTGAAGCAGGCGCGCGAGACGGGTCAGTGGGTCAACGCACATCCGGCCGAAACCGCCGCGCTGATCGCCCCGAAGGTCGGCCTGCCGCAACCGCTTGTCGAGACGTGGATCAAGCGTGTCCCGTTTGGCGCGGTGCCGCTCGACGAAAAGATCGTCGCGGCACAGCAAGGCGTCGCCGATGCGTTTTATGCGGCGAAGCTGATTCCGCAAAGGCTGAGCGTGGCCGACAACGCCTGGGTCGATAAAAGCGTGCAAAGTGCGCTCGCGGCGAAGTAGCCGGAACGCCGTGCGCAATTGCCAACAGGCCGACGGGCGCACGACTCGTCGGGCTTGTTCGTTTTTGCCGAATTTTCGGGAAACGCGGGACGAACTGTCGGCGCTCCGTCAAAGCGCGGGGCACGCTTCGACGTTTATCATGGACGACCGCGACGCGATTCCTGGCCGCAACGTGGTTCGTGATTCGAATGGTTGCGACGGGGATGGCTATGTGGCCGCTGCGGGTCGTTCAGCGCCCCCACCCCATCAGGCACTGCCCAACCTGCGCGCCATGCCGGGTAGCGCGCGCAGCCAGGCAGGGCCACATCGCCTCATCCGAAAATCCGACCGCCCGAAGAAACAGTTACAAAGTAACGATTGACGCCGGCACCGCCCGGCGGTTAATGTGTCGGCAGAAGTTCAAGAAGTCCGATTGCTGTTCATCAATTCATCGCTCCTCAGCGGTATTCGTTGTCCTCTCTCTCCTTGACGCTTCACGCGCTCTTTTACAGAGCAAATCTTCTTTTTTTCTCTCAAGGATTCTTCATGGATACCGGTATCGTCAAGTGGTTCAACGACAGCAAAGGCTTTGGCTTCATCACGCCCGACAACGGCGGCGACGACCTGTTCGCTCACTTTTCCGAAATTCGCGCCGACGGCTTCAAGACGCTGGCTGAAAATCAGAAGGTAAGCTTCGAAACGAAGCAAGGCCCGAAGGGTCTGCAAGCGGCCAACATCCAGCCGCTGTAAAGTTTGAAGAACCCGGCTTCCCGTCACGGACGCCGGGTTGCAGCGACATCCTCGCGGAGATTGCTCTCCCAAAGTTGGCGCGACTGCTCTTAGCTGCATCTGTTCATTCAGCAGCTTGCCGAGCGCCACACGCCTCGTTGCACTTCATTCCCCCTCTGGCTGCAAAGCCCTTTTTCGCTTTACGACTGCTTCAGATTCGGCTCGCAATGGCTTTGAATCGGCGTACTCGTGCACCTTTCGCACGGCACGCGAGCACTCGAACATTATTAAAATTAAAATGCAAAACATCCGAATTCAACAGTACAACGGCTATGCCGTTCAATCCTCGGCGCATCGTTTGCCCGATGGTAGTTTTTCATCCAACCTGCTGCTTGAACGCGCCGACAGCACACGCGCCGAAGGCCGCTACCAGTTCTATTCGCTCGACTACTTCACGAGTGAGGAGCAGGCGTTGCAGCATTCGGCCCGCTGGGCACGCAACTGGGTCGACACGCGCGGTTAAGGGCAACACCCGACCATCGATCCGGCGACACGCGCAAGGTACAGCCTGCGCGCGCCCACTTGCTTCACTGGCCCGCCACCTTCTCCGCCGGCCGCGTTGACCACGATATCGAGGGTCCCGAACCGCTCTGCCAGCGTATCCCGAACACGTTCCACCGGATCTCAGGCACGCCAAGGTCGGCAGCCAGGGCACGGCGGGACGCGCATCGGGAAACACGCCGCCGATCGTTTCGGCGGCGCGTTCCAGCATGTTCGCGCTGTCCGGTGATGACGACCTCCGCATCGTGCCGAGCCAAATGCGTCGCCGTGGTCGGGTCGACTCCCGCCCCGCCGTCTCGCCGTCTCCACCGACACCAGCCGATTCATCGCACCGCCTCAAAGATCACCGTTCGAAGACAACCACTCGGGTTCATACGCACCCAGTGCGCGCGCCGGATAAAACCAATGGAGCGGTGCGTCATCGATCCGCACGGGCGGAAGGAGCCGAGATGCCGACCCCCACGACGTCGATTCGACGTGTTCCGCGCGATCGCGTTGTCCGTCGGCGACCAGTTCGATCACTTCGCCGATGGGCTCCGAGCGCAACTGCAAATCGGCCGCCGTACGCGCCAGCGACGCGCGGACCTCGACACCGACGCCCCCTATCATGCGCGTCGTCAGCCCGCGAATGGCGGCCGTCGCCATCAGGTAACCCGTCGCATGGTCGATGGCCTGAACGGGCAGGTTCACCGGCTGGTCGCTGCCCGTCACGCG
This sequence comes from Burkholderia sp. BCC0322, assembly GCF_902833045.1. Classification (GTDB taxonomy): domain Bacteria; phylum Pseudomonadota; class Gammaproteobacteria; order Burkholderiales; family Burkholderiaceae; genus Burkholderia. The sequence goes on from NZ_CADFDU010000004.1 coordinate 103,664, forward strand.
CATGCCCGCCTCGGCGATGCCCGTGCTCATTTGAATGAGGCTGTCGAAGCCGCGCCGGCAGCACCATTCGCCGGTCCAGCCATAAGCGTCGAGCGACACGTCGATGAGCGCGGGATTCAGTTCGCGCCGATGCGCAGCATCGAGTCCAAGGCGCGCCAGCGCATCGGCCCGATAGCCGTGCACGACGATATCGGCACTGCCGAGCAACTGCTTGAGCGTATCGAGATCCGCGGCATCCTTCAGGTTCAGCCGCGCACACCGCTTGCCGAGGACGACTTCCGGCACCGTGCCCGGTTCTTCCCAGCCGTACGGATCGATGCGCAGCACGTCGGCGCCCAGGCCCGCAAGAAACCGTGTCGCCACGGGGCCGGCGAGAATGCGCGTCAAGTCGAGCACGCGAATGCCGCGCAATGGCCGGTCTTTCGAAGGCCGCCAGTCATGCGCGACGACATCGGTCGCGGCATGAACATGCAGCAACGGTTCGGTTGCGACCGCCTTGCCCTGCGGATGTTCGGCCCACTCCTGCGCCGAGTACATCGCCGCCGCACACCCGCCGCGCTCGACGATCGCCTCTTCGAGCGCAGCGGCATCCCAGCGATTCACCGCTTGCGCGACCGACTGTGCATCGGCGGCGCACTCGAGCACCGACAAGGCTGCCAGTCGATGATGCGGCGCGTTGGTATGCAACCGGATCCAGCGATCGCGCGCCCGATAGTTGCCGGCCACCGGATCCCATTGAGGCGGCATCGTCCAGCCCTGCGGGCGCAGCGACGTGCCGAACCACAGCGACGCCATGCGCCGGTCGACCCGAACCGACGGCAACGTTCCGGTCGATGCATGCAGCAATTCGGCAACCGACATCCCTGCCGCGCCGATCGCCGCCGTGGCCAAGTCGGTTACGCGAAATGCCGAGACCAGTTCTCCCGCGCCGCTGAAGCTGCACGACTCGAGGAACGCCTGGGCCCCACCCGCCGCCAGCCAGAACGCCCGTAGATGACGCGACACCTGATCCTCATCGGCCGCGGCCCGTTCGCTCGAAATTTGATCGACACGCATGTTCGCCTCGCATGAATTGGGTGAGGCAAAGATCGTCTCGCTCGCATTTGTTGTCAACGTTGATTATCCTGATCAACCTGTCGAACGATTCCCCCTGCGCACGATGTCGAACTACCTGAATTCGACCGAAGCCGCGGCAAGGCTCGGTGTCTCGCGGCAAACCCTCTATGCGTACGTCAGCCGCGGCCTGCTTCGCGCGGAGCCGGGCGGCAGTCACCGTGAAAGCCGCTACCTCGCGGCCGATGTCGACCGGCTCGCGGATCAACGCGCACGCGGCCGCAAGCCAAAGGAGGTAGCGAAGGCCGCGCTGAACTGGGGGTCGCCCGTGCTCGAATCGAGCATCACGTTGATCGACGGCGGCCGGCTTTTCTATCGCGGCGTGGATGCACTCGATCTCGCTACCCGCGCAAGTCTCGAGGAAGTCGCGGCGCTGCTATGGCGATGCGACGAGCAGACCGCTTTCGGCCGCCACGTCCCCACGACGCCGCCAGTACTGCGAACCCTCTTCAGGCACTACGCCGATCAACGCGCCGAGCAGGCCCTGCTGCCGCTCTTCACCGTCGCAAGCGAGGACGCGCCGACGGCGGTCTGGCATCAGTCGGCCGATCGCCAGGCGCAGGGCTGCGGCGATCTCGTGCGAATTCTGGCGGCATGCCTGCTGCGCACCCGGATCGATACGGCACCCATCCATGTGCAATGCGCACGGGCCTGGGGCGTCGGGCCTGCGGGCGCCGATCTGATCAGGATGGCGCTCGTGCTGTGCGCGGATCACGAACTGAATGCGTCGAGCTTCACGGGGCGATGCATTGCGTCGACGAACGCGAGCTTGCGGGCCGTCGTGGTCGGCGGCCTGGCCGGCCTGTCGGGCGAGCGGCACGGCGCCACCACCGCGCGTGGCGAAGCACTGTGGGACGAACTTGGCAATCAGGATGTCGAACAAAAAATGAGCGCGCGCCTCGCCAGGGGAGACGGCTTGCCGGGCTTCGGACATGCGCTCTATCCCGGCGGCGACGTGCGCGCGACGTTCCTGTTGTCGCGGATCCTGCCGCGTCATCCTCAATGGAAAAGGATGATGGATGCGGGGAGCACGCTCGTCGGCCAGAAACCCTCGCTGGATCTCGCTCTGGTGGCACTGCGCAGGCATTTGCGGCTTCCCGTCGGCGCCGCATTCGGCCTGTTCGCGCTTGGCCGCTCGATCGGCTGGATCGCGCATGGGCTGGAGCAGCGCGAGCAATCCGATCTCATCAGGCCGCGCGCGGTATACACGGGGACCTGGCCTGATGGCGCCGGCGCCGGCGCGGATCACGCCCGATCCCGCGGACGGTCAGGAAAGCAGCAGACAACGCAACCTGCAGCGCCGAAAGACGACATGCTTGCCGCTTTCTTCAGGACTCGATAGCGTTCGCCTGATCACGTCGCGGCTCGTCATCGGCGACACGTCAATGCCTCGTCGGCATTGGGACGCAGCCACCCACCGACGATTCGCGGAGGTCGCCAACGAATCGGCAGGGCGCCTCTACGGAAATCCGCGAAGACTTCTCTCCGGATCATCGAAATGCAAACAGCACACCGCCCAATGATCCGGCGATGCGCGCACCGCGCCAGCGGCGCCCGCACGCCCGGCATGCCGACTTACTTCAGCGTCCCCGCCACCTTCTTCTGCCTCCACAGGCACAGCAAGTCGCACGCAACATGCGCGGCCGCAATCGCCGTGATGTCCGCGTGGTCGTAAGCCGGCGCGACCTCGACCACGTCCGCGCCGACCAGGTTCACGGCGCCGAGCGCACGCACGATCGCGAGCGCCTGTGCCGACGACAGCCCGCCCGCGACCGGCGTGCCCGTGCCGGGCGCGAACGCCGGATCGAGGCAGTCGATGTCGAAAGTCAGGTACGCCGGCCGAGCGCCCACGATATCGACGATCCGCTCGACCGCCGCGCGCGAGCCATGGTCATGCACCCAGGCCGCATCGAGCCGCTCGATCCCGAGGAAATCATCGTTCCATGTGCGAATCCCGACCTGCACCGACGTCGCCGGGTCGATCAGCCCTTCCTTCACCGCCTTGTAGAACATCGTCCCGTGATTGAGGCTGTCCGGATCGTCGTCGGCCCACGTGTCGCAGTGTGCGTCGAAATGGATCAGCGACAGCGGCTTGCCGTAGCGCTCCGCATGCGCGACCAGCAGCGGATACGTGATGTAGTGGTCGCCGCCGAGCGTCAGCATCTTCGCGCCGGAGCCGAGGATCGTGCGCGCATGCTCGACGATCGCGGGCTTGATCGACAGCGGGTTGTGCGCGTCGAACCAGCAATCGCCGTAGTCGACAGCCGCGAGCTCGTCGAACGGGTTGAAGCCCCACGGATACGGATGAAGCTCCGCGAGCTGGACGCTCGCCGCGCGGATCGCAGCCGGGCCGAGCCGCGCGCCGGAACGGTAGGTCGTCGCGAGGTCGAGCGGCACGCCGGAGATCGCGACGTCGACGCCGTCGAGCTCGCGCGAATAGTTGCGGCGCATGAACGACAGCACGCCCGCATAGGTGTTTTCGATCGACGAGCCGTACGGCGTCGTGCGACGGATCGCGCCGTCGCCGTGGAGAATTTCGGTCATGGTCGGACCTGTTTTCGTGGGGAAACCAGCCCGCCCCGCTTCGCATATGCGCACGGGCCGGGCACGGCATGGATTCATCGGGCACGCACCGGCTTGCGCATCCAGCCGCGCGGCCGAGCGGAACAACGACAGCAACAACCACATCGATAACGGCAATACCGCGGCGATCATAGCAAGCCGAATTGAAGTCGTTGCCCCGGTTCAACCGGGGCAACGCGCCGAAGCTTTCCGCCATCGGCCGCGCCCTCGATTCCTAGAAGGATTCGCCGGTTTTCGCCCGCCCTTTCTTCCGGATAATGGCCAGCAGCCGCGCCCTCGACGGCGCGCCGTCCACCGCAGACAACAACAAACCGGAGACACCCGCCTTGATCGCCACGCTTCCCGCCACCTACCGCCGGCTCTGGCCGCTCGCCATCGTCGCCGCGCTGCTGTACGGGCTGTCGCTCGCCGCCGCGCCCTATCCCGGCCAGGCCGCGGCGAAAGCCGCGATGGGGATCCTGCTGCTCGCGGCAGGCAGCACTTGCGCTGCGCCGCGCGAACGCGCGTGGCTGTGCGCGGCGCTCGTGACGGCCGTGCTCGGCGACGTGCTGCTCGCGCTGCCCGACTGGCCGCTGTCGTTCGTCCTCGGCCTCGGCGCGTTCCTGCTCACGCACCTGTGCTATTGCGCGATCTTCATGCGCTGGCGGGCGCGGCCGCACGGCTGGCGCATCGTCGCGCTCGTCGGGCTGTGGATCGCCGCGCCGGCGTTCTACGCGGCGTTCTTTCCGCACCTCGGCGAGTTGATGGCGCCGGTCGCCGTCTACATGCTCGTGCTGTGCGCGATGGCGAGCTTCTCGCTCATCGCCCGCACGCGCGGCCCGCTGGTGGCCGCCGGCAGCCTGATCTTCGTCGGCTCCGATACGCTGATCGGCGTCGGCCGCTTCCTCGGCGGCTTTCCGGGCATCGATTACCTGATCTGGGGCCTCTATGCGCTCGCGCAGGTCACGATCGTGGCCGGGGTTTTCCATGAGACGGCCGCCCGATCGATCCGTCCCTGATACTGTTTCAAACAGACCGCCGCGCGCCGGCGGCCTCGCCGGCTCCGTCTCTCGCCCTATCGACGGCCGTTTCCGCGCCTTCTGCGATGCGGAAACCGGCCCGTTCCAAACCCCGCTCAGCCTTTTCCCGCCTGGCTTCCGGCCCTTAGAGCGCCGCTTCTAGCCTCTTGCGGTTTCCGGGTTCACCCACTATCGTTACATCAAACAATGTAACATTCAAAAATGAGCCAAATCGGAGACACCCGGATGAATGCTCGCACGTTGCCTTTCGGTCCGCCCGGCCACGACGGCCAGGACGAAACCATCGACATCGCCATCATCGGCACCGGCTTCGCCGGCCTCGGGATGGCGATTCGCCTGCGTCAGACAGGCGTAACCGACTTCGTCGTCCTCGAGAAGGCCGCGTCGGTCGGCGGCACGTGGCGCGACAATCATTACCCCGGGTGTGCATGCGACGTGCAATCGCACGTCTATTCGTTCTCGTTCGCGCCGAACCCGCGCTGGACGCGCATGTTCGCGCCGCAGCCGGAGATTCGTGCCTATCTGGAAGACTGCGTGCAACGCTTCGGGATCGGCGCGCACCTGCGCATGAACCACGAGCTGCAGCGCGCCGAGTACGACGAGGCCGCGCAACGCTGGCGCCTCACGTTCGCGAACGGCAAGCGGCTGTCCGCGCGCGTGCTGGTGTCGGGAATGGGTGGGCTGTCGCGGGCCGCGCTGCCGTCGATTCCCGGCGTCGAGAACTTCAAGGGCCGCGCGTTCCACTCGCAACAGTGGGATCACGACTATGCGCTCGAAGGCAAGCGCGTCGCGGTGATCGGCACCGGGGCGAGCGCGATCCAGTTCGTGCCGCAGATCGCGCCGCGCGTGAAGGCGCTCGCGCTGTTCCAGCGCACACCGCCGTGGATCATGCCGAAGCCCGACCGCAACCTGACCGGGTTCGAGAAGTGGCTGTTCCGCACGCTGCCGTTCACGCAGAAGGTCGTGCGCAGCGGCATCTACTGGATGCTCGAATCGCGCGTGCTCGGCTTCGCGATCCATCCGTCGCTGATGAAGAACGTGCAGAAGCTCGCGCTGCGCCACATCCGCAAGCAGATTCCCGATCCCGAGCTGCGCAAGATCGTCACGCCGAACTACACGCTCGGCTGCAAGCGCGTGCTGATCTCGAACGACTACTACCCGGCGCTGTCGCGCAAGAACGTCGACGTGATCACGACCGGCATCGACCATATCGAAGCCGATGCGGTCGTGACGACCGACGGCAAGCGCCATCAAGTCGACTGCCTGATCTACGGCACCGGCTTCCAGGTGGCCGATCCGTATCCGCGCGGCGCGATCATCGGCCGCGGCGGGCTCGACATCGTCGACGCATGGCGCGACGGCGCGCACGCGTATCTCGGCTCGACGCTGCCCGGCTACCCGAACTTCTTCATGATCGTCGGCCCGAACACGGGCCTCGGCCACAACTCGATGGTGTTCATGATCGAGTCGCAGATCGAGTACATCCTCGGCGCACTGCAGGCGATGCGTCGCGAACGTGCGGATGCGATCGAGGTGCGCCCGCTCGTCGAGGCGCAATTCAACAGCGACCTGCAGGGCAAGCTGAAGAAAGCGATCTGGTCGACGGGCGGCTGCAAGAGCTGGTACCTCGATCCGCGCACCGGCAAGAACACGACGCTGTGGCCGGGCTTCACCTGGCGTTTCCGCCAGGCGACCGCGCACTTCTCGATCGCCGACTACCACGCGTATCGCGCGCCGCAACACGACACGAGCGCGCGGCCCGCCGCCGCGCCCGCCGCTTCCGCTTCGACTTCCACGTCCGCCGAAGCGGCCTGAGCCAGACAAGGAGCAACCGACATGAGAGATTTCGCCAACAAGGTCGCCGCGATCACGGGCGCCGGCTCGGGCATGGGCCGCGCGCTCGCGATCCAGCTCGCGCAGGCCGGCTGCCAGGTATCGCTCGCCGACAAGAACGGCGTCGGCCTCGCCGAAACCGAACGGATCGTCCGCACGATCGCGCCGAACGTGCGCGTGTCGACGCGCGTGCTCGACGTCGGCGACCGCGACGCGATGTTCGCGTGGGCCGACGACACCGCGAAGGAGCACGGCAAGGTCAACCTGATCTTCAACAACGCGGGCGTCGCGCTGTCGAGCACGATCGAAGGGATGGAGTACAGCGACCTCGAGTGGATCGTCAACATCAACTTCTGGGGCGTCGTGCACGGCACGAAGGCGTTCCTGCCGCACCTGAAGGCCTCGGGCGACGGCCACGTGATCAACACGTCGAGCATCTTCGGGATCTTCGCGCAGCCGGGCATGAGCGGCTACAACGCGACCAAGTTCGCGGTGCGCGGCTTCACCGAATCGCTGCGCCAGGAGCTCGACATGATGAAGTGCGGCGTGTCGGCGACCTGCGTGCATCCGGGCGGCATCCGCACGAACATCGCGCAGTCGAGCCGCGTCGCGAAGAACATGGTCGGATTCATCGTCGAGAGCGAACAGCAAGGCAAGGACAGCTTCGAGAAGTTCTTCATCACGACCGCCGACGACGCCGCGCGCACGATCCTCGCCGGCGTGCGCAAGAACAAGCGCCGCGTGCTGATCGGCCGCGATGCGAAGGGTGCGGACTGGATGGCGCGCATCCTGCCGTCCGCGTACCAGGCGCTCGTCGTGCTCGCGACACGCCGCGAGGCTGCGAAGGCCCGCCGCGCCGCGCGCGGCACGCCAGCCGCCGCGCCGCTGCACGCCACCTACAACAACGCAGGTAATCAGGGAGGAGAACAATCATGACGACCCCGAACATGATGCCCGTGCGGCGCGACATCCGTTTCGCGCTGCCGCCCGAACGCGCGAAGGACTGGCACGTGCAGGGCGTGCCGGTCACGCATTTCATGAACGCGCTGTCGCTGCTGTTCCCGGCGGGCGAACGCTTCTTCATGGATTCGGTGCGCAACTACCGCGACCGGATCGAGGATCCCGAACTGAAGAAGCAGGTGCTCGGCTTCATCGGCCAGGAAGCGATGCACACGCGCGAGCACATCGAATACAACGACCTGCTGCAGTCGTCCGGCCTGCCCGCGCACAAGCTCGACAAGCGCCTTTGGACGATCCTCGGCTGGTTCAAGAATGTGCTGCCGCATTCGATGCAGCTCGCGATCACGATCGCGCTCGAGCACTACACGGCGATTCTCGCGAACCAGCTGCTGTCGGGACACGAGCACCGCATCGACGGCTCGGTCGAAGGCTACCAGCAGATGTGGATGTGGCATGCGATGGAAGAAACCGAGCACAAGGCGGTGTCGTACGACGTATGGACCACCGTGATGAAGCCGGGCCTCGGCAGCTACCTGCTGCGCACGGGCACGATGCTGACGACGACCGTGTTCTTCTGGGCCATCGTGTTCGACTTCCACGTGCGCCTGATGCGCGCGCACCGTCGCGAACACGGCAAGTTCGGCGGGATGTGGCGCCTCGTGAAGTACCTGTACAGCCCGAAGCACGGCGTGTTCCCGAGCATTGCGCGCGAATGGCTCGACTACTTCCGCCCGGGCTTCCACCCGTGGGACCACGACAACCACCAGTACCTGCAGGGGCTCGACACGCTGCTCGAGAACATCGACGCAACCAACGCGCGCTACGCCGCGCAAGCCGCCCCGCGCCGCGTGCCGCTGCACCCGGTTCCGCAGGCATGACGCCATGGCGCGCGCCCACGAGATGCTGACCGTCCAGTCCGGCGACGTGAAACTCGCCGTCTACGTAAGCGGGTCGCGTCGCGCGCCGCCGCTGATCCTCGTGCACGGCTACCCCGATTCGGCGGCCGTATGGGCGCCGATCCGCGCGCGGCTCGCGAAGCGCTACCGCGTGATCGCGTACGACGTGCGCGGCGCCGGCGCCTCCGATGCGCCGCGCCGCCGTGCCGACTACACGCTCGAACGGCTCGCCGGTGACCTGAAGGCGGTGGCCGACGCGACCTGCGGCGGCCGGCCGTTCCATCTCGTCGGCCACGACTGGGGCTCGATCCAGTGCTGGGAGGCCGTGACCGACCCCGCGTTCCGCGGCCGGATCGCGTCGTACACGTCGATCTCGGGCCCGTGCCTCGATCACGTGTTCCGCGCGAAGATGCGGCTCAAGCAGAGCCTGAAGTCGTGGTACATCGCGTTCTTCCACCTGCCGCTCGTGCCGTCGCTGGTGTGGCGGCTCGGCGGCGCGGCATTGTGGCCGCGCTGGCTGCAGCTCACCGAACGCGTGCGGGCGGAGCGCGACCCCGTGCAACTGAAGAACGCGCTGAACGGGCTGCAACTGTACCGGGCGAACTTCATCGCACGGGCACGCAAGCCGCGTGAGCGGTACGCGCAGGCGCCCGTGCAGATCCTGGTGCCGGTGCGCGACCGCTACGTGACACCCGAGATGTCGGTCGACCTCGACCGCTGGCTCGGCGACCACGTGCGCGAGGAAATCGACGGCACGCACTGGATCGTGCTGCGCCATCCCGACATGATCGCGTCGCGGATCGACCGCTTCGCGTCCGCGCAGGAGCGGCCGGCGGTCACGAACGCCGCGGTTCAGCGCACCGCCGGCGCCGGCAGGCGCCTGAACAGCGTCTCGTAGTCGACGACGAGCCCGTCGTCGTCGATCTCCATCTCGGCCGTGAAATTCCGGAAGATGCCTTCGTAGCGGTAGCGCCGGCCCGGCTCGATGCATGCGTAGGCCTGCTTGACCGGCGTGACCTTCAGGTCCGGCGTCGAGATATACGCGACGTCGATCGGCCGCCGCTCGCCGCGCGCGAGCCCGAGGCGGCCGATCGGCAGCGAATTCGTGAACGGCGTGGCCGCGATGTCGATGTCGATGCAGCCGTCGAGCTCGGGCAACGCGCGGCCCGCGCCGTCGTGCCAGTGGCCTGCGCCGTCGCCGCGCAATTCGAGCGTGCCGCCGCCCATCACCTTGAGCACCGCGTACGTCACGAGCCAGTGCGCATCGCACTCGACGCGATACGCGAGCCCGTACGCACGGCCGTACCGCTGGCCGACTACCGCGCTTTCGACGACGATCCCGCCGCCGCTCCGGTCGAACGTCAGATGTTCGACCCCGTCGCCCTCGAGCGACGCCCAACGCACTTCGCGCATCGTTCCGCCTCCCGGCTTCCTTGATGCGTGGCATCGTCGCACAAATTCCCGAACGAAGACGCCAACAAACGCGTACTTGTTCCGAAAGGCTGGCGATCGCTCAAATTCGCCGCGGAAACTGACACATTGCCAAAAACGTCAGCGCAGGCCGGCGGGCATCACCACGCCCCAATTCGGGGCGCCGCCCACAAATCCTGACTATCCATGATTCCCTATTCCGGTGCACAGGATTGTGTCCTATGCTCGCGGCTCGTCCTGTTACGCCGCCGACATGCCTATCGCCCGTTCCGCCTCGCCGTCGATCGACCTGCGCATTTTGCTGCGCGGCATCGGGCAGATCGTCCTGCAGGCGAATGCGTTCACCGGCGCGATGCTGCTCGCCGCGCTGGCGCTGACCGACGTGCGGCTCGCCTGCGCGGCGCTGGTCGGTTCGGCCGCCGCCAGCATGACCGCCGTGCTGACGGGCGCCGAGCGCCGCGACGTCGAACAGGGGCTGCACGGCTTCAACGGCGCGCTCGCCGCGCTGATCGCGGTGCTGTTCGTGCCCTATCCGCTCGCCGCACTCGCACTGATGCCGCTGGTCGCAATCGGCGCGGCGCTCGTACAGCGCGCGATGCGCGCGCCGCTCGCTCGCTGGCGCCTGTGCCCGTATTCGAGCCCGTGCCTCGCCGTCACCGCGCTGTGGCTGCCGTTTGTCGCGCTGCAGCAAACAAACGGCGCCACGGTCGGCGCGACACTGGCGCTGTCTTCCATCGCCGACGCGCTGTTCGCGGGCGTCGCGCAGACCACCTTCGCGCAAGGTGCGTGGGCCGGCGCGCTGATCGTCGCCGGCATCGCCTGCGCGTCTCGTCGCGCGGCCGCGTTCGCGCTCGGCGGCGCCATCGTGTCGACCGTGCTGCTGGTCGCGCTCGGTGCCGATCGCGTATCGTTCGCAGGCGGCCTGCTCGGCTTCAACGGCGCACTCGCCGCGCTCGCGCTGATGCCGCGCGGCCCGCGCGCGGCGTTCGCGGCCGCCGCACTCGCCGCGTTGATCCAGTGGCTCGCGACGCAAACGGGCATCCCCGCATTCACGGCCCCGTTCGCGCTCGCGTCGTGGGTCACGGTGGCCGTCGCGCGCCGCTTCACCCTCGGAGAAACCGATGTCGTCATTCGCACACCGTCCTGATGCCGTGAAACCCGGTGGCCCGATCTCCGACGCCGAACGCCGGCTGCGCGTCGACCTCGCCGCCGCGTATCGGCTCGTCGCGCTCAACAGCTGGGACGACCTGATCTACACGCACCTTTCCGCGGCTGTGCCCGGCGAGCCCGGCCACTTCCTGATCAACCCGTTCGGCCTCACGTTCGACGAGGTCCGCGCGTCGAACCTCGTGAAGATCGACCTGGCCGGCAACCGGATCGGCGACAGCGAGCATGCGGTCAACGTGACCGGCTTCGCGCTGCATGCGGCCGTACACGCGGCGCGCGCCGACGCCGTGTGCGTGATGCATCTGCACAATACGGCCGGCATCGCCGTGTCGATCCAGCGCGACGGGCTGTTGCCCGCGTCGCAACACGCGCTGCGGTTTCATGGCGACCTGGCGTACCACGACTACGAGGCGCTCGCGTTCTCGCCGGCCGAAGGCGCGCGGCTGACTTCCAGCCTCGGCACGAAATCCGCGATGCTGTTGCGCAATCACGGCACGCTGACGGTCGGCCGCACGGTCGCCGAAGCCTATGTGCTGATGGATACGCTGATCAAGGCGTGCGACATCCAGGTGCGCGCGCAGGCGGGCGGCGGGCCGCTCGTGCTGCCCGACCCGGCCGTCGCCGACCGCACCGCCGAACAACTGCGCGACGGCGGCGCGATCGAAGGCGAACTGGAATGGCCGGCGCTGCTGCGCCGGCTCGACCGGATCGATCCGACGTATCGCGACTGACGTTGCCGGCGTCCCACCGAATTTCCACCCCAAACCATCGGAGCCTCCAGTCATGCCGACTTTCAATATCCAGTTGTTCGAAGGCCGCACGGTCGAACAGAAGCGCGCATTCGTCGAAGCGATCACGCGCGTCACGTGCGAGACGCTCGGCTGCACGCCGGGCTCGGTCGATATCATCCTGACCGACGTGAAAAAGGAGAACTGGGCGACGGCCGGGAAGCTGTGGAGCGACGAGCGCTGACAGGCATCGCGTCGGCGCCGGCAGAACCTTCCGGGCGGTATGCGCTCGAGCCGCGGTGACACCGGAACCACCGCGCCGCACACACGGCATTCGATGGAGTCTGCATGATCGAAGACAAACACATCGCCACGACGCTGAACGAAATGATCCTGTCGATGGGCATGAAACTGGATCAATCGCTCCATCAGGTCAAAGAGACGTGCCCGCCGCACGAATTCGTCGCCTGTCGTGAATTCGTGTCGCAGGTGTTGACCACAATGCTGGTCGACTTCATGAACCCGCTCTACGCGCCCCCCCCGACCTGAAGCCACCCGAGCTGACTTGACGCTCGCCTGCAATGCCGAGCACACGCGTTGCAGGCTCCCTCCCTTCCTCCCGTTGTGCGTCCGCACATCGCTTTGTCACGCAATCGGCGCATAATGCCGGACAGACGCAGCAGCCAATGGCCACCCGGGAGACCGCCATGGAAGCGAAGAACGAGGAAGTCGTCGCACACCTGCTCTCCGACGTCGTCGAATTCGCGCGCGGGCGCTTGCCCGAAGCCACGTTCCGGAGCGTCGAACCCTTCCTGCGTCATTACTACGATTTCGTCGATGCCGACGATCTGCAGAGCCGCAGCATCGCCGATCTCTACGGCGCCGCGATGGCGCACTGGCAGACCGCCCAGAAATTCGTGCCCGGCAGCGAGCGGCTGCGCGTGTACAACCCGATCCTCGAACAGCACGGCTGGCATTCCGACCACACGGTCATCGAGATCGTCAACGACGACATGCCGTTCCTCGTCGATTCGGTGACGATGGCCGTCAACCGCCTCGGGCTCGCGCTGCATTCGGCGCTGCACCCGGTATTCCGCATCTGGCGCGGTCGCGATGGCGGCATCGAGCGCGTCGATGCGGGCGGCGCGACGCCCGGCGACGGCCAGTCGCAACTCGCGTCGTTCATCCATTTCGAAGTCGATCGCTGCGGCGATGCCGCGCTGCTCAACACGTTGCGCAACGACATCGCGCACGTGCTCGGCGACGTGCGCGCGTCGGTGGAAGATTGGCCGAAGATCGTCGACATCGCGCGCGCGACGATCAAGGACATGAAGGCGCGCGAATCGACCGCGGAAGACATCGAGGCGCGCGCGTTCCTCGAATGGATGGCCGCCGATCACTTCACGTTCCTCGGCCAGCGCGACTACGCGCTCGTGTCGGACGGCACCGGCTTCGGCCTGCGCGGCATCGACGGGACGGGCCTCGGCATCCTGCGCGAATCGCTGCGCACGTCGGGCGCACCCGACGTGACGCCGCTGCCGCCGGCCGCCGCCGACATCATCACCGGCGCCTGGCCGATCTTCCTGACCAAGGCGAACTCGCGCGCGACCGTGCACCGGCCCGGCTATCTCGACTACGTGGGCGTGAAGCTCGTCGGCGCCGACGGCAAGGTCACCGGCGAGCGCCGCTTCATCGGGCTCTACACGTCGACGGCGTATTTCGGCTCGTATGCCGACATTCCGATCGTGCGCCGCAAGTGCGCGAACATCGTGCGGCGTGCAGGCTTCCTGCCGAAGGGGCATCTCGGCAAGTCGCTCGTGACGGTGCTCGAAACCTATCCGCGCGACGAACTGTTCCAGGCCGACGAAGACCAGCTCTACGACATCGCGCTCGGCGTCCTGCGGCTGCAGGAACACCAGCGCACGCGGCTGTTCGTGCGCCGCGACCGCTTCGACCGCTTCGTGTCGTGCCTCGTGTACGTGCCGCGCGACAAGTACAACACCGACCTGCGCCGGCGCATCGCGAAGCTGCTCGTCGATGCCTACAACGGCGTGAACGTCGAATTCACGCCGCTGCTGTCGGAATCGGCGATCGCCCGCATTCATTTCGTCGTGCACGCGGAGCCGGGCACGATGCCCGACGTCGACACGCGCGAACTCGAGACGCGGCTCGTACAGGTGGCGCGCCGCTGGCAGGACGATCTCGCCGACGCGCTGCTCGACGCATTCGGCGAGGAACAAGGCAACCGCTTGCTGCAGCGCTATGCCGATTCGTTCCCGGCCGGCTATCGCGACGACTATCCGGCGCGCACGGCCGTGCGCGACATCGAGCTGATCGAACGCGTGAAGGAGTCGGGCCAGCTCGCGATGAACCTGTACCGGCCGATCGAGGCCGACGCGCGCGCGTTCCGCTTCAAGGTCTATCGCGCGGGCGACCCGATCGCGCTGTCGCGCAGCCTGCCGATGCTCGAGCATCTCGGCGTGCGCGTCGACGAGGAGCGGCCGTACCGGATCCAGACGCAGGACGGCTCGCACGCGTGGGTGCACGACTTCGGGCTCGAGCTCGCCGACGATACCGAGTTCGACATCGAGCGTGTGAAAGGCCTGTTCGAGGATGCGTTCGATCGGATCTGGAGCGGCCGGATCGAGAACGACGACTTCAACCGCCTCGTGCTGCGTGCGCACCTGAGCGCACGCGAAGTGACAATCCTGCGCGCATATGCGAAATACCTGCGGCAAGTCGGCTCGACGTTCAGCGACGCCTACATCGAGCGCGCGCTGACCGGCAATCCGGCGATCGCGCGGCAGTTCGTCGAGCTGTTCCTGCTGCGTTTCGACCCGGCCACCGGCGACACGCGCGACGTGCAGGCCGAGCGGCTGCTGAAGGCGATCGAAACCGCGCTCGACCAGGTGCCGAATCTCGACGAGGACCGCATCCTGCGCCAGTTCCTCGGCGTGATCAACGCGACCGAGCGCACGAACTACTTCCTGCGCGACGCGAACGGCGAATCGAAACCGTACCTGTCGTTCAAGTTCAATCCGGCGAAAGTACCGGGCCTGCCCGAACCGAAGCCGATGTTCGAGATCTGGGTGTATTCGCCGCGTGTCGAGGGCGTGCACCTGCGCGGCGGGCGCGTCGCGCGCGGCGGCCTGCGCTGGTCGGACCGCCGCGAGGATTTCCGCACCGAGGTGCTCGGGCTGATGAAGGCGCAGATGGTGAAGAACGTCGTGATCGTGCCGGTCGGCTCGAAAGGCGGCTTCGTCGTGAAGAACCCGCCGCCGCCGAGCGATCGCGAGGCGTGGATGCGCGAAGGCATCGCGTGCTACCAGACCTTCCTGCGCGGCCTGCTCGACCTGACCGACAACCTGGTCGGCAACGCGATCGTGCCGCCGCCCGACGTCGTGCGCCACGACCCCGACGATCCGTATCTGGTCGTCGCCGCCGACAAGGGCACGGCCACCTTCTCCGACTACGCGAACGCGATCTCGCACGAATACGGCTTCTGGCTCGACGACGCGTTCGCGTCCGGCGGCTCGGTCGGCTACGACCATAAAAAGATGGCGATCACCGCGCGCGGCGCGTGGGAATCGGTGAAGCGGCACTTCCGCGAGATGGGCATCGATACGCAGACGACCGATTTCACGGTGGTCGGCGTCGGCGACATGTCGGGCGACGTGTTCGGCAACGGGATGCTGCTGTCGCCGCATATCCGGCTCGTCGCCGCGTTCGATCACCGGCACGTGTTCCTCGACCCGAACCCCGATCCGGCGATCAGCTTCGCGGAGCGCCAGCGCATGTTCGCGCTCGAACGGTCGAGCTGGGCCGACTACGATCCCGCCGCGATTTCGGCAGGCGGCGGTGTGTATCCGCGCACCGCGAAGACGATCCCGCTGTCGCCGGCCGTGCAGGCCGCGCTCGGCATCGACGCACATGCGCTGCCGCCGGCCGAGCTGATCCGCGCGATCCTGCAGGCACCGGTCGACCTGCTGTACAACGGCGGCATCGGCACCTACGTGAAGGCCACGCACGAAACTCACCAGCAGGTTGGCGACCGCGCGAATGACGCGGTGCGCGTGAACGGCGCGGAGCTGCGCTGCAAGGTGGTCGGCGAAGGCGGCAACCTCGGCTGCACGCAGTTCGGCCGCATCGAGTTCGCGCAGCGCGGCGGCCGCATCAACACCGATGCGATCGACAACTCGGCCGGCGTCGATTGTTCGGATCACGAAGTCAACATCAAGATCCTGCTCGGGCTCGTCGTGTCCGACGGCGAGATGACCGAGAAACAGCGCAACGCGCTGCTCGCGGAGATGACCGACGAAGTCGGGCTGCTCGTGCTGCGCGACAACTACTACCAGACGCAGGCACTGTCGATCGCCGGCCGCTATGCGGTCGAGCTGCTCGACGCCGAGGCGCGCCTGATGCGCTGGCTCGAACGCGCGGGCCGCCTGAATCGCGTGATCGAATTCCTGCCGACCGACGATGAAGTCGCGGAACGGCAGGCCGCGAAGCTCGGCCTCACGTCGCCGGAACGCGCGGTGCTGCTCGCGTACAGCAAGATGTGGCTGTACGACGCGCTGCTCGAATCCGACGTGCCGGAAGATCCGCTCGTCGCCGCGATGCTCGTCGACTACTTCCCGAAGCCGCTGCAGCAACGCTTCAGCGAACCGATGCTCCGCCATCCGCTGCGCCGCGAGATCCTCGCGACGCACCTGACCAACGCGCTCGTGAACCGCGTCGGCTGCGCGTTCGTGCACCGGCTGATGGAGGAAACCGACGCGAAGCCCGGCGACATCGTGCGCGCGTGCATCATGGCGCGCGACGTGTTCGACCTCGATGCGGTGTGGCGCGATATCGACGCGCTCGACAACCGCGTGGCCGACGACGTGCAGGCGCGCATGTTCGTCGACGTCGCGCGGCTGCTGGAGCGCGCGGCGCTGTGGTTCCTGCGGCACCTGCAATCCGGCGCGGTGGCCGATGGTGGCGTCGCCGAGCTGATCGCGCGCTGCCGCGACGCGGCGCAGCGGCTTGCGCCGCAACTGCCGTCGCTGCTGCCGGCCGACGATCTCGAAGCGCTGTCCGAGCGGCAGCGCGTGCTGGTCGAAGCCGGGGTCGACAGCGCGCTCGCGGTGCGCGTCGCGAGCGGCGACATCTCGGCCGCGCTGCTCGACATCGCCGAAGTGGCCGCGACCAGCAACCGCAGCCTCGAACTCGTCGCGGGGGTCTATTTTTCGCTCGGCACGCTGCTCAATTACAGCTGGATCGGCGAACGGGCGGCAACGCTGCCGACGCCGACGCACTGGGACATGCTGGCGCGCGCGGCCGCGCTCGCGGAAGTCGCGCGCCTCAAGCGCACGCTCGCGACGAGCGCACTCGCGGAGTCGCCCGATTCGACCACGCCGGAAACGATCGTCGGCGCGTGGCGCGCGCGCCGCGAAGCCGCACTTGCGCGCTACGAGCACCTGCTCGCGGACCTGCGCGCATCGGGTGGCGCGAGCCTCGCGGTGCTGCTCGTGATCGTGCGGGAAATGGCCGTGCTCGAACGGGCGTGATGGTCGCGATGGCCGCGACGGCTCAGACCGTCGCGACCAGCAGCTCTTCCGCGTTGTTCGGCGGCCGCAGGCCGTCGGTGCGATCGGCGAAGTAACGGCGCGTCAGATCGGCGGCCGATACGTGCGCGGCGTGCGCGAAGCCTGCCTCGCGCGCGAGCGCCTGGATCTGCGCCGGCATGAAGAAGCTGATGAACGGCGTGCCGCTTGCCCGCGCGCCCTTCGCGGCCATTTCCAGCCCGGGGCGCACATCCGGATCCGCATGCTCCAGCGGCAGCAGGAACGTCATCGCAAGCGTCGAGCCCGGCGCGAGCGACGCAGCTTCGCGCAACGCGGCCGCATTCGCTTCGTGAGTCAGGTACATGCTGACGCCGGTGGACACCACGACCGCCGGCTTGCCGGCATCGAAGCCCGCACCGACGAGCGCCGCGCGCCACGACTGCTTCGCCTCGAAATCGACCGGCACGAAACGCAGCCAGTCGGGCACGCCGAAACCGAGCTCGACCAGGCGGCGCTGCTTCCAGGCCTGCGGCGCGGGCGGGTCGACCTCGAAGACGGTCACGCGCGACGCCATGTCGGGCCGGCGCTGCACGAAGCTGTCGAGGCCCGCGCCGAGGATCACGTACTGGCTCACGCCGCGCGCGGCCTGCTCGACCACCAGATCCTCGATGAAACGCGCCCGCGCGACGATCGACGCACGAAACGGCCGCGTGAACTGCGGATCCATGTCGCCGCGCTGCTGCCAGCCGGGTTCCGGCGCGAGCAGTTGCAGGCCGACTTCGTCAGCGAGCACCGGCGGCGGCGCGTCGAGTTCGACGTGCAATGCGCGCCACAGCGCGACACGCGCGGCCGTGCTGTCGGGGGCGCTTTCGCGGGGTTCGGTCATCGCCGCCTCACGCGCC
The DNA here is from genome assembly GCF_902833045.1 of Burkholderia sp. BCC0322. GTDB lineage: Bacteria > Pseudomonadota > Gammaproteobacteria > Burkholderiales > Burkholderiaceae > Burkholderia. The sequence goes on from NZ_CADFDU010000004.1 coordinate 121,842, forward strand.
CTGCTTGCCCGGCGCCTGCAGGCGCCATACACGGCCGTCCGGATCGCGCACGGTCATGTCGCGCGTGCCCCAGTGGGTGTCCTCGAACGGCGTGACGACGTCGACGATCGGCTGCGGCTGCACGGCCTGTTCATCCGGCACCTTGAGCACGACCTGCAGGTCCGGCGTCTCGCCCGGCGGCACTTCCGCGATGAACAGAAAGGGGCCGTCGCCGCTGCGCAGCTGGCCCGAGTTGTGATCGGTTTCGAACGCCAGCGTGAAGCCCAGCGCCTGGAAGAACTTTGCCGACTTGCCCCAGTTGTGCGTCGTCAGGTACACGGCTTCGATGCGCTCGGATGACATGTCACTCCTCCTTGGTGGACGGCCCCGCGCCCGGCGGCGGCGCGGCCAGGTACGCGCGCAATGCGTCGGCCACCAGCGCGGACAGCGATTGCTCCGTTTCGATGGCGCGATGCTTGACCTGCCGGATCAGGCTGAGCGGCAGGTAAACGTTGAACTGCTTGACTTCTTCTTCGGTCATGATGGCTAGTATGCTAGCAATCTAGCAAAAGTCAACCGCAAGCGCGGCCCGTCTGTGCGGGCCGCCCTGGGCTGTCGTGGATCCGGGTTACGTCGCGCTGCGCGCCGCCAGCCGCGCGAACAGCGCGTCGAGATCGAATCCCGTCGTGTCGACGCCGATCGTGTCGCGCAGGCATGCGCCCCAGGCGGCCGCATCGTCGAACGTGACGGCGCGCCCGACGCCCGCCGCGTCGCGAATCGTCAGCGTGGTGTTGCGCAGCGCGGCACGGCCGTCAGGCAGCACGCGGCAGGCGATCAGGTTATGCAGGAAGATCGATTCGGGATACGTCGACGTGAACCAGTTCGCGGCGTCGTAATCGATCCACTCGACCCGCTTCGGCTGGAAGCGATAGGTGGTCTGCCAGCCGTCGGGCGTCTCGATCTGCATGTCGAATTCGCCGTCGACCGGCGCGGCGACGACACGGAACACGCCGTGCGGCGTCAGCTGACGCTCGTCCGGCACGAAACGCAGCGGCGCGGTGAGCGTCGCGCTGCCGAAGCCGATGTCGGCGAGCCAGGCCGCGCCCTCGAGATCGATGTGCAGCAGCATGTGCGTATGCGCGGTGGCGACTTCCGGCGGCTGCATCCAGCGCACGCGCGCGATCATCGGCGTCACGCGAAAGCCGATCGTCGTGAGCGCCGCATGGAACAGCTTGTTGAGTTCGAAGCAGTAGCCGCCGCGGCGATGCGCGAGCACCTTGTCGACGATCGACGGCAGGTCGAGCGCGACGCGCGCACCGGTCAGCGGATTGAGGTTTTCGAACGGAATCGCCTGAGGGTGCAGCAGATGCAGCTGGCGCAGCACGTCGAGGGTCGGCTCGACCGGGCCGTCGTAGCCGATGCGGGAGAAATAGCGCGAGAGGTCAAACGAGTCTGTCATGAACCTGCACCGAAAAAGGGACACGCCACGATAACATCGCGCGAAATCCCCATGTTGTGCGGGGCCATCTTTGCGTCGCGTGCAATGCCGGCACCGCATCGCGCGCGGCCCCGCGCAACGTTACGGCAGCAGCTTCAGCGCGGACGATGCAACTGTCGGCACCGAAATGCCTTGGCTCGTCGCGAACTGCACGGCCTGGCCGAGCGTCGTCGCGAGCGACTGCAACTGGCCCGGCGCGGTTTGCGCGATATACGACGCCGCCTGCATGTTCTGCGGATTCAGGCCCGACTGCAACAGCGATGCCGCGCTCGTCGAGCCGAGATTGCCGAGCCCCGACTGCAGTTGCGAATACTGCGAGAGCCCCTGCCCGAGCGACGCGAGGCCGTTGCTGAACGCCTGCTTGTCGATCGGCCCGTGCGTCGCGCCGCCGCTCGCGAATGCCTGGCCGAGCGCCTGCGACACCGATTGCTGCGCGCCGCCCATCTGCGACAACGCAGCTGGCGTCAGCGCATCGCCGCCCGCCAGCTGGCTTGCGGCCTGCTGCGCCTGCCCGGCCGCGCCGGTGAGCCCCATCGCCGACGCGAGCGAAGACTGGCCGGTCAGCACCTGCTGGTTCGCGCCGACATAGGCCTGCAGCAGTTGCGCGACACCGCCCTGCGCGGGCGCCGCCTGCTGCTGCCCGCCGCCGAGCAGCGATGCGCCGATCGACTGCAGGTCGAGCTGGGCATGCGCGGCACCGCTTGCCAGGATGCCGAGCGCGATGCCTGCCGAGGCCAGGTGCCGGCCCGTCGCGCGAATCTGCTTCATGTGTTTTCCTCGTGCCGGAATGGTTGAGGTCGATATTGTCGAAGCGCGCCGCGCGCCGCCGCAACGACTGAAACACATCGAAACGAAATCACGCCGTGCTACCGCTTGCAATTCCGCGGCCACGGTACGTGCTCATGGGGATTCGTCCGCGTTTGCCGGGCGATTTCCTGGCGTGTGCCGCAATTCGTTCTCGCACCGCATCAATCGATGACGACGGTTGTCGGCTTTCGCAAGCGATGCCGGAGGTGGCTCGCCAGCCATCCCGCGTGCCGCGCTGCACTTCGAACGCTCCGTCGACCGAACCAGCGGCGACGCGGGACGTGCTGTCGAGCGTCAGTGACATAACGCCATACCGTCGCACAACACGCCCGTGCGCGGCGTGACGCGCGCCTACGAACCACACGGTCGCGCATCAACGCAAAACGGGCGGCTTTCCGCCGCCCGCTTCTCCATCTGCCATGCACGATCCGCAACAGGCTTTCGGCTTTCGGCTTTCGGCTTTCGGTTTTCGGCTTTCGGCTTTCGGCTTTCGGCTTTCGGCTTTCGGCTTTCGGCTTTCGGCTTTCGGCTTTCGGCTTTCGGCTTTCGGCTTTCGGCTTCGGCTTCGGCTTCGGCTTCCGGCTATCGACCCACTCCGCGTTACGCAGCCATCCACGCCGGCAACCGCCCGCCGACCCAGTCAGCCGCCTGCTCGTAGCCGCGCGCGAGCTGCAACACGGCGAGATCGGCACGCGGACGCCCGATCAGTTGCATCCCCATCGGCAGCCCCGCGTCGTTGAAGCCGACCGGCACGCTGATCACCGGGCAGCCGGCCAGCGTCCACGGCACGACCGTTTCCATCCAGCGGTGGTAGGTATCCATCGGGCGGCCCGCGATCTCCTTCGGCCAGCGCTGCTCGACGTCGAACGGAAACACCTGCGCGGTCGGCGCCGCGATGAAGTCGTAACGGTCGAAGAAGCTCAGCACGGCCTGGTGCCACGCGGTGCGCTCGACGCTCGCGTCGAACACGGCCGCGCCCTGCATCGCGAGCAGCCCTTCGACCTCGTAGATCGCCTCGGGCTTGAGCAGCGCGCGCCGCGCCGGATCGCGATAGTGCGCAAGCAGCCCGCCGCCGGACAGCAGGTGCCGGTGCGTGAGCCACAGGCGCCAGATCCGGTCGGGCGCGAACGCCGGCAGCGCGGCATCGACGTCGCAGCCGATCTCGCGCAGCGTCGCCAGCCCTCGCTCGCACAGCGCGAGCACACCGGCCTCGGTCGCGAGATAGCCGCTCCAGTCGCCGACCCACGCGATGCGCTTGCCACGCAGGTCGGCGTCGAGCGGCTGCGCGAACACGGCCGGATCTTCCGCGAGCGACAGCGGATCGTTGCGGTCGTAGCCGGCCTGGATCGCGAGCAGCTGTGCGACGTCGCCGACCGTACGGCCCATCGGCCCTTCGATGCCGAGCTGCTGCACGAACACGTCGACGCCCGGCCAGCGCGGCACGCGGCCCTGCGACGGGCGGAAGCCGTAGATGTTGCAGAACGCGGCCGGATTGCGCAGCGAACCGCCGAAATCGCTGCCGTCCGCCACCGGCAGCATCCGCGACGCAAGCGCCGCCGCCGTGCCGCCGCTGCTGCCGCCCGCGCTCTTCGTCAGATCGTACGGGTTGCGCGTCGCGCCGTAGACCTCGTTGAACGTGTGCGAGCCGAGCCCGAATTCGGGCGTGTTGGTCTTGCCGATGAAGATCGCGCCGGCCGCGCGCATCCGTGCGACGCCCACGGAATCGGCCTGCGGCACGTTCTCGCGGAAGATCGGCGAGCCGTAGGTCGTCCGCAACCCCTTCGTCATCGCCAGATCCTTCGGCGCCTGCGGCATCCCGTGCATCCAGCCGTGGTACTCGCCGCGCGCCAGCGCGGCATCCTTTTCCTCGGCTTCGGCAAGCAGCGCGTCGCGATCGCGCAGCGCGACGATCGCGTTGACCGCGCCGTTCACGCGCTCGACGTGATCGAGATACGCGCGCATCGTCTCGACGCACGACACGGCCCTGCTGCGGATCGCCGCCGCGAGCTCGCCCGCCGACAGGCTCACGATCGGGTCGACGGGGATGGAAGCGGGAGCAAGAAGCTGCGGGGCGCCGTACGGCATGCGGAGTCTCCTGGAATCGGAAGGGAATGGCGGGCCGCATGGCGGCGGTCGCTCCCGAACCGGCCGGGAGCGGCCGCGCCGCGGCCGATGCACTACTCTACGCGACGCCGGATCGGCGACCTCCGATATTTTCCGCCGCGATTCATTGCGGTTCCGACTGAATCGGGGCGGCGGGCCACGCTTCGCGCGCGCCGCCCCGGCCGATGAAATCGTTTATGCGCATAAACTTAAATTTCTTATATTTCTATTAGGTGCGGCACGAGACGGCACGCGTTAACGACATTTTTACGCGGTCACCCGTTCTCTTTAGATCGTTCGGCCCGGCGGCGCGCTACGCTGGAATCATCTCGTTTCCTTGGACAACGTTCATGCTCAAGCTGCTGGTTCCGGTCGGCCACTCTCCCCGCTCGCTTCAGGCGGTTCGCCATGCGACCTTCCTGTATCGCGAACGGTGCGCATCGGAGATCGTGCTGATCAACGTTCAGGCGCCGCTCGAATCGACGCGGCTCGAGGCCTACCATCCGCTGTCGCGGCTGCGTTCGATCGAGGAGAAGTTCGCGTCGGACGATCTGGCCATGGCCGAACGGATCCTGCAGGACGCCGGCGTCAAGTACAGCGTCGTGATGAAGGTGGGCCCGGTGGCCGATACGATCGCGTCCGTCGCGGCAGAAACGGGATGTGACGAGATCGTGGTCGTCGCACCGAGGCACGATCCGCTGCATGCACTGATGTCGGTGTTCCGCCGCAGCGTGATGAACCGGCTGGTGCGGATTTCGAATGTGCCGGTCACGGCCGTGCAATGACGGGGATGACGCGCGGCGGCGCGTCGAGGGCGCGTACGCTGACGGACGCCGGGTTTGCAACGAGCGGTGCGCTTGTGCGCGCTGCCGCTCACACCTGCACCGGCGTTGACCCGGCGCTTACTTGATGACCTTGCGCCAGAACACGAAATAGGCGGCTGCCGAAGACGCAACAAGCAGGATGGCCCACATCGGGGCGAGGCTGATCAGGACGGAAGAGACGTTAAGCATTTGGATTCCTCACTAATTCGATAGCGATGTTCAGCACGTGCCTGCTTGCCGGAACCGATGCATGCCTCCGCGATCGCGCCCCGTCAAATCATGCGTTCATGCTATCGCCTCGAACGGCTGCGCGACCGCCCCCTCCCGTCCGTACCCTGACATTCGTCAAACTCCCGTGAATCGCGCGCCTGTCGCGCAGAAAACCGTCGCGCGAATGCGTCGCCGCCCGCCCGGTTTCGTCTGCCAGGCACCCTGAAGCCGCGCCTTCCTTCGTCCCAAAATCCACGAAAAACGGGACAGGATCACCTGGCGCCCGCGATTTCAGCAGACGTTTACCGGGGGAACCCCCAAGTGCTTCGTCAGACGGGTCCGCGTTACGCTTGGGCAACGAGGAGACGAACCATGAGACGAGCCGTACATATCGCTGTTTTCGCACTGCTGGCCTATCTCATTGGCGATCGCGCGATCCTGCATGCGCAGGGCCGCGACACCAGCCCACTCGCGTGCGAACAGGGCGCCGCGCAAGTGAAGGTCGACGCGCTCGGCCGCGGCTTCGGCGAAGCCGCTGCCAGCAGCCAGAGCGAGGCCTTCATGTCGGGCTGCCTGGTGACGGGGCGCGGCAACCAGGATGTCGCGCTGGCAAGCCGCTGACGGGTGTCCGTCGACGCTCCGGTCGCGACCGGGTCACGACGGCCGAACCGGAGCCGCGCACGCCAACATCCATTCCCGCTGCTCACGGTCATTTTCTCGATCGATGTCGCGACGGATGTCACGGCCCGGATGCCGTTCACGCTGAACGTCTGCTCGCGGTCCGACTCGTCGCGGGGAAGACGCATCGACAGCTGCGCGACCAGGCCGTCCTTCCGGTAATCGCCAAACCAGTCGACTAATCGGCCGATGTAGCATCGTGTCGCCGACGATCTCGTATGCGTAGTGGCCGGGCCCGTCACTCGAGTATTCGCTGCGATCGTCGCCGTGCACCGACGGCGGAATCGGACACAGCGGCGTGCCGGAGCCCGCAGCGCGCGCGGTGCTGTCGCTCACGTCTTGCAGCGCCTTTTCGAGCGGCGCATGCAGCCGCCGCGACCGGCGACAGCCTGTTCGATTTCCGCTACAGTGGCTTGCCCGGCATCCGGCCGACGCACCGAAACCCTGCTTCATCTGCAACGACACCCCATCCAGAGATGAGCCATCCGCACACCGAGTTGATCCAGCGCTTCTACACGGCGTTCCAGCAGCGCGACATCGACCGGATGCTCGCCTGCTATGCCGATGACGTCGTGTTCTTCGACCCCGCGTTCGGCGAGCTGCGCGGCGACCTCGCACGCGACATGTGGCGCATGCTGGTCGCGCGTGCACAGGACTTTTCATTGACGTTCGGCGACGTCGACGCGGATCAACAGACCGGGCGCGCCAAGTGGATCGCGCAATACCGGTTCACCGCGACCAACCGCATGGTGGTCAACCGGATCGATGCGCGGTTCCGGTTTCGCGACGGACTCATCGTCGAACATCGCGACAGCTTCGACCTGTGGCGCTGGTCGCGCCAGGCGCTGGGACTGAAAGGCGCCCTGCTGGGCTGGACCCCTTTCGTGCAACGGGCAATCCGCGCGCAGGCGCGGAAGAATCTCGACGCGTATCGCGCGAAACGGAAATAGCACTCACCGGCATGGCTTCATCGTCGCGTCGATCAGGTCGCAAGCCATGTCGGGCAGCACACCGTCCGGATGCTTGAGACCGTACCGGCGATACCCGCTTTCGTCGGCTTCGGGATGCGGGCCGACGCGCTCCTTGCCCTAGCGATCGGTCGCGGCCGCATGAACCAGCGACGATGCGACGAGCGACAACACCACGAAAATTGATTCCCTGGAGCACATGTTCTCGATCGACGGGATTTAAGGGCTCGCGGTCGTTCGGGACGGAGCGACCGGTGCGCGCCGGTGCTCACCCCGATTTCTGAAACCTGATTGAAATCCGCGTGAAATAGAGCACAGGCGCGCGAAAGCGGCCTGTGCGTAACGTTTCTTGCGTGCTTGCGCAGACGAATGCGCCGCCGGCAACCTGACTCCCGGCACCTCGTTACCGGCAGCGCACGTCGCCGGTCGCGGCCTCGAACGATACGCGTCAGTTCGCATGACGGCAGTCCAAGCCGACAACGGAGGCGCCTGATGCGGACGGACGATCCCGGAGCACATCGGGCCCACCGCCCCGCCGCTCTCCGCACCTTCCGGCGGCAGCCGGGTACCCCGCAACACCTCGCCCGCACGCACCCCCACCCGCGCCAGCGCTACACGCCCGAACCGACCGACTCCACCGCACCACCATGCTTTCCCGCGCCCCAACCGCAACTCTTATATAAGACATAAGACATTTGACGTTAAAGCGCATTGAGATTAGAATTCCGCTGCAAAGCAGTGTCTGGAACAGCCCCGGAGTGCCGGCAAGGCCTTCCCCTCAAACGCAATATCAGCAGGTCTCCCCATGCTTGAAAACTTTCGTGCTCACGTGGCCGCCCGCGCCGCGCTCGGTATTCCTCCCCTGCCGCTGACGGCTCAGCAGACCGCCGAACTGGTCGAATTGCTGACCAACCCGCCCGCCGGCGAAGAGCAGACGCTGGTCGACCTGATCACCCATCGCGTGCCTGCCGGCGTCGACGAAGCCGCCCGCGTGAAGGCCGGCTTCCTGGCCGCCGTGGCCAAGGGCGAGACCGCCTGCCCGCTGATCTCGCGCGAACGCGCGACCGAGCTGCTCGGCACGATGCTGGGCGGCTACAACATCCAGCCGCTGATCGAGCTGCTGTCCGATGAAGCCGTCGCTGCCGTGGCCGCCGACGCACTGAAGAAAACCCTGCTGATGTTCGACCAGTTCCATGACGTCAAGGAACTCGCCGACCAGGGCAACGTGCACGCGAAGGCCGTGCTGCAAAGCTGGGCCGACGCCGAATGGTTCACGAGCCGTCCGGAAGTGCCGCAAAGCCTGACCATCACCGTCTTCAAGGTGACGGGCGAAACCAACACCGACGACCTGTCGCCGGCCCCGGACGCGACCACCCGCCCGGACATCCCGATGCACGCGCTGGCGATGCTGAAGAACGCGCGCCCGGGCATCACGCCGGAAGAAGACGGCAAGCGCGGCCCGGTCAAGTTCATCGAATCGCTGAAGGAAAAGGGTCATCTGGTCGCTTACGTGGGCGACGTGGTCGGCACCGGCTCCTCGCGCAAGTCGGCCACCAACTCGGTGCTGTGGTTCACGGGCGAAGACATCCCGTTCGTCCCGAACAAGCGCTTCGGCGGCGTGTGCCTCGGCGGCAAGATCGCCCCGATCTTCTACAACACGATGGAAGACGCCGGCGCGCTGCCGATCGAGCTCGACGTGTCGCAGATGGAAATGGGCGACGTGGTCGAACTGCGCCCGTACGAAGGCAAGGCGCTGAAGGACGGCAACGTGATCGCCGAATTCCAGGTCAAGTCCGACGTGCTGTTCGACGAAGTGCGCGCCGGCGGCCGCATTCCGCTGATCATCGGCCGCGGCCTGACCGCGAAGGCGCGCGAAGCGCTGGGCCTCGCGCCGTCGACGCTGTTCCGCCTGCCGCACCAGCCGGCCGACAGCGGCAAGGGCTTCTCGCTCGCGCAGAAGATGGTCGGCCGCGCATGCGGTTTGCCGGAAGGCCAGGGCGTCCGCCCGGGCACGTACTGCGAACCGAAGATGACCTCGGTCGGCTCGCAGGACACCACGGGCCCGATGACCCGCGACGAACTGAAGGATCTCGCGTGCCTCGGCTTCTCGGCCGACCTCGTGATGCAGTCGTTCTGCCACACCGCCGCGTATCCGAAGCCGGTCGACGTGAAAACGCACCAGACGCTGCCGAACTTCATCAGCACGCGTGGCGGCATCGCGCTGCGCCCGGGCGACGGCGTGATCCACTCGTGGCTGAACCGCATGCTGCTGCCCGACACCGTCGGCACCGGCGGCGATTCGCACACGCGCTTCCCGATCGGCATCAGCTTCCCGGCAGGCTCGGGCCTGGTCGCGTTCGCGGCCGCCACCGGCACGATGCCGCTGGACATGCCGGAATCGGTGCTGGTCCGCTTCAAGGGCAAGATGCAGCCGGGCGTCACGCTGCGTGACCTCGTCAACGCGATCCCGCTGTACGCGATCAAGCAAGGCATGCTGACGGTCGCCAAGCAAGGCAAGAAGAACATCTTCTCGGGCCGCATCCTCGAAATCGAAGGCCTGCCCGACCTGAAGGTCGAGCAAGCGTTCGAGCTGTCGGATGCGTCGGCCGAGCGTTCGGCCGCCGGTTGCACGGTGCACCTGAACAAGGAACCGATCATCGAATACCTGAACAGCAACGTCACGCTGCTGAAGTGGATGATCGCGCAGGGCTACCAGGATCCGCGCAGCCTGCAGCGCCGTATCGCGGCGATGGAGCAGTGGCTGGCCGACCCGCAACTGCTGTCGCCGGATGCCGACGCCGAGTACGCGGCCGTCATCGAGATCGACCTCGCCGACATCCACGAGCCGATCGTCGCCTGCCCGAACGACCCGGACGACGTGAAGACGCTGTCCGACGTCGCCGGCGCGAAGATCGACGAAGTGTTCATCGGCTCGTGCATGACCAACATCGGTCACTTCCGCGCCGCATCGAAGCTGCTCGAAGGCAAGCGCGACATCCCGGTCAAGCTGTGGGTCGCGCCGCCGACCAAGATGGACCAGAAGCAGCTGACCGAAGAAGGCCACTACGGCGTGTTCGGCACGGCTGGCGCGCGCACCGAAATGCCGGGCTGCTCGCTGTGCATGGGTAACCAGGCTCAGGTACGCGAAGGCGCAACGGTCATGTCGACGTCGACCCGTAACTTCCCGAACCGTCTCGGCAAGAACACGAACGTGTATCTCGGCTCGGCGGAACTGGCGGCGATCTGCTCGCGTCTGGGCAAGATCCCGACCAAGGAAGAGTACATGGCCGACATGGGCGTGCTCAACGCGAACGGCGACAAGATCTACAAGTACATGAACTTCGACCAGATCGAAGACTTCAAGGAAGTGGCCGACACCGTGCAGGTGTAAGCACGCAGTCGGGCTGCGACGGGTGGTCGACGTCGCAGCGCCACCGCGAAAAGGCGCCGCAGGCTGAAAGGCCTGCGGCGCCTTTTTTCATGCGGTGTCGGCGTCCGGCTCGCGCCGGATCACCAGCTCGTTGAAGCCGGTGCCCGCGTCGAGCTCGCGCGAGAAGCGATGCGCGGGCAGCAGCGCGAGCAGGATCTCGGCCGTCGTGCGCACCACGCAGCCGCTCGCCACATGGCCGCCCGTCACGCGGCCGGCCGCATCCGAGATCGACATGTGCAGGTGCGCGCCGTCCGGCGACACCGAGCCGGCCAGCGTCAGGATTTCGAGGTCGCCGCGCAGCTCGGTCGGCTGGTCGACGCCGGCGAAGCGCAATTGCGCGACGCTCAGGCTGCCGATGCCCTGGATCACGAAGGCGGCGTGCGCTTCACGCTGCTGTAGCGCTGCCTCGATGGCGCCGCGCAAATCGTCGCCGGGGGAAAGACGCAGGGGATGGGCTTGCATGGTCGAGAACCTGTGGGTCGATCGTGGTATCGACCAAGCGTACGTTCGCCCGGTGAATCCGGCAAGTCACCCGCCCGCGATGATCCCCGCGCGTCGGTGTCTTCCCGGCGTCGTTTCAACCGCTACCGTTCGACTCCGGGCCACCTGCGCATACGGGCCCGTGCGACATGGTTTTGCACCGGCCGCAGCGCATCGGCTTTGTTTTCCGTAGGGAACGCATATGCGTCCGTCTGAAAACCGACCCTGACGTATGCAAGAATCAGTTCCTCGAGGAAACCCCTGCCTTATCGCCCCCTTTTCATCGAACGCCCCGACGAATGCCCAAATGCCAGAATACGTATGAGCGGTTCCACACGCCGAGCGACGAGATTGCCGCGCGGGAAATCGCGGCGATGAGCGATGAGGAGCGTGCGCGCGCCAAGTCGGCGGGGAGCGTGCATGTCCGAAACTGGCTCGCCATTCTGGCGTTGCCGGTCGTATTCGGGCCTGTGATCCCGGTGCTCACGTATTTGCTGGGCATACTTGCATACCGCGGAATGGTCGATCCGGCCTTTGATATGGATCGCGCGGTTGACGGAACAGTCGTCACCCTCATATGGGTCACGGCGCTCTTCATCGCAGTGTGGATCGGCCTGAACTGGTGCGTCGCGACGTACGGTACCCGACAGCGGTACTGGCGAGAAATGCCGTCCAACGGGCATGTCGAACTGGAGCGCCATACGCTATGTTCAGCCATCGTCGTGTGGTCGGACGACTACGATCCGGAGCCCCTCTACGTCGAGGAATGGATCGACGGCAAGCTCAGATCCAGCAAGGCCCGAGTGAGACAGTGGATCCTGGCCCGAACGTCCGTCGGTCATTGGCTGGTGCTGGCTGATCTGATTGCGGCTGACAATTGGTACAGGCCGCCAACGTTCCCCTTGGAGACGAAATGGTTGATCCCGAGGCGAGAATTGGCAATCGCATTTGCGCCGCGCACCCATATCCGCATCGGATTGAGATGGAGTGGACCGGCCGCGCCATTGACCGTGACGTCCTGTCTGCTGTCTCACGCCGAATGCGAACGCCTGACTGCGGCGGCTCACCTCTTTGCTTTTTTTTCGCCGGCCCAATATGGCGTCGTCGATCCCTCCGATGCAGACTGGGTCGGGGAACTCGCCGCCAGGGCCCTGGAGCGTGAAATGCCTGTCGACGTGGTGGCCGGGCGGGCGTTGACGTAATCATCGTGGGTCGTTTCAACAGCGACTGCGGCCGCCACCGCGCGAAGGCGCCCGGCGAACAGCCGGAACAGTACGTCACTTGGCGGCGACTGCATAATGACGGGGTTCAGCTCGAGATCTTGTGCACTGTCTTCCCCGGCGCAAGCCGCCCCAATCCGAATTCCCTTTGATGACACCGATTCCGAACCGACGATCCCGCCTGCGCGGCGGCCTGCTTGGCCTGCTGATCGGCGACGCGCTCGGCGTGCCGTACGAATTCCACGGCGCCGCTTCCATTCCGCCGCCTGCCGGGATCGACATGATCCCGCCGCCGGGCTTCGCTCGCGCGCACGACGGCGTACCGCCCGGCACCTGGAGCGACGACGGTGCGCAGGCGCTCGCGCTGCTCGACGCACTGCTGCGCGAGCACGACCTGAATCTCGATACGTTCGCCGGCAACCTGCTGAACTGGTTCAATCGCGGCGCATTCACGCCGGACGGCCGCGTATTCGACGTCGGCCTGCAGACTCAACGCGCGTTCCATGCGCTGGCGGCCGGCGCCGCGCCCGCAGCGGCCGGCCCCCGCGACGAGCGCGACAACGGCAACGGCTCGCTGATGCGCTGCTTCCCCGTCGTGATGGTCGCCGCGTCACGCGACGACGCGATCCGGCTCGCGCACAAGCAGAGCATCGTCACGCATGGCCACGTGCGTTCGCAGCTTTGCTGCGCGCTCTATTGCCTGACGGCGCTGAGGATCGTCGACGGCCAGCCCGCGCCCGACGCGGTGCGCGCGGCAGAGGACGAACTGCTCGCGCACTACGAAGGCACGGCCGACGAAATCGAACTGAAGATCGTGCTCGACGGCCGCTTCGACGCTCCGCAAGGATCGGGTTATGTGGTCGACAGTTTCTGGTCGGCGATCCATTGCCTTCTGTCGACGGGCAGCTACGAGGACTGCGTGAAGCGCGCGATCGCGCTCGGCAACGACACTGATACGACCGCGGCCATCGCCGGCGGCCTCGCCGGCGCGCAGTACGGCGAACAGGCGTTGCCCGATCGATGGGTTACAATGTTGCGCGGAAAAGAGATGGTCGAGGGCTGGCTCGCGAAGTTATGAATACGACCTCATCGGCCGGCCGCCGAGTCGAACCTGGCGGGCCGAACCCGATTGCCTCGCGTCGTTGCATCAACGCGTACGCGATCGTTCCTGCCGCGAAATGATCCGCTGCTGCCGCAGCAGCATCAGCGCCGGTCGCTCGCCAGCAACCCGTACAGCGCGCTGTCCGACACTTCGTCACCGACGATCCAGCGTTCGCGCAGCAGCCCTTCCCGCACGAAGCCCAGCCGTTCGAGCAGCCCCGCAGACGCGACGTTGCGCGGATCGAGATCGGCTTCGAGCCGGTTCAGCCGCAGCGTGCCGAATGCGTGATCGATCATGGCCGATGCCGCCTCGCGCATGTATCCGCCACGCCAGCACTTACGCCGCAGGCTGAAGCCGATCTCGGCGCGCCGGCATTGCTCGTTCGCATGGAACAGCACGCATTCGCCGAGCGCCTCGCCGGTTTCCCGCGATTCGAGCACGCAGATCAGGTCCTGCCCGCTCGCGGACGTCTTCACGTTGCGCGCGACGCGCTCGATCGCCTGGTCGATATGCGTCATCGGCGAGAACGAGAAATAGCGCATCGCTTCCGCATCCGACCAGATCTCGAAGAAGGCACGCGCATCCGCTTCGCGTAGCGGCCGCAGGACGAGGCGGGAAGTATGCAGCGTGACAGGTTCGAACAGGGGCATGGCGACAGTCGGTCGAAAAACGGGATCGTGAATTAGAACATGCAGGCCGAAAGTCGGCTATGTCACGCATTCGAACGATCCGTCGCGCCTCTCCGCAACAACCGGATCGCCGCCAAACAACAAGGCCCGGACATCGCCCGGGCCTCTCCACCTCATCCGATACCGCCGGCCGGCCGCGCTTACGCTTCGAGCGCTTCGAGCACCTTCCCCTTCGTCTCGATCCCGACGAAGTGCACGGTCACGGCTGCGATCAGCGGCACGATGCCGATCAGGTAGAACGCCGGCGCGAGGTTGCCGCCGATGATCGCGTGCGGCACCACCATCGGCGCGACGAACGACGCGATCTTCAGCCATGCGCTGCCGAGCCCGCAGCCCGACGCGCGGATGCTCGTCGGATACTGCTCCGGCGTATAGACGTACGCGGTAATGAATCCCGACGCCATCAAGCCGAGCGACAGCGAGCAGAAGATCGACACGACATACACCGACGACGCGTGATAGAAGCCCGCGAACGCCAGCGACAGTGCGCACAGCACGAACGACCACACGATCACCGGCTTGCGGCCGAGCTTGTCGACCAGCAGCGCCGACGCCAGCGACCCGAGCACGCCCATCACCGAGCCGATCACCGCGAGGTTCAGCGCGAGCTGCAGCGGTGCGTGATAGAAGTTCTTGTAGATCGTCGGCAGCCATGTCGACAGCCCGTACTGGATGAACCCGCAGGTCGCCCACAACGTCGCCACCGCGAGCGTGCGCTTGCGATACGCGGCGCTGAACAGGTCGCTCATCTTGCGCTTCGGATGCTGGCGCACCATCTCGTCGAACGCGGCCACCTGCGTGACCGGCGGCAGCTCGCCACGCACCGACGCCTCGAACACGCCGACCGCTCGCCCGGCTTCCGGGAGCCGCCCGCGCGACGCGAGCCAGCGCGGCGATTCCGGCACGAGGCGCGTGAGCACGAGCGACAGGATCAGCGGCAGCCCGCCGACGAAGTACATGATTTCCCAGCCGAAGCGCGGCACGAGCCACGCACCGAGCGCCATCGACACGAGCAGGCCGATCGGGAACACGATCTCGTACAGCAGCACGAAGCGGCCGCGGCCATGCGCGCGCGTGATCTCGTTGATGTACGTCGCGGCCACCGGCAGCTCGCCGCCCAGGCCCAGGCCCTGCAAAATCCGCAGCAGCACGAAGATCTCGAACGTCGGCGCGAAGCCGCACGCGATGCTCGTGATGCCGATCACGGCGGAGCTCCACGCGATCGCCTTCACGCGGCCGTGCTTCTCCGCCAGCGCGGGAAACAGGAAGGCGCCGATCAGCTGGCCGATCGCGCCGGATGCGATCAGCATGCCGATCTGCGTCGGCGACAGCCCCCATTTGTGAATCAGCAGCGGCAGCGTCGCGGCGATCGTGATCACGTCGAAGCCGTCGAAGAACGTCGCGGCGCCGATCAGCACGCGCGCGCGGATCTGCATCGCGTTGGCGGGAAGCCGCTCGAGCCGCGCGATGATCGCGCCGGGCGTGGAGGCGGCAGCTTCCATCGTGGCGCGACCGGCCACGACGTTGTCGAAAGTGCTCATGCGGGGAGTCTCCTGTGTCTCGTCGCCCGGTCAGGCCAGAGTCTTGCTCGTGTCTGCCAGCGCTTCCGTATCCACTGCCCGGCCCTGGTTCATCCACTTGCGCGCGAGCTTCAGCTCGCGTGCGTTGTTGATGGCGACGACACCTCTCACATGTCCTTCGCCCACGAAAAACAGCGTCGCGCGGCGCGCGGCAAGCTCGCCGCGCACGACGAGCTGCGCATCGGCCGGCAGATCGCCGAGGATCTGCAGGTTCACGTCGTACTGATCGGACCAGAACCACGGAATCTCCGCGTACGGCGCGCGCACGCCGAGCACGGCCTTCGCGGCCGCGATCGCCTGGTTCTGCGCGTTGGCCCACGATTCGAGCCGCACGCGCCGCTTCAGCCAGCCGTTGTGATGGTTCGCGACGTCGCCGCACGCGAAGATCGCCGGGTCGCTCGTCGCGCCGAATTCGTCGACGACGATGCCGTCGTCGACGGCCAGCCCCGCATCGCTCGCGAGCGACGCGTTCAGCGCGAGGCCGATGCCGGCCACCGCGAAATCGGCGTCGATCGTCGTACCGTCGGCGAGCGTCGCGCGGACCTTCGACGCGTCGCCCGGCTGCGCGTCGAGCGATGCGAGCGCCGCGCCGAGGCGGACGTCGACGCCGTTCGCGCGATGCAGGTCGAGCAGGAAATCCGACACGATCTGCGGCACTGAACGGCCGCACAGCCGCGGCGCGCCTTCGACCACCACCGCTTCGACGCCGAGCTTGCGCGCGGTCGCCGCGACTTCGAGGCCGATCCAGCCGCCGCCGATCACGAGCACACGCCGGCTCGCACGCAGCTTCTCGCCGAGCGCGGCCGCTTCGTCGAGCGTGCGCAGGTAATGCAGGCCCGGCGTCCTGACGATCGAATCCGGCAGACGGCGTGACGTGCCGCCCGTCGCGATCACGAGGCGGTCGTATTCGATCTCGCGCCCGCTTTCGGTCTTCACGACGCGGCACGCACGGTCGATCGATGCCGCGCGTTCCGGCTGCCATGCTTCGACGTTCAGCGCGTCGAATTCGTCGGGTCGCACGACACGCACGGTTTCGATGTCGGCGTCGCCGGCCAGCACGGCCTTCGACAGCGGCGGACGCTCGTACGGCAAATGCGGTTCGTCCGCGATCATCACGAGACGGCCGGCAAAGCCTTCCGCGCGCAGCGTCTTCAGCACCCAGCCGGCGGCCTGGCCGCCGCCGATCACGACGACCGTGCCGGGCGCGGCCTGCTCCCGCGAGTTCTCGTCGCTCATGATTTGCGCTCCGTCATGAACTTGCCTTCCGGCGCCTTCGCGCTCTTCTGCCGGCGCGTATGGCCGTCGAGGCCGCCGTCGACGGCCCATTCGGCGAACACGGTCGGGCCCGGCTCGAATTCGCGCGGCTGCCACTCGGGCGTCAGCACGTCTTCGTCCGCGTAGTACTCGATCAGGCCGCCGGCCGGGTTCTGGAAGTACCAGAAGTACGCGGACGACACCGGGTGACGGCCCGGGCCGAGTTGCGTTTCCCAGCCGCAGCGGTCGATGTGCAGGCCGCCGCCGAACACTTCGTGGATATCGCGCACGGTGAACGCGACGTGGTTCAGGCCGCGTTTGCCGTTCGGCAGCGCGAGCAGGAACAGGTCGTGGTGGCCGCCGTGCGGCGCGCAGCGCATGAACGCGCCGCGGCCCGGGTAACGATCCGACGTCTCGAAGCCCAGCAGCTCGTGATAGAACTTTTCCTGCGCATCGAGGCAGTTCGTGAAGAACACGACATGCCCGACCTCGACCGGCTCCGCGCGCGGGTAGATCGGGCTCGGCTGGTCGACGCGCAGCGTCCGGCCCCACACGTTCGACGGCGAGCCGGTGATGTCGAGTTCGCGCTTGCGCGTGACTTCGACACGGATCGCCATCCCGTTCGGGTCGATGCAGCCGATCGCGTCATCCTGCGCGTAATACCCGGGCTGGCCGGCGAGCTTCGTGCGCAGCGCGTCGAGATCCTGCTGCGTCGCGACACCCCACGTGACTTCACGCAGCGTCGGGCCCGCTTCGAACGCGGGCGGCAGCGCCGGATCGTCGGCCTTCACGGCCAGCACGGTGCAACCGTTCAGCGTCTCGAAGCGCGCGCGCGTGTCGTCGTGCGCGACTTCCCTCATCCCCCAGTCGGCGAAGAAGCGCCGGCAGGTGGCGAGGTCGTCGACGCCGTACGTGATCTGCTCGATTCCCAAAATGCTCATTGCGTCATTCCCCTTCGCTCAGTTCGCCCACGGCAGCGGCGCGTCGTTCAAGCCCCAGTAGAGGCTCTTCTGCTGCATGTACTCGCGGATGCCGAGACGACCCTTCTCGCGCCCCATCCCGCTCTCCTTCCAGCCCGAGAACGGCGTGGAAATCGAAAACAGCTTGTACGTGTTGATCCAGACGGTGCCCGTCTCCAGCGCACGCGCGATGCGCCACGCGCGCTTGTAGTCGCGCGTCCAGATGCCGGCCGCCAGGCCGAACACGCTGTCGTTCGCCTGCGCGATCAGCGACGCTTCGTCGTCGAACGGCATCGCGACGAGCACCGGGCCGAAGATTTCCTCCTGACAGATGCGCGCGCTGTTCGGCAGGCCTTCGAGTATCGTCGGCTGATAGAAGAAGCCGTGCTCGCGCCCGTCGCCCGACGGCCGCTCACCGCCGCACAGCAGGCGGCCGCCTTCCTCGAGACCGAGCGCCACGTAGCGCTCCACCGATTCGCGATGCTTCGCGGTGATCAGCGGCCCCATCTGCGTGTCGGGGCGCGTCGGGTCGCCCACGCGCAGCTTGCGTGCGCCCGCGACCAGGCGCTGCATGAATGCGTCATACACCGCGCGCTGCACGAACAGCCGCGAGCCCGCGATGCACGCTTCGCCCGACGAGCTGAAGATCCCGTACAGCACGCCGTTGACCGCGTGATCGAGATCGGCGTCTTCGCAGACGATCGTCGGCGACTTGCCGCCGAGTTCGAGCGACACCGGCATCAGCTTCTCGGCCGCGATGCGCGCGATGCCGCGGCCCACTTCGGTGCCGCCGGTGAACGACACTTTCTTCACCAGCGGATGACGCACCAGCACGTCGCCGATCACCGAGCCCTTGCCCGGCAGCACGCTCAGCACGCCCTTCGGCACGCCCGCTTCCTCGCAGATGCGAGCCAGCGCTAGCGACACGAGCGGCGTGACTTCGGCCGGCTTGAGCACCACCGCGTTGCCGCCGGCGAGCGCCGGTGCGAGCTTCTGCGCATCGGATGCGATCGGCGAATTCCACGGCGTGATCGCCGCGATCACGCCGATCGGTTCGTACACGCTCATCGTCAGGTAGTCGCCGCGCGACGGCGTCAGTTCCTCGTCGAGCGTTTCGAGGCACGCCGCGAAATAGCGAAACGTGTTCGCGGCGCTCGCCACCAGCACGCGCGTCTCGCCGATCGGCTTGCCGTTGTCGCGACGCTGCAGGTTCGCGAGCGCCTCGTGGCGCTGCATGATCAGATCGGCGATGCGGTACAGCACCTGCGCGCGCAGGTGCGGCTTCAGCCCGGCCCAGTCGGCGCGGCGCCACGCGGCGTCGGCGGCCTCGACGGCTTCGGCCGCGTCTTGCGCATTCGCGGTCGACACTTCCATGTTCAGCGACTGGTCGGCCGGATAGATGCTCGCGTAAGGCGCGCCACGGCCGCGCCGCCATTCACCGCCGATCAGGATGTTGCCGTCGGGTACGAGGCTCGTATCGAAAGGAGTCATGTCACAAGTCCCACAAATCTGTCTCTGCACGTCCGCCTTCGCCGTGGCGCGGGCGGACCTTCAACGGCCCGGTCAGATCACGCAGCGGGCCGCGCGGTTGCGCAGCGCGCGGATCGCGCTGTACGCCGTCAGCGCGGATGTCTTCGGGTTGTCAGGCAGCGGCTTGCCGCTCATTTCCAGCGTCATCTCGCCGAATGCGCCGCGTGCGGTGATGCGGTGCACGTTGCGTACGACGGCCGGATCGGCGATCAGGCGCACGTGCGTCGCGTCGAGGCCGAGGCCCGCGAGCGCGACGGTTGCCGCGACGTTCGCGTTCTTCGGATACAGGCGCGCGGCATCGCGCGCGCTGCCTTCGAAGATCACCTTTTCCTCGCTCATCGCACGCAGGTCGCACAGCGCCTCGGCGGGTGTACCGAGCCAGCCCAGCGGCGGCTTGCGGCCCACGTACAGCACTTCGTCGAGGCCGCCCTGCTTCGCGGACGCCAGCGCATCGATGCCGCCGATCGCGCCGGACAGCAGCGTCACCGTCGCGTCGCCTTCGTCGGCCGCCTGCGCGAGCACATCCAGCAGCGCGAGATCGGACAGCGCGCCGATCGACGCGACCGCGCAATCGGTGCCGGCTTTCAGCAGCGGCACGACGTGATCGACCAGCGCGCTGTGGCCCGCGCATTCGAGCGCGAACTCGGGGCGGCGCGCCAGTGCGCCGACCGACGACACGACCTCCACCGCGCCGCCCAGCACGCCCTGCACCGCCGCGCGCTGGTGTTCCGGCACGATCACGTGCGCGACGCGCAACGACGCATCGTGCTCGACCGCGTGGTAGACGGCCGCGCCGATCGCGCCAAAGCCGATCATCGCGACGTCGACCGGTGCGTGGGCCCGCTTTTGCCCGTTATGCATACTGGCGCTCCGACGGCGTTTCTTCCTTCTTCACCGGCGGGCCCGCGAAGTTCGATGCGAACGAGCCGACCGACAGCATGTCGACCTCGACCATCACCGGGCCTTCCTTCGCCAGCCCTTCGCGCACGATCGCTTCGGCCTGGTCGAGCGACGTGATCCGGTAATGGGTGAGGCCGAAGCTCGCGCAGAACTGCGCGAAATCGGGCTGGTGCAACTGCACGAAGCAGCGGCGGCCGTCGTAGTGCGCGTCCTGGATGTTGCGGATCACGCCGTAGCACTGGTCGTTCATCAGCACGATCATCACGTTCGCGTTTTCCTGCACGGCCGTCACGAGCTCGCCGACGTTGACCATCAGGCCGCCGTCGCCGACGAGGCAAACCGTCTTCGCCGCCGCGCCCGCGAGCGCCGCGCCGATGCCCATCTGGATGCCCTGGCCGATGCCGCCGCCGAGCGCATGCACGCCCGAGCGCGGCTCGAAGATCTTCAGCAGGCGGTTGCCCCACGTGCTGTTCGAGATCGTCACGTCGCGCACCCAGTTGTAGTCGCGGCCCACGGCGCCCTGCAGCGTATCGACGAGCTGCTTGTACGGCCCGAGGCCCTTCGACACGTCGCCCACCGCCTGCTCGCGGGCGGCCGCGAGATCGGCCGCGAACCGCGGATCGATCGACAGGCGGCCTTCGAGCCGGTCAGCCAGCTCGGCCAGCACGCGCTTCGAATCGCCGTGCACGAACAACTCGTTGCGATAGCCGCGGTTGTCGGCAAGCGCGTCGGCGTCGATGCGGAACAGCGGCTGCGGCAGCGCGAGCCGGTACTTCAGCGTCTCGTTGCCGCGCAGGCGCGAACCGACGACGACCAGCGCATCGCAGGTCTTGTAGAACGCTTCGACGGATGCGTGCACGTTGAACGCGCCGAGCGTCGCCGGATGATCCTCGGGCAGCACGCCTCGGCCCTGCACGCTCGTCACGACGCCGAAGCCGAGCTTCACGAGGCGTTCGACTTCCTCGCGTGCGTGGCGCGCGCCGCCGCCGAGCCACAGCAGCGGGCGACGCTTGGCCGCCAGGGCGTCGGCGAGCTTCGCGACGCGGGCCGCGTCGTGCTCGCATACCGCGACGTGCGCGGGCTCCAGGTCTTCCGGCCATTCGATTTCAGCGGCCTGGATGTCGATCGGAATCTCGACCGACACCGGGCCAGTCGGCGCGGTCTGCGCGATGCGCACGGCTTCGCGGATCGTCGGCAGCACAGTTTCGACCGAGCGCACGCGGAACGCGGCCTTCGAGATCGCGTCCAGCATCGACAACTGGTCGGGGGCTTCGTGGATGTACGCCAGATCCCGGTCGAGGTACGGCGTCTCGATCTGCCCGGTGATGTGCAGCAGCGCGGTGCCGGCCGTCAGCGCCTCGACCATCGCGCCGGCCGCGTTGCCCGCCGCCGTGCCCGTGCTGGTGAACGCGACGCCGAGGCCGCCCGACACGCGGGCCAGGCCGTCGGCCATGTTCAATGCGCCGGCTTCGCCGCGTGCGCCGACGTACCGGATGTTGCCGCGCGTGTTGATCGCGTCGAGGATCGGCATGTTGTGGATCGAGATGACACCGAATGCGGTCTTCACGCCGCACTGCTCGAGGAAGGTGGCAATCAGCTCGCCAACCGTGGTTTTTTCAGACATGGCGTGCAAAGCCTCCAGAAACGTCGATATGGCTGCCCGTCGTGTACGACGACAGATGCGTTGCGAGATAAAAAAGTGCCCAGGCGGCCTCGTCAGGCTTGCCGAAGCGGTTCAGCGGAATGTTCTTCGTGCGGGCGATCGCGCCCGTCCAGTCCTCCCAGCTTTCGCCGGACCGCGCCTGCGTTTCGTAACGGCGGCGCCACTGGCCCGACTCGACGATGCCGATCAGGATCGAGTTCACGCGAATGCGCTGCGGCGCGAGTTCGGCCGCGAGCGACTTCACGAGGCTCAGCACGCCCGCGCGCGCGGACGACGTCGCGACCATGTGCGGCTCCGGCTGCAGCGCGAGCAGCGAGTTCACGCAGGTGATCGTCGGCGCGTGCGCGTCGCGCAGCAGCGGCAGGAACGCGCGCGTCGGGCGGATGATGCTGAAATACTTCAGTTCGAGTTCTTCGCGCCACGCGTCGTCGGTCGTGTCGGCGAAGGTCGACACGCGCCCCTGGCCGGCATTGTTGACCAGCATGTCGGCACGGCCGAAACGCGTCGAAACCGCTTGCGCGAACGCGGCCACATCGGTTTCGTCGAGCACGTTGCAGCGCTCGGCGAGCAGTTGCGCGCCCGGGTATTTTTCAGCGAGCATCGCTTCGGCGCGTGCTAGGCGGTCGCTGTCGCGGCCGCAAATCGCGACCGATGCGCCCGCCTGCAGGAACCGTTCGGCCGTCGCGAGGCCGATGCCGGACGAACCGCCCGTCACCACCGCGACATGCCCGGTCAGATCGATCTCAATCATCGGAGTCCTAATGCCTTCAGAAACGTGTGCTCGTCATCCGAGCGGTAATTGAGCCGCCGCGACAGTTCCGCCGCCGCGCGCTGCACCTTGTCGATCAGGCCGTCCGCGATCAGCGCCGCGTCGATTTCCGGCCGCGGCACCGTCACCGTGATGCACGCGACGATCTTCTGCGTCTCGTTGCGCACCGGCGCCGTGACCACCGAGATGCCGCGCTCGAACGACGAATTGCTGACACCGTAGCCGCGCAGCGCATCCTCGCGGATCAAGTCGTACAGCGCATCGACCGTCTCGGGTGTCGCGTTCGTCATCCGGTTCAGCGCGCCTTCCGGATACAGCGCATGCAGCTCCTTCAACGACAGGTCGCCCATCAGTACGTGGCCGTGCGTCGTTGCATGCGCGGGCAGGCGCGTGCCGACGTTCACGCGGATCGAGCTGAACACCGGCGCCTGGCTCTGCGCCTTCGCGACGAACACCACGTCGCGGCCGTCGCGGATCACGATGTGCGTCGTGAAGCCGGTCGCGTCGCGCAGGCTTTCGATCACGGGCAGGCCGAGATCGGTCAGCTCCAGCGAGCTCAGGTATTCGAAACCGAGCCGCAGCACGGCGATGCCGAGCTTGTAGTTGCGATCCTTGTCCGCGCGCTCGAGGAAGCCGAGCGATTCGAGCGTCTGCAGCAAACGGAACACCGTCGTGCGCGGAATGCCGAGCCGCTTCGACAATTCGGGCGCGCCGAGCACCGGCTCGCGCGGCGAGAATTCTGCGAGGATCCGCAGCCCGCGTTCGAGACCCGGCACCACGTAACTGGCCTCGCCCTTGCCGCTTTCGGCGTCGGCTCGTTGCAGCGGTTCGTTCATGCGAGCCCCCGCTGTGAGTCGCACTGACGGCAGAACGTGTCGATCAGTGCGGAATAGACGGCCGGTGCTTCCACGTAGCCCGCGTGGCCTGCTTGCGGAATCACCTGCAGCCCGACGTGTGCGGCCGCGGCGATCCGCTCGCACGCGGCGGGCGGCGTGATCGCGTCGTTCGCGCCGACGGCCACGGCCGTGCGGCCGCGAAAGCCGGCGAGATCGGTGGCGAGATCGGCGTTCGCGAGCAGATGCGTGGCCTGCGCATAGCCGGCCGGCACGATGCGCGCCATGTTCCAGCGCACCCACGCACGCGCCTCCTCGCTCGCGAAACCGGACAGCATGTTGCCGCTGCGCTGTTCGGCGAGCCCGGCCGGACCGAGTTCGGCAAGCATCGCGAGCCGCGCGTCGCGGCGCGATTCGCGCGTTTCAGCCGGGGCGCTGCCGTAGCCGCCCGCGGGCGACACCAGCAGCAGGCCGGCGATCCGCGCGGGCATCACGCGGGCGAGACCGCCCGCGATGATCGCGCCGAGCGAATGCCCGACCAGCACGCAGCGTTCGATGCGGAGTGCCTCGAGCCACGCGTTGAGCGATGCCGCGTAATCGGCGGCGGCCGGCGACGCGCCGTGCACCGGCGTCGACGCGCCGTAACCGGGCGCATCCCACGCGAGCACGCGCCGCGATGCGCCGAGCGTGTCGAGCTGGCGGACCCACGATGCGGCGCCCGAGCCGATCCCGTGCAGCAGCACGACGGGCAGCGCACGGCCTGCATGCTGCGCGCCGGCCTCGCGGTAGCCGATCGTGCCCGCCGCGCCGGCCGCGCAACGCTGTTCGGGAAACTGCCCGAGCAGCGCGGCGAATGCCGCGGTGCGGTCGCGTTCACGTTTGTCGATGACACTCATTGCTTCACCGGCTCCGTCTCAGCGCTTGATCTTCGCGAGCGGCGAATCGGGCGGATACGTCGGCGTGATCGGCTTCGGCGAACCGAGCATCACGCACATCAGCGCGTCTTCCTCGCCGATGTTGATTTCCGTGCGATACACGCCCGGCGGCACCGAGATCAGGTCGCGCTCGCCGAGGATCGCTTCCCACGTCTCGCCGTCGCGCTCGCAGATCACCTTCATCTTGCCGCGCAGCACGAAGAAGATTTCTTCCACGTCGATATGGATGTGGCTCGGGCCGATGTTGCCGGCCGGGATGACCATCGTCGAGAACGTGAAGCCGCCGGCCGGCACCGTGTTGACGTCCTTCGCGACGCCCGTGCCGCCCGTGCCGACGTAGCGCATCTGCGCGCGGCGGTACTTCGGGTCGCAGTCGGCCTGGAACTTCAGTGCGTCCCAGTCGTAGCGCCGCGTCGCGTAGCGCGCCACGCGCCCTTCCATCCAGTCGTTGAAGCTTGCGCCTTCCGGCTGGTCCCACGACTTGCGTTCGAGATCGGCGTCCGCCATCGTCAACTCCTTCATCAAGGGTGAAAACATCAATTCATCACGAAGCCGCCGTTCACCGGCAGCAGTTGCCCCGTCACGAAGCGCGCGCCGTCCGACAGCAGGAACAGCACCGGGCCCGTCACGTCGTCGGGCACCTGTGCGCGCGTCAGCGCGCGGCCCTGCATGTAGAACGCGTGGCGCTCGGCCGGCACGTACGCGGTTGCCTCGACTTCGGTGAGCCCCGGCGCGATCGCGTTGACCGTCACGCCGTGCGCGCCGAACTCGCGCGCCTGCGCATGCGTCATCGCGATCACCGCGCCCTTGCTCGCGACGTACGCGAGCAGCTTCGGTGCGCCCCACAGCGCGGTGTCCGATGCGAGGTTCACGATCGCGCCGCGACCCGATTGCGCGAGGTACGGCAGCGCCGCATTGCTGACGAGCCACACGCCGCGCACGTTCACGTTCATCACGGCGTCCCACGTCGGCACGTCGAGCTCGGTCGACAGCTTGCCGCCCGAGTTCGTGATCGCCGCGTTGTTGATCAGCGCGTCGATGCCGCCGAGCGCCGCCGCGCCCTGCGCGACGAACGCGGTGACGCTCGCCGGATCGGCGAGATCGAGCGCGACGAAATGCGCGACATGGCCGGCTTTGGCGAGTTGCGCGGCAAGCGCACGGCCTTCGTCGGCCAGCACGTCGCCGAACGCGACCTGCGCGCCCGCTTCGACGAGCGCCGTCACGAACGCCGCGCCGAGCCCGCGCGCGCCGCCCGTGACGAGCACGCGGCGCCCCGCGAGCGACACGACCGGAGCGCGCTCAGCCATTCGAGGACTCCGCCGCGGCCTGCGCCGCGCGATGCGCGTCGAGCGCGGAGAGATGCTCCTGCGCACGCGTGCGCAGCATCCGGCGCACGCGCGTCATGCCGACGTCGTGCTGGTACAGGTATTCGTGATCGCGCGCATTCGGCGCGAGGCTTTCGAGGACGTAGCGGTCCTGCTCGAGCACGTCCCAGTGCAGGCCCTCGAGGCGGTTGCGGTACATGAAGCGCCACACGTCGCGCTGCCAGCCGCTGACCTTGCGCGTGCGCCAGAAGTAGACCTGGCAGTTGTCGCCGTCGACCGGCGTCGCGAAGCCGATGATCCCGAAGTTGCCGCCCGGGCCGAACTTCTGCTTGTACGGGATCGCGAGGCGCATCCACAGGCAGCCCGTTTCGCCGAGCTCGACCCAGTCGAAGTTCACGTCGCGCTGGCCGATCTTCTCGAACATCAGGCCCGTTTCCGTCTTGCGCACGCGCATCTCGGCCTGTTTGTCGCCTTCGGCCATCGAGTGCGAGGTGGCGTGCAGGTATGCGCCGTGCATCGGGTCCATCACGTTGTCGATCGCGTACTGGTAATTGCACTTCCAGTTCGACACGCACAAGAAGTGGCCGTACTCGTCCTCGACCAGTTCCTCGGGCAGGTTCAGCGGCGCAGGCTCGCCGTGCGCTTCGTCGCCGAACCACAGGAAGATCGCCCCGGCCTTCTCCTCGACCGGATACGACTTCACGCACTTCATGCCTTCGAGCGGACAGTTCGATACGGCCGGCACGCGGTTGACCGTGCCGCCGCCGTCGACTTCGATGCCGTGATACCAGCAGGCAATGTTGCCGCCGAGGTTCCAGCCGAGCGACAGGCGCGCGCCGCGGTGCGGGCAGCGATCCTCGAGCGCGTGAACCTTGCCGTCGTGATCGCGCCACAGCACGATCTGCTCGGACAGGCGCGTGAGGCCGACCGGTGCATTCGACACCTGCCAGCTCGGCGCGACGGGATACCAGTAGTTCTTGATGCCGCGGTCGAGGTAGTCACGGACCGGGTCGTGTTGGGCTGCGTGTTGTACGGGGGACGTCATCAGTGTGCTCCGGATGCGGTTGTCGTCGGGTCGGCTGCCAGCGCTCAAGCGGTCATTCCGCGAGCGAGGCCATTTCGGCGCGGAAGCGCTCGGCGGTCCACACCGTGCCGTCCGGCGCGCGGAAACCGATGCGGTTCAGGCCCGCGACGACATCGTCCAGCTCGATCGCGCCGGCTTCGAACACGCGCTCGAGCGCATCGCCGAGGTCGTTTTCGTACTGGGTCGGTGCGGCCTTGCGGTTCTGCCAGACCTGGTTCTCGACCTGGCCGGGGATCTCGATCTGCCCCTTGCCCGCGACGTTGTTCGGCTGCGGCGCCACCCACGGCTTCAGGAAGGGATTGAAGTTGACGGTCGCTTCTTTCATGTCATTCCACCTTGATCTGGATTTCCTCGCCGGCGAGACGCACCGCGTACTGCTTCAGTGCGCGTCCGCCCGGCCCCTTCAGGCATTCGCCCGTCTTGATGTCGAACACGGCCTCGTGCAGCGGGCATTCGACCGTGCCTTCGTCGACGAACCCCTGCGTCAGCAGCGCGTACGCATGCGGGCATACGTTCTCGAGCGCATACACGTCGTCGCCGACACGGTAGATCCCGATTTCGACACCGTCGGCTCGCTTGAACTCGATCGGCGTGTCTTCCGACAGCGCGCCGGCGTGCCCGGCGCAAACCCATTGTTCAGACATCTCACACCCTTCCTTCTGATCGACTCTCGGTTTGTTCCGATTTGTTCCATATCCGGAACGTCAGTTTATGGATGGTGATTATAGGAGCGAGTTTCCACGAGTAAAACAAAAAGCTGCACGTCCTAGGGAAAACACCGACCGCTGGATCGACGATCGCTTTCGCCTGCCTTATCGAATGTAATTTTTTGTTGTAAGACGGGTATTTACCGGCTTTTTCGGGACATCAGGCGCCGCTGCCGGGCATCGGTCGGCAACCCATCCGTCCCGAAAAAATTATTTTTGACTCGGTGCTCGACGCCTCTATACTCCATTCCATCAGAGGCACACTGTTCCTTATATGGAACATACGAATGCCCGCTCGATGGCGAAAACGCGCGACGGCCGGCCGTTCCCGCGCATGCCGCCACGACACGTTTTCATCAGGTTGGAGATTCAGGAGATCAAATGGTCAAGCATGCGGTAGCAGCAGCAGTGATCGGATTGGGCGCCGCGTCGGGCGCGTGGGCGCAGAGCAGCGTGACGCTGTACGGCAGCACGGATGCGGGCGTCGCGTACGTGAACAATGTCGGCGGCCATGCGAAATGGGCGATGATCCAGGGCAACACGCAGCCCGATCGGTGGGGCCTGAAGGGCAAGGAAGACCTCGGCAATGGCCTGTCGGCGATCTTCCAGCTCGAAAACGGCTTCTATACGAACAATGGCCAGTTCGCGACCGCGAACACGATCTGGAACCGCGCGGCGTTCGTCGGCCTCGGCTCGGAGCGCTACGGCACGCTGACGCTCGGCCGCCAGACGCCGCTGTCGTTCGACTATCTCGATCCGCTCAGCACCGCCTACCTCGCGCTGAGCTGGTACGCGTTCCACCCCGGCAACATCGACGGGCTCGCCGCGACCGGCAACGTGCCGTACAACAACGCGGTCAAGTACCGTTCGCCGACCTTCGCGGGCTTCTCGGCCGCGGCGACGATGGCGCTCGGCAACACGACGAACTTCTCGACCGGCAAGTCGCTCGGCGTCGCGCTGAACTATGCGAACGGGCCATTCAAGGCGTCGGCCGTGTACTCGAACGAGCACGACCGCTCGATCCTGATCAGCACGACCGGCATCACGTCGTTCCAGGGGCAGAACACCGCGAACGGCTACACCGCAAGCAAGGTCGAGAACATTGGCGCGGGCGCGTCCTACCAGTTCGGCGACTTCCTCGTGCACGGCCTGTACACGCGCACGAAGATGCAGTCGAACGGCTTCTCGGACACGTTCCAGAGCTACGACGCGGGTGTGAACTACCGCAGCAGCGCGTTCAACACGATCGCGGGCGGCGCGGCGACCACGACGCTGGCCGGCCGCCGCTGGACGCAGGCCGAGCTCGGCGACATCTATTCGCTGTCGAAGCGCACGCAGTTGTATGCAAACGTGCTGTACGAACACGGCTCGGGCGGCGCGAAAGCCGCGTTCTTCACGGCAGGCGTGTCGAGCACCGCGAACCAGGTGATCGTGCTCACCGGGATCCACCACTCGTTCTGAACGAAGCCGGGCGTTCGCCGCCTGAAACGACAAGAGCGGCCCGCGGGCCGCTCTTTTTCATTTGTGCGCGGCCTTTGCACGGCCGCGCATCGCAACACTCAGAACATCGCGACCTTGTGGCGCGCGTGCGCGAATGTCGGATCGCTTTCGAGCGGACGATAGTTCAACCGCTGTGACAGGTCGACCGCCGCGCCGCACACGGCCTCGACGAGCCGTTCCTTCTCGCGGGCCTCGCCGATCTCCGAGCGCGGCACCGTGGCTGTGATCGCCGCGACGATCGAGCCCGAATGATCGCGTACGGGCGCGGTGACCGCCGAAATGCCGCTCTCGAATGCCGCCTCGCTCACCGCATAGCCGAGCCGCGCATAGTGGCGCACGCGTTCGTACAGCTCGTCGACGGTGCCCGGCGTGCGCTCGGTGAACTGCTCGAGGCGCTTTTCCGGGTAGAGCTGGCGCAGTGCGTCTCGCGTCAGGTCGCCCATCAACACGTGGCCGTGCACCGTGGCATGCGCGGGCAGGCGCGTGCCGACGTGCACCTTCACCGAACCGAACATCGACGCGTTGCTCTGCGCCTTCGCGACGAACACGACGTCGCGCTGGTCGCGGATCAGCAGATGCGTCGACAGGCCGGTCGCATCGCGCAGCCGTTCGAGCACGGGCCCGCCGAGATCGGTCAGTTCGAGCGAATTCAGGTATTCGAAGCCGAGCCGCAGCACGCCGACACCGAGCCGGAAATAGCGGTCGCCATTCACGCGCTCGAGGAAACCGAGCGCTTCGAGGGTCTGCAGCAGGCGGAACGTGGTCGTGCGCGGAATGCCGATGCGCTTCGACAGCTCGGGCGCGCCGAGCACCGGCTCGCGCGCGGAGAATTCGGCGAGGATCCGCAGCCCGCGTTCGAGCCCCGGCACCAGGTAGGACGACGCGCCGCCATGCGATTCGTCGTCGCCGGGCGCCGCGGTTTCAGGTGCGCCGCTCATCGTTGTCTTGACCATGTGGACATGGACGGTAGGAAATCAGTCACGAAACAGGCACGGATCGTCGTGGACGGCCGGTCATGCCGCCCCGGCGCGCACGCGGTTGCATCCGCGCGCTTCGCCGCGACGCAGCATGCGCCGCCACGACTCCATGAAGAGTCATTCACGGTCGAGAGGATAGCAGTGATGGACAGCGCGACGCCATGCGGAAATCGCCGGACGGCCGGTAGCGGCCGCGTGCGCGGCGAGCGGCCCACGGATCGCGGCCGGCGCGGCCTGCTGCGCCGGGAGGCGCGTGTGTTACAGGCGCGACAGATGAACCCGAATGTTCGCGCGGTCGTACGTAAAGCCGCCGGCCGCGGCCGGTTCGAGCACGCGTGCCAGGTCGACCGCATACCGCCATCCGCTGCCGAGGAGCCCGCCGTTCACGGCCCGGATCGCGGTGCCGCCGACGGCGATCGCCGCATGAAAGACCGAGCCGCCGCGCGAGAAGCCGACCGCGGTCCCGGCCGGAATGTTCGCGCGCCCGTCCCATTCGCTGCCGTTCTCGAAGTTGAACCGCGGCCGCCAGTGCTGACCGATCGTGTCGAGCAGCGTGTTGGGCGTGATCAGCGCGTCGGCGCGCATCAGATACCGCACATAGGCCGCGGCGTCGTAGCAGACGCCGCCGGAAACATACGTGTTGATGTCGGCCGTGCCGGCTATCAGCGCCTGCGCGTGTCTCTGCCGCTCGGGGAAACCGAACTGGGCGACCTGCGCGCCCAACGGGGTCAATTGCATGGGTGGCTCCTGTGGAAGCAGCGGGGCGTCGTCGCCCCGCCAACGCAATAACCTCATATCTTATTACGATATCCGGCCTGGTCCGCGCGCACGGCTCCGTACGTCACGGCATGCGCGCCGCCGAGGCCGGCGCGGCGGCGGCCGCATCTGGATTCGGCGCGAGCCGCAGGCGCACGCGCAGCGGCTGCAGCATGTCGGGCGGCGGCGGCTCCGTCAGCGGGCCGGCGGTGAGCAGTTGCCGCAGCGTCGCGTCCGCGTCGGGATCGCCGAGCGACGCGAACTCGACGCGCGTGACGGCGCCGTTCGTGCCGATCCACGCGCGCACGACGATCGCGGGCGGCGGCGCCTCGGCGCTCGCATTCAATACGCGCGCTTCGAGATAGCGGTGCAGACGATCGGCCGCGTCGCCGTCGGCTTCGAGCCACGTCTGGAACTGCTGCCCGGCGAGCTGTCCGTAGCGGATCCACGTTTGCGGCACGTCGGCCGTCTGTGCGACGGCCATCGACACGCCGCCTGCGAAAAGCGCCCACGCGACGACGATCGCCCGCCACCCACCGGATACGCCCCACTGCTGCATTCGCTTCATCCCGCCTCCCGTTTCGACGATGCGCCGACGCGCCGCGTTGCGTCGCCCGCTCGTCCTGCAACCCTCAGCCGATCTCGATCGGCACGTACAGGCGCGTGCCGCCGCGCTGGACGAGCAGCGCGACGTTGCCGTGCGCGGCGTCGATCTCGGTCATCAGCGCGCCGATGTTCGCGACCGGCGTGCCGTTGACCGACAGCACGACATCGCCGGGCTGCAACCCCGCGCGGGCAGCCTGGCCGCTCGCCTGCTCGACGACGAGCGCCTGGCCGACGCCGAGCCGCTGGCGCTCCTGGTCGGTCGCCGCGCGCAGCGCGAGCCCGAACCGCGCGGGCCCTTGCTCGCCGCTCGCCGACGCGGTGCCGCTGTCGAATGCGCCCACCGTCGCGCTCATGTGCATCGCCCGGCCCGCGCGCCACACGAGCAGGTCGGTTTGCCGCCCGGCCCGCATGCCTGCGACCGCGCCGAGCAGGTCCGCCGATTCGGCGACCGGCCTGCCGTCGACCGCGAGTACGACGTCGCCCGGCTGCAGGCCCGCGTGCGCGGCCGGGCCATCCGGCTCGACCACGGTGATCAGCGCGCCGTCCGGGTTGGCGAGGCCGAACGAACGCGCAAGCGCCTGGCTCACTTCCTGGACGGCCACGCCGAGCCGGCCGCGCGTGACCTTGCCGGTCCGCAGCAACTGGTCCTTCACGTCGAGCGCGATATCGATCGGAATCGCGAACGCGAGCCCCTGGTAGCCGCCCGTCTTCGAGAAGATCATCGAGTTGATCGCGATCACGCGGCCGCCGAGGTCGAACAGCGGGCCGCCCGAATTGCCGGGGTTGATCGGCACGTCGGTCTGGATGAACGGAATCGCGCGCTCGCCGGGCAACGAGCGCGATTTCGCGCTGACGATGCCCTGCGTGACCGTGTTCGCGAACCCGTACGGCGAACCGATCGCCATCACCCAGTCGCCCACTTCGGTGCGCGCCGGGTCGCCGGTCGCGACGACCGGCAGGTTGTGCGCGTCGATGCGGATCACCGCGACGTCGGAAACGGGATCGCTGCCGATCACACGCCCCTTGAACTGCCGCTTGTCGGTCAGCTTCACGTCGATCGCGACCGCATCGCCGACCACGTGCCGGTTGGTCAGGATCACGCCGTCCTCGCTGACGATGAAGCCCGAACCGAGGCTCACCTCCTCGCGATTGCCGATCACGCGGCGCGCAAGAAACGGCGCGAGCGGATGATCGGGCGCGATGCCCGGCGGCAACTGGATGCCCATCTGCGTGACTTCGCGCGTGACGCTGATGTTGACGACGGCCGGCCCGACACGCCGGACCAGCGCGGCAAAATTCGGCAGCGCGACGGTCGGCGCTGGCGTTGACGTCGACGTTGACGTCGACGTTGACGTCGGTGACGCGGCACCCGACTGCGCGGGCCGCTCGGCAGCCGTTGCCGTTGCGCAAACGCACGCGCAGGCCAACGCCAGCCCGCCGGCCATCGCTCGCGGCATCGCCGCCCGGTTCGTGTGCCTGCCCGCTTTCATGTCGCTGTTCCTCGTCGGTTCGCGCCGGAACGCCGCCGGCTCATCGCGCCCTGCGCCCCACGCTCGGCCGCATGCATTACTTCGGCGGCACCGCGACCGGCGCATCGGGCCGCTGCGGCGTCGCCGACCGGCCCCAGTTCGCGCCGAAACGGTTTCGCTCGGTCGACAGGTTGAACGTGCCGAGTCGGTTCGATGGCTGCTTCGACAGCCGCTCCGAATCCGTTTGCGACGCGCCCGCCTGCGGGTCGGCGTTCGGCTTCAGCTGCTGGCTGAGGCAGTCGTACGACAGCGCACGCTTGCCGTCGACCTCCGCATCGACGCACACCGGCTTCGTGGCCGAACCCGGACTGGCCGGTGCAGGCGCGGCCGCGCTCGCCGCCGCGCGGCCGACCTGCGCGTGTGCGCCGGTTGCCAGCAGCAGGCAGACAATCGTCGCGATGCCGCGTCGTCGCATCCTCATGCGCGCCTCCTTCGGAAATGGCTTCATGGCACTCGCCCTGCCGCCGTCACAGGTTCGTCCCCGGCGCCGACGCGCGCGCCAGGAAACGCGCGAACGCCGCGCGATCGGACGCTTCGACGGCAGGCTCCTGTGCATCGACCTGCCGCACCCATGCGTCGCGCATGCCGTCGACCGGCTGCCACGCCTGCACCTGTGCGCCCGTCGGATAGGGCGTGACGAGCGGCTCGCGATAGTCGACGCGAAACAGCGGCGGCGCGCTGCCGCCCGCCGTCCACAGATCGCCGACGTCGCGCACGCTCGCGTCGAACCAGAACCGCACCCAGCGCACCGCCGGCGCGCGCGTGTCGTTGCCGGGTGCATCGGCACCGCATGCGTCCGGCACGCGCAGGAAGCCGGCGAGCACGAGCAGCACGGCCGCCAGATCGTCGTCGCGCAACATCCGGTACGACCAGAGATCCGCCACGTCCACGCACGAGATCACCGCGATGAAGCGCCCGATCGTGAGCGCGGGCCACGCGCGCCGCATCAGCGTGTAATGGCGCGCCCACTGTGCCACGAAGCGCTCGCGATGCCGGGCGGCGACCTGCACGTCGCGCGAGCCGCGAATCGTCAGTTCCTCCGGCTGATACTGGCGGGTCGTGAGCACGCACTGCGCGGAGCACCGCGCGCTCCGGTGCCGTGCATAGCCGCCGGCACCGGGCAACGGCTCCAGTGCGCCGAAGCACAGCGGGCAATGCGTGGGCCACTCGCCGGGCCGGCCCGGCCACGGGTTCGCCTTCGGCATGCGCGGGCGGTCGGCCGCCGCGGCCGGACGGCGTCGCCCCGGCGTGCGCGGGTCGGGGGCGTCGACGCGCGGCGTCGAACGAACGGTTGCCATGCGCGCGCCTACCGGGCAGACGCGAGCGCTTTCTTCAGCGCGTCTTCGTTGATCGGTGCGTTCGCGGCGAGCTTCGCGAGATACGCCTGTGCATTCTGCTGCGTGCGCTGCGCACGCATCATCTCGCGCAGTTGCGCCTTCACGTCGGCCAGCGGACGCGGCGCGGCCGCGCGGACGTCGATCAGCTTCACGACATGAAAACCGGCCGGCGTCTGGATCGGTGCGGAGACCTGGCCCGGCTTCAGCGCGTCGGCCGCCTGCCGCACTGCCGGCACCATCAGTTGATCGGGCACGAAACCGAGATCACCGCCGTTCGCGGCACTGGCCTTGTCCTGCGAGTTCGCCTTCGCGAGCGCGGAAAAATCGCCGCTGCGCGCGCGGTTCGCAAGATCGGCCGCCTGCTTGCGCGCCTTGTCGAGCGTGGCGGCATCCGCGTTCGGCGGCACCGCGATGTAGATCTGCGCGACATGCAGCGCGCGCGGCGCGGTGAACGCGGCGCGGTTCTTGTCATACGCGGACTGCAACTCCGCGTCGGACGGATAGTCGGCCGGCGGCGCATTCACCGACGCCAGGTAGCTGCGCACGACGATATCGCGCCGCGCCTGCTCGACGGCCGCCTGCACCTGCGCCTGCTTGTCCCAGCCCTTCGCTTTCGCCTCGGCCAGCACGGCCTTCTGCGCGAGCGTCGAACGCACGACCTGGTCGAGCGCCGCGGGATCGGCCGCGAGACGTTCGCGCCCTTCCGGGCTCACCGTCTTCAGCAGGCCCGCGATGTCGTCCTGCGTGACCGACGCCTGCGCGGCATTCGCGATCACGTCGTCCTGTGCATGCGCGACGAACGGCACGCCCAGCACGAGACTGCCTGCCACGACCGCCAGCCTCTTCATCTTCGTCATCATCGTTCGACTGCCCTCTCGATTGCTCTTGAAATGCGGACGCCGCATCAGCGCGCGTCCGTCAGCGTCATGCGCAGGACCAGCGGCTGCGCCATCCCGCGCGGCGGCGCCGCGCCGACCGCCCGGCCGACGAGTGCCGCATGCAGCGCGGCGTCGAGCGCCGGTGGTCCGGCCGCACCGCTGTCGACGCGCGTCACGTGCCCGTACCGGTCGAGCCACGCGCGCACCGGCAGCACGGGACCGTCGTCGCCGGCATCGGCCCGCTCGCCGGCCCAATGCTCGATGCCGGCACGCAGGAGGCACACCGCCGCGTCGTCGCCGTCAAGCGTCTCCTGCAGCCACAGCGCGGTACGCCGGGCATACGCGCCCCACGCGGCGGGTGCGTCGCCCGCGGCTATCGCGTCCGCCTCACGCCGTGCACGGCCAGGCAGCAGCGCACGCAGCGCGGCGCCGATCCTCACTTCGCAGTGGCCTCGACCGCTGCCGTGGCCGCTTCGACCGGCGATGCGCCTGCCTGACCGCCGGCCGTCGCGCGTGCCGCCGCTTCCTGCTCGGCCATCGCGGGACGGTTGCGCAGGTGCAGCAGGAATTCCTGGATCAGGCGATCCCATAGCTCGATCGTCGAACGCAGGTAGCGCTCGGACACGCCACCGGCGACGACCACGTCCATTTCCAGCGCGAGAAACGGCCCGTGGCTCGCGAGACGCGCAAAGCGCTTGGTCCGGTTCCAGTCCGCGACGAGTTCGGCCGGCAATTCGCCCTGCACCTGCAGCACGCACGACAGCGTGTAGTCGATGAACAGCAGCGCGGCGGGCGGTGCGTCGGCGCCCTGCGGCGCGAGCGCGGCGGCCGGATTGCCGAAGCGCACCGCGAAGCCGATGCCCTGGCTTGCGCTCATCAGTTGCACCGCGCCGTTCTGTTCCGCCGCCGTCACGCGGTAGCCCGCGCGGCGCAGCACGTCGGCGAGGTGGTCGGCGCTGATCGCTTCGATCGGCGCGTCGTGTGCCGTGCGTTCGTCGCCGGCGTTCGGTTGCGTGTCTTGCATGTCTGTCTTCCCCGTATTCAACGAATCGATCGGTTCCATCCCGGCTGCGGGCCGCGCGCTTACTGCGCCTTCGTCGCGGCAGCCGACGCCGGTGTTGCGGCCGCCGGCCGCGCGGCCGGGTCGTACTTGCCCGCATACAGCGCATCGCCGTAACGTTGCGCGATGTCGTCGTACTTCACGCGCGCCGACTGCGCGAACGGCTGACGCGACGAGAACAGCGTGCCGATCCCGACGTGCTCGTACGCGTCGAGAATCTCGTGCCCCACGCGATACAGCTCGGCATTGTGTGCCTGGCAGGTTTTCAGTTGCGTGTCACGCGCGGCGGCGTCCTTCTGCAGTTGCGTGTGCTGCGCATCGCGGGCGCGCGACACGGCGAGCAAGTCCTCGTAGGACGACCTGTATTTCGCCAGCGACTTCGCGTCCTGCTCGCGGCCCGCGCGCTCCTGCGCGAGCGCACGCTTCGCAGCCGCCTCGGCGCCCGAATCGCCGCGCGCGGCCGCCAGTTGCCCCTGCATCGCCTTCAGTTGCGCGAGCGCGTCGTCGCGCTGCTTCTCGGCCGCCGCCTTGTCGCTCTGCAGCTGCGCCTGGTTGTCCTGCAACTGGCGCAGTTCCTGCACGGTCGAGCGCAACTGGCTGCGCAGCTTGTCCTCGATGCTCTGCGCGTGCGCGCCGCCGGCCGCGAGCAGCAGCGTGCCGGTCAGGGCGCTCGCGAACATCGTGCGAGTGATCGTGTTCATGCGCGACTCCGGTCAGAAGCGAGCATTGAGCTCGATCTGCAGCACGTCGATCGAAACCGGCGGCCCGTACACTTCCTTCGAGCTCAGGTAACGGGCCGACACCCAGGTATCGCGTGCGACCGCATACGCGGCGCCGAGCACGTAGCCGCGCGCGTTGGTGCCGCCGAGGTGGAAGTCGGGATCGTTGAACGCATCGAGCACGGCGTCCGGCTGCAGGTACTTGTATGCGATCGAGAAGTTCCACTGGCCCTTCTCGCGCGGCTCCGGCTCGCCGAACGTCGCCTTCGCGAGGAAGCCGTTCGGGCCGCTGCGGTAGTCGGCGCGGGTCGCGTTCACCGACGTCGAATCGTAGTTGTTGACCGGCAGCGACGCCGCCGCGAACGCCTTGTTGTCGTTGTACGCGAGGTTGCGCACGTATTCGCCGTCGAGACGCAGCTTGAAGCGATCGGCCACCACCGTGTCCCACTGCGCCTTCAGGTCGAGCAGCCGGTAGTTGTAGGCGAGGCCGAACAGCTGCGGCTGCGGCGTCATGCCCGGCGCGAGGTTCGGGTTCTGTACGATGTTGCGCAGCGCGATCAGCGTGTTGCCGCCCTGCATGAACGCCGGCGCCTCGTTGTCGGTGCTGCAGCTCGTCGCGCCCAGATACAGCGCGCACGGCGACGACAGCGTGCCGCGCATGTTCTGGAAGTCGTAGTACGCGACCGCGCCGCGCAGCCGGTTCTTCGCATCGATCTTCCAGTCGGCGCCGAATTGCGCGCCGAACATCCACTTCGTGTCGCTGCCGGCCTTCTCGGTGCTGTTCGACGGGAAGTTCTCGCTCGTGTACTGGATCGGAAACACGCCGAGCGTGCCGAACAGCGTGACGTCCGGATTCCACGGCAGCGCATGCCGCAGGTTCGCGGCGAGCCCGTCCATCATCAGGTCGTCCGAGAACACCAGGTCCGACTTGAAGAACGGGTTGTCGAAACGGCCGGCCGTCAGGTTCAGCCACGACGTCGGCTTGTACGCGAAGAACGCCTTGTTCAGCCAGATGTTCTTCTTCGCGAAGCCGCCGCCCGCGGTGGCCGTGGTCGACACGGGCCCGTTGTCGTTGCCGCTCGCGAGCTGGATGCCGGCGATCATCTCGTCGGACAGCGTCGCCGTCACGCCGAGCCGCGCGCGGTAGCGCAGCAGGTTGTTGCGGTTCTCGCGCGTGTTCTGCGTGGGGATCTGCGTGTTGTTGGTGTTCGGGTTGACGTCGAATCCGCCGGCCTGGTTGATCGCCGCGAAATTCGTCACGCCGTTCGTGTTGCCGCCGCCGTAGAAGTGATACTCGTCACGCACGCGCAGGTCGCCGTCGAGCTTGATGCGCGACACCCAGTCGGGGAACGTGTTCGGCTGCGCCCAGTTCTCGGCCTTCGCCTGCGCGATCACCTCCTGCTTCACCTGGTCGCGGATCTGGTCGCGCACGAGCTGCGGCACGTACGGCACCGCGACATCGCCCGGCTGCGTCGGCGGGTTGACCACGCCGCCCGCCACGACCGGCGCGCCCGATGCGCGGGCCGATCTCGCCTGCACGGCCTCGGTGCGCGCCTCGCTGATCAGCTCGTTCGCGTTCTGCTGCGTGAGCACGCCACGCTTCACGAGCAGGTTGATCAGGTTGATCACCACGCTCTCGGTCGGCGCGGCTTTCCCCGACGCGGCCTGCGCCTCGAGCGATTGCCCGTGCGCGGCGGTCGCGCAGGTCAGCCCGAGCGTCAGCACCGCCGCGCCGACGCGCGACAGACGCG
The DNA here is from genome assembly GCF_902833045.1 of Burkholderia sp. BCC0322. Taxonomy (GTDB): domain Bacteria; phylum Pseudomonadota; class Gammaproteobacteria; order Burkholderiales; family Burkholderiaceae; genus Burkholderia. The sequence goes on from NZ_CADFDU010000004.1 coordinate 160,482, forward strand.
CGGGCAGCGCGCCGTTGCGGGGCACCCCACCCCGTCCGTTCATCTTCCGAATCATCGAAGCACTCCGAACAATTTTCGTTTCTTTTCCGGCAGCATCCGCACAACGGCGCCACCCCATGATTCTTTCGTCGTATCGCGCACGCATCGTCATGCCGGCTTGCGCCCCTGAAGCTTGACGAGCACCGGATACGAGGTCGCCGGCGGCGGCGCCTCGTCGACCCGGCCAAGCGCTTCGACCGCCGCGACGACGGCCGCGTCGATCTTCGCGTCGCCGGTGGACTGCGCGACCGTCACCTTCGTGATGCGCCCCGACGTATCCATCCACAGGTTCAGGCTGCCCGCGAAACGCGCGCCGCCGGCCTCCTGCACGCCCTTGTCCTGCTCGATCGCACGCTGCAGTACGTACACCATGTACTGCGCATAGCTCGCGTTGCCGAACTTGCCGCCCCCGCCGCTGCCGACCATCCCCGAGCCGTCGCCCGCGCCGATGCCGAAGTTGTCGGTGCCCGCCTGCGCATCGGCATTCATCGTCATCTGCTTCGGCTGGTTGTCCGACGGCTTCGGCGCCTCGGACGGCTTCGGCGCGATCGTCGGCCGGTCGACCGGCGTCTTGACCTCTTCCTTCACCTTCTCGGGCGGCGGCTTCTGTTTCGGTGGCGGCGGGGGCGGGGGCGGCGGCAACGGAATCACCGTCGTCACCTGCGGCGCGCTCACGCGCTTCACGCCCGCGGTATCGCCCGCGAAATGCCAGATCAGCGCGGCGAGCCCCGCGAGCACCAGCGCGATCGCGACGGGCTTCACGTAGCGGCCGGGGCCCTTGTCCGGCGGGCCGCCGTTGTAGGTCATTTCCATCGCGTCAGCCGCCCTGCTTCGCCTTGCCGGTCACGAGACCGACCTGCGACAGATCGAGGCGGCGCAGCAGGTCGAGCACGTCCATCACCTTCTGGTACTGCACGCCCGCGTCGCCCTTCAGCACGATCGGAAAATCCGGACTGGTCGCCTTCTCGGTGCGCAGCCGGCTCTCGAGTTCGTCCATCGTCACCGGGTACGCGTCGAGGAACACTTGCCCCGAATCGGCGACCGTGATTGCCTTCGTCTTCGGCTTCGCGAGACTCGCGGACGAGCTCGCCTTCGGCAAATCGACCTTGATGCCCTGCACCGACGCGGTCGTCATGATGATGAAGATGATCAGCAGCACGTACGCGAGGTCGAGCATCGGCGTGATGTTGATGTCGTCGTACGGCTTGTCGTCGTCCTGAACCTGCATGGTGGTCTCCTGCGTGCGTCAGTCGGCCAGCACCGCGTGATCGGGCGCGCGGTGCGCTTCGGCGAGGCGCGTGACGAATTCGTCGACGAACACCTGCATGTTCGCGGTCACGTTCTTGTTGCGGATCAGCAGGTAGTTGTAGCCAAACAGCGCGGGGATCGCGACGAACAGGCCCGTGACGGTGGCGAGCAGCGCGGCCGCGATACCCGGCGCGATCGCGTTCACGTTCACGTCGCCGGCCGCAGCGATCGCGGCAAACGTGATCATCACGCCCACCACCGTGCCCAGCAGCCCGAGGAACGGGCCGCCCGAGATCGCGATCGTCAGCAGCACCATCGACTTCGACAGCCGCTGGTTTTCCCGCACGAGCGTCGCGTCCATCGACGCGCGAATCGCCTCGATCGATTCCGACGTGATCACCGTGCGGCCGTTGCTGTCCACGCGGCTGTGGATTTCATGCACACCGGCCTTGTACAGCCGGTACAGCGACGACTGATACAGGCGGCGGCCGTCGGCGCTCGCTTCGTCGACATGCGCGAGGCCGACCAGGTGACGCCCGGCCACTTCGCGGAAGCGCTGCACGAAATACTGGTTGGCCTTGTCGACGGTGCCGACGTAGCGCGCCTTCGTCCACATCACGATCCACGACACGAGCGCCATGCCGAGCAGGATCGTGATCACGACCCACGCGTCGACGGTCACCGATTGCACGATCACGCCGAAGTAACCGAAGCCGAAACCCGACTGCTTCTCGTCGGCGCCGTACGCGACGAGCTTCGATTCCGAGCCCTGCGCGAGCGCGTCGACCGCGATCGCGGCCGGCGAGCGTGCGATCTTCGACAGACGCAGTTCGTCGAGCGCGCCCGAATACGCGGCGAACCCGGCCGGCGCGCCTGTTGCGTCCGCACCGATCGTCGCCGCGGCGTTCAGCGCGGGCAGCGTCGCCGCGACCTGTGCGGCCTGCTTGCCGTTCACGTAGACGGTGAGGTTCCTGCCATCCGCCGTGACCGCGAGGAACGTCCACTGGTTCGCGGCGACCGGCGACGCGGCCGGCGTGCGCACCGGTGCAGCGCCGCCGTCGACTTCCGCGAACGGCACGCCATTGTCGAGTCCGATCAGCAGCGCGTTCGCGCCGTCGCGACGGCTGTACAGCAGCGTATTCGGCGTGAGCGCCGACGGCTTCACCCATGCGCTGAACGTGAAGCTGCCGCCGGCCGGCACATTCAGCGACGGGCTCGCCGGCAGCGTCAGCGACCCGTTGCCGTCGAATCGCGCGCCCTTGCCGACGATGCCGTCCTCGACCGTGCGGAACGACGCGTTCTGCGCGTGGTTGCCGTACGCGGTCAGGTCCTTCGGCGGCGCACCTGCCGCACCGTTGAAGTGGTAGACGAGCGTGTAGTCGGCATCGAACGTCTCGGCCGGCTTGCTGCCGTCCGGCGCCTTCTTGTTGCCGTAGTACATCCAGATCGACTCCGCGGCGCCCGCCGGCATCTTCGGAACGTCGACCCAGATCAGCGCGACGCCGAGCACCGGATCGTATTGCTCGACGTGGTAGTTCAGCGGCGTCTTGTCGTCGGCGGCGACGAAACGGATATCCGCGCCGTTGTCGGCCAGCCCGTCGAACTGGAAGTTGCCCGAGTGCAGGCGGATCAGCAGCGGCACGCGGCCGGCCGATTCCGCGAGGTTCGCGCCTTTCGCGCTCGCGTCGATCGTGATCGACTTCCGGTACGACCAGTCGTTCTGCCACCATGCGTTCGCGATGCCGGGCAGCACGCCGAGCATCACCGCCAACAGGAAAAACAAGACTCGCTTCACGATCCACTCCCCGAATGTGCGGGCGCCGCGCTCGTCGCATCGCCCCGGCACGATCAAAAAAAATCCGTCAGAATCCCAGCCTTACGTAGAAATCGAATCGCGGGCTGTACTGCCGCGTATAGATGCCCGCCTTCAACGGCCAGCCGGCTTCGAAATCCGCGCTGGCGTACTTCATGATCTGCACCCGTGTACCGACGCCGACGCTCATCAGGTTGAAGCGCGACGTCTGCTCCGGCAGCGGGCTCAGCAGCCAGAGGTGCGCCGCGTCGAAGAACGCGTGGAAGCGCCATTCGTTCACGCGGCTGCCGACCGCGCCGCCGAGCCATTTGGCGAGCGACGGGCTGCGCAATTCGACCGATGCGATCACGCCGCTGTCGGCCGTGTCCTCGGCCTGCATGTAGCCACGCACGCTGTTCATCCCGCCCGCGGCGAACTGCTCGCTCGACACGAGCGGCGAGTTCGCGATCTGCGCGTTCACGTGCGCATTGGCCTGCATGTCGTTTGCGAAGCGCTGCGTGTGGTTGACGTCGAACTTGCCGTACACGAAATCGGGCGTCGCGTTGTAGCGCTTGTTGTCCCATGCGCCCCAGTCGCTGCCGAGGCCGCGGATGTTGGTCGTCACCGACGCGGAGAACGACGTCTGCGAATGCTTCAGGCTCAGCTGGCCGTTGTACGACAGCGTCACCGGCACGTATGTGAGCGGCGCGGTCGAGCCCGTCTGGCCCGGTATCGACACGTTTTCGTCGAAGTGCTTGCGGTCGATCTCGACGCTGACCGAGTGCGCGTAGGTTTCCGATGCCGGCAGCGCATAGATCGCGGTGAAGCCGTACGTGGTGCCCTTGCCGAGCACATTGGTGTTCGCGACCGATGCGACGTTGCTGTCGGAATGCACGACCGTCGCGAGGAAACTCCAGTGCGAATCCCTGATCGGCGCGAGATACGAGAACGCATAGACGCGCGCATCGTTCGGATGCTGCGGCGCAAGCACGTAGGTACCGGAAATCACGTGGCCGAGCTGCCACAGATTCGAGTAGCTGAGGTTCGCGGTCGTGCGCAGCGACGACGTGCCGGGGCTGTTGTCGTTGTTCAGTTCGAGCGAGCCGTGCAGCGGGCTGTGATCGTCGACCTTCAGGTCGACGTCGACCGTCTGCGGCAGCGCGCCCGGCTTGAGGATCGGAATCACCTGCCGGTCCGCCGAGCGGTTCAGGTCGGTGAGCTGCTGCTGGGCCTGGTTGAAATCGGGCACCTGGCCCTCGGCCAGCGCGGGCACCGCGTCGCGAATGTTCTGCGGCGAGTTGTACTTCGCGCCGTCGACGCGCAAGCGCCCGACCTTCGCTTCCGTCACCTGCAGCAGGATCACGCCGTTCTTCACCTGCTGCTGCGGCAGCTCGACGACGACCGACTGGTAGCCGCGATCCTGGTACGCCTTCTGCAACGCGTCACGCGCCGCGTTCACGTCCGCGAGCGTGCGGCCCGGCCCCTCGAACGGATACACGGCCTTCTCGATCTCGAGCGTCGGCAACGTCGTGTTGCCGCGCACCACGAAGGCATTCACGTCGAACGACTGCGGTGCAGCCGGCACCGCCTTCGCGGCCGGCGCGGCTTCCTGCGCATGAATCCCCGGCGCGAAGCCCAGCCCACCGGCCAGCACGACACCTGCCAGGCATCGGCAGTTCAGCCGCCATCGTTCGCGTGACTTGCGGTCTACTCTCGGCGGCATGCGCCATTCCCCTTTGTTGTTCCGGATCGAAGCGTTGCGCACCGTGCCAGCCGTTCGCCCCGCTATCAAATGCCTGTTTCACTTTGATGACGGTTTATTCGTCATCCTTAGCATGATCTGCGCAATGCTTTTCCCGATTTCCTTGCCCGGTGCGCTCAACCGCATCTACCGGAAAGGACGATGCGAATCCGGAAAACCCGCAACTTCCGTCGCGCATCGTCGCGATCGACTGCCGGCCGACGCAACGGCGCGGCTGCGTCGATCGGCAACGACGATCGTGTGCGGCGCACGAGTCGCCGCTCTCACCTACCTAGACGGAACCGGGCGCGCATTGCCGCAAACTTTTTTTCGCGGGCCGTCCGACCGGCCATTCAATCGGCCGTCCGGATCGATGCCGGAAGCAGGACACGGCCGCCAGCGTGCGGCCTGCAATGCGCGCGCAACGAAGACCGGCGTGAATCGCGCGGCGCGTTGCGCAGGAATGTGCGTGGCCCCCGTTTCGTGTTCGTATCGTCTGCCGTCGTTGCCAAGGCATCCGGGCATCGCGCGTGCGCGATCGCCGGCAAACGGTTTGCCGCCCCGAAGGCAGTGCGCGAGGCGCGTCACCCTCCCCCTGCGTGCGGCTCGACAATCCTCAGGTTTCAACCGGGAAGTTTTTGTGACATTCCGCTGAAGATATGCACGAGAGTCGCGCGAGACCGTTTCCGCGCACCGCGCTCGCGATGCGGCCCCGCGACCAGCGTCCCGGCGACGAGAAATCCTGCGGCTTGCGGCGGTTCGCTTCGTCCTAACTATTGGATAAAAACGTCAACGACCGGATTCCTCCATGTCATTCGCGACGATGTTCGTACGGTGGCTCGCCGAACGCCTGTCCGGCCAAGCCGCGGCCGCGGGCCGGCTGCCGCCCGCCGCCTTTGCCGCGCCGCGCCGCGCGTTGCGCTGGCGCGCGCCCTGGCTGGTCTGGCACCTGCTGTCGTGGGTCGTGCTCACGTTGCTCGCGCCGCCGATCTGGACGATCGGCACGCTGCTGCTGATCGATGCGTCGAGCGACCAGCCGCTGTTCTGGACGCTCGCGATGGCGATCGTGCCGGTCGCGAACGGGGCCGCGATCGTCGCGGCAAACCAGCGCCATCACCGCGCGCCGTTCACGCGACGCTCGACGGTGGCGCTCTACCTGTTCTTCGTCGCGATGGCCATCGGCTGCGCGCTGTTCGTGCTGCTGCTGTGGCGCTCGCATGCGATCGCGTCGCTGGTCGGCCCGCTGGCGCTGACGACCGACGGCACGCATCCCGCGACGCTCGCATTCTGGGTGGCCGGGCTCACCGCGATGTTCGGCGTCACGTCATCTGCGCATGCGAGCATCGCCCATGCGTGGCTGGCGTTCGTGGACTGAGCGCCGCCGCACCGCCCTGGCAGGAGCCTGCGAATGCATCGATACGGAAGATCCGGCAGCGTGAGGCCGCAGCGCGAACGCGGCATCGCGATCGTCACGGTGCTGCTCGTCGTCGCACTGGCGGCGACGCTCGCGGCGAGCGTGCTGTGGCGCCAGCAGGTCGCGACGCGCGACGTGGAGAACCAGCGGCTCGCGACGCAGACGATGTGGGTCGAGCGCGCGGCGGTCGAGTGGGCGCGTGCGACGCTGCGCGCGCAGAGCGCGACGTCGAACGTCACGTTCGCCGGCCAGCCGTGGTCGTCGCCGGCCGCCGACGTACAGCTTGCCGACCTGCTGCCGCCCGAGGCCGCGGCGGTCAATTCGGAGCTGTCGCGTGCGTGGATCTCCGGCCATGTCGAGGATGCGCAGGCGCGCTTCAACCTGACGAACCTCGTGACGCGCATCGCGCCCGGCAAGCCGTGGCAAGCCAACGGCGAAGGCGTGCTCGCGTACCGGCGGCTGCTGAGCCAGCTGTCGCTCGATCCCGCGCTCGCGCAACTGACGGCCGACTACATGCTGCGCTCGCTGCGCGACACGAACGGCCCCGACGGCTGGCCGCTGCAGCTCGTGTCCATCGACGATCTCGCGCGCATTCCCGGCTACGACGCGCATGCGATCGAGACGCTCGCGCCGTTCACGACGATCCTGCCGGACCTGACGACCGTCAATGCCAATACCGCCGCCGAGCCCGTGCTCGTCGCCGCGATTCCGACGCTGTCGGCCAGCCAGGCCAAGCGGCTCGTCGCCCGGCGCGGCACCGCGTACTTCGTCAGCACCGGCGACATCGCCGAGACCCTGCTGCCCGCGCGCGACGGCAATCCGACGCTGCCGGACGGCTCGAGCGTCGGCGTCAACAGTCTCTACTTCATCGTGCATTGCCGCGTGCATTCGGCGCGCATCAACGCGCGCGTCGACACGCTGATCGCGCGCTACGGCAGCGGCAATTTCACGTGGACGTCGGTGATCTGGGTTCACCGGCTGACGAGTTGAACGCGGCGCCTGCGCGCCGCCGGGTGAGCGTCGGCTAGTTCAGGGACGATTCGCTCAGCGCGACCGAACGCATGCCCTGCGCCGCCGCGCAGTCGAACGACAGCCGCGTGAGACTCGTCTCGCGCACTTCGCCGAGCAGCCGGTTCCAGTCGTCGATCGATACGAGCAGCGCGATCGGCCGGTTGTATTTGGTGACCATCACGAGCGCCTCGCCGGCATGCCGCAGCGCCTTCGACGGATTGCTGCTGAAGTCGCGCGTCGCCATCGCGATCGTGCGCAGGCTGAACACGTTCGCGGCCGGATCGCCGCCGTCGTCATGCAGCAGGTGGTCGAGCGTCGCCGCGCGCAGCAGCGCCTGCGACTTCGCGGACAGCCGGTTGTCGCGGCGCCTGCGCCGCTCGCTGCGCGGATCGACGTGCACGGCGAGCATCCGCACGATCTGGCCGAGCGTCGCCGCGGGCAACTGGTCGTAGCGGCGCCACCAGTCGGGCGGCAGCGCGATCATCATCCCGGCATAAGTGGCGGTGACGCCGTCGGCGATCTGCGACGGCACGCGTTCCGCGTCGCGTTCGTCCAGGCCGAGCGCGTCACCGACGACGCGCGTCATCACGCTGAACGCGTTGTATGCGAGTGCCGCGATGCCGCTCGCGAGCAGCGACGCGCGGGCCGGCACGCTGCCGAACAACGCGCCACCGAGTACCGAATCGAGCGAAAACGGCAGCGCATCGTGCCAGCGCCGGCGCGCCAGCTGCATCACCTGGCATGCGTCGAACGGCTCGACCGGCAGGTTCGTCAGCACCGTGACCGTCGCGCCCGGGGCGCCGTCGAGCCCGTGGCCGCGCCATTCGATCCGCCTGAGCGTGCCGGCCGCTTCACCGTCGCCCGCCATGCCGACGGCCTGCTCGCGAACGTCACCGCCGTCGAGCCGGCCGGCATCGCGCCAGCCGCCGAGCGGCCGGCACGCGGCCGCGCCGCCGTCGTCGCGCAGCACGAATGCGCCGCCGCGGCGCGGCCAGCCCGACACGATCGCGTCGATATCGAAACGGCCGTCGATCATCCACAGCTCGCCGGGCCTGACGGTTTCCAGCAGCGCGCCGACGAATGCCCGTTCGTGCGAGCGGCCGCGCTCGACCGGCAGCAGATCGACGATCATCGCAAGCTCGGGATCGTAGACCGGCATCACTCGCGCGCTCGTCAGGCCCGGCGCCGCGTCACGCGCCGGGTCGTCGCAAGCGCGGCCGCAGTCGCAACCGGCCCGGCCAGGCGCACAACCGGCGCCCGCGCCATCCAGCACGCGCAGCCGCATCCCGCCGAGCGTGCGCCCGCGTTCGTCCGCCCGTGCCGCCGCGACGGGCAACAGCAGATCGACGCTGTCCCTGACGAGCGCACGCCCCCAGCCGGCCCGCCAGCGGCTCATGCCGTCGTGAAGCGCGGCCACCGCGGCGCCGGACGCGGACGATGCGTGTCCGGGCACCCCATGCGGCATCGGCGATGCCGGCGTGTGCGCCTGCGCGGCAATCGCCGCGATCGCGTCGACCGCCAGCGCGAACAGCGTCTCGCGGATCGACTCGTCGTCGGGTTCTTCGTCCGCGTCGACCACCATGTCGATCCAGTCGTCGTGCAGCGCGCACTGCAGCACGAGCCGCGCCATGATCGTCATCGGGCTCTGTTCGACGAAGCGTTCCACAATCGTGCGCATCATCCCGTCACTCCACACTGTTCAGCCCGGCACACGCGCACTTGACGGGCCGCCCGCGACGCCGCAGCATCGTGGGCGACCGGACCCGCGCGACGGCGCGCCGCCGCGGCGGTCCGCCCGCAATCGATGCACGAGGCACCGGCATGTACGTAGATCCCCGCGTGGCCCATGGCCGTGCCCGGTTCGACCTGAGCGGTTCCCCGCGGCTCGTCGCCGACGAGCGCCGCTGGGAAATCAGCGACGTCGTCACGCGCGGCCTCGACGATTTCACGGGCGTGCGCAACCGCCGCAACCTGATGCGGCTGCTCGAACGCCAGATCGCGCCGAAGCTCGCGCGCCTTGGGCTCGAGCCGTACGTCGGCGCGCTCGGTCATGCCGAAGGGTTGTTCGTCAACTTCTCGACGATGAGCGCCAAGCATGGCCTGCGCGAATTCCAGCTTCAACTGACGGTGCCCGACCTCGTGCTGCGCAGCTTCGCGTCGAACGTGATCCGGCCGCACGCGGTCGCACGCTGCATGCAGCGCAACGGCGTGATGTCGCTGGCGGAAATCGAACACGAAACGCGCATCGCGTTCGTCGCGGCGCGCGTGATGCGCTCGCTGGCCCTCGCGGAAGGCTGGCGGCAGATCGGCGTGCCGACACCGCACGGGCTCTTCGTCGGCGCGCTCACCGACGCGCACGACGTCGCGATGAACACCTATTTCCGGCCCGGCGACAACGACCGACCGTCGCGCTGGAGCGGCTTCTCGGCCCTCTTCTCGACGATGCCGGACTGGCGGCCGGAACAGGTCCGGCACGGCGGCGAGCTGCTGCAATGGATGGTCAACCATATCGTGGCCCTGCAAGAATCCGCACCGTTCGTCGAACGCTTTCCCTTTCTGCGCGAGCCGCTGCGCGATGCCGGCGATCCGCTCGACGCCGCCTGGAACGGCGCACGCGCCGGCGTGCAGCCAGGGGCGCCGCCCTGAATCCCGAGTCGTGAATCCGGGCTTTCCTGACGCGGCCGGCGCGGACTCGGCACGCACCCGCCGCCATGCGCGAGCGGTGATCCGGAGGCCCATTCAGGCCCCCGTTCCCCGGTCTCCGCTTGCCAGCCCCTCCGCACAGCCCCCTCGCTCTCTCATATACAAGGTCGAAGCGAGCCCGCATAACCCGCATACTTTCTTTCAGCGCGAGCGCGTGCGCGATTGCGCACCGCACCGGTGCGCGCGCGAAACGTCGCCGTATCAATGCGTACGCGTCGACCCGCCCGGCTCCGGGCGGCCGACCGTCTCCAGCACGGCCCACATCCAGATCAGCTCGCGGACCGTGCGCGCATGCTCGTCGCTCTGCGCGCGCCAGCACGCAAACGCATCCAGTTCCTGTTGCGTCGTGTCGCCGGTGCGCAACCACAGCAGCCAGCGCACCGCGCCCTCGCGGATCGCATCGGCGCGCGTATTCGCGTCGCCGGGATCCTTGTCCCGTTGCGATTCGTTCATGATCACGCCACCGCCCGAAGCTCCATCGACACACATCCCCCGCACCGCGCATCGCTGCACGGCCGGGGCGCTTGCCACCCACGCCTCGGATCCGACGACGTCACACCGGGCCGCCATGACAGACGGCCCGGCGTTTGCCGGCCCTCATTGATCAAGTCGTATCGGACGGCCGTAACCCGCAGTGCGCGGACAGCCGCAAGCGCCGCGAACGCATCGCCGGCGGGAAGGAGAACGGGAAGTAAAGCGCGGGGAGCCGGTCAGCTCAGCAGCACGATGTTGCCCGGCAGGCGCGTGATGTGCGCGCCATACAAGCGGCCGACCATGTCGATCACGTCGTCGAGCCGCGTGATCGGGAACTGTGCCTGCATCCGGTTTTCGCCGAGCGACGCGCTGCGCAGGATGACCTTGCCGCGCCGGTAGCGATTGATCTCGTCGACGACGTCGGATAACGGCACGCCGTTGAACACCAGCATCCCGCGCCGCCATGCGCTGACCGCGCCCGGATCGATCCGCGACACGGGCTGCAAGCCGCGATCGTCGTACACGACCTGATCGTCGGCCGTCAGCGTGCGCGCACCGCGCGGATGCTCGAGCGCGACCTTACCGGAGAGGCAGGTCACGCAGACCTGCGAGCCGGTGCGCCGCACGTTGAAGCGCGCGACGGTCGCCTGCATGCGGCCGCCGCCCGCCACCACGGTGACGGGCCGGATCGGTGTCGCGCGGTCGGCCGGCGGCGCGGCCGCGTCGATCTCCGCCTCGCCGGCGACGACTTCGACGCCGTGCGCGGCATCGCTCGCGGCCAGTACGTCGAGGCGCGTCTGCGTATTCAGCTCCACCGTCACGCGTGACGACAGCGCGACGCTGCGCTGCTCGCCGGTGCCCGTGTGGTAATCGGCCGCGAGATCGCCGAGCGACGGCCACAACTGCATCGGCGGGCGCAACGCGAGCCACGACGCGCCGGCCGCGACGGCGAAGCCGATGAACGCGCGCCGCCCGGTGCGCATCGTGCGCTCGCGTTTTGCAACGTTTGCCCAGGCAGCGGCCGCCCGTTCCTCGTGCGCGAGTTCGGTCGCCGCCGTGCGCAGCGAGTTCCAGGTATCGCGCAGCAGATCGGCGGCTTGCGGACGATCGGCGCACCAGCGCTCGAACGCGTCGGCTTCGGCCTGGCTCGCGTCTCCCGAGCGCAGACGCAGCAGCCACGCACTCGCTTCGTCGAGTTCGTCGTGGGCAGGTTCGGCCTGGGCTTTCGTCATCGTCCTGATGCTCAAAATTTACGCGGGCCGCCTCGCGTGCCCGGGTACGGATCGCCGTCTTCCTGCATGCGCTGCAGGCAGTACTTCATTGCCGCACTCAGCTCGCTTTCGACGAGCCGCAGCGAAATGCCGAAATGCTCGGCGATCTCGCGGTTCAGCAGGCCGTCCACGCGGGCGGCCAGCAGGATCGCGCGGCGCCGCGGCGGCAGGCCGCGCAACACGTCCTTCAGTGTCTCGACCTTGCGGCGCGCCGCGACGATGCGCTCCGGATCGGCCAGTTCGTCGGGCATCTCGAGCAGCGTCTCGACATCGTCGTCGTGCAGATGCCGGCGCTCGCGGCGATGCTGGTCGATCGCGACATTGTTCGCCATCCCGAGTATATAGGCGTCCGCGTTCGTCACCTGGGTGGAGACGTTCGCGTTCTCGAGACGCAGCCAGGTTTCGTGCAGCGCGTCGGCGGCGCCGTCCTTCGACCCGGTCACGCGCTCGAGGCGCCTGACCAGGTACGCATAGCGCGTCGCCAGCAGTTTCCTGAGCCCGGTGCGGTTGCTGTCGGTCATCGCGGCCTAGCCCCGGACAGCCGGCTGCGGCGCCGGACAGCGGAAATGCACGCCGTTGCCGGACGGCCGCAGCAGGATCGTGACCGGCTGCGGCAGGTCCGCAGGCGGCGCGTCGTCCAGCTTCAATGCGCGCAGCGCGCGCATCACCGCCGCGTCGCGGGCGGCCGAACCGCTCGATGCCACCATGTTGACCGCCACCACCGCCCCCCTGTTGTCGATGCGCACCTGCGCGACGAGTCGATAGCTCCCCGGTACGGCTCCCGGCTGCGCGCAGAGCGCATCGATCAGACGCGCCTGCAGCAGGCCCGCGAACGCGCGCCGATCGTCGGAATCGCCGATCCCGTCGATCGGCAAGGCCGCATCCGCCGGCGTGTCGGCCGTCGCGGGCGCCTGCTCGGCGGCCGGCTGTGCGACGATGATCGCTTCGTCCGGGCGCGAGAATTCCGCACGCAACCCCGTTCCGGCCAGCATCCGCTCGAGCGCGTCGCGCGGCGTGAATTCGCCCTGGACCGGCGCACTCGTGCGCCCGTCGAGCAGCGGCGCCGGCGCCAGCACGATCAGCTCGGTGAGCCGCGCGAAGTCCTGCAAGGTCTTCGCGAGCGGCTGCGCGGGCAGATCGAAACGCACCACGCTGCCCGGCCGGCGGACGATGGAACCGGTCTCCTGCGCGTGTATGCCGTGCATGCACGGCACGACGAACGCCAGCCACGCGACGAGCGCCAGGACACCGGTCGGCGCCCGTGAACGAGTCATGAATCCCTGGACGGAAGTGGAGTTGCACGTTGCCGGCGAAACGCGCACCCCCGTGAGCGGTTCCGCAGCAAACGAACGTCAGATTGTGAGCGGGCACTATGACAGTCCGGTGAAGCGTGCAGCGATGCGATTCAATCGCGGCGCGTTCCCACATTGCGGGCATGCCAGGCGCCGAACGTCGCTCACGGCCGGCGCACGACGAAGTTGCCGATGCCCGTGCCGACGACGGCCATCCGCACGTCGCCGGACCACAGCGTGATCGTCACGGGCACGTCGATGCCTTCACTGCCGAGCAAGACGCGCGACGGCACTTCGCCGCCGCCGGTGTACCGCACCGACACGCCCGTCACTTCCGCGCCCCAGCGGCGTGCGCGATACATGTCGTCGCTCATCGGTGCCCAGGCGCCGCTTTCGGTGCGCTGCACGAAGCGATAGCCTCCGCCGATCGGCTGCCATGCGATCGGGATCGACCGCACCTGCGCTTCGTCGCCGGCCGATTCGAGCAGGTTCGCCAGGCGCTGCGCCTCCTCCGCTAGATCGGTGCGGCGATTACGCGACGGCGCGAGCGTCACGACCGCGACCAGCAGCCCGACGATCACGAGCACGACCAGCATCTCCAGCAGCGTGAAACCCGTCGACGTACGACGCACGACGCGCGAGTGTCGTATGCGGCGCTTCACGACGCGCACGCCGTCACTGCCACGAGCCGATGTCCGCATCGTTCCCCTCGCCGCCCGGTTTGCCGTCCGCGCCGTAGCTGAACACGTCGATCGCGCCATGCGCGCCATGCGCGCCATGCGCGCCCGGGTTCAGGTATTGATACGGATTGCCCCACGGATCCTTCGGCAACCGCTCGAGATAGCCGCCGTCCTTCCAGTTGTTCGGCACCGGATCGGCGGCCGGCTTCTGGACCAGCGCGGTCAGCCCCTGCTCCTGCGACGGATAGCGGCCGTTGTCCAGGCGATACAGGTTCAACGACTGCATCATCGTGCCGATGTCCTGCTTCGCGGCGATGCGGCGCGCCTCGTCCGGACGGCTCATGATCTTCGGCACGATCAGCGCCGCGAGAATCCCGAGGATCGCGACCACCACCATGATCTCGATCAGCGTGAAGCCGCGTTGCGTGTGTCCTCCCGAGTGACCGGCGTATCGCGTTCGGGTTTCGTTGGGCCCCGTCATCATGCATTCACCCTCGCAACAAAGAATGGAAAACATCTTCTGTTCATCGCACCGACCTGTCGCCATGAAACCGTTCGACCTGCTTCGCATCGCGCCTTCGCGCGCCGATCTCGTTCCACTCGTCGCGACGCTCGCTGCCGCGGCCGCACTCGTGACCGTGTCGCTGTGGGCCGTGCGCGTGCTGAGCGCTGCCGATGCGCCGGTCGCGACGCTTGCAGCGCCGCCCGCGTCGATCGACGTTGCCGCCGGCGCACGGCTGTTCGGTGCGAAACCCGACGACGGCCGCGATGCCATCCAGCTGCTCGGCGTGCTCGCCTTCGATGCACACCGAGCGGCGGCGATCGTCAGCGTCGGCGGCGATGCCTCGCGCGTCGTGTCACTCGGCGCGGCGATCGGCGAAGCCGCGAAGCTGGCCGAGATTCGCGCACGCTCGATCGTCGTCGACCGCAACGGGCTGCATCGCGAGATCGCTCTGCCCGCCGCGGAGAAGGCCAACGCGTACGTGCGCTGAGCGGCGCATCACTGCACCATGTTGTTCAGCTCGATGATCGGCATCATCACCGCCAGCACGATCACGAGCACCACGCCGCCCATCGCGAGAATCAGCAGCGGTTCGAGCAGGCTCGTCAGAAACATCGTGCGGCGTTCCAGCTCGCGCGATTCGCCTTCGGACGCGCGATCGAGCATCGTCGTCACGTCGCCGGTCGCCTCGCCCGAACGGATCAGGTGCACGAGCACCGGGGGGAACGTCTTCGTATGCGCCAGCGCGCGTGACAGTGCCGAGCCCTCGCGCACGCGCACGATCGCATCGTCGACGTTCGCGCGCATCGCACGGTTCGACAACGTCTCGCCGGCCGCCTGCAGCGCGCGCAGGATCGGCACGCCGGCCGCCGTGAGAATGCCGAGCGTGCTGGCGAAGCGCACCGTGTTGTAGCCGCGTACGAGCTTGCCGGCGAGCGGCGCGGTCAGCACCCACGTGTCGAACCTGAGCCGCGGCGCATCGCGCGACAGCACCTTGCGGATCGCATAGACGAGCGCGGCCGTCCCAGCCAGCGACGCCCACCACCAGTGCCGCACGAAGTCCGACAGCGCGAGCATCACGACCGTCAGCGTCGGCAGCTGCTGCTTCGTGCTGGTGAACACGTTCGCGACCTGCGGCACGACGTAGCTCAGCAGGAACGTGACGATGCCGAACGCGATCAGCGTGACGATGCCCGGATACGTGAACGCGAGCAGGATCTTTTGTTTCAGCGCGTTGCTTTGCTCGATGTAGTCGGCCAGGCGCGACAGCACGATGCCGAGCTTGCCGGTGTGCTCGCCGGCCGCGACGAGCGCGCGATAGATCTCCGGGAAATCGCGCGGACGCTGGCTCAGCGCGTTCGCGAACGAATGGCCACCGACGACTTCCGCGCGGATCGACGCCATCAGCTCGCGCACGTATTCGCGTTCGGCCTGCTCGCTCAGCACCGACAGCGCTTCGTCGAGCGGCAGCCCCGCGACCAGCAGGCTCGCGAGCTGGCGCGTGATGATCGCCTGCTCGCGCTGCGACAGCTTGCGGCCGAGCGACAGGCGCTGATGACGTTCGCCGTGCAGGCGTTGCGCGGCCAGTTCGACGACGAGCGGCGTGAGCCCCTGCGTGCGCAGATGGCTGCGCCCGGCGCGCGCGCTGTCGGCTTCGAGCACGCCTTTCAGCGTGCGGCCGGTGGGATCGATCGCTTCGTAGCGGAATGCCGACATGTCAGTGCCCTCTTGTCACGCGTGCGACTTTTTCGGCGACGGCGCGCAATGTGCCGGACGGAGTCGCCGGGGAAGACTACGGAGCGAACCGGCGCAGATTTGTGACGGATGTTGGGCTACCTTTTTGGGCGGGCTTTATTACCTGACATCGTTATTCTTATAACGTAAAAACGATTACACCCACACCCAATTAATTAATCGGTCACACATTAAATACACGCGACCCTCGCCAATCCTGGATTTACAGATTTTCGCGAAAATCCGAAAAATACATTGAAACGGAAGATATTCACCGACGTGCAAAATGTTCCGTAACATCCGCCACACAATCGTCTTGAAGTTGGGGTAGTCGTGCGCGGGCTCGCATGCAATGTCGATGGCTTCCATCAAGCGCGATACGGGTTCCGGCGTACGACCCGCCGAACGATTCCGGCTAAATCCCAATATCTGGATGTTCCGACTTGCGCCGAACGACGCTTCCATCCGGGCTTTACCAATCCGAATAACGAGATGATTTGCGCAATAAAAATGTTACGCACCATTCGTTATGAAAAATTCACACGCGTCATTCGGATTTCCCCCTACATTTACCCGGCGGTCCACAAGCATTCCAACCGCAGTAGCAGGGGTTCCCGTTTATCTTCGTTCAAGGAAATTTCTCATGAAATCCAGCAAGCGCAAGATCTGTCAAGTCCTCGCTCTCGTCGTTTCGGGCATGGGCGCATCCCTCGCGATGGCCGCAGGCCCTGTGATTCAAGGTGGCGGTTCGTCGCTCGTCGCGCCGACGATCGGCTCGGTCAGCAACCCCGCAAGCGAAATCGGCCTGTTCGGCACGTCCGAAGGCACGTTCACGTACTACTCGGTCGGCTCGGGCGCCGGCCAGAACGCGTTCCTGAACAACCAGCCGACGTACTTCGGCGCGGGTGTCTCGGGCACGGTCCACTTCGCCAACAGCGATGCCGCACTGACGACGGCTCAAGTCACGGCGTACAACAACACGGGCCTCGGCACCACCAACGGCCCGCTGATCCAGATCCCGTACATCGTGACCGCCATCACGGTGCCGGTCGTCAACGCGCCGGCCGTAACGAGCTCGGTCACGCCGCAAACGACGCCGGGTCAGGCGCACAGCATCGCGCTGAACGACGACGACCTGTGCGGCATCTTCTCCGGCAAGCTGACGAACTGGAACCAGGTCACCAATCCGGAAGGCGGCCTCTACTCGACGAACGCCCCGATCAAGGTCGTTTATCGCGCAGACGGCAGCGGCACGACCGAACTGCTGACCCGCCACCTGGCCGCAGTCTGCACGACCGGCAACACGGCGTCGGGCGTCAAGTTCATCGATTCGCTGACGTTCGCGAACACGTCGGCATTCCCGTCCGGCGTGCCGTCGAACTTCATCGCAGCTTCGGGCAGCGGTGGCGTCCGTGGTTCGCTCGCATCGCTGTCGACGGCCGGCACGGCCGCGGTTGCGTACCTGAGCCCGGACTACACGAACACGTTCCTCGCGTCGCAAAGCTCGGTCGTGACGTCGTCGGGCGCACTGCAACTGCCGATCGCCAGCCTGTACAACACGACGGCCAAGGCCTACTACGCACCGACGTATGCGAACGCGACGAAGGCGATCGGTACGATTACTGCCCCGTCGGGCACCGCTGCCGGCGATCCGACCCAGTGGGTTCCGGTTTCCGGTTCGGCGTATGCCGCCCTGGCCAACCCCGCATCCGGTTATCCGGTCTCGGGCACGAGCCAGATCATCCTGAGCCAGTGCTACTCGAACGCCGCGGCGGGTACGGCTGTTCATGACTTCCTGAACAACCACTACACGAACGCCAGCTACGCGTCGGTCGTCCATGGCAACGGCTTCGACACCGTGCCGTCGGGATTCCAGACCGCGATTTCGTCGAACTTCCTGAGCAACTCGAGCGGCAACCTCCTCGACATCAACGATTCGAGCGTCTGCGGTGCGGGCGGCTTCGCCGGCCGGTAAGCCGCATCACATCTGAAGCACCGTCCTGATGAACCGCCTCGAGCAATCGAGGCGGCTTTTTGTTTCAACACGCCGACCAGGCATGACCACCTCGTGCGGCAGCTGACGTATGTCATGTCTCAATACATATAGCCGGGCCTCGGCACCACGAACGGCCCGCTGATCCAGATCCCGTACATCGTGACCGCCATCACGGTGCCGGTCGTCAACGCGCCGGCCGTGACGAGCTCGACGACGCCGCAAACGACGCCAAGTCAGGCGCACAGCATCGCGCTGAACGACGACGACCTGTGCGGCATCTTCTCCGGCAAGCTGACGAACTGGAACCAGGTCACCAATCCGGAAGGCAGTCTCTACTCGACGAACGCTCCGATCAAGGTCGTCTACCGTTCGGACGGCATCGGTACGACCGAACTGCTGACCCGCCACCTGACTGCCGTCTGCACGACCGCCAATACGGCTTGGGGCGTCAAGTTCATCGATTCGCTGACGTTCGCGAACACGTCGGCATTCCCCGCAGGCATGCCACCCAATTTCATTGCAGCGTCGGGCGATGGTGGTATTCGCGCGTCACTTGCATCACTGTCGTCGATGGGTACGGCGGCCGTCGCCTATTTGAGCCCGGCCTATGCGAACACGTTCCTTGCTTCGCAAAGCTCGGTCGTGACGTCTTCGGCCGCGCTGCAACTCCCGATCGCCAGCTTGTACAACTCGTCGAACAAAACGTATTACGCGCCAACGTATGCGAACGCGACGAAGGCGCTCGGCACATTCTCACCGCCGCAAGGATCCGACGAGGCGTTTCCGACGTTGTGGGCCCCTGTTTCTGGCTCCATTTACAAAGCCCTTGCCAACCCGTCTTCCGGCTATTCGATATCCGGTACGAGCCAGATCCTCCTGAGCCAGTGCTATACCAGCGCAGCGATAACGACGGCTGTTCACGATTTCCTGAACAACCACTACACGAATGCCAGCTACGCGTCGGTCATTCATGGCAACGGCTTCGACACCGTACCATCAACCTTCCGGAGTGCCATCGTTGCAAGCATCCTGAGCAACGCTACCGGTAACGCCGTGGATATTGGGAACTCAGAGGTCTGTGGTTCGTCCGGGGACCTGTTTCCCGGCCGGTAAAGATAACCGTCTCTAACCGGACGTTGTCGGATAGACCACCTCAAGCGATCAGGGTGGTCTATCTTCTGCTTGCCTTAAGTACCGCTTAGCCTCAGAACCGGTTCAACTTCCCTAACTCCTCCTTGCTCAGCAACGTTCGCTGCGTCGGCCCCTCTGCCCCAAAACCCAGCAACGAAACCGAATTCGACGAATCGTAGCCAACCTGCTCCGACCTGCGCCGCTTCGATCCTCCATCCGGACTGTTATCACCAAAGCCCTCGACCTGCACGCTGATCGTCCAGCGACGCGGCGCGACGCCCGATGCGTTGTTCCTCGCGATGTCCTGCGCGACCTGGCTCGCCGCCGACGCCGCCGAACTCGCTGCCGTCAGCGCACCCGTGTTCACCGCCTGCACGAGCGGAATGCCAGTCGCCTTGCCCGTCACCTGGATGTTGTCCGCGTTCACCACACGCAAAGCCGCAACGTTCAGGTTGCCCGCGCGAATGCCGGCGTCGCCCGCATCGACGGTACCGCGCGGCGCGATCAGGTTGACCGTGCCTTTCGGCGCACCCGGTATGCTCTGCAGCGTCGCAATACCCGCACCCGTCACCTGCCCGCGCGAATCGACCGTGCAGTAATGGTTCGCATCGCAGACATACTGCGGCGCCGGCGTGTCGGCCGACGTTTTCGCGCCCTTGCCTGCGTTGATGTCCCCGTTCGAACTCCAGATTGTCATGTCGCCGCCTTGCTCGGTGAAGATCCGGCTCTGCGCAAGCAGCACGCTTTGATCCGTAAAGATGTCGACGTTCCCCTTCTCGAGCGTCAGGATCCCCATCGTGCCGGGGCCCGCCACTACCTTCCCGGTGCTGTCGACGATCTGTGGCGGCGCCGTCGTGCTGCCCACGAGCGCCTGCCCGCCGGGACCGAGGATCGTCACGTCGCCGCCCTGCTGCGTCTGGATCGTCGTGCTGCGAATGTCGAGATCGCCGGTGGCAACCTGCTTGTTCGAGCCATTCGAGCCACCGCCCAGATTGTTTGCGGTATAGCCGAACGAAGCCGGGAACAGCGTGTTGATCGCCTGATAGCCTCGCGCGTACTGGCCGCTGTACGGACTCGACGGATCGTTGAAGTCCGTGCCGACTTGCGCGAGCACGCCGAACAGCACCTTCTCCGCGAAGAGTTGCTGGACATACGATGGCAGCGTCTGGAATTGCTTCCACGCTTCGTCACCCGTCAGCCGGCCGACCGTCGCCAGCGCCGCATCCTTGTCGGCCTGCAGGCCCGTATCGACGCCAAGCCCCGCGTCGTATTGCTCCATGAATGCAATCAGTGCCGGCGTTACGCTCGGCACGCCGGCAACCGAACTGCCCGGCGCGATATAGGTCGAGACGAACGCCGGCAGATCGACGCCGGGCCCCACCCCGAACAGCACGTTGACGTTCGCGCTCTCGTGCGGCAAGTTCGGATTGTTCGCGTTTCCAACTGCATCGATACCCGTGAAAACGTGCGCGATTCCACCCGTGTCGGCATTCCGGTTATACAACTCGGCTTGACTCGTCAACGGGCCGACATTGCGTCCCGCCTGAACATCGAACCAGCCCGGTCCGCCGATCTCCAGCACCCGAACAGCCCCACCGCCGTTGGGAGCAATCGGTGTGTCATAGATGTCACGGCCGGCCACGATACGCGTCACATCCGAGCCACGCAGATTCTGCCCCCAGAACGCGAGATTCACGATGTCCTGTCCGGCGTACACGAGCGCCGGTTTGTCCACCGATAGCGTCACGAGATTCCGGTAGAACCCGTCACTGCTGCTGGACGTATCGACCGTGCCGTTGACGACGCTTCCGTTCAAGCTGTAAATGCGCGCAGGTTGGAAGTCGGCACCATGAAGCGCATTCAACGCATGTGCTGCGAGCGTCGTATCCGTCAACGCCGGGATATTCGGCTTCAAGCTCGGATTCGTCGGCGAAGGCATCTGCGACGGATCCGCGTCCGACAAACCGAACGTATTCGGCAATGGTGCATCGGTTCGCGTGGCAGATACGTTGGACAGGTATACCGATTGGCCCGCGATCAAATTCAATTGACCGACCGCCGACGGATAGAGAACGCCTCCGGATTGGACGTCAATTGCACCGTCGAATGCGGTCATGTTCAGGCTCGCGGGTAACACGCCATTCGCCCCGGTCAACGCCCCCCCGAGCGCGCCGAACCGAACGTCGCCGGTCGTGGACAGCACATTGACCGCCGAAGTCGGGGAATAGACCTGATTGTCGGGATACTGGCCATAGCCGGAAAGATTGATGACACTGGTCGGCTGTCCACCGCTCTGTGAAAAGCTGCTTGAAAAAGACGGATTCAGTACTGCGCCGATCCCCACACCCTGACGTGCGGTAACATCGAATATTCCGTCCTGAGTCGCAAGCACCGTCGATGCATCGGTCGGACTAGCTCCACTCACTTTCGGGGCGACGGAAATATCGGACCCGATACGCCCGCCAGCCGATATCGTCCCCGTTCCCTTCGCAACGAAGTAGTCACCACTCAGAATGTCTCCACCGGATCGTACCGTCAGATTTCCTCCCCCGACAGTGACAGGCTTGCCGCTTCCGTCCAGGTACCAGGTGGTCGGCAGCGACACGGCCAGGTCTGAAATATTGCCGCCGGCGCTGATCGATACATTACCGCCGACACTCATTACGCCTTGGTCGAATGCGCCGAAGTCGATCGAGGTTCGGGTCAGCGGCGCGACAACAATTTGACCGTCGGTTGTTTTCCCCGCGGTAATCTGCATCCACTGCCACCAGTACTGGCTGATGCTGTTGCCGGCATTTCCCGTTACCGCTCCGGTCGTATCGATCACGTTCTGCATGCCGCTGATGTCGCCCTGAGCATGAATCGTGACGTCTCCCGCGGAATCGGGATTCACCGCCGGCGTGACCAGAACGTCCTGCGTACCGCTCGCTCCCTGTGCAATCGCGGTCGCGACACCGACCGACGGCGCCCCCGCTGCCGGTGCGCCCGCCGTATAGATCGCGCCTGGAATGACCAAAGTGGACGAATCAGCAGTCTTCGTCGTGTCGAACAACGACACGCCGTTCCCCGCGGCGACGTCGATCGAGCCGGTGCCGGTACGAACCGTCACCGGCTCCACGAGCGTCAAACCGTTACTGTCGACGTATCCGGTATGTCCGCTCAACATCACGTTGCCCGCACCGGGCGACGTTGCGCCCGAACTCGCGAACATCGAAACGGGCTGCAACGCCAGCGGGTTCGCGCTCGACACATCGGCGCCGGACACGATCCGATACGAAGAGCTTTCACCGCCGAGCAACGTCGCAAAAGCTATCGGCAACGGGTTGTTCGCGGTCGGCACGTTTGCCGCCGTGTTGCCCGGCAGCGCCCCGATGTTCACGACCCCCGTATCTGGCACCGACGCTGGCGCATTCGGTGCATAAAACATGTTGTAAGCGCCGCGCGGCGTTCCGAGAATGCTCTTGGTACCACGCACGCGATCGGAGTATTGCGAATATCCAAGTATGTAGTTTGCGTAGTCGGCCAGATATGCCGCTTGTCCGGAAGGCGACGTGTTTGCGGCCGGCCCCGTCGGCGGAGTAGGCGCGTCAGGTGTGCCGAAGCGAATGACTGAAACAATCGTGTATCCACCGAGATACGCATCAATAGCCTTGGGACCAGTAAGGTCCGGCCCCCAGTATGCGGTCAGATAGTCGGTATATGTCGCGAATTGCGCCGGATTCGGCGCCTTCGTAACCGATGCTTTGACCGGAAGGATATGCCCGACGAAATTCCCTGCCGTCGACGATGAAATCCACGCCTCGGTAGTCGTCTGCCACGCTCCCGCGTACGACAGATACGCGGAGTAATAACCGGCAGTCTGGGCCATCAACGGCGCGGTAAGCGCAGCATTCGGATCAAGCGATACCAGGCCTTCAACGCTTCCATTCGTAAAAGTTACATTCACCTGCGTCGGATCGTCGATCGACACGAGCTGATCGAACTTCTGCTTCGCGTCCGTGTAGGTCCCCGTCGCCGTGACCGGCCCCGCCCCACCCAGAATCGACGCCACCTGGCTCTGATAGAACCCGTCCGAAATGCTTGCGTACGCATCGAAATCGTTCGCCGCGCGGAACGTCAGCGTCGGCGCGATCGTCGACCGATAGCGGAAATCGGGTGTGATGCTGCCGCTGTTGTTCGGCGCGCCCGCGCCGAGGTTCCAGTTCGACAACACCGAAATGTTGCCGCCGTTGACGGCGTTGCCCGGATTGTCGAGCTCGATGCCCGGCACGACGCTGAAATTCTGCAACGACGCACCGGCAAACTGGCCGGCGACACCATCCGGGCCATGCTGAACGAACGCCATCAACGTGCCCGGCGAAGTACCGGAACCGCCGGCGCGATACCCATAGAACGCGACATGATCGCCGTTCGCGGTCCCCGCGACGAAGTACGCACCTGTCAGGCCGGTAAAGCCGCTGCCGGAAATCCCGTTGCGCAATTGATCCTCGGTCACCGACGTCGACTCTCCGGTCGCGTTGTTGACGAGCGTTCCGCCGCCTGCGCCGCCAGGCGTATAGCTGTACGTTACCGGCGTGCTGCCCGGCACCGTGAACGTTCCCGCAAGCAGATGGCCACTGCCGTCGTACCAACCGGCCGGATCGATGAGGCCGTCGAAATGCTGCGAGCCGGTCGTCGCATCCGCTGCGCTCCATACGGCATATGCCTCGACGGTCGTCTTGCGCGAGCCGCGCACACTGCTTCCATCGAGCGCGACATTGACCGTGCCGTCGCGCAGCAACGGCGCACGGAAGTTGACCGTGCCGTCGAGCGTGCCCCCCGGCGTACCGCCGGACACGTCGATCGATGCGTTCGAGCCGAGCCGGATCAACCCGGACTGCGCGGCGGATACATTCTCGTAGCCGTAAGTCGCGTTATACGGATCGGCTACGGCCGGATCGAACGTCGCGCTCGTGCCGATCGCGACCTTGCCGCCGCGCTGGCTCGCATCGGTCGCTTTCGCGAGCAGCGAACCTTCGATATCGACGCCGCTCTTGCCGTACAGGTTGATCTGCCCGCCCGCCTTGCCCGACGCATCGATCGTCCCCAGCACGTTCACGTTGCCGTTCGCCATATCCGATGCGTTGCCCGCGCCGCCATCGGCCGTCAGCGACACCGCACGCGCGGTCAGCGCATTGCCGGCCGACAGCGTCAGGTTGCCCGACCGCGTATGAATGTCGATCGACTGGTTCACGCCGCTCGAGGCGAGCGTCTTCGCGAGCGAATCGAGGTCGGCCGCGCCGCCCGTGTCGAGCGACAGCGAGCCGCCCGCGTAGCCGTTCGTCGCGCCGCCCTTGATCGTGCCGTTCAGGTTCACGACCTGCTTCGGCGCCGACAGCGTCAGGCTGCCCGCCGCGCCGCCCCCCTTCGCGCCCGAGAAATCGAGCGTCGCGCCCGGTTGCACGTCGACGGTCCCCGCATCGGCGGTCAGGATGATCGAACCGGCCGGCGCGTACTGCGTCACGTCGAAGAACTGCTTCGACACACCCGCCGAACTGACCGTCGAACCACCGCCGATCGTCAGGTTGCCGGTCGTCGCCTCGAGGCCGACATTGCCGGCCGGTGCGGCGATCGTCGCGCCGTTGTCGGCCAGCGTGCCGCCGATGAACTTCCACGCGCCGCCTACCGGCGTGTTCGACAATGCGGTGCCCGCCGCGCCGTTCAGCGCCAATGCGCCGGTCGTCTTAACGGTCGACGCGGAACTCGTATCGGCCAGGTACACGGGCGCATTCAGCGTCACCGGCAGCGCACCGAAATCGAACGTCCCCGTGCCTTGCCCGACGATGCCGCCGGTCGCCGTCAGGTTAGCCGACGAGAATCCGCTCAGCGTCTTCGTGCCGGTGCCGAAGTCGATCTCCTTCGCGTTGACCGTCAGCGTACCGCTGCCCGGCGTGACGGCGCCGTTCGCCGCACCCGTCTCGTTCGTGAACGCGATCTGCTGCCCGTTCAGCGTCACGTGGCCGCCATCGCTCGTGAACGTGCCCGCGCTCAGGTCGACGCTCTTGCCGAACGTCGCGTTCACGTCGCCGACGAAGCCCATCGCACCGTAGCTGCGCAGCGACACGAGATCGGCGTTGGCGAGTTGCGCCAGGCCCGCCTGATCAATCACGAAACCCGGCAGCGCCGCCGCGGCCGCGCCGCTTGCATTCGTCAACGTGATCGCCGAGCCATCGACGGTGATCGCTTTCGCGGACAGCACCGCGCTCGGATCGACCTTCAGGTTGCCCGACGAATCGAGCATCAACGCCTGACCGCCCGACAGCGTCGCGCCTGCGCCGACCGTCAGCAGCCCCGTGCCGGTGCCGCCCGTGCGCGTGAGCGGCGCCATCGCGCCGTTCGACACGCGCAGCAGCGCACCGTCGCCGGCGATCGTGATCGGCTGGTCCTTCGCCGCCGGGTAGTCGCCCGCCGCCGCGATCGACGCGCCCGCGTCCACGCGCAAACCGTTCGCCGCGCTCGGATCCGTGCCGCTCGCGTCGGTTTTCGTCACGAGCAGGATCTCGGGCCCCTTCAGCGACGAGTTGCCATCGTTCGACACCACGACGCTGTTCGCGATCGGCGTGATCGTCACGCCCTTGGTCGCCGCCGCACGTGTCCCGCCGATCAGCAGGCTGCCCGCATTCAGCGAATCTAGCGCGTCGCCGCCGATCTGCAGATAGCCGGGCAACGCCGCGCTGCCGTTGCCGGTGACCTGGATGTCCTGCGACGCGATATCGACCTCCGCCGGCGCGCCGCCCGGGCCGGCCGCCGCGTTCAGCGTCGCGCCAAGCGCGAGCGCCTTCGTCGCGGCCAGCACGAGCTGGCCGCCATCCACCGGCAGCGGCGGGGTCACGTTGCCCTGCTTCGCGGCCTGCGCGGTGAAGAAGTCGTTCGCGCCCTTCAGCGTGTACTGCGAGTACTGCTGCCACGTCGCGCCCGACTGCACGTTGAAGAGCGTCGGCGTCGCGCTGCGGCCGCCCGTCACCGCATCGGCAAAATATCCGGCCGTCATGACGGTGCCGTCCGGCAGCACCTGCGACGCGCCCGGCACGACGTTGCCGGTCGCGGCCGACACGGTCACGCGGTACGCACCCGGCAGCGTCGCGTACTTGCCCGGCAGCAGTGTGTAGTAGCCGGGCGCGAGGCCCGGCACGCCGGAGAGGTACACGGCCTTGCCGATCCCATCGTTCGACCCGGCCTGGCCGACGCCCAGCGTCACGGTCTTGGTCGTCGGCGTGCCGTTGCTGGCGACATCCGGCTGCACGGTCTGCGCGAACAGCGGATCGTATGCGGCGACCGGCGATTGCGTGCCCGGCACGATCGCATAGACGTTCCCGCCGCCGGCATTGACCGGCACCGCCGTCGCGCCCTTGCCGCTCGCATAGCTCACGTTGTATTGCGACAGCACGTCGCGCGTGCCGCCCGTGCCCGGCACCCATTCGGCAGCCTGCAGGTCGCCGCCGCCGGACAGGTCGATCGTCGCGCCCTTGTTGAGTGCGACGCTGGTGCCGTTGACCCCGATGTACTTCGCTGGCGGCGCATTCAGGTCCGACGCCGTCGTGCCAGCGATTGGATTGAATTGCCATTCGACGCCATCGACCGTCGTGCCGTAAGGAATGATCGAACCGCCGTTCGAAACCGACGTCACGCTGCCGTTAGCGAAGGTCACCGAATCCGTCGCCACGAGCGGCAGGTTGCCGAACTGCTTCTGCGTCGCACTGTTCGTCGGGTCGCCGACGCCGAACACGAGCGTGCCCGACGGCGCGCGCACGGTGCCGCCCTGCACGATGTTCGTCGCGTCGACGAGCAGCGTGCCGCCGGCTGACAGCGGCGTGCCGGACAAGCCGGTCGTGCCGAACGTGACGGTGGTCGGCACGGGTTTGCCGGTGGTCGAATCGACCGGGCCGACCGCGTCGACGATGAACGTGCTACCGGTCGCCGGATACACGTCCGCTGCCTTGAACGTCACGTTGCCAGGCGTGTACAGCATGCCGGGCGCCAGCCCGACGGGGCCGCTCTGCGCCGCGCTGGTCGAACCGAGTCGGATATCGCCGCTGCTCGTGAAGTTCGCTTGGCCGAAATTGTTCAGTTGGAACTGATTGCGCAGGTCGAGGAACGATGCGCTCACGTTCAGCGTCGCATCGGAGAGCGTCGCGACTGGCGCGAACGCGGGTGTCGATGAGGTTGCCGTCGGCCCCGCCAGCGCGACATAAGGTGCGTTGATCGTCACCGTCGTGCCGAGCGGATGTGCCGGCGGCTGCGCGAGCAGGTTCACCAGCGCCGAATTGCCGTTCGCCGGGGTAGACAGCAGCGTCGAGAGTTGGTCCGTGCCGATCGCCGCGATGCGTCCGGTGTTCAGCGTCACCGATTCGGGCAACGTGAGGTTCACGTCGCCGGCAAACACGATCGGCGGCACCGGCGCAAGAATCGGAGACGGCGTGCTGTCACCCAGCACGAGATTCGCGATTCCCGAGTCGTTCAGGCGGTCGGCGGCGAACTGGATCACGCCGGTCGGCTGACCGATCGGCTGCCCCGTGGTCGGGTCGATCGTGACCGAGAAATCCTGGCCGGGTGCAAGCCCGACGGGAACGAGCATGCCGCTCTGCCGCACGACGAGTGCCGTTGCGCCGGCCGAGCCGCTGTTCTGATGCGGCAGGATCGTCAACGTGCCGCCACGAGCCTGCACCGCGCCACCGTGACCCGCCAGCGTCGCATCCGAGAAGAGACCGTAAGCGGCCGACAGCGTGATTGAGCCTGCATCGCTCCATACAGGCTGACGCGCATAGGTGCCGTTCGCCTGCAGTTGGTCGAAGTTCGCCGACGCGCCCGACACGTCTATCTTCGAACCCGCTTGTGCCACCACGTAGCCCGAATCGCTCGACAGCGTCACCGCACCGCCCGGCAGAACCTTGCCGGTATTCGGCACGACAACCGTGCCACCGATCTTGACCGGCGCGGCAAGCGGATTGGCGAGCGCGACGCCCGATACGTCGAGCGTCGCGTCCGAACCGAGCCAGACCGACCGGCTGTTGCTCGGCGTGAAAACATTGAACTGGCCCGGTTGAGGTGCCGTGGTTCCGGTATCGGCGCTCAGCACGATCGACCCGCCCGGCGCGACCACCGAGCCGAGCACCGTCACCTGCTTCGGCGACGCCAGCGCAACACTCGCCCCGGCATCCGCATTGATCGATGCGCCCGCGGACAACGTGACCGCGCCCGCCACGCCCGGATACGACGGCACTGTGCCGCCGGACGCCGCTGTCAGCCACGAGACGGCGTTGCCGCCGGTCAGCACGAGGCTCGTCGGTTGCCGGTGATACGTGTCGAGCTGGCCGATCGTCGTCAGGCCGCCCGTGGACAGGTTCGCGCCCGTCCCCGTCTGCAGGAGAGCCAGCGCGTCGGGCAGCAGGTTCCGTTGCGTCAGCGCAACCGTCGCGCCCGGCGCGATGGTCGAGTCGTAGTACGCGTTCAGCACGTACTTGCCGAAGCCCTGTTGCGAGAAGAAGCTTTGCGGCAGATACACGTCCCACGGCGCCGCTGCCGCCTTGTCCCCGCCTATCCGGAAGCCGAGCGCGCCAAGCGTCATCGTGCCGCCGCCCGAGAAGCCGTCGCTCAGTATCGTGCCGCCCATTGCAATCGTACCGGCCGTCGGCTGAGTACCTGGCAGGTTCGCACCGCCGTCGCCCGTATCACCGAATTGCGCGCCGCCGGCGGGGACCGCATACGTCTGCAACGCGACGTTGCCCCCGCGCCCGGCCGGCACGCCGTTCTGCATCAGCAACTGGCCGTTCGCGAGCATTTCGCCGCCGCTCGATACGTCGAGCACACTGCCCGGTTGCAGCAGGATCGACCCCGTCGCATCGACGGCGTTGCCGTTCACGAAGGTCGAACTCTGCTTCGCCGACAGTGAAATGCTGCCGCCGTTGATGAACTGGCTATTGCCGGGTGTGGTGCCCGGCGCGGCCTGCACGTCGTTGTTCACCCACTGGCCGGCCGTGCTGATCACGCCCTGCGGCCCGACGACGACGTTGCCGCCGCTCGTGATCGAAATCGAACCGGACGGCGTGGACAGCCGCCCCGCGACATTCACGTCGGCGCCCGGCGCCGGACTGTCGAGCGAGATCGAGCCGCCCGGCTGCAGGTTCAGTTGCGTGCCTTGCGCGACCACGATGCCCTTGCCGGCGTTCTTGTCCTCGGTCACGTTCAGGTTCGCGAACCCGCCGTTGTTCAGCGTCGCGACCGGAACCACGCGCGTCGTGAACAGGTTGTTCGGATCGTTGGCCGCCAGCGTTTGCGATGCGTTCTTGTCGAGCGGGGCATCGATCGAGAAACCCGGCATCAGCGTACTCAGTTGCGGCGCCGCATCCTGCAGGATCGTCAATCCCGAAAGCGCACTAAGCGGCAGGGTCGAGACGTTGGCCGCACTGTTCCACGTCAGCCCGGCCAGCGCGTTGCCGGCCAGTTTCGGATCGGCACCCAGGTTGAACGTCCCGCCGGAAGGCAGGCTGTTGCCCTGCATCTGCTTCGCGCCGCCGAACGACTGCGCGCTGATGTCCCCGTCGAGTACCAGCGCCTGCGACGCGAACAGATCGAGCGTGCCCGCATTGCCGCCGACGATGTAATCGGACTGGTAAGTGCCGCTCGTCAGCAACGGGTTGTACCAGGATTTCGTCACGCCCCAGCGGGGGTGGTTCTCGATGAACTGCCCGGCGATGCCGACATAATTGTCGTAAGGGCTCGCCTGCCCGATCGGCACGATCGCGCCGTTGGCATCGACGAGCCGGGTCGTGTTGACGATCCCGCCGTTGTAATGCACATACCCGCCGTTCAGGTTCATCGACGAACCGGTCGCGGTCATCACCTCGTTGCCGGACAGCGTGATCGTGCCGCCGTTGGTCAGCAACTGGTCGACGGTGCGCGGAATCAGGTTCACATAACCCGAAAGGTTCAAGATCGGGCTGCCGACCCATTGCACGCCGTCGCTGCGCGTGCCCGTCAGCGTGCTGTCGACCACGACACCTTTCAGCCCGAACAGGAAGCTGTTGCGCAGCAGCGGCGAATCGGCCAGTTCGTTCTGGCCGATCCGGTCGACTGTCACGAGTGTCTGCAAAATCGGCGCCTGCACGTTCGCCAGGCCCGACACGTCGATCGTCGCGCCGTCGTCCACGTAGATCCGGCCCGGCACCGCAGTCTGACCCGGCACCTGGTTCGTCACGACCGACGGCGCGTAGGCCGTCACCGACACGTTCGAACCCGGCGCCTCGATCAGCGAGCCGCCCTGGAACCACACGGAACCGGCCGTCATGGTGATGCCGCCCGGCGTGAAGGTCGTACCCGGCGTGGACGTTGCGGTCTGGCCGTTGTTGTCCGGCAGCGCCGTCGTCACCGATCCCTGGCCGAAGCTCAACAGGCCGGCACGATTGATGGTGTCGGCTCCGCCGCCGTTGCCCGTGACCGGCGTCGAACCGGTATAGGGAATACCCAGCGGATTGTTCGACGCATACTCGTCCGCGGTCGAGATCGTGATCGTCCCCGGCGTATTCACGCTCGTCGTCACGCCCACCACGCCGTTCTGTGCGACCCGGCTGCCGAGCAGGTTCACATTGCCGCGCGCGGCCTGCACGATACCCGTGTTCGTCAGCGTGCCGACGGGCGTGACGTCGATCGACGCGCCAGTAGCCGGATCGACCGTCACGATCTGCCCGCTCAGTTCCGGCAGCAGCACCTGCGGATTGATCGTTTTGCCCGAGTTAGGCAGCAGGCTCACCCCCACCCCCGCCGCGAGCACGACCTGTCCCGACGTCGCCGAGATACTGCCGGCATTCGTCACGTTCGGCGCGGCGACCAGCACGAAACCGCCATCGCTTGCTGTGCCGTTGGTATGTGTCGTGATCGACGCGCCCTGCTCGATGGTCACATCACCCGGTGCCTGGTACGCACCAGTCAACGTCGCGCTGTTCCCCAGCCCCAGCACCTCGTTCGGCTTGCCCCCCGACCCGACCGTCCCGCTCGAACTCCCCGACTCCGGATAAGCCAGCCCGCCTGTCGTTCCCGCCGGCAAGCTCAAGAACTGCTGGTTGCTCGCGACAATCCCCGCAGGCGTCGGCACGAGCTGGTTCTTCATGTCGAGCAGGTTCAGCGACGAAGCCACGAGCGAATGCACGTTGACCTGCGACCCGGCGCCGAACAGCACGCCGTTGCGGTTGATCACGTACACGGCGCCCTGGGCGGTGATGTTGCCGAGAATCTGGCTCGGTCTGCCGCTCGGATCGTTGATCCGGTTCAGCACGGCCCAGTTGTTCACGCCGTTGGTCTGCGTGCCGCCCGACTGATCGAAATTCAGCGTCGTCTGCCGGCCGACGTTCATCGTTTCCCACGTCAGCACCGCGTTCTGCCCGGTCTGCTTGACGTCGACGTTCACATGGCCGCTGCTGTCGACGTTCTGCGTCGGCGCGTTCGCGTTGAACCACAGCACCGGATTGTTCGGATCGTTCGACGCACCGGCCGCCACCTGCAGCCCGCCCGGCGCGAGCCCGTTCGGCACGCTCGAAGGCAGCTTCGCCGCCGCCGCGGCCGCATTCTGCTGCGCGGCAATCTGCGCGGCGATCGCATGCGCGGCATACCCGAGGTTGCGGATCGACGGCTGGCTCGCCTGCAGCGCCTGCTGCGCCGACACGCCCAGATTCGGCATGCCCGGCGCGCCACCGGCGCCGCCCACGCCGCCGCCCGATGCACGCGCGGCCGCCGCCCCGAGGTTCATGATGCCCGCCGCGTGCACGTGCGCGGACGCGCCCGCCAGCAGCATCAAGGCCACGGCCCGGACCAGCGGCCGCAGTTCCGATTTCAGGACCGGACGCGAGCCCGTCGCGTCAGGTTGTCGTGCCGTGCGTGCGCGTGCTGCCATTCTTCACCCCGAATCCTATGAAATTGCGCTGGACGACGGTCGCGCCGAAAGCGGCGCCGATCCGTTTTCGCGCTAGGTCGTTGCAACCGGGATCGAACCCGGCCACTGGAATCCCAAGACCATACGAAGGCCCGATGGCAGCGGCGTGGCGGGTGTTACGGACCATTCGGGCCGCTCGTGAAAGGTCCGTAGCTTTTGTCACAGTCGGACCGGCCGGTCACACGGTGTCGCGATGCACGCGGATGCGGGCCGCGAGCGCGTGCGCCACGCGTTCGACCAGCGCCGGCCAGTCGCCGGGCAACCGCTGCCGGAACAGCGTCGCGGATGGATACCACGGGCTGTCGTCGCGTTCGAGCAGCCAGCGCCAGTCCGGCACGCGCGGCAGCATCACCCACACGGGGCGTCCGAGCGCGCCGGTCAGGTGCACGACCGACGTATCGACGGCGATCACCAGATCGAGCGTGTCGACGAGCGCGGCCGTTTCCGCGAAATCCTTCAGCTCCGCCTCGAACGACAGCACGCCGCTTGCCGCGAAAGCTTCGGCGTCACGCGGGCGCACGCCGACCTGCAAGCTCACGAACGTCGCATCGAGCGCGACGAGCGGCGCGAGCGCGGCGAACGTCATCGACCGGTTTTCGTCGTTCGCATGAACCGGATTGCCCGACCACGCGAGCCCCACGCGCATTCGTCGCGGCGGAGCGAGCGCATCGAGCCGTTCGACCCATGCGGCGCGCCGTTGCGGGTCGGCATGCAGGTACGGCACGTCGGCCGGCACTGTGTCGAGCGTCGTGCGGAACGCGAACGGCAGGCTCATCATCGGGCAATGGAGATCGAATGCAGGCGCGGGCTGCCCGTCGGCGACGACGCGGCTCACGCCGCGCAGCGTGCCGAGCAGGTCGGCCAGCGCCGCCGGCGCATCGACCACGACCGTCGCGCCGCGCGCGTGCGCGAGGCTCGCGTAGCGGCAGAACTGCAGCGTGTCGCCGAAACCCTGCTCCGCATGCAGCAGCAGCGTGCGGCCGGCGAGCGGTTCGTCGCCCGTCCATTGCGGTCGGTCCGGGTAACGCCGGTGCAGCGTCACGTCGGCGGCGTCCCAACGCGCTTCGTGCTGCCGCCAGCCGGTGTCGAAGTCGCCCATCACCAGGCGGCAGAACGCCTCGGACCGGCGCGCGACACCGTGATTCGGGTCGCGTACGCAGGCCAGCGCGAAATCCGCGAGTGCGGCGTCGTAATCGCCGAGCTGCTGGCGCGCGACGGCACGCGCATAGATCTCCTGCGCCGTCCGGCCAGGCGCATCGATGGCCGCCGCGTAACTCGCGAGCGCATCGTCGTAGCGGCCCAGCAGTTGCAGCGCGATCGCGCGATTGCACAGCACTTCCGCGTGCGGGCCGCGTGCTTCGAGCGCACGGTCGTAATGCGCGAGCGCTTCGTCGAACGCACCGAACGCCCGCAGCGCGCCGGCCCGGTTGCGCAGCGCGTCGAAATCCGCCGGCGCACGCGCGAGCGCTTCGCCGTATGCGTGCGCGGCTTCCTCGTGCCGCCTCAGCCCGAGCAGCGCGTTCCCTCGGCCGACCCACGCGCCCACGTTGTCGCGGTCGCGCGCCAGCAGCCGGTCGCTGCGCTTCAGCAACGCGTCACGCAAATGGAGCAGGTCGAGCGCGACACAACTCACGAACAGCAGTTGCACGTCGTCCGGCATCCGCGCGAGCGCTTCGTCGAGACACGCCAGCGCTTCGGCCGGACGCCCCAGTTCGATCAGCGTATAGCCGCACGCGTAGACGAGATCGGGCGTCTTGCCGCGCACCACCATCGCAAGCTGAAAGCAATGCAGCGCCGCTTCGCCGCGACCCAGCGCACGCAACGCATGACCGCGTTCCGCAAGGGCTGCCGGGTCGTCAGCATCGAGCCGCAACGCGCGCTCGATGCTGATCAGTGCGTCGGCGGGCCGGCCGAGCGCGCGTAATGCCTCGCCGCGCCGGACCCACGACACCGCACGCCCCGGCTCACGCGTCAGCGCAAGATCGTAGGCGCCGACCGCTTCGCCATGCCGGCCGAGCGCATGCAGCGCGTCGCCGCGCGCCGCGTAGGCCGGCGCATGGCCGGGATCGCGCGCGAGCGCCTGCGCGGCCGCGTCGAGCGCTTCACGATGACGGCCCGTGCCGCTCAGCGCCTGCGCGTGATTCACGAAATTCCACGGGTGATTCAGCCCGGACTGCATCGAGCGCGCGATCAGCGGCTCCGCGCGCACGGCGTCGCCGAGTTGAAGATGCACGAACCCGAGCAGATGCAGCGCCTCGACGTGATCGGGGTTCATCGCCAGCACGCCCTCGTAGAGCCGTTTCGCGCCCGCGTAATCGCGTTGCTCGAGTCGCGCGCGCGCATTGCGCAGCGCATCGTCGACGGCGGCCCGCAGCGGCGCGGCACCCGCGCCGAACGTCGGCGCCTGCGCCGTGCTCATCGCGACGCTCCCGCCATCAGCGCCGGCAACGCGTCGCGGAGGCGCTCGACGACCGGCGCCCACTGTCCGCCCTCGGGCTGGCGAAACAGTCGCGCACCCGGATACCACGGGCTGTCGTCGCGATCGAGCAGCCAGCGGAAATCCGGCGTGTGCGGCAGCATCACCGCGAGCGGCCGGCCGAGCGCGCCGGCCAGGTGCGCGACCGACGTATCGACGCTGATCACCGCATCCATCGCGTCGACCAGCGCGGCCGTTTCCGCGAAATCCGTCAGTTCGTCGCCGACGAAGCGGATCGGGCTCGCATCGAGCACCGCGCGATCCTCGTCGCGGATCACCTTCTGCAGGCTGATCCATTCGAAGCGGTCGTCGAGCAGCGGCAACAGGTCGGCGAGCGTGATCGAGCGGTTGCGGTCGTTCAGGTGCAGCGGGTTGCCGGACCACACGAGGCCGATGCGCGGCCGGTCAGCCGCGCCCAGCCGCACGCGCCAGTGTTCGACCCGCGCGGGATCGGCGCGCAGGTACGGCACACTCGCCGGGATCGACGACAGGTCGGTGCGGAATTCGAGCGGCAGGCTCAACAGCGGGCAATGCAGGTCGAACGGCGGCAGCGGGTCGCCGCGCGCGACGAGCACGTCGATGCCGTCGAGCGTCGCGAACAGCGCCTTCAGCTCGACCGGCGCCTCGACCACCACGCGTGCGCCGAGCGCCTTCACGAGCGGCACGTAGCGGCAGAACTGCAGCGTGTCGCCGAGCCCCTGCTCCGGATACAGCAGGATCGTCTGCCCGTCGAGCGGCATCCCGTGCGTCCAGCGCGGCTGCGCGAAATCGCGCCGGCTGCCGTCGAGCTGGCTGTCGCGCCAGCGCCATTCGTATTCGGCCCAGCCGGCCTCGAAGTCGCCGATCGACAGGCACAGGAACGCGCGCATGCAGTGCGCGGGCGCATAGTCGGGATCGATGTCGATCGCTTCCGCATACGCGTGCAGCGCATCCTCGTGCCGCCGCAGCGCGCGCAACGCGTTGCCGCGATGGAAATGCGCAAGCTTGTCGCGCGGCGTCGCGGCGATCACGCGCGCGAGATCGTCGAGCGCGTCGTCGTAGCGATGCGTTTCGAGCCGGACACGCGCACGCGTGAACGATGCGGGCGCATAGTGCGGATCGATCGCCAGCGCGCGATCGCACATGTCGTGCGCGTCGTCGTGTCGCGCCACCTGCATCAGCGCGCTCGCGTAGTTGCACAGCACGCCCGTGCTGCCCGGCTCGACGTCGAGTGCGCGCGCATAGCTGTCGACCGCATCCGCGAAGCGGCCCAGATGGCTCGCCGCATTGCCGCGATTGGCGAGCGAGCGCGCATGGCGCGGGTCGAGCGCGAGCGCGCGGTCGCAGCGCACCAGCGCCTCGTCGTGCCGCCCGAGCTGTTCGAGCGCGATCGAACTGTTGAAGATTGCATCGACGAACGTCGGGCTCGCCGCGATCGCCGCATTGAAATCCGCCAGCGCGTATTCGGGGTCGTGCAGGTCGAGATACGCGACGCCGCGCAGGAACAGCGCGTCGGCGCTGCCCGGTCGCAGGGCAAGCGCGTGACCATAGCTGTCTGCCGCTTCGCGGAAGCGGCCGAGCTCGCGCAGTGCGAGCCCGCGTGCGCGCATCGCGTCGAACGTGCGGCCCGCGAGCGCGATCGCGCGATCACAATCGGCGAGCGCAGCGTCGAAGCGGCCGAGTGCGCGCCGCATGTCGCTGCGTTTCACGTAACCGTCGGCGAACCCCGGCGTGAGTTCGAGGAGACGATCATAGACCGCGCACGCTTCGTCGTACCGTGCGAGTTGCGCGAGCAGCCCGGCCCGCTGGAACAGCACGCGCTGGTGCACGGGATTGATCGCGAGCGCCTCGTCGAGCCGCGCGAGCGCATCGTGCTCGCGCCCGAGCCCGGCCAGCACGGCCGAGTAGTTCGCGAGCGCGAGCGGCACCGGCTGGCGCTCGACCGAGCGCCGCATCAGCGGCTCGGCATCGTCGAGCCGGCCCTGCTGGAAGCGCACCGCGCCGAGCAGGTGCAGCGCCTCCGGATGCTCGGGATCGAGCGCCAGCAGCTCGGCGTAGGCATGCTCCGCATGCTGCAGCGCGCCTTCGTGATGCGCCTTGCGTGCACGCACGAGCAGCCGTTCGAGCTGCATGGTGTCG
The DNA here is from genome assembly GCF_902833045.1 of Burkholderia sp. BCC0322. Lineage (GTDB taxonomy): Bacteria > Pseudomonadota > Gammaproteobacteria > Burkholderiales > Burkholderiaceae > Burkholderia. The sequence goes on from NZ_CADFDU010000004.1 coordinate 197,065, forward strand.
GGCGGACGCCGATCCGGCGCGACCGTCGCGCTCGCCAATGTCGTCCCTTCCCCGTTCGGTGTCATCGTGTGGCCCCCACTGATCGCTGTTCGTATCGCGTGTCGTGTCTAACGTGTCATCGGTTCGAGCGCGGCACGCACCGCGTCGATCGCATCGGCCCAGTGGCCGGGCGCCGGCTGGCGAAACAGCCGCGCGGACGGATACCACGGGCTGTCGTCGCGCTTGCGCATCCAGCGCCAGGCCGGCGGGTCGGGCAACAGCACCCAGACGCGCGCCCCCAGCGCACCCGCCAGATGCGCGACCGCGGAATCGGTCGCGATCACGAGATCCAGCGCGCCGATCAATGCGGCCCGGTCCGCGAAATCACCGAGCGCGTCGTCGACGCGGCGCACCGGCGCCTCCGCCAGCCACGCGGCATCGCGTTCATCCGGTGGTGTCTGCAGGCTGATCCAGTCGACGTCGAGATCGAACAGCGGCGCGAGTCGCGCGACATCGATCGACCGGCCGGCGTCAGCCCGTCGCGCCGGCTCGCCCGCCCAGGCAAGCCCGACACGCAGCCTGCGCCGCTCGCCGAGCAGCGCGTCCCACTGGCGCGTGCGCTGCGGGTCCGCATGCAGGTACGCGGCAGTGCCCGGAATGGTGTCTGCGCCGGTGCGGAACGCATGCGGCAGGCTCGGCAGCGGCACATGGCAGTCGAAGGCGGGAAGCGGCTCGCCGCGCGCGATCACATGGGCCGCGCCAGTGAGCGACGCCATCAGCGCGCGCAACGACGGCGGCACCTCGAGCACCACGCGTGCGCCGCGCACCGCGACGAGCGGGACATAGCGGCAGAACTGCAGCGTGTCGTCGATGCCCGGCTCCGCATGGATCAGGATCGTCTTGCCGTCGAGCGGTTCGTCGCCCCGCCACACCGGCTGCGTGAACGGCCGCGCATGGCGCGCGAACGGCGTATCGCGCAGCCGCCATTCATACCCGCGCCAGCCGCGCGCGAAGTCGCCTTCCGTCAGGTGCAATGCTGCACGCGCGCAGTGTGCGGCGGCGAAGTCGGGTTGCAGCGCGAGCGCACGATCGAAGGCGGTGAACGCCTCATCCACCTGCCCCGTCTCGGCAAGCAGGTTGCCGCGAGCCAGCCAGTTCGTGGCAACCTCGGGGCGTAGCGCAAGCGCACGATCGACCGACGCGATCGCTTCGTCGTAGCGATGCAGGTCCCGCAGCACGTTGGCGCGGTTCGTCCACGCTTCGGCGAAATGCGGGTCGAGCGCCAGCGCGGCATCGTAGCTGGCAAGCGCCGCGTCGAAGCGCTGCAGGTCGCGCAGCACGGTGCCGCGATTGCACAGCGTGTCGTCCGAGCGCGGATCGATGGCCAGCGCCCGTTCGTAGCTGTCGAGTGCGTCGTCGTGACGCTCGAGTTGCAGCAGCGCATTGCCGCGGCCCGCGAGTGCGCGGACATGCTCCGGATCGAGCGCCAGCGCCCGCTCGCAACGCGCCAGCGCTTCGTCCGCGCGCCCCAGCCGTTCGAGCACGGCCGCGCTGTCGCAGAGTGTGTCGAGCCGCTCGGGATCGGCCGCGAGCGCGTCGTTGAAGGCGGCAAGCGCCTCGTTCAGACGGTCGAGCTCGGCGAGCGTACGGCCGCGCGCCGTCACGATCGCGGCGACGCCCGGCCGGATCGCGTTCGCGCGATCGAAGCAGTGCAGCGCATCGGCCGCGCGCCGCAACTCGCGCAGCACGAGGCCGCGGTTGAACCACGATTCGAACGATTGCGGATCGACCATCAGGGCGCGGTCGTAGGTATCGAGTGCATCGTCGAGGCGGCCGAGCGCACGCAGCGCGCCGCCGCGATTGCAGAGCGCGTCGAGCACGAGCGGCGACACCGCGAGCGCACGATCGAACGACGCAAGCGCGTCGTCGTAGCGGCGCAGGCCGATCAACGTATTGCCGTGGCGCACGAGCGTCTGCACGTCGTCGGGCGCTGCGCGCAGCGCGGTCGCGAAAAGCCCGAGCGCCTCGTCGATGCGGCCGCGCTCGCCGACGATCGCGCCGAGATCTGACAGCGCGCGCACGTCCGGCGCGATCGCGATCGACTGGCGCAGCAGCGCTTCGGCCTGATCGGCCGCACCGCGCTGGAATTGCAGCACGCCGTACAGATGCAGCGCCTGCGGATGATCGGGCTCCTTCGCGAGCACCGCGAGATAGTCCCGTGCCGCGTCGTCGAAGCGACCGGCGCCGTGCCACTGCTGTGCGCGGCCCAGAATCGCCGCCGACTGCCATTGCCCGGGTGCGCCGTGTCCCGACGCGCCCGCGTGTGCATCATGCCGGTGCTCGACCGTCACGTTCGCCCCCTTCCCGTTTGCCGATGCCGCCGCTGAGCCGGTCGATGAAACCGGTCGCGTCGGTCATGCTCGTGACGAGACTAACGGACGGCCAATAACAGACGTATGACGAAAGTTACGGACCATTTTGTCCGGGTGACGGAACGGCACTCGGGGCCTGGCCGCGTGCACCGGACGGCATCCCGCGCTTACTGGCCGATCGGGATCGTCCGCACGTATTCGACAGCCGGCGCGCCCATGGTCACCGAGAAGCGCACTCCGCGCGGCACCGGCACGCCGATCGACGTCGAGTTGCTGATGCCGTGCTGCGCGAGAAACTGCGCATAGGACTGTTCGATGGCGGCCTGGCTCGTCGTCCATCCGCCGGGCGGGATCCACACGGAAAGCTGCATCGAGCGCGCATCATTGCTGACCACCACGCGCGCGAACGCATCCATGTGATGCAGCGCGTCGTCCACCTCGGCGAGCGACGCAAGCGGCTGCGACGCACTGCGCACGAGCTCGCGCCCGTTGAGCTGGTAGCGCACCACCTGCATCTGCGTCGGCCCACCGCCGACGCCGAGATGGCGCACCATCACGAGTTCGCCCGGACGGATGCGCAGCGGCGGCCCGAATACTTCGTCGGGCGTGACGAGGTTCGTCAGGTCGAACTGCAGTTGGGAGAAGTAGCGCCCGAGCAGACGCGTTTGCGCCAGATTCGACGCGATATCGTCGCGGCCGCGGATCGTCGCATCGAGGCCGCGCCACGACAGCAGCGCGATCACGGCGAGCAGCGCGATCGCAACCAGCATCTCGATCAGCGTGAAGCCGCGGGCACGGTCACGCGCCGCCGCGCGCGGGTCAGCGGCGCGCTTCATTCTGGATCACCGTGACGACTTCGGCGAGCACGTTGCGGCTCGATGCGGACGGATACACGCTCACCGTCACGCGACGCACGAGCGGGCTCGGCAGCGCGGCCACCGACTGGCGGCACACGAAGCGGTAGCGGCCCTGCGGACAGGCAAACGTGTTCGAGCCGACGGACGGCCAGGTCGATGCGATGCGGATCTCGCCGAGCGCATTGTCGGCGCTCCATAACGCGAGCAGGCGCATGCGCGCCATGTCGGTATCCGACGCGAGCGCGCCGATCGCGCGCATCACGGCGCCGAGTGCCACGGCGACGATCGCCAGCGCGATCAGCACCTCGATCAGCGTGAATCCCCGTTCCGGCGCCCGCGCCGTGCGCGATCCGCCACGCGCATGGCGGTTGTAGTCGGTTCTGTCGTCGCACATGACCTGCATTCTTGTCGATGGGTCGTCGTCCGGCGTCCGGCGTTCAAATCGCGGCGCGAAGCCGCATCGCCGGCGCGACGGGCGCCGTGCAGGGACGTTAAGCGCAGCGTATGGCACACACGTGTCGAATGGTACGGACCATTTGGCGCGGCGAGCGCGGACGAACCGGCGCGCAGGAACGCCGCATGCGCTGTCGCGCGTCGCGCAGCACGACGCTCGGGCAAACGGAAATCTGAAAAACGATTGGGAAAAACCGCCCGGCGGCGGGCGGTGAACAGTGAAGACGATCCTCGGGCGGAATCGACGCGACGGCGTCAGGCCGTCACGGCGGCGTCATACTCGGCGCGGGCAAGCTGGCCGGCGGCATAGGCCTCGGCTTCGCCGCGAAAGCCTTCCCGGCTGAACGCGACGACTTTCACGCCGACGCCGGTCGCCCGCTTCACCGTCAGCGCCCATTGCCATCCGCCGTCTTGTTCAAAGACGTGCAGCGAGGGTTCGAAGGAAGGGTCGAATACAGTCACGCGTTTTGCTCCTGCCCCCTTGCGCACCGCGTCGGCGACGCTTGGGGCATGTCGAAAGGATCGCGCCGGGATGCGACGCGCTTCTGCCATTGAGCAGTGTAGCCAGGGATTGTTGCGACGCACCATCAGAGGTTTCACTCATCTATCGGAACCGGTCGGTCGATCAAATTTATCTGAAACCCATATGCCACGGGCCTCAGCGCCATGTCAGCACGCACGGCTCAGCGGTCGTGCGGCAACGTGCCGCACAGGTGACCGCTTGCCTGCCTCGGTCGCCCGTGAATCGTAAAAACGGGGCGCGAAGCGCCCGGCGCTCCCGGCATCTCAATGACGAGGGGATTACCGGCCCGTGCCGGCCGGCGTCACGTAGCGGAACGTCAGGTTCACGCGCTCGCCCTGCACGCCCGGCGCCTTCGGCACGCGATGCTGCCATTCGGCCTGTGTGCGGCCACGCATCACGAGCAGGCTGCCATGCCCGAGGCGATACGCATGCGTGACACCCGTCTGGCGATGGCGAAGGTCGAACACGCGCATCGCACCGAGGCTCACCGATGCGATCACCGGCGCATCGCCAAGCTCGGGCTCGTTGTCCGCATGCCAGCCGAGGCTGTCCAGCCCGTTGCGGTAGCGATTGAGCAGCACGCTGTTGAAACGCGCGCGGCACATCGCCTCGACCGCGCGCTTCAGGTCGAGCACGGCCGGCGTCCACGGCGCCGGCACGTTGCGGATCCCCGAATACACGTAGACGGCATCCGGCTCGCCCTGCCATGCGGTCAGCCGCGGCAACGGAATGCGGCCGCGCGGCGTGCGGATCGTGTCCTGTTGCCACGCGACCTCGCCGATCAACGCGGCCAGCGCGCGATCGGCATCGGACGGCGCCAGCCAGTCCGGGTACCAGTCCACGTCGGGTGCGGGCGTGTCAGCGAAGAGATCGGGCGTCGACATGTCGAAGGAAGCGGACGAAGAACGGAGCGAACGGTACATGCCTGCATACTAGCCAACGGCGTCGCCCGCTGCCATGCGCTGTCGTTCGCTGTCATTTGCGGGTGCGAGGAATCCGCCGCGCCCCGCGAAGCGGGTACGCGCATCACGCCATCATCGCGGCGCGTCGCGGCCCGCCTTGCCGAGGGGGCCGCTTTCTTCCGTCCTGCCGGCCGGCCCTACCCGCCGCGCGTCAGCCGGATCAGCGTGATCTCGGACGGCACGCCGAAGCGGTTCGGCGGCCCCCAGTATCCGGTGCCGCGGCTCGTGTAGAGCCACAGGTCGCCGAAGCGGCTCAGCCCGCCGATCACCGGCTGCTGCAACCGCACGAACGGCGGCCATGGCAGGAACTGGCCGCCATGCGTATGCCCCGACAACTGCACGGTAAAGCCGGCGCGATTCGCCGCTTCCGCGCTGCGCGGCTGGTGCGCGAGCAGGATCTTCGTGCCGACGTCGCGCGGCGCACCCGCCAGCGCCTGAACGGGGTCGCTGCGATGGGCGGGATCGAACCCGCCCGCCGTGAAATCGGTGACGCCCGCGAGCACCGCGTGCGCACCGTCACGCTCGATCAGCACATGCTCGTTGAGCAGCACCGTCAGCCCGATGCGCCGGAATTCGTCGATCCACGCATGTGCGCCCGCGTAATACTCGTGGTTGCCCGTCACCAGGAAGGTGCCATGCCGCGACTGCATGCGGCCGAGCGGCGCCGTGTGCTCGCGCAGGCGCTGGACCGAGCCGTCGACCACGTCGCCCGTCACGACGACGAGGTCGGCATCGAGCGCGTTGACCGCGCGCACGATCCGTTCGACGTAGGGCCGCTTGATCGTCGGCCCGACGTGGATGTCGGACAGTTGCACGATCGTCAGCCCGTCGAGCCCGGCCGGCAGCCCCGCGACCGGAATCGACACGCGCTTGACCGCGGCCGTGCGGCGCGCACCGACGAACCCGATCGCGGTGACGAGCACCGCACCGGCCAGCACGCCGAGCGCCGTGTCGGTCGCGGCGCCGGGCCACGCGCCGTCATGCCCGAGATGCCGCCATCCGAACACGCCGAGCAGCACGAATTCGCGGAGGAACGTCAGCAGGAGCAGCGACGAGAAGAAGCCCATCACGAGCGAGCCGGCCCAGCCGGCCAGCGTCGCGGCCCAGCCTTCGTCGAAGCGGCGCGAGAACATGCCGACCGGGATCAGCACGACGAAGCTCGCCAGCACGAGCGCCGCGATCGTGCGCGCGACCGGCGACGTGAACGCATCGGGAATGATCCGAATCCCGACGTACAGATGGAACAACACGCCGATTGCAATGAACCGGACAAAGAAACTTCGCATGGAACGCTCACCTTCGTTGCGATGCCGATACCGCTTCCGCGTCGCGTGTCGCACGAGGCCGAGAGGCTCCGTGCCGCGCGTCGCGCCATACGTGCGATGGTACACAGATCGCGGCTGTGACGACCGGTCGCCGGCCTGGCTTCGACGCCGCTCGACGCCACACCTGACCGCGGCTGCATCGGCCTGCCCGACGCGAGCGACGTTGACGCTTTCCCGAAGCCCCTCGTTACCGAGATGCAGCGCACGCTGCGCTTGCGCATCCAGATCAACCATGTCGAGAACGGCGGCCGGATGATCGACGTGCATGTCCGCGTCTTGCCCGAAAGCACCGCGCGCCGCCATGCACCGCCGATGCCACTGTGCGTCGTCGCTCTCGCGGGCGAGCAGGCAGCCCAGGTCGTACGCCCGCCGCGGATCTGCGTCACCGATCGCGACGCGCTGCCGCGCCACACACGCAATCGGGTCGCCCTGCTCGTCGACATCGGCCCCGATCTGCCGGATCGGCCACATTCCCGTGCGGTCGAACGGCAATCGGCCGTTTCCGCACCGATTCCGCGCGGTCGACACGGCAAATCAGCCACCCTTCGTTCGTCTGACGATCCTTTACATCCCGTCGGCAACCCTACGCGAGCTTCCACTGGCAGAATCGCGACGGGCCGACCATCATCGCAGCAATGCAGTGCCGAACGTGCGCACGCGCGCCCCAGACCAACAATCCCCCAACAGTGCGCTGGGCGGGTGGCTGGCGGTCCGCATCGCGCTGATTTATTATCGGCTCCGTATCCTGGAATCGTCGTCGCGGCGACGATCCGCATTGCGCCGCGCCCGGCATCCACCCCCAACGTCGAGCTCGTCACACCATGAGAAAAACAATGCCGCGCGCGCCCTTGCGCGTCGCCGCCGTCCTGGCGCCAGCCCTGCCGCTCGCGGGCTGCGCATCGCGCGGCGCTCCGTCGTACGTCCTGTTCGGCGCGTATTTCCCGCTTTGGCTCGTCAGCGCGATCGTCGGTGTCGTCGGCGCGATCGTCGCGCACCGCGTATTCGTCGCGACCGGCTGGGCCGCCACGGTGCCCTACCAGCTGGCCGTCTGCACCGCGATCGGGCTCATGGTCGCGGTAATCGTGTGGCTCACCGGCACGGGGCCGTTCGCATGAAGGCCGCCGGCATCGCCCGCCCCTCCATCAAAGGCCGCGTGATCGCACTGGCGATCGTCGCGCTCGGCATCGCGGCACTCGTGTACGCGTACCACCGCACGACGGCCTACCCGTCCACCGACGACGCATCGATCGACGCGGACGTCGTGCACGTCGCGTCGCCGGTCGGCGGCCGCATCGTGCAGCTCGCCGTGCATGAAAACCAGCGCGTCGCGAAGGGCGACCTGCTGTATGTCATCGATCCGGTGCCGTACCGGTTGACGGTTGCGCAGGCGCAGGCCGACCTCGAGCTCGCGCGCGCATCGCTCGACACGCGCCGCCGTTCGCTGATCGGCGAGCGCTCGAACGCGGCCGTGGCGGCCGAGCAGGTCAAGCGCGCGACGCAGAATCACGACCTTGCGACGCGCGACGTGAACCGGCTCGCACCGCTCGCCGCGCAGGGCTACGTCAGCGCGCAGCAGTTCGACCAGGCGAAGGTCCGCCAGCGCGACGCGGCCGTGTCGCTCACGCAGGCACAGGAACAGCAGCGCGCGTCCGCGCAGACGATCGGCGACGAGGCCGACGCGATCGCGACGCTGCATGCGCGCGAGGCCGCGCTGGCCCGCGCGCAGCACGCGCTCGAAGACACCGTCGTGCGCGCGCCGCACGATGGCCTCGTGACGGGCCTGAGCGTGCTCGCCGGCGAAACCCTTGCGCCGAACCAGTCGATCTTCACGCTGATCGACGCGAGCGAATGGTTCGCCGTCGGCAACTTCCGCGAGACGTCGCTGAGCCGCATCGCGGTCGGCGACTGCGCGACCGTCTATTCGATGATCGACCGCAGCCGCCCGCTGACGGGCAAGGTCGTCGGCATCGGCGCAGGCATCGCCGACAGCGCCCGCATCAACCTGCCGCGCACGCTGCCGATCGTGCAGAACTCGGTGAACTGGGTGCACGTCGCGCAGCGCTTCCCCGTACGCGTGAAGCTCGACGAACCCGACGGCACGCTCGTGCGCGTCGGCGCCAGTGCGATCGTCGAGGTCCGGCATGGCACTGCCTGCCGCTGAGGTTCGCTCGCCGGGCCCGCGCGAAGTCCTGCGACTGCTCGCGCCGTTTCCGGGGCGCATGTCGATTGCCGTGCGGGTTGCGCTGATCTGCGCGCTGACCGCGCTCGTGACAGCCGCCTACGGCACGCCCGAAGCCGCGCTGTCCGCGTACGTCGTGTTCTTCATGATCCGTGCCGACCGCGTGACGAGCGTCGTGCTCGCTGCCGCGCTGCTGGTGATCGTCACGATCGTGATCGGGCTCGTGCTCGGCATCGCGATCTTCAGCATCGACTATTCGATCCTGCGCGTCGCGTGCATGGCCGTGCTGTCGGTCGGCCTCCTGTACCTGACGTCGGCCAGCAAGCTGCGCCCGGTCGGCGCGATCCTCGCGATGATCGTCGGCTTCGGGCTCGACCAGCTCGGCCTCGCACCGTTCGGCGAAGCTGCAACGCGCGCGCTGCTGTACATCTGGCTGACGATCGCGATCCCGGTCGGTGTCGCGATCGTCGTCAACCTGCTGATCGCACCGTCGCCGCGCAAGCTCGCGCACGCGCAACTCGCGAAGCGCTTGCGGCTTGCCGCGCAGCGGCTGCGCGGCGACGATGCGGCGCGCGACGCATTCGACGCCAGCCTGCATGAAGGCGACAAGCAACTGCTCACGTGGCTCAAGCTGTCGAAACTCGAAGGCTCGTCGTCCGCCGCCGACTTCGCGGCGTTGCGGCAGGCCGTGGCATCGAGCACCGCGCTGCTCGTTGGCGTCGCGCTGGCCGATCGCGAACCGGACGCGCGTCTGCCCGACGCATATGCCACACCGATCGCCGCGACACTCGACGAGATGGCCGACATCCTCGACCAGGGCGGCTACCCGGTCGACGTGACGCTCGCGCTCCCGCCGACCGACACGCTGCCGCCGCTCGCGCGTGTTGCCGCGACCAATCTCCAGGCGGCGATCACGCATTTCGCGGAACCGGCCGCAACGACCGATGTCGCTTCGTCGGCTTCGTCGGCTTCGTCGGCTTCGTCGGCTTCGTCGGCTTCGTCGGCTTCGTCGGCTTCGTCGGCTTCGTCGGCTTCGTCGGCTTCGTCGGCTTCGTCGGCTCCGACGACAGCACCCGACGCATCCGGATCCGCAGCCGCCCCGCCCCCCGCGCCACACGGCGGCTTCTTCCTGCCCGACGCGCGCAGCAATCCCGACCACATCCGCTACGCGCTCAAGACGACCGCCGCGGCGATCTTCTGCTACCTGCTGTATTCGCAGCTCGACTGGTCGGGCATCCATACGTGCGTCGTCACCTGCTACATCGTGTCGCTCGGCTCGACGGCCGAGACGGTCGAGAAGCTCACGCTGCGGATCTTCGGCTGCATCGTCGGCGCGCTGCTCGGCACGGCGGCGCTCGTATTCATCGTGCCGTCGCTATCGTCGGTCGGCCATCTGATGGCGCTGGTGTTCGCCGGCGCGTGGCTCGCCGCGTGGGTCGCATTCGGCTCGCCACGCATCGCGTATGCCGGCTTCCAGATCGCGTTCGCATTTTTCCTGTGCGTGATCCAGGGCGCCGGCCCCGGCTTCGACCTGACGATCGCACGCGATCGCACGATCGGCATCCTGCTCGGCAACGTCGTCGTGTATCTCGTGTTCACGCGCATCTGGCCCGTCAGCATCGGCAAGCAGATCGACGTCGGGCTCGCCGCGCTGATCGACCAGTGGCGGCGCCTCGTGCAGGTCGCGCAGCCGGCCGAGCGGCGCGCGCTCGCGGCCGAGGCGTTCGCCCGTCACGGCGCGATCAGGCAGGAGCTCGGGCTGGTCCACTACGAACCGTCGTGGGTGCGGCCGGCCGCCACGTGGCTCGCGACGCGGCGGCGCGCGCTCGCGGAACTCGGCGCACTCGAAGGCCCGCTGTTCCTGCTCGCCGAGCGCAAGCCCGGCGACGCGGCGATCGGCGCGCAGCTCGCCCGCGTGACCGAACCGCGCGACGACGAAGCCGCACCCCATGGAGCACCGTCCGCGCCATGGGCCACCCCGCCGCATACCACCCCGACCGACCCCGCACGCGACGCGCTGCTGAACCTGATCGACACGCGGCTCGCGCACATCGCCGATGCCGCCCGTCAAGCCACACCGAAGGAGCCTGCCCCCCATGCGCCTACCTGAACCGCCGGCCGCCTCGATCGCCGCCGCCGCCCTCGCGACCGCCGTCGCGCTGGCCGGCTGCGCGACGTCGTCGATCGATCTGGCGCCGGAGGCGTCCGATCGCCCATGGCAGCCACAAACGTCGGCCGCGGGCGACATCGTGCCGGGCCCGCCGCGCGCGTCCGCACAAGGTTCGCACGACTACACGCTGCCCGCGTCGCCCGCGCTCGCGTCAGTCTCGCCGCCGGCCGCGCTCGATGCCGCGCACGCATACACGCTGCCCGAGCTGATCGATCTCGCCGAATCGGCGAACCCGCTGACCCGCATCGCGTGGAACGACGCGCGCAACGCCGCGCTGGCGGTCGGCCTCGCCAAGACCGCCTACCTGCCGAGGCTGTCCGCGACGGCCATGGGCGGCTACCAGGCAAATCACGGCACGACGTCGTCGATCCTCGGCGATTCGTCGAGCAACTCCACCGTGCACGGCACCATCTCCGCGCTGTCGCTGCAATGGCTGCTGTTCGATTTCGGCGGCCGCGCGGCGCGCGTCGAAGCGGCCGAGCAGGCGTCGATCGCATCCAACGTCGCGTTCACGGCCGTACACCAACAGGTGATCCACGACGTGACCGTCGCGTACTACCGCTACGAAGCCGCACGCGCGCGCGCGCTCAGCGCCCGGCAGGGTCTCGCGAACGCGGATGCGATCCTCGCGGCCTCCCGCGCGCGTCTCAAGCACGGCGTCGGCACAGTCGTCGAGCTCGCGCAGGCGACGCAGAATCGCGCGCAGGCAAATCTCGCGCTCGTGCAGGCGAACGGCACGGAGAGCGACGGCTACCTCGCCCTCGTCTCCGCACTCGGCATCTCGCCGCTGTCGAAGCCGACCATCGCCGCGCTGCCGAAGCGGCCGCTGCCGCCCGCACTCGGCGCGTCGGTCGACGCGATCGTGTCGGATGCGATCGCGCGCCGCCCCGACCTGCAGGGCGCGTTCGCGCTCGAAAAGGCCAATCGCGCGAAAATCAAGGCTGCGGAAGCCGCGTTCATGCCGAAGATCTTCCTGTCCGCGTCGACGTCGTACGCGAGCGGCGGCACGTCCATCTCCGCGCTGCCCGCGATCGGAGACCAGGCACCGACCGTCAACCTGAACGGCAGCCGCTACGGCGGCGGCGTGTTCCTCGGCGTGACGATTCCGCTGTACGACGGCGGCCTGCGCTCGGCGGTGCTGATGCAGGCGCGCAACGATGCGGAAAGCGCATCCGCGCGCCTCACGCGAACCAAGGAGGAAGCCGTTCGCCAGGTCGTCGCCGCGCAGAACGCGGTACAGACGAGCCTTGCGTCGCACGACGCCGCGAAGGCGCTCGTCGATGCCGCGCAGACGAGTTACGATGCGGCGCTGACCGCGTACCGGAACGGCGTCGGTTCGGTCACCGATGCGACGATCGCGCAAAGCCAGTTGCTGGCCGCCCGCAACGCGGAGGTCGACAGCTATGCCGGGGCGCTGTCCGCTGCCGCCGCGCTCGCGCTTGCGACCGGGACGATCGGCTCGGCGCAGTAGCTCGACCGCCGCGAGGCGGTTGACGCATGCGCCCGCCGCCCACTAGAATGCCGCCCATTCTCCCTTCAGGAACCATCGTGGACAGTTGCAGCACTCCGTTGCGTGCGCCGCTTGCCGCCTGAACGCCTGTCCGCCGCAGTTCTCCTGCCGGGCTCGCGTTCCGCGAGCCGCACACCTCCCCGTTTCACACTGAATGACGCATTCGCGCGGTACAGTACCGCGCGATAACGGCCATCTTCGCGTCGCTTTCGGCCCTGCGCCGCTGCAACGCGAAACGGCACGCGCGCCTAGCACGGCAGGACAACCATGACTTTCGATTTCGCACTCCGTCTTTTCACCGCGTTCGCCTGCGGCGTCGCCATCGGCCTCGAGCGCCAGATGCGCCAGCGCACAGCCGGCCTGCGCACCATCACGCTCGTCGCGAGCGGCGCATGCCTGTTCGTCACGCTCGGCGTGCTGACCGGCAATGGCGTCGCCGGCGTCACGCAGATCGCCGCCTACGTCGTGTCGGGCGTCGGCTTTCTCGGCGGCGGCGTGATCATGCGCGACAAGGGCTCGATCCAGGGCATCAACACCGCCGCGACACTGTGGTGCTCGGCGGCCGTCGGCGTGCTGTCCGGCTCCGGCCATTTCGTGCCCGCACTTGCCGGCACGGGCGTCGTGCTGCTCACCAATACGGTGCTGCGCGGCGTCAGCCAGGCGATCAACGCGACGCCGGTATCGAACGCCGATCTCGTGCGCGAATACCAGATCACCGTGATCTGCCTGACCTCCGACGAGGTGCACATCCGCACGCTGCTGTCGAACTCGATGTATGCGAAGCCGCTGTCGTTCCAGAGCCTCACGAGCGAGGACGTGCCCGACCAGCCGGACCGGCTGAAGGTGACCGCGACACTGAAACTGCATCCGAAGGATCAGCAGAAGCTCGAGCAGATCGCGAGCCGGATGAGCATGGAGAAGAGCATTTCCAGCGTGAGCTGGACCGCGAAGGAAGCAGAGCCGATGATGGAGTGAGCCGCCTGGCGGCAGCAACCTCTCGCGCTGCCGCCCTCACTCCCTGTCAGGGCGTCTCGATCAGCCCGGCCGAGATTGCCTTGACGACCGCCTGGACCTTGTTCGTCGCGCCCAGCTTCTCGAGGATGTTGTTGACGTGGAAGTTGACCGTTCGCTCCGAGATGCTGAGGATCTGGCCGATTTCGCACGCGGTCTTGCCCTCCGCCGTCCAGCACAGCACCTCGCGCTCGCGCGCGGTCAGCGTGACGCCCGCCGCCGGCGACAGCTTCGGCACCATGAAGCGGCTCATCAGCGAGTGCGACAGGTTCGCGAGCCAGTTCGTCTGCAGCGTCAGCATGTTGATTTCGGCCGGCGTCAGCCGGTCGGCATGGCGGGCGATGCTCAGCAGGCCGAACGCGCCGCGGGCCGCCCAGCTCGACTGCGCCACGCCCACCGACAGCCCGAAGTCACGCGCGTCCTGCCACAGCGGGCACGGGTCGATCCGGTCGACGTCCGGCCAGACGATCATGTTGGTGCTGAGCGCGCCGTCGCGAACCGTCGAGTCGATCTCGATGTAGTTCTGCGCCTGGTAATGCGCCATCCAGCCGTCTGGATAGGTATTGAAGATCGCGACCGCCGGCTTCGAAACGGGCAACGGGACGCGAATGCCGTAACAGCAGTATTCGAATCCCAGCCGTTTGGAATAGGCGGCGATCCGCTGGAAGAGCTGCTGCTCGTCTTCCGCGGCGCTGAATTGTTGATAGGCATCCTGCCAGCGCAGTTCCATTCGTTCTCCGACAACGTCACGCTGTCATACTTGTCAGGTTCCAGCCCCCGTTCGAGGCTGATACATTCCGCGCATGACTTCACCTTTGCTGCACCCAGTCTCCGGCCCGTCCCCGGACGGCTACGTACGCCTGTCAGAAGGCGCACTGGCCGTGCTTGCGCTCGACCATGTCGCAAGCGGCCTCGACGCATCGCTGCTTGCGGAATTGCGCGACAGCGCAATCGACGCACGCCTTGCCGGCTATACCGAATGGCATCGCCCGGCCAGTGCCGGCGTCGCTTACGTGACGATCGGCTGGGACTGGTATCTCGAACGCGCGACGGGCACGTTCGTGATAGCGGGCGGCGACGTCCGCAGCAACGTGATGGCCATCGACGCCACGGGCACCGACATCGGCATGTTCCGCACAGCCGCCGCGCTCGCCGCACGACTCGCGTGCATCGACTGGCCCGCCGCGGTCGCGTCGGCCCTGCTCGGGCGCAACGACGCCTATCATGCCGGTCCGACGCTCCAGTGACAACTGGCTGCGCATCTATTCATCGGACAATTTCCACGATGCTGGCGCTCTTTATAAGCAAAAGCCGCACGGTTTTCAATCCCGTTGATCAAGAAACCGTTACCACGTCCTAAACGACGTCTTTCCAACGGCACCCTGTAAGAGTTACCAGTTACAGCCCCCTCGTGCTGCGCGATGTAATGCATACATACAAAAGCACAGATCCGAGGACACCATGCGGACCTTCGTTCACGAGGAAGGGCGGTTGCCACACGAACTTGCAGCGGATCTCGGGCGCTATCGGCGCCGTGTGTTCGTCGAGCAGCTTGGCTGGGCGCTCCCGTCGGCGAACGAAAGCTTCGAGCGCGACCAGTTCGATCGCGACGATACCGTGTACGTGTTCGCGCGAAACGCCAGCGGCGACATGTGCGGATGTGCGCGCCTGCTGCCGACGACGCGCCCGTATCTGCTGAAGTCGCTGTTCGCCGACCTGATCGCCGAAGACATGCCGCTACCGCAATCGGCCGCCGTCTGGGAGCTGTCCCGGTTCGCGGCAACCGACGACGAAGGCGGGCCGGGCAACGCCGAATGGGCCGTGCGCCCGATGCTCGCGGCCGTCGTCGAATGCGCGGCGCAGCTTGGCGCACGGCAGTTGATCGGCGTGACGTTCGCGAGCATGGAGCGGCTGTTCCGCCGGATTGGCATACACGCGCACCGCGCAGGCCCGCCGAAGCAGGTAGACGGGCGTCTGGTGGTCGCGTGCTGGATCGACATTGATCCGCAAACGTTTGCGGCACTAGGAATCGAGCCGGGGCAGGCAACCCGGCAAGCCATCGCCGCCTGAACCGAAACGCGCGTTTCCGTCCGGGCGGCATTGTAACGAAGGAGAACAACGTGGACCAGTCTCAGGTCTTTCGCGCGATGATGCCCGGGTTGACGAGCGCCAACGGCGCCCGCATCACGGTCGCCTACCCGTCGTTTCCCCGGCCGCTGCCGCTCGTACGGCTCGACCGTCGCGGCCTCGTGTTCCGGGCTGCCGGCGCCGCGCCGCTCGTCTGCGGGCTGCCGCGCGCGGCGACACTGCTGGCCGCTGACGAACCACTCTGCTCGCTGCGCCTCGTGATCCGCGACATCACGCCGGCCGACGACGGCCGGCATGACCTGACGATGCAGCCGTCCGGCGCCGTCGGCGACGAATTGCTGTGGCATGCGTTGCGCGATCGCGAGCCCTATCGCCGGATTCGACAACCGCTCGCGCCCGTCGACACATCCATCGCCGCCGACGGCGAGCCGCACGGGTCGGCCGGCGAAGCCGTGCCGCGCCCGTCACGCAGCACGGCCTTCCGGCTGCCGTGCCACAGTGACGCGCTGTTCTTTGCCGACTGGCTCGAATATCACTTCGACGAATTGCGTGCGCTGTCGCAACAGCATGGGCCGCAACTGCAGCTCAACCAGCTCGAGCGACAGGTGGCCGACGACGAGGTCGGTGTGCGCTTCGTCTACGACATCGATGGACACGCAACACGGCACGCGCTGACCGACTGCGCGCGCGAGGCCTGTGCATGGATCGAGACGGAGATGCGCGACAAGTACGCGTTACCGGTCGCACAGGAGCGCTTCAGCGCATTTGCGGCCCATGCCCGGGCTGGCGGCATGTGAATGCGACGCCACAGGAAGTTGTATCGATACAACTAGGGCTTGCCATGACTCGGGTTTTCCCTTAAATTTACACCTGTCTCCTCCATGTCTCCAAACATGGATTCAGCCCGCTCAATGTAGCGGGCTTTTTCTTGCCTGCGCGAATTGCGGGGACACATCCCCTTCCGCCCCGCCTAACCTGCCGGGCGCACACCAGGCGGCCGCGGCCAGTAGTGGTGCACCGCAAATATCAGCGCCACCGCCCCGATCATGGCCAGCAGCAGGTACAACCAGCCCTTTTTTGTCGTTGGCAGGTCTGCCAGCGCACTCACGTCGCCCGTCAGGGCCATCAACGCGACCATAGCGAGTCCGGCCAGCACCATCGTTCCCTTGGCCACCCATCCAAAGGCAACCTCAAGCGCGCCCGCCCATCGCGACTGGCGATAAGGGCCGGTAACCGGCCGACGGAGATCGGGGTTACCCATTTGAGGCCGCTCGTCGGGAATATGCACGTCGGCCTATCGATCGGCAGGCCGAGGCAAAAGCAGCACGTCGAAGGTCGTCCGGACCAGCACCCGCTGCAACAGGGTGCGCGCATTTGATCGGAAGCGTCATGTTTTTTCTTTCGCGAGACGAGGTACGGCGGGTTCGATTCGTTTGGCCGAAAGTTTGGCCAACACGAGCCCATTTCGTTCGATACGATGAGCATGCGCCGAGGCGCGATCCGTTCGCCCCGCGCAACCCGGATCGGCCGGCTTATCATTGACCGGCCCGCCACTCGCCCCGAGGCCATCTTGCACGCCCATCTGCGCATTGCCCGCCCGGTCAGCAACCTCGCCCGCACCGAGCGCATGTATCGCGACGCCCTCGACCTGTCCGTTCTTGCGCGCTTTGAAGATCACGACGGCTTTTCCGGCGTGATGCTCGGACGCGAGGGCCTCGACTATCACTTCGAATTCACGCACTGCCCCGACCATCCGATCGCGCCGTCGCCAACGCCCGAAGACCTGATCGTGTTCTACCTGCCCGATCGGCCGGAATGGGAAGCCGCCTGCGCGCGCGCCACGGAACATGGCTTCATGCCGGTGACGTCGTTCAATCCGTACTGGGAAATATCCGGCCAGACTTTCGAGGATGCCGACGGCTACCGGATCGTGCTGCAGAACGGCACGTGGCGCTGACAGACGAACACGCGTGAGCCGTTACGCGCCGGCCAGACCGGCGGCGCGGGCGGCACACACGACGTGCCGGCGCAGCGCATGCCCTTCCGGCAACGCTGGATGGTCGAAATCGCGTGCAGGCTGATGCTGCATGCCGAGCCGCTGCATCACGTGCCGTGATCGCAGGTTGGTGTCGGCCGTCCACGCGAATATCTCGCCGAGCCCGATCCGATCGAACCCGTCGGCCAACGCGGCGGCGGCCGCTTCGGCAACGTAGCCGTGCCCCCAGGCGTGACGCGCCTGCCGCCACACGATCTCGACGCACGGCGCCATCGGATGCGTTGCACGCACTTCGCGCGACAGGCCGCACACCGCGATCAGCCTCGCATCGGCGCGGCGCTCGACCGCCCACGGGCCGAAACCGTGTGCATCGAAATGCGCGTCGAAGCGCGCGATGACGTCGCTCGCCTCGTCAACGGACATCGGCCCGCGCGCGAGCCATTCGGCTACAGCCGGATCCGCGTGCATCGCCGACAGCGCACCCGCATCCATCGGCTGCCAGCGACGCAGCGTCAGCCGTTCGGTTTCGATCTTCGACGGTGTGGACATGCGGGAGGCGGATCGTTCAGGCGACGTACGTGAGCGCTATCGCAAACCCGAAAGTGGAACGGACGAAGGAGAAATCGGGACCGCCGCTTCTGCCGGCGACGATCCGGGGAACAGGAGACGAGAAACGGGCGCTGGCGCGCTCGTGGCGGTTACTCGTTTTCCTCGAAGAAACAACATTCCATGACACATATGGCCATACCAAAAAACCTACGCTGAAAGCTACGCCCCGATATTTGTAAGCCTCACCGTAGATGTGAAGCTTTAGCACCATCCCTCCGCTATTTTGGCTTATTAGTGCCAGACGGGTGTTGCCGGGGTCGGAACTTCCAACCAAATCTCCGTCGGCGACATAAAATCAACTACGCGATGCGCGTATTCTCGAAGAGGTTACCGTTGCCTGCACTGCTGCAAGGACTGGAGTGGTGAGAGTAGCAAACTTTCGCCGTAACCTCTCCATGCTCTAATCTGGCTTGTTAGCGAATTTTTTTGCGGAACGAACATGAAGAAATTATCGGGCGCCGAAGTTAACGACATTCAATTGATCCTCTGGCGCAATCGAGATCTGATCGATCTCGCGAGTAAGCGAGGAATAGTCGGCTTGGGCATACCCGAAAGTGCGAACTTCACGGCACGACGGAAAGGGCTGCTGGCCTGCGAGTATGTCGTCGAAAGCGACGGACGGAAAACCGAACGATATGGGCGGTTAACCGAACGCTTTGAAAAAGTGCTTACGCATGTACTCAACGGGCGCCCAGTGCACACAATGACTAGCAATGACTGTAGTGCGATCGCTGCAAGGTATTCGGAGTGGCTTGACGTGTTTGGTGTTGCGTGGTCGAACCTTCTTTCAGAGGCTCATTCCCATGAATGAGCTTCCGATTGAGATTCCAGATGTCGACGCGTTGCTCGCACTCGAGCCCGAAGAACTCGCCGGCAAAATGCTGCTCCTTTTACGCGCCCGAGGGGAACACCGGGCCTTCAATGTATGGGCGCTACGCACAGAACAATGGGAGCATCAAATCGCATTGAACGGTCGGCCACAATACCCCGCAAACCGCCGCCAGGAAATAGACCTGGCGATCGCAGAGGCACTGGCCTGGCTTGAAGCGCAGGCGCTGATCGTCCCCGATGACGGCGTAAACGGCCAGAACGGATTCCGCCACCTGAGCCGTCGCGCACGCCGCTTCGAGAACGAGGCTGCATTTGTCAACTACCGCACCGCCCGTCTACTACCGAAAGACTTGCTGCACTCAGCGATCTCAAATGATGCATGGCTGTCCTTTATGCGCGGCGCCTATCCAACGGCCGTTTTCGAGGCGATGCGTGCCGTCGAAATCGCGGTCCGGACTGCAGCCGAATATCCCGCAGCCGACCATGGCGTGCCGATGATAAGGAGAGCCTTTGCTCCAAATACAGGTCCACTAGCTGACCATACCAAGGACGTAGGTGAGCAAGAGGCCCTGTCCGCCCTGTTTGCCGGAGCAATTGGGTCGTACAAAAACCCCCATTCACATCGAAACGTACCGATCGACACGCCGCGCGAAGCCGTCGAAATGATTATGTTGGCCAGCCACCTGCTGGGCATTGTCGACGCGCGAGCGGCACAGAGACAGGCTGCACAATGAGCTAGTCGGAAGATATCGAACGGCGCTTCGCGTTCGCTTCCTGTCGGGGGGACCAGCGACACCCCATTCCCGCCTTATGCAGCAAGCCTCCATGCCGAATTTGGCGTAAATTTGGCGTAACGCGAAATCACTTCGGCTCGGCCACCATCTCGTCAGCCGGATAGAGTTGCAGCATCGCGCGCGCCGCGTCGACATTGGTCGTGTGCAGCCACTCGTCATAGTCGGCCGGACGCAGGATCACGACCGATCGCTTCTCGTCGCCGAGGCGGTGCATGTGCTTCATCACCGGGTGCTCGTCGGCGTTCACCGTCAGCATCGCCATCGCGAGCGTCTCGACACCGTCGGCGCCACGCCACGCACGCCAGATGCCCGCGACGCAGTATGGCCGCCAGTCGCCCACGCCGATCCGATAGCTCACGTGCTTCCCCGTCTCCCAGTTCGGCTCGTACACCCACTTTACGGGGATCAGGCAGCGCTGGCCGGCGCGCCACGCTGTGCGGTACGCAGGCTTCTCGGCGACTGTCTCCGATCGAGCGTTGACGGTCATGAACTTCTTGCCGGCAGGCTGAAAAGCCTTCGGCATCATCCCGAAGTTTGCGGCCACAGCTTCGGCGCCCTCACCTGCCGAGCGCACGATCGGTGCCAGGTAGTCTGGCCAGATCTCATCCTTCCACGGAGCGCGGCGGTACAGGTCGCTGAACGGCTCGATCCTCAGTTCTCGCAGCTCGAAGTCCTCGTGCGGTGCGCGGTAATTCGTGCACATAGACCGCTCCCCTATTTTCGATCTTGACGGCCCCATCTTACCCCGGGATACACTGTGTTTTTATACAGTGGTGACGACGTGATCAAGCCGCAGTGGGCTTACATTTGGGAGTACGGGTTCCAAGGCGACAAGAACCGCCTGAGGACCCCGATCGAGCTCACGAAACAAGAATTTGAATTTTGGATCGATCAGGACGCAAGAGCCGTGTTCCTAGGCACGTGCACGCCGATCGAGGCCACTAGGATCGACCGTAACCGTGTGCCGCTCACAGATCCACGATTCAAGATGAAGCCGTCGATGCCGGAATTCGACGCTCCGTCGGATGCAGAGCTTCGCGCCCTCTGGCGCGAGTACACTGACCTGCAGGTACGCTGGCTGATCCTCGAGATTCTGGCTCTGCGGAAATCGCTCGACAGAATTCAGGAATGGTTCGACTACGTCGACAAGAACGTCCAGGATCGAGGGGAGCTCAGTGGTGGGAATGGGAAGTTCCAAGAGCTACGCCACCTTCTCCGGAAGGAAAAGGGGCGCGCTGGGATGATGTGAGTCGTCGGCGCGCCCCGCAGCCTTTACTTCTTCACAGGCTCAATACCCCAGCACTGAGCCGATCGATCACCCTCCGGGATGGCCGACGGGTTGTATTTGCATTTGTTGATTGTGTCGAGCGCCACCTTGTACCGATCGACCAGCGGATCAGCGATGCTGGCCAGGTGTGCATCTCGCACCGTCTGGTCGGGCGTGCTGCAGTCGGTGCCCATATGGGATACGTCGGGCCTGTAAATTCCACCAATGGGCGACACCAATCCCTCGATGCCGGCGCCCTCGATGACCTCGTAAAGCACCTGCGACGTCGGCTTATACGTGTTCACCACCACCATACCTTCGTCGTTGACGGTTCGAACCTCTTTTGGCCCCGCACACGACACGATCGGCCGAGCCGCGAAAATGACTCGCCCCTTGAGATATTCGCGTGCGCCGTACACCTGCAGGTCGCGCTTGAACCGATCAACTTCGGCGCTCCGCAGTGCCGAATCGATGTATCCGGACATATCGTCGAGCTCGAAGTACACCAGAGCCCATTCGCTGATGTTGGTTTTCGAGTTTGCAATCTCGGCGTCAGTCGGCCCTACGCCACCGTTTTCACTCATGACGATGTCGTGCAGCTTCGAACCGTTGACGACGCCTGGATAGACCGCGATGTCGGCTCCCCTCGCCTTGAATGCGTTCTGCAGCGCGCTGATCGTCGGCTGTACATCGCCGGCGGAAGCATCTGGCGCGGACGCGGCACTCGACACATCCGTCGCAGCAGCCATAGCGCGTGCGCGCTGCGTCGATACCAACGGCGCCCCCGAATACGCAAGGCGGATTGCCGGACCGGATGCGGAAGGCGTCGACGAATCGTCGCCGCCACCACACGCCGTAAGTGTGAGCCCAGCCAGAACTGCGGAAATCAGCGTTTTTTTCATTGTGTTCTCAGGTCGGAAGTTGTTATATCCCCGGATCATGAATTTTACATACTCATTACAGATTCGGGAAATGGAAAGCCCGCAGCAAGTGCGGACCCAAGTTAGAACAAGCCGGCCGGCTGCGCCGCGTCATCCCAACTGAAGATGATCAGTTCGCTCCGCTCGACGCTTCGATGCGAGCCGGCCACCGTGTACTGCAGCGGCACCGTCTCGATGTGAAATCCGTCGAATACGCGACGGATCTGCTCGTGGTCGTTCAGGCTTACTATGGCTCGCCCTTTGATGCGGCGGAGCCTCTCCGCGATCCGCTCGTACTCAGCGAACGGGAAATCGACACCGTAGCCGCGCGTCTCGAAATACGGCGGATCGAGATAGAACAACGTGTGCGGCCGGTCATAGCGATCGATGCAATCCGCCCAGTCCAGACGCTCGATATATGCGCTCGCGAGGCGCAAGTGCGCCGCGGATAATTCTTCCTCGATCCGCAGCAAGTTCAGACCCGGCGGCGCAGTGGTAGCCGTGCCGAACGTCTGCCCGTGGACAATCCCGCCAAAGCAGTTTTTCTGCAGATAGTAGAACCGCGCCGCACGCTGGATGTCGGTGAGCGTTTCCGGCGCCGTCTGCTTCAGCCACTCGAACACCTGCCGACTGGTGAGCGCCCATTTGAACTGCCGCACGAATTCCTCGAGGTGATGCTGAACGACGCGATACAGGTTGATCAGTTCGCCGTTAACGTCGTTGATCACCTCGACCTTTGCCGGCGGCCGCATGAAATACAACGCAGCGCCGCCCGCGAACACTTCAACGTAGCAGTCGTGCGCCGGAAAGCGCGGAATGAGATGGTCTGCAAGGCGCCGCTTGCCGCCGATCCACGGAATAATCGGATTTGCCATTGTGAAAGCCGTATTTGAACTTGGTGTAGAATCCGGCCCGCCTACGTAGGTATGCAGGGCCTTGGCTGATTCACTGGCACAGACAGTGGAAAAGCGACCGAGGGGCGTGTTACCGCACGCCCCTCGGTCGCCCTGTTTCTATCGGAGCGCCGCGCCCGTCAGCGCGTCGTAGTCGCTTTCGCACTGCCGCCCGGCAATGCCCCGCTCGTCAGCGATTCGCGCGAATTCTCCCGCAGCCTCGTCAGTCCGGCCGAACATGTCGGCAAGCAGATCGAGGGCGCCGACGGCTGCCGCGCCTCCGGTCGCATCGCCGGGATCGCGTGTACGGGCGATGAGCTCGTCGACTTGCTGGCGCAGGCTGTCAGCAGAAGAAGCAGCGCGGGCAGCATCAGCGCGCGCCTGATCACGTTTGTTCGAAGCATCTTCAGCGTTCCCCTGTTGTTGGCGCGCGATTCGGTCGCTTTCGTCGCGCTCGACTACGAGCTCGCGAATTCGCTGCGCCTGCGTTTCTACAGTGTGAGATTGGTCGGCGTCGCGATGGCCCTTGAAATAGCCGGCCGCGGAACCGATGACCACCGCCGCGACGATTGCGAGCCAAACCCGCGGATCGAACCAGGTCATAGCCCCTCCGAGTACGTCGTGCTCGTCGAGCCAAACGATGCCGTCAGCACCTGTCGACGCGGCTTCGTCCCGATCGGCGCGAGGCCGATGTGGACCCACGTGCCCTCCTGAATCAGTTGGTCGAATTCGATCGACGACGCGCTGATCGCCCGGCAGATGTCGAGCGGTGCGCCGAACTTTGGACAAACGAAATCGGCGGCCAGGCCCGACAGATGCGCGCTGGTCGGAACGCCGCCTACCGCGCGATTGAGCGCCGCCGCTCGATAACCCGAGGTGATGATCACGGGCCGCCCGCCGAGCACGTCGCGTACGCGCTCGAGCATTTCGGCCGTCCTGCGAAGGTTCGCCGCGACGGCGGGAGACGGCGTGTTATCGATGCCGCGCCGGCGCGCCGTGTCGCTCGCGGTCAACTCCTCGAGCGTGAAATGTGCTGTGAGATTTCCCATGTTTATTTTTCTCCGAATACCCGTTTTGCATTTCGTCGCAGCAGCACCTCGAGGTACTGCGACCCGACGATGCCCAGCGCACTACCGAGGCCGAGCAACGCGATCGGCGGCAAATCCGGGATCTGCAACAGCGCCAAGCCCGCGACCATCGACGTCGCCGAACCGAGCACGGCACGCCCAGCCACAAGCCGAAACGTGAGCTGCTCGCTACCCACCAAAACTTTCGCAATGCCAATCAGTCCGCCCATGAGAATCAACTCCAGAATCGTCTTTTCGTGCTCTTGCATTACCGCTCCCCGTTCCCGCCCCGTAAAAAGAAAGGCCGCCAATTGGCGGCCCATCACACAATTCCCGTCGCATCCAGCACCATGAAGCGCGAATGCCACTGTTCTCGAAACCCTGCCAAGTTTGGCTTTCGGCCACCTCCGTACATTGTTGTCCCCCACGAAACCCTGTCCCCGCTCACGCGAATTGAACTCAACTCGACGCCTCCAGGGTCATAGCTCCACGCGTGACGTACCGGATAAATTCCCGAGACGATGATGGGAACGCCGTATGCTCGAGAGTCCCACGGCGGGCTCGGAGCACCAGCTACCATCCACCCATCCCCAGGAACATATTCGTTATAGATAACGTCGAGCACGCGCAGAAAAGGTTTGGACGAGTCAGCAATGAGACGCCCTTGCCCGTTGAACACCTGAAGCCCGAAATTTCCAGACGCCGGCGGCACCTGATCGAACTGAAAGAAATAGACGGTGCACGGTCGCTCAGTTACAAATCGCAGGGTGTAAGTAGCCCGGTCAAAATCGGTACTCCAAATCGTGATGCCAACGCCATCTGACGCATATACGCCGTACATCGGACCCGCCGTTGCATTGAACGCAAACGCGACACTAGGAAGAGTCACGTTGAATGTTTTTCCTGCATCGTTGATCGCGAGGCGTAGCGATGTGTCCACCGCCTGCGCCGACATCGCCTGCACCACTTGGTAGTTGGGGGTCAATCCATCGATTTGATACACGCCCGTATCAGTAAAAGCCTGAAATCCTGCCGGCATTAATACACTCCATAAACTATCCAACCGGGCACCTGCGTGTACGCATTCGACCCACTCGTATTACCGCTGTACCGCCAGCTCACGCCGTTCCGGTCGATCGCAATAATCGGAGATGGCTCGGCACCTGAAACGCGATAGAAAATGCGGGCGGGCATGAACGACCAAAATGGCTCCCCGCCGGACATGTCCGCTGCCACACGTCCATCCCCACCACCAGTCCACGCGATACCGACGACTCGCCCCGCACGCGACCTTGCATCGAGGATGACTCGTCCGGCGCCGTCGAAAATCTGGAGCCCAGTATTCACGCCCACCTCCCCCAACGCACACGAAGCACACCGTTCTCGTCGTATGTGCGCGCGCCGTTGTTGTCATAGACCGTCCGTCCCCCAGCCCCGTCCGGCGAATTGATCTCGAACCATCCGCTCTTGTCGAGCCGCCAGCCCTGCCGGCCCGCGATGTAGTTGTCGGACTGGATGTAGCTGCCGATCATCGCGTTCGTGATCCAGCCGGAACCGATGAGCGCCTGGCGCAAGAACACCTGCCCGCCCTGCACCACGAACGGCACGATCGAAGCGCCGCCGTTGTTCGGGTCAACCACCGCGAAGCGCTGGGCCGACACCAACACCTGCGACTCGACAATACCGCTGTCGTTATTGATCCCGATCCCAATCCCTGCGATGTACGTGCGCCCGTCCGACGTGATCTGCGTCTTGATCTGGTACGAGGCAGACACCCGACCATTCAGGTCCGCGTACGACTGCGCAACCGTCTGCACGGCCGCGGAGTTTTCGTTGACCTGCGCACGCACCGTCGTGATCTGCTCGGCCTGCGCGCTATCCGCATCCGCCCTCGCCTTCGACTCCGTGCGAATATCGGCCACCAGATTCGCCTGTGTCGACTGCATACGCGCGGTTACGGATTCGAACCGTTGCGCCAGCGCCATATCGGCCTCGGCTCGCGCCGACTGCTCCGAATACACACCAGCCATTACCAGCGTAGATCCGGCTGCCTGGCCGCTGTCGCCAGCCATCGGCACATTGATCTGTGCCGAAACGGAATCGATCCGCCTCGACAACGCCGAGTCCCCATCGGCCCGCGCGCTTTGCTCTGCGGCAATCGCGGCCTTATTCGCGTTGGCCACCGCAGTCGTCGAATCGATGCGCGACGAGAGCGCGCCGTCTGCATCGGCACGAGCCTGCTGCTCGGCCGTGATCGCTGCTTTGTTAGCGCCGACGTCGGCTGTTACGGCGTCGACACGCTTGCCGAGCGCCGAATCTGCGTTCGCCCGTGTCGTCGCTTCCGATACGATGGCCGCCGCGTTGCCGTCGGTCTTGCTGACGACAGTATCGATTCGCGCCGATAGCGCACCGTCCGCATCGGCGCGCGCCGTCGCCTCCTGCTTGATGGCTGCCGCCGCGTCACCCACGCCGGCCGACACGGTATCGATGCGCTGCCCGAGCGAACTGTCGGCCGTCTGCCGCGCCTGCTGCTCGGCCGTGATCGCGGCACCGCGCTGTCGTGCCTCTTCGGCCACAGCATCTGCTCGATCCCGAACCTCCTTCGCGATCGCGTCCGCGCGATTCCGAATCTCCTTTTCGATTGCGCTCGCGTTATCCTCGACGCCTTGTTGAAGGCCCGGAATTGCGTCGATCGGCTTGCGCAAATCCTCGCCCAGCGCCGAGTGCGAAATCCGTCCCGCGAAATACTTCTCGTATTCCCCTTCGTCGGTTGTCGGCTGCCCCTGCACGCCCGGCCCGGCCGCCGGATACCACGGCCCGACGTTTCCTGACGTGTCGACGAGCCGAGCCCAGAAATAGAACACCTGGCCGACCGCGAGCCCTTGCAAGGACGTCGACGCCTGCGGATACGCGTAATCCGACAGCTTGATTGCATCGTCGCGGCTCGGCGTGCGGCTATACCAGAGCTCGGTGCGCTGCGTATCGCCGGCCGTACCGTCGCCCGGGAACGCCCAAGCCAGGTTGATCCCGAACACGATGCCGGTGGCCTTGAGCGACGCAACGGCCGGCGGCGGCGTCGTTTTGCCTTTCAGCTGCGTTTCCGCGCTGATCGCCGGCAGCGACGTAACGCCCATCACGTTCTGCGCGCGCACACGGGCCACATACCGCCCCTGATAAATCCCGGGCACCTCGACCTGCAGGCCACCCGTGCGCGGCACACTGACCCAATCGCCGTTGTCCTTCCTCCATTCCGGCAGGTACGTCACGGCGTTATCCGCGGCGTCCCACGCGATCACCATCGTCGTTTTGGAAATCCCCTGATCGACTGCCGAGTACGTCGTCACGCGCACGTTGGTCGGCGGCGCCTGCACCGATGGCGGCACGACCGTCACCGGCCTCTGCTGAATCTGTGCGCCGTCGTCGATTGCCGCGTATTTCCCCGGCTCGTGCATCGTCGCCGTGATCGTGTACTCGATGCGTCCGTCGTCGTCGCCTTCCTGAACGCTCACGACGCGATAGAGCTGCGCCGCGACCTCCGCGTTTTCCAGCATCCACACAGCACCGGGCACTGGATCCGCGTCGAAGCGATCGGCCAACGTGAGCACGTCGCCATCGACGGACTTCACCGCACGGTACTGAGCGATGCCCGACGGCAGAATCGCCGTGAAGCGGTCGCCGGGCGAAACGGTCGGCGCCTTGTCGAGCGTTACGACGTTGCCGGCCACCGCGCGAATGCGCCCGCCGATGCGTCGACCAGCCTTTCGCGGATCGGCGATCGCGATCACCTGGCCCGGGCCGACCAGCACGCCATCCATCCCGACCTTGAACGACACCGTGCCCGACTCGTAGCGCGACGTCAGGAGAAGCCATCGCCCGAGCCGGTGCGCCTGCGCCTGCGACGTGCAACCGAACGCCGTTACCTGCGTCTTGATGACGCCGTAACGCGCAATACCGTCGTCGTCCGGCACGTACTCGACCGCCTGTTTGTACTGGTTCGATGGATCGTTGTAGCTGACAAGCGCGACCGTGTATCGCGTCTTGCGCTCGCTCCCTACGTAGCGAAATGCCCCGTCGATCACGTTCGCCGCGGTGTAAACGTAGACCGGATCGGAAGGCATGTCCGCGGAAGCGACTACCGCACCCGGCCCCCAGTACGAAATGCCGCGGAACACGCTGGCAATATCTTGCAGCACCTTGTACGCGTCGGCGGCCGACTGGATCACGCAGTTGCACGTGAAGCGCGGTTCAACGCCGCCTCTGCCGTCCGACACCATGACGTCGCAATACCGCGCAATTTCGTACAGCCCCCACTTGTCGATCATCGACGCGTCGACCGTCTTGCCGAGGCCGTAGCGATCGTTCAGCAGCAGGTCGTAGAAAATCCACGCCGGGTTGTTCGTCCACGCCGGCTTGAACGTCCCGTCCCATGCCCCCGAGTACGTGCGCGTCTCGGGATCGTAGTTCGACGGCACCCGAATGATCAGGCCGCGAACGTGGTACGACCGCACCGGCACCTGCGAGAACGATCGCGCGTCAAACGTCATGCCGACGAGCGCTGTCATCGGATACCGCAGCTTGCGGTCAATCACCTCCGTGATCGCTTCGATATTCACCGTGTCCGCAATCAGTGAGCTGTGTGCGTTAGGCGTGATGCGGCGCACGCGGGCCAACCAGCCGGTTGTGGCGCGCGGCAACTCGATCCGGTGCGAGCGCTCGTAAAGCGACGTCGTCTTGCCATCGAAGGCCGACGACAGCACCTGTGCGTACGAGCCTCCGTCGACCGACAGATCGATCGCATATTCCACGCGATAGCCGAACACGCCGGTCGCCGGATCGCTCTTTTGCAGCGCCGGCAGGCCGAAGCGAATACGGACCGCCGACAGCTGCGTGTTTTGCACCTGCCGCACCCACGGCGCATCGGAAGTCAGCGGCACACCTACGGCTGATTCGCGCTCGACCGCCGGAAAGCCCGGCATGAACTCCTGATCGAGCGTGCCCGTGCGGACGTCGACACTGTAGCTCTGGAAGTTGACCGAGCCGTCGGAATTCTGAATCGGCGTGCCATCGAGAAAGACCGATTGCATGCCCTTCACCAGACCGACGATCGGCCCCTCCGAAATGGCGTCGAGCACCTTCGCGCGCGCGGCGGAATGCAGGCTGTCTGGCGATTCCCCACCGCCTCCACCCCCACCGCCTCCACCCTTCGCCCCGCTGATCCGCTTCGGCCCGGATTCCGCGTAAATCTTTTTCACACTTGATCCTCTGTGTAGATGCCCGAGCTGACGACTTTCGATCCGACGACCATCTCTCCGTACACGAGCGGCACCGGTTCGCCCTGAGCGGCGCTGTTCACCGCGCCGTTGAAGTAGTACGAGGTTCCGTTGTCGGCAGCACCGGCCAGCCCGGCCTGCTGCGGACTGAGCATCTGCGTGATGCCGCCGAGCGCCATCGACACGCCCAGCCCGATCAGCGTCGGCTGACTGAACACGAAGCCGGCCACGGCCAGCGCCGCGCCCAAAATCGTCTGGAACAGCCCCCCGCTCTTGCTGCCGATGATCACCGGCGCAATCCGAATCGCTTCGCCGCCGACCGGCGCGCTGAGATCGTCCTCGCTCAGGTTTCTGCGGCCGTTGAACACCGCGAACGTCAACCCGTTGTCGCGCGCGTCGAGCAGGAATTTCCGAAAGCCCGGGATCAGGACCGACAGTGCGCGCACGGCCTCCGCCGTCGACGAGACGGCCAGACGATGAACCCGACCGAATCGCGCACCCGCGATCCCGTAAAGCCTCACCTCGCGTAGCTTTTCCGTCACTTCGCACCCCCGATGTGCCGCAGCACCGTCGTGCAGCTATCCCGCCACATCGAACCCCACACCGCGCGGCACGACAGCCGCCCGTGCATGTGATGCGCGAACATGCCGTCACCCAGATACACGCCCGAGTGATTCGGCACGCCGTTTTTGCTCCGCACCTGCATCAGCAGCACGTCGCCCGGCTCGAGCTGCGCGTCGCGGCCCATATCGAGAAAGCCCGCGTCCTGGTAGTGCGCGATATACAGGTTCGAATACCCGTCGGCCCACCACCCATCCTTGCGCTCGAAATCAGGCAGCACGATCCCTCGCTCGGCGAGATACCAATCACGCACCAGCGAATAGCAGTCGAGAACGCCATGCACGTATTCCCGACCGTAAAGCGGCGCAACGTAGCCGCTCGGCCCGAACTCGCACCAGTTGTCGATGCCGATCGTCCCGTCGGCCTGCACGCCGAGCGAGACGATCACCCACCGCGGAATGCCTGCGCGCTCACACATCGCGCGATCACCCATGCTCGGCTGCGCCGTCCCGTTCGGATGCGAGTGCACCATCGCGAGGATTTCCCCCATGTCCTCCGCGTCCGCGTAATCCTCGGCCGCGAGTCCGAATCTCTCGGTCGGCGCCGCCGCGACATTGCGGCCAGGCACGTACAGATCTCCCGAAGCGGTTTCCACGATCAGCCCGCAGCACTCGCGCGGATACTCGGCAAGCGCGTGCGCCTCGATCGCCTGCTTGATTCGTTCGTCCATAAAAAAACCCGCCGAGAGGCGGGTCCGTTAAGAGAAGTTGGTCGACGGTCTAGGCGAGCGTGTCGCACAGAAAACCGCCGTGAGGCAGCGGGTTGTTCACTCCGAACCGGCATTCGCACCCGCTGATTTTCTGGCTGCAGCGGTCGAGCGCCGGGTCGCTCACCGGCCTGTCGTACTTGTCGAAGTACACCATGCCGGTATATCCGCACTCGGGCCCACGATAGCGCCACTGACACATGCCGACGATCTGGCGCGCGGGCACCTGCTGCCCGCCGAAATCGAGCGGCGACGACAGCGTGAATTCCACCTGCACGCCAGGCTGCTCGTCGCTCTTCTGCTCGATTCGCCACTGCTCTGGCGGCCACTGCTCGTTCGGGTCCGCGGTCGGGTTGCCATTCGGAAAATTCACCGCGTCGAGGTACTTCGCCAGCGTGCGCCGGCGGAACACCTTCGCGCCGACGAGATCATCGAGCGCAACGCACAGCGCCGTGATCGTGCCGTTGATGTCGCCGACCGTCAGCGTGGGCGCAGGCTGCCGCGCATCCGACGTCCGCTCGAAACCGGCCGCCTGGATCGGCCACGGCTTGTATTCCCACCCCTGCCACACAATCGACGTCGACTGCAGATGACCGTGAAAGCGCAGCACGTCTCCGTTGATCTCCGAGCAATCGACCTCGAAAAGCTCGAGCCGCCGACCAGGTTCGAGACTTTGAACGTCCGCGGAAATAGGCATATGGCTAACTCGCCCCCTCGAGAGTCTCCAGCTTGGCGCGCAGCATCGCGACGTCTGACGCCAACGACTCGATCAGATTCGCCATGTGCTGCACCGCTGCGCCGACGTATACTCCGAGGCCGTTGTAATCGACGGTTTGCAGCTTCATTCGACCATCGTCCTCTACAGCATCTTTCTCGCCACTGACGACATTCGAGAACACTGCCTGCGCTTCGTGTGCGATCACGCCCGCGATTCTGCGCTCCGCGTCCTCGCCTACGTTGGTAGTTTTCAGATAGTCGACGAAACGCAAGCGCCGCACGCCCTCGTACGCTTCAGCAGTATCAATGTTTTCCACCGATTTCTTGATTCGGTAGTCTGAGCCTTGCGATAACGAGCCGATAAACGCCGCATTCCCTCCGTCGTAAAACATATGCGCATTTACGGTTCCTGTGAACGTGAAGGAGGCCACCGCAGTTGCGCTTGCTGATCCACCAGCGTGAATGGACATCGCGAATAAATCGCGCTGCCCAGATTTCTGAGCGTGTAAAAGTTGGTAGGCGGCGCCATTGTCACCACATTCGACGCGAACGGCTGCTGAGGATTTTGACCAATCACTGAACAGATATCCGGTCAATCGATTTGCAGCGAACACCGAACCATAGTCCGACGGGGAGAACGTCGAAACGATGGCCCTTTCGAAGTAGTTCGTTCCCTTGAATGTCTGGTCCGTTGCCAGATTTGCATAGTTCGCGGGATTTAAATTTCCGCTGTGCCACGGCGTATACGAGCCGAACTTCGGCACCCCAGCAAATACCGGTGCGCCTGCAAGATAGGCAATGCTCGCCTCTTGGGAATAGAGCGAGGGCACGTTGCCCCTTTCGACTTTGATCCGTCGAAATGAAACGCCAAACGCTGATATGTTCGGTGCGGCATCCGCAACCTTGCTCACCCTGATCGAAGCCGTTCCTGCTGGGGTTACGCCCGCACCACTCTGAAAGGAAGCATCTCGTTTCGTTGTTATTGAAGGCGTCGAAGCAACAGTGCCAATAAACGTTCCATCGGCCTTGAACGCTTCGCTCTTTATATACACTCGGCCGGCGTTCAACCCCCCAGTACTGATCTCGGCCGACACCGTGACCACGACGCCCGGACCACAAGCAATATCGCTGGATTGATCGACAACCCACGTGCCAGTGTTGATTGCATTGGAATTGATGAAGAGCGTCCCTTCTCCAAACCCACCCTGCAATGGACCGAATGTCGTCCCATTCCACCCAGTACTTCCCAGCTCGCCGGACCCGTTCACCAGAAGGTTCGGACAATTACCGCCGACGAGCTTTCCGCTCGCCGCAAGATCGCCCGCAATTCCCCCGGTAACGGACAGCGTGCCACCAACCGAAAGATTCCCGGACACCACTTCATTCGGGAGCATTTTCCCGCGGGCAGCGACGTGCCAATAACCGCCGCCGTCGGAGACGTAGGTCGCCCAGTCCCCGGTATTAAGCACCTTGACTTGGGTTCCGTCTTTACCCTGCAATCCGATCGTTACAGGATTGCTGACATTGAAAAAGTGAAGGCAGGCGTTGGCAACGACCGCCGAGGCAAGCGGAAACACAATGACCTTGCCGTCCACACCCATGTTCAACCCGAATCGCGTGCCGACATTACTAGGCGCAAGCGTCCAGTTATCACTTAGGATGTTATATCCCAGCGCAACGCAGGCGGACAGCACGTCGACGTTGGCGTTTGCCTTGACGTTAGCAGCGCGGACGGAGTCTCCGTCCTTTCCCTCCGGTGGAGTACCGAGATTGACTTTTTGAAGTTGCGGCATTTTCTAACCCTATGGTGCAAACGTCTGCTCAAACTGCGCCGTGATCGTGTATACGTTGCCGTTCTTCACCGGCTCGGTGTACTTCTCACACACGAATCGGCCCTGCGGCCGAAGCGGCGGCGTCCAGAAAAACGACACCGCGCCGGCATGCGCATCCAGGAACGCGAGAATTGCCGAGATCTTGTCCGCCTTCCCCACGAATCGAAGGCTGTATGACGGCACCCGGTTGTTCAGGCCGTCCGCCGCGCGCTGCGTGTACCCATCGCCGAAACCGGCCTTCCGCACACGCAGCGTCGTATCGCCGCCGAACCCTTCGACCGTCGGTGGCCAGATAAACGTGTCGGTCATCACCCCATCCCGTTTTTCAGTTTCCAGAGCGCGCCACCCTGACGACTCTCGACCGCGATCAGCCCCTGCACCATTTGCGTGAGCTTCTTCACGAACTCCGCGCTCGCCATCATCTGCGCCGCGTTGCCCGTGCCGCCGTCGATCGTCACCGGGATATTCAGCTCGATCCCTCCGCCCTGCACCCCGAGCGCGCCCCCGCCGGCCGAGCCCCCGCCGACCAGGCCGCCGTTCGCAAACTTCGCGAAACCGAGATCCTGTCCGCTGTTGATCGCCTCCAGCAGGCGAAGCACGCCGGGCTTGCGCACAGCCGCGGCCTTCACCACGAATTCCTCGTTGGAGAGCCACGCAGGAATGCTGTCGCTCGTCGACGTGCCCGGGCCAGTGACCCGCCCGCCGGTCGCCAGGTGGAAACCGTACGCGTTGCCGCCACCCGCCCCGAACATGTCGGACATGCCGCCCGCCACACCGCCAAGCAACGACGACGCACTGAAGCCACCGGCGCCGGCCGCGCCAAGCCCAAGCGCTGAACCGAGCGCGCCGAACACCGGCGCCATCGCCGCGCGCGCGGCGAAGCGCGCAAGGTCGGCGATCATGCTGTTGACCAGTCCGCGAAAATCCAGCTTGCCGGTCGACACGAACGAGGTGAGCGCGTCCTCCATACTGCGGAACGAACTCGTAAATGCCTCCTCCGCGCGACCGGCAGCGTTTTCCGCGGACTCCTGATACAGCGCCACCGCACGGCTTGCGCCGACGCGCCAGTCGCGCTGCACCGCGAGCCGCTGCTCGACATACCCGCGTTCACGCTCGACCTGATCGGCCTCGGCCCGGTTGATGCGGTCGATCTCGGCCAGATACTCCGGCGACCCTAGCGTGCCGTCCTTCCGCGCGCCCTTTGTGAAATCGTCGCGCCGGCGCCGGAACTCATCGCCGACGCGGCTCGTCGCCTGGTTCAGCTCGCGCGCGTTGTCGCCCATCGGCATCGCGGCCAGCTCGCGCGCTACCTCGCGCTGCCTCTCGGACGCATAGTCCGCCAGCTCCGCATCGATCTGCGCACTGCGCTCCTTCAGCTTGTTGATCGCTTCGTGATAACGGACCTCTTTCTCCAGCTGCACCGCACGGTCGTATGCCGCGCGAATTGCAGCCTGGTCACGAATCAAGCTCTTGTCGCCATCGGTCAGCTTCGTGCGCTTCGCGGCCAGATCCGTCAGCTTCTGGTCAAAGCCGATCCGATCCTTCTCCGATTGCGTGAGCTTGTCGGTTGCAACCGCTTCGACGCGCAACTGCGCAATGCGCTGCGCGATGTTGTCGAGCATGCGCTGGCTTTCCGGCTCGGCGCGCGACCCGCCGGACCGGCTCTTGTGCGCAAGCGCCGGTGCGTTGACGCCGATGCGCGCGACCTGGCCAGCCGATTCCGACACCGTGTCATCGAACGCCTTTTTGCCGCGCGCCGCGGCGGCCGCGAGCGCCGCGTCAGCGTTGAAGCCGAATTTCTCGAATTTCTTGCTGACGAGATCAGCCTGAAACTCGGCCAGCGCCGCGGCGACGACCATCTGCTGATTCATCAGCGCGAGCTCGCGCGTCAGGTTGTCGATATTTCGCCGCGCGCCGGCCTCGGCCTTCGCGTCTTTGTCCTGGATCGCTTTCTCGAGCGATTTGTACGCGTCCGCGCGCCCGGCGATCAAACCGGCCTGCCGTGCCTCCGCACTGTTCGCGCCCTTCGTTTTCGCTTCGTACTCGGCACGTTGCTGCGCGGTCATGCCGATGACGTCGGAGGCTTCTTTCAGCTTTTCGACGTACTTGTTCCAGGCCTCGGCCGCCATGCCGCCCGCGAAGAAATTATTTTCTTCCGTGAGCAGTCGAATGCCGTCGGCCGCAGCGCGCGCAGCAGCATCCATCGCGGCGAGCGTGCGCGTGCCCTTGTCCGCCGCGGCGCCGGCCGTGTCGATCGCCGACGCGGCCTGCACCAGTTCAGCGCGAAGCTCGTCACCGCCCTTCGTCGCATCGATAAACACGCCGACCAGCGAAGCAAGCTCTCGCGACTTCTCGTCTACGCCGAGATTTTCGGTCTTGATCCGGTTCAGCCCTTCAATGAACCGATCGAGCGCAACCTGATTCTCGTCCGTGATGATCGGCGGGCTGTCGCCGATGCCTGGCATGATGACGCTCTGCGATGCGCGCGCCGCGAGGCCCGCGTACGCATCCGCTACGTCACTGCGCGCCGAGGCCTGCGCCTGCTTCGCCCGATTGCGCTCTACCTCCTGCAGCAACGGCGACAGCTGACGATACTTCTCGATGATCTGGTCGAGCGGCGCCTGCATGTCGATCAGGCTCGACGTCGCGCTGCTCGCATGATCGCGGAATACCAGCCAATTCACCGCGGCGCCGAGCGCCACCGTGCCAACCATCGCGATGATGCCGGGCAAGCCGCCCATCACCGACAGCAATCCGGACCCTACCGTGCGCATCAACGAGCCGGCGCGTGCGGCAGCAGTCTGCGCCACCGCCGCGCGCTCGGTCGCGGCGGCCAGACCCGCCGTCGCGGCCGTCGCCCCACGCTCGGCCCGCTCGCGGGCCTGCGTCGCCGCAGCGACCTCACGCTCGGCGACGGCGAGCCCCTTCTCGGTTTCGGCCAGCGCCGCCGCGTAGCGCGTCTGGTCGACCGTACCCTTGGCCGCCGCAGCCTCCAGCGCCACGCGGCGCTGCTGCGCCAACGCGAGGGATGCCTCTGCCCGTTCAAGCTCGCCCTGCGCCGCAGCCGTCTCGCGCGCAATCACCGCCGCGTACGGCATGCCGGCGATCCGCGTGCCGATCTCCTGGCTGTTCGCCAGATTCGACCGCGCGGTCGCGACTTGTGCCACCGCGCTCGCCTCGATCGCACGGGCTTCGGCGAGCTTCGCCTGCGTGTACTGGATCGAGCCGGCCGTCAGCGCCGACTGCATCGCGAGGCTTTCGCGCATCGCGCGCATGCCGGCCAGCTCGGCCGCCGCGGCGACCTCTGCGGCCTGCGCGTTCTGCAGCTTTGCCGCCGCCGCGTCGCGGTCGCTCTGCGCCTTCGTGATCGTGACGAGCGCGGCCGCGTTTTCCGCCTGCGCCTTCGCGAGCAGCGCCTGCCGCTCGACGTTCCACGCGATGGCCGACTTGCTGACTGCCACGGTCGTCTGCGCGAAATACACACCGAGCCGGCCGGCTGCAAGCGATGCGCTGATCGTGACAATTTCGTCGAGGTGATCAGCAACGTAGACCACGCTCTGTGCCAGCTTCGCGCTCGCGCCTGTTGCCTCGTTCGCGTGACCGACGTACGCGATGATTTCCGTTTGCAGGCGCGTCATCGCCTGCCCGACCGTCATGTCGACCTTGCCGAACAGCGCGTCCGTGCTCGACCCGGCATTTTTCAGCGCGTCGATCAGGTTCTCGACGGTCAGCTTGCCGTCCTCGGCCAGCGCCTTGAGCTCGGACGTGCCCTTACCCATCCCGCGCGCGATAGCGTCGGCAACGCCCGGCAGTTCCTCCAGCACGCTCTTCAGATCCTGCCCGCGCAGCTGGCCGGACGCGAACGCCTGACCCAGCTGCACGATACCGAGCCGCGCCGTGTCGGCCGATACGCCCGATAGCGCAACCGCCTTGCTGATCGTTTCGACCAGCGGGCCGACCTGCTTAATCGACAGGCCGAGGTGCGAAGTGTTGTTCGCGATCCGCTGATACAGCTCGGCCGTCGCGTCGAGCGGTTGCCGCGTTGCCTGCGCGATCCGAAGCACATCGTTCTGCGCGACGGCGAAATCGATCTGATCCCGCGTGACGATCTTGAGCCGGTTACTCAGGTTCGTCCATTCGTCGGCGTACTCGATCAGTTGGTGCACGCCGAACGCTGCGGCAGCAGCCTGCGCATATGCCGTGAGCGAGCCGCGCGCGGCCTCGATCGCGCGCACGGTCACTTGCACGCTCGACGCGTTGGACGCGAACGCCGCGTCAGCCGCGCGGCCCCCATCCCGGACCGCGTTGAAATAGCCGCTGGCCGTCGACCCGAGCTGCTGCATGCGTCGGTCGTACTGGGTCGTATTCGCGGTAACGCTGACGATCAGCTCGCGGAGACTCGTTCCCATATTTTCTATCCACCTACTTTACCAATCTCATTAGGCCTGCGAAGAAAGGATCATCGGCGACCTCCTGAGCCTCCGGCGACTCGCCCGACCAGTTCGGCATCATGTCGGCCACCTTGACCTTCGCACCCTGCGCCTGGAACACAGCCGACGCAACCATCGCGGCATGAAGGTCGTAACGATCATCGGCGATCGGCGACTCGGCGTCGAACGCCTGCCACAAGGCGAATTCCGAGGTCGACATATCGGCGCGCAGCTCGGCAAGCGTCCGGCCGAGCCGCAGCGCCAACGTCAGTTCGAGTCGGAGATCGGGGTTTCGGCGGAGGCTTTTTTTGCATCGTCCTCCGCGTCGGCTTTCATATTGCCGAGTTCGAGCGCCGTATTGACGATGCGTTCGTGCGCCGCTCCGAATGCCGACGCGACCTCCTGCGCGTCCCCGTCCTCGAATTCGCGACGCCAGCCAGCGGCCGTCTCGACATAGAGCACGCGCACGAACAACCGCGCGGAGGCGAGCACGTGCTCGTCCGGGCGGACACGCGAATACTTGGCGCGGGCCGTTTCCTCGTCGTCTCCCGGCTCGACGCCGGCAGCGAGGCGCAGCGGCTCGAGCCAGAACGCGCGGTCCTCGAGCAACGGCTCGCGCACCGCAACCGTCACGTCGCCCCATTCCGGCATCGGCACCATCTCGTGGCGCCAGCCGGCCAACGGGTTGAGAATCGCGGCACGCAGCGTGCCAGCGACCATCGGAGTTTTCGTCATCACTCTTTCCTTTCGCTTTTGAGATCGATTAACCCGCCGGTACGGCCGGCGGCGGCACTTCCTTCGGCGAGCCGCTGACACGGACGCTGTAGGTCGACGTCACGATGCCGTCGACGCCAGCCGACCAGGTGTACTGACGCACCATGCCGATGAACAGGAATTGCGACTTGTCGCGGAAAGTCACGCGGAACACGTACTTGTCGCCCGTGCCGCGCGCCCTGCGGAGAATTAGCTGGCCGGCGTCGTCCGACGAATAGTTGCCGTCGACCGAAAACTCGCCCGGATCAGCCAGGCCGAGCTCCGATTCCTTTTCCTCGCTTTCCAGGGTCGTTGCATCGATTTCGGCCGATTGACCACCCTGCCAGTTGATCGTTTTGGTCGTCGTCCCGAGATCGACGAAAACGAGCGTGTTATCGTCGAGATCCGCCGAAACCGTTTTCGAGATCTCGACCTTCGTACCTTGCGCCTTGATGCGCTTGCTCTTCTCGGCCATAAGCCCCTCATAAAAAAGAAAGGCCCGCGCGAGGCGGGCCGTACACACATCGGATTCCGTCAGAATTCAACGGATATTTCGAGGCTCACCCGAAAATCCCCGGAATCGCTCGAATAGTCGTCGGGCAGGTCATTCACCCCGCCGACAGAAAACTGCTCGGCCGCGTACGCGCGTTCGATTACCCGATCGGCAAGCGCGTCGGCGTCTGTATACGTACTGGCATAGGCGTCGATCTGATACACCCCCGACTTGCCGCCAGTCGCTCCCCCGATGGCCATGTCGCGCGCACCGCTCACTCGCGACACCACGTAATACGGTGATTTCGCTCCTGTGGCCGCGGCGCCGGCATAGCCCTTCGCAGCGCCCACCGAGCCGATCGCATTGCGGACAACGAGAGCACTCACCGGCCACCCCCGATCACCGCGTCGATCGCGCGCGCGATCTCAGTACGAATCGCACCCTCGGCCTGACCGATCGACTCGTCGAACGCCGGTCGCACGAACGGCTGCGCCCGCATATGCGGCGTGCCGAGCTCGACGAAACGCCAGTAAAACGCGTTGCTGGGTGAATCGCCCTTGCCCTTCGTCCGCACGCGCACACCCGCCGTCGCGATACCGGGTGCGTCCTTCTGCCGAAGCGCGGCCGAGACGATGTTTCGCCGCAGCTTTCCTGTTTTCTTCGGCGCGCGTGCGCGTGCCTCGTCTCGGATCACCTTCGCCCCGGCCACGGTCGCACGCCTGAGCGCCTTCGTCGACTGCGCTTTCGCAAGCTTCCCGAAATCGGCACGCAGGTCGGACAGCCCCAGAATCTGCACACTAGACATACTTCTCCCCCACCTTCACCGACAGATCGAGATACCCGCGCTTGCGCGATGGCAGGACCGCCGTAATGTCGTACAACCTGCCGTCGTAACGTACGCGCATCTGCTCGTCGATACCGGCCCGGTAACGGATGCGCATGCTGGCCACCGCTGAGCCCCGGACAGCACCTGAAACGACATGCTCTTTCCCGCTGATAAACAGCACGTCAGCCCAAGGCCTCGAATGCTCGACCCACGCATCCGGCAATGGCTCGTCGTTCTCGTTTACTGCACCACTTCGGCGCTCGATCACGATTCGCTCGTTTCGTTTTCCCGCACGCATACGGTCCTCGCTAAATGCCGACGATCGCGTGACGCGCGATGAGCCGGTTCGTGAAATCCTCACTAAGCGAACTGACCGTGCCGTCGAGCTCCGATTCGCGATGCGCGGATAGCGTGCCGAGCTGCAGCAGCATCCACGCAACGAGCGATTCGGGCACAGCATCGGGCGTCTCGAATGCACCGCAACGAAATCGCACCTCGACATCCTCGCCATATGGGAACGATTTTCGGGAAACGAGATACGCCCGGTCCATCACTCGGTACGCTGCCGGCGGCAAGGTCTGCCGCACGCCGGCCTCGTCCGTATATGACACGCCGATGATCTCGATCACGTCGTTCCACAGGAGAATGCGATCCGACGGAAACGAGTCAACCCGCACCCGACACTCCTGCGGAAGCAAAGGGCGGGACAACGCCGCCTCGAGCGCCTCGCGCGCCGCGACGATATTCCCCGTCAGCAGAACATCCTCGTCGTCGCCATCAATTCGGCAGTGCTCGCGCGCCAGGTCGAGCGTGATCACTTCCTCGGCGGGCCGCTTCATCACGTCGACGCGGCCCGCCGCGACACGCAGCGGATATGCCAACTGGTCGGCCATTTATTCCTCACGTCGAATGTGCGGCCGCCACTACGTGGCGGCCCCGTTGATCAGCCTTGCGGCGCCGCCGGCTGGCCCATCTTCAGCGCCTTCACAGCACCACCGATGTCGATCAGGTTGCCACCCTGGCGGTTGAAGCCGACGAAACCAACCTGCCCCTTCAGCGTGTAGCGCGAGTCCGTCATGCGGAACATCGTGAGATCCATCACTTCGCGCACGATGTATTCGGAGTGGTCGCCGAACGTCAGCGGCTTGGCACCCGCCTCGGGCACGTCGTATTCCTGCACGATCTTCACCGGTCGGCCGAGCAGACGATCCGGCGCACCACCCGGATTACCCTGCTCGTAGCCCGGCACGAAAATCGGCCGCTTCTGCTCGTCCTTGATCTTGCGAACGGCCTTCAGCATCTGGTCGTGCATGGCGTAGCCACAGCTCGGACGCACGCGATATGCCGGATCGACGCTGTGCTCGAGGTCGATCAGATCGTCGTAGGTGATCAGGTTCGGCGACGCAACAGTCACGCCAGTGCCCACGGCCGTGAGCAGCCCGACCGGCTGCTTGTTACCCGTGCCCTTCGCGAAATGCCGTGCGGTGATCCGACCGATGCGCGTCGTCAACAGACGAATGATGTAGCTTTCGAGGTCGAACATGCTGTCCTGCAGCAGCTCCATCGAGAGCGCGATCGACTTCGACGAGTAGCGGAACGCATCGAGCGACTTCGCGACGAACTTCGTATCGCTGTCGCTCGTTTCTCCGTTTTCGTCGACGATCTCGCCCTCTTCCGTCGTCGCGTCCGTACCCGGGAACGTCATCGACGCACCCGTCCCGGTCGACAGAACGGTAGCGATATCGCGAACGCCGCCAAAAGCCTTGAGCGCCTCCGACAGCCGGCGATAGAACTCCGGAGCGACGGTATAGCCGCCGGCCGCCGGATCACCGGTCGACATGGCGTTCTGGATATCCGGCGTCTGCCGCGCGAGCATGCGCGCACGGTCCTCGTCGGTCAGCGCTAGCACGCCACGACGAAGGAACGTGCGGATCGCTCGCGACTCGCCTTCGTGCGCGCCGGGCGTCTTGACGTGTGCGTTGATCAGCCCCTCGGGATTGCCGGCAAGCGCTTCCTCGGCGAGCCGGTTCATCAGCCCTTCATGACGCTTGATCTCGGCGCTCACACGATCCATCTCGGCGAGGCCTTCGTCGTACGCCTTTTGCTGATCGGCGCCCCACTTATCGCCCTGGTTGTTTTCCAGCAGCGCGTTCAGATTTTTCGCGAGTGCGTCGCGACGCTCCCGCAGTGCTTGAATTGCAATAGCCATACAGTCTCCATCGACAGAAAAAGAAAGGGCCGCCCTAAGGCAGCCCTTTGAATCGACGCGGGAACGCGTCACGAACGTTGTGCAAGTTCCAGCCTGCGCCGCATTGCATCCATGTCAGGCGCCGCGGCCGACGCCTGCGGAGGGGGCGCCGGCTCGGCAGGTTTCGAATCCGGCACCGGCGCAGGCGCCGATCCCGGCGGGGCGAACGCGACCGGCCCGCGCGGCGACGACTGCGCATGCGCGGCATTCGGCGCGCGGTCATACGCCGAGAGATTCCACGCGGATGCCTGTGCATCCGCGCCAGCACCCGCGAGCCGATCAGCAAAGCCGCGTTGCACGGCTTCGTCGGATGACATCCACGTTTCAGCCGCCATCCATGCGGAAATATCGTCCTCACTTTGCCCAGTCTCCTTCGCGTAGGTTCGCACCAGCGACGCGTCGACGGCGTCGAGCAGCTTTGCCGATTCACGCAGATCGTCCGCATTTCCCATCGCGAACGTCCATGCGTTATGGATCATCACGAACGCGCCGTCCGTGATCTCAACCTCATCGGCGGCCAGCATCACGAAGCTGGCCGCGCTCGCGGCAACGCCGTCGACGTGCGCAATCACCCGCGCGGAATGACCGCGAATTGCCGTTTCCATCGCGCGCGCGGCAAACACGTCGCCGCCCGGGCTGTTGATCCGAAGGTGGATCGTGTCGGCCGTGATCCCGGCGAGCGCCTGCACGAACGACTGCGCGGAGACGCCGCCCCACCATTCGTCGGTCACAATCACGTCGTAAAGGTAGACAGTCGCAACCGTGCCGTCGTCGCTCGCCTTCACGCTGAAGGCACGTGGCGCCGCACGGTTGTCATTCAGCAGCTGGAGGATTCGGTTTCGTCGCATCTTTTGTCCCTGAATTGAGTTTGTTGCCGTCCGGCACCGGCGGCATGTTGAACCGTCGCCGCACGTCGTTTTGCGACATCCAACCGGGCTCCCCTGCGCGGCCGAGTGCGATACGGAATGCCTCGAACATCGCCTTCGTGTCGCCGAGCTCGAGCGCCGTGTAATCGTGTTGAATCGAGCGCTTCGACTTACGCACGACCTTGCGGCCGACCTCTTGTGCAATTTTTGTCAGGTGTCGGCCAAGCGTGTATTTCACGAAATGCTTCGCGAGCTGCTCGGCCGTTGTCCCGATCGTCGTTCCCTTGTCGCTCCGCCCGATCATGTGCGGCATCACTCCGAACACCGAGCAAATGTCGTCGTCGGTCAGCTTGCGGTTTTCAATTAGCTGCACGTCAGCAGCGGACATCGTGATTTGTTTGATGTCCATCCCTCCACCCAGCACGATCGGCGCAGTGCTGTTGTGCAACCCGCTGTATCGCTGTAACCATTGCTTACGCAATAGCGCGATGTCTGCCTCGTCAAGCTTTTTATCGGCGCGGATAACCAGGTCAGGGCGAAGGTTCTCCGACAACATCGAATCGATCAGCTGGCCGGCCGATGACGATACGTTGACCGGACCACGCAACGCGCTGCGAATTTGCGACATGCCGCGTCGGCCATCGAAGCCCGGCCCAGGAACGTGGATCATGTCGTCCTGATCGACCGTCTCGATAGCATGCGTTGCCGGATCGACGTAGCTGTATACCAACCGATCGTCGACGAGATCGGGCC
This sequence comes from Burkholderia sp. BCC0322, assembly GCF_902833045.1. GTDB lineage: Bacteria > Pseudomonadota > Gammaproteobacteria > Burkholderiales > Burkholderiaceae > Burkholderia. The sequence continues at coordinate 240,386 of NZ_CADFDU010000004.1, forward strand.
AAACAGACAGCGGATGCAAAGGCTCGATCCATTCGATTTTCGGCGACCATGGCGTGACGCGATGAATCCGCGACATCAGGTCGCCGTGCAGCAGCAGCCCCTGCACGCCGAACTCCCAACCGACGGCCGCCGACCATCGCGGATGCATCTGTTCGTTCAGCAGCTCCCAGTACTCCGATTCGACCGGGAGCACGCCATCCGGGCCGCGCATGTATTCGACCAGCGGCGTCGCCGCGACGGCTCCACCGATAAGCGATACACACGAATAGACGGCCGCAACACTCATCGCGCCGCGCTCGCTCACCGCCCTGCCCGGCGTCTGCAGTCCCGTCATCCAGTCGAATGCGTCCGTCCCCGGAACAATCTCGCTGGTCGACACGACGGCTGCCTGTGCCCTGGCCGACTGCCGTTCCGCGTTCCACTGGTTCAAGATGCGTGACCCGCTCGCGTTCGTGCGCGGCGCACCGTTCGTTGCGTTCGTCATAGGATGTAGATTTCCGGAGCGGATTCGGGCTGATATGTCACAGCCCGAGTCGTTGCCATACACGCGGCGACGATCGGATCGATGCGCCCGTTCGGCCGCGATTTCTTCTTGTCGGGCCGGATGTTGTCGTTCGAATCAAGCATCAGCGTCACATTGCTCGCACACCACCGCATTACCGGATTTCCGCCATGTCGCATGCTGCCGCCGTACACCAACCGCTCGAGCTGCTTCGCACCCGGCGAGAGGCCCGACATGTTCTGTTGCACCTGAACCATTGGAATTTCTGCCTCAAGCAATTCGTTGACGATCTGCGTGGCGTTCCAGGGATCGAATGCGATGTCCTGTACCTTGAATTTCTTGCACGCGCCGATGATCGTGTCGCGAATGATCGAGTAGTCGGTCACCGCTCCAGGCGTTACCGTCAGCCATCCAAGCTCGGCCCACTTCTTATACGGCGCTGCGTCGCTACCCTCCTGCGTGTTGACCTTCGCCTCCGGCGCGAAAATATGCGCGACCACATACCACTCGCCGTCCGGGCCGAGCTCTTCGACAATATCCCCGCCGTCGTCGTACGGAGGAAAGACGAGCACGAACGCGCTCAAATCCTGCGTACTCGCAAGGTCGAGTCCACCGAAACACCGCCGGCCGGCGAGAATCGCGGGGTCGAACGGCGCACCGCATCGGTCCCACACCTGCATGTCGAACCAGCTCAAGGCACCATTGACCCAGACGTTCAGGTCTTTGGTGAGAAAGTTGGCCTTCGCGCTCGGCAGCTCGGCTGCCTTCGTCGCCTGCGCACGCATGTACTCGACCGTCTTCGCACTACCCAGGCTCGGGTTTGCCTTGATCCAAACAGCCGGGTCGAACGGATCGTCGTCGTCATCAAGCGTGTAGATGTAGCCGAAAAAGCTATCGTCGATCTTCTCACCCCGCAGGATCATCACGAGATACATGCGAATCTCAGTGCAGATCCCGTCGAGGATGTAGCCGGCCGTCGTGATGGCTGAAATCAAAGGCTGGAGTCGCGCGCCGAGCGCCGACTCCATCACGTCCCAAACTTCCCGAGTCTTGTGCGCGTGCAGCTCGTCGACCATACAAACCGACGGGTTCAAACCGTCGAGCGATTCCGCGTTCGCCGGCAACGGCTTGAACACGCTGCTGCCGAACACGATCCGCTCTTGGTTGGTTCCGTCGTACACCTTGATCGATCGCGCCAGCCGTTTCGATCGCCGGCACCGACGCCGGTAGTTGTCGAGCGCCGGCTTGAACACGCTCATCGCCTGCTCGCGCGTCGTCGCAATCGTGTAGACCTCTGCGCCCTGCTCCCCATCCATCAGAAACAGGTAGTCGCCCTGACCCGCCTTCCACGTCGACTTACCGTTCTTGCGCGCGACCTCCTCGTATCCTGTGCGAAACCGGCGCAGGCCCGCATCGACACGACGCCATCCGTACATGACCGCGGTCCAAAACCGCTGCCACGGATCGAGCACGAGCGCCTGACCGGCCAGCGCACCCTTGATGTGTAGGAATTGCTTCTCGATCCAATCGATAATGTGCGCTGCATGCGGCGCACTGAACACGATGCCGCGCGCGGGGCCGGCGATCAGATCGTCGTAATGGCGCTTTACCGCAAGAAACACGAACTCGCCGACGACGATGTCGCCTCGTAGCACGGGCAGGCCATACTCGACATCCCACCGATGCCGAACGGCGGGCGTTAGGCGGGCAAGCTCGTCGGTCTGGAGCGCGCGTGGTCGAGCAGCTGGTCGAACAGGTCGTCCTGCGGATTCGGATCTTCCATCTTCGATTTCGCGATCAGCATCGACGGAGTCGTCAGGCATGCTTCCGGTAGACACTTGAGCAACCCCTCTTTCAGCGACTTTGCCGCGTAATAGAGTTGATGCGGCTGCGTATGACCGTTCGGCGTCTGCACCATGAACGATCCGTGATTGATCTTCTCGAAGTCGCGTAGCTGCAGCTCGACCTTCACCCAGCGAACGAAGTCAAAGCAGACGATCGACAGCGCGACACCGGCAGTGCGGTGCGGCACGCCCTCTGCGCGCAGCGCGAAGCAGAGGTAGTCCCACACCTTGCGGTGCGCAGACTCGAAATGCACCCCGGGCGGCGGCGGCGGCGATTCGATCGCCTTTCCAACGCCGCCGCCCGACGCGCGCGAATCGTCGGCACCGCCGACGTCGGCAAACGGTTGATTCGGACTCATGTGAGGCTTCCGGTAAGCGAGCCGACGAAAAACTCATCTCGCGTTGCGCGATCGGCTCTATGGGGCGGCTTTCTTAACCCCCCCCTCTTCAAAAAGTGGTCCGCGAAAAAATGCGGCTGAACGTTCGGTCCCGAGCAAGGGGCCGAAAAATTAAAACCACCCCCCCTCGGTTTCGGGGCGGCGGCCCGCGCCGGATCAGCGGCGACTGCGCCCACGCGCCGCTTCCGCCGACGTCTTTGCGTCGTGGCACGGTTTGCAGATCGACTGCAGATTGGTCAGCTCGTCGGTTCCGCCCTCGGCCTTCGACACGATGTGGTCTACCGCAATAGCGCGAGCGATCCGGCCTTTCTTCCGACACGGCACGCAGAGCCCGTTGTCGCGCGCGAGCGCTTCACGCCGCAGCTTTGTCCAGTCCGATCCGTATCCGCGGGCGTGACGCGAGCCGCGCTGGCGATCCGATTGCCAACCGACCGCCTCACTCGCATGCTCGGCGCAGTAGCCCGGCGTCGCGACAAGTCGGCCACATCCGTAATGCCGACATTGCGTCGGCGCTTTCCTCGGCATTACGCTCTCCAACTAAAGGTTCCCAGCCCCTATTTCTCGTCGTCCTTGACGGTGATGCGCGCCTGAACAGTCGATCGAAGTGGCGCGGCATTCTTACGGGCCGCTCGCAAACGCATGACAATCGCCGAAACGCAAACAACCCAATGTCGATGCGGATCGGAAATGTCGGCATTGAATCGCTTTGTACCCTCGAACACATCAGCATACGCGTGATGAGCCTTTACCCAACCGGCGATGTTGGTAACGCGGTCGCGATATGCATCATCAGTGAGCTTCGCGTGCTCAACTCGGTGCGCAAAATGGTTTCTCAGATCTCTGACCCAGTTGAGTCCCCTTGCGAAATCATCGTCAATCAATCCGATCCGATGAGCCAAGGTGATACGCGAGGAAAAAGAGCCGAGAGGACGTTCGGGCTCGAACAATCGATCCTCTGCCTTGTTCGGTGATGGCATTACCTTGAGCATCAACGCGAGCAACTCCTCGTCGGCAAGTGCCCCGCCAAGAATCACCGCAGATCGTTCGCTTTCATTGAGCAGCCACTGAAGAAATTCAGCGCTTCTCTCGACGCTTGGATCAGGCAATTTGTTCTTTTTATTTGACGCCATTAACGAACTCCCCGTCGCAGCTTCACAGCCGCTCGATGCCAACATACGAAAAAGCCCCGACGCTTTCGCGATCGAGGCTTTGCGATTCTTCCGGGCGCCAGAGAGCCCGGGGAGTGCCCGAACTCTACTCAGCTTTCGCCGGATCAAATTGTGGATCGAAGTGTAGAACAGCTATTTCGAATTCGCAACATCAATCTGCATGCGCGTAATGACGTCGGCGATCCGCACGTGCTGACGCGCCGAATCGCTGAGCTGTTCCTCGATTGCCTTGCGTGCGTGCGACAGCGCGAAGTCGAACACTGAGTGTGGACGCACCTTGATTCCCAACCGCCGGCAAATCATGGCGGGCCGTGCGTTCCACATGTAGTGCATGCGAAGTAGCTGCTTGTCGAGCGGCATCAACCAACGCCACGCCTTTTCGACCAACTCAGCGTCCGCAACGTCCACGTCGCTCGCCACCGTCTTCCCCGCGGAATTCGGGAAATAGATGCTTGCCACAGTGCCGTCGGAATGGCCTTCACCGAAGCTGTACGCGCGCGCCCAATTTTGGAGTCGTTTTTCGATCGTCATAATTTCCCCGTCATTCTTCGTAAAAGCTGATGTGCTTTCGGCAATAGCCTCGGCGCGACGCGCCGGCACCGATGAGAGTTGTTGCTGGATTCGTGCAGCGGCAACCGGCTTCGACGTGCGCACACTGGCGATCGTCAACGCCGGAAGATTCATGACTCACCACAGCGCCCGGCACCGAGGCTACGGCCTTCGATTCGAGCGCCGCGTTGCGACGGCGTCGCAATTCCTCCCAGTTTTTCCGAAGCCGTGCCGGGGACGTGATGACTCGCTTCCAGAACTTGTCGCGCATCGCATAGCCCACGAGCCGCGCCATCGCGTCGACCGTTCTGCCATCGCAGCGAATCATTGCCGCGACATCGCTCGCCCACTCGTCAAGGTTCGGTGCAGGAAATCCCGGATCGTCAGCACGCAGCCTGTCGAGCATCCACCGAGCGAACGAAAAATCTCCGTCACTCGGTTTTTCTCTCTGATCGCCGCTACCTGTGCTAACCACTGTGGTTTGATAGAGAGAGGGTTTACTTGTATTTCTGTTTACTGGGTAGTTAGTTGGAACGTGGTGCCAGGAACTTTCTACCGAATCGACAGTTTCAGGGCCCCAATCGCCGTCACCGGGACCACGGACTACTGCCCCTGCCAGGTTGCTGGCACCTGGTGCCAGTGATTCACCGGAATTACTGGCACGTGGTTCCGATCTGACTACTTTTTGAGCATCTTCGGCACCACGTTCCGGGCCGCCGACCGCCAACTCATCGTCGGCTGCGGCGAGATCGAGATCTATCGCATCCCGCTGCTGGAGCGCCACGTCCTCCGGAATGGACAGCCGATAGTGCGCATGCGCCCACTTCCGATCCGGCCGCCGCGAACGCCAACTCGTCAACCATCCGAGCTCAGCGGCGATGCCAAGGTGCTTCGTGACGGCACGAATGGATAGCGTCGCCTTCTCGGCGATCGTTTCGAGTGACGGCCAACACGTGCCGTCCATTCCGCTCGAATATTCCGCCACGACGAACAGCACGAGCTTTGTCGTCGACGGCAGCGCACTGCACATCATTGCGCGGCGCCAGGAGTAAAAGGGAGATACAGTTCTCATACGTGATCAATAATTCGATGTCGGCTCGGCGAAATTCTCGAACCGGGTTGTTGCGTTCTGGAATGCGAGCCGTACGGTGCCAATCGGCCCGTTTCGCTGCTTCGCAATGATGATTTCGGCCGTACCGCGATCTGCGCTGTCGGGGTTATAGACCTCATCGCGGTAGATAAAGAGGATCACGTCGGCATCCTGCTCGATCGCACCCGACTCGCGCAGATCGGACATGACGGGCCGCTTGTTTGGGCGATTCTCGAGCCCTCGATTAAGCTGCGACAGCGCGATGATCGGAACGTCGAGTTCCTTCGCAATTTGTTTGAGTGCGCGCGATATTTCGGCGACCTCGGTGGCCCGCATTTCAGATCCGCCGCCGTCACCCGACATCAGCTGCAGGTAGTCAACGACAATCATCCCGAGCCGGCCGCATTCGCGATACAAGCGCCGCAACTCGGACTTGAATTTCGACGGGGTGATCGCGGAGCTATCGAGAATATGCACGGGCGCGTCGGCCATCAGCTCGACGCCACGCGTCAGGCGCGGCCAGTCGTCATCCTCGAGGCGACCGGTTCGCAGCCTGTTTTGGCTGATACGGGATGTCGACGCCAGCATGCGCATGGTCAACTGTTCGGTCGGCATTTCCAGCGACAAGACGCCGACGGGCAATCTCGACACGATGGCGACATGCTCTGCGATATTCATTGCGAGGGAGGTCTTTCCCATCGACGGCCGTCCGCCGACGATAATCAACTCACCGCCATGCATACCGTCGAGTCGCGCGTCTAAGTCGACAAATCCGGTCGGCGTTCCGGTGATCCCGCCGCGGTCCTCGCGGTGAAACAGCTCGTCGATGCGCTCGACCACACGCGTCAACGCTGGCTGCATTGGCTGGAAACTGTCTGCCGCGCGCTGGCCGCGATCCGACAGTCGCAGAAACGCCGCCTGCGCCGAATCTATAATCTCGGTCGCTTCGCGCCCGTTCGTGTTGTGGCATTGATCGATCACGGCACGAGCGGCGCGCACCGCACCGCGCAGTTGCGAACGCGACCGAACGATGTCCGCGTATCGGCTCAGATTTGCCGAGCTCGGCGTCGAATTGACAAGGTCGTTTAGGTATCGAAGCGGCTCCGAAACCTTCGCATGCGTCGCGCGCAGCTGCTCGAAAACGGTCAGCACGTCAGCCGGGCGCGAGCTGACGATCAGATGTTGAATAGCTGTGAAGATCGCGCGATGATCGCCGACCGTGAAATCGTCTGCGGACAGCTCCGCCGCGATCAGGTCGTATGCGCCGTTGTCGAGCATGAGCGCGCCTAGCACTGCCTGCTCGGATTCTACGGACGCAATTACCCCGCGCGCCTCAGCCTCATGGCTGGCGCCCATTGTTTCCCCAGATTCTTCGGAAGCGCGTTAGCGCGGATTAACGACCAAGGCGCGCGCAGTACACACGGCGACCTCGATTTGACGCTGGCTTTCGCGCGCGGCGCGTTCGATTGCCTCGACCTCATGCCGCTCGATCACGCCGTCTTCAACGGCCTTGTGAATTTCCTCAGCAAACCGACCGGCGTAGCTGCTGACTACCAGTGCGGCGGACACAAGCGCCGAAATGTCCTTGGTGCTTTCTCGCTGGATCGGCGCGCCGGCGACCAAGCCGAATCGTGCATTCAGTGCGTGCAGTGCGTCGAGCGCATGGGGCTGATTTTTTTCCTGCATCCACTCGATCAACATTTCGAACATCTCGCCCGTGATGCGCGCACCTTCGACTTCACGCAACTTGAGCCGCAAGGATTCCCCGGTAATGTGAATCCCGCGTCGCTCGCTCAAATAGCGTGCCGCGTCGCCGACCTTCCCCGGGGTTTTCGATACTGATTTGTAAAGCACATCGGTCCATTCGGAATCGCTGTAATAGTGAGCCATTTTTACCCTTGAATTTCACCGTTTTTCATGCTGTTAACCAAACTACGGATCGCATAACATTCAGTCACTCGATCAACGGAGCCGGATTTATGGATACAAACCATCCCTACGATTTCCGCTGCAATTTTTGCGGGTTCGTGCGTAAGGAGACGATCGAACGCGCCCTCAACGGCCGCTTAGATCCGCCGGTCTGGTGCCCGGAATGTCGTCGGACGATCGAACTCGATTACGACGATCTGGAAAAGCAAGCAAAGAAGGCGGGATTGATACCGATCGACGACGGGGAATGACGCGCCCATCCGGGCCGACAACTAAATCGGGTTCGGTGCCGGCGCGGATTAAGCGGCGCATATACTCCTCCTGAAGCCGATCGACCCATCGAAAATTGTGTCGATACGCGAGCCGCGCAATCGGGCTGCGATGATGGATCAGCAGTATTCGGAGAACGGGCCAACGCGAGCGGGGGCGCGTCATGCGGTCTCCTTTCGTTGGGCGAGCTCCGGCCAGATATCAGGGATCACATCCGCGGAGAAGAGATCAACTCTCCGAACCTGGCCATCCGTTTCTCGCTCAATCGGCCAACCAAAAGGAATCGGCACGGGCCTTTTTTTGTTTGCCCATGCGCTGAGGTCTGACGCATGAGCGCCGATAGCAGCGGCCAATTTCACGAGTCGACCGCGCTCGGCGTCGAGATAGGTTCTGAGGTCCATGCCGCAACTTTAGCGAAACGCAAAAGCCTTGTCTATAGCGTTTCGCGCATATACGGCTTTAGCGTTTTGCTATTGAATTGCAGACATGAAGGACATCGACCAAATACGTCGCGACAACCTCAAGATCATCGAATCTGAGCATGGTGGGCCGGCTGCTGCTGCCGCCGCCATCGGGATGTCTCACTCGCAATTTACCAACCTGCGAGACGGCGCCAAGGATTCGAAGACGGGCCGAGCTCGCGGCATGCGTGCAGTGACGGCGCGCAAAATCGAACAGAACATTGGCAAACCAGTCGGTTGGATAGACACCGACCACTCGGTCGACGCGTCTGCGAATTCTCCAGCCGCCCCTCCCGCCGGCTGGAATGAGCTCAACCCCAACCAACGCGCACAGGTCGAATCGTTTATCGGGTGGCTCTTAACGCAATCGCCAACACAACCCACCACTTTCCCTTCAAGCAGCAAGCGATTCGGCAAGGGCGGGTAACGCCGTGTGCTTGTGACCGGGCCATGGCTCAAGACAATAGTCCGAAAACAGCCAGTCACGAGTCAAAATCAAACCGTCGCCATCGTCGGCCAAACCTATCACTGGCGGCCCCGCAAGCTCGCACTCCCACCTCCCGTCGAAATGTATCTGGACCACCTCAACGATGCGCCCAATAAGGGCCTCGTTGGGTGACCATACAACCCTCGCGACGTCCCCCGGCTTGCATCGTAAGCGTTTAATCGGTTCTTCTTTCATCAACAGCCCCACCCTCATTAGCGCCGCAATACTGTATGCATGTACAGTAGTTTAATCAAAAAGACAGATTGCTTTCAACAACTGTCAGTCTTGTCAGGTTGCCTCCGGACGTACGAGCTCATTCCGCTCGGCCCCGCTACCTGACGCCGCTCGTCGCCATTCGGCGTTACAAATTTAGCGCAAGCTTTCGCGTTTCGCTATAGACAAGCGTTTCGCGTTTCGCTAAAGTCCGTCTCGTCGCAGCATTGCCGCTGCAAACGACAGACGAGGCCCTGATGCGTATCACCCTGTTCCAGCGCAGCGAACTCTCGTGCCCGAAATCGTGTGCAGTGCATGCGCGTGACTGGCACCGGCTGGTCGCGCTCGCCCTGCTCTACCTGATCGCCAGCGCGATCGCCCCTGCATTCGGTATTTGAGGTGCACATGACCAAGCCAATGCCCCTCTGGAAAATCGTGCTGCTCTGGCTCGCCGTCGGCGTCGCATGCATCGCATGGACATACACCGACGAAGTGGCCGACGCACCGAACTCGACCGCGTACAGCGCGTGAGCACGCCATGCAGAAAGCCCACCTGCCCACGCACCTGCTACGCGTCGAATGGCAGCTGCTCCACATGCGCGGCGATTTCGACACCGCGATCCAACGCGACAGCGTGCGCAAGACGCTCGAATCGTCGGCGCGCGCGAGGGAAATTCGCGAGCAACGGCGAGCAGCTGCGCGCATGGATGTCAAGCGTCGGCAGGCCGGCGACGTGAAGGAATGATCGATGCCGCGCTGCCACGTTCGCGCACGCACCGCACGGCGCGCCGTTGCTGCGCTGCCAGAACCCTAGGTCCGCACTGACTATCGCGAATTCCATTAACATCACTAACAAAATATAACCATGGCGAAAAATTCACTCGATGCCTACGGCGCTGCTGGCAAAACCAATCTGTTGTTTTTCGATCCGGAAAAGCTGGTACTCGTAACGGACAAGACGTCCCCTCTTTACGATGATCGCGTTCATCTACCTGTCGACGAAATGATGGCGCACAACATCGACTATCAAGGCATCGTGATGCCAATCGAGATCTCGAAAAATCCCGAGACCGGCGATGTCGAAGTCGTACTCGGCCGGCAGCGCGTCAAGGCCTGTCGACTAGCGAATATATGGCGACAGGAACGTGGCATCGCACCTCGCCAGGTGCCGGCAGTCGTTTTCAAAGGCAAGCGCGAGCAAGCACTCGATGCGATCGTCAGCGAAAACGAACACCGTCGCGCAGACACGCCACTAGGCCGCGCCGAGAAGATGCGGCAGCTGATGGCACTTGGCCGCGGTGAAGATCAGGTCGCGATGATTTTCAACTGCAAAGTTGCAACCGTGCGCTCAACACTCGCCTTGCTCGAATGCTGCGGGGATGTACAGAAAGCAGTCGACAGCGGCAAGGTTCCCGTAACGCATGCGGTCAAACTGGCGCGCCTCGGCCCGGACGCACAGCGAGAAAAGGTGCGCGAACTCGTCTACGTAGCCGACACCAAGAAGGGGCACGAAAAGTCGCGCGGCCAACGCGAAGTAATGGGACACGCGGAACCCCGAATGAGAACCCGCAAACAGATCACTGCGGAGCTGCAGAACAGTACCGGCGAACGTGCTGCCGCCCTTCGATGGGTTCTTAGCATCGAAAGCGACCGCGACATGGTTGATCGCATTATGCCGAAAATTGACTGAGCGGCGCTCCAGCCGGGAGAATCAATGAAACCGATTTATCTTGACCTGCCTGCCGTTGCCACCGCGGTGTCGTTATCCGAAGCCACTATCCAGAAACTCGTACGCGAGCACAAATTCCCAAAGCCGCGCGTCCTGTCCGATCGGCGCGTCGCGTGGCTGACACGCGAGATCGAAACATGGGCAGAGGCGTGTCCGGTGTCAGATCTAGCACCTCCGCCCAATACGGGTCACCGCAACAGACGTCGCAATGTTTGCGTAAGTCAAAATCTGGTCTGTCAGTCAGCGTTGGATCAGGTCTGAGATGGCATCGCCGTCACTTCATCAAGGGTCGTCATCGACCCAAATCCGGCTGTCGCCGCTTAAGTGAGCGGCATCCAACGCGCATTGGGCGATGAGGATACCCTATGCCAGATCAGACATTAGGTGACCCAGCCGCGACGAGATTCTTCGCCTTTCGATACTCTTCGCTCTTCTCTAAGTAGTCTCGGCAGAACGCAGAAAACTTGCTGCTCGGGTGCATTAGTGACTCAATTGTCTGCAATGCCTCGCTCAGTTTTCGCAATCTAATTGTCTTTTTCCTGCTCGTGTCGGCTTCAAGCAGTTCGCCCATCGCATCCACAAGTGCGTTGCTGAAGATTGCCAGGCTAACAAGTATGTCGGCGCGCGGCTTCCAAAGCCGTATGGTTTCAAGACCACACGTCTCAATAGTTTTCTTCGCGAGGTCATAATGCGGGCCGTCATTGGGCTTCATCGAAATGCCGTCGTAACGAAAAATATCTATTGGGTCAATATCATATGGATTTACTATCGGTTCGACTACTGTGTCGTGGTCCAATTTCGAGCCGTTGCACTGACTGCAGGCTGGAAGGAGGTTTGACCATTCGAACGTGGAACTAGGGTAGATAGACTTCGGCTTGAAGTGCTCAACCGCGACGTATCCGCCTTCAGATGGGATACATTCGCAGAACGCACACTTCCCATGAGAACTCGCAGTTAGCGCGGTTTTAATATCCTGATGCCGATAGTGGCTCAAAAGATACTCTTTTTCCGCATCCGGGATATTCTTATATGATCCAAATTTGGCAACAGCTTGCGTCAATGCCAAAGTCCATTCTGAGCTTTTTGTTTTGAGCACGAGAGGCTCACCGGGCCTGTCCAATTTAATCATTGGCCAAGGCCTCCAAAGACGCGAGCCGGGCCTTTAATACAATTAAAATTGTATCGTTTGGATGGCATACGGCCGATAGATTCTCGATGGCAACCTTAAGGCCACTGACATCTCTTCCCTCAACGCAATGGAGTGCAGCTGCCACCAACCTCTCATGCTCCTTGTTGTCTAGGCTCTTTACCCCCATAATTTCAGAAAGAATTTGGTCGGTATTCCACCCGGAAAAGGAGCGGTTCGCTGGCCGAAGGTTATACCCGGCGCCGCTCGAACTCTTTTGCATGATTATTACTTCGTTAGCTTCGGCGGATGCTAGCAGGTGCGGAGAGTGAGTCGTTACGATGAACTGGAGTTTTGGGAAAATACGTGAGAGCCCACGTCTGATTGTGAATTGCCATTCGGGATGCAGATGTATATCTAATTCATCCACCAGGACCGTCCCGCCCGCCTCTTCGACTACCCGATCTCCATCGGAACGACTTCCTTCAATCCATTCAATTATGTTTGCGATTATTAAAAGTACAGCCTGAAAACCAGATGACAGCTCCTCCAGATAGCATTCTTTTCCGTAAATACTGAAGATGGGCTCAAGGTCTCTTTCCGTTCGAATATATTTGAAATCACTATCAAAGGGGCCAATTTGAGGCAGCTGATTTATGAGGTGTGACCAGTTTGTCCTCTCCTCAATTGCCCAATCCTTGTCAATCACAAAGTACCTGTTGATGAACCACTGTTTCACATCGCTTTGCCAATCTCCGTAAATCGCAGAAGTCGAATTAGCCAAGTATATATTCAGATTGGTGTTGGTATTCTCCTCCCGTTTAAGTCCTTGGACTTGTTTGTACTTTATGTTGCGTTGTGCGCCAATGAAAAGCGGGGCATACTTCACGTCTTTTGCTTCGGATGTAGCAAGCACAACTCGGTCGCCTTCTGTTGAAGGGGGGGTCCAGTTCCGAATCGATGCGTTCCGATAGCCCGTAGTAGCGATGGCGTTTTGCCCCAGGCCAATACGATATTTCTTTTCATCGACGGTGAGATCCGTCCAGAATTCCGCATTGGGGCCAAATCGTGAGTATCCGAGAGACTGATAATGAAAGCAATGCGAGATAGCAGTCAGGATCGAAGTCTTTCCGCACCCGTTAGGGCCAGCAATAAAATTGAAGCCGGCGTTAAATTGAACGTTTAACTCGGAAAATTGCCTTACGTCGCGCAGATGTAAGGATTCAAGCGTTGATTTCAAAATACGTCCCCCCAAGTCATCATGTCCATGTATTCTAAAAAGATCTCGGCCACCGCCCACATGAGATGCCCAAATAGTTTAGTTTACCGTAGTACGCGTAATACGTTCGGCCGCTATACGGGCGCGGACTCCGACGTCCGCGCTTGGCCGAATTGAGTCAGACGGGCTTACGCGGTCTGTTTAGTTTAGCCTTATACGTGGATTACTTCGCCGGATATCGGAGCGCGACTTCCTCAAGGAACTGCGACAGGCGCGTGAGCCACTCTCGGCGTTCGCGATCATAGTGGTGTCGGTTATACACGCCGGCCACCCCGGGTTGAATATGCCCGAGTACCGCCTCCGCGACGTCATGCGGGCACCCAAGCGCGGCGAGCATTGTTCGTGCGGTCCGCCTCAGATCATGAGGCGACCAATGCGTCACCGGCAGTCGGGGGCGATTGTGGCTGGGCACCTGCTTGCAGTACGGCTGATGATAGTAAACGCCGTGCGAAATAACGGTCTGCTTCATCATTTCACCGGTCGAAGTGGGGAACAGAAAGCCATTCACGGCTTGGTCTTTGCGCCGCCGAACGATTGCCTCGGCGCGACCGATGAGTGGCACTCGCAAATCCGCTGCCTTTGATCGCCACGAGTTCTTCGTCTTTTCCTTTGGTACGGTCCACCAGAGACCGTCCGCCTCCTCAGCGATCTCGTGCGACTCCATTGAAACGATTTCTCCTCCCCGGGCACCAGTCCAAAGGTACAGTGTGACCGCATCCGATACCGTTAGGCTCATATTCGGAAGCCAGCGGAGCAGCGTGCCAATCTCGTCCTCACTCAACACCCGCTTCTTCGTGCCCATGGCGACGCCGTCGATCGTGCGTCCCTTGCTGCGAAGCTTCCCGCGCAAGATCATTCGCCACCAGTTCGGCGTACCGTCAGGCAGCCGACCCGCGTCCATCGCATGGTCCCATGCGCCACCGAGCTCCATACGGAGCCTAGCCGCAAGCGCCGGCGTTGCTCGGTATGAATCTAGGAACTCGAACGCCTGCGCGCGAGTGATTGAGGCGGCGGGGAGAGCCGCAATTGGCGCCAACATTGCTTTAAACATACGCGTTACCTCGATCACCCCCTTCTCTTTTCGATTGGGCTCAAGGTAGCCGCCGATGTAGTCCAGGCACACCTGCTTGACCGTGTATGCATCGATCGCCCGCGTTGCCGCGATCGCTTGGCGCTTCTCCCGTTTTTCTGCCGCAGGATCGCCTCCGCCATCGCGCGCGGAGCGTTTCTGCTCCCATTCGGCGATCGCGGCGGGGAATCCCATTGCTGGCCACTCGCCCAGCTTCACCTGACGCATGCGGTCATCGATGGGTGACTTGTAACGGTAAATCCACGAGCGACGGCTTTCGCTCGCCTGAAGGCGTAGGCCTGGAAAGCCGTCAAAGGTCAGGTGCTGCCCTGGTGGCAGCTTGCTTGCGGTGCGGGCGTCGAATCTCATGCAAAACTAGCGTAAGTTTTATTCGAGGGCCAGCCGAGCAGCGTAACTTTCTCGACCAGCCCATGGAAATCCTACGCCAGAGTGCCAAGTTTCCTTACGTTTCGTCAAGTGACGATGCGCCTTAACGGAAACGCAACTTTTCGCTCCGATCCTTTACTGACAAGGCTCTCGAGGATTTTCGCCTTGAAAATCAAGGGGCTCCGCAGAGCCCCTTGATTACGTTACTCGTTTTCCTCGAAGTAATGCCCGAACTTCGTCTGCTTCGTGCGGATATAACGCTCGTTTTCCTCGCGCACGGGCACCGCAAGCGCCACGCGTTCGCAGACGGGAATGCCGTGCTTCGCGAGCGTGTCGAACTTCGCCGGGTTGTTGCTCATCAGCCGCACCGACGTCACGCCGAGGATCCGGAGGATCGCGGCGGCCGAGTCGTATTCGCGAGCGTCGTCGGGCAGGCCGAGGTCGAGGTTCGCCTCGACGGTGTCACGCCCCTGCTCCTGAAGCGCGTACGCGCGGATCTTGTTGCTCAGGCCGATCCCGCGCCCTTCATGCCCGCGCAGATACAGCAGCACGCCGCGGCCTTCGGCCGCGATGTAGCGCAATGCGAGATCGAGCTGCTCGCCGCAGTCGCAACGGTACGAGCCGAACACGTCACCGGTCAGGCATTCGGAATGAAGGCGCGTCAGCACGGACTGCTCGCCGGCGACGTCGCCCATCACGAGCGCGAGATGTTCGGCATCGCTGCCGGATACGCGGAAAGCGTATGACGTGAACGTACCGTAGCGCGTGGGCAGCGACGCGGTGGCGACGAGCGTCACGCACTCGTCAGCCTGGCCATTGCCCGGCGTGGGCGATTGGGGACGCGAAGACATCATGAATTCAATCGAAACGTTCAGGAATGTAGGAGTTGTGTGGATAGTGCGTGACCGGAGTTTACCGCTAATCTGGAATCGTCACGCGACTGCCGCCACCTGCGCGGCTATACTGGGCGCATCGGGTGACAAGCATCACGTCCTGCCTGCCCAGCGTCGACCTGCACACGGAGAAAGCGAATGAGCACGACTGTCGCGCAGCTTCTCAAGGCCAAGCCGGATTCGGGCCGCACCGTCTACACCGTCACGAAGACCGATCTCGTCTACGACGCCATCAAGCTGATGGCGGAAAAAGGCATCGGCGCGTTGCTGGTCGTGGACGGCGATGACATCGCGGGCATCGTCACCGAGCGCGACTACGCGCGCAAGGTCGTCCTGCAGGACCGCTCGTCGAAAGCCACCCGCGTCGAGGAAATCATGACGGCGAAGGTACGCTACGTAGAACCGTCGCAGTCCACCGACGAGTGCATGGCCTTGATGACCGAGCACCGGATGCGCCACCTGCCCGTCCTCGACGGCGGCAAGCTGGTCGGCCTCATCTCGATCGGCGACCTCGTGAAGAGCGTGATCGCCGATCAGCAATTCACGATCAGCCAGCTCGAACACTATATCCACGGCACGCCCGCGGTCACCTCCACCTGACCGGCTCCAGCAAAAAAGGCCCAAACGCGCGAGCGTCTGGGCGGAAAGCCGCCGGAATGCGGCGACGGAGGTTCTGCTCCTGCGGGAGAATGACGCGCACAACGGGTGCGCGTCTCGTCGATTAAGCGGCGCGCGGGCAGACCCGGCGACGTTCAGTTGCCGAAGTAGACCGAGTTCACGGGATTCGCGGCTTCCCGCGTCATGCGACGGCCCGTTTGGCCGGCACCCGTTGCCACGGCACCGTAGCCGCTCGTATCGGCTTGCGCGAGCATCGGCTGGTTCGGTTGAATGCGTTGTTCGGCGGCCTGGATGTTGTCCGGATACTGCGAATCGCTCGCCAGCGGCTTGTAGCCGTTCTGCTCGAGTTGCACCAGTTCGGCCTTGACCTGGTCGCGGGTCAGCCCCTGGTCGGCCTGTGCAAACGATGCGATCGGGGTAGCAAGGACGGATGCGGCGATGGCTGCGTAGATGATCGACTTCATGATTTACCTCCGGAATATGTTCTCTTATGACGTCGCCTCGGCAGGACTGTCTGAAGCGAATGAATGCAGTGTAGTTCTCACCATTCCGAGGGGAAACCCTTAGTTTGAACATACAGCGTTGCGATTTTGACAAAAATCGTCGACGCATCCTGGACGATATCGGGACAACTTGCTTCACCCGCACAACAATCGCTGACGAATTGCCAACAGCCAAATCACATATCCCGAAGGTTGCGTTGTAGAATCGTAAGGTTTTATTCGTCAGTCGATCTTCCGTCCACCATGTACGCGCTCACGCCCCTTTCGGTTTCGCCGTCCGGCCCGGCCGGCGTGCGCGCGTACGCCGGCCATCCGGCGCATCCCCTCGCTCGACGCACGGCCCAGGCGCCGCTCGCCCCTGCCCGGCGCCTGATCTGACGGCTCGGTCTCCTCTCGGAGCCATGTCAGACAGGCTCCGGGCGATCCTCATAGGCATGCCACGCCTGCCCCTGCCGATCATTTGGAGAACTTCCATGAAACAACGCCTTTACCAGTTGACCGAACTCGACGTTGCTCGCCTCGAGAAGCACGCCGAACACAACCCGCGCTTCCAGACGATGCTCGATGCGCTGCTTGAGCGCGCCGACATCGTCCAGCCCGATGCCATCAAGGCGAACGTCGTCACGATGAACTCGCAGATCACGTTGCTCGACGAAGCGACCCAGGAACGAGCCACCTGGACGATTGTTTATCCGGACGCCGCCAATCTCGAGCTCGGCCGCCTGAACGTCTTCTCGCCCGTCGGCATGGCGCTGCTGGGTACGCAGCGCGGCCAGATGGTCAAGGTGATGCAGCCGAGCGGCGCCGAACAGCTGATGAAGGTCGCCGCGATCGTGTTCCAGCCGGAAGCCAACGGCGAATACACGCGCTGAACCACCCGCCGGCGGCACCGCGCCGCTGTGGCGCACAATGCAAAAAAAGCGAGGCACAAGCCTCGCTTTTTTACGTCCGGACGCTGTGTATCGCCGACATCACGTTCCGCAGACAAAAAAAGGCGCCCGAAGGCGCCTTTTTCGATGCTGCGAAGCGAGTTACCCCGCCGTCACGCTTAGAAGCGGTGACGCAGACCAACCGTTGCTGCGGTTTGGTTGATCGACGAGCTCGGCAGGTTGTCGCTGAAGTTGTTGCCGTTGTAGATCGATGCGCCAATGCCGTTCTTCGCTGCACGCTGGTACACAGCTTGTGCGTAGACGTCCGTGCGCTTCGACAGTGCGTAGTCAGCTTGCAGACCGAACTGGTTCCAGTGCGTGCTGCCGTTGTTGATCTTCGCGTTCGTGTACGTGTAAGCAGCGCCCAGGCCGAGAGCCGGCGTCAGGTTGTACTTTGCATTGACTTCGTAGTTGTCAGTGCGCAGCGTGCCCTGACCGACTGCATTGTTGTCGAGACGCGCTTGCGTCCATGCAGCGCCGACTTGTGCCGGACCGAATGCGTAACCAGCAGCAGCACCGTACGTGCGGACGCGACCTTGGCTAGCCAGGCCACCGATCGCCGACGACGTCGCGCCGTTGCCGTTCGTACCATCACCCAGGTTCGCTTGCGAGTATGCAGCTGCCAGCTTCAGACCTTGGAACTGGTATGCAGCACCCGCGCTGTACGCACGGTTGTTGCCGAAGTTCGTGTTGTTCGAGAACGAGTACGTGCCGCCGAATTGCAGGCCAGCGTAGTTCGCGCTCGTGAACTTGATCGTGTTGTTCGATGCGACGTCGCCGGTCGTGCTCAGACGGTCGAGGTTCAGCGGGTGCGCGAAGTACGTGCCGCCCCACGAACCCGTTGCCGTCAGCGGCGCCAGGTAGTCTTGCGTTGCGTCATACTGCTTACCCAGCGTGACCGTGCCGTATTGGCTCGACAGGCCGACGAAAGCTTGACGGTTGAACATGCCGCCGTTGTTGCCCAGCTTGCCGTCACCGATGCCAAAGCCGCTTTCCAACGTGAAGATTGCCTTCAGGCCGCCACCGAGGTCTTCCGAACCACGCAGACCGAAACGGCTCTGGTCAATGCCCGAACCCATCGCAAAGCGCGACTTGCCAGCTTGGCCCAGCGCCGGTTGGACGTTGCTCGTGTAGGTGATGCCTGCGTCCAGCACGCCGTACAGCGTGACGCTGCTTTGTGCGTGAGCGACGGTAGCAAACGATGCTGCAGCTGCTGCAACGATCAGAGTCTTGTTCATTCGTGGAGCTCCCTTCTAAAAAGAGGCAGGTCTCGCGACCTTGTTCATAAACGGTCTGCAACCGCCCGGGAGCGCCATCGATCCTGCTGGCCGCGCCCGGATAGTTGCCCGTTTGGGAACCGTGAGTTTAGGGGTGTACCCTAGGGGAGCGATCCGCAAATAAAGAAATAAGCTTTTCCAGAACTAGAAATAATAGAAATGGGGCCGCGTTATAAGTATTTGTTTTGACGCTGGTTTTTGGCTTCTTGACAGGGGCTTTTTGGAGGCTTTCATCCCATCATTCTTTCATGTCATCGTCTTGACGGTTGCATAGAAACAACAAACGGATTCGGAGCGCCCCCGGAATCGGCAAATTTTACCCGTCTCGGACTCAGGTTTCAGGCGCCGGGCACCTAAAACGCATGCCTCAGCCAGTAAACAGGTGCGTCATGCGTTCAGCGGGCCACATCCGCCCGTCAGCCACCCATATAGAAAGGCCGTTCTCCACCTGCCGACGGCTCGCCCGCCTGCCGTGACACACGGTAACAGCCTTAACCGCTCGCGTAACCCGGCCGGCCGACTGGCAGGCTAATGTAAGGCAGCCTCGAATACAGAACAGGACACGCCATGAATCGACGCTCGTTGTTGCGCGCCATCGGATTGACTGCCGCCCTCGTCGGCACCGGCGGCTGGCTCCGCGCCGCCTCGGCCCAGCCCGCGCCGCCCGTGTACCGCCCGTCCGGCCCGAATCGCGTGCCTGGCGGCCCGCCCTATCCGGACCGCCCGGGCTTCGCACCGCCGGCCGCCCGGCACGACCGCCGCCCGCCGCCGCCACGGCCGCACGGCTATATATGGACGGACGGCTATTGGCGCTGGCAACGGGGCCGCTATATATGGGTGCCCGGCCGCTGGGTCGCACGGCGCCCCGGGCGCCGGTGGGTGCCCGGCTACTGGCGCCGCCAGGGACAGGCGTGGATCTACGTCGACGGTACGTGGCGATAGGCAGCCCCCCGGCGGCCCGGCCGATGGCAGGCCCGGAGCCGGGCGGCGCGGGCGAATCCGCGCCGTTCGGCCCCGACATCATGGTGCCTGGCAAGCGCCCCGCCAATCCTGCCCCGCCCCGATGCCGGCACCAAAACCGGTGCCGAGGGATCCAGTCACGCACGTCGACCATCGACATGCCCACCGACCTGCGGCGCACCACCCCATCTCGTCTGGATCCTGCCGCACCCGTCGGACGTCGTGCGCCATACGGCGGAAGACCGCCGTTTCGGTCGTCCCCGCGCATGCCCTTGTAAACGAAGCACCGCCAGCGCGTCGCCGCATGCGGGAAGAATAGAGCACACCGCGACATCGGCGCCCCTCTCAACCCGACACGATCATTCGGATAACGAAATCATTCAACGGTGACGCGAATGCAGCCGTTCCATTCCATGTCTCGTCGCATCGCGCCCGATCCGCACCACGACACCCATCGACGAGACGGCGCAAGCGCCCCGCTCAGCGCCCGCCGCCCTCCAGGTCCCGTGCACGACGTCGCGCGGCGCAGATCGCGCGATGATGTTCATCGGCCCACCGGATCATCGCCTGCATCGGCGTCAGGAACGAACGCCCGAGGTCGGTCAGCGCATAGTCGACACGCGGCGGCACTTCTGCGAACAGCGTACGACTGACGAAGCCGTCCTGCTCGAGGCGCTTGAGCGTGCGCGACAGCATCTGGTTCGACACATCGCCGATCGTCCGGCCGAGTTCGTTGAAACGCATCGTCCCGCCGGACAGCGCCTCGAGCACGAGCAGGCTCCACTGGTCTCCAATGCGGTCGAGCACATCGCGAATCGGGCATGGCTGATCGAGTTCGACGGGTTCGTCAGTGGGCGGGAACGACCTGGCTGGCTTCTCTTTCAAGGGCAACGCACGGTCAGCGCGGTGTGACCTGCTCACACCGCGCTGACTTCTTGTGACGGGTTCGCGGCAACTGTACCATTCGATCGGCCCGACAGCCGCGTGGATTCGCCAGTTCAACGAAGCATGACAACGGCCCGCGGCCTCGCTTCGACAAGGCTCGTGTATCCGCAACCACGCGCCGTGATCGCCGATCGCCGCGGCAGGCTCGACCCGCCGTCGCGCGCATCGCGCACCAACCCACGCTTCGTCAGACAAGGAACCCGCTACATGTCATCGCTCCGCTCCCCCATACGCGCCGTTGCCGCGCTCGTCCTGCTGGCCGCGTCGACGGCCGCGCTGGCCACCAGCCCGGCCACGCGCGACCTGGCCGCCGAGGAAGCCAACCGCCAGCTCGTGCTGACGTTCTACGACCGCTTTTTCAACAAGCACGAAGCCGTCGAGGCCGCCGTCGTCGTCGCGGACGACTACAAGCAGCACAACCCGCATGTACCGGACGGCAAGAAGCCGTTCGTGTCGTACTTCGTCGGCGCGTTCCAGAAGAATCCGGCATCGCGCGCACGCATCGTGCGCAGCGCAACCGACGGCGACCTCGTCTACCTGCACGTGCATGCGACCGAGCGGCCGGGCGATCGCGGCGAAGCGGTGGTCGACATCTTCCGCGTCAACGACGGCAAGATCGTCGAACACTGGGACGTGATCCAGCCGGTACCGGAAAAGGCCGCGAACGCGAACACGATGTTCTGACGCGCGCGGCCGGCACGTGGTGCGCAACGATGCGCGCCATCCGTCAACGGACGATCGGCCGCCCGCCGGGCAAGCGCGAATGCCCCGCGCCGGCGAAGTCCCCTACAATCGAGCTTCGCCGCCGCGCCGGCCTCCGTCCCGCATGACCGCACCGCCAGCCGGCGCGCCGTCGTACGCGAGGCACGGCCGGCACGGGTGGCCGTTCGCGAAGACGGTGTCAACGATGAGCCCCGCCCATATTTCCCTGAACAACGCCGGCGACCTGGTTGCCAGCCTCGGCAGTCCGCAGTTTCCCGCCCGGCTCTGGGCGTGGCTGCGCGAAACCGTCGACCCGCAGTCCCACTACAGCGTCGCGACGCGCTACCGCCGCGACGCGCCGTCGCAGTCGGTCGACAGCGTCGACGTGCTGTTCTTCGCCGGCGGCGACGATCCCGACGGCACGCGCCACGCACTCGATCTGTATACACAGGGCGACTGGCGCACCGACACGCTGCTCCCGCACATCGAGCGCGCCACCGATTCGCAGCTCGTGTTCTCGTGCAACGAGGACATCGATACGGCGACCGAATACGGCCGCCATTTCGCGCTCGGCGAACTCGGTGAAGACTGCACGCTGCTCGGCAGCGAGCGCGATTATGTCTATGCGTTCTCGCTGTTCCGCCGGCGCGGCCAGCCGTCCTATACGCTGGCCGAGCTGGCGCTGCTGCGGCAGCTCGGCGATTTCGTGCTGCCGCTCCTGGTCCAGCATGCGCGGCTCGCGCGCCTGACGCCACGCTCGGACGACGGCGCGCTGCTGCAGCGGTTCGAGCAGCGCCTGTCGGCCAGCGGCGCGGCGCTGTCGCAGCGCGAACGGCTGGTATGCCGCGCGGTGCTGCAAGGCCGGCCCGTCCCGCAGATCGCCGATACCCTCGCGCTCAAGCCCAGCAGCGTGCGCACCTATCTCGGGCGCGCACTCGCGAAGCTCGGCGTGACGAACCGGGCCGGACTGTTCGCGTGGTGCGTGACCGACGAGGAGCCGCCTGAAGATCGCGGTCTATAGATGTCACCTTCGCCTCGCTGCAATCCCACCCACCCCCACTGCCTTTGTCGCGCGTTGTCCTCAAAACGATGACAGACAGCCGGCCGCCCCGCTCCTAGTATCTGACTCACCCGACAACACGAACGCGTCGGATATCGCGGAGACACGGAATGCCGAATACTGGATGGACGCCGGCCCGCACGGCCGCGCGCGCGTCGCCCATCGCTCTGCCGATGCAGACCCGGCGGCGCGACCGACGTGACGCTCCGGCGGTGGCCGGCCTTCACCACGACGCATCGCCGCGCCTGCCGCCCAGCACCGGCGCCTAGCCGCCCCCATCTCATTACAACCCGACCGGGTTCACGCGACCGGACGCGCCACACGGCCCGCCCGCCGGACACGTGCGCCCGTCGATCCGCCCCCATCCGGAGGAGACACATGCAACACGCCGACACCGTCTATCTGAACGGCCTGCTTTACACAGGCGACGCGCAGCGCCGCTTCGCTCAGGCGCTGGCCACCAAGGACGGCAAGATCGTGGCCGTCGGCCGCGACGACGATATCCGCCAACTGGCCGGCCCCGCGACCCGCACCGTCGACCTGGCCGGCAGGCTGATGCTGCCGGGCCTCATCGACGGCCACGTGCACCCGCTCGAAGGCCACCAGATCCTCGGCGACTTCGACCTGTCCGGCATCAACGATCCCGACACGATCCTGCAGCGCATCCGCGCATGCGCCGATGCGACGCCGAACGAACCGTGGGTCTATCTCGGCGGCGCCAACCTGGCCGCATTCGGCGCGTATCCGACCCGCGAGCTGCTCGACCGGATCGTGCCCGACCGGCCGCTGCTCGTGGTCGGCTTCGACGTGCACAGCGGCTGCCTCAACACGAAGGGCCTCGAAGCGGCCGGCATCCACGCCGACACACCGGACCCGGCCGGCGGCGTGTACGAGCGCGATGCGTCCGGCGCGCCGAATGGCGTCGTGCACGAAGCGGCGTTCTACCGCGTGTGCCCGATCATTCCGCAACTGAGCCCGGCCGGCTACCCGAAGTCGCTCGCGAAAGCGCACGCGATGGCGCACGGTTACGGCATCACCGGCTGGTTCGACGCCCGCGTCGAGGAGGCCGAACTCAAGGCGTATGCCGACGCGCAGCGCGCGGGCACGCTGAAGGTGTACATGAGCGCCGGCCTCTATGCAAACCCGCGCCGCGATCCGCGCGAGCAGATCGAGCGCTTCGTCGGATGGCGTCGCGAGTACGAATGCGACAACCTGCGCCTGCATACGGTGAAGATCTTCGTCGATGGCGTGCCCGAATCGAAAACCGCCGCACTGCTCGAGCCGTACGCCGGCACCGACGACTGCGGCCTCGCGCTGTGGAGCCAGGACGCGCTGAACGAGATCTGTCTGCTCGCCGATACGGCCGGCTTCGACCTGCACTTCCACACGCTCGCCGACCGCGCGGTGCGCATGACGCTCGACGCGCTCGAATACGTCCAGATCCGCAACGGCATGCGCGACCGGCGCGCGCAGCTCGCGCACCTGCAGCTCGTCGACCCGGCCGACATGAGCCGCTTCAACCGGCTCGGCGCGATCGCCAGCGTCCAGACGCTCTGGACGGCCGCGCGCGAGGAGCAGCAGCAGCTCTATCGCGACCTGCTCGGCGCCGAGCGCACCGCGCGCAACTATCCGTTCCGCAGCCTGCGCAACGCGGGCGCAATGCTCGCGGCCGGCTCCGACTGGTCAGTCAGCACGATGGACCCGATGCAGATCATCCAGACGGGCGTCACGCACCTGCTGGTCGACCAGCCCGAGAGCCCGCCGTGGAATCCGCATGAACGCCTCGACCTGCTCACGATGCTCGAGGCCTATACGGTCAACACCGCGTATGCGCTGCGCTTCGACGACTGCACGGGTTCGCTCGAAGCGGGCAAGGACGCGAGCTTCGCGATCCTCGACCGCAATCCGTTCGCGCACCCGGTCGAGACGTTCGCGCAAACCCGCGCGATCGAGACGTGCTTCCGCGGCGAAGTCGTGTACGCCGCGCCGGGCTGGGCCGACTGAAGCACGAACCCGGCGGCCGTCAGGCGACGGCGAGCGCCAGCACCTGGTCGGTCGTCAGCACATCGCCGAACGTGTCCGACAACGCGGCCAGCGTCGCGCGATGGAGGTCGCGGTGCGACACCGTGCCGCCGGCCGCGATGTCGAGGTCACGCGTCGCGCATGCGTCGTCGACGACGATCACCGCGTAGCCGAGCGGCACCGCATCGCGTGCCGCGCCGGCGACGCATGCATGCGTCATCAGGCCCGTGACGATCAGCGTGTCGATCCCGGCAGCCTTCAGGCGCGCATCGATGTCCGTCGTCGGGAACACGCTCACCGACGTCTTTTTCACCACCGTGTGATGCGCCGCCGGCTGCAGGTCCGCGTGAAAACGGAAGCCGTCGCTGCCGTCGGCGAAGATCGGGCTGTCGGCCGTATCGACGTGCTGGACGTGAAACACCGGAATGCCTGCGCGGTCGGCGAACGCGATCACGCGCTGCGCATTGCCCAGCGCACGCGGCCCTTCCGGAATCGGCAGGCGGCCACCGAAGTATTCATTCTGGAAATCGATCACCAGCAGCGCGGTGCGGGCGGCGGCGATCGATGTCGGCGCGGTCGCGCCCGCCAGGGTACGGATGGTCGGATGTTGCATGGGTCGCCCTCTTGGTTGGCATTTCGAAGAAACGGCGCGCTGGGCCTGCCGGCGCCGCCGGACGCGGCCGGAATGCGCTCCGGCCGGTAGACGCCAGTGTCAGGCCGCGCGGCCCGGCGCGACAGCGGCCCGCGGGACAACGTCCGACAGGATCGGGCCAACGTGCAAACCGCCTACGACAGCACGGCAGTTCGAGCACCCGGCTGCGTGCGGCCGTACGCGACCATCATCGCGAAGCTGAGCAGGAAGCCCGCGCCGCCGATCAGCAGCAGGCCGATCTCGCCGAACACGGGCAGCAGGTTCGTGAGCGCGCCCGTGACGACCCACGCGACGGCCATGACCGACCCCGCGACGCCGAGCGCCCAGCCTTGCCGGTCCTCACTGACCGCGTCGGAGAACGCCGTATACATCGTCGTATATGCAACCATGTCGAAGCAGCCGACGACCATCGCGAGCGCCCACAGTACGGGCTCGTGCGGGAACAGCGCGGACAGCACCTGGCCGACGCCCGCGACGAGCAAGCCCGTCTTCGCGATGTCGACCACGCGCCACACGCGCAGCATCCGCCGCACGACGACCAGCAGGCCGAACACGAAGCAGAGGCCGATCACGCCGCTGAACAGCCCGAGCCGCGCGCTCGTGTAGCCGAATTTCGCCTGCAGCAGCAGCATGATGGTCTGCAGGTAGAGCCCGTAGCCGACCTGCATCAGGAAGAACACGACCGACAGGAACGCGACGTTGCGCTGACGCGCGGCCTCCCCGATGATCCGCAGCGGCAGCAGCGGATCGATGCGCGTGTCGCCGCGCGGTGCCGTCGAGTCGCGATACGACGCCCAGGTCCAGAACGCGCAGGCCAGCGACAGCGCGGCGACCAGCACGAACGGCGTGCCGTAGTCGAACAGCGGCGAAATCGTGCGGTCGGACGTGACGCCGCCGAGCACCGGGCCGACGATCACGCCCGCGCTGAACGCGAGCGACATGATGCTCATGTTGTATGCCTTGTTCTCCGACGTGCTCACGTCCGTGATCGCCGCCTGCGCGATGCCCTGGCAGCCGGCCATCAGCCCGGTGAGCCCGCGCCCGGCCAGCAGCAGCGCGACGCTCGCGTGCCATGCGCCGGCCGCCATCATCGCGTAGCCGGCCGCGAGGCCGAGCACGCACAGCAGCAGGATCCTGCGGCGGCCGTAGCGATCGGACAGGTCGCCCATCAGCGACGAGCCGAAGAACATGCACAACGGGTAGATCCCGTAGCCGAGGCCAAGGTAGAAATTGCGCGCATGCGCGCCGGCGTCGGCCGGCAGGATGCCCGCGTGCGGATCGCTGAAAATCGCGGACATCATAGGATAGACGAGCCCGAACCCCATCGCGTCGATCGCGATGGCGAGCAGGCAGGGGCCGAGCAGCGTGTAGTCGAGCCGGGACATGGGGACCTTCCGGACAGAGTGGATGATCGCCCCAGCGTAACGACCGGCCGGCGGCCGCGGTAGGCCGCCGGCCGCGATGCTAAGCATCGGCAGGACCGATACCCTGCGTACCGCGCGCGCCGATGGCTCGCCGGTGCGGGCGGCAGGCCACGGCCGCTACCTGGCGCTCACCGGCTCGCCCTGAAACTGCCGGCGCGCGAGCACGCACAGGGCACCGTCGTGCATGAACACGTTCGTGAGCAGCCCGAACGATGTCGCGAACAGCATGTACCACGCAGGTGCGACCGGCGACCCGCTCGCGTGCGTCAGCCACCTGACGATGAACGGCGCGAAGCCGCCGAACACCATCACCGCGACGTTGCAGGCGAGCGCGATGCGACTCGAGCGCGAACGCGGTGCACCCGGGCGGCATCGATATTCAGGCAGTCACACATCCAAAAACGACGATGCCGCCGGCGGCTCTCCCGCACGGCGGCATCGTCATTTGCGGCGCAACCCGCTGCGCGCCGCTCAGTACCCCTTCGGCTGGATCGCCGGTGCGCCACGCCCGCGCGCCGCCTGCCTGCCGCCACGCCCGCGCGCCGCCTGCCTGCCGCCGCGCACGAAGCGTCGCCCGTGCGGGCCGTACACGCCATCCGGTTCCGGATACAGCGTCAGCAGCACGAAATACAGCATGCCGCCCACCAGCAGCGACACCGGCACGCTCAGGTCGAGCCCGCCCGCGAGGTTGCCGAGCGGCCCGACGAACTGGCCCGGCAGGTTCACGAACGACAGCCCGACGAACGCGGCCGGCAGCCACGCGCCCATCGCGCGCACGTTCCAGCCGTGCGTGAACCAGTAGTGGCCGCCCCGCAGCCCGCGGTTGAACACCTGCAGGTCGTCGGCGAGATAGTAGCCGCGCCGCGTCACGTAGCCGATCACCATGATCGCCATCCACGGGCAGCTGAACGTATCGATCAGCGTCGAGAACGTCGCGACGCTTTCCACGAGGTTGAACCAGAAGCGGCCGACGAAGATGAACGCGATCGCGATCGTGCCGATCAGCAGCGTCGCACGCACGCGGTTCAGCAGGCGCGGGAACATGCTCGATACGTCGAGGCCGGTGCCGTACAGCGCGGTCGTGCCGGTCGACATCCCGCCGATGATCGCGATCAGGCACATCGGCAGCAGGAACCAGCGCGGCGAGATCGCGAGCAACCCGCCGACATAGTCGTTCGACGCAATGAACGCGGGCGCTTTCGTCGCGATGATCGTCGCGGTCGCGAGGCCGAAGAAGAACGGCACGAAAGTCGCGATCTGCGCGGCGAACACGGCGCCCATCACCCGATGCTTCGGTGTGCGCTGCGGGATGTAGCGCGCCCAGTCGCCGAGGGTCGACGCGAACGATACCGGGTTGCTCAGCGCCACCAGCACCGCGCCGACGAACGCGGCCCAGAAGCCTGCACTGCCCTGCTGCACCGTGCCCGCATAGTTCATGTCGAACAGGCCGGCGAACGCGAACAAGCCGGCGACGAACAGCACGCTCGCGGCCCACACGGCGATCTTGTTGACCCACAGCATGAAACGGAAGCCGTAGATGCAGACGATCAGCACGAGCACCGCGAACACCATGTACGCGGCACCGAGCGTGACGCCGTTGACCGGCACGCCGACCATGTCGTGCGCGCCGCCGACGAGCGCATCGCCCGAGCTCCACACCGCGAGCGAGAAGAATGCGATCGACGTGAGCAGCGCGAGGAACGAGCCGACGATCCGGCCGTGGATGCCGAAGTGCGCGCCGGACGACACGGGGTCGCTGGTACCGTTGCGCGGGCCGAACAGGCTCATCGGCGCGAGGATGCAGGTGCCGGCGAGCACGCCGAGCACGATCGCGCAGACACCGGCCTTGAACGACAGCCCGACCAGCACGGGGAAGCTGCCGAGCACCGATGTGGAAAATGTATTGCAGCCGCCGAACAGCAACCTGAACAGATCGATCGGTCGCGCATAGCGCGATGCATCGGGAATGCGCTCGAAACCGAACGACTCGACCTGCGTAATCCTGCCTTCACTCATTTGTCTCCCACTCCTCTGGTGCATCTGTACGGCCCAGGACTGCGGCGATACGACACATCGTCATCGATTCGTGGCCACTCTAAACCGGATCGCGCGGCGCAAATATCACGCATTCGAGACGTTTACGACGAAGGAGATCGATGTTTCCCGGCAGGCCGGCGGCCCGCGCCCGCGCCATCCGCGCGGCGCGGGCGATGCGACGTCAGCGCGTGCCCTCCGTCGCCGGCGCGCGGCATGCGATCAGGCCCCGCTGAACGGCCTGCCGCGCCTCGATGCCGGCGAGCCAGCGCTGGACGTGCGGGTAGTCGGCGAGATCGACATCGAGTTTGGCCGCCGCGCGCAGCCATGGAAACGCGGCGATGTCGGCAATCGAGTACCGCGACGACGCGAGATACGCCGATTCCGCCAATCGGCCGTTCACGACCCCATAGAGACGCCGCGTCTCATTCCGGTAACGCTCGATCGCTTGCGCATTGACCGTCTTCGATGCATGCAGGAACCACCAGAGCTGCCCGAGCATCGGCCCGATCCCGCCGATCTGGAAGTGCAGCCATTGCTGGACGGCCATGCGCTCGGCCAGCGTGTCGGGATGCAGGAAGCCCGTCTTCTCGGCGAGATAACCGAGGATCGCGCCGGATTCGAACACGGTCAGCCCTGCCTCGTGGTCGACGATGGCCGGGATCTTGCCGTTCGGGTTGATCGCGAGGAACGCCGGGCTGCGCTGCTCGCCGGCGGCCAGGTTCACGTGCACGCGGTCGTACGCGAGCCCGGCCTCTTCCAGGTAAATGGCGATCTTGTGTCCGTTCGGCGTGTCGGCCGTATGGAACGTGAGGGGATGCGTCGAGATCATGTCGGTCCTTGTCTTTCGGTTATCGTTGCAACTACAATCGTTGCAATTGCAATTCTATGCCGATACCGATGACCCCGGCGACATGCCGGTACTCGAAGGAGGGACATGCAGACTGCGCGATCCGGTCCGCCCATGCGGACACCCGACACCCGCCGCGCCGCGGCGGCCTGCCTGGACAAGCTGATACCGCAGCGGCTCGCGCCGCGCGGCCGGGCGGTGTCGCCGCTCGGCGCAATGCGCGCGGCCGCCGATTGTCTCGAACGCGATGCGGCGACATCGGAACGCGTATGGATCGTGCGTGCCGACACGCGGAAACCGTCCGCGGACGCAGGGGTGAATCGCCGCATCAGTGCATGGCCGCTGCGGTTTCTCGATGCGCGCAAGCGGTTCGAGAAGCCGCTGCTGTACCTGCTGCATGCGCGCGCGACCGACCGGCTGCGGCTGGCGTCGGTCGAGACCATCGATCGCGGAATCTTCGTCAACGATGCCGAAACCGTCGCGTCGTCCTGGCCGAAAGGCGTGACGCCCGACGTCCCGCACTGGCTGGCCGCGAACCCCGCGTGCACGCCGTACGATCCGGCTTCCGGGCATGAGGCGATCGCGATCCTGCGCCACGCGCTGCACACGCTCTACGTCGCCGGCCAGCCGGGATTCTGCTACCTCGCGAGCCACGACGACCTCGTGCCCGATGCGAAACCGCTGTCGGCCACGGCGGCCCGCGATGCGTTCAGCGGCATGGTGCGGGCCGGCCGGCGCGCTTCGGCCGGCGCGGCTGCGCGGATTCGGCTGTGCGGCGCGGGCAGCACGCTCGCGCAGGTGATGGAGGCGGCCGACCTGCTGCGCGACGAATGGCGCATCGATTCGACGATCTGGAGCTGCCCGAGCTATACGCGGCTCGCCCGCGACGGTCATGCGGCCGACCGGTGGAACCGGCTGCACCCGCACGACGAACCACGCATCGCGCATGTGCGCCAATGCGTCGGCGACAGCCGCACGCCGGTGCTCGCGGTGACGGGCTATGCCGGGCACGTCGCCGCGCAGATCGGCGCGTTCGTACCGGCCCGCTTTGCGGCACTCGGTGCGGATCCGGCCGGCCCGGGCACCGGCGCACGCGCACCGAGCGCGCCCTGGATCGCCGCGGTCGCGCTTCGCCTGCTGGCGGACGACGGCCGCGTGCCGGCCGACTGCGCCGTGCAGGCGATGCGCCGCTATGCGAGCGGCTGACGCGCGGGCCGGCCGCCGCTACTTCGCGTCGGCCGCCGCATCGCGCGCCGCGGCGGTCGCACGGTCGAGCGCGACGGCCATCGCCGCCTGCTCCTTGCCGGTGAACTGATCGAGAAAGAGTTCCGCGACCGTCGACTGGTACACCTTCCACATCTTCTTGCGCAGCGTTCGCCCCTTGTCGGTAATGCTCGCGTACGCGGCGCGGCCGTCGTCCGCCGAACGGGCGCGCGTGACGAGCCCCTCCTGTTCGAGCCGGTCGACGAGCCGCGTAAGGTTGTAGCGCTCGATCGCGAGCACATCGGCCAGTTCGTGCATGCGGCGCGTGCCGTCGGGCCCGCTTTCGAGCCCCCACAACGCGTCGTACCACGCATAGGCCGGCAGGCCGGCCGCCGCAAGGCGGCGCTCGATCTCGCGAATCATCGTCCGGTGCGCGCGGACGAACGAAAACCACAGATCGGGTTCGGTTGCGCTCATGTCAGGTCGTTCCTCTCGTTGAATTGCAGTTGCAATTAAATTTTACCTCGATAACAATTGCCCTCACACGATTGCAATTGCAACCATTAGCCCGCCGATCGGCGGGCGTTCCGTCGCGCGACGCGGCGCCACGACCGTCGCCCCGCGCAGCCTTATGCTTCTGGAGACATTGCATGACCGCACCTCTCGCGCTACCCGACATCGACCCGCAGGAAACCCGCGAATGGCTCGATGCGCTCGAATCCGTGATCGCGCTCGAGGGCCGCCCGCGCGCGCACTACCTGCTCGACCAGCTTTCCGACCTCGACGCGGCACGTCACGGCGACCTGCACGGCCGCGTGACGACCGCGTACGTGAACACGGTGCCGCGTGAACGGCAACCGGCCTATCCGGGCGATCTCGCGCTCGAACGGCGCCTGAACGCGATGATCCGCTGGAACGCGATGGTGATGGTGCTGCGCGCCGGCCGGCATTCGAACGTCGGCGGGCACATCGCGACCTACCAGTCGGCCGCAGTGCTGTACGACGTCGGCTTCGACCACTACTTCCGCGGCCGCACCGACACCTTCGACGGCGACATGGTCTACATTCAGGGCCATTCGGCGCCCGGCATCTACGGCCGCGCGTACCTGGAAGGCCGCATCACGGACGCGCAGCTCGACAACTTCCGCCGCGAGACCGGCCGCGAAGCGGGACGCGACGGGCTGTCGTCGTATCCGCATCCGCGGCTGATGCCCGATTTCTGGCAATTCCCCACCGTGTCGATGGGGCTCGGGCCGCTCACGGCCGCGTATCAGGCGCGCTTCATGCGCTACCTCGAATATCGCGGGCTGAAAGCGCATCAGGGCCGCAAGGTCTGGGCATTTCTCGGCGACGGTGAAATGGATCAGCCCGAATCGCTCGCCGCGATCTCGCTCGCCGGGCGCGAACGGCTCGACAACCTGATCTTCGTCGTCAACTGCAACCTGCAGCGCCTCGACGGCCCCGTGCGCGGCAACGGCAAGGTCATCCAGGAACTCGAAGGCACGTTCCGTGCGGCGGGCTGGAACGTCATCAAGGTGATCTGGGGCAGCGGCTGGGATCGGCTGCTCGAACGCGACACGACGGGCCTGCTGCGCCAGCGCATGATGGAATGCGTCGACGGCGACTACCAGACCTTCAAGTCGCAGAGCGGTGCGTACGTGCGCGAGCATTTCTTCGGCAAGTATCCCGAACTGCTCGAACTCGTCGCCGACCTGTCCGACGACGACATCTGGAAACTGGCGCGCGGCGGCCACGACCCGGAAAAGGTCCATGCGGCCTATGCGCAGGCGGTGCGCGCGGACGGACGGCCGACCGTCGTGCTCGCGAAGACGGTCAAGGGCTTCGGGATGGGCGAAGCCGGCGAAGGCCAGAACGTGAACCACCAGTTGAAGAAGATGAGCGCGGATGCCGTACGCGCGTTCCGCGACCGCTTCGCGCTGCCGGTCAGCGATGCGCAGCTCGACGAACTGCCCTACCTCAAGCCGGAGCCGGGCAGCGCCGAGGCACGCTACTTCGCGGAACGCCGCGCGGCGCTCGGCGGCCACGTGCCGGCCCGCTTCAGCCAGGTGGCGCCGCTGCCGGTGCCGCCGCTCGCCGCATTCGACGCGCAGCTCAAGGCCAGCGGCGAGCGCGGGCTGTCGACGACGATGGCGTTCGTGCGCATCCTCGGCACGCTGCTGAAGGATCCGGCGCTCGGCAAGCTCGTCGTGCCGATCGTACCGGACGAATCGCGCACGTTCGGGATGGAGGGCCTGTTCCGCCAGATCGGCATCCATTCGCATCTCGGCCAGCTCTATACACCGCAGGACGCAGGCCAGCTCAGCTACTACAAGGAGGCGAAGGACGGGCAGATCCTGCAGGAAGGCATCAACGAATCCGGCGCGATCGCGTCGTGGATCGCGGCCGGCACCGCGTACAGCAATCATGGGCTGCCGTCGATCCCGTTCTACATCTTTTATTCGATGTTCGGGCTGCAACGCGTCGGCGATCTCGCGTGGGCGGCCGGCGACGCGCGTACGCGCGGCTTCCTGCTCGGCGCGACGTCGGGCCGCACGACACTGATGGGCGAAGGGCTGCAGCACGACGACGGGCACAGCCACGTGCTGTCGTCGGTGATTCCGAACTGCGTGTCGTACGACCCGACCTATGCGTACGAACTCGCGGTGATCGTGCGCGACGGCCTGCGGCGGATGTTCGCGGAGCAGGAGGATGTCTACTACTACATCACGCTGCTCAACGAGAACTACCCGCATCCGGCCCTGCCGGACGGCGCGGAAGCCGGCATTCTCAAGGGGCTCTACCTGCTGCGCGAAGACGCCTCGCGCGCGGCAGATACGCCGCACGTGCAGTTGATGGGCAGCGGCGCGATCCTGCGCGAAGTGCTCGCCGCGAGCGACCTGCTCGCGCAGGACTTCGGCGTGTCGAGCGACGTGTGGAGCGCGACGAGCCTGAACGAGCTGCGCCGCGACGGGCTTGCCGCGGAACGCTGGAACCTGCTGCATCCCGAGCAGGCGCCGCGCGTGCCGTACGTGCAGCAATGCCTCGCCGGCCGCACGGGCCCGGTGGTGGTGGCGACGGACTACATGAAGATCGTCGGCGACCAGATCCGCGCGTTCGTCGACGGCCGACGCTTCGTGTCGCTCGGCACCGACGGCTTCGGCCGCTCGGATACGCGCGACGCGCTGCGCGCGTTCTTCGAGGTCGATCGGCACTTCATCGTGATCGCGGCGCTGAAGGCGCTCGCCGACGACGGCGCGATACCGCGTGCCAAGGCAGGCGAAGCAATCCGGCGCTACGGCATCGACATCGACAAGGTCGATCCGGCCAGCGTGTAGTCCGGCGGCGCGCGGCAGGCAGGATCGCCGCGGCCGGCCGCGCCGCCGCGCCCGCGCTAATGCCCCGACCGCGCGAGCGGGCCTTGCTCGCCCTGGCCCGTTCCCGACGGCCATCCGCCCGCAAGCGCCTTGTACAGCGCCACCGTCGACGCCGCGCTGCGCATCTGCCCGTCGGCCGCCGCATCCTGCGCCTGCAGCAGCGTGCGTTGCGCGTCGAGCACTTCGTAGTAGTCGATCGCGCCCGCCGAAAACCGCGCCTGCGCCAGTTGCGCGGCGCGCGCGCTATCGGCCGCGGCCCGCACGAGATGGTCCGTCTCGTCACGTGTGCGGGCGGCGCGCAGCAATGCGTTCTCGGTTTCCTCCAGCGCCCCGAGCACGGTCTGCCGGTACTGCGCGAGCTGGCCGGCCGCTTCGGCATCGCTCGCGGCGATCCGCGCACGCACGCGGCCGACATCGAGGAACGACCAGTCGATGCCGAGCGCGATCAGGTTCGTGTCGCTGCCGGCGCGGAAGAACCCGTAGCTGCTCGTCGCGCTGCCGAGCAGCCCCGACAGCGTGAAGCGCGGAAACAGGTCGGCCGTGGCGACGCCGATGCGCGCGGTCGCCGCGTGCAGCCGCGCCTCGGCGGCCGCGACGTCGGGCCGCCGCCGCAGCAAGTCGCCCGGCGTGCCGGGATCGATGTCGGCGGCCAGCGCCGGCAGCGGCACCGGCGTGCCCGTCGACGCGGCCGCCTTCGGGAGATCGAAGCGGCCGATCAGCGCGTCCGGCGTCTGTCCGGTCAGCACCGCGAGCCGGTGCTCGTCGACGCCGATCGCCGCCTCGTACACGGCGATCCGCGACGTCGTCGATTCGTACTGCGCGCGCGCCCGCGCCGCATCGAGTTCGGACCCTCGCCCCGCGCCGACGCGTGCATTGATCAGCGCGAGCGTCTGCTTCTGGTTGTCGGCGTTCTCGCGCGCAATCCGCAGCCGCTCCTGCGAGCCGCGCAGATCGACGTACGTGCTCGCCACCTCGCCGGCGATCGCGACGCGCACCGCGCGCACGTCCGCCGCGCTGGCGGCCGTTTCCGCACGCTGCGACTCGATCGAACGGCGCACGCGGCCGAACAGGTCGAGTTCCCACGCGGCATTGATCCCGACGCTGGACGTCGGCGTATCGCGCTGGCTGCGCGGCGCGCCGAACGCCTGGTCCTTGCTCATCAGCTGGTGGCCGATCTGCCCGCTCGCGGTGAGCGTCGGATAGCGATCGAACGCAGCCTGCGACAGCAGCGCATTCGACGCGTCGTAGCGCGACACGGCGACCTGCAGATCCTGGTTCGCCGCGAGCGCCGTGTCGATCAGTTGCGTCAGCATCGGATCGCCGAAACCGCGCCAGAACGCGGCATCGGCATCGGCCGACGCGTCGGGCGGCATCTCCGGCGTCGTGCCGGACGGCGCCGCATCGCGCGACGCCGCCGGATGCGCGTCGCGCGCGAACCGCGCGCCCGTGGCCGTGTCGGGCCGCCTGAAATCGGGGCCGACCGCGCACGCGGCGAGCGTCACCGTCAGCGCGAGCGCGGAAAGACGGAAAGCGGCGCTCATCGGTTTTCTCCTTCGAGGGTGCCGTGGTGTTCGCTCCACACGGCCGGCGTGCCGCCCGCGAGCTTGCGGATCGCCACGTAAAACACGGGCGTCAGGAACAGCCCGAACACAGTGACACCCAGCATCCCCGCGAACACGGTGATACCGGTGGCCGCCCGCACTTCGCTGCCCGCGCCGCCGCCGATCAGGAGCGGCACCGAGCCCGCAATGAACGCGACCGACGTCATCACGATCGGGCGCAGCCGCAGCTTGCACGCTTCGAGCGCGGCGTCGATCACGCCCTTGCCCTGGATTTCGAGCTCGCGTGCGAACTCGACGATCAGGATCGCGTTCTTGCACGCCAACCCCATCAGCACGACGAGGCCGACCTGCACGAACACGTTGTTGTCGCCGCCCGACAGCCACACGCCGAACAGCGCGGCGCAGATGCACACGGGCACGATCAGGATCACCGCGAGCGGCAGCGTCCAGCTCTCGTACAGCGACGCGAGCACGAGGAACACGAGCATCACCGCGAGCGGGAACACGACGATCGCCGCGTTGCTCTGCGTGACCTGCTGGTAGCTGAGGTCGGTCCATTCGAGCGTGATGCCCGGCGGCAGCACGTCCTTCGCGATCTGCTGCAACTTCTCGATCGCCTGCGACGACGACATCACCTTCGGATCGGCATCGCCGATCAGGTTCGCGGCCGGATAGCCGTTGTAGCGAACGACCGGGTCGGGCCCGTACGCGGGCGCCACCGTCACCATCGAGCCGATCGGCACCATCTCGCCCTTCGCGTTGCGCGTGCGCAGGTTCGCGATGTCGGCGGCCGTCTGCCGGTGGCCGGCATCGGCCTGCGCCATCACGCGGTACACGCGGCCGAACAGGTTGAAGTCGTTCACGTACATCGAGCCGAGATAGACCTGCAGCGTGCTGAACAGGTCGGTCAGCGCGACGCCCTGCGCCTTCGCCTTCAACCGGTCGACCTTCACCTCGAGCTGCGGGATGTTCGCCTGGTACGAGCTGACGGGGTAGCTCATCCCCGGCGTCTTCGCGACGGCGGCCTGGAACGCGGCGAGCGCATTCTGCAAGGCGCCGTAGCCGAGCCCGCCGCGATCCTCCAGGTACAACGAATAGCCCGAGCCGTTGCCGAGGCCCTGGATCGGCGGCGGCATCAGCGCATAGGTCATGCCGCCGCCGATCGCCGCGAAGCGCGCGTTCAGGTCCGCGTTGATCTCGGCGGCGCTGCGGTGACGCTGGTCGAACGGCTTCAGGATCACGTACGAATTCGTGATGTTCGGCGTGTTCACGCCCTGCAGCGCGTTCAGCCCGGCAAACGCCGGCACCATCTCGACACCGTCGGTGCCGAGCGCGATCTTCGTCATCTGCTCGGTCACCTCGCTGGTGCGCGCGAGCGATGCGCCTTCCGGCAGCTTCGCGCCCGCGAACAGGTACAGCTTGTCCTGCACGGGGATGAAGCCGCCCGGCACCGCGTTGAGCAGCAGCGTGGTCGCCGCGAGCAGCGCCGCATAGACCGCGAACACCACCCCGCGCCGCTTCAGCGTGCGCGACACGAAGCCGTGATAGCGAACGGAACTGCGGTCGAAAAAGCGGTTGAACGGATGGAACAGCCAGCCGAACGCACGATCGAGCCCGCGCGTGAGCGCATCTTTCGGCGCGCCGTGCGGACGCAGCAGCTTCGCGGCGAGCGCCGGCGACAGCGTCAGCGAGTTGATCGCGGAGATCACCGTCGAGATCGCGATCGTCACCGCGAACTGCCGGTAGAACTGGCCGGTGACGCCCGACATGAAGGCCATCGGCACGAACACCGCGCACAGCACG
The DNA here is from genome assembly GCF_902833045.1 of Burkholderia sp. BCC0322. Taxonomy (GTDB): domain Bacteria; phylum Pseudomonadota; class Gammaproteobacteria; order Burkholderiales; family Burkholderiaceae; genus Burkholderia. The sequence continues at coordinate 277,699 of NZ_CADFDU010000004.1, forward strand.
AGCGCGATCGCGACGATCGGCCCCGACACTTCGCGCATCGCCTGGTGCGCGGCGTCGCGCGGGCTCAGGCCCTGAGCGATGTTGCGCTCGACGTTCTCGACGACCACGATCGCATCGTCGACGACGATCCCGATCGCGAGCACGAGCCCGAACAGCGTCAGCGTGTTGATCGAATAGCCGAGCAGATAGAGCCACGCGAACGTACCGACCACCGAGACGGGCACCGCGACGAGCGGGATGATCGACGCGCGCCACGTCTGCAGGAACAGGATCACGACGAGCACGACCAGCACGACCGCCTCGATCAGCGTGTGCTGCACCGCGCGGATCGATTCGCGCACGAACACGGTCGGATCCCACACGGGACGATACGCGACGCCGGGCGGGAAGCGCTTCGACAGTTCGTCGAACTTCGCATACACGGCCTTCGCGACCTCGAGCGCGTTCGCCCCCGGCGACAGGAAGATGCCGACCACCGCCGATTGCTTGTCGTTGAAATAGGAGCGCAGCGTGTAGTCGCCCGCGCCGAGCTCGATGCGCGCGACGTCGGACAGCTTCACGACCTGGCCGTCGTCGCCGTTGCGCAGCACGATGTCGCCGAACTCCTGCACCGTGCGCAGCCGGCCGCGCACGTTGATCGACAGCAGGAAGTCGTTTTTCTTCGGCGACGGCTCCGCGCCGAGCTGGCCGGCCGACACCTGCACGTTCTGCTCGCGCACGGCGGCGATCACGTCGATCGCCGTCAGCCCGCGCGACGCGAGCCGGTTCGGGTCGAGCCACAGCCGCATCGCATAGTCGCCCGAGCCGTACACGCCGACGTCGCCGATGCCGGCGAGCCGCGACAGCTCGTCCTTCACGTGCAGCGTCAGGTAGTTGCGCAGGTACAGCGAATCGTGGCTGTTGTCCGGCGAATAGAGGCTCACGTACATCAGCGGCGTCGGCGACTGCTTCTGCGTGGTCACGCCGTACTGGCGCACCTCGTCGGGAAGGCGCGACAGCGCCTGGCTCACGCGGTTCTGCACGCGCACGGCGGCGGTGTCGGGATCGACGCCCTGCACGAACGTGACGACGACCTGCAGGCTGCCGTCGGAACCGGCGACCGACTTCATGTACATGATGCCTTCGACGCCGTTGATCGCCTCCTCCAGCGGTTCGGCGACCGATTCGGCGATTTCCTTCGGGTTCGCGCCCGGGTACGTCGCACGCACGACGACGCTCGGCGGCACGACTTCCGGGTATTCGCCGGCGGGCAGCATCGGGATCGAGATCAGGCCGATCGCGAAGATGACGATCGACAGCACGACCGCGAAGATCGGCCGGTCGATGAAGAATCGGGAGAAATCCATTGCCTGTCCCCCGTCACTGCGCGGCCGGCGCGCCGGCGTCGGCCACGGCCTGCGTGCCGTTGCCCGGCCCGTTGCCCTCGCCGGTGCCGGCACCGGCGGCAACGCGTGCAGGGAGCGCCTTCGGCTTCACCTGCGCGCCCGGATAGTAGATCCGCTGCATGCCGTCGACGACCACGCGATCGCCCGGCTGGATCCCCTTCTCGATGATCCGCTCGCCGTCCAGCCCGCGGCCGATCGTCACGTCACGGCGCAGCGCCTTGTCGCCGGGGCCGATCACGTACACGTACTTGCGGTCCTGGTCGGTGAGCACGGCCTTGTCGTCGACGAGCAGCGCCTGCTGGTCGCGGCCGCTGACGAGTTGCACGCGCGCATACAGGCCCGGCGTAAACGCATGGTCCGCATTCGGCAGCCGCACACGCGCGCGGATCGTGCCCGTTTGCGGGTCGAGCCGGTTGTCGAGAAAGTCGACGGTGCCCGCATGCGGGAAGCCCGTCTCGTTCGCGAGGCCCACGCGCACCGGATCGGCGCCGATCGCACGATGCCCCGGATCGGCACGCCGTGCGTTGTAGCGCAGGTAGCTCTGTTCGTCGCAGTCGAAATACACGTAGACGGGGTTCTGCGACACGACGGTCGTCAGCAGCGTGTCGTCCGCGCGCGCCAGGTTGCCGACCGTGGCGATCGCGCGGCCGACGCGGCCCGCGATCGGCGCGCGCACTTCGGTGAAACCGAGATTGAGCTTCGCATCGGCAACGGCCGCGTCGGCCGCCTGCAGGTCGGCACGCGCCTGCTCGGCCGTGGCGCGCGCGTTGTCGAGTTCTTCCTGCGACGTCGCATGCGCGTCGATCAGCGTCTGCACGCGCTTGAGCTGCACGTTCGCGAGGCTCGCTGCCGCGCGGGCCCGCTGCAGCTGTGCGTTCGCGCGATCGAGTGCGATCCGGTACGGGCGCGGATCGATCTCGAACAGCAGCGCGCCCTGCGCGACCAGGTCGCCTTCCTTGTAGGCGACGCGCTGCAGATAACCGCTCACGCGCGGCCGCAGTTCAACGGCATCGACGGCTTCGACGCGTCCGTTGAATTCGTCCGCGAGGCGGATCGTGCGAGGCGCGATGGTGGCGACACCGACTTCCGGAAGGGATTGTGCCAAGGATGCGCCTTTGCCGTCGTGACAGCCCGACAACGCCAGCGACAGTGCGCAGGCCGCGCCCAAAGGCGACGCCCTGCGTAGGGATAAGGAGAACATGATGCCTCGCGACGGGTTAAACTGCCGCGTAGCATAAAAGTTGAAGTTAACTTCAAGTCAAGCTTTTCCCGGAGAACGTCATGGGTACCCCTGAAGAACCGAAATGGCCGCTGATGTCGATCCGCGAAGTGGCCGCGCGCAGCGGCGTACCGGCGTCGACGCTGCGGTTCTACGAGACACGCGGGCTCATCAAGTCGCACCGCAACGGTTCGAGCCATCGCCACTATTCGCGCGCGGTGCTGCGATTGATCGCGTTCATCGTGTTCGCGCAGAAGATCGGCTATTCGCTCGACGAGATCGCCGAGCAGCTCGTCAGCCTCCCCGCGGACACCGCACCGAGCAACAAGGACTGGCAGCGGCTGTCGCGCGGCTGGAAGCAGCGCGTCGCAAGCCGGATCGAGGAGTTGCAGCGGCTCTACATCAACCTCGACGAATGCATCGGCTGCGGCTGCCTGTCGCTGAAGCGCTGCAAGCTGACGAACCCGGAAGACCGCGCGGGTCGCAACGGGCCCGGCGCGCGCCGCTGGCTCGGCGATGCGCCGCCCACGGACATCAAGTGACAGGCAGGCCGGACGTGGCGCGCGATGCCCCACCCGGCCGCCTGGATGGATGGTGTCAGCCGACGCGCCAGCCGTCGTTCACCGCGATCGTCGCGCCGGTGACGAACGACGCGCCCGGCCCGGCGAGCCGCACCCGATGCAGACGACGGCCGGGCGCGTCGCGGGCGGCACCGGCGCCGCGCTGATGCAGCGCCTGTCCGTGCCGATGCAGCCGCAAGGCATGACGTTACGTTCTGCGAACTGAAGAAGGCGGGCAACCCGCTCGCGTACGAGCTGACGATCGCGCACCGGACGCCAGCGCCGCTCGCCGATGCGCTGCGCGAGACCGCGCGAAGCGCGGTGCGCGAACGGGTGCGGGTACTGGCGGGGTGGCCGCTCGCCGCGCTCAGACGCCGACGACGTTGAACGCGACGTCGGCCACGGCCTTGCGGAACGCGTCCTGCCGCGTGGGCAGCGACGTGTACTCCAGCATCATGTGGCTGTACGACACCGTCGTGCCGATCGCGCTCGCAAGCATGAAGAACAGCACGGTCGGATCGACCGGGCGGATCACGCCGGCCTCGACGCCGTCCGACAGCAGCGGAAACAGCACGTCGTAGTACGGGCGCACGAGCCGCTCCTGCAGCCGGTCGAGCCGCCCGCCCACTTCGGTCGCCGCGGTCGAGAAGAACATGCCCATGTCGGGCTCGTCGAACTCGTGCTCGACGCACAGCTCGATCGCGCGCAGCACGCGGTCGCGATGCGACAGCGGCGACGTGCGCAACGCACGCAGTGCGTCGAACATCGGCTCGGCGAGCTCCGCGATCTGCTCGACAACCGCCAGCCACAACGTTTCCTTCGTACCGAAATGGTGCGCGATCAGTGCCGCGTCGACCCCCAGCTCGCGCGCGACTTCGCGCACGCTCGTCGCGTCGTAGCCGCGCTTCGCGAACGTGCGGCGCGCGGCCCGCAATATCACGTCCGGCCCCACGGACGCCCCGGCCAGCGGCCGCCCTCGCATGCGCCGCTTGGCCGGCGCGCGCTCAGTGACTTCAGTCACGTCTTCCTGCTCTCCTTGAACGATTCGAATACCCGTGTTCCAGCCCCGCTTTAGCGGCGCCGAAAACCGGGTGACCTGCCCCGCTCCGTTGACACGCGAAGCCGGGAAGCGCTAGGATCATACCTTATTCATCACGTGATGATTTATCCATGACAACCCCTACACGCATCGTCATCGTCGGCGGCGGGATCGCAGGGCTGCAGCTCGCGACCCGCCTGGGCGAGCGCCTCGGCCGGTCCGGGCGCGCCCAGGTCACCGTCGTCGACCGCAGCCCGACCCACATCTGGAAGCCGATGCTCCACACGATCGCGGCCGGCACGCGCGACGTGCAGCAGCAACAGGTGATCTTCCTCGCCCATGCTCGTGACCACGGCTATGCGTACCAGCCCGGCGAACTGACGGGGCTCGATCGCGCACGCCGCCGCGTGCAGCTCGGCGAGATCCGCTCGCAGGACGGCGAACTCGTGCTCGACGCACGCGAGCTCGAATACGACGTGCTGATCCTCGCGCTCGGCAGCCAGGCCAACGATTTCGGCGTGCCGGGCGTGCGCGAGCACTGCTATTTCATCGACAGCCAGCGGCAGGCCGAAACCTTCAACGAAGCGTTGCGGATGCGCGTATTTCGCAGCATCGCGCGCGACGAGCCGTTCCGCGTCGCGATCGTCGGCGCGGGCGCGACCGGCGTGGAACTCGCGGCGGAGCTGAGCCGCCTGCTGGAAGTGGCGCAGGCATATGGCGACGCGACGGTACGCGAGCGGCTGCAGCTCACGCTGCTCGAAAGCGGCCCGCGCATCCTCGCCGCGTTTCCGCCGCGGATTTCCGCGTCCGCGCAGCGGCGGCTCGAACAGATCGGTTTTCACGTGCTGACGTCGACCCGCGTCACGTCCGCCGACGCGAACGGCTTCCACTACGGCGACGGTGCATTTGCGGAAGCGGACCTGATGGTCTGGGCGGCCGGCGTGAAGGCGCCCGATTTCATGCAGGCGCTCGACGGCCTCGACACGAATCGCGCGAACCAGATCGTCGTCGCGCCGACGCTGCAGGCCACGGGCGACGAGCACGTGTTCGCGATCGGCGATTGCGCCAGCCTCCTGCCCGACGGCCAGGAACGGCCGCTGCCGCCCACCGCGCAAGTCGCGACCCAACAGGCCGAGCACCTCGCGAAGCACTTGCCCGCGTGGCTCGACGGCACGCCGATTCCGCCGTTCGCGTTCCACGATTTCGGCGCGCTCGTCTCGATCAGCGACTACGACGCGTTCGGCACGCTCGGGCAGTTCGGGTTCTTTCGCGGCGGCTTCATCCAGGGGCGTTTCGCGCAGTTCAGCCACCTGATGCTCTACCGGCGGCACCAGCAGGCGCTGCACGGCTTCTCCAAGGCGACCCTGCTGTGGATCGCCGAACGGATCAACGGCTGCGTGCAGCCGCGCATCCGCCTGTCGTGATGCCGCGTGGCGGTGTCGCGTAACGTTTTTCGAGGAAAACCGACATGAACAACCGTTTGGCGCCCTGGCTCGTGACCGTCGCCGCGATCAGCAGCTTCGACATGCCGTCCGTCTCGTGGGGCGTGCCGCGGCGGCGCAGCGTCACACGCGACCGGCTGCCGTCGTGGGATGCGACGAGCAAGCCGTCCATCAGCGTGCTCGAGCGGCCCACGGCCGACACCGTGATGATTTCATGGCGCGACGCATGCACCGGGCACTACGGTTATCAGAAGTGGCGGCTGTTCACCACGCGCAAGCGCGGCGTGTGTGCGCTGTCGGGGCAGCCGATCGAGATCGGCGACAGCGTCTATGCGCCGCAATTGCTCGGCTCGACGCCGGGCAACGCCGCCGCGATGGTGCGGGCCGAGTGCCTCGACGCGGCCCGCCCCGCCGAAGCGGCCTGAAGGCCCGAAGTTCGGCCGGGGATCCCGCTTCAGGCGGTGGTGACGCGATCCGTATCGCGGACCGTTTCGTTCATCCGTGCTTCGGCTTGCGCAGGCCGTCGAGGTTGAATGAATCGCCCGTCGGCAACCCTGCCGGCCATGCAGCATGGCTCCGACGGGGGTGCGACATCGATGACGGATGGATGCCGCACCCCATGAGTCCACTTCGTGACTGTCAGCTCTCGACATCCTCGAGACTGAACACCTCGGTCTTGTCGTTGTACGAGAACACTTCCCCGTAACGCCCCCAGTCGATCACCGCGTCGAGCGTTTCCTCGGCCGCTTCGTCCGACAGGAAATCCTCCAGCTCCTGCTCGAAGCGCACGCGCGGCGCACGATGGCCCGGGCGCTCGTTCAGCACTTTCCGGATCCGCGCAGCGAGCGGCACATGCTTCAGCAGGTGATCCGCGAACATCAGCTTGCGCTCCTGCGTGCCGAATTCCGCGAACACGCGCGCGGGCGGCGTCAGGAACACGTCCCCTTCCCGCACGTCTGCGAAGCCGAGGTACTGCAGCACTTCGGCGATCGGGAACAGTTCGTCGACTTCCAGGTGCAGCGTGCGCGCGATTTCCGGCATGTCTGCGCGGCCGTGGTACGGCGCCATCGCGAGCGTCTCGATCAGGCCGGCCATCAGGTTGGTCGACACGCGCGGCATCCAGCTGCCGAGCTCGAGCCCCTTCTTCGTCGCCTCGCCGGTCTGGCGCGCGGTCATCTTCGCGTAGATGTCGTCGACGAGCTTGCGGAAATCGGTATCGAGCCGGTTGCGCGGATGCTTGAACGGCACCTTGATCTCGGCGATCACGCGGCCCGGGTTCGACGACAGCACGAGGATCCGGTCGCACATGAACACCGCTTCCTCGATGTTGTGCGTGACGATCAGCACCGACTTGATCGGCATCCGGCCCTGCGTCCACAGATCGAGCAGGTCAGTACGCAGCGTCTCGGCCGTCAGCACGTCGAGCGCCGAGAACGGCTCGTCCATCAGCAGGATCGTCGGGTCGACAACGAGCGCGCGCGCAAAGCCCACGCGCTGGCGCATGCCGCCCGACAGCTCGCGCGGATACGCGTTCTCGAAGCCGTCGAGACCGATCAGGTCGATCGCGGCAAGCGCGCGCTCGCGCCGCTCGCGTGCGCCGACGCCGAGCGCTTCGAGGCCGGCCTCCACGTTCTGCAGCACGGTGAGCCACGGGAACAGCGCGAAGGTCTGGAACACCATCGCGACGCCTTCGGCCGGGCCGCGCAGCGGTTGGCCGAGGTAGGTCACTTCGCCGCCGGTCGGCTCGATCAGCCCGGCGATGATGCGCAGCAGCGTCGACTTGCCCGAGCCGGAACGGCCGAGCAGCCCGACGATCTCGCCTTCGCGCAGCGACAGGTTCGCATCGTCGAGCACGAGCAGCTCGCCCTGCGTCTTGTTGAAGCCGCGACAGACGTGATCGACGCGCAGGATTTCGTCGCCGAGGCGCGGCGGCTGCAGTGGCTGGGATGTCTTGACGGGGGCGTTGATAACGGTCGAATTTTGCATCGCGCTTACTCTCAATCGAGACGGAGCCGGGATTCCGCATAGGCGTACATCGGACGCCACAGCAGACGGTTGAACAGGGTAACGAACAGGGACATCACGGCGATGCCCAGGATGATCTTCGGAAAATCGCCGGCGGCGGTGGTCTGCGCGATATACGAACCGAGGCCGTGCGCGACGACCTTCGTGTCGCCCCACTGCACGAACTCGGACACGATGCTCGCGTTCCACGCGCCGCCGGAGGCGGTAATGGCACCCGTCACGTAGTACGGGAAGATGCCGGGCAGGATCGCCTGCCGCCACCACTGCCAGCCGCGGATGCGGAAATTCTTCGTCGCTTCCTTGTAATCGTTCGGATAGGACATCGCGCCGGCGATCACGTTGAACAGGATGTACCACTGCGTGCCGAGCACGATCAGCGGCGACAGCCAGATGTCCGCGTTCAGGTGGAAGTGGACGATCACGATCACGAACACCGGGAACAGCAGGTTCGCCGGGAACGCGGCGAGAAACTGCGCGAGCGGCTGGATCTTCTCGGCCAGCGCCGGGCGAAGCCCGATCAGCACGCCGAGCGGCACCCAGATCACCGAAGCGATCGCGATCAGCACCAGCACGCGCAGCAGCGTGATGAGCCCGAGCACGAGCACATGCCCGACCTCGCCCATCGTCACGCCGGTCGCGACGAACGTGACGACGCGCCACACGACGTACACCGTCAGCAGGATCACGAACGCGGCCCACACGATGTCGCCGATACGCGACGAGCGGCGCGACGACCCACCGTTCGCACGCGTGCCCTTCCGCGACGGAAAGCGCAGCGGGATCCGCGCGGCCTGCGACAGCAGCCAGCCGGCCGGCACGAGCAGCTGATGGATCAGGTGCGTGCGGCGCATCATGTCGAGCAGCCAGGATTGCGGCGCATCGCCCGACGCGGTGTTTTCCATCCGGAACTTGTCGGCCCACGCGACGAGCGGGCGGAACAGGAACTGGTCATAGGCGAGGATCACGACCGACATCGCGACGATCACCCAGCCGACCGCGCCGAGGTTCTTGTCGCTGATCGCCTGCGCGAGGTACGCGCCGATGCCCGGCAGCGTGATGGTCTGGTTGCCGACGGTGATCGCTTCCGACGCGACGACGAAGAACCAGCCGCCCGACATCGACATCATCATGTTCCAGATCAGGCCCGGCATCGAGAACGGCACCTCGAGCTTCCAGAAGCGTTGCCACGGCGTCAGGTGAAAGCCGCGCGACACTTCGCTCAGGTCGCGCGGCACCGTGCGCAGCGACTGGTAGAAGCTGAACGTCATGTTCCACGCCTGGCTCGTGAAGATCGCGAAGATCGCCGCGAGCTCCGCACCGAGCACGCGGCCCGGAAACAGCGCGAGGAAGAACGTGACGGTAAACGAGATGTAGCCGAGCACCGGCACCGACTGCAGGATGTCGAGGATCGGAATCAGCACCATGCCCGCGCGGCGGCTTTTCGCGGCGAGCGTGCCGTAGACGAGCGTGAACACGAGCGACGCGACCATCGCGGCGAGCATCCGCAGCGTGGTGCGCAACGCGTATTCGGGCAGGTTCGACGGATCGAGCGAGATCTTCTGTGTCTGCAGCACGCCGATCGGCGCCATCGTCTGGTGGAACCCGACGATCGCCATCGCGAGCAGGCAGATGATCAGCGGAAACGCGACGGCATCCCAGCGGTTGGGCAGCACGCGCCACGCCGAAGCGTTCGCGGTGCGGTTCGGATCGAAACTGATATCCATCGGTAGCGTCTTGTGTTGAATTGAAAATCGATGGGACCGGCCGCGCATCGCGCGGCCGGACGTCGCGCCCCCCCGGCGCGGGTCAGAACAGTCCGTGCAGCACCCAGTACAAGGCGGCCGACAGCGCGATCGATGCGGGCAGCGTCAGCACCCACGCGAGCACGAGGTTGCGCACCGTATCCCAGCGCAGGCCCGCGCCGCTGGCCGTCATCGTGCCGGCCACGCCCGACGCGAGCACGTGCGTCGTCGATACCGGCAGCCCGTACGCGTCGGCCATCCCGATCGTCAGCATCGCGACGGCCTCGGCCGACGCGCCCTGCCCGTATGTGAGATGCGACTTGCCGATCTTCTCGCCGACCGTCACGACGATCCGCTTCCAGCCGACCATCGTGCCGAGGCCGAGCGCGATCGCCACCGCGACCTTCACCCAGGTCGGGATGAATTTCGTCGCGCGGTCCATCTGCTTCTTGAACGCTTCGAGCGCGCTCGCGTCCTCGACCGAGAACGCCGGCGCCTTCGCCTTCTCCATCAGCCGGATCGCCTCGGACGCGACGTACATGTTGTTGCGTACGTTGTCGACGAGGTTCTGCGGCACGCTCGAGATGCCGCCGGCCTGCGCGACCTGGTCGGCGATCGTGTCGGTGAGCTTGCCCAGCGCCGGAATCGTCGCGGGCGTCAGCTTGTGCGTGCGCACGTACGCCTCGACGTCGGCGCGCGGCGCGGCCGACTGCGCGGCCGGGTCCGCATACTTGACGAGCGTCGTCGACGCGTGGCGCGCCACCGCGACGAAGGTGCTCGTCTGGTCGGGCGTCACGGCCTTGTTCAGCGCATACGCGGTCGGCATCACGCCGATCAGGATCAGCATGATCAGCCCCATGCCCTTCTGCCCGTCGTTCGAGCCGTGCGCGAACGACACGCCCGTGCAGGTGAGGATCAGCAGCAGGCGAATCCAGAACGGCGGCGGCTTGTTGCCCTTCGGCTCCTGGTACAACGCCGGCACGCGCACGAGCGCCTTCAGCAGCAGCAGCACGAGCGCGGACAGCACGAAGCCGATCAGCGGCGAGAACAGCAGCGCCTTGCCGACGCCGAGCGCCTGGTTCCAGTCGACGCCGCTCGTGGCCGACGGGCCGCTGACGAACTGGTTCATCAGGCCAACGCCGATGATCGAGCCGACGAGCGTGTGCGAACTCGACGACGGCAACCCGAAATACCAGGTCGCGAGGTTCCACGTGACGGCCGCGATCAGCAGCGAGAACACCATCGCGAAGCCCGAGCCGCTGCCCACCTGGAGGATCAGCTCGACCGGCAGCAACTGCAGGATGCCGAACGCGACGGCACCGCTCGACACGAGCACGCCGAACAGGTTCCAGAGGCCCGACCACACGACGGCGAGGTGCGGGTCGAGCGAATGCGTATAGATGACGGTTGCGACCGCGTTCGCGGTGTCGTGGAAGCCGTTCACGAACTCGAAGCCGAGCGCGATCAGCAGCGCGACGATCAGCAGCAGGAACGGGAGGGCCGAACTTTCCTTGACGGGACTGAGGTCGGCGCTGAGATGAATGCCGACGTAGACGATCCCGCAGGCAATGATCAGGAAAAACAGCGCGAGGCTGATGGTACGCGTGCGGTGGCTGACCGCACCGCTGGTTTCCGTTGCCGCGAGATTCGGCATGAAGGGGCTCCGGAGAGGTGACTCGGAGTGGCAGGCTATCGATCGGTCGTGACGCAAATGTGACGTGTCACTTACAAGACATTGACAGGTCATCCTTCAAAAGTCGTGCAACGCCCGCCAAGCCGCGAACACGGGTGTTCGACCTCGTCATGCACGGGAATAAATCCGCCGCTGCGCCGGTATGGCACGCGAAGGCGCCGGTTTATTCCAGGACGCTCCGGCCGTCCGGTTTCCTCACATGAATGCGAGGCTCACATGTCTTCATCGCCCCCCATCAACCCGTCGCGCCGCAAGGCCCTGCATTGCATGGCCTTCGGCGGCCTCGGCACGCTGTTTACGCTGTCGGGCGGCATCCTGACGCCGTTCGACCTCGCGCTCGCGCAGGCCGGCGACACGCTTCCCGCCAACGCGGGCCGCCCGCTGTTCGTGCAGATCAGCGACACGCACATCGGCTTCAACAAGGATGCGAACCCCGACGTATCGGCCACGCTGAAGCAGACGATCGACCTCGTCAACGGCATGCCGGCGATGCCCGCGCTGGCCATCCATACCGGCGACATCACGCACCTGTCCAAGCCCGAGGAGTTCGATCACGCGTCGCAACTGCTCTCCGCGCTGCGTGTGCCCGAACTGCATACGGTGCCCGGCGAGCACGACGTCACCGACGGTTCGGGCGCCGAATATTTCGACCGGTTCGGCAAGGCGTCCGACAACCGCGGGTATTACAGCTTCGATCACGCGGGCGTGCACTTCATCGGCCTCGTCAACGTGATGCACTTCAAGCCGAACGGGCTCGGCAGCTTCGGCGACGACCAGCTCGCGTGGCTCGCCCAGGATCTGAAGGGCCGCTCGTCGAGCACGCCGATCGTCGTGTTCTCGCACATGCCGATGTGGACCATCTACGAACCGTGGGGCTGGGGCACCGGCGATGCGCCGCAGACGATGGCGCTGCTGCGCCGCTTCGGCTCGGTCACCGTGCTGAACGGACACATCCACCAGATCGTGTCGAAGGTCGAAGGCAACGTGACGTTCCACACCGCGCGCTCCACCGCGTTCCCGCAGCCGACGGCCGGCAACGGCTCGGGCCCCGTGCCGCTCACCGTGCCGCGCGACCGGCTGCCGTCGATGCTCGGCGTGACGACCGTCGAATTCGCCGGCCATCCCGTCGCGTCGTCGCTGCATGACACGACGCTGGCGTGACGCACCGAATCGTAAGGAAACCGACATGACCCGCTTCAAGCAATCCAGCCTCATCGCGGCGCTGATCCTGTGCGCCACCGCCCCGCTCGCCGCGTTCGCGCAAGGCCCGGACGGCTCGCTCGTGACGATCCACAACTTCATGTTTTCGCCGATGTCGACCACGATCAAGGCCGGCACGACGATCACGTGGAAGAACCTCGACGCGGAACCGCACACCGTCGTCAACGACGCCGGCATCTTTCATTCGAAGGCGCTCGACCAGGACGAGACGTACTCGTTCCGCTTCGACAAGCCGGGCGTCTACAAGGTGTTCTGCGGGATTCACCCGTACATGAAGGAGACCATCACGGTCGAATGACGCGGCGCATCACCCAAGCGGACGAATGGCGGACAGCGGGCCGCCTGCAACGCCTCCCCCCCATTCGCCCGCGTGGCCGACGGCGCCGCCCATGCCCAGGATCGACCTCGGCGCCGTGCCCGAACGCCGCGGCAGCGGCTTGTCCGCGCCGTTCGACGCGCCGTGTGCGGCCAGGCAGCGCGCGAGCGGCCGCAAGCGCGCCCCCCGTCGATGCACTTGAGGGTCGGAAGCGATGGGCGAAGCAAACGCCGCCGCACGTTGCACTGCGAGCGGCCCACCACCGCGGATCGCCTAAACTGAATCGATCCGTTCGGATCCGACTCACCTTCACACGCAGCGAGGCAAGCCATGACCGCGAGCCAGCCGGCACGCATGGATCTCCCTGGGCAAGTCGTGCTCGTGCTCCAGGGCGGCGGCGCACTGGGCGCGTTCCAGCTCGGCGTCTTTCAGGCGATGGACGAAGCCGGTATCCGGCCCGACTGGGTGGTCGGGACATCGATCGGCGCGATCAACGCGGCGCTGATCGCCGGGAACCCGCCGGGGCTGCGCGTCGAGAAACTGTCGGCATTCTGGCTCCGCGTGACCGAACGGACCCGTTTCGACACCGCGCCGCTGTTGCCCGGCTGGGACCGGACGCTGGCCGAGCTGATGATCATCGGCGGCGGCATCGCGGGATTCTTCCAGCCCAATCCGGCATCATGGCTCGGCCCGATGGTCCGCCTCGGGGTCGATCGCGCGTCGTATTACCGGATCGCGCCGCTGCGCGACACGCTCATGTCGCTGATCGATCCCGACCTGCTGAACGCGGGCCACCCGCGCCTGACCGTCAGCGCGGTCAATGCGTGCACCGGCACGATGCGCTATTTCGATTCGCGCGACACGCGGCTCGGAATCGAGCACATCATGAGTTCGGGCGCACTGCCGCCCGCGTTCCCGGCAATCCGGATCGACGGCGAACCGTACTGGGATGGCGGCGTGTATTCGAACACGCCGGTCGAAGTCGTGCTCGACGACAACCCGCGCCGCAGCTCGATCATCTTCTCCGTCCAGATGTGGAACCCTGCCGGCCCCGAGCCCGAGAGCATCTGGCAGGTGTCGGAGCGACAGAAGGACATCCAGTATGCGAGCCGCACCGACAGCCACATCGCGCGCCAGCAGCAGATCCACCGGCTGCGCCACGTGATCCGCGAACTGGCCCGCCACGTGCCGGAAGCCGAACGCGCATCGCCGGCCGTGCGCCGGCTCGCCGCGTGGGGATGCGAAACCACGATGCACCTGATCAAGCTCGCGGCGCCGCGACTCGCCGGCGACAATCAGCTGAAGGACATCGATTTCACGCCGGACGGCATCGCCGCCCGCCGGCAGGCCGGCTACGAAGCGGCACAACGCGCCATCGCGGCACGTCCGTGGGATACGCCGACGGACCCGATGGAAGGCCTGGCGGTATTCGACGCAAGCGCGCCGCCCATCCCGGAAAGCCCGGCGTGACGTGCAGCCCCGCAACAGTGCGCCGAAAGCACGGCAGCGTGCGCAGCGTGTCGAAATAATCGTCGAGGATCGTGACGTTCAGGAGGCGCTCCTGGCAACGCCGTCATCCTGATCCGGGAGTGCTTCGCCGGGAAATGGATTTATCTTGCCGATTCCCGCGTTTTTCCGACCGATCGATTTGCGCCGTACGCGGACTTCGCGCGGGCGCTCACTGCCGTGCCGCTCGCATGTCCGGCGCCGTACCGGCAACGACCGGACACGATTGCGGCAACGCCTGCCCGAACAGCACCGCCAGCCCGCAAGCGGACGTGAACATGCCGAGGCCGTCATGCCCGACGCCCGGCACTTCGACGACATGCTGCGCGAGATCGTCAGGATGCCGCTTCTTCAGGTAATCGAAATATGCGAGCCCGCGCGCGAGCCGGTACGGGCCTTGCGCCATCGCCGCGCACGAGCGATCGATGAAATGGGTGTAAGGGTTCGTGTCGGCCTGGCCGAGCAGGTACACGACATGACGCGCGACATAGCGTGTTTCGAGATCGCGCACGTCCTGCGACGCGACATAAGGCGGCGCCGACTTCAGCCCGTATTTCCACTCCGTCGCGCTCGGGCAGTTTCCGCCTGCGATCGCCTGGCCATCCGGCCGTTCGTCGTCGAAATACAGGTAGCTCGACGGGTTCGCGACCACATAGCGCACCGCGATGCCGGCCCGCTCCAGCGCATCGCCTTCGTGCCCGGCCACCGCATAGCGCTGCAGCAACTGCGCACCGGCGGAATGGCCGATCACCACCACGCTCGACAACGCGGGATACAGGCTGCGGTCGGCGAAATGCGCAAGCAATGCGTCGAGCACGGCGAACGAACTGATCGGGCCCGGCTGGCGGGCCGGTTCGCCGCCTTTCCATCCTTCCTGCGTCCACGCCAGCGTTTGCGCCGGCAACGAAAACGCGCGCGTATCGGCACGCGTCAGGAACTGCGGCGCGACAACCATCGTGCCCTTCCCGGCCGCTCCGGCCGTCTCGACGACCTTGAGCCCCGACGCATAGTACGCGTCGGCGTTGCGAAGCGTGCCGTGAATCACGACGAAGACGCGGGTGATATCCGGCGCGGCTTGGTCGAGCGGACGGTCGGCATAGACAGGCAACACCGCGCTTCCCTGCGGCGTATCGACGGCCACCCGCTGGCTGGCGACGGCCTTGACCGGCGCCTCGAGGCGTTCGCGTTGCGTGGGCGTGGCGGCTTCGGCCGGACGCGCGCCGCCCGGCACGCCGAGCACGGCGCAAGCGGCTGCGAGCGCAACGGCATATGACAGGGTTCGTGCTGCCGGCGGCACGCGCGAGCACCGAAGGCTGGCGAAGGCGACGGAAATGAGCGACATGGCGACGGATCGAGTGGCGGGTATGACTTTAACGGCGATGGTCGCAGAATCCGTCGCGCGCTGCCGGACTGTTGCGGGAAATGGGTCAGTCGGCGGGTTTCGCGCCGCGTTCGGCGTCGACGCGGGCGTTGCCCGAAGCACGCTGCATCCGTTGCACGATCGCGCCCAGTTCGCCGATATGCACGGCCACCGCCTGCTTGCCCGCTCGTGCCCATCCGTCGAACGACGTCATCCCGCTCACCGCGCCGACGAACGCCATGCCGGCCCGCTCGGCCGCCTGCGCGTCCACCGCATGATCGCCGACGTAGATCGCCGCGGCGGCAGGCAGACCAAGCCGCGCGAGCGCCGTCACGAGCCCTTCCGGGTCGGGCTTGTGACGCTGCACGTCCTCCCCGCCGATCAGCACGTCGACCAGCGACTGCAATCCGTTCAGCGCGAGGATCGCCTCGATTCGATAACGAAACTTCGACGAAACGATCGCGACCGCGAGACCCTGCTCGCGCAGACGCGCGAGCAGCGGCGGGACTTCAGGGTAGATGCGGGTGCCGTGCACCATGATCTCGTCGGCGCGCGCAACGAAGTGCCGCGCGAACGTATCGGCCCGCTCCGGGTCGGCTTCGCCTGTCAACGAACGGAACATCTCGTGCAGCGGCAACCCGATCACGGCGCCGATCTGCGCAGGCGTCGCGCCGGCTGCGCCAAGCTGGTGCAACGCGTGCTCCGTGCATTCGATGATCGCGGCGGACGAATCCGCCAGCGTCAGATCGAAATCGAAGATGACGGCTCGAACAGGCATGAAAGGTCTCCTCAAACAAGAAGGGCCGGCGCGCGACGCGCAGACCGTTGCACCGCATAGGCAAAGAACTCCGCGAACGGTTGCATATCGAAGTGCGGACGTCCGTACTGCAGCACGTGCTGCTTCAAGTATGCGGCCGCCACCGCGAACGCCATGCCGAACGCACACCGGCGATCGCCGCATCGATGTCAGCACAACCGTTTGAGCGCGGCAGCCGGCGGAGCGGGCGGCATGTCGAGCGACGCCCCGAAAGCGCTCGCCAAGCTGCACGCGCAGCTCGGTGAATGAAACAAGGGACTGCGTGATTCGCAATCCTGGATTGCAGCACGCACGAAACATCAAGTGAACAGTTCCGGCCTGACCGAGGATACGTCACGATCGGGACCGTCCCGACAGTCTCCGCGGAGGCTGCGCCGAAGCAACGCCTCGGTCGACAGCTATCAACCCCATAGCCAACAGTGCTTTCAAACATATCGTCGAATTCCGATATATGATTCGCCCATCGACGATACCCGTCTGCCCGACCGGAACATCTGCTCCACCCATGCCGACCGAAATCGACATCGACGCGATCCTGAAAGCGCTCTCGAACCCCGTGCGTCGGGAAATCCTCAACTGGCTGAAAACGCCGGGCGAGCATTTCCCGAACCAGGCGCTGCCGTATGAACACGGCGTCTGCGCGGGCCAGATCGACGCGCGCTGCGGGCTGTCGCAGTCGACCGTTTCCGCGCACCTCGCGACGCTGCAGCGCGCGGGGCTCGTGACGTCGACGCGGATCGGCCAGTGGGCGTTCTTCCAGCGCAACGAGGCCGTCATCGACGCATTTCACGACGCTTTGCGCCGCGATCTCTAGCCAACCGGCCGTATCGGCCACGCGGGCCCGCGTTGCGCATGACGCGACGGCGCGCCCGCCTTTCGTGAAGAGGTTATTTGCCATGCCCACCCTGTTCGATCCCGTCACCCTCGGCGACCTGACCCTGCCGAACCGCATCGTGATGGCGCCGCTCACCCGCTCCCGTGCCGGTGCGACGCGCGTGCCGAACGCACTGATGGCCCGCTACTACGCCGAGCGCGCAACGGCCGGCCTGATCATTACCGAGGCAACGTCGGTCACGCCGCAGGGTGTCGGCTACGCGGACACCCCCGGCATCTGGTCCGACGAGCAGGTCGAGGGCTGGAAACAGGTGACGCAGGCCGTGCATGCGGCCGGTGGGCGCATCGTGCTGCAGCTCTGGCACGTCGGCCGGATCTCCGACCCGATATTCCTGAACGGCGACCTGCCGGTCGCGCCGAGCGCGATCGCCGCGGGCGGCCACGTGAGCCTCGTGCGTCCGCAACGCCCGTACGTGACGCCGCGCGCACTCGAACTCGACGAAATCCCGGGCATCGTCGCCGCGTACCGCAAGGGTGCGGAGAACGCGAAGGCCGCCGGCTTCGACGGTGTCGAGATCCATGGCGCGAACGGCTACCTGCTCGACCAGTTCCTGCAGGACAGCACCAATCGCCGCACCGATGCGTACGGCGGCCCGATCGAGAACCGCGCACGCCTGCTGCTCGAAGTGGTCGACGCCGCGATCGACGTGTGGGGCGCCGGCCGCGTCGGCGTGCACCTTGCACCGCGCGGCGACGCGCACACGATGGGCGATTCCGATCCGGCGGCCACGTTCGGCTATGTCGCACGCGAACTCGGCCGCCGCAAGATCGCGTTCATCTTCACGCGTGAGTCGTATTCGGGCGACCACCTGAGCCCGCGCCTGAAGGAAGCGTTCGGCGGCCCGCTGATCGCTAACGAGCAATTCACGCTCGACACCGCACAGGCCGCGCTTGCAAGCGGCAGCGCCGACGCGATCGCATGGGGCAAGCTGTTCATCGCGAACCCCGACCTGCCGCGCCGCCTCGAACTCGGTGCGCCGCTCAACGCGCCGGTGCCGGAAACGTTCTACGCGGAAGGCGAAACGGGTTATACCGATTACCCGGCGCTGAGTGACGCGGCCTGATCGCGCAGCAAGCCATGCACGACGAATGGACCGGCCTCGCCCGTCCGTTCGTCGTGCACACTTCCGGGCGGGCATGCAACACGTTCGCCCCTCCCGCTCACCGCTTGCCGTCCACGGCGGGCGCGTCCACGAACAACGCCAGACCGACCAGGCTCGCCGCGCTGCATCCCAGCACATACCACGCCGGCGCGTAAAAACTGCCGGTCGCGCGCCACATCGCACCGACGATCAGTTGTGCGAACCCGCCGAAAATCGTCACGCCGAGCGCATAGATCATCCCGAGCGACATCGCCCGCACTTCGGGCCGAAATGCATCGAGAATCATCACGAAGCCGGCGGGACTCGACAGCGTCATCAAGCCGATCAGCACGATCACGACCGCGACCGCGGTGACCACCGACGGCCACAGGCTCATCGCGTAAAACGCCGGCAGTACGAGCACGGCCGACGCGACACACGTCACGCCCACCAGCCGCTTGCGACGCCGCACGCGATCCGCGAGCCGTCCCGCGAGCGGCGAACCGATCAGCAGCACGGCACCCGCCGCGCAACCCGACAGCAACGACACCGACGCCGGCATGCCGACGGTCAGCGTCAGGAACGATGGCAGGAAAAACACGATCGTATAGGTGGTCGACGTGCCGCCGATCACGAGCAGCGTGCCGGCCACGACCTGCCGCCACGGAACACGCGCACGCTCGCGCGGTGCGCCGGCCGCCGCGTGCGGCAGCGTATCGTCGAGGTGACGCCGCAGATAGAAGCCGACCGGGCCGATCAGCAGACCGAGCACGAACGGTACGCGCCACCCCCACGCGTGCAGCGCTTCGGGCGCAAGCGCGCGCGACAGCGTCAGCGCGACGAACGCGCCGACGAGCGTCGCGCCGCCCTGGCTCGCCATCTGCCAGCTCACCCGCTCGCCGCGCCGGCCGGTGTCGCCCGACTCCATCAGCAAGGTCGTCGCGGCGCCGACTTCGCCCCCCGCCGAAAAGCCCTGCAGCAAGCGCCCGATGACGATCAATAGCGGCGCTGCGATGCCGATCTGCGCATAGGTCGGCGCGAAGCCGATGATTCCGGTGCCGAGCGCCATCAACGCGACCGTCAGCACGAGTGCAGGCTTGCGCCCGGCACGGTCCGCATAGGCGCCGATCGCGACGCTGCCGAGCGGCCGCGCGACGAACCCGACGCCGAACGTCGCCAGCGACAGCATCAGCGCGCCGACGTCGCTCGACGCGGGAAAGAACAGCTTGCCGATCAGGGCGGCAAAAAAACTGTAGACGGTGAAGTCGAAGAACTCGAGTCCGTTGCCGAGTGCGGCCGCAACGACCGTACGGCGCGTCACGCGCGGCGCGGCATCGACCGGTGCGGCGGCCGTGCGATTCAGGGTATGCATCGGAAAATCCCCGTTCAGAAGTTGTGGTACATGCCGAGCGACAGCGTCACGGGGGGCGTCCCGCTGCGTGGTGCGGTGCCGCCCGGCTCGGTCGGCAGCGGGTTGCCGTTCAGCAGCACGGTCGAGATGCCGTAGTTGCGGATGAACCCGGCACGCGCATAGAGGCCCGTGCGTTTCGACAGCAGGTAGTCGTAGCCGAGCATCGCGCCGAGCGCCGAGTCCTTGGCCGGCTGGCCGGCCGCGTCGCGTACGCCCGACGTGTCGCGATAGACGACCGACGCGCGAATCGCATTGACACCGAACGGCACGATCGCGCCGACCGTGTAGACGCGCGCGATGCCGTCGCCGGCCAGCTTCGGCGCGTACTGGTTGAACGATGCGGACAGCACGATCCGCCCCGTGTCGTACACGGCGCCGAGCCCGTACAGGTCGTTGCGCACCGTGCTCGCCCCGTTGACGCCCCACACCTGGTTGTAGCTCGCGGCCAGATAGGTCGTGCCGTTGTACCACTGCAGCAGCGCGCCCTGCGCGGACGCTGCGGGCGCGCGCCCGGCAACGTTGCTCGGCGCATACATCAGCATCAGCGACGTGGTGCCCGCAACGATCGGCGTACGGTACGTGACGGCGTTGTCGATGCGCGCCGGCAATTGCGTCGCGCCTGGCCCGAGGTCCGAGTTGTAGCCGACGCCGCGGCTCGTCTGCACGGCTGCCGCGCCCAGCCACGTATAGACCGAGTTCGTGCCCACCGTGCCGAATACGTCGATGAACAGCGGCAGCCCCGTGCCGATCTGCTTGCCGAGACGCAGCCGCCCGTAGCTGTCCGACGACAGGCCGACCCACGACTGCCGGTTGTAGGTCGACTGATTGTCCTGCTGCGCCCCGTTGTTCGCGAGAAAACCGCTTTCGAGGTTGAACTCGGCGCGCCAGCCGCCACCGAGGTTCTCGCGGCCGAAGAAGCCGAATTTGGAGGTCCACTCGCCGCCGCTCTGCGTCTGCCACAGCGAACGGCCACCGACCGTCTGGTAGTTGATCCCCATGTCGACCGAGCCGTACAGCGCGACGCCCTCCGTCAGTCGTCCGTTGTACTCGGGCACTGCCGCCAGCAACACGTCCTGATAGGGCACGGCGCGCGCGTTGCCGGCGCCGAGCGCGAGACAGGCCGCACCAAGTGCAAATCGCTTTTTCATTTGTTATCCTTATCGTCAATTCAATTCATGTCCGGCCGGCGCTTCTTCTCTGCGCCGTGGTCAGCCTGCCTTCAGGAAGCGTTCGGCGATACCGGCGAAATAGGCCGCCCCCCAGCTCAGCGCGGTGTCGTTGAAGTCGTAACCCGGGTTGTGCACCGAACACCCGCCCCGGGAATCGACGCCGTTACCGATCAGCACGTAGCAGCCCGGTACGCATTCGGTCATCCACGAGAAATCCTCGCTGCCCATCACGCCGTCGGGTAACAGCGTGAGCGCGCCTTCGCCGGCCAGCGCCGCGATCGTCTCGACCGCGAGATCCGATGCCGCGCGGTCGTTGTCCACGACACGCGAGATCGATTGGTATTCGATCTGCGCGGTCATCCCGTAAGCCTGCGCGTGCGCGTCGACGATCCGGCGGATGCGCGACTCGATTTCGTCGCGCGTGGCCGCATCGAGCGCACGCACGGACAACTGCAGCGTTGCGGTTTCCGGAATCACGTTCGGCGCGGTGCCCGCATGGAACGTGCCGACGGTCACGACGGCCGGTTTCAGCGGATCGACGTTGCGGGAGACGATCGATTGCAGCGCGGTCACGATTTGCGCGCCCGCGACGATCGGGTCGCTTGCGAACTGCGGCATCGCACCGTGCCCGCCCTTGCCCGTCACGGTGATCGTCACCGAATCGGACGAGGCCATCATCGGCCCGTAGCGCAACGCGAAATGGCCGACCGGCACGCCCGGCGCGTTGTGCAGCGCATACACGCGTTCACACGGGAAACGTTCGAACAGGCCATCGTCGATCATCCGCTTTGCGCCACCGAGCCCTTCCTCGGCCGGCTGGAAAATCACGTTGAGCGTGCCGTCGAATCGGCCCTGTTCGGCGAGATAGTGCGCGGCGGCCAGCAAGATCGCCGTATGGCCGTCGTGTCCGCACGCGTGCATCGTGTGCGCAACCGTGCTCGCGTACGGCAGCCCCGTCGCCTCCTCGATCGGCAGCGCGTCCATGTCGGCGCGCAGGCCGAGCGTGCGCGCCGCCGCGCCGCGACGCAATTGGCCGACGACACCCGTGCCGCCCACGCCCGTCGTGACGTCGTACCCCCATGCGGCCAGCTGTTCGGCGACGAGCTGCGCGGTGCGGGTCTCGGCGAAACCGAGTTCGGGATGGGCGTGGATGTCGCGGCGGATCGCCACGAATCGGGACTCCGACTCGCGAATCGCCGCGAGTACGTGAGCAAGGTTCTGCGTCATGAATGGCTCCGTGGAATCGGCCGCCTCGCGACCGTCCCGACCAAGCATAGAGACGCGTTTCGGGTCAAAAAACTCACGAATTTTGATGCAGATAACTTTTGGTAATATCTTCCGCATCATGAAAATTCATCAATTGCGCGCGCTCGTCGCAGTCACGACGGCCGGCAGCATCAAGGCCGCGGCCCGGACCCTGCACGTCACGCAGCCGGCCATCAGCAAGGCGATCCAGGAACTGGAGAACGAGTTCGGCCTACCGCTCCTCGAGCGCAAGCCGTGGGGCGTCGTGCCGACACCGGAAGGCGACGCGCTGCTGGGGCGCGCGCAGGCTGTCGTGCGCGAGCTCGAACGGGCGAGCGAGGACATGGCGCACATGAAGGGGCTGCGAGATGGGCGGCTCGTGATCGGCTTCACACCGATCGTCGCGGTGACGGGCTTTGCCGAGGCCTACGCCGCGTTTCGCCGCCGCTGGCCGAACGTCGAGTGCGAACTGCGTGAACTGACGTTCAACCTGCTCTCGGAACAGTTGCGCAATCGCACGCTCGATCTCGCCTTCGTCGCCGTCACGGGCCCCATTGCCGAGTCGGTCGACATCAAGGCGATCCGCACGTTCGACACCGCGTTCGTCACCCGTGAGAACGGACGCTTTGCGGGCGCGACATCGCTCGACGCGCTGCGCGATGCGGAATGGATCCACGCCGATGCGAGCGACAACTTCCCCGCGTATATCCGTGACCTGCATGCGCACGCGGGCCTGCCCCCGCCGCGCTGCATCACGCGCTGCACGTCGTATGCGCTGTTCTACAGCCTGATGATGACCAACGATGCGATTTTCTCGTGGACCCGGCTCTCGCTCGCGGAAACCGTGTTCGGCCAGAAGCTGACGCCGCTGCCGTTACCGATGTCGCCGCCACCGCTGCAGTTGTACCGGCTCACGCCGCCGGGGCTGCAACTGACGCGGCCCGCGGCCGACTTTCTTGCACACGTGGAAGCCGCGTTCGCATCGCTGCCGTTTACCGGAAGCACGGCTTTGCGCTGACGCCGGACTGGGCCGCGGCCGGCACCGTGATTCGCCGGGCCTGCGTCAGCCCGGAACACGCAACCGCATGAATACGCGCTGTGTCTCGTCGAGCCCGAGCGACACGTGATACGCGCGAATGGTACGCAGCATGTCGTCGAGCATCGCGTCGTCGAGCACCTCGAAACCCAGGCGCGCGTAGTACGGCGCATTCCACGGCGCATCGCGAAACGTCGACAGCACGACCTCCGCGATACCTTCCTGCGCGGCGCGCGCCGTCACCTGTTCGATCAGGCGCGCGCCGATCCGCTGTCCCGCATGCGACGGCGCGACATCCAGTTCTTCCAGATAAAGCCGCTGCGCATCGAGCAGCCGGTAAAACGCGAAGCCGACGCACGCGCCCCGCGCATCGACCGCCACGTACGCGCGAGCGTCGTCGATGCGCGCGAGCACGGCGGCCGTGTCGGTCGGCTCGGCGTCGGCGATCTCGGCCATGCCGATGTCGCGAAAACGCTGCGCGGCGGCGACTTCCACGGCGGCCATCGCGGCCGCGTCTTCCCGCGTGGCGGGACGGATCAGGATCGATGCAGTCATGACGGCAATTCAGGCAGACAGTCTGGAACGGCCGTCACTATAATCGAAACCTCATACGTTTCGAACGCCCCACCCACGAGGTTCGTCATGACGTTGTCCGCGCTCGCCGTCTTCGCCATCACCCTGCTCGTCACCGCCGGCACGCCCGGCCCGAGCGTCGCCGCGCTGGTCGCACGCGTGCTCACGAACGGCGTGCGGGACGTGCTGCCGTTCCTCGCGGCCATGTGGCTAGGCGAAGCGCTGTGGCTCACGCTCGCGGTCGCGGGGCTGTCCGCATTCGTACGCACGTTCGAGACGGGGCTGATCGTGCTGAAGCTGCTCGGCGTCGCGTATCTGCTGTTCCTCGCGTGGAAGATGTGGGCCGCGCCGACGGAAACGGACGCCGACGCGTTGCCGCGCGGCCAGTCGCCGTGGCGCATGTTCGTCGCGGGCATGGCCGTCACGCTCGGCAATCCGAAGATCGCAGTGTTCTATCTCGCGCTGCTGCCGACCCTCGTCGACCTCACGCACGTGGGGGTGACCGCGTGGGCCGAACTGGTCGGCACGATGCTCACGGTCCTGATCCTGGCCGACTGCTTCTGGTCGCTGCTTGCGTCACGCGCACGGGCATTCCTGACGTCGGCGCGCGCGAAACGCATTGCCAACCGCACGAGCGCGACCGCGATGGCTGGTGCGGCGGTAGCGATCGCGACACGCTGAACGGCGCCCCGCCGCACGCCACGGCATCGCCTGAGGGCCCGCCATGTCACAACTCGGCGCACTGCCTCCCGAACTCGCCGCCCAGTCGATTTCCCGTCGCGAAATCGTGCTCCCGCTCGCCGCCGCGCTCGCATGCATCGACTTCTGTGTACTGCATCGCATCCCGATCTACGGCTGGGAAGGCTGGGTTCTGACCGCCGACGGACGGGTCGGACACGGTAGCGCGCCGCAAGGCACCGTCTGCCTCGCAGACTGGCCGCTCGAGGACGCGGCCGAATTCTGCCGCCGCACGATGGTGTCCGACGCCGAGATGTGGCAGGTCGAAAATCCCGGAACGACGGACACACTGCATTTCTGCATAACGATCGGCGGCACGCCCGAATCGCTGCGCTCGCGCGGCCGTACCTGACCAGCAAACCCGAACGGAAGTCCGCTCACCGCACCGGAAGGGAATCGACATGAAAACCTGGCTCCCCGCTGTCCTGCTCTGCCTGGCCACCACGGTCGCGCACGCGGCCGGTATCAAGTTCGTCAGCATCCCGGCCGATGCAGCCGGCCCCGAGCTGCGCGCGGCCATCTGGACACCATGCGCGGCACCCGCGCAATCGCTCACGATCGGCCCGTTCCTGCTGAAAGGGCAACGCAACTGTCCGACCGTCGGCGACAAGCTGCCGCTCGTCGTGATTTCGCACGGCCATGCCGGCACGTACCTCGGGCATCACGACCTCGCCGAAACGCTGGCCGACGCGGGCTACGTCGTCGCGGCGATCAACCATCCCGGCGACACGCATACCGACATGAGCCGCGCGGCCGACATTCGGGAGCTCGCCGAGCGGCCGGAGGACATCAAGCGTCTCGTCGACTACATGCTGGCAAACGGGCCCGACGCCGCGCATATCGACCCCGCGCGGATCGGCTTCTTCGGCTTTTCGCGCGGCGGCTATACGGGCCTCGTGCTGGCCGGCGCCAATCCGGATTTCGTCCATGCGCGGATCGCCTGCCCCGACCCGACCTGGCTGATCTGCAAGCAGATACGCGACCATGACCTGCCGCCCCAACCGCTGACGCACGACCCGCGGATCAAGGCCTACGTGATCGCCGACCCGATGAACGAATTCCCGACCGCCGATTCGCTGAAGGACGTGCACGCGCCGATCCAGCTCTGGGGGTCCGAAGCCGGCGGCGACGGCGTCGAACCGGAAACGGTCCCCGCGCTGGCCAGCATGCTGCCGCAACGACCGGAATTCCACGTCGTGCCGAATTCCGCGCATTTCGCGTTTCTCGCGCCGTGCCCCGAACAACTGGCGCACACCTCGCCTGAAATCTGCACCGATGCGAAGGGATTCGATCGCGCGGCATTCCACGAGACGCTCGACGCGAAGGTGCTCGCGTTCTTCGGCGCCAATCTCCGCTAGCAGCGAAACGTCTTGCGCCAGACGCCCGGCACCGGCGCATGGTCGTTGCACGCGATCAGCGCGCGCACCAGCGCCCAGTCGTCGTCATCGCAGAAGTCGAGCAGCATCGCGCCAACCAGGCCGCGCTGCTCGCGCAGCCGTTCGGCCAGCCGCGCATGAATGCCCCGCACCCTGCCGTCGCCGTGCGCGACCACCGACGGATTCGCACCCATCCCGGTTCCGCTGCAGAAGTTGATCGCCCAGCGGCCGCTGTCCGGCGACGGCAGGTCCGTCAGCAGCGCGTCGATCGCACGCCACTTCCAGCCGATCGACGCGGCCACCGGCACGCGATATTCGTCCTGGATCACGAATCCGCCATCGGGATGGTCTATCGTGAACGTCGCGTTGTCGGGCCACGCGGTCAGGTCGATGCCGAGCGGCCGGCCGCTGCGAAAGCGGCGCAGCAGCACGATTGCGCCGCGCACGTCGCCGAGCGCGGGCAACGTGCCGCCGGCATGCCAGCGCAGCCGCGGATGCCGCGCGCGATGCGCGTCGAACGTCGCATCGAAACTGCGCGTACACGCGTGCGCCGGCCATTCATCCTTCACCGACATCACGATGCATTCGCGCGGATGCGTTTCGAGAAACCGCGCACAGGTTGCCAGCACGTCGTCGAACGTCATGCCGAGCGCGATGCCGCCATGATGGATGTCGAATGCATCGCGCACGTGCCGACAGCGGATGTCGAGCAGCCGCACGCCATGCGCGAGTTGCGCATCGAGCGGCGCACGCTGGGTGCGCACGAGCAAATCGTCGACGGTATACGCACAGGTGTCATGGCTGCCCGGTAGGGTCAGCGTATGCAGCAGCCGCGCATCGTCGAGCGCCGACATCCAGTCGGCGAGCGGCGTGCACGTATCGTGGCTCGAAGGGATCATGAATCGATGAATGACAAGGAAAGAAAGCCGTGGGTCACGGCGTCGGATGTCGCGGCACGCGCCGGCGTGTCGCGCTCCGCGGTATCGCGTGCATTCTCGCCGACGGCGAGCATCGCCCCGCAGACGCGTGAACGCGTGATGGTCGCCGCGCGCGCGCTCGGCTACCAGGTCAACCTGATCGCACGCGACATGATCACGCAGCGCAGCAGCATGATCGGCGTCGTGACGGCCGGGTTCGAGAATCCGTTTCGCGCGCGGTTGCTGTCGGACCTGATGGCCGCGCTCGGGCAGCGCGCGCTCACGCCGCTCGTGACCAATGCGGAAGATCCGCGCCAGGTCCGGCAATCGCTCGAACAGTTGCTCAGCTACCGGATCGCGGGCCTCGTGATGACGTCCGCGTCGCCGCCGCTGTCGGTCGCGCAGCAGTATCTCGAACACCGTATCCCGGTCGTGATGATCAACCGCGAGGCGAACCTGCCGGGCGCGGACATCGTCGTCAGCGACAACGCGGCGGGCGCCGTCCATGCGGCGCAGCGGCTCGTGCAAGCCGGCGCGCGCCGGCTCGCGTTCGTCGGGCCGCGCGGCGCGAGCTACAGCGCGCAGTCGCGTGCCGCCGCGTTCGAACAGGCGATCGGGCGCGGCGACGTATTCGATGCAACGCTCGCGCACGTGCTCGACACGCCGTCCGACACCCATGCAAGCGGCATCGAAGCCGCGCGGCAACTGTTCGCGAACGCCAAGCGGCCCGACGGCGTGTTCTGCTCGTCGGACCTGCTCGCGCTCGGCGTGATCGACGTCGCACGCAGCGAATTCGGATTGCGCGTACCGGACGACGTGCGCGTGATCGGCTTCGACGACATCCCGGCCGCCGAATACGACGCGTATCGGCTCACGACGCTCCGGCAGGACACGCGCGGCCTTGCGCAGGCGGCGGTCGACCTGCTCGCCGACCGGATGCAGACGTTCGACGGCCCGTCGCGCACGCGCATCGTACCGGTCACGCAGGTGATGCGGGCCAGCTGCGCATAACGAGGGGAGATCGGGCGCGGCGGCGCCGCGCGTCACTTCAGCCCGCCCGCGAACCCGCGCAACAGGTAGCGCTGCACATAGCCGGCCACGGCCAGCGTGGGCAGCGACGCCATCAGCCCCGCGCTCATCAGGTCGCCCCAGTCGATGCCGTTCTCCGTCACGTAGCCGGCAATCGCGAGCGGCAGCGTGAAGCGGCTCGGCGTCGACACGAACAGCAACGCGATCAGGAATTCGTTCCACGCGGCAATGAACACGAAGATCGCGGTCGCGATCAGCCCCGGCGCGCACAGCGGCAGCACGATCTGCACGAGCCGTCGCGCGAGCCCCGCGCCGTCGATGCAGGCCGCTTCCTCGTATTCGATCGGCACGTCGCGCACGAACGCAAGCAGCATCCAGATCGCCATCGGCAGCGCGTAGATCTGATACGCGAGCATCAGCCCGAGCGTCGAATCGAGCAGGTGCAGCCGCTTCGCGAGCGCGAACAGCGGCACCGCGATCGTGATCGGCGGCATCAGCTTCAACGCGAGCACGAGCACCAGGAACAGCAGGTCGAGCCGCGCCGGAAAGCGCAGCCGCACGAGCGCATACGCGGCCGGAAACGCGAACGCCAGCGCGAGCAGCGTCGTGCCGAAGCCGACCAGCAGCGAATTGAACAGCGGCGCGCCGATGCCGTTGGACCATACCGATGCGAAATGCTCGAAGGTCGGCGCGGCCGGCCAGATCCGCAACGGATGATCGAGGCGTTCGAGCGACGGCATGAACGCCGCGCCGGCCATCCACAGGCACGGCAGCAGCAATAGCGCGAGCGCGACGATACGCAGCACCCACGGCATCGCGCGACCGAGAGCGGCGCCCGTTCGTGCGCCCGTGATGCCTGCCGATTGCGCCGTCATGCGCGCCGCTTGCGAACCGTCTGCCATACGTACCCCGAGACCAGCAGCGCGGACGCCGCGAGCATCAGCACCGACGCGGCACTCGCCGGCCCGACGTTGAAGAAGCGGAAGCCCGTGTCGTAGATATAGGTCGACAGCGTCTGCGTCGCGTTGCCGGGGCCGCCGCCCGTCAGCGCATAGACCTTGTCGAACAGCTTGAACGTGTCGATCGAACGCAGCAGCAGCGCGAGGCCGATCTGCGGCGCCGCGAGCGGCAGCGTGATGTCGCGCAGGCACTGCCACTCGCTCGCGCCGTCGGTGCGCGCGGCTTCGTACAGTTCCTGCGGAATCGATTGCAGCCCGGCGAGCACGATCAGGAACGCCATCGGCGTCCACTGCCACACGTCGACGAGCGCGAGCGACCACAGGGCGAGATGCGGATCGGACAGCCAGCGCACGCCTTCGATGCCGAACGCCGCGAGCAGCGCGTTCAGGAAGCCGTCGAAGTTGAGCCAGTTGCGCCAGATCGCCGAGCACACGAGCGTGGACAGCATCATTGGCAGGATCGCGAGCGGCAGCGCGATGCGCCGACCCGGAAACGCGCGCACGAACAGCAGCGCGAGGCCGAAGCCCAGCGCGACTTCGGCGAGCGATGCCACGATCGTGAAGCGCAGCGTATTGCCGAAGCCGGCCGTGAACCCGTCGTCGCCGAGCACCGCGCGATAGTTCGCGAGCCCGGCAAACGCGCGCCGGCCGGCCGAGTAGTCGACCTGGCAGAACGAGTCGATCAGCACCTGCGCGACCGGATACAGCGCGAGCGCGGTGAGCACCAGCAGCGCGGGCCCGAGCAGCGCGACGAACGGCAGGCTGCGGCCGAAGGCTTTCATGCGCTGTGCCCCGGCGAGGGTTCGAGGCGCGCCGTCACTTGCCGGCCGCGACCGTCGCCTGCGCGATCTTCTGCTGCGCCTGGCGTAGCGCGGCGTCGGGCGCGGCCTGCCCCGTCAGCGCGAGCTGCAGCTGGTCGCCGAGAATGCTCTCGACCTGCTGCCAGTCCTTCACGCGCGGCCGCGCCCGGCCCGCTTCGAGCGCCTTCAGCTGATCCGGATACCAGCGGTACTGGCGCACCAGCGCCGGATCGTTGAACACGCTGCGGCGGGTCGGCGGAATGCCGATGCCGGCGAGGCGCGTCTGCGTGTCGCGGTTGGTCAGGTACGCCAGGAAATCCTGCGCGAGCTTCGCGTGCGGCGCGTCCTTCGGAATGCCCATCTGCCAGATGCCGAGCATCGGCGCCGGGCCCGCGGTCTGCCCGGGCGGCGGCTGCAGCGCGATCTGCCCGACCACGCGCGACTGCTTCGGATCGTCGAGCGCCGGCACCCATGCCGGCCACACCTCGATCGACTGCGCGGCCGTGCCGCGCTGCAACGCATCGCGCACTTCCGCCGCGCCGTACACGTCGACATCCTTCGGCGCGGACGCCTTCAGCGCGAGGAAGGTCTTCAGCGCGGCCTGCGCTTCGCGCGAATCGATCGTCACGTTGCCGGCATGGTCGAACACGTCGCCGCCGTAGGCCCACAGGATCGGCAGGAAGCCCGTCACGACCGGGTTGCCCTTCGTGCCGCGGAACACGACGCCCGACACGCTCTTGTCCGCGCCGCCGACGGTCTGCGCGATCTTCAGCACGTCGTCCCAGTTGCGCGGCGGCTGCAGCTTGTACTTCGCGAGCAGATCCTTGCGGTACGCGAACATCTCGACGTTGCCGACGATCGGCAGCGCGTACAGCGCGCCGGCCGCGTTGCGGCCGAGCGCGACCGTGGACGGCACGAGATCGGCGTCCGCGAGCGACGCGGGCAGCGGCTTCAACCAGCCGTTGCCGATGAATTCGGGCGCCCACGTGTCGTCCATCATCACGAGGTCGTACGCGCCGGTGCCTTCGCGCATCGACAGCTTGAGCTTCTGGTACAGGTTCGCGTTCGGCAGCTTGAGCAGTTCGATCTCGGTGCCCGGGTGCAGCTTGTTGAAGCCGGCGACGGCGTCGGCCAGCCCCTTGCCGTAGATATCGTCGCGGCCCGCGATGACGAGATCCGCGGCAACGGCGTGCGTGGCGGCGAAGGACAGCGCAAGGGCGGCGGACAGCGCGCGCAGGCGGCTCAGCAAGGTCATGAGGTCTCTCTCGTTCGGCGTGGTGGCGGGACGGCCGGGCGTTGCACACGTGTGCAACGCGGGGGATACTTCCGGCCGCCTGTAGCGAACGCCATTGTTCACGCCGATCGTTAAGAATTTATGGCACGCGGCGGAAGAGGCAGCCGCCGGGCCCGGCCACCCCGCCCGCCCGATCGCCCCGGCACCGTCAGAAGTTCACGCGGATCCCGGCCATCACCGCCAGTTGCCGGCTGGCGTTGCTGTTCGCGAGCACCGGGATCTGCGCATAGTTCACCGCGTTGCCGGCCGCATCGGTGCCGAGCCCCTTCCCGCTCGCGATCTGGCCGATCGCGACCGCATACAGCGCCGTGCGCTTCGACAGGCTGTAGTTCGTGCCGACGTTCACCTGGTGAAACCGGGCCGTGCCGCGCCCGTCGGTGTGCGCGGCGTTGTAGATATAGGCGACGCCGCCCTGCAGCGCGGGCGTGAACATGTACGTGGCGTTCAGTTCGCCGATGTCGAACGTGAACGCCTGCGTGCGGGGCTGCGCGGTGGTCGAGAAATAGCGGCTGTCGCCCAGGCGCGTATGCGTATAGGTGAGCGCGATCGTCGCCTCGCCGAACGTGACCGAGCCGCCCGCGCCGAACGCGCGCATCGAGCCCGCATCCTGCAGCAGGCAGTACATCGCCCCCGGATTGCTGCACGCGAAATCGCCGATATAGCCGCTCGCGCCGCCGAGCGCCGCATCGAGCGGCTGGTGCAGGTCGAGGTAGCCGACCGAGAACGCGACCGGCGCACGCGTGTACGTCGCGGCCACCGCATAGCCGCGCTTCGCGGAGAAATCGCCGGCCTGCCCGCCGAAGCTGAACGTGCCGCCGAACGTGAAGCCGTTGAAGTCGGCGCTGGTGAACTTCACCGCGTTGTTGAAGTTGAATGCGGCGTTCAGGTTGTCGACGTCGCCGAGGTGCGAGCCGTACGGTGTCGCCCAGTTGTTGCTCGATACGTACACACCGAGCATGTCGGTGTATGAGTCGTACTGACGGCCGAGACCGAGCGTGCCGATCCCGTCCTGCCGCAGCCCGACCCATGCCTGCCGGCTGAAGGCCGTGCCGCCCTGCAGCGCCTGCCCGCTCGCGGACAGGAACTGCTGCTCGAGCGTGAACACCGCATCGAGCCCGCCGCCGAGCGGCTCGGCGCCCTGGAAGCCGAAGCGCGACGGCACGAGGTTGCCGCCGCCCATCTGCCACGCATGGCCGCCGCCCGTGCTGCCGTCGGCGCGCGTGAACTGCTGGTTCGTCGAGTAGATGATGCCGGTGTCCACGGTGCCGTACAGCGTCACGCTGCCCGAGGTCTGCGCATGCGCGTGCATGCAACCCAGCGTAGCCGCGGCCGCGGCCAGTCGTCGTCCGATCTTCATGTCCCGCCCCTCTGTGTTCATCGATTCGCAGTGCAGATCGATGGAGTTATCGATATGGGTGACAGGACTCTATCCAGCGAAAATTCAGGACCACTATCGCAAATCGGCAAACCGTGGCACGCATTGCCCGCGACGGCGCCTCGCGGCGGCGTCGCGCGGCGCGTGCATCATGCGGGGCGCGTCGTCTGGGACGGCAACTCGCCGAACAGGTCGCGATACTCGCGCGCGAAATAGCCGAGATGCGTGAACCCCCAGCTCGCGGCGGCCTCGCCGACGCCGAGCTGCTGCACCGACGTCGTGCGCAGCATGCGGCGCACCGCGTTCAGCCGGATCGTGCGCAGGTAGCCGACCGGCGTGACGTCGGCCACGCGTTGGAAGCTCGTTTGCAGCGTGCGGCGGCTGCAGCGCAGCGCGCGGCACAGTTCGAGCACGGTGACGGGTTCTTCAGGGCGATCGCGCAGATGCTTCTCGCAACGGCTCACGATGTCGCTGTAGGTGGCGTGCGTGATGTCGCGGCGCTCGACGCCGATGCCCTGCTCGAGCGCATCGAGGAACATGCCGAGCATCGCGTCGCGGAACATCTTGCGAGTGGCCGCATATTCGAGGTGGCCCGGATTGCGCTGCGCATCGTCGATCAGCGCCGACAGCCGCACGCCGAGCGCGACACCCTGCTCGTCGGACAGCCGCGTCACGTGGCGCAGCTTGCGCGCGCCGGATGCGCCGAATTCGGCTTCGCACAGCTCGTCGACCATATCGGACGACGCGCTGATCCCGACCAGCCCCATCCCTTCCGGTGTGTGGAATTCGAAATCCTCGCCGGCATGCAGCGCGAGCAGCGCATAGCCGTCGACGGGCTGGCCCTGGAACGTGCCCGCGAGCGGCACGGACAGCGGCACCGCGAGCGACGTGCGCCCGGCCGGCGCGAGCCCGGTTTGCGCGACACGCCGGTTGGTCGTCTCGCGGAAGAAGTGGAAATCGTCGTACAGCACCTGCGTGACGGTGCCCTTGAAGCGGCCCGGCGTCATCTGCCGGTAGACCTGATGCCAGCCCGCGATCGCGAGCCCGTGATCGTGCACGTCTTCGTGTGAGCGTGACTGGAACAGCATCGGCATCTCCGGTAAAACCCCTAAACGCGG
The DNA here is from genome assembly GCF_902833045.1 of Burkholderia sp. BCC0322. GTDB lineage: Bacteria > Pseudomonadota > Gammaproteobacteria > Burkholderiales > Burkholderiaceae > Burkholderia. The sequence continues at coordinate 311,040 of NZ_CADFDU010000004.1, forward strand.
CCGCCGGGTTCCCCCGGCGCGCAACGCCATAGCTTACCCGTGCAAAATCCTGCGTAGTGCGGTTTCGAACGCAAGACAGGCCGCCGACAGCGCGGCGGCCTGCTCGCCCGTCAGGCGGACGTAGCGGCGCAACGACGGCATCCGGTTCACGACCTCGCTGCCGCCGAACGGCACGATCGCGAGCGTCCAGCGGCCGTCGCGTGCATCGATCGTACAGTCGGTCAGGTGCAGCGGCCGCAGCGCGTCGGCCAGCGACGGCTCGGCGACCAGCGCGGCCACGGTGTCGACGAATCCGGGGCTGCATCCCGGCACGGCCGCCGCATCGATGCCCGTGCGGCGCAGCCAGCCGGTCTGGCGCACGCGCGCGCTGCCCTGCGCAGCCGGGCCGCACGCGGTTGCCGTCACCTTCACGCTGACCGTATGCATCAGGAACTGGCGATCGACGCGCTCATCCACGCTCACGCGCACGCCGTTCGGCAGCCGCGCCGTCAGACTGCCGCCCCCATCGGCATCGCGCTCGGCGCGCAGGTCGGCCAGCACGCGCGCGGCGATCGCGCCGGGCCGATGGCCGGGCGGCGGCGCATCGGGCGCTGCGCGCCAGCGGGCAAGCGCGAGCTTCACGATGCGACGTGCTCGTTGCGCAGCACTTCCTCGACCGGCACCGGCTTGAACGGATGCCGGCGCTGCACGACGAGCGTCCAGAACAGTGCGTACAGCGCGGTGAGCCCGAGCATCGCGCCGAACGGCACGTAGATGTCGCGCGCGTTCATGCCGGGCGGCGTGATGTACCAGATCGCCAGGATGATGCCGGCGCTCGATACGATCTGCGGCAGCGGGAACAGCGGCGAACGGTACGGGCGCGGCAGGTCGGGGCGGCGAATCCGCAGCATCACGACCGACGCGGTGACGAGCAGGTAGGCGGTGCCCCACGCGCAGGTCGCGGCGAGCACGAGGTGCAGGATGCTGTCGAGATTGCCGTTGATCAGCCACGCGTGAAAGATCGGCACGATCGCCGCCGCGACGATGCCGACCACCGGCGTCTTGAAACGCGGATGCAGGTACGCGAAGCAGCGCGGCAGCGCCCCGTCGATCGCCATCCCGTACAGGATGCGCGGCAACCCGGCCATCAGCGTGTTGATCGTCGCGGCGCCCGCGCACAGGAACGCGATGCCGAACCACACGCGGCCGAAGGGCCCAAGCACCTGCAGCGCGAACGCGGGAATCGCGCCCGGCGTGTCGAGCAGGTGCGTGAGGCCGTCGGGGCTCACCGGCACGTTCGCGACCTGGCGGCGGATCGCCGCGCCGTACAGGAACATGCAGATCGCGACGCCGACGAGGCCGAGCGCCATCGCGCGCGGAATCGTCTTGCCCGGCGCCTTCATTTCCGGCGCGAGCGGCGTGACGAACTCGCAGCCGACGAACATGAACATCGCCATCCCGACCAGTGACAGCACGGCCGGAATCGACGTGCCGACCTCCGAGCCGCCGAACCAGCCGTCGAGATGGACGGCCGGCGCGGCCGCGAGCCCGAGGATCCCGAAGATCATCAGCGACAGCCACATGCCGGCCGTCAGGATGATCTCGAGCTTGCTGAACACCTTGATGCCGATGATGTTGGTGATCGCGAACGTGACGACGAGGCCGACGCCGACGAGCCACGAGCTGTTGTGCTTCTCGAGCGCGGCGTTGAGCGACTCGAAATTGACGAGCGCCATGATGCCGCTCAGGATCGTTTCCGCCGTGCCGGCGAACACGTGCACGAGGAAATACGCGGAGATCGTGCCGGTGATCGCCCAGAAGCGGCCGAGCCCGCACGACAGGTAATCGTAAACCGAGCCGGCCGTCGGCAGCATCGCGGCGGCTTCCGAGAACGTGGTCGCCTGCGCCTGCATCATCACGAACGCGATGATCATCGCGACCGCGAACGCCCAGCCGCCCATCCCGAAGCCCGACGTCGCGGTGAGGATCACCGGGCTTGCCATGATGAGGCCGACGGCGCTCGCCAGCGCGGTCGGAAAACCGACCGCGCCCGCCTTCAGCGCCGTGCCGCCACCCGCTTCGGCCGGCGTGCCGGCGGGCGTGCCGCCCGCTGCGCCGGTAACTCCAGACCATTCCGACATCTTCGTCTCCTTGCTTTGTTGACCCGAACCCGCGCTTGCGCACCCGGGCCCCTTGTCGATCACACGTTGATCCGATGTCGAAAAAATACGCAGGCAAAATAATCCGGTCATAGCGCAAATCGGCAAACCGGCGGCGGACGTGCTGCCCGCCGCCGGCGTGCCGTCACGCGATCACGCGAACGGCACGGCCTCGAAGCCCGCCGCGAGCGCGTCGACGATCCGGTCGAGTTGCTCGCGCTGGATCACGAGCGGCGGCGACAGGATGATCTTCGTGCCGACCGGACGCACCAGCACGCCGTTCTCCCGCGCGACTTCCGCGACCGCGTTCGCATAGCCGGACAGCGGGTCGATCGGCTCGCGCGTGTCCTTGTTCGCGACGAGGTCGAGCGCGAGCATCAGCCCCTTGCCGCGCACCTCGCCGACCGCCGCGAAGCGTTCCGCGAACGGCTGCAGCGCTTCGAGCAGATACGCGCCCTGCTTCGCCGCGTTCGCCGGCAGGTCTTCCTTCACGACGATGTCGAGGCTTGCGATCGCGGCCGCGCATGCGACCGGGTGGCCCGCATACGTGTAGCCGTGCATGATCGCGCCGCCGAAATCGGCATTCGCGGCGAACGCGTCCTCGATCCGCGCGTTCACGACCGTCGCGCCGAGCGGCACGTAGCCCGACGAGATCCCCTTCGCGAGACACATGATGTCCGGGCGCACGCCCCAGCCGCGGCTGCCGAACAGGCTGCCGCTGCGGCCGAAACCCGTCACGACCTCGTCGGCGATCAGGAGTACGCCGTAACGGTCGCACACTTCGCGCACGAGCGGCCAGTAGTTGGCCGGCGGCACGATCACGCCGCCCGCGCCCTGGATCGGCTCCGCGATGAACGCGGCGACCGTGTCGGGGCTCTGGAACTGGATCTCGCGTTCCAGCATTTCCGCGCAGATCCGGCCGAGTTCCTCCGGATCCTGCGTGAACGGGTTGCGGTACAGCCACGGCGTCTCGACATGGAAGCAGCCCGGCAGGTTCGGCTCGTAGTTGCGGCGGAACACCGTGTTGCCGTTCACCGACGCGCCGCCGAAGTGCGTGCCGTGATAGCCCTGCTTCAGCGAGATGAACTTCGTGCGGTCGGCCTGGCCGCGCACCTTCCAGTACTGGCGCGCGATCTTCAACGCGGTCTCGACCGAGTCGGAGCCGCCCGAGCTGTACAGCACGCGGCGCATGCCTTCCGGTTCGAGCATGTCGATCACCTTCTTCGACAACTCTTCCGCGCGCGGATGCGAAATGCCGTCGAACAGCTGGAAGTATTCGAGCTCGTCGAGCTGGCGCACGATCGCGTCCTTCACTTCCTGGCGGTTGTGGCCGACGTTCACGTTCCACAGGCCCGCGACGCCGTCGACGAGTTTCCGGCCCTGTTCGTCGAATACGTAGCAGCCGTCGCCGCGCACGATGCGGATCGGCTTGCGCTGCTTCATGTCGTTCGGGTGCACCATCGGATGCCAGAATTTCGCTTCGTTGTAGCTCATTGCAGTCTCCACTGTCGGATCGGTTGAACCTCGATCGCCGAGGTTCGAGGTTGTCGTGGTTGGCGCCGCGCGTCAGTGCGCGATGCAGACGGATTTGGTTTCGGTAAAGCCTTCGATCGCGTACTGGCCGAACTCGCGGCCGATGCCCGATTGCTTGTAGCCGCCGAACGGCATCGACGGGTCGAGCGGGATATGGCAGTTCACCCACACGGTGCCGGCTTCGATCTGCGGCACGAGGTTCATCACGCGCTTCAGGTCGTTGCTCCAGATGCTCGCGGCAAGGCCGTACGGCGACGCGTTCGCGAGGCGCACCGCGTCGGCCGCATCGTCGAACGGCACGACGACGATCACCGGGCCGAACACTTCGTCGCGCACGATCGCGCTGTCCGGATGCGGATCGGCGATCACGGCCGGCTTCACGTAGTAGCCGGGCAGGTCGTCGGCCGGCGTGCCGCCCGCGAGGAACGTCAGGCCCGCGCGGCGCGCGCCTTCGATGTGCTGGACGACCTTCTCGCGGTGGTGCGCGGACACCAGCGGGTTGATCTGCGCGGTCGTGTCGAGGCCCGCGCCGAGCTTCATCGACTGCGCGACGCCCGCGAGGCCGTCGGCGAGTTGCGCGAACTTGCTGCGGTGCACATAGATGCGCGACGCGGCCGCGCACACCTGTCCCTGGTTGAAGAACGCGCCGGCGGCGACACCGTCGAGCGCCTGCGCGACGTCGATGTCGTCGAGCATCACGATCGGGTTCTTGCCGCCCAGCTCGAGCGAGAAACGCGTCATGTTCTGCACGGCCGCCGCGCCGACCTGCTTGCCGGTCGCGGTCGAGCCCGTGAACGAGATCTTCGCGATCGACGGGTGGCTCGCGAGCGCGGCGCCGCACACGCGGCCGCCGGTGACGACGTTGAACACGCCGGGCGGCACCCCGGCCTCGCGCGCGAGTTCGGCCAGGCGCAGCGCGGTGAGCGGCGTTTCCGGCGACGGCTTCAGCACGATCGTGCAGCCGGCGGCGAGCGCGGGAATCAGCTTCCACACCGCGATCATCAGCGGGAAATTCCACGGCACGATCGCGGCGACCACGCCGACCGGCTCCTTGCGCGTATAGGCCGTATAGCGCGCGCCGGGCGGGAACGGGATCGACACGTCGAGCGTCTGGCCGGTGATCTTGGTCGCCCAGCCGGCCATGTAGCGCGCGTATTCGACGCTCGCGCCGACCTCGATCGCGCGCGACACGTGAATCGACTTGCCCTGGTTCAGCGTTTCGAGCTGCGCGAGCGTTTCGGCGTCGCGCTCGATCAGGTCGGCGAGTTTCAGCAGGATGCGTTCGCGGTCGGCCGGGCGCAGGCCGCTCCACACACGGGTGTCGAATGCGCGCTTCGCGCTGGCGACCGCGCGGTCGACGTCGCGTTCGTCGGCGTCCGCGACCGTCGCGAGCCGCTCGCCCGTCGCGGGGTCGTACACGTCGAGCCGCGCGGCCGCGTGTGCGGGCTGCGTTTCACCGTCGATGAAGAGGCCGAAGTCGCGCGCAACGAAGGTGCGCACGGTGTCGCTGACAGCGACGAAATTCGTGGTGCTCATGGGCGTCTCGAGGATTGTCGTGGCTGGACCGCGTGCGCACGGGCACGCGGGCGTCGTTCCACTGTATCGACGAGGGATCGCGCCCGGTGAGCGCAAATTGGCAGCGCGTGGGCGCTAAGGGGGCGGGTTCGAACCCTGCGGAGACGGGGCACGCGCCGCGTCCGGAAACTGGCCCGGTATCGCACGGGCAGACAGGCCGGCGCGCTCGACCGGGGCGGCCATGCCCGCGCCGGTACCGGGTTAGCGCCCGGTCATTGCAAGGCTAGTTTCTGAAGCCATGCGCCACCGGTTCGAAGTCCGAACCGCAATTATCCGACGAATTACAGAAACAGCGCCCCGACCAGTTCGGTGCGGTTCGACACGCCGAGCTTGCGGAACATGCGCATCAGGTGCGTCTTGACGGTCGGCTGGCCGAGCGCGAGATCGCGGGCGATCTCCTTGTTCGAGCGGCCGTCGCGCACGAGGCGCGCGATCTGCTCCTCTCGATAGGTCAGCCGCTCCTCGCAGCCGATCCGGTGGATCCCGCGCCGCATGCGCAGCAACGGGCTCAGCGCGGCTTCGGCCACGGGTTGCAGCCGCGCGAGCGCGTCGATCTCGCCGGGCGCGAACCGCCCGGCCGTGCGGTTGGCGGCCACACCGCCGCACGTTTCGCCCGCCCCGAAGCGCAGCAGCGAGAACGCGCCGACCGTCCGCCCCGCGTCGCGCAGCCAGATCTCGACGACGTCGGCCACGTCGTGCCGCCGCAGGAAACGGGTCCAGTACGCGGACGCGTCGCGTCTTTCGTCAGGCAATTGGGACGCAAGCGTGACGACCGCGCGCTCGCCCGCCGCGCAGCGCGACGGATGCAACGGATCGAGCATCCGGTAGCGCGCGACATAGGTGCGATGCATCGATTCCGGCATTCCGAACAGCTCGAAATCGGCCGGCTCGCCGCTCTGGTCGAGCCGGTAGAACACGATCGCTGAAGGGCTCGCGAACGCGTCGAACGCATCCACGCACGCGCGCAGCGCGCGTGGCCAGTCGGCGGCGGCCGGGTCGGCGGGAACGGATGAGGTCGGCATGGCGGAATCGGCGGGCGGGCGAACGGATCGAAGCTCGAAGTCCGGGCCAGCCTACCGGCGCCGAAAAGCGCCGGTGAGCACAAATCGGCAAATCGTCCCGGCCCGGCCGGCATCGCGGGTTCGGCGGGGACGATGCAGGCGCGCGACGGGGCGCGCCGCCTTCAGCGCGCGTTCGCGGCGAACGTGTCGCAGGCGCTCAGCTCGCCCGATTCCATCCCGCGCCGCAGCCAGTACACGCGCTGGTCGCTGGTGCCGTGCGTGAAGCTTTCCGGCACGACATAGCCCTGCCCTTGTTGCTGCAGCCGGTCGTCGCCGATCGCGGCGGCCGCCTTCAGCCCCTGCTCGAAATCGCCGGGTTCCATCAGCTGCTGGTTCGCACGCTGCGCATTGTTCGCCCACACGCCGGCAAAACAGTCGGCCTGCAGTTCCATCCGCACCGACAGCGCGTTCGAGTGCGCCTGGCTCGCCCGACGGCGGGCGGCGTCGACCTTGTCGGAAATGCCGAGCAGGTTCTGCACGTGATGGCCGACTTCGTGCGCGATCACGTAAGCCTGCGCGAAATCGCCGCCCGCGCCGAAACGCTTGCGCAGTTCGTCGTAGAAACCGAGATCGATATACACCTTGCGGTCGCCCGGGCAGTAGAACGGCCCCATCGCCGTCTGGCCCGTGCCGCATGCGGTCGGCGTCGAGTTCGTAAACATCACGAGCGTCGGCGGCTGGTATTGCGCATGCAACTGGGTCGAGAAAATGCCCGACCACGTGCGCTCGATATTGCCAAGCACCTTGCGCGTGAACACCACGCTCGGTTCGTTCGCCGCTGCACCCTGGCGCTGGCCCGGCGCGGGCTGCGCCTGCTGCTGGCGGCCCTGCAGCGCCGATGCGCCTTCGAGTATCACGCGCGGGTCGATCCCGAAGAAATACGACGCGGCGAACGCGACCACGATCGTGCCGATGCCGATCGTCGCGCCGCGCCCACCGCCGAACCCGCCGGCGCCGCGGCGATCCTCGACGTTCGTGCTTTCCCTTTCGTCGTCCAGCCTCATAGCCGGCCCTCCCTGTTCTTGTCGATGGTCCGGCGCGCGAGCGCGCAACCGGGCGATAAGGTGTCATGGCACGATCCTCGGCCGATGCAATGCCCGCGCACCGAGTGTGCGCCGCTGCCGGGACCGCCCGCCTGCCGCTCCGCTCGCACGACGGAATCGGCCGGCCGATGCGCCGCGCGTCGATGCGCGGCCCGCCCGCGCTATTCTGCCGGGCTTTCGTGACTTATCGCAAAAATGTGGAGGATAGAGCGATTCGGCGCCGGAGAACGTCAGCCTTTGCAAAATGGCCCGCTGCCGTCCCGGCCGTCCGGATGCCGCTCCCGTTCATCCTTTCGGCTGATACCGGCGCTCGCCGACGCCGCCTAAAGTGACCGGAATCGACACCTTTCCGGAGCCCGACATGACACACCCGCAACCCCGCACGATCGCGATCACCGGCGCGGGCACCGGTATCGGCGCCGCGTGTGCGCGCCGCTTCGCCCGCCGCGGCGACCGCGTCGTGCTGATCGGCCGGCGCCGGGCGCCGCTCGATGCGCTGGCCGCGGAAACGGGCGGCCTCGCGCTGGCCGGCGACGCCGCGAGCACCGCCGACTGGGCCCGCTTCCTGCCGCGGATCGCCGAACGCTTCGGCCGCGTCGACTCACTCGTTGCGTGCGCGGGCGGCCACGGGCTCGGCCGCGCGGACGAAACCGACGACGCGCAGTGGCACGACGCGATGCACGCGAACCTCGACACCGCGTTCGTCAGCGCGCGCGCGTGCCTGCCCGACCTGATCGCGCAGCGCGGCAGCATCGTGCTGGTCGCGTCGATCGCCGCGCTCGCGGCCGGGCCCGGCGTGTGCGGCTATACGGTCGGCAAGCACGCGCTGCTCGGGCTCGCGCGGTCGCTTGCGCGCGACTACGGGCCGCACGGCGTGCGGGCGAATGCGGTATGCCCCGGCTGGGTCCGCACGCCGATGGCCGATGCGGAGATGGCGCCGCTGATGTCGGCGCATGGCGACACGCTCGACGGCGCGTATGCACGCGTCAGCGCCGACGTGCCGCTGCGGCGCGCGGCCGACCCGGACGAGATCGCGGCGGTGTGCGCGTTCCTCGCGTCGCCGGACGCATCGTTCGTGACCGGCGCGACGCTCGTCGCCGACGGTGGCGCGATGGTCGTCGACGTGCCGACGCTCGCGTTCGACAAGCTTTGATGCGCACGGGTGCGCCGCTCGCGTGACGCACGCGTCGCGGGCGGCGTTTCGTGCACTCGCCGCCCTCCACTGCCGGTCCTCGCCCCCGCCGCATGCGCACCGCGCCGCCCGCTCGCTTCCCGCCGCCGAAAATCCGCTACCATCGACCGATCCCGCCGCCCCGCCCGGCACCGCCTCACTGTTCGAACGTCGATGAACATCCGGTTTCTTGAAACCTTCGTCTGGCTCGCGAAGCTGGAAAACTTCCGGCTCACGGCCGAAAAACTGCACACGACGCAGGCCGCCGTGTCGAGCCGCATCGCGTCGCTCGAGGAAGCGTTCGACGTGCGCCTGTTCGATCGCAACACACGCTCGGCGACGCTCACGCCCGCCGGGCGCCGCATGCTCGCGTACGCGGAGCGGATCGTGCGGCTCGACGGCGAAATGCGCCGCGACATCGATGCGGCGAGCGACGCGGGCCTGATCCGGATCGGCGTGATCGAATCGATCGTGCACAGCTGGTTCCCGGCGCTGATGGCGCAACTGCGCGAGCGCTATCCGCGCCTCGACGTCGAGATCACGAGCGACACGACGCTGCACCTGATCCGCCTGCTCAGCACCGACGGCGTCGACCTGATCCTGCAGACCGACCCGGTGCCGGGCCCCGATTTCACGAACCTGCCGCTGTGCGAATTCCCGGTGCGCTGGGCGGCCAGCCCGCGCCTCGGGCTCGGCGGCCAGCCGCTCGACGCCGCGCGCCTGGCGGCATTCCCGATCATCAGCTTTTCGCGCCACTCGGGGCCGCACGCAACGATCGAGCGGCTGTTCGCGGCCGTCGAGCGGCCGGCCAGCATCAACTGCATCACGTCGGTCGCCGCGATGATCCGTCTCGTCGCCGACGGTTTCGGCGTGGCCGCGCTGCCGCCCGCGATCATCGGGCGCGAGCTGCACGAAGGCGCGCTCGAACTGCTCGACGTCGAACCCGAATTCCCGGCGCTGCCGCTCGTCGCGACCTACCGCAGCCAGGGCCTGCCGGTCGCCGCGCGCATCGCGGAACTCGCCAGCGAAGTCGCGCGCGCGATGTCGGCCGCCGCGAGCGTCGCGAAGCCGGCCGCACCGGCCAGCCCCGATACCGTCGACGTATCACCCGCCCGTACGGCGGCCAAAACAAAGACAAACACGAAGACGGCAGCGAAGCGCGCGTCGACATCCGTGCAACCCGCCGCCACGCCCCCCGCGAAACGCCGCCCGCGCCGCTCATAAGAAAACCTGTTCACCGCGAATTTGTTTTCTTGTTGGACGGGCGCGGCCCGTCTTCGGGACACTGCGGTTCCTGACATCCCCCCGTCACGAGGAACCCCGCGATGACCCGCCTTTCCCTTCCGCACGGCCAGCTTTGCGTCTGGACGGATATCGACCCCGCGTACGAAGCCGATTTCAACGCGTGGTACGACCGCGAGCACATGCAGGAACGTATCGCGATCCCCGGCTTCACGCATGCGCGGCGCTTTCGCGCGACCGATCGCGGCCCGCGCCAGTACCTCGCGCTGTACGTGACGGACGCGCTCGACGTGTTCCATGGCGACGCATACCGGCGCGCGTTCACGCAGCAGACCGCATGGTCGCTCGCGAACTTCGCGCGCATGACGGGCACGCAACGACGCGTCGGAGAACTGACGATCGAGGCCGGTGACGGCGAAGGCGCGCATCTTGCGCTGTTCGTGCTGCCGCCGGATCGCATCGATGTGCCGACGCTGCGCGAGCGCTTCGACGCCATCCTGCACGAACCGGGCATCCACGCCGCACGGCTCTTTTGCACCGCGCCCGAGCTGTCCGCGCCGATCGGCGTCGACGCGGCCGCGCGCCCGGCCGCCGATGCGCTCGTGCTGATCGAGGGCAGCGATGCGGCCGCGACGCGCCGCGTGGCCGCCTCGCTCGCCGGGCACGACGACGTGCGCACCTTCGACCTGCTGTGGCGCGCCGCCGCACCGCGGCATGCGGCACGCGGCGACGCCGAAACCGAGCCCGCTGCTGCCGCCGCCGCCCAGCCCGCCTGATCGCCCGCGCCGGCCGCACCGCAGGCGCGATGCACGCCAGCGAATCGGCCCGGCACTTGACCCCGTTCCCGCCACGACATGCCCGACACCATGAACACTCTCGCCCAGCCCGCCGCCCACGCGCCCCGCCGCGTCCGCAACAGCCGACTCGCGACCGCGAGCATGATCGGCACGTCGCTCGAGTGGTACGACTTCACGATCTACAACACGCTCGCGGCACTCGTCTTCAATCACCTGTTCTTCCCGTCGGTCGATCCGCTGGCCGGCACGATCCTCGCGTTCTCGACCTATGCGGTCGGCTACGTATCGCGCCCGCTCGGCGGTTTCGTGTTCGGCAATCTCGGCGACCGCATCGGCCGCCGCGCGGTGCTGATGCTCACGCTCGTACTGATGGGCGCGACGACCGCGCTGATGGGCGCGCTGCCGACTTATGCGCAAGCCGGCATCCTGAGCCCGATCCTGCTCGTCGCGCTGCGCTTCGTGCAGGGCGTCGCGCTCGGCGGCGAATGGGCGGGCGCGGTGCTGCTGTCGGTCGAGCACGGCGACCAGAAGCGGCGCGGGTTGTCCGCGTCGTGGACGCAGATCGGCCCGTCGTTCGGCACGCTGCTCGGCACCGGCTGCATCGCGCTCGTGACGCTGTCGACCACGTCGGGTGATTTCCTGTCGTGGGGCTGGCGCGTACCGTTCGCGGCCAGCGCGCTGCTCGTCGTGTTCGGGTTCTGGCTGCGGCGCGGCGTCGACGAAACGCCGCAGTTCGAGCAGCTCGCCGAATCGCACGCGACCGCCGAGGTGCCCGTCGCCGACGTGCTGAAGTTCCACTGGAAGCGCCTGCTGATCGCGGGCGGATCGCGGATCGGCTCGGACGTGCTGTATGCGCTGATCGTCGTGTTCACGCTCACCTACGTGACGACCGTGCTGCACCTGTCGCGCCCCGTCGCACTGACGGCCGTGATGATCGGCACGGCCTGCAACGCGCTCGCGGTACCGTTCTTCGGCGCGCTGTCGGACCGCTTCGGCCGCCGGCCCGTGTATCTCGCCGGCGCGCTCGCCGGCATCGTGTGGGCGTTCGTGTTCTTCGCGCTGCTCGATTCGGCGCGCCCCGTCGCGATCGTCGCGGCCGTCGCGATCGGCCTCGTGATCCACGCGGTGATGTACGGCCCGCAGGGCGCGTTCGTGACCGAACAGTTCCCGACCCGCGTGCGCTATGCGGGCTCGTCGCTCGCATACACGCTCGCCGGCATCGTCGGCGGCGGCTTCGCGCCGCTCGTGATCGCCACGCTGTTCCGGCAGACGGGCACGACGACGGCCGTATCGCTGTACGTGGCCGCCGCGCTCGTCGTCACGTCGGCCGCACTCCTCGTCGCACGCGAAACCGCACACCAGCCGCTCGCGGATTGAGCGCCGCCGCCTGCCGCTTCATTCCTTCGCACTTCAAACGGATACCCGCATGCCAATCCTGTCGTTCAACGTGATTTCCCGGCAACGCGCGCCGGCCACCGTCGACGTCGAGATCGAGCGCGTCGTGATCGCCGGCTGGGCCGGCCGCGACCCGGCCGCGATCCAGGCACATATCGACGAACTCGCGGCACTCGGCGTTGCACCGCCGTCGACCACGCCCTGCTTCTATCGCGTGTCGGCCGCGCTGCTCACGCAGGCGCCGTCGATCGGCGTACTGGGTGCGCACTCGGGCGGCGAGATCGAATGCGTGCTGGTCGACAGCCCGGCCGGCACGCTCGTGACCGTCGGCTCCGATCATACGGATCGCGAGGTTGAAGCTTACGGTGTAGCGGTGTCGAAGCAGGTATGCGCGAAGCCGCTCGGCCACGACGCGTGGCTTTACGCGGACGTCAAGGATCATTGGGATGCGATCGAGATGCGTTCGTGGCTGATCTCGCGCGATGAACAGCGGTCGGCCTACCAGCACGGCACGGTGAGAGGCCTGCTGGCGCCCGAGGTGCTGTGGCAGCGCTTCGACGGCCGCCGCACGGTGCCCGCGCGCGGCGCGATGTATGGCGGCACGGTGGCGGTGCATGGCGCGATCGCGGCGATGGGCGACGGTGATGCGTTCGAGATGGAGTTGCACGATCCGGTGCTCGGGCGCAGCCTTCGGCACCGCTATGCAGTAGAGGTGTTGCCGGTCGTGGCCTAACGAACCACGAGGCGCGGAACACGGGGGCGACAGCGTTCTGTCGCCGCCCATGCCGCTGCTAGTAGGGCTGGAAGCAGTGATAGTCCGGAAAGTCGAACTGCGAGTTGCCGCAATACAGGACGCCAACCAGGTTGGTACACCCGCTCAATGCGAACATCATGGCGCCCGCAACCGACACTTTCCATCCGAAATGCAGCATTGCGCCCCCGTTTTCGCTATTTCGACGTTGACCGCCATGATGCTCATCGGACGCGCCCCGGTATGTGGAAAATTGTTGCGCCGCGAGTGCGTCGGTTCGCCGTGACGCCTTCCCGTGCCCGGGCGCAGCCCGAGGCACGGCTAGACGAACGGTGTATCGCCGGCCCCGGCGCAAGCGACGACGGCGGCCACGGAGCACGCCGCCGCCCGTCACGCCTTGAACGTGATCCATGGCTTCAGCCGGACCGCGCTGCGAATGAGGCCGGCCTGCTCCTGCGCATCGATCACGGGCCCGATCGGCTTGTAGGCTTCCGGCGCTTCCTCGATGCGGCGCTCGTCGCGCAGCGTGACGCAGCGCCACGTGCCCGGCGCCTGCTCCGTGCGCATCCGCCGCACCGCCTGGCGGCGCACGCTGCGACCGGCGCCGTGGCTGCATGACCACAACCAGTCGGGATGGCCGAGCCCGGTCGCGAGAAACGACGCATCGCCCATCGATCCGGGAATCAGCGCGAAGTCGCCGTCGCGAGCGGGTGTCGCCCCCTTGCGATGGATGTTCATCCCGTGTTCGCGCAGCACGACGTTGTGCGGCACGTCGACCACGAGGGCCGAGCGGGTCTCGCCGGTGAGTTCCGCGAGTTCCTTGCGCACCATCTCGGCAAGCACGACACGGTTGAGCCACGCATAGCGCGCGGCCGTGCCCATCGCGACGAGGTATTCGCGCGCCAGCTCGCCGGACAGGCCGTACAGGCCGCTTTCCGGATGCCTGACGCCTGCCGGCCACGCCGCGCGCGCCCGGTCCATCCAGCGCCGCCCGACGTAGAAACCGACATCGCGCGAGCCGCTGTGGATCATCACGACGACATCGTCCTTCGCGAGTCCCGCACGGTAGGCCGCATGCCGATCGAACACCGCGTCGACCACCTGCAGTTCGACGAAATGATTGCCCGACCCGGGTGTGCCGAGGCAAGGATCGCGGAATACCTCGCGCGACCCGACGTGGGCGTCCGGCGCATATTTCGCGCTGCCGTCGAACCGGTCGAGACCGATGCACGACGACAGTTCGTCGATCAGCCGGTCGCGGTCGACGTGCTGCCAGAGCCCCTGCGGCGCGACGCGATCGACGAATGCCGCCTGGCCCGCATCGAACAGCGCGCGAAATGCGTCGCTGGCGACGGGCACGTCGCGCCGATCCGCGAGAATCGCGCGCGTCAGCCGCTCGACGAGCGCCGTCTCGAACGGCGCGAGCGCCGACCGCTTGAGGCCCGTGGTAACGAGACGCATCCCGCAATTGATATCGGTGCCGATCGCGGCGGGAATCACGAATGCGTCGTCGGTCGCGACGATCGAGCCGACGGGCGCGACGCCGCCCGGATGAAAATCGGGCGTCGCGCACGCCTTGCACACACCCTGATGGCCATCCGGCGAACGGACGGCCGCGAACGCGAGCAACTGCCGAACGGCCTTCTCCTCGAGCGGGAGCGAATCGGGCAACAGGACGGACGCCTGCGTCAGTTCATTGCGCAGGTGATAGATGCCGACGTGATAGTCGACATGGATGCCTTGCCGTTGCAAGGCCTTTTTTAAGCGAGGGAAAGTAGACATCGCTGCTGAAAATGAAAAAGGTACGACGCGACCTCCGGCCTTGCGGCGGTCGTGGGTACCTTCCTGCAGCAGCGTCGAGGAAGGGAGCGCGGATCATAGCAGAACGCGATTGCGTTCGCGACCGCCGTTGCTCACTTGAGACACCCGAGCCCCGCCAGCGTCGCCTCCACCGCCGTGTCGAGCGGCGTCACCGGCTCACGGCCGAGCACCGCGGTCACCCGCGTGTTGTCGAGCCGGATCGGCTCGCGCCACAGGTAGCGCATTTCGAGCAATTCGCGCAGCGTCGTGACGAACGGCGCCGCGGCCCACACGAACCACCACGGGAACTTGCGCACCGTCGGGCGCAGCCCGTGCCGCCGCGCGACGCGCCGTACGGCCTCCGCCATCTGCGTGCCGTCCGCATCCCAATGTCCGCCGAGGTGAAAGCGCGCGAACGGTTCCAGCGTGTCGCGCCGCTCGATCAGCTCGACCATCGCGCGCGCGGCATCCGGCACGTACGACCATTGATGCCCGATGCCGTCCCGCCCCGGCACGCTGATGGCCGCAACCGGCTGCCCGGCCTTGACG
Organism: Burkholderia sp. BCC0322; assembly: GCF_902833045.1. Taxonomy (GTDB): domain Bacteria; phylum Pseudomonadota; class Gammaproteobacteria; order Burkholderiales; family Burkholderiaceae; genus Burkholderia. The sequence continues at coordinate 326,095 of NZ_CADFDU010000004.1, forward strand.
AACCCCGCTGCAAACCAGCTATTGCCGGTGAGCTTCGGCCCGAAGAAATCGCCGGCGCGCACGATGATCGTGCGAACGCCTTGCGCGGCCGCATCCTGAAGCCGGCGCTCCAGTTCGACGCGGATCGCGCCCTTGCGCGTCGACGGATGCTGCGGCGCATCTTCGTACAGCACCGGAAACGCATCGGCGCCGTAGTTGTAGATCGTGCCCGGCAGCACGACGGTCGCACGCTCCGCCCTCGCCGCCGCGATCGTGTTGTCGATCATCGGCAGCACCTGCCCTGCCCAGTTCCGGTAGCCCGGCGGATTCACCGCATGCACGATCACGCTGCAGCCGCGCGCGGCCCGGACGACCGCGTCGCGGTCCATCGCGTCGCCGCGCATCCATACGATGCCGTCGCGCTCCACGACCTCGGCGTCGAGCCCGCGCTTGAGCCCACGCACCTGCCAGCCCGCATCGCGCAACTGCCGCGCGACTTCCCCGCCAATCCCGCCGCTCGCGCCGAGCACGAGTGCCTGTCGTTGCGTCCCGCCTGCGTGGGTCGTCATTGCGCTCTCCTTGAATGAACCGTGATGACCCACATTCTGGCGCGCCTTCTGCTATCAAGGAATTGCTTAACCTGATAGATCAGCTATACATTTATGTATGACCATCGATCTGAACTGGGAACGCTATCGCACCTTCCTCGCCGTGCTGACGGAAGGCTCGCTGTCCGGCGCGGCGCGCGCGCTCGGCATCACGCAGCCGACCGCCGGCCGCCATGTCGCGGCGCTCGAGGCCGCGTTCGGCCAGACGCTGTTCACGCGCTCACCGTCCGGCCTGCTGCCGACCGAGGCGGCGCTCGCGCTGCGCGGCCACGCGGAAGCACTGCGCAGCGCGGCGGCCGCGTTCGAACGCGCGGCCGCGAGTCATGGCGCCGGCGTGCGCGGCATCGTGCGGATCTCGGCCAGCGACGTCATCGCCGTCGAAGTGCTGCCGCCGATTCTCGCGCAATTGCGGCGCGACCATCCGGGGCTCGTCATCGAACTGGTGCCGACCGACCGCATCCAGGACGTGCTGAACCGCGAGGCCGACATCGCGGTGCGGATGGCGCCGCCCGCGCAGGAGGCGCTCGTCGCGCGGCGCGTCGGCGCGATCGAAGTCGGGATGTATGCGCGCGACGACTACCTGGCGCGCAACGGGACGCCCGAGACGGTCGACGAACTCGCGCATCACGTGCTGATCGGCTTCGATACCATCACGCCGTTCATCCGTTCGGCGAGCCGCAGCATGCCGCAGTGGAAGCGGGATGCGTTCTCGCTACGCACCGACAGCAACGTCGCGCAGCTCGCGATGATCCGCGCCGGCTACGGGATCGGCTTCTGCCAGAGCGGACTCGCGAAACGCGACGCGCGGCTCGTGCGCGTGCTGGCGGACAGGCTCGCGATGCAGTTGGAAACCTGGGTCGTGATGCACGAGGACCAGCGGTCCAGCCCGCGCTGCCGCGCGGTGTTCGACGCGCTGGCCGACGGGCTGCGTGCGTACGTGAACGGCGAAATCGTCGAATAGACGGTTTGGGGCGGCGGACACGAACGAAGCGAACGCATCGCCCGAGCGCCGCTATTCGTAGATTTTCCCGGCAAAGAGGATGTCCGCCATGCGCCGCCACGGATTGTCCGGCACGTCGTAAAAACGCAGCCCTTCCTCCGACGCCTCGGCCCAGTCGACCATCGCTTCCAGGTACTCGCCGATCGAGCGGTTTTCCCAGCCGAGCGCGGCGCGCGCGTACGGCGACGGCGGCAGGTCGGCCTCGAGCTGCCGCTCCTTGTTCCAGTCGTGGCCGAGCACGCGCAGGAAATGAATCAGCGAGCGTTCGTCGACCACGCGCTCCAGCGCGTCCTGCAGCCTCTCGGCCATCTGGCTTTTCAGTTCGTCGTTCATTTTTTGTCCCCTGGCGCGCCTCTCAGTTACGCGCTGCCGCCTGTCGTGCGGCCCGGTTTTACATCAGCAATTGCCGCGACAGCACCTCGCGCGCCTGCGCGACGGTTTCGCGTTCGCCCGGCATCGGCGGCGTCAGCGAAAACACCGCGTCGGGCAGCGGCGGCAGCCGGTATTTCGCACCGAGCCGCATCATGCCCTCGCCGATCGCCGACGCGCACAGGCAGCCCACCCCGAGCCCCGCCGCCAGCATCGACTGCAGCCCGGCCACCCCCGACGCGCTGTGCACGAGCCGGTACGGCATGTGCTGCTCGTCGAGCGAGCGCACCGCGACCTGATGCATCATGCAGTCGTCCGGCAGCAGCACGAGCGGCAGCGGCTCGGGCAACTGCTCGGCGAGCGCCGGCGACGCGACCCACGACAGCGGCTCGCGCCGCAGCACCCAGCGCGTATCGGCCGACGCCGGCCGGAACGGCCCGCTCGACAGGTTCATCACCACGCCGAGATCGACCTGCCCGCGCGCATGCGCCGCCTCGATATCCGCGCTCTTCATCGCGCTGACGTGCAGGCTCAGTTGCGGGTAGCACTCCCGCAGCCGCGCGAGCAGGCCCGCGACTTCGTTGGTCCGGTAGTAATCGGTGATCGCGACGCGCAGCTCGCCCTTGATCGCCTGCCCGCGCACTTCGTCGAACGCGGCCTCGTTCAGCGCGACGATGCGCCGCGCATGCTGCAGCAGCCGCGAGCCGGCGGGCGTCGGCTCGACCCCGCGCTTGCTGCGCACGAACAGCGGCACGCCGGCGCGCGATTCGAGCTTGCGCACCTGCTCGCTGACCGTCGACTGCGACAGGTGCAGCAGCGGCGCGGCGGCCGTCAGGCTGCCGGCGTCCGCGACCGCCGCGAAAGTACGCAACTGATCCAGGTCGAAACCGCGCATCGTCATTCTCCATCCATCGATTTACCCGATGGATGCTACCACCAATTCCCGCTTTTCCGATTCGTCGACACGAACCAGAATGGGGGTCAATCGCCCGTCCACGGCCGAACCGGCGCGCCCGACGTGAATGTGGCACTCATTCTTTCGGATCTGCTTCCATGACGAACGACACCCTTGCTCCCTGCGTGCCGGCCGGCACGGCCGCCGCGGCGACGCCGCGCAGCCACCACGGCTGGGCGCTGGTGGTCCTGCTGGTTGGCGCGATTTTGCCGCCGCTCGACTACTTCATTGTGAATCTCGCGCTGCCGGCCATCCGCGACGGCATCGGCGCGCGCCCGGCCGAGCTGCAGCTGGTCGTGTCGGCGTACGCGTGCGCGAATGCGGTCGTGCAGATCACCGGCGGCCGGCTCGGCGACCTGTACGGCCGCAAGCGGATGTTCATGATCGGGATGGCCGGCTTCGTCGTCGCGTCGACGCTGTGCGGGCTCGCCGGCAGCGGCGTGGTGCTGGTTGGCGGCCGCGTGCTGCAGGGCCTGTTCGCCGCGATCCTCGCGCCGCAGGTGCTCGCGACGATCCGCAGCGTGTTCAGTCCGCAGGAGCAGGTGCGCGTGATGGGTTTCTATGGTTTCGTGTTCGGCCTCGCGGCCGTGATCGGCCAGCTCGGCGGCGGCGCATTGATCAGCCTGCATCCGTTCGGGCTCGGCTGGCGCGCGATCTTCCTCGTCAACCTGCCGATCGGCATCCTGGCGCTGATCGGCAGCTGGCGCTTCATCCCGGAAAGCCGGCCGCCGAAAGGCCAGCGCATCGACGTGCCGGGCATGGCGCTGCTGTCGCTGTTCCTGCTGATGCTCGTCTACCCGCTCACGCATGGGCGCGAGGCGGGCTGGCCGCTGTGGATGATCGCGGGCCTCGTCGGCGCGCTGCCGATGCTCGGCGCGCTGCTGGAGGTCGAAGCGCGCCGTCTCGCAGGCGGACACGATCCGCTGCTCGACGTGCGCCTGTTGCGCAACCCCGTCGTCGCGCTCGGGCTCGTGCTGGCGTTCCTGTTCTATACGCTGAGCGCGTTCTTCCTGAGCTACGGGATCTACCTGCAGGGCTGCCTGAACTGGTCGCCGCTCGCGTCGGGGCTCGCGATCCTGCCGCTCGGGCTGGGTTTCCTGTCGAGCCCGCTGCTGATGCCGCGCCTCGTCGGCCGGTTCGGCGGCTATCGCGTGCTCACGCTCGGTTTCGCGATGCTCGCGGCCGGCGTCGCGACGGCCGCCACGCTTGCGGGCGCCGCCGCGCCGGGCCCCGGTTTCTACGCGGGAATCGCGGCGATCGGGATCGGCCAGGGCCTCGTGCTGCCGTCGGTCGTGCGGATCGTGCTCGCGGAAGTCGACACGGCGCGCGCGGGTGTCGCATCCGGCATGGTCACCGCGATGCTGCAGATCGGCGCGGCCGTCGGCGCGGCCACGCTCGGCGGCGTGTTCTTCGCCCGGCTCGGCGCGCATCCGGCCGCGGTGGATTATGTGCAGGGCTTCAGGACGTCGATGTTCGCGCTGACGGCCGTGCTGCTCGTGTGCGTCGCGTTGTCGGCCATGCTCGGGCCGCTGCATCGGCGGCTGCATGCGGGAGCGTAAGCGCGACGGGAATCGTTGCGACGGCAGGACCTGACGCGGAAACGGTGCGGGTGCAGCCACTCATTGGCGTCCGGCTCACGCGTGATGCTTGCGTTGCGCCTGACGCGCTTCCCATTCGGCCAGCTCGACGCGATAGCGCGCGAGTGCTTCGTCGTAGAGATCGAACACGCAAGGCGAGCAGCCGCTGTTGCAGCAGTCTTCCAGTTCGGGTTGGATGGGCGGGGTCGGACGGGGATCGTCGACGGACGATTCCAGAGAGGCGGTGTCGGGCACGGCGAAAATCGAATGAAGAGACGGGTTCAGTATAAGCGGATGCTGCACGACATGCGTGGCGCGCGGGCCATTCCATGCTGCGTCATATCCCCGGCATCGTCACCGGGTCGTGACGAATCCGGACCTCGCGCGTCCATGCGTCGATTCCGGCGATCACCTCGGCAAGCTCGGCGCAGCGCGCGTCCAGACGGTCGACGAAAGCCTCCCGCGAATCACGGAACACGAAGCCGAGCCGGTCGAGTGCGGTCATTCGCTGCGCGGCGTCGCCGAGCAGTCTGCGCGTGTCGTCCAGCTCGCCGATGATCCGAAGCCAGTCCGGCATACCGATGCCGTTGAATGCGTCATGATCGTACTGCGGGATCTGTCGCGCGATCGCCGCTTCGAGCAGGCCGAAGACGTCCTCCCTGAAAAACAGCGATCCTTCATTCCAGCACTTGCGCGCATACGGCCCGCCCATGAGTTCGATGCAGGCGGTGCCCTCGATTTCCGCGAGATCCTTGATGATCCGGATATCGTCCATGGGGTGTCGTCGTTGCCGCCGTCGCGTCGCCGACGCGCCGCCGGGCGTTGATCCATAATGGCGCGATTGTCGGCGAACCCGGCGACGCTGTCGATGTCCCGCTTTCATTGCGTTTCCGGCAGGCGCTCTCGGCCCGGATTCATCGCGACGCCCGCCGCCCACCCTGCCGCCGCATCCGCCTCATCGCCCCACAGGAGCCGCACGATGGCCGAAGCCGTGAATCCGCCGGAAGTCTGGGCGCCGTTCGGCGCGTTCTCGATGGCCGTGATCCAGGGCGATGGCCGGATCGTGCACCTGAAGGGGCAAGTGGCGCTCGACCGCGACGGCCAGGTGGTCGGCCACGGCGACATGCGCACGCAGGTGCGGCAGTCGCTCGACAACCTCCGCGCCGTGCTCGACACGATCGGCGGACAGATGCAGGACGTGATCTCGCTCGTTCACTACGCGACCGACATCGATGCCTTCATGCAGGCAGGCGATATTCGCAGAACCTACTTCGCCGCGCCCTATCCCGTGACGACGACCGTCCAGGTCGAGCGTCTCTACCATCCCGACCTGCTGATCGAGATCGCCGCCGTTGCCGAGATTCCGCTGGCGCGGTTTCGCCGGCCTGCATCGCGCGCGTGAATCGGCGGCGCGATATCGCGCCGTATGCGCCGCATGACGCGCCGGTCGTGACATTCCCGGCCGGCGCGCCTGCTCGCCACCCGCGCGCTTACTTCGGCTGCGCGCCCGGCTTCACGGCACCCGCCTTGTCGGCCAGCGGCTGCCACGCGGCACCGAGCGAATACCAGTCGACGCGGCGCGTGAGCGTCATGATGCCGGCAAGAATCGCGAACAGCAGCAACGAACCGAGCATCAGCGCGTTGTCTTCCGACAGCAGCAGCCCGTAGAGCGCCGCATAAAGCACCGCGAGCAGCACCGCGAACACCGCGCCGCGCTTCACGCTGTGCAGCACGAACGCCAGGTAGAACGCGAGCAACCCGATGCATGCGCCGCTCGCCGCGAGATACGCATACGCGAACTTGATGTGTTCGGACAGGCTCAGCAGCAGCAGGAAGAACAGCGCGAGCGACAGGCCGACCAGCGCGTACTGGATCGGGTGAATGCGCAGCCGCTTCACGAGTTCGTACATGAAGAAGCTCGCGAACGTGAGCATCACGAACAGCGCGCCGTACTTCGTCGCGCGCTCGGCCTGCAGGTACACGTTCACGGGTTCGATCACCGACACCGATGCCATTTCGATCGCACCTTCCCCGTTGCCCGAGATGATCTGCTCGCGCGCCTTCGTGTTGAACGACGTCACGCGCCAGTTGCCGGTGAAGCCGCGCGCATCGACCGTGCGGTTGTTCGGCAGGAACGCGCCGTCGAAACTCGGGTGCGGCCACGTCGATTTCAGCGAGAAATCGTTCTGGTCGCCCACCGGCGCGAACGCGACGGAATCCGCGCCGCGCAGCGGCAGGTCGATGCTGAACGGCACGGCCGCGCCCGCGCTTGCGTCCGCCAGCGCTGCGAGATCGACGTTCGCGTGCACGCCCTGGCGCAGGCTGTCCAGCCGCGTGCCCTGCTCGACGTCGAAGTGCGCGCCGCCGATGCGCAGGTCAGGCTGCGCGGTCAGCCCGCGAATGTCGCCGATGCCGATCGCGACATAGGCTTCGTCGACCTTGAAGCTCACGTGGCCGTCCGCCTGCGGCAGCTTCTTCAGGTCCGGCAACGGCAGCGTGCCGGTCAACCGGCTCGCCAGCTCGTACACCAGCGCCTTGTGGATGCCGCGATAGCGGACGCTGGTCGTCAGCGTGCCGTCGACGTTCAGCGTCTTCGGAAACACGAGCAGGCGCTTCGTCTCGCTTCGCAGGCTCGTCTTCGTCGCGCCGCCGGCCGGCGAATCGTCGCGCACGCGCGTGACTTCCGTGTAGGGCACGACGAGCACGGGGCCCGCCACCGTCTGCGGCCCCGCATAGCTCGACCAGATGCTCTGCAGCGCATCCCGGCGATACGCGGAGCGTTCCTGCACGATGCTTTGCACCATCTGCAGCGGGATCAGGATCAGCAGCGCGAGAAACGCGGTGATCGCGAATTTGAACAACAGGACTCGATTCATGGCCGACGGGTACCGGAGTAAAAGGGTACGGTCAGCATGAGCGGCCCCGGTGAAGGGCGATTGAAGCCGGTGTGAAGCGAATGTGTGGCGAACGTGAAGCGCGCTCAGCCCGGCGACGGCAGCGTGAGCGTCGCGCACGCGCCGCCTTCGTCGCGGTTCGCGAGCGCGACCTGGCCACGGTGCAGCATCGCGACTTCGCGGACGAAACACAGCCCGAGGCCCGTGCTGCGATCCTGCCCGTCGGGGCGCGGCAGCGAATAGAAGCGCTCGAATACACGCGCCAGCGCGTAGTCGGGCACGCCGGGGCCGTCGTCGGCCACGCGCACGACGGCGACCTGCGCCCTGCCCGCCGGCTGCCGCTCGAGCGCGATGCGGATCGTGCTGCCCTGCGGCGCAAAATCCAGCGCGTTGTCGAGCAGGTTGACGAGCGCCTGGCGCAGCAGGAACGGATCGCCTTCGACAACCGCCGGGGCGGCCGCGTCGTGCGCGTCGATCGCCAGGTTCACGCCGCGCTGCCGCGCGCGCGGCTCGAGATCGTCGACGAGCTGTTCGAGCACCGGCCGCAGCGCGACCGGTTCACGCACCGACAGGCGCTGCTTCTGCTCGACTTCGGCCAGCGCGAGCAGCTTGCGGATCATCTGTTCGAGGCGGCCGGCCTGGCGGCGGATGTTCTCGGTGAAGCGCCGGCGGTTCGCGACCGGCATCTCTTCCTGCAGCAGTTCGGCCGCGCCGCTGATCGCCGCCAGCGGGCTCTTCATCTCGTGCGTGAGCGTATGGATGTAGGTCTCGACGTACTGCCGGTCCTCCAGCCGCTGATGCATGCTTTCCACCGCGCGCCCGAGCTCGGCCAGTTCGCTCGCGCCCTGCAGCGGCATGTCGGCCCGCTCGCCCGCCGCGATCGCGCGCGCATAGCGCTGCAGGCGCCGCAGCCCGACCACCAGCCACCACGTGCACGCCACGCCGATCAGGATCGCGCCGCCCATCAGCAGCGCGCCGTACAGCATGATCTTGCGCTGGCTGCGCGCGATGAACGGCGCGACCGTCTGGTTCGGCTTCGCGATCGTCAGCACGCCGATGATCTCGTTGCCGCGCCGGATCGGCGCCGCCACGTGCATCACGGTGCTGCTGTCGTCGTTCGGATCGCTGCGCGTGCTGCGCGCGCCGTACTCGCCGCGCAGCGTCCGGTACACGTCGTTCCAGCGCGAATAGTCCTGCCCGACCGCCTTGCCGGACGAGTCGTAGCGCACGATGCCGTGCGCATCGGTGATGTAGAGACGATAGCCGATCGCGCTCTTCTGCACGCCCCACACGTTCGCGCTGACCGGGCGTTCGTGCAGGTTCGAGAGCTGCCGCGCGAACGCGCCGTCGGCGATGTGGCCGTTCGCCATGTCGTCGGCGGCCAGCGTCGCGAGCACTTGCGCGGTATCGACGAGCGTGTCCTCCATCGCCTCGCGCACGCCCGGCTTCACTTCCTGCACGAACACGCGCAGCGTGATCAGCGCGGCCAGGCCGACGATCAGGAAAAAGCCGAAGAAGATGCGCAGGCCGATATGCATGGCGGTGCCGGTCGTTACGGTTGCAGCGAATAACCCATCCCGCGATGCGTGCGGATCGGGTCGCGCTCGGGGTCGATCGCGCGCAGCTTCGCGCGCAACGTCTTGACGTGCGTGTCGACCGTGCGGTCGGCCGAATCGAATGCCTCGTGCCACACGAGGTCCATCAACTGTTCGCGCGAATAGATGCGCCCCGGATGGCGGATCAGCAGCGCCAGCAGCCCGAATTCGTAGCGCGTGAGGTCGAGTGCGTGGCCGAGCCACGACACGCGCGCGCCGTCGGTATCGAGCGTGAAACCCGGTGCGATGGCCGCAGCCGGCGCGGGTACGGGTGTCGCTTCGGGTGCGGCCGTCCGGTAGAAACGCCGCAGGATCACGCGCACCCGTGCCGCCAGCTCGCGCGGCGAAAACGGCTTGACCACGTAATCGTCGGCGCCGATTTCGAGCCCGACGATCCGGTCGATTTCATCGTGCCGCGCGGTGAGGAAGATCACCGGCACGTCGGAGAACGTGCGCAGCCGCCGGCACACCTCGAAGCCGCTGAGATCCGGCAGGCCGACGTCGAGCACCACGAGATCGAAGCGCGTGTCGCGCAGGTGGTCGAGCGCCGCCTGCCCGAGCGTGCAGTGGACGGTCTGCATGCCGTCGGTGCCGAGGGCGTAGATGATCGTGTCCGCGATCGCCACTTCATCTTCGACGATCAGGATATTGGGCTGATGCATGGTCTCAGGCTGGGCTCGCGCGTTTCCGGTGCGACATTGTACGCACGACCGGCCGCGGCGCGAGCCCCTGCGCGCCGCGCTACGCCACGCGGCCCGTCACCGGAATCGACGCGCCGGTGATCGCCTGCGCGTCGGCCGACAGCAGGAAGCCGATCGTCGCGGCGATCTGCTCGGGCCGCACCCAGCGCGTGAAATCCGCGTCCGGCATGTCCGCGCGGTTCGGCGGCGTATCGATGATGCTCGGCAGGATCGCGTTCACCGTCACGCCGCGGTCGAGCAGTTCAGCCGCCAGCGCCTCGGTGAGCCGCGCGACGCCGGCCTTCGCGGCCGCGTACGCGCCCATCCCCGCGCCGGCCTTGAACGCCGCGCCCGCGCCGATGTTGACGATGCGCCCGGACGGGTTCGCCAGCAGGTGCGGCAGCGCGGCCTTCGATGCGTTCAGCGCGGTCTTCACGTTCAGTTCGTACATGCGGTCCCACGTGGCGGCGTCGCCGTCGGCGATCGTCTGCCACACGAACGCGCCCGCGATGTTCAGCAGCGCATCGACCCGGCCGAATTCGCGCTGCACGGCATCGAGCGCCTGCACGGCGGCCTGCGGATCGACGAGATCGATGCCGCCGATGCGCAGCGCGTCGGCCGGCACGCCGGGCAGCGCCTGCGCCGCCGGGGCCGCGCCGCGGCCGATCAGCGCGACGCGTGCGCCGCGCTCGCCGAGCCACGCGGCCGTCGCGACGCCCAGATGGCCGAATCCGCCGGTGATCGCGACTGCCTTGCCTTTGAAATCGTGTTCCATCGATGTTTTCTCCTGGATCGAGGGTTGCTTGATGATGCGTGTTGCATGGGTCATGCCGGCCGCGACTTGCGTGCGCGACCGGCAATGCGCCACAGCGTAGCGCCGTTCACGCATCCGTGCGCACGGCGACGAGGCTGCGGCGGCGCAGCTCCTCCGTCGTTTCGCCCTGGTTGTCCGGGCGCCAGCCCGGCGGCAGCAGCACGAAGCGGATCGCGGTCCACACGTCGCGGGCCGTGGCGATGTCGCGGGCCAGGCTCGCCCAGTGTTCGAGTTCGACGACGAACGGATTGCGCGAGCGGGTCGGTGTGACGAGACCGAAACGGCACGGCTCGTCGGCGCGCTCGGCGACATAGGTGCCGAACAGCCGGTCGAACACGACCAGCACGCCGCCGTAGTTCGCATCGAGGTAGTCGAGGTTCGACGCGTGGTGCACGCGGTGCGCGGACGGCGTGTTGAACACGTATTCGAGCCAGCCGAGCTTCGGCATCCACGTGTTGTGCAGCCAGAACTGGTACATCAGGTTGAACGACAGGATCGCGAGCACGGCTTCCGGACGCACGCCGAGCCACACGAGCGGCGTGAAGAACATCGCGGCGCCGGCGATCTTGCCGGTCCAGCCGAGGCGAAATGCGGACGACAGCGTCAACTGGTTCGGCGAATGATGCACCGCATGGGTCGACCAGAAGAATCGCACGCGGTGCGACGCGCGGTGATACCAGTAGTAGCAGAACTCCTGGCCGACGAACACGAGCAGCGCGAGCGCGACGCTGTGGAGCGGGATCGTGAAGAGCCGATGTGCCCACGCGAGGTCGAACAGGGGCGTGGCGAGCGACAGCGGCACCAGCGCGAGCAGCTTGCGGCCCGCGAGATCGGCGAGCGACAGCCACACCTCGTTCCAGTCGAACGGTTCGGGCCCGCGGGCGCGGCGCCAGGTGAGCACGGCCGCCTCGACGAGCGAGACGGCGACGATGAAGAGCGTGACGTAGTACGCGAGCTTTCCTGTAGTGGTGAGCATGATGGGCCTTTCCTTCGGTTGAGACGGACGCGTCATCGGCTGCACGGGCTGCCATCGCGTCGAATGGAACGCACTGTAGTGGGCGCGGTACGGAAAGGCCACGCGGGAAATATGTCGCCGTATGTCGCGCGGAAAGCGTCAAGCGGCGCGTGGCGGGCGCGGGCGCTTGCGGGCTGGCGCCGGGCCGGTTGGTGGCCGCGCGTGAGTGTGTCCGGCGGGAAATATGTCGCCGCATGTCGCCGCGACATACGTTCGCGCCGCGCACGACGCGTTCCGCCCCCGCGCCGCGGCACCGGCCCTCACGCGGCTGGATCGCCAACAGCCTTGCCCGGCGCGGCATGTCCGCTATCCGCGTGGCCGAGTTGCACATTCGTCGTACCTCGAAACAGCACGACACGTGTAACACCGCGACATCTTTTATGACGCGACGGGCGCGGGTCATCGCCTCTAAAGTTCGTCCCGTCGCCACGCCGCTGCGTGCCCCGAAACGAACCGCAAGGACACCCGATGAAAACCCGCTTCCTCGTCACCACCGCCGCCCTCACCCTCGTCTGCGCACCGGCCTTCGCCGGCTGGACCGGCCACGGCACCGCGTACACGCCGCGCGGCACCTACAACGGCGCGCATGCCGGCTCGTGCGGCGGCGGCAGCTGCTCGCATGCGGGTGGCGTGATCGGCCCCGGCGGCCGTATCGCGACTAACACGGGCACCGTCACGCGCACCGCGCCCGGCCAGTTCTCGAACAGCGGCACGGCCGTCGGCCCGAACGGGCGCTCGGTCGAACACAGCGGCGACACGAGCTGCGCGGGCGGCACCTGCTCGCACACCGGTTCGCTGACAGGCTCGGACGGCCGCAGCGCAACGACGTCGGGCAACGTGACGCGCAGCGGCCCGGGCCAGTACTCGTCGAGCGGCACGATCACGGGTTCGAACGGCAACACGGCCAGCCACACGGCATCGACGAATTGCGCGGGCTCGACCTGCTCGCGCTCGGGCACCGTGACGAGCACCGACGGCGGAACCGTCACGCATTCCGGCAGCGCGACGCGCGTGGCGCCGGGTGTCGTGACGACGTCGGGCGGCTCCACGGTCGTGCACGGTGGCACGGTCTCGACCGGTGGCACGACCGTGATCCACGGCAGCACGACGGCAGGCGGCGCGGTCGTCGTGGCCGGCGGGACGGTGCCGGTTCCTGTCCCGATGCCGGTGCCCGTCGTGGCGCCCCCGCCCGCAGCGGTGGTCGTGACGGCCCCACCGCCTGTCGCCACCGTCGCTGTCGCAGCGCCTGCGCCTGCGCCTGCCGCAGTCGTGGTTACGCCCCCGCCCGCCGCCGTCGTCGTCGCGCCGCCGCCCCCGCCGACGGTCGTGCATGCTGCGCCGCCGAAGGCTGTCGTCGTGACCCCCGCGCCGCGCGTCGTCTACGTCGCACCGCCGCCGCCGAAGGTCCTGTACCTCGCGCCGCCGCTGCCGCGCGCCGTCTACGTCGCCCCGCGCGCCGTGTATGTCGCTCACCCGCCGCGAGCCGTCATCTGGGTGCCCGCCCACTGGGCCGGCCGCGTGTGGGTGCCTGCGCACTGGGCGTAACCCGGCGCCCCTTTTGCTTCGTTTCGTTTTCCATCCGTTTCATCAACCACCCGGCCGGCGCAGACCGCTGGCCACGCAAGGAGAAACCCCATGAAGTCCATCAAGAAGATGATTGCCGTCGTCGTTTTGTGTATCGTCTCAGCAGCAGCATCGGCCCAGCAGATGCCGCCCGGCGCGGCGAACGGCGGGGCACGCGTCGAACGTGCGCTGATGCAGTTGCAGACCCGCTTCGCCAGCGCGAACACGACGCACGACGGCAAGCTCACCCGCGAGCAGGCCGCCGCGGGCATGCCGATGGTCGCGCAGCATTTCGACGAAATCGATACGCAGCACAACGGCTACGTCACGCTCGAGCAGCTCGCGGGTTTCATGCGCCAGCGCATGGCGGCCCGTTGAACCCGCACGACAATCCGGCCGCGCACGCACCGGGAGGCAAGCGATGGAACAGTCCTGCAGGATCGTCGTGCTCGACGACGAAGCCGAGCTGCGCAACATGCTGCAGCGCTTCCTGACCGGCCATGGCTTCCAGGTCCGCGCGGTCGCCGACGGCAAGCGGCTCGACCGTCTGCTGCAGCGCGAACCGTACGACCTGCTGGTGCTCGATCTGATGATGGAGCCCGAGGACGGCCTGAGCGTGTGCCGGCGCCTGCGCGCCGAAGGCCAGACGCTGCCGATCCTGATGCTCACCGCGAAAGGCGACGCCGCGGACAAGGTCGTCGGCCTCGAGACGGGCGCCGACGACTACCTGGCGAAGCCGTTTCTCCCCGACGAACTCGTGGCCCGCGTCCGCGCGCTGCTGCGGCGGCAGAAGATGGCGGCCGGCGAGCCGACGGTCACGTCGCAGCGGTTGCGTTTCGGCGCATTCACGTTCGACGTCGGCCAGCAGACACTGATGCGCGACGGCACGCCCGTCGAGATCCATTCGGCCCAGATGCTGCTGTTGCACGCGCTCGGCTCGTCGCCGAACCGCGCGGTGAGCCGCGAGAACCTGCTCGCCCGCGCGCGCGGCCGTGACCATGCCGCACTCGACCGCAGCGTCGACGTGCAGATCCTGCGGCTGCGCCAGATCGTCGAGGACGATCCCGGCAAGCCGCGTTTCATCAAGACCGTCTGGGGCATCGGCTACATGCTGGTGGCCGGCATCGAGCCGTGATGCGCATCCCGCTGCCGCGCTCGCTGCTCGCGCGCAACATCGCGCTGCTGGTGGCGCTCGTCGCGCTGTCGCTCGCCTGTTCGCTCACCGTGCTGCTGCACTACGTGCAGCGCCCGCGCATCGAACGGGCCTCGATCGTCTTCTCCGACTACGTGCAGTTGCTTGACCGCACGCTCGCCAGCCTGCCGCCCGACGCCGGCCGCGCGGTCATCGCGCAGTTCGGCGGACAGGCCACGCTGCCGCCCGCCGCGCCGCCGCAAGCACCGAACCTGGCGGCCTTCTTTCGCACCTGGCAGCGCGACGTGTTCATGCAAGCGCTCGAACGCCACCTGCCGCCCGACCTCCCGGCGCGCTGGCAATCGGGCGACGACGAGCGCCTGTGGATCCGCCTGCATGTGACCGGCTCGCCTGTCTGGGTGCCGCTGCCGATGGCCGCCGACGCGCAGGCGAGCGGCATCACGACGGCGCTCGTGCTGTCGGTCGGGCTGGCGCTGCTCGCGGCGCTGACCGGCTACCTGATCCAGCTCCACCTGAACCGGCCGCTCGACGCACTGGCGCGCGCGGCGCAGCGCGTCAGCGCGGGCGAGCGCCCGCCGCCGCTGCCCACCGACGGCCCGACCGAAATCGCCGACGTGAGCCGCGCGTTCAACCAGATGGCCGACGCGCTGCAACAGGCGGAAGCGACCCGCTCGCTGATGCTGGCCGGCGTGTCGCACGACATCCGCACGCCGCTCACCAAGCTGCGCCTGGCGATCGCGATGGCGCTGCCGCGCGGCACGCACGACGCGCTCACCGCATCGTCCGAGCATTACCTGGACCAGATCGATACGATCCTGCAGCAATTCATGGACTACGCAGGCAGCGGCGAGCGCGAAACGCCGCAAACCGGCGACCTGAACGCGCTGATCGGCCAGCTCGTCGCGGATTTCGCGGGGCTCGGCCACGAATTCGACTTCGACGAAGGCGAGGTGCCGGCGTTCGCATTCCGGCCGATCAGCCTGATGCGGCTACTGATGAACCTGATGCAGAACGCGGTCGTCTACGGCCGGACGGGCCTCGGCGTGCGTACGTGGGCCGAACGCGGCATCGCGTACGCGGTGGTCAGCGATCGCGGCAACGGCATCGGCGCGGCCGAACTCGAGCGGCTCAAGGCGCCGTTCAGCCGGGGCTCGAACGCGCGCAGCCATGCGGGCGGCACGGGCCTCGGCCTCGCGATCGTCGAGCGGATCGCCCGCCAGCACGGCGGCTCGCTCACGTTCCGCGACCGCGACGGCGGCGGGCTGGAGGCCGTCGTCGCGTTGCCGCTCGATGCGTCGGCGGCGGTGCGGCGGTCGTTGTCGGCCTGACGGGCTGGCTGTGTGGGGACCTGTTTGCCTGTTTGCCTGTTTGCCTGTCCGCCTGTCCGCCTGTCCGCCTGTCCGCCTGTCCGCCTGTCCGCCTGTCCGCCTGTCCGCCTGTCCGCCTGTCCGCCTGTCCGCCTGTCCGCCTGTCCGCCTGTCCGCCTGTCCGCCTGTCCGCCTGTCCGCCTGTCCGCCTGTCCGCCTGTCCGCCTGTCCGCCTGTCCGCCTGTCCGCCTGACTGACTGGCTGATCGACTGGTTGACGGCTCGCCCGTTCGTTCGCCCGTCTGCACGACGGCCTGCCTGCCGTACATGTCCGCACACGGCGGCACGTGACATGCGCCGACATAATTCCTGCGTGGTGCATCGCGCCCGACCTCCGCATACTTGCGCCTGCGTGTTGCGCAACGGCATGAAACCTCTCCCCAGCCAGCGATCACGCCCCGCTTCCGATCGTTCGCGTTCCTGAATGCCGCGACAGTATCGGCAACTTCACCCAGGCCACGGAGATCGACATGTTTTCTTCCCTTCACGCACTTGCTGCCCATGCCAAACGTCTGACCAGTGTCGCGCTGATCGCCGGCACACTCGCGATGACCGGCTGCGCATCGACGGCGACCACGTCCATGAGCGCCGCGCCGGCAGCCCGCACGCTGCCGCAGGTTCGCGCGGACGTCGTCTATGTGTCGCCGTTCGACGTGGACACGACCGACGTCAAGGTCGACGGCGGGATGATCAGCAAGATCGCGACCCTCGCGAGCGGTTCGTCCGCCGACGTGCAGCGCCAGCAGAGCACGCTGAAGACCCGCGAGCAACTCGCCGACGCCCTCGTACGCGAACTCCGGTCGCAAGGCATCCCCGCGCTGCGCGGCCCGGCGCCCGACGGACGCGACGCGCTGGTCGTCGAAGGCCGGTTCGAGTCGATCGACGCCGGCAATCGCCGCCGCACGCTGATCGGGCTCGGCGCGGGCAAGAGCGAAGTGAAGGCATCGGTCACCGTGCTGTTCCAGCCGGCGCATGGCGCACCGCAGCCGCTCGGCACGTTCTCGTCCAGCGCGAACAGCGGCCACCTGCCCGGCATGGTGGAAACCGCCGGGGTCGGCGCGGCGGCCGGCCGCCTCGCGACGTCGGCAGCGGTTGGCGCCGGCCTGCATGGCGTATCGGAAGTGAAGCACGACACGGTGGCGTCCGATACGGACCGCCTCGCGCGCTCGATCGCAAAGCAACTCGCGACGCAGAACGCGGCGAATGCGTGGCTGCCGACCGTGTCGGCCAGCTGACGCACCGGGCTGCCCACCTGCGAAGCCCGGCGGGCACGCACGCGGGCGGCCGGGCATAATGCTCGGGGCCGCTCCGGCGCCCCGCGCGGCGACCGTGCCGTGCCACCCGACGGCCGACGCCGCTCCCGTTCCGAATCCTGAACCTCAACCCGTCAATTCCATGCAAGTACTCGTCGTAGGAACCGGCAAGCTGGCCAGCGAGTTGCTCGACGCACACCGGCTCGACCCGGCAACCTGTCGCGTGATCCCGTGGTCCGACAGCGCGCGCAACGATGCGCAGCGTAGCGACGCAAGAACGATCGTCGTGCATGCCGGCTCCGGCCGCGAACTCCCCGCTGTAATCGCGTTCTGCGAGGCCACCGGATCGCCGCTCGTCGAGCTATCGACCGGCTCCGAGCTCGAAACCGGCTCGCACGCTTTCCCGGTCGTGCTGTGTCCGAACACGAACATCCTGATGCTCAAGTTCATGAGCATGCTGGAAACCAGCGGCCATCTGTTTCACGACTGCCGGATCAGCCTGACGGAGTCGCACCAGGCCGGCAAGACGTCCGTCCCCGGCACGGCCGTCGGGATCGGCCAGTCGCTCGGCGTGCGGCCGGAAGATATCCGCTCCGTGCGCGACCCGAACGTGCAGCGCAGCGAATTCGCGGTCGCCGACGATCAGCTCGGCCGCCACGCGATTCACCGGATCCGCATCGACGACGGTGCGTGCAGCCTGCAGTTCGAATCGCGCGTGGTGGGCGCGACACCTTACGCGGACGGTGTGTCTCGCATCGTCGACGCCGTTCGGCAGAACGATCTCGAGCACCGCCGCTATTCGATCGTCGAGTTCATCCGCAACGGCTGGCTGTAGTCGCGGCGCTACGCGGCGGGCGGCACCGGTGCGCCGCGTAGCAGACGTTTTTTTGCGCAACGCATGAAGCGGTTCGGTGCTGATTTCCGTGGATGTCGTCGACCGGCCGATCGGCAATATCCGGGCCGCCCTGAATCGCGCCGATCGGCACCCGACGTGCCGCATGGCCGGCGGTCAGGATCACGCCGGCCTGCCCGGGGGGCGCCAATTCGCCGGTCGAGAGATTCAACGCGCAATCGTCCGTCCCCATTCGCTGGTAAGTTGTTGACCGAGGTTCATTCGCCGAGATGGGGCGCGCGTCACCGCCAGCGTCGGCGCCTGAACCGCTACCCTCGACATCCCCCGACAGGAGAGCAACCGATGACCCGCCCCGATTTCATCAAGCACTGGACCGAACTCGAAGAACCGGAAGCGGGTTGCTATCGCGGCGATACCGAGCCGATGGGGCTGGACGCACCGCTGTCCGCCAAGCTCGGCATCACGCGTATCGGGATTCATCACGTGAGGCTTCTGCCGGGCCGGCGAACCTCCTACCCGCATGCCGAAAGCACCGAGCAGGAGTTTGTGTACGTGCTCGAAGGCAAGCCCGACGTCTGGATCGACGGCGTGCTTTACCCCGTTGTCGAAGGCGATTCCGTCGCGTTTCCGGCGGGCACCGGCATCTGCCACACCTTCATCAACAACACGAAGGACGAAGTCAGGCTGATGGTGATCGGTGAGCGTCCGCGCGACGACAACCGCATCCGCTACCCGATGAACGAGGCGTATGAGCTGACGCGCGCGGACCGCTGGGTGGACTGGCCCGACAGGCCGCTCGGGGGCCATGACGGAATGCCGGACTGACGCACGCGACGAGGCTCCCGACGGGACACGCCGAGCCCGCTGCGCGAACTCGCAGCGGACCGCCGACGCCGCCCGGTTCCGCCGGCCAATGCCCGCGCCACCGTCACTCACCGCCAAGCACCGCCCCGCTCTCGGGCAACGTCGCTCCGCCATCGACGACGATCGTCTGCCCCGTGATGTATGCGGCATCCACCGAGGCGAGAAACAGCATCGCGTTCGCGATATCTTCCGGCTCGCCCATCCGCGCGAGTGGAATGTCGCGCGCGATCTGCGCCGCGACCGACGCGTCGCCGAGATTGCCGGCCGCCGGCGTGCGGATCATGCCCGGCTCGACGCCGTTGACCGTCACGTTGCGGCGCGCGAGCTCCAGCGCCGCCGCACGAATGAAGCCGTTCACGCCGGCCTTCGACGCCGCGTAATGCGCGAGCCCCGGATAGACGACGCGCGGCCCCGTTACCGACGACGTGACGAGCAGCCGGCCCGCTCCCGCGCGCTCGAACGGCGGCAACGCGGCCTGCGCGAGCCAGAACAGCGCCGACAGGTTGACCGACAGCGTCCGGTCGAGTGTCGGCTCGTCGATCTGCGTGAACGGCGTCAGCGGAAAATACGCGGCATTGTGGACGACGACATCGAGCCGGCCGCCGTCACGCTCGACCGCCGCGACCAGTGCGCCCAGTTCATCGCGACTGGCGGCATCCACCCGATAGGCGCGCGCCTCGCCGCCCGTGCTCGCGAGTGCATCGGCCTGCGCGGCGGCGGCCTCGCCGTTCAGGTCGGCAAGCGCGACGAACGCGCCGGATTCCGCGAATCGGCGTGCGATCGCCGCGCCGATCCCCTGCGCGGCGCCCGTGACGAGCACGACACGCCCGCTGAAATCCGCGCGCAAGCGGCCGCTGCCCGGCGCGGCATTCATCGCCGCGCCTCGCCGCCGAACGGATGCACGGTGTCGTTCAGCACCTGCGCGTGGGCGCCGATCGGGAAGTTCGACAGCGTGCCGAAATCGCCACCCTGGTAGCCGAAGATCTTGCCGTCGGTCTTGCGCTGCGCGAGGTCGATCAGCACGACGCCGAGCGTGGGCACCACCTTTTCGCGCCACACGAACAGATACAGTCCATCTGCAATCCTGAAGTAATGGCAGCGGTCGACGTCGGCCAGCCCGCCTTCGACACCCTGCAGGCATTGCCACGCGTAGAAATTCTCGTTCAGGTAGATGTGCTCGTAGCATTCGGTCGGGCTGTAGCGATACATCGTCCGCTTGCCGATCAGCTCGCGCGTGGGCCCGTGCAGCGGCCCCGGCTGCGTGTGGCCGCCGAGCGTGCCGTGCCGGAACCCGGCCTCGACGCCCGTCAGCGGCAGCCCGCGCGCCACCCGTGTGAACGCGTCGATGCGCGTGTCGGCTTCGGTCGGCAGCACGCCGACGACCGAGGTCCATACCCCGTTGTCGAGATCGATCACGAGACTGACCGACGTCGCGCGGGCGGCCGAATCGATGTAGTCGACGAAGTACAGCCCGTCGCGCAGCCGCGTCACGCGGCACGGCTCGCGGCCGCCCGTGTCGGTCGCCGCGTCGCGCCACTGCAGCGCGCCGGGCTCGAACGTATAGACGCGCCACGCGCCCGATGCATCGCCGAGCGCCAGCGTACGCCCGGCGAGCGCGTCGACGGATGCGAGGATGTTCGCGTCCGGCGCAAAGCCGTCCGCGAGCGCGCCAACCTGAATGAATACCGGATCCTGTCGTTCCACCTGCCGCCTCCCGCGCAGCTTCAGGCCCGGCGGGCCGTGTACGCTGCTCATGTGCACATGGTGCGGGCTGCGCGCGCCGCGCGGTATCGGCCAAAAGGATGAAGGGCGCACGGCGCCGGAACACGCTAAAGTGCACGAAATCCGCGCCGCGACCGGCGCGAGGAGCGCACATGCACCGCGTCACCCATTACCGACGAACCGGCGAAGGCATCGAGGCAATCAGCCTCGAATCCGATCGCGCGTTTCCGCGCCACGCGCACGACGAATTCGGGGTCGGCGTGATCGTCAGCGGCGCGCACCGGTCGTGGAGCGGCCGCGGGCAGGTCGACGCACTGGCCGGCGACGCGATCATGGTCAACCCGGGCGAGATGCACGACGGCTCGCCGATCGAGGCCGGCACGGGCCGGCGCTGGCGGATGCTGTACCTCGCGCCCGCGCTGGTCGCGGGCGTCGCGGCCGAAGAAGGGCTCGGCGGGGTCGAACTGGCGCACCCGGCCGTGCGCGATGCGCGGCTCGCGGCCGCCGTCGGCCGGCTGCATGCACGTATCGTCGCGGGGGAATCCCAGCCGCTCGCACGCGACGAAGCGCTCGTGATGCTCGTCGCCGGGCTACTCGCCCGGCACGCGAGCCGCACGCTGCCGCCGGCGGGCGTCGCACCGGCGATCCGCATCGCCCGGGAACGGCTCGACGCGGCGCCGGCCGCCCCCGTTTCGCTCGCCGAGCTGGCCGACCTGAGCGGCGTCAGCCGCTTCCAGCTGCTGCGCGGGTTTGCCCGCGAACTCGGCATCACGCCGCACGCCTACCTGATCCAGTCGCGTGCGCGGCTGGCGCGCGCGCTGCTCGCCAGTGGCCTGCCGATCGCCGATGCCGCAGCCGAAGCCGGCTTTGCCGACCAGAGCCATCTGACACGTGCGTTCGCGCGCCAGTTCGGGATCACGCCCGGGCGGTTCACGCAGGCCGTTTGACGCCGCCGCCATCCGGCGGGACGCGCCGCCAGGCGCACCGACTTCGAAGGCAGCGGCCCCATCGACAGCAGCGGCAACTGTCGCCCACTCCCTTGGCACAAGCATGCCGGGCATGCCGAGTTGCGCGCACGCCGGATTCGACACCCCGCCTGCACGCTGCAATTTCGTTCAAGACGCGCACGGCCGCCGTACGCGACGATGCGGCGCATGAAGACACGACTGATTGGCTATCTCTATCTCGCCGCCGCGATGGCCGGCGTCGGCAGCACCGTCATCGCGAGCCGCCTCGCGGCGGGCGGCCTGCCGCCGTTCGCGGCCACGGCGCTGCGCTTCCTGATCGCGACGCCGCTGCTGTTCGCGCTGATGCGCGCGCAGCGAATGCGCTGGCCGCGCCTGTCCACGCGCGACGCCGTACTGCTCGTCATCCAGGCGGCGGCGGGCGGTGTCGGTTATACGGTGCTGCTGATCTGCGGCACGAAGCTGTCGTCGCCGCTCGATGCGGGTGTGATGCTCGGCACGCTGCCCGCGATGTCGACGCTGATCGCGGCCGTCGTGCTGCGCGAGCGGCAGACGCCGCGTGACTGGGTGGCCGCCGCGCTGGCCACGGCCGGCGTGCTGTTCGTCACGTTTGCGCCCGCTCAGGCGCTGCCGTCGCTCCAGACGCTTGCCGGCGATGCGCTGGTGCTGGCCGCCGTCGCGTGCGAAGCCGTATTCATCCTGCTCAACCGGCGGCTGGCCGCACCGTTGCCGCCGCTGGCGCTGTCCACCGCGATGTCCGGCCTCGGCTTCGTGCTCGCACTCGTACCAGCCGCGTTCGAATGGCACGCGGTGGCGAGCGGCTGGACCGTGGGTGCCGTGTCGGCGATCGCCTACTACGCGCTGGTGCCGACCGTGCTCGGCTACCTGTGCTGGTACGCGGGTTCGGCGCGCACGAGCGGCACCGAGGCCGCGCTGTTCACGGCTGTCGCGCCGGTTTCGGCGGTGCTGTTCGCGGTCGCGCTGTTCGGCGAAACGCTCAACGGCACGCGGATCGCGGGGATCGCGCTCGTTGTCGCCGGCATGCTCGTCGGCGCGACGCGGCGGCGCGAACCGCCAGTCGAAGCACGCGATACGCACCCGGCGAATCCGGGTCGGCCGGCCGGCCCCGCGCCCGCCGCGCAGGCCGCCACCGACTGACTCGCGCTCATCGCGTCGTGGCGGAAACCGCGCGGCTGCGCGCCGCCTAGCTCGTCGATCCTCGCGATCACGCCATGCAGCCGGCGACTGTAGGAATGTGTCCGCGCACCGCAAAACCGTTGCGCACCACCCCGCAAGATGCAATATTCGCGTGGCCGGGATCTTTGACAACCATCGAACGACAATCCGCCACGCAATGAACAGGAAGGAAGCCAAAACAAGAATCGCGGTGCTGCTGTCCGCGGGAACGAGGAAGGCCGACGCACTGGCCGAACTGTCCGGACAGGGACTCAAGGATCGCGTGCTCGCGCACCTGATCGCGTCGCGCCCCGATCCCGAACGCTGCCGCCAGAACAAGCTGCATATCCGGATCCTGGTCGCGCTCGGTATCGCCCAGCTCGCGATCAGCCTCATGCTCGCGTACTACTTCTTCGCAACGGGCGCCGCCAACGGCCTCGTGCTGGTGTTCCTTGCGTTGACCGTCCCGCTGTCGCTGCTGTTCATCTGGGGCTTTGCGACCCATCGTGTCGGCGCGTACCACGCGTTCATCCTGCTGTCGCTGCTGCAGTTGCCGAAGACCATCGCCGAGCTCGGACGCGATCCGTCGACCGCACTGCCGAGCCTCGCGATCACGGTCCTGCTGGTGGGCTATGTCTGGTTCGTCCGCAACCGCCTGTTCCCCGACTACGGCTGGCTTACGCCGCGCAAGGTCGAAGGCCGTTACGCGTTCGTCGAGCGCGCCTGACGCCGCCGGCATCGAGCGTCGGCCGCAAAAAAAGCGCCGGGCCGCCCCGCAATCGCGGGGCGGCCCGGCGCTTTCTGCATTCCGGAACCGGCCGGCTTACTTGGCTTTTTCAGCCGTGTCGCTGATCGCCTGGCCGCCCTTCGAAATGTCCTGTCCCACGCCGGCGACCGTGTTGCAACCGGCAAGCGCGGCGGTTACCAGCAGCAGCATTGCAGCAATCGTACGCGTCATTCTCATTCTCCTTGAAATCAACAAGCCCGACGGGCGAATCGTTTGCGGCGTGGTGCCCGGCAAGATGCAGGGCACGGGGCCTGACCAGATTATACGGAGACGAACGCGGCACGCCAGTACGAATCCGTCGAGTGTCACGTGCGCCACACTGCCCAATCGGGCAGATTTTCCTTGACTTCACTGCGCCACGAACTAATATACGCACCGCGTATATTTTCCGTCAGGAGCCGCCGATGACCGTTCCCCAGCAAGCCTTCCTCCGCGACGCCATGCGCCGCCTCAACATGACGCGTGAAGCGTTCGCCAATCGCATCGGCGTCAGCCGGCGCGCGCTCGACACCTGGCTGCTGCCTGACGACTCGCAGGAATCGCGCGGGATGCCGGAGATCGTCGAGCGCTTCGTGTCGGAAATCGTCGAGCGCTCGGTACCGGAAGGTGGAGGCTATACGCAAAGCGTAGATAACCAGGGTCTCGCCAAGCAGTTCTTTTTCGAAGGCAAGCCGCAACTGCTGTCGGTCGACCAGTTCTCGCGGGAATCGGTCGAAGCGCTGTTTCGCGTGGCCGACGTGATGCAGCCGATCGCGCGCCGCCACAAGATTTCGCGCGTGCTGGAAGGCGCGGTGCTCGGCAACCTGTTCTTCGAGGCCAGCACGCGTACGCGCGTGTCGTTCGGTGCCGCCTTCTGCCGGCTCGGCGGTTCGGTGTGCGACACGACGGGCTTCACGTTCTCGTCGATGGCCAAGGGCGAATCGATCTACGACACGAGCCGCGTGATGGCCGGCTACGTCGACGCACTCGTGATCCGCCATCCGGAGAAAGGCTCGGTGGCCGAGTTCGCGCGCGCGACCAACCTGCCCGTGATCAACGGCGGCGACGGCCCCGGCGAGCACCCGAGCCAGGCGCTGCTCGATCTCTACACGATCCAGCGCGAGTTCTCGCGGCTCGGCAAGATCGTCGACGGCGCGCACATCGCGCTGGTCGGCGACCTCAAATACGGCCGCACCGTGCACTCGCTCGTCAAACTGCTCGCGCTGTACCGCGGGCTCAAGTTCACGCTCGTGTCGCCGCCGACGCTCGAGATGCCGGCCTACATCGTCGATCAGATCGCGACGAACGGCCACGTGATCGAGCAGACGACCGACCTCGCGGCCGGCCTGCGCGGCGCGGACGTCGTGTATGCGACGCGGATCCAGAAGGAGCGCTTCACCGACGAGTCGTTCGAAGGCTACACGCCGGATTTCCAGATCAACCAGGCGCTCGTCGATACGGTGTGCAAACCGGACACGCTGATCATGCACCCGCTGCCGCGCGACAGCCGGCCCGGCGCGAACGACCTGTCGGTCGACCTGAACCGCGACCCGCGCCTCGCGATCTTCCGCCAGACCGACAACGGCATTCCGGTGCGGATGGCGATCTTCGCGGTACTGCTCGGCGTCGAGAACCTCGTCCAGCATTCGATGCGCGACGCGACGTGGCGCCCGCCGGCGTATCTCGGGCCGGAGGACGCGGTGTTTCACGGGGTCGATTAAGACCGAGTAATCGAGGCGCTGCCCGTCGGGCGCCCCCGGCTGGGCGTCTCGCCCGACAAAAAGCGCGCCGCTTGCCCGGCGCGTTTTTTTTCATGTGCGCCGAACGATTTGGCGACCGACGGTTACGCCGCCCACGGATCGATCACCCGAAGCCCCATCGCCTCGAACGGCGCGACGTCGCGCGTCGCGACGATCAAGCCGTTCGCCTCCGCGGTCGCGGCAATGTAGCCGTCGGCCGGCGCAATCGCGTTGCCCGCGGCGCGGGCCCGCGCGCGAATGCTCGCGTACGCTTTGCTTGCCGCATCGTCGAACGGCAGGATCCGGCTTCGAAACACCGGCATGACACGATGCTCGATGCTTTGATGCAGCCAGTCCCGCCTGCGCCCTGCCGGCAACATCGCGACACCGAACCGCATTTCGGCGAGGCTGATCGCGGCCAGAAACAGTGTTTCAACATTCTGGGCGTCGAGCCACGTGATGACGGCCGCGCTCGGCTCGCGCCGCAGCGGCTCGGAAATGACGTTGGTATCAACAAGGATCATTCGAAGCTCATCGGATCGGTTGGCGTCTTGTCGCGCGGGACGTCGAGATCGACACCGCCTGCCTCCTGCCCGATTTCCGCCAGCAGCGTGCCAAGCTTGAGACGCCCACCCGGCAGAACGGCCTGCTCGAGGATGTCGCGCACCTCGGCTTCGGTGCTGCGCCCATGCTGGGCCGCGCGGATCCGAAGGGCACGATGGACCTCGTCGGGCAAATTTCGAACGGTGATCACCGGCATGATGCACTCCATTAATATGCTTCCAATGCAGTCATATTAGCATTTTGCTGTCACACGGATGGCACCACGACGCGATCACTCTAACCCGCCCGCCGGGCCCGCCATACTCGGCCATTCGGCCGTCTCCCACGCCTCAACCGCGCTACAACCACCCCGCAACATTCGTCAACAATCCCCTTACAAACACAAACAAGAACGCTTCTCATTTACTCAGAAATTACATAGAATGCCGCCTGAAAACAAATCGTAATAATTCCCGGCGGCATGCACATTCCCGCAGCGCACCGCCCCCGGGGCCATACCGCGAGGTCGAAGCGCACCATGAAGTCACGTCCCGACGAGCTGAAGCTCGGCAAATTCACCACCCTGTGCGGCGTGCTCGCCGCGAGCCCGGCGTTCGCGGCGGACGGCACGCCGCCGCCTGCCCCGGCCGGCACCGAAGGCCATCTCGCACCGATCGAGGTCCACGGCAAGGCCGAGCACAGCTACAAGGCCGACTTCTCCGCTTCCGCGAAATTCACCGCGCCGCTCGTCGACACGCCGAAATCCGTCACCGTGATCCCGCAGGAACTGATCCAGAACAGCGGCGCGTCGACACTGACCGAAGCGCTGCGCACCGTGCCGGGCATCACGTTCGGCGCCGGCGAAGGCGGCAACCCGCTCGGCGATCGTCCGTTCATCCGCGGCTACGACACGCAGGGCAGCATGTTCGTCGACGGCATGCGCGACACGGGCGCCACGACCCGCGAGATCTTCAACACCGAGCGCATCGAGATCACCAAGGGTTCCGACGGCGCGTACGGCGGCCGCGGCGGCGCGGGCGGCAGCATCAACCTGATCACGAAGGCCCCGCACCTCGGCACCACCGCCGCCGCGAGCGCGGGCCTCGGCACCGACCGCTATCGCCGCTTCACCGCCGACGGCAACTGGCAGTTCGCCGATCACGCTGCGTTCCGCCTGAACCTGATGAGCCACAACAACGACGTGGCCGGCCGCGACGCGGTCAACAACGAGCGCTGGGGCGTCGCGCCGTCGATCGCGTTCGGCCTCGGCACGTCGACGCGCGTCGTCGCGAGCTACTACCACCTGTCCACCGACGACCTGCCCGACGGCGGCATTCCGTACTACTACGGCTTCAATCTCCCGAAAGGCGTCGCCACCGACGGCCCGGCGCCCGTCGACCGCCACAACTTCTACGGCCTGACCAACCGCGACTTCCGCAAGACGACGTCGGACATCAGCACCCTCAGGATCGAGCACGACATCACGTCGTCGCTGACGATCCGCAACACCACGCGCTACACGGAATCGACGCAGGACTACATCTGGACGCAGCCCGACGACAGCCAGGGCAACGTGGTCAACGGCAAGGTCTGGCGGCGCGCGAACACGCGCAACAGCGCGATCAACAGCATCGCGAACCAGACCGAGCTGTTCGGCGAATTCCGCACCGGCCCGTTCAAGCACAGCTTCACGACCGGCATCGAGCTGTCGCGCGAATGGGGCAAGCGCGACACGTACAACGTCGCCGCCGCGAACGGCAAGATCTGCCAGAACGGCATCGGCGCGGCGTCGGGCTACAACTGCACGAGCCTGTGGTCGCCGAACCCGAACGACCCGTGGGCCGGCTCGATCACGCCCAACAACGACTATTCGCGTGCCCGCACCGTGACGAAGTCGATCTACGGCTTCGACACGATCGAGATCACGCCGCGCTGGCAGGTCAACGGCGGCGTACGCATCGACGACTACTCGACCCGCTTCACCGACACCCGGGCCAACGGCGGCAAGACCACCACGCGTGACGACACGCTCGTGAACTGGCAGGCCGGCCTCGTGTTCAAGCCCGCGCAGAACGGCAGCATCTATGCGTCTTACGCGACGTCGTCGACGCCGGCCGGGATGTTGCTCGGCGAAGGCAGCGAAACGCAGTCGCTCACGCCGGGCCGCGGCGGCGTCGGCTCGAACGCCGATCAGCTGTCGCCGGAGAAAAACCGCAGCATCGAGCTCGGCACGAAGTGGAACGTGCTGAACGACAAGCTCGCACTGACCGCCGCGCTGTTCCAGATCGACACGACGAACGCGCGCGTGACGCTGCCGAACAACCAGTACGCGATGGTCGGCAACAAGCGCGTGCAGGGGCTCGAACTCGGCGTCGCAGGCCAGATCACGAAGCAGTGGCAGCTGTTCGGCGGCTATACGTACATGAAGAGCGAGCTGCGCGACAACGGCAAGGACACGGCGAACAACGGCAACCAGTTCCCGAACACGCCGAAGCACAGCTTCACGATGTGGTCGAACTACGACGTGACGCCGAAGTTCACCGTCGGCGGCGGTGCGTTCTACATGTCGCAGGTGTTCGGCGATACCGCGAACCAGCACGCGGTGCCGTCGTACTGGCGCTTCGATGCGATGGCGCAGTACCGGATCAACAAGAAGCTCGACCTGCAGCTGAACGTGAACAACCTGTTCAACCGCACCTACTTCGACCAGGCGTATCCGGCGCACTACGCGTCGATCGCACCGGGCCGCTCGGCGTTCGTCACGCTGAACGCGCGCTACTGATCGATGGAGGCCGTGTCGCTGAAGGCGCTCGCGTCGGTTTCGCCGCGCGAGTTCGCCGACATCCTGGCCGGGCCGCCCGAGCGCGCCGCCGCGTGGGTCGCGGCGGCGGCCGACCACGGCATCGTCGATGCGCAGGCCGTCTACGGGCAATACCTGCTCGACGGGCATGGCGTCGCGCGCGATACGGCGGCCGCGTTCAACTGGTTCCGGCACGCCGCGCGCGCCGGCCACGCGATGGCGATGAACATGCTCGGCCGCTGCTACGAATTCGGCTGGGGCACGGCCACGTGCGCGCCGGTCGCCGTGTACTGGTACCGGCTCGCCGCGCAGGCGGGGCTCGACTGGGGCATGTACAACTACGCGACGGTGCTCGCGCTCGGCAACGGCATCGACGAGCATCGCGCCGATGCGCTCGCCTGGTTCCAGCGCGCGGCCGCACTCGGCCACGCGAAATCGATCAACCTGATCGGCGGCTTCTACGAGGACGGCTGGGTCGTACCGGTCGATCGCGACGCCGCGTTCGACCACTATCGCCGCGCCGCCGAGGCCGGCGATTTTCGCGGCCAGTTCAACCTTGCGCGGCTGCTCGCCGAGCGCGGGCGCATCGACGAAGCGCTCGCATGGCTCGCGCGCGTGCCGGCCACCGCGACCCCCGCATTCGTCGCGAAGATGCACGCGTATCTCGCGTCGTCGCCGATCGACGCGTTTCGCGCGGCGGCGCTGCAGATGCAACCGGAACTGCAACCGCACTGCATGGAATCCACATCATGATGCTTCATATCCCCGGCGTGCTGACGAAGGCGCAGGTCGCGCAATGTCGCGAACGGCTCGATGCAGCCGAATGGGTCGACGGCAATGCGACGTCCGGCACGCAGTCGGCGCTCGCGAAACGCAACCGGCAATTGCCGGAAGGCTCGCCGGCCGCACGCGCGGTGGGCGACGCGATCCAGGACGCGCTCGCACGCAATCCGCTGTTCTTTTCGGCGGCGCTGCCACTCAAGGTATTTCCGCCGCTGTTCAATCGCTACGAAGGCGGCGAGACGTTCGGCACGCATGTCGACAACGCGATCCGGCTGCTGCGCGGCACGGATTTCCGCGTGCGCAGCGATCTGTCGGCAACGCTGTTCCTCGAAGAACCCGATGCGTACGACGGCGGCGAGCTGTGCGTCGACGATACGTACGGCACGCATCGCGCGAAGCTGCCGGCGGGCGACCTCGTGTTGTATCCGGCATCGAGCCTGCATCACGTCACGCCCGTGACGCGCGGCGAGCGCGTCGCGTCGTTTTTCTGGATCCAGAGCATGGTGCGCGACGACGGCGACCGCACGCTGCTGTTTCAGCTGGATACGCAGATTCAGCAGCTCTCCGCGGACAAAGGCGCGCACGACCCGGGCGTGATCGCGCTCACCGGGATCTATCACAACCTGCTGAGACGGTGGGCCGATACCTGAGCCATGCGGCGGGCTCCGCACCGTCCTGAAACGCGGCCCACTTCCGGCCAAGCCAGTCCACCGCCCAACGCGGCCGCCTCATGCCCGCTGCAGGATATCGATCGCCTTGTCTGCATCGTCCACCGAATCGACCGCGAAATACGCGATGAACTGGGAACCCAGCACGGCGGCCGAGACGCCACGGAGATTGATCGCGCCGTCCGCGAGCATCTGGGTCAGTTGCCCGATGATGCCCATTTGATCCAGACCCATTACGCGGACGGAGTGAACGCTCGGGGTGACGCTGAACCCCACCTGCGTGGCCGCGCGAATCACCGCGTCTCCCTGCAGCGGCGCGACGAACACGACGCCCTTGCCCGGCGCCTCCGATGTGCGGCGTGCGACGATGAACTGCAAATCTGCACCGGCAGTCCGCAGGGCGCCTAATACTGTCGCGAGGCCACCCGGCTTGTCGTCGATGTTCGCCGCCCAGACATCGACACGTTCTACGCTCAGTTCCATGGCAGTCCCTCCCGCCCGAGAACCCCGATAGAAAAAATCTAGGTCACGGCAAGCACGCGAGCAAGGCTGGCAGCGTCGTCCGCCCCCCGGCATCGACGCACCTTGTCGCGCTTTGCATGCATCCGGTGACGCCTGACCGTCGCGACTTGCCTCCCGCCGCCGCACCGCCATAAAATGACTATCGTCACATGACCAGGTCCTTATCATGATGCCGCACGATCCCGTTTCGAAATCCGAGTTCAAGGCACGCGCACTCGAATACTTCCGGCTCGTCGAGTCGTCGGGCGAAAGCCTGATCGTCACCGATCACGGCAAGCCGACGCTCGAGATCCGGCCGTATCACGCACGCGAGGCTCAGCCGTTGGACATATTGCGCGGCTCGGTCATGCGCTACGACAATCCTCTCGATCCGATTGCGGAAGATGATTGGGAGGCGTCGCGGTGATCGTGCTGGATACGCATGCATTGGTGTGGTGGGTGGCGGGCGATCCGTCGCTCAGCAAGAAAGCGCGAAGCGCGATCGATCGCGCGCGCAACGAAGGCGCGCTCGCCGCATCGGCGATCTCCGCGTGGGAGATTGCGATGCTGGTGCGCAACGACCGCCTCGCGCTGACGATGGATGTCGACGCGTGGCTCGCCACGGTCGCGCAGATCGACGGCATGCGCTTCTTGCCCATCGATGCCGACATCGCCGCGAAGTCCACC
The DNA here is from genome assembly GCF_902833045.1 of Burkholderia sp. BCC0322. GTDB lineage: Bacteria > Pseudomonadota > Gammaproteobacteria > Burkholderiales > Burkholderiaceae > Burkholderia. The sequence goes on from NZ_CADFDU010000004.1 coordinate 356,983, forward strand.
GCGCTGCCCGGCACGTTCCACAAGGATCCGGCCGACCGCATGATCGTCGCTACCGCGCGGCGGCTCGGTGCACCGCTCGTCACTCGCGACGAAAAAATCCGCGCTTACGCGCACGTGAAGACGCTCTGGTAAGCGTCGCGCAGCCGCCGGCCAATCCAAACCGCACGCCCACGCCAACTCCGACATGTTGGTAATTCGTCTGACCAGATCGATTATCACTTGCAGGTACAACCGGGCACGCCCGCACTGCCGCGCGCAACCGCCACGTGCTGATCGCCGCGCTGACCGGCGCCGGCTTCACGAATTACCCGTCCGAATGGTGGCATTGGTCGTTCGGCGACCGCTATTGGGCCGTCATGCAGCGGGAATCGCACGCGATTTACGGCCCCGTCGAGGAAAACATGCTCGACGAAGGTGCGTGATGACAGTCTTTCCGGTCTGACGGGCGCGACCCGGTAACATCCTCACTTGCCGATCCCCCCTGGCTCCCGCACAATCGCAGCACCTGCGTCACTCTCCCCCGCGCCGATGTCCTATGCATCACTCGTCACCGGCGTCCTGCTCGCCGGCGGTCTCGGTCAACGCTTCGACCCAAGTGGTCTGCAAAGCAAGCTGCTCGCGCTGCTTCCCGACGGCACGCCGGTCGCGGTTGCGGCCGCCCGCCACCTCGCGGCGGCCACGGCCGACGTGATCGCCGTCGTCCGTCCGGGCGCCGAAAAACTCGCGATCCTGCTGAACGAAGCCGGTTGCCAGGTCGTCTACGCGCCCGACGCGTCGCGCGGAATGGGCGCGAGCCTCGCGGCCGGCGTGCGCGCCACGCCCGATTCGAACGGCTGGCTCGTCGCGCTCGGCGACATGCCGTGGATCGCGGCATCGACCTACGAAGCCGTCACGCGCGTGCTCGACGGCGACGATGCGTCGATCGTCGCGCCCGCGCATCGCGGCGTGCGCGGCCATCCGGTCGGCTTCGCCGCGCACCATTTCGATGCGCTCGCCGCCCTCGACGGCGACACGGGCGCCCGCGCGCTGTTCGCCAGCGCGCCGGTGAAACTGCTCGACGTGAACGATCCCGGCATCCTGCGCGACATCGACACGCCGCAGGATCTGCGCTGAGCGCAATCGCGCGGACCACGCCACGCCACGCCACGCCACGCCACGCCACGCCACGCCACGCCACGCCACGCCACGCCACGCATTGCATTGCATTGCATTGCATTGCAGGATCCCGCCAGACGATCGACAATCGTCGATTCACGGATTTCTCCGACGACCGACAACCCGCCGCAAGAATCCCGCTGCAAACGCTCGCCCGATTGGCTATAACGAAGACGAGGCGCGCCCTCCGCGCCGCCGTCACGCATTGCGCGAGCCCCCCATGACCGATCACACGACCCCGACGCCCGAGCCACCGGCCGACCCGAACCGCGATCCGGAAGAAGACCCGCTGTCGCCGCCTCCGGGTCACCACCACGACAACCCGCAGCAACCGGACGGACCGCCGAGCAAAGACCCGGTCTAGTTGCGCGTCGGCCGCTCCGCGCATTCGCCCCCATTTCCCGTCATGCGCGGTCGACGGCAGCCGGCCGCCCGTCGCTCGTTACCGCATGACGCGACCTATCGCGCCGTATACCCGCCGTCGATCGGCAGCGACACGCCGCTGATCATCGACGCCGCATCGCTCAGCAAAAACAGGATCGGTTCGACGACCTCATCCGGCTCCGCAAATCGCCCGAGCGGAATCGCGGCCAGCATCGGCGCACGCTTTTCCGGTTCGCTCCACGCGAACTGCGCCATCGGCGTGAGCGTGACGGTCGGGTTCACACTGTTCACACGAATGCCGTGCGGTCCGAGTTCGATGCACAGCACGCGCGTAATCGCGTCCATTGCCGCCTTCGACGCGCAGTAACTCAGATGCGCGGGCAACCCGACGAGCGCGGCCTGGCTCGATACGTTGACGATGCTGCCCCGCGCATGCGCGGCGCCGCGTCCGTCACGCGCGATCATGCTCCGTGCGACGGCCCGTGCGACGAGCGCCGCGCCGCGCGCATTGACGGCCATCACGCGATCGAAATGCGCGGCGCTCACGTCGAGCGCCGGTTCGAGCGACGCAATCCCCGCGCAATTCACGAGGCCGTCGAACGCATCGTGCGCGGCGAGCGCCGCGTCGATCGCCTGCTCGTCACCGCCGACATCGACGCGCAACGTCTCGCACGCGGTCTCGCCGGCCAGCGCATCGAGCGCGGCCCTGTCGCGCCCGGCCGCGACGACCTGCGCGCCCGCCTGCGCCAGCGCGACCGCGCACGCGCGCCCGATCCCGCTCGACGCCCCCGTGACGAGCACCCGCGTACCGCCGAAATCGAATCGTGTCTTCATGATGGCGTCTGCAACCCGTGCATGATCGGCTTGAGCGCCGGGTACAGCGCCGTGTAGCGCGCAAAGCGCGCCGCATACGCTTGCGCACGTCCAGCATCGGGCCGTGCGCGCTCGACGAGCGTGACCCATCCGCCTTGCGCATCGTCGTGCGACACGAGCCCCGCCCCGACGCCCGCGAGCAAGGCCGCCCCCATCGCGGCTTCGACGTCCTGCTCGATCGTCCACACCGGGAAGCCCGTCACGTCCGCGATGATCTGCATCCATAGCGCCGAATGCGCGGCCCCGCCCACGACGATCAGCCGGTCGTCGAGCGCCGCCGCACCCCGCCGGCCGGCCTCGATGTTGTGCCGCAACGCGAACGCGACGCCTTCGAGTACCGCGCGATACAGGTGCGCGCGCGTATGCGCGAGACTCAGCCCGACGAACGCACCGCTCGCCTTCGCGTCCCACACGGGGCTGCGCTCGCCCATCAGGTACGGCAGGAACAGCACGCCGTCGGCGCCCGGGGGCACGCTTTCGGCCGCTTCCTCGAGCAACACGTGCGGATCGCCGTGCGGCAGCAGCCGCGCGGCATCGATTTCCGCATGACAGAACTGGTCGCGAAACCAGGCGACCGATGCGCCGGCCGTGATCGCGCCGCCGAACACGTACAGGTCGCGCTGCCCGTCGAACACATGCGGCATGCTGACGAGCCCGTGACGCGCATCGACGTGCCGGCTCACGTAGCCCCAGCACATGCTGGTGCCGATCATCGCGACATGCTGCCCCGCGCGCGTCGCGCCGGCCGCGAAGGTCGCGACGGCCGCATCGACGCCGCCCGCGACGACGGGCGTGCCGGCCGGCAACCCGAGTGGCTGCGTCCATTGCGACAGCAGCCCGCCGACGACGTCCGTCGATTCGACGAGCCGCTCGGGCATCATCGTCGCCGGAATGCCGAGCATGTCGAGCGCGTCGTCGGACCACTCGCGGCGCGCGACGTCGTACACGCCACCGATATTGCCGGCCGAACTGTGATCGACCGCGACCTCGCCGGTCAGCAGATAGATCACGTACGCGTTCGGCGGCAGGAAGTAACGCACGTTCGCCCACACGTCCGGCCGCTGGTCGCGCAGCCACAGCATCTTCGTGAAGCCGTAATAGCTGTCGACGCCATTGCCCGTGATCACGCGCAGCCGCTCGACGTTCAGGTTCGCGTTGACCCAGTCGACTTCCGCGGTCGCGCGCCGGTCCATCCAGATCAGGCACGGATGGAGCGGCCGCATGTCGCTGTCGACCGGAATGCCCGAGCCTCCGTAGAGGCTGCTCACGCACACCGTGCGAATCGCATCGGCCGGCACGCCCTGCGCACGCGCATCGCTCACGCAGCCGGCGATGCATTCGAGCACCGCGTCAAACCACACCTGCGGCCACTGCTCGGCCCACAGCGGGCGCGGCGTATCGGGCTGGTAGCCGGCCGAACGCCGCGCGACGATCGTGCCGTGCCGGTCGACGAGCAGCGCCTTGGTGCTCTGCGTGCCGATATCGACGCCTATGACGTATTCCATGATGTCTCCGGTGAGGCGCACGCCGGCCGTCAGCGGGCCGGCTTCAGCAGCACCTTGATCGATTCGGGCGATTTCGCGACGCGGATCGCATCGTCCCAGTCCTCGAGCGCGAAATCGTGCGTGACGATGCCTTTCGACGTGACGAGCCCGCGCGCGAGCAGGTCGATCGCGATCGGATAGCAGTACGGTCCCAGGTGCGCACCGCGCACGTCGAGTTCCTTGCGATCGCCGATGATCGACCAGTCGACCGTTGCATCCTCGCCGAACACGCTGAATTCGACGAAGCGGCCGAGCTTGCGGATCAGGTCGAGCCCCTGGCTAACGCCGACCGGCGCGCCGGTCGTCTCGATGTAGACGTCGCAGCCGTAGCCGTCGGTGAGCGACCCGACGATCTCGCGCGCGTCGTCGCGTTTCGGGTTGATCGTCACGTCGGCGCCGTACTCGCGCGCGAGTTCGAGCCGTTCGTCGATCAGGTCGATCACGACGAGCTTCTTCGGCGTCTTCAGGTGCGCGACCTGGGTCATCATCAGCCCGAGCGGGCCCGCGCCCGCGATCACGACGACGTCGTCGAGCTGGACGTCGCCGCGGTTCACCGTATGGATCGCGCACGACAGCGGCTCGATGATCGCGGCGTCCTCGAGCGACACGCCGAGCGGAATCTTGTGGACGATCGCGGTCGGCGGAATGCGCATGTATTCGGCCATCCCGCCGTCGGCGACCTCGCGCTGGAAGCCGAAGATGTTGTGCACCTCGCACATCCAGTACTGCCCCGACTTGCAATAGCGGCACTTGCCGCACGGCACGATCTGCTCGGCGATCACGCGGTCGCCCAACGCCACGCCGAAGTGCCCGGCCGCGCCGTCGCCGAGCGCTTCGACATGGCCGAAGAATTCGTGGCCGGGAATCACGGGCGCCTTTACCCACGGGCTCGGGCCGCCCCAGAACATCTTCGCGCCCGTATAGCACTTGCAGTCGCTCGCGCAGATCCCGCAAGCGGCGATGCGGATCACGAGTTCGTTCGCGCCGGGGCGCGGCTTCGCGACCTGTTCGACGCGATAGTCCTCGGGGCCGTGGCAAACGACCGCGGTCATCCGCGGCGGGGCTTCGGGTGTCGTCATGGGTTGCCTCTTTCGTTGATGATCCGGATACCTGATGAATCGGTCGTTACCGTGACCGTTCTCGGCTGATATAGATCGCAAGCAGGATGATTCCGCCCTTGATCACGTTCTGCACATACGGGTTCACGCCGATCATGTTCAGCCCGTTGTTGAGCACGCCGAGCAGCAGCGCGCCGACCAGCGTGCCGAGGATCGCGCCGCGCCCGCCGGAGATCGACGTGCCGCCCATCACGACGGCGGCGATCGCATCGAGCTCGAAGCCCACGCCCGCGTTCGGCTGACCGCTCATCAGCCGCCCGGTCAGCACGATCGCGGCGAGCGCCGACGTGAGCCCGGCCAGCGTGTAGACGATCAGCTTCACGCGTGCGACACGCACGCCGGTGAGCCGCGTCGCCTGTTCGTTGCCGCCGATCGCATACACGTAGCGGCCGAACGGCATCCGGTCGAGCAGCAGCCATGCGATTGCGTACACCACCAGCATGATCAGCACCGGCGCCTGGATGCCGAGCACCTTGCCGCTGCCGAAGAACGCGACCCAGTCGGGCAAGCCGTCGATCGGATAGCCGCCCGTGTAGATCAATGCCAGGCCGCGCCCGATGCCCATCGTCGCGAGCGTGACGATGATCGGCGGCATGCCCGCGAACGCGACGAACACACCGTTCAGGATGCCGAAACCAAGGCCGACCGCGATACCGATCGCGAGCGCGGCAACCGCGCTCACGCCCGCCACCATCAACCCGGCCGCCAGCGTGCCCGACAGCGCCATCACCGAGCCGACCGACAGGTCGATGCCGCCGGTCAGGATCACGCAGGTCATGCCGACCGCGATGATCGCGTTGATCGACACCTGTCGCAGCACGTTTTCCAGGTTCGCGGCAGACAGGAAGCTCGGGCTCGCGATCATCATCGCGATGCACACGACGATCAGGCCGACGAGCGGATAGAACAGCGTCGAGCGCCGCAGCTGCGCCCACATCGCGCGCGGCGGCGGTGCGTCGCCGTTTCCGGCGGTCGCCGCGAGCGTCGTGGAAGGCGTGGAAGAAGAATCAGGCAGGTTCATGGATCGCTCCTCGCGTGCCGGCCGTGGCATAGGTCATGACCGTGTCGGGATCGATCTCGCCGCCTTCCAGCGTCGCCTCGATGCGGCCCTGCCGGAACACGGCGACGCGATCGCACATGCCGACGATTTCCGGCAACTCGGACGAGATCATGATGATGGCGTAGCCGCGCGCGGTGAGTTCGCGCATCAGCCCGTAGATTTCGGCTTTCGCGCCGACGTCGATGCCGCGCGTCGGCTCGTCGAAGATCAGCACCGACGTGTGATGGTTCAGCCAGCGCGCGATCACGACCTTCTGCTGATTGCCGCCGGACAGCGTCGCGACCTCGGTGTGGATCGACGGCGCCTTCACGCCGACGCGCCGCATCACGTCATGCGTCGCGCGCGCCTCGCCGCGACGGTCGATCAACCAGCGCATCGACCGGTACTTGCCGAGGTTGTTCAGCGAGATGTTGTCGCGGATCGAGAACGACGTGACGAGCCCTTCCGTCTTGCGGCTTTCCGGCAGGATGCCGATACCCGCGCGCAGCGCGTCGGCCGGATCGGCGAGCTTCGCCGCCGTACCGCGCACCCGCACGTCCTTGCGATGCGCACGCGTCGCGCCGATCACCGCGAGCGCGGTTTCCGTGCGGCCCGAGCCGACCAGCCCCGCGAAGCCGAGGATCTCGCCGGCATGCAGCGTGAAGCGGTTCACCGGGCCGCCGCGCTCGATCTGCAGTGCATCGACTTCCAGCACCCTCGGCGCATCGGCCGCGCGCGCCGGCTTCGGCGGAAAGCTGCTTTCGATCCGGCGGCCGACCATCATCCGCACGAGCTGTTCGACGTCCGTGCGCGCGACGTCGGTCGTCGCCACGTACTGGCCGTCGCGCAGCACCGTGATGCGGTCGCACACCGCGAAAATCTCGTCGAGGTGATGAGAGATGAAGATCATCGCGACGCCCTGCCGCTTCAGCTCGCGCATGATCGCGAACAGGTGCTCGGCCTCGGCCGGCGTGAGCGTGGCGGTCGGCTCGTCGAGGATCAGGATGCGCGCGTCGAGCGACAGCGCCTTGCCGATCTCGACGAACTGTTGCTGCGCGACCGACAGCGCGCGGATCGGCGCATCGAGATCGATCGCCACGCCGAGCCGCGCGAAGATGCCGGCCGCCGCGCGGCGCATCCGCTTGCGGTCGCGCGCGCCCCAGCGGGTGCGCCATTCGCGGCCGAGGAACAGGTTGTCGACGGCGTCGAGGTGCGGGATCAGGCTGAATTCCTGGAACACGATGCCGACGCCCGCCGCGACCGCGTCGCGATAGTCGGAAAAACGGCGCGCGGTGCCGTCGATCTCGATCGTGCCGGCATCCGGCTGATGAATGCCGCACAGGATCTTCATCAGCGTCGACTTGCCCGCGCCGTTCTCGCCGAGCAGCGCGTGGATCTCGCCGCGCGCGATCTCCAGATCAATGCCGGACAGCGCCTTCACGCCCGGAAAGCTTTTCGTGATATGGCTGAGCCTGAGTATCGTGTCCATCGGCTTCTCCGTTCGAAGCGCGCCGGCTGTACCGCCGCCCTTCGCGTCGCATCGCACGTCGTTCACCAGCTGAAGCCCTTCGCGTTGCCGCGATCGACCACCCTCACGTCGACCGGGATCGCCTTCGGTACCGTCGCGCCCCACTTGCGCGCGATCGCGATGCCGAGCGCGATGCGCACCTGGTCGGCCGGGAACTGCGCGGTCGTCTCGATGAACTTCGAATTCGGCTTCTGGATCGCGGCGATCGCCTCGGGAGCGCCGTCGACGCTCGTCAGCTTGATGTCCTTGCCGGATCCCTCGATGGCCGCGAGCGCACCCATCGAACCGCCGTCGTTCACGCTGAAGATGCCCTTCAGGTTCGGATGCGCGGAGATCAGGTTCTCCGTGACCGACAGCGCGGTCGCCCGCTCCTGCTTGCCGTTCTGCGTATCGACCAGCTTCACGTTCGGGTATTTCGCGAGCCCGGCCTTGCAGCCGCGCACGCGTTCGAGAATCGGCACGACCGGAATGCCGTCGAGGATCGCGACTTCGCCGCTGCCGCCGATCGCCTTCGCGAGGTAGTCGCACGACATCAGGCCCGCGTCGTAGTTCTTCGAGCCGACGAACGAATCGACCGGGCCGTTCGCGTTCGCATCGACGGCCACCACCACCGCGCCGGCCTTCTTCGCCTGCGTGATCGCCGACTGGATGCCGGTCGAATCGGTCGGGTTCACGAGCAGGATGTCGATCTTCTTCTGCAGCATGTCCTCGACGTCGCTCACCTGCTTGCTGACGTCGTGATGCGCGTCGGTGACGACGACCTGCGCGCCGATCGACGCAGCCGCATCGTTCAGCGCTTTCTGCATCGTCACGAAATACGGGTTGTTCAGCTCCTGGAACGTCATGCCGATCCGCAGCGGTGCAGCGCGCACGGCGGCGGGCAGCCAGGCCGCGACGGCGAGCGCGGCAACCGCCGCCATGCGGGCGGCGCGGCGGGTGGACGAAGCGGGCGATGCGTGCGTCATGACGGTGTCTCCGGTTATCGGTGCAGCTTTTTCGTGGTTGAACGAGCCCCTCGCGACGTGAGCGGCGCGATCGGCTGGGTAAAACGGCGGGGGAAACTCGGGCGGGCAACGGCCCGGCGGTCATCCGGGCTGCGGCGCGCGCGCGGGGACGCCGGGCGTGACGACACGCGGCGGCAGCGGATTGCCGGTGGGCGCCGCGTGCAGCGCGAGCTCGCGGCTGCGCGCATTCAGGCGCTGCAGCGCGCGGAATTCGGACGGCGCCATCCCCTTCACCGCGCGGAACTGGCGGTTGAAGTTCGACACGTTGTTGAAGCCGGCCTGGAAGCAGATGTCGGTGATGCTCGCGTCGTCGGCGAGCAGCATCTGGCACGCGGACTCAATCCGCAGGCGATTCACGTACTGCACGAACGGCATGCCCGTCTGGCGGTGGAACGCACGCGAGAACGCGCTGACGCTCTGCCCGGTCAGTTGCGCGAGATCGGATTCCCGCAGCTCGGACGCGAGGTGCTTGCCGATGTACGACAGCGCATGGCTGAGCCGCGTCGGCGTGACGTCGGCCTGGTCGTACGCGGGGCTCGCGAGCAGCGTGCGTTCGGCCGCCCCGCAAAGCCGTTCGAGGATCGTCATGAACAGCGCGATGCGGCGCATGCCGCGCGCGGTCAGCAGTTCGTCGAACAGCGGCGCGATCGCGGCGCTGGTCGCCGCGTCGAAGCCGACCCCGCGCCGCGCATCGTCGAGCAGCGCCTGGGCGTCGCGGCATTCGGGAAACGCGTCCATGCAGCGGCGCACGAACGCCGGGTCGAACTGGATCACGAGATTGCGGCGCTCGACGGTTTCGCCTTCGGCCATGTCGCTGACCCAGTTGTGCGGCAGGTTCGGGCCGAGCAGCACGAGATGGCCGGGGCCGAACGAGCCGATGTGGTCGCCGACGAAGTACTTGCCGCGCGTCGCGACGATCAGGTGCAGTTCGAATTCGGGATGGAAGTGCCAGCGGATCGTGCGATACGGATAGCCGTGCGACCAGGCCTTGAACGACTCGTCGCGTCGCACGTCGACCACTTCCAGATCGGGGTGCATCATTGCTGGCGTCTCCATTCCCATGTCTCGCTGGCCGGTTCGTTGCGCGCGTGCGCCGCGTATTCCAGGCGGCGACGCGACCGGTCACATGGGAAGCAATGTAGGTCGATCGAGCGCGCGGCTCCACCAACTTTACGCCTGATTTCCGATACTTTTTTGCGCGTTCCGGCCAGTTACGGCGCCGGACGGCAAATTTGTGCAGCGCGGAACGGCTGGGCGACCGCCCGCTCCGTGGCTTACGCGGCCGCGTGCTCGCGCGCCATGCGCACTTCGTATGCCTTCAGGTGGTTGTACGCGATCCGCAGCAGCGACAGCGCATCGGCCGCCTGCGGGTCGCGGCGCGCGAGCAGGTCGCCGATCACGTGATCGGCTTCGACGCGCGCATGGTTCTCGACGTCGCGCAGCATCGACGCGGTCAGCGGCGACGGCGTCAGCACCATCCGCTGCATCCGCTCGATGGCGGCCGGGTCGGGCCGGTGGCCGTTGTGCTCGGCAATCGCGCTGCATTCGCCGAGCATCGTCTCGAGCAGGCGGCGGCCGTCCGGCGCGGCGAGAATGTCGCCCACCGAGCCGCGGAACAGCGACGTGCTCGCGGCGAGCGTCGCGAGGAACACCCACTTTTCCCACATCCGCGCAACCACGTTGTCGCTGAGCGTCGCGTCGAAACCCGCGCCGCCGAGCACCTCGGCCAGCGCCCGCACGCGCGGCGACTCGCCGCCCGCGAGTTCGCCGAAGGTGACCCCGTGCGTGTCGTTGAGGTGCACGATGCGCTGCTCGCGATCGAGCGTCGCCGCGATCACGCACAGCCCGCCGAGCACCTGCGCGGCGCCGAACCGGTCGCGCAGCACGTCGAGATGACGCATCCCGTTGAGCATCGGCAGGATCTGCGTCTGCGGGCCGACGAACGGCGCGAACGACAGAATCGCGTCGTCGAGGCTGTACGCCTTGCAGCTCAGCAGCACGAGGTCGAACGGCGCGACGCCGGCGCCCGCATCGCCCGCGCGCACGGTCTGCACGTTCGCGAGGGTCAGGTCGCCGCGCGGGCTGCGGATCAGCAACCCGTCGCGCGCCAGCGCGGCCGCGCGGCCGTCCCGCACCAGGAACGTCACGTCGCGCCCCGCCGCGGCCAGCCGGCCGCCGAAATATCCGCCGACCGCGCCGGCCCCTACCACCAGAATTCGCATCGTTGCCTCCTTTCGGTTTCATTCGCCGCCGAGCCGCCGAGCCGCCGAACCGCCGAGCCGGACGTGCGGCGCACGCGCCATTGCCCCGTGAGTATAGCGACACCCGTTATGCATATGCATAGATACCCGTGTCGGCATCAAAGGCATGCGTCCACGGTACCGGTTCCTAGGGATAACCCGCCTACGGCAACGCAGGTCGGGCGCCGACAAGACACTTATCCCGTCACGCCGTCAAGGCGAGCTTCCACGACCGACCGACCACACACCATGCGCAACCTTTCCCTGAATCAGAAACTCGCCTCGATGATCGTCATCCTCTGGCTCGGCTTGCTCGTGATCGCCGGGCTCGGCGCATGGCAGACGCGCGCATCGATGATCACGGACCGCCGTGACCAGCTCGCGTCGCTGGTCGCGCAGGCCGCGAGCGTGGCCGACCATTACTACAAGCTGTCGCAGCAGAACGCGCTGCCGGAAGCCGACGCGAAGCAGAAGGCGCTCGAAGCGATCGCCGCGATGCGCTCCAGCGCCGACGGCTACATCTCGGTCAACGACTCGAAGCCGGTGATCGTGATGCATCCGATCAAGTCCGAGCTCAACGGCAAGGACGTGTCGAATTTCACCGATCCGAACGGCAAGCACCTGTTCGTCGAGATCGTGAAGGCCGGCAACATGGAAGGCGGCAAGGGCTTCGTCGAGTATCTGTGGCCGAAGCCGGGCGCCGACAAGCCGCAGGAGAAAACCAGCGCGGTGCAGCGCTTCGCGCCGTGGGACTGGTATCTCGTGACCGGCATGTACATGAACGACGTGCGCTCGGCCGTGCTCGAAAGCGTCGGCCGCTGGCTCGCGATGACGACCGTGCTCGGCGGGATCGCGACCGCCGTGATGGTGCTGGTGCTGAAAAGCGTGCGCGCGAACCTCGGCGGCGAACTGGAAGTGGCGCTCGACGCCGCGCAACGCATCGCGCAGGGCGACCTCACCGCGCGCGTCATCGTGAAGCAAGACGATCGCGGCAGCCTGCTGCACGCGCTGCACACGATGCAGGTCGGGCTGATCGACATGGTGTCGCGTGTGCGGATGGGCACCGAGAACATCAACGTCGGCGCGAGCGAGATCGCGTCCGGCAACACGGACCTGTCGCAGCGCACCGAGGAACAGGCCGCCGCGCTCGTGCAGACCGCGTCGAGCATGGACCAGATGACCGCGAACGTGAAGCAGAACGCGGACAGCGCCGCGCAGGCCGCGTCGCTCGCCGGCCAGGCGGCGCAGGTCGCGACGCGCGGCAGCGCGGTGGTCGACGACGTCGTGCGCACGATGAACGAGATCACCGGCCGCTCGCACAAGATCGGCGACATCATCGGCGTGATCGACGGGATCGCGTTCCAGACCAACATCCTCGCGCTGAATGCGGCGGTCGAAGCCGCGCGGGCGGGCGAACAGGGCCGCGGCTTCGCGGTGGTCGCGGCCGAGGTGCGCTCGCTCGCGCAACGCTCGGCGACGGCCGCGAAGGAGATCAAGTCGCTGATCGTGTCGTCGAACGAGACCGTCGAGCAAGGCGCGGCGCTCGTCACGCACGCGGGCGAGACGATGGCCGAGATCGTGCAGTCGGTGCGGCGCGTGAACGAGATCCTCGACGAGATCAGCCATGCATCGCGCGAACAGAGCGCCGGGATCGAGCAGGTCAATCGCGCGGTGGGCGAGATGGACCAGGTGACGCAGCAGAACGCGGCGCTCGTCGAGCAAGCCGCGGCCGCCGCGCATTCGCTGCGCGATCAGGCCGAGGCGTTGCGGGATGCGGTGACGCGGTTTGCGTTGCCGGCGTAGGACTTGAAAGCGTGCGGGCCCGGTTTTCCTGTGCGTGGCCCGCACGCTCGATCGGCATCGATCGGGATGTCCTCTTGTCTGCACGTCGATCGCATCTATCAGCGCCCCGCAATATCAATTCGCTGTGCAGCACTTGTTGGGGCAATCGGGCAGGAAGGAAATTTCCACGCGCCACCCGTTATCGAAGTCGCCACGCAAATAAACGCGTGTGCTTGCCGAACAGTCCGTCGAGTCGCTTCAGCTTGATTGACCAGCAGCCGCAGTGGCCGCAACGGGTGATCGGCCGGCACGAAGTCCTCCAGCTTCACCGTCGTGAACAGCGGCTCTTGCATCTCGTCCATTCCACGCATCGCCCCCTTCCGACCAAGACCATGAACACGCTATCTCTAACGCACCGCCCGCAAAGCCCGTTTACATCGTTCCCAATTTCAACAGCCTGCCAGAACCTGTCCACCTGTTGACAACGTGTCGCCCACAACTGCAATGCGTCGCTTCATTGTTCGGCCCTCTCGGTAACGATGTTCGGTGCTGGGTGACGGGTTCCGATGTCTGGATGTTTGGGGAACACCATCCGCGCATTCTCTCAATCGTGGTCGGTGGCACTGGAAAAGCAGGAACAAGAAAGCCCGCATTGCGCGAGCTTGTGTTGGTGTCCCGTGGTAGGTCACTGCTCCTTCGGTACGGGGTTCAGGTTCGGGCAGCAGTGATTCGGGCACCCCGGACTAACGTTGACCTCGACGCGTCGCCCGGATTGACCAAACTTGTCCGGCTTGAAGATTTTGCCAGCTAAGGCGCGATTCTCGCCGTGGACCGAATATTGATCCAAGACCGACATCACGCTTTCGGCTCGTCGCGTCGCAAGCTGTTGTGCGTCATGTTCGGTCCGTTCGGCCAACCCGTTCAACCACACGGTATCGATGATCGGAAAGCGCTTGTGCATGTCGATCGACCATTCGGACAACCGTGATAGCTCGGCCGGCGAAATTGCGCTCGAATCCGTATCGAACACAATATCGATGTAGTGGGCGGGCATGTTCGATGCGCCGTCACATGCGGCAGATGCGTGTACGCAGGTCAACGCGAGCACGGCGGCAACTGCGAATTTAGTCATCGCCATCGACAACGTACCCCGCAATGCTATCGGCGTTGTTAATTGCCAAGTCAGGATTCGACCAGCCCCAAAGCGCTAGAAGCGGTGTGATGGTGTATTTGTCGTCAGTGGAAGACATGGTGTCGTGAAAATGCGTCGCTTCGTGGATGATAGTTGATACGTGAGAATCAGCGCCGTCCGTCCACGGGCGCATCGTGCAAAATCGCGCGCTGATTGCAATCGTATGCGTTGCCGTGTCCGGCGCGCATACGTGAGCGGCTTCGTTTGCCGTCCCTCGCGGGTGAGGAGTGCAGCCTGTCGCCAGATCGCCCGCGCTGCCGCTACGGACGACATTGTGTTCGTTGAACCCACGTACCACGGCAAGCACTTTTGTTAGGCCGGTAAGTAGGCGCATGCGCGTGGTTTCGTCATTACGACCGAACCACTTGGACACGCGATTTCTTTCAGCCTGCGACCATCTTTGCAATGCGGTAATGCGTGCGCCTAGCTTCTCAACGGCCGTAACCTGCGCCGTCGCAAAGACGGCCCGAAATTCTGAGTTGGTCATGTTCTCGCAGATCGGTCGTAGGTCGACATCCGCGAACGTCTGCGATCCTGCAATGGTGTTCGTCGTCGTCTCAGCGACGGTGGTTTGGTTCCCCATCCTCTTAATCCTCGATTACAAGCGTCAACGTCTGCGCGCGCTCGGTTCGCACACGCTCGGTACAACCCCGCCCATCGCTCACACCGGATGCAAGCACGTTTCCAGATCGATCTTTGATCCAATAGCGCACATTACTTAACGGTTCCTTCGTTCGAACGTCACGGATGACGAATTGATCGTCGTGGGTGCCGCGAGCGGGCGCGAACCGCTCGGGGGAGTATGCGACGCTACCGAAGTACGGCATCGCGTCATTGCGGCCGCCGTCCCCGCCAATGAAAAACGTGCAGTCGGCACCTGCGATTAGTCGGTTTTTCCCGCACGGACAAAGTACCGGGTCGCCTTCAACCGCAACGCATCGGTTAGATGAGATAACGCTGACAGCACTCCCGGCGATGGGGAACAGACCTTCGCAATTTCCGCACGTCGCCCTATCGCCGTTTAATGCGGCGAGCCTGTCGCTAACGACGATGGACGACGTGCCTTCGACAACGATTCCACCCGTCGTCGTCATGTCGCCAACTCTGATTACTCGTTTGCTCATGGTGTGTCCTCAATCGAAATCGGTAACGATCCATTCGCCGGAATCGGGATCGTAGATCGCGTATTGATCGACTGTGGCCCCGGTGATTGCAATCGTCGGTGGCTTGCATGTCAGTGCTTCGGCCTCTGCGTCGGCTATCTGCTCGGCCGTCCACTTGCGCATTGCGTCAAGCGTTGCGCCGAAGCCGGATAACCCGGCGCGCCGATAGGCAATTTCGATTCGCTCGACCACGTCATCCGGAAATTGGATCGTGAAATGGTCGCGCTGATCGAGCGGCACGTCGAAAGAAGAAGCAAAGTAGACCATCAGGGGGCCGGCATCGGACACGACCAGACGCCCTCCGGTCGCCGCATAGGCATAGTTCACGGCGACTGACAATCGGCCTTGCTGCTCGATGAAATGACGGGTATCGACGTGCCGAAAGTCGATCGGCCAAAAATGGCCGTCGTTGCGCGTGAGCGCTCGGGAACCCATGACCGCATCAAGTGGAGAAAGGTAGGTGCAAATGAACGGATCACGCGTACAGATCATCCGCATGTTGCCGTTGTACGTTCGATCGATCACCTCAGGTGAATCGATCGGTGACGTGTATAGCTGCTGCACCACCGTATAGAGCTTGATCGATGAATGAAGGAAGTACGGACATTCGGCATGTTCTCTTTGGGTCATAGGCTCGGATACCTTAGGCGTCGATTGACCGTAGACATTCACCGGTAAGAATTTTCTTGTCTATAGGATTAATACGATATTTATTCGCACTCCGACTCAATACATGATCACGAGATGTTCAGAAAGCGTCCGTCGACATGCCCGACACTCCACCGAGCCCCAGCCCCGCCGCTCGCTGGATCAGCTCGACGTCGTTGCTCACGCCGAGCTTCTTCATCGCACTGATCTTCTGCGCGCTGACCGTCTGCTTGCCCTTGCTCAGGCGCTGCGCGATCGTCTTGATCGGCACCCCCGCCAGGTACAGGCGAATGACCTCGATCTCGCGCGCCGACAGCCGCACGGGCGCGTCGCCGCGCTCGCCGAATGCGTCGACCGCGCGCCTGACGAGCGGCGACAGGTAGCGCCCGCCGCTGTAGCTCGAATGAATGGCCGTGACGATGTGGCCGACCTCGTCGAACTTGCTGACGATGCTCACGCCGCCGATCGCGAGGATCGATCCGAAGATCAGCGGGTTCTCGTTCGCGACCAGCGCGACGATCCCGACGTTCGGACGCGTGCGCCGCAGCCAGCCGAACAGCGCGAGGCTGTCCATCTGCTCGTCTCCACGGATCGCATAGTCGACCAGTACGACATCGCAGTCGACGCCGCCGAGCGTCGCGACCAGTTCGGCCACGCTCCGGTAGACCGCGACGATCTCGATCGAGCAGCCGCTGCCCGCGACCTGCTCGATGCCGGCCAGCGTCAACGGCCAGTCGTACGCGACAACGACGCGAACATTGAATTTCCTCATGCGCAGTTCCAGGTGGTTCATCGGCCGCGCGACGCGGAACGCGCACGGCCGGTTTGGCGTTGAAAGAACGTTCAGGCTATTTTTAGCCCGAACGTCGATTCTATGAAGCCGCGCACGGACGGGATATCGGACGGCATCGGGATCGGCCGTCCGGGACGTAATACGAGTTTGATATTTGCGCCAGTTCGAGCGCTCGACACCGGGCGGACGACCTCTGCGGACATCGGCCGGATGGCCAGCGTGGCGGGCCATGCGGGCCAAGCGGCCGGTCAGCAGGTAAAATCGACGCCTTTGCATACTGCGCCGGGCCACCGTCGGCGAGCGACGCGCCGACGCCGGCCTCGCGCCACCGCCCGTTTGCCGGCTGCCCGACCTCCCCCGCTTTCCTCATGACCGACTCCGACCTGCAATCCGACGACACCTCCATCCACGAAGACGGCCTCTGGCGCGACAGCGGCTGGACGGCCCGCATCATCAAGAACGAAGACGACGACGGCTGGGCCGTCGAGATGATCAAGGACGGCGAGTCCGAGCCCGCGCTCGTCGGGCCGTGGACCATGGGCCGCGACAAGAAGAACCCGAAGCCGATGGACGCGAACGCGTTCCGCACGCTCGTGAAGACCGCGACCGAAGTGCTGATGCGGCACGAGCAGCAGCGGCGCGCGATGCTGCACAAGGAAGTGACGGTTCAGGGCGACGACGGCCAGGATGTGTCGGTGACGCTCGACATCGTGCCGGACGAGTTCGAGCCGTATGCGCAGCTCAAGGCATTCGATCCGTATGGCGAGCTGCTGGCCGAAGCGAAGGTGTCGGCCGGATTCAAGCTCAGCAAGGCCAGCGCCGAGCGCTGGGTCGCATCGGGCTTCGAGCGGCCGGCCTCCTGATCGCGCACGGCGCGCCGGGCCGCGCGCTCAGGCGCCGGCGCCCTGCCGTGCGCGCCGCAGCCGGCGCGCCGCCAGCTTGCGCCGCACGAGCTGCTCGAATTGCTGCGTCGCGACCGCCGGATCGCGCGCGGCCAGCCCGAGCGCGTTGCGCACAAGCTGGATCGGCGTCAGCACGAGGCCCCACGGCACGCCCCACCAGCCGAACGCGGCCGACGCAAGCAGCGCGACCGCCTGCTTCCTGCGGCCGCAACGCCGGCAGCACACATGGCGCCGCGTTGCCCAGCGCGTGACGAACAGCAGCGACACGACGCGATGCGACGCATGGACATCGACCGGCTGGTCGTCGCGACGGCAGATCGGGCACGGCCCGTAACGCCAGTCGTGCACATACTCCCAGACCTTCGCGTCGGGCACCCGTTGCGCCTCGACGACGATCGGATGCGCTTGCGCGCATGCCGGACGGCAATAGCGGTGGCCGTCGATCGACCGACCGCCGACCAGGAACGTCCTGCCGCAGTGACTGCACTCTGCCACGGTAACCTCGGATAAGCGTGATGCGCCGCGTGCCGGCCGCGCGCGCATTGCTGCACCGGCGATCCGGACGGGCTGTTTCCTGTCTTAACGGCCGACGTCGCGCGGTCTTGAGCGGCTGTGCGCCGCGGCGCGTCAGCCGTGCAGCCCGTGCGCGGTCATCAGCCGATACAGCGTCGCGCGCGAGATGCCCAGCTCGGCCGCCACGTCCGCATGCTGGTGGCGGTGGCGCATCAGCGTTTCCTCGATCGCGTGCCGCTCGGCCTGCCGGCGCGCTTCCGCGAGCGTCGGCGGCCGCCGCGACGTGTACGCGTGCAGTTCGAGATCGGCGGCCGAGATCATCGGGCCGTTCGTCATCACGACCGCGAACCGGATCCGGTTGATCAGCTCGCGCACGTTGCCGGGCCACGGATAGTTGTAGATCGCTTCGACCGCGCACGGCATGAAACCGCGAATCCGGTGCGAACTGTCACCGCGATAGCGCTGCAGCACGTGGTCGGCGAGCAGCATGATGTCGCGGCCGCGCACGCGCAACGGCGGCTCGTCGATGCGCAGCACGCACAGGCGGTAGTACAGGTCGGCACGGAACCGCCCCGCCTGCATCGCGGCCTCGAGATCGACGTGGGTCGCCGACACGATCCGCACGTCCACCGGGATCGACGTGTGCCCGCCGAGCCGCTCGATCGCGCCTTCCTGCAGGAAGCGCAGCAGGCTCGCCTGGCTCTCGAACGGCATGTCGCCGATCTCGTCGAGAAACAGCGTGCCGCCGTGCGCGGCCTCGATCCGGCCGATCTTGCGCTGGTGCGCGCCCGTGAACGCGCCGCGCTCGTGGCCGAACAGCTCGGCCTGCAGCAGCGTCGACGGAATGGCCGCGCAGTTCACGGCGACGAATGGCGCCTCGGCGCGCGACGACTGCTGGTGGATCGCCGCCGCCGTCAGCTCCTTGCCGGTGCCGGATTCGCCGGCGATGAATACGGTGGCGTCCGTGTTCGCAACCTTGCGGATCGTCGCGAACAGCCGGCGCATGGCGTCGCACGAGCCGATCATCGTGCCGCCGAGGGGCGCCGCATCGCCGTCCGGACAGCCGTCCGCGAGTTTCAACATCCCGTATGCATGGCCGACCAGATAGCCGATCGTCGTATAGGCGCTCGCATTGCGCACGTAGTCGAAGCAGCAGTGGCGAATCAGGCGCGCGATGGTGAGATCCCGCAGCCGCTCATGGTCGGCTAGCGCGACCCAGCTCACGCGCGGATCGCGCAGCAGCGTCTCGAACGACGTGACGTCGGGCGACGCGAAGCTGCCGAAATCGACGATGCCCGCATGCGGACGGTTCGCCCGGACGAGATTCAGTGCGTCCGCAACGGTTTTCGCGCGCCACACGTCCCAGCCGCGCGACGCGAGACAGTCGACGAGCGCCGCATCGTGCTGCTGCGACAGATAGACGATTGGCCGCGACGGTACGACAGGGTTGCGCCGGACGGCAACGAACGGCGCCATACCCGCCTCGCGTTCGAGATCCTGCGGGCCCGACACCCTGATCTGGCAGCAATAGTTCACGATGGCCTCGTCGCTTGGATGGGTGGTCGAAACGGCCGTTGCCTGATCGCGCAGGGCGGGGCATCGTGGTCCCGCCGCGCAGTGCCGGGCCGTCCCTCTGATTGACGTTTCGTTATCGGCAGAAAACGACGCGCTGCGTGTAGATTTGCGGTTCGGCGACCGGCTTCGTGGAAGCGTTGAGGTCGTCACGATAGGCCCGGTAGGTCTTGCCGTTCACCGTCACTTCCGCCGCACGGGCCGTCTCGATCGAGTCGAGGCCGTTGCGCTGCCACCCGCTCACCTGGCTCGCCGCGGTCACGGTCGACTCGCCGGCGATCTTCTGCGTGATCGCGCTGCCGTCGCTCCATGGCTGCGTCTGCATATCCTCGGCATGCTGCATCGCGCCGATCGTCTTGCCGGTCGGCGTCGGCCCTTTCTGCGCTTCGAACGGCGCGCCGCGGCCGTACACCGGCGATCGCCACGACGGTGCGTGACCTTCCTCCGGCATCATGTAGATCATCTGAGGATCGCCGATCATCACCATCGGCGCGCACGCCGTGTTGTCGGCGCGACCGAGTGTCGTCAGCGCCTGCTCGACGCTCACCGCGTTCGCGGCGGTCTGCTCGCCCAGGATCACGAAGACCGCCGGGTTCTGGAATACCGCCTGCGCGGCGGCTTGCGCGCTGTACAACAACAGAGCGACGAAAAAGATCCTCATGATTGAGGCCTCCTTGCATCCTCGTCAGGCAAAAAGAGGTGTTGACCTCGGGGATGGGATCAACACCCGTCAAACAGGAAACGACCGTCGGGCTTCGGGTTCGAACGACGCCCGTGCGACCTGCGTTCCGATCGCACGGGCGTCCGACCCGCTTGCTTACGACGACGTGCTCGTCGAAATGACAGCCGGCGTCGGCACGACCGGTGCAGCCGGGGCAGCCTGCTGGTCGACCGGTGCCGGCGGCAATCCTTGCGCCGGATCGGACAAGTCCGGCATGGCGGCGGGCTGCGCAGCGGCTTCGTCCGGCACCTTCGCGTCGGCAGCCGGCATGTCGGCAGGCGCCGCGGCTGCGGCTGCGGCAGGCTGCGCGGCTTCCGGCGCGGGCGCTTCGGCAGCGACCGGAGCCGGCTCGACAGCCTTCGCATCGGCTGCCGGTGCGGGCATCGCGGTCTCGGCCGCGGGCACCGCGACGACGGCAGCGGCCGGCGTCGTGTCCGCAGCCGGCGCGGCAGCGGCCTGCGCTGCGTTGTCGGTCGCGGCCGGCATCGGCTCCGGCGCCTTGTCGGCGACGGGCTGCACGGGCTCGGGGGCCTTGTCGGCGACTGCCGGTACAGGCTCCGGCGCCTTGTCGGCCATTGCCGGCGCAGGTTCCGGCGCCTTGTCGGCGACTGCCGGTGCAGGCTCCGGCGCCTTGTCGGCGACTGCCGGTGCAGGTTCCGGCGCCTTGTCGGCGACTGCCGGTGCAGGCTCCGGCGCCTTCGTGTCGGCGACCGGCACGGCAGGGGCGGACGATGCCTTGTCCGCAACTGCCGGTGCGGCGATCACGGCGGCAGCCGGTACGGCCGCGATCGCAGCCGCCGGTACGACCGATGCCGCGGGCGCGGCGGCGACAGCAGGCGCGGCAGCCACTGCGGGCGCTGCTGCTGCGGCGGGTGCCGCGGCTGCGACGGCGGGGGCTGCGACGGCCGATGCGGCTGCGACAGCCGGCGCCGCTACTGCCGGTGCGGCAGCTGCAACAGCCGGTGCTGCCACAGCCGGTGCTGCGACGGCCGGTGCTGCGGCAACCGGTGCCATCGACGGCACGGGCACCGGTACCGGCACCGACACGGGTGCCGCCTGCACCGAGGTCGTCGCCACCGGACGGGGTTGCGCCGGTGCCGGCGCGGCAGCGCCCAGCGGCGGCAAGCCCATGCGGTCGCGCACGATCGGATCGCGATACTTCACGTCGTCGGCAACCGTTGCTTCTACGCTCGGCGCCACGTTCGAGCGGGCGAGCGGCGCGGTCGTGCCCGGGCACAGGTGGCCGGTCGCTTCCACCGCGCGCCGGTTCGCGTCGCTCTGGCAGAGCAGCGCGAGCGCCACGTCGGTCAGGCCCATCGCACGGAATTCACGCGCATCGAGACGCCGGACGCAGGCCTGGTCGACCAGCGTCGTGCCGCCCGTCGCGCCGAACCCCGGGAACGACACGCCGACGCTCACCGACCCCATGCAGGTATCGGACAGCGTGGTCGTGAGGCCCGGCGCCTGGATCGCGGGGTTGGTCTTGATCGTCTGCGTACCCGAGTAATTGACGTTTTCCGATGACTGGGTGTTGTACGGGTTGGTGCCTGGCGAGCCGGATGACTGCAGCGACTGCGGCGTCACGTTCGTGCCGCCACTCGTGCTCGACGGCATCGTCACGTTCACGTTCACGCTCGAATTGCCGCTGCTGCGAACCCCGCTGGCGCTGGTCGCGTTGCCGCCGCGCGAGCTCGTGGTGTTCGTGTTCATGCTCGAGCCGCCCCCCTGGCTGACTGCCGTCGACGACGTCGAGGACTGTGCGCTCGAAGTCGAATCGGCGGTTTGCGCTTGGGCGCCGATCGTGGTCATCGCGAACATCGCCGCGCATGCCACCTTGATCTTGTTGCTGTTCATTTCACTCTCCGGACGAGGTTTGACCTCCCACCCAGGCAACCGTACTAATTCCCCTGATTCCCTTCAGCTTTGCCTGCTTCCCCGAACTGCTTCCAGCCGTTACCCAGCTGGGACCATGAGCCGGCCGACATGCCCTGCCACTGCTGGGCATCGGGTCCGCCGATGGCACTGCCCGAAGAAAGCGTTTGTTGTTCTGACGGTTTGGTTGTCTGGTCAGGGTTGTTTGACGTCTGCAAATTCGATTGCACGTCGTTGGCAATACGGTCAGCGCCATACGCCGTCAGAGACGCGAGCATCAGAGCGGCGGCAATCAGTTTCTGCTTCATGCCAACTCCTTACGTGACAACAATGTGGGGAAAAGAGACCAGCGTCGCTGTGAAACTGGTCCCCCCCACACCTGACTAATGACTGCTTCCGGTCGCACTTGCACTGCCCTGGCTTCCGCCCGATGCGGACGGTGAGCCAGCCGGACCGGTACTCCAAACGGTCGACGAGTTGTAGTGATTCGAACCCGTGATCGCGCCTGACCCGCCACTGCCGGTCAGCCCAGCGGCACCCGCGTTGGCAACGCCCTGATCGTTCGCGCTCGAAGCCGTGTAATGATTGGCACCAAGGACGATCGTGGCGCTCACCCCGCCCGACAGCGCATTCGCGTTCTCGTTCGTGCTGCTGTTTCCACCGTACGAGCCTGCGGCACCGATACCGCCGCCTGCCGCGAACGCGCCCCCGTTCGTGCCCGAACCGCTGGCCGTCGAGGTCGTGTTGTGGAAGGCGGATGCCGTGCCGGCGGAACCAGCGGGTGTCACCGTACTGCCCGCGTTCGCGCCCGCCGTCGAAGTCGAATTGCTGGTATAGCTGCCGGAGCCGACCAGGACCGAACCGGAAACACCCGCCGCAACGGATTGCGTCTGGTTGGTCGTGGAGGAACCCGCTGCCAATGCAGCCGACGATAAGACGGTGAGCGCTGTCGCGAAAATGACTTTGGCTTTCATAGCAATTCCTTGCTGTGAGTAAGTTCGGCGGTGGCGGAGCCGGGTCAACCCCCATCGAGCGGAACCCGGCATCCGTACCGCCAGCCAATGACGAACGCTACGCGTCGCGGCTTAGTGGTGCGTCGTCCAGCCGATCGAACCGGCATTCGCGCCGCTGGTGCCGCCTGCTTGCGCGCCACCGAAGCCGAAGCCGCCAACCGACGACGATTGGGTGTGGCTCGTGTACGAGATCGAGCCGCTGCCCGGGCCACCGGCAAGTGCGCCGGCTGCACCGAGTGCCGAGCCGGAATCCGTTGCGGTGAAATGGCCGAAGCCGGCAACGCCTGCCATCGTCTGGCCGCCGCTCGACGAGCTGCTGCTCGAAACAGTGCCGCTGCCAGCGAACGCTGCACCCGAAACCGCCAGAACTGCTGCTGCAATCAGAAGCTTCTTCATGGTCGACTCCAAAACGGCGTGGACGGAATGAGTCAGGAAGATCGCACGCCATCAACCTTCCTGACTTGAGCAATCCTACAAATTAAGGATCACTATTCAATCAATAAATCAAGATGCCTTTTTTAACTTAACTTCTCGATATTTTTGCAATACGAAGCTTAGCTTCGAGATTTTTAGTTATCCCAATTTTTTTGTAGGTGTTTTCTATTATTTTTATGAACATTCACCTTATACAAAAAACACCATTGCCTGAAATGCCAAAGCGATGCGCACATATTTCAGGCTTGCGATATTCGATACCTCGCCGGACGGCATGCCGGCAACCGACACTCCATTCCGGAATCGAAATTCGCGAATATATTAACCACCGCAAATGCAGTGCCGTTGAAAATACCCCTGTTACCGGGGCGACAACGGGCCCGCATTGCAGCCAGGTGGCATGTCTTCTCCCTGAGCTATCGACGAAAGGTCTTCCGGATAATCCGGCCGACGGGCGTTCGACGTTCGATCTAATCCGGCCGGCGCCGGCATGGGCCAGGCGCGATCGAAGCGACCCTGCGCGGCCGAAGACGAATCGGCATCAAGCTGTCCGGCACGAACAGCCTGATCCATCCGGGTGAACTGAATGAAAGCGAGTACCGCTGTCGCCCGACGGTCGTGCGGCGCGACAACCGCGCCAGCACGCGAAGCGCGCGGAGGGCAAGAAACCGGGACAAAGCAACCCGCGAAGCTGGCACGGCGTCGCGAGCGTCACCCCGGCCTTTCCGACTACCCCACTGAAGCGCAAAGTATGCGCTGATCGAGCTACTGCTTATGGTCTTCATCGCCGTTTCCCCGACTGCTTATTGACGAGTTGGCCGCCCCACCTCTTCGTTGCTTCGTGTCGACCGCCCGCCGGTGCGTCCAGTACCGCAAGCAGCGTGCCACGTGATATTCCACCGCATATTGGGCTCGGCAAACGGCCGCCACGGCGGCATGCAGCGCCTGGAACGACATTTTTTGTTTCAGGAATGTATCGTAATAACAGTTTGACACCCACGGCGATCGTCAAGCGCCGCGATGCAATTGCCGGATTAGACGGACGAATCCGGCCCGCAGGCCTGCGCGGAACGGCCGGATGAACGCGTGTTTCAAACTTGAGAAGCACACATCCGCGCAGGGCCGGCCGCGCGGGCATTTCCGCTTGCCAACCGCGGATCGCCGCGTGTGGGCCCCCTTCCCGCGCCATCACAAACGAGAATCGATTCGCCCGACACCGGGCCACGGGAGCCCGACACCGCAACGTCCGGCAAGCCGTCTGCGCGCATTTCCTCCGACGACCCGGACGAATTTGATTCATCCGTGAAAATATCGACAGGATCAGACGCCGCCCAAGCATCGAAATGGGCCATAAAAATGAAAACTTGCATGCGAGCGTAATAATTAAAACAAATGAAAACTCGCGCCGCTCCGGATCCGGCACATCACTTTTTCATTTTCATTCGCCGCGCCTTTCATGCACCGAATCGCCCGACAAGCAGCACATTCGCGAGGCATTTTCAATCCTTTATCGATGCATTTCTCATTGATGAAACATTTTCGCTCAACACCTTTTTGATGAAGCCACTGCCGCAAAAGCCTGATTTATCGTGCGTTTCGTCGTATCGAATCGCATCGATCCGGCAACGGGTCCGCCCGCTTTCCTGTCCCCACGATACACACATGAAACAGAAGCGCGTGAATCGCGCGGCTATCGCGCCATCGCGCCCGTGCGCATCGTGACGGCATCGTTCATGGCATGCCGATTGCCTGATGTCCGACTCTCACCGAGCGGCACGCCAGGGCACAAGATCACGGCGGCGGCCTGCTCGTCAGTCAGCATGTCGGGGAACAGGCGATGAAGATCACCACCGATCGATCGACGCGTGCGTCGTTCAAGCATCAACGGGGTAGTCAGCGAAACCGGAGCGCCTGTCGCGGCGCTTCGTCGACCTCAGCCCGTGCGAACCGGCGCTTGCCGAAACGCTACCCGTGCAGCGGGATGGAACGCGTGCGCGCCGCCGTCGAACTGATCGACGTGGGGTTCCCGGAGCTGAACGACGACGGAGAAAGCCATGAATGACAGGGTCGCGCTCGAGACGCGCGCCGGTCAGCGCGTCCTGGTGACGGGCGGCGCCGGCTTTCTCGGCAGCTACGTCTGCGAACGCCTGGTCATGGAAGGCGCGTCCGTCACGTGCATCGACAACCTGCTGACGGGGCGCAAGCTCAACGTCGCCGACCTGAAAGCGTCCGGCCGCTTCGCGTTCGTGAAGGGCGACGTCTCGCTCGGCCTGCCGCAACTGCAGGTGGACGAGATCTGGAATCTCGCGTGCGCGGCATCGCCGCCCACTTACCAGATCGATCCCGTCCATACGATGATGACCAACGTGCTCGGCATGAACCACTGCCTCGCGCTCGCGCGCAAGACCGGCGCACGCGTGTTCCAGGCGTCGACCAGCGAGATCTACGGCGACCCGGACGTGCATCCGCAGACGGAAACCTATCGCGGCAACGTGAACACGATCGGCCCGCGCGCGTGCTACGACGAAGGCAAGCGCGCGGCCGAGGCGCTGTGCTACGACTACTACCGCACGCACGGCATCGACGTGCGTGTCGCGCGCATCTTCAATACCTACGGCCCGCGGATGTCGCCGCGCGATGGCCGCGTCGTGTCGAACTTCATCGTCAGCGCACTCAACGGCACACCGCTCGAGATCTACGGCGACGGCAGGCAGACGCGCTCGTTCTGCTTCGCCAGCGACCTGATCGACGGCTTCTTCTGCCTGATGAGCGCCGAGCGCAATATCGGCACGCCGGTCAACCTCGGCAATCCCGGCGAATTCACGATGATCGAGCTCGCAGAAAAAGTGCTCACGATGACGGGCTCGAAATCGGCCATCGTGTTCCGGCCGCTGCCGATCGACGATCCGCACCAGCGCAAGCCCGACATCTCGGTCGCGTCGGCCGAACTCGGCTGGCGGCCGGCCGTCGATCTCGACGAAGGCCTGCGCCGGACCGTCGACTATTTCAGCCGCGAACTGTGGCTCGAGCCCGTGCTGCGCCTGACCGGGGCCACGACATGAAAGTGCTCGTGACCGGCGGAGCAGGCTATATCGGCAGCCATACCTGCAAGGCACTCGCGGCAGCGGGACACGAACCCGTCGCCTATGACAACCTGTCGACCGGCCATCGCGACGCGGTTCGATGGGGACCGCTCGTCACGGCCGACATTCTCGACCGCGATGCGCTGTCGAAGGCGCTCGCCGCGCATCGGCCCGAGGTCGTGATCCATTTCGCCGCCCTCGCCTACGTCGGCGATTCGGTGCTCGCGCCCGAGCGCTATTACACGGTCAACGTCACGGGCACCTGCACGCTGCTGAGCGCGATGCACGCGGCCGGCATCGGCCGGATCGTGATGTCGTCGTCGTGCGCGACGTTCGGCATTCCGGACGCACTGCCGATCTCGGAGCGCACGCCGCAACGGCCGATCAATCCGTACGGCTTCACGAAGTACGCGATGGAACGGATGGCCGCCGATTTCGAGCGCGCATACGGGCTGAAGTGGGTCGCGCTGCGCTACTTCAACGCGGCGGGAGCGGATCCTGACGGCGAGATCGGCGAATGCCACGAACCGGAAACGCACGCGCTGCCGCTCGCGATCCGCGCGGCACTCGGCACCGGTCACGCGTTCCAGGTGATGGGCACCGACTACCCGACGCCCGACGGTTCGGCGATTCGCGACTACGTGCACGTCAGCGACCTCGCCGACGCGCATCTGCAAGCGACCGCCTATCTGTGCGGCGGCGGCCACAGCGTCGCACTGAATCTCGGTACCGGCCAAGGAACGTCGGTGCTCGACGCGCTGCACGCCGTCGAAGCCGTGACGGGCCGCCGCGTACCGACGGTCACGGCCGCGCGCCGCCCGGGCGATCCACCCGAGCTGTACGCCGACGCCACGAAAGCCGCGCTCGTACTCGGCTGGCGGCCGCGTTTCACCGCGATCGAACCGATGGTCGAACACGCGGTGGCGTGGTTTCAGAAAGAACTGCAATTCGCATCCGGCAAGTGAGCCAGTTTCCTTGTACGCCACTCAGGGGAATCATCATGAAGGTACGGATCGCCATCGTTGGCACGGGCTACGTCGGGCTGGTCAGCGGCGCGTGCTTTGCGGACCTCGGGCATGAGGTCGTCTGCATCGACAACAATCGCGGCAAGATCGACGCGCTGAACGACGGCCGCATGCCGATCTACGAACCGGGCCTCGACGCCGTCGTCGCACGCAACGTCGAACGCGGCACGCTGCGCTTCAGCAGCGACCTCGCGGCGAGCGTGCGCGATCGCGACGCGATATTCATCGCGGTCGGCACGCCGACGCTGCCGGGCACCGACCAGGCGGACCTGCAGTACGTCGAAGCGGCCGCGCGCGCAATCGCGTCGAACCTCACCGGTTTCGCGGTCGTCGTGACGAAGTCGACGGTGCCGGTCGGCACCAACCGGATCGTCAAGCAGATCATCGAACGCTGCGCGCCGGACGGCATCGACGCGGCCATCGCATCGAATCCGGAGTTCCTGCGCGAAGGCTCGGCGATCGACGATTTCATGCACCCGGACCGCGTCGTGTTCGGCGCCGAACACCCGCGTGCGATCGAGATCATGAAGGCCATCTATGCGCCGCTTGAAGCGGCCGGCCATCTGGTGCTCGCAACCGAGATCGAAACGGCCGAACTCGTGAAGTACGCGGCGAATGCATTCCTCGCGGTGAAGATCAGTTACATCAACGAGATCTCGGACCTGTGCGAAGCCGTCGGCGCCGATGTCGAACTGGTCGCGAACGGCATGGGCCTCGACCACCGCATCGGCGCGTCGTTCCTGAAGGCCGGCCCCGGCTGGGGCGGCTCGTGCTTTCCGAAGGACACGCGCGCACTGAAGGCGACGGCGTCCGAGCATGCGGTGCCGCTGCGCATCGTCAGTGCGGCGATCGAATCGAACACGCTGCGCAAGGAACAGATCCTGCGCCGCATCGAGAAAGCCTGCGGCGGCTCGATCAAGGACAAGCGCATCGCGGTGCTCGGCCTCACGTTCAAAGGCCAGACCGACGACGTGCGCGAAAGCCCGAGCATCGACGTGATCCAGTTGCTCGTGGGCGCGGGCGCGCATATCCGCGCATACGACCCGGCGCGTCCGCACGAAGCATCGCGGCTGCTGCCGCAGGTGTTCATGGAGGGCTCCGCGATCGACGCGGTGCGCAGCGCGGACGCCGTGGTCGTGATGACCGAATGGAAAGCGTTCGAGGCGCTCGATCTCGCCGACCTCGCGGATCACATGGCCGATCCCGTGATGCTCGACATGCGCAACCTGTTCAGCGAACGGCTGGCCGTCGACAGCGGCTTTCGCCGCTACGAACGCGTGGGCCGCTCGTGCGGCGAACGCACGCCGGCCGACCCGGCCCCGGAACACCAGCACGCCAGCGAGGACCCCCGGCCGCAGCGCGGCCTGCTTCAAGACTGATGGTCTGACCTCGACGGGAGAACACCATGAAGAAGCTGGTTGCGTCGCTTGCGGGCGGCCCTGAGCCGGATACCGCCGACACCGCCGACGCCGGCGCGGATCGCACCGCATCGCTGCATGCGGAAGTCCCGCTCCTCGTCCCGTTGATGGACGGCGGGACCCGGATCGTCTTCCACCTCCTCGCGCTGGGCTGGTTCGTCGCGCTGGGCATCTTCTGGCGCTGGTGGTTGCGCGACGAGCACTACGTCGACGCATTCCGCTTCGGCGTCAACTGCTTCGTGCTGTTCTGGACCACCTTCATCCCGGGCTACTTCATCTTCATCATCCGCTCGGCGGTCATGCCGAATCCCGCGCTGGCGGTGCCGCGCGACTGGCGCGTCGCGATGGTCGTCACCAAGGCGCCGTCCGAGCCGTTCGACATCGTCCGCACGACGCTGCTCGCGATGCTCGACCAGACCTACCCGCACGATACGTGGCTCGCCGATGAAGACCCGTCGCCCGAGACGCTCGACTGGTGCCGCGAGCACGGTGTATTCGTGTCGACGCGGCGCGGCATTGCCGCATACCACCGGGCGAGCTGGCCGCGCCGGACCAAGTGCAAGGAAGGCAATCTCGCGTACTTCTATGACATGGTCGGCTACGACCACTACGATTTCGTGTCGCAGCTCGACGCCGACCACGTGCCGACCCGCACCTATCTCGAGGAGATGCTGCGGCCGTTCGTCGATCCGGAAGTCGGCTACGTGTCGGCGCCGAGCATCTGCGACAGCAACGCGGCCGAGAGCTGGAGCGCACGCGGGCGCGTGAACGTCGAGGGGCCGCTGCACGGCACGATGCAGGCCGGCTATGCGGGCGGCCTCGCGCCGCTGTGCATCGGCTCGCACTACGCAGTGCGCTGCCGCGCGCTGCGCGAGATCGGCGGGCTCGGGCCCGAGCTCGCCGAGGATCACTCGACCACCATGATCTTCAACTCGAAGGGCTGGCGCGGCATGCATGCGCTGAACGCGATCGCGCACGGCGAGGGGCCGCGCACGTTCGGCGACCTGGCCACGCAGGAATTCCAGTGGTCCAAGAGCGTGATGATCATCATGCTGCGCTACACGCGCCACTATTTCATGGGGCTGCCGCTGAAGCTGAAGGCGCAGTTCCTGTTCTGCCAGCTGTGGTATCCGCTGTGCGCGCTCGCGATGGCCGGCAGCGTCGTGATTCCGGTCGTCGCGCTGCTCACCGGCCGCGTGTGGGCGCACGTCGACTTCCTCACGTATCTCACCTACGCACTGCCGCTGTCCGTGCTGATCCTGTGCGTGGTGACCTGGGTCACGCGTTCGACCCGGTCGTGCCGCCCGCTGAACACGAAGCTGCTGTCGTGGGAAGGGCTGTCGTTCGTGTTCGCGCGTTGGCCGTGGGTCGTGCTCGGCTGCGCGTCGGCGGTGTTCGACTGCGTGCGCGGCAAGGAATTTCCGTTCAAGGTCACGCCGAAGGGCGGCACGATCGAACAGGACGCGCCGCTGCGCGTGGTCGCCCCATATCTGCTGATCTCGCTGTTCTGCAGCCTGCCCGTCGTCACGGTCGAGAATCCGCGCAACGCCGCCGGCTTCTATCTGTTCTCGACGCTGACGAGCATCCTGTATCTCGTGATCGCCGCCGTCGTCACGGTGAATCACGGCAGAGAGCAAGGGCTCGAGTGGTCGGCGTTCAGGCAGATGTTCTTCAGCCGCCTGCCCGTGCGCAACGCGCTGTTCGTGATCGCGCTCGCGATGCTGCTGGCGGGCATCGGGCTGCGCACGCCGAAAGGCTGGCAGGCGATGATGTGGCGCTCGGGTTTGCCGGCCGTGGTCGCGCCCGTGCCGGGCGAACCGGTGAAGCAGCCCGAACTCGGCGCATACGATCCCGAAAACACGCTCGCGAGCGAGCGGGATCTCGCTTTCGACCATGTGTTCGTGTCGTGGAACGCGCCCGATGTCCGCGCGGAAATCGACGCTGCGTACCGGAGCGCGCAGGCGCGCAACCGCTCGCTGATGCTGACCGTCGAGCCCTGGGCGGCCGGCAACACGCGGCCGGGCGCGCTGCTCGAGGATATCGTGCACGGGCGCTACGATGCGCAGATCGCGGCCACCTGCTCGGCACTCGCCGCGTTGAAGGGCCCGGTGTTCGTGCGTTGGGGTCACGAGATGGAGGCCGACACCGGACGCTATCCGTGGGCCATCGGCGATCCGTCCGCCTACGTGGATGCGTACCGGCGGGTCGTGACCACCTGCCGCACGATGACCGACCAGATCCGCTTCGTGTGGTCGCCGGCCGGCAACCGGAACCTGGACGACTATTTCCCGGGCCGCGGCTATGTGGACGACGTCGGCCTGTCCGTGTTCGACTGCCCGCGCTGCGCGATCTGGCCGGCCGGCGGCCACGCCTCCGCCGCGAGCATCCTGCGGACCAAGTACGAGCGGGTAACCGACTACGGGCTGCCGGTGATGGTCACGGAGCTCGGCATCGACGGGTCGAATGCGCGCAAGCGCGAGGCACTCGACGAATTCCAGCGATCGCTGTGGCGCTATCCGCTATTGAAGGCCGTGGTGTATTTCAACGCGGTCGATACGCCCGGCGCGTGGCCGGCGCATTACGTGCCGGACTGGCGGATCGCCCCCGCATTCCTGCAGTCGACGGTGGTCGCCAGGTGAAACGCGCCGGGAGCGACGGCGCGTCAACCGTGCGCCGTCAGCCGAGCATCTCCTTCTTGCGCAACTGCACGACGTCGCGCATCGGCGGCGCGCCGAACAGCCGGCTGTACTCGCGGCTGAACTGCGACGCGCTTTCGTAGCCGACGACGGCGGCCACCGACCCGACATCGCCGCCCTGCCGCAGCAGCAGCCGGCGCGCCTCGTGCAGCCGCAGCTGCTTCTGGTACTGCAGCGGGCTCAGCGTCGTCACGTGCTTGAAATGGTGGTGCAGCGACGACACGCTCATGTTGACCGCCTGCGCGAGCGACTCGACGCGCATCGGCTCCGCGTAGTGATCGCGGATCCATTCGATCGCGCGCGCGATCCGGTGCGTCTGGCTGCCCGCGATCGCCATGTGCCGCAGCCGCGTGCCCTGCCCGCTCGTCATCAGCCGGTACAGCAATTCCTTTTCGATCAGCGGCGCGACGACCGGAATGTCGGCCGGCGTATCGAGCAGCCGCAGCAGCCGCAGCGCGGCGTCGAGCAGCGGCGGCGTCAGCTCGGCAAGCGCGATCCCCTCGCCTTCGGGGCCCGCGTCGGGCTCGGGCAGCCGCATCTCGGCCGCGAGCTCGACGATGCGCTGCGGATCGAGCCTCAGCGACAGGCACAGGTACGGTTCCTCCGGCGACGCGCGCGTCACGCGCGAGAGGATCGGCAAGTCGATCGACGTAATCAGGCAATTCTGCGTGTCGTATTCGTAAGCGTGGCCGGCCACGATCACGCGCTTCGCGCCCTGGCCCGCGATCACGAGCGCGGCACACGACACGGCGCAGCCGAGATCGACCGGACGCGTATGCCGATGCAGCATCAGGCCCGGCACGGCCGTCGAATGGGAGCCGTCCGCCGGCGCGAAACGGCTGATCAGCATCGCCAGTTCGCGCCGCCCGGATTCGCGCGACGCCACGATATCGGTCATGTCCATGACGCTTCCTCGGTAGATTTCCGCATGTCGCGGGAGCATAGCGAAACCACCCGGAACGTGCCGGGGATTTGCAGGATTGTTCAATAAATTTGCAGGATTGGGTAGACGCAAAAACCGGCCGCTCGCGCACACTCCCCGCTAACCGGGCGCATGCCGGGTTTTCCCCACGGAGACAATCAAAATGCCTACCTCGTTTGTCCTGAACGGCAAGAGCGTCACGCTCGACGCCGATCCGTCGATGCCCGTCCTCTGGGCCATTCGCGAACACGCGGGACTGACCGGCACGAAGTTCGGCTGCGGCATGGCGCAGTGCGGCGCGTGCACCGTGCATCTCGAAGGACAGGCCGTCCGCTCGTGCGTGCTGCCGCTCGCCGGCATCGCGGGCAAGCACGTCACGACGATCGAAGGCCTGCAGAGCAAGCCCGCGCAGGCCGTGCAGGCCGCCTGGGTCAAGCTGCAGGTGCCGCAATGCGGCTACTGCCAGTCCGGCCAGATCATGTCGGCCACCGCGCTGCTCGAACAGAACCCGAAGCCGACCGACGCGGACATCGACGCCGCGATGAACGGCAACCTGTGCCGCTGTGCGACCTACGCCCGTATCCGGGCGGCGATCCACGACGCGGCCGCGACGCTGGGAGCCTGACCATGACGATCGAACTCGACAACCCCGGTTCGATGCGTCCGTCGCGCCGCACGTTCCTGAAAGCCGCCGGCACCGCGGCCGCCGTCAGCCTGACCATCGGCTTCGAATGGGCCGGCCTCGGCCGCCGCGCGCTTGCGGCGACGGCACCTGCCGCCGACTTCGCGCCGAACGCGTTCCTGCGCATCACGCCCGACGGCGCCGTCACGGTCATTGCAAAACACGTCGAAATGGGCCAGGGCGCCTATACGGGCATCGCGACGATCGTCGCCGAGGAGCTCGACGCCGACTGGTCGCACGTGCGGGTCGAAAGCGCGCCGGCCGATGCGAAACGCTACGCGAACCTCGCGTTCGGCACGATGCAGGGCACGGGCGGCAGCTCGGCGATGGCGAACTCGTGGCAGCAACTGCGCGAAGCGGGCGGCAAGGCGCGCGCGATGCTGGTATCGGCCGCGGCGGCCCGCTGGAAGGTGCCGGCCGGCGAGCTGACGACGGCCAATGGCTTCGTCACGCATGCGAAGAGCGGCAAGACGGCCGCATACGGCACGCTCGTCGCCGATGCGTCGAAGCTGCCGGTGCCCGACAAGGTCGCGCTGAAGCAGCCGGCCGATTTCAAGCTCATCGGTCACCGGATTCCGCGCGTCGATGCGTCGGCCAAATCGAACGGCACCGCGCATTTCACGCTCGACACCACCTTCCCCGGCATGCGCGTCGCACTGCTGCAGCGCCCGCCGCGCTTCGGCGCGACGGTGAAGTCGTTCGACGCGACGGCGGCCAAGGCCGTGCCCGGCGTCGTCTCGGTCGTACAGGTGCCCGGCGGCGTCGCGGTCGTCGGGACCGGTTTCTGGGCCGCGAAGCAGGGCCGCGACGCGCTGAAGATCGAATGGGACGAAACGAACGCCGAAAAGCGCAGCTCGGACGAGATCATGCGCGAATACCGGCAGCTCGCCGACAAGCCGGGCACGTCGGCGCGCAAGGACGGCGATGCCGATGCGGCAATCACGGGCGCGTCGCGCAAGATCAGCGCGACGTACGAATTCCCGTATCTCGCGCACGCGCCGATGGAGCCGCTCGACGCGGTCGTCAAGCTGACGGCGAACAGCTGCGAAATCTGGGCCGGCGACCAGTTCCAGACGGTCGACCAGGCCAACGCGGCCCGGACGGCAGGCCTGAAGCCCGAGCAGGTGCAGATCCACACGCTGTACGCCGGCGGCAGCTTCGGCCGGCGCGCGAACGCATGGTCGGACTATGTGGTCGAGGCCGTGTCGATCGCGAAGGCACTCGGCGCGGACGGCAAGCCCGTCAAGCTGCAATGGACGCGCGAGGACGACATCCAGGGCGGCTTCTACCGGCCGATGTACTTTCACAAGCTCGATGCGGGGCTGACCGCGGACGGCAAGCTGGTCGGCTGGCGCCACCGGATCGTCGGCCAGTCGATCCTCGCCGGCACGCCGTTCGAGGCATTCATGGTGAAGAACGGCGTGGATGCCACCTCGGTCGAGGGCGCGGCGAACCTGCCGTACGCGGTGCCGAACGTGTCGGTCGAGCTCACCACCACCAAGGTCGGCCTGCCCGTGCTGTGGTGGCGCGTGGTCGGCAGTTCGCATACGGCCTACGCGGTCGAGGCGTTCATCGACGAAGCCGCGCACACGGCAGGCAAGGATCCGTACGCGTTCCGCCGCGACCTGCTCGCGAACGAGCCGCGCATGCGCGCGGTGCTGGACCTGGCCGCGCAGCAGGCCGGCTGGGATCCGGCCAAGCCGCTGCCGAAGGGGCGCGGGCGCGGGATCGCGGTCGCCGAGGCGTTCAAGAGCTATGTGGCGCAGGTCGCCGAGGTGTCGGTCGACGCGGACGGCAAGGTGAAGGTCGAGCGCGTGGTGTGCGCGGTCGACTGTGGCATCGCGATCAATCCGGACATCGTCGCCGCGCAGATGGAGGGCGGCATCGGCTTCGGGCTCGGCGCGGCGATGCACAGCGCGATCACGCTGAAGGACGGCCAGGTCGAGCAGCGCAACTTCGACGGCTACCACGTGCTGCGGATGGCCGAGATGCCGAAAGTCGAGGTGCATATCGTGCCGTCGGCCGAGGCACCGACCGGGGTCGGCGAGCCGGGCGTCGCGCCGATCGGGCCGGCGGTCGCGAACGCGATCTTCGCGGCGACGGGCAAGCGGCATTACGTGCTGCCGTTCGATTCGGCGGATAGCGCGAAGGCTTAATGGGAGCCGGAACGTCGGCCGCGGGGCGCAGACGCCTTGCGGCTGGCGTTTTTTGGCCGGACGCGCCTATGCAGGGTTCGATGTCGGCAAAAATCGCCTGTCACCCATCGATCCGTATGGAGACCCCGTCGATTCCCGCAGGGTTCGATGCAGGGTTCTCCACCCGGCCGCGGCGGCGCGCCACCCGCCCGGCTCCCCGCCTGGCCCCACACGTTACGGCGGACGTAACGCCCGTAACGTCAGCCGCCGATGCTACGTAACAATCCTTCACGGTTGTCCCGCCCCCTTTTCTGTCTGGCTCGCGTCTCCCGTTAAAAATTCTTTTAAATTCAAGGCTGCCGCGCCGCCTGCAGCGATGCCTCCCCCTGCCGATCCCCGACGACCCTGTCCCTGGCCCGGAAGTTGCAGCACAGGACTCGCAAACACTCCTTTATGGACATGCGAGGGCCACCATGGATTGCAAATACCTGTACATCGACAACATAAAAATCAACTTCGTGCGCCGCACGATCGAAATCGACAACAAGATCATTGATGTCACGCCGCGTGAATTCGACGTCGTCGAATTCCTGCTCGACAACATGAACAAGATCGTGCCGCGGCAGGCAATCCAGGAAGCTGTGTGGGGCCGTGAACTCGGCGTGTCGTCGCGCACGCTCGACACCCATATCTCGCGTATCCGCTCGAAGCTGCAACTCGATCACGACAAGAACCTGCGGATCATCCCGATCTACGCGGTCGGCTATCGTCTGGTGCTGTTCGGTGCGGCGATGACGCACGTCGAGCGTCACGACGCGGCGCCGATCCTGCGCACGGCGCCGCAGGCCGTGATGGCCGCCGACTACGCCTGACGACTCACCCGCGCGCCGCCGGCTCGCGGCGCGCGTGCCACGCTCCCCCCACCGCGCTGCGGCCGATCCGCAGCGCGTCGCGGCCCGCCCGTCGGGCGCGGCCTCCCCGCCGCCCGGCCCGCCAGCCAGTCGCGACCCGACCGCCGCCTCCGGGCGGCGGTTGCTTTTGGGCGGCGCATGCAGCCGGCCGGCTTCGCCACGCTTCGTAGCACCCCGCTTCGGCGCCCGTGTCGCGATGCGCGCGACTACGGATTCCGGCGCGGCACACGGCCATGGCCGTCCCTACAATCGACGCAGCAGCCGCGCGCGCCCCTGAGTGCCGCGGGCCCCGGAACAACCCGTCGAACCTACGCCGAATCCGCCCCGATCCCGCCGTGCCTGCGCTGTTCCTGACGAATGCCGACGCCGGCGATGCCGCGAACCGGGAGACGCCCGACGCTTGCGCGCCACCCGCCGCATCGCCGACCGCGGTCGCGCTCGACGCGTCGCCCCATCTGCCGCGCCTGTCCGCTGCCGCCGCGCGCGGGCTGTCGCACGCCTACTGCGCGCCCGGCGCCGTTCCGGTCACGCTCGGCGAACACGCGTACGACGTGCGCTGGCGCGTCGACGCCGAGCCGGCCGCCGATGCGCACGCATACCGCTTCGTCGTCGGCCCGGCCGCCGGCACGCTGTGGATCGACCCGGTCGCGGAAGCGGCATGGCTGGGCGACGCGGCCGATCCGGCCGTGCCGGCCGTGATCCGCGCGGCGCTGCTCGCCGATCTGGGCGCGCCGCTCGCGACCGTGCTGCAGTCCGCGACGCGGCAGCGCGTGGAATTGCTGCCGCCGCCAGACAACGTGCCCGCCTGGCGCGCGTCGCCGGCCGCGCTGCGCTTCGAACTGCGGCGCGCCGACGCCGCATGGCGCTGCCATGGCGCGCTGCTGTTCGACGCGCCGGATGCGCTCGCCGTGTTCTTCGCGGCTGCGCCCGCCGCGGCCGCCGACGCGCGCGCAGCCTACGCGAACCTGCCCGTGCCGCTCGTGTTCGAGATCGGCCGCACCGAGCTGACGACGGCCGAGCTGGCCGACGTCGTCGGCGGCGACATCATCGCGATCGAGCACTGGCACGCGCACGAGCAGAACCTGCTGTGCGTCGCACGGCTGCCGGCCGCGCCGGCGTGGGAGATTACCGGACGGCCATCGGGCAACCGGCTGACCGTCGAACGAATCAGGGAGATGCCCTTGGAACCGACCCGCACCGACATCGCGTCCGCGACGACGCCCGACGCGCCGCCCGCCGATGCGCCGCGCCCGCTCGACGGCCTCGCGGTCGACCTGCGCTTCGAGCTGCCGCCCACGTCGATGCCGCTCGGCGAGCTGAGCGCGCTGCAACCCGGCGCCGTGATCGAGCTGCAGCAAGGGATCAACCAGAGCGTGATCCATCTCGTCGCGAACGGGATGCTGATCGGCACGGGGCACCTGATCGCGGTCGGCCAGAAGCTCGGCGTGCGGGTCGTCACGCTGACCCAGCCCGCGCCGCGCGAGCGCTGAACGATGGGCAACCTGCCGAACCCGGTCGCGCTGATCGCGGTGATCGCCGCGCTCGGCATCGCGCCGTTCGCCGCGCTGATGGTCACGAGCTACACGAAGCTCGTCGTCGTGCTCGGCCTGTTGCGCTCCGCGCTCGGGATCCAGCAGGTGCCGCCGAACCTCGTGCTGAACGGCATCGCGCTGATCCTGTCGCTGTTCATCATGGCGCCCGTCGGGATGTCGATCCGCGACGCGCTGCAGGCGCGCCACTTCGATGCGTCGGGGCAACTGTCGACCGCCGACGTCGGCGCGCTCGCCGATGCCGCGCTGCCGCCGATCAAGGATTTCCTCGTGTCGCACACGCGGCAGCGCGATCGCGAATTCTTCGTGCGCACCGCGACCTCGGTGTGGCCGAAGAACCGTGCGGACGGCATCAAGGACGACGACCTGCTGGTGCTGGTGCCGAGCTTTACGCTCGCCGAGCTGACGAAGGCGTTCCAGATCGGCTTCGTGATCTATATCGTGTTCATCGTCGTCGACCTGCTGGTCGCGAACATCCTGCTCGCGCTCGGCATGCAGATGATTTCGCCGACCACGATCTCGGTGCCGTTCAAGCTGTTGCTGTTCGTCGCGCTCGACGGCTGGTCGCTGCTCGTGCACGGGCTCGTGATGTCGTACCGGGTGACGGGAGCCGGATGATGGACGCGCACCGCCTGCGCCACGCCGCCGCGTGCCTGTGCGCGCTGGTCGCGCTCGCGTTCGCGTGCTGGCAGCCGCGCGTCGCGCATGCGGCCGGCGGTGCAGGCTTCGCGCAGCTCGCGCGCGCGTGCGCGCCGAACGTCGATCCCGATACGCTCGCCGCGCTCGTGCGCACCGAATCCGGCTTCAATCCGTATGCGATCGGCGTGGTCGGCGGCCATCTGGCACGCCAGCCCGCGTCGCTCGACGAAGCGCGCGCGACCGCGCGCGAGTTGGCCGCACGCGGCTTCAGCTACAGCGTCGGGCTCGCGCAGGTGAACGAGCGCAATTTCACGAAATACGGGCTCGACGAGGCGACGATGTTCGAGCCGTGCCGCAACCTGCGGGCCGGCGGCGCGATCCTGACCGAATGCTTCGCGCGTTCCGCGAATACCGGGCGTGCCGCGCAGGCCGCGTTGCGCGCGGCGCTGTCGTGCTACTACAGCGGCAACTTCACGACCGGTTTCTCGACCGGCTACGTGAGCCGCGTCGTCGCCAGCGCGCAGCGCAACGCGCGCGAAGGCGGCATCGAGCCGATTCCGGTGGTGCGCGACGTGCCGCCGCCCGCGCGGCAGCGGCGCATGGACGCGGCGGCCGTCACGCCGCCCGAACGCGCCCGCCGGCTGGCAGCGCCGGCCGCCTCCGCGGACGCGCCGTCGTGCCATGCGCGCCCGGTCGTGATGATGTGTCGCGGGCTGCCGGCGAGCCAGGCGAAGCGGCTGTGCGTGCGCTGTCTCGATCAGTGAGCGCGAGATCGCGCGCGGCGCCATCGGCTCGCGCCCGTACTGCTTTCAGGGGCCCGAACGACGCCGCGCCCGTCTCGTAGCGGGCGCGGCGCCGGTTCGCCGGCCGCCCGTCGTCGCTACGAAACAGCGGCGCTCCCGCCGCCGGACGCGTCCGTACACTCGAACGATCGCGGCGCGGCGTGCAGCGCGCCGTGGGTGCCGCGCATCGCGCGGTTCATCGGAGACGAGCATGCTGTTGATCGACGGATTGGGACTGGGTGTCAACTGGCAGCGCTTCCTGTCGGAAACGCTGGATCCGGTCGTCGCGCCGCCGCCTCCCCCGCCGCCGAAGAAGGACGATCCCGCGGCCGGGCCCGCGAACCCGACCGTCACGCCGCCGATTCCGGTCACCGCGACGCCGTCGACCGATCCGTCCAAGCCGACCAACGCGGAAATCCAGTCGGCCACGGCGTTGATCCAGAGCATGGCCGCGCAGTACACGCCGCCACCGCCCGACATCACGGTGGAGAACGACAAGACGACCGCCGTGCAAAAGGCGATCCAGGACGCGCAGACAAAGTACGACAACGCGTCACAGGAGCTGCAGGGCGCGCAGAACGTGCTGCACCTGGCGAACCGCGACCCGGAGACGACAGCCGACGAGCGCAAGACCGCGCAGGCCGACTATGCGAAGGCACGCACGGCCGCCGATACCGCGCAGCGCGAACTCAACGTGACGACCGACGCCGGCTACATGATCCTGTACGGCGAACAGGCAAACGCCGACATGCCGGCCGGGATGAAGATCGACGATTCCGGCAACGTGACGGACCCGGGCGACGCGCAGCATGCGGCCGACCAGCAGCTCAAGACGCTGCTCGCGGCGTTCCCCGATCATCCGGATGATCCGAACTGGGTGCCGCAGGCGAGCGACTGCAAGAACCCGCTGCAGATCCGCGCATACGACGACTGGCAGACCGCGCAGGCGCATGCGTCGGCCGGCTCGGCGAAATATTTCGCGGACGTCGCGAACTCGAATCTCGCGTACGCGCAGTTCCAGTCGACCCTCGCCGACCCCGACTACAAGGCGGCGCTCGACGCCGGCGTCGGCCGGCTCAACGATGCGTTGCAGCCGTTCGACCTGCAGGTGTCGATGCCCGACCCGCCGGATTCCGCGGATGCCGCACAAAAAGCCGTCACGGCCGCCGCCAAGGATGCGAACTACGCGAATGCCGCGCTTGCGGCGGCGAACGACAACGTGACGCTCTCGCAGGCGCAGCAGCAGTCCGATGCCGACAACGGCAAGGACGGCCCGACGGTGATCGTGCCCGGCGCGATCGAGAAGGACAAGACGGCGCTCGATCACGCGCAGGTCGCGGCAGGCACGAGCAGCAGCTATCTGCAGATGCTGGCCGCGCAACAGCAGGCCGACACGTTGCAGGCGAACTACAACGGCAAGCTCGCGCGCCTCTCTGACGATCCGAGCGACCCGTACCGGCAGCTCCAGCTCGCGAAGCAGCAGGCGAGCATCGCGCACGACGCGTTCGTCGTCGCGTACGGCACATCGCTGGCGCAGCAGTACGACGACCAGGCCGCGCAGATCGAGGCCACCGTCAAGCCGCCCGCGCGAACCTCGCCGTTCGGCACGGCGAACCCGTCGCAGCTGTTCGCGCCGCCGCCGTGGAACACCACCGGCACGCCCGCGAACGGCACGTCGAAGCTGCCCGGCGCGGCGCCGCTGTTTTCGTCGCCGCTGCCGACGACGAACGCCGCAGGCGCCCCGAACGGCAGCCAGCCGTTGTGGAACACGTCGCCGCTACTGAACGGCCCGCTCCCGTTCCCGCCGGCGAATGCGGGCGCGAACCCGGCCACGCCGTCCGGCCCGACGCTGCTCGATGCGAAGCGCCTGCGCGTCGCCGCGGGCGCCATCCGCGCCGCCGACAACCGGCTGTCGAATCTGGTCAACGAGCGCGCGACCGGCGCGGCGCTCACCGAAGCGCGCAACCAGCAATCGCAGAAACACGCGACGCTCGCGACGATCCAGCAGCAATACGACGACTGGCAGGCCGCGCATCCGGCGCCGCTGCGCATTCGGAAACTCGCCGACGGCGACATCCTGCCCGCGTATACGCCGCCGCTGCCGAACCCGAACCAGAGCCAGCTCGATCAGGCCAAAAAGGACGCGCAGAACGCCGACAACACCGTGCAGCGGCTGCAGTTGCTGAGCGAGTCGGCACACCAGCAGGTGTTGCTGGACCAGTTCGATGCGGGGCTCGACGAGCGGCTGCGCTATGCCGCGCCGGATTCGGACGCGTACAAGGACTACCAGAAGGCGCAGCACGACTTCTACGAGGCGCATCGCAGCGAACTGTCGAACACGCTGCTCGACGCGGCGAGCGCGAGCACCGGCAACGGCGCGACCATCGACTTCGGCAAGCTGAGCGACACACAGCAGCGCAACCTGATCGGCGTCGCGCTCGGCATGGAGCCGGACGTCGCCGGCGCCCCGTCGTCGAACCCGTCCATCGCCACCGACACGCAGACGCATTTCACCAACAAGGACAAACTGTCGACGATCGACGGCGTGCGCGACAAGCTGCTGAAGATCGGCGGCGGCGCGGCCACGCAGATCAACGTGCTGCCGATCGTGTATGCGGCGAAGGACGCCGGCATGCAGACGACCGCGATGTTCAAGGTCAAGGACAAGGACGGGGGCACCCAGTTCGTCGACGAGGCCGCCAGCACGTACAACGACATCAACGATTACATCGACAACAACGAACTGTCGTCGGACGGCACGGTCGACATCGCGACCGGCCACAACGACAACGGCACGCTGCAGATCACGTCACGCGCCGCGCACCACGACAGCGGCTTCGACAGCCTGATGAAAACGCTGACCGGCACCAAGGTCAATCTCGGCATGCTGATCGGCGGGATGGTGCTCGAAGGCATCGGCGGCGTGCTCGACGCGACCGGCGTCGGGCTGCCGCTCGGCGCGACGCTGAACGTCGTCGGCGCCGGCATGACGTACACGTCGATCGCCGCGACGATGACGAGCTCGGCGCTCGACATCAAGACCCGCCTCGATCACGGCCGCAGCATCAATCCGCTGACCGACCCGGGCGCGCGCGCGGACTTCATCAACCTGGTGCCGATGGGCGCCGCCGGCGCCGCGAAGCTGGCCGGCAGCAAACTGTTCACGCGCACCGTCACGGCGCTGACGCGCACGCCGAAAGTGGCGTCGGTCTTCAGGGGCGCGATGAAGGCCACGGCGATCACGACGGGCGCGATCGGTGCGGGCGAATCGTTCGTCGAGGCCGGCGTCGACTACTGGAATCACGACACCAAGGCAGGCAACCAGGCGCTCGTCGGCGGCGTCACGAATCTCGCGCTGATGGGCGCAGGCGGGCTCAAGGAGCGCGCGGTCACGAGCGTCGTCAAGCGCACCGGCAGGCCGTTCGCCGCGCGCACGCCCGACGGCCGCACGGTCACCGTGGACGGCCGGACGATCGGGCGACTGCTCAATCAAGGCGACGACGCATCGCTCGCCGCCGGCCGCAATCGCGCAACGTTCGACGGCGAGCGCGTGACGGTCGCGCGCGACGGCACGCTGAGGGTCGGCGACAAGATCCTGACCTACGAAGACCAGCCGATTCGCGTGCTCGACGGCGCATCGCGCAACGCGTTGCCCGCGGGCAAATCCGTGGTGCTCGGCGACGACGGCAAGTTGTCGGTCGTCTCCGCTTCCGACAAGAACTGGACCAACGGCACGCGGGTCGACTCGGTGACCGACACCGGCGAACGGCTGTCGTTCGGCCCCGGCGGCCGAATGAGCGCGACGCCGAAGATTCTCGCGAGAACGCCGCTCGACCTGCTCGACAGTGCGCTGCAGCAGGCGCGCGACGAGTACGTCGCCGCTCGCGGCGAACAGGCGCCGCGCAGCCTCGCGCAAGCGGCGCAGCAAGGCGAGACGGCCAGCGCCGCGAACGACGCGCGCAGCACCCGGCGCACCAGCGAGGAACGCGCGCGCGTCGACGCGCAGCAAGACGAGCGCGCTGCCGAGCACGTGACCGACGCGAACCTCGACCGGCGCAGCGCCGACGCACAGGCGATGCGGTACCGGCCGCTGGATACCGACGCGCCGGCCGGTGCGCTCGCGCGCGCGACGCCCACCGCCGCACGCCCGCGCGTCGACATCCGGGTCGTCGACCTGACCGGCGCCGAGCCCGCCGCGCGCGCGGCCACGGCCGATCCGGCCGGCATCTCGGTGCCGCGCGGCCCAGGCGCGGAGCCGCTCGAGGTCGGCGGTCGCACGCTCTACATCGTCCGCGACGGCGACGCGCCGCACGCGGCGTCGCCCGCCGCCGCGCGCGCGCAGAACCTCGACGAACCGATCGTCGTCGTCGCGGGCGAGCGTGACGCGCAACTCGCGCCCGAACTCGCGAACCGCTGGCAGAAGCCGGTCTACGCGGCGACGCCCGACGCATTCGGCGCCGACGGTCAGCTGCGCACCGACGCGCGCATGCTGCGCTTCGATCCGGCACCGGACGGCGTCGCGGTCGCAGGCGGCCCGGCCGGCGGCGACGCCGCCGAACAGGCGTCGCACGCCGCGCCGGCGCGCGACGCGAACGACGGGCCGGTAATCGTGCTCGCCGGCAAGCGCGGACCGAACGCGCCCGCGATGCCGCACCCCGCCGCGACGCCGCAGCCGATGAAGGCACTCGACGGCCGCTTCAGCCCGCCGAACCGGGTCCTGGTGCTGGTC
Source organism: Burkholderia sp. BCC0322 (assembly GCF_902833045.1). Taxonomy (GTDB): domain Bacteria; phylum Pseudomonadota; class Gammaproteobacteria; order Burkholderiales; family Burkholderiaceae; genus Burkholderia. The sequence continues at coordinate 401,046 of NZ_CADFDU010000004.1, forward strand.
AGGCCCGAACGCGCCGCCGCGCCCGAGCGCGCGCCGGCGCACGACGAGAGCGCGCCGGCGCGATCCCGCGCGGACGGCGCCCACCCGCGCCCGGTGTCGGACCACGAGGTCGCCGGCGCCTACGATGCCGATCTCGTGGCCGCGCATCCGGAGACGACCGAAGCCGCGCCGCCCGACGCGGCCGCGTCCGGGTCGGGCTGGTTCACGCGGATGCAGATGCGCTTCGGCGGCGCGCCGGTGCCGGAGGCCGCGCGGGCACTCGCGGCGCAGTCGGCGACGCTCGTCACGCAGTTGCGCATGCTGAGCGAGGCCGGCTGGCGCGTGAAGGTCGGCAAGCGCGGCGGCGGCAGCCACATCGATTCGCGCAAGCGCGTGATGACGATCGACGGCGCGCTCCAGGACCCCGGCAGCATCACGTACACGCTCGCGAGCGAGGCGCGCCAGGCGGTCGAAGCGATGGCCGGCGTGCTGAACCTCGACTACGGCAGCCGCGGCCGCTTTACGCGCAAGGCGCTCGAAGCGCAGGCGCGCGCCCAGATCAACGCGTTCGAGGCACGCTACGAGATCGCGCTGTCGACCGGCGTCGACATCGCCGAACACGCGCATCTGCCCGACGCGATCGCGCGCGAAGGCGTGGACTGGCACGGCCCGACGAGCGATTACACGGGTACGGTCGCGCGACTCGCCGACAACGTCGCCGATGCGCCGGTCTCCGGCCGCGACGAGCAGACCTACCGCGAGTTCTACGACGACGTGTGGTCGCGCCAGCAACGCCGGGGCGGCATCCCGCACCGGATGCCCGCGCCGCGGATGCACGCCGGCGACGGCCGGGACGGCACCGCGCCGGCCGGGCGGCAGCACCTCGACGAGCGCACCGCGTGGAGCTACGCGCATGCGGTGTTCGCGTCGCCGTTCGGCGACGGCCCGGCGCCCGATGCCGCCACGTTGCAGGCGCGCCGCGACGGACACCTGTCGACGCTTGCGGACGGCAACGTGCTGATGCTGCACGCGGACACGCTGCCGGACGGCACGCTGCTCGTCGACGGCCAGCCGGTCGGCGCGCACGAATACGCGATCGCGATGGCGCCGTGGCATACGGTCAAGCAGGCGGATGCGATCGTGCTGTCAGCCGGGCACGGCGGCTACGAAGCGGCCGCGCGGCTCTCGAACGTGTGGCGGCGCGCCGTCTACGCGCCGCCCGAGCATGCGGCCGGCGCCGATGCGACGGTGCACGACGCGCGCGTGTTCCGCCGCTTCGACCCGGCCCCTGCCGCACCGCACGCCCTCGGCGAACTCGCGGCCGACGCCGACGGCGTTCATCTCGACGGCGATCCGGCCACCCGGATCGACATCGACGGCAACGTCGGCGAACTGCTGGGCGCAGGCGCGCGCAAGACCGCGTTCGCGCTCGGCGACGACGCCGCGCTCGCCACCGTCGACCGCAGTCCGCAGCCGCCCGGCGCGCCGCAGGAACCGTTGACGCCCGAAGCGCAGCGCGCGGCCAACGAGCAGCTCGTGATCGACGAGCAACGGGCGCTCGCGCAGCTGGAACAGTGGGGCATCCGCACCGTTCGGCTGGACGGGCCGTTTCGCGCGCTCGGCGAGCGCGTCTCCGCGCTGTCCCGCCCGCTCGGCGTGTTCCACAGCGACGAGTTCGCGACCGGCCGCCTGCCGCCCGCGCTGTCGCGCGCGGGCATCCGGAACGTGGTGAAGCTGCGCGAGCTGCTCACGCAGCACGAGATCGGTTTCGACCTGCAGGGCATCTTCACGCGCACGGGCGACTTCCTCGTCTGCGATCCGGGCCCGATCCTGCACACCTACGCGGCGCACGCGCTGTCGCAATCGCGTCTGTTCGAGATCGAAAAAGGCATGATGCGCTGGATCGAGTTGCACGGCGAAGACGCGCTCGATTCGCAACGCGACACGACACCGGTTGCCGACGACGCGTTCGTGCAGAAGCCGTCGGTGATCACGCGCGTGCGGATGCGGGTCGGCGGCGCGCCGCTGCCGGTCGAGGTCAGCGCGCTCGCGCAGCGCTCCGGCACGCTCGCGACGCAACTGCGCATGCTCGACGCGAACGGCTGGCGCGTGAAGGTCGGCAAGCGCGGCGGCGGCAGCCGGATCGACACGAAGCGCAAGCGCGTGACGATCGACGGCGCGGCGGCCGGCCCCGGATGGATGACGTACGTGCTCGCGCATGAAGCGAAACATGCGGTGGACGCGATCGAGGGGACGCTCGGCCTCGACTACAGCGGCCGCGGGCGCTTCGTGCGCACGGCGCTCGAAGCCGAAGCGCGCGCGCAGCTCAGCGCGTTCGAGGCACGCTACGAGATCCGGATGGCGAGCGGCGTCGACATCGCCGCGAAGGTGCGGCTGCCGGACGCGCTGCAGGCGGAAGCGGACGCATGGCAGACGGCGCGCGGCAATGACGGCGCGCTCGCACGGCTCGTCGACGCGTTCGCCGATGCGCCGGTGTCGGGCGGCCGCGGCAAGACCTACGCCGAGTTTTACGGTAACGCGTATGAGCGCGGCCCCGGCCGGCGCACGCGCGCGATGCCGGCACCGGAGACGCGCGCCGCGCGCGACGGCGGCGACGCACCGCCATCGATGCGCGAGATTCAGGCGCAGCGCGCGGCATGGTCGCAGGCCCACGCGGAACACGACGCGTCGCCGTTCGGCGCAGGCGGCCCGCCGGCGGTCGACACGCTGGCGCTGCTGCGCGACGGCCGCGTGCTGCTCGACGTCGGCCAGCGCATCGCGATCGTGCCGGCCGACACGTTGCGCGACGGCACGCTGCTCGGGCCCGACGGGCAGCCGGTCGATCCGCACGAATTCACGCTGCTCAACGCGCCGCCGTCCGACCCTGGCTACACGACGATCCTGTCGGCGCGGCATGCGAACGAAGGGGCGGCCGCGCAGCTCGCGAACCTGTGGCAGCGCGCGATCTACACCGTCCATCCGGACGCAATCGGCGCGGGCGGCCTGCCGGACGACCTGTCCGGGCTGAACCGCTACCGCCCGGCCAGCTATCGGCAGCCGTCGCTCGGCGAGCTGTCGGTCGACAGCGTGCACCGCACGCTCTACCGCGACGGCGATCCCGCGCGGCCTGCCGACCCTGCGGATTTCCTCGGGCCGGTGCTCGGCTCGGGCGCGTACAAGACGGTGTTCGACGGCGGCGCCGGCCAGGCGATCGGCGTATATCGCGACGGCTCGATCGAGGGCCTCGCCGACGCGTACGAAGCCGTCGAGCTCGAGCAGGACGGGCTCAGGATGCTGAAGGAGGCGTACGAGCTGCCGACCAGCACCACCGACGGGCCGTTCTCGGTCGCCAACCGCGTCGGCGTCGTGCTGAAGCCGTCCGCGCAACTCAGCAGCGTCGACGTGGAGTTCGACATCGGCCTGCCGGCCGTGGTGTCGAGCCGCGGTCTGGCGGATCTCGCGCGCATTCGCCGCGTCACGCAGGCCCACCACCTGCTGTACGACTTCCAGGTCCTGTTCGGCCGCAACGGCGACGTGATGCTGCACGATCCCGGCGAAGTGATGCCGGGCGCCGACCCGGACGGCAGCGTACTCGGGCGAATCGACGAAGTCGCCGCGAAAATCCATTCCGGGATCGCGCACGGCCGCATCAAGCTCGCGCATCCCGCGTTCGACGAGGCCGGCGCGTACGCACCGCGGCGCGGCGCGATCGCGCGCGTCGTCATGACCTTCCGCGGCATCGTGCTGACGATGCAGGCGCATGCGCTGGCGCGCCGTTCGCCGACGCTGCGTGCCCAGATGCGGCTCGCGCGCGCCGACGGCTGGAAGGTGAAGCTCGGTGCGCCCGACGGCGGTCAGTACGTCGATGCGGCGCGGCGCAGGATCGTCCTCGACGGCAACACGCGCCGCGCCGGCACGCTCGTGTTCGCGCTCGCGCACGAAGCGCAGCACAGCGTCGACCTCGCGACGGACACGCTCGGCCTCGACCGCAGCAGCCACGGCGCGTATGTAAAGAGCCTGCTGCTGGCCGAAGCCCGTGCGCAACTCAACGCGTATCGCGTGCGCGCCGAAATCCTCGCTGCGGGCGGCCCCGACATCGCCATGCACGTGCAGCTGCCGCCGGCGCTCGCGCGCGCGGCGGAACACGCGTTTGCAAGCGGCGATCCGGCCGCGCTCGACGCACTCGCCGACGCGTTCGGCGAGATGCGCACGTCGCTGCCGGGCCGGCCGACCTATCGCGCGCTGTACGGCGAGCAGGCGCGGGCCGATCTCGCCGGTGCGCCGGCGCCGCTCACGCTCGCGGCGCCGGCGCGTGGCGGCGCGCGGGCCGGCGGCGCCCGGCGCGGCCGCCATGCGCTCGACAGCGCGGAGATTACGCGCGCGCGCGCGTGGCTCGACGCGCGCGGGATGCGCACGCTCAAGCGCATCGACGGCGCGGATGCGTCGTCGCTGCGCACGCTCGTGCGGCAGGCCGGCGTCGATACCGCGCTGCTGATCACGCGCGCCGGCAAGCTCACGCCGGCGACGGCGCCCGATTTCGTCGCGACCGCACGGATCGATGCGAACGGCGCGATCACGGCGCCGAGGTTCATCGGCCGGAAGCTGACGCCCGACGAGCAGCAATCGCTCGCCGCCGCGCTCGATGCCGCGCATGATGCGGCGCAACCCGCGCAGGCCGCGGCGGCACGCGCGGGCTTCGCGTTCCATGCGTCGCCGGTGCCGCTCACGCAGCTGCAGGCGCTCGGCGGGGTGTCGAAGATCGAGCACGCGAGCGACGGCAACGTCGTCGAATTCACGCGACGCGGCCGCGTGAGCAGCCGGTACGTCGATGCGATCGGCGCGCTCGCGGATTCGAAGCACTACCGCAGCGCGCACAAGGCCATTGGCGCGGCCGGCCCGTCGGATACGCTCTACGCGATCGATCGCACGAGCGGCGAGATTCGCGGCCATGCGACGTACGATGCCGCGACGGGGTCGTGGAAGTATCGCGAGAATGCGCCGCTTGCGAAGACCCGCATCGAGAACCGTCCGCTGCGCGACGCGTATCCGCGGCGCGCGCAGATGCGCGTGCGGCCGCACGGCAAACCGCACGGCGTGCCGCTCACGCGCGCGCGCCGGCACGGCGTGTCGTTCGTGGTCAGCAGCGTCGATCCGGCCATGCTCGAGCAGGTCGGCAATCGCTTCGATCCGCCGAAGCCGCCGAAAGCCGACAAGCCGGACAAGCTGCCGCGGCCGGGGCTGCGCTATCTCGGCCATCTCGGTCTCACCAGGACGCTGAACGCGCCGCGCCGCGTCGCGCTGTTGACGCGCAACCGCACCGCGGCGCTGCTCGGGCGCGCACGCGTCGGCGCCGCGCTGCCCGCCGCCGCGGCCGCGACCGTGCCGCTGTTCGACCAGAACGTGCTGCCGGCGGGCAAGCATGCGGCGCTCGATTTCAGCGGCCACAATGCCGTGCATCTGCTGAGTGCGGCCGAGTTCGGCGCACTCGATGCGGGCAAGCATCGCATCTACGTGTACGACACGAGCGACGCGCTCACGTACCAGCTCGACACACCGCGGGGCGTGCTGGTGCCGGACGCGAAGGGCAAGCTGACCTGGCACGACGGGCAGAATCCGGGCGCGCCGGGTGTGCCGCTCGAGTCCTCGCCGATCGGCGCCGGGCCCTACGGCGCCGACACCCATCTGCTGCTCACCGAGCTCACGCCGAACGAACTGGCGGATCACGCGCGCGGCACGCGCCTTGCCGCGTTGAACCGGCGCGTCGAGTATCTGGAAGGGATCGAGCAAGATCCGTCGCCGAGCACCTTTGCGTCGCTGCGCAGATGGGCGAGCGACGAGGCACGCGAAACGCGCCGCGCACGCAACACGCTGAAGAAGGAAATCAAGGCCGCGACCAAGGCTGCGAAGCGCCAGGGCCTGACCGCGCCCGCATACCCGGAGCTCAAGATTCGCCCGTACCAGCCGTCGCTCGTCAGCACGACGCTGGTCGAATGGAAGCGCCTGTATGGCGACGGCAACGTGCCCGACCTGTTCGCGCACCTCGAGCGGATCGACGCGCTCGCGAAGTACGCGCGCGATTCGCGGCTGCCGCCGCTCGAACTGACCGACGCAACCGACACGACGCCGCCGCCCGCGATCATGGCCGATGCCGCCGCATGGCGCGACACCGGCATGCCGTTGTACGTGGCCCGCGACTGGTCGGGCGGCGGCGCGCGCTACGCGCCGGTGCCGTTTTCGAAGCGGGCGCAGCGCGTCCTCAGCACGGCCGCCGCCACCGACCGCGCGCTGCGGCGTGCCGTGCTCGGCGCCGGCAACGCGTTGCGCAACCGCATCGTGCCGATGAGCCGCGCGTATCGGCTGTCCGACGATCCGGCCGCGTTCGTCGCGCAAATCCGTCGCAACGGCGGCGTCATGCCGGTCGTGACGATCCCGATCGATCCGCACACGCTGAACGCGACGCGCGGCGCGAAGCACGACGCGGAATTCGTCAGCGACGTGAAATCGATCGGCGACCAGAAGAAGGCGAAGATCGACTACTGGGAAGGTACCGTCACGGGCGAGAACGGCAAGGTCATGCACCTCGACGACCTGACTCGCGAGAACCTGCATCGCTGGCTCGACGCGGCCTCGCAGGCCGGCTTCCTGCTGCGCCTCGAGATGGCGCCCGCGCGCGCGCTCGTGTCGTCCGCCGACTATCGCCACCTCGCGGGCACCAACGACGGCTACCACCATCACGCACGCCTCGGCACCCTGCTCGAATCATGGGCCGCCGAGCACGAGGGCCAACCGGCTCCGCACGTGATGGTGACCTTCCACGGCTGGGACGCGGTGCCGGAGCCGGTGCCGGGCGCCGGACACCTGGAGCTGCTCAATTCGCTGCTCGACCGGCCCACGCTCCAATGGGTGCATGTCGGCCTGTCGTACGCGACGCACGGCGCCGACTTCATCGCGAACCAGGAGCTGACGACCGCGCTGGCCAGGCTGCTCGTCGAGCGGGCCGTGGAGGAATACGCGCAGCCGGGCGGCTTGAACCCGCGACACAGCAAGCTCGCACGGCTGCACGGCACGGACGCGCTGACGCGCGTGTTCGAGCGCGTCGATCGCGACACGCTGGCGGACCAGCACCAGATGCTGCTGGCCGAAATCGAGCGGATCGGCCGCGAAAAGGGGCTCACGCCCGCCCGGATCGCCGAATTGCGCCAGCGATTGTATGAAGGCAATACGACGCGGCTGCTGAATCGCGCGCGCTATGCGACGGCGAAGTTCGCCACCGACGCGTGGCACGCCGACCCGAAGCACGCGCCGTCCGAGAAGTCCCGCGAGCGCGCGTTCAACGACGCATGGCTGAAGGACGTCGGCGCGCTGCTGGACGCGCCGGAGCAGGACACGACGCTGATCGACGGCCGGGACGTCGCGGCCGGGCTCCAACCGTGGCGCGAAGTGGTCCGGCGGCCGGCGCTGATGGTCGACGCGTCGCTGCCGGTCAGCGACAACCGTCTGATCAGCGCGCAGGCTGCCGACTACGTGAAGCCGGACGATCCGCTCGCCGCATTCGCAGAACTCAATGCGCTGCGCCTGCAGCAGATGGAACGCTCGTGGTCGGTGCTCAACTGGAAGAACGTGCTGTCGGGACTGGTCGGGATCGGCGCCGGCGTCGCCGTCCACCATATCGGCCTGACGCCCGCCCACTACAAGCAGGCGGCCAACGCGACGTTCGTCGGCGTGCGAACGGGCCGCCTCGTCCAGGCACTGCACCAGGACACGCTGCGCGCGCTGCAAAGCGGCGATCCACGGCTCTTCAACCACGTGATCGATCGCTTCATCAACGGGCTCAACAACCAGTTGTCGGCACACCGGATGGACGAGGCGCAACGTCGCGAGTCGCTGGTGCGGCTGGCGGCCGAAGGCCGCGCGAAGATCAACCTGCAGCTCGAACTGCACGGCCGCAAGGTGCTGTCCGCCGACAAGACGGTCGAGTATACGAAGCTGCTCGCGACCGACATGATCCAGCAGATGCAGGGCGTGCTGGCCGGCACGTCGATCCAGCAGCTGCATCACGGCAATCCGCGCCGCTTCCTCGGCAAGGTGGGCCGCACGGCCGCGATCGCCGGCTATGCGAGCCTCGGCGAATTGTCGCTGCATACGCTGCTGCAGGATCCGTCGCTGGTGCCGTTCCTCGGCACCACCGGTGCGGTGCTGGGCCTCACCTACACCGGGCTCGTGCAGGCCAGCGCGTTCACCCACCTGAGCATCGAACGGCGCAGCCGCGTCGTGCGCTTCATCGATACCGCGTCCGACCTCGCGAGCATCGCAGGCGGCTATATCGCGCCGTTCGTCGGCGCGGCGGCGACCATCCACACGAACGTGCCGATGGCGATCTCGTCGCTCGGTTCGGCAACGCTGCTCGCGCTCGCTCGTGCCGACACGCATTTCCCGAACCTGACCAAGCGCGTCACCGGCAAGATGCCGACGATACTGCTGCTCGCACCGATCGGGATCTACGTCGGCAACTGGATCTATACGGCGTTCAGCGGCAGCGGCAGTAGCAGCAGCAATAGCGGCAACGGCAACACGCCGCCGTCGAGCGGCGCGACGAACCACGGCAGCGCGCCGTCCGTGCCTTCCGCGCCGCCGGCACCGCCGTCAGGCACGCACGCGCACGTCGCGCCCGCGGCGCCCCCGACGACGACACCGCAGGCGCCCGGAGGCGCCGCCGCGCAGCCCTACATCGTCGTCGCCGGCGATTCGCTGTGGGTCATCGCCGACCGGCATCGCCAGTCGCTGCTCGACGCCGCGCACGTATCGCCCGCCGATCAACAGGGAATGACGCGCGACCAGCAGGACGCGCGCGCGCTGAAAGAAATCCTGCAGCTCAATCCGTCGGTCGCGAACGATCCGAATCGCCTGCCGGTCGGCGCGCCGCTGATCGTGGGCTGATGGCGGCGCGCGCCCGGATGCGGCGGTGCGCGTCGATCGCGCCCGCCGCGCCGCGTCACCCCGCGCGCTGATGTTCGAGCCACGCCTGGAACATCAGCACCGTCCACAGCTGATGTTGCCAGTTCATCCGGCCGGTCTGGTGCTGCCGCCACAGGCGCTCGACGGCGGCCGCGTCGAAGAAGCCCTCCTCGCGCAGCCGCGACGGCCGCAGCAGCGTCTCGGCCCAGCCGCGCAGCGCGCCGCGCAGCCAATGGTCGACGGGCGCGCAGAAGCCCTGCTTCGGCCGGTCGATCAGCGCGGACGGCACGTAGCGGTCGAGCAGGCGGCGCAGCAGCGCCTTCGACTGCCCTTCCGGCAAGCGCACCGCCGCGGGCACCCGCCACGCGAATTCGACCACGTGATGATCGAGGAACGGCATGCGCGTTTCGAGGCTGACGGCCATCGCCGCGCGATCGACCTTCGCGAGAATGTCGGTCGGCAGGTAGGTGAGCGTATCGATCGCCATCGCCTGCTCGGCGAAGCTCAGATGCTCGGGCCACGCGGACACCGTGTCGAGCGGCGTCGGCGGCTCGTGCCCCGACAGCGCGAGACGTTCCGGATGATGTACCGCCGACATCAGCAGCCGGTACAGCCCGATGCGGCTCTCGGCCGTCATCACGTGGCCGAGCTTGTGCAGGCGGTCGCCGATGCGCGTCGCCGTATCGCGTGCCTCCACGCCGCCCCACGCACCTTGCGCGACGGCCGCGAGCTGGTCCGCGTGATCGGGCCGCAACGCATGCAGCGCGGCGGCGATCCGCGCGCGCACCGCCGCCGGCACGCGATGCAGCTTGCGCCACAGGCGCGGCGTCAGGAAGTAGCGCGTATAGCCGCCGAACAGCTCGTCGCCGCCGTCGCCGGACAGGCTCACCTTCACGTGCCGGCGCGTCAGCTCCGACACGAGGAAGGTCGGAATCTGCGACGCATCGGAGAACGGCTCGTCGTAGATCGACGGCAGCTTCGGCACGACGCCGAGCGCATGGTCGGCCGTCACGTAGAGTTCGGTATGGCGCGTGCCGAGATGACGCGCGACTGCCTTCGCGTATCCGGCTTCGTCGTACCCGGCTTCATGGAAGCCGATCGTAAACGTGTCGACCGGCGTCGCCGATTGCGCCTGCATCAGCGCGACGATCGTCGAGGAATCGATGCCGCCCGACAGGAACGCGCCGAGCGGCACGTCCGCTTCCATCTGCCGCGCCACCGCCTGGCGCAGGATCGTGTCGAGCTGGCCGACGGCTTCGTCGGCGCTGCCCTCGAACGGCTGCGCGCGGCCATCCTCGATGGCCTGCTCGAGCGTCCAGTACGCGCGGATGCGCGGCGTGTCGCGCGCATGCTCGAACTGGATGAAGGTGCCCGGCGGCAGCTTGTGGATGCCGCGATAGATCGTGTGAGGCGCGGGCACGCTCGACTGGCGCAGGTACAGGCACAGCGCATCGCGATCGATCGCGCCGTCGAAGCCCGGATAGCCGCGCAGCGCCTTCAACTCGGACGCGAATACGAGCGCGTCGCCGATCCGGCCGTAATAGAGCGGCTTCTCGCCGATCCGGTCGCGTGCGAGCGTCAGCACCCGCGATTCGCGATTCCACAGCGCGATCGAGAACATGCCGGTCGCGCGCCGCAGCGTCGCTTCGACGCCCCACGCGACGATCGCCGCGACCAGCACCTCGCTGTCGGAGTGGCCGCGCCACGCCGGTGCGCACCCGGCACGCTCGAGTTCCGCGCGCAGTTCGCGATGGTTGTAGATTTCGCCGTTGAAGACCAAGACGTAGCGGCCGCACGCGGATGCCATCGGCTGTCGGCCGTGTACCGACAGGTCGACGATCGCGAGCCGCCGGTGGCCGAGCGCGACGCCGGCTTCCGGATCGACCCAGATCCCCTGCCCATCCGGCCCGCGATGCGCGAGGCTTGCCGTCATCCGCGCGAGCGTGCCGCGCGCTGTCTCCTCATCGAAGGCGACGCTATTCAGAAAGCCGTCGATTCCGCACATTTGATTTGTCCGCCCCTGTTGACCATTTCCGTCACGCGTGGCGCAAGCTCGCGGCCCGCCGTCCGGCGTGACGGTCGAGCCATCTTACGAAGAAATAAATCAGCAATAATTCACAGGTGAACTTGCGCGCAAACAAGAAAAAAATATCGTCAAGCGCCGCACACGCATGACCGCCCCAAGGGGCCATATCGGATCGGAACGCATGGCCACGCAAGCACGCGCGCGGAACGAAAAAAGGGCTGAATGCCGAAGCGGCTGCCGTCGCACGCATCAGCCCGCGCCGGTCGCCCATTTCAGCAGCTGCGCGACTTCGCGGAAATGCTGCGGCTGGATCGTGCCGTTCTCGGGCGTCGTCTCGTACAGCGCCTGCGCGAGCCCGACGTTCGCGAGCGTCGGGCGCAGCGCATCGCGCGCGGCACGCACGATCCGCTCGGCCGCGTCGCCCTCGCCGCGCGCGAGCACCCACGGCAGCGTGCCGATCCCGCCGTAATACAGCGCGACCGCGACGCGCGGCGAATGGACGACCACCGATGCATAGCCGATCCGGTCGGACAGCGACGCGAACTGCACTTCGCGCGCGAGCTGGCGGCGCTTCGCCTCGACGTGCGGATCGCCTTCGTCTTCCTTGTGCTCGCGCCGCACTTCGTCGATCGACATTTTCATCTTCTGGTTGAATTCGTGCCGCTGGTGCACGATGTCGATCAATGCCATCACGATGTAGATCAGCGCGGCCCAGCCGAACAGCAGCATCAGCAGCTTCACGATCAGCGCGAGGATCGAGAGCGGCCGCGTGAAGCCCGACTGCACGGCCGGGTCGAGCGACTCGACGATCAGCCAGCCGAGCGTCGCGGCGAGCAGCGCCGTTTTCAGCAGCATCTTCGCGAGATTGACGAGGTTGCGCAGCGACCACAGGTTCTTCATCCCCTCGGCCGGATTGAGCCGCGACAGCTGCGGCACGAGGCGGCTCCACGCCATCACGCCGCCGACCTGCACGAAGCCCGCGAGCAGGCCCGCCAGCAGCCCGGCCGCGACGATCTGCGCGGACAGCGTCGCCCAGTCGCGGGCGGCGCCGTCGATCAGCACCGCGATCCGCGCGGACGGGTCGGCCGCGCCGACCGCGTCGAACACGAGCCGGAACAGCGCCTGCAGCCGCGCGAACAGCGCGCCGATACCCACCGCGAGCGCGACGCACACGCCGACGAAGAACGCCGACGAGATCGTTTCCGCGCTCTTCGGCACATCGCCTTTCTCGCGCGCTTCGCGCAGGCGTTTCGCGGTCGGCTTCTGGTCCTTTTCGGCCATCGCGGCTCCGTCGCGCTCACGCGCCGCCGTGCGCGGCGAACAGGGCGCGCAGCAACGCCATCAACCCGCTGTCGGGGCTCAGCAGTGCATGCAGCGACGCGTACACCACCGGCAGGAACAGCACCATCATCAGCAGCGCGAGCGCGCTCTTCAGCGGCTGCGAAAACACGAACACGTTGAGTTGCGGCACCGCGCGCCCGACCAGCCCGACGCCGAGCTCGACGAGCACCAGCACGATCGTCACCGGCGCGGCGAGCTTCACCATCCATTCGAAGATCGTGTCGGTCTGGCGCACGACGAAGGTCTGCAGCATCGACGAGAAATCGGGGCCGAGCGAGCCGATCGGCCACCACGCATACGACTGCGCGAACAGCTGCACGAGCACCTGCAGCCCGCCCGCGGTGACGAACAGCGCGATCGCGACGAAATTGAGGAATCCCGACGTCGGGCCGCCTTCGTGTCCGCCCATCGGATCGAAGAACGCGGCGCTGCCGCTGCCGGTCTGGAAGTCGATCAGGTAGCCGACGCCCTGGATCGCGAACAGCACCGCGCTGAACGCGCCCGCGAGCAACATGCCGACCATCGCCTCCTTCGCGACGAGCAGGCACCACATCAGGAACGGCAGCGCGGCCACCTGCGCGGCGTCGATCGCCGGCGCGACGAACGCGGCGATCACGACCGCGATTCCGTTGCGCACGAGGCCCGTGACGATCTGCTCGTTGAATACCGGCACGACGAACATGATCGGCAACAGGCGCGGCATCACATAGAGCAGCGGCCGCAGCGTGCCCGCGACGTCGTTGAAGCCCGAGGCCGGGTCTAACATCGGCGCTCCAGCGTGGCCGGCGTGGCGATGTCGGGGGGATCATCGCCAGCGCCATCGGCGGCGGAAGCGGCCGGGTCGTTCGGGTCGCTCGGGTCGTCCGTGTCGTCCCGGTCGGCTCGCGTATCGGCCCGCGGTGCGGTCATCTCCGCATCGAATGCCTGCGCTGCGCCGGACGCGGCCGCCCCGTGGCCCGACGCGTCGGCGCCCACGGCCGCCCATGCGCCAGCCGTCGCGAAACGTCGCACCGCATGACCGTCCGCGACTTCGTCGGCATCGCGCTCGACCCGCGCGGCGCGCGCGTGCAGCGCCTTCTCGCCGGCTTTCCCGAGCTTGTCCTCGGCTGCCTGCGCCTTGCGCGCGGCGCGCTGCAGGTCGGCAAGCGTCGCCTCGTGGCCGCGATGCACGTGCGCGGCCTCGTTCACCGACGCGTTCGCGGTGCCGATCTGCCGGTCGAACGTGCGCGTGTCGGCCGCCGCATCCTGCAGCGCGCGCGCCTCGCGCACGTCGTCGGCGAGCCGCGTCTGGATCGCGGCCTTCGCGGCGACCTGCTGCGCCAGCTGCGCGTGCGCGGCCGCGAGCGCGCGGCGGCTCTGCGCGGCGATGCCCTGCTGGCGCGCGGCCGCGACGCGTGCGATCTGGCTGCGCATCGCGCGCACGCGCTTCAGGCGCGCGAGCGTCGCGAGCACGAGGCGGTCGTCGGCTTCAGACATGATCGTTCGCCAGCTTCGTCAGCTTCGCGAGCAGCGTGTCGAAGCGCACGTCCTCGTCCGACGCCTGCGCGCAGAACGCACCGATCGCGTCGCGCGCGCGCAGCGCGAGATCGCCGAGCCGGTCGCTGCCTTCGCGATATTCGCCGATCTGCACGAGCAGCTCGATTTCCTGGTACTTCGCGATCAGCTCGCGCACGCGCGCGGCCGCATGCTGGTGCGCGCGGCTCGCGACGAGCGGCATCACGCGCGACAGGCTCGCGAGCACGTCGATCGCCGGATAGCGGTTCGCGAGCGCGATCTTGCGCGACAGCACGATATGGCCGTCGAGGATCGAGCGCACTTCCTCGGCGATCGGGTCCGATTCCTCGTCGCCTTCGACGAGCACCGTATAGAGCGCGGTGATCGAGCCGCGCGAGCCCTGCCCCGCGCGCTCGAGCAGGCGCGGCAGCACCGCGAACGTCGACGGTGGGAAGCTGCGCCGGGTCGGCGGCTCGCCGCTCGCGAGGCCGACCTCGCGCTGCGCGCGCGCGAAGCGCGTGAGCGAATCGACCAGCAGCAGCACGCGCTTGCCCGCATCGCGGAAATGTTCGGCGATCGCGGTGGCGACCAGCGCGGATTTCACGCGCTCCATCGCCGGGCGATCGGACGTCGACACGACGACGATCGACCGCGCGCGCACCTCGGGCGACAGGCTGTGCTCGATGAATTCGCGCACCTCGCGGCCGCGTTCGCCAACGAGCGCGATCACGTTCACGTCGGCCTGCGCGCCGCGCGCGATCATGCCGAGCAGCGTGCTCTTGCCGACGCCGGACGGCGCGAAGATGCCGACGCGCTGCCCGATGCCGAGCGTCATCAAGCCGTCGATCACGCGCACGCCGGTCGGAAACGGCGTGTCGATCAGCTTGCGCGCGAGCGGATTCGGCGGGTCCTGCTGCGTCGACACCCACGCGGCGCCGGTCACCGGCCCGCGATCGTCGAGCGGCCGGCCGAGCCCGTCGAGCACGCGGCCGAACAGCCCTTCTCCGACCGGAAACACATGCTCGCGCCCGGACGGCACGACGGTCGTCTCGGGCGACAGCCCCGCCACGTCGCCGAGCGGCGTGAGCAGCGTCGTCTGCCGCGAGAAGCCGACCACTTCGGCGAGCAGCGTCGGCTGGTTCGGCGTGCGCAGCTCGCAGATTTCCCCGAGCCGCGCACGGATGCCCGTCGCATTCAGGATCTGCCCGACCGCGTGATTGACGCGGCCCTGCACCGACACCGGCGAGAAGAACGCGAGCCCCGCGTCGAGTTCGCCGACGAGGCGGCCGCGATCGAACGGCGCGCCGTCGTCGTCGCCCGCCGGCAGCGTATCGTCGAGCGGTGCGTTCATCGCGCGGCGCCCTTCAGCGCATCGCGGCGGATCGCCTGGCGCAGCGCGTCGATCTGCAGGTCGAGGCTCGCGTCGATGCGCCCGGACGGCGTCTCGACCGTGCACGCATGGCGTTCGAGCTGCGCGTCCTCGACGATGCGGATCTTCGGCCGGTTCGACTGCCCGGCGAATGCGCCGTCGAGCGCGTCGCGCATTTCGTCCTGGCGGCCGGGCGCGACCCGCACGATCAGGAACGCCTCGTCGCGCACGAGCGGCGCGATCCGCGCGAGCGCGGCCTCGTACAGCGTCTTCGTGCTCATCTCGCCGACGATCGCGCGCACGGCCTTCACGACGATGTCGGCCATCGCATCCTTCATCGTCTCCATCGTGCGCGCGGCGGCGAGCGCCTGCGTATAGGCCTGCGCGGCCTGCTCGCGCTGCGCGCGGCGCATCCCTTCGTCGTAGCCGGCCGCCTGGCGCCTGTCGAATTCGCGCTGCGCGTCGGCGACGATGCGCGCGGCCTCGTCGCGCGCGGTGGCGATCACCGCGGACGCGTCGAGCAGCGCCGCGTATTCGCGCTCCTTGAGCACCTTGCGCTCCGACAGGAGTTGCAGGTTGTCGCTCGTGATCAGAAAAGCCAGTCCCATGACGCGAGCCTCTCGGGAATCAGAAACAGGAACATCAGTTCGCCGAACTGGTCGCGCTGCGCGCGGTTCAGCCAGTACGGCGCTTCGTCGTCGATCGCGCGGTGGAACTTCAGGCGTGTGCGCCGCGCGACCGCGTCGCCCGCCGCGCCGATGAAATCCGCCAGCAGCCGGCCGCCGCGCGCGCGAATCACCGCAGGCAACGCAGCGGGATCGGCACGCCACGGCTCGAGCGTGTCGGTGAGCGCACCGAATTCCGGCGCGCGTTCGAGCGCGAGTTCCAGTGCGTCCGCGCCGAGCTTCGCCGCGACTTCGGCGCGAATCCGCCGCACGGCCAGCGCATCGCGTAGCCACGGGCGATGCAGCAGCAGCCCCGCATACGCGGCCAGCTGCTCGAGCGCCGCGCCCGGCAGCAGCGCGAGCCGCGCGCACGGGTTCGCGACGTCGAAGTCGTGCCGGCCGGCCACGCCGTGCGCGTCGAGCAGGTACCGCGCCAGCAGCTTGCGGCCGGCCGCGCCGAACGCATCCGGCGAACGGTAGCGCGCGGGCCAGTCGGCCGGCACGCGCGTCACGTGCAGATAGCGGTCGGGCCGCAGGTTGAAGTCGCAGACGAGCGCATGAAACGCGGCGCGCCGCGCCGCGGGCGGCGGCCCGAGCGGCTGCAGCCACGGCAGCGGCGCCGCGTCGGATGCGGCGGGCCCGTCGCCCGGCGGCGGCGCGTACGGATCGCTCATGCGCCGTCGCGCGCGCCGTCCGGCGTGCGCAGGCCGCCGGAACCGGCCGTTCCGTGCACCGCGCGCGACGCGCCGAGCAGGCCCGCGAGCCGTGCGCCGAACATCCCGCGCCGCGCCGCCGACAGCGCGATCACCGCGCAGGTCAGCAGGATCAGCGCGAACACGAGCCAGCCGAGCGGCGAGCGCAGCCGCACGATGTCGGTCACCGCGCTGCCGATCCCGTCCACGCGCGTCGCGCGCGCGGCGGCCGGCTGCAGGAACAGCGACACGTTGTCGTACTGCAGCCCTTCGATGCTGTGCGCGACGAGATCCTTGACCATCGGCGCCATCGCGCGCAGGTCGACGCCGGGCCGGTAGCGGATATACACGGCCGCCGACGACGGCTTGATCTTGTCCGCGAGCGGATCGTTCTCCGGAATCACGACCTGCACGCGCGCGACGACCACGCCCTCGATGTCCTGCAGCGTGCGCGACAGGTCCTGCGACACGCCGTACAGGTAGCGCACGCGTTCCTCGGCCGGGGTCGACACGAGGCCCTGCTTCTGGAACAGCTCGCCGAGGCTCGCGTAGCTCGGCTTCGGCAACCCGTTCGCCTGCAGCACCGTGAGCGCCGACTGCATGTCGCCGTCCGCGACGCTGACGAGCCACGCGTTGCGGTCCGACGTGTCGCGCGCGTCGTTGTCCTTCGACGCGCTGATGCCCGCGTCGCCGAGCACCGCGACCATCTGGTTCGCATCGCGCTCCGACAGGCCCGAGTACAGCTCCTTCTGGCACCCGGCCAGCAGCACGAGCAGCCCCGCGAGCAGCGCGCGCGCCGCCCGGCTGCGCCACGCATGCGCGCGCGGCGTCGAATCGATCGTCGTCATCGTTTGTCCGCTTCAGGGCGCGTGAGGCCGCACTCGGCCCGCACGCGCGCTTTCACTCCTGCGTCTTCAGCACCGTGTGCGTGAAGCCGTTCGCCGCCTGCGCGACCGACAGGCTCAACTGGTATTCCGAAATCGTGGTGGTCGCCGTCCACTGAAAATCCATCGCCTTCACCATCGTCATCATCGGATCGCTGCGGCTGTCGGCCATCGACGTCAGCATCTCGCTGCGATGCTTGTCGATGTTCGCGTACCGCGCGTCGAGATCGTTGCCGTAGGTACGCAACCGCTCGACGAGCGACGACGGGTTCGCCTGCGCGGGCGTCATCTGCACGGCCGGCGACGCATCGGCCGGTGCGCGCGACATCGCGACGCCCGACGAAGACGGCGGCGGCGCTGGTGAAGCGCCCGGCTGCATCAACGCATCGAACTGGCGCACCTGCGCCGGATCGGACGCCGTGCCCGTTTGCTGCGCGGTCCCCGCGAGCGCGGCCGCGCCCGGCGGCGCCGCGCCTACGCCTGTCACTGACATGTCCATGCCCTCCTCGAAAAGCAGGCGCCGGACCGGATCGGTCGGGCCCGCCCGGAACCGGCCGGCCGGCACGCGCACCGCCGCCACCGGGCGCCCGTCGCGGGCACGCCCGGCGCACAACGGCGCGCGGCGTGGCCGGCGGCCGGCGTCATGCGCGGCCGGCCGAGCTCAGGTGTTGCGCGACCTGGGCGTTCGCCGTCCCCTCCTGCGCAGTCACGGCGTTGCTGGTTTCGAACGTCGCGGTCGACTGCTGGACCTGGAAGTTGATCTTCGTCAGTTCGAGCTGCGTCTTGGTCAGGTCGTCCGCCTGCTGCTGGACCTGGTTCGTGTTGGTTGCACCACCTGCTGCCTGCGTACCCATGTTGCGCTCCTTTACGTGAACGTCATCCACCTGGCGACGGAAGCCCCATGCCCCGCCGTCGACGTGGGGCGCCGCACGCTCGCGACGCCCCGCGTAATGCGCGCACCGCGCGCCGCGCGATGCGCATGACCTGTCACGACGCTAGTGCGCCGCGTCCTTCGATGCGCGTTGCGCCGCGGCACCGGCCGGCGCGGCATCGGCCGCCGCGGCATCGGACGGCAAACCATCCGGCAACGACGTCGGCACCGGTTGCGCGATCCCTGCCGCCGCGCCGCTCGCGAGCGGCGCCACGGGCGGCGCCGGAACCTGCTCGGGCGCATGCGCCGACGGGCCGCCGAGCGGCATCGTGATGCGCTGGCCGTTGCGCTCGAACACGACTTCGTCCGGGCCGATCGACACGACCGTCGCGCCCTCCTTCAGCCGCGCGCCCTCGAAATAGCGGCTGCCGTCGGCGGTCTCGATGTAGCGCTGGTCGCCGTCGCCGGCGAACACGGTCGTGATCTCCGGAATCCCCGCCGTGCCGCCGAGCGTCGTCGCGGTGCGCGGCGCGCCCGCGTCGGCATCGCGCACGTGATCGACCACCTCGAGCGCCGGACGCGCATCCTTCATGTAGTTGCGGATACGCGGTTCGATCTGCGCGCGCGCGGCCGCGCCCGTCAGCTCGATCCGGCCGCGGCCGAGATACGCGACCGTCAGCGCCGTGTCGCTGAAATAGGTCTGCGCGGTCGCGACCAGGTCGCTGACTACGTAGATGTTGCCGAGCGCCGCGTTGTCGACGCCCGCGACGATCTGCGCGACGCGTTCGCGCGCGGCCGGATCGCTCACGTAGCCCGACACGATCACGCCGTCGTCGCGCGGCGCGACGGCCAGCTCCGGGTACGCGCGCAGCAGTTGCTGCAGCCGGTGCGTGCGCGCGAGCACCGATTCGTGCTGCCACGGCAGGCGCCCCGACCACGTGACGAAACCGTAGCCGAGCGCGCCGAGCAGCACGCCGAGCCACAGCGCGACCAGCGCGATCACGAGCCGCCGGCTGCCGAGGCGGCGCAGTCCGCCCGCGAGCCAGCCGAGCCACGCCGCCTCGCGCGCGGGGTCCGGCGTGCCGGCTTCATCCGGCAGCGCGACGCTCGCCTGCGCGTGCCGCGCGATGCCGAGCCGGATCGAGCCGACCGTCACGACGTCGTGCGGCGTCAGCGAGCGGCGGCCCGCGCCGAGCGGCTCGTCGTTGAACAGGACCGGTGCGCCGGCGTCGCCGCCGTGGTTCTGCACGGTCACCGCGAGCGCGCCGACCTGCAGGCACACCTGTTTCGCGCCAATCTCGCGATCGGGCAGGATCACCTCGCAGTCGGCCGCGGTGCCGACCCAGTTCGCGCCGCGCGCGAGCGACATCGTGCGGCCGTACATCGGCCCGCTCAGGAAGCACAGGTTCCACGGCGACGCGGGCGCGGCCGAACCGGCCCCCGCGCCTCCCGCGCCGCCGGGCAATGCACCGTCGCCGTGCGGATCAATGATGGTCGTCGACATGCGGGGTAACTCCTGCGGTCGTCGCCGCCGGCTGCGACGCCGAACCCGACGGCGGCGGCAACGCGGGCGGCCCGAACTTCGTGCCGGGCAGCGGCTTCGGCGTCAGCGGCACCGCGACGTCGTTGTCCGGCGGCCGGTACATCGACATCCCTTCCGGACTGGCCGGCCCGTCGGCGCCCGGGTTCACCGGCGAGCCGTCGGGCGCATACATCGACGCGGTCGTCACCACGCGCGGCGTCAGCAGGTAGAACCGCTCCATGTGGTTGCCCGACTTGTCGGTGTACTTGAACAGATTGCCGATCAGCGGAATGTCGGACAGCCAGGGCACGCCGCTCTTGTTCAGCCGCACCTCGTCGTCGTTGAAACCCGCGATCAGCAGGCTCTTGCCTTCGTCGATCATCGTCTTGGTGACGATGTTGCGCTGCTGGATCACCGGCACGTTCGACACGGCCTGCCCCGGCACGATGTTGCCGTCCTGGATGTCGATCGACATCATCACGCTCTGCGGGTTGCCGGATACGGCGGCCGCATTGCGGATCGCCTCGTCGACGATCATCGGCGTCACCTTGATGCTCGTGCCGGTCGTCACGCTGTACAGCGACGAATCCTGGTAGCCCGGCACCTGCACGTAGAACTGCGTGAGGTTCTCGAGGATCGCCTCGGTGTTGTCGAGCGCGAGCACCTTCGGCTTCGATCGCAGCTGCGCCTGCCCCTTCTGCGCGAGCGCGTTCACGCGCGTGAGCAGGTAGTTGCGCAGCGACCCGCCGATCGACGCGGTCAGCGCGATGCCGGTCGGCATGAAGGTGCCCGTCTGCCCGGTTTCCGACGTGCCGATCCCGAACGTCAGCGGCGGATTGCCGCTGCCGTTGTACTGCGTGTTGCCGTTCAGCGCATTCTGGCCATTGCCGATCTGCACGTCGCCGTGCGTCGTGTGCAGGCGCCAGTCGATCCCGAGGCTGTCGAGCGAATCCTCGTTGATGTCGATGATCGTCACGTTGATCTCGACGATGCGCGGCCGCTCGTCGAGCTGGCCGATCAGCGACTGGTAGCGGTACATGTTCTCCGGCAGGTCGCGCACGATCACCGCGTTGATCGCCGGGTCGGCGACGATCTGCGGCAGCGTGTCGCCGCCGCCGTTCGAGAACGGCGAGAACCCGCCGCCCATGCTGCCGTCGCCGGCATAGCCGCCCGAACGCGGGCCGCCGGAGATGTCGGGGAAATCGAGGCGCGGCACCGCGATCGTCAGCCCCGAGCCGAGCTTCACCTGGCGCGCGGCCTGCCCGAGCGACGGGTTCGACGGCGCCGCGGTCGTGTCGGCCGCCTTGCCGAACAGCCGCCGCAGGATCGTCGCGACGCCCGGCACCGTCACTTCCTTGCCGGAGCGGTTGATCGTGAAATCCGACGCCCAGCCGTACTTGAGCCGGAACGCGCGGATGTCCGCGTGCGCGCCGTTCGCCGACGGGTCGCCGACCGAGCCCACCGCCTGCCGCACGAGTTCGACGTAGCGGCGCGGGCCGGCCACGTACACGCTGTTCGCGCGGTCGTTGATCACCAGCGTGTAGCGCTTGTCGGGGATCTGCATGGCCTGCAGCGCGCGGCCGATTTCTCCGGAGGCATTCGGCGGGATCGGGATCATCTGCGTCTGCGACTGGTCGGCCGGATCGACGTACAGGAACGATCCGTCGTAGTACCAGGTCAGGCCGTAGGTCGAGCAGATCGTATCCAGCGTCTGCTGCGGCGTACCGGAGAAGCGGCCGCTGATCACGCCGTCGACCTTCGGGTCGACCACCGCCGTCACGCCCTGCGACGACGCGAGCTCGCGGATGAAGTCGCCGATCTTCTTGCCGTTCGCGACGATCGTGAACGGCTTGTTGCGCCAGCGCAGGTCCGCGGCGCGCGCGGGCTGCGCGGGCGCCATGCACAGCGATGCCGCGAGCAGCGCGCTCGCGCACACGGCAAGCGCGGCCCGTTGCAGGCTGCGCGGTTGAAACCGGATCGAGGCGACGCGTCGACGCATCAAAGCACTCCTGTGGAAGAAACGAACATGCGTTCCAGCGCCTGCTGCGCGAAACGCAGCACTTCGCCGCCGAGCCAGCCCGACAGCAGCACGAGGGCGACCATCACGGCGATCAGCCGCACCGCGATGCCGATATTGGCGTCCTGCACCTGCGTGACGGCCTGCAGAATCGCGACGACGAGGCCGGTGACGGTGGCGATCAGCACGATCGGCAGCGACAGCAGCAGCACGAGCATCAGCGCCTGCCGCGTCAGGTCGAGGATCGTCGAGCTGGTCATTGCACGGCTCCCGGCACGCGCACGTCGGCGCCCGCGCCGACCGTCCCGTCGTCCGGCGGGTTCTTGACCCAGCCGACCGTATGCAGCTGCACGTCCTCCTCGACCTCCTGGTACGACAGCACCGCGAGGTCGGGCAGCACCGGCTGCAGGATCGTCTTCACGTAGCGGCGCGCGCCGAGCGCGACCATCACCGCGAGCCGCGCGGCGCCCTGCGCAGTGCCGTGACCGCCGGGGCCGGCCGCCTGCGCGGCCTGCACGATCGCGCGCACCTGCTCGCCGATGTCCTGCTTGACCGCGCTCGACAGCGCGAGGAAATTCCCCTGCTTCGTGCGCATCACCGCACGCTCGATCCGCTCCTGCAGGTTCTGCTCGAACAGCACGACCCGCAGCTGGCGCGTCGTGCCCGCATGGCGGTCGGTGATCATCCGGCGCAGGTCGACACGCACGAGTTCGACCAGCGCGATCACGTCGTCGGGTTCGTTCGGCGCCCACGTGATCAGGCTCTCGAAGATCACGCGCAGATTGCGGATCGGCACCTGTTCCGCCAGCAGCCGGCGCAACACCTCGGTCACGCGCTGCAGCGGCACGAGCCGCGTCAGTTCGCCGACGAGCTCCGGGTGATCGCGGCGCACCAGATGCACGAGCGCCTGCGTCTCCTGGATCCCGAGCAGTTCGTCCGCATGCTGGCGCACGATCTGCTCGACGTGCGCGGCGAGCGCGCCTTCGCTCGACAGCCACCTGCCGTCGGGCGCGGCGCCGTCGGGCTTGATCCACAGCGCGGTCGCGAACGGGCCGAACGCTTCGGCCGGCTGGCGCTCCGCGCGCTCGGGCAGCGGCGCGACACCGTCCCACAGCAGCCAGCCCGGCTTCAGCGCGCCTTGCGCGGCGAGCACGTCCTGCAGGTAGATCCGGTACGTGCCGGCCGCCGCGCCTTCGTCGTCGTTCAGCGTGATGCGCGGGAACACCGTGCCGATGTCCGCGTCGACGCGCGCCTTCGCGCTCGACAGCGCGGCCTGCAGGTGCGCCAGGTTCAGGCTCGTGCGCAGGTCGTCGGACAGCGACACCGCGATCAGCGACGTGACGCCGGCCGCATGCGACACCTTCGCGGGCTGGCCGTCGTCGACCGCGCCGACGCGCCCCGCGACATGAATCAGGTTGAAGCTCGGCGCGGCCGTCTTGCGCCTGAGCTGCGAGAACGCGAACGCGCCGAGGCCGAGCGCGATCAGCGCGAACGACCATTTCGGAAAACCGGGTACGACGAGAAAACCGCTCAGCACGAACGCCGCGATCAGCAATGCGCGCGGATGCGCGCCCAGCTGCTCGCCGAGCTGTTCGCCGAGCTGGCGCTGCCGTGCATCGCGGGTCGCGACACGCGTCGTCACGATGCCGGCCGCGATCGACACGAGCAGCGACGGGATCTGCGACGCCATCCCGTCGCCGACCGTCAGGATCGCGTAACGTTGCAGCGCTTCCCCGATATCCATGCCGTGCATCAGCGTGCCGACCGCGATCCCCGCGACGATGTTGATGAACGCGATCACGAGGCCGGCGATCGCGTCGCCCTTCACGAACTTCATCGCGCCGTCCATCGCGCCGTGCATCTGCGATTCCTGCTCGAGCTTCTCGCGGCGTTCGCGCGCTTCGTCGGCGCTGATGATGCCCGCGCGCAGGTCCGCGTCGATGCTCATCTGCTTGCCCGGCATCGCATCGAGCGAGAAGCGCGCGCCGACCTCGGCCACCCGCTCCGAGCCCTTCGCGATCACGATGAACTGCACGACGGCGATCACGAGGAACACCACGCCGCCCACCACGACGTTGTTGCCCACCACGAGCCGCCCGAATGCGTCGATCACGTGACCCGCGTTCGCATGCAGCAGGATCAGCTTGCACGACGCGATGTTCAGCGCGAGCCGGAACAGCGTCGTGAACAGCAGCAGCGCCGGAAACGACGAGAAGCTGACCGCCGACGGCACGTAGGTCGACACCGTCAGCAACACGACGCTCGCGGCGAGATTCAGCGAGATCATTCCGTCGAGCGCGGCCTGCGGCAGCGGCAGGATGAACAGCGCGACGACCGCGACGATGAACGTCGCGAGAAACAGGTCGGCGCGCGGCGATGCGCCCCCGAGGCGCCGTCCGGACACGCCGCGGCCAGCGGAAAACAACCGCTGCCAGTCGCGGGGGAGCGCCTTCGGTTCTGCCATCGTGCCGTCGTCCTGTCGTTATTGCCTGCTGGTACGGGCAACCCTGCCCCATGTCGCACGGACCGTTGAATGGGACGAGTGTAGCGACGGGGAACGACGGAAAAAGGCACGCGCCTCGTAGCGTGAAAGCGCGTTTTCCGGCCACGATCGAATCGGACTACGAAACCCGGCGGCACGTTCCGGCACGCGCCGCCGGAACCGCTTCCATCGCGCGCCGGGCCGCCGGCGCGCGCGTCAGGCGGACGTCAGGTCGGACGGCATCCGCCGTGCGGCGAGGTACGCGAGTTGCGCACGGTTCTGCACGTTGAAGAGTTTTTCGAGCGAGCGAATATGGTGACCGACCTTGTGCAGCGACGTGCGCAGCGCGCTCGCGATCTCCTGATCGGACAGCCCGTGCACGAGGCGGTCGAGCACCTGCTGCTGTTCGTCGCCGAGCGCAAAGCCGCGCATGCGCGCGACGCGCGCCTCGAGGAACGGCAGCGCGACGCGATGCACGGCAAGGCTGACCGACAACGCGCCGCCGATCACGCGATCGTCGATCCAGTCGGTGCCGTGCGTCTCCGACGTCAGGTTCACCGCGACACGCAGGTCGAGGCGCGGCGCCGACAGCCCGAAGATCACGCCGCTGTTCATCGCGTGCGCGCGCAGATGGCCGGCAAGCGCGAGCACCTTGCGGTCGCCGCTGCCCTGCGCGGCCGCTTCGATCTCGTCGAGCCGCCACGCGACCGGAAAGCCGCTCTGCCGCACCTGCGCGAAACGCGGGTCGCTTTCGTAGAGCATGCCTTCGATGAACGGCTGCATGAATGTCGCCGGCGCGAGGTCGCGCAGCAGGTGCGCGCACAGGATGCGCCGCCCGATCATTTCGTACGCGCCGTAACCGAGCGTGCTGAATCCGATTTGCCGCAATCGCGCATGGCATTGCGCGAAATCGACCGATGCGAAGTCGGATTTACCTGGCGTAATTTGCAAGCCGGTAAAAACGTCGCGCTCGATTGACTGATATTCGCTCGAATAAGCGGCAGCCGCCGTTATATCGGCTTGTGAGAACCACTCGACGCGTGGTGCGCCGTCAGCATGTGTCATGAGGAGCCCGCCCTTTCCCAATATGTGAAACTGCGCCCCGTCACGATCTGGTCTTTTCTTTAGGATTTTCTGGTCGTCGTTATACGCGTGCGAATATGAAACTTTCACCGCGATTAGTATTACGGCATATTACGCGCACCGACGCATTTTTGTACAATGCCCCCGCGTTTCGTCAGGGATGACGATCGGCGCATATCACACGATGCTCGATCGCACCGCCGCGAATGCCGTACACGATACGGCCGCCGCCAGGCGATGCGCGTCGATTCCGAGGGATGGCTCATGTCCGATATTGCATTGCATGAAGAAGCGGTCGCCTCAACCATTGCCCGTCCGTCGCACGGGCTGAACGCGCGCCCCGACGTGCTGCGGGAGCGCCCGGTGCAGGTCGTCTGGTGCGACGACGTGAAGCGCGGCGAGCTCACGCAGCCGCATGCGCCGAAGCTCGGCGTCGCCGATACGCTCGCGCACGCGCAGAGCACGGCCGAGCGCAACCGGATCGTCGCGAGCCTGCTGCATCTGACGGGTTTCTCGACGTTCGCGTACTTCGCACTCGAATTCGCGCACGAGCGGGTCGAAAGCCTCTACCTGCACGAAGCCTTCACGCCGGCCACCTATCGCGGCGACTACGTGCGGCACAACCATCACGACGTCGATCCGCGCACGCTCGGCGCACGCGTGTGCAACATGCCGATCGTGTGGGACCTGCAGCAACTACGCCGCGACCACCGCGAGCACGACGCCGGCCCGCGCGCGACGCCCGCCGCGCTCGACGGCTTCCTGCAGACGATGCAGGACGACGGGATGTGCAGCGGCATCATGTATTCGATGGCCGTGCCCGGCACGCGTCTGCACGCGTTCATGAGCTTCACCGCGCCGCGCCGCACGCGCGAATGGATCACGCCGGCGACGATCGAGCAGGCGCTGTCGATCGGGCTGTCGGTGCACAAGTTCGCGTCGCCGCAACTGATCTCGACGTCGCGCGAACGCGCGGTAAACGGGCTCACGCCGTTCGAGCAGGAACTGCTGCTCGGCATCGCCGAAGGCGCGTCCGACAAGGAGATCGGCCGGCGCCTCGACACCAGCGCGCACAACGTCGACTATCACCTGCGCAAGCTGCGCAAGCGCTTCGGCGTCGCAAACCGGATCCAGCTCACGTACCTGACGTCGAAGCTCGAACTGATCTGACGTCGCGCCGCGTGCCGTCGTCACACGCGTCGGTAAACGCACATGCCGGCCTCGCGGGCCGGCATGTGCGGGTGGCGGCGCGGTGCCGCTTGCGGTCGAGCGAGCCGCCGCGTTACTTCAGCAGCGTCATCTGCACCACCTTGACGATCACGAGACCGACCGCGATCACGAGATAGCCGCGCAGCACGGCCATCCAGATCCGCGTCACGAGCGTCATGTTCTGCGGCTCGAGCGTGTCGAGCGGCGGCATGCGCCACGTGTCGCGCAACGAGCGATCGACGGCCGGCTCGACCACGCGCTTGTTGCGGCGAATCAATACCGTGGCGAGATAGCCCGTGATCGCGAGCACGGTGCCGCCGACCAGCACGTCGACGATCGCTTCGCCGCTGATATCCGGATACATCACCGACGCCGTGAGGATGATCGACAGCAGCACGAGCACCCAGATCACCGCGCCCGTGAACACGTTGAGCTTCGTCGAATTGACCCAGGGCCCAAGCACCTGGCGGTCATTGCACAGCACCAGCAGGAACACCGTCGCGCTCGGCAGCAGCACGCCCGCGAGCGTCTGCACGGCTTCGGTCAGCAGGCCGAGCGGGCTGCCCGGAATCAGCACGAGCGTGGCCGCGGCCGCGACGATGCCGAAATACACGAGATAGAAACCCTTCGCATCGGACACGCCGCGGTGCAGCGAGTGGCGGATCTTGAACACGTCGCCGATGGCATAGGCCGTCGACAGCGAGACGGCCGCCGCGCCGATGATGCACGCGTCGAGCAGCGCCACCGCGAACAGCGTCGCGCTCGTGCGGCCCGCATACTTCTCGAGGCCCGCGATGATGCCGCTCGCATCGGTAAAGTTGCCGGCTTCCGGATGCCCGTTGAACAGCGCGGCGCTGAAACCGATCATGGCGACCGCACCGACCAGCACGAACACGATACCGATCCACAGGTCGGCCTTTTCATACTTCATGAAGCGCGGCGTGATGCGCTTGTCGATCACGTAGCTCTGCTGGAAGAACAGCTGCCATGGCGCGACGGTCGTGCCGACGATGCCGATCACGAGCAGCATCACGTCAGACAGCTTCGCGTGCGCGGGCCAGTTCGGCACGAAGAAATCGCGCGTCATCTGTGCGACGGGCGGGTGGATCGACACGAGCACCGGCACGAGCAGCAGGCTCAGCACGCACAGCCCGATCGCGAACCGCTCGAAGCGCCGGAAATCCCCGGTACTCACCGCGGCCATGGTCAGCGCCGCGGCCACGCACACGCCGGCCACCTTTGGCAGCCCGAAGAAATCCAGCACGAACGTGATGCCGATGAACTCGGTGACGATGGTGAGCGCATTGAGCAGGAACAGGTCGATCACGCTGAACGCACCCCAGAACTTGCCGAAGCGCTCGAAGATCAGGCGGGCATGGCCGACACCCGTGACCGCGCCGAGACGCAGCACCATTTCCTGGTTCACGTACAGCACCGGCACGAGCAGCAGCAGCGTCCACAGCAGCGTCGTGCCGTAGTTCTGGCCGGCCTGCGTGTAGGTGCCGAATGCGCCGGCGTCGTTGTCGCCGACCATCACGATGAGGCCCGGGCCGATGATCGCGAGCAGCGTGCGCAGGCGCGCCCACCACGTGCCGCGCGAGCCGGTGTCGTGATGCGCGATCGTCCCGAGCGCACCGCGGATGTCGCCCAGGTGGGCTTCGTCGAGCACGGCGCTGCGTTCGGCGGCGATCGGTGGAGAAACGTTGGATGGCGTGGACATGATGTGTTCCGTACGGCGAATGGTTATCTGGTGAGCAAGCGATCTTGGAATGCGCGCGGGGCGACCGCTCGACGGCGGCCGCGTGTGCGCATGCCGAGACGCGCTCGGTGCGTCGTTCAGCGGATCAAGGATTTCAGCTGGTTCAACAGGCGGGAAAACACCCGCGGACGGGCGTCGAGCGTCAGCATCGCGTCGTAGTGGTTGCGCGATTCCGTGACGTGCGGGAGATTCGACAGCAGAAGGCCGAAGTTCATGATCTGGCTCCGTGCGGCGACGGCAGGCTGCCGGCCGCGTGTTGGGCGCGGGGCCAGTCCGGGGCCTGAACGGTGTGTCAGGCTAGTCGGCCGGATTGCCCCTGCGACCCGGGTTCAAAAGGGTCTGTGCGTACAACGGGCATAAGGGACAACTGTCACTGTCGTTCATGGCGGCTCCTGTGCGGTGTTCCGGAGAACACGGTTGACCGCCGCCAGGCGTGCGGGCCGGCACGCGCGAGCCCCGGAAAGGCGTGCGCGAACGCGGCCGCCTGCCGGGCGGCGGTGAAACCGGACGGCGCATGCGAAGACGCATCACGCTAACCGGCGCGAATCAGGGTGCACGTAGGAATTTGCTGCGGAATACTGCTGCGCGCACCGTTTGCCTGGGAGACAAACGGCGGCTTCGATGAGGCGCGGACGTCGGTCGCTCAGGCGGAAATTTCGTTCGAAGATCGACTACTGCAGGCGTCCAAGGCGGCGGCCCCAAGAGTGAAGATGGCGGATTCTATGGACGGCCCGAAAGCGAAGTCAACCCCTCCCAACCCCATTTTCCGAAATAAATTTCGTACCTTGCGGCGCTGAAAGACTTGCCCTTGAAACGACGCGCCGAAACCTTTCAGCGCGTCACGACGCGGTCAGGATCCGATGTGTGCGAACAACGGCGTGGCGCCCCGCCGCCGTCTCGTCGTTCCGCCCTCGCGCCGTTGCCGCGCCCCGCCGCGCACATGGCGACACGCACGCCAAGCACGGCGCCTTTTGCGCGTTTTTTACTTGCGCCGCAGCAAACGACCCGAATACAATCCGCCGCAATTCATCACAGGAGTCCCTCCGTGGACACATGCTCTAGTTGCAGTTCGATGCCGGTCCAGGCCGGCCAAGCCATCGCGAGATAGCAGCCAGACGCATGTCTTACGCCGCTATCTCGCATTCGTCGGGTTAGCGCGCTTCCTCCCGGGCCGGCCATCGCCGGTTCGTCCGTTGCACGCTCCATTACGTTCCACCCTCCGATCGCAGGCCGCGTCACGCGCCCGCGCTCGATCACGTCGTCCGGCGCGAGCCGGACGGGACGGAGGCAGCGTCATGTTTCTTCAATCGTTCGCGGTCAGACTCAAGCGCATCGTGCATCTCGCATGCGACCGCTCATTCGTTTCCGGCCTCTCGCCGCTCGCCCACGCGTTCAGCAACTGGCGCGTTACGGCACTCGCCCACGTGCCGGCGGCGCCTCGCCCGCTCGACTGTCTGCTGTTCGCCGTGATGGCCGCCGCGGTCGCGCTCGTCGCGCTGCTGTGCTCGGCCGCGTCGCGCCTCGGCTTCGCGCAGGTATGGCGAATCGGCGGCTGGCTGCCGTAACGCCCCGTCGCGCCGCCGCGCCAGGTGCCGCCGCGCGATCGTCTCGCCGCGCACCCGCATCACGTTTTCGTTTCTTCAGCCTAACTAATCAAACCGACAACGGAACCCACATGAAGCACTACCTCGAACCCGTCCCGCGCCAGTTCCGCGTCAATGCACTCGCCGCGCTGCTGCTGTCGCTCGCCGCCGCGCCCGCGTTCGCGCAATCGTCGCCGCCGGCAGCAGCTGAACCGGCGGCCGGCGCCAGCGACGCCGCCGCGCCCGCACAACAGGCCGCCGATGCTGCCGCGCCCGCCCCCACCGGCTTCTGGGAGCGCTCGAACCTGCTCGGCAACATGGGCGGCCTGCGCGACAGGCTCGGCGACCACGGCATCACGCTGAGCCTGCAGGAAACCAGCGAGTACCTGTACAACACGTCGGGCGGCACGAATCGCGGCGGCGCGTACCAAGGGCTCACGCAATTCAGTTTCAACGTCGATACGGGCAAGGCGATCGGCCTGCCGGGCGGCACGTTCAACGTGTCGGCGCTGCAGATTCACGGCACCAACCTCACACAGCGCTACCTGCAGACGCTGCAGACCGCGACCGGCATCGAGGCGAATTCGACCACGCGCCTTTGGGAACTCTGGTACCAGCAGTCGCTGCTCGACGGCAAGGTCGACGTGAAGGTCGGCCAGCAGAGCGTCGACCAGGAATTCATGGTGAGCCAGAACGCGGCGACGTTCATGAACGCGACGTTCGGCTGGCCCGTGCTGCCGTCGACCGACCTGCCGGCCGGCGGCCCCGCGTATCCGCTGTCGTCGCTCGGCGTGCGGCTGCGCGTGAAGCCGGCCGATGCGTGGACTGCGATGGTCGGCGTGTTCGACGGCAACCCGGCCGGACGCAGCGACGGCGATGCGCAGGTGCTGAACGCGCACGGCACCAACTTCAACCTGCGCAGCGGCGCGTTCGTGATCGGCGAAGTGCAGTACGCACTGAACGCGCCGCCCGCCGACCCGAAGGCGCCGCAGCCGGCCGGCCTGCCGGGCACGTACAAGCTCGGCTTCTGGTATCAGTCGCAGCATGCGAACGACCCGCGCTACGGCACCGACGGCCTGTCGCTCGCGAATCCGGAGAGCAACGGCATCGCCGCCACCCACCGCGGCAACTACGGGTTCTATGCGGTCGCGGACCAGATGGTGTGGCGGCCGTCGGCCGACAGCCCGCGCTCGGTCGGCGTGTTCGCGCGCGTGATGGGTGCGCCGGGCGATCGCAATATCATCGATTTCGCCGCCAACGCCGGCGTGACGCTGAAGGCGCCGTTCAAGGGACGCGACAACGACGTCGCAGGCATCGCCGTCGGCTACGCGAAGATCGGCTCGCATGCGCGCGGCCTCGACGGCGACACCGGCGTCTACACGACGCCCGGCTATCCGGTACGCCGTGCGGAAACGGTCGTCGAGGCGACCTACCAGTACCAGGTCACCCCGTGGTGGCAACTGCAAGCGGACCTGCAGCACTTCTTCCGCCCGGGCGGCGGCATCCCGAACCCGAACGCGGCCGGTGCGCGCATCGGCGACGAAACGGTGGTCGGCGTGCGCACGACGATCACGTTCTAACGCAAGCCTGACGCAAAACCGGGCCGGACGGCCGCTTGCGCGGCAGTCCGGCTCGTGCGTTCTCGCGCGACGCAGGCGCGCGGCCCGCGCCGCGCTTCACTCGCCGTACAGCCCGAGCAGTTTCAGCGTGACGCCGTTGGTCCAGCCGAAACCGTCCTGCAGCGGATATTCGCCGCCCCCGCCGCCGCCCGTGCCGGCACCTTCGACCACGTACTTCTCGACGAGCTTGCCTTCGGTCGCGTACACATGCTTCACGTCGGACAGGAAGCGCGTGCCGATGTCCTTCGCGAGCGCCGGTTCGCCATAGCGCCGCAGCCCGTCGATCGCGATCCACTGCAGCGGCGCCCAGCCGTTCGGCGCATCCCACTGCTGCCCCGTGTTCTCGGTGGTCGTCGCGAGACCGCCCGGCTGCAGCAGCGTCTTGCGCACCTCGCGCGCGGTCGCCTTCGCGCGCTCCGGCCACGCAACACCCGCGAACAACGGATACAGCGCGGCGGCCGTCACGGCGTCGCGCGGCTTGCGCTGCTGCCAGTCGTAGTCGCCGTAGTAGCCGCGGCGATTCCACAGATAGCGGTTGATCGCGGCCGCACGCCGGGCCGCGCGCGCTGAAAAATCGGTCACGCATGCGACATCGCGCGTGACCGCGCAGCCCTTCACGATCGTCGTCTCGAGATGGAACATCAGGCTGTTCAGGTCGACCGGCACGATCGACGTCGTGCGGATCGTCGCGAGCGTCTTGCCGTCGCCGAACCAGCGCGAGCTGTAGTCCCAGCCGCTTTCGGCGCCCGCGCGCAGGTCGCGGTAGACCTCGTTCGCAGGACGCGCCGGCGCCGACTTCGCGGTCGTCACGTCCTCGAGATACGACTCGTCGCGCGGGGTATCGCTCGCGTCCCAGTAGCGGTTCAGCACCGCGCCGTCGGGCATCGTGACCACGTGGCGCACGGCCTGCCCGCGCGGCGTCGTGGTTTCGCCCTGCATCCAGTACGCATGTTCCTTGCGCAGTTCCGGCAGGTATTTCCGATAGACCTCGTCGCCTTCGGCCTGCGCGGCGAGCGTCACCATGTACGCGAAGAACGGCGGTTGCGAGCGGCTCGCGTAGTACGTGCGGTTGCCGTTCGGGATGTGCCCCATCGTGTCGATCAGATGGGCGAAGTTGTCGAGCATGTTGTCGACGAGATCCTCGCGACCCGACACCTGCAGCCCGAGCATCGTGAAATAGGTATCCCAGTAGTAGCCTTCGCGGAAACGGCCACCCGGCACGACATACGGCTTCGGCAGCGGGATCAGCGAGCTGTAGGGCGGCACCGTCGTGCTCGTGCGCGTGAGCTGCGGCCACAGCCAGTCGATGTGCTGGCGCAGCGTCTGGTTCGGCGGCGGCGTCACGCCGCCTTCGGGTGGCGGCGTGAAATGCTGGCCGACGAACGCCTTCAGCGAGAAGCCCGGCTGCGATTTCTGTTGCTGATACAACTGTACGATCGTCGCCGGATCGCTATCGGGCGTCGCGTCGACGAAGGTCTTCTGGTCGGGATAGATCTGCGCGGTCTGCACCGCGACGAACAGGTCGCCATAGAGTTGGCTCGGCGGCGGCAACAGCGTGCCTGATGCGGGGACGGCAACCGCGGCCGTGGCGGGCGGAGCCGACTGGGCAGTTGCCTGTGCGGCGGCCTGGTTCGTGTTGTCGGCCTGTGCGGCGCAGCCGGCAACGGCAAGATACGCGACGGCCAATGCGGCGGCCCAGCGAAGACGCGGCACGGGCGGCGGTGAGCGACGGGGCGGGAAATGCGTAGAGAAGCGGCTTGAAAAGCGGGCTGGGAAGCCGGCCGAGAAGCAGGCTGAAAAGTGGGCTGAAAAGCGCGATGCGATCGATGCGGCACGACGTGACGTCATGACGTGTCCCCTCCTTTGGATGGTGAGTGGGTCGGCACGAGGTCTCGTTCGCGCGCGCGCTCGTCTCGATGGCCCTCGATCGATGCGCGTCGTTTGGTGGTGCGAGTAGGTCGGAATGTCGCACGAAACGTGCACATCAAGCAAGTTTCGATTCGCGCGACTCGCGCAGATAACCGCGCATGGCCCGCCACACGCGCGCGTCGAGCGCATCCGCATCGGTCTCTCCGCGCGCGCCCGCCGCATCGACGATCCCTTTCACGATCGCGAGCAGATCGTGCGCGACGACGTCGGGCGCCGCGACGCGCGGCGCATCGCGCAGCCCGAGCGCATGCAGCAGCGTCGCGTGGATACGATCCACGACGCGTGCGGTGCGCGCGCCGAGCGGCAGCCGCGCCTCCTCGAAATCGATCAGCCGCGCGAGCACGGGACGGCGCATCTGGTGCGCGACGGCCGCGCGTACCAGTGCGCGCAGTACGTCGTCGCACGACGACAGCGCGCCAGCCCGGTCGACGTCGTCGAGCAGATGCGCGCTCTCGCGCTCGACGAGCGCGGCCGTCAGCGCATCGCGATTCGGGAAGTACTGATAGAGCGAACCGATGCTCACGCCGGCCAGCGCCGCGACCGCGTTCGTCGTGTAGCCGTCGAAGCCGTCGCGCTCCAGAATGCGAGCGGCGGCCTCGACGATCGCGTCGACGGTGGCCAGCGAGCGACGCTGGCGCGGCGCCTTGCGAGGCGACAGCGGGATTCGTGAAGACGATTCGGCCATGGTCGGAATGCGAGTTTCGAATATGAGCAAACGCTCATATTCTAGAAACACCCTTCCGCCCCGGCAAACCGCAACCTCGCCCACCCTTGTTCATCGCCGTGACGACGCGCCCCGAATGGCTCGGCGTCCCCATGCCGGAGCGCTTGCGGCCGCTGTGCGAATACAGCGCGCCGATCCGCGAAACGCGAGGCGAACACGCGTCGCTGCGCCGCTACGCCGCCGCGTTCTACGCGGCACGCGTGATCGATAGGTGTATCGGAGCCGAGCAGGATCACCGCGCATGGGAACGCGCGATCCCGGCGCGATGCAAGCGCCGCGTTTCTGCAGTCGTTCTTTTCTTGGCGTCCGCCAACAAAGACGACTGTTGCAACATGCGGAACAACTGTTGTCGTACGTGACTCAACGGTCACAATGTGGGCATAATGGCGTCTTTACCGCGCGCCCAGCCCATGTCGCCCGTCTTTCTAGCACCGCTCATCGTTGCCTGTGCGTTGTTCATGGAAAGCGTCGACGCGAACATCATCGTCACCGCCCTTCCCGCGATGGCGAGGGATTTCGGGCACAACCCCGTCACATTGAACATTGCGATCACGGCCTACGTGGTCGGGCTCGGCGTGTTCATTCCGATCTGCGGCTGGCTGGCCGACCGCTTCAGCGCACGCTCCGTGTTCCGCACCGCGATCGGGATCTTCGTCGTCGGCTCGCTGATGTGCGCGGCATCCAGTTCCCTCGGCGTGCTCACGTTCGCGCGCTTCATCCAAGGCGTCGGCGGTGCGATGATGGTGCCCGTCGGCCGCATCATCATCTTCCGCGCCGTGCCGCGCTCGGATCTCGTGCGCGCGATGAACTACCTCGCGATTCCCGCCCTGTTCGGGCCCACGGTCGGGCCGCTGGTCGGCGGCTTCATCACGACCTACCTGCACTGGCGGATGATCTTCTTCATCAACGTGCCGATCGGCATCTACGGGATCTACCTCGCGAGCAAGCACATCGCGAATACGCGCGAGCCCGATCCGGGCCCGCTCGACTGGTTCGGCTTCGTGCTGTCGGCCAGCGGCGCCGCGCTGCTGCTGATGGGTCTCACGCTGATCGACGGCTCGCTCACGTCGCGCTCGAACGCGCTCGTCATGTGCGTGGCCGGTACCGCCCTGCTCGCGCTCTACGTGCCGTATGCGCGCCGCAAGGAGCGCCCGGTGCTCGACCTCAGCTTCCTCAAGATCCCCACCTATCACGCGAGCGTGGTCGGCGGGTCGCTGTTCCGTATCGGCCTCGGCGCGGTGCCGTTCCTGCTGCCGCTCGCGCTGCAGGAAGGGCTCGGCATGAGCGCGTTCCATTCGGGGCTCATCACGTGCGCGTCCGCGTTCGGCGGCGCCATGAGCCGCTCGACGGCCACTCATACGCTGCGCCGCTTCGGCTTCCGCACGGTGCTGATCTACAACGCGGCATTCGCGGGCCTCGCGATCGCCGCCTACGGCGTGTTCCATCCCGGCATGGCGACCTGGGCGATCTGGCTGATCGTGCTCGTCGGCGGCATCTTCCCCGCGCTGCAGTTCACGAGCCTGAACTCGATGATCTACGCGGACATCTCGCCGCGGGACGCCGGCCGCGCGACGAGCCTCGGCAGCGTCGTGCAGCAGATGTCGCTCGGCCTGGGCGTGACGGTCGCCGGCCTCGTGCTGCACATTTCGCACTGGCTGCAAGGTCATCAGAAGATGGTGTGGTCGGATTTCTGGCCCGCGTTCGTCGTGGTCGGGCTGTGCTCGTTCGCGTCGATTCCGATCACGCGGCGGCTGCCGCCCGGCGCCGGCGACGAAGTCGCGCGCGGCAAGCGGCAATAACGCGCCGACAGACGAACGGGAAAAGACGGAAGGGAACGCGGCTCGCGAAGCAAACCGGACAATACAAAAAAATCAGCGGACATCCACACGGGGCCGGTGCACAGCCGCATGGATGTCCGCTCAGGGCTCCGGGTCTCCCGATGGGGGTTGAGAATCCCGGATTCGCTTCCTGCGTGCCATGGACATATGTGCGTCGGAAGCAAAATCGTTGCGCGCCTTTATCGTCGCGCCATGAACTGCACTATAGGGAAACTTGCGAAACGTATCTGTCAACCATTGTCAGACACGTTGCATGGGCACGTCGCGCGCGCGCACCGCTTTCGCGCTAAAGTGGTTCCCGACCATCACTCCCGTCCGCCCTTCCGATGCTTACGCTCTCGCCCGCCGCCGCCCGCGCGCTGCATCTCGCCGCGCAGGGCCTGCTGACGCCGCCCCGCCGCAAGGCCACCAAATCCGACGTGCTCGACACGATCCGCCGGATGGCGCAGTTGCAGATCGATACCATCCACGTCGTCGCGCGCAGCCCGTATCTCGTGCTGTTCAGCCGTCTCGGCGATTTCTCGCCGCAGTGGCTCGACGAGCATCTCGCCGAGGCACGCCTGTTCGAATACTGGTCGCACGAAGCGTGCTTCCTGCCGATCGAGCAGTTCGGCCTGATGCGCTACAAGATGCTCGATCCGTCCGGAATGGGCTGGAAGTACGCAGCCGAGTGGCATGCGCAGAATCGTCCCGAAATCGAGCGGCTGCTCGCGCGGATTCGCGCCGAAGGCCCGGTACGGTCGGCCGATTTCGCCCGCGACGATGGCGTGAAAGGCAACGGCTGGTGGGATCGCAAGCCCGAGAAGCGTCACCTGGAAGTGCTGTTCACGACGGGCGACCTGATGGTGTCGGAACGCCGCAATTTCCAGCGCGTGTACGACGTGCGCGAGCGCGTGCTGCCCGACTGGGACGACGCGCGCGACCTGCCGCCGCGCCACGCCGTGCTGCCCGCGCTGCTCGACTACACGTGCCGCGCGCTCGGCGTCGTGCGCGCGGACTGGGTGGCCGACTACTATCGGCTGCCGCGCCGTTCGTACCGCGCGGAACTCGAGCAGCTCGCGAGCGCAGGCGACCTGATCCCGGTGGCGATCGACGGCTGGAAGGAGCCGGCCTACGTGCATCGCTCGCTCGAGGCGTGGCTGCCCGCCGCGGAAGCCGACACGCTGCGCTCGACGGTCACGACGCTGCTGTCGCCGTTCGACCCGGTCGTCTGGGACCGGCGGCGTGCATCGACGCTGTTCGGTTTCGATTACACGATCGAATGCTATACGCCCGGGCACAAACGGCGTTACGGCTATTTCTGCCTGCCGGTGCTGCATCGCGGGCGGCTGGTCGGGCGCATCGACGCGAAGGCGCATCGCACGCTCGGCACGTTCGAACTGAAGGCCGTGCATGTCGAGCCGGGCGTGCGGTTCGGCACGGGGCTCGCGGCCGATGTCGCGAAGGCGGTGAAGAAGCTCGCGGCGTGGCACGGCACGCCGGAAGTCACGGTCGGGCAGCCGGCCCCGCCGGAGCTGGTAAAGGCGCTGGCCGGCGCGTAGACGTCCGCCCCGCCGGCTGGCACGGCGGCGCGCGCCGCCGGCCGTCCATCAGTCGCGCAGCTTGCGGAAACGCGGCGTGCCGTCTTCGAGGTTCCCGTTGAACATCGCTTCCGGTCGTACCCACAGACCGCGTGCATGCGGCCACAGGTGTTCGTACACGACCACCGATTCCTCGGTTTCGGAATGGCGGGCAACGCCGATGTAGCGATACAGCCCGCCCTTGTAATGGCGATGCGTCGCGAGCTGTTCGGCTTCCTGTTCGGTCATGATGGGCTTCTCTTCGGCAAAAACGGAAAGCGCGTATTGTATGCGCTGCGCCATTCGTCAGCGTTTCGCGTAGATGTCCGGGCGGCGGATCTCCATCACCCGCTCGGGGTTCGCCAACGGCCCGAAGCCGACCGGCCGGTACAGCGCGTGCGCATCGGACGTCACGAGCATGATGCGACGCAGCCCCTGCACCATCTCCTGCGCGAACACGTGGTCGATCAGCGCGCGACCGTAGCCGTTGCCGCGTTCGGCCGGCAGCACGAACACGTCGCACAGGTACGCGAACGTCGCGTGATCGGTCACGAGCCGCGCGAACCCGACGAGCCGGTCGCCCACGTAGGCACCGAAGCACAACGAGCCCTCGATCGCACGCTCGACCACATCGCGCGGAATGCCCTGCGACCAGTACGCGTCGCGATGCAGGAAGTCGAAGATCGCGTCGACGTCGAGTTCGCGCTTGTCGGTGGAAAATCTCAGCGTGGCGGGGGTGGCAGCGGGCACGTCGGTCTCCGGTTGGCGTGGTGGAAGGCGAAATGCCGACGATACCGCGCGGCGCGAGGGGCTACAAGCGGTGACACGTATCGACTACATCCCGACGGACGGGCATCTGCTCGCCCGGCTCACGGCGGCCGCAACGCGCGATCTGCGTTGCAACGCTTCAACGGCAGCGGCCGGGCCGCCACGATCCGCGTGACCTCGCGCGTGCGCGGGTCGATTTCCAGGTCGAGGCATGCGCAATCGACCGTGCGGCCAACGGGCCTCGATTCGGTGACAATGTCGCCTGCCCAATGAACCCGCCACGCCGCTTCATGCCCTATCGCCTCATCGCATTCGACTTCGACGGCACGCTCGCCGATTCGCTCGACAGCTTTCTCGCGGCGCTGTCGGAAGCGTCGCGCATGCACGGCTTTCGCGACGCCACGCCCGAGTTGCGCCCGGCGCTGCGCGGCATGTCGGCGCGCGACATCATTCGCGCGCTCGACGTGCCGATGTGGAAAGTGCCGCGCGTCACGGTCGACATGCGCCGCCTGATGCGGCCGCGCGTCGCCCAAGTGGCGTTGTTCCCCGGCGTCGGCGAAACGTTCGACGCGCTCGCCGCGCGCGGCATCCGCATCGCGATCGCCACGTCGAATACCGAGGAGATCGTGCGTGACCGGCTCGGCCCGCGTGCCAGCAGCCGCGTCGAACATTTCGCATGCGGCATTCCACTGTTCGGCAAGGCGCGTCGCCTGCGCGCGCTCGTTCGTGAGGCCGGCGTGCGCGCCGATGACGTGCTGTACGTCGGCGATGAAATCCGCGACGCCGATGCGGCACGACGCGCGCGCATCGCATTCCAGGGTGTCGCGTGGGGCTACACCGCAC
The DNA here is from genome assembly GCF_902833045.1 of Burkholderia sp. BCC0322. Lineage (GTDB taxonomy): Bacteria > Pseudomonadota > Gammaproteobacteria > Burkholderiales > Burkholderiaceae > Burkholderia. The sequence goes on from NZ_CADFDU010000004.1 coordinate 440,257, forward strand.
CGAACGCGTTGCAGGCGCATTGCGCGACACCGTTGCTGCCCCGCCTCGACGCATTGCTCGATCGCGTGTGACGCACCCGGCGCTTCGTGCGCACGGCTCGACCCGGCCGCTCGACGCGCACGACACCTCGGCACGACGATGACTTGCAGATGACGCCCCCGTGCATTCAGCACATCCCATGCACGCAAGAATTGCCGCCGTCGCACACGCAACAGGTACGCAATACCGGTCGTCACGCTTGCTCGGCGATTCGTCTTACCAACCGTTACACAAACCACAGCGCGGTTGCACCTGCGACCGGATCGCTCTCCTAGAATCGGTCGGGCCGGGTAACACTTCGACCGGCGCCGCGGCAGAGCGGCGGTCGAATCCGGCCCGGGCGCGCCCGGTCTCTCGCACAGCGACGGATCACGTGATCCGTTTTTCAACCCGAGCCCCGATCGAAAGGAGGTCCCATGAACCGCTTTCCCCACATCTCGCGCCTTGCTTTGTCTGCCGCTGGCCTGCTTCTCGTCGCCGTGACGGCGAACGCGCAAACCGCACAACCGGCACCGAACGCACCGGCCGCCGCCGCGACGCGCATCCACGAAGCCGACCAGGCCTTCATCACGGACGGCACGAAAACCGTGTCGACGCAGCACGACGCGGCGCGCATCGCCGATTCGCGCACGTCGGACAGCCAGGTCAAGGCGTTCGCGCAACGCGTGTCGACCGATGATGAAAAGATCATCCAGGCCATGCGCGCGGCAAGCCCGCGCGGCGTCGACGTGCCGGCCAACGACCCCGACACGGCCGTGCTGGGCAGCATCAAGAACCTGCGCGGCGCCGAGTTCGACAAGGCGTATATCGAGCAGGTCGCGCTCGCCGGCCAGCAGAAGGCCATCTCGGCATTCCAGGCCGAAATCGCGTCGGGCCGCGACACGAAGCTGAAGGAAGTCGCCCGCCAGTCGCTGCCGATCCTGCAGAAGCACTACGCCGACGCGCAGAAGCTCGCGGAACGCCACCACCTCGCATCGGCGCAGTAACGCGCCCGCTACGCCGCGCCGTCGTGCGCGGCGCACTGCGTCCCCTGTCGCCGCGTCGACGCTGCCCTTCCGGCGGCGCGACGCACGTCAAACGTCACGCTTCACGCGTTACGTCGCGAGTTTCGCCAACAGCCGCGCACGCACCTCCGGCCATTCGTCGTCGATGATGCTGAAGCGCACCGAATTGCGCTTGCGGCCATCCGGCATGATCCGTTCGTGCCGCACGATACCTTCCTGCTTCGCACCGAGCCGCAGGATCGCCGCGCGCGATTTCTCGTTCAGCTCGTCGGTCGTGAACTGCACGCGCACGCATTGCAGCACGTCGAACGCATGGCCCAGCAACAACCATTTCGCTTCGGTGTTCGCACGCGTGCGCTGCGCCGATGCGCTCAGCCACGTATGGCCGATCTCGAGCTTGCGGTGCTTGCGATCGATCTTCCAGAAACGCGTGCTGCCGATCACGCGGCCCGATGCACGATCGACGATCGTGAACGGCATCACGGTGCCGGCGGCGCGGCCCTGCAGTGCGGTGTCGAGATAGGCGTCGATCGTATCGGGGCCCGGCACGACCGTGACCTTCAGGTTCCATAACTGGCCGTCCGCGGCAGCGTCCAGCAGCGCCTGCCGGTCGGACGAGGCGAGCGGCCTCAGTTCGACGCGTTCGCCGGTCAGGATCGGTTGTTCGAGGAAAGCAGAAGCATCGGTCATGAGGATTCCGGAAAGAGACGATGATGGCGAAAAAACGCCCATCATACTGCCGCGTCAGCCGAGGAGCGCGGCCAACCGGCGGCGGATCGTCTTCGCCTCACTGCGCAGTGCGTCGGCAAACGCATCGACCAGCAGGCTCTTCGGCCGATGCTCGGGCACGATCACGCTGACCCGGTACGGAAACGACCGCGTGAGCGGCCGCACGTGCAGGTCGCGCCCGACGAAATCGAGCGCCGTCAGCGGATTGACGATCGCCGCGCCGAGCCCCTGCCGCACGAACGCGCACACCGACACGGCCGACGGTGTTTCGACGACCGAGCGCGGCGCCACGCCGAGTTGCGCGAACGCCTCGTCGATCAGAATGCGGTACGGATCGTTCAGCGACAGGCTCACGAACGGGCGATCGGCGAGATCCGGCAGATCGATCGCGTCCTGCGCGAGCAGCGGATGGCCGTCGGGCAGCACGCACACTTCGTCGACTTCGAGCAGCGGCGTGAGCACGGTGCCGGCCGGCGCGACGTCGCGCTCGGTCAGCCCGAGGTCGTAACGCTGCGCGGTCAGCCACTCTTCGAGCACCGGCGATTCCTGCGTCGCAACCGACACGCTGACGCCCGCGTGGGCCTCGTGAAAACGCCGGCACGCGCCGGGCAGGATCGCGTGCGAGAACGCCGGCAGCGCAATCACCGACAGCTGACCGTCACGAAACTCGCGCAGGCGCGCGGCGGTAGCCGCGACGCGTTCAAGCCCCACATACGCAAGCCGCACATCGTCGAACAGCGTGAGCGCGGCCATCGTCGGCCGCAGCCGGCCATGCGCGCGCTCGAACAGCGCGAAGCCGACGACCTGTTCCATGCGCGCAAGCTCGCGGCTGATCGTCGGTTGCGACGTATAGAGCATCTCGGCCGCGCGCGTCGTGCTGCCGGTGACCATCAGCGCGCGAAAGACCTCGATATGGCGGTGCGTGAGCATGATCTTCTATATCAAATATGAATCGAATGCAGATACGTAAGCATTTTACTGTATAGGTAATCAGGCGCATCATTCACCCTATCCGTTCATTCGACCCGATTCATCCGCCATGTCCCTCGATTCCCGCCAGCTCGCGACGCTCGCGCAGCAATACGGCACCCCGCTGTGGGTGTACGACGCCGACGTCATCCGCGACCGCATCGCCCAACTGCGTCAGTTCGACGTGATCCGCTATGCGCAGAAGGCGAACTCGAATGTCCATATCCTGAAGCTGATGCGTGAGGAGGGCGCGTGCGTCGATGCCGTATCGCTCGGCGAGATCGAGCGCAGCCTCGCGGCCGGGTTCAGCCCTGCCGGCGAGCCGGAAGGCGTCGTGTTCACGGCCGACCTGATCGACCGCCCGACGCTCGCGGCCGTGCTGAAGCACGGCGTGACCGTGAACGCCGGTTCGCTCGACATGCTCGCGCGCATCGGCGAGCACGCGCCCGGCCACCGCGTGTGGCTGCGCGTCAACCCCGGGTTCGGCCACGGCCACAGCAACAAGACCAACACCGGCGGCCCGCAGAGCAAGCACGGCATCTGGATCGACGACGTGCCGCGCGCGATCGAGATCGTGCGCCGGTACGGGCTGAAGCTCGTCGGCATCCACATGCACATCGGTTCCGGCGTCGACTACGGCCACCTGTCTCAGGTGTGCGATGCGATGGTCGATCTCGTCACGTCGCTCGGCCATGACATCGACGCGATCTCGGCCGGCGGCGGCCTGTCGATTCCGTATCGCGACGGCGAGCCGCGCGTCGACGTGGGTCACTACTTCAGCCAGTGGGACGCCGCGCGCAAGCGGATCGAGCGGCATCTCGGCCACCCGGTGCGCATCGAGATCGAGCCGGGCCGCTTCCTCGTCGCCGAAGCCGGCACGCTCGTCACCGAAGTGCAGGCCGTCAACCGCCGGCCGAAGCACGATTTCGTGCTGATCGACGCGGGCTTCAACGACCTGATGCGCCCGTCGATGTACGGCAGCTACCACGCGGTGTCGGTGCACACGCACGAAGGCGCGCTGCCGGCCGGCCGGCCGCTCGTCGATCTCGCGATCGCGGGGCCGCTGTGCGAATCGGGCGACGTGTTTACGCAGGACGCGGGGGGCGTGGTCACGCACCGCAAGCTGGCGCAGCCGCAGATCGGCGACCTGCTGTTCCTGCATGATGCTGGCGCGTACGGCGCGTCGATGTCGTCGAACTACAACAGCCGGCCGCTCGCGCCGGAAGTGCTCGTCGATCGCGGTGCGCCGCGGCTGATCCGCCGCCGGCAGACGATCGACGAATTGCTCGCGCTCGAAACGTTCGAGTAACGCGCTTTCGTCGAGACGAAAGCCAACGGCCAGGCTTGCCGCTACCGGCAGCCTGGCCGTTTTGCTTTTCGGCGCACGGCCAGCCATATGGCGGCATGCGCACCGACGCGTCAGCTCGCCCGCTGCACGGGCGCCATCTTCGAAAAGTACTTCGCGCCCGCCACGCAGCCGACCACGACGAACGTCACGACGACCATCGACGGCGGCACCGTCTCGTGCAGCAGCCCGGCCGCCAGCAGGAAGCCGAAGAACGGCTGCAGCAGCTGCAACTGGCCGACGCCCGCGATCCCGCCGAGCGCGAGCCCGCGATACCAGAACACGAAGCCGATCAGCATGCTGAACAGCGACACGTACGCGAGCCCCCACAGCGCAGCAGCATCGACGCCTTCGAACGACGCTGGCCGGGTGAACCACGTGAGCGGCAGCATCAGCGGCAGCGACAGCACGAGCGCCCACGAGATCACCTGCCAGCCGCCGAGATCGCGCGACAAGCGCGCGCCTTCCGCATAGCCGAGCCCGCACGCGACGATCGCGGCCAGCATCAATGCATCGCCGGCCACCGACGCGTGGCCGCCGTTGCGCAGCGCAAACGCGGCCACCGCGCCGCTGCCGATGATCGAGAAGATCCAGAACGGCGGCCGCGGCCGTTCGCCGCCGCGCCATACGCCGAACAGCGCGGTCGCGAGCGGCAGCAACCCGACGAACACGATCGCCTGCGCGGACGTCACATGCTTCAGCGCGAGCGCCGTCAACAACGGGAAACCGACCACGACCCCGAGCGCGACGATCGCGAGCGACACGGCCTCGGCACGCGTCGGCCGCCGCTGCTTCAGCACGACGAGCAGCAGCAGGCCGAGCGCGCCGGCGATCGTCGCGCGCGCAAAGGTGAGGAACAGCGGGTCGAGCCCCTGCACCGCGATACGCGTCGCGGGCAGCGAGCCACTGAAGATGATCACGCCCAGCAGGCCGCTGAGCCATCCGTCGGTCGTCTTTTGCACGGGAAATCCTGAACGGGGAAAGGGGATCACCGATGATCCGCCGCCCGCGAAAAGCGCGTAAGCTACGGCCCAATACAATTCGGACAAACTGTACTGGACAACCGGCCGTACAGTTCACTCTTCGTCATGAGCCAGACCACCGCGCTTCCCGTTCCGCCCATTCAGTCGCGCACGCGCGTGGAAACCGTGATGGATACGTTGCGCGCACGAATCGCGAGCCGCGCGCTGGTGCCCGGCGCGCGCGTGCCGTCGATCCGGATGATGGCGGACGCGCTCGGCGTGTCGAAATCGACCGTCGTCGATGCGTACGAGCGGCTTGCGAGCGAAGGCGTGCTGGTCTCGCGGCGCGGCTCGGGTTTCTATGTGTCGGGACACGCGCCACCGCTCGCGCTCGCCGATCTCGGCCCGCGGCTCGATCGCGGGCTCGATCCGCTGTGGCTGTCGCGCCAGTCGCTCGAGGCAGCACCCACTTCGGTGAAGCCCGGTTGCGGATGGCTGCCGCCGTCGTGGCTGCCGGACGAGAGCCTGCGCCGCGCGCTGCGCGCCGCGTCGCGCGACGAATCCGACGCGCTGACCGACTACGCGACGCCGCTCGGCCTGCCCGCGATGCGCCAGCAGCTCGCATGGCGGCTCGCGCAGCACGGCGTCCAGGCCGAACCCGCGCAGATCATGCTGACCGACGGCGGCTCGCACGCGCTCGATCTCGTCTGCCGCCTGCTGCTGGAGCCGGGCGACACGGTCGTGCTCGACGACCCGTGCTACTTCAACTTCCAGGCGCTGCTGCGCGCGCACCGTGCGCGGATCGTCAGCGTCCCGTACACGCCGAACGGCCCCGATCTCGCGCGCTTCGAGCAGGTGCTCGCCGAGCACCGGCCGCGCCTGTACATCACCAACGCGGCGCTGCACAACCCGACCGGCGCGACGCTCGCGGCGCCCGTCGCGCACCGGCTGCTGACGCTTGCGGCCGAGCACGGTCTGCTGATCGTCGAGGACGACATCTTCGCGGATTTCGAGAGCACGCCCGCGCCTCGCCTCGCGGCCTTCGACGGGTTGTCGCGGGTCGTGTCGATCGGCAGCTTCTCGAAGACGCTGTCGGCCGCGATCCGCTGCGGCTACGTCGCCGCGCGCCCGGAATGGATCGAGGCGCTCGTCGACCTGAAGCTCGCAACGTCGTTCGGCCATGGGCAGATCGGCGCGAACGTCGTACACCGGCTGCTCGTCGACGGCACGTACCGGCGCCACGTCGACAGCCTGCGCACGCGCCTCGCGGACGCGATGGGCGAAACGCTCCGACGCCTCACACGCGCCGGGCTGAGGATCTGGACGGAGCCGCGCGGCGGCCTGTTCGTGTGGGCGGAGTTGCCCGACGGGCTCGACGCCGCGCGTGTCGCGCGCCATGCGCTGGACCGCGAGGTGGTGCTCGCGCCCGGCAACGTGTTCAGCGCGTCGCACGGCGCGACGTCGTACCTGCGTTTCAACGTGTCGCGCTGCAAGGGGCCGGCGGTGTTCGATGCGCTGGCGCGGGCGATGGAGATCGTGCGTGTCGAAGAATGCAGTGGCATGCAGGCGGATGCGGGCGGACGTGCCCCCGCTCGGGAATGCTGAAACGCAGCAATTAGGCAAACAATCACGAAATGGATCGGTACATTTTTCGACGACAGGATTCTGTGGTGACATTTCTTGCACGCGCGACAAGCATCGCGATCTGGTCCTGCCTCGCGTTTTCGATGCCATCCACGGCCTGTACGGTTTCCGAAGACATGCTTGACAGCGTCCCGCTCAATTCCGACGCGATCCCCAACGAGGATCGCGTCAAGATTACAGAGATGGCCATTCGCGCGCGCCAATGGCCCGGCGCCGAAATTCGAGGCATCGTCACCGCCGGAGCCTACATCGGGGAAGTCAATCCACATGGGCTGGCGCTGCGGCGAGCGGCACACCTGAAGGAATTCCTGATACAACTCGGTGTCAAGAGTGAGAACATCTGGTCGGATACCCACATCATCTCGAAACCGTATCCGAAAGACAGCGCCGGTTATGAAGGCTATCTTCAGATCGGTCTGACACTGGTGCCGCTTTGCAACGATGGATGTCGGCACTTGTGCCGCGATCCGCGCATCACGCCGACATCCAGAGCACTTCGCTGAGGTAGTCCGCCGCTAAAAGACCTCGCAATCGCGTCGTATCAGCGACGGCGTGACCCGAGCCTCTCGCGCCGCCTCCGCCTCCCGCATCACACTTCCCCCGCGTGCGCCCTCGCCCGCACTTCCGCGAACGACGTATCGACGAGCAGCCGCCCCGTATCGAACACCGTTTCGAGCGCGTCTTCCCATTCGCCTTCCAGCATCCGGTCGTCCCACGCGGCGGGCAGCGTCGTCGTCCGATACTCGCCGGTGCGGAAACTGCGCAGCAGCGTGAGCCGCCCCTTCTTCGAGCGCTTGCCCTGATCCGTCACCGGATCCTTGCGGACGTCGTGCCACACGCCGCCGCGCCGGATCGCCGAGCACTTCATCGCGAAACGCTGCGTATCGCGGTTCACCTGCTGCAGCAGCGCGCCGCCCATGCCGAACACGACGTTGCCGGCCGCATAACCGGCGTCGTCGAGCGCGGAGAGAATCGCATCGATCGACCGCTCGTCGACACCATCGCCCTGGATCACCCGCACGCGATTCAGCACGCGCCGCCCCTTGCCGTTTACGGTCGAGCCGAACGATTCGTCGAGCGCGCGCACGGTCTGCAGCACGATCGACACCGGGTCGCCCGAATCGGGACGCACGACCAGTGTCGCGCCCGAATCAAGCACGGCCTGCCGAAGCTCGCCGCCCCACAGATCGAGCGCGGCGAACAGATCGTAGGAGTCCGACACGACCGACACGATCGCACCGGGCAGGCCAAAGCGGCGAATCATGTTCCGGTACGCATCGGCTTCATGCTCGCGGCCCCACGACGTGATCGTGCTGTGCTCGGCCGCCGGCACCGAGTACGCGGCCATCGGCTCGCGATAGAAGCGGTTCGCGGCCAGCACGCCGAGCACCGTGTCCGAACCCATGAAGTTCACGAGGTGCGCCGCGCCGCCGATCGCGGCCGACTCCGCGCTCGATACGCCGCGCGCGCCGAAGTCGTGAAGCTTGAACGGCAGTTGCGCGAGATCGTCGTCGGTCTTTTCGAGGAAGCGGCGGATCGTCTGCCGCAGGTGCCAGCTGCGCGTCGCAACCGTAACCGGATACCACACGCGCAGCAGCATCGTCTCGAGATACGACGCGAGCCAGAACACCTGCGGGTCGTCGCATTCGACCGTCATCAGCACGTTGTGTACCGGCACGACCGAGCCCTCGGGCACCGCGCGGATCTTCACCGGCAGGTAGCCGTCGTAGCGTTCGACGATGTAGCGCCACCCCGCTTCGTTGAACGGCTCGCCGTGCACCGTGAAGAAGTCGCGCGCCTCGTCGATCATCGCGTGCGTGATCGGCTTGCACAGATATTCCTTCAGCAGCATCTGCAGGCCGAAGAACACCGTGCGGTCGTAACGGCCGCCGCGCGATTCGACGTACGAGAACATCGCCGACGCGTCGGGCGGATATTGCAGGAAGTGGGAAGCCTTGTACGAATCCGTGTTGAGGATCGGATTGGCGAGAACCGCGGCAAAGCCGCCGAGATCGTTTTGCATGGCTAGAGCTCCTCTAGGCCGTTGAAGTGCCGCCGCGTCTGTCGCGGCGGACGGAATGCGGGGAATCAGCGGATCACAGCTTCCCCAGGAAGTGATACGCGATGTCGAAGTGATCCTCGAACATCACGTTGCGCATCTGCGCGAATTCGTTGAGCGGCACCCAGCGCGCCTTGTCGGCGTCGTCGCTGCCCTTCACGCGCGGCAGTTCGCCGGTCGGGAAGTTGAACAGGCACGCGTGCGTGATCGTGCGGCCGCGCAGCGAACGCGTCGGGTGGTCGAACACCTGGCGATCCTTGATCGAGCCGCGCAGCACGGGCTCCGGCAGCTTCAGGCCGGTTTCTTCACGCAGCTCGCGGATACAGGCCGCGTCGAGCCGCTCGTCCTGGTTCACGAACCCGCCCGGCAGCGCCCACAGGCCACGGCCCGGTTCGCTGCGGCGGCGCACGAGCAGGATATGGCCCGAATGCACGACCACCGCGTCGACCGTCACGAACGTGACGGGATAAGGCGCGGCCGCCCACGCCTTGCGATATCCGGCGATGAATTCGGCTTCCGACTTCAGCTGCGCGAATTCCGGCTGCGTGCGGAAACGCTCGAGCCAGCCGAACACGGGTTCCGGCACGGCCCACTGCACGAAGCTGTTCGGGCGTTCGGCGAAATACTGGTCGCGAATCTCGGTGGCGGAAATGTCTTCCGTCGCGTCGACATCGACGAGCTCCCATTGCGGGAACATCCGCAGGTAATACGACGTGGCGTCTTTCTCGTGGCCGATCAGCCCGACCTTGCGCTGCGCGATATCGCCGAGCGTGGACGCGACCGCGTCCTGCACCCAGCGCACCCAGTCGCCGTCGTTGTAGGTCGAATCCTGCAACGGCGCGATCGTGACGCGGTCGCGCTCGGACGCATCGAGCAGCGAAGCCAGCATCTGGCGGCGCTCGTCGAACGAGAACGGATCCTTGATGGTGCGGGGCTTGTCGGTCGATCCGATCAGCACGCACACGCGCTCGGCCCGGCTCAGTGCCGACTTCAGCACGTTCAGGTGACCACGATGCGGAGGCTGGAAACGACCAATGAAAACGAGCGCGTCGAAGCGCCGGTTCTGTTGCGTACTCATGAGGCTCCCTCAAGAGAGTGAAACGCTTCGGGTCTTTCCCGAAGGGTTGAAACGAATCCTAGGGGAAATCCCGAGGTGCGTCAATCGAGCTCATCCTCGACTTGACGAAGTCTGACGCAATACGCGGCATTGGCGGGTTACACTCGATTTCATCCCAATCCGCGCCATTGCGCCCGCCATCATGAGGATCTCAGTCAGCCGGACCGTCGGTGTCGATCGCAGACGCCTCTTCACGTGGTCGCAGGATTACGCGCGGCGGCTCGTGTGGGACAGCTTCCTCACCGACGCGTATCTGCTCGACGGCACGACGGCCGGCGTCGGCGTCGACGCGTTCTGCCGCAGCCAGTCGGGCGCGACGATGGTGTCACGCTACATCTCGTACCGTCCGCCGCAGGTCGCCGCCGTCGAGATGGTCGACGGGCCGAAAGTGCTCGAGCGCTTCAGCGGCAGCTGGAACTTCACCGAGCACACGCCCGGCACGACCGAGGTGAAATTCACGTACCACTTCCGCGCCCAGCCGGCCTGGCTGCGCTGGCTGCTCGAACCGCTGATCGGCGCGTTCTATCTCGTGCAGACGCGCCGGCGTCTCGACTCGTTCAAGCGCTGGGCCGAAGCCGAAGCGCTACCGCACTGATCGTCGCTGCCGCGGGCCACGCGCCCGCACGGCCCGGCGTGTCCGCGCCACCTCCTCCCCACGGTGTTCCAACGCGCCACCGCCGCGCAGTCGGGCATTCACCGCGCATTTGCCAGATTCGCCGAACCCGGGGAAACTACGGGCGGCCGTCACCCTGACGGCGCGCCCCGACCGAGAGAACGGGGCACTCCTCCCTGAAACGGCTACGACACGAACCTAATCCGATGAGCCTGATATCCCGATTCTTTGGCCGCAACGAAGCACCCGAAAACCCCGTAGCGCTGGTCGCGGCACCCGACGTCGAGAATCCGCTGAGCGTGACGGTCGTCTTCGACGGCCCGCTGAAGGTCGACATCCCCGCGCTGACGGCCGCGCTGCGCGCGTACCACCCGAGCATGGAGCAGGCGCGCGTCGAGACCGAGCCGACGCTGGAGCAGGTATTCGGGCTCGCCGGCTGGGGCAACCATGTCGTCCGGCTCGTCGGCTTCGACGCGCCCTATCCGTCCGAGGCGCTGGAAACGTGTGTCGCACCGGCCCACTACGGGCAGGACCTGAAGCAGCAGGTGCGGGCAAGTCGCAGCCACGTGATCCTCTACTACGCCGGGCACGAAGCGAATCCGCTCGACCAGTATGTCGCGCTGGCGGCCGTCGCCGGCGCGCTCGCCGAACAGAACGGCCTCGCGGTGCTGAACGAGCACGCGCACACGTCGCTGCCGGCCGGCGTCTTCAATGCGAAGGAACTCGGCGAGGAAAGCCTCGACGTGCTGCGGGATATCCCGCTGAACCTGTTCTTCTGCGGCTTCGTGAAATACGAAGTCGAAGGCGTCGACGGCGTGTGGATGCGCACCTATGGCGCCGACGTGTTCGGCCTGCCCGATTTCGCCGCGCTCGCGGAAGGCCATCACGAGGGCGAACGTTACTCGGGCATCTTCAACAACGTGATGCATTACCTGCTGGAAAGCGGCGCGCGCATGCATGCGGGCGAAACGATGCAGATCGGCACGGAAACGTTCATGAAGCTGCGCGAACCGCTCGAGCACGAGTACTACCTGCAGGGGCCGGCGCCAGTCCTGGTGGCCGAGCTGATTTCGGCGGACGAAATCAATCGCTGATTTCGCCCCGTCGCATCTTGCTGCACGGCGCACGGGTTCAAGACTTCGCGAACCGCGTGCGCCGCTGCATCATCTGACGGCGGCGCGACGTTGCACAGCGTGTCGTCGTTCCGGTTCGACCGGTAGCGGGAACGTCGCGACGTTCGTGACGGCCCGGCCCTAACGTGCGCCGCCCCCGCGCAACGGGAACGTTTCCGCCCCCGCATCGCGGCGCAACGTGACCTCCGTACCGGTCAGCCATCCTGACGATTTCAGGATCGGGCGCGCGATCGCGTACAGGCGGTCGGCGCTCGTACCATAGAAGTACAGGTAACCGTCGTTGCCGTCGCGATGCACTTCGGTCTCGCCCAGTTCGCCGGCGCGTGCCTGCTTCACCGCGCGATCCAGCCGTTGCTCCAGCGCGTGAAGGCGCGCGTTGTCCTTCTCGTAGTAATCGAAGTGAACCATCACGACCGGCCCGGGCGGCTTCGGCGGCACATCGGCGGCGGCATTGCCCGCCAGCAGCGCCCAGCCAAGCAACGCGGCAAATCGGATTCCGTTACGCATATCGGTCAAGAGAGTGAAAGGCCCGCTCACGTCGGCGCGCCGCCGCGCGCAACCTGCTGCCGGACTTGCGCCTGCGTGCCGAGCGCGGCGGCGATCGCGTCGACGGCATCGGCCGCACGCGCCGCGCCGCACATGAACGCGTCGACGGCCGCGAAGCGATGCTCGGGCCACGTATGGATCGTGATGTGCGATTCGGCGAGCAGCACGACGCCCGTCACGCCATGCTCACCGCCGAAATGATGGAAATGCGCGCCGATCACGCGTGCGCCCGCCTGCTGCGCCGCTTCGACGAGAAGCGCCTCGAGGCGCGCGGCGTCGCGCAGCAGCGCCGCGTCGATGCCGGCCAGGTCGGCCAGCACGTGCGCACCGAACGTCGCGCGCGGTGGCGCGATCGCGTCGCGCACGGTCATTTGTGCGACCCGTACGACGAGTAGCCGCTGCGGGCCGACGAACTGCCCCAGCCGCTGCCGCCCGAACCGCTGCCGCCGATCGATGCGCAGCTGAACAGCGTGACGACGATCAGGCCGTAGATGCCATAGAGGATGTACCGGATCACGCGCTGCCCCCGTCCGACGCAAAGCTCTTCCACAGCCATTCAGGCAGCCACAGCACCAGCACGCCGACCAGCACGTAGACGGAGCGGCCGCTGAACGAGAACAGCGAGCCCATGTTCAGGATCACGAGCAGCGCGCTGAACACGAGCGGCAGCGGCGCGAAACTGTGCGGGCCTTTCCGGCCGAACAGGCCCGTCGACGCAGCGGCGCCCGTTGCCGCCGCGGCCGTCGCGAGCGCCGGCGTGCCGAAGCGTTCGGCAAGCGTGCTGCCCGACAGCGGCTGCGCGCGCGACCAGACGATCTCCGCGTTGCTGCGCTCGCGCGTCAGCTTGTCCTTCTGCCAGCCGTAGTCGATGATCGACGTGCGATCGCCCACCTGCACGCGCCAGTTGAACGCACCGACCACGTAGACGACCTCCGAATCGTATTCCTCGCGCAGGCGGTAGGTCTTGCCGCCGTCGGTCACGTCGGACTCGCCGCCGATCGTCGGCCATTGGTCGAGCACCTGCACGCGTTCCCAGCGCCCTTCGCTCTGCACGAGCCACAGGAACCCGCGCTTCGGGTTCAGCAACAGGTATTCGTCCCACGTCTCTTCTTCGTCCGGCACGCGGCAACGCATCATCCCGATCACCGTGTACTTCACGCCGTCGAACGTGCCGATCGCGCCGAGCTCCAGCGCACCCTTCACCGCGTCGAGCTTGCGCTGCGCCGCGAACACGGTCTGCTGCTCGGTCGTGCACTGCACGCCCGCATGGCAACTGCCGCACACCACGTAGTCGGCGACGTTCGGCGCATACGACAGCGGCGCACCGCAGCTCGGGCACGCGAACGGCACCATCTCCGCGCCGCGCTTCTCGCGCGTATCGTTTTCGGTATCGCGCAGCCCGGTGAATGCGAGCGCATCGAATTCGAGCGCTTCGCCCGTATAGACGGCCGGACTCCCGCCGTTCGAATCGGCGTCGGAATAGTCGTAGGTCGCGAACGCGTTGCCGGTGCGCAGGTCGACGACGCGCGCCTCCCAGCCGGCATCGACGCGGAACGGCAGCTCGCCGTCGCCGCCCGTGCAGCGCGCGGTGCGCACGTCCGACACGAGAAATGCGCGGCCGCCGTGGTCGATCCGCATGCCCGGTTCCAGCGTGCCGAACGCAGGCCACGCGCCGCCGGACGCATCGTCGGGCTCGCGCGCCGTGATCGCATACTGGCCGGACGCATCCGACAGCCAGCCGAACGTGCCGTCGTCGAACACGACATACCACTCACTCCACGCGCCGGCGTCGTAGGTCATCTGGATGCGCCCGAGCACCGTGAACGCACGCTTGCCGTAGCGACCGGCCGTGCCGATCTGGATCGGCGACGCATCGTCGAGCACCGTGGCCAGTTCGCCGATACGTTCGACGTCGGTGCCGCGCTTGAGCAGCGTGCTGCGACAGGACGCGCAGACGGCCATCACCGCCGCCGCCGAGCGAAACTCGACCGGCGCGCCGCACTGGGGGCACGAGGTACTGAACATGCGCGACGCTTACCGGGTCAGCTTCGCGAGGATCTCGGCCTTCGCGCGCGAATATTCGTCTTCGGTCACGAGGCCCTTGTCGAACAGCGCCTTCAACTGTTCGAGCCGCTGCACGTAATCAGTGCCCTCCGCCGGCGCGGCAGGCTGTGCGGCCGCCACCGGCGCGGCGGGGGGCGCGGGCGGTGCAGCCGGCGCCGATTGCGCGACACCCGCCATCTGGCCGGCCATCGCCTGCCCGATCGCCGCACCCGCGGCGAGCCCCGCGCCGATCCCGGCGATGCCGCCCGGGTTCTGCGCGGCGAGCGGAATCGCCTGCGCGGTCTGGTATTGCGTGGCGCGGGCAAGATCCCCGGCCATCCCCGCGCCGATCCGCAGGTCGAGCGCCTTCTGCAGCTCCGCAGGCAGCGACACGCTCTCGACCGCGAACGCATCGAGCGCAAGGCCGTAGCGCGTAAACACCGGCGCCAGCGCCTCCGCGACGCGCTGCGACAGCAGCGACTGGTTCGCGGCCATGTCGACGAACGGTACGTCGGCCGAGCCGAACGTGGTGCTCATCGCGGTGACCACCAGGTTGCGCAGTTGCTGTTCGAGATCGTCGACCGTGTACTGCGCGCGCGTGCCGCTGACCTCGCGATAGAACGCGCCCGCGTCGACGATCCGGTACGAGTAGATGCCGAACGCACGCACCTGCACGAAGCCGAATTCGCGGTCGCGGATCGTCACCGGCTGCGCGGTGCCCCAGCGCCGGCCGAGCTGTAGCCGCGTGCTGAAGAAATACACGTCCGATTTGAAAGGCGACTGAAAGAGTTTGTCCCAGTTCTTCAGGTACGTGAGCACCGGCAGCGTATTCGTTTCCAGCGTGTACAGCCCCGCCTGGAAGATGTCGGCGACCTTGCCTTCGTTGACGAAGATCGCGACCTGCGTTTCGCGCACGGTCAGTTTGCCGCCGTAGCGGATTTCCATGTCTTCCATCGGATAGCGCCAGGCCAGCACGCCGTCGGTGTCTTCGGTCCATTGCAGGACGTCGACGAACTGCTTGCGGATAAACGATCCCAGACTCATGTCGGTCTCCTCGAAACGCGTGGCGCGTCAGGTCAGGCAGGCGGCATTGATGATGCCGACGACAAGCGACGCGGTGCCCATCAGGCCGCCCATCGCGACGTTGCGATCCTCGATTGCATGATTCATGCCGGGCATCAGGCGCGTCAGCGCCGCATAGGTGATCAGTTGCACGGCCATCGCGCCGACGGCCCAGATCACGACTTCTCCGAGCGTGGAATTGTGCGCGATGCTGGATGCGAGCGTCAGGCAGAAGCCGACCAGCGCACCGCCGAACGACAGCGTCGCGGCCGCGTTGCCGTCGCGGATCAGCGCCAGTTCGTCGAACGGGGTGACCTTCAGGTACACTGCCGCGAACACGAGAAGCAGCACGAACGCCGACAATAAATGAACCGCATAGAGATAGGCACTATTCATTCTTTCCCTCGGATCTTGTGCTCGGTTCGCCGCCCCGTCGCCAGCCGGCTTGTGTGGGGCCAGCGGACGGATGGCCGCCCCACAAAAGTCCGCGCCAGTATATCCACATTGCCGATCGCTGCACAACGGACGCACCATGCTGCATAGGCGCGCGCTCGTCCTGTCGATTCTCGTGCTCGCGTCGTGCGGGCTCGGCTACGAACTGATCAGCAGTGCGCTGTCCAGCTACCTGCTCGGCGATTCGATCCTGCAGTTCTCGTCGGTGATCGGTTGCTACCTGTTTGCGATGGGGATCGGCTCGTGGCTCGCGAAGTTCGTCGAGGACGACGACGTGCTCGACCGCTTCGTCGACATCGAGCTGCTCGTCGGCCTGCTCGGCGGCGTGTCGGCCGCGCTGCTGTTTGCCGTGTTCGCGTGGCTCGCCGCGCCGTTTCGCGCGGCGCTCTATGCCCTGGTGCTGGCGCTCGGCCTGCTGATCGGGATGGAGATCCCGCTCGTGATGCGCGCGTTCCAGCAGCGACGCCAGGCGTTCCGCCATACCGTCAGCGAAGTGCTGACCTTCGACTATCTCGGCTCGCTCGCCGTGTCGCTGATCTTCCCGCTGGTACTCGCGCCGCGTCTCGGCCTGCTGCGCACCAGCTTTCTGTTTGGGCTCCTGAACGCGTTCGTCGCGCTGTGGACGACACACCTGTTCCGTGACGAGATCCGCAACGTGCGCGGCAAGCTGATGCGCGCATCGCTCGTGATCGGGCTGCTCGTCGCCGGCTTCGCGCTGTCGGACCGCATCACGCACTGGGCCGAGCACGGCGTGTACGGCGACGAGACGATCTACTCGGAAACGACGCCGTACCAGCGCATCGTGCTCACGCAGTGGCACGACGACATGAGGCTGTACCTGAACGGCAACCTGCAGTTCTCGTCGCGCGACGAGCATCGCTATCACGAGGCGCTGATCCACCCGACGATCGAGGCGCTGCCGTGGGCGAAGCGCGTGCTCGTGCTCGGCGGCGGCGACGGCCTCGCGGTGCGTGAACTGCTGAAGCACCGCAACCTCGAACGGATCACGCTCGTCGATCTCGATCCCGCGATGACGAAGCTGTTCTCGACGTCCGCACCGCTCGTCAAGCTGAACCAGGGCTCGCTGAAGGACCCGCGCGTACACGTGATCAACGACGATGCGGTGCGCTGGCTCGAATCGAATGCCGACGTGTACGACGCGATCGTCGTCGACTTCCCCGACCCGACCAACTTCGGGCTCGGCCGGCTGTATTCGGTGCCCGTGTTCCGGTTGCTCGCCCGCCACCTGTCGGAGAACGGCTACGCGGTGATCCAGTCGACGTCGCCGTATTTCGCGCCGCACGCGTACTGGACCATCATCGCGACGCTGCATGAAGCCGGGCTCAACACGTGGCCGTACCACTGCTACGTGCCGTCGTTCGGCGACTGGGGCTTCGTGATCGCCGGCAAGCGGCGCGACTTCACGGTGCCGACGCACTACTCGGTGCCCATGCGCTGGCTCGACGCGCAGACGGCCGTCGAGATGTTCCACTTCCCGGCCGACATGCCGGCGCTGCCGATGTCGCCGAACGAACTCAACGACCAGCCGCTCGTGCGCCGTTTCGACGACGACTGGAAACACGTGCTGCGCTGATGGACCGCCGCACGTTCCTCGTCGCGTCGGCGGCCGCGTCGCTTGCCGCCTGCGGGCGCACCGGCTGGCTCGAGACGACGCCGCATGTCAACTACCCCGGCATGCGCGAAGGCCATGCGCTGCGCGACCATGCGACGCTGCCGCCGCCGTCCGGCACGATCGAGACCGACATCGCGATCCTCGGCGCGGGCGCTGCCGGGCTGTCATGCGCATGGCAGCTCGCGCGTGCGGGACACAAGCGCTTCACGGTGCTCGCGGGCCCCGAATTCGGCGGCAACGCGGCCGGCGGCCGCTTCGGCGATCTCGGCTATCCGAAAGGCGCGCACTACCTGCCGCTGCCATCACTCGAATCCGCGCATCTGCGCGACATGCTCGCCGATCTCGGCGTGATCGAATCGGCGCCGTTCTCCGCGCGCCCCGTGTACGACGAGCGCGTGCTCGTCCATGCACCCGACGAGCGGCTCTTCATCGCCGGGCAGTGGCAGGACGGCCTCGTGCCGACGGCCGGCCTCGGCGCCGACGAGCTCGCGCAACAGGCACGCTTCTTCGCGTACACGGACGGGCTGCGCAGCGCGCGCGGCGCCGATGGCCGCAAGGTGTTCTGCATCCCGATCGCGGAATCGTCACGCGACCCGCGCTGGCGCGCGCTGGACCGGCGCTCGTTCCGCCAGTGGCTGCTCGACGAGGGCTACACCGCGAAGTCGCTGCACTGGTACCTGAACTATTGCTGCCGCGACGACTACGGCGCGGGATACGAGCACGTGTCCGCATGGGCAGGCCTGCATTATTTCTCGTCGCGCGGCGCTCACGCCGGCGATGCCGGCGACGGCGCGGTGCTGACCTGGCCCGACGGGCTGCACACGATGGTGACGAAGCTGAGCGATTCGATCACCGCGCGCACCGGCTCGAACGCATGGTCGCGCGATGGCTTCGCCGTGCGCGCGACCGAACGCGCGGGCGGCGTCGACGTGCTATGCGCACGCATCGGCAACGACGGCGCGCTGTCGACGTTCGTGCTGAAGGCGCGGCGCGTCGTCAGCGCGATGCCGCTGTTCGTCGCGGCGCGCGTATTTCCGCAGCTGGCCGCGTATGGCTTCGATCCCGCGCGCGACCTGCCGCCGCGCGCGCCGTGGCTCGTGTCCAACTTCCTGCTCGACGGCATGCCGGCCGAAGCAGCCGGCGTGCCGCTCGCGTGGGACAACGTCGTCTACGACGGCGCAGGGCTCGGCTATGTCGTGTCGACGCACCAGTTGATCCGCATGTCGCCGCCGACGCGCTCGGTGTTCTCCGCGTACCAGGCGTTGAGCACGCAAGCGCCGGACGACACGCGCCGCTGGCTTGCACAGGCCCAACCCGACGCGTTGCGCGAACAGGCGGCGACCGACTTGCAGGCCGTCTACGGGCGCGATCTGTGGAAACACGCGACGGCGCTCGAGATCACCATGCGCGGTCACGCGATGGCGACGCCCGATGTCGGCTTCCTGAGCCGGCCGGGGCTGCTCGCGCTGCGCGATGCCGACGGCCCGGTCGTGTTCGCGCATGCCGACCTGTCGGGGCTGTCGCTGTTCGAGGAAGCGTCGTACTGGGGCATGCTCGCCGCCCGGCGCACGTTGGCCTGACGGTCGTCATCCGTCATTGCGGCGCCACCGCCACCCGCTATAATCGCCCGACATTCCGACTGCCTTGAGCAGGCCGACGGTGCCGCACCGCCTGACGCGCCGTATGCCCTCCTCGACAACAACAATGACGAACCGAACCATCCGACGCCTTCGCCCGTTCGTGCGCGCCGCCGCGCGCGTGCTCGCCTGCGCCCCGCTGCTCGGCGCGCCGCTTGCGCTCCATGCGGCCGGCACCGACACCGCGCCCGCCTCCGGGCGCTACATCGTCGTCGACACCGGCCATACGCCGGCTCACCCGGGTTCCACCGGCGCGAGCGGCCGCGTCGAATACCTGTACAACCTCGACCTGTCCGCGGCGGTCGCCGAGAAACTCGTCGCGCATGGCGACCGCGTGCTGCGCACGTCGGCCGACGGCCGCGAGATCGCGCTCGACCAGCGTTCGACGCAGGCGCCCGACGCGAACCTGTTCGTGTCGATCCATCACGACTCGATGCAGCAGCAGTTCATCGACGCGGGCCGCCAGCGCGAATTCCGCGGCTTCTCGGTGTTCGTGTCGGAACGCAATCCGCACTATGCGGAAAGCCTGCGGTGCGCGAAGGCGATTGCCGAGCGGCTGGTCGCGTCCGGCGAGCGGCCGTCGCTGTATCACGCGCAGCCGATCCGCGGCGAGAATCGCCCGCTGATCGACCCGCAACTCGGCATCCACCGCTTCGACGATCTCGTCGTGTTGCGCACCGCGCCGATTCCGGCCGTGCTCGTCGAAGCCGGCGTGATCGTCAATCCGGACGAGGAAGCGCGGCTTGCGCGGCGCGAGACGATCCAGAAGCTGTCCACTGCGATCGCGGGCGGCATCGACACGTGCACCGCGCCGAAATAAATGACGGCATCCCCGTCGGACTCAACGGTTTTCACCCAGTCAGGAGCATCACCATGAAAATGAAGAATCTGCTCGCATCCTGCGCGCTGCTCGCGCTTGCCGTTCCGTTCGCCGCGCACGCGGCCGGCTGCGCGAAGCCGCACAGCGCATTCGACCAGGTGTACTGCAGCAGCACCCAGTTCTCGCAGACCGACCGTGACCTCAACGACGAGTACGGCCGCCTGCGCAAGCAACTGAGCAGCGACCAGCAGGCGACGCTGAAGGCCGGCCAGCTCGCATGGCTGAAGCAACGCGACGCGCAGTGCAGCGAGACGCGCAACAACGGCTACCTCGTGGATCTCCAGTGCGCGACCGACATGACGCAGTCGCGGCTGTCGTTCCTGCGCGAGCGTGAACGCGAGTGCACGAGCACGGGTTGCGTGACGTCGAAGCTCGGCGACTAAGGGCTTCGCGCGACCCGCGCCGCGAAGCGTTTCGCGGCGCGGCGCTTCATGCCGTTGCGAACCCTCCGCTTCGGCACCGCGAAAGGAGCGGCGATGCGACAAGCATTCCCTGAAGTCCTCAACGATCTGGTCGACTATTTTCTCGTCGGCGATCTCCTGCTGCTGAAGCGCTTCAAGGAACGGCAGGGGCTGCCGGACGACGTCGCGACGGCGTTCACGACGAGCGACAGCGGCGATCGCGCCGTGCTCGAAGGCGTCGTCATTCCGCTGGCCGGCATCGAGAATCATCCGTACACGATCATCTTCACGCTGGATGACGCAACACCCGAACTGCTGAAGACGGGAAGCCGCCTGCAGCATCGGCGCGGTGGGTACGTGCTGCGCGTCGAACATCGTTCGATCATGCTCTATACGTGGCGGATTCTCGAACGCTTCAACGACGCAACGGTCGATGCGCTGCTCGCGCGTTACCGCGAACCGGGCAGGCCCGTGATCGAAATCGACAACGGCTGGTATGACGTCGATATCCTCGGTGGCGAAGTGCCGCGCAACGGCTGGTTCGAGCCTGCGTTCGAATTCGTGCTGAAGAAAACCGACGTGCCGGGCGATGCATCACAGGTGGATATCCACTACCGTTTTGCGATCGACGGCAGCCTGGATCCGGCGAATTGAATCCCGCACACGACGGCGCGGCACACGGCACCCGATCAGACGGAACACACATGACATCGAACACGATGAACATCGACATCCGCCCTGCCACGCCCGCCGATGCCCCGGCCATCGCCGCCATCCACGTCGCATCGTGGCAGGCTACCTACCCGGGCATCATGCCGGCCCCGTTCCTCGCCGGCCTGTCGGTCGAAAAGCGCACCGCTTCTTGGCGCCAAGCGCTCGACGCCGGCCGGCCGCGCGTTGCGCTCGCGTTCGCGGAAAGCGGCCCGACGGGCTGGATCGCCTTCGGTCCGACGCGCGACACCGACAAGGATCGCACCTGGGGTGAAATCGAAGCGATCTACCTGCATCCGACGCATTGCGGGCAAGGCGTCGGCGCGGCGCTGGTCGACCATGCATGCGATGCGCTGCATGACATGGGCCGTGCGTGGGTGTCGCTCTGGGTGCTGGTCAAGAACCATCGAGCACGGGCGTTTTATGAACGCGAGGGTTTCGTTGCCGAAGACGACATCAAGACGTTCGAGATCGACGGTGCGCCGATCGAAGAAGTGCGCTATTGGCGCGCGTTGCCGAAACGAACGTCATGACGGCATCGCTTCCTCCACCGCAAGGCGCGCCTGCATCAGCTGCAGCAACTCGCGGATCTTCGCGTTGACCGAATTGCGGCTCGAATAGGCGGCCAACAGTTCGAGCGGCGCCGGCGTCATCTCCAGTGGCACGCGCACGAGCCGCCCGGCGGCCAGCTCGGCCGCGCATCCTCGTTCGACGAGAATCGCGAAGCCGATCCCGTTTACCGCCGCCAGCCCCGCCATCTCGCCGCTATTGACGCGATACCGGCTGGCGACCGGAATCTTGTGAATCCGCCCGTCGTCGCCGGCGAACTGCCACGGCTGCCCTTTCAGCGTGCTCAACGTCGTGATGCACGGCAATTGCCTGAGCTGCTCCGTCCGGGTCGGCATGCCCGTGCGCTCGATCAGCGACGGCGCCGCCACGACGACGCTCGGCAGGCTCACGAGCGGCCTGACGACGAACGCACTGTCGTCCAGCTTGCCGCGATTGACGATGACCGACAGGTCGATATCGTCGCGCAGTGTCGAGACCCCTGCGAGGCTCGTATCGCAGTCGATTTCGACACGCGGATGGCGGCGGGCGAATTCCGCGACGATCGGCCCGAGCATGCGCGGCCCGATTTCGCCGGGCACGCAGAGCTTCAGCACGCCGCGCAGCTCCGTCTGCTGCGAGGTCAGTTCGAACTCGGCGAGCGTCAGTGCATCGAGCATCGGCTTCGCGCGCTCGTGCAGCAGGCGCCCGGCCTCCGTCATGCGCAGGTGCCGCGTGCTGCGTTCCAGCAAGCGCACACCGAGCCTCGACTCCAGTTGCGCCACATGACGGCTCACGTTGGAACCGGGTATCGACAGCACACGCGCAGCGCCGGCAAAGCTGCCTTCGTCGACGACCGACACGAACACGCGCACCGCGTTCAGATCCAGCTTGCTGCGCATCATTCTCCCGTTTTTGGTATCAAAGCTCGCCGCTTTTCATGGCTTATCCCGTTCGCGACCGTAATTTACGATGCGGATCCAGTCAAGGCGTGGCCGCCGGCGCACGATCCCGCGCCGATGCGAGCACGCGCACGAACCTACGGGAGCATCAACATGGATATCGCCATTCTCGGCGCCGGCGTGGCCGGCATGAGCACCGCGCTTGCGCTTGCCGGGCAGGGGCACCGGATACGGCTCTACGAACGCAGGGCGTCCGGGACGACGATGGGCGCCGGTGTCGTGTTATGGCCGAATGCCGGCTTCGTGCTCGAGCAACTCGGCCTGCTGCCGGACATCGCCGCGGTCAGCGGCCATCTGCACGCGATGCGGTGCATGGACCGGCACGGCACCCCGTTCAAGCGTTTCGATATCGGCGAACTCGACCGACACATGGGTTTCCAGACGCGCTCGATCCTGCGGCGCGACCTGCAGGCCGTGCTGGCTCGGCATGTCGCCGCGCACGACATCGAAGTCTGCTTCGGCTACTGCGCGACGGCCATCGACATCGGCACTGACGGCCGCGCCGTCGTTCATTTCGACAACGGCGCGACGATCACTCCCGATCTCGTGATCGGCGCGGACGGCCGCATGAACTCCGTAGCGCGACGCCATGTGGTCGGCGACGCCACGCCCGTCTATCAGGGTTTCGTCAACTGGATCGGCGTCGCGCAGAGCGATGTGCCGCTGGTCGACGAAGTGTCGATATTCGACTATTGGGGCCAGCGCGAGCGATTCGGCATCGTCGCGGTGGACCGGCATCGCCTGTACTGGGCGGCGGCCCGGGCCGAGGCCGAAATCGCCGACGACAACGACAGCAACAGCGACGCTGCGGCGCCGGATGATCCAGGCCCGCTGCTGGAACGGCTCTTCGACGGCTGGCCGGCGCCGATCGCAGACGTGATGCGTGCGACGCCGCCGCACACGATCGCGAAGATCCGCGTGCACGATCTCGATCCGGTCGATGTATGGCACCGCGGCAATGTGCTGCTGATCGGCGATGCCGCACACGCGCCGCTCCCCACCTCCGGACAGGGCGCATGCCAGGCGCTCGAGGACGCGTGGCATCTCGCGCGTTGCCTCGACGAGCATGGAAAAGGCAGCGACCTCAATGCCGCGCTCGTGTCGTTCACGGTGCGACGCAGCCGGAAAACCGCAGCGATCACGCTACGCGCACGCGCGTTCGCTCACCGGCTGTTCGCCAACGACACGCATGAAGCTGCCCGACAAGCCGATCCGGTCGCCGAAATCGAGGCGCTCGCGAACGCGTGGGGAGCGGGACTGCCGATGGTGCAGGCACGGGACTGACAAGCCCCGCAAGCGATGGCATCCGATCACAAGAACCACCGATACTCCCGCGCGCCAATCTCATTGCGAAAATCCAGTTCCTCCTGCCGCTTGTTCTCGCAATACACCATCACGAACTCGCCGCCGAGCCCTTCGCGCACGGCCGCATGATCCTGCATCGCCGCGACGGCCGACAGCATCTCCTTCGGAAAGTCGATCCCGCTGCCGCGATCCTCGTTGAGCGGCGCGATCGGCTCCAGCTTCGCGTCGAGCCCGTGCTCCATCCCGACGAGAATCGCCGCGAGCACGAGGTACGGGTTCGCGTCCGCACTGGCGAGCCGGTGTTCGATCCGCAGGTTGCGCGCATCCGACTCGGGAATCCGGATGCACGCATCGCGATCCTCGAAGCCCCAGCTCGCGCGGCTCGCCGCGTTCACCATCGAACCGTAACGCCGAAACGCGTTGTGATTCGGCGCGAACACGGGCATGCAATGCGGCAGCAGTGCGAGGCATCCGGCCACCGCATGCCGCAGCGGCCGCTGCCCGTCCGCCGCGAGCAGGTTGCGCCCCGCATCGTCGTAGAGGCTCACGTGCACGTGCATCCCGCTGCCCGGCGCATGCAGGTACGGCTTGCCCATGAAGCTCGCGCGATAACCGTGCTGCAATGCGACGCCGCGCGTGCTGCGGCAGAACATCGCCGACCAGTCGGCCGCGCGCAACCCGTCGTCGCAATGGCCGAAGTTGATCTCGAACTGGCCCGGCCCGAGTTCGGCGGTGATCACGGTCGCGTCGATCCCCTGCATGCACGCGACGTCGACCATCTCGTGCAACACGTCGGAGAAGCGCGACAGGCGCTCGATATGCATGTTCGGCTGATCGTCGCGATCATCGGACAGGCGGTCGCGCGGATACTTCGGCATCCCCTCTTCGAGCTGTGCGGCGAACAGGTAGAACTCGAGCTCGAACGCGACGACCGGCCGGATGCCGCGCCGCGCGAACCGCTCCAGCACGCGCGCGAGCACCTCGCGTGGCTCGAACTCGACCGGCGCGTCGGTGCCGTCCGTCGTGATCAGCATCTGGCCGAGCGGCTGCTTCTCCCAGGTCACCGGCTTCAGCGTGCCGGGGACCAATCGGCGCACGGCGTCCGGGTCACCGTCGTTGAAACAGTAGTCGCCGATCTTGTAGAGGCCGCCCTGCGTGCCGAGCAGGATGCAGTTCTGCGGCAGCTTCAGCAGCGCGCCGGCCGCGACCTTTTCGAGCGCATCGACCGGGTAGCGCTTGCCGTAGAAATGTCCGGGCAGGTCGAGGCAGATCAGGTCGACATAACGGATCTCCGGGTGCGCCTGCCGGAATGCGCGGACTTCAGCGACCAGCGCGGGAACGACGTCAGCCATGTCTCATCCTTTCCATGTCTTGTATGGCGGTGCCGCAGCGCGGCGAACCGGATTCACGCGGTACATTCGACGACGAACGCCGCATTTAAATCAGTACTGCAAACAGGCTGCGTGACGCGGCGGCCTGCTGCACCGCCCGCCCCGCCGACAACTCAGGTGAATACCCAGATCACGCGCGTCGGCGCGTCGGTCAGGTTGGCGTAACGGAAGCGCTTGTGCGCTGGCAGCTGGAATGCGTCGTTCCGGCCAAGCGTGACGGGCGTATCGTCGCCGTCGATCCAGATCGTCAGTTCTCCTTCAAGCACGAAGCCGCCCTGCTCGTCGCTGTCGTCGACAGGCCGCTCGCCGCTGCTCGCGCCCGGCGCGAGATGGCTTTCGAGGATCGAGAAGCGCGAGCGCATGTTCGGCGACACGAGGATGTCGGTAATGCCGGCCGCGTAATACACGGTGCGCCGCTCGTCGGGCCGCGTCACCCACGGCACGCTGCGCGGCTTGCTCAGGCTGTAGAAATAGGTGGTCGGCACGCCGAGCGCCTCGCCGATCGCGGTGAGATCCGCAACCGTCGGGCGCGACAGCCCGCGCTCGACCTGTGACAGAAAGCCGACCGAGCGGCCGATCCGTTCCGCGAGATCGTTGAGCGTGACCTTGCGATGCTTGCGCAGGTCGCGGATCAGGATCGCCAGGCTTTCTATCTCTTCCTGTTCATTCATGGTGGGTTCCGGTGCAGTCAGACGGTATCGCGCAGACGGTACCAGGCCTTGCCGATCGCCTCCAGCGGCGCGGCGAATCGGCCGCCGCCGGGGAAGCGCGGGTTGCGGATGCGCTGGTACTGCGCGAGCAGGCGTTCGTCGCCGAGCACCGCGTCGGCCACCGCCCGCGCACCGGCGAGCGTCGGCAGCACGCCGTGCCCCGAGAACCCCTGCAGCCAGAAACGCTGCCCGTGGCGGCCGATGTCCGGCGTGCGGCGCATGCTGATGTCGATATGGCCGCCCCACGCGTAATCGAGCGGCACGCCGGCCAGTTGCGGGAACACGCGTTCGAGGTGCGGGCGCGTCGCGGCCGCGATATCGGCCGGAATGCCGCCGAGATACGTGCAGCCGCCGCCGAACAGCAGCCGGTTGTCGGGGCTCAGGCGGAAATAGTCGGGCACGAACTGGTTGTCGATCACGCAACTGTTCCGCGGCAGCAGCGAACGGGCGACGTCGGGCGCGAGCGGCGTAGTCGCGACCTGGTACGTGCCGACCGGCAGCAACCGGCGCGCGAGATCGCGATCGAGCCGGTCGACATACGCGTTGCAGGCCAGCACCAGTACGTCAGCGCGCACTTCGCCACGCGCCGTGCGGGCAATGTGACCGCCGGCCGTCTCGCGGCAGTCGAGCACGCGACTCTGCTCGAAGATGCGGCCGCCCGTGCGCTCGATCGTCTGCGCGAGGCCGAGCGCGAGCTTCAGCGGATTGAGGTGGCCGGCCTCGGGATCGTAGAGCGCCGCAAGATAACGCGTGCCGCCGATCCATTCGGGCATTTCAGCCTGGCCGATCACGCGCAGCCGGTCGTAGCCCCAGCGCTCGGCCGCTTCGTCGCGGGCCTGCGCGAGCATCGCGACACGCCGTGGCCGCACCGCTGCCCACAGGCTGCCGGGCCGGTAGTCGATATCGAAACCGTGCCTGGCCGGCAGTTCGCGCACCTCGGCCGCGGCCCAGCGCATGCTGTCCCACAGCAGGCGCGCGCCGTCGCGGCCGAGCGAATCCTCGAGCGGCTGCATGTCGCACGACCAGCCGAGCAACGCCTGCCCGCCATTGCGGCCCGATGCGGCCCACGCGACGCGGCTCGCTTCGAGCACGACGACACGCTTGCCGGCCAGCGCCAGGCGCAACGCCGTATGCAGCCCGCTGAACCCCGCGCCGACGACGAGCACGTCGGTGTCGATGCGCCCCTCCAGTTCCGGACGATGCGGGATCGGCGCCGGGTAGGTGCCGGCGTAGTAGCTTGCGACGTGACGGTCGGACTGCACGAACATGCGGGCTCCCGTGAAATTTACGCCAATAAATTTCATGAAAAATTAGCACGGCAATTTCACGGGGGCAAGCTGGAAATGCTTTCCGCCGATCGCCAGAACAGGACGGCAAGATCGGGCGCGCCGAATCGTCGGATCATTTCCATTCCGAATTTCGTCGTCGAGTGCCCCGATGCAACGCAAGTGCGGCCCGGCAGCAGTCCGACCTGTCGGCCACGACACGGGCATCCTGACGCGCCGGCATCCGGCGCGAACGAGCTGCCACTCACGCCACCCTGACTCCGCCACGACGCGATATTCGTCACCGCATTCGCTCCGCGCGGGCATTCGACACGCCACCGGCAAGGTTGTCGCCCTCGCGCGCAACGAGCATGCCGACCCGCTTCCACTCACGAGAGCTCGCGCAGTTCGAATCGCATCTTTTCAAATAATCTGTAGTGCGAACTCAATTGACTCAAGCCGTTTGAAAAATTCATCGACAGCCCGGCGCCGTCTCGCCGTCACGATCGACGCGCGGCAGCGCCTTCACCGGCCGGTGCGCCATCATTTCCCGTCGCCGAAGCGCCCCGACTCGCGCGGCGCTGCTTCGCGACGATGCGTGCGACCGGCGTCACGACCTCGCTCGACAAGCGTGCGCCACCGTTCGCCGCATCGCTCGTTTCGCCCGGATCATCCCCTGATGCGTGCCGCGCCGGAGTGCAATAACTGACAGTTTCTCGGCCGGGGGCTTTTCATTAGATTGGCGACACGATCCATGCAAAGTCTCGCTCCCTGACATGACCCTCACTGCCAGCGAAGTACAGCACACGACGACCGCCACGTTCCGCGACATCGCCGAACGCCATGCGCGGTCCGCCCCTTCCGGCTCATTCCATCGCGAAGCATGGGATGCATTGTCCGAGGCGGGACTGTGGCGCCTGCCGGTAGCGCGCGAACTCGGCGGTGCGGGAAGCACGTGGCGCGACTTCATCGACGCATTCGAGACGATTGCCGCGGCGCAGCGCTCCGTCGGCTTCGCGATGGCGCTCGCCAACCAGGCGACGCTGATTCGTGCGATCGTCGCATACGGCTCCGACGCGCAGCGCGCCCGGCATCTGCCGCCGCTGCTGTCCGGCGCCATCGGCGCCACGGCGATCTCGGAGAAAGGCACCGGCACCGAAGTGCGCGCGCTCGAAACCCGCCTCGCGCGCGACGGCGACCACTACCGGCTCGACGGCCACAAGTACAACATCAGCCACGCGCCCGAAGCGCGCCTGATGATGATCGTCGCGACCCTGGCCGGCGATGGCAAGCCGGCCACCGCGCTGGTGCTGATCGATCCCGCACGCGCAGGCGTGCAGCGCACCGCGCCGCAGGCCACGCTCGGTGTCACGGACCTGCCGATCGGCGACCTCGCGTTGTCCGGCGTACGCGTCGAGGCCGACGAGTTGCTCGGCGCGCCCGGCGACGGACTGCGCCTGCTGATGGACATCGCGTCGATGAATCGCGCGCTGTTCGGCCTGCTGTGCGCGAACGTCACCCAGCCGTTCCTCGCCGACGCACTCGCACACACCGGCGCCCGCAAGACGCTCGGCGTCGCGCTGGACACGCATCAGCACGTGCAGCGCCGGCTGGTCGACGTCCAGGTCGGCATCGAGCGCACCCGCTGGACGGCGCGCGCCGCGCTCGACTTGCTCGTCGAGCAGCGTCCCGAAGCCCTCGCGAACTGTTCGATCGCGAAGCTCGCGGGCGCGCGCGATCTCGCGCAGGCCGCACTGCACCTGCTTGCGATTCACGGCAGCGACGGCTACCGGCACGGTCCGCTCGCCACCTTCGTCGCCGACGCGCTCGCAATGGGATCGGCCGGCGGCACCGAGGAAATGCATTACCGGAACATCTTCAGCCAGATGCAACGACGCGCGGCCGCCACGGCGCGCGCGGCGTAACCGCTCACTTTCACCCCCCCTTCAGGAGTTTCCCTTGACTATCCAGACTGGCCTGCGCGCCCGCGCCACTCACCGCGTCGACACGATTTCGCTTGCCGATCAATGGGGAGGCGAAGCGCACGCGCTCGCGAGCCCGATCATGATCATCTTCATCGAGCAGACCTGCATGCAGGCGACCGACCATCTGCTGCCGGACGGGCAGATGACGGTGGGCTACAACTTCGAGATCAAGCATCTCGCACCGACGCCGCCCGAATGGGAAGTGACGGTCGACGCCGAACTGATCGAGGTCGACGGCCGCATGATGACGTACCGGGTCGAAGTGCGCGACGCGGTGGGCGTGGTCGGCGAAGGCGTGCATACGCGCTGCGCGGTGAGCCGCGACGGCTTCCATCGCCGTCTCGCCGAGCGGCGCGACAGCACGGCGCTCGCGCGCTAACGAGCCGGAGCCCGACCATGATTCCGCTTCCGCTGCAGGGTCTCCGGCTGCCGGTGATTGCGTCTCCCATGCTGATCGCGAGCTATCCCGAGATGGTGCTCGCCCAGTGCAAGAGCGGGATCGTCGGCGCATTTCCGGCGCTCAACGCGCGGCTCAGCGCACAGCTCGGCAACTGGATCGACACGATCGACGGCACGCTGCGTGCGTACCGGGACGCCCATCCCGATGCGCCGGTCGGCCCGTACGCGGTCAACCACATCTGCCATCCGTCGAATCCGCGCGCCGAACAGGACCTGCGCATCTGCATCGAGCGGCGTGTGCCGCTGATGATCACGAGCCTGCGCGCACCGTCGCGCGACATCGTCGACGCGATCCACGCCTACGGCGGAATCGTGCTGCACGACGTCACGACGGTGCGGCATGCGCAGAAGGCGCTGGAAGCCGGCGTCGACGGCCTCGTGCTCGTCGCGGCGGGTGCGGGCGGCCACGCCGGCACGTTGTCGCCGTTCGCGCTGGTCACCGAAGTACGGCGCTTCTACGACGGCTTCATCGCACTGTCCGGCGCGATCGCGACGGGCGACGCGATCGCCGCCGCGCGCGCGCTCGGCGCCGACTTCGCGTACATCGGCACGCGCTTCCTGGCATCGCACGAAGCAAACGTGGTGCAGCGATACAAGGACACGATCGTCGAAGCCAGCGCGGCCGACATCATCTATACCGACGCGTTCACCGGCGTCCACGGCAACTACCTGCGCCAGAGCATCGAGGCGGCCGGGCTCGACGCGCGCCGGCTCGCACGGGTCGACGGCGCGCAGCTCGATTTCTCGCCGGAAGGCGGCGCGAAGCAGTGGCGCGACATCTGGGGGGCCGGCCAGGGCGTCGGCGCGATGGACGCGGTACTCAGCGTCGCCGAGATCGTCGAACGGCTCGAGGCCGAATACGAGCGCGCCGTCGCGCGGCTGCAGCCGGGTGCAGCCGCGCACGTCGCCGCACACCGGCCGCCCGCTTCGTCGACTTCACGGATCGAAACGCCATGACGCCGTCCGAACTTGCCGCCCCGTCGTCCGTCGACGATGCGATCGCGCGCCGCCGCGCGCAGATCGACGTGATCGACGACGAACTTCTCGCGCTGATCGGCCAGCGCATCGTGCACGCGACCGAGATCGGTCATCTCAAGCGGCACGCGGGGCTCGCGGTGCAGCAGCCCGCCCGCGAAGCGTCGATCGTCGCCGAGCTGTGCACGCGCGCGCCGTGGGGGCTGCGCGACCGCGACCTGAAGGCCATCTGGCAAACGCTGTTCCGCGCGAGCCGTGACGCGCAATCGCTGCCGTCAGTCGCGTTCCTCGGCCCGTCGGGTACCTACACCGAAGCCGCGATGTTGCGGCATTTCGGCGAGTTTGCCCGCGGGCAGGCACACGAGACGATCGATGCAGTATTCGAAGCGCTCGCGCGCGGCGACGCGGATTGCGCGGTCGTGCCGGTCGAGAATTCCTCCGAAGGCAGCGTGACCCGCACGCTCGACCTGCTGATCGCGCAAGCGGCACCCGTCACGGGCGAGATCGAGCTGCCGGTCGCGCACTGCCTGCTGAGCGCCAGCGGATCGCTCGCCGGCGTCGACAGCGTGGTCGGCCATCCGCAGGCACTCGCGCAATGCCGCGCGTGGCTCGACACGCATGCGCCCGGCCTGCGCCGCATCCCCGTTTCCAGCAACGCGGTGGCCGCGCGCGAAGCCGCGCACCTGTACGACTGCGCGGCGATCGCCGGCGAACCGGCAGCCGCACTTTACGGACTGCGAATCGTATCCCGCACGATCCAGGATCACCCGGACAACCGCACGCGCTTCGTGATCGTCGGCGGGCAGATTCCCGCCCCGACCGGCCACGACCGCACGAGCATCGTGCTGCGGCCGACCGATGCGCCCGACGCGCTCGCGCGCGTATTCGATGCGCTCGCGCACCACCGCGCACCGCTGCTGTGGGTCGACGTGCGTCCGGCACGGGGCGGCGGCCATGCGTATCGGTACTGCATCGATTTCGGCGGGCACCCGCTCGATCCGAACGTGCGCGCGGCACTCGACGAAGTCGCGCTCGCCGCTGCCGAACTGCGCGTCCTCGGCGCGTATCCGCGTGCCGCGAGCGGGTCGGACGCACCCGCCGACGGGTCGGCCGCGCAATGACGACGGCACCCGCTTCGTCCCGCGTCGCCGCCCGACTGCTCGCGATTCGCGACGGTCGCGACGATCGCCTGCTCGTGCTCTGCGGCATCGCCTCGGCGGGATGCTTGCCGCTCGCCGCCGGACGATGGCTGCGCGCGCTGCGCGCCGAATACGACGACGAACTGGAGTTGCTGCCGATCGTGCGCGGCATGCCGGACGCCGCCGACACCGCGTGCCTGCTGCGGCGCTGCGCGCGTCTCCAGCTTCCTGCGGTAGCGATCGGCGACACCGCGGCAACCGCCTACGGCCGCTGGCGCACATGCCTGCCCGCGGCGCCGCTGACCTGGCAGGTGCTCGAAACGGCGGCGGCACGGCCCGCGGCGCCGCTGCCCGGCGGCCTGCTGGCGCGCTGGCCGGCACGCCCGGCCGAACCGGTCGACTGGCCTCGCTCGCGCCGCGTGGTCGCCGATCTCGGCGCTGCGTCGCCGGCGCTTGGCGCCCGGATCGGCGCGCTCACCGACGCCCTGTACGACGGCACGCTCGTCATCGCCGGCATTGCGCTGGACACCGCCCCTGGCGCGCCTCACACCTTCATCACCGATGCACTGGACCGGCTCGCCAACTACGTCCGGATGCAGCGGATCGCCGCCGTGACACGCCGCGCCCCGTCGCTGCGGAGCCGCCTGTGAGCCCGCGCTCGCAGGCCGGCCCGACGCGCATCGCGCTCGTCGGGATGCCCGGCGCCGGCAAGACGACCCTCGGCAGCGCACTGGCCGGCGCGCTCGGTTTGCCGTTCGTCGACGCCGATCGGGAACTCGAACGCCGCTTCGGCGCCCCCGTCGCGGCGCAATTCCATGCGGGCGACTTCCGCGCACGTGAGGCCGACGTCATCGACGCGCTGACGCGCGGGCCGGCGCTCGTGCTCGCGACCGGCGGCGGCGCCGTGCTGCGCGACGATACGCGCGCCCGGCTCGGCCAGCGCTGTTTCGTGATCCATCTCGCGAGCGATCTCGACACCCTGTTGCACCGCACGCGCGACGACGCGTCCCGCCCGCTGCTGAACGTCGCCGACCCGCGCGCGGCGCTCGCCGCGCTGCACGACGCGCGCGAATCGCTGTACCGCGCATGCGCGCATCGCCGCATCGACACATCCGGCCAGTCCGTCGCACAAACGCTCGCGGCAGCGCTCGACGCGCTTGCCATGGCGTAAATCGCTCCTCCGATCGGCCCCCCCTTCAGCTGCTTCAACTCCGCCGGCCGGTTCGGCGGACTGCCATTTCTACCAGTTGCCGAGCGTCAAATAATATCTAAAGATATATTTTTAGATATATTGTTCGCCATCGCGCACAGGAAACCGACCATGCCCTCTCTCATCGACCGAGCGCGCGGCTCACGCCGCCTGGTTCCCGCGCTCGCCGCGCTTGCGATCGCCGGCTGCGCGCCGTTCGGCGCGCAACGCCCGGCGGCCCGGATGACGCCCGTCGAGCAACTCGATGCGGGCGCCGCGATCCACGCCGCCGGCGCAGGCTCGCCGACGATCGCCGAACGCTGGTGGACCGCGTTCGGCGATGCGCAGCTGGATCGCCTCGTCGACGATGCACTGGCCGGCGCCCCGACGCTGCAGGCGCAACGCGAACGTGTCGCGCAGGCGCTCGCCGACGCCGATGTCGAAAGCGCCGCGCTGTTGCCGCAACTCGGCGCGACGGTCAGTGCGGTGCCGACGCGCCTGCCCGGCAGCTACCGGACACCTCCACCCGCGGCCGGCCACTGGCAGGTCGACGCGCAGGCGCTCCTCGGCGCATCGTGGAATCTCGACATCGCCGGCCGGCAGCACGCGCTGGCCCGCGCCGCCGCGCTGCGCGCGGACCAGCAGCGCGCGCTCGAGCACGCGGCCACCGTGTCGCTACAGGCGGCGATCGTCGAAACCTATCTGCAGCTCGTGCTCGAACAGCAATTGCTCGCGATCTCGCGCGATACGCTGCAGCAACACAGCTATCTGCTCCGCCTCACGTCGCAACGCGCCGACGCCGGGCTCGACATGCAGGTCGCCGTGCTTAGGGCAAGCGAACCCATTCCGCACGCGCAGGCCGACATCGACACGCACGCGGCCGCATCGGCCCGGCTGCGCCACCGGCTCGCCGCGCTCGTCGGCCGGGGGCCCGGTTACGCCGATGCGCTGACGCCGGCCGCGCCGCCCGCGGCCGAGCCGCCGATGCCGGCCGTCCTGCCCGCGGCGCTGATCGGCCGCCGGCCGGACGTACTGGCCGCGCGCTACCAGGTCGAAGCCGAGGCGGCGAACATCGACGCGGCGCGCGCCGCGTTCTATCCGGACGTCAACCTGATGGCCTTCGCCGGCGTGCAGAGCTTCGGCTTCCGCGCGCTGTTCCACGGCAACAGCGGCACGTTCGGCGCGGGTCCCGCGATCACGCTGCCGATTTTCGAGGGTGGCCGGCTGCGAGCCGGCCTGCGCGCACAAACCGCCGCCTACAACGCCGCCGTCGCGGTGTACGACGACACGGTCGTCAACGCGCTTGCACAGGTCAGCGACACCCTCGTCCAGATCGACACCCTCCGCCGGCAGCGCGCGCTTCAGCGCGACGCGCTGTCGCGCGCGCAACAGACCTACGCCGTCGAAACGCAGCGCTACCGGAAGGGCATTTCCGGCTACCTCGACGTCCTGCTCGCCGAAGGCCGGCTGCTCGAGGATCGCGCATCGGTCGCCCGTGCGGACGCGTCGTTCGCGATCGAGCACGCCCGCCTGATCGCCGCGCTCGGCGGCGCCACTTCCACTGGAGTCACGCAATGAACCGTCCCGAATCCCCCGCCGCCGAGCCGTCGCTGCAACGCGCGCGCCGGCGCTACTTCCGCTGGTTCTTCATCGCACTCGCCGGCGCCGCCGGCATCGGCGTCGCCGCGTGGGCCACCACGCGCGGCACCGAGACGACCGACGATGCATACGTGTCCGGCGACGTCGTGCAGATCTCGCCGCAGATCGGCGGCACCGTCGACGCCGTGCGCGTGCAGAACGCCGACTGGGTCGGTCCGGGCGACCTGCTCTTCAGCGTCGACAAGACCGATGCGCGGCTCGCGCTGGACGAAGCGGTCGCCCAGCTCGCCCGCGCGGTGCGCGAATACCGTACCGCGCATGCGGACGCGGCGCGCGAGGAAGCACAGATCCGGCTGCGGCGCGCCGAATTGTCCAAGGCGAATGACGATCTCCAGCGCCGGCAGAGCCTCGCACAGGACGGCGGCGTATCGCGCGAGGATCTTCGCCATGCGCG
Organism: Burkholderia sp. BCC0322; assembly: GCF_902833045.1. Classification (GTDB taxonomy): domain Bacteria; phylum Pseudomonadota; class Gammaproteobacteria; order Burkholderiales; family Burkholderiaceae; genus Burkholderia. The sequence continues at coordinate 475,216 of NZ_CADFDU010000004.1, forward strand.
GGACGCGATGGACGGTGCGTCGGCCGCGCTGAACGCGCAGCAAGCCGCCTACGACGCGACGCTCGCGCACACCGACGGCACGTCGATCGACACGAACCCGCTCGTGCGCGCGGCGGCGTCCCGGGTCCGCAGCGCGGCGCTTGCGCTGCGCCGCACCGAAATACGCGCGCCGCTCGGCGGGCTCGTCACGCGCCGGGTCGTGCAGGTCGGCCAGCACGTCTCGCCCGGCACGCCGTCGATGGCGCTCGTTCCGCTCGATCACGTGTGGGTCGAAGCCAACTTCAAGGAATCGCAGCTGCGCGGCATGCGCGCCGGGCAGCCGGTCGAACTGTTCTCGGATCTGTACGGCAGCGACGTGGTGTTCCACGGGCGCGTCGTCGGGCTCGAAGCCGGCACGGGCGCAGCGTTCGCGGCCGTGCCCGCGCAGAACGCGACCGGCAACTGGATCAAGGTCGTTCAGCGCGTGCCGGTCCGGATCGCGCTCGACCCCGCCGAGCTGCGCGCGCACCCGCTGCGCATCGGCCTGTCGATGACGGCATCGGTGCCGGTCGAACACGGCAGCGGCACCGCATCGGCGTCGCCGGTCGCCCGCCCGCCCGCGGTGCGCAGGTCGATCGACGCCACATCGATCTACCGTGACGACGACGAAGCGGGCAATGCGCTCGTCGCCGAGACGATTCGCGCGAACAGCGGCGCGCGCCCGCTCGCACCGGGAGCCTGACGATGCGCTTTTTCGCCCGGAACGCGGCGCCGAAACTGCCGCTGGAGCCGCTCGCCGGCATGCCGCTGGCGCTCGTCGCGATCGCGGTCAGCGTCGCGAATTTCATGCAGACGCTCGACCTGACGATCGCGAACGTCGCCGTCCCGACCATCGCGGGCGATCTCGGCGTCGCGCCCGACATGGGCACCTGGATGCTGACCTCGTTCGCGACGCCGCTCGCGATCACGCTGCCGCTCACCGGCTGGCTCACGCAGCGCTTTGGCCAGGTGCGGCTGTTCCGCCTGTCGGTGCTGCTCTTCGTGCTCACGTCGGTCCTGTGCGGGATGGCGCCGAACTTCGAGTCGCTGCTGCTGTTTCGCGCGCTTCAGGGCGCCGCGTCGGGCCCGATCACCGCGCTATCCCAGGCGCTGCTGATGGCGGTGTTCCCGTCGACGCGCCGCCACGTCGCGCTGGCCGTGTGGCAGACCACGACGTTCGTCGCACCGGTACTCGGGCCAATTGCCGGCGGCTGGATCACCGACAACCTGAGCTGGCCGTACATCTTCTACGTGAACGTACCGCCGGGCGTGCTCGTGCTGGGCGTACTCGCGCGGCTGCTGGCGGGACGCGACAACGCGACGCGGCGCCTGCCGGTCGACGTCGTCGGGCTGCTGCTGCTCACCGCCGCGTTCGGTTCGTTCCAGCTGCTGCTCGATCGCGGCCAGAACCTCGACTGGTTCGCCTCCGGCGAAATTCGCGGGCTGGCGGTCGTGGCGGTCGTGTCGTTCATCGCGCTGATCCTCTGGGAGCTGACCGACGACCATCCGATCGTCGACCTGCGATTGTTCGCGGACCGCAACTTCTCGACGAGCACGCTCGCGATCACGGTCGGCTTCGGGCTCTACTTCGGTGCGCTGGTGCTCGTGCCGCTGTGGCTGCAGACCCAGCAGGGCTACACGGCCACCTGGGCCGGCATCGCCACCGCGCCGCTCGGCGTCGCGGGGATCGTGATCGCGCCGCTTCTCGGCCGCTTCCAGGGCCGCACCGACCCGCGCCTGCTCGCGACCGTCGCACTCGTCGGATGGGGCGCCGCATCGTTCTGGCGCATGCATTTCAACACCGACGTGACCCTTGGGGACATCGCCGCCAATTCGCTGCTGATGGGCGCCGCCACCGCGTTCTTCATCACGCCGCTCGTGTCGCTTTCGCTCGCCGGGCTGCCCCGCGAGCGGCTGCCCGCTGCATCCGGGCTGCAGAACGCGCTGCGACGGATCGGCACCAGCGTCGCGACCTCGGTCGCGCCGACTTACTTCGAGCGCCGTTCCCGCGTGCACAACACCTATCTCGTCGACCACATCACGCCGTACGATTTCGCGTCCGGCGACTGGTTCGCGCGGCTCGATCACGCGGGACTGTCGCCGTCCGGTGCGCTTGCATCCGTCGCACATTCAATCGACGTCGAAGCGCACATGCTCGCGCTGAACGATTTTTCGTTCGGCTGCCTGCTGCTGTTCGGCGCGACGCTGCTGACGGTCTGGTCGATCCGCTACCGCCACGCGTGATGCACGCGCCACGGCCGGCGGCCGTGGCGCGCACCGTCTGCGATACGTCCGGCTCCGGTGACTTCGACGCAAGCTCGCGGTAGCCATAGCCTTGGCCGCAGCGGCGTTCAATCACGACCTCGCGTTGACACACCTCCCGCACCGTCCGGCGTGCCCTGCCATGCGCGACCTCCGTGTGAATCGGGCGACGGCATGGGCGAAGCCACGCGGGAAATCTCCGAAGCCCGCCACGCTCGACTGCACTCCTGAACGAAAAAAAAGGCTCCGCGCCGGAAGACCCGGCGCGGAGCCCCTTCACCTTCACCGCTTAACGCGGATCGCTGGCGACCGGCACGTATCCTTCGGCGAGGATGCCGGTCGTCCGGGCCGCCGGCTCGCGCAGCAGCTTCGCTGCCTGATAGCCTTCGGACCGATACCATTCGCGGGCGCGCAGCGCCGACTCGAACTCGAGCACGACGACGCGCTTCGGCGACCACTCCCCTTCCAGCGTTTCGACTTCGACGCCGCGCACCAGGAAACGCCCGCCGTACTCGGCCACCGTCGGCGCGCCGAGCCGGCGGTACGCCTGGTATGCGTCGACGTCGTGTATGTCGATATCGAACACCACGTATGCGCTCATGATCGCGCCTCCGCCGGCTCCGCCGCAAGCTGCACGAACACGCGGCCGTTCTCGATCTTCACCGGATAGGTGCGCACGCACGTCGTCAGCGGCGCGCACAGCGCGATGCCGGTCCGCACGCTGAAGCGCCCCTGATGCAGCGGGCACTCGATCTCGTCGTCGAGCAGGAAACCGTCGCTCAGCCGCGCGTCACCGTGCGTGCACTGGTTCTCGGTCGCGAAGATCTCGTCGCCCACCGCATACAGCGCGATGTCGCGGCCGCCGACCCGGACGCCGAGCAATCCGTCGGTCCGCACCGCTTCCGGCGCGACCGCATCGATCCAATTCGTAGTCACTTTCGGCACCTCGCTCAAACCGGGAAAATCAGCGAGTTCGGAATCATCTCGCTGTCGTAGACGCAGATGCGCGACTCGAAACGCAGCCCCTGCGGCGTCCGCACGATCCGGTCCAGGTAGCGCCCGGTGTTGTAGACGTCGCTCATCTGCTCGGTCTTCGTGCGCAGCACCGCGTAGTTCGTCTCCGCCTCGATCGCCGCGTCGTCGAGATACGTGACGAGCGGCAGCCCGATCACGTGGCGCTGATAGTACGGATCGAAGAACAGCGTCTCCTTGATCCCGTAGACGCGATCCTTCAGCATGCCCTTGCTCTCGAAGTCCATCACCGCGAGCGGCAGGTTGCGCTCGTGGTTCTCGCGCGGCACCACCGTATACCGGCATTGCTCGACGAAGAATTCCGGCCATGCGTCCCAGTCACCGCTGTCGAGCACGGCCGCATACCGTGCATTGAGCTGGACGAGCGCATAGAAATCCTCGAAGCTCGCGCCGCCGAGGTGCGGCTCGGCGGCCGGCCGGCCCGTTCGTGTCGTGATCGTGCTCATTCAGGCCTCCATCACTTGGCGCCAGTACTGGTACATGCCGCGCACCAGCGTTTCACTGACCATATGGTCGGTTTGCTCGTCGACCTGCCGGCCGCCGAGTTCGTTGTAGACGTTGCCGCGCTGGATCTGCTCGAAGCTCTGCTGCACGCACTCGATGACTTCACCATCGTCCGCCGACACGAAGCCGGCCGGCCCGAACAGATTGGCCTGGCGCAGACGGCGCCGCGTCATCTCCTCGGTGTCGGTCTCGAAACCGAAATGCGTCCACACGTAGTCGAACACGCCCGGGCTGACCGGCCGGATGCGCCGCGTCGACAACGCATTGACCTGCTGCTGGATGATGACGCTCGGCATCAGCGTGAGCATCACGACGGTCGGATCGCCCCACCACGGTTCGTGCACGACATCGAGGAAGCGGTCGTCGTTCAGCGTCATGCGCTCCTTGAAGCTCGTCACGTTGTGGGTCACCTCGCCGCCGCCGCCGCCGCTGCGGATCGACACCATCGCACCGTGCCGGTGATGCTCGTCGGTCACGAGCTTGGCGGGATTGTCCGCGCGCCACAGGCCGAAATTGACGAACCAGGTATGCAGCAGCCCCGCGTGATACGGATCCTTGATGTTCTCGACCATCAGCTTCCAGTTGCTCGGCACGCGTTGCCGCGTGTAGCCGAGCACCGTCAGCTTCGGACCGTGGAACAGGCGATCGTAGTAAGGCAGGATGCGCGGCCCGAGGAAATCCTCGAACGATTCGACGTTCTCGTCGAACGACGCGAACACCGCGCCGCCGCGCGTCGACACGCGCAGGCGCCGCAGCGCATGCTTGCCCGGATCGAAATCCGCCGGCATGCCGCCGTTGATCGTGCCGCCCTGACGCACGCCGCGCCGGAACGGCACGCCGATCAGGTTGCCCTTCAGGTCATAGTTCCACTGGTGATATGGGCAGTGGAAATCCTTTGCTTTCCCCGAACGTTCCCGGCAAAACTGCATGCCGCGGTGTGCGCACGCATTTTCGAAGACGACGATTTCGCCGTCCTCCGTGCGCGTCATCACGACGGAACGCTCGCCGACTTCCGTGCGCTGGAAATCGCCGGGAGACGGCACTTCGGCTTCGAGGCCGATGTAGCACCAGTGATTCGCGTAGAACAGGCGCTCGAGTTCACGCTGATACAGCGCTTCACTCGTGTACGCCTCGTACGGCGTGCGGCTGGCACCGTCGCCTTTCCAGTCAAGCGCGCGGGCGATGTCGATGGGTGAGTTCAAGAGAGCTCCTTTCAGTAAGAAACGGCCTGCATCGCGACGGCGGCGCCGTGCGCGATGAAGCCGGCTGGCGAACGCCGCCGCGCAACCACCGCGGCAGCCAACTGCTCGACAAGTTCGGCCGTGTGATCCCAGCCGAGACATGCGTCCGTAATGCTTTGGCCGAACACCGGCGGCGTGCCCGGCACCACGTCCTGCCGCCCCTCGACGAGGAACGACTCGATCATCACGCCCACGATGGCGCGCTCGCCGCGATGCAGTTGCGCGGCGAGATTGCCGCAGACATCGATCTGCGCGCGCGTCTGCTTGCCGCTGTTGCCATGGCTCGCGTCGATCACGACATACGGGGGGAGATGCGCGTCGCGCAGCGCGGCGCAGGCCGCCGCAACGCTCGCGGCATCGTAATTCGGAGTCTTGCCGCCGCGCAGGACGACATGCGTGTCGGGATTGCCGGGCGTGGTCGCAATTTCCACGCCGCCGGAAACGGACGGCCTCAGGTAGCAGTGCGAAGCGCGGGACGCGCGGATCGCATCGATCGCGACCTTCACGTTGCCGTCGGTGCCGTTCTTGAAGCCGACCGGCAGGTCGAGCCCCGATGCCGCCTGACGATGGATCTGCGATTCGGTCGTCCGGGCGCCGATCGCGCCCCAGGATACGAGGTCGTCGAGATACGGTGCGGTCATCGGATCGAGAAACTCCGTCGCGGCCGGCAGGCCCAGCGCATTGATCCCGAGCAGCACCTTGCGCGCAACGCGCAGGCCGTCCTCGATCCGGAAACTGCCGTCGAGATACGGATCGTTCACCAGTCCTTTCCAGCCGACCGTGGTGCGCGGCTTTTCGAAATAGACCCGCATCACGATCTCGAGCACATCGGCGTACCGCTCGCGCAGCGGCGCGAGCCGCCGCGCGAACGCCAGCGCGGCCTCTGCGTCATGGATCGAACACGGGCCGACGATCAGCGCAAGCCGATCGTCCTCGCCCGCGATGATCTGCGCCAATGCACGCCGCGCATCGCCGATCGAGCGTGCCAGGCCGGGATCGCATGGCAACTCTGCGCGCAACCGCTGCGCACTGATCACCGCCACGCCTTGCGTCAACGCTGCCTCAACGGATTTTTCCATTTATCACTCCACTCTCGCTGATCGGATGCCGATTTCCGAAGCAATTAGAGCGCGGTCAAATCCGGGGTGATACTGTCATTTATCTCAGAAGCATTTCGCATAGTGAATATCTGTGATTTCCGACAGTATTCCAATATGCGGATCACGTCTAACTTAACTCCTGAACAAACACGTTCTCACCTGCTGTTCTGCCAAGGAGCCTCGCAATGACAAGAAAATATTTCGAAACCCGGATCGACGTGAAATATCGGGAAACGGACGCAATGGGCCATGTGAGCAGCCCGGTCTATTACGATTATCTGCAGCATGCATACCTGACCTACATGCACGATCTGCTGGAGCTGCCCTATTCGGAAAAGCTGCCGCACATCATGGTCAAGACGTCGTGCGAGTATCTGAAACCCGCGCAGTACGGAGATACGATCACGGTCCGCAGCAGCGTCACGCGCTTCGGCTCGAAGAGCTTCGAACTGGAATACCTGATGGTGCGCGACGCGCAGGCGCCCGGCGAGGATTCGGACGACGATCAGGCGGTGGTTGCGCGCGCCGTGTCCACGCACGTGATGTTCGATTACGGCAGCAAGACCACGGTGCCGGTGCCGGAAGAGTTCAGGACGCGCGTGCTGTCGTTCCAGGGCGCAATCTGATGTCACAACCGGGGCGCACGCCCCGGTGCCGTTCATGCAAACACGATCAGGCCCATCAGCACGGCCTTCACCACCGCATTGGTCTTGTTGCATGCGTTGAGCTTCACGATCGATCTCGATATATGGAAATTGATCGTCCTCTCGGTCAAGCCGAGGATGATGCCGATCTCATACGCGGTCTTCCCCTCCGCTGCCCATCGCAATACCTCGCACTCGCGCATGCTCAGCGTGACATCATCGGGAGTCGCGATATTCGCCGCACAATGAACCATTCGTTTCTCCATCCAAAATAAGACGCCAATATTTCAGATTCATGATTTCCAATTTTCACCTCAATTCACATACCCCTCGGATTGGATATTTATTATTTAAAGGCGTCACGAATGTTCGGCGAATTCAAAAGCAATAAACGTCCTAACCATTATCTCCGGTGTTGTCCAACCGGAATCGAGCATACCGAATCGATTTACGCTTCGGAAGATGCATGAAACGCAATATATCAATGACGTTGACGCACGCCACAACACTTGCATGGCGCGTCACGTCGAAGCGGCCACGAAGCTAGCGGGCGTTCGCCTCGGCAACGCGTGGCGCACAGATATTGCGCACGCAATCGCGCAGCCATCGATGCGCGGGGTCGCGATCGAAACGCGGGTGCCAGATCTGCGAGACGGTCAGGTCGGCGATCGGCACCGGCAGCGTAAAACTGTGCATGCCGACGCGGGACCGCTCGGTCTGCCGCTCCGGCACGCTGGCGACGAAGTCCGAGCCGCGCGCAAGCGACAGCGCGGTCGGGAAGCTCGCCACGACGGTGGTCACCGAGCGCGCGATGCCGAGGGCATCGAGCAGCGTATCGATCGGTCCGTTGAACTGCCCGCGGCGCGACACGCCCACGTGCGGAAACGACACGAAGCGTTCCGGCGTCATTTCGCCGGACGCCAGCGGATGATCCGTGCGGACCACGCCGATGAAGCGGTCGCGAAACAGCGCCTGCACGCGCAACTCGGGGCCGGCCTGGCCGATCACGCCGACCTCGAGATCGATGTCGCCGTTGCGCAGCGCGTCGACATGCTTGTTGGGTTTGGGTGCGAAACGCAGCCGCACGTCGGGTGCCGTGTGCGACGCGTACTCGAGCAGCGCCGGCGCGAACGTCTCGACGAACGCCTCGTTCGCGCGAATCGAGAACGTGCGCTTGAGCGTGGACATGTCGACCCGTTCGCACGGGCACATGACCGATTGCGCCTCCACGACGAGCGCATGCACCCTGTCGCGCAACTCGAGCGCGCGCGGGGTCGGGACGAGGTCCCGTCCCGCCCGCACCAGCAACGGGTCGCCCGTCATCACCCGCAACCGTGCGAGCGAGCGGCTGAGTGCGGACGGACTCAGGCCGAGCGCGTTGGCCGCGCCCACTACGCTGTTCTCGGACAGCAACGCGTCCAGAACGACAAGAAGATTGAGGTCGATGGAAGTCGCCATGTTGCGCCCATGCTGTACTGTCGGGACCGGCCGGCCGATGGGCCAACAACGGCATCGTGCCTCGGGCGTATTTGCTCCGTGATTCGCGATATACCGGAAATCGGCAGTCGCGCCGCCGCGCCTGACACACGATCGTGCGTCCGCCCAAGAGGCGTGCCGTGAATGGCGGGGAGAATTTTTGCCGCTGAGAAAATCCGCTGCGGATTTATTGCACTTGTGAACGATTGTGCACCGCGCTGCAACAAATCGCAACCCGACTCGATGCGCATTCGGTTTAAACGAAACGATGCGCCCCAATGAACAATAAAACAAACCAATTCCATTGCGCCGATTCGGGCATTGCGCACGCAAACCGGCCGGCCGACGAAGCAAAGCCCGCCGCTGCAAGCCTGCACCGGCCTTGCCGGACATGGCGAGGCCGCCCGCCGGCAAGGCTTTCGCGCCAAGTACGGCACGCTCTGCGCATCGAGCGGAATTACAGAACTTTTAAACTCTTCTATTGACTTTCACACCGACATTCCGATTTGACGGCCAAACGTTTCACAAAACAATTCCCGATCGGTCGATTCACGCATGTCTCTCCGCAATCCGGGAAAATCCGTTTGATTGCCCGGGCCGCCCTTTCGCGACTCGATCGGTATTTCGCGAAAATGCGGCCGGCGCGATGTATCCGGAGGGGCGGCGCGCGCATGAAACGTGAATCCGCTTCGCTGGTCTTTCGTTTCGCACGCCGTGCGGTGGCGACGCCGTCCCGGCCCGGGCCCCGTTCCCGGCAAACGCGATCCTGCATTACCATCGAGCGGCCGCCGCGTTTGCCCGCTCGCGGCAAGCCAGCCCAGCCACTTCCCCGCTCCCGCACCCATGCTCGCTCTCGTCATCCTCGCCGGCCTGTGGGCCGGACTGCAGAACACCCTCGCCGGCGGCGGCTCGTTCGTCACGCTGCCCGCGCTGATCGTGTCGGGCATGTCGCCGCTCTCGGCGAACATCACGTCGACGGTCGCGCTGTTTCCCGCGCAGGTCACGACCGGCTGGGCGAGCCGCAACATGGTGCGCGGCGTGGGCAAGCTGTCGTTCCGCGCGATGTTCTTCATCAGCGTGGTCGGCGGTGCGCTCGGCGGGCTGCTGTTGCTGAAGACCCCGTCGTCGATCTTCTCGCGCCTCGTGCCGTGGCTCGTGCTGTTCGCGACGATCGTGTTCGCGTGGGGCAGCTTCTTCCGCAAGCCGAGCGAAGGCACGGCCCATCTCGGCACCGTCCCCGCCGCGCTCTCGCAGTTCATGATCGCGATCTACGGCGGCTACTTCGGCGGCGGACTCGGCTTCCTGATGATGGCCGTGCTGACGATGGCCGGGCTCGCGCCACGTCACGCGATGTCGACGAAGAACGCGCTCGCGGGCGTGATGAACGCATCGGCCGTGGTGCTGTTCCTGACGTCGCCGCACCTGCACTGGGGCAAGGCGCTCGCGCTCGGCGGCGGCGCGATCGTCGGCGGGCTGCTCGGCACGTGGGCGCTGCATCGCGTGAACGAACGCGTGCTGCGGATCGGGATCGTCTGCATCGGCGCGGTGCTGACCGTCGGGTTGTTCGTCAAGCCGCTCTGACGCACGCACACGCCCGCCGCCGCCGCGGCAATTGATGAGCAAACCGCAAGACGTCTTTCGGATATCTCGTTTGCCGTGACGGCGGTGTCCACCCACAATCCGGGGTTGTCGTCGTCATCGCCCTCTCGCGGGCACCGACCGGCACTTCGCGGCCGCCATTCCGATTCACCGCCGGCGGCCCGGCACATCGCGTCACACACGCTCCCTCGACATCGGCGCCCCATGCGGACGGCAGAACGCTTGCCGCCGCGCGGCCCGATGCGTTCCCGGCCAACGTGCCAACAATAACTAGAGGTAGGAGATGCAGGACAACTCATTGAGGCAAAGCCTCAAGCAACGGCACATCACGATGATCGCGCTCGGCGGCGTGATCGGCGCGGGCCTGTTCGTCGGCTCCGGCGCCATCATCGCGACCGCCGGCCCAGCGGCCATCCTGTCGTACCTGATCGGCGGCGTGATCGTCACGCTGGTCATGTTCATGCTCGGCGAAATGGCATCCCGCAATCCCGACAGCGGGTCGTTCTCCACCTACGCAAGCAGCTATCTCGGCGAATGGGCCGGCTTCGCGGTCGGCTGGCTGTACTGGTTCAAGTCGATGATGACGATCACCGTCGAGGCGATCCTGCTCGGCGCGATCCTCCACGATTTCCTGCCGTGGCTGCCCGTTTGGGGCGGCGCGCTGTTCATGCTCGTCACGCTGATCGCGAGCAATGCGTACTCGGTACGCTCGTTCGGCGAAGCCGAATACTGGCTGTCGTTCGCGAAGGTCGCGACGATCATCGTCTTCATGGCGCTCGGCGCATCGATCCTGCTCGGCTTCCAGCCGCGCATTCCCGCGCCCGGGCTCGTGAACCTGACCGATCACGGCGGCTTCATGCCGAACGGCATGTCGCCCGTGCTCGCCGGTGTGATGGTCGTGATCTTCTCGCTCGGCGGCAGCGAAATCGCAGCCGTTGCGGCGGGCGAATCCGAGAACCCGAGCAAGAACGTGATCCGTGCGATCAAGAGCGTGATCGTGCGCGTGATGGTGTTCTACGTCGGCTCGGTGTCGATCCTGATCCTGTGCATGCCATGGACCGACAAGGCCAACCTGAAGTCGCCGTACGTGTCGCTGTTCAACATGGCAGGCTTCACGGGCGCGGCCGTCGCGATGAAGATCGTGTTGTTCGTGTCGTTCATGTCGGTGATGAACTCGTTCCTGTTCTCGAACTCGCGCATGCTGTTCTCGCTCAGCCAGCGCGGCCACGCGCCCGCGATGTTCGGCCGTACCAACGCGAAAGGCGTGCCGATGAATGCGCTCGTACTGTGCCTCGCGATCTGCGTGTCGATCCTCGGGGTTCACTTCGTGAGCGGCGGCGACCTGTTCCTGATGCTCGCAAAGAGCAGCGGCGCGTTCGTGATGATCGTGTGGATCTTCATCATCGTCGCGCACTTCGCGATGCGCCGGCAGGAGAAGCACGCACCGCGCGATCCGCAGGCGTTTCGCGCGTGGTTTTACCCGGTGTCGAACTGGATCGCACTGCTGGCGCTGGTCGCCGTGCTCGGCTCGCAAGCATTCAACCCGGATTCGCGCTTCCAGTTCTGGTTCACGGTATTGACGGCGCTCGCAATCGTCGCGGCGTATTTCCTGCGTCGCAAACCGGCGCAGCTCGGCGATACGGCCGGCGCGAGGGTGCGCTGACCGTTGCCCCGGGCGGGCAAGCGGCGCGCCGGTCGGCCGCCGCTCCGTCGCTCGACGTCTCAGTCGCTCAACTTCCCGGCCGCTCAGAACGGCCGCACGCCGATCAGCCAGCCGTGCAGGAACCGCGCGAAGATGGCCCACACGACGAGCCCGGCCACGATCGCCACGACGTCGCCCGACAGCTTGCCCGCCGGATAGCGAACGCCGTCACGGCGGTCACGCGCGCGCCACACGACGAAATCGACGAGCGACCACACGAAGAACGCGCCGAACAACACGACGGCATGCAGCGTGCCGTTCGCGAGCAGGTGCGCGATCGCCCATACCGCGACGCCGGCCACCATCGGATGGCCGACGAGCGTCTTGATGCGGTTGCCGGGCACGTAGGACGCGGCGATCAGCACGAATGCGATCGCGGTCAGCATGCCGGTGAGGTGGCGCACGCCGACCGGCGACACCCACAGCAGCATCGCGCCCTGGCGCGCGATGCCGTAGCCCCAGATGATCAGCACGAAGCCGATGATCGACGCGATCGAATAGGAGCCCTTCCAGCCTTTCTCGCCGATCCGCTCGATCGTCGCTGACCGCCAGCCGTCCGCGACGATCCGGATCGAGTGCACACCGAGGAAGATCGCTAAACCGAGAATCAGGACGAGCATCGGCTGTCTCCGTCTGGAATGATGAGTGGGGAAGCGTCCCGCGCGGCGTACGATGCGCCGTTCGCGGGGCCGGCGGCGAGGCCGGCTCGGCGCGCCAGGCACGGGTGAAACCCGCGCCGATCATAAACGCCGTGGCCGCCGTTGTGAAGCATGGGGGATGTGCGGTGCGGCAACGCGGATGATTTTGCGCACCCGTGCGGGCGCGCCGCCGGGTACCCACGCCGCGCCACGCGCGCAGCGAATCGCCCCGACACGGTCGGGATCGAAAGAAAGGAAAGCGAAATTCGCGACGTTTTCGCGTCGCTCGATCGGTGTCAGGTTCGCTTGCGCTTTGCCGCTGGTTTCGCTGCTGGTTTTGACGCCGGTTTCGCTGCTGGTTTCGCTGCTGGTTTCGCTGCTGGTTTCGCTGCTGGTTTCGCTGCCGGTTTCGTTGCTGGTTTCGCCACCGATTTCGCCACTCGCTTCACCACCGCGCTCCCTTCCGCCACCGGCTTCGCCACCGCCCGCGCCTTGCGCTTCGGCGGCCCCGCCAGCAACGCCGCGCGATACGCACTGCGGCACCAGTCGAACAGCGCGCCGGCGTCCTCGAGCACGTCGGCCGGCGTTTCGTAATAGCCGTCGAGCGACACCGTGCGCGTGGGCCGCTCGTACGAGAACGGCCCCATCCCCGCCGCGACGAACGCAGGACGGTTCACGTCATCCACACGCAGGAACAGCGACCCGCGCGACATGAAGCCGAACATCACGCCGTCGAGCCGCATCGCCGCACCGCTGAAGAATCGCACGACCGTCACGTTGCCGAGCGGCGCGAGCCGATACGCGATCTCCTCGCCGTGCGCCTTTTCCGATTGCCAGCTCATGCGGATGCCCTGCAGCGCTGCGTCCACGCGTCGAGCTCGGCCTCGTCGAAGCCGACCGCCGCCGCGCTCTCGCGAATCTGCCGCCACGACGCGCGATCGACCGGAATGCCGCCGGCACCGCGTGCCGCGCGGCTCGCCTCTTCCGGCTCGCCCGGCACCTGCACCGGTGCGTCGCCGGCCTGCGGCGACGCCTTCGCCCATGCGACGAACGCATCGGCTTCGCGTTCCGCGTCGGCCGCATCGAACGCGTTCGGATCGATCAGCACCGACAGCATTCCATTCACGATCGCGCTCGTCTTCTGCAATGTGTCGCCGTAGGTCGTGTGCCCGCCGACGAGCGCGCCGCCGAAAATCTCGCACATCGCCGCCAGCGCGTACCCCTTGTGCATCCCGAACGGCAGCAGCGCACCGAACGGCTGCTCGTGCATCACGGCCGGATCGTCGGTCGGCTGGCCGCGATGGTCGATCAGCGAGCCGGCCGGCACCCGCTTGCCCTGGTTGTACGCAACGCGCGTCTTGCCGTACGCGATCGCGCTCGTCGCGAAATCGAGCAGTAGCGGCGGCCTGCCCGCACGCGGATACGCGGCGCAGAACGGGTTCGTGCCGAAGCGCGGATCGGTGCCGTGCAGCGGCGCGACCAGCAGGTCGCCCGGCACGTTGACGAAATGGAACGATACGAGCCCCGAGCGCGCGCACTGCTCGGCCCAGTGCCCGATACGGCCGAGATGATGCACGTCGCGCAGCCCGATCGCGCAGATGCCCATGCGTCGCGCGCGGTCGATCCCTTCGACCATCGCCTCGAACGCGATCACCTGGCCGAAGCCGCGCCCGCCGTCGATCGTTAGCACCGCGCCGCCGTCGCGAACGATCGACGCGTGCCCGTTCAACTGCAACTGTCCTTCCCGCCACGACGCGACGTAGTTCGGAATCATCCCGATCCCGTGCGAATCGTGGCCCGCGAGATTCGCGCCGACCAGGTGATCGGCGACGAGCCTCGCCTCCCGCTCGCTGCTGCCGGCCCGTTCCCAGAGCGCCGCGACGAATGCATGCAGCGGTTCGGCGCGCATGCGCAGCGGTTCGGTATCGAGCGTCGGCAATGCGGTCATCGGCGAGGTTCCGTCGGGTCAGGTTGGCCAGTTGTCACGCCAAGCACCAAGCGCCAGGCGATCAGCGCGCGGTCGCGATCACGTCCGCGACCGCCGCCGTCAGCTTCTTCGCATACGGCACGTGCAGGAATTCGTTCGGGCCGTGCGCGTTCGACTTCGGCCCGAGCACGCCGCACACCATGAACTGGGCGGACGGGAAACCTTCCTGCAGCACGTTCATCAGCGGGATCGTGCCGCCGAGGCCCATGTACGCGCAGTCGGCGCCGAAGTGGCGGCGCGACGCGGCATCGAGCGACGATGCGAGCCACGGCGCGAGATCGGGCGCGCTCCAGCCCGTCGCGGCGCCCGCATCCGGCTTGAACGTGACCTTCGCGTTGTACGGCGGATCGAGTTCGAGCAATTCCTTCAGCTGCTGCACGGCCTGCGCGGCGTCGACGAGCGGCGGCAGGCGCAGCGACAGCTTGAACGCGGTACGCGGACGCAGCACGTTGCCCGCATCGGCGAGCGCCGGCAGGCCGGCCGCGCCGGTGACCGACAGCGACGGACGCCACGTCGAATTCAGCAGCGCCTCGCGCGGATCGGTCGTGGTCGGCAGCACCGGCTTGCCATCCGCGCCGCAGGCCCACGGCAGCCCCTTCCACACGGCGTCGCCGAGAATCGAGGCGGCCGCTTCGGCTTCGCGCACGCGGCTGTCGGGAATCTCGCAATGGAACACGCCCGGCAGCAGGTTGCCGTTCTTCGCATCCTCGAGGCGCTCGAACAGCTGGCGCATCACGCGGAAGCTCGACGGCGCGATGCCGCCGAATACGCCCGAGTGCACACCCTCCTCGAGCACCTCGACCTGCAGGTCGCCGGACACGAGCCCGCGCAGCGACGTGGTGAGCCACATCTGGTCGTAGTTGCCGGCGCCCGAATCGAGGCACACGACGAGCGACACCTGGCCGAGCCGGTCGCGCAGCGCATCGACGTACGGCAGCAGGTCGTAGCTGCCCGATTCCTCGCAGGTCTCGATCAGGCCGACGCAGCGCGGCCGCTCGATGCCCTGCTCGTCGAGCGCACCGAGCGCCGCGAGGCTCGCGTAGATCGCATAGCCGTCGTCCGCGCCGCCGCGGCCGTACAGCTTGCCGTTCTCGTACTTCGGCGTCCACGGGCCGAGGTCCGCGCGCCAGCCGTCGAATTCGGGCTGCTTGTCGAGGTGGCCGTACAGCAGGATCGTGTCGGTGCTGCCCGAACGCGTGGCGGGCGATTCGAAGAAGATCACCGGCGTGCGGCCGGGCAAACGCACGATCTCGAGCTTCAGGCCCTTCACGGGCTGCCGCTCGGCCCACTGCGCGGCATCGACGACGACGCGCTCGAGATAGCCGCGTTTCGCCCAGTCGGGGTCGAATGCGGGGCTCTTCGCGGGGATCGCGATGTAGTCGGTCAGGGCGTGGAGGATTTCATCGTTCCACTTGCGCTCGATGAAGGTAACGAGCTTGTCATGGTCGAGGACGGGGGTAGTGTCGACGGAGGTCATGGTGGGGGTGCCTGGATCGGGCTGACGAAAACCCAGATGATACGCCGATGCTCCCGCGCCAGCGCCCCCCTTCCCGGTGGTTCAGACCGCCTGCGGGAGTGCGTCGTGCAGCCCCGCCGCGCACGCCAGTGCGTCACGCCACAGGCGCTGCGTCAGTTCGCCCGCATCCTCTTCGCGCGCAAGCGCCGCGGCCTCGCCCGCCCACAGCAGCGAGAAGTCGTCGCGGCCTTGCCGCTCGAACGCGCCGCGCAGCGGATCGACCGCGGCCGTCGCGAGCGGGAACGCCGGCGCGAGCGTGCTCATCGGCCCCTGCTCGCGCATGAAGCGCGTCAGCAGCCCGCGCGCGGGGCGGCCCGTGTACAGGTTGGTCATGCGCGTGCCGTCGTCGCGCGCGGCGCGCACCGCCGCGCGATGCTGCGCCGAACGGCCGGCTTGCGGCGTCAGCAGGTAGCCCGTGCCGATCTGCACGGCGCGCGCGCCGAGCGCGAACGCTGCCGCGATGCCGCGCCCGTCGGCGATCGCGCCGGCCGCGATCACCGGGGCGCGCACCGCGTCGACGATCTGCGGCAGCAACGCGAACAGGCCCGGTTGCGCATGGATGTCGTCGGTCAGGAACATCCCGCGATGGCCGCCGGCCTCCGCGCCCTGCGCGACGATCGCGTCGACGCCGCGCGCATCCAGCCAGCGCGCTTCCTCGACGGTCGTCGCGGACGAAATCACCTGCGCGCCCGTGCGCCGCACGCGCTCGAGCAGCGTGTCGTCCGGCAACCCGAAATGGAAGCTGACGACGGCCGGCCGCGATTCCTCGACGACCGCGCACATCGCGTCGTCGAACGGCGCGCGGCCGGGGCCGCCCTTCACGTCGGCCGGATCGAGCCCGGCTTGCGCGTAGTAGCCGGCGAGCGCCGCGCGCCAGCGCGCGTCGACCTCGGCATCGGGCGCCGGCGGCGTATGGCAGAAGAAGTTTACGTTGAACGGCGCGGGCGTGCGCGCGCGGATCGCCGCGATCTCGTCGCGCAGTTGCTGCGGGCCGAGCGCCGCGCATGCGAGCGAGCCGAGCCCGCCGGCTTCGCACACCGCGATCGCGAGCGGGCTCAGCGACCCGACCATCGGGGCCTGGATCAGCGGCAAGCGGGAAGGCAGCGTCGTCATCGGGATCGTCCTCGGGGAAGAAGCGAAGCGTGCGCGCGCAGGCGGCGCGCATCAAATGCGCTCGATATTAACCGACAAACCCGCACTCCATTGCTGCGCCATTTACATCACAAATCGATTCAATCGGTTCGGAGAAACGATTATTCACGGCAGCTTCGGCAGCGTGATCCCGACGCCCGGGATCGAGACCGACAGAAACGCCTTCCAGCGTTGCCGCACGGACCACCTCCCCCCGCCTTCAAACGCCAATTCACCAGTTTCAATGACATTCATCAATCTTCAATTTATTAAATACCGGCGTTTACCCTTATTCGAAACCATCCAGGCGATAACATGAACACGTTAATTAAATCGACGATCCGCACCGGAATCGCCGACCGGCGCCCCGCCGCGCCACCTCAACCGCAACACGTCTCGTCAAGGAGCGTCGCATGTCCGATGCCAGCTCGTCCTCCTCCCGCTCCGCCGCCACGTCGGCCGCGGCTTCCGCGCCGAAAATCGGCGTCATTCCCGCCACGCTGATGGTCGCGGGCAACATGATGGGCTCCGGCGTCTTCATGCTGCCCGCGAACCTCGCCGCCACCGGCGGCATCGCGATCTTCGGCTGGCTGATCACCGTCGTCGGCGCCGTGTCGCTCGCGCTGGTGTTCGCGAAGCTCGCGGCGATCGACCCGGTCGCCGGCGGCCCGTACGCGTATGCGCGCAAGTCGTTCGGCCCGTACATGGGCTACCAGACCAACCTGATCTACTGGCTCGCGAACGTGCTCGGCAACGTCGGCCTCGCCGTGGCCGGCCTCGGCTACCTCACGCATTTCTTCCCGGTCCTGAAGGACCCGCTCGTGTTCGCGCTCGCACAGATCTTCGTGATCTGGCTGTTCACGTACGCGAACATCCTCGGGCCGAACGTCGTCGGCCGCGTGCAGTCGGTCACGACGATCTTCGCGCTGGTGCCGATCCTCGGGATGGCCGTGTTCGGCTGGTTCTGGTTCAGCAAGGACGTGTATTTCGCCGGCTGGAACGTGTCCGGCACCAACAGCTTCAGCGCGATCGGCGCGACGCTGAACTTCACGCTGTGGGCGTTCATCGGCGTCGAGAGCGCGTCGGTATCGGCGGGCGTCGTCGAGAACCCGTCGCGCAACGTGCCGATCGCGACCGTCGGCGGCGTCGTGCTTGCGGCCGTCTGCTACGTGCTCAGCTCGACCGTGATCATGGGGATGATCCCGAACAAGGCGCTGCTCGCATCGAGCGCGCCGTTCGCGGATGCCGCGCGGCTCGCGCTCGGCGATACGGCCGCGAACGCGGTCGCGATCTGCGCGGCGCTCGGCTGCCTCGGCTCGCTCGCGGGCTGGACGCTGCTGGTCGGCCAGACCGCGAAGGCGGCCGCCGACGACGGCCTGTTCGCCGGCGTGTTCGCCCGCGTGAACTCGAAGAACGTGCCGTCGGCCGGCCTTGCCATCGTCGCGCTGATCATGTCGGTGCAGGTACTCGCGACGATGTCGCCGAGCGCCAGCGAGCAGTTCGGCAAGATCGCGTCGATCGCCGTGATCATGACGCTGCTGCCGTACATCTACTCGTGCATCGCGATCAAGGTGCTCGGCTACGGCAAGATGCCGTCGCACCAGTTCACGTTCTACACGATCGTCGGCCTGATCGGCGCCGTCTACGCGCTGTGGGCGATGGTCGGCTCCGACGGCCAGCAAACACGCTGGTCGCTGATCTTCGTCGTCGCGACGATCGTCTTCTACGAGCTGTCGATCAACCGCCAGCGCGAGATCGAGGAAACCCATATCCATCCGGGCGGCCGCTCGCCGCGCTGGGTCCGCTATCTCGCGCTCGGCGTGACCATCGCCGCGCTCGTCGCCACCTTCTGGATCTCCGTGGGCCGTCACCAGGCCGACACCCTTCACGCGCGCTCGCCGGCTGTTGCCGCGAGCGTCCAGGCAACCCAGCAAACGGGGGATTAATACATGACCGCTTCCTTGACCCAACCGGCCTTCCGCCGCCTCGGCATGAAGGCGCTGCTCGTGCAGCACGACATCGATGAACGCACGGCCACCGGGCGCGCCGCAACGGCGCTTGCCGAGGAGCTGCGCACGCGGCTCGTCGACGTCGTGATCGCGACGTCCGCCGACGATGCGTGCGCGGTGGTCGCCGCCGATCCGGCGATTCAGTGCCTGCTGCTCAACTGGGAACTCGGCAACGATGCCGGGCACGCACCCGCGCAGGCCGTGCTCGACGCGATGCGCGCGCGCAACGCGACCGTGCCCGTGTTCCTGCTGGCGAGCCGCGCGAGCGCGTCCGCGATTCCGGTCGACGCGATGCGCAAGGCCGACGATTTCATCTGGATGCTGGAAGACACCACCGCGTTCATCGGCGGCCGGATCGTCGCCGCGATCGAGCGCTACCGCGAAACCGTGCTGCCGCCGATGTTCCGCGCGCTCGCGCAGTTCTCGCGCGTGTACGAATATTCATGGCACACGCCCGGCCACACCGGCGGCACCGCGTTCCTGAAATCGCCGGTCGGCCGCGCGTACTTCGAATTCTTCGGCGAATCGCTGTTCCGCTCCGACCTGTCGATCTCGGTCGGCGAACTCGGCTCGCTGCTCGATCACTCGGGCCCGATCGGCGAAAGCGAACGCTATGCGGCGCGCGTGTTCGGCGCGCATCGCACGTATCACGTGACGAACGGCTCGTCGATGTCGAACCGCGTGATCCTGATGGCGAGCGTCACGCGCAACCAGGTCGCGCTGTGCGACCGCAACTGCCACAAGTCGGCCGAGCACGCGATGACGATGTCGGGCGCGATTCCGACCTACCTGATTCCGTCGCGCAACCACTACGGGATCATCGGCCCGATCATGCCCGAGCGGCTGACGGCCGCCGCCGTGCGGCTCGCGATCGACGCGAACCCGCTCGTGCGCGGCCGCGACGGCATCGACCCGACGCCCGTGCATGCGCTGATCACGAACTCGACGTACGACGGCCTCTGCTACAACGTCGCGCGCGTTGAGGCACTGCTCGGCCAGAGCGTCGATCGATTGCATTTCGACGAGGCGTGGTACGGCTACGCGCGCTTCAACCCGATCTACCGCGACCGTCACGCGATGCACGGCGATCCCGCGCAACACGACGCGAGCAAGCCGACCGTGTTCGCGACGCAATCGACGCACAAGCTGCTCGCCGCGCTGTCGCAGGCCTCGTTCATTCATGTCCGCGACGGCCGCAACCCGATCGAGCACGCACGCTTCAACGAGGCGTACATGATGCATGCGTCGACGTCGCCGAACTACGCGATCATCGCGTCGAACGACGTGAGCGCCGCGATGATGGACGGCCCCGGCGGCGAGGCGCTGACGACCGACGCGATCCGCGAGGCCGTCGCGTTCCGCCAGATGCTGGCGCGCCTGCATACGGAATGCGCGGAGAACAACGACTGGTTCTTCAACGGCTGGCAGCCCGACAGCGTCGTCGATCGCAAGACCGGCCGCCGCGTGCGTTTCCACGAAGCGGACGAGACGCTGCTCGCCACCGACCCGTCGTGCTGGGTACTGCATCCGGGCGACACGTGGCACGGCTTCGGCGATATCGAGGACGACTACTGCATGCTCGACCCGATCAAGGTGTCGATCGTCACGCCGGGCGTCGCATCGCACGGCGGGTTGATGCCGGTCGGCATTCCGGCATCGGTCGTCACCGCGTATCTCGACCGGCACGGGATCGTCGTCGAGAAAACGACCGACTTCACGATCCTGTTCCTGTTCTCGCTCGGCGTGACGAAGGGCAAGTGGGGCACGCTCGTCAACACGCTGCTCGACTTCAAGCGCGACTACGATGCGAACGCGCCGCTCGAACAGGCGTTGCCCGAACTCGTCGCGCGCTATCCGCAACGCTACGGCACGCTCGGCCTGCGCGACCTGTGCGACCTGATGTTCAGCGCGATGAGCGACCTGAAGACGACCGAGATGATGTCGCGTGGCTTCTCCACGCTGCCGAAGCCCGATTACAGCCCGGCCGAGGCGTTCGAGCATCTGGTGCACAACGACATCGAGATGCTGGAGCTCTCGGAGATGGAAGGCCGCACCGTCGCGACGGGCGTCGTGCCTTATCCGCCCGGCATTCCGCTGCTGATGCCCGGCGAGAACGCGGGGCCGGCCGACGGGCCGCTGCTCGGCTACCTGAAGGCGCTCGAGCAGTACGACCTGCGCTTCCCGGGCTTCACGCACGACACGCACGGTGTCGAAGTCGAGGATGGCGTGTACCGGATCGCGTGCATCAAGCAGAAGCCGCGCGATACCAGCACGCGCTGAGTGCACCGAGCGCGCACGGCGACGCCGCGCCGCCGCCCGGCGGCAGGCGTCGTCACTCGCAGCCGGCATCGGCCGTTCAGGCCGCCGGCTGCCCCTTCAGTTGGCCGACCCACTCGGCGAGCTGCGCCGCCCCCTCTTCGTCGAGCTTGCCATCGAGTTCGCCGTACCACGACGCAATCGCGTCGGCCGGCTGCGTGGCCTTCAGGATCTCGAAGCTCTTCTCCAGGAACGACGAGAAGAGCGGAATGCCGCGCATGTAGAGGAAGGTCGAATCGGTGATGCGCACCTGCGCGTAGATGTCGCGCATCCATGCGAGATGCGGCAGCGCCTCGCGCAGGTGGCCGCTCTGCATCAATGCGGAAATGAAGTTCACGCACGCGGCAACGTCGGACTGCTCGTGCGTGTCGTGATTGACCTGGGCAGCCTTCAGCAGCCACGCTTCGCCGCGCTCCACTTCGCCGCACATCACCGACGTCGTCGCGAGCTGCAGCGCGTTGTGCGCGCTCGGCTCCCGCTCGAACAGCTTGAGCCAGTACGGGAAGGCTTCCGGGTAGCGCGCCATCTCCGAGTACGCGAGCGCGCACAAGCGCGCCGCATCGGCCAGCCGCTCCACGTGCGGCAGGGCGCCCGCGATCGCGTCCATGGGCCGGCCCGCCTGGAACGCGGCCAGCGCGGGGGCGAGTTCGGGGGCGATGTCGGGCTCGCGCGACTCACCCGGTTCGGCACCGGCTCGCGTCGACGGCGCAGGCGACGACGCTTCCGCGCGCGATTTCTTTCCGAACAGCTTTCCCAGCAGGCCCATGATGGTGTCCTTGTCGTTATCGTCGTGCCGCATGAACGGCGCAAGCCGGCGACCACGCAACCGGCTTCTCTCAGTGATGCGCGATCTTACGCCACCGCGGTGTCATCCGAGGAGAGCGCCGCCAGGAACCGGTACCGCGCTCAAGCGTCCCGCGCGCCTTCGCCGCGACTCATCCCGCGCCGGTACGCGGCGGGGCTCGTCGCCGCGACGCGCCGGAAATGCCGGCGCAGCGATTCCTCGGAACCGAACCCCGCTCGCGCCGCAACCTGCGCGAGCGACAGCCCGGGATGGGCTTCGAGCATGTCCTTCGCGACGTTCACGCGTTCGCGGATCAGCCACGCGAGCGGCGACATTCCCGTCGCGTCCGCGAACTGACGCTGCAGCGTGCGCGTGCTCATCGCGGCCTGTGCGGCAAGCGACGCGAGCGTGTGCGGCTCGGCCGCGTGCGCGCGCATCCAGTCGATCAGCTTCGCGAGCCGGTCGGTGCCGCCCGGCGCGACCGGGCGCGGCACGAACTGCGCCTGGCCGCCGTCACGATGCGGCGGCAGCACGAGGCGCTGCGCGACCCGGTTCGCGATCGCGCCGCCGTGATCGCGGCGCACGAGATGCAGCAGCATGTCGAGCCCCGCCGCCGATCCGGCCGACGTGATCACCTGCCCTTCGTCGACGTACAGCGCATCGGGATTCACGCGCAGCGCCGGATAGCGCGCCTGCAGTTTCTCCGCATAACGCCAGTGGGTCGTCACCGTGAGGCCGTCGAGCACGCCGGCCGCGGCCAGCACGAACACGCCCGAGCAGATCGAGCAGAGCCGCGCGCCGCGGCGATGCGCGGCCCGCAGTTTCTTCAGCAACGGTTCCGGCGGCAGCTCGTCCGGATCGCGCCAGCCGGGAATCACGATGGTATCGGCGCGATCGAGCGTCGCGAGCCGATACGGCGCGGCGACCGTGATGCCGCCCGCCGCGCGCACGGGCCCCGGCTCGCTCGCGCAGACCGCGAAGCGATACCAGTCGACCCCGAGCTCGGGGCGTTCGAGGGCGAACAGTTCGACCACGCAGCCGAATTCGAACGTGCAGAGGCGGTCGTAGGCGAGCGCGACGACGAGATGGTTGTGCATGGCGTGATGTTACCGGAACTTGTCGATCGCGCCACTGCCGCGAAACGGGCGGAACCGCGATACTGCCCCTCATTCCACCGCGTTCCGCACAACTTTCAGGAGAACTTTCCCATGTCCTACGTCACCGACGTGCCCGCCGCCGACAGCCCCGTCGCCCTCGCGCATTTCGAGGCATCGCTGCGCTTCGAGACCGATTGCTGGGACGTGCACGACGCGCTCGCGTCGGGTACGCCCGATTTCGTGCTGCTCGACGTACGCGGCCCCGACCAGTTCGCCGCCGGCCACGTACCCGGCGCGCGCAACCTGCCGCGCCGCAAGATCATCGAGAGCAAGCTCGCCGGCTATCCGGCCGGCACGCTGTTCGTCGTCTATTGCGCGGGCCCGCACTGCAACGGCGCCGCACGCGCGGCGATCCAGCTCGCGCGCCTCGGCCGGCCGGTCAAGCTGATGATCGGCGGCGTGACGGGCTGGCTCGACGAAGGTTTCGCGCTGAGCAACGATGTGCAGCCGGCAGGCGCCGAAGCCGGCTGATCGTCATTAAAAACGCAACAATCAATTGCCAGGGCGCGGCCTGCACGCAGACGGAAAAAGCGCGACAATCAGTCCCATTGCAGTTCGGATGGAGCAGCAACATGCAGAACGCAGTCCTGATTCAAGTGGCCGGTTCGGTCGCCGCGATCGCGATCTATTTTCTGCCGGCGGTCATTGCCGACCGGCGTGGCCGGCACGACAAGCTGACGGTCGCGATGTTCAACGCGCTGTTCGGGTGGACCGGCATCGGCTGGCTGATGACGCTGTACTGGGCCTGCCAGCCGAACCCCCGCACCGATGTCGCGCAGACGATCCTCGCGAAGCGCCGCGGTATCAGCATGCGAACCTTCTCGACCGGTCTCGTCGAACGCGTGCAACGCCGCGTCGCCGCCCAGGAACAATGGGCGGAGAAGCAAGGCTGCCGTTAAGTCCCGCTTTCCCCTTCACCGCGCCGCGCCGAACTTCGGCATCCTGACGTTGGTCGACGCACGGTAATGCCACGCCAGCCCGTCGCGCGGCGGTTCGCCGCCCGCACGCAGCCACGCCCCGAACGCCCCCGCCGTCACCGCCCGCGCGATCCGCTCGCCCGGGCAACCATGCGGCCCCGTGCCGAAGCCGAAATTCGGCCCGGCCGCGCGCTCAGGCATGAACCGGTGCGGATCGCGATGCACGGCCGGGTCGCGATTCGCCGCGGCAAGCACGACGAGAATCGCGTCACCGGCTTCGACGGTCACGTCTTCGATCGTCGTGCGCGATGCGACGAAGCGGCGCGTGTTCTGCACCGGCGAATCGAAGCGCCCGACTTCGGCAACGAATGCGTCGAGCGCGGCATCGTCCGGAACGCCGCGCGCCGCGCTCGCTCCCGCGTCCCCGTTCCACGCCACCAGGGTATTGCCGAGCCACGCGGCGGTCGCCTCGCAGGTCTGCGACAGCAGCCCGACCAGATTCGCGACCAGCGCGCCGCTCGCGTGCCAGCCCGACGCACGGGCCGCCTGCTGCACCGCGGCGACGAGCGTGCCGTCATGGGCCTGCGTCTGCGCGACGCGCGCCGTCATCCGGTCGAGCAGCTGCCGCGCGGCGTCGCTCGCGCGAGCCAGTGCCGGGGCATCCGACAACGGCGAAAGCGCGGCGACGAAGTCGACGACCTGCGCCGCGATGTCGTCGAGCTGCGCCTCGTCGAAGCCGAGCAGATCGGCGACCGCGCAGACGGGCACCGTCATGCACCACGCGTCCAGTGCGCCGGCATCGCCCGGCGCCGGCAAGCGCCGCGCGGCAATCCGCGTGGCACGGTCGCGCAATGCAGCCGTGTCGATCGGCGCGAACGCCGTGCGCAGCGCCTGCTTCGGCACGTCGTGCCGCAACGCGCCGTCGTTCATGCGCACCAGCTCGCCGAACAGCGCGCCGGCCGTCGTGCCGCGCAACGCGGGCGGCACGGGTGCGTCCAGCGGGCGAACACGGCAGGCCGGATGGCCCAGCACGGCCGTCACGGCGGCCGCGCAGCTCGCGACCCACAGGCCGAGCGTGGCGTCGAACGCGAGCGGCGGCCCGTCGACGAGCGCCGCATAGTAGGGATAGGGATCGCGGTGCGTGACCGCTGCGATAGGATCGGTCGGGTTCATGCGGACAGTATCGGCGCAGCGCACCGCCGCATGTTTCGGGCCGACGTGAAATGTCGCGGCGCGGGTACCGGGCGTGGCTGCATCGCGACGACAGGTGCTTGTCAGGCAGCCGAGCGGCAGCGATGCGACTGCATGCGCAGGCGTACGCGCCCGGCCGAAATCGCGCGCGGCTCGGGCACCACAGTGTCGTGAGGGAACATTTCCTGCCGGAATTCGCCGTTTTCGTCGAACCACTGGCAGATCAGCCAGTCGCCGTCGTCGAATACGACCGGCCCGGCATAGGTGATGGTCATGCGCGGCCCGCCCGTCTTCAGCGTCACGACATCGCCGACACGAAACCTGATGCGTTGATTTTCTCGGTTCGTCATCGCTCTCTCAGCATTCTTATATATCGATATTACCGGCGGCTTACCAACCGTTGATTTGAAACGTGCCGCAGATTATCAATCAAAAAACCAGCCGGCAACTCCCGCGTTCAAAAAACATAGTGAACGGGGAAATGCAACAATGCGCGGCATCGACGCGCCCGGCGGACGCCCGATCGCCCTGTCCGGCGCGGCTTGCGCGCCGGCGAGGGTCGAACGGGCCAAATGCGGAGAATAGACGATGTATTTTACGTCGTCACCGACGTTTAATTCGGACGCGAAATCGATTGATTATTGTCAATCAAAATTTCAATTGGAAACGATCCCACGATTTATTTACACTCATTCTCCGAACAAATCCGGTGAATTATCCGGTGACGCAAACCAGCGGTTGATATTGCGCCCGGGCACGGCAGCTTGCGTAAATGTAAACGTGCCGTCCTGCGCCATCTCCTTCGCCGCGCGCAGGAATGCGCCAAGCGCGGCCCGCGCCAGCGCGCCGCCGACGCTCACGCGCTTCACGCCGAGCGCCGCCAGTGCGTCGAGGCTCAGCAAGCCGCCCTGCAGCCCCATCACCACGTTCACGGGCGCGCCGACCGCCTGCGTCACCGCCGCGATTTCGTCCGCATCCGTGATACCCGGCGCGTACAGCACGTCGGCGCCTGCGTCGCGATAGGCGACGAGCCGCGCGATCGTGTCGGCGAGGTCGTGGCGGCCATGCAGGTAGTTTTCGCAGCGCGCGGTCAGCGTGAACGGGAACGGCAGCGCGCGTGCCGCGTCGACGGCGGCCGCGATGCGCTCGATCGCCGCTTCGCGCGCATAGATCGGCGCGTCGGCGCGGCCCGTCGCGTCCTCGATCGAGCCGCCGACCGCGCCGGCCTCGGCCGCGAGCCGGATCGTTTCGGCCACCGTGTCGGGCGCGTCGCCGAAGCCGTTCTCAAGATCGGCGCTGACGGGCAGGCCGCCCGCGGCGACGATCTCGACGATGTGATCGAGCATCGCGTCGCGGTCGATCGCATTGTCGGGCTGCCCCTTCGAAAACGCGTAGCCGGCACTCGTGGTCGCGAGCGCCTCGAAACCGGCCATCGCGAGCAGGCGCGCGGTGCCCGCGTCCCACGGGTTCGGGATGATGAAGGCGCCGGGGCGCGCATGCAGTGCGCGGAAGGCTTCGGCTTGGCGGGCTTGCTGGTCGGAAAGGGTCATCGCGGACTCCGGAGGGACGTTGACGACCGAGCTTACGCCGCTCGTGCACGCGACGTTTCAGCGTTCGCCGAAATGTCGTCGTGCGACTTGAAAAACCCGGCACGGCGGCAGCCGCCGACGAGCGGGCCGGCGCCTACCCGTCGCCGGCCCGCGGTCGTTCAGATCGATGCGCTCGGCCCGTCGTCGATGCCGAGCAATACGTCGGTCGCGGCCTCGGAGAAGCGCATCGCGCGACCGTCGATCAGCACGCCATCCGGATTCGACGGATCCCGCGTGGCATGCGGCACGCCGTGCGCGAGCAGCACCCGCGCGCAAGCCTCCCAGTCGGCCGCACCGGCATGCTCCGGTTCGTTGACGGATGCCCACGACAACGTGCCGAGCGCGTCGCTCCCGAACCCGTGCATGTCGCGCCAGCTCGCGCCGTGCGCGAGCAGGAACGCAAGCAGGTCCGCATCGCCGCGGAACACCGCGTGATTCAGCGCGCTCGCATCCCAGTCGCCGCCTCGCGCGGCGATCGGCCAGCCGAGTTCGACCATGACCTTCACGGCGTCGCGCGAACCCCACGCGGCAGCGTCCGGCAGCAACCGCAGCCGCTCGCCCGACAGCGCACCGGGCAGGTCGGGATGGCGCGCCTGGATGCGCCGCGCATCGTCGGCGTCGGCGCGCGCGCAGGCCGCCACGAACGCGTCCTGCGCATCGAGCGCCTCTTCCGCGCCGGCCGCACGCAACAACGCCTCGACATCGGGCAGCCCGGTCTGCATCGCCAGCCGGTACGCACTGACGCCTGCCGGGGTCCGCGCGCCGGGATCGGCGCCGGCCGCCAGCAGCGCGGCGACGTGGCGCGCCGAGCAGCGCACGCCGATCGCCCGCAACAACGGCGCGCCCCAGGTCTGCGCCAGCCCCGCTCCGGGCGGCTCGTTCGGATCGCCGCCATGCGCGAGCAGCAGTTCGAGCGCCTCTGCGTCACGCATGTCGAACGCACGCCGCAACGCATTCGTCCCGCCCACCCGCGCGCCGTGTTCGAGCAGCAGGCGCGTACAGGCCGGGTTCTCCACCGAGTGATACAGCGATTCGCCGTCGTTCGGATCGGCGCCGGCTTCCAGCAGCATGGCGGTGAGAACCGGATCGCGATTGACGCCCGCTGCGCCGTACAGGGCCGACAACGGGCCCGCGTCGTCGGGCTCGGCGAGCGAAGCCGGCGGAAAGCGGTTGCCGATCCGCTGGTTCGGATCGGCGCCGGCATCGAGCAGAAGACGCGCGCAGGCGCGCAGCCTGGCGGCAAACCCGGGAAGCTGCCCGAGCCGCGAATGCGTGACGGCGACCAGCGGCGGCAGCTTCAGCACGCCGCCGGCGCGCGCGATCCAGCCGGGATCGGCGGCCAGTGCCGCCTTCACCGCGTCGAGATCGCCGGCCGCGCATGCGACGGTCGGATCGCCCGCCACGAGATCGGGATGGTCGAGCAGCAATTTTGCGGCGACGCGCGGCCGGGGTGCGTCGAAGCCGCCGGTCACGTCGCCGCCGTACGCCAGGTCGAGCCAGCGCCGGATCAGTTGCGACCGCGGTTGCCCCGCCAGCGCATGCGTTTCGACGAATGCGCCGAGATCGGCCCATGAGGCAAAGCCGTACTCGCGCGCAATGCAGGATTGCGCGTCATGCAGGCGAAGCCCGAGCGCGCGCGCTTCGTCGTGCGTGCGGTTCGCGGCGGCAGGGAGAAACCGGACAAAGCGCGCGACGGCATCGGCGTCGCCTTGCCGGTACAGGCGCAGCAATGCCTTGGCCTGCTTTTTCAGATGATCGGGATTGGCCTTGGGCGGCAGCTTTTTCATGCGAATCCTCGTGCAGTCGTGGCCGAAGGTCCGCAATACCGCCAGCACAAAGGACAGGGGGAAAGCGAATTTGCTGCGACAGGTGGGTTCAACCCTTTCCGCGGACCCGGAAGCGACCTGCATCGCTGCCAGGTATCCTAGGCGACGGCCAGCGACCTCGTCAACCGTGCCGCGCCATGCGGCGGCGAGGCTCAGCCCGCGAGCTTCTTCGTCAGGAAAATGCGCGCGTGTCCGACCGGATAATCCGGCAACTCGCCGAAGCGGACATAGCCGCGCTTCTCGTAGAACGGCCGCGCCTGAAAGTCGAAGGTGTCGAGCCACGCGCTGTGGCAGCCGCGCGCGGCGGCTTCCGCCTCGGCCAGATCCATGATGCGCGTGCCCGCGCCCTGGCCGCGCGCGGCCTCGGGCACCACGAGCAGGTCGACATGCAGCCAGCCATACGCCGTGCTGCCCCACAGGCCGCCCACCACCGCGCCGTCGCCATCGGTCACGACCACGGCCAGCGGACGGGCATCGTTCGGGCTCGCCTGGCTTTCGTTGAACCGGACGAGCGGCGCGACGATCTGCTTGCGCACGTTCGCGTCGCCCGCGTCCGTCACCTCGTATGTGAACGTCATCGGTTGAGTCCGCGTGAATCGAAAACAAGGAAAGGTTGCAGCCGTCCGTACCGCGTCAAACGACGTAAGCACCCTTCGCGTGCAGTTCCGCTTCCGTGCGCTCGAGCGCGGCGACCGCATCGCTGCCTTCGAGCGCCAGCAACTGCGCGACCAGCGTTTCGGCGATCGCGTGCGCGGCCACCAGTGACGGGAAGAACGACGGGCTGTCGTGCGCGAAGATCAGTTGCGCATCCGCGTGCAGTGCGATCGGCGACACCGCGCTGTCGGTGATCGCGACGATCCGGCTGCCCTGCGCCTTCGCGGCCTGTGCGACGCGCGTCGCTTCCGCCGAATACGGTGCAAAGCTGACGACGACGGTCACGCTCTGCTTCGCGATCGTCCGCAGCTCCATTTCGAGCGAACCGGCGACGCCGTTGAGCAGCGACACGGTCGGACGGAACAGCCGGTAGCCGTACACGAAGCCGAACGCGACCGGATAGCACGAGCGAAACCCCGCGACATGCACGTGCGACGCCTTGCGGATCAGTTTCGCGGCATCGGCGAGCGCGTGCTCGTTCTGCGCGGCGGTGGCCGACAGGTTGTGTTGTTGGGCGGCGAGCAGGTCGTGCGCGAGCGACGCCTTCGCGTCGGGCCGCACGAGCGAGCGCGCCCGCTGCGTGAGCGGCTCGGGGCGCGTGCGCACGCGTGCGACGCACAGGTCGCGCAGCTCGTTCCAGCCGGGGAAGCCGAATTGCTGCGCGAGCCGCACGAGCGATGCGGGCTGCACCTGTGCGCGCTGTGCGACCTTGCGCATCGACGAGGTGGCGACTTCGTCGGGATGATCGAGCAGGAAGGCGGCGCCCGCCTGGAATTGCGGGCTCAGCTCGGAAAATTGCGCCCGGATCCGGGACGCGAGTTCGTCGAAATTGGCGGCCATCTTGGTGGGTACGGGAACCGGTCGTCCATGGTATCACCGGCCCCGCGCGCACCGGTCAGCGCAGCACTTCGACGTGATCGGCGTCGACCTTCACGCTACCCGACCATTTGCGCTCGAATTCGCCGGTCACCTTCACTTCGTTCTTGTCGCTGACGGGCTGGCCGGCCGCCCACAGCTTGTGGTCGATCTCGACGTGGATCGTGCCGGTCGCATCGGCGAATTCGTAATCCTCGCCGCCGACATGCTTGACGATGCGGCCCTGCAACTGCACGTGCTGGTCGTCCTTGCCGTTCGCGAGCAGCTCCTTCACGGTCGTCGGGGTCAGCGCGGACGGCCCCGTATATTGCGCGTAGACGGCGGCGGGCAGCGTGGCGAGCGCAACCGTCAGGATTCTGGCCAGGTGTTTCATGATCGTGGTCCTCTTCTTCGATGTGACGCCGCGCCCCGATGAACGCGACGGCCCCAGATTACGGACCGTAAGATTAAGCAAACCTGAAGGCCGCACCGAAGCGACACGGTGCCGCATCGGATGCCCGCCGACGCCCGCCGCGCGCCGCCCGCATTTAAGGTGCGCCTAAGACACGGGCGCTTATCATGGGAACCCCGGGCGCCACGGCGCCCCGTTGAAGAGACACCAATTCATGCGCGTATTGCTCGTCGAGGACGATCCGCTGATCGGCAGCGGGCTCGAACAGGGGCTCAAACAGGAAGGCTTCGCGGTCGACTGGGTGAAGGACGGCGACGCCGCGTCGCTCGCGCTGCGCGCGACCGGCTACGGCCTGCTGCTGCTCGATCTCGGGCTGCCGAACCGCGACGGCCTGTCGGTGCTCGCCGCGCTGCGCCGCCGCGACGAAAACCTCCCCGCGATCATCATCACCGCGCGCGACGGCGTGCCCGACCGCATCGCAGGCCTCGACAGCGGGGCGGACGACTATCTCGTCAAGCCGTTCGAACTCGACGAACTGCTCGCCCGTATCCGCGCCGTGAACCGCCGCCATGCGGGCCGCGCGCAGACGACCCTCGCGATCGGCCCGCTGCGGCTCGACCCCGTCAAGCACCTCGTCTGGCTCAATGACGACGAAGTGCCGCTGTCGCCGAAGGAGTTCGTGCTGCTGCACGAGCTGATGCGCGACCCGGGCGCGGTGATTTCGCGCGAGCAGTTCGAGGAGCGGCTGTACAGCTGGGGCGAGGAAATCGAGAGCAACGCCGTGCAAGTGCACATCCACAACCTGCGCAAGAAACTCGGCCACGACATGATCCGCACGGTGCGCGGCGTCGGCTACCGGATCGGTGACGGCCCATGACGCGCATGCAACGCGCGATCGCGCGCTGGCGCAACGCATCGCTGCGGCGGCGCCTGCTGACGTGGCTGCTGCCGGCCGCATGCGTGATCGGCCTCGTCGCGAGCGCGGGCACCTACTGGGGCGCGCTGCGCGAGCTCGACGACCTGCTCGACGACCAGATGCGCAGCATGTCGAAGCAGATCGTCGTCGGTCCGAACGGCGAGCTGTCGTTCAGCAACCACGCCAACGGCAAGCACGGTTTCGAGGCGAGCGACCCCGACGCCGTGCTGCTGCAGGTCTGGCGCAACGGCACGCTCGTGTATTCGACCGACCGCGATTCGAAACTGCCGCCGCCCGAGCAGAAGGGCATCGCAAGTGTCGACGTCGCCGGCCAGCCGTGGCGCACCTATGTGACCGAGCGCGGCGGCACGACGATCCGGCTCGCGCAGGCACGCCATGCCCGATGGGAAGCGATCGCGGGCATCGCCGTGCACCTGCTGTGGCCGGTGTTCTCGATGCTGCCGCTGCTCGCGATCGGCCTGTGGTTCGGCATCGGCGCGGGGTTGCGGCCGCTGCGCACGATTGCATCCGGCCTCAAGCGCAGGAATGCGAACAATCTGGAACCGGTCGACGTCGGCTCGATGCCGAACGAAGTCCGACCGCTCGCCGAAGCGATCAACGACCTGCTCGCGCGCCTCGACCGCTCGTTCACGCTGCAGCGTCACTTCATCGCCGACGCCGCACACGAGTTGCGCACGCCGATCATGGGCCTGTCGATCCAGTCGCAATTGCTGCGGCGCGCGGCCACCGCCGAAGAACGCGAGCACATCCTCGCACAGATCCAGGCAGGCACGACACGCCTCGGCCACCTCGCCGAGCAGTTGCTGACGCTCGCGCGCCTCGAACCCGATGCGCAGGCGGCCGCCTCCGTGTCGGCCCCCGTCGATCTCGCCGCGCTGTGCCGGTCGGTGGTTTCGGATCGCACGCGCGTCGCCGACGCGCACCGGATCGATCTCGGCGCGATCGTGTCGACGCCCGTGATGACGTCGGGCAATGCGGACACGCTGCGCGTACTGCTGAACAACCTCGTCGACAACGCGATCCGCTATGCGGGCGACGGCGCGCGTGTCGATGTGTCTGCACGCATCGACGGCGCGACGCCCGTGCTCGAAGTCGCCGACGACGGCCCGGGGATCCCGGAGGCCGAACGCAACGACGTGTGGGAGCGCTTCTATCGCGGCGCCGGCGCGCAGGCCGTCACGTCGTCGGGCAGCGGGCTCGGGCTGTCGATCGTCAAGCGGATCGCCGAACAGCATCGCGCGACGGTTACACTCGGCACCACGCGCGGCGGGCGCGGGCTGACCGTCACCGTGCGCTTTCCGCTGCCGGCCTGACCCGCGCGCATCGCGCGGCTTGTCCACAGATTGTGTTGGCAAGCTTGTGGACAACCGTCCATTAACAGCACCAAGCCATTGATCGGAAAGGGTTTGCCAGGCGTGCTTGGCAAATGCGCCAGCCCGGGTCAACCACGCATCTCGCTCAGCTGTCGTCGACGATTCGCTCGCAACATTGACAACCAGTTGTCCATAACGTAAAGTGGTTGTCAATTTATCCCGCGTATCGAACATGACGAAATCCGCGAAGCTGACCGCCGTCGCGCTGTCCGTATTCCGCCTGAACGGCCTGCTGATCGAATGGGGCAACACGTTTGCCGGGCCCCACGGCCTGACCAGTGCACGCTGGCAGGTGCTTGGCGCCATCTCGCTCGCGCCGGAAGCCCCGAACATCCCGCAGATCGCCGATGCGATGGGCATCACGCGGCAGGCCGTGCTGAAACAGATCAACGTGCTGACCGACGAAGGGCTGGTTCAATCGCTGCCCAACCCGGCACACAAGCGCTCGCCCCTGTACGCGCTGACGCCTCGCGGCGAGGCGGCCTACCAGGCCGTGGTCGGGCAGTGGCAACAGCATGTCCGCGACATCGCCGGCGACTTCAGTTCGGCTGACCTGGATGCGGCGATCCGCGTGCTGTCAGCGATGTCCAGCGCGCATGGCGCCGCTGCACCGACGTGACCGCTCAACCGCTCCCCCCTCATCCGAAGGAGTTCCCATGCCTCAATTCAAGCCGATGGATCCGGCTTTTCCGATCCAGCAACAGGTCGCCATCGACGCGGAGCCGGTCGTCCTCGTCAACGTGTTCACGTTGGCCGCCGCCGACGAAGCCGACTTTCTCGCCGTGTGGAAGGACGACGCCGAATTCATGAAGCGGCAGCCGGGATTCATCTCGACCCAGCTGCATCGCGCGCTCGGCGACAGTCCGACCTACCTGAACTACGCGATCTGGGAATCGACCGCAGCGTTTCGCGCGGCCTTCACGCATCCGGAGTTCGTCGCCAAGCTGTCGGCCTATCCGTCGTCCGCCGTCGCGAGCCCTCACCTGTTCCAGAAAGTCGGTATGGCCGGTATCTGCACTGCGTGAGTGCACGCGTGAAGCGGGGCAACGCGTGGCATTCGCGGGGGTGTCGCGCGTCGCTCGCGCACCCCGACTTCTCCACAGAAAATGTTGGCAAGCTTGTGGATATCCTGCGCACCGCAACCCTAAGCCCTTGATCCGATGGACTTTGGCACGCGTGATGCAGACGAGGCCCCGGGGATGGCCATCGCATCCCCCGCGTCGCCGCACGACGCATCACAACGCCAAGACGATGCACGCCGCAGCCGGTTCTCGCACGTGCCCGCCATGCGCGGCGCACTTACCCACAGATTTTGTTGGCAAGCTTGTGGATATCCTGCGCAAGCCTGCGCTAACCCGTTGATCGGACTACGGTTCATGCGCGGCGTCACGGTTGCGGCACCGTGCGGCCCGCGCAGGCGGACGATCCCCCGCAACAGCAGCGCATCGCCGTCGCCTTGACGCTCGCGCCTGCCTCGCGTCAAGATCACGCGAGCCGCACGCTGACGCGCATCGCCGGCTTCGCGCGACGGCTCAACGGCCTGGACGTTCCGCCGGTGCCGCACCACGACACCTCACTCCGAGGAAGACCATGGAACACTTCACCGCGTGGCAACTGGTCGTCTCACTCGTGCTCGTCGCCGTCGTCATCTATCCGTACGTCCGCATCGTCCGGCGTACCGGGCATTCGGGCTGGTGGGTCCTGACGATGTTCGTCCCGATCCTGAACTTCGTGATGTTGTGGGTGTTCGCGTTCGCGCGCTGGCCCACCGTCGATGATCGGCAGCCCTGACCGTCGTCACCACGGCTGCTCGGCTTGTCCACAGATTTTGTTGGCAAGCATGTGGATAGCCTGCGCATACCGCGACCAAGCGCTTGATCCGAAAGACTTTCTCCGTGCCGCTTCAAATGCGGCACGCGGCCGGGAAAGCGCCGCTCACACGCCCGTTCGCCACGTGACGGAGCACCTTCCGCGCGTGCGAACCGGCTTGTCCACAGATTGTGTTGCCAAGCGTGTGGATAGCCTGCGCATACCGAGGCCAAGCGCTTGATCCGAAAGACTTTGTCCGCGCCGCTTCAAACGCGGCACGGCGGCCCGCGCCACGCCGGATGCGGCCGCGCGCGGGCTTGTCCACACTTTTTGTTGGCAAGCATGTGGATATCCTGAGCATGCGTGACCTAAGTCGTTGATCGCACAACGTTTGATCACGCAGGTCACGGCCGAGGCACGGCATGCATGCGGATCACACACGCCGCGCCACCCGCTCAACCGAATGCCCGGACCACGATGCGTGCGACCGACGCGATCACGTCGTCCTTCGCCCGCGCATCGGCACGCGCCTGCGTGTAGTACACGGCCAGCGCGATCGGCGCACCCGACGGCGACCACACGACACCCGCGTCGTTGGTGGTCCCGTAGTCGCCGGTGCCCGTCTTGTCGCCGACCGTCCATCCGGCCGGCACGCCCGCACGGAGTCGCTTGTCGCCGACCTTGTTGCCGCGCATCCACGCGACGAGCTGCGCACGCTGCGCGGGCGGCAGCGCATCGCCAACCATCAGCACGCGCATGCTCGCGGCCATCGCGGCCGGCGTCGTCGTGTCGCGCGGGTCGCCGGGCAGCGCGGTATTCAGTTCGGTCTCCCATCGATCGAGCCGGAACGTGTCGTCGCCGATCGAGCGCGCGTAGGCCGTCACCGCCGGCGGGCCGCCGAGCAGCTTCATCAGCAGGTTCGCGGCCGAGTTGTCGCTGTACTGGATCGCGGCCTCGCACAGCGCGGCAACCGTCATGCCCTCACCGACATGCTGTTCCGACACCGGCGAATAGTTGACGAGGTCGGCCCTGGTATACGTCACGCGCTGTTGCAGCAACGCGGGGCGCTCGACGCTCTGCGCCAGCACCGCCGCGCTCAGCATCGCCTTGAACGTGCTGCAGAACGGGAAGCGCTCGTCCTGGCGATGTGCCGCGCGCCGGCCGCTTGCGATGTCGATCGCGCACACGCCGAGGCGGCCGCCCGCGCTGCGTTCGAGCGCCGCCAGCGCATCGAACGCTTCCGCGTCGAGCGAGGCCGCCCCGACCGCGGCGGCGGCCTCGCTCGATGACGGGTCCGGTGCAGCCGTCTGCCGCGACGCGCACGCGGCGACGGTCAGGGCGAGCGGCGCTGTCGCAGCGGCCAGCAACAAGGTTCGACGTTTCGAAGAGTGGGTCATGTCGGTTGTCTCGTGGAGGAATGTGAGCGAAAGGGGGTTGAACGCACCCGGCCGGCGAGACAGCACTATCGGGACTTTACGGTTGCCTGACAAGCAACGATAATTGAGCGCTGACAAAAGAAATCCTTATGACTAAGCTCCGCCCTCATCTTCCGCTCAATGCGCTGCGCGCGTTCGAATCGTCGGCGCGCCACCTGAACTTCACACGCGCCGGACTCGAGCTGAGCGTGACCCAGGCCGCGGTCAGCCAGCAGGTGCGTTCGCTGGAGGAGCGGCTCGGCTGCACGCTGTTCACGCGGCTGCCGCGCGGCCTCGGGCTCACCGACGAGGGGCGCGCGCTGCTGCCTGTGCTGAGCGACGCATTCAGCCGCATCGAGACGGTGCTCAAGCAGTTCGACGGCGGGCGCTTCCGCGAGGTACTGACGCTCGGCGTGGTCGGCACCTTTGCCATAGGCTGGCTAATGCCGCGCCTGAAACAGTTCGGCGATACGCACCCGTTCGTCGAGTTGCGGATGCGGACCAACAACAACGTCGTCGACCTCGCCGCCGAGGGCCTCGACTTCGCGATCCGCTTCGGGGAAGGCAACTGGCCGACGACGCGCAACGAGCGCCTGCTCGACGCGCCGCTGACCGCGCTGTGCGCGCCGGACATCGCGCGGCGGCTCGCACAACCGGCCGATCTCGCGAACGAAACGCTGCTGCGCTCGTACCGCACCGACGAATGGCACGGCTGGTTCGATGCCGCGCAGCTCGCGCCGTGGGCGGTCAACGGGCCCGTGTTCGATTCGTCGCGGCTGATGGTCGAGGCTGCGATGCAGGGCGCGGGCGTCGCGCTCGCGCCGGCGTGCATGTTCGCGCGCGAATTGCAGCTCGGCCTGCTCGTGCGACCGCTCGACATCGACGTGCGCGCCGGCGGCTACTGGCTCACCTCGCTGAAGTCGAAGCCGCTCACGCCGGCGATGACGCTCTTTCGCGACTGGATCGTGGCCGAAGCGGCCGCCGCGGCGCCGGCCGAATGACACGGCCCGCTTGTCCACAGAAAGTGTTGGCAAGGATGTGGATATCCTGGGTACCCGGGACCTAAGCCCTTGATCGCGCACGAATTAGCGTGACGACGCAGACATCGGGCAGCCTGCATTCACGGGCTTCACGCGCCGGCCCCGAACGGCCCGATCGTCAACTGGCGCGACGCAATCGATTGCAAGTTGTCCACAGAATATGTTGGCAAGCCTGTGGATATCCCTCCGATGCGCCGCGTAACGCCCTGATGCAAAAGGGGATTCAATTCACGGACCTTGCGAGGTCAACCCTGTGGCAGCGCCGGTGCTTTCGCACGGGCCTCGCCGCACCCGGCCCGGGGCCGGACGGTTCTCCACAGATTGTGTTGGCAAGCTTGTGGATATCCTGCGCATCGGCCACCTAACTCATTGAGCGCACGGGGTTTTGTGCTTCATCTGCAGAATCGGGCAGCACCGGCGCGGCCCGTGCGGCGAGCGCCGGCGCCATCCGGGGATCAATGCCGGTCGAGCCCGCCGCGCAATTCACTCGCCTTGTCGCGCAACGCCTCGTAGCCCGAGCGCGCATGCTCGGGCAGGTCGGGATCGCCGATCAGCGCGCCGAGCGTTTCGATCAGGCTGAACAGGATGCCCTTCGCCGCGCCGACCGCGATGCTTTGCGATTCGATCGACTTGTGCAGGTGGTCGACCGCCGCTTCCAGGTTCTCGAGCTTGTGCTCGCTGTCGTCGGGCCGGTTGTCGGTCGTCATCGTCTACCTCCGCATCGTTCAAGGGTCATGTCACGATTCTATGCCGCGGCGCGCAAACGTGGCGCGACATCGCGCAACATTCGCGCCGCGCCGCGCTACAGCACCGCGACCACCTTCACCCCGCCCGGCTGCTCCGCCGACGCGACGACCTGGCCGTCGACGCGGCGGAACGTGAGCGACACGGTTTCTTCGCCGACGCGCAACGCGTCGATCCGCAGCCAGTCGACGCCTTCCGGCAGCGCCGGGCGCTCGACGCGCACCTCGTGGCGCGACGCGTCGATGCTCACGCCGAGGCAGGCCTGCAGCATCATGAACGGCGCACCGGCCGCCCACGCCTGCGGCAGGCAAGCCACCGGATACGCGGTCGGCGGTTCGCCGCGCCGGCGCGGGAACCCGCAGAACAGCTCGGGCAGGCGCATCTCGAAACTCACCGCCGCCTCGAACAGCGCGCGCAGCAGGTTCACCGCGGCGGTCTTGTCCCCGTAGCGCGCCAGCCCGCGCGCGATCAGCGCATTGTCGTGCGGCCACACCGAGCCGTTGTGATACGCCATCGGGTTGAAGCGCGGCTGGCCGGCCGCGAGCGTGCGGATGCCCCAGCCCGTCTGGAACAGCGTCGAGCCGAGCACGCCGGCGACCGCCGCGCCGCGCTCGGCGTCGGGCAGCCCGAACGCGAGCAGGTGGCCCGCGTTCGACGCGAACACGCGGCAGAGGTCGCCATGACCATCGAGCGCGATGCCGTAGAAATTGCCTTCCGGCATCCAGAACAGCGCGTCGACCTGCTCGCGCAGCGTCTTCGCGCGCAACGCATAGCGGGTCGCATCGGCTGCGTGGCCACGCCGCTGCGAGCACACCGACATCGCATCGAGCGCCGCGCACGCATACGCCTGCACTTCGACGAGCGCGATCGGCCCATCCGGAAAGCGGCCGTCCGCGTGGAACACCGAATCGTGGCTGTCCTTCCAGCCCTGGTTCGCGAGGCCGCGCTCCGACGTTCGCTGATAATCAAGCAGTCCGTAAGGATTGCGGTCGCACTTGTCGATCACCCATTGCGCGGCGCGCTCGAGCGCGGGCCACAGCTCGTCGATCAGCGCATCGTCGCCGGTGCGCTCGACATACGCGCCCGCGAGCACGATGAACAGCGGCGTCGTATCGACCCCGCCGTAGTACAGCGCGAACGGCACTTCACCCGTCGCGGCCATCTCGCTGCGGCGGAACTCGTGCATGATCTTGCCGGGCTCCGCATCGCGGAACGCGGAAGTCTCGCGCGCCTGATGCTCGGCCAGGAAGCGCAGCACGCCGCGCGCGAGCGACGGCTGCAGCCACAGCATCTGCAGCGACGTGATCACCGCGTCGCGGCCGAACGGCGTCGAAAACCATGGAATGCCCGCATACGGGTACGGCCCCGTGTCGAGCTGCGTCGTGAGCAGCCCGAGATCCGCGAGCGAACGGTCGAGCCACGCATCGAACAGCGGATTGCCGGTGTTCACGCGCGCCGTCGATTCGCGCCGCGCGCGCATCTCGCGGTGCACGCCGACGAGCGCGGTGCGCAGCACGACGCGGCCACATCCCGGCCCTTCCGCATGCGCCGGGCCGAGCGTCGCATCGACGGTCAGGTAGATCGACACGCAGGCCTGCGCGGCGATCGTCAGCGTGTAATCGGCACGATCGACCGACAGCGCATCGGGCGCCGGCGAGAAATGCACGGTCACGTTGCGCTCGACGCCGTCGAGGCCGTCGTAGCGCAGCCGCACCGCGCCCGCGTCGACGCGCGGCGCCGCCACGGTGCCCCGCTTCGGGCGCTGCGTGCCGCGCACTTCGAACATGTCCTTGAAATCTGCCGCGAACGACACCGACAGCGGCACCTCGGCTTCGCTCGCGCCGTAGTTCGTCAGCGTCAGCGCTTCGTAAAGCACGTCGCCCGCGAGCACGCGCATCCGCTCGATATGGATCACGCCCTCCGGCGTTTCGTGGCCCCCGAGCGGCGGCAGCGGGCGATTCGTCAGGTGCGCGGTAAACGACGCGTTGTCGGCGCTCGTCGCGCCCGACAGCAGCGACGGCGCTCGGCCGCCGAAGGTCAGGCGCCACTTCGACAGCACGCGCATGTCGTCGACGAACAGGCCGTCGTCATGGCCGCCGATGTCGCCGAGCGCGTCGCTGACCACGAACGCATCGCCGGATTTCAGGACGTACTGGTTGTTGCGCGCCAGTCCCTGCGGATCGGCTTCGGGCGCGATGAATGCGGGGCCCGACGTCGGGTTCGGGGCAACAGGCGCGACTTGCGGCGCCTGGGTCGTCGTGGCTTCAGCGTGATTCGGCATCGATGCTCCTGTGTCGGGTCGCAACGCGCGGCGCGTCGCGTGTTTCGCACAGGATAGGACAGAACGGGGGACGCGCGCAGCGACGATACCGACGCGATGGCCTGCGACGTTGCCGTCGCCGCATGCCATCGCGCGCGCACGTCAGGCGCCGGTCAGAACTTCCACAGGATGTTGCCGAGAATCGCGTTGTCGCGCACGCCGCTGCCGTACTGGCCGCTGTACGTGAGGCCGAGCGTCAGCCGCTTCGTGATGTTCGCGTCGATGCCGGCCTCGAGCACGGCGCTGTCGCGGGCAATCGGCACGCCCGATACCTGGAACGACGTGCCGCCATTCGTGAACGTGAACGCCGACGACGGACTCACGTTGCCGAACGCATGCCGCCAGCCGACCGTCCCGCGCGCGGTGAACGTGCCGCTCGCGATCGAGCCGAGTTGCGACGCCGCGCGCAAGCCGAGGGTCGAGAAGCCGACATGCGTCGTCTCGCCGCCCGCGCGCAGCGCGGCCGCGCCCCCGGTTTCCGTATAGCCGTCGGTATGCAGGTTCACATACGCGAGGCCCGCGAACGGTTCGATCGCCACGGGCCCGACCGGCAGCGCGTAGCCGATTTCGCCGAACACCTGCGCCGAATTCGCGTCGTAGCCGGCCGAATCGTGATCGGTGAAGCCCGCGAAGCCCGGGGAACGGTCGCTGTTGATCCGGTACCACGTGTACGACGCGCCGCCGCGCACGCCGAGTGCACCATACTGCGCACCGCCGTACAGCGACAGGTAGTAGCTGTTCACCGACGCCGACGAACTCTGGTCGTTGTCGAGCGAGCTGTGCGTGACACCGGCGGCCAGGCCCGCACGCCACTTGTCGTTGAGCGCCATGTCGGCACCGGCGATGAAGCCCGTCATGCTGCGGTTGATCGTCGACGCGTTGCCGTCGCCGGTGAGCCGGCTGCGGCCGCCGAACGCCTGCCCCCAGACGACCGGCTGGTAAGGTGTGCCGCCGTAGCAGCCGTCGCGCGAGCCGATCCGGCGTTCCGGCGGCAGCGTCGGGTCGACCGCACCAGCCGTGTTGTCGCCGCACAAGGCCGCGCCGCCCGACGACAGCGCGGCGAGCGGGCCCGATCCGGGCGCGAGGCCCTGGCGGACACGATCGGTCACCGCGTCGCGCACATAGCGGCTGTCGAGCAGCAGCATGCTCTTCAGGCTTGCCTGCAGTTCGCCGTCGAGCAGCCCGTAGGCGCGGCGCGCGGTCGCCGCGTCGGTCGTCACCACGGCGTCGTACAGCGGGTTGCCCGCGCCGAGCCCGCCGAGCGCGGCCGCGACGGAGCGCTGGTTCGGCGTCGTCGCGACGTCGGGAAACGCGGTACCGTTCGAGACCAGCCGCAGGTACACGTGATCCGGATCGTAGCTGAGCGTCGGCGCGAGGAACGCATAGTTCGCATTTACCTGGCTGAACGTGCCCTGCACGCCCGACGATGCGGAGAGGATCGTATAGGTCGTGCTCGGCTGGTAGCCGCTCTGGTTCGCGAGCACCTGCACGGTGCCGCCGTTCAGCGTCGCCGTGCCGCCCGCCGCGAGGCTGCCGCTTTGCTGCGGCGTGGCCGCGACCTGGAACGTCGAGCCCGGCTGGAACGTGACGTTGCCGCCCACGTTCAGCGCCGCGCCCGGCTGCGACGCGGCAGCCGTCGCGCCGCCCTGCACCACGAGGCCGCCGATCGTGCCGGTGCCCGTGACCGTCGCACCGTTCTGCACGGTCACGGTCGACTGGCCGAGCGAACCGTTGACGGCGAGCGTGCCCGCGCTGACCGTGGTCGGGCCGCTCAGCGTGCTGGTGCCCGTCAACGTCAGTTGCCCGCTGCCGGTCTGCGTCAGCGAGCCGGCACCGGACAGCACGCTTGCGATCGTCACGTTACCGGATTGATTGACGATCAGCGCGCCGTTGTCGACGACATTGCCTGCGATGCTGCCCGACGTGCCGCCGTTGCCGAGTTGCAGCGTGCCGCCTGCCGCGATCGTGGTACCGCCCGTGTACGTGTTGCTGCCGGTCAGCACCTGCATGCCGCTCGCCACCGTGACGCTGCCCGAGCCGCCGATCGTGCCGCCGAATGCGGTGCCGCCGCCGTTCAATGTCAATGCATTCGTGCCGAGATTCACGCTGGTGCCGGCGCCGCCTGACAGCGCGCCGATCGCCTGCGCGCCCGTCGCGCCGCTCGCGTCGAAGGTCGCACCCGTGCCCGCGAGATTCACCGCGCCCGTCGCTGCGAGGCTGCCGCCCGCACCCAGCGCAAGCGTACTGCCACCGTTGATCGTCGTGCCGCCGGTGTATGTGTTCGCGCCCGTCAGTGTTTGCGTTCCGGTGCCTGCGACCGTCACGCTGCCCGCACCGCCGATCGTCCCGCCGAACGTGCCGGCACCGCTGCCGTTCAGTGTCAACGCATTCGTGCCGAGGCTCACGCTGGTGCCCGCGCCGCCGGACAGCGTACCGATCGTCTGCGCACCCGTCGCGCCGCTCACGTCGAAGGTCGCACCCGTGCCCGCGAGATTCACCGCGCCCGTCGATGCGAGGCTGCCGCCCGCGCCCAGCGCCAACGTGCTGCCGCCGTTGACCGTCGTGCCGCCGGTATACGTATTTGCGCCCGTCAGCGTTTGCGTGCCCGTACCGGCCAGCGTCACACCACCGGTGCCGCCGATCGCGCCGCCGAATGTCCCGCCGCTACCGCTCAGCGTCAGCGCGTTGGCACCCAGGTTCACGTTCGTGCCGGTGCCACCGGACAGCGTGCCGATCGTCTGCGCGCCCGTCGCGCCGCTCAGGTTGAACGTCGCGCCTGCGCCAGCCAGATTCACCGCGCTGCCCGACGCGAGGCTGCCGCCCGCGCCGAGCGCGAGCGTGCTGCCACCGTTGATCGTCGTGCCGCCGCTGTAGGTGTTCGCACCCGTCAGCGTTTGCGTGCCGGCACCGGCGAACGTCACGCCGCCGGTGCCGCCGATCGCGCCACCGAAGGTCCCGCCGCTGCCGCTCAGCGTCAGCGCGTTGGCACCCAGGTTCACGTTCGTGCCGGTGCCACCGGACAGCGTGCCGATCGTCTGCGCGCCCGTCGCGCCGCTCAGGTTGAACGTCGCGCCTGCGCCAGCCAGATTCACCGCGCTGCCCGACGCGAGGCTGCCGCCCGCGCCCAGCGCCAACGTGCTGCCGCCGTTGATCGTCGTGCCGCCCGTGTACGTGTTCGCGCCCGTCAGTGTTTGCGTGCCGGCACCGGCGAACGTCACGCCGCCGGTGCCGCCGATCGCGCCACCGAAGGTCCCGCCGCTGCCGCTCAGCGTCAGCGCGTTGGCGCCCAGGTTCACGTTCGTGCCGGCCGCACCGGTCAGCGCACCGATCGTCTGCGCGCCCGATGCGCCGCCCAGGTTGAACGTCGCACCCGCGCCGGCCAGATTCACCGCGCCGCTCGCCGCGAGGCTGCCGCCCGCACCCAGCGCGAGCGTGCTCCCGCCGTTGATCGTCGTGCCGCCCGTGTACGTGTTCGCGCCCGTCAGCGTTTGCGTGCCCGTACCGGCCAGCGTCAGGCCGCCGGCGCCGCCGATCGTCCCGCCGAACGTGCTAGCGCCGTTGCCGCTCAGCGTCAGCGCGTTGGTGCCCAGGTTCACGTTCGTTCCGGTCGCGCCGGTCAGCGCGCCGATCGTCTGCGCGCCCGATGCGCCGCTCAGGTTGAACGTCGCACCCGCGCCGGCCAGATTCACCGCACTGCCCGACGCGAGGCTGCCGCCCGCACCCAGCGCCAACGTGCTGCCGCCGTTGATCGTCGTGCCGCCCGTGTACGTGTTCGCGCCCGTCAGTGTTTGCGTGCCGGCACCGGCGAACGTCACGCCGCCGGTGCCGCCGATCGCGCCACCGAAGGTCCCGCCGCTGCCGCTCAGCGTCAGCGCGTTGGCGCCCAGGTTCACGTTCGTGCCGGCCGCACCGGTCAGCGCACCGATCGTCTGCGCGCCCGATGCGCCGCCCAGGTTGAACGTCGCGCCCGCGCCTGCCAGATTCACCGCGCCGCTCGCTGCGAGGCTGCCGCCCGCGCCGAGCGCGAGCGTGCTCCCGCCGTTGATCGTCGTGCCGCCGGTGTAGGTGTTCGCGCCCGTCAGCGTTTGCGTGCCCGTACCGGCCAGCGTCACACTACCGGTGCCGCCGATCGCGCCGCCGAACGTGCCGCTGCCGCTGCCGTTCAGCGTCAGCGCATTCGCGCCGAGATCGACGTTCGTGCCCGCCGCGCCCGACAGCGTACCGATCGTCTGCGCGCCCGATGCGCCGCTCAGGTTGAACGTCGCGCCCGCGCCGGCCAGATTCACCGCGCTGCCCGACGCGAGGCTGCCGCCCGCGCCCAGCGCGAGCGTGCTGCCACCGTTGATCGTCGTGCCGCCGGTGTAGGTGTTCGCACCCGTCAGCGTTTGCGTGCCGGCACCGGCGAACGTCACGCCGCCGGTGCCGCCGATCACGCCGCCGAAGGTGCCGCTGGCCGTGCCGCCGAGCGTCAGCCCGTTGCTGCCGAGGTTCACGTTCGTCCCGGCCGCGCCCGACAGCGCGCCGATCGTCTGCGCGCCCGATGCGCCGCTCACGTCGAATGCCGCCCCCGTGCCCGCGAGATTCACCGCGCCCGTCGACGCGAGGCTGCCGCCCGCACCCAGCGCGAGCGTGCTGCCGCCGTTGATTGTCGTGCCGCCTGTGTACGTGTTCGTACCCGTCAGCGTTTGCGTGCCCGTACCGGCCAGCGTCACACTACCGGTGCCGCCGATCGCGCCGCCGAACGTATGATTACCGCCGCCGCTCAACGTCA
Organism: Burkholderia sp. BCC0322; assembly: GCF_902833045.1. Classification (GTDB taxonomy): domain Bacteria; phylum Pseudomonadota; class Gammaproteobacteria; order Burkholderiales; family Burkholderiaceae; genus Burkholderia. The sequence goes on from NZ_CADFDU010000004.1 coordinate 520,185, forward strand.
GTCCGTTGCCGCCCAGGTTCACGTTCGTACCGGCCGCGCCCGACAGCGCGCCGATCGTCTGCGCGCCCGATGCGCCGCTCAGGTTGAACGTCGCACCCGCGCCGGCGAGATTCACCGTGCCGCTCGCTGCAAGGCTGCCGCCCGCACCCAGCGCGAGCGTGCTCCCGCCGTTGATCGTCGTGCCGCCCGTGTACGTGTTCGCGCCCGTCAGCGTTTGCGTGCCCGTGCCCGCCAGCGTCAGGCCGCCCGTGCCGCCGATCGCGCCGCCGAAGGTGCCGCTGGCAGTCCCGCTCAGCGTCAGCCCGTTGCCGCCGAGGCTCACGTTCGTGCCGGCGACGCCGCTCAGCGCGCCGATCGTCTGCGTACCCGTTGCACCGCTCAGGTCGAGCGCCGCACCCGCGCCGGCCAGGTTCATCGCGCCGGTCGTCGCAAAGCTGCCGCCCGCGCCGAGCGCCAACGTGCCGGCGTTGATCGTCGTGCCGCCGGTGTAGGTGTTCGCGCCGGTCAGCGTGGTGGTCGCCGCGCCGTTCTTCACGAGGCTGCCCGCGCCGGCGATCGGGCCGCTCAACCCGAGCGCGTTGCTGCCGCCCACCGTGAGCGCCGCGCCCGTGCCGAGATTGACCGCGTTGCCGACCGTCAGGCTCGCGTTCGTATCCAGCGTCGCGGCACCGCCGACGTTCAGCGCGCCGGTGCCGAGTGCCGAGCCGTTGCCGAGCACGAGGCCGCCGCTGTTCAGGTTCGTGCCGCCGGTATAGGTATTCGCACCGTTCAGCGTCTGCGTGCCGGTGCCGGCCAGCGTCAGGCTGCCCGTGCCGCCGATCAGGCCGCTGAACGTGCCGCTGGCAGTCCCGCCCAGCGTCAGTGCGTTACCGCCAAGGTTGAGGTTCGTTCCCGCGACACCCGACAGCGCGCCGAACGACTGCGCGCCCGTCGCGCCGCTCAGGTCGAGCGCCGCGCCCGCGCCGGCCAGGTTCACCGCGCCGGTCGTCGCGAAGCTGCCGCCCGTGCCGAGCGCGAGCGTGCCGCTGTTGATCGTCGTGGTGCCCGAGTACGTGTTCGCGCCGGTCAGCGTGGTGGTCGCCGCGCCGTTCTTCACGAGGTTGCCCGCGCCGGAGATCCCACCGCTCAGCGCGAGGGCGTTGCTGCCGCCGAGCGTCAGCGTCGAGCCGGTACCGGCGAGATTGACCGCGTTGGCGACCGTCACGTTCGTATTCGTATCGAGTGTCGCCGCGCCGCCGACGGTCAGCGCGCCGGTGCCGAGCGACGCGTTGTTGCCGAGCACGACGCTGCCGCTGTTCAGGTTCGTGCCGCCCGAGTAGGTGCTCGCGCCGTTCAATGTCTGCGTGCCGGTGCCCGCCAGCGTCAGGCCGCCGGTGCCGCCGATCGCGCCGCTGAACGTGCCGCTGGCCGTGCCGCCGAGCGTCAGCGCATTGCCGCCGAGGATCACGCTCGTACCCGCGGCGCCCGACAGTGCGCCGATCGCCTGCGCGCCGCCCGCGCTGATGTCGAGCGCCGCACCGGCGTTGGCGAGATTCACCGTGCCCGTTGCCGCGAGACTGCCGCCCGTGCCGAGCGCCAGCGTGCCCGCGTTGATCGTCGTGCCGCCGGTGTAGGTGTTCGCACCGGTCAATGTCGTGGTCGCCGCGCCATTCTTCACGAGGCTGCCCGCGCCGGAAATCGCGCCGCGCAACCCGAGTGCGTTGCTGCCGCCGAGCGTCAGCGCGGCGCCCGTGCCCAGATCGATCGCGTTGCCGACCGACAGGTTCGTATTCGTATCGAGCGTCGCCGCGCCGCCGACGGTCAGCGCGCCGGTGCCGAGCGCCGAGCCGTTGCCGAGCACGAGCCCGCCGGCATTCAGCGTCGTGCCGCCCGTATAGGTGTTCGCGCCGGACAGCGTCACCGCCGCCGCGCCGTTCTTCACGAGACCGCCGCCGCCGGCGATCACGCCGCCCAGGCCGAGACCGGTGCTGCCGCCCAGCGTCAGCGTGGTGCCCGTCGCGATATTGACGCCGTTCGCGAGCGACACGTTGGTGGTCGCATCGAGCGTCGACGAACCGTTCACGTTCACCGCGCCGGCGCCGAGCGACGTATTGCTGCCGACGACGAGGTTGCCGCCGTTCAGGTTCGTGCCGCCCGTATACGTGTTCGTGCCCGTCAGCGTTTGCGTGCCGGTGCCTGACAGCGTGACGCTGCCCGCCCCGCCGATCGTGCCGGCATAGGTCGCATTGACGCTGCCGTCGAGCGTCAGCGAATTGCCGCCGAGGCTCACGTTCGTACCGGCCGCGCCCGCCAGCGCGCCGATCGTCTGTGCGCCCGACGCGTTGCTCATGTCGAACGTCGCGCCCCCGCCGGTCAGGTTGACCGTGCCCGTCGCCGACAGACTGCCGCCCGCGCCCAGCGCGAGCGTCCCGCTGTTGATCGTCGTGTCGCCGGTGTAGGTGTTCGCGCCGGTCAGCGTGGTCGTCGCCGCGCCGTTCTTCACGAGGCCGCCGTTTCCACTGATCGTGCCGGCCAGCCCGAGATCGTTGCTGCCGCCGATCGTCAGCGTCGAGCCCGTGGCGAGATTGACCGTGTTGTTGAGCGTCACGTTTGCGCTCGTGTCGATCGACGCGTTCGTATTGACGTTCAGCGCACCCGTGCCAAGCGACGTATTGTTGCCGACGACCAGACCGCCGCCGTTCAGGTTCGTGCCGCCCGTGTACGCGTTCGCACCGGACAGCGTCAGCGTGCCGCCATCGTTCTTCGTCAGCGCGCCGACGCCCGACACCGTGCCCGACAGCGTGACCCCGGTCGCGCCCTGCACCGTCATCCCGCCGCCGGTGAGCGTCACGTTGTTGGCGACGTTGAGCCCTGTCGTACCCGCCTGCAGCGCACCGCCATTGGCCGTGATGTTCCCGGTGCCGAGCGACGCGTTGTTGTTGATGATCGCGACGCCGCCGTTCAGCGTCGCGTCCTGCGCGGTGGACGCACCGTTGATCGTCCAGTTGCCGCTGTTGACGTCGAGGTGGTTGAAGTTGATGTAGTTGTTGGCCGCGATCGTGCCGTTCGCGGTGGCACCCTGCTGCAGATTGAGCGTGTTGTTGCCGCCCGCGCCGCCGTCGACGACGCCAGTCGCGGCCACGCCGAGCGTGACCGGGCCGACCGTAATGTTGAACGCGCTGCCGGTGCCGCCCGCCGTGTTGACCGACGAACCGGTCACGGCATTGAACGTGTTGGTGCTGTTCGCGCCCATCGACACGCCGCCGTTGATCGTTCCCGAGTTGGTAAACGTATTGCCCTGCCCGGGCGTGCCGTTCGTGTCGAACGAGACGCGGCCATTGATCGTTCCGCTGTTCGACATATTGACCTGGCCGCCGCCGTAGGCGGCGACCACGGGCGCGTCCGCGCCGACGAGGGTCGCACCGACCAGCGGGTTGGACCCGATCGTGCCGGTGTTCGTGATGTTCGACGTGCCGCCCGTGCCGTTCTGGACCGACAGCGCCATGCCCGTCACACCGCTGATCGCCACGCCGGTCGAGCCGTTCATCGTGCCGTTGTTGGTCACGGTCGTCGTGCTCGCCGCCGCGTTGCCGACCACGGCCCCGCTCGACAGCACGCCGAGCCCCGAGCCGAGCGCGGAAGGATCGATCGTGCCGTTGTTGGTCAGCCTGACGCCGTTGCCGGTCAACGACATCGCCGTGCCGCCGACGCCGAGCAGCACGCCGACGCTCCCGCCGGGGTTGACCGTCGCGTTCAGGTTGTTCGCGCTGTTCGCGTAACTGGGAGCCAGCGGGTTCGCGACGCCGGAACAGGTCACCGTGGTGCCTGCCGTGCTGCAGGTCGCCTGGGCGGGAACGATGCCCGCGCCGGACAGCGCCAGGAAAACCCCCGTGGGCAACAGCAATCTCGGAAACGGCTCGCCGGTTTTTTTCGAACGCGCAAGATTCATGCTTTCCCTCGCTTTTCACTTTGGTATTGGTATTGCGCCCACGCCCGACGGCACGCAGCAGAAAATCACGGACAATAGCGTGCCCGCCGGCGATCGCAATGCGACGTCGACTTATTCACGGATGAATTTTTGATAAACCCCGGGTTGCGAACGCGAAGCTAGTCGAAAGACATGATGGCGGCCCCTGATTTTATGCAGCGACTTTCTGGTTGATTTGGTTCCTGCCCCGCTTTTGTCAGACAAGACTATATCAAAGTCCAGCCGTTTTCCAGTCGATTTTTACCCATCAGATCAACGCCAAACGAGCGTGCATTTCTTACCCGCCGTTGCGTGTATGGCAGTAGCATTCAGCAGTTTTTCTGCGGGTTTATTTTGATCTTTCGCAAAAACATCTGAATCGACGCATCCGTGGAAACGCTAACATACGGCCTTGATTCAAGAAACGTGAATTTTGCGGTGCGATATTTTCATTCCAGGAAACCGCCGACATCGATAATAAGCATCCATTTAATAATCAAACAGAAACCGGATTTTCACGTGCCCGGAAAAATCGCTTCGAATTCCGTCTTGCATCAGACCTGAAACGCGAATCGTTATCGCGGGTCCGGCGTGAAGCGGCACGAAGGAAGGTCGGAGAAAATCAGACACCGGGGGCGTTCGCCCCCGTGCATCGCGTTACGAAAACAGGCTCATCAGGTAAAGCATCGGCCGGAACGAGACCGGCCGCGCATCGGGATTCACCCACAGGCGCATCGCATACACCGCGTAGGCCGGCACTTCGCGCCAGCTCGAATAGACATCGCGCAACTGGAAGCGGCGCGGATATGCGGCGTAGATGTTCTCCCGCGCGATGCCGACGCGCTCGAACGCGAGGCGCGCCCGTGCAAGATGGTAGTACTGACTGACGATCAGCACGCGCGACAGGCGGTGCGCCTGCAGGTACGCAAGCGTGTGCTGCGCGGTCGCGAGCGTGTTGTCGCCCTGGTCGTCGACCGTGATCCGGTCGGCCGGCACGCCGCGCGCCACGAGATAGTCGCGCATGGCCGTCGCTTCGTTCAGCCCGGGGCCGTCGATCGCGCCGCTGACCAGAAACGCCGGGCACTGCCCCGTGCGGTAGCAGCGCACGCCGACGTCGAGCCGGGCCGCGAGCACGGGCTTCGGCACGCCCTTCTCGTCGAGTGCGTTGCCGAAGATCACGGCGACGTCGGCCGGCTCGCTCGGCATCCGCATCCCGTACGCGACGAGCACGACTGCCGCGGCAACCCAGATGCACGCGACGATGGCCAGCACGCGGCCAACTCGGGCCGCAAAGCCCCGTTTGGATTGGTATTTCAAGGTTCTTGATCTCTCAGGTCGTCGGGCGTACCGGCTGGCCCCGCCCAGCATGGGCGCGTAACGCTAGCACGGCACGCTCGCGTGCGTCCACGCTGCGGATCGAGACGGGACTGTTACCGACCTTTCGGCGAGACGATCGACGAAGCGTGCCCGGAAAGGCGGGTCGGCCTTACGGAGATCGAAAGAATGGAAATGGCGCCGCAACACGGCGGTGCCCGGCCTGGCCCGAACCGCGTCAATCGACCTGGCACATCGTGAGCCGCCCCATCGCCTCGCCCGCACCGCGCACCGCGCAGGTGGCCGGCTCGTCGGCGATCCGGGCGACGAGCCCCGTCTCGTCGTACAGCAGGCGCTCGAGATCCGCGAGCAGCGCACCGCCGCCCGTCAGCACCACGCCACGATTCGCGATGTCGGTCACGAGCTCGGCCGGCGCGTTCTCCAGCACCGACTTCACCGCGCCGATCACCTGCTTGAGCGGCGCGGCCAGCGCGTCCGCCACGTCGTGGTTGGACAGCTCGATCGAGCGCGGCAGGCCGTCGCCGACACCCCGCCCGACCGCGCGCGTCGACCTGCGCGGCACCGCGCTGGTGGCCGAGCCGATCGTCTGCTTGACGTGCTCGGCCGTCTGTTCGCCGAGCAGCACGCCATACAGGTTGCGCACATGGTTGACGATCGCCGCGTCGAACTGGTTGCCGCCCACGCGAATCGCTTCACGGTAGACGATGCCGCCGAGCGCGATCACCGCGACTTCGGTCGTCCCGCCGCCGATATCGACGACCATCGAGCCCACCGGCTCGGTCACCGGCAGGCCCGCGCCGAGCCCGGCCGCCAGCGATTCCTCGATCAGTTCGACCTCCGATACACCCGCGGCGAACGCGGCCTCGCGGAGCGCGCGGCGCTCGACGGCCGTCGCATCGGACGGCACGCACAACGTGACCTCGACGCGGCGGCCGAAGCGCGAACGCGTGCGCGACATGTCGATGAAGCTGCGGATCATCTGCTCGGCTGCGTGCGCGTCGGCGATCACGCCGTGCCGCATCGGCCGCACGGCTTCGAGATGCCCCGGTTCGCGGCCGAGCAGCGCCTTCGCGAGCTCGCCGACGGCCTCGAGCGTCGGCCGCGCGTCGGTCGCACCGGCGCCGGCCTTGCGGAAGCAGACGACCGACGGCTGGTTCAGCACCACCCCGCGTTCATGCGTATAAATCCGCGTACTCGCCGTTCCGGGATCGATCGCAACGGGTTGCGCAAACAACTTTCCGAACAGCGGTGTCGACATATCAAACCTTTGTAATCGAACAGGCCAGGGCAGCCGGGCCGCATTTCCGCGGCCCGTCCATGCCGCCCCATCACGAACTTAGCGGCAAATCGTTCCGATACTTTAGGCAATTCCGATGATTTTTTCGCGACTGAATTGTCAAAAGTGCCGTTCCGGACGCATCCGGCTACGCAACAGCCGCTCGCATTGCGCCTGTAAAACACGGTAATCTCTCGGTCTTGCCTGCTCCCGGCAGGCCTCAGACGCCCGATCACGCCAGGTATTTTCCACCATGACAGCGACCGTTTCCTTCCGCTGGGCGCGGTTGCGCCCGCTTTGCACGACGCTCGTCGCCTTCTGGTGCTGCACGGTCGCCGCGCAACCGCTGCCGGCCACCGGCTCCGCCGCCGCGGCCCCGGCCGCTGCCGCCAGCGCGCCGGCTGCGGCGCCCGCGCCAGCCGGGCACACCTGCGAAGCCGACGGCGGCCCGGCCGGCCGGCCGTCGATCGGCCTCGTGCTGTCCGGCGGCGGCGCGCGCGGCTATGCGCACCTCGGCGTCCTCAAGGTGCTGGAGGACAACCGCATCCCGATCGACTGCATCGCCGGCACCAGCATGGGCGCCGTGGTCGGCGGCCTGTACGCGAGCGGCATGGCCGCCGGCGAGATGCAGCAGCGGCTGTCGGAGGTCAACCTCGCGGACATCGCGTTCGACGTGACGGAGCGCGCGGACCTGCCGCAAACCAGCCGCGAGGACGAGCGCCTGTACATCAACGGGCTGACGCTCGGCTTCGGCAAGAAAGGCGTGAAGGCGCCGGTCGGCCTCGTGCAGGGCAACCGGCTGCAGGCGCTGCTCGCGAGATGGACCGCCGCCGTGCCGACCAACCAGCCGTTCGACCGCCTGCCGATCCCGTTCCATGCGGTCGCGACCGACCTGCAGACGGGCCAGATGGTGGTGCTCGACCACGGCTCGCTGCCGCTCGCGATCCGCGCGAGCATGGCGATGCCGGGCCTGTTCGCGCCGGCCGAGATCAACGGGCGCGCGCTCGTGGACGGCGGGCTCGTCAGCAACCTGCCCGTCGACACCGCGCGGCAGATGGGCGCGAACGTCGTGATCGCGGTCGACATCGGCTCGCAACTGCGCCCGCTCGACGCGCTCGCGTCGCCCGCCGACGTGATGCAGCAGATGGTCGGCATCCTGATCCGCCAGAACGTGACCGCGCAGCGCAAGCAGCTCGACGCGCAGGACGTGCTGCTCACGCCGGACCTCGGCTCGCTCGCGTTCACCGACTTCCAGAACGCGAAGCAGGCGATCGCCGCCGGCGCGGCCGCCGCGACCGCGGCGCTGCCGAAGCTGCAACGCTTCGCGCTCACGCCGGAACAGTACGCGGCCTACCGGTCGGCGCACGCGCAGCCGCTGCCGCCGCCGATCCGGATCACGCGCATCGACATCAAGACCAGCGGCGGCGTGCCGAAGCGGGTCGTCAGCAACGCGCTGCACGTGAAGCCCGGCGACACCTACGATCCGGATACCGTCAGCCAGGATCTGCTCGGGCTCACGACGGGCGGCAACTTCGAGAGCGTCACGCAGCAGATCGTGAGCCACGGCGACGAAAACGTGCTCGAGATCAACGCGCGCGAAAAATACTGGGGGCCGAATTTCCTGCTGTTCGGGCTCGGCATGTCGAGCAGCTCGACCGACGAGGGCGGCTTCCGCCTGCACGTCGGCTACCGGCGGCCGTGGCTCACCGAATCGGGGCTCGAATTCCGCGCGGACACGACGATCGGCAGCGACCTGCAATCGGCGCGCATCGAGTTCCGCCAGCCGCTGTCGATGGCGTACGGCGTCTATCTGTCGCCGTACGCGGAATACCAGCGCCGCTACGCGAACCTGTACGACGACAGCGGCAACGTGAAGATCACGCAGTACCTGATGCAGACCGCGCGCGCCGGGCTCGATCTCGGCCTGCCGATTGCGCGGCTCGGCGATTTCCGCATCGGGATCGGTTATGTGACCGGGCACGGCTCGCCGACCTACAACCTGCCGTTCGACGACGGCGACGGCCAGGCGCTGCTGTGGCCAAGCTTCACGTCGCAGGCGCTGACCGCGCGCGCGCGGCTCGTCATCGACCAGCTCGACGATCCGCTGTTCCCGCGCAAGGGCTATTTCACCGAGCTGCGCGTCGAACGCTCGCTGGTGTCGCGCAACGGGGGGTCGGCGTCGGAGTTCGACGACAGCATCAACAACGCGCCCTACACCGAGATCTACGGCAAGGCGATGGTTGCGCAGCAGTTCGGCCGGCACAGCGTCAGCGCGACGATCGAAGGCGGCAAGAGCATCGGCGGCACCAACCTGATCAACGCGTTCAACTTCACGCTCGGCGGTTTTCAGCATCTGTCCGCGTATGCGGCCGACCAGCTGAACGGCAACGAGCTCGCGTACGCGCAGGTGACCTACATGAACCAGCTGATGACGTTCAACGCATCGCCGATCAAGGCGCTGTCGGTGGGCGCCAGCGCGGAAGTCGGCAACGTCTGGTCGAGCGGCCAGCAGATCGGCGGCGGCGCGCTCAAGCAGAGCTATACGTTCTTCACGAGCCTGTCGACCGCATTCGGGCCTGTCTACATCGGCGTAGCGCTCGCGCCCAGCGGCCGCCGCAACTTCTACCTGCAGCTCGGCCGCACGTACTGAGCGTGCGCGGATGCCGCTTCGGCGGCATCCGCGTCTGCCTCGCGCCGCCCGCCTGGATCAGAACTCCGCCGCCATCGCGACCGCGCGCGCTTGCGCCCGCTCGATGCTGTCGCTTGCCCGCGCACTCCACGTGTGTTCGACGGTCAGGCTTCTGACCTCGCTCACGCCGATGAACCTCAACCAGAATTCGATGTAGTCGGCCTGGTACTGGAACCCGGGGTTGTCGGCGCCCGCGCCGGTTTCCCGGCTTTGCCCGCGAACATGGATCACCAGCGCGCGCGGAATTTCCAGCAGCGGCGCGTATGCGTTGCCGTCGAACGTAAACAGCATGTTGCGCTGGCTGACGAGATCGATCAGTTGCTTGAGCTTGTACGGATAGCCGAAATTCCACATCGGCACGCCGACGACGATCCGGTCCGCCTCCTGAAAACGCTTCACGAGCGACTGGATTCGCCGCCAGATCGACTGCTCGGCCTCGTCCATCGGCGCGTTTGCGACGCCCTTGTACTTGGCGCCGATCGCGTCGCTGCCAAAATCCGGCAAGTCTTCTTCCCAGACATTCAGCGTATCGACGTCGAGCGTTGCGCCCGTCTCCCGGTACGCATCGACAAAGGTATTGGCAACCGCGATCGAAGCCGACCTGGCGCCGCGAGGAGAAGACACGATATTCAAAAGCCGCATGATGTGAGACCCGGACAGGAATGCATGATCAACGAGGCGGCCGGCGTGGCGGCCCCGGCTTCACTGCTGCGTCGCGGGCCGCAGGTCTTCATTGTCATGGATCGGCCCGCCCATATAGTTGCAATTGCAATCGTAATGCAAAGCGCGCACGCGCGGCAACCGAATCGTCACGCGATTGCGGTGCGGGAAAGGTACGGCGTGAATGACCGGCGACGCACTCGAATCCGGCGCGCGCGGCTGCGTGCTGTCGTGCTGCTGTGACCGTCGAGGCTCGGCGCCCGTGCGGCGACTCGCTAGACCGGCCAGCTGATCTCGAAGCGCGCGCCGCCGAGTTCGACGGGATCGACGACCGCGATCCGGCCGTTGTGCGCATGGAGCACCTGCCGCGTGATCGACAGGCCAAGGCCATAGCCGCCGGTGCGGCGGTCGAGGCGTACGAATGCGTCGAAGATCCGCTCGCGTTCGCTCTCCGGCACGCCGGGGCCGTCGTCCTCGACGAAGATCCCGATATTGCCGTGCACGAGCGAGATCCCGACGACGATCCGCGATTTCGCGTACTTGCTCGCGTTGCGCAACAGGTTGCGCATCGCATACGACATCAGCCGCCGGTCCATCTTCACGCGCAGATCCGACGCGATCGCGATGCGCGACTCGATCGCGCGCTCCGGATACAGCAGCTGCGCATCGTTGACCTGATGCTCGAACCACGCGACGGGGGCCGTCATCTCGAGGTTCGACTGCAGCGAGCTGTATTCGAGCCGCGCGTACGTGAGGCTCATGTCGATCAGCTCTTCAAGCTCGGTCACGTCCTGCGCGATGCTCTCGAGCGCACCCTGGTATTCGGCCGCGGAACCCGGTTCGCGCAGCATTTCGAGCGCGAAGCGCACACGTGCGAGCGGCGTGCGCAGCTCGTGCGAGATGCCGTTCGTCAGATCGCGCTGCGCGGCGATCAGCCGTTCCATGCGCATCGCGAGCGCATTCAGCGTCCGCGCGAGCGGGCCGATGATCACGCTGTGCGATTCGCGCGCGCGCGTGTTGAAGCGCCCGCCCGTGAAATCGATCGCGCGCTCGCGCACCATCACGAGATCCGACCACACCGGCCGCATCCACCGGTACGCCGCGAGCGCGGGTGCGGCGAACACGAACACGAGCACGATCCAGATGTCGCCGGGCAGCGAATCGAACGCATGCCACACGACCTGCGGCGACAATTCGACGCACAGCGCGAGTGCCGGCACGAGCGCGGTCAGCAGCACGAGGCCGAGTAGATGCAGGTAGGTGCGCACGTAAAGGCGCGACCAGCTCGGGATGCGATCGGCGCGCGTATCGGTCCACGCGCGGCGGAAATGCAGCCAGCGCCATTTGACGTAGCGCAGCGTCGGCAGCGGCGGTGCATCGGGGTGCGAACGGGTTCGTCGGATCATCTCGGCTCCCGGCCGGCGGGTGGAATGCCCGCGCGAAACATGACGGCGTCGTACGAACGCCGAGTCATTCCCACGCGTGCTTGCTGAATTGATAGCCCTTGCTGCGGATCGTCTTGATCCGCTGCGGGTTGCTCGCGTCGTCGCGCAGCTTGCGGCGCAGCTTCGAGATGCGCCCGTCGATCGTGCGGTCGAGGCCGTCGAACTCGACGCCGCGCAACTGCAGCATCAGGTCGTCGCGGCTGACGACTTCGCCCGCATGGCACACGAGCGCCCACAACAGGTCGAATTCGGCCGACGTCAGGTCGGGCGTGCTGCCGTCGGGCAGCACGACGGAGCGGTCGGTGCGGTCGATCGAGAACTTGCCGAACGCGTAGCGCTCGGGCTGCGGCGCGGCGCTCTCGGCCGCGCGCGCGGGCGCACGGCGCAGTTGGGCCTTGATCCGCGCGAGCAGGATGCGCGGCTCGACCGGCTTGTGTACGTAGTCGTCCGCACCGAACTCGAGGCCGAGCAGTTCATCGAACGGCTCGTCGCGCGCCGTCACCATGATGATCACGCCGTCGTACTGCTTGCGCGCCTCGCGGCAGATTTCGAAGCCGTCCTTGCCCGGCAGGTTCACGTCGAGAATGACGAGATCGGGACGAATGGACAGGATCGCCGGCACCGCGGCGTCACCATGCAGCACAGTGTCGACTTCATAGTCGTTCTTGCGCAGGTAGCCGGCGATCAGCGTGGACAGGCGGGTATCGTCTTCGACGAGCAGGATGCGAAAAGACATGGGCAGCGGTCGGGTCATCGGAGAAGCCGCGGCGGCGCCGGCCGGTGCCGGACGCCGGCCGTTGGCCGAAACGTACCGCATGATACTGCGCCCGCAGATTGGCTGTTCAGCGGTCTTGAAAATAAGGGTGCGATATCGTCCGCGCTTGACGAATCGGCGCCGGGACGGTTCCATACGGGCTCGCCGGAATCCCGGCCGCTTACCTACCCGCCTGACTCGATGAATTACCAGACTATCCTCGAACGCATCCATACCGAACTCACCCCCTGGATTGGCCGGGGACGGGTTGCCGACTACATTCCCGAGCTCGCGAAAGTGCCCGCCGACAAGTTCGGGATGGCCGTCGTGACGCTGGACGGAAACGTTTGCACGGTGGGCGACGCGTACGAGCGCTTCTCGATCCAGAGCATCTCGAAGCTGTTTGCGTGCACGCTCGCCTTCCAGCTGCTGGGCGACGCGCTGTGGGAGCGGGTCGGACGCGAGCCGTCCGGCACCGCGTTCAATTCGCTGGTGCAGCTCGAAAGCGAGCGCGGCAAGCCGCGCAACCCGTTCATCAACGCCGGCGCGCTGGTCGTCACCGACGTGCTGTGCCGCCGCTTCGTGCGGGCCGAGACGGCGCTCGTCGAATTCGTGCGGCGGCTGATCGGCGCGAACGACATCGACTACGATTCGCGCGTCGCGCAGTCGGAGCTGCAGCACGCGGAGCGCAACCGCGCGATGGCGCACTTCATGGCGAGCTTCGGCAACATGCAGATGCCGCCCGACACGGTGATCGACGCGTACTGCCGCCAGTGCGCGATCACGATGAACTGCGTCGAGCTGGCGCGCGCCGCGCTGTTCCTTGCGAACGGCGGCGTCGCGCCGGTCACCGGCGAGCGGATCGTCGATTCGAGTTCCGCGAAAAGGCTGTCGGCGCTGATGCTGACCTGCGGCACCTACGATGCGGCCGGCGATTTCGTGTATCGCGTCGGACTGCCCGCGAAAAGCGGTGTCGGCGGCGGCATCGTCGCGGTGCTGCCCGGCGAGATGGCCGTGTGCGTGTGGGCGCCGGGGCTCGATGCGAACGGGAACTCGCTGGCGGGGACGCTGGCGCTGGAGTGGTTGACGACTTATTCGGGGCGGTCGATTTTTTGAGGCGGCGGAGTCGGGCGTGCCTCATCTGACGCAATGCCGGCAGGTGAATCTCGGCGCGCTCAACGGAAAACTCGCCATTCGACAGCAATCGACCCCACCGAGACATGCACCGGTTCACACAACGAGACCACGAAAAATGAAAATAGTCCTCGTCGCTTCATTATTAGGAATGTCATTGCTTGCTCAAACGTCACCTGCCTTCGCGGATAGTGACAACGGGAAAAAGATCTTCCTGGCGAGATGTGCCATGTGCCACGGAGCAGATGCCAAAGGAACAGGACCATTGGCCAATAAAAGCAACCCACCCACGCCCGATCTTACGACGCCCGCCTTCAAAAAACGACTCAACGATTATCCGGGCGTTATTGTCTCGTCAGTCATCCTTCGTCCAAACGGGGACCTGATTCCAAAAACGCTGCGAGAAAATGGCGTAAAACTGCCACCCCACCCCTGGACGGTCAAGGATTTTCGCGATTTGAATCAATACATGAGCGGATTGATTTTAAATAAATGAATACCTTGATGCGAGTTCATATTGCCGGAATGCCGCCGGGATCACCCAGATCCTGACACGAGGCTACGAGCCGCGAGCATCCGGGCCCGGTTTTGCCCGCAGTCGGTTTCGCGCACTGGGGATCGGCAAGTTCCGCCGGCTCTGGCCCGTGCCGCTCTGCGACCTGCGCCGGCCGGCAAGTGCCGGCCCGATCGCACGATCATGCAGCCGTGCCATCAGAATGGAACACGGTTGCAGACGCGAGTTCGATATCCGTCGGCACTTCGAATTCCTTTTTCATGAAGTCGAACATGGCAGGCGATACCTCGAACGAAAACGTTTCGCCCTGTGCCGCATTCCTGGTCAGGACACGACCGCGACGAATGTCATGCGGTGCGGCGACAAAGTGCAGTTCACTCGAAATGCCGGCGTCCCGGGCGCGTTCGGCAAACGCCGAACGATTTCGCGCCTTCATGAAACCGAGATCCAGAACGACGTTCCCGCCATTTTTGGCGATCTGTTCGGCCGTGCCCCAGATCGAGAAACGCGTTGCGCCGGACAAGGCCGCGAGCGTCCGCGCGTCAGTAGACTTGCCGGCACCTTGCGGCCCGAAAACGATTGGTACCGCTGCCATGAAATCCCCTTCCTCGAGGTCGAGCGCCGTCGCGGCGCCTTGTCATGGTTCTCGGCTCGGTCACTCGGCCGGCGCGAAATTCAGCTCGACGCCATTGCCTGCCGGATCGCGGAAGAAAATCTGCACCTGGCCGGTGAGCGGAACGTGGGCACGCGTGAACGCCACCTGGGCGTCGGTCAGATGACGCGCCATTTCGTCGGCGTCCGCACAGGAGAACGCAACATGATCGAACGTATTGGCAACGTTTGACGGACGCGACTCGCCCGGCCGCGCTTCCGACAGATGCAACACGGCCTGCGTGCCCGCATACAACCAGTACCCGAAGCGCTCGAACGGCGGACGAAACCCTTCCCGCAAGCCGACGATGTCGACGTAGAAATCGCGAAGCGAATCGAGTGTCTGCCGATCCGCCCGCAAATTGTAGTGACTGAATCCGGTAACTGGCATGACGTTTAGCTCGTGTTGGCGCAACGTGACAGAAAATGGCATCGCGCCGGGCATTGCCGCTTCGGGCACGCTCCGCGCGAAAACGGCAAGCCGGCAGGGGCGAGCAATCGCGGCCGACCATCGACATGGACATCGCACTGCCGCGAACGACCGTGGGTCGATAAAGCGCACGCCAGTATATTGCGGCGGCGCAAGGACGTGGCGCCGGTTTGGCGGGGATGGCCGCGCGACGCGGCAAAACGCCCCTACGAAAATCGCATCGGCAAGCGCCCCGATTTTCCGGTACAAATCGGGCACGCTGAAATTCCCCGCGCGCAATCGGAGACTCTCGTTCATGACTCGGCAAAACGCACCGGATATCGCAACGGTAACCCCCACGACTCCCGGCGACAGCCCATCCGCGCCGATTCCCGCCATCGTGCCGTCAAGCACCGCGCTGCTCGTCATGCATTACCAGACCGACATCCTCGGCCTCTTCCCGTCCGTCGCGCCCGGGTTGCTCGCCAATACGCGCCGGCTCTGCGACGCGGCCCGGGCAAGCGGCATCGGCGTCTGGTTCGCGAACCTCCGGTTCAGCCCCGGCTATCCGGAAGTCAGCCCGCGCAACAAGAACGGCCAGGGCATCAAGCAGCTCGGCCTCTTCGTCGACGACGGCCCGTCGCCGGAACTCGGCCGGCAGCCCGACGAGCCGCTGATCGTTGCGCACCGCGCCAGCGTGTTCTTCGGCACCGATCTGCAGGCGCGGCTGGTTGAACACGGTGTCGATTCGCTGATCATGGTCGGCATCGCGTCGACGGGCGTCATGCTGTCGTCGATCGCCCACGCGAGCGACGCGGACTTCCGCCTGTACACGGTCAAGGACTGCTGTTACGACCCGGACCCGGTGGTGCATGAGCACCTGTTCTCCACCGCGTTCGAATCGCGCACGACGGTACTGTCGCTCGCGGACGCATTGCAGTTGATCGAGTAAACCAGCGCACGCGCGAGCGTGACAGGCCAGCGGCTTCACGCGAATCGGCCCGCGGAATAACACCTACCGGGCCGTTCCGATCCCTTTCAGGATGAGGTCGACGCCGGCCACGAACTGCTCGCGCTCGTCGTGCGCGGCCAGTTGCGCCGCCACCTTGCGCACGAACGGATAGTCCGCGGGATCGAGTTGCGTCCACCGGCCGGCGACGGCCGCGACGATCTCCGGCTGCGCCGGATCGCGCGGATGCAGGCGGGCGCCGGCCGCGTACTGGCCGGCCAGCCCGAAGATGTAGTGCATCAGCGCGGACGCCGCGTTGAATTGCGCGGGCTCCGGCACGCCCAGCGCCTGCAGATGCCCGCCGACGCTTTCGAGAATCCGCAGCACCGCGTCCTGCCACGGCGCGCGGAACAATTGCGCGCCCACCCACGGATGTGCGCGGAACGCATCGAACAGACGCAACGCGACACGACGGATCGCCTCCGCCGCATCGCCGTCAGGCGTCGTCGACTCGTCCGCCATCGCGCCCGCGATCACCCGATCCGCGGCCGCGGCGAGCAGGTCGTGCTTGTCGGCGACATACCAGTAGATCGCGCCGCTTCCGGTCGCCAGATGCGCGGCAAGCGTGCGAAACGTCAGTGCGCCTTCGCCGTCGTTGTCCAGGATGTCGATCGCGGCATCGACGATCCGCTCTTTCGACAGCGCGTCGGCGCGTCGCTCGGTTCGGTTCCGGGTTGTCATGCGCGGTAGCTTGACACACCTGGAACAACGTTCCAATATCTCGAAATGGAACGGCGTTCCACATCATTCCCATTCCTGGCGCACGCCCGCAGTCAGGTGCGGCCCTTCTTACCGACATCGGCCCGCCCTGGCCGGAAACCGAGCCCTCGATGACCCAGCCCGTTACCCATGATGTCCTGATTGCCGGCGCCGGCCCTGTCGGCCTCTTTCTCGCGTGCGAGTTGCGCCTTGCCGGCCTGTCGGTGCTGGTGGTCGAGCAGGCCGGCGATCCGGCCTCTCCGCTGAAGCGGCTGCCGTTCGGCATGCGCGGCTTGTCGGCGCCCACCCTCGAAGCGTTCTATCGTCGTGGCCTGCTCGACGACATCACGATGCCGCCCGGTACATTCGACACCGCGCACTGGATGAAGCAATCGCGCCGCCCGGGCGGCCATTTCGCCGGCATCCCGTTCTTCCATGACCGCATCGATACATCCCGATGGCCGTACCGCCTGCCCGGCCCGGCCGACACGCCCATGCCGACCGATCTCGAACGCGTCGAAACCGCGTTGGCCGCCCGCGCGAACGCGACGGGCGTCGAGATCCGACGCGGCATCCGCGTCGAGGGCTTCGACCAGTCGGACGACGACGATGCGGTCACGCTGCACGCAAGCGGCAACGCGTGGCGCGGACGCTGGCTCGTCGGCTGCGACGGCGGCCGCAGCACGGTCCGCAAGGCCGGCGGCTTCACGTTCGCCGGCACCGATCCCGAATTCACCGGCTACACGATCGAGGTCGAACTCGCCGATCCCGGCGCGCTGCAGCCCGGCCGTCACTACACCGCCACCGGCATGTATACGTACACGCCGCCCGGGACCATCGCGATGGTCGAATTCGACGGCGGCGCGTTCCACCGGCGCGGGCCGGTCCTGCTCGATCATGCGCAGGCGGTGTTGCGCCGCGTGTCCGGCACCGGCGTCACGCTGACGGCGCTGCGGCTCGCCACCACGTGGACGGACCGCGCGCACCAGGCGAGCACCTATCGCAACGGCCGCGTGCTGCTCGCGGGCGAC
Source organism: Burkholderia sp. BCC0322 (assembly GCF_902833045.1). Lineage (GTDB taxonomy): Bacteria > Pseudomonadota > Gammaproteobacteria > Burkholderiales > Burkholderiaceae > Burkholderia. The sequence goes on from NZ_CADFDU010000004.1 coordinate 537,737, forward strand.
GCCGCGCACATCCACTCGCCGCTCGGCGGCCAGGGGCTCAACCTTGGGATCGGCGACGCGATGAATCTCGGCTGGAAGCTGGCCGCCACGATTCGCGGCGACGCGCCGGCCGGCCTGCTCGACAGCTATACGGACGAGCGGCATCCGGTGGGTGCCAGCGTACTCGACTGGTCGCGCGCGCAGGTCGCGCTGATGCGGCCGGCCCGGAGTTCGCGCGCGCTCGAGGCGATCGTCCGCGATCTGGTCGACACGCGCGACGGCGCGACTTACTTCGCCGAGCGTGTATGGGGGATGTCCGTTGCGTACGATCTCGGCGGCGGCCATCCGCTCGTGGGGCGCAGCGTTCCCGACTTCGAACTGGTCGACGGAACCCGGCTCGGCGAACACGTCACGCACGGCAAAGGTGTGCTGCTGGACTTCGATGGCGGAGGGCCGTTTCAGGCGCTCGCCAATCGCTGGCGCGACCGGATCGCCTATCTCGCCGGCGATGCGAAAGACCGGTTGGGATTGCGCGCCGTGCTCGTGCGGCCCGACGGTGTCGTCGCGTGGGCCGGTGACGAAGCTGCAAACGCCGACGAAGCCGCGCACGCTGCAACGCGATGGTTCGGCAAGCCCTGCGCCACGCGTTGAATGCGGCCGCTCGTCACCTGGGGAATCCGGTGTATATTGCCGACCGATACGCCTGCATGCGCGCCGTCGCCGGTGCGCCCGACCTCATCGAATGCCCACGCCATCCGCCCTGCCGACCCCTGCCGAACTGAACCGCACGCTGCCGTTCGCAGCCGGCGCGCGGCCGTGGCGGCTCGTGCGCTATGCGTGCATCGACTGGCTCGGCATCCTGCTGTGCTGGGCCGCGATCCGCTTCGTGCCGAATCCGTTCGTCCATGTCGCAGCCGTGTTGCTGATCGCGGGCCGGCTGCAGGCATTCGGCGTGATCCTGCACGATGCCTGCCATCTCCCGATGCGGCGCATGACGCTGCCGCTGGCGCTCGTCGAAGCGCTCGCCGGCTGGACGATCGGTTCGTCGATCGCCGCGATGCGCTATCACCACCTGCGTCATCACCGTGCGGTCGGCACCGCCGAGGATCCGTACCTGCACCGGCTGGCCGCGCGCGGCGGCTGGGTGCAGCGCGTGATGATGCTGCGCGGCGCGCTGCTGCCGGTCTGGTGGCCGCTGCGCGCGCTGATGGCGCCGCTTGCGCTCGCGTGGCCCGCGTTCCGGCCGTGGTATGCGCGCGGCTTCATGCAGGACCGCTCGCGCCAGGATCTGCGCCGTCACCCTGAAGTCATCGCATGCGCGCGCGCCGACCTGCCGCATTGTGCGGGCTATCTGCTCGCGATTGCGGCCGTCGTGCACTGGGATCTGCCGTTCTTCACTTACTACGGACTGCCGTGGATCGTCGGCGGCATCATGAACGCGAACCGCGTGCTGCTCGAACACCAGCACGTCGAGATCGACGAACGCGCGCCGGAATCGATCTGGCGGATGACACGCACGATGACGTTCGGCTGGATCGGCAAGCTGGTGCTGTATCCGCGCAACATCGGCTATCACCAGGTGCATCACGCGTATCCGGCGCTCGCGCTCGAACATCTGCCGGCCGTGCACCGCTACCTGACGGACGGCGCCGCATTCGCGCCGCCCGCACCCGGCCAGGCCGGCTCCACACGCTAGCCGCCCTGCGTCGCGCGGCGCCTACAGCTCGAAGCGCATCACCTTTTCGCCGCACTGCGCGGCCGGCAGCGGCTCGTCGCGCTTCACCGCATCGAGCAGCCGGTCGATCGCGACATGCACGATGTCGGCGCGCACGTTATGCGGACGGAAGCCCGGCGCGTTGTCGAGGCCCTGCCGGTGCGCGCGCATGATCCGCACATCCTGCTGGATCACGAGATGCGTGTACAGGTTCAGCAGCGGACGCAGCGCGCGCAACATCCAGCGCGGCAGCCGGAAGCGATACGCGATGTACGTGTAGACGCGCGAGCGGCGCGCATCGATCGGCGTGATCTGGCTGACGATCAGGAAACCGGAACGTTCGCCCCACAGATAGTCGCAGCGCGTCACGTTCGGCGCGATGAAGCGGTCGATGTGCGCGAGCGGCACGCGATCGGGGTTCGTGAGCCAGTCGAGACAGAAGCCGATCTTGTCGTCGCCGTCGTGATACGTGACGGCGACGCTGTCCGGAGTCGTCGCGACCGTCGCTTCCATCGCCTGGCCACGGCTGCTGCGGAAGATCCCGTCGTGCACGAATACCGTATGCGGCACGTCCATGAAGTTCTGCGCGAGCATCGCGATGTCGCCGTCGAACGTGTTCACCATGAAGTACGACTGCCACGGCGCGACGTCGCAAAACGGCATCCGGAAAATCGCGCGCGCCGACGGATCGCCCGTGCCGAGATACACCCACACGAGCCCGTCGAGCAACCGCACGGGCAGCGTGCGCTGCCGGAACGGATAGCGGCCGGGCGTGCCGGTCGCCTGCGTGCCGTCGATGCTCGGCACGTGGACGACCTGACCTTCGCCGTCGTAGCGCCAGCCGTGATACGGGCACACGAGCGTGTCGCGGTAGACCTTGCCGGCCGATAGCCGCGTGCCGCGATGCACGCACTGGTCGATCAGCGCGGCGACGCGGCCGTCGCGTTGCCGGAACAGCACGATGCCGGTATCGAGGATCCGCACGCCGAGCGGCTTGTCACGCGGGAGTTCGCGTTCGGTGCAGGCGACGAACCATTGCTCGTGCAGGCCGTCGGCCGGCGGTGCAGGCTCGCGCGAGCCCGCCGCATCGTGCGACGGGCAATCCTGCCCGCATCCGCGTGGTTCGATCATGTCGTTCATCGCGTCATTCATTCGTCATCGCCAGCAGCGCATCGGCCACCGGCAGCCGCGTCACGAGTGCGCACGGCTTCACGTCGCCCGCACGGATGCCGGCCCGTTCGGCCGCCTGTTGCAGCAGGTCGCCGAGCCGCTCCGGCGAGCGGCCCAGCCGTCGTACGCGCAGCGTGCCGAGCTGGCCGAGGCGGCGTGCGTGCGCATAGTGGAACGCCTGCACCAGTCCGGTCTCGACGGCTGCACACATGGCGCCGGCCGCGTCGTCGCCGATCTCGCCGGCGACGCACAGCACGTAATGCGGCAGCCCTTCTTTCGCGACACACGGCACGATGCACGCGCCGACTTCGCCATGCTGCCCGCGCGCGCGATTCAGCGCATCAGCCGCCATCCGTTCGTCGAGCTTCTCGCCGACGAGATCGGCGCTCGCCGCCGCGCGCCCGACGAACGCAATGCGCGGCGTGCGCGCGGTCATGCCGACCACGCGCACGCGATCGCCGAGTGCATAGCGATACAGGCCACCGCCGGTAGTCAGCAGCACCTGCGCCTCGTCGCCGGGTCGCAGCCCTTCGACGTCGCACACGCTGCCGTCGTCGCGCACGAACTCAAGGTAGTGGCTGCCGATCGCTAGCGGGCAACCGTCACCGGCGCCGAACGGAATGCTCGCGACGCCTTCCGTCGCGAACAGCCCCTTCGGCAGCCATTGCACCTGCGGAAACCGCACGCGCAACGCGTCGGCGTAATGCTTGCTCGGGCCGTCCAGCCAGCAGCTCACGGCGGCCAGGCGCGGCCACAGCGCACGGCAGTCGCCATCCCCGATCGCACCGCGCAGCGCCGCGCGGCGGTCGGCCGGCAACGACGCCTCGACCCATGCGAGATCGCATGCGCTGCCCGCATCGTCGCGGTCGAACAGCGGGCGCAGCACGCTCGTCAGGAAGGTCGGGCTCCATACGCTGATGAACGCGAGCGCTTCGTCCGCGACGAGCGCGCGCAGCGTCTCGCGCCGCCACGTCGCCGCGTTGCCGGTCAGCGGCGGCACGAGCAGCGTCGACGCGAGCGCGGCCGCGCTGCTGTCGCCGAGGTAGTCGAGATCGCTCGCCGAGCCGACCGGAATCCCGTTGGGCGCAACACCCGGCGCCTGCAGCGGCGGCGACATCGACCAGTACGCACGCCCCTCGCAGAGCGCCGGACAAGCGCGATACATGTCGGCCAGCCATACGATCATCGCGGCCTGCAGTTCGCGCAGGAACGCGGGCGTATAAGGAATCCGCTTCTGGTGCGCGGTACTGCCGCTGGTCCGTTCGAGGAACACCGGGCGCTCGGCGGTCAGCACCGGTTCCGTTTCGTGCGACACGCGATCGAGCCACGGCAGGAAATCGGCGGCCGCCTGCACGGGCACGCGCTCACGGAACTGCGCGGGGCCATCGATCCGGTCGAAGCCGAACCGGCGGCCGAACGCCGTATCGCGGTTCGCGGCGAGCAGCGCCATGAGCCGCCGCGCCTGCGCATCGCCCGGCGCTTCGAGGCCGGCCTGCCAGCGATCGAGGTCCGGCCGCGCGGCGCGCGCGAACGTGCGCCATGCGTCGAACGGGCTGCGCGCTGGAGCGTCCATCAGAAATAGGTCTTGTCGAGTTGCGCGAGATCGTCGGGCAGCCGGCGCGGCGGCGCGAAGATCGTGAGCCAGCCGTACCACAGCGGCCGCGTCTCGCGCAGGTCCGACACCGCGTGCATGTCCTGCCAGCGCAGCGCGGGGCGGCGATGATGCGTGAGGTTGTAGTTGAAGTTCAGCAACAGCCAGCGCACCGGCGTCGGCGCGCGCATGTTGTACGTGCCTTCGACGACGTCGAGCGGCGTGCGCATGTGGTACACCCACTGCAGCGACGACCACGAGAACGCGAACGCGACATACGCGACCAGCACCGCCGACACCGACCAGTCGAGCAGCCAGCCGGCCAGCAGCCATGCACCGACTGCGGCGAGCGCCTCGTAGCGGATGCGCCGGAAATCGGCCGTCGTGAATTCCTTGAACGCGGCCGCGTAGGTGTTGTCGTCGCCGCGCGCGGCGAGCCGCTGCATCGTTCGGCCGGGCACCAGTGCGAGCACGAAGCTGCCGACAAAACCGCCGAGCCAGATGCCGCCGAGGATCGCGGCGTAGTATTCGATGCACTTGCGCAGCAGCGATTCGTCCGCGGTCGCGAAATCCGCTCGCTCGGCGCGCGTGCGGTTGCGCACGTGATGGCCGAGATGGTTCACGTGAATGAGCGTCGCGGCCGCGCCGAACATCGTGGACGCCCACCACATCATCATATAATTCGCGATCGGCCGGCGATGCCCGAACCCGTGGAAGGTTTCGTGCATCATCGAGAACACGCCCTGCATCACGAGGCAGAACGGCACGAGCGCGAGCCACTTGATCGCGCCAATGCCGGTATGCGAGAGCCAGGTGAGCATACCGGCCCACACCGCGCTCTGCAGCGCGAGCACGAGCAGGTTCGCACGGTCGTAACGTCGGGTCTGCGCGGCAGCGGCTTGCGCACTCGGTCGGTTCATGGCTCGGAATGGCGGTTGTTTGCACGGGAGGATACAACAGATGCGTCAGCCGCCGGTAACGGCCCGCGCCCCTTCCCTGACGGGGCGGAACTAGCATGCGGCCGTTTCGCCGCGCGCCCGCCGACCGCACCGCGTCGCGCATGCCGACCCGCGACGTGCGCTTCGCTATCGACGCACGCATTCCGCGCTTCTGGTATCGCGGCGCGTGCCATGTCACGCGCTTCTTCGACGCGTTTTCCGTGATGTTTCCGCTCGGCGAGCGCTTCTTCATCGAAAGCGTGCGGCCGTTTCGCGACCGGGTTGGCGGCGACGCGGCGCTCGCGGCCGACGTCGATGCGTTCGTGCGGCAGGAAGCATCGCATATCCGCGTGCACCGGCTCTACAACGCGCGCCTCGCGTCGCAGCGGGTGCCGGTCGACGCGCTCGAAGCGCTGCTCGAGAAACGCCAGCGCAATGCCGCGCGGCAGGTATCGCCCGTCACGCGGCTCGCGCTGACCGCGTGCCTCGAGCACTACACGACGATCCTCGCGCACCGGCTGCTGAGCGACCCGGCGATCCTCGACGGCGCCGATCCGACGATGGCGGCCGTATGGCGCTGGCATGCAATCGAGGAAACCGAGCACAAGACGGTCGCGTTCGACGTGTTCGAGGCGGCCATGCCGAACGCGGCGCGGCGCTATGTGGTGCGCTGCGCGGCCATGCTCGGGATCTCCGTCTACTTCGTGATCGACCTGATCTATTTCGTGCACCGCCTCGTCGCCGTCGACGGGCAGACCTGGAACCTGCGCGGCTGGCTGCAACTGCTGCGCTGGCTGTTCGTCGCGCCGGGCATCTTCACGCGCGTGATGCCGATGTGGCTGTGCTGGTTCTCGCCGCGCTTCCATCCCGATCGCCTCGACAGCGACGCGGCGCTGCGCGCGGCACGCGCCGCGCTCGCACCGTACCTGGCCGGCGCCGAACGCGAACCGGAGTCGCACGCATGACACGCGCGCCGTGGACGCCCGACGGGTTCGACGACTGGCGGCGCCACTATCCGGCAACGCCGTTCGCGCGGGCCGCGGCGAACCTCGACCGAACCGATGCGTTCATCGACGGCTGGACGCGGCGCACCGCCCGCCTGCCGTTGACGACGACGGTCGTGCTCGTCGCCGGGCTGTATTCGGAATGGCTGCCCGGCTGCAATCGCGGGGCGCGGCAAACGCTCGGCGCGGCCGGCTATCGCGTGCTGACGGTGCCGGTGCGATCCGCGCGCGGCGTGTTCGATCAGGGCGCGCATATCGGGACGTACCTGCGCACGCACCTGCCGGCCGGCGGCGAATTCGTCGCGCTCGCGCACAGCAAGGGCGGCATCGACACGCTCGCCGCGCTCGTCGGCGATCCGGCGCTGGCCGCGCGTTGCGCGGGCCTCGCGCTCATGCAGCCGCCGTGCGGCCCGTCCGCGATCGTCGATACGATCTTCCGACACGGCATCGCGCCGCATGCGGCCGCGCCGTGGCCTGACCGCATCGCGCGCCGCATGCTGCGCACGCGCTGGGCCGACGCCGGCACGCGCGACATCAGCAGCCGGCGCGATCCGCGCGTCGGCGCCATGCTTGCCGCGCTGCCGCGCGACCTCCATCTCGTGCATGGCGTGAGCTGGTCCGTCGAGGCATCCACGCGCTTCGATTCGCATCATGGGCGGCTGAACGGGCATCGTCCCGGCTGCGCGCACGACGGACAGTTCTATCTCGAACACCAGGTGATGGCCGGCATCCGGCAGGTCTGCCTGCCGCGGCTCGACCACGGCCAGCCCGTGCTCGGCGGGCTCGGCTTCGACGCCGGCCGCTTCTGGCTCGCGCTCGCCGACCTGCTGCACGTCACGCGCGCTCAGACCAGGTAGATCTCGAAGCCCGGCACGCGGCCGGCCAGCAGGCCGTCGATCGGTGCGGCCGGCTCGCCGGTCGACAGTGTATAGAGATCCATCGGCGTACGCGCCGCGTAGTAGCGCGCAAGCGCCGGCCGGAGCGGATCGCCGTCGTACAGGCACAACTGCATCAGCGCATGACTGTTGCGCACGCGCAGCCACGCGGCATCGAGCAGCGCCGCGAACACGGACGGATCGCGGTCGCGCACCTGCAGGTGCGTCAGGTAGACGTCGCGCAACGGCTCGCCGGGCGCGGCGATACGCGGGCGGCGCAATGCGGGCGCGACTGCATTGAATGCGGCACGGACCGCCTGCAGCGGCAACGGCAGCCGTTCGAGCACGATCCGTTTGATATCGCCGGCATCCCACGGCGCGACGCAGCCGAGCAGGTTGTCGTGCGCATCGAGCGCCAGCAGGAACGCGCCGATGCCGAACGACGGCCACGTGTCGAGCCGGCGCGCGAATTCGTCCGCGGAGAACACGCCGCCAAACGGCTGGCGGCACGATTCGGCATCGAGAAACGCGCGCAGTGCGTCCGCATGATGCGGCTGCGCCTCGACGATCCGCACGCCCGGCACGCTGCGCGGCGCCGACGACAGCCCGCGCTGCGCATAGATCGACACGTTCTCGTAGCCGTGCCAGTGCGCGAAACGCAGCCGATTCTCGCGCCGCGATCGTGCCAACGACTGCACCGCGAGCCGGTTGTCGCGGATCATGCAGCAATACGCATGCTGCACGCCGGCGTCGGCGCGCAGCGTCGCGAAGCGTTCGCGCACCGAGTCGGTCCACTCGCGCGACAGCCGCCGGTCGGGCATCAGCCGCAGGTCGCCGAGATAGGCGACCGGCTGCGCGCGTTCGCCGAGATAGCCGTCGCGCACGACGAGGCTCGCGAGCCCCTTCAGCGACGCGCGCTCATCCTCCGCGAGCCAGACCTCGTGATGCGGCGCGTGGCAGCGATGCAGCGCGAAGTAGTCGGGCGCGCGATCGAAGCGCAGCGGCAGGCTGCCCTGCATCGCATGGCGGGACTGGAAATCGAGGATGCGCGCGTTGTCGGCCGGATGCGCGAGTCGGATCCGCATGCGCGGCTCACCTGCCGTCGAACAGCCGGCGCGCGAGCGGCCGCAGGTTCGACGCCGACAGTTCGCACAGGCACACGAGCTCGTCGCCCTGCGCATAGCCGGGGTTGCGTGCGAGGAAATAGTCGACGTCGGCCAGCCGTCGGTGCGCGGCCGGCACCTCCGCGAGCGCGGGCGTGAGCCGGCCCTGCGGCGTGTCGAACGACAGCAGGCCGGTAGCGGAATCGTACGCGTGCCCGTAGCGGCTCGCGGCCAGGTAATCCATCAGGTCCTGCGTGGCCGGTGCGGTCAGGTTGTCGGCACGCGGCGCGTAGTCGCGCGCGAACGCGCGCAGGTAGCGATAGGTGCGATGCCCCTTGCAGATCAGGAACCAGTACAGCGGCACGGCGGGCGCCTGCCGCCACACGTCGCCCGCGTGGCGGATCCACGCGAACGCGAGATGCTGCGTGCCCCAATGCGCGGGATCGATGATCGTATCGCCGGAAAAGATCACGCGGATCGACGCGCCGCGCCAGCGTGTCTCGTACTGCTTGAGCGTCGAGAAGCCCTGGATCGCGCCGCCGCCGTCGCGCAGCACGATGCAGTGTGTCTTGTCGCCGAGGTCGCGGTCGAACTGCGCACGAACCGTGTCGCAATAGGACGCCGCATACAACGAGAACATCCGGTCGATGTCGTCCGGGCCCAGGGCCGTTCGTTCGACGGCGGTGGCACGCAACTCCATCGGCTCCTCCTGCAAGACTGAACAGCTTGCTATGATAGCCCGTCACCCGCCCGCTCCCGCCATGTCCCACGCCGTTTTCCGCCAGGATGCGAACGACGCGCCGATTGCCCGGCCATGGCTGCTGCTCGCCGCCTATCTCGTCGTGACGGGTGCGTTCTACGCATTCGTCACGCACCTGCCGCTCGGGCCGGTCACGCTCATTCCGGCGAGCGCGCTCGATCGCGCGGTTCCGCTGCTGCCCGGCACCGTACCGCTCTACCTCAGCTACCTGCTCGCGATGCCCGCGCTCGTCTGGCTCGGGCGCGGCCGCGCATGGCTGCTGCCGGCGTTCTTCGCCGGCGCGCTCGCGGCCGGTGTTTGCCTCGTGTGCCATCTGCTGCATCCGACCGCCGTCGCATGGCCGCCCGCTCATGACGGCTGGATCGCATGGCTGCAGCGAATCGATGCGCCGCTTGCCGCATCGCCGAGCGGGCACGTCGCGCTGCCGGTCGCGATCGCGATCGTGCTGCTGGCGCTCCGGCAACGCTCAGCCGTGCTGTTCGCCGCGTGGAGCGCGCTGCTGATGGTGACGGTACTGACCACCGGCCAGCATCGCGCCGCCGATGTCGCATGGGGCAGCACGACCGGTATCGCGGCCGGCACGTTCACGCTCGCGTTGCTGCGCGTCAAGGTCGACCTGCGCACGGTGGCGGCCGCACTGCTCGAATGGGCGTGCATCGTCGTTGCGATCCGCGTGGCCGTCGCGCTCGGCGCGTGGTACCTGTATGCGCTTGCGGTGCTCGTCGTCGCGACGCGGCAGCATGCGCTGTTCATCCTGTATCACGACGCGACCCACTATCACCTCACGCGCCGTCGCGGTTTCAACGACTTCCTGATCAACGTCGCAATCGGCGTGCCGGGGCTCGTCCCCGTCGAGTTCTACCGGCCGCTGCATCTCGCGCATCACCGGCATCTCGGCACCGCGCAGGATCCGGAGCGCCGGTTTCTCTATCACGGCCAGCCGTGGCGGTTCCGGCCGCTCGACGCGTGGCCGCTCGCGCGGCAGTTGCTCGGCGATCTGTTCGTGCTGAACATGGTGCGCAACATGGCGGCATTTCGGCGCGCGGGCGGGCAGAACACGCGGCTCGGCCTGCCGTTCCAGGCGGCCGCGGCCGTATGGGCGGTGATCGTCGCGCTGCTCGTGTGGGCCTGTTCCGCGCGAACGATCCTGCTGGTCGCGGCGCTGTGGTTCGTGCCGCTGCTCACGCTGTCGGTGCTGCTGCAGAAGATCCGCAGCATGGCCGAGCACAGCGGCGGCCCGCAGGCCACGCCCGGCTGGGCCGACTGGACGTATTCGTGGCGCACGGGCTGGATCGGCCGCGTGTTCGTGTGGCCATATCACATCAACCTGCATCTGCAACATCACCGGAACCCGGCCGTGCCGTGGCATGCGCTGCCCGACGCTATCGACGCACACGAGCCGCAGCTCGACGCACCGGAGCTGGCCCGGCTGCTGTGGTCGGGCATCCCGCCGAAGCCGTGACCGGCGACGGCGTGCGCGATGTCGCGCGCCGTCGCCCCCTGCCCCGTTACTTCGCGATGTACACGCCCGACGTCGGGCACGTGCCCTGCGTATTGCCGTCCGTCACGAGCGATGCGGCGCTCGGGAATTGCGCGGTCGCATTGGTCTTCACCGCGATCCACGCTTCGGTGAAGTAGCTGACGCCATTCGTCTTCGTGCACTTCAGCGACACCGCGCTGCGCGTATTGCTGCCGAATGCGCCTTCGAACGCCGACAGCAGCTGGTTACGCGTGACCGTCTTGCCCGCGTTCGCCTGCAGGAACGTGTTGAACGACGTGTTGCCGAGCCGGCTGATCATGCCGGACGCCTGGTTCCAGTACGCATCGGGCGTCGCCGAGTTCGAGCAGGTGCCGTGCTTGAACCACTCGTGCTTGTCGAGGCACGACGCGACGCCCGGCATGTACGTCGCGAGCGTGTTGCGAGTCGCGCTGCTGATCGGATACGCATCCATGCTGCACCACTGGTGCGCGTTGTCGAGGTCGATGTCGTTCTGCGGCACGCCGCAGTAGAACGGCTGGTTGCCGTCGTAGTTGTTCGGCCACAGGCCATGCAGCGACAGGCTCGTCGCCGCGTACGTGCCGGCGAGGTTCGTGCATTCGGGCGTGTCGTGCGACGCGCAGAAGCCGGGCTCCCACGACGCGGCGAGCAACAGGTAGTCGTAGCTGGTCTGCGCGGCGGCGTGCAGTGAAGCGGAAGCGACGGCGAGTGCGGCAGCGGCGCGGGCGAGCGTCTTGAGCATGGCGTTTCCTCGGAAAAGGCTTGCGGTCGCGGGATGCGCCGCAAGGTTGTCGAATGTCTGTCCGCGATTGTTGCCGACGCAACATGGCACGAATGTGAAGGTGGACGAAAGAACTCGCGGTGCGGCGCGGGCCTCGCCGGTCGCCCGCACGCTGGGCAAGCCGATGCGGATCAGGCCGGCCACGATCGTGCGCGACTGACCGCCCGGTGCCACCGCGGACATCGCACTATCGACACCGGCTCGCGCACGCATGCGGCACGCCGCCCGTCACGATCCGGCGCCCAGCTGCGTGCACGCGCGTGTGATCGATTCGGGGCCTTCGAGCGCGAGGATCTGCCACACGCCGATGCTGACGCGCTGGCGCGCCGCCGTCGACGCATCGGCCAGCAACGCCTCGACGCGCGGTGCGGCTTCCGGCGCCTGCTGCTTCAGCGCCGCGTGATGTCGCGCGCGCGACGCCGGCTCCGATTCGTACACGTCGCACAGGCGCACCATGCCGGCGAGGCCGGCAAGGTCGTCGTCCTTGTCGATCGCACCCGGCACGACCGGTGCGAGCCCCTTGCGCTCCGCGGCCGGCAGCTTGTTGCGCGCGCCTTCGTCGATCGACGTGGCGGATGCCGGCGGCAGGCCGCCGATCGCCGCGACGATCCGGCTGCCTGCGGCAATCATGTCGCCCTGGCACTCGATCTTCTCGGCGGCCGCGACGTTCGAGCAGAACGACACCGACGTCCGGTACACGTCGTCGCTCATGCGCGGCACTTCGTCCACGCTCGCCTGCGCGAAGCCGGCGCTGGTCAGCGCCAGCGCGGCGGGAATCAGGATGCGGAATGCGCTCGTCTTGTTCATTGTTGTTTGCGTATGGGGGTTCTCGTGGCGGGCAACATCGCGCGACCGCGCGGTGGCAGCCGCAGTGACGCCGGGCCCGCGCCCGGCGGCACGCGATCACTTCATCGACGCAGCCTCCGATCCGCCGGGCGACAGCGCCGCGTTGTCCTGCTCGCGCCACGTGCGGCGCGACACCATGATCGCCTTCACGGCCGAGCGCGCGACCTTCCACCACGCGAACGGCCGCGGATCGGCGAGCATGCTGAGCGCGCGTGCATAGTCGAGCGTGAGCCCGGGGGTCCATGCCATCGTCACCGCGCGCTTGCGGATCTGCGCGGCGACCCACAGCTCCGGCGTGAGCAGCAACCGCACGAACGCGCCCCACCCGGCGCGCGCGCCCTTCAACCGCCACACCGCACCGTCGAGCGCGGCTTCCAGCGCGTTCGATACCGTGCTCGAACAGTTGCGGTGCGTCAGGTTGTACGTTGCGTCCTGCCGGTACGACGACCAGAAGGCGTCCAGCTTCGCCGGATCGTAGTTGCGGATCCGCACGCGTACGGTCGACGGGCACCACGCCTTCGACTCGGTTGCGTAGTCGGGCTGGAACAGCCCCGGCACGTCGTTTTCGGGTGTCGCGCGCAGGATGCGCGTGAATTCGTCCGGAGAACGATCGATTTCGACACCCGGATACAGGCTGATATAGATGCCCTCGGGCGCCTCCAGCGCCGCGTGCCCGGTCGAGATCACGCCGTTCACGTCCACCGCCGCGATATAGCGGTCGATCACCGGATAGCGCTGCGCTTCGGCCTTCGACGTGCCGGTCGGCGTCCACACGTGCACGGTGAGCGCGTGCTCGCCGTCGGCCGGCGGGCCGTCCCATTCGGACTGCGCGACATGCGGCCGGTCGCGCGTATCGTCGAGATCCGGCGCGAGCGCCGGCGCCGGCGATGCCGCGAACGCCGGATTGCGCGTCAGCCGCCGCACGCGCGCGGCGAGGCTCAGCATGTGCATCCCGCCGAACATCAGCAGCAGGCCGAGGCAGTACGGCACGGTGCCCACGTAGTGCGTCGGGTACGGCTGATAGAAGAAGATTGCCAGCAGGATCTCGACGACGCCCCATGCGAATGCGACGTTCCAGCGGCGATAGCGCACCATCCACGCTGCCGTGCACTGCAGCAGCCCGTCGACGAGAAACAGCGTGCCGAAGATCATCGACAGCAGGAAATGGCCGTGGTGATGCCCCGCGAACACGAGCCCGGCGGCAACCACGACCACGATCCCCTTCACGTAGCGCAGGATGCGCTGCCCGCCGACGCCGCTGCCGGCCACCGCGAGCGTCGCGAGCCCCTCGATCAGGAACAGCCACGCAAAGATCTGGATCGGGAAGTGCAGCGCGCCGTCGAGCGCATCGACGAAGATCACGACGCCTGCGACGACCCACACCCAGCCGAGCACGGTCAGCCCGCGCCAGCGGGTGCGCAAGTATTCGATGCCCAGCAGCAGCAAGACCAGCCGTACCATCGCGCCCTCTCGTCATTTTTCGGGAAACGCGCTGGTCACGCGTTTCCTGTCGTTTCGACCGAGCATCGTGCGACGCGCAAGCCGAAAGGCGGTAATTCGTACCGGCGCGTCATGCGTCGACATGACCGTTGGCGGCCGGAATCCCCCCGCACTGGCCGAATCATAAGATATGGCGGAGACGCTTGAAAGCACGACCGTACCGTTGTCGGCACCGTGCGGGCAGCGGCCACCGACTGCTGCCGTGGCAGATACCCCGTTCGACAACGCGCGGCGGATACGCGAGAATCCGGCTTCCGAGGGCGAAAGCCACTGAACTGAACCGAGCCGCACCAGACGGGACAACAACAATGACCGCATCGATCACGCGCCGGCGCCTGCTGGCCGCCGGCGTGGCCGCCAGCAGCCTCGCGCTGTCGGGCTGCTTCACGCCGAAGCTGTACAAGGACGACGCATACAGCGAATACGTATCCGGATTCATGATTTCCGAGGACGGCAAGAAACTGGTCGTCCTCGGCATGCGCTACCACTACATCTTCGATCTGCCGGCCCAATTGCGGCCGGTACTGCTGTCCGGCTACCGGAAATCGCTGCACACGACGTTCGCCGGCTTCCATGCGAGCGGCGGCAGCGTCACCGGCCACTACCGGATCGTGTTGCCGAAGGACGCGTCGGACGACGATCGACAGGCGGCCGCCGCCGACGGATTCGTCGCCGAACCAGCCGGTCTCGTGCTCGAAGGCGACATCGACGGCAAACGCTACTCGACGGAAGGCTTCGCCGCGAAGGACAAAGGCGTCACGCAGCCGTTCAACAAGCAGTACTCGGTGTACATCCAGGAATCGCCGTCCGTCGTCGGCATGGGCCTGCGAATTCTCGCCACGCCGATCACCGTTGCGGCCGACGGCGTGCTCGTGCTGGGCGGCATCGTGCTCGTGCTGGGCGGCATCGTGCTCGTGCCGTTCGCGGCCATCGCGATCCACGCAAACGGCGGCCTGCGGATCATGTAACGGCGCGCGCGGTGCGCCTGCCGTGCCAGCGTCGACAGCCCGAGTCACGCGAGCGCACACAACGACCGCAACCGGAGCATCGCCATGACCGGATCACCGCTTCACACGCCCCCGCTCGGCCCGCAACTCAAGCGCTGGCGCGCGCTGCATCGCGTCAAGCAAAGCCATGCGGCCGAACTGTTCGGCGTGGCGCAATCGACGATCTCGCGCTGGGAAGCCGGCATTCAGCAGATGTCGCCCGACGAGCGCGCGACCGCCGAGCGGCTGCTCGCCGCGCGCCTCGATTCCGCGGGCGACTACGCACTCGCGCGGCTCATCGCGGGCAGCGCGGGCCGCATGCATCTCGTGTGCGACCTCACGCACCGCCTGCTCGCTTGTTCGCCCGCGCGCGCGGCCGAATTCTCGCAGCCGCTGCCGATGCTGCTCGGCGCGTCGCTGTGGCGCTACGCGACGCCGGAGATCGTCCGCATGGAAGCCGCGCTCGACACGCTCGGCTGGCACGACCATGCAGGGCCGCCGAGCGTCGAATTCGACACCGGCGCGAATGCGTCGCATGTCGTGCCGATCCGCGGCAGCGTGTGCCGATGGACACGGATGACGCTGTCGGATGGCTCGGCCGCGCGGCTCGTCGAGACGCTCCAGGATGCGTGATTGCGGGGTCGCGATGAAGAACCGCACGCCGGCAACGGCACGGCTGCTTCGACGTGTCCGGCACGCAACGCAAAAGATGCGAACGTAAAGGGCGGCACGCCCAGGGGACATGCCACATGCCGACGGATGTCATGCGAGAACTCGTGATCATCGCGTTCATTGTCTATACGGGCGCCGCCGTGCTGGTCGCGCTTCGCTCGGGGGTGGCGAACGCCGGTGGCAGGCGCGTGGCGCGCCGCAGCAGCCCCTACCTGTTCACCCTGATCGTCGTTGTACAGACGGGCTTCTTCGCCCTGTTCTGCTGGGCCGGGCTTTTCGCGAGGTAGGCGCGCGACGAAGCGCCCCGATCCCGCACACACCACGCATATTTCATGCGTGGACGAACCGCGCCCACCCGCACTACGCTTGGCGGCTCATCGCAAGGACGCCGACCATGCCCCCCGATACGATCCACGCGCGGCTCGCTTTCCTGCGCGAAGCCGAACGCATGAAGGATGTACTGCGCAGCGGCTACACGTCGTCCGGGCGAGCGGAAAGCACGGCCGAGCACAGCTGGCGGCTGTGCCTGATGGCGCTCGTGTTCGCGGACGCGCTGCCCGGCATCGACACGCTGAAGCTGCTGAAGCTGTGCGTCGTCCACGATCTCGGCGAGGCGCTGCACGGCGACATCCCCGCGATCGAACAGGCCGCGCACCCGGACAAAAGCGCGCACGAACGCGACGACCTGCTGACGCTGACCGCGCCGCTCGACGCCGCCCCGCGCGACGAGATCGTCGCTCTGTGGGATGAATACGAGGCGGCGGCTACGCCGGAAGCGCGCGCGGCAAAGGCGCTCGACAAGCTCGAAACGATCCTGCAGCACAACCAGGGCTGCAATCCGCCCGACTTCGACTACGCATTCAATCTCGGCTACGGTCACCGCTACACCGACGCCGCGCCGCTGTTCAGCGCGATCCGCGACATCGTCGACACCGACACGCAACGCCGGATCGACGCGGGCGGACCGCACGCGTAAGCGCGCGGGATCGGGCGCTCGTCGCCGCGCAGCGCTAACGCACGCAAACGCACGCCGCACCATACGCGCGGGGCTTCACCCGCCGTTCTCCCGGATCGCAACGATGACGCCGCACGGCCCCTGTTCCCGTGCGGCGTTCGCACAATTCAGCACAATTTCCACACGATTTGGCGTGATTTCCTCGCTTACCATGAGCGGCTGATTCGACTCGGCACGCCCGCGCGATGCGCACGCGGATACCGTCGCGGGCAACCCGCCCGACAGGCGACGCCGACCGGATCGTCCCGCCCGGCCGCACGCATCGCCGGCACCGCTTGATCCTCGCCGCACGCTCATGACTCAGAAGACCCATCGCCGCCGGCGCATTGTGCTGGCTTCCCTCGCCGTCGTCGCGATCGCCGCCGGCGTCACGCTGAAGGCCTGCGCGCCCGACAAGCATCCGCAATACCTGTCCGCGCCCGTCACGCGCGGCGATCTCGAGAACGCGGTGCTCGCGACCGGCGCGCTGCAGGCGTTCAAGCAGGTCGACGTCGGCGCGCAGGTATCGGGACAATTGAAGTCGCTGAAGGTCAAGCTCGGCGACAAGGTCACGAAGGGCCAGTGGCTCGCCGAGATCGATCCCGTGATCTCGGAAAACGCGCTGCGCCAGGCGCGCGCCAGCGAGGATAGCCTGCGCGCGCAACAGCAATCGACCGCCGCGCAACTCACGCAAGCGGAACTCGCGTTCCGGCGCCAGCAGGCGATGCTGCCCGACGACGCGACGTCGCGCGAATCGTTCGAGGCCGCACGCGCGACGCTCGATGTGCAGCGCGCGACGCTCGCGTCCCTCGCCGCGCAGATCCGCTCGGCCCGCATCCAGATCGAGACCGCGCAGGCCAACCTCGGCTACACGCGCATCGTCGCACCGATCGACGGCGAGGTCGTCGCGGTCGTCACGCAGGAAGGCCAGACCGTGATCGCGCAGCAACAGGCGCCGGTGATCCTGAAGCTCGCCGATCTCGACACGATGACCGTGAAGGCGCAGGTGTCGGAAGCCGACGTGATCCGCGTGAGCGCCGGCCAGACCGCGTATTTCACGATCCTCGGCGAACCGGACAAGCGCCACTACGGCAAGCTGCGCGCGATCGAGCCGGCGCCGCAGAACTACGCCGAAGCGCAGAGCGCGCTCGGCGGCGGCGCGGGCGGCGGCACGAAGCCGAACTCGGCCGTGTTCTACAACGCGCTGTTCGAAGTGCCGAATCCCGAGCATCGGCTGCGCATCTCGATGACCGCGCAAGTCAACATCGTGCTCGGCAACGCGCGCAATGCGCTCAGCATTCCGGCGGCCGCGCTCGGCGAAAAACGCAAGGACGGCACCTACGCGGTGCGCGTGCTGCGCGCCGACGGCAGCACGGAAACGCGCAGCGTCCGCATCGGCATCAACAACAACGTGCGCGTCGAAGTGCTGGCCGGTCTGAAGGACGGCGAGCGCGTCGTGATCGGCGAAGCGGCCGGGGACGACCATGCGCCGCTGTCGGACGTGGTGTGACGATGAGCCAGCCCCTGCTGAAACTCGCGGCCGTCACCCGACGCTTTCCGGCCGGCGACAAGGATGTCGTTGTCCTGAACAATGTCAACCTGTCGATCCACGCGGGCGAGATCGTCGCGATCGTCGGCGCGTCGGGCTCCGGGAAGTCGACGCTGATGAACATCCTCGGCTGCCTCGATCACCCGAGCGAAGGCACCTACACGGTCGGCGGACGCGACACGCACATGCTCGACACCGACGAGCTCGCGCAACTGCGCCGCGAACACTTCGGCTTCGTGTTCCAGCGCTACCACCTGCTGCCGCACGTCGACGCCGTCGCGAACCTCGAAATGCCCGCGATCTATGCCGGCACGCCGCGCGCCGAGCGGCACGCACGCGCCCGCGAGCTGCTCGCGCGCCTCGGGCTCGCGGATCGCGCGCACCATCGCCCCGGGCAACTGTCCGGTGGCCAGCAGCAGCGCGTGAGCATCGCGCGTGCGCTGATGAACGGCGGCCAGGTGATCCTCGCCGACGAACCGACCGGCGCGCTCGACACGAAAAGCGGCCAGGACGTGATCCGCATCCTGCACGAGCTGAACGCGCTCGGCCATACGATCGTCATCGTCACGCACGACAAGGCCGTCGCGCGCCATGCGAAGCGCATCATCGAGATCAGCGACGGCGAGATCGTCGCCGACCGGCCGAACCGGCACTATGCGGAAGCCCTCGCGGAAGCGGGCGCGGACGCGGCAGACGCTGAGGAAGCGACCGAAGCTGCAGCCGGCGAATCACCCGCACGCGGTCGCCACGACACGCCGCCGCCCGCAGCCGTCGACACCGATGCGCGTTCCGACATCGATACCGACAACGGCACCCGCACGCGACGCTTCGCCGCCGGCTCCGGCCGCTTCGCCGAGGCCTGCCGGATGGCGTCGATCGCGCTCGTGTCGCACCGGTTGCGCACGCTGCTGACGATGCTCGGCATCATCATCGGCATCACGTCGGTCGTGTCGATCGTCGCGATCGGCGAAGGCGCGAAGCGCTACATGCTCGACGAGATCGGCAGCATCGGCACGAACACGATCAACCTCTATCCGGGCACCGACTGGGGCGACAGCCGCGCCGACACGATCCAGACGCTCGTGCCCGCCGATGTCGCCGCGCTCGCCGAGCAGCCGTACGTCGACAGCGCGACGCCCGAAACGTCGCGCACGCTGCTGCTGCGCTACCGCAACATCGACGTGAACGCGCTCGTGAGCGGCGTCGGCGACCGCTTCTTCCAGGCGCGCGGGATGCGTTTCGCGCTGGGTGTCGCGTTCGACGAGGACGCGGTACGCCGCCAGGCGCAGGTGGCCGTGATCGACCAGAACACGCGCCGCAAGCTGTTCGGCGCGACGCGCAACCCGATCGGCGAAGTGATCCTGGTCGACAACGTGCCGTGCGTCGTGATCGGCGTGACGGCCGACAAGAAGAGCGCGTTCGGCAGCGTGAAGAGCCTGAACGTGTGGGTGCCGTACACGACCGCGAGCGGGCGTCTCTTCGGGCAGCGCTATCTCGACAGCATCACCGTGCGCGTGCGTGACGGGCAGCCGAGCGCCGCCGCCGAGAAAAGCCTCGAAAAGCTGATGACCCAGCGCCACGGCCGCAAGGACTTCTTCACGTACAACATGGACAGCGTGGTGAAGACCGTCGAGAAGACCGGCCAGTCGCTCACCTTGCTGCTGTCGCTGATCGCCGTGATCTCGCTCGTCGTCGGCGGGATCGGCGTGATGAACATCATGCTGGTGTCGGTCACCGAGCGCACGCGCGAAATCGGCATCCGGATGGCGGTCGGCGCGCGCCAGTCCGACATCCTGCAGCAGTTCCTCGTCGAAGCCGTGCTCGTCTGCCTGCTCGGCGGCACGATCGGCATCGCGCTGTCGTTCGGGCTCGGCGCGCTGTTCTCGATGTTCGTCGCGCAGTGGAAGATGGTGTTCTCGGCCGGCGCGATCGTGACCGCGTTCGTCTGCTCGACGCTCACCGGTGTGATCTTCGGCTTCATGCCCGCGCGCAACGCGTCGCGGCTCGATCCGATCGATGCGCTCGCGCGCGACTGACGCAAGGCCTGCCATGACGCATTCCTCACCGCTTCACCGCCTGGGCGCATTCGCGTGCGCGGCCGCATTGCTCGCCGGCTGTGCGGGTGCGCGCCATGAACCGCTGCCCGCCGTCGCGATGCCCGCGAACTGGGCAGCACCGGTCGCGGCCGGCGCACCGGCCACGACGCGCGACTGGTGGCGCAGCTTCGGCGATCCGCAGCTCGACGCGCTGATCGACGACGCGCTGCGCGCCAACAACGACCTCGCGATCGCCGCGATCCGCGTGTACCGCGCGCAACTGCAGGCCGGGCTCGCCGACACGAACCTGACGCCCGCCGTATCGCTCGGCGCGAACGGCGCCGTGTCGCGCACGCTCGATACGCACCGGACGAGCCGGACGAGCGGCGTGACCGGCTCGCTCAGCTATGAAATCGACCTGTGGGGCCGGCTGGCCGCGCTGCGCGACGCCGCACGCTGGGAGGCCGACGCGACGGCCGCCGATCTCGAGGCCGCGCGGCTGTCGCTGATCGGCACGACGGCATCGCTGTACTGGCAGATCGGCTATCTGAACCGGCAGATCGCGCTCGGCGACGCGAACATCGCGTATGCGGTCCGCACGCTCGCGATCGTCCGGTCGCGGCACGCGGCCGGTGCCGTGTCGGGGCTCGACCTTGCGCAGGCCGAACAGAGCCTCGCCGCGCAGCGCGCAGCGCAGACGCAACTGATCCAGCAGCGCACCGAGAACCGCCACGCCCTCGCAATCCTGTTCGACCGGCCGCCTCAGCAACGCGCGGCGGAACCGTCGGCACTGCCCGATGCGGCACCGCCGGACGTGGCGGCCGGCCTGCCGGCGAGCCTGCTCGGCCGGCGCCCCGACCTGCGCGCGGCGGAATTCCGGCTGCGCGAGTCGCTCGCGCAGATCGACGCGACGCGCACGAGCTTCTACCCAACCTTCACGCTGACCGGCCAGGCCGGCACGTCGAGCACGAGCCTCGAGCGCGTGCTCGCGAATCCGGTCGGCACGCTCGGGCTCGGCCTGGCACTGCCGTTCATCCAGTGGAACACGATGCAGCTGCAGATCAAGGTATCGAAGACACAGTACGAGGAAGCCGTGGTCGGATTCCGCCAGAAGCTCTACACGGCGCTCGCGGAAGTCGAGAACGCGCTGTCGGCGCGCGTGCAGCTCGAACGCGAAGCCGAACAGCGCGCGCTGTCGCTGGCCCAGGCGCAGCGCGCCGAGCGGCTTGCCGCCGCGCGCTTCGCAGCCGGCGCGACCGCCGTGCAGCCATGGCTCGACCAGCAGCGGCTGCTGCGGGACGCGCAAAGCGCCGACGCGCAAACGCGCCTGAACCGGCTCAACAACCAGATGACGCTGTACCGCGCGCTCGGCGGCGGGACGTCCTGACCGCGGCGCGCACCGGGCCGGCCGCGCCAGCCGTACCAGCCGCGCGCGGCATCATTCGCACACGGGTGCCCCGCGCCGCGCCGGTGCGAACGCCACCGCGCTCGCCGTCGCGAGCACAGCCACGCCCGCCGCGCCGTACATCATCACCCAACCGAATCCGTGCACGAGCGCCGCGTGCAGCGCCGCGCCGGTCGGGTCGGCCTGCGCGAGCGCCGGTGCGATCTCGTGCAGCGCGTCGGTTCGGCCGGATGCGATTTCCTGCGCGAGCCGGCGCAGCGCCGCGTCGCCGATCGTGCCCGCGATACCGGCCTTCAGGCTCGCGACGATTCCCGCGACCAGCACGAAGCCCATCGCCGCGATGTTCAGCGCGAGCGAGATCATCCGCGCGCTCATGTCGATACCCGACGCCATTCCGGCACGCGAGCTCGGCACCGCACCCGTGGTGGTATTGGTCACGGGCGTGTTCGTGAGCCCGAGCCCGATGCCGGCGATCACGCAGCCGGGCAGCATCGTGATCCAGCTTGCATGGTCGGCCGCGCTGCCGATCCGCATCAGCGCGAAACCCGCCGCGATCGTGAACAGGCCGCCCGGGATCACGACGCCCGGCCCGTAGCGCAACGCGAGCCGTTCGCCAAGCGGCGGCGCGACCAGCGTCGGCAACGTGTACGCGAGCAACGCGAGGCCGGCCGTCACGCTGTCGTAGCCGAGCGCGACCTGGAACCAGATCGGCAGGTAGATCATGAACGGCCAGAAGCTGAAGTTCATCCCCATCGAACCGAAGATCGCGCCGGTAAACGCGCGAATCCGGAATACCGAGAAGTCGAACATCGGCCGCGCGCTGGCGCGTTCCGCGATGAAGAAGCCGACCAGCGCCAGCATGGTCGCGCCGAGCACGCCGAGGCCGGCGGCGCTGGTCAGCCCGAGTTCCGCGCTTTGCGTGATGCTGAACGCCAGGCCGAACACCGCGAGCGACAGCGTGACGATGCCTGCCACGTCGAGCCGGCCCGCATGCGGATCGCGCGACTCCCGCACCGCGCCGCCGATCAGCACGAGCGCGATGGCCGCGAGCGGCGCATGGACGAGGAACACCCACGGCCAGCTTGCCAGCGCGACGATCGCGCCGCCGACGATCGGCCCGAAACCGAGCCCGATGCCGAACACGATCCCCCAGATCCCGAATGCGCGGCCACGCTCGCGGCCCTCGCGAAACTGGTGCGACAGCACCGCAATCTGGCAGATCAGCATCGCGCCGCCGCTGGCGCCCTGCAGCAGCCGGCCCGCGACGAGCACCGGCACGTTCGGCGCGAGCCCGCACAGCAGCGATGTCGCGCCGAACAGCGCGGTGCCGATCACGTACACGCGCTTGCGGCCGAACCGGTCGGCGAGCGCGCCGGCCGCCATCAGCACGGTCGTGCACGCGATCGTGTACGCATTCATGATCCACTGCATGCCGTTGAAATCGCCATGCAACACGTGTTCGAGCGTCGGCAGGATCACCGGCACGCTCGAGATTTCAAGGCCGAACATCAGCGACGTGAGACAGACGGCCGCGAGTGCGACCGCATTCCTGCGGGAGTCGGATAGCGTCATGCGTTTTGCGCCACGGCCCGGGAACGGGCCGCGCGCCTCCAGGTGAGAAAGATTCGCCGCGTGCGGCCGGCGACGCACGCTGGGCGGGAATCGGTACTATAGTGAGAATTGCCATCCCCATTGGCGTACGCATTTCTCCAGACTGGGGAACTGTAGGACTCAATCACCTCCCCCTCCCATGACCGACAGACTCGACGGCGTGACGACCTTCGTCCAGGTAGTGGAATCGGGCAGCTTCGCGCTCGCCGCGGAGCGGCTCGACATGACGCGCTCGGCCGTCGGCAAGGCGGTCGCGCGGCTCGAGAAGCGGCTCGGCGCGCGGCTGCTGCAGCGCACGACGCGCAGCCAGAGCCTGACCGACGACGGCCAGGCGTACTACGACCGCTGCGTGCGTGCGCTCGCGGAACTGGAAGCGGCCGAAGCCGACCTCGACTGCGGCCGCAACGAGCCGCGCGGCAAGTTGCGCCTGAGCGTGCCGCTCGCGTTCGGGCACCACTGCGTGACGCCCATCGTGCTCGATCTCGCGCGCACCTATCCGCATTTGCGGATTGACGTGTCGATCACCGACCGTTTCGTCGATCTCGTCGAGGAAGGCATCGACCTCGCGGTGCGCATCGGCACGCTCGCGGACAGCACGAGCCTCGCGGTGCGGCGGCTCGGCACGCAGTACGGCAGCCTGGGCGCGGCGCCGTCGTATCTCGCCCGCTACGGGATGCCGAAGACACTCGACGATCTGAAAGACCACCGGACGATCGCGTATTCACGTTCGGGCGTGATTCAACCGTGGGACTTGCGCGCGCCGGACGGCTCGACGGTGCGTGTCGACATGCCGCACCAACTCAGTTTCGACGACGTGCAGGCGATTGCGGCGGCCGGCGCATCGGGGTTCGGGATCGCCTGGCTGCCGAGCTGGCTGCTCGATCACTACGTGAAGCGCGGCGAGATGACGGTCGTGCTCGACCGCTGCTTCGTCTGCGAAGGCGACATCCACGCGATCTGGCCGAAGACGCGCTACCTGCCGCGCAAGACGCGCTGCGTGATCGACGCGCTCGCGCAGGCGATTCCGCCGATGATCGAGCGCCGGGATGAGGTCAACGAGATGAAATGAAACCGACGCGCCCCGCTGCGCGTCGGGCCGTCACGCAGCGCCGAGATCGGCCAGCGGATGCGCGAACAGCTTCCACGGCGACGTCAGGAAATGCCGCACGCGTTCGGCGCGCAGTTCGACGAGCGACGCGGGCGCCCAGCGCGGCTTGCGATCCTTGTCGACGAGATGCGCGCGCACGCCTTCGCAGAAGTCCCCTTCCTCGATCGCGCGCGCGACGATGCCCAGCTCCATCCGGAACGATTCGGCCAGCGTCATCTGGCGGCCGCGCAGCAGCGCCTCGCGTGTCACGAACAGCATCGTCGGCGAGTGGCCGGTGAGCGCTTCGAGCGTCGCCTGCAGCCATTGGCGGTGCTCGCGCGACAGCTCCTCGCGCGCAAGATCCTGCGTCAGCGTCGCGACGATCCGCTCGACGGTCGAGCGCTTGTCGAAGTGACGCACGATCCACGGCATCTGGCTGTCGAGCGCCGCGTGCGGCACGACGTTGCACGGCGGCTCGAACACCTTGCGCAGCAACGCCAGCACATCGCCTTCCCACTTGACGCTTTCGATGCGCGTCTCGAACGTGTCGAGCCATGCGGACGGCACGCACAGATCGGCGAGCTTCGCGGTCAGCGCGTCGGCGCCCGACAGCATCGCGCCGGTCAGCCCGACGTACAGCTCGAGTTCGACCGGCATGCGCGACAGGAAATGCGTCGCGCCGACGTCGGGCACGAGGCCGATGCGCGTCTCCGGCATCGCGATCTTGCTGCGCTCGGTCGCGACGCGCAGCGCCGCGCCCTGCGCGAGGCCCATGCCGCCGCCCATCGTCACGCCGTCCATCAGCGCGACCACCGGCTTCGGGAACGTATGAATCGCGTAGTCGAGACGATATTCGTCGACGAAGAACGGCAGCCAGGTTTCGCGCTGCGCGACCATCCTGTAGAGCGCGCGCACGTCGCCACCCGCGCAGAAGCCCTTCTCGCCGGCACCGCGCAGCACGACCGCGACGATCTGGTCGTCGTCGCGGCAGCGCTCGAGGCGCGCGGCCAGCTCGCCGATCATCGCGTACGACAGCGCGTTGAGCGCGGCCGGCCGGTTCAGCGTGATCAGCGCCACGCGGTTCACCACGCGGAACAGCACCTCGGGTGCGCGCTCCGCGAACGCGTCGTGATTCGTCACCGGCGTGCTCATCGTTGCGACTCTCCGTCGGTGCGCCACTGCGGCGCGCGCTTGCCGAGAAACGCAGCCACGCCCTCGCGCGGATCGTTCGTATCGAACAGGTCGACGAAGCGTTCCCGCTCGACCGCGAGCGCCGCGCCGCGCGGCACGCCGCGGCGCGCGAGGCCGATCAGCTCCTTGCTGTACGCGACCGCGTGCGGGCTCTGCCGCACGACGTTGCGCGCGAGCGCCAGCGCCGCATCGCGCGACGCGCCCGACGCCACGACGTCCTCGACGAGGCCGATCCGCAGCGCCGTGGCCGCGTCGACACGCGCGCCGGTCAGGATGATCTTCTTCGCCCAGCCTTCGCCGACCAGCCAGGGCAGCGTCTGCGTGCCAAGGCCGCACGGCAGCAGGCCGACCGACGGCTCGGGCAGCGCCATCTGCGCATGCGTCTCCGCGATCCGCAGGTCGCACGCGAGCGCGCATTCGAGCCCGCCGCCCATCGCATAGCCGTTGATCGCCGCGATCGTCACGACGCGCGCGTCGTGCAGCGCCTCGAACGCCGCGCCGAAGCGCGACGCCATCGCGCGCGCAACCGCGCGATCGCCTTCGGCGAACGTGTTCAGGTCGGCGCCCGCGCTGAAGAACTTCGGGCCGTCACCGGTGATCACCAGCGCGCGCACGCGCGGGCTCGCATTCAGTTCGGCGACGGTGTCCTGCAGTTGCCGAAGCCCGTCGGCGGTAAAGGCGTTCGCGGGCGGACGCTTGAGCGTCGCGCACGCGATCGCGCCATCGTCGACGTAGTCCAGTTCGATCATCACGCGTCCTTCTTCGTTGCCGGTTGGTACAGGCGGATCACCGCCGAGAAATCGAGCTGGCCGTCGCCGCGGCTGCTCATCGTCTGGTACAGCTGCTGCGCGAGCGCGCCGAGATAGACGGGCTGGCGGGCCTGCTTCGCCGCGTCGTTCGCGAGGCCGAGATCCTTCAGCATCAGGTCGGTGCCGAAGCCGCCCGAGTAGCCGCGCGACGACGGCGCGGTATCGATCACGCCCGGATACGGGTTGTACGTATCGGAACTCCAGCAGCGGCCCGTCGACGTGTTGACGATGCCGGCCAGCACCTTCGGGTCGATGCCGAGCGCGACACCGAGCGACATCGCCTCCGACACGGCCGCCATCGAGATGCCGAGCACGAGGTTGTTGCAGACCTTCGCGACCTGCCCCATCCCCGTCGCGCCGCAGTGGACGATGTTCTTGCCCATGCCCGCGAGCACCGGCTTCACGCGCTCGAAATCCGCATCGCTGCCGCCGACCATGAAGGTCAGCGTGCCGGCCGCCGCGCCGCCCGTGCCACCCGACACGGGCGCATCGACGAACGCGCCGCCGTGCTCGCGCACGAGCGCGCCGAACGCCTGCGCGCTCGCCGGGTCGATCGTGCTCGAATCGATCACGGTCGCGCCCGCGCCGAGGCCGGCGAGCACGCCGTTCTCGCCGGACAGCACCGAGCGCACGTGCGGCGCGGCCGGCAGCATCGTGATGACGAACGTCGCACCCGATGCCGCATCGCGCGGCGACGCGGCCACCTGTGCGCCGGCGTCCTGCAGCGCGCGCAATGCGTCGGCGCTCAGGTCGAACGCGTGCACTTCGTGGCCCGCTTTCAGCAGGTTCAGCGCCATCGGCGCGCCCATGTGGCCGAGGCCAATAAAACCGATTTTCATGTTCGTGTCCTCCGCCGCTCAGTGCAGCCGGATCGTCGTATTCACCGGGGCGGCCGTCGTGTCGTCGTCGAACCAGCGCGCGGTGACGGTCTTGGTCTGCGTGTAGAACTGCACGACCTGCTTGCCGTACGGGCCGAGATCGCCGAGCTTCGAGCCGCGCGAACCCGTGAAGCTGAAGAACGGCACCGGCACCGGGATCGGGATGTTGATGCCGACCTGGCCGATGTCGATTTCGCTCTGGAACTTGCGCGCGGCCGCGCCGCTCTGCGTGAACAGCCCCACGCCGTTGCCGAACGGGTTCGCGTTGACGAGCGCGATCGCTTCGTCGAGCGAGTCGGCTTCCATCACGACGAGCACCGGCCCGAAGATTTCATGCGTGTAGATCGACATGTCGGTCGTCACGCCCGAGAAGATCGTCGGGCCGACGAAGTTGCCCTGCTCGTAGCCGGGCACCTTCACGTCGCGGCCGTCGAGTTCGAGCTTCGCGCCTTCCTTCACGCCTGCGTCGATCAGCGACAGGATGCGTTCCTTCGCCGCCTTCGACACGACCGGGCCGACGTCGGTGCCGGATTCCGCGCCCGCATTCACCTTCAAGAGCTTCGCCTTGGCGACGAGATCGGGCAACCAGTCGCGCGCTTCGCCGACCAGCACCGCGACCGACGTCGCCATGCAGCGCTGCCCGGCCGCGCCGAAGCCCGCACCGACGAGCGCGTTGATCGCCTGTTCGCGGTTCGCATCGGGCAGCACGACCGCGTGGTTCTTCGCGCCCATCATCGACTGCACGCGCTTGCCGTGCGCGCTGCCGAGGTTGTACACGTGCGTGCCGACGGCAGTCGAGCCGACGAACGAGATCGCCTTCACGAGCGGATGCGTGCAGATCGCATCGACGACTTCCTTGCCGCCGTGCACGACGTTCAGCACGCCTTTCGGTACGCCGGCCTCGATCGCGAGCTCGACGAGCTCCATCGTCGACAGCGGATCCTGTTCCGACGGCTTCAGCACGAACGTGTTGCCGCACACGATCGCCATCGGGAACATCCACAGCGGAATCATCGCGGGGAAGTTGAACGGCGTGATGCCCGCGCACACGCCGAGCGGCTGGCGCAGCGTGTAGGTATCCACACCACCCGCGACGTTCTCCGCGAATTCGCCAAGCTGCAGCGAACCGATCGAGCAGGCGTGCTCGACCACTTCGAGGCCGCGGAAGATGTCGCCTTCGGCATCGGGAATCGTCTTGCCCTGCTCGGCCGTCAGCGTCTTCGCGATGCGCTGCTGGTTCGTGCGCACGAGATCCTGGAACTTCAGCATGATGCGCATGCGCGCGGCGATCGGCGTGTTCTTCCAGGTCGCGTACGCGGTGTGCGCGGCCTGCACGGCCGCGTCGACTTCCGCGACGGTCGCGAACGGCACGCGTGCGAGCACCTGCTGCGTCGCCGGGTTGACGATGTCACGCCACTCGTTCGTGGCGGACTCGACGAAGGCGCCGTCGATCAGCAGCTTGACCGTCGGCACGTCTTTCGAATTCGCGTTCATCGATCCCATCTCCTTGCAGGGGGCCGCGAAGCGCGATATCGCCGCGCGGCCGGTTCAATTCGGCTGCGGGCGGCCGCCGCGAGTGGCGGCGCGCGCGGCCCGCGCTCACGTCACTTCAGTTCGGCGGCGAAATCCTCTTCCCAGTATTCGCCGGGCATCCGTTCGCTTGCGTCGTCGCCGCGCTCGATCTCGCGGCGGCGCAGCTCGACGCGGCGGATCTTTCCCGAGATCGTCTTCGGCAGCTCCGCGAACTGCAGGCGGCGAATGCGCTTGTACGGCGCGAGCTTCTCGCGCGAGAAGCGGAAGATGTCCAGCGCGAGTTCCGGGCTTTCCTCGTAGCCCTGCCGCAGCGCGACGAAGGTCTTCGGCACCGACAGCCGGACGGGGTCGGGGCTCGGCACGACGGCCGCCTCGGCGATCGCCGGATGCTCGATCAGCACGCTCTCGAGTTCGAACGGGCTCAGCCGGTAGTCGGACGACTTGAACACGTCGTCCGCGCGGCCGATATAGACGTAGTAACCGTCGTCGCGGCGCATCGCGATGTCCGACGTGCGGTAGTGGCCGTCGCGCATCGCGTAGGCCGTCGCGTCGGGATTGTTCGCATAGCCTGTCATCAGCCCCACCGGGCGCGTCACGTCGGCGCCGATCGGCAGCGCGACCTCGCCTTCGGTCACGGGCGCGCCGTCCGGATCGAGCAGTTCGATCCGGTAGCCGGGCAGCGGCCGGCCCATCGAGCCCGCGACGACCGGCTGGCCCGGCGAGTTGCCGATCAGGCAGGTCGTCTCGGTCTGGCCGTAGCCGTCGCGAATCGTGATACCCCACGCCTTCTTCACACGCTCGATGATCTCGGGATTCAGCGGCTCGCCCGCGCCGACGATCTCGCGCAGCTTCACGTCGAACGACGCGAGCGGCTGCTGCACGAGCATGCGCCACACCGTCGGCGGCGCGCACAGTGTCGTCACCTGGTACTTGACGAGCGCATCGAGCACCACCTTCGGCTCGAAGCGCGCGTAGTTGAACGCGAACACGCACGCCTGCGCGTTCCACGGCGCGAAGAAGCAGCTCCACGCGTGCTTCGCCCAGCCCGGCGAGCTGATGTTCCAGTGGATGTCGCCCGGCTGCAGGCCGACCCAGTACATCGTCGACAGATGGCCGACCGGATAGGTGCGGTGCGTATGCTCGACGAGCTTCGGCTTCGACGTCGTGCCCGACGTGAAGTACAGCAGCATCGCTTCGTTCGACTGCGTGACGGCGTCGGGGTTGAATGCGGCGCTCGCCGCGTAGCCGTCGTTCATCGGGAGCCAGCCTGCGCGCGGCGCACCGGCGACGATCCTCTGCGCGAGACCGAGATCCGGCTGTTCGAATTTCACGGTTTCGTTCTCGTCGACGATCGCGTATTTCGCGCCGCCGATCCGCACGCGGTCGCGCACGTCGTCCGGCGACAGTTGCGTGGTGGCAGGCAGCACGATCGCGCCGAGCTTCATCGCGGCGAGCATCGCGTCCCACAGCTCGACGCGGTTCGGCAGCATCAGCAGGATCCGGTCGCCGCGCACGACGCCGATCGAGCGCAGCCAGTTCGCGATCCGCGACGAACGCTCGGACATCTGCGCGAACGAATACGGATCGCCCGTGCCGGTCGCCGCGTCGACGATCCACAGCGCGGGCTGGTCGTTGCCGCGCGCCATCGGGTCGAAGTAGTCGAGCGCCCAGTTGAACGCGTCGAGCACCGGCCACTCGAACTCGCGATACGCGGTGTCGTAGTCGGTGCGATGGCGCAGCAGAAAGTCGCGTGCGTCCAGGAATGCCTGTACCGTCATCGTTGTCTCCAGTCTCCATGCCTCGCGGTCAACCGGCGCACACGCTGCGGCGCATGCCCGATTCCCTTGTACGCGGCGCACGGTCACGTCGTTGCGTGCCGCGTTCACCGCGCTGCCCTCGTGCCCTGCGCGATGTTTCTGTCGGCGCGACCGCCGCGGCTCAAAGCTGCCGCGCGATCACCATCCGCTGCACTTCGCTGGTGCCTTCGTAAATCTGCGTGATGCGCGCGTCGCGATAGTGACGCTCGACTTCGTAATCGACCAGGTAGCCGTAGCCGCCGTGGATCTGGATCGCGTCCGAACACACGCGCTCGGCCATCTCCGATGCGAACAGCTTCGCCTGCGATGCTTCCGACAGGCACGGCAGCCCGGCCGTGCGCAGCTTCGCCGCGTGATGCACGAGCAGGCGCGCGGCGTTGATCTGCACGGCCATGTCGGCGAGCTTCTGCTGGATCGCCTGGTGCTCGGCGATCGGCTTGCCGAACTGCACGCGCTCACCCGCATAGCGGCGCGCCTTGTCGAACGCGGCGCGCGCGATGCCGAGCGCCTGCGCGGCGATGCCGATGCGGCCGCCCTCGAGATTCGACAGCGCGATCTTCAGCCCTTCGCCGCGATTGCCCAGCAGGTTTTCTTCCGGGATCGCGCAGTTCTCGAACGTGATCGGGCACGTATCCGACGCGCGGATGCCCATCTTCTTCTCGGGTTTGCCGACGATGAAGCCCGGCGTGTCGGTCGGCACCAGGAACGCGGAAATGCCGCGCTTGCCGGCTTCCGGATCGGTCATGGCAAAAACGATCGCGACGCCGGCGCGCTGGCCGTTGGTCACGAACTGCTTCGCGCCGTTCAGCACCCATTTGCCGTCGCGCAGTTCCGCACGCGTGCGCAGGTTGTTCGCCTCGGAGCCGGCCTGCGGCTCGGTCAGGCAGAACGCGCCGATCACGCGGCCGGACGCCATGTCGGCCAGCCAGCGATCCTTCTGCGCCGGCGTGCCGAAGCCCAGGATCGGCCCGCAGCCGACCGAGTTGTGCACGCTCATCATCGTCGCGCACGCGGCGTCGCCCGCGGCGACCTCTTCCATCGCCAGCGCATAGGCCACGTAATCCGTATACGAGCCGCCCAGCTCCTGCGGCACGATCATCCCGAGCAGGCCGAGTTCGCCGAGCTGCGCGACGATCGCGTCGGGCAGGTGCGCATCGTGGTCCCATTGCGCCGCGTTCGGCGCCAGCATCTCGGTGGCAAACGCGCGCGCCGCGTCGCGGATCATCCGCTGGTCTTCGGTGTAAAGCTCGTCCATGGTGCTGCTGTCTCCCGCGGCCGCCGGGCGCGACCGTCCTTGCGTTTCGATGCAACAAGTGTAGGCAAGCAGGCGCGACTGTTCGATGCTCGCGTCGCTCATTTACACTGAGCGTTTTTGCCATACCGGCGGCACGGATGAAGCAGGAAGACAAGGGAACCGTCGCGATCAGCCTCGTCGCTTACAGCGTCGCGCTCGCAACCCGGCGCGGCGTCGCGGCCGAGCCGCTGCTCGCGCAAGCCGGCATCGCACCCGCGCTGCTCGGGCAGCCGCGCGCACGCGTGTCCGCGCAGCAATACGGCGCGCTGTGGAACGCGATCGCGCGCGCGCTCGACGACGAGTTTTTCGGGCAGGATCGCCACCCGATGCGCAGCGGCAGCTTCATCGCGATGAGCCAGGCGGCGCTGTCCGCGCGCGACGGCCTGCATGCGATGGCGCGCGCGGTGAATTTCATGCATTGCGTGCTCGACGACCTGCACGCGGAACTCGACGTGAACCCGCAGCGCGTGCGGCTGCGCTTCGTGCACCGCAACAACGGCGCGACGCCCGCGATGTTCACGTACGCGACCTATTTCATCATCGTCTACGGGCTCACCTGCTGGCTGATCGGGCGGCGCATCCCGCTGCTGCATGCGAGCTTTCGCTGCGACACGCCGCCCGCCGACCACGAATACCCGTCGATGTTCTGTGACGACATGCGTTTCAACGAGCCCGATTCGTATGTCGATTTCGATCCCGAATTCGCGACGCTGCCGGTCGTGCAGAACGCGAAGACGCTGAAGACGTTCCTGCGCAACGCGCCGGCGAGCTTCATCGTCAAGTACCGCAACCCGAACGCGCTCGCGCAGCGCGTGCGCGCGGTGCTGCGCGGGATGCCGCCCGCTTCCTGGCCGGGCGCGGGCGGGATGGCCGCGCGGCTGCACGTGGCCGAGGCCACGCTGCGCCGCAAGCTGCACCAGGAAGGCCACGCGTACCAGTCGATCAAGGACACGCTGCGGCGCGATCTCGCGTTCGAGGCGCTGGCCGACCCCGCGCGCACGATCGCCGACGTCGCGGCTGCAACCGGTTTCGCGGAGCCGAGCGCGTTCTACCGCGCGTTCCGCAAATGGAGCGGGCGCAGCCCGGCCGACTATCGCGACGAAGTGCTCGCGCGGGGCGGCGGCGCGAGCTGAAGCCGGCCGGCCGTCGTTTCGCGCTTTGTGTCGAAACCGCCTACTCTTTAAGTGTCGGGCTCACGCCCTTTCCGCCAGCCGGACGGCACGCGGCCGCGCGCCGCCCGGACGCCTCGATGCACTTTCACCGCCACGGGCCGTCGCCGGCGCCTGCCATGCCCGGCGGCCACCCACGTCACCCGCTGTCCGCGCGGGTCGCGCGCGCCGCGCTGTTCGCGGCGCTGCTCGTCGTGTGTGCCGCGGTCGCCGCGCCACCGCCCGCCGACGCGCTCGCCGCCCGCCCGGTAGTCGTGATCCCCATCAACGGCGCGATCGGGCCCGCCAGCGCCGATTTCATCGTGCGCTCGCTCGACCGCGCTGCCCGCCGGCATGCACCGCTCGCGATCCTGCAGCTCGACACGCCCGGCGGCCTCGACACGTCGATGCGGCAGATCATCAAGGCCATCCTGGGCTCGCCCGTACCGGTCGCCGCGTTCGTCGCGCCGGGCGGCGCGCGGGCCGCAAGCGCGGGCACCTATATCGTCTATGCCAGCCACTTCGCGGCGATGGCGCCCGGCACCAATCTCGGTGCGGCGTCGCCCGTGCAGTTCGGCATCGGCGGCGCCGCGCCGCCTGGCGGGAACCCTGCGGCACCGCGGGCGCCGGCCGCCACCCCGGGAGCGTCGGGGCCGTCCGATGCGGCCGCCGCGCAAGCCGCGCTGCCGACCGATACCCAATCGACCGAGATCCGCAAGGCGACGCAGGACGCCTCCGCCTATATCCGCGGCCTCGCGCAGTTGCGCGGGCGCAATGCCGAATGGGCCGAGCGCGCGGTGCGCGAGGCAGTGAGCCTGTCGGCGAACGAGGCGCGTGCGCAGCATGTGGTCGACCTGATCGCACAGGACCCGGCCGACCTCGCTCGCCAGCTCGACGGCCGTAGCGCGACGACCACCGCCGGCACGGTGCGGCTCGCAACCGCGCATGCGCCGCTCGTCGTGGTCGAGCCCGACTGGCGCAGCCGCTTCCTGGCGATCATCACCGACCCGAACGTCGCGCTGATCCTGCTGACGATCGGCATCTACGGCCTCTTCTTCGAGTTCGCGAACCCCGGCTTCGTGCTGCCGGGCGTGGTCGGCACGATCTGCCTGCTGGTCGGGCTGTTCGCGATGCAATTGCTGCCGATCAGCTATGCGGGCCTCGGCCTCGTGCTGCTCGGTCTCGGCTGCCTGGTCGCCGAGGCGTTCCTGCCGACCTTCGGCGTGCTCGGGTTCGGCGGAATCGTGTCGTTCACGATCGGCGCGCTGATGCTGATCGATACCGACGTGCCCGGCTACGGGATTCCGTGGCCCGTGATCGCGAGCCTCGCGCTCGGCGGCGGGCCGCTCGTCGCGGGCGTATCGAGCGTCGCGCTGCGCGCGCGCCGCCGCCCGGTCGTGACGGGCGCCGAGGCGATGGTCGGCAGCATCGGCGAAGTGCTCGACGATGGCCTGCTGGCCGACCAGCCGCACGGCGCGGCCGGGCCCGCACCGTCGGCCGCGGGCTGGGCGCGCGTGCACGGCGAGCGCTGGCGCGTCGCGAGCAGCGTGCCGCTCGCCGCCGGTTGCCGCGTGCGGGTCACCGGACGCCAGGGGCTGCTGCTCACCGTCGCCCCGCTGTACGACGTGCCGACGCAAGAACAACACCAGGGAGTCCCGTCATGATCGGTTATACGTTCGGCTTCAGCAGCGTCCTGATCGTCTTCGCCGTCGCGCTGGTCGCGTCGTCGATCCGCATCTTCCGCGAGTACGAGCGCGGCGTCGTGTTCATGCTCGGCCGCTTTTGGAAAGTGAAGGGGCCGGGGCTCGTGCTGATCATCCCGATCGTCCAGCAGGCCGTGCGGATGGACCTGCGCACCGTCGTGTTCGACGTGCCGCCGCAGGACGTGATCACGCGCGACAACGTGTCGGTGAAGGTGAATGCGGTCGTGTATTTCCGCGTGGTCGATCCGGAGAAGGCGGTGATCCAGGTCGCGCGCTTCTTCGA
Organism: Burkholderia sp. BCC0322; assembly: GCF_902833045.1. GTDB lineage: Bacteria > Pseudomonadota > Gammaproteobacteria > Burkholderiales > Burkholderiaceae > Burkholderia. The sequence continues at coordinate 572,492 of NZ_CADFDU010000004.1, forward strand.
CGCGACCAGCCAGCTCTCGCAGACGACGCTGCGTTCGGTGCTCGGCAAGCACGAACTCGACGCGCTGCTCGCCGAGCGCGAGCAGCTGAATGCCGACATCCAGAAGACGCTCGACGCGCAAACGGATGCATGGGGGATCAAGGTGTCGACGGTCGAGATCAAGCACGTCGACCTGAACGAAACGATGATCCGCGCGATCGCGCGGCAGGCCGAGGCCGAGCGCGAGCGGCGCGCGAAGGTGATCCATGCGGAAGGCGAACTGCAGGCGTCGGAGAAGCTGCTGCAGGCCGCGCAAAAGCTCGCGCAGGAGCCGCAGGCGATGCAGCTGCGCTATCTGCAGACGCTGACGACGATCGCGGCGGACAAGAACTCGACGATCGTGTTTCCGCTGCCGATCGATTTGCTGGGCGCGTTGCTGGATCGGCTGGGCCCGCCGAGCGCGCGCTGAGACGCGCGTTTCCCGGCCGGCGCGACGCCGCCGTCGATCCCGATGGACGCCGGGCCACGACGGCCCGGCATCCGGCGCACGTCAAGCCAGCAGCTTGCGCTCGGTCTTGCCGTACTTGATCGACTTCTCGTCCGGAATCATCAGGCCCGTGTGCTCGTCGCGGCCCTGCAGCAGGAAGCGCGCATCCGGCTTGCCGATCTGCTCGGCCGCGAGCTTGCTGTCCGCGCCGATCTCGCCCTTCTTCATCCGGTTGACGATCACGCCGGCCGCGGTGTCCTTGAAGTCGCGCAGCATCCACGCGTCGCCGTCGCTGTCGCCGAACACCAGCAGCGGGCCGTAGCCCTTCCTCGACTCGAGGACGTTGCGGATGCCCACCGTCTTGCCGGGCCCCCAGTTGAAATGCCAGCCGGCCGGATACGTGCTGGTGTACTTGCCGTCCTGCATGTCGAGGCGCAGGCCGATCACGTTCCCGGGCGGCACGCCGTAGCCATAGTTCGGATTGCCGGCGAACACGCGCACGACATCGTCGAGCGACGCGGTGCTCACGTACACGTCGATGCCGTTCGCGCGCAGCGTGTGCATCACCGCGCGGATTTCCTCATGAATGCGGATGCCGTGGAAATGCGTGTCGGCCACCACGCCGGCCTTGCCCGGCAGCGTCTTCGGGCTTTCGTAGCGAACCTTGCGCAGCGCGTCGCCGATACCGTAGTTGTTCGACGCTTCCGCCATCGCCTGCAACTCGGCGGTCGTCATGTTCTTGTAGAAATAGATGATCCACTTGTAGCCGATCTCGAGCGGGTGCGTATCGCAGATCGCGTCGTACATGAAGTACAGCTTCGCGCGGAAATCCTTGAACTGATCGGTCTCGCGAATCTCGTCGAGGCTCTTGTCTCCGCCGAATCCCTTGTAGTTCGCGTAGAGCCAGCGATAGTCGGATTCGACGTCGGCGGCGAGGTCTTCCATCGTCACCGGCTTGCCGTCGATCGTCGTGTAGTCCTTCATGAACGCGCCCTTCGGCACGTCCTTCCACATCACGTCGACGAATTCGTCCGGCGTCAGCTTGTACTGCAGATGGTTGATCTGGTACATCAGCAACGCCTCTTCGCAGTCGTTCATGATGCACGTGTTGTCCCAGTCGAACACCGCGTACGGGCGGCGCTTTTCGTCGTAGTGCGCACTCGCGACACCATGCCGGTCGATTACCGCCTGCAGGCGTGCGGCGTTGAACGGCGACCAGCGGCCCGGGTCCAGCGCATCCGGCGCGGTTGCGCGCTTCGCGTCGGCCGTGCCGGCCTTGAGCATCAGCGACGTCGCGGCGGTCGCCGCGGCAAGGGTGTTCATGAACTTGCGGCGTTGCATGGTCTCTCTCCGTGGAAATGTCGAATCTCGAATCGGCTGCGGTCGCTACCCCGCGCGGCGCACCGCGTGCCGGCGGCTCATCGGCGCGGCGAAGCCGGGGCGGCTTCGAACCGGGGGCGAATGATGTGACGAAATTATTTCGGCAATTTGACAACGTCACATCACGACACGACGGGGACTTGATCCGGCGCGACATGCCGGGCCGTCGCAAGGCGGTCGCACGCGCGGCCATCCGGGTCGGCGCTCGGCCCGCCTGTCCGACCACCTCCGACCGACGCCCCCGATCCATGCGCGTGCGCGCCTGCGGCCATCCGGCCAGGACCTCCGGAAACCTAGAGTCTCTCCTCCATTTCGGCCCTTCATTAGGACAAATCCTCACCCCCGGAGGCTGGCGCGCCACGCCGAACCGGCTATTATCATTACATCATTCAATGGCACATTAAATGCTGACTGAATAATTCGCACCGGGAACACCGGCGGATGCATTCCGGATCAGCACCCCGCTTTGCACCGGACCGGAGCGCGCTTTGCGTGGGACCGGCGTCAGTGCCGAAGCACCAACACCGGTCGACAAGCGCTGCCGCGCCCACTCCGGCCGACATAGGGAGACACATCATGGCCGACCACCATCCGCTGCCGGAAGTCCACCTCGACGAACTGCCGCAATTCCGCGCGGTACAGCAACTGGCGTACCGCTGCGTCGAAACGGTCGGCGCGATGCTCTACCCCGGCATCACCGAAAAGGAAGCCGCGCGCCTGCTGACCGAATGGCTGCAGGACAACGGCGTGCACGACTGGCTGCACAAGCCGTTCGCGTGGTTCGGCGACCGCACCGCATTCGAGGGTTTCTCGGGCCTCAAGCACATGGGCGGCTTCAATCTCGCGTTCTTCCCGAGCAACCGGCAGCTCGAGACCGACATGCCGGTGATCCTCGACGTCGCGCCGGTACTCGACGGCATCGTCGCCGACGTCGGCTACGCGCACTGCCTTGGCCGCAACCCGATCCTCGAACAGTTGCAGGACGACCTGATGGACCACCGCGACATGATCGTGCGGCTCGTGAAGGAGCGCCGGTCGATGGCCGAGGTCGCGCAGGAGGTCGACGGGCTGTGCCGCCGCCAGGGTGTCGAGCCGCGCCACAAGGCCTATCCGTTCAAGGTGCTCGCGCATCGCGTCGCGAAGATCCACAAGCTGTCGAAGCCGCGCTTCGTCGCGCGCTTCGGGCTGAACGCGACGCGCAACCTGCTGCTGGACCAGGGCCGCGCGGCGAAACGGCAAGGCTGGTCGCCGCTGTGGTCGATCGACCGCCGCTCCGAGCATGCGCCCGTGCCGGGCCTGTGGGCGGTCGAGCCGCACCTCGGCTTCGCCGGCGTCGGCGCGAAATTCGAGGAGCTGCTCGTGATCACCGACGACGACGCGTACTGGCTCGACGAAGACCTGCCGCACGTGCGCCGCTGGCAGCGCCGCCAGGCCGAGCGTATGCAGGCCGTCGCGACCGTGCCGGCCGCCGCCTGACGCCCGACGCGAACGCGCCCTTCCTCCCGAATCCCTGAACGACGGACTCACGATGCAGCCTCTTTCCGACGAAGCGCCGCTGGCCCTGTTCGAATCGGTTCATAGCGAAACGGCGGTCGCCTCCGGCGACCTGACGCTCGCGGTCAGGACCTGGGGCGACCCGGCCCGCTCGCCGGTCGTGCTCGTGCACGGCTATCCCGACGACAGCAGCGTCTGGCAGCACGTCGCGCCGCTGCTCGCGCGCAAGCACTACGTGATCGCGTACGACGTGCGCGGTGCGGGCCTGTCCGGCGTGCCGACGCGCACGGCCGACTACCACCTCGCGAAGCTGACCGACGACTTCGTCGCGGTGATCGACGCGCTCTGCCCCGGCCGCGCCGTGCACCTGATCGCGCACGACTGGGGCTCGATCCAGGGCTGGGAGTTCGTCACCGATTCGCGCCTGGCCGGCCGCATCGCGTCGTACACGTCGTGCTCGGGGCCGTGCCTCGATCACGTCGGCTTCTGGCTGCGCGAGCGCGTGCTGCACCCGACACCCGCGTCGCTCGCCAAGCTCGGCGGCCAGCTCGTGCGCTCGTGGTACGTGTACCTGTTCCACCTGCCGCTCATCCCCGAACTCGGCTGGCGGCTGTGGCTCGGCCGTGCGTGGCCGCGCCTGCTGCGCCGGCTCGAGAAAACGCCCGCCGCGCCGCGCCCGACGCAGGCCGATGATGGCGCGCGCGGCGTGCGCCTCTATCGCGCGAACTTCATCCGCTGCCTGTTCGCGCCGCGCGAACGCTACGCGCATGCGCCGGTGCAGACGATCGTGCCGCTCGGCGACAAATACGTGAGCCCCGCGCTGTCCGAGAACCTGTCGCGCTGGGTGCCGCAGTACTACCGCCGCGAGGTCGCGGCCGGCCACTGGCTGCCGCTCGCCGATCCGGCACGCTTCGCGGCTCTCGCCGGGCAACTGATCGACGCGGTCGAATCGGGCAACGAACCGCCCGCGCTCGCGAAGGCACGCCGCCGCGCAACGAGCGGCCGCTTCAGCGGCAAGGTCGCGGTGGTAACCGGCGCGGGCAGCGGCATCGGCCGCTGCGCGGCGCTCGCGTTCGCCCGCGAAGGCGCGACGATCGTTGCGTGCGACATCGACCTCGCGAGCGCCGAACGCACCGCGCTGCTGATCGGGTTGACCGGCGCGCAAGCGCACGCGAAGCGCGTCGATGTCGGGTCCGCCGACGAAATGGAAGCGCTGGCGACGTGGGTCGGCAGCGAACTCGGCGGCGCGGACGTCGTGATCAACAACGCGGGCATCGGCATGGCCGGCGGCATCCTCGACACGAGCACGCGCCACTGGGAACGCATCCTGCACGTGAACCTGTGGGGCGTGATCCACGGCTCGCGGCTGTTCGCGCAGCAGATGGCCGCGCGCGGCACCGGCGGCCACATCGTCAACACCGCATCGGCCGCCGCGTTCGGGCCGTCGCGCGACCTGCCCGCGTATGCGACGACGAAAGCCGCCGTGCTGATGCTCAGCGAATGCATGCGCGCGGAACTTGCGGAGCAAGGCATCGGCGTGACGGCCGTGTGCCCCGGCTTCGCGGAGACCGGCATCATGGCGTCGACGCAATACGCGGGCGCCAATGCACAGGACGAAGCGCGGCTGCGCAAGCGCGCGACGAAGCTGTACCAGATGCGCGGCCTGAAACCCGAAACCGTTGCGCAGGCGATGGTCGACGGCGTGCTGCGCAACCGCCCCGTCGTCGCGGTCGGCGGCGAGGCGCACGCGATGCGCTTCGTCGGCCGCTTCATGCCGTGGCTCGGCCGGATGATCGCCCGCGTCAGCATGGCATCGCATTGACGGCGCACGACGCCGCACAGGGAGACACAGATGACCGATACCGCCGACTATCACCAGATCAAGGCCCGGCACGTGAAGTTCGACTTCAGCGACACGCCGATCACCTGGGTGCCGAACGACCCGGGCAGCACGCACATCATCAACACGCTGAACCTGCTGTTCCCGGAAGGCGAGCTGTGGTTCTGCCGCGTGTACAACAAGGCATTGCCGCTGATCACCGATGCGCGCCTGCGTGACGAGGCCGAAGGCTTCCTGCGGCAGGAAGCCGTGCATTCGCGTTCGCACGGCGGCGTGCTCAAGCACTACTACGACCGGCACGGGATCGACACGAAGCCGTTCACGCAGAAGCTCAACCGCCTCTTCACGCGCGTGCTCGGCGAACAGCCGCTCGGGCTGAAGATCGGCCACACGCGTTTCTGGCTGCGCCAGCAGCTCGCGGTGATCGCGTCGCTCGAGCATTTCTTCGGCTATCTCGGCAACTGGGTGCTCAACGCGCACGGGCTGGACGAAGGAAAGGCCGACCCGACGATGGTCGACTTGCTGCGCTGGCACGGTGCGGAGGAAGTCGAGCACCGCACGGTCGCGTTCGACATCTACCGGCACATGGGCGGCAGCTACCCGGAGCGCTGCGTGCACATGGCGTTCGTGATCCTGCTGCTGCTCTACTACATCACTACAGGCGCGAAGTTCATGTACCGGCGCGATCCGGCCGCCGGCCGCTACCCGGGTTTCGTGCTCGCGTGGTGGCAGGGTTCGCGGCGCGGGCACCTGCCGTCGTTCTGGAAGGTGATCGGCGCGGCGCTGCGCTATTTCAAGCCGAGCTACACGCCGCACCACGAGGGCTCGACCGAACAGGCGCTCGCCTACCTCGCCCGCTCGCCGGCCGCGCAGGCGGCTGCGCACGGCGGCAACTGGGGCACGACGAAGGGCGCCTGAACGGGTTTCCTGCCGGTTCGGCGGGCGGCGCCCGCCGAAATGCGTACAATCGCGGCTTCATTTCCCGGAGGTGCCGCGATGGCCATGAAGAAAACCGATCTCGAAAAGAACAAGGCGCTCAAGCTGACGCACGCGATGAAGCAGTCGAACGCCGCGCGTTTCGGCAAGGGCGCCGAAGAAGCGGTCAAGCTCGACCGCCGCGCGCAGCGCAAGCTCGACCAGGAACAGGGCCTCGTGCCGTTCGCCTGCAAGCTCAACGCCGAACTCGTCGAACAGCTCAAGGCCCGCGCGGCCACGCACCCGGAAGGGATGACGGGCCTGCTGTCCGAGCTGCTCGTGAACGGGCTCGCGCAACGCGACGCGTGACCGCCAAGTGTCTCGAAATTTCCGTTGACATTGCTGCGCTGCCACGACACACTCGTTCGCATGCCTACGCTCAAGCCCGCCGCCATCGCGCATAAAAACCGAGTGAACGCCCACCCGCGGCGATCACCGGAGGCGCTTGTGCGTTAGCATCGAGATTCAGTTGCGCATGTCACAAGGCCTCGCCGGAAACGGATGAGGCCTTTTTGTTTGCGTGCGCGTCATCCCGCCCGGCTCAACGGATGGAGATGACGATGGACCAAGCAAGCCGGCTGGTTGTCTGCCCCGATCGGTGCCGCACCGATGCGATCGCACTGCCGCGGGTCGTGATGCAATTCACGGTCGCGCCGCGCACGACGCTGACATGGTGCGCGCAAAACGACGCCGAGATCCGCGTGCACGACGCCACACTGTGGGTCACGCGGCTCGGCAGCGTCGACGATTACTGGATACGAACCGGCGACGTGCTGCGCGTGCGGCGCGGCGATCGCATCTGGATGAGCACCGACGACGACCGTCCGGCCGAAGCATCGATCACGACCGCCTACGCGATGCGACGCGGCGCGTGGCTGGCGCATGCGCTCGCGCGAATGCGCAGCTTGCTGCGCGAGCGATGTCGAAGTCGTACGTGACGAAAGCGCTGCTGCTCACTCGCTACGGATACGCAGCGGCGCGCACGTCGATGCATCGCGCTCGCCTAACTCGAAAATTATCGTTGACAACATCGTTCCACGCAGACAAACTCGTTCGCATGCCTACGTATACGCTCATCGCCGTCGCGATTCACCGCTCGATGAACATTCGAAAGAATGGTTCACGGGAGGCGCGTGTGCGTTAGCAATCGAGCAGTACCGCATGTCACACCAGGCCTCACCGGAAACGGATGAGGCCTTTTTGTTCTGGTGCGCGTCATCCGTCCGGCTCACTGAATGGAGAAGACGATGGACCAGGCAAGCCCGCTGTTTGACCGTCCCGATCGGCGCCGCGCCGGCGCGATCGCGTTACCGACTGTCGTGATCCGTTTCGCGGTCGCGCCGCGTACGACGCTGACGTGGCGCGCGCCGCAGGACGCGGAGCTCCGCGCGCATGGCGCGGCGCTGTGGGTCACGCGCCCGCCGAGCGTCGACGACTATTGGGTGCAGCCCGGCGACGTGCTGCGCATCGCACGCGGCGAGCGCATCTGGCTCGGCACCGATGCCGGCCGGTCGGCGGAAGCGACGCTCACGACCGCATACGTGCGTCGCGGCGGGCGCTTCAGGCGCACGCTCGCGCTAGTGCAACGTTTGCTCTTCGGGGCAGGGAGAACGAGCGGATGAATGACGCGCCGTCAGGCACGCGAGGCGCGGAACGGCCGCGACCGGAAACGGACGCACCCGCGGCGTAACGCGCCGCAGGTGCGCATCGAATGACGCGGCACGCCGGTGCGTGCCGCGCGCGATCGCGCGCCGTGCGCAGCGACGGGATGCAGCAGGTGCATCAGGTGCTGGCGGCGAGACGCGGGCCCGTGCTTCGGGGAGTGGAATCGAAGTCGGGACGTTGCGCTGCCTGCGAGGTCACCCACGGATCGATGCCCTGCTTCTGCACCTCCTCGAGGAATGACACCCGTGTACGCCAGTAATCCGCTTGTAATTTCGCATCGATGACGCGCTGTTCGGCAGCGAACAGTTCCATGCGCGCCGTCACGAGCATCGACGCAGCGGTTTTTTCCGGCGTCGGGGCGTGTCGCATCGCCCACCGGCTGATCCAGTTCAACATGCTGACCTCCGTGATTACGGACGAACCCGCATCGGGCAATCGCAAGCGGCCGTGCCTGCCCGAACACGCAACGGCCTTGACCGCACCTCACCGCCCGGCCTGCACGGACTGCGACTCCCCCGCGTCGGCAATTACCGGCCGGCGTGTGCATGTGCGGTGTATCTATCCTAGAAAGACTTGCCGGTTTATGCGATGGGGTCTTGCAATCTTTTACACAGAAACCACAGTCGCCCCCGCATCACGAAATGACAGTTGCGGGTGGGACGGCTTCGGCGCAGGATAGCCCGATATCTGCAACCGCCTGGACTGACGAATGGCCGCCGCACGTCGCGGCCGGGCATCCGTACCGGCCGCGCACATGCGTTCACGCGCACGCGCCTCCCGCCCCGCGTTCGTGCATTAGGCAGGCGCTCCGTTTCAGCCGGATGTCATCCCGCTCCCGCCCCGCGCGATACGCCGCGGGTGTCGTCGTTCACGCCGTTGCGCGCGCATCGGCCGGCGTCGTTCGCGCATCCCGCTCCCGCTTCAGCCATTTCTTCCGGCTCGTTCCGCCCGAACCGGTAAAATGCGCGCCTTCGTCGCGCGGCCGGGCTGCCAGACCGTTCGCGCGCAGGCAGCCGATCGATCTTTCGGTCGTGCCCTCCAACTATATCGTCCGAGCTATCCGCGCTATTACAATCCGCCGATAGCCGGGCAATAGTGGCTGGTTACATTAAGCCGCCGCTGCCTTTACAACAATTCGGCACAACAAGCAACACGACAACCCGACCGGAGAAACGCCCTAATGGAATCCATCAAGCGGTATTTCGGCTTCGCTGAAGCCGGCACCGACTTCCGCACCGAAATACTCGCGGGCGTCACCACGTTCCTGACGATGGCTTACATCATCTTCGTCAACCCCGCGATCCTCGGCGATGCCGGCATGCCGAAGGAATCCGTATTCGTCGCGACCTGCCTCGTCGCGGCGCTGGCGTCGATCATCATGGGGCTGTACGCGAACTACCCGATCGCGTGCGCGCCCGGCATGGGCCTGAACGCGTATTTCGCGTACACGGTCGTCAAGGGGATGGGCTTCACGTGGCAGGCCGCGCTCGGCGCGGTGTTCATCTCCGGCTGCCTGTTCCTGCTCGTCACGCTGTTCCGCGTGCGCGAGGCGATCGTCAACGGCATTCCGAAATCGCTGCGGATCTCGATCACCGCGGGCATCGGCCTGTTCCTCGGCATCATCTCGCTGAAGACCTCGGGCGTGATCGTCGGCAACCCGGCCACGCTCGTCACGCTGGGCGACCTGCACAAGCACGACACGATCCTCGCGATCGTCGGCTTCTTCACGATCGTCACGCTCGACCACCTGCGCGTGCGCGGCGCAATCCTGATCGGCATCATCGGCGTCACGATCCTGTCGTTCTTCTTCGGCGACAACCAGTTCCACGGCGTGTTCTCGGCGCCGCCGTCGATCGACGCGACGCTGTTCAAGCTCGACATCGGCGCCGCCCTGTCGACCGGCATCATCAACGTGATCCTCGTGTTCTTCCTCGTCGAGCTGTTCGACGCGACGGGCACGCTGATGGGCGTCGCGAACCGCGCGGGCCTGCTCGTCGAAGGCAAGATGAACCGCCTGAACAAGGCGCTGCTCGCCGACAGCACGGCGATCGTCGCGGGCTCGGTGCTCGGCACGTCGTCGACCACCGCGTATATCGAAAGCGCGTCGGGCGTGCAGGCCGGCGGCCGTACGGGCGTGACGGCCATCACCGTCGCGGTGCTGTTTCTCGCGTGCCTGTTCATCGCGCCGCTCGCCGGCGTCGTGCCGGCGTACGCTACGGCACCGGCGCTGCTGTACGTGTCGTGCCTGATGCTGCGCGAGATGGTCGAGGTGCCGTGGGACGATGCGACGGAAGCCGTGCCGGCCGCGCTGACCGCGCTGCTGATGCCGTTCACGTACTCGATCGCGAACGGCGTCGCGTTCGGCTTCATCGCTTACGGCGGCCTCAAGCTGCTGACGGGCCAGGCCCGCTCGGTCAAGCCGATCGTGTGGGTCATCGCGGCCGTGTTCCTGTTCCGCTTCTTCTATCTCGGCAGCGAGTGACGGCTGCGCTGCGGCGCGATGCATGCTGAAAAAAAACGCCACCTTCGGGTGGCGTTTTTGTTGTACGTGCCGTGCCGCCTGGTCCGCGCGGACTACGGTGTCGCGACGCCCTTGAGTTCCTCGTCGTACAGCCGCTGCGCCAGCGTCGGATCGAGCGTCTTGACGCGGCGATACAACTGCACCGCGTCTTCGACCCGCCCGGTGCGGCGGTAAGCGACCGCCAGGTTGGCAATGACCTGCGCGTCGTCGGGATACATGCGATTCATTTCCTCGAAAATCCCGACCGCCGCATCGGGCCGCCTGCCGCGAATCGCCGCGACGCCCATCGCCTCCCGCGCGAGCCGGTTCGCGGGATCAAGCTTCAGTGCGTGCGCGGCCGCGGTCGTCGCTTCATCGGGCTGGCCCGCCTCGTTCAGCTCGCCCGCGAGCACCACCCACCCGTCCGCCAGCGATTCGTCCAGCGCAACCGCGCGCCGGAACGATGCGACGGCCTGCACATGGTGGCCCAGCCGCGCCAGCGTCACCCCGTGCATCCGCCATGCCCTCACGTCGCCGTCGTTCAGCTTGATGGATCGGTCGAGCGCGCTCAACGCATCGACGTAGTTCGACTGTGTCATGTACAGCGCACCGAGCCGCAACCAGTATTCGGCATTGTCCGGCGCCGCTTCAACCGCACTGTGCATCGCACTGGCCGCGTTGCCGGACTGGCCTTGCAGTGCATACGCCTGGGTGAGCGCGCCCTGAATGCGCGCGGTCGCGGCGGGATCGCCGTCCTTCTGCACCTTCAGCGCTTGCTGGTAACTGGCGATCGCGTCCGCCAGGTGGCCGAGATCGTATTACGCACGGCCGAGTGCGTACCAAAGCCGCACATCGTCGGGAAAGGCCTTCAACCCGTCGTGCAGCACGCCGATGGTTGCCTGGGCATCCGGTTGCGTCGAAGCCAGCAGATTCCACGCATCGGCCTGGCGCGAACCGGACAGCTCACGCACGGCCCGTTCGAACAACGGTCGCGCATCGGCCTTGTCGCCGCGCCGCCAATACACGATGCCGAGATTCATCGGCAGCATCGCGTCCGACGGATCGGCACGCATGCCGGCATGAAACGCGTCGAGCGCGAGATCCATCTGCCCCTGCTCGGCATAGGTGGTGCCGAGCGCGGTCCAGCCGAATACGTACGACGGATCGATTTCGACCGAACGGCGAAAGGCGGCCAGGCTGAGCGCGCCGCGATCGGGCAGCCGGCTCATGCGATATGCATTGCCGAGGTTGTTCCACGCCCAGGCGCTTTGCGGTCGCGCGGCCGTCCATGCACGGTCGTGGCGAATCAACCCGTCGACGTCGTTCGCCACCGCATACGCGCGCGCCTGGCTCATCCATGCGGTCGCTTCGAGCGGCAGGTCGACGGCCGGCATCCGCGCCGTCACGGTCGCAATCCATTCGACCGGCAGCACCATGTGGAGCGACGCGGCATTGTCCGCGCGGGCGCCCACCATGCCGATCAGATTGCCCTGCACGTCGTAGACACCGGCCCCCGGTTCGGGCAGGCGCGCCGATGCCGGATCCGACGATGCGAGCACACCGGAATGCATGCCGCCGTCCGCGGCCCATCCATGGCAGCACACGCGAAGCGCAACGGGATCGCGGCGGCCGAATCGCGCACCCGCCAGATAAGCGGTCGTGCCCGATTCCGGACTTCGCGCCGTCAACGGCACGGCAGCGACGTCGAGACCCGTCGCTTCGACGATGCAGATGTCGCGATCCTGGTTGCCCGCGACGAGACGTGCGGGAAGACGGTGGCCATCGGCCGATGCGATGTCGAACGCCGGCCGGCCGGCGAGCCGATGACACGGCGTCGCGACGCGACCCGGCGCCACGACGATGCCCCCTGTCGTGACGTCGCCCGCGACGATGTCGACTTCACCTGGCGCACCCTGACCGATCGCGTCGTCATCCGATCGAGCCGCCCCGCCGGCCATCGACATGCCGGCTGCGAGCAACCATGCGCCTGCCAGCAGACGGCGCGCCCTCCTCCATCCCGAACGATTCCCCACGTGCGGTGCCCTCTTTTTATTGTGTCGGATTTCGAATGATTTCCTCTGCGATCCTGATGAATCGAGACGCCGGATCGTATCGGCACGCTAGCAGCCGGCCCGGTGCGGCAGCAATCCGGTGCGGCCCGCATACGAAAATGCCGCCCGGCCCCGCCGAACGGCATCGCGTGAGGGGCATCGCCTTCGCGTGCGCAACGCTCGGCGATGCGCGCCGCAAGACGAGCGTCGTGTCATCAGCGCCAGTTGGCCTCGTAGAAACGGACGTAGCCGCTGCGCAGCGTCACGCACTGCGCGCGCGTCTCCGACAGCAGGCGCCGTGCGGCCGCCTCGATACGGTCGCGATGCTGGTCGAATGCGCCGACCATGTCCTCGAAGCGCGGCGATGCCGCGCCGAAATGATCCTCCAGCGCCTCGGCGGTGATCTGACATTGGACACGCTCGCCATTGACCAACGCCGTGAACGCAAGCATCAGGTCGCGCCCCGAATACTCGGGCTTCTCGTTCGTGAAATGGATCTGCATGGGAGCCGCCTCGACCGGTAGAAAACGAATGACCGCGTCCGTCGTCCGCTACCGGCCGGACGAAGTGTACGCGGGCTCGCCGGCGGAGGCACGGCCCGCGGGGATAGGCGCGGACAATGCATGCCGGTTGCTTTCCACTTTAGACGGTTTCGCGCAGGAGACAAATTTTACGGCGTGCGTCGTTCCGACGCGCATTTCATCTGATCAGCGCGGCATCCGGCACCGTTTCGGAAACCGGCGTCAGTGAGGATCGGTCGGCCAGACGTTGAGCGCGATTGCCGCCGTCGTGGCGCCCACCGCAATCGCGGCCGCCCCGTATCGCACCGCATCGGTCAGATCGAACAGCAGCCCGTGGATCGCCACGGCGATGCCGCCCAGCATGATGAAAGTGGCGATGGCCGCCAGCACGACCCTCAGTTCCGTCCGAACCATGATGCGTCTCCCGAACGGATGCATGTCGCGTCGCATGCATGTTGCAATGCGGAACACGGCGCGCGCGTGCTCCATTTCCATCATTGCAGGCGGGCATTTAAAAGCAAGGGGATTTTGTTCGCGGTCGCGCGGCGTACGCGACGCTTGTATGATGATGCGTACCCGGATGCTTGCCGTTCGCGCACCGATGGTGCGCCGCACGTGGCGACGGGAATCCGTGGGAGTGTTTCGGTGCATGTGCGTGTGCCGGGAGACGGTCAATTTCGAGAAGCATGGGGCCCAAGTAGACGCTGAAGCGCTCGCTGGGGCCGATTGCGGAGCATGGGGCATCGGTAAGTGCCGAAGCGCTAATTGCTGCCGACCGCGAAGCATCGGGCATCGGTAAGTGCTGAAGCGCTAATTGCTGCCGACCGCGAAGCATGGGGCATCAGTAAGCGCTGAAGCGCTAACTGCTGCCGACCGCGAAGCATGGGGCATCAGTAAGCGCTGAAGCGCTAACTGCTGCCGACAGGAGACAAGTCATGCCGCAACACTTCGTGCTGCCCGCCACCGCGGGTCGCACCGACCTGCTCGCGCAGGCACATGCGCGTTCGACCGCAGTCGGCCTGCGCGCGCACGAACGCCCGGATTTCTCGCCACTGTCGCACATCGCGCTGCGCGAACTGCTCGACACGAACCACACGCTGTTCTCGCACGCCCGCCCGGTGATGGAGAACCTCCACGCGCAAATCGCCGACACGCAAAGCCTCGTGCTGCTGACAGACGCTGACGGCGTGATCCTGCACAGCATCGGCGACGCGGACTTCATCGAGAAAGCCAACCGCGTCGCGCTGTGTACCGGCGTCTCGTGGGCGGAAGGCGCGCGCGGCACCAACGCGATCGGCACCGCGCTCGCATCGGGCCAGGCCGTCGCGGTCCACGGCTCCGAACACTTCCTGCGCGCCAATCACATCCTCACCTGCTCGTGCGCGCCGATCTTCGACCCGTTCGGCCGCACGCTCGGCACGCTCGACGTCAGCGGCGATCCGCGCGGCTCGAGCCCGCATACGCTCGCGCTCGTGCGGATGTCCGCGCAACTGATCGAGAACCACCTGTTCGCGAACCAGTGCTCGGAAGCCTTGCGGCTGCGCTTCCATGCGCACGAGGAATGCGTCGATTCGCTATTCGCCGGGCTCGTCGCATTCGGCCCAGACGGCGGGCTGATCGCCGCGAACCGCAGCGCGCAATTCCAGCTCGGCGCATCGTTCGACGCACTGCAGCACCAGGCCAGCGACGCGCTGTTCGGCCTGCGCTTCGGCCAGCTCGCGCAACAGGCGGCACGTGCGCCCGGTGCGATGTTCCGCCTCACGCTGTCGACCGGCGTACGCGTACTGGCGCGCTGCGAATTCGCGGAAGCACACAAGACCACCATCGCCGTCACGCCGCCCGCGCCCGCCGCGCGCGTGCGCACGCCGGACCCCGACGTGATCACGTTCGCGACGCTCGACACCGGCGACGCGCGCATGGCCGCCGTGCTCGAACGTGTCGCGAAGATCCGCGGGCGCGACCTGCCGCTGCTGATCCTCGGCCAGACCGGCACCGGCAAGGAATGGCTCGCCCGCGCGCTGCACCAGGCATCGCCGCGCGCGGACGGCCCGTTCGTCGCGGTCAACTGCGCCGCGCTGCCCGATTCGCTGATCGAGGCCGAGCTGTTCGGCTACGAAGACGGCGCGTTCACCGGCGCGCGCAAGCGCGGCAGCCCCGGCAAGATCGTGCAGGCCGACGGCGGCACGCTGTTTCTCGACGAAATCGGCGACATGCCGCTCGCGCAGCAGGTCCGGCTGATGCGCGTGCTGCAGGAACGCGCGGTGGTGCCGCTCGGCGGGGCGCGCGCGGTGCCGGTCGACGTGCGCGTGGTCTGCGCGACCCATCGCGACCTGCGCGCGATGATCGCGGAAGGCACGTTCCGCGAAGACCTGTTCTACCGGATCAACGGGCTCGCGGTCACGCTGCCGGCGCTTGCCGCACGCACCGACCTGCCCGCGCTCGTCGAGCGGATTCTCGCGCGGCTCGCGCGCAGCGAACCGATGCCGCGCCGCATCGCGGCCGACGTGCTCGACGCGTTCACGCGCCATCGCTGGCCCGGCAACCTGCGCCAGATGACCAACGTGCTGCGCACGGCCGGCATGCTCGCCGAAGACGAAGCGGAAATCACGCTTGCCCATTTGCCCGACGATTTCTGGCTCGACTGCGACGACGCACCGGCCGCGCCGGCCGCCACAATGCCGGACGCATCGGCCGGCACGCGCGAAGGAACGACGCTGCAAAGCCATCAGGCCGCGGTGATCGATGCCGTGCTCGCGCGGCACGGCGGCAACGTGTCGGCGGCCGCGCGCGAGCTCGGTCTCGCCCGCAATACCGTGTACCGGCACCTGCGCCGGCATTGACGCCAGCGGCCGGCCGGCGCCGGCCGCCCGCACGTTCGGGTATGCTTGGCGCGTTGTCGCCGAACCGCCGAACCGCCTCCGCCATGACCGATCCGGAACACCTGCCCCTCGTGCGCATCGAGCCGCTCGGCGCGACCTTCGATGCGCCCGATTCGCTCACATTGCTCGAAGCCGCCGCGTTCGCGCACGTGTCGCTGCCGCGCTCGTGCCGCAACGGCACGTGCCGAAGCTGCCTTTGCCGGATCGTCAGCGGCAGCGTACGCTACACGATCGAATGGCCGGGGCTGAGCCGCGAGGAAAAGGCCGACGGCTATACGCTGCCGTGCGTGGCCGTCGCGACGTCGGACCTCGTGCTCGACGTGCCCGACGCGGTCATGCTCGACTAGGGCCTGTTCACGCGTGCCGCCCAGCGAAAGTTGATCCTGTGTGGAGAACGTCATGACCCAGCAAACCGATCGCATCGAAAAACAGGCCGTGCTCAACGCGTCGCCCGACCGTGTGTGGGAAGCCGTCAGCAATTCCGGCGAATTCGGCCAGTGGTTCGGCGTCACGTTCGACGGGCCGTTCGCGGCCGGCCAGCCGCTGTTCGGCCGCATTACGCCGACACGCGTCGACGACGACGTCGCCAAGGCGCAAGAGCCCTATGCGGGCACGGTGTTCGAAATCGTCGTCGACCGCCTCGAGCCGAAGCAGGTTTTTTCGTTTCGCTGGCACCCGTTCGCGATCGACCCGAATTTTGATTACACCTCCGAGCCGATGACGCTCGTCACGTTCGCACTCGCCTCACAGGCCGGCGGCACGCTGCTCACGGTCACCGAAACGGGCTTCGACCAGTTGATCGAAACGCGCCGCGCGAAGGCGCGCGAGATGAACGATCAGGGTTGGGCCGCGCAGATGGCGCTGATCACGAAATACCTGGCGAAGCACGCGTAGCGCGCCGCCACGCCGCAGGTCCGCACCGACATGCGAATCGGCGTGCGTGGCATAATCCGCTCCATCGTCGTCCACCCGCCGCCGCGCATCGCATGCTGAGTCGTCGCCTCCGGAAGATCGGCAGTCTGATCGGGATGCTCGCCATCCTGATGTCGGCGCTCGCGCCGACGATCTCGCAGGCACTGACGACGCAGCAGCGCGTCGATACGCTGCTGGCCGGCTACTGCACGGCCACGCCGGCCACCGGCGAGCGCGCCGCCGACGCGTCGCAGAAAAGCCTGCAGGCCCACCTCCAGGCATGCGGCTATTGCAGCCTCCTGGCTCACACACCTGCACTGCCCGCGCCCGAACTGACGTTCGCGGCCAACGTGCACGTCATTCAGCACCGCGAAGCGACCCGCTTCGAAAGCCTGCGCCGCGCGCTGCCGCTCACGGCCGCGCAGCCGCGCGCCCCTCCGATCGCGTCCTGATCCGTCATCAACGCCCGTGATGCCGTCGCGCATCGCGTGGTTCGTGCACGCCCCCGGCGTGCGCGACGTGTCACGTTTCGAAGGACGATCATGTCTCACCGTATCGCGCGCGGCGTCGTGCCGTGCGCGCGGCGCGCTGCATCCGGTTCGTACTGTCGCACCGACATTCGCTCGCGGGCGAATGTCCGGTCGCGCACGTTCGCGCCGGCCGCATCGCCCCCCCTTACCCGCTGCTTCCATCCATAAGGAAAACCAACCATGAAACGCCCGATTCCGACCGGCCTGCTGTTCGCGCTGCTGGCACTGCAAGCGCCCGCCACGTTCGCCGCGCCGGCCGTACAGGCAGAAAACTGCTGGATCCGCGCAATGCCGGCAACCGTGCCGTCGTCCGGCTACTTCACGCTGAAGAACGACGGCGACGCGCCCGTCACGCTGACGGGCCTCGACACGCCCGCGTACGGGATGGCCATGCTGCATGAAACGCAGACGAACGGCAGCACCGCGAAGATGGTTCACGTCGACGCGGTCGAAGTGCCCGCGCACGGCACGGTGACCTTCAAGCCGAAGAGCTATCACGTGATGCTGGAACAACCGCGCGAAGCCATCGCGCCCGGCGCGAAGGTGCCGTTCCGGCTGCATTTCGCGGACGGCTCGACGGTGTCCGTGACCTGCGACGCCAAGGCGCCCAACTACGCCGGCCAGTAACGCCACCACCCTCGATCGAAGGAGATGCACATGAAACATCGCCTGCCGCTGGCCGACCTGATCGTCCGCTACCGGACGCCGCTGAACGTCGCCGTGTTGATCGTCTGCGGGATCTGGGCCGGGTGGATCGCGTGGATGACGCGGCCCGCCGCGATCGATACGCCGCCGTCGATCCCCGCGTACTGCATGCGCGACGCGAGCTGACGCGCACGACCGCACGGTTCCGGCGCAAGCCTGCGTCACTTATTGGCGTGGCACCATCGCTTCATCCCGACCGCCGGAACCGCCTCCTGGAGCGCCGCATGTCCATTCAGACCTGGATGCTGTTTGCCGCAGCCTATCTCGCCACGACGCTGTCGCCGGGGCCCAACGTGCTGCTCGTCATCCGCAACACGGTGCGCTACGGCACGCGCGGCACGGCCGCGACGATCGCGGGCAACCTCGCGGCGCAAGGCGTGGTCGTGGTACTCGTCGCGCTCGGCGTCGGCGCGGTGCTGGCCGCGATGCCGCCGCTGTTCGTCGCGATGAAAGTGGTCGGCGCCGCGTACCTGATGTTCGTCGGTGTCCGGCAGCTGCGCGGCGACCGCAAGGCTGCCGCTTCACCCGGGGCGGCGGAGATCGCCGTGCCCGACCGCAGGAAACTGTTCCGCGAGGCGCTGTTCGTATCGGGCAGCAATCCGAAGACGATGATTTTCCTGTCGGCGTTCATGCCGCAGTTCATCGTGCACGACCGCCCGCTCGCGCTGCAGTTCGTCGTGATGTACGCGACGATCGCGGGCACCGTCGTGGTCGTTCACTGCGTCTATTCGGCCGGCGTGCGCCGCTTCCATCGCGGCTTCGGCATGAGCCGCGCGGTGCGTGCGCTCAAGCGCGCCAGCGGGCTGCTGTTCGTCGGGCTCGGGATCAAGCTGCTGACCGCGCGGCAGGTTTAACAAGCGTACGCACGTCAGTCGACGGACCGCCCGGCAGGCAGCTCATTCCCCTCAGACCTTCCACGCGGCCAGCGCATCCACGATCTCGTCGAACGACGGCCGGGTGTCGATGTCCTCGCTCACGCAAGCCGCCGCGAGCACTTCCAGCTCACGCACCCCGGCCCCGGTGTGCGGTGCGCAATGGGCGAGCAATTCGCCGAGCAGATGGCCGAACGCGCGAACTTCCAGCCGTTCGAGCCGGGCGCCATGCCGTAAGTCGCTCGTGTCGTAGAACGATGCCGCACCGAAGTCGCCCAGCAGCGCACCGCCCTCGCCGTCGTGCAGGATGTTGTGCGCATACAGGTCGCCATGCATGATGCCGCGCGCGTGCAGATGGCGTGCGGCCGATGCGATGCCGTGCGCGATCCGCACGGCCTCATCCGGCTCGAATCGCGCCTCGGCCGCATACACGTCGCGCGTGCAGGTTGCAAAGCTCGGCGGCCCGGCAAGGTTCGCGAGCGCCGGATCGCCCAGTTCCATCACGAGCCCGTGCGTACCGTCCGGATGACCGCGCACCTTGCCGATCACCGGGATCACGTTCGGGTGGCGCCCGGCATGCAGGCACGCGGCCATTTCACAGTCGGGCAGACCGTCGCTCGTCACCGCGCCCTTGAACAGCTTGACCGCGACCGCTCGCGACGCATGATCGTCCGCGCGCCATTGCGCGCGGTAAATGACGCCCGACGCGCCTTCGCCCAGCTTCTGTTCGCATGAGAGCGACGCCCAGTCGACGTCCGCGACCTCCGGCCCGGCCGACGCCGCGGCGTCCGGCGCGGCGCTGAACGGATTGCCGGAGTATGCGAGCCACGCGAGGCGCGGCAGGCGCGGCAACCAGTCGGGCAGTTGGTCCAGCCGGTTCGCCGACAGGCGCACCAGTTCGAGCGCACGGCACGCGGCCATTTCGGCAGGCAGCGCGCGCAGCCGGTTGCCCGCGAGCATCAGCTTCTGCAATCGCGAGCAGTCGCCGATCCCGGCGGGTAGCGCGTCGATTTCGTTGTCGGTCAGGATCAGCCAGCGCAGCGCACGTGGCAGCGATCCGCGCGGCACCGTGCGGATCCGGTTCGCCTTGAAGCCGATCATGTCGAGTTGAGCGCACGCGCTGAGCACGTCGGGGAAGGCGGTGAAGCGGTTGCCGGACGCGAACAGGATGCGCAGGCGATGCAGCCGCGGCAAGTCGTCCGGCAGCGCGGCGAGTGCGTTACCGGACAGGTCGAGCACTTCGAGCGTGTCGGCCAGATCGAAAATCTCGCGCGGAAACTCGGTCAGCCCGCACGCGAGCTTGAGTTGCCGGGCGCCCGACAGTTGTCCGGCCTGCAGTTGTTCGAGGGTGGTGGTCACGGGGAGAAAGCGGATGGCAGTAGCGATGGTCGTCGGACCGATCGCCCGAATTCTACCGGGATCGCTTTCGCGCACACCGCAACCCTGTCATACCCCCTTCACAAACGCGCAATGTGGCGCTAGAATTGCGCCCCTTGCAGTGCAGTGCCGACGTGGTGAAATTGGTAGACACGCTATCTTGAGGGGGTAGTGGCGAAAGCTGTGCGAGTTCGAGTCTCGCCGTCGGCACCAGATGCGGTTTCTCCGCGTTTCCAGCATTTTCAAAAACCCGCGACAGCGCATGGCCTCGCGGGTTTTTTGTTTTTATCGCGTTCGACGACACGATGCCGATGCAAGCCCGGCGCGCACCGGGAGATTCAAGCGCGGGACGGATCCGCCGCAAGCATCTCGGCGCACCCCGCTAGGCCAGCAACAGAAAATTGCGAACGACCGCCGACGGCTCGTCGCATCGCGACGCAATGGCCAGCCTTGCACGAAGCGCATTACCGGCGAACGGCCGATAGACGACACCGGCAACCTGCACCTGCGTAATCGCCTTCGGCACGACAGACACGCCGAGCCCGGCAGCGACCAGCGTCACCGCGGACGCGATTTGCGGTGCGGGTTGCGCCATCCGCGGCTCGAATCCGGCGGCGTTGCATGCGGCGACGATGTCGTCGAACAGCGCGCTGCCGGCTTCCCGCGGCACCTGCACGAACGACTCGTCGGCCAGCTCGGCCAGATCGATGCGCCGACGCCGCGCCAGCCGGTGCGCCACGGGCAGCGCGACGAACATCGGTTCCTCGTCCCAGTCCGACACCCGCAACGTCGCGGCGGCACGGCGTTCCGGCCGCACGATCGCGACGTCCAGATGCCCGGCGTCCAGCGCCTCCAGCAGGACGCGCGACGTCGCCTCCTGCAACGTCAGCTCGGCCTCCGGAAACGCCTCCCTGAAGCGGCGGATCAGATCCGACACTTTCGAATTGAACGCCGCCGTCCCGGTGAAGCCCACCCGCAGATGCCCGGTTTCCCCGCGTGCGGCCCGCCTGGCCGCCCGCGCCGCCCGCTCGGCATCGTCGAGCACGCGGCGCGCCTCTTCCGCGAAGACCTCGCCCGCCAGCGTCAGCTCGGCACCGCGCGCGGTCCGCTTGAACAGTTCCACGCCGAGTTCGCTCTCGAGCGCCTTGATCTGCTGGCTCAACGGCGGTTGCCCGATGCCGAGCGTCTCGGCAGCCTTGGTGAAATTCGACGTGGCCGCCACGGCCAGAAAGTATCGGAGATGTCGGAGTTCCATTCGCCAGGTGACCTCACGGTGAGCCGGACCGGCTCTTCAGCCAGTGGTAAAACATATCGCTACGGTTTCTTTCATATATTGGACATATACATGACGGTGCGCAAGAATTCAGGCATTCCGTCGCACATCGAGTGCACCCATGTCCTCCGCTTCGATTTCCCGATCCACGCCCGGCACGCAGAACGCCGCATCCGACGCGCTGCCTGCAGGCGTGTCCCCGCGCTCGGCCGCGTACAAGCGCATCGCGCTGGCGCTTTTCCTTGCCGGTTTTTCCACCTTCTCGCTGCTGTACTGCGTCCAGCCGCTGCTTCCCGCGTTCGCACGGGAGTTCCGGCTGGGCGCCGCATCGAGTTCGCTCTCGCTGTCGCTGTCGACCGGGATGCTGGCGGTCTCCATCCTGTGCGCCGGCGCATTGTCCGAACGCGTCGGACGACGCGGGCTGATGTTCGCGTCGATGACGCTGGCCGCGCTGTTCAATGTGCTCGCCGCGCTGTCGCCCAACTGGAACCTGCTGCTGGTCTGGCGTGCGCTCGAAGGGTTCGCGCTGGGCGGCGTCCCGGCGGTCGCGATGGCCTATCTCGCGGAAGAAATCGCGTCCGAGGGGCTCGGTTTCTCGATGGGGCTCTATGTCGGCGGGACCGCGTTCGGCGGCATGATCGGTCGGATCGGCATGAGCGCGCTGGAAGAACATTTCTCGTGGCGGACGGCGATGCTGACGATCGGCGTCATCGATCTCGTCGCGGCCGTTGCCTTCGTGATGCTGCTGCCGCAATCGCGGCGCTTCGTGAAGCGCACCGATCTGACGCTGCGTCATCATCTTCGGCTGTGGAACGCGCAACTGCATCATGCCCGGCTTCCGTTCGTGTTCGCGATCGGCTTCCTGGTGATGGGCGCGTTCGTGACGATCTACAACTACGCGGGGTTCCGGCTCACGGCGGCCCCTTTCAACCTGAGCTCGACCGAGTGCGGCCTGATCTTCGGCGCCTACCTGTTCGGGATGATGTCGTCATCGAGCGCCGGTGCGCTCGCCGATCGTCTCGGGCGCGCACCGGTGCTTGTCGGCGGCATTCTCGTATTCGCGGCGGGCCTCGCGCTGACGCTGTCGCACTCGCTCGCTGCGATCGTCGTCGGCATCGTGCTCGTCACGATCGGCTTCTTCGTCGCCCATGCGGTGGCGAGCGGCTGGGTCGGCTACCTCGCGGGATCCGCGAAGGGGCACGCTGCCTCGCTGTACCTGCTCGCGTACTATCTCGGATCGAGCGTGCTCGGCTCGGTCGGCGGGTCGTTCTGGCAGCACGGCGCGTGGGCAAGCGTCGCCGCGTATGTCGCGGTGTTGCTCGTCCTCGGACTGATGGCTGCGCGGCGATTGGCCCGCGCGTAACGGACGCGGCGGGCACCCCGCGTTTTCCGGTCAATCGCCGCCGGATTCGAGCACGTTCCGCGTAAGCACGACCGACGGAATCGTCGGCTTGAGCATCGTGCGGCGCGTCTGCGCATTCGCCCTTCTCCGGCCGAGCGCGAGCGAATGCATGACGACGATCACGATGCCAGCACATCCTCCCCCTTCACCGCATACGCCGCCTCCCGCCGCCGCAACCGCAGCGCGATCAACGCGGCCAGCACCGCCAGCGCCACACCGGCCAGAAACCCGCCCGTATAACCGACCTTCGCGGTGAGCGACAGGATCGTCGACGACGCGATCAGCTCGCCGAGATCGCGCGTGCTCTGCACGGCCGTCACGTCGGTGCCGGCCTGGTCGCTGCCGCCCGCGAAGCGCATGCCGGCCGTCATGATCGACACCGACGTGATGCCGGTCGCCAGCGAACCGAGTACCGTGCACAGCCATGCCCACGACGGCGACACCGGCAGCCACCCGCTCGCCTGAGCGAACCACAGCAGCGCGGCCGCGCCCGCACAGCTCACGCCGGCCGTAAACGCACGCCACAACCCGAGCCACCGGACGAGCCACGCGCCGCCGCCGCAACCGAGCACGACCGTCACGATGCCGCCGGCCATCCCGAGCTTCCCGATCGCGTCGAGCGACCAGCCCGCGTCGTTGAGAAACAGCTTCGACAGGCCGAAGCCCGATACGGCCGTCATCGCCGACAGCAGCGCGAGCGACAGCAGCGACCACGAACGCGGCCGCTTCGCGAAGCGCACGAGGCTTGCGTTGTGTTCGGCGTGCACGCGTGCGCGATCCGCATCGCGCGGCAGCACCCACAGTACGCACGCAAGGCTCGCGAGCGGCACGGCGGCCAGCGCGAGAAACGCGGCGCGCTGCCCGAACAGGCCGATCAGCGTCAACGTGCCGGCGCCGCCGCCGAAGAAGCCGATCATCACGCCCGCGATCTGGATCGCGTTGATCTTCGCGAGCGTGTCGCCGCGGAAGTGCTCGGCGGCCATCCCGTCGTTCGCGATGTCCTGCGTCGCGCTCGCGAGCGACGCGACGGCCAGCAGGCCGACCGCCCAGCCGGCCGTCGCGACCGTCATGCCGATCTGCGCGAGGCTGCCGAGGCACAGCACGACGAGCGCCTGCATCGGCAGCATCCAACTGCGCCGCCGGCCGATGCGCGGCGACCAGCGGTTGTCGACGACGGGCGCCCACAGGAATTTCACGACCCATGGCAAACCGACGAGCGGCAGGAACGCCAGTGCGTGAAGCGGCGCGCCGTCGTGGCGCAGCAGGGTCGGCATCGCATCCATCGCAATGCCGATCGGGATTCCCTGTGACAGGTAAAGCAGCGTGATCGTGATGACCAGGCGGCGATGTTCGAGCAGATCGCGCATCGAAGTCTCCAGTTGCATGACATTAAAAAGGTTCGACGCCGGCCGGCACGCGCGCGGCACGTATCGCGTCGCGGCGCGGACGACGCGCGGCACGCAACAGCAATGCGCCGAACGCGACGAGTGCTGCGTCGATCGGCCAGTACACGGGTTCGCCCGTGCCGAGCAGTGCGATCGCGCAGTGCGTCACGCCGGCCAGCCCGTACGCGGCGCCGGCCGCACGCATCAGCCTGCGCAGCCATGCCGCGCGATCGGCCACACCGGCCGCAAGCACGACCGCGCCGCCCCACACGGCCCAGAACAGCATCGCGAGCACATGGTCGACGTGCACGCCATCGGGTAACGCGCGCCCCGCGAACAGCAGCACGCCGCCCGCGAGCACGAGCCCGCCGCATGTGCCGACGGCGATCGCGGCCAGCCCGTTCGCGGCGCGATCCTGCTGCGCCCGCCGCCGCTCGATCCACAGATGCAGCCCCGTCGCGCACAGCGCGCACGCGGCGAGCCCCATCAGGAAATGCACGACGCGCAGCACGCCGCCCATCGCCCCCACCCAGCCGTATTGCGCGAAATGCAGCGGCTGCACCGCGATGAACGTACGCAGCCAGAAGCCGCGGCCGCGCGACGTGGCATCCGCGAGCCATTGCCCGTCCGCCGCGCGATACAGGTGACGCTCGAACACCGCCGTACTCGGCAGGCCGGCGGTCGTACCGGCAATCTCGACGCGCGCGTTCGCGTCGCCCCAGCCATGCAGCACGACCGCTTCGGGTCGGAAATCCGCGATGCGCGCCGCGTCGCGCCGCAGCAGCGCATCGAGATCGGGCGGGCGTTGCCACGCATCGCCGGCCGCGGCGGGCGGCGGCCCGCCGAGCAGTTCGGCGAACACGCGCTGCGGCTGCCCCGGATAAGCGACGCCCGCGAGCGATACCGTGCCGAGCGCGCCGAGCCCCGACAACGCGCCCGTGAACGCGAACAACACGAGCCACGGGGAGCCCCACAGGCCGATCCACGCGTGCAGGTCGAACAGCGCGGCGCGCAGCCCTTTACCGCGCCGGATACGCGCCGCGTCAGGCCAGCGCCGGTGATGCACGACCAGGCCCGCAACGATGAGCACGAGCAGCACGATGCCCCACAGGCTCACGAAGATGCGCCCGAGAAAGCCCGCGAACAGCGTCTTGTGCAGCGTGACGAGCAACGCCGCGCGTGCGCCGTCGGCCACCCGCTCGCCCGTCGCCGGGTCGAGCGCCAGCGTGCACGCCTGGCGCGCGTCGCAGAAGCGGATCGCCGGATCGTCCGGTTGCGGCAGCACAATGTGCGCATCGCGCAACGAAACGCCGAGCGCCGCGGCACGCGCGACGAGCGCATCGAGCGGCAGCAAGGGCCGCGCGACGGCGATCGACGCTGGCCGCCACCAGCCCTGCATCGAATCGGTCGCGAGACTCCAGGTACCGCTGAACAGCACGACGAACAGCACCACGCCGAACAGCGCACCGGCGCCGCGGTGCAGCGCGCGCCAGCGCGAACGCGACGAAGCATCCATGTCAGCGCCCTCCCCAGAGCATCGCGCAGGGCACGAGCACCGCGAGCCATGCCCCCGCACGCCACGCAGCCTGCCGCTGCCCGGGCGCGACAAGCACCCACAGCAGCGCGGCGACGCCCGTGGCAAGCGACAGCAGCACGGCCGCGTAGAGCCGGTTCAATCCGTCGGCCGGGTAATGACGGGCCAGCGTGACCGCCAGCGCGACCGAGCCCGGCAGCACGCCGCCGATCGCGAGCGCCGCCCGCGTACCCCAGCCGCCCGCCATCAGAACTGCCCGCGCACGGTCAGCATCACGTTGCGCGGTTCCCCGTAACGGTTGTTCCAGCCCGGGTTGCTCAGGCTCAGGTAGTACTTGCGGTCGAACAGGTTGTTGACGTTGACCGCCGCGCTCCAGTGCTTGTCGTAGCGGTAGCCGAGCCGCACGCTCGCGAGCGCGTAGCCGCCCTGGCTCATCGTGACGCCGTTCGCCTGCGCCGAGTAATTGCTCTGCACCTGCAAGCCGCCGCCGATGCTCCAGCGCCGCTCCTGCCACGGCAGGTCGTAGTTGGTCCACAGCCGGAACAGGTGGCGCGGGTTCAGCAGCGGCGCGAACGACGAGCCCGCGTTCGCGAGGTTGTCCGCATAGCGCATCGTGTCGTACGTGTAGCTCGCCCACACGCTCCACCACGGCGTGATGCGGCCGTTCGCCTCGAACTCGAAGCCCTGGCTGCGCACGCTGCCGCCGTTCACGTAGTAGCAGTTCGGCCCCGCGCACGGATGCGCGAGATCGACCTGCGGGTTGTTGTCGAGATCGATGCGGAACGCCGCGAGCGACACGTTGAGCTTGCCGCCCGCCAGTTCGCCCTTCACGCCCGTCTCGTAGGTGCGCCCCTTCACCGGCGTCAGGATGCCGCCGCCCCACATCGACTTGGTTTGCGGCTGGAACACTTCCGCATAGCTTGCGTACCACGACCAGTCGCGCGCGAAATCCCAGATCAGCCCGCCGTACGGCGTGAACTGGTGGCCGGTGTTGTAGTGCGCGCCGAGGCTGTCCTGGTTCCACCAGCTCACGCGGCCGCCGAGCACGAGCGTGACGGGTTCGGCGAGCTTGATGCGGCCGAGCCCGTACACGCCCTTCTGCGAAATGTCGTTCTGCTGCGACTGCTGGTACGGGCCAACGTCCGGCTCGGGCACGCTGCTCGGGTTCCAGCGGTACACGTTCACCGGCGTGCCGACCACGTTGCCCAGGAGTTGCGCCGACATCTGCCCGCTGCTGCTGTTCGCGTAGGTCATGCCGAACAACAGGTCGTGCGTGAGCCCGAACGCGTGCACCGGGCCCTGCACGTTCGCATCGAGGCTGCGGCTGTAGCTGCTGAACTGGTACGCGCCGCCCGTCAGCGCGCCGCCCGCGCCGGTCGCCGGGTTGATCGCGCCGTACGAGCCCGCGTATTTCAGGTCCGAGCGCACGCTCTGGTATTCGCCGCTGACCTTCGCCTTCCAGCCGGCGCCGAGCTTCTGCTCGACCGATGCGAACGCGCGCGTCGTGTCCCAGTCGAAGTGGCCCCACGCGGTGTCGAGGAACGTCGAGCGCGACAGGCCGAGGCTCGACCCGTCGCGCGCCATCGGCACGCCGGACATGTCGGGCACCGATCGGGTCGTCTGGTATTGCGCGCCGAACGTGAGCAGCGTGTCGCGCGTCACGTCGACTTCCGTGATGCCGTAGATCGACCGCGTGTCCTGCTTGGCGTGGTCGTAGAAGAAATGGCGATCCTCGTACGCGGCGACGAGCCGGCTGCGCACGGTGCCGGCCGCATTGAGCGGCCCGCCGATGTCCGCTTCCGCGCGATAGCGGTCCCAGCTGCCGACGCTCACGCTCGCGTTCGCGGAAAACTGGTACTGCGGCCGCTTGCGCACGAGGTTGACCGTCGCGGCCGGGTTGCCCGAGCCGTGCAGCAGGCCGTTCGCGCCGCGCAGGATTTCCACGCGCTCGTACACGGAGATGTCCTGCGGCGCGCTCGCCATGTCGCCGATCACCACCGGCACGCCGTCGAATTCGAACGAATCGACCTTGAAGCCGCGCACGAAATACGCGGTGGTGAGCAGCACGTAAGGCTGCACCGTCACGCCCGCCGACTGCTGCATCACTTCGTCGAGCGAGTACAGGTTCTGCTGGTCGATCCGCTCGCGCGTCGTCACGCTGACCGACTGCGGAATCTCCCTCAGCGCAAGCGGCATCTTGCCGACCGTCGCGACCGACGGATCGTCGGCCACGCCGCGCGACGCGTTCACCGAAATCGCCTTCAGCTCGCCCGCGGCGGGCTTCACGGCGGTCGTTTCCTCCTTCCGGACTTCCGCGCCGGCCGCCGGCGCCGCATCCGCGAACGCCGCCGCCGGATGCGCGGCGATCAGCAGGCCCAGATACAGCGACGAACGCCAGCGCCCTCGCCCCAAACGGGCAACGCGCGCACCCTTCGTCCTTGATCTCCCAGGTTCCAGCACCTCGTACCGCATTCACGCCCCCGTATTTGATAATCATTCTCATTATCAAATAGAACCGGCGGGCGCTTTTTCGATCGAGGGGCTTTTCCTATCGATCCCGGGCATGCCGGATCGCATTGTTCACGTCAGTGTTCGGATTCGGCCGGCCGCGCTTGCGCGTCCACGTCCGCGTCCGCTTCGGCGGCCGATGGCTTGTCGGGCGGCCGTCCGGCGCGGGCGAACGTCGCGTACCAGGTATCGGTCTCGACCAGTTGCGCGTGCGTGCCGGTCGCCCGCACCCGGCCCGCGTCGAGCACGACGATCGTGTCGGCGGCGGCCGCGAGCGCCGGCTGGTGCGTGACGACGATGCGCGTGCGCTGCCCGCGCAGCGCGACGAGGCTGTCGCGTACGCGCCGCGCACTCAGTTCGTCGAGGCTCGCGGTCGGCTCGTCGAACATCAGCACCGGCGCACGCGCCAGCAGCGCGCGCGCGAGGCACGCACGCTGGCGCTGCCCGCCCGACAGCAACTGGCCGCCCGGCCCCACGTCGGACTCGAGCCCGCCCGGCAAGCGCTCGGCGTCGCGCAGCAGGCCGACCGCGTCGAGCGCGGCGCGCAGTTCGGCGTCGGTCGCATCCGGGCGGCCCATCCGCACATTCCACGCGAGGCTGCCGCGGAACAGCCCGTTGTCCTGGAACACGAGGTTGCGCGTCGCGGCGAGCGTCGCCTCGCTCAGGTGCCGCACATCGGAGCGGCCGAGCAGCACGCGCCCGGCACCCGGATCGTCGAGCCGTGCAAGCAGGCCCAGCAGCGTGCTCTTGCCGGCGCCCGTCGGGCCGACGATCGCGACGAAGCCGCCCGCCGGGCAATGCAGGTCGACGCCGTCGAGCAGCGTTGCGCCGCTGGCCGACCGGTAGCCGACGCGCACCGCGTCGACGCTCGCATCGTGTACCGGCGTACCGCGCTCCGGGCTGTCGAAACGCGGCGCATGCAGTACCGCGAGCACGGTGTCGAGCGCGCGCCAGCCGCCGCGCAGCGCCTGGTCGAGCTGGGTGAGCTGCGCGAGCGGCTCGATGAAGCGAACGAGCAGCACGAGCACCGCCACGGCCGTCGCGGCATCGAGCCGGCCGGTCGAGACGGCCCACGCGCCGCCCACCAGCATCGCGACGAACACGCCCTGCACCGCGCCCGCGAAACCGAGCTCGATCGGCAGCGAGCGTCGCATCAGTGCACGGGTGCGGCGATGCTGCTCGTCGAACGCGTGCTGCAGCGCCGCGCGCGCGTCACCTTCCCGGCCCGCGAAGCGCAACAGCCCCTGATGCGCGGCAAAGGTCTGAAGCTGCACGGCCATCTCGCGATCGCCGGACGCGCGGGCCTGTTCGAAAGCGAGCGTCCGCGTCCCGCCGCGTTCGAGCAGCGCGAACAACAACACGGCGGCTGCCGCGAGGCACAGCGCGATGCGCCAGTCGATCCACACGAGCCCCGCGACGACCGCGAGCGGCGTCACGACCGCGCCGATCAGCGGCCCGAGCAGGTGCGCCGGCATCCCCATCGCCTGCATGACCGGCCCGCGCAGCAGCCCGGCCGGATGACTGTCGCGCACCGTCTGCCACGACGCGATGCGCGGCAGGTGCCGCACGAGGCGTTCGACGAGACCGGCCGCGAGCGCGCCGCCCGCGCGATAGCCGCCGCGCTGCGCGACGTACAGCACGAAGGCGTGGCACAGGGTCAGCGCGCCGAGCGCGATCGTCCAGTGCAGCACGGCCGCAGGCACGCCGGCGAACCATGCGCGGATCAACGGCACGAGCAGCAACCCGCAGGCGCCGTCGAGCAACGCGGCGGCCACCGCCCAGCCGACCCCGCGCCACAGCGCGCGGCGGGTTTCGGAGGGCAGGCACTGCAAACGTTTGAGCGTCTTCGTCATCATGCGGCCTCCCCGCCAGCGGCACCGCGTTCGCGCCATAGCCGCGCATACAACCCGCCCGAGGCCAGCAGCGCCGCATGCGTGCCGCGCTCGACGATGCGGCCGCGATCCATCACGAGAATCTGGTCCGCATGCCGGATCGCGTCGAGATCATGGCTGACGATCACGCGCGTGCGCGCGTCGCCGCGCAGCGCATTGCGCAACGCACGCCCGGTTTGCGGATCGAGCGCCGAGGCCGGTTCGTCGAGCAGCAGCAACGGCGCCGGCGACAACCACGCGCGCGCGATCGCAAGGCGCTGCAGTTCGCCGCCGGACAGCCGCACGTCGCGCCCGCACACGCAATCGTAGCCGCCCGGCAACGCGTCGATGCGTTCGTCGAGGCAGGCCGCGCGCGCGGCCGCGCAAATCGCGTCGCGATCGGCATCCGGCCGGTAAAGCGCAATGTTCGCGGCGATCGACACGTCGAGCGCGGCGGCCTGCTGGAACACCATCGCCACCTGTTCGCGCCGCGTATCCGACGCGAGCAGCCGCAGGTCGGCGCCGCCGAGCCCCACCGTGCCGTGGTCCGGATCCATGAAACGGGCGAGCAGCATCAGCAGCGTGCTCTTGCCCGCGCCCGACGGCCCGACGATCGCGGTGGTCGTGCCTGCCGCGATCGTCGCATCGATGCCGCGCAGGATCGACGTACCGTCGATGTCGACACGCACACCGCGCAGCTCGATCGACGCGTCGCGCGGCACCTGTGCGGTGCCATCGGCCGGCTCGGGCAGGCCCGGCTGGGCGAGCAACGCATCAAGGCGTGCAGCGGCCGCTCGCGCTTCGCGCAATGCGTCGGCGCCGTGGCCGAGCGCGCGCACCGGCGCGGCGACCGCCCAGATCAGCAGCGCGAACGCGCACAGTTCACCGACCGGCAAGCGGCCTGCCGTCAGCCCCATCGCGCCGAGCATGACCCACGCGAGCAGGAACGGCGTGCCGAGCAGCACCTGCGTGCATGCACCGGGCCCGCCGACACGGCCGACCCACGCCGAAAACGCCTGTTCGAAGCGCCCGGTCGACTCCAGCGCGGCCGCTTCGATGCCGGCGCCCGGGTACTGCCGCACGAGCGCCGGGTTCTGCGCGAGCTGTGCGTAGTCGCCCATCAGCCCTTCGAGCGCCGCGTTGCGCGCCGCGACGGCCGGTGCGAACCGCGCCGAGCGCATCCAGCGAAACAGTGCGACACCCACGACGAGCGGCACGAGCGCGAACGCGAGCAGCGCGGGATTCAGGTAAAGCAGGCACGCGAGCGCCGCGCACGGCACGACGATCAGCTGCGTGACGTCGGCCGGCGCATGCGCGACGAGCTGGTGCAGCGCACGCACGTCCTGGTCGACGTGACGCGCGACGCGATCGCTGCCCACACGGGCGAACCAGCCGAGCGGCAAGCGTTGCAGATGATCGGCGAGGCGCCTGCGCAAGCGATCGGCGAGATCGGCGTCGACACGGTGCGTCAGGTGCAGCGCGACCGTCTGCCCGCCCAGCCAGCCCACGCCGGCCACCACGGCCGCGACGAGCCAGCCGCGCGCCGATGCGTCGAGCTGCGCCGCCGCACGCCACGCGTCGGCGACCCGGCCGAGCGCGAGCCACGGCACGAGCGATGCGACACCCGCCAGCGCCTGCAGCACGACCGCCGCCACGAGCGGCACCGCGAACGGCCGCAACATCGACAGCAACGGCCCCTTCATGCGGCACGCTCCAGCAGCATGCCGAGCGTGGCCGCGCACGCGTCGCCCGGCGGCGGCTCCGGAAAACCGAGCTGCATCGTCAGTTGCTGCCAGACGCGCGTCACGTCGATGCAGCGCTGGTTGCACGCCTGCAGCCCTTCGCCCGACACGAGCCGATCGACCGCGCGCACGGCCGCCTGCGGCCAGCCGCGCGTATGAATCGCGCCCCACGTGTCGCGCGCATCGTCGCAAATCTGGATGCTCGGCATGTCGCTGCCCGCCGCGTCGCCGAAGATCGGGAACAGCCCGTGTTCGTCGATCTCCGGTTCGCGCAGCGCCGGCGCCCACCACAGCGGGCCATGCGGCGACGCGAGCGTCCACGTGCCGGCATCCGTCGTCAGCGTGATGCCGAACAGCATGCTCATCCGGCCGTCGTCGGCCGCCGCCATCTCGTTGTGCACGCGCAGCGAGACCGGCGTTTCGGCCAGCACCATCGCGCATTCGCGCATCGACGACAGGGCCGGCCCGATCGGTTCGACCGACCACGGGCCCACGCCCTGCAGCGCGGCCGCGAGCACGTCGAGCGCCGCGAAACTGGCCTGCACCGAACACACGACATCCGCATGCACCGGCGCACTCGTCTCGCGCAGCCGCCGCGCGACGGCGATGAAGCGGGAGACAACCGGCAGGTTCGGATAGAAGCTGTTGAGCAGGCAGCGGCGGCCATGACGCGACGCGGTGCGCAGCACGCGATCCCATTCGTCCGGCAGCAGCGGATGCTCGATCACGACATCGATCCCGCGTTCGAGGAGCCGGCACGCGAGCGCGGCCCCGTCGGCGCCGCGCGCCGCGCCACCGACCGCGACGCACGCCACGCGCACGTCGTCGGGCAGCGCTTCCGGACGGTCGAATACAGGCGCGCCGACGCGCGCGGCCAGCGCGGCGGTGCGCGCACTGCCTTGCCCCAGGATGCCCGCGACGCAATACGCATCGGACGCGGCGATGCCCGCCGCATAAAACTGGCCGAAGCGGGAGCCGGCCACGACGACCGGCAGCAGATGGACCTTCATTGCGCCTCCTTCAGGCGGGTGTCGACGAACGCGCCGTTCAGGCAGTCGAAATGACCGCCGGGAATATCGACGGGCGTGATGCCGCCGAGCGCCTGCGCCGTCCAGTATTCGGTGAGCGCCGCGCGCTGCTGCGGAATCAGCGGGTTGCAGCGCTCCGGCACGAACAGCCGCAGCGCACCCACGTAGGGCGCGTCGCCGGCCCAGTGGCTCGCCTGCACCGAATGCATGAAGAGCCGGTACAGCCGTTCGCGTTCGTCGAGCAGCGGATGCGCGAGCTCGTCCTGCATCGACAATCCGGCGGCCGCGCGCAGCACGCGGCGGCGCAATGCATCGAGCGGCTCGCAGCGATCGCCGAAAATCTCCAGCTGCGCCTGCAGGCTGCCGGGCGCGAGACGCGCGGGGTCGGCCTTCAATGCGTCGGCAAGCGCGTCGGCCAGCACATACGTTTCCGGAAACCCGAGCGCGTCGAGCGGCAGCCCGAGCGTCGCCGCGAAGTTGAACAGCACGAGCCGCTCGTCTTCGATCAGGTACGGAATCCGGTAGCTCGACACGATGTCGAGCGTGCGCACTTCAACGCCAAGCTGCACCAGCGACTTCGCCATTTCGAGCGCGACCAGCCCGCCCGAGCAGTAGCCGAGCACGTCGACCTCGCGCACGCCGGTGCGCCACAACGCATCGGCATAACGCCGGCCGAGCGTCGCGTTCAGGTGGCGCGCCGGCACATCGAGATAGTCCTGCGCGTCGCGCACCGCGAAGCCGAGCACCGGGCCGAGCCGCGCGAGCGCCGGCATGACCGGACGATACGCATGCACGGTGCCGAGCCCTTCGTGCACGATGACGCGCGGCACGCCGTCGCCCGGCGCCAGCGGAATCGGGCGTACGCCGGCGCGCACGCGGGGCGCAGGCGCGTGGATCACCGCCGATGCGCGAGTCGTGCGCGGGACGGCCGGTGACGATGCGCCCGCCTGCCGCTCGCCCGCATCGCGCAGGCATTGCGCGAACGCAGCCGGCGTCGGTTGCGCGAGCACCCAGCGCAGCAGCCGGTCGAACGGATGCGCTTGCGCAAGCGGTTCCTCGCCACGCAGCCTCGACACGAGCTGCGCGATCAGCAGCGAATCGCCGCCCGCGGCGAAGAAGTCCTGATCCGGCGTGACGTCGCGCGTATCGAGCACGGCTTCCCACAAGCCGATCAGCCGCGCCAGCAGCGGATCGGCGGCAGTCTGCGCGCAGGCCGGTCGAGCGGCCGCCGGCTCCGGCTCGCGGATGTCGGCGATGCCGGCCAGCGTACGGCGGTCGATCTTGCCGTTCGCGGTCACGGGCAGACGGTCGAGCACACGCAATTGCGACGGCACCATGTAGCCCGGCACGCGCTCGGCGACGAACGCCAGCAGCGCATCCGGCGCGATGCGCGCCGCGCCGCGCTTCACGTGCGCGAGCAGGATGTCGTAACCGAGCACGTCGAGCGGCGTGCCGGGTGCCACGCAACCCAGCGCACGATCGCCCCCATCCGACTGCAACCATTCGAGCCACTGCGCACGCGGCACGAACAACCGCGCCGACTCGGCGCGCGCGTCGCTCGGCGTTTCCATCATCAGCCCCTGGCTGACGCTGATCTCCGGATGCTCGGTCGTCAGTTCCTGAATCACCCACCACGCATCGGCCGCCGACAACGCACGCAGCCCGGCGACCAGCGCGACCGTGTCGCGCGCGTTGTTCAGCGCGCCGGAGCTGATCATCACGTCGATCGAGTGCGGCGCGATGCCCTGCGCGTCGAGCGGCGCATTCATGTCGAATCGCTCGAACCGCATCCACGGATACGCGGCGAAGCGCTCGCGCGCCGCCGCGAGGAAATAGCTCGACACGTCGCTGAACAGGTAGTCGATCCGTGCGCCCGCTTCGACCAGCGGCGCGAGCGCGTCGACGATCGTCCGCGTCGCCGCAGCCGTTCCCGCGCCGATCTCGAGGATTCGCCATGGCCGCTGCGGCTCGCATGCGACGATCGCGCGGACGGCCTGTGCCATCCCGTTGTGCAGTGCGTGCGCATGTTCGCCGTCGCTGTACATCGCATCGGCGATATGCGATGCGCCTTCCGGGAACATCAGGCCGGCAGGCGACACGCTGCCGTCCACCTGCACGTCGATGCATCCCGCGCTGTCGCGGAAGTAGTCGACGAGGACGGCGGGCCACAGATCGGGCGACGCCTCCTTCGCAAACGCGTCCCAGCATGCGTGCGCATCGGCGAGGCCGGCATCGGGCCGCAGACGCCAGCCGCCTGCTTCGGCATCCGCATGCAGCACGCCGTGCCTGTCGAGCATCGCGAGCCAGTGGCGCAGCAGATGCTGCCGCGCCGCCGGCACGCGCAACCGTTCGCACAACGTCGCAAAATCCGTCGCGGCATCCTCGGTCAGCGCCCCCGCCGGCACGATCCACGCGGCCAGCGACGCAACGCAGGCCGCCTCGAGCTGGGCGACCGACCGCGCCACGTCCGCATGCGCGGGCCAGCGCGCGGTGTCGAACGCCGTGCGCACGTGCTTCGCGATCTCGTGCAGCGCGTCGTCGTGCGCCAACGTCGACGGCTCGGCACCGTGCAGCGACGCGAAGCTCGCGAGCCTGCGCTCCGCGCCTTCGCCGAGCACGATCGTCGCGGCCGCGCCGACGAGCGGATGCGCGGTCAGCGCCGCATCGATCTCGGCCAGCTCGATCCGATAACCGCGGATCTTCACCTGATCGTCCTGCCGCCCAAGGAATTCGAGCGAACCGTCAGCGCGCACGCGGCCAAGATCGCCGGTGCGATAAAGCCTGCGCCCGTCGCGATGAAGAATGAAGCGTTCGGCCGTTCGCACGGGATCGTTCGCGTAACCCGTGGCAAGCCCCACACCGCCGATATGAATCTCGCCGCGCACGCCGGGCGGGCACGGCCGGCCGAGTGCGTCGAGCACTTCCATCGTCTGCCCGGTCAGCGCGCGGCCGTATGGAATGCTGGCAAGCTGCGTGTCCGCCGGACAAATCGGATGCTCGATCGACCAGATCGATGCCTCGGTCGCGCCACCCAGGCTGAACAGCGCGCTGTCGGGCCAGCGCCGCCACCAGCGCGTGGGCAGCGTCACCGGAATCCAGTCGCCCGACCACAGCACGCGGCGCGGGCCGGGCACGTCGAGCGCCGGTTCGCCGTCGAGGTAGTCGATCAGCATCTGCCCTTGCGCGGGCACCGAGTTCCACAGCGTCACGCGATGGCGCACGATCAGCTCGGCCCAGTGCGACGGATCGTTGCCGCGCGCCGGATCGGGCAGCACGACGCACGCGCCGCGCGCGGTCGCGCCGAAGAAGTCGTAGACGGACAGGTCGAAGCTCAGTTCGGCAAGGCCGAGCACCACGTCGCCGTCGCCGACTCGATGGCGCGCGCTGATGTCGGCAAGCGTGTTGCACACGGCCGCGTGGCTCAGCATCACGCCCTTCGGCTCGCCGGTGGAACCCGACGTATAGATCACATACGCGAGCGCGTCGCCGTCGATATCGCACGCAGCGCGCGGCGGCCATTGCGGATCGGCCGGCAACGCATCGATATCGATGCGCACGCAACCATCATGTTCGAAGTCGAGCGCCTGCACGCTGACGACCGCACGCACCCGGGCATTGCGCAGGATCGCCTGTTGCCGCAGCGCCGGCTGGCGGCAGTCGACCGGTACGTACGCGGCCCCCGCCTGGACGATCCCGAGCACGGCCGCGAGCTGGTTCGCACACTTCGGCATCAGCACGGCAACGGTGTCGCCCGGGCCGGCGCCGGCCTGTTCGAGCGCGGATCGCAGCGCCGCAGCGTGTTGCGCGACGTCGCGATACGTGCGCGCGCCCTGCGCATCGATCACCACCGGCGCATCGGGCGTACGCAACGCCTGCGCGGCGAAGCCGGCCGCGATATGCGTATCCGCATCCGGGTGGACATCGGCAACGGGTGCGTCGCACGGCAGCACGATGTCGCCCGCGCGCGACCACCATTCGGCATCGGCGGCGAGCCGGCCCAGCAGCGCGACATACGCATCGAACATCGCCGCGGGCATTCCGTCCGGAAACAGTTCGTCGCGCACGTCCCAGCCGATTTCCAGTCCGCCGAACTGGTCGGTCACCTGGCAGTCGAGCCAGACCTGCGGCGTCTGACTGATCATGTAGCGCGGCGGCTCGGCGCGAGACGGGTGCTCGCCGAGCAGGCGGCCCACACTGCCGATGCCGCTCGTGAACACCACCGGCATCAGCGCCGCATCCTTGCCGCGCCGCCGCGCGAGTTCGCGCATCACGTCGACGCCGGTAAACGCGCGATGGTCGAGATCGTCGAACATCCGCGCGCCGATCGTGCGGGCGCGCTCGACGAAATCGCGCCCTTGCGTCGCATCGACCGCGAGCAGGCTCAGTGCGGTGAAATCGCCGAGCACCGCGTCGATGCGCGGATGCACGGGCGGACGGTTCAGCACCGTCAGGTTCAGGCAGAACGCGGGCGACTGGCTCCAGCGGCCGACGACCTCGGCGAACGCGGCCAGCGCGACACTTGCCGCGCTCAGCCCGAAGCGGCTCGCGTGGCCGCTCAGCGCGCCCCATTGCGCACGATCGAGCCGCGCATGCCGGTGCGTGAAACGCGGCCGCGCGTCGGCACGCCTCGCAGGCACCACCGGCAGATCGGGGCGCGCCGGCAGATCGTCGATGCGCGCCAGCCACCACGCCTTGTCGCGCGCCTGATCGGCGCGCGTGCCGGCATGGGCTTGATTGACGACATAGTCACGGAACGTCGCGTCGAGCGGCGCGGGCTGCCATTGCGGATCGTCGTAACGGCGCCGCCATTCGGCGAGCAGCAATTGCAGGCTCGCGTAATCGATCAGCGTGAAATCGACGGACAGGTGCAGCACCGCGCCATCCGGCCCGAGGCTCACTTCCGGCTGCAGCACCGGCCAGCGATCGAGCGCGTGCACCGCATGGTCGAGGCGCCCGCGCACGCTGCCTACATGCGCGTCGAATGCGTTCGCATCGGCATCGCGCAGGTCGTGCACCGTGAGCGGCTGCCACGGCACGTCGGGCAGCACGCGCTGCCATGCGTTGTCCTCGACGATCGCGCGCAGCATCGGATGCCGCACGACGCACGCATTCCACGCCGCCTCGAAGCGCACGCAGTCGAGATTCGCGGGCTCGCCGTATTCGACGTACAGATGGCACGCATTGCCGCCGAACTCGAACGATTCGTGCCGGCCGAGCACGTACGCGGCCTGCACCGGCGTCAGCGCGAACCGCTCGTGCCGGCGCGCCGGATCGCTGCGCCACGCGCCGTCCTGCAGGAAGCGGACGAACGCGTCGCGTTCGGCCTTGATGCGCGCGGCCAGCTCCGCATCGAGTGCGCCGGCCGGCGCGCGATAGCGCAACTGGCCGCCGTCGTCGCACCATAGTTCGATCTGGCGTTCGCGGCAAAGATCGAGCACGTCATCGAAGCTCACAGCACGCCCTCCTCGATCGCGGCGACCGGTGTGCCGCCCTCGGCCTTCGACGCAGGCACCGCCGATGCTGCCTCGTCAAGCTGCGCGGCGAGACCCGCGAGCGTCGGCTGCCGGTAGAACGCAGCCATCCCGACCCGCACGCCGAGCCGCTCGCGCAGCTGCGCGAGCAGGCGCGTCGCGAGCAGGCTGTCGCCGCCGAGCGCGAAGAACGTCGCGTCGCGCGCGTTCGCCGGGCGGCCAAGCGCGTGCTCCCAACACGCGAGCAGCGTCGCCTGCCGTTCGTCGGCCGGCACGAACGCATCGTGGGCGGCCGGCGCATCGCCGAGCGCTCGCGCAAGCGCGTCGCCTACCGCCCGTCGATCGATCTTGCCGTTCGCGTTGAGCGGCCAGCGCGCGATGCACCACAGCGCATCGGGACGCATCGCGTCGGGCAGCCGGTCGCGCAACCAGTCGGCCAGCGCCGCTTGCGGAGCCGCCTCGCCGACACGGCGTGCGTCGATGCACGCAAAGGCAGTCGAGCGCCAACTCCGGGAATCGTCCAGCGCAAAGCCGCACGCGTGCGCCGCCGACGCCAGCGCATCGTGCGCGAACGGCCGCGGCAGCGACGCATCGCCCGTCACCCCCGCGACGAGCTCACGCAGCGGCGAATCGCGCAGCACGTCGGCGAGCAGCAAGTGGCCATGCTGCGCCAGCAACGCCGCTGCGATCCGGAACGTGTCGCGCGGATCGTCACGCAGGTGGGCCGCCGCGAAGCTGATCACGCAATCGAACCGGCCGAGATGGCGCGCGGGCAGCAGGCCGTCCTGCATCGCCTGCAGCGTCGGCGTCGTGTGTACGAAGTACGCCTGCGCGTTGTGCAGCAGGCCTGGCGACGCGTCGAACAGCGTCACGTCGAAGCGCGGATCGTCAAGCACGCCGAGCCCCGCATCGAACCATTGCCCGGCACGCGCGTCGAGCACCGCGACCCGCACCGGTTCGGTGTGCGCGGCGGCCAGGGCCTGCAGCGCATCGCCAAACTGGCGCAGCGCGCGTGCGCCATCCGGCAGGCGCGCCGCGAACGCGAGCGGCGCGATCCGCGGATCGAGCGGCACACGCCGCGCGGCGCCTTCAGGGTCGGCGGCGAGCACGCGCAGCGAGCCGGTCAGGTCGTCGAGATCGGCGGCATGCCAGCCGAGCAGATCGAGCGCGCCGTCGATCGAAATCGCTACGTCATCCTTTGCATGCCCATGCGCGCGCAGCGACGGCGGCCAGCCCGTATCGCCGTCGACCAGCCGATCGGCGACCGCGCGCGCGACGGCTACTTCCGCGTGCACGGTATCGGCCAGGTCCGCTTCCACGAGCGCGGGCGACGACGGCGTGGCATCCGCTGCGCGATCGGCCGGCACGAACGCAGCCGCGATACGCGCGGCTTCGCCGCCAACGACGCTTGCGCACGCACCGTCGATCAGCGGATGCGCGGCCAGCGCCGCCTCGATCTCGCCCAGTTCGATCCGGTGCCCGCGCACCTTCACCTGGCGATCCTCGCGCCCCAGGAATTCGAGCGTGCCGTCGGGCCAGTAGCGGCCACGGTCGCCCGTGCGATACCAACGGCCCGACGCCTGCTGCACGAAACGCTGCGCGGTCAGCTCGGGATCATTCCGGTAGCCGCGCGCGAGGCTGTCGCCGCCAATCAGCAGTTCGCCCGGCACATAATCCGGCACATCGCGGCCATCGGCGTCGACGACACGATAGGCCTGCCCCGGCAACGGCCGGCCATACGGAATCGAACGCCAGTGCGGCGGCACGTCGCGCACCGTCTGCACGTTCGACCAGATGCCGGCCTCGGTCGCACCGCCGAGCGCATGGAAAGCGCAGGCGTCGCCGCACCGTTCGCGCAGACGCGCCGGCAGGTCGAGCGCGATCCAGTCGCCCGACAGCAGCGCCGCGCGCACGCTGCGGCACGCGTCGGCCGCAGCGGGCACCGCCAGCACCATTTCCAGCAGCGCGGGCGCCGAATTCCACAGCGTCACGCGATGCTGCGCGATCAGCTCGATCCAGCGCACCGCGTCGCGCGCGTCATCCTGGGTCGGCAGTACCAGCTCGGCGCCCGCGCCGAGCACGCCGAACAGGTCGTACACCGACAGGTCGAAATCGAGCGCCGAGACCGCGAGCAACCGGTCTTGCGCATGCACGCCGAGCAGGGCATCGATCGCATCGATCGTGTTGAGCGCCGCGGCGTGCGTCATCTCGACACCCTTCGGCACGCCCGTCGAGCCGGACGTGTAGATCACGTAAGCGGTGGCCTGCGGCGCCACCGCGAGCGGCGCGGCCAGCGGTTCGTGCCGCATCAGCGCCGCGATGCCGAAATGCGGCAGCGGCGCATCGGCGAGCGTCGCGTCGCCGATCGCGGCCTTGACACCGGCCGCACGCTCGATCAGCGCCTTGCGCGCGGGTGGCTGAGCGATATCGAGCGGCACGTAGCACGCGCCGGCGGCCAGCACGCCGAACACCGCGGCCACCTGTGCGGGCCCGCGCGGCAGACTGATCTCGACGGCATCGCCGCGACCGATGCCGGCCGCCCGCAGGCCACCCGCGATCGCCAGCGCCTGCGCAGCCAGTTCGCCGCGCGTCACCACCTGCTCGCCGCAGCGCAATGCGACGGCCTCCGGCTCGCGCGCGGCCGATGCGAAGAAGTCCGCATGCAGCGTGCGCGGCCGCGCGGATGCAGGCACTGCGTTGAGCGCATCGCGCACGCGCCGCTGCGCGGACGGCAGCTCGACTGCGATCGGCAGCCGCCAGTCGCGATCGCACAGCGCCTGCACGAGCGCGACATACGCGCCGAACATCGCATCGATCATGCCGTCGGGAAACAGGCCGTCGACGCTGTCCCACGCGAGCAGCGCGCCATCGGGCACGCGATAGAGCTGATGGTCGAGCCATACCTGCGGCGTCTGCGAAATCATGTCGTGCAGATCGCCGAACACGCGCGCGAACGCGTCGGGCACGAACGGCGCGTCGCCGAGATTGCACGAGAACACGACGGGCGCTGCGCGCGGCGCGCCCTGCCGGCGCGCATCGCGCAGCACTTCGAGCGCCGGATAGGCTGCCTGTGCGATCGCGCCGTGCAGTCGCTGCTGGAGCGCGCGCACCGTGTCGGCCGCGCTCGCGTCGGCGCGCATGTCGCATTCGACGAGCAGCAGCGTCGTGAAATCGGCGATCACGCGGCCGAGGTCGGGCGCATCGCCGTGCCGGTCGAACAGCGGTACGTTGAGCAGGAACGCCTGCCGGCCGCTCCAGCGCGCGAGCACCGCGGCGAACGCCGCGCCGAACACCGACGACAGCGTGACGCCATGCTGCGCGGCCCGCGCCTGCAGGCGCGCGAGTTCGGCCGTGCTCAGCGTATGCGCGACGCGGCTGAAACGCGGCGCACGGATCGTTTCCGGCGCACAGGCAAGCGGCAATGCCGGCCCTTCGGGCAACGCGGCAAGCCGCGCATGCCAGGCATCGCGCGCCGCGGCCCGCGCTTCGCGCGTATCGGCCGCGCGACGCGCGAGCCAGGCCGGGAACCACGTCGACGGCGCATCGGGCAACGCCGATGGCTCGGCATACGCGGCGCCGATCTCCTGCATCAGCAGCCGCACGCTGTCCACGTCGGCCGCGAGCAGGTCGACGCTCAGCCACACGCGATCCTCGCCGCCGGGCATCTGCACGAGCCCCATCATGAAGACCTGCGCGTGCTCGACGTCGAGACATTCGTGCGACCGGCGCGCGCGAAGCGACTCCCATTCGGCTTGCGCATCGGCGGCCATCTTGTCGCGCCAGTCCGCATGCGCGAACACCGGCGCGTCCGGCGCCGCGACGATCTGCTGGCGGCCACCGCTGAAGCGCGCGCGCAGCATCGGATGGCGCGCACGCACAAGTTGGCACGCCGCATCGAGACGAACGGGATCGATCGCGCGGCTGCGAAACTCGAGGAACGCGTGACAGCTCACGCCGCCGAGCACTTCTTCGTCACTGCGGCCAAGCCAGTACGCCTGCTGGACCGCGGACAAGTCGAACGGCGCATGCACGTCGACCTCGGCAGCCTCGGCCGCCCCGACGTCGGGCATCGCGGGCGCGACGCGCGGCGCATTCGCGAGCAGCTCGGCCCACGCGCCGAGCGTCGGCGTGCGCGCGAGCGCATCGAACGTCAGCGCGTAACCGAGGCGATTCACGCGCGTCTGCAGATACATCAGCCGGATCGAATCGAGGCCGCAGCTCAGCAGGTCCTCGTCATCGTCGAGCGACGCGATTTCGTCGACGGGTTCGTCGAGCAGCTCGGCGATCATCGCGACGAGCTGCGAGCGAAAGGCTATGGGAGAAAAACGGGAAGGATCGGAATGATCGATGCTGGAATCGACAGCGGTCTGGCTCATGGGCACGCCTTGTATGGGTCGTTCGATGGCGGATCCGCGCGGCGGCGGCCACCCGTGAATGAGAATCTATCTCATTCACTCCCATGAGCCCGGTCGATTGCTTTAGGCTGCCGGTCAGTTGTTTTAGATTGCCGCGCGCGCCGTCCCGACGTCGTCGATCGCGTTCGAAGACGCACGAATATCGCTCGGCGAAATGCCGTAGCGCTTGCGGAACGCGATCGAGAAATGCGCGGGGCTGTAGCCCACGCGATACGCCACGGTCGACACGTTCGCGTCCTCCGCGCACAGCATCGCGTGCGCGGTCCGCAGCCGGTATTCCTGCAGGTACGCATACACGCTCGTGCCGAACACCTTGCGGAAGCCGGCCGTCAGCTTGCGCGAATTCATCCCCACCCGGCCCGCGAGCGCGTCGAGCGTCGGCGGCTGCTGGAGCTCGCGCGTCAGGATGTCGCTCGCCGCATACACGCGCTCGACATCCGACGACGTGACGCGCACGTCGGCCGGCGCGAA
This sequence comes from Burkholderia sp. BCC0322, assembly GCF_902833045.1. Taxonomy (GTDB): domain Bacteria; phylum Pseudomonadota; class Gammaproteobacteria; order Burkholderiales; family Burkholderiaceae; genus Burkholderia. The sequence goes on from NZ_CADFDU010000004.1 coordinate 615,759, forward strand.
CTGCCGCTGCGTCGCCAGCAGTTGCGCGCTCAGCGCGGTCAGCTCGAACGCCTTGGCCTTCAGGAAGTACTCGCGCACCGCCCCCTCGAACGGGCAGGTCGCGATCTGCACCGCGAGCGCCTGCAGCGCCTTCGACGCCGGGCAGCTGACGATGCGCGGATCGCCGCCCGCCGGCGCGAGCATCTTCTCCGGCAACAGGCTCAGGTTGCGGTCGAGCGCGTCGAGGCCGAGCTGCACGATCGTGTAGCGCAGCGGCGTGTCGCGGTCGTAGATCTGGTGCGTCGTGAATTCGCCATCGTTGGCGATCACGCACAGCCCCGGCCCCTTGATGCATTGCTCGGGCTGGCCCGGCACACGGCAGCGCAACTGGCCGCTCTGCACGAGCACGAGCTTCAGCCCTTTTTCGAGCGGCTCCTCGTACCAGTCGCGGCTGTCCGAGCACAGCGTGCCGCTCATGAGTTTCATGCCCGCGTCGATGTGCACCACGCCCGGATGATTGCCGGGCACGAGCACCGGCGGGTGACGTCGTGACGATGCGAAGGAGGTCGAGCTCATCGGAGGTCCGTTGGTTAGGCGGCACGCGCGGCCCGGCGCGCGCCGGCGGCAACCGGCCGATTGTCCGGCCGGGCCGGGCGGGCGCCGCGCGACAGGCGCCCGATCGAATGAAATTGCCGCGATATCGAAAGAAACGACGCTATCGCGGCACTTGTTACAAATGATAATACCTCTCATTTACATTTGTTGACAACTTGCCGGAACCCAAGGTCCGCCCATGCAACCCTCCCTTCCCTCCGTGGCACCGGCCCTCCCGGCCGACGCGCCCGACTGGCCCGACGACTTCGCGCGCCGCTATCGCGACGCCGGCTATTGGCAAGAGACGACTTTCTTCGATGCGCTCGACGCGCAAGCGCAGCGCGATCCCGATGCGCTCGCCATCGTCGACGGCGCCTGCCGGCTCAGCTACCGCGACCTGCTCACGCGCATCCGCCGGCTTGCGGGCGGCCTCGCGCGTCTCGGCCTGGCGCGCGGCGACGCGGTCGTCGTCCACCTGCCGAACGGCGCGCGCTTCATCGAGACGTGCTTCGCGCTGTTCCAGCTCGGCGTACGGCCGGTGCTCGCCCTGCCCGCTCACCGGCACTACGAGATCGGCGCGTTCTGCCGCTTCGCCGGCGCGCGTGCGTACCTGGGCGCCGCACGACTCGGCGAGTTCGACTGCCGGCCGCTCGCGGCCGCGTTGCAGGCCGACTGCCCGGCGCTCGAGCACATCGTGATGGCCGGCGACGATCACGCGTTCACCCCATTCGACGCGCTGTACGACGCGCCGCCGCTGCGCGAATGCGCGGCACGCGCCGACGACATCGCGTGCTTCCAGCTGTCCGGCGGCACGACCGGTACGCCGAAGCTGATCCCGCGCCGCCATCGCGAATACCTGTACAACGTGCGCGCGTGCAGCGCCGCGAGCGGCTTCGACGCCGGCACCGTGTATCTCGCCGCGCTGCCGATGGCGCACAACTTCACGCTGTGCTGCCCCGGCACGATCGGCGCGCTGCTCGCGGGCGGCCGCGTGGTCACGACCGGGCGGCCCGAGCCCGAACAGAGCTTCGCGCTGATCGCGCAGGAGCGCGTCACGCATACCGCGCTCGTGCCGCCGCTCGCGCTGCTGTGGCTCGACGAACAGCCGCAACGGCAGGCGGACCTGTCGAGCCTGCGCGTGCTGCAGGTCGGCGGCGCCCGCTTGATGGACCACGCGGCCGCGCGCGTGACGCCCGTGCTCGGCTGCCGGCTGCAGCAGGTGTTCGGCATGGCCGAAGGGCTCATCTGCTGCACGCGGCTCGACGATTCGCCCGAACGGATCGCGCAGACCCAGGGCCGCCCGGTGTCGGACGGCGACGAAGTGCGCATCGTCGACGATGCCGGCGAACCGGTCGCGCCCGGTGAAATCGGTGAACTGCAGGTGCGCGGCCCGTACACGATACGCGGCTACTACCGGCTCGCCGAGCACAACGCGACCGCGTTCACCGCCGACGGCTTCTATCGCAGCGGCGACCGTGTGCGGCGCACCGCGGACGGCGATCTCGTCGTCGAAGGCCGTGACAAGGACCAGATCAATCGCGGCGGCGAGAAGGTCTCCGCCGAGGAAGTGGAGAACCTGTTGCTCGCGCATCCGCAGGTGCACGACGCGGCGGTGGTCGCGATGCCCGACCCACTGCTCGGCGAGCGCACCTGCGCGTTCGTCGTCGCCCGCGCACCCGCGCCGTCCAGGCTGGTGCTGAAACGCCACCTGCGCGACTGCGGGCTCGCGGCGTTCAAGATTCCCGATCGCATTGAGTTCATGCCGCGCTTCCCGGAAACGGGCATCGGCAAGACCAGCAAGAAATCGCTGCGCGACCTGCTGCGCCGCCAGTTGGAGGCGGCGGCCGCATGAGCGCACGACCGACCGATTCGAACTGGATCCGCGAACTGCGCCTGTCGCCGTGCCCGCGCGCGCAGCTCGTCTGCTTCCCGCACGCGGGCGGCACCGCGAATTTCTTTCGCGGCTGGCGTCGCGCGCTGCCGTGGGACGTCGACCTGCTCGCGCTGCAGTATCCGGGCCGCGAGGAACGCTTCGGCGAGCCGTGCCTGACGACGATCGACGCACTCGCCGGCCCCGCCGCCGACGCGCTGCAACGCTATGCCCACGCGCCGCTCGTGCTGTTCGGGCACAGCCTCGGCGCGGCGCTCGCCTACGAGGTGGCGGTGCGGCTCGAGGCGCGCGGCGCGGCGCCGCTTTACCTGGCCGTGTCCGCGCTGCCGCCGCCGCACCGTCAGCGCCTGTCGGATCTGCACCTGCAATCCGACGAAGCGCTCGTGGCCGATGTCGCGCGGCTGTCCGGCGAGCACGCCGCGCTGCTCGCCGATCCGGAGATGCGCGCGATCTACCTGCCGATGATCCGCAGCGACTACCGCGCGATCGAGACGTATCGCCGCGACCGGCCGCCGCGGATCGACACGCCGCTCGGCGTGATGCTGCCGCTCGCCGATTCCGAGCTCGACAACGACGAAGCGCACGCGTGGCAGGACGTCGCGTCGCGCCCGATCCGCATCGAGACGTTCAGCGGCGACCACTTCTACCTGCGCCACCAATACCCGGCGGTGATCGCGCATCTGGTCGAACGAATCGGCCAATCCCTTCGTTACGGAAAGGAGCACACATGAAGAAACCGGACGCCTGCACGGGGCTACCCGACATTCGCGAAGCCATCGATCGCCTGGACGCCGACATCATCGAAGCGCTCGGCCGACGCATGCAGTACGTGAAGGCTGCGTCGCGCTTCAAGCCCGACGAAGCGAGCATCGCCGCGCCGGAACGGGTGGCCGCGATGCTGCCCGACCGGCGCCGCTGGGCCGAGCAGGCCGGCCTCGACGCCGACTACGTCGAGACGCTGTTCTCGGGCCTGATCGCGTGGTACATCGCGCAGCAAACGCACTATTGGCGGCAACAACGGGGGCTCGCATGAACGCCGGCCTCCCGCTGCTGCACGACACGTTCGCCCGTGCGGCGCGCCGCGCCGCCGACACCGGCACGCCGACGCTCGCGTCGGTGTCGGTGCCGCTGCGCCCGCTCGACTTCTTCGACCTGATCGCCGCGTGGGACGACGGCGCCACGCCGTGGTTCTTCCTCGAAGCCGGCGATACGTCCGTCACGCTGTTCGGCTGGGATTGCGCGCTCGAACTGAGCGCCACCGGCGACACGCGCTTCGCGCAGATCGATGCGCGCTGGCGCACGCTCGTTCGCGATGCGGTGACGGCCGGCCCGCAACCGCCGCGCCTCGTCGGCGGCTTCCGGTTCGATCCGCGCGGCGCGCGCAGCGCGCACTGGGCGCCGTTTCCCGACGCCGGCATGACGGTGGCGAAGCTGCTGATCGTGCGCGAAGGCGATACCCACTGGGCCGTCTGCCAGCACGTGGTCGCCGCGCACGACGATCCTGCCGCGCTCGCGCATGCGTGCCTCACGCGCATCGAGTCGCTCGGCACGCTCGCCGCCACCCATGACGACGATGCCCCGCACCTGCTGCACACGCAGGCGTTGCAGGCCAGCGAATGGCAGCACGAAGTCCGGCGCGCGGTGGACGCGATCCACGGCGGCGCGTTCGGCAAGGTCGTGCTCGCGCGCGACGTGCTCGAACAATACGCGCGGCCCGTTGCCGTCGCGCCGCTGCTGCGCCGGCTGCGCAAGCGCGACGCGCATGCGCACCTGTTCGCGGTCCGCCGCGAGGCGGCCTGCTTCGTCGGCGCCACGCCGGAACGGCTCGCGCATGTCGCGGCCGGCGACGTGCGCACGCATGCGCTGGCCGGGACGATCCGGCGCGGCGCCACGCCCGACGACGATCGCGCGCTCGGCGCGGCCCTGATGGGTTCCGCCAAGGAGCGGCTCGAACACGCGCTCGTCGTCGACGCGATCCGCGCCGCGCTCACGCCGCTGTCACGCGCGCTCGACGTGCCCGAGCAGCCGTCGCTGCACCGGTTGCCGAGGCTGCAGCACCTGAGCACGCCGATCCGCGCGACGCTGAAGGCGGATGCGACGCTGCTGCAGGTCGTCGCGGCGCTGCATCCGACGCCGGCGGTGGCCGGCCATCCGCGCGCCGCGGCGCTCGACCACATCCGTGCGCACGAAGGCTTCGATCGCGGCTGGTATGCGGCGCCCGTCGGCTGGATCGACGCGCACGGCAACGGCGACTTCATCGTCGCGCTACGTTCGGCGCTGGTCGACGGGGGCGCCTGCCGGTTGTTCGCGGGCTGCGGCATCGTCGCCGATTCCGAGCCGGTCAACGAATATCAGGAAACCGAACTCAAGTTGTCGGGCATGCAGGCGGCGATCCGCGTGCGCGATGCGACGGCGGATGCCAATGCCGGTGACTCGGCCAAGGTGTCGGCCTCGTCGACGCTCGCGTGATGCTTCGGCGCGACGGCCGCGCGCATCACAACAGCGGCAGCGTGAGCCGGATATGCTCGGCGAACGCCGCCGTCAGATGCGACGGCCGCTTGCGATCGAACTTCAGCGCAATGCCCACCGCCGGCAACGGCGGCAAGCGCGGATCGCCGGTGACGATCGCCAGGTCGGCCGGCACCGCCGTCTGCGTCATCACCGCGAACGCCTGCCCCGAACGCACCAGCGCGACCAGCCCCGCGAGACTGCTGCTCGCATACGCGACGCGGTAGTCGCGGCCGGCCCGATCCAGCGCCTCGCAGGCCGCGATGTGATCGAGCGTGTCGCGATCGGACAGCGCCAGCGGCAACGGATCGAAATGCGCGGGTTCGAGCCCCGGATAGCCGATCCAGACCAGTTGCTCGCGACGAATGATGTCGTCGTTCGCGCCGTCGTCCGGCAATGAAATCATCGCCAGGTCGACTGCGCGTTTCTCCAGCTGTTCCATCAGACGCGGCGTCGGCCCGCATACGACTTCGACGATCGCCTGTGGATGCTGGCTCGAAAACTGCCGCAGCAGCGCAGGCAGCCAGGCCTGCGCGTAATCGTCCGGGCAGCCGAAGCGGATCGTCCCCGACAGCCCCGTGCCGCACAGGTCGGCCATCGCCTCGTCGTGCAGCCGCAGGATGCGGTGCGCATGCACGAGCAGCCGCTCGCCCGGATGGGTCAGCACCACGCCGCGCCCGGTGCGCTGAAACAGCGGCTGGTCGACGATCTCCTCGAGCCGCTTCATCTGCTGGCTGAGCGCGGACTGGGTCCGGCCGACACGCGCGGCCGCGCGACTGAGCGCGCGCACCTCGGCGATCACGACGAACGAGCGCAGCAGGTCGATTTCGAGCGAAAGCGCCAAGGTATCAGCTCCTTTTCTACCTTGCATAAGCACTATTCGTTTCCATCAAACCAGACGCGCGCCTAGACTGCAAGCGACCCCTGCCCTCTGCCCCCTACCCCTTGCCTCTTGTCTGGAGACGCCCGATGTCCCTGAACGACGACCCGACCTTCTGGCGCAACGCCAGGCAGCACCTGGTCCGCTACGGCAGCACGTTCGAGCCGATGATCATCGAGCGCGCGAAAGGCAGCTTCGTGTACGACGCGGACGGCCGCGCAATCCTCGATTTCACGTCGGGCCAGATGAGCGCGGTGCTCGGCCACAGCCATCCGGAGATCGTGTCCGTGATCGGCGAATACGCGGGCAAGCTCGACCATCTGTTCAGCGGGATGCTGTCGCGGCCGGTCGTCGACCTCGCGACTCGCCTCGCCGACATCACGCCGGCCGGGCTCGATCGTGCGCTTTTGCTCAGCACCGGCGCGGAATCGAACGAAGCGGCGATCCGGATGGCGAAGCTCGTCACCGGCAAGTACGAGATCGTCGGCTTCGCGCAGTCGTGGCACGGGATGACGGGCGCGGCCGCGTCGGCCACGTACAGCGCCGGCCGCAAGGGTGTCGGCCCGGCCGCCGTCGGCTCGTTCGCGATTCCGGCGCCGTTCACGTACCGGCCGCGCTTCGAGCGCAACGGCACTCATGACTTCCTCGCCGAACTCGACTACGCGTTCGACCTGATCGATCGCCAGTCGAGCGGCAACCTCGCGGCCTTCATCGCGGAGCCGATCCTCAGCTCCGGCGGGATCATCGAGTTGCCGGAGGGCTATATGGCGTCGCTCAAACACAAGTGCGAGGAGCGCGGGATGCTGCTGATCCTCGACGAGGCGCAGACCGGCATCGGCCGCACCGGCACGATGTTCGCGTGCCAGCGCGATGGCGTGACACCCGACATCCTGACGCTGTCGAAAACGCTCGGCGCCGGGCTGCCGCTCGCGGCGATCGTGACGTCCGCGGCGATCGAGGAACGCGCGCACGAACTCGGCTACCTGTTCTACACGACGCACGTGTCGGATCCGCTGCCCGCGGCCGTCGGCCTGCGCGTGCTCGATGTGGTGCAGCGCGACGGGCTCGTTGCCCGGGCGAACGTGATGGGCGACCGGCTGCGGCGCGGCCTGCTCGACCTGATGGAACGCTACGACTGCATCGGCGACGTGCGCGGACGCGGGCTGCTGCTCGGCGTCGAGATCGTCAAGGATCGCCGCACGAAGGAGCCGGCTGACGGGCTCGGTGCGAAGATCACGCGCGAATGCATGCATCTCGGGCTCAGCATGAACATCGTGCAGTTGCCCGGCATGGGCGGCGTGTTCCGGATCGCGCCGCCGCTGACCGTCAGCGACGAAGAGATCGATCTCGGCGTGTCGCTGCTCGGTCAGGCAATCGAACGTGCGCTGTAACGGCGTGCGGTAACGCCCTTCTCCGCATCACGCGATCCGCCGCGCCGGTGCGACCGGCCGGCGCAACGGCTTCCCGATCGATCAGTGCGTTTCGGCCGCCCACGCTTCGGCATCGGCGCCGGCCGGAATGCGCATCGGGCTCGACGGATCCGTCGCCGCGCGCCACACGGCGTCGGCCACGTCCTGCGCATGGGTGATCGGCCCCGACGCATCGAGCATCCTCGCGACGGCCTTTCCGACAAACTCTGCATAGGCCTCGTGCTCGAAGCCATGCACGTGCGCACGCGCGTTGTCGCCGAAACGCGTGTCGGGTGCCCGGCCCGGCAGCACGAGATGCGCGCGCACGCCGAACGGTTCGAGTTCGACCGCCATCGATTCGGTGTACGCATTGACCGCCGCCTTGCTCGCGCGGTACGCCCCGACCAGCGGCAGCGCCTTCAGCGTGACGCTCGACGTGACGTTCACGATCACGCCGGCCCCGCGCTGGCGAAACTGCGGCAGCACGGCCTGCGTAACTGCAATCGTGCCGATCGTGTTGGTCTCGAGCAGCGCGCGCACCGTGTCGAGCGGCATCAGCTCGGCCGGCGCGGCCGCGCCGAAGCCCGCGTTGTTGACGAGCACGTCGATCGGGCCGGCCGCGTCGATCGCGGCGCGGATGCTGTCCGCGTTCGTCACGTCGAGCGCCAGCACGCGCAGGCGTTCCGACGGCGGCAGCACGTCCTCGCGCGGCGTGCGCATCGTCGCGACGACCTGCCAGTCGCGGGCCAGGAAATGGCGGGCAATCTCGAGGCCGAAGCCGGAGGAACAGCCGGTGATCAGTACGGTCTTCATGCGAACTCCTGAGGTGTGTTGGGCATGTGTCCGTACGATAGATGGCCGGGTCCGTATTCGCTACAATCGAAAATCCGCTTTTCTTTTGCGAGAGTCCGGCGATGATCGACCCGTTGACCGAAGTCGTGACGCTGCTGCAACCGGGCGCGCGGTACTCCAAGTCCGTTCACGGTGCGAGCCCGTGGTCGATCAACCGCACGGTCGCCGGCGAGCCGTTCTATTGCGCGATCCTCGACGGCGGGTGCCGGATCGCGATCGACGGACACGCGCCGATCGCGCTGCTGCCCGGCGATTTCGTGCTGATTCCGGCGGCCTACGGCGTCGCGATGTCCAGCCTCGAACCGCCGCCGCCGGGCGTCGAAACCGCGCCGCCGGTCGCGCTCGACAACGGCGAATACCGGATCGGCGATCCGGGCAACCCGGTCGACACGCGGATGATGGCCGGCAACTGCAGCTTCGGTTCGCCAAAAACTTTTTGGGGTGATCTACAGCCACCGCCGAGAACAATATTCTCAAGCCGTGGCTGTAAATCACCTCCTTTCTCTTTAAAAATCATGGA
>NZ_CADFDU010000005.1:0-475 GCF_902833045.1 Burkholderia sp. BCC0322
CTCGTTTGCCAGCTCCCCGTAGCTTTTCGCAGGCTACCGCGTCCTTCATCGCCTGTGATCGCCAAGGCATCCACCACATGCACTTGTTCGCTTGACCCTATAACGAGTCTGTCTCATCGACAGTCGCTACAGGTTGAGTTCTCGCGTTGTGCCGTATTCCAATTGAGTCAAACATAGAGTTCGAATCATCTTGAGATACATCGATACAATCACAACCCGGATAACTTTCACGTCCATCTCAAGACGCTTCCGCTATCCAAATTACTTACTTCTTCCAGATTGTTAAAGAACGACAGCCGATACGTAAAACGTATCACTCTGACTGGCTCAATCGCCAATGCAAAATTCTCGGTTCAGCGTCTGAACCAAGCCCTTAGCGTTGGTGATTGGTGGAGGCAGACGGGATCGAACCGACGACCCCCTGCTTGCAAAGCAGGTGCTCTCCCAGCTGAGCTATGCCCCCATGAGTACAGAT
>NZ_CADFDU010000005.1:582-527417 GCF_902833045.1 Burkholderia sp. BCC0322
CGCCAGACAATGGTGGGTCTGGTTGGATTCGAACCAACGACCCCCGCCTTATCAAGACGGTGCTCTAACCGACTGAGCTACAGACCCCTGAGTCTGTCTTTAAATTTACAGCCGATAAGCGTGAGCGCTCAACTTTGCGAGAAGCTCTGGAAAGGAGGTGATCCAGCCGCACCTTCCGATACGGCTACCTTGTTACGACTTCACCCCAGTCATGAATCCTACCGTGGTGACCGTCCTCCTTGCGGTTAGACTAGCCACTTCTGGTAAAACCCACTCCCATGGTGTGACGGGCGGTGTGTACAAGACCCGGGAACGTATTCACCGCGGCATGCTGATCCGCGATTACTAGCGATTCCAGCTTCATGCACTCGAGTTGCAGAGTGCAATCCGGACTACGATCGGTTTTCTGGGATTAGCTCCCCCTCGCGGGTTGGCAACCCTCTGTTCCGACCATTGTATGACGTGTGAAGCCCTACCCATAAGGGCCATGAGGACTTGACGTCATCCCCACCTTCCTCCGGTTTGTCACCGGCAGTCTCCTTAGAGTGCTCTTGCGTAGCAACTAAGGACAAGGGTTGCGCTCGTTGCGGGACTTAACCCAACATCTCACGACACGAGCTGACGACAGCCATGCAGCACCTGTGCGCCGGTTCTCTTTCGAGCACTCCCGCCTCTCAGCAGGATTCCGACCATGTCAAGGGTAGGTAAGGTTTTTCGCGTTGCATCGAATTAATCCACATCATCCACCGCTTGTGCGGGTCCCCGTCAATTCCTTTGAGTTTTAATCTTGCGACCGTACTCCCCAGGCGGTCAACTTCACGCGTTAGCTACGTTACTAAGGAAATGAATCCCCAACAACTAGTTGACATCGTTTAGGGCGTGGACTACCAGGGTATCTAATCCTGTTTGCTCCCCACGCTTTCGTGCATGAGCGTCAGTATTGGCCCAGGGGGCTGCCTTCGCCATCGGTATTCCTCCACATCTCTACGCATTTCACTGCTACACGTGGAATTCTACCCCCCTCTGCCATACTCTAGCCTGCCAGTCACCAATGCAGTTCCCAGGTTGAGCCCGGGGATTTCACATCGGTCTTAGCAAACCGCCTGCGCACGCTTTACGCCCAGTAATTCCGATTAACGCTTGCACCCTACGTATTACCGCGGCTGCTGGCACGTAGTTAGCCGGTGCTTATTCTTCCGGTACCGTCATCCCCCGACTGTATTAGAGCCAAGGATTTCTTTCCGGACAAAAGTGCTTTACAACCCGAAGGCCTTCTTCACACACGCGGCATTGCTGGATCAGGCTTTCGCCCATTGTCCAAAATTCCCCACTGCTGCCTCCCGTAGGAGTCTGGGCCGTGTCTCAGTCCCAGTGTGGCTGGTCGTCCTCTCAGACCAGCTACTGATCGTCGCCTTGGTAGGCCTTTACCCCACCAACTAGCTAATCAGCCATCGGCCAACCCTATAGCGCGAGGCCCGAAGGTCCCCCGCTTTCATCCGTGGATCGTATGCGGTATTAATCCGGCTTTCGCCGGGCTATCCCCCACTACAGGACATGTTCCGATGTATTACTCACCCGTTCGCCACTCGCCACCAGGTGCAAGCACCCGTGCTGCCGTTCGACTTGCATGTGTAAGGCATGCCGCCAGCGTTCAATCTGAGCCAGGATCAAACTCTTCAGTTTAAACCTGTTACTGTTTTCGGTTCTTTCGAACCGGTCGCTCACTCAAAGCTGACAGGAATATGAATTGCTTCATAAACCTGACTTACTTTAGTGTGAGACTCTTGATACTTTTGCTATCTGATCCGAGGATCAGCTCGCTTCCATCAAGCGCCCACACTTATCGGCTGTTAATTTTTAAAGAGCATTCTGCGAGGAACTTCGTGTTTCCCGGCAGCGCTGCGTTTTCAGCAGCAGAGAAGCGAGATTATGAACCGTGTTTCGCAGCTCGTCAACAACTTTTTAACACCATCGTTGCGACTGCGGGGCTCAACTTCCAGGCCAGTTGCGCGCGCCAGACTGCCGCACACCACCAACCCTGCTTCCCTCTCCCGCGCCGCGTTTCCGTTAGCGCGAAAGAGGCGTGATTCTAAGCACCTGCCCCCAACCACACAAGCCCCTTTGTGAAAATATTTTGAAAAAGCCCCCGTGCGCTGTCGCGCACGGGGGCTGGGAGCTCGACGGGGCGCCCATCGCAACACGGCCCACCCTCGATTGATGTGAAGTATGTCTCTCGCCGCCTATATAGGAACTCGCGGAACGGGCAGGAAATCGGGTGCCGTCGAGTATCATGCCGCGACCGCACCACGCACTCCTATCCACGATGAACAGCACCACTCAGCCCGGCGACGCCGACCTTCGCGACGAATATGCAGCGCTGCGCGAGCGCGCCATCATCCTGGAAGAACAGGCTCCGCCGCTTCTGCAACGCATCTCGGATGTATTGCCGCGGATCAGCGGCGAATCCGAACTGGCGGACGAGCACCGCGAGCGACTCGTCGGCGCGCGCAACGCAGCGATGGTCTCGATCGAAAACTATCAGCAGGCGATTCCATTCCTGCAGACGGCCGACTCGATCATCGAGCAACTCGACAAGACGCCCGAGCGCGACGAAGACATAGAGTGGCGTGAATCGCTGCTGCAACGACTCGACGAGCTGATCGACGTCGCCGTCGTGATGATCGACGATGCTGAAGGCTACTTCGAACAGGCGCAAGCCTGCGACCTGTCCAGCGTGCCTAAAGCCATCCTCGAGGATTAAGGAGCGCCGCTCGGGATCGCGTCGCGCACCCGCGTCATGTCGTGTGCGCCAACCATCCCGATGCTTGCCACGCCCTGGTCGTCACACAGGCCACACCCCTCCCGCAAAAGCTCGCCCTTTCTCTGCGCCTCTCGCCCAGGACGCGCGACGCTGTTACGGTGCATCGAGAACGATCGTCTCGCTCACGGTCGGCACGCGGATATATCCGCCCGCCGTATCGCCATACGCGTGCGCATTCCCGTCGATGACGAATTGCGCCGTCACCGCGCAAAGGGTCGCGTCTCGCGCATCGACGGATTTCAGCGCCGACACGTCGATCCCCAGTCGCTCCAGCAATTGCCGGCGCTGGTTGCGTTTCTGCTTCGCCGACGCAACATGCTTGCCCAGCATCGCGCAGGTGATCGCATGAGGATAGGTTTCGAAGCTGGCGCGTCCGCCCGCATAGTGCGCGCCGGTCAGCAGCGGATAGGTATCCGCGAGCGCGCGGTAGACCCGCTCTCCCATGAACATCCAGTCGAAGAAGCCTGACGTGCTCGCGACCGCCTGCTGCCGCGACGGCGTCGGAAAGCACGAGATCCGTTCGCGTGCGAGCGCCTGTTCAGCCGCCCGGCGCCCGCTGCCCGTCCACCACAGGCTCGGTGCGTCGACACCGACGACCACGACATCATGGGCGAGACACAGCGCCGGCACCGCCTCGGGTGCGATCCGTTCCTCGCGGCAGACGACAGTGGGGCCGCGCAGGATCACGAGATCGCATTGCTTCTTTTCGCCGCCCACGTCGACACCCGCCACGGTCGGCGATCGACGCTCGGCGGATTCGATGGGTCGAGCCGATCGCATGCGGGCGCCTCAGTCCGCCGGCCGTGCGTCGTAGGCCGCGTCGAAGATCGCCTCGAGGCCGGGATGCACGCCGCGCATCGGGTCAACGACCGACTTCGCCCAGTCGAAGTACGCCTGCTTGCGCTCGAGCGGCCAGTCCGCGGGCGGATGCCGCGAGATGTCGCGCAGGTTGCAGATCTTGTCGGCCAGCTTCACGAGCTTCGCGCGCCGGCTGATGGTCGCCGCATGCTCGACCTGCAGGCGCTTGCGCTCCTCCTTCGGCAGCGACTTGTCGTCGGTGACTTCCATCACGATGTCCGCCACGTCCTTGCCGAACAGCCGCAGCAATTCCTGCTCGGTCGTCTCGGTATCCTCGACCGTGTCGTGCAGCACGGCCGCGACGATCACGCGCTCGTCCTCGACGCCGGCCTCGTTGGCCAGCACGTCGGCAAGCGCGATCGGATGATTGATGTACGGCGACGCTGCTTCGTCCTTGCGCCGCTGATTGCGATGCTTGTCCGCCGCGAACGCGATGGCGGCTACCAGCTTTTTCATATTCCCCCCCGTGTGGCCAGACCCGCGGCCGGCAGAACCGGCCGCGTGCATTTCGGAACCGCCCATACTACCTGTACGCGATGACCCTGCCCGTGCGCCGGCATCCCCGCACGCCCCGCATCACGCGCCCGCCGGCGTGCGCTGCAACTCGACCACGTTGACCCGTGCGCCGAATACGTCCCTCACGAGCGGCAGCAGGTGGTCGTGGTGCGTCAGGAACAGCACCTGGGTTCGCGTCGACAGATCGCGCAGCGCATCGAGGCCGGCCTTCGCGCGCGCATCGTCGAAGTTGATGAACAGGTCGTCGGCCACGAACGGCAGCGCGGTCCGGCTGCCGAGCTGCAGCTCCAGCGCCGCGATCCGCAGCGCGAGGAACAACTGGTCACGCGTTCCTTCGCTCAACCCGGCGACCTCGACCGATGCGCCCTTCGTCCGCCGTGCATACAGTGCAGGCGGCGTCCGTTCGGTATCGACGGTCAACCGCGCGAATTCGCCCAGCGTGAGCCCGGCGAAGATCTCGCCCGCGCGCCTGAGCATCGGCCCCTGCTTCTGGTCGCGATAGCGATCCGTCGCCCACTTCAGCAACCGGCTCGCCGTGGCCGCCTCCAGATACTGTTCGGCTGCATCGCCCATCGCCGCCAGCGCTTCCTGCCGTTTCGACTCGGCGACGGCCGCGTTCGCGTGGCCGTCGATCGCGCCGAACGCCTGGTCGGCCACGACCTGCTGCCGTGAAAGCTCGTTCAGCCGCTTGCCGATATCGCCGAGCGACTGCTTCACGGCTTCGAGCTGCGCCGGTACGTCGGCGATGTCCTGCTCCGCGACTTCCGCTTCGACGGCCGACCGGGACAGGCCGTCACCATCGCGCACCAGTGCCTCGTGCGCGGCATCGACCGCCTGCCGAAGCTGGCGCTGGCGATCCGAGCGTTCCGCCAGCGGCAATGCCGCGTCGATCGACGCTACGCCGGCCAGTTGCAGCAGCGGCTGGATGCGCGCATCGGCGCCAGCCACCGCGGCAGCCGCATCCGCGACCTTGCCGTCGGCCTGCCGCACGGCCTCGTCGGCACGACCGATCGCACGCGCGATTTCCCTGGCGGCGGCGAGGCGCATCGTCAGCCGGCGCGCGACATCCGGCCAGTCGCCGCTCGTCAGCCATTCCGGCGCAAGCGCTTCGGCAAGCCGCCTTGCGCCAGCCTCGAGCGCGGCCAGCTCCGCGCGGATCGCGGCAATCCGGTTGCGCGGCGCGTCGGCATCCGCCAGTTCGGCCATCACCGCGTTGGCGAGCCCGAGCGCGCCTTCCGCCGCAGCCAGCGTCGCCGCGCTCGCGGACAGCTTTGCGTCGGCCAGCGCGTCTTGCCATTGCGCATGCCACGCATCGTAGGCCGTCTGCGCGTGGCCGACGCGCGACTGCGCCGTCGCGCATCCGCGTTCGGCTTCCCGCGCGCGATCTTCAAGGCTGTCCCGTTGCGCGAGCGCTTTCTCGGCCGACTGTACGAAGGTCTCGGCAATCGCGACGAGCGCCGCCAGGCCGTCCGACTCGCCGCCTCGCGACACGGTGCGCAGCGCCGCGCGCAACGCGGTTTCGGCACCGGCCCGTGCGGCGCGAATCGTGTCGAATTCGCGGCGCTGACGGTCGAGGTCGGCCTGCGCGGCGAACACCATGTCGCGCTTTGCAAGCCAGTCGCCCATCGTCGCCAGCGGCATGCCGGGCACCGCGGCCGCCGTCGCGAGCGCGGCCCATGCGTCGCGATGCGCGGTGAGCTCACGCTCGCGCTCGTCCAATGCAGCCTGCCTGCGCGTCACGCCGGCGCGTGCGGATTCGACCTGCTGACGCAACGACTGCAACGTCGCCGCCGCCTGCGTCGTGCCGAGCTGTGCATCGACGAGTTCGTCAGCAAGGCGAATCGCGTCGTCGACCGCAGGTGCGCCCGATGCGAGATCGACCGCGCCGCTGCGGATATCGCCCCACGCGCCGTCGCGCCGCGCACGCGCCGCCAGCACGTCGGCGGTCGTGACGACCTTGTGGTTCTCCGCGAAGTGTTTCTCCTGCAGTTCGAGCCGCTCGAGCTCTTCGAGCGCGCCGTCCCGCCCGTCGCGTGCAGCAGCGACCGCGCTCGCACGTTCGCTGTCTTCCTTCAGCAGCGTGCCGAGCCGCGCCGCCGACGGCACGTCGAGCGCACGCAGCGCGTCGACCGGCATGCGCCACTGGCCGAGCGCATCGAGCGCGCCGGACAGTGTGCGGTCAGCAGCGGCGATTTCATGTTCGAGTGCCTGCTCGCGCTGGCCACTATTGCGAAAGCCTTGCGCATCGGCCAGCGCCGCACGCAGCGCCTCCGGCACATCGACGGTCGGCAGGCGCGCCTGTTGTTCCTTTACCTGGGCAAGCTCGCGCGTGCGTTCGTCGAGCGATTCGCGCGCGCCGGCAAGCGCCTGGTGCAGCGCACCGTGTTCGCGCAACAGGTTTGCAACGGTCTTCAGCGACAACGCGGTCGGCAGCGATGCACGCAGCGACGCTTCGTCGGTCGGCCAGCCGAGCTGGGCGGCCGCAGCGAACGCGGCGGACAGGTGCCGCTCGACATCCGCGCCGAGCAGCAGCAGATCCTGCGCGTGATTCATGCACGCACCGCGCAACCGATCGAGCGCTTCGATGTCGGTTTCGAGCGCCAGCGTGTCGGCGTCGGCGTCGATCGCATCGCGCGCCTGTCGTTTTGCGAGCAGATCGGCACGCCGTTCCTCGAGCACCTTCTGTTCGGCCGCGAGATCGCCCTGCGCCTTCAGCAGATCCGCATACGCGGTGGGTGGCAACTCGACGACCGCGCCCAGTTCCGCCAGCGCGGCGTCCTTGACCGTCAGTTCCTTCAGGTAGGGCGCGAGCCGTCGCACGCGTTCGAGCTTCGAACGCAGGGCTTCAAGCCGACGCTGTTCCGCGCGTGCCTGCTCGATCTGCTGTTCGACCGCTTCACGCGCGTCCTTGCGTTCGACCCAGTCGCGGGTGCGCACCTGAACCGTCTTCAGTTCGGTCACGGCTTCGTTGAACGACGCTTCCGCGAGTGCAAACGCGCTGCCGCTGCGGCGCGGCGCCCAGAGCTCGACCGCACGCGCATCGAGCTCCTCGCGCACCGGCCCGAGACTGCCGACACCGGCAGCCGATTCGAACAGCACCTGGCCGAGCTTGTCGGATGCGTCGAGAATGCTCCGGCCGCCGTCGACCAGACGTCCGTGATCGAGCCCGAACATCTGTTCGAAAAATTCGCGCGTGGCGCCGTCGAGCACGGCGGCCAGATAGTCGTCGGGCAACTTGTCGTCAGCGGGCGTGCGCAGCGGACTGCGCCCGCGCGCACGGTGGAACGCGAGTTCGCCCGTGCCGCTCTCCAGCACGCCGCCGATCCGCAGTTCGGGCGTACTGTGCAGGAAATCCAGCGGCGTCTGCAGCTTCATCCCGAACAGCAGCTCCGACACGGCCATGCGGATCGTCGACTTGCCGGCCTCGTTCGGCCCCACGATCACATGGAAATCCTCGCCGGCCGACGGGAAACGCAGCGTCTCGTCGGTGAACTTGCCGTACTTGATCAGATCGAGCTGATTGATCCGCATCGCTTACTCCCCCCTCGCCAGCCGCGCAAGCAGCGCAGGCCCGACCTGCTCGACGAGTGCGGTAAGCTCGCCCGCACGTGCCATCGTCAACAACGGCACCTCTTCCTTCACGTCGCTGCGCACCTTGCCGACGAACGGCTTCAGGTCGCGTTCAAGCAGTTCGAGGAAATCCGGATCGCGCGCGGCGTCGGCCAGGATCTGCTTCAGGTCCTCCAGCGCTTCAAGCTGCTCGCTTTCGCCCGGCTGGTGATCGGCCGCGGACGTCTCGAGACGGACCTTCTCGAGCCACAACCGCTCGTTGCCGATGATGCCGATCTGGTTCAGCACCTCCGCGCGCAACTGCGGCGCGCGGCCGAAAAAGAGGCCATGCGCGCGTGTGCGTCCCGTGACGGTCACGCGCACCGCGCGTGGCACATGGCCATCGACGGTCAGCAGCGCTTCCAGCGACTGGCCGATCTTTCTCGACAGGTCGGCAACGGTATCGCAATCGGACGCGTCGACCGACACGGCTTCCCAGCGCAGCACGTCGAGATACAGGCGCTCGACCTGCGTGCGGCCTTGCTCGACCGTCACGAGCACCGCACCGCGGCGGCCCGTCTCGCGAATATGACGCCCCTGCAGGTTGCCGGGAAACACCACCGTGGACGGCCCCGACCATTGCTGGAATTCGTGCACGTGGCCAAGCGCCCAGTAGTCGTAGCCTTTCGCGTGCAGTTCGGCCAGCGTGCACGGCGCATAGTTCGCGTGCGCCGCATAGCCTTCGAGCGCCGTGTGCAGCACGCCGATGTTGTAGTAGCCGGGCACCGGGTCCGGATAGCCGATCGCGAGATTGTCGACGACAGCCTTGTCCTTGAAGCTCTGCCCGTGCAGCGCAACGTCGAATTCCGGCAGCGTGTGGGTTTCCGCCTTGCGGTGGCTGAACACGGTGACGTTGTCGGGCAGCGTCAGCTTCTTCGTCATCTCGCTTTCGGCATCGTGGTTGCCGCCGAGGACGAACGCGCGGATACCGGCCTTGCGCAGGCGCCCCATCTGCTGGCCAAAGAAGATGCCCGTGTTGTGATCCTTCCAGTCGCCGTCGTAGAGGTCGCCCGCGATCACGAGGAACGCAACTTCCTCTTCGATCGCGCGATCCACGAGCTGGCGCAGCGCCTCGCGCGACGCGTTGCGCAACTGCGCGGCCGGCGCGTCGGGGTACGCGCTCAGGCCGTGCAACGGGCTGTCAAGGTGTATGTCTGCCGCGTGGATGAACTTCACGAAGATTCCTCTGTGTCATGACGATGGGGCCTGCGATCGCCGTGCGATGCCGCCAGCCGGGCCGTCAGTCGCAATCCTGGTAGCCGCCGAATTCGCCGCAATGGATACGGCGAAACATATACGTTGTCGGTGAGCCATCCTTGTCGAGTGCGGCGAACAAACGCGCCCACTCGGCGCCCTCGTCGAGTCCGGTCGATTCACGAATCGACGCAACCGCCTGCGGGCCGAGCGCGGTCAGTTCGCCTGCACCCGCACGACCGATGAACGTTGCACCGTCGCCGCAACACGCGCAGCGCGCGTCAGAGCAGATCACGCTGCCCGTTGCCAGCGGGTCGGGATGGTACCTGAAAGCGGGTAACGACATGAGGCGCTCCGTCGATCCGGATGGTGGGGACGCACGCGATGCGAATTCGAACGGCCATTGTGCCGCAACCCGGCCGCGTTACTGCGGAACCTCAGCCTCGACGAATGTGCCGTTCACGAAACGATAGACGCGATGCGTTGCACCGCCGCGCGCGAGATATTCCCACCGGATGTCGATGCCGACCGGGCCGTCGCGCCACGTGATCGCCAGGTAGGGCGATTGCGCTCCATCATCGGTTTCGAGCGAAACGGAGTCGACGCAGCTTTGCACCGGCAGCGAGAAACGCGGCACCGCACGGGCGCCGTGCAGTTCCAGCACGTACAGCGCCCCTTCTTCGCCCGCGCCGCAATATCCGGTCGGGCGGCTGTTCGACGAGCGATTGACGACGACCAGCAGATAGTCTTTACCGTCGATCCGCTTCGTATGGTCCGACGGGAACGCGACACTCGATGCATCGCGCAATGCGTGGCGGAGCGCGGCCGGCACGATGAGTGCCGATTTCTCGTGGCGGCCTGCATCGACCTCGACCAGCCGCGGGCGCACCCATTCGATTTCGTGACCGCTGGCGAGCCGCACCGATTCGGGTGCCGGCGTTTCGGCGATGGCGACGGTGGCATTCGAGACCAGCAACGCCAGTGCCGCGAGCTTCAACGCAATCGATTTCGTCGAGATGATCCGTGTCCACATGAATCGCGCAGGATAGTCGTGAAATTCACCGCATGCGCCGGCATGCCGTGCTAGCAGTTCCATTTCAGGGTCGCCCGGCGTACCTCGTTCGTCACGACACACGCGGGCGACCGCGACGTGCCGTCACTCTGCGCGCGGCACCGGCGGCGGTGCATAGCCGTTGTCATTGCCCGGGAACGGATTCGCGTTGCGGCGCAGTGCTTCCTCGTCGTTCTCCTTCTGCGCGAACACCGCGACGCCGATCACGCCGACGTTCGCCGCATCGCCATATTTCGAATTCGCGACATAGCTGTCAGGCACCGCCGCGAAGCGGAACGCGGCGACTTTGTCGCGGCTCTTGCGGAAGCCCTCGATCGTCAGCGTGCGCCCCGGATACAGCACGTACCCGCCGTTCGTATAGCTGCCCGGCCGCCCGGACAGCACGTCGAGCCCGTCGACGCTCGACACGACCTCGAACGTACGACGCCCCTGGTTATGCAGCATGATCATGTAGCGCGAGCCTTCGACGCCCGCCATGTGCCAGCGGCCGTCGCGGCGCGCCAGACGCAGCGGCGTACCCTTTTCGTCCGTGAACGACAGCGCGATGTCGCCGTTGGCAAGCGCGACGCGAGTCGGCAACCGGCGAACCTGGGACGCCGGCGGGTGTCCGGGCAACGCATCGTTGTAGTAGACCGACGCGAGGTCCGTCGGCTTCGCCGGATCCGCGCGTTCGAATTCGACCTGGCGCGTTTCGGACCGCACCGACTCGCCCCATGCGGTGCCCAGCCCGCGGCGTTCACTGGCATCCGGTGCGGCGGCGGACGCGCCGGAGCTCGCGGACGGCGGGGGCGGCGCCGCGCAGGCGGCCAGCCAAAGCGCGCAGGCGAGCGCGAGAAGACGGAACAGGACGGTCATGACGTGAGGCCTCGGAATGTTATCGGGCCGCGCCGGGCTGGCCGGAACGGCGTATTGGTGTCGTCTGTCGTCACGATATCGATCGGACATGCTGGCCCGTATCGGCCGGCGCCGCGATTGCGGCGGCCCGGCAACCGGGAGCCCCGCTATTTAAGCATGGCGGGCGGGCAATGGGCAGGGGGCGCGTACGCCGCCCGTTGCCGGTCCGTGCCGGCGGGCATCCGGCAAGGCGCCGATGCGTGTCGCGTCGCCGGACAGGTGGCGAACGCCGACGCATTCCCGTATCGAGGACGGGATGAACGGCGCGTCGCGCGCGCCAATAAAGAAGCCCGGCCCGCATCGAAGCGGGCCGGGCCGTGTCGGAAAGCGTGACGCTTACAGCGCGCCGCCTTGTGCCGATGCCGCTCCCTTCACGCCGACCGATGCGCCACCCTGCACCGAGTTCGTTGCGCCTTCGAGCGCCTCACCGGCCTTCGCCTTCGCGCCGCCTGCGACGTCGCCTGCCGTCGACACCGCGCCTTGCGCGTGGCTCTTTGCCGTGCCTGCGACGCGCTTCACGTGCGATTTCGTCGAGTGGGCGGCCGATGCGGCTGCATCCTTCGCGGTGCCCGCTGCCGAACCGACCGCATGCGTCGCGCCGCCAACCGCGTTGCCGGCTGCCGAGCCCACGCCGCCGACCGTCTTGCCGACGCCGCTCAGCGCGCCGCCAACGACGTTGCCCGCGCCCGAACCCGAGCCTGCCGCATTCGCGCCGGCGCCAGCCTGCACGCCCACGCCGCCACCGAGCAGCGGCGTCTGAACCTGTGCACCGACACCTGCGGAACCCTGGGCACCGGTCTGGGCCGTCTGTGCGAACGCAGCCGAAGTCGCCATCGCCGTCAGTGCAGCCCCCACCAGAATCGTACGAATCTTGTTCATGGTCATTCTCCCCAAAGACGTTGTTGCTGCGGGCCGCCTTCGTGCGGCCTGTCGCATGCCTTGCCGCGACGTGCGGCAGGTGGAGCTAATGTAGCGGTGCGGGCGAGCAAAGCGATTGAATTGCGGGGACTGTTACTTCCGTTGCAAATGCTGACGATTGACTCACACTGTTTGACAATCGACGGCTTGCGGCGGGATTGGACGGGGAACTCTTGAGGCGTGCCGCGCGGAGCATGCCGCGACGGCGACACGGCAGATCGCTGCGGATCGGGAAACCAGGCAGGCGAAACGGCTAGCAGGGAAACCGGCCGCTTCTATAAGCATTCCAAAGAACGTGTGTCGGCCAGCCGTCGGCGCGGCCCGACAACCGGCTCCGCGCGATCAGCTCGATATCGTCGGAGACGCATGCCGCCACACCGGCGTTCCCCGATGCGCCGAATGCGAGCTTGAACGCCTTTTCCCTCAGCGCGCTCACGGCGGGCCGGTCGATCGCTGCACCCGGATCACCGTCGATTTCGTCGAACGACGTCATCCACTGCGCATCGAACGGCCCGGCATCGCGACCGTCCAGCGCGCGGTCGCCATCCAGGTCGCCGAGGAAATCGAAAAAGCCCGGCGCCGACAGGATGGCGTCCATTTCAAGCAGATGCGCGTTCGTCATTGCGACTCCTTCACGATGCGCGGCCCCGGCCGCCCGTTGGTGACTATGGGCAGGTCGAGGCCGCGCGCGTACCGCCCGATTACGGCCGGAACGTATCGCCGAGCACGACACCTTCACGCCGCGGGTCGGTGCCGCCCTGCAACGCGGGCGATTGGCCGACCGTTACGCGCATCACCGTATTGACGCCGCTCGCCTGCGCGGACGTCGACACCTTGTGCCCGAGCGCGAGCAGCCCCGTGATCAGCGGATCGTTCGCCCCGTTGTTCGCCGTGTTGACGTTCGGGTGCTCGCCGCCAATCGTGGTCGTCGGGCTGTTGCTCGCGCCGAAATCGACGAGCCCCGCGGACTGCTGCGCATCGAGGCCCCAGTCGAGCGCGCCGACGAGCGTCTTGACCACATATTGCGGAATCGTGCCGCCTCCCGGCGAACCGGTCGCCATCACGAAATCGCCGCGCGATCCGTCCGCGGCCTGCCCGAACACAATCGTCGGCGCCATCGAGCTGCGCGGCCGCTTGCCCGGCTGCAGGCGGTTGGCCACCGGATTGCCCGCGCTATCCACCGGGTTCGCGGAAAAATCGGTCAACTGGTTGTTCAGCAGGAAGCCGTTGGTCATGTGGAACGAGCCCATGCTCGACTCGACCGTCGTCGTCGCGCTCAGCACGTTGCCGTCGCCATCGACGATCGTGAACTGGTTCGTGCCGTGCTCGATCAATGTCGTGTCGACACCAAGCGGCACCGCGCCGAGATTGCCGGGCTGTGCGGTGCCCATGCTCTTGGTCGGGTCGATCAGCGCGGCACGCGATTTCAGGTACGGTTTGTTCAGCAGCGTATTCCACGTACCGCCCGGCAGCGGCACGAAATCCGTATCGGCCACGTACTTGTCGCGATCGGCATATGCAAGCCGTTCAGCCTCGGTGACGAGATGCACGCCCGCGACGGTCGGCTTGCCGCCTTCGAGATCGATCGCCGTCGGCTTCAGCGACTTCAGGTCGTAATTCTCGAGAATGCCGAGCGCCGACGCGACCGCGATGCCGCCGGACGACGGCGGCGGCATCCCGCATACCCAATAGCTGCGATAGGTCGTGCACACCGGCTCGCGGCGCTTCGCCTGGTACGCGGCCAAGTCGGCTACGGTCGTCTTGCCCGGCGTGAGCGTCGAGCCGTCCGCGCCCTTCGTCGTGGCGATCTTCACAACGATGTCCTGCGCGATCTGCCCCGTGTACAGCGCGTTCGCACCCGACTGCGCCATCAGCGTCAGCGTGCGCGCATACGCCGGATTCTTCAACACGGTGCCGAGCGTCTTCGGCGAACCGTCGGCGTTCAGGAAATACGCGGCGGCCTCGGGGTCGCGCTTCAGGTTC
This sequence comes from Burkholderia sp. BCC0322, assembly GCF_902833045.1. Classification (GTDB taxonomy): domain Bacteria; phylum Pseudomonadota; class Gammaproteobacteria; order Burkholderiales; family Burkholderiaceae; genus Burkholderia. Next base: position 14,448 of record NZ_CADFDU010000005.1, read on the forward strand.
GCGGCGTTCGCCACGATCGCGTCGGCGAGCCGGCCACCGATCGGGAAACCGTTGGTCGCGAGCGTGATCGCATCGCCGAACAGAGTCTGCCACGGCAGCCGGCCGTGATCCTGCTGCAGCGCCTCGATCAGCCTCGGCACGCCGATCGTGCCGATCGAGCGGCCGCTCGCCCGCGCGTTCGGCAGCGGCGCGGACTGGTCGGTTGCGTCGTCGACGTAGCGCAAGTAGTTCTCCGTCGCGGCCGCCGGCGCGGTTTCCCGGCCGTCGTACGCCTGCAGCGTCTTGCCGCGCGCATCGTAGTAGAGCAGCACGCCGCCAGAGCCGAGGCCCGTCGCTTCGGGCACGGTCAGGCCGAGCACGGCCTGCACCGCGACCGCCGCGTCGGCGGCCGTGCCGCCTTTTTTCAGCACCGCGCAACCGGCTGCGCTCGCGTACGCATTCGACGTGGCCACCAGATAGGTCTTCGCATAGACCGGCTTCATCCCGGTGCGATAGCCCGACGACGCTTCCGGCAGTGACGGGTCGCCCGGCTGGTTCGAGCCCACCACGACCGTCGCGCCGCTGTTGTCGACCGCGAGGCAGCTCGCATCGGTGGAAGGTGTCGGCGTGCGGCCTGCCTGGTTCTCGACGTCGCCGCCGCAAGCCGTCAACAGGCCGGCCGCGAGCAACGCGGACGCATACGGAAAAATCGTTGTTCTGTTCATTGTCTGCCGATGTTCTTTAAGGCCGTTGCGATAGACATCACGCTGCCTGCGACCCCCTCGGTGCGCCGACAACACGTTCGATAGTCCCATGAACAAAATTTTTTCCGCAACAAGGGAATGACGTCATTCGACCGGACGTTGCGTACGCAACGTCGCCGATCTCGCCGGCGGGTTCGCGTGTTGCACTGCATCGCAGTGCGATGCGCTTGCGCGGCCGATGTCGTCACGTCGTTACCTTACTGCCCGACGACGCTTGCCGGCTGCCCGGCCGTCGTGCGCAAAACCGCTCTCCATCGCTTCGATTGCCTCGGAGAAGAACTCGAGGAACATCGTCATCGCGACGGTCGCGCTCATGTCCGCCCGCTGGTAGATGCAGCTGAACGAGCGTGCCCCCGCATCGGCGAGCGGCGTCCACGCGAGCTGGCCGGCGGCCACGTCATCCGCGACGTTCTCGGCAATCAGGAAGCCGACGCCCGCGCCTTCGGCCGCGAGACGCCGCACCATCGGCACCGAACCCGTCTCGACCAGCGGCCGCACGTTGCGCGGCTGTCGCGCATCGATCTGGTCGAACATCGCGCGCAGTTCCGTGTCGGGTGTCATCAGGATCAGCGGATGCGCGAAGCAGTCCCGCATCCGCACCTTGCCGGCGGACGCCGCGAGCGGATGGCCCGGCGCCGTGACGACGCCCAGCGGCTGAGCGAACGCGCGCACCTCGACGACGCCCGCCGACGTGCGCCGGCGCAGCGCATAGCCGATGTCGGCCTCGCCCGTCTCGACCCAGCGCACGATGCTCTCGCCGTTTCCCGAGCGCACGCTGTACGTGACGCCCGGGTAGCGCTGCATCGCGGCGAGGATGGCGTCGGGCACGAGCTTTTCCGCGGTGGATGCGGGCACCGCCAGGTTCACATGCCCGCGTCGCAGCGCGCGCAAGTCCTCGACCTGCGTGAGCGCATTGTCGAAATCGCGCTGGCCGCGTCGCACGGCCGCGATCACGATCTCGCCGGCCAGCGTCAGCTGCATGCCGCGCGGCAGCCGGTCGAACAGCGGTACGCCGACCTGCTCCTCGAGATTGCGGATCTGCTGGTGCACCGCCGCCGCGGTCAGGTGCAGCGCGTCGGCCGCCTTGCGGATCGAGCCGCGTCTCGCGACTTCGTCGAAACAGCGGAATGTCTGCGATACCGAACGCATGGAAGATCCGTTAGATTTTTCCGAACAGGGTGTCAAGAATAATCCGATTTTACTGACCGTCCGGATCGTCTAGATTCCGCTGCATCCCCGCGCCCGATTCGAATGGAGACCGCAGTGACAACCGTCGACCAGATTACCCAGCGCCGCCGTGGCGTCGGCCTCATTGCCCACGATCCGGCCCTGTCGGCGGGCGGCTATACGCTCATCGCGCCACAGACGGCCGACGGCAACGTCTATCTCGTCGGCATCGACGGCGAAGTCGCCCATCAGTGGAAGATGCCCGTACGCCCCGGCCGCCATGCGGTCATCCTCGCGAACGGCAACCTCGGCTACAACGGCAACCATCCGCAATCCGAATCACGCTATGCGCCGTGGTCGATGTGGCACGGCGGCGACTTCTACGAAGTCACGCCGCAAGGCGAAACCGTGTGGCGCTACGAGGATCCCGCGCACCACCACGATGCACAGTGGCTGCCGAACGGCAACCTGCTCTACGCCGCGTGCGAGCCCGTCGACGCCGCGTTCGCGCGGCGCGTGCCGGGCGGCACGCCGCACGGCGACGACGAGGTGATGTATGCGGACGTGATCCGTGAAGTCAACCGCGCCGGGCAGATCGTCTGGGAATGGCATGCGCGCGAACATCTGCAGCCCGAGGATTTCCCGATCGCAGCCGGCTTCGGGCGCTATCACTGGCCGCTCGTCAACGGCCTTGCGGTCGATGCGAACGGCCGCGTGCTGATGAGCCTGCGCACGACGTCGGGCATCATCGGCGTGAATCGCGAAACCGGCCGTGTCGACCTGCGGATCGGGCCCGACGTCGTGTCGCATCAGCATGCGCCGGTACCGCTCGCGAACGGCAACATCCTCGCGTTCGACAACGGCAATTTCCGCCACGGCGCGCACGTCGTGTTCTCGCGCGTCGTCGAGATCGATCCCGCGACGCAGCGCGTCGTATGGTCATATGCGGACGACGTCGTGAACCTGTTCTACACGCCGTTCATGGGCAACGCGCAGCGCTTGCCGAACGGCAACACGCACGTCACCGAATCGTCGACGGGCCGGCTGTTCGAAGTGACGCCCGCCGGCGAGGTCGTCTGGGAATACGTGATTCCGTGGTTCGCCGAATACCCGGACGAAGCGGCGCGCAAGACCGGCCCCGGGCAGCTCAACAGCGTATTCCAGACGTTCCGCTACAGCGCCGCGCAACTTCCCTGGCTGCGGGGCTGACCTTCCGTTCACCGCCGGGTTCCGGCGCTCATCGCCGTTTGCCTCGAAGGGGCCTGCCGTGTCGCACGATCCGATCTCAACGCCCGTCGACCCGCGGCTGCCCCCATGGCAGCTCGTGCTGTTCGGGCTGCAGCACGTGTTGTCGATGGCCGCGTCCCCGATCACGGCCGTGTTCCTGATCGCAAAAGTGCTCGCGCTGCCGGCAGAGTTGACGGTCCAACTGATCGGCGCGACGTTCTTCGCGTGCGGGATCGGCACGCTGCTCCAGTCGCTCGGCGCCGGCCCGATCGGCGCACGCATGCCGTTCGTGATGGTGCCCGGCGGCGCACCGACGATGCTGTTCGCCGGCATCGCCGCGCAATCGGGCCTGCCGACGGCGGCCGGCGCGGCACTGCTCGCCAGCGCGTTCTACTGGGTGCTGCTGCCCGTCTTCACGCGCTGCCTGCGACTCTTTCCGCGCATCGTCGTCGGCGCGATGCTGCTGCTCGTGTCGGTCAACCTGATCCGGATCTACGCGACGATCGTCGTCGGCCAGCCGGGTTCGGCCGATTTCGCTCAGCCGCGCGCGCTCGGTCTCGCGCTGGCGACGATCGTCACCACCGTCGTCGTGGCCGGTGCGTTCCGCGGCACGCTCGGGCGGCTCGCGGTGCTGATCGGCCTGATCGCCGGTGCGACGCTCGGATGGGCGATCGATGCGATGCCGGCGCTCGCCGACGTATGGCACGGCCCGCTGTTCACCCATCCGGTATGGCTACCGTTCGGAATGCCGCGCTTCGACGTGCTGGCCGCGCTGCCGCTGCTGATCTTCACCGCGATCTCGATGGCCGAGGCCACCGCACAGACGGTCGCCGTCGGCGAAACGTGCGGCAAGACGATCTCGCTGTCGCGCGACGTGCCGAAGACGATACGCGGCGATGCGCTGGCGTCGCTGGCCGGCGCGCTGTTCGGCACGCCGCTGATCGTGACCAGCGCCGAGAATATCGGCGTCGTGCAGACGACCGGCGTACGCTCGCGCTACGTGACGGCTGCCGCCGGCGCGATCCTGATCGTCATCGCGCTGTTCGCGCCGCTCGCGCGGCTCGCGTATGCGATTCCGGCCGCCGTGGTCGGCGGCACCGCGCTGGTCGTGTTCGCGATGATCGGCGTCATGGGCATCCGGCTGCTCGCCGGCGTCGACCTGCACGCGCGCGCCAACCAGTACACGCTCGCAGCCGCGCTCGTCGTCGGCCTTGCACCGATCCTGGTGCCGAACCTGTATCGCCATTTCAGTGCGCCGGTGCAGATCGTGCTCGGCAACGGCATGGCTGCCGGCACGCTCGCGGCCATCGCGACGCAACTGGCATTCGCTGCATTTGCGCGGGTAAGCGGACCGGTGAGCACGGTAGCGGCACCTGCGCCTTCGCGCGACGCATAGCGGCGACGGTCGGCAGCGCGACACGTGCGCGGGCCCCGCTTGACGACGCCCGCGGTTCGACCGACAATCGCCGCTCCCTCCTGGCGCGGGCACTCGATCCAGCCGGCGCGTGCGTCTCCTCGACGCCGCCCCGGCTTCAGGTTTTCCAGTCCCGATCTCCGCGCCGCCGTGCCACGCACGCAAATTGCCGGCCCCGCCGGACACGCTCACGCAGGTATCACCCCGAACGCCGGCTGGCCGCCGTGCGGTCGCGCTTTCGCCTGCTCATTCATTTCGGAGTCCATTATGATGGTTCGTCTCTCTAAGGCAGCCATGGTGCTTGCCATGGCCTTTTTTGCATCGCTCGTCGCGTTCGGCAACATCACCGACTACGCGACGAATTTCGCGTTCGTGCATCACGTGTTCCTGATGGACACGACGTTCCCCGGCAACGGGATCATGTATCGCGCGATCGGCACGACGTGGGTTCATCACGCCGGCTATGTCGGCATCATTTCGATGGAAATGCTGACGGCCGTGCTGTGCTGGATCGGCGGAATCCGCCTGCTGCGCGCACGACGCACCGGCGATACCGCATTCCGCGCCGCCAAGGCGTATGCGATCGCCGGCCTGACGCTCGGCTTCCTCACGTGGCAGGTCGCCTTCATGTCGATAGGCGGCGAATGGTTCGGCATGTGGATGTCGAAACAATGGAACGGCGTGCCGGACGCGTTTCGCTTCTTCATCACGCTGCTGCTCGTGCTCGTCTACCTGACGATGAACAACGACGGCATCGACGACACGCGTACCGCGCACTGACGCGTCGCTTGCAGCGGGCCGGGCGGCCGGAAGACCATCGGGACGATTGCCGGCGTCACCGCGTCCGGCTATAAATCGAGCATGGACACGAATCGCTGGATTCACGACCCCGTTGGCGCCTTTCGCACGTGGCAGGAAACCGCCGCGACCGGCGCCGATCGCCGACCGTTCGCGCCGCGATCGGTCGTGCAGCACGTCGCAATGTTCGAACGGTTCCTGCGTTATCTGAACGCACGGCGCGTGTCGCTGGCCACGTTCGGGCCCGACCACGTCGCAGCCTTCCTGGCGGAACTCGAATGCACGTGCGCGCCCGGCACGTCGACCCGCGTGCGCTACGCGAAGCTGATCGACCGGCTGGGCCGGCATCTGGTCGAAGCCGGCTTGCGCACGATCCATCCGGCCGGCCGGACGACGCGCGATCTCGCATGGCCGGACGGCGAGCCCGAGCCGTGCTATCTGCCACCCGACGCCGACGCGGCGCTGCAACGCCATGTGCAGCCTCGAGCGGGCGACACGCCGGCAGACTGCAGGAATCACGCGATCGTCGCGCTGCTGCTTGCGAGCGGCATCACGTCGGCCGAGATCCGCGCGACGACCCATGACGCGCCCGATCTCGATGCACGGCCGCCCGCGCTATCCTTGCCGCGCGATCGGGCACGGCCGGCGCGCCGAATCACGCTCGCCGAATTTGCGCTGGCGCCGCTCGCCGCATGGCGCGTGCGCTCGGCAGACGCACCGGCGTCGGCGTTGCTGTTTCCCGCGCCGCGCAGCGGTGGCGCGATGAACGACATGTTCCTGCTGCTCGTGGTGCGCGACGCGTTGACCGCGATCGGCTTCCACGCGGCGGACATGAGCCCGCGCGTGCTGCGCAATACGTATGCGCGCCGCCAGTTGCTTGCAGGCCACGCGCATGCCGACGTCAGTGCGATGCTCGGTCTCGTCAGCACGCGAACGGTCACGCGCATCCGGCAGACGCTGCCGCCCGATGCGGCCGCGGACCGCGCCGCACGCGAGCGCTGATAGCGCTCGCGCTCGGCGCGTGCCGTCCGGCTCCCTATTCGCCCGGCGGCGGCTGGATCAGCCGCAGAATCCGGGTGTCGTACGGCGATTGCATGACTTCCGCGATACGGGCCTCGGAAGCGGCCGGATGCAGCGGATTCAGCAGGAAGTTGTGCGCGTGCGGCACGACGACGCTTGGCACGCGCAGCAGCGCACTCGGCTGCGTGTGCAGCCATTCGGTGCCGGCGCTGCGGGTCCAGTCGACGTTGGTTCGCCAGTCGTCCGGCGCATCGCCCTCCGCGATTTCGGCGATATCGACCGAATCGGCCACCTCGATGCGAAGCAACTGGTATCCGCTCGGCAATTGCGCGACCGTGGCGATTTCGAAATGAACGAGCGTCTCGAGCAGCGCGAGCGCCGGATGCTCGGCGAGATACACGACGGGCTGCCCGGCAAAATGCCAGCGCCCGCCGGCACGCAACCCGCCGATGCCTTTCAGGTCGGCGAAATTGCTGATCCGCCACAGCGTCGTCAAGCGAAGTACCCCTCGTCGATCTGCGTGAGGACTTCCTCGACGAGCCGCGCGCCATGCTCGGTGCTCGCCATGTCGAGCGACGTGCGGCCGCCGAAGCGCTGCAGCCCGTTGCGCAGCCACGCCATCGCCTTGTCCTGGTCGCCGAACGTGGCCGTCGCCTGCGCGACGATGCGCGCGAGACGGATCGCCTTGTCGGATTCCTCCTGCGACAGCCGTTCGTGAGCCTGGCGACGATGGCTCAGCGTGCGACGTGGAATGATGAAGGCCAGTTCGTCCGATTTCAGCCCGCGCTCGGACAGACGGTCGATCACCGAGACGTCGACGCGTGCGCTCGCCAGTTCGGCAAGATCGGCCCCCGATCGGACACGGATCGCCAGCAACTGTTCGAGAATCGTGAATTCGGCCTGACGCGGATGCGCGACGCCCGAAGGATGGAAAGCGATGGTGCTCATGACTCTCTCCCGGCAATTTGCCCAATCATTATAGGCGTTTTGCCAGAAACATGCGAAAGGCCGATGATGAGCGCACCTGTGGTGGTCGTCAGGGTGACGGAGAAGGCGCGAGCGACATGACTCATCTGCCTGGAGACTCGCTTCTGTGACTGCGAATCGAAGATTCGCCTGGGGGATGGGGTGCAATCGTTCAGTATATAAAGTCCCGACAAGCATCATCCGGTTGTCACGTAACAACTTTTTAACTGGCTTCATTTGCTCCCATTTCGCCGGTTCATCCTTCCGGACAAGGTGGAGCACACCCCGGCACGGGGAGTATCGGGTACGTCATGACGAGTGGAAGCCATTGAACTCTCGTATCGGTAGAAAATCCGGCAGGTAGGGAATCACGCTCCCATACGCGGGTACCTTTTTGCCTGCGACGCGGCGGGTGCCACAACACCAACCCAACCCGCCCCGCTCGCCTCGACGCCGCCGCCAGCCGCCCCCGTGTCGTCGCGTTGCCCGCGCCACACGTCGGCCCGGGCCTCGCGCAGTGGTCGACTTAACATGAAGGGTGTCGTTCGACACGCCGACGATCTGACGCGCGCTGTTGTCCAACGACGTCTATCGAGCCACATCCGTCGCTGACCGTCGGGAAGTGCGCAAACATCAGCGTCTGCTTGCCGATTTCCGAGATGGGTTCCGCCCTCGTGTATCGGCCGATCTCGTCCGCCACGGCAGGCAAACGTGCCGTACACGCCACCACCTTTCGCATGCATGCGCTGGTCCGGGATCACTGCGCGAGGTCACCCGGCCCGGCCGCCTGACTGTTGGCGTTGTCGCCCACAGTCGCGCCATTCGCGTGGGTAAGCGTTCGATTGTGCGATTTGCCATACATGATCGCACTCCTGACTATGCTATGAACCACGATTCACGCCACACGCACGATCTCCGCTCAGCACCCGGAATCGTGCACCGTCCCCGAGCAATCAGCCGGCCCACGCAGACGACCGGATCACGCTGCAGAAATTTCCCGGGTGGAAATGCGGATCCTTGTCTGCGAGCACATCGGCCTTCACGTTGCCGAACGTCGTGTCGGGCTTGTGCTTGATCCCGTCGTAGAACGCCTGAATGATGTCTTCCTTGAAGTGCGGCGTACGCGGATGCGCACGGACGACAGCCTCAAGTTCAACGTCGCTGTATTCCGGATACGTCAGGCCCAACACGTCCATCTCGACACCGGCGGTAACGAGCGCGATCACCGGATGCATGTGCTGCGGGATGCCCGGCGTGGTATGCAGCGCGATCGAGGTCCACACGACGTCGATATCCTGTTCCGAGATGCCCTTGCCCTTCAGGAAATCGCGGGCGGCGTTGGCGCCGTCCACCTCGAAACGCTCGCACGCGCTGCTGTGTTCGTGCGTAAGCCCCATGTCGTGGAACATGCAGCCGCAGTAGAGCAGCTCGGGGTCGTATTTCAGCCCGCGCCGCTGGCCCACGAGCGCCGCGAAATAGAACACTCGACTGGAATGATGGAACAGCAACGGAGACGCGGTATCGCGAACGAGTTCGGTGATCTCGCGCGTCAGTTGGCTATCGGGAATGGTGATGCCTGCAACGTTCTCGGTCATGATCAACCTCCAATGAAAACACCCTCGATTCTCCAGAGTCCGACAGTCGTCTCCAATAGACGTATTACGTCAAATCCTGCCATTTTGCGTGACTGACGGACACAGTACCCGCGCGGCAACAAGAACACCGTAAACGGACTCATCCGCCCGCGTCATGCGCCGCCGGCACCTCTATACTGCTACCCGTCACATTCGACACGACACGCGATCGATCATGCCGAAGGTCGTAGGAATTTTCGCCGTTCCGGGCGTTCAACTGCTCGATGTCTCCGCACCGCTCGACGTCTTCGCGCAAGCGAACGCCGAATGCGGGAAGCCGTTCTATACGTTGCGGATCATTGCAAGCGAGTCCGGCCCGATCCGCAGTTCGTCCGGCGCACAGTTGCTGCCTGACTGGATCGTTCCCGACATTCCGGAGCGCATCGACACACTGCTGGTCGCCGGCGCGCCGGGCGCCGGCCGAATCGCACTGCGCACCGACGTCCTCGCGTGGCTGCGAGCGGCGGCCGTGCGGAGCAAGCGCTACGGCTCGATCTGCACCGGCGCGTTCATCCTCGCGGCCACCGGTCTGCTGAAAGGACGTCACCTGACCACGCACTGGGCTGCCGCCAACGCGCTTGCCGAAGCCTATCCGTCGCTCGTCGTCGACGCGGACGCGCTGTACGTGCGCGACGGCAAGCTGCGCACCGGCGCCGGCGTCACGGCCGGGCTCGATCTCGCGCTCGCGCTGGTCGAGGAAGATCTCGGCCGCGAGATCGCGCGGCGTGTCGCGGCGCAACTGGTCATGTTCTTCAAGCGCCCGGGCGGACAACGCCAGTTCAGTCGCGAGGGCGAGGCGCGCCCCGCCGGGCGCTCGGTACTGCAGGAGGTCCAGCGCTGGATCGCAGCCAATCCGGAACTCGAGCATTCGGTGGCTGAAATGGCGAAGCATGCGGGCATGAGCCCACGCCACTTCGCACGGCTGTTCCACGCGGAAGTCGGCATGACGCCCGCCGCATGGGTCGAGGCGACCCGTATTTCGGCCGCCCGCCACTTGCTCGAGAACGGCCACGACACGCCGAAACAGGTCGCCGCGAAATGCGGCTTCGCGAATGTCGATACGCTCAGGCGGTCGTTCACCCGACACGTCGGAATCACACCTGCCGAATACCGGAAACGGCAGGCGGTCCTGGTCGAGTGACGCGGCTGCGTGCCTTCGATACGGCATGAACGATATCAACGGCCTCGCTCAAATACTTCGGAATGCGATTTAACTGATCGTTGTGTGGCCCCGGCCAATCGACGAAATCGCCCCACTCGCGTCCCTCCGCAGTCCTGTCAGGCGCCGGACAGCCTCGCAATCATCAGACAAAAATCCAGTCACCCCGGATCGTTTACCCAGTTGCAATAATGATTCGCTGGAACGCGTATTTCCGACCGGTAACCTGATCGCTACGATGCAATCAACCGCTGAACGCAACAAGCGAAGCGCGAAATCAATGAAACCGGAGGTCATCATGAAGTCGTTCATCTACGCTGTCGTCGCCGCAACGGCCCTGTCCGCCTCGTACGGCGCATTGGCACAATCGACCCCGTCGGGCCAGTTGACGCGTGCCCAGGTGCGTGCGGAACTCGTCCAGCTCGAACAGGCCGGCTACAAGCCGGAGGTCTCCGATCAGTATTACCCGCGCGCGCTGCAGACCGCACAGGCCCGTGTGACGAACGCCGACGAAACCGGCTACGGCGCACAAGCCTCCGCTGGCGTACGCGCCGGCCGCGCAATCGCAGTCAAGCAGGACGGCCGCGACTCCGTGTATTTCGGCCAGTAAGCCGGACACGCGCCCGCGTATTCCGATACGCGCGCAGCAAACGAAACACCCCGCTCCCGTTCATCGGGGCGGGGTGTTTGCTTTCCGGTCGTCCGCTTCCGGAACGGATTGCGCGCCCCGATCGATGCAATCTTGCGGATCGCGCGCGGCGCGGCCCCGGTCACGCCGGCAGCCGGTGTTTGCGCATAGAATGGCCGCGTGGTCGGTGCCGGCCGAAACGAACGCGAGCGGAACCACGACGCCCGGCCTGTCCGATCGTCGCCGCGCCCGCAGGCCGGCCCCGATGCCGCACTCATCGCATTTTTCGAAAAGGAGCGGTTTCATGTCTCAAACATCCGGTTCCATGATCACGTTTCGACGCCCGGACGGCCAGGAACTGCAGGGCTATCTCGCCACGCCGGCAAAGACCGAAGGCGCGCCCGCGGTCGTCGTCATCCAGGAATGGTGGGGGCTGAACGACCAGATTCGTGGCGTCGCGGATCGCCTTGCGCGCTGCGGCTACTTCGCGCTCGTGCCCGACCTGTATCGCGGCAAATCGACGGTCGAGGAAGAGGAAGCGCACCATCTGATGACCGGACTCGATTTCGGCGACGCGGCTTCGCAGGACATTCCGGGCGCCGTGACGCATCTGAAGACGCTTGCCTCGCGTGTCGCGGTGACGGGTTACTGCATGGGCGGCGCACTCACGCTGCTGTCGCTGCAATTCGCCGATGCGGACGCGGGCGTCACGTGGTACGGCTTCCCGCCGCTCGACTACCTCGATCCAGCGAAGCTCAAGGTGCCGCTGATGGGCCACTGGAGCACGCAGGACGCGTTCTTCGCGATCGACCAGGTCGACGCGCTCGAGAAGAAGCTGACCGATGCGAAGGTCAATATCGAATTCCATCGCTATCTCGCGCATCACGCGTTCGCGAATGAAACAGCCGTCGGCCCCGGCCGCATCGCCGGCACGCAGTTCGATCCGGTGTGGTCGCAAATGGCGTGGGATCGCACGCTGACGTTCTTCGGCCGCACGCTTTGGGAAAAGCAGGGGTAACGTAACGCCGCTTCCAACGCGAGCGGCTACGCAGGTTGCGTAAAAAGAAACGCCACGGATTTTCATCCGTGGCGTTTTCGTTTTCGCGTACGGCAGCCTCCGCGAACAGGGGTCGTGGCTTGCCCCTGCCCGTGCCCTCGGCCTTGCCTACCCGTCAGCCTTCGGGCGAGATCCCGAACGGCAATGGCCGCGACCGCGATCGACCTGCTCGCAGCGCGGGATACGCTCGCGCAGGCGAAGGCGGAACTGCTCGAGCGGCGCGGCGGCCGTATGCGTGGCCGATTCCGGACGATGTCGCGCTGCCGTTCCGCCGTTGACCGGTGGCACCGTCAAGCGAGCGCGGGTGGTGCAGCCAGGCTGACGTCGACGCGCTTCGGCAGGACGCCGGCCTAGTAGAACACGTCGGCGATACGCTGCTGATACGCGAGCGTGTCACGCGTGACGGGCTCGACACCGAAGCGCGCGCGGCGAAACGCGAGCGCAACCGCCGGCTCCGGAATCCCCCACAGCTTCGAGAACTCGGCCGCGCCCTGCGCGCGGTTCGCATCGAGCCATCGCTGGACCGCCGTCAATTCCGACACGGCCGCGTCCAGCACGTCGGCATTGCGCTGCGCATACGTGCGCGATGCAAAGTAGTAGCCGCGATTCTCGACGAGACCCGTGCCGTCCGCGACGATGCGCGCGCCGAACGCCTGCTGTACCACCGCGAGAAACGGATCCCAGATGATCCACGCATCGACCGAACGATTCTCGAACGCGGCGCGCGCATCGGATGGCGACAGCCAGACCGGCGAGATGTCCGCATAGTTGAGCTTCGCGGCCTGCAGCAGCCGAACCAGCAGGAAGTGCGTGTTCGATCCCTTCACCAGCGCGATGCGCTTGCCGCGCAGATCCGCAAAGGTCCTGACCGGCGAATCCTTCGCGACCACCAACGCCTCGGCCGAAGGGCCGGCCGGCGTCTGCGCGTAATAGACGAGCGGCGCGCCGGCCGCGAGCGCGAAGATCGGCGGCGCCTCACCGACATCGCCGAAGTCGATCGATCCCGCGTTCAGTGCCTCGAGTTGCGGCGGCCCTGACGGAAACTCGGTCCACGTGACGGTCACGCCGAGCGTCGCGAGCTTGCTCTGCAGCGTACCGCGCGCCTTCAACAGGCTGAACGGCCCTTTCTGATAGCCGATGCGCAACGTACGCGCGCCGGCCGTGCTCGCCAGCGCGAAGCCGGGATGCGCGGCGGCGCCCGCCGCGATCGCCAGGCCGGCATGCAGGAACCTGCGGCGGGTTGTGGAGTATTGATCTGCCATGTCGTATCGGGTTCGATGAACAGGATGCAGCTTTGCGCACGCATGCGACGAAGCCGGTCGAACCGATTCTAGGGGGTTGGCACCACGCACCGAACCAACGATGTTCGATATCGAAAGCAAGCGCTTTCATAAGGGCACGGCCGTTATCCGGGCATCATTGACCGGATCGGTCGTGAGGGTGACCGATATCTCCGCCAAATAGAGGACTGCGTATTACTCGTTGGATTGACGCACTGCCTCGTGCTCACACGCCGACGGTACAACCTCAGGACTTGCAGGAAGCGTGCAGCGCAGCCTCGTCGGTGGCCAGCATTTCGGGCACGCATTCGCGCAGGAAATCGACGAATGTGCGGATCTTCGCATCGAGATACTGGCGCGATGCGTACAGTGTGTAGACCGTCAGCTTCTGCAACCGGTAGTCGGGCAGCACACGCACCAGTGCACCGCTCGCCAGCGCGGGCAGCGCCGACGACATCGGCAGCGAACCGATGCCGAGGCCGGCGCGCAATGCGGCGCCGAGCGCGTCGGCGATGTTCACCTGGAAATCCGGCGGCGGCAGGTCGAACGTCTCGGGGCCGTCAGGGCCGTCGAGATGCCAGCGATCGCGCGGAAATACCGGCGTGACGATCTGCAGGCATGCATGGCCGTCGAGCTCGCGCACCGTGCGCGGCGTACCGCGCTCCTTCAGATACGCGGGCGACGCGCACAGCACGCTGTGCACCTCGCCGAGCCGCTGCGACACGAGCCCTGAATCGGGCAACTCCGTCGCGCTCAACTGCAGCGACACGTCGTAGCCTTCGTCGATGATGTCGGGCACGTGCTGCGACAGCGTCAGCTCGACCGCGACCGATGGATAGCGCTGCCGGTATCGCACGACCGCGGGCACCACGTAGGCCTGGCCGAAGCTCGTCGTCGCATGGACATGCAGCCGTCCGGACGGCTTTGCCTGTGCATCGGCCGCCTCGGATTCCGCTTCTTCGATATAACCGAGGATACGCTGGCAGCGGTCGAGATAGCGCTGCCCGGCGTCGGTCAGCGCGATGCGGCGTGTGCTGCGGTTGAGCAGGCGCGTGCGCAGATGCGTTTCGAGCTGCGCGACCGACCGCGATGCGTAGGCCGTCGTGATGTCCAGGCGCTGGGCCGCGCTCGTGAAGCTGCCCTCCTCCGCAACCCGGACGAAAATGCGCATCATCTGTAACGTGTCCATCGACCTGTCCCCGGGATTGAGATCACGTCGCGCCACCGTGCGGCGATGGTGCCGGCGGCTCCGGCGCAGGCCGGTCTGGCGCGAATTGTGCGGAACAGTACAGCAGCGGTGCAGACGTGTCCAGTTCGCCGTACGCGGCGTGATCCGGACGCCGAATCGTGTCGCCGTGCCGCCCCGCGATTCGCGGCCTGTATTACGCCTCAGGCCATGGCGGCGGCATCGAACGGATTACGCAACACGATCGTGTCGTCGCGCTCCGCACCGGTCGTGATCATCGATACCGGTGCGCCCGCGACCGCTTCGATGCGTGCAATGAAATCCTGTGCGGCGCGCGGCAGCGCCGCACGTTCACGTACCCCTTTCACGGTGCCGCGCCAGCCGTCGAACCGCTCGTACACGGGCTTCGCGCGCGACTGGGCCTCGAGGCTCGCGGGCAGATGATCGACCCGCACGCCATCGAGTTCGTAGCCGACGCACAGCGCGATCGACGCGAAACCGTCGAGCACGTCGAGCTTCGTGAGCGCCAGCGAATCGATACCCGAGATCCTGACGGCCTGACGCAACTGCGCGGCATCGAGCCATCCGCAGCGGCGCGGCCGGCCGGTATTCACGCCGAACTCTTGCCCGCGCGCACGCAGCGTTTCGCCGGTCGCGTCGGACAGCTCGGTGAGGAACGGGCCACCGCCGACCCGCGTCGCATACGCCTTGGTGACGCCCAGCACGTGGCCGAGCTTCGACGCACCGAGCCCCGTACCGGCCGCCGCCGCCGATGCAACGGTGCCGGACGACGTGACGAACGGGTACGTGCCCCAGTCGATGTCCAGCATCACGGCTTGGGACCCCTCGAACAGGATGCGCTCGCCGCGGTCGGTCGCGTCGTTGAGATCGGCCCAGACGGGGCGCACGAACGGCAGGATCCGCGGCGCGAGGTCGACCAGCGTCGCCAGCATCGTGTCGCGGGAATACTCGTCGAGCCTCAGACCACGGAACCACGCGTTGTGATGATCGACGAGCACATCCAGTTTGGCGGCGAGCTGGCCCGGTTCAGCGAGATCGCCGACGCGCAGCCCGCGACGTCCGACCTTGTCCTCGTAGGCCGGCCCGATCCCGCGCAGCGTGGTGCCGATCGGCTCGCGGCGCAGACGCTCCTGAGCCTGGTCGATCGCGCGGTGTATCGGCAGCACCAGCGTCGCGTTCTCGGCGATCGACAGGTTGTCCGGCGTCACCGACAGCCCGAGTTCGGCCACCCGCCCGATTTCCGCGAGCAGCGCTTCCGGATCGAGCGCCACGCCGTTGCCGATCACGCCGCGCTTGCCGCGCACGACGCCGCTCGGCAGCAGCGCGAGCTTGTACGTCTTGCCGCCGACGACCAGCGTATGACCCGCGTTGTGGCCGCCGTTGTAGCGTGCAACGAGATCGGCCTGTGCCGCCAGCCAGTCCACGACGCGCCCCTTGCCTTCGTCGCCCCATTGGGCGCCCACGACCACCACGTTCGGCATGCTTCGTACTCCGTGTGAGAAATTCAGACAATAGATCGGCCGAGTGGGCCGTTTGTGTGCCATATTGGCGGAGCTTAAGCACCCGATCAAACGATAAAACCTGAACCATCGCGTGAGTAAATATCACACGAACCAGACAATGGCCCGACGACTCCCTCCGCTGAATTCGCTGCGAGCGTTCGAAGCCGCCGCGCGCCTCGGCAGCTTCACGCTGGCCGCCGACGAACTGTGCGTGACGCACGGCGCGATCAGCCGGCACGTGCAGCAACTGGAGACGTGGCTCGGGCGGCCGCTGTTCGAACGCCACAACCGGCGGGTCGAGCTGACCGATTCGGGCCGTGCGTATCTCGCCGAGGTCGGGGCGTCGTTCGACCGGATCGCGCTCGCCACCGCGCAGCATTTCGGCCATGCGCAGCCACGCGTGCTGCGCGTGAGCGCCCCCGCGACGTTTTCGTTGCGCTGGCTGGTGCCGAAGCTGTCGTCGTTCCAGGTCGCCCATCCGGCTATCGAGGTGCGGCTGTCGACGTCGAACGAGCCGATCGACAAGCTGCGCGACAGGGTCGACCTGATCGTTCGCGGCGGCCCGCAGGCCGTCGACGGATACGTTGCGGAGGAATTCCTGTCCGAAGTCCGGCTGCCGGTGTGTGCGCCGAAGCTGCTGGAAGGGCGGCCGTTGCATGCACCGGCCGATCTCGCCGGCTTCACGTTGCTGCACGCGGCCACCTATCCCGGCATGTGGCCCGAATGGCTTGCGGCAGCCGGACAGCCGAATCTCGTGCCGCGCCACTCGCTCACACTCGAGCATTTCTACCTGACGCTGCAAGGGGCGCTCGACGGGCTCGGCGTCGCGATGGGGCCGATCGCGCTCGTCGCGGACGACATTGCCGAAGGTCGGCTCGTGCAGCCGTTCAGCGAACCGGCGCTGCCGCCGTGGCGCTACTTCACATACGTGGCCTCGGCACGAGCGAACGACGAAGCGGTACGGGCGTTCAAGGACTGGCTGAAGACGACGGGAAATGCGGCTGCGCCCGGCGGGCGGAACTGACTGGGTCAGCTTGCTGGGGGCGTGCGCCAAGACATACAGGAATACGAATCAAATGACGCAAGCGTATGGATTGCGTTTTCCCTCGTCGATACCGGGAATGTGGTTTTCGATGTGCGCCGTGAGATCACGACGCACGCGGCAAGCCGCGGATCGAACCGTGGCTTGCCGCCGGCCAACGCTTACTGACCAGCGCCGGCAGCTTTCTTCTCCGCGTTCTGCAGGTTCTGCGGATAGTTAGGATCGTTGGCCGCCGGCTTGTAACCGGCATCTTCGAGTTTCTTCAGCTCGGCGGTGTTCTTCGCACGTGCAGCCTTGTGCTCCGCCTTGCGTTGGGCCCTGGCCGCCTTGCGTGCCTGGCTCTTCGCTGCCTTCGCGTCCTGTGCCGCGGGCGCGCTGGCGTCGGTCTGCGCAAACGCCGGAACTGCCGAGCCGAACAGGAACGCGGCTGCAGTAGCAGCCAGCGTGAGTTTTCTGATCTGGATTCGCATCGCTGAACTCTCTTTTCTGGTTTATCACGGATTGAAAGACCATCGAGATACCGCCCCTGACCCGATCGGTTGTCATGCCGTGTTCGGGACCTGTGCATCATAACCGCGCCGCGAAAAATGTGGCGCCAACGTGCAAGCGCAGTTGGGGATACACGTATGGGAGAAAACGTGGGGGCGCTCGACCGTCACAGGCAGGGCGAACTGTGTCGCGCGGGTCGGCACGCGTGCTGAGCACGCGGCGGCGGAGACGAGAAACGGTCGGGGTACCCGCGCTTCAGTGCCGAGGATGGGTCATGTCCGCGCGGTGCAGTGTGATACGCGTGACCCATGACTGTTTCATAAGCGGTGCTGCCGGCATGCTCACTCTTGATGTGACCGTTATCAGATCAATCACGATCACCGCGTCAGCAGTCGAACTGTGTGCCGCGTTGCCAGTCGACGCGGTTCAAGCGACGGTTCCTCCCATAAACGACCACGATTCGGCTTTACGGTAATCAGGGCATGCGCGATCGAATCGCCGCAGCGCCCAGCGCTCGCTCCGGCAACCAATCGCCGCGCTGTGATGCCATGCGTTACCCGAGCCGGTATAACTCGTCGCCGCGCAGTCCTGTGGTCCGTATGACGAAAGGTGTGGACACGTTGCGTGCGGTGAAGAAATCGGCGGGAATCACTTCACGGCTACGCCGACCGTACAGCACCGAGGTCGCCACGCTCGTCTGGCGATCGTGGCACGTTGGGTCGTGATGTCGCGGCAATGCTTGTGAACCGTCCGATCCCGCTCAGGAACGCATCTCGCAACGTGCGGGGATCACAGGCTTTTCATTCCGCGGTTTGGGTCCCCGGAATCCAGGGGGTGTCGCTGCCCGCACAGCATGCCGATTCCCTCGGCCTCGTCTGGCCGGTGAGCTTTTACGGGATCCGGAACTGTCGGAAGGTGAGGATGTTCGGGATCATCGTTCGAATTCGATTGCGGTGAGCTTCGCGGTCGCCCGCATCTTCACGTTGGTTCACGGCGTGCACCGGATCGACCCAAGCGCCGGCGATACGTGCCGACAGCGCGACCACCCGGTTCAACTGCGGGAGGCCGTTCCCGGGCCTCTCCTTGTGGCAAGGTCGCACAGCATTGAACTTGGGTTGGTCGCTCCAAAGGTAGAAAGTTGGAAGGCCGCGGAGGAGCAAATCGAACGGCGTCGATTTCCTCTGTCCACAGCCCACAGGCTAAATTTGACGAGATGCGCGGGCGGCCAATCGGAAAAACTTGGCCATGGACAGGGAGGCATGAGTGCAAAAATCCCTTCGTCTGCCGTCCCGGATGATTTCAAACTGCTGTGAACGAAACCAAGGAGATTCGTGTTTCCGGATCGTTGATCTGCCTTGCCGGCTGGTAACAGACGCTGGCGAGGTCACGGCGCCGGGTTTGGGGTCCCATAAATGGGAACCTGTGCCCGGAAACGGCACTTTCTTCCCGTTTTTCTCCCATAGGTTTCTACGTTTCCGTCGATGTGAGTGGGTACTCACCCCTTCTGGAGGCCTTGTCGGGCTTGAAGCCAGTGTTGATCGAAGGTCCAAGTCATTGTTTTCAGGCTTGAATCGACGGTTTGAGCCGTCTGAGACACCACAGACGGCTACCCATTGGTAGCGGTTTATGGGGTTCGTCTTTCTGCGGAAGCGCACGTGTGTTTACATCTTTTGTAAACCACGTTTACTTCTTTAACTACTTTTAGACGGCTCACAGCCTTATCTGACAAGGGGTTGACGGGTGTTCGGTACCCATTTATGGGAGCACAGGTGTAAGGGGCTGGGGGTTAAGGTCTGTGGATTTGGGGTTTGGGGTACCGCGTTGTGGGGAATCAGGGTTG
This sequence comes from Burkholderia sp. BCC0322, assembly GCF_902833045.1. Classification (GTDB taxonomy): domain Bacteria; phylum Pseudomonadota; class Gammaproteobacteria; order Burkholderiales; family Burkholderiaceae; genus Burkholderia. Next base: position 33,621 of record NZ_CADFDU010000005.1, read on the forward strand.
TGGATATGGGGCAAGCGTACCCGGTTATGGGAAATCGGCCCGGAAACGCGTTGGGTAGTCGTCTATGGGAATGCCTGTAGGTAGCCTTTTATGGGGCATTTTTTTTGATCCGCGGACGCCGGGTCGCACAGTGCTTTTTCTCTGGTAGCCGGTTATGGGGCGCCTTAAAGGTAGCCGGTTATGGGTGGCATTTGGGCCGGCTTGGTTGCAAGCCACCACGATTCCCTATGGCCGGTTCCCATGGACAAGATCGATGGCACCAAAAGGTAACCTTTTATGGGGAAACCAACAGGTTGCCGTTTATGGGAGCGATGTCTGCCTTCAAGGCCAAAATCACCGCATTCAGCGCTGCCGAAGTGGGTCGATAGGTACCCTCCTGTGGGAATCGGCAAAGGTAGCAAGTTATGGGAACAAAACAGGTCTGTGCTGCAGAGCATCACGAATTCGCGAACCGATCTCGATTCCGCACGTTTGCTTCCCATGGATGGTTACCTTGGCCGGGGCAAATCTCATGCCGGGTTTCCGTGTCCGGGCATGAAAGGTAGCGGCTTGTGGGAAGCATTTTTGACGAAAGGTAGCTGGATATGGGGCTCCGTACAGGTCGTCTGATCATAAATTTTCTTTTAATATCATAAAGTTATACGAGATAGTGCAAGTAAAGCCGGAGCAAGGGCGTTGCTCATAGACGTGAAAAGGTATAAAGTCCTCTCTCACCAAGGTCACCTTATCCGGACATTACGATGCCGCGCAAGCCCGCAAGCAAAGGCTCAGACAAACAGGTTTCGCTGTTTCAGACACCCGAGCCTCCCGACTTGCTGCGCAAGGCGGTCCAGGCGATTCATATCGCGCCCAAGTCTGGAAAGATCGGTCTGCAGCAGCGCAAGATGTTCAGCTCGCTGATCAAGAACGCGCTTCGACAGGAGGCGTTCGAGCCAGGCCGGACGAGTTTCTCGATCTCGATTGCATCGCTTTCGCACGAGAGCGGGTTGAACAGTAACAACACGAAGTACGTGAAGGACACGGTCAACTCGCTGATCAGTACCGTCGTCAACTGGGACTACCTGGCCGCGGATCGGTCGACAGTCTGGAAAGCATCGGGCCTGCTCGCCGGTGCGGAACTCGAGCAATCGGTGCTGAAGTACAGCTTCTCCGACCAGATTCGCAGCGAGTTGCTCAACCCCGAGATCTACGCACTGATCGATATGCGGATCGCCCGCGAGTTCCGGCGGTCGCACTCGCTCGCGTTGTGGGAAAACACGGTGCGCTACGAGGGGATCGGTATCACCGCGAAGATCCCGCTGCCGAAATTTCGTGACCTCATTCTCGGCCAGGACAAGGCGTCGCAGTCGTACAAGGAATACAAGCTGTTCAAGAGCAAGGTCCTGGTGCCGTGCATTCAGGAGGTGAACGAAGTTTCGGATCACACGCTCGAGTTGATCGAACACAAGTCCGGCCGGAGCGTGGAGGCGGTCCAGTTCAAGGTGACGCGCAAGCAGAGCACCGATACGGTCGAGGACGGCGACGTCAAGAATGAAGCGCTGGTCGAGGAGGTCGCCAAGTTCGGCATTCCGCGTTCGGAAGCGCGCCGGCTGATTACGCAATACGGTGTGCAGCGCATCAAGGCGGCGATTGCCTATACGCTCAATCGGACTACGAAGAAGAATGCGGCCCCGGTCGACAACGTGGCTGCCTATTTCCGCAAGGCGCTGACGCACGGCTACACGCTGTCCGACGGGCAGGGAACGGAGGCGGCCGCTCCGGCGAAGGAATCCGCGCAGAGCAAGCAGGAACAGATTCGCGACAAATATCTGGCGGCAAAGGTCGAGGAAGCCGGCGCGTATTTCCGCGAACTGGAGATCGACGACCAGACCAAGCTGATCGAGCGTTACAACGAGACGGTGGCAGGCTCGAAGGACCTCACGCTGTCGCCGAAGAAGAAGGCGAGCAAGCTCGCGCAGACCAGCTTCTTCCGATGGCTCGCGCTGGATACGTGGGGCGAACCGACCTCGGACGACTTGCTCGAATTCCTGCTGAAAAGCAGTCTCGCGGGCAACTGAACAAGGCCTCGCGGCCGGTGGGCGTCGCGGGCCGGACATCGTCGTCCGGCTTCGCGGTGCACACGCGGATGCGAGGCCTTCTGCTTTTCGCGCGTTACGGCTGCGTGGCCGTTGCCAACTCGGCAACGTACGCGTCGATGACGGTCTTGAGCTTGTCGGCGAGCGCCTCCTGGTGCGATGCGTCGACGCCCTTGAGCTGCAGATCCAGGCGTCCGTCCGGATAGGTCTTCAACTGGCCGATCGCGCGCGATTCGAGCGCGAAGTCGTGGCGAACGCTGTAGCGCGTGCGCCCCGCTTTCTTGCTGCCGTCGCTCTGCGCACGCAGGAAATTTTCCAGGTCTCGAACCGATTTTTTCCGGTCGATCACGGCCGTCAACAGCCGGTCGGCCGTCGGCTCGCCCAGGCGTTCGAAGATCAGCTTCAGGAAGTACGCCGCCTGCAGGCCGACCACGTCGTTCGCGCTCGCCATCCGTTCCAGGAGGGTGTTCGGGAGCGCGTTGAGCGACAGCGTCTTGCTGATCGAAGCCTTGTCCTTGCCGATCTTTTCCGCCAGCGTGTTCTGGTCGGAAAAGACCTTCTCGTCGAGGAGACGCTTCCACGCGACCGCATCGTCGAAGATCGTCTGGCGTTCGTGGTCGTGGTTCGCACGATACGCGATCGTGTAGAGCTGCTCGGGGGTGTGATCCGTGCGAAACGTGGCGTTGATGGTTTCATCGCCGTTGATGCTCGTCGCGCGGAGCCGGCGTTGCCCGTCGATCACCACGAGCTTGCTGGGGAACTCCGGGAGCCGCGTCACCTTGATCGGCTCGATCTGCCCTTCCCGTTTCAGCGTCAGCGCGAGCTCGTGCAGGCTCGACTCGGAGTAGAACACCCGCGGGTTGAACGGATTCGGAATGCAATCCTTGACCAATACCTTCTGAGGCGCGCCAAGATCCGGCGTGCTGGAGGGCGTCGCTGCGGCCGGGACGCTGACGGGCGCCGTCTCGCCGACGACGTTCGGTGCGATCGCCGGTTCGGGCAGCCGCGTTTCGAGGGCCGCATTTTCCTGCGCGAGCCCGCGCAACAGGCCGGCTGCGAGATGGAGGTTGCCGGTCGGCTTCTTGTCTTTCGAAGTGTCCTTAGCCATGGGCGGCTCCGGTAGCGCGCGTCGACGCGATGTATTGGGCCATTTCCGTGACCAGCTTTTCGATTTCCGCCCGGGCTTCTTTCAGGCCTTTCAGGTATCGATTGTGGTGGTGGATCGTGGTGCCGAGCGCAAATGTCTGACGGTAGACCTCGCGTTGCGCGATCTGGCTGTCGAGCAGATGCTCCCCTATTTCTTCAGCCCTTAAAATTTTTAAAATTTCTTCACGCATTTTAGTTTTTCCATTAACACTATTCAGCATTAATGCGGAAGAAAGATTCGGGTTACGGACGGATCGCATCGACTCAATCATGCGGATCATCGCGACGGTGCTGTAGAGATCGGCCGGCGACGGCGACAGCGGCACGAGGCAGAAGTCGGCGACCTCGAGCACGGAGGCAATTCGCGGATCCTCGAGGTTGCCAGGGCAATCGACAACAATGACGTCGAAGTTCGCGTCCTGTTTCTTGATCTCGCCGCCGATGCCGCGACCGGCAGGGGCCAGAGAAAGAACCGTCATCGGCAACGTGTTCTCGCCGCTCGTCACCCACCGGACGGACGTGCCTTGAGGGTCGGCATCGATCAGGGCGACTTTGTTGCCGCCGGCTTCGAACGCAGCGGCGATATTGACGGAGATGGTTGTCTTTCCAGTCCCACCTTTTTGATTACTGACGGCGATCTTGAAAGCCATTAAATTCCTCCACGGAGTTTTGCGTAATATATGCAGTTATTGCCAAAATGTCCAGAAAAGCCTTCGTCGAGATGTATGCTTCGGTGATCGATTTGGTTGTCACGTGACAAGTGGGCCAAATGGCCAACGAGTCCGTGGCGACTGGTGGTCGAGTAAAAATAAAATTGGCGATCACGATTGAAGAATGCGTGCGAGGATCGAGAGCAAATTCGGCGGATTTCAATGTTGACGGCGGCGTTAGCGAGTGGCGAGAGGCTGCTGATCTCGTAGTGTTCCTGGCAGAACTCGTCGCAGCCGCAATCAATCAATTAATTTCATGGGGGCCATGAAACTCGGTTGTCACGTGACAAGTAGCAGAGGCTTGCTCTTTCTCAAGCAATCCGGCGCCAGGAAATTCTTGATTCAATCGCGCTTCCGGTTATAGCGAGATCATTCCGATGCCCGAAATACTGTCTTTGGCTCGGTGCGGCCACTTCTCGTGCGAGGAGTTGTCACGTGACACCAATTCAGGACGGAAGGCAACGTCTGTGCGGAATCGACTCTCAGAGGGCGTTGTGATCGGACTCCATTGAACGTGAGGAAGTAGATCGCGAACGATGAGATTCGCTGCCGTTGGCTCGTCACGAGATACACCTTTTTGGCCGAATTGGCTGGCGAGTTGTCACGTGACAACCGGTGTGTTGTCTCGGAGACCTTCAGTGTCGAAGTGCCGGGTTGCGCCGCCTGTAGGGACGGAAGCACCGGTCTTGAAAAGTCTGAGTCACCAGTTGGTCTGCAACCGCTGGTCTCAATTGCAGACTGTTCGCAGCCATGCGACAGCGGAAAGGTTGTTGAGCTAACACCGGGGGATGTGCATCACTGGAGTCATTGATGTGTCCCCATTTATAGAGGGTGTTCAGATCGCCGTCGTCGTGCGAGTTGACCGGCAGGGGAGGGTATAGGCTTTATCGTGCGTACCCCGGAGTTGCGACCAGTGCGGGCGGGGGCTGCTACGCTCAACTACACATCAGAGGCTCCGATTTGCGACAAATTTCGGGGTTGAAGGCCCTCCGGCAACTCCAACGGGCCGGATCGTGAAACATTTACGAGAAATTCGGTGCTCGGTGAAATCCTTATGTGGCAATGAGTTGCGCTCTATTCTTCATGTTGTTTCACGCGAAATCAACAAGATCATCCTTGTAAATAGGGGCGCATGCCCATTTCATAGGCTTCATTTCAACGCAGGTGCAAATACACTGCGAAATGTATTTGTAATACGTGATTTGTAGTATTTGATACGTACCAAGCCAGTCTAGTACCGTAGATACATTGAACAGAGGTGAATCAGTTCGATGTGCTGCGCCGATCTATCAGCGCGAGTTGTCACGTGACAACGCCCACTCTAGTCACGCAAATCGTTGGATTGAAGCGTGGCGCGTGACTCCCAGCACTCGAGAGTTAGCTGCCGAGCGTCAGAAAGACATTAAGAAGACTCAATTGCGGAGGGGGCAAAGTCCTCATCAGTTAGCGAGGTCGGTATGAGGCGGCTTGTCCCTAGCCGACGGATGTTTGCGGGTTCGGATAAAGATCCGACGTCGCGAAGTGCCCACGCACTGCTCGGTACTCAAATTGCAATTCGCAGACGACCGCGAAGCAACCGATCCGGATCTGGCAATAACCACGTATCCCGCTGCGCTCGTCTGGCTTAATCAGATCGACTGGATCAACGCTTCACGCGAGAAGGGTTGATCTGCCCATTCTGCGGATACCACCAAAAGTCGCGACCACAGACAGAACAACATCCGCTCCGCAGGCTATCGATATCTCTCCGCGGAGAATTACCGAACAACCGGCTGTATTCCTGATTGAACCGAGTCGGCTCTCAAGCGGCGTCGAGCCGCTCGGGAAGCATCAGCCGACGTGCTTCGTTGAGCCGTATCCATTTCTGGTACCGCAGCGGACTTTTGCCAGTGAGCTGGCGGAAGTGGTGGTCGAAGGTCGAACTGCCCATTTGTATCTGCACCGCCAGATCGTCGACGTGCGGGTACGTCGGCAACGCGCCTGCCGGAGTCGCGGCATTGCCGCGCTCCGGGGAAAAAATGTGCAACGACCGGTGTGTCTACTTCGTCGCCTGCGATGTGCAAAGCGGCCTGCGGCGCGATGTCGTGGCATCGGACGTCACGCGCTCGTCGACCGTGCGCCACCACCGCTCGCCGCGGTGCGGCTCGTTGAGTGCGAGGCGCTCGCCCATCCTGGGCGTCGACAGTTCGACGCCGCGCACGGTCGCCAACGCCGTGACGCGCTCGAACGGTTCCTGCCAGCGATGCAGCGCGAGATCAAACGTGCCGTTGTGGATCGGGACCAGCCAGCGCCCTCGCAAATCGATGTGCGCCTGCACCGTTTCCTCCGGCTGCATGTGCACGTATGGCCATTGCGCGTCGTATGCGCCTGTTTCGATCAGCGTGACGTCGAACGGCCCGAGGCGCTCGCCGATCGTCCGGAAACCGTCGAAGTAGCCCGTGTCGCCGCTGAAGAACACGCGCAAATCGTCGTCGACGATGACCCAGGAGGCCCACAGCGTGCTGTTGCCGTCGAACAGGCTGCGCCCGGAAAAGTGCTGGGCAGGTGTCGCGGTCAGCGTCAGGCCGGCCACGTCCACGCTCTGCCACCAATCGAGCTGTCGGACTTTCTTCGCGTCGATACCCCATTCGATCAGGCGGTCGCCGACCCCCAGCGTCGTCACGAACACGCCGGTGGTTGCCGCGAGCGCGAGCACCGTGTCGCGGTCGAGATGATCGTAGTGATCGTGCGACAGGATCACGCCGCGTAGCGTCGGAAGATCTTCAAGCGCGATCGGCGGCGCATGGAAACGCTTCGGGCCGACACGCCGAAACGGCGACGCACGCTCGGCAAACACCGGATCGGTCAGCCAGAATTCTCCGCGCAGCTTGAGCAGCAGCGTCGAATGACCCAGCCGGTACAGGCTGCGATCGGGGGCTGCGTCGAGTGCCGCACGCGTCAGCGAATCGACGGGTAGCAGCCCGGCCGGCACGGTATTGCGCGGCTTGTTGAACAGCATGTTCCAGGCGATCCCGAGCGTCTTGCCCAACCCCTCGACCGGGCGGGGCGCGACATTGCTGAAGCGCTCGCCATTGTGCTGCGGCGAGCCGCCAGAAAGCGCGCGGCCGCGTCGGGCGGCCGCAAAACCCAGAATGCGATGAATCAGAACGAGAGGCGATGCCATGTCGGTTGGTCCGGAGTGGAAAGTACACTGAGCAGTGTAGTTTGTTTCTGGGAGAAGTAAACTCCCCGGTGTAAAATTTCTGAATGGATACCCGTACTCCCCCTCTGCGCCTGACCGATCGAAAGCGCGCGGCCATCGTCGACGCGGCCATCGAGGAATTTCTCGCGTCGGGTTACGACGCGACCAGCATGGACCGCATCGCCGCGCGTGCGGACGTGTCGAAGCGCACGGTCTATAACCACTTTCCGAGCAAGGAAACGTTGTTCGCCGCGATCCTGCAAAAATTGTGGGATGCGACCCGTACCGGCAGCTCGCCAACCTATCGCGCCGATGTGCCGCTGCGCGAGCAATTGCTCGCGTTGCTGAATCGCAAAATGCGCCTGCTCAGCGACGAGGCATTTCTCTCGCTCGCACGCGTCGCGATCGGTGCGGCCATCCATTCGCCGGAGCGTGCGCGTGACATGGTCGAGCGCCTAGGCGAGCGCGAGGAAGACATGACGGTCTGGGTGCGGACGGCCGCGGCGGCCGGACGTCTGTCCGTGACCGATCCGGTGTTTGCCGCGCATCAGTTGCACGGTGTCGTGAAGGCATTCGCGTTCTGGCCGCAGATCACGATGGGCCAGCCGCCGCTCACGGAGCCGGAGCAACAAACAGTCGCGCAATCCGCTGCCGACATGTTTCTCGCGTACTACGCGCGACCGGAACACACCGATGCATCGCGTGCCGTAACGGACTGATCGTGCACCCGGTCGAGCTTGCGCGAATCGAACCCGGCGCAACGCGCATGATCGATGCGTGCGCTGCCAGGACGAGCCGGCAAACCGGCAGATTCGTACAAGCGACCGCGGAACAGTCTCATCTGGTCTGGCCATTCAGCGGAAATCGGCGATGCCGTCAGCGCACCTGAAACCGAACGCGAGTAACGACGAATGAAGACGCTGTTGATCGTCTATCACACGATGACCGGAGGCACGCAACAGATGGCTGAAGCGGCTGCCGGCGCTGCGCGCGAGCAGCCCGGCGTCGACGTCAGGCTGCAGCGCGCGGATGCGACGAGCGCGAACGACGTTCTGGCCGCCGACGCCTACCTGTTCGCCACGCCGGAGAATCTCGCGGCCATGTCCGGGCTGATGAAGGATTTCTTCGACCGCTGCTACTACGCGGCGCTCGATCGCGTGAACGGCCGCCCGTATGCGGCGATGATCTGTGCGGGAAGCGATGGGCAGAACGCGTTGCGCCAGATCGACCGGATCGCGACCGGATGGCGGTTGAAGAACGTGGCACCGGGCCTGATCGTCTGTACGCACGCGCAGATACCGGAACGCATCCTCGCGGCGAAGACGATCGACACCGACGATCTTGCACGCTGCGCCGAATTGGGCGCCGGTCTTGCGGCGGGACTTGCACTGGGCGTTTTTTGATCGCCAGGGCCGCGACTGTGACGACCGGTCGACGCACGTTTGTGCACGCGACGCGCGGTCTCGAGCAGCACCGATCTTGTGGCACGGGGCTGGCGGAACGCCCGGCCCTTAGCTGTCCTTTGCGGTTTCCGAAGGCCGGTGATATTCGGGCCAAAGACGTTTCACGAGATCGCGCGATGCGCCATAGGCATGGCAGCTGTCGATCTTGCGCGGTTTTCCCTCGCTGTCGCGCTCCTCGAGCGATGACTTACGCATGCCGACCATCGTCTGATAGGCCGTGGTGGCGATCGGGCCGAGCAATTCCTTCAAATGCGTGCACGTATCGCAGGACGGCAGGCGCTTGCGAATCTCGCTGTTCCAGCCCGCACCGATGCTCAATCCGACGAGCGCCTGCAGCGAGTCTGCGCCGCCCGGGCACTGCGCATACGGATGCGACCGGAGGAACGTGGACACGGCTCGGACGACCATGTCGGCGTCGAAGACCAGCGTCACGCCGAGCTCGTGGATCGGCGACAGCGCAGCGACCGTCCGCGTGCCGCCAGGCGGCGTGAAATCAAAGGTTTTGCGGTCCGCGAGGCAGGCTGTGACTTCGAACTGGCCGTCGCTGCGCCGGTAGCCGTGCATGTCGATCTGCCGATGGTGAATCTCCTCGCGTGTAATTCCGTCGTGCGGGATATCGTGTGGGGGAACCATGTATCTGCTCCGTTTCGTACAACCGGTTCGTTCTTTGGGCAGGCAAGGGGGATGCCGACAGCTCGCCGGGGGGCGCGGCGAAACGGGCCGAGGTACGCTGCCGACGACATCGATCCGGTCATACTATGCACTTTTGGGCCGCTTCGTGCGCCACGGGATCGATGCGGACGCAACGAGTCATGCGCGGGCACCGATGTGATCGAACGGGCACGGCACTTGCGCCGATCCATCGCCGTGATCGTTGATTCGCACGCAGGCGACGCCGCTGTCCGGGATGCAGAATCGCAGCCGGGGTCCGCGGTGTAGCGATGCGGCGGGATCCGCGTTCGATGTTCCGAGGCGGAATACCACGTGTCGGGCGTCGATCGGTGTCGCCGGGGGTAATCGCGGCGCGCAAGATGGCCCCGATTTCCGCTGTAGAGGGTGAACGGCGTGACTTCCGGAACCGTATCCCTATAATGCGCAACACGACCGCCTGGACGCATTTCCGGTACCCCGAATCGGGCCAATGCAGACCAGTGAGTCAACCAGCCGTCGCGCGTACCGGTATACTTCCACTCCTGCCTTGTCCGGCATCGTGGCCGGGTGCCTGAAAACAGAGTGGCGTGCGCGATGCGGCCCCGTTGTGTTCCGCAACGACGCAGACGGGGCGCCCGCATGGCGGCGAAGCTTTTGCGCCGCGCGGCATGACCGCACGAACCACACCTTATATTCCTGGTGGATTGAATTTATGGGTTTTGAACAACTTGCCGAATTGCGGGCGCAGCTCGCAGCGAAGGCCAAGCAGGAGCGCAACGCGAAGCGGCCGGCTGCGCCGGCGGACACCGGCGCGAAGCCGAAGTCCGGCGACCAGCCGCAGCGTGGTGCCAAGCCGGCTGCGGCCGGCGGCAAAGCACCGCATCGCGCGAAGCCTGCATCGGCGAAGCCGTCGGCGCCGGTCGATCCGGTCATCGTTGCGATCGGCAAACTGCAGCGTAAGTTTCCGCGCGCGTTCCCGAAGAATCCGGCCCCCAAAGTGCCGCTCAAGGTCGGTATCTGGGACGATCTCGCACGTGAAGCACAGGCCGTCGGGCTCAACGAAGCCGAACTGCGCGAAGCGATGTCGACGTGGTGCCGTGGCAACCGTTACTGGTCGTGCCTCGTCGAAGACGCTGTGCGGGTCGACCTGCAGGGCAACGAAGCAGGGCGCGTCACGCATGACGACGCAGCACGGGCGCGCCGGCTGAAGGCGCGCCGCCCCGGCAAGGGTGCGGCGCAAGCGGCCAAGGGCCCGCAGCAGCAGCCGAAGGCCGGGCAGCAGGCCGAGGCCGCCGACGAGCCGCAACCGGCAAACGTGGAAGCGCAAGCCGACGCAGCGCCGCAGGTCGAGCAGCAAACGGCCGGAAACGAGTAACCGGCACCGCGCCGCTGCATGCCGCACGGCGCGATCCGCATGCACCTCGCCTGCGGTGAATGACACGACAGACCGACCTGCCTCGACAGAGGCAGGTCGGGACTGCTCTCACCGGCACTCGCGTGCCGGGTCCGTACCAATCCCGCCTCGAACAGATCACCCGACCGGACGAAGAAAGTGCGTCGCTCGGCACTGCATGCGCGATGTTTCGACAGTGTCGTTTGCGCGCGGACGGTTCACATGTTCCGAATGCGGAAACGCTTCTGCCAATTATTTCGGTTTCCTGAAATAAAATGAAATCAGGGCCATCGATTGGCCTGCGAGCGTTCGCGCCCGTTCATCGTGACATGACGACGCGCGATAATCCCGGCGGAGCCGTCGGTTCGCACGTACAAGTTGGCCGATGCGATGCAGCTTGCATTTCGAAAGGTACGAAAAGCCCGCAGCGACACGGTCCGCTGCCACGGCCGACGCCTATCAACGTCCATTCAAACCGGATCATGTACTCGAGACATTCCGCGATTCTCGTCGCGCTCACCGCTGCCGCGCTGTTCGGCGCCGCGACACCGCTCGCCAAGGCACTGGTTGGCGCGATGTCACCGTTCATGGTCGCCGGCCTGTTCTATCTCGGCAGCGGCGTCGGGCTCGGTATCGGGATCCTGCTTCGCCGCCTGCACAACCGTCATGCGCCGATCGCGGACGCCGCGACACTGCAGCGTGCAGACCTGCCGTGGCTGGCCGGTGCGATTGCGGCGGGCGGGGTGGCCGGCCCGGCGTTGCTGATGCTCGGGCTATCGAGTACGCCAGCAGCGACGAGCGCGTTGCTGCTCAATCTCGAGGGCGTGCTGACGGCTGTCATCGCGTGGGTCGTGTTTCGCGAGAACGTGGATTCGCAGGTGTTCCTCGGGATGGTCGCGATCGTCGCCGGCGGCATGCTGCTGTCATGGACGCCGGGGCGTGCCGGCGTGCCGGTCGGCGCGTTGCTGATCGTCGGTGCATGCCTGTGCTGGGCGGTCGACAACAACCTGACCCGCAAGGTGGCCGCAAACGACGCGATGGTCATCGCGTGCGCGAAAGGACTGATCGCCGGACCCGTGAACATCTGCATCGCACTGGCGACCGGCGCAACGCTGCCGGCGGTCCCGGTCACGGTTGCCGCGATGCTGACGGGGCTCGGCGGCTACGGGATCAGCCTCGTGCTGTTCGTCGTCGCCCTGCGTCATCTCGGCAGCGCGCGCACGGGCGCGTATTTCTCGATCGCGCCGCTGTTCGGCGTCGTGCTGTCGCTGCTGATCTGGCCCGCGCTGCCGCCCGCGACGTTCTGGATCGCCGCCGCGCTGATGGCGCTCGGTATCTGGCTGCACGTCCGCGAACGGCATGAACATATGCACACGCACGAGCAGCTCGAGCACACGCATCGGCATCGCCACGATGAACATCACCAGCATGCGCACAATTTTGCGTACGACGGTAACGAACCGCATTCTCATCCGCACGTGCATCTGCCGATCACGCACAGCCATGCGCATTTTCCGGACATTCACCATCGGCACCGGCATTGACCGCGTCGTGAAAGGGGGACGAGACGGATCACAAGGTGACCGTTTATGGGGCGTTCACCGCATCGTGCGCGCATCGGATTGCCGCGCCGCCCGATCGCGGCCGCAACAGCGGGTGCGGGCCTGGTCTTCGGTCCGCATCAACCGGATCAGCGAACCGTCCGGATCGATCAGTGCGGCGATCGTGCCGCTCAAGGCTTCGCGCGTCGGCCGGTGCGCACGTGACCGGCCGGTCGCCTGCTCCGGAATGGCGGCTGCGAGCCCGTCGTCGAGGAACGTGCCGACGCCCGCGAGCCGGAAACAGCAATTGAACCAGTTCGTCGCCGGATCGAGTTCGGGATGCGTGAAGCATTCCCCAACAGGTTGCCGCGCTTGAGGACGATCCAGCCGTCGTCGTGCCAGGTTTCAGCGAACCCCGGTTTTTCGTAGAAGCGGGACGTGACTTCGAAATCGCACGACGGCCGGTTGGGGCTCGCAATGTCGGTCAAGGCGGTTTCTCCGGATGACGAAGCGACGAATCGAATGGGCGGCCCGAGCCGCCGTGCGTGTTTATCGCGCGTGAGGAAAGCAGACGCTGAAATCCTCGCAGCCCGGGCACCCGGGGGCCGGGCCCGGCGGTACACCGAGCGATTCGGCCACTTCCCGTGCGAGGAATTGCTTCCAGCGCAGGTGAGCGACGTTGCGCGCGGCGAGCGCAGGGAAATAGCGATCGAGCATCGCGGATACCGCGTCACGTCCGTCGAGCCCGAGATCGCGCCATAGATGATCCGGGCGCAGGCAGGCGTGCGCGATGATCGACGCGAGACAGCCGTCGTCGTCGCGGTCGGCGGCGGAATTCGCGTCGTCCATCAGCCGTGTGTGCAGCGTCGCGACGAACGTCGCGTGGGTGGATGGCAGCAGTACCATCGCGGCCGTCGACACGAGTGCCGCGACATCGGCCGCGGGCAGGCGCGGAAACTGCCGTGCCAGCAGGCCGGCCAGTTGCGGATGAGACAGGCCGAGCAGCCTGAGTTCGTTGCGGCGCGCGCGCATCGCAAGGAGGGCGCCGAACAGGCGTGCATCGGGCGTGGCGGCGTTGGCCGCTGCGGACTGCAGCGACTGCAGCGCCCGTTGCCGAGCGTGATCGAACGCGGCTGTCATCGCGTGTATCCGACCGACCGGCGCACGGCGCGCTTCGCGTGAATGCGCCGTGACAAACGGATCGCAAGCGCGATCGTCACGCGTTCACTCGACGCCGACGATCACGCTCGATGCCTTGAAGATCGCGGACGCGGCCGTGCCGCTCGCGAGGCCGAGGCGATCGACGCTGTCGTTGGTGATGATCGCGACGATCTCGGCGCCGCCCGCGGCCTTGATCACGACTTCCGAATTGACCGCGCCTTTCGCGACCGACGATACGGTGCCCGCGACGCAGTTGCGGGCCGACACCTTGCTGCTGTCGACGTCGACCATCACGATGACCGACGACGCCTTCACGAATGCGAACGCCTTCGAGCCGGCCGCGAGGCCCAGTGAAGCCGCGCTGCCGTGAGTGATCACGGCGACGATGTCGAGACCGTCCTGCGTGCGGAGCATGACTTCGTCGTTGACGGCGCCGGTCTTGACGGCGCTGACCTGGCCGGCGAAGTGGTTGCGGGCGCTGGTTCGCATGATCGATCTCCGAGTGGATGCCGCCGCGGGTTCCGCGGCGAAAGATGAATGGAAATGCATCGGCCAGTTTACCGTCAACGCGGGTGTCCGTCGTCCGTCCGGCGCTAGGGTGCGGATCAGCAAAACCAGCCACCACCGCGCGTTTCGCCAGACATGCGCTACGTATTGAAGGTGTTGACGCTACCGCGATTACTTTCCGGTCGTAGGTGTCGCGGCGGCCCGTGCGGCGTCGGGACGGGCATCCGTTGCGGACGCCGCACCCTCGGATTCCCACCCGCCGCCAAGCGCGAGGAAAAGCCGCACCTGGTCGGTGGCGACCTGGCCTTCGGCTGCCGCCACTTGCGCCTGCACGCTCGTCAGCGTGCGCGTCGCGTCGAGATCGGAGATGAACGACTCGCGGCCGGCCAGATAGAGACGATGCGTTTCGTCGGCGGAATTGCGTGCCGATTCGTAGGCCGTGCGCAGCGCTTCCGTGCGCTGCACGTCGGCCGCATAGGTCGCGAGGCTCGACTGCGTTTCGCGCAGCGCGTTCAGCACGATGCCGTCGAAGTGCGCGAGCGCGCCGCCCGTCGCGGCTTCGGCCTCGCGCACGCGCGCACGCTGGCCGTTGACGGGGAACGACCAGCTGATCAGCGGTCCGAACGACCAGCGATTCGTCGTGGACGAGAACAGGTCGGCGGCGACACCGACCGAGCCGGCCGACGCGCCGATGCTGATCGACGGGTACAGCGAGGCGGTTGCCACACCGATCCGCGCGGTCGCCGCGGCGAGTTGCCGTTCGGCGGCGCGCACGTCGGGGCGGCGGCGCAGCAGCGCGGCGCCGTCGCCGATCGGAATCGGCTGGCGCAGCTTCGGCAGGCGCTCGCATTCGGCGACGGCCTTCGGCAGGTCGGCCGGCGAGCGCGCGAGCAATGCGGCGAGCTGGTATTGCGCGACCTTGCGGCGGCCTTCGAAGCGCGGGATATCGGCGGCGAGGGTGCGTACTTGCGTCACGCCGCGCGTCACGTCGGTCTGGTTGCCGCGGCCGGCATCGCGCAGCCGCTGTGACAGCGCGACGCGCTGCTTTTGCAGCGCGAGCGACTGCTTCGCGACGGCCAGCTCGTCACCGGCCGAACACGATTCGACGTACGCGCGCACGACGTCGGCGACGACCGTGATGCGCGCCAGGTCGCCGGCGGCCCGAACAGCTTCGCTGTCCGCGCGCGCGGCTTCGACGCCGCGCCGCAGCTTGCCGAACAGATCGAGCTCGTACGACACGTTGATGCCGACCAGGCCTTCGTTGACGACCGGCAGCTTGTTCTCGAGCAGGTATTGCTCGGCCGATTCCTGTGCGCGTTGCACGGCGGCTTCCGCGCCGCCCGAAAAGCCGCCCTGCTGGCTCGCGACTTCCAGCGCCGCGCGCGAGCGCGCGAGGTTGGCCGCGGCGACGCGCAGGTCGGTGTTCGACTTCAGCGCATCGCGCACGAGCCCGTCGAGCACGGGGTCGTCGTAGAGCTGCCACCAGTTGCCGGGCACGGCGTCGCGCGACACGAGCGTGCCGTTCGCGTCGTCGAGCGCATGGTTCGCGAGCGGCGCATTCACGTACGCCTGCTGCGGCAGCGTGTAATCGGGGCCAACGGACTTGCACGCGCCGAGTGCGAGCGCAAGCGGCGCGAGCGTCGTGGCGAGACGCAGACCGTGCCGCTTCATTGCGATGCTCCTGCTGCGCGGGCGGCCGTGCCGGAAGCCGTCGATACAGGCGTGACGGCCGACGAAGCGCCGGCGGCTGCCGCCGATGCACCGGCTGCAGGTTTCGCGTTGTCGTTGCGGCGCGTGTCGGCTTCGCGCATCGAGACGGTCGCGGTGCGGCCCGCGATCATCCGGAAATCGTCGGGCACTTCGTCGAGCACCACGCGCACCGGTACGCGCTGCGCGAGCCGTACCCAGCTGAATGCCGGGTTCACGTTCGGCAGCAGGTTCGCGCCCTGCGTGCGGTCGCGATCCTCGATCGCGGCGACGATGCTCTGCACATGGCCGCGCAGCGCACGCGGCTCGCCCATCACGATGATGTCGACCGGCTGGCCGATGTGGATGCCGCGCAGCTTGGTTTCCTCGAAGTAGCCGTCGACGCGGAACGAATTGCGATCGACGACCGACAGCACCGCGCGGCCGGCCGGCACGTATTCGCCGACGCGCGGCGCGCGGTCGTTCAGGTAGCCGTCCACGGGACTGACGATCGTCGTGCGCTGCAGGTTCAGCTTCGCCGTGTCGAGCGACACCTGCGCGTCCGCGACGGCGGCTTCGCCCTGTTCGACGCGCGTGCGGCTTTCCTCGACCTGTTCGCTCGCGACCAGGTTGCCGAGCTGCAGGTTGCGCGCGTATTCGCGCTTCGACTGGGCGAGCGTCGCGCGGCGCTGCGCGAGCGTGGCTTCGGCGAGCCGTTCCGCGAGCGTGTAACGGGCCTGGTCGATCACGAACAGCACCTGGCCGCGCTTGACCTCCTGGTTGTCGGCGACTTGCACCGACGTGATGAGGCCCGCCACGTCCGGCGCAACCTGGATCACGTCGGCGCGCACGTGACCGTCGCGGGTCCACGGCGAGAACATGTAGTAGTTGACGATGCGCCACAGCACGATGGCAGCCACGACGACGACGATCAGGGTGAGCAGGATTTGCCCTGCCGAGAGCCAGGTTTTTTTCACGTTAGGTAGCCACGAGATGGTGGGAAACGATCACGACGGCGGCAAACACGAATACGTAGATGCCGAGGTCGAAGATCGAACGGTGCCAGACGAGGCGGTAGAAGCCGACGCGCTCGAGCACGGCACGCACGACGATGTTGATCAGGTAGGCGATCAGCATCAGCACGAGCGGGGCCGGCACGAATACGCCGAAGATGTCGATTTCGCCGATCATGGTCGCGGTCGGAAAGACGAATGGGAAAGCGGGATCATGCGCGTGCTCCGTCCGCCGCCTGCGGCGGCTGCCCGGCCGCGGCCGGATACAGCGACAGGCGCAGACCGACCAGCGCGTGCAGCGTGTCGCGCAGCCGGCGATGCATGGCGGGCGTCGCCGGCGCAGCGGGCGCCGTGCCGCTGTCCGCCGGCGCGGCGCCCGGCAGGTTGCGGCCCGCGACGCGGCGCAGTGCGTCGTCGATCGTCGCGAGCAGCGCCGGCGGCGCCGGCTGGCGCGCGTTCGCGGCGGCGCAGCGCGTGTAGTGATCCGTGACGCCGGCCAGCACGCGGTCGATCGCATCGGGCACGTCGCCCGACAGCCGGCGGCGTGAGCGGCGCAAGTCGAGCGCATTCAGCGCGATACGCAGGTCGCGGAAGCTTTCGATCGACGGGTGGCGATGGTCGTCGGACGCGCCGAGGCGCGGCAGCAAGTGCGTGACACGGTCGAGCATCCGCGACGCGTGGTTGCGCTGGTCGTCGAGGGGCTGGGTCGACGCGGAGCGTGCGACGTCTTCCCAGCCCGAGCGCAGCAGGCGCCGCACCGCGAGTTCCGCGCCGAACGGCCGCGTCGCGCGCGTCCATACATACGCGAACAGCAGCCCGGCAACGCCCGCGAGGTTGCTGTTCAGGAACACGAAGAAATCGGCGTCGTACGCACCCTGGATGCTGATAAAGGTGGCCGTGTTCACGGCGACGAGCATCGTCACCATGTTGAACTGCGGGCGCGGCAGCAGCGTGCCGATCAGGATGAACGGGCCTGCAAACATCACGACGAGCATCGCGAAGTCGTGCACGTGCGGCAGCACGACGAACAGGTACAGGCCCGCGAACACGACGCTCGCGGTCGTCGCGAGGAAGAACTTGAACACCAGCGGCGCCGGCTCGTCGAGCGCGGCGAAGAAGCTGCAGGACACGGCCACGAGCGTGACGGCCGCGGCGCCGTCGTGCCAGCCGGACGCGATCCACAGCCAGCTCGCGAACACGATCGCGGCGGCGACGGTCAGCGTCGAGAACAGCATCATCCCGCGATCGAAGAAGCGTTCGGTGCCACCGAGCCGCCAGTGCCGGTAGCGCGGCTGCCAGACGCCCGCTTCGTTGCCGATCAACGCGCGCAGCGAGCGGCAGTCCTGCCAGATGTCGATGACCTGGCGCAGCCGCCACAGCGCGTTCGACAGCAGCGCGCCGTCCCAGCTCGCGAGCGCATCGTCGGCCGGCTGCAGCGCCGCGATGCGTTCGCGCAGGCGTTGCGCGACCGGGTCGTCGGCCATGTCGCCGTCGGTGCCGGCCTTGACGGCCGGCAGCGGCGCGTCGAACCATTTCGCGGCATCGGCAAGCAACTCGTCGAGCCCGGCCGGCCGGATGTGCAGGTCGCGCATCAGCGCGATCAACGGATCGGCGAGCGACGACATCAGCGGCAGGAACAGCTGCATCCGGCCCGCGAGCGCCTGCGCGCGCGCGAGGATGCGCGGGTGGGCATGGTCGTAGCTCAGCTGGCTCAGCAGGAACTCGAGGCCCGTGATGGTCGCCGCGAGACGTTGCCGGCACGCAGACAGCGCCTTGCCGGCGATGTGCCCGGACAGCGTCTCGCGGCCGTAGAACGCGGCATCCTTGAACCACGCGTCGGTGCGTTCGATCAGCGTCGGCGCGAGCCGGTTCGGGAAGATTGCGCTGCCGACCACGCTCGCGCACACGATGCCGAGCACGATTTCCTCGGTACGTGCGATCGCGACGTCGAACACGGTCGACGGATCGGTCACGGTCGGCAGCGCGATCAACGGCATCGTATAGCCGGCGAGCATGAATACGTAGCTGCGCGCGGTGCGGTCGGAGATCGCGAGGTAGAGCAGCGTGCCGCACCAGGCGGCGACGATGATCGCGAACAGCAGCGGCGTCTCGACGAACGGCGGCACGAAGAAGATCGCGGCGGCCGCGCCGAGCGCGGTGCCGAGCGCGCGATACAGCGCCTTCGAGCGCGTCGCGCCGACGAACGGATTCGACACGATGTAGACGCTCGCCATCGCCCAGTACGGGCGCGGCAGCTAGAAATACAGGCCGAGGTACAGCGCCAGCATCGACGCGGCGAACGTCTTGCCCGAGAACAGCCAGTCGCGAAGGCTCGGAAAGGTCATGACGTGGCATTGCCGGTGTGGGAGGCGCGCGCGGCGGGCGGGTGCGACTCGGATGCATTGAAGGCGTCGAGCACGCGCAGCGTCGCTTCGAGATCGGCGCGCGTGACACCCTTGAGCACCTGGGCACGCAGCACGCGCAGGTCTTCCTCCATCTTCGCGGTGACCGCGCGGCCGGCGGCCGTCAGCGAAATCGTTTTCGCGCGGCGATCGTGCGGATCCTCGTCGCGGCGCGCGAGGCCGGCCGCGCACAGCTGGTCGAGCAGGCGCACGAGCGACGGCCCTTCGATGCCGACGTATTCGGCGAGCGTGCCTTGACGCACGCCTTCGCCGAGGCGCCCGGCGATCAGCAGCGGCGTCGCGCAGGCCTCGGACACGTTGTACGCGGTCAGCACGCCGTCGCTGGTACGGCGCCACTTGCGCGCGGACAGCACCAGCAGGCTGCTGACGGCGAGGCGGAGGTCGTGCAGATTGGTCATGGGCGAGATGATAGGGGCAAAATAATTCGATAGCAAACTATCGTTTTGTCACCCGAATGACACGTCGCTCGCCGCGCGGCCGGCCCGTCTGATGCAATTTAGGCGGCGTGCCCGGGATGGTCAAGCGGTAAGGTTGTCGGCACGGCGCGCCGCCTGCGCGCGGCGGTCGCGATCGAATGGTCAGACGAAAATCGTCCGGCAGGGTCGCTCGGCAGGTCAGGCCGGTTCGAAGCCGGGGTTCCGGAAATCAGGCTTCGCGAAACGGCGCGCGGCGTGCATATTGAGACCGTTGCAAGCCTCCCGGAGAATCCGAGCGTGTCCACCTCATCCTCGCAGCCCCCCGCCCAGGCGTCGCTCGACGCGTGGCTTGGCAAGACCGAAGCGCTCGGCGACGACATCACCGCGTTCCCGCTGAACGCGCTGGCCGCCACGCTCGACCGCCCGTCGCCCGGCGACGTCGTGCCGCCGCTGTGGCACTGGCTCTATTTCCTGCCCGTCGCGCCGCTGGCCGAAGTCGGCCCCGATGGCCACCCGAAGCGCGGCGGTTTTCTGCCGCCCGTGCCGTTGCCGCACCGGATGTGGGCCGGCGGCCGTCTGGCGTTCCATGCGCCGCTGCGCACGGGGCGGCGCGCGACGCGCGAATCCACGATCGAGAACATCGAGGACAAGACGGGCCGCAGCGGCCGGCTCGTATTCGTGACGGTGCAGCACCGGATCGAGTGTGACGGCGCGTTGTGCGTCGAGGAAGAGCACGACATCGTCTATCGCGATGCGCCGCAACCGGGCTCGCCGGCGCCGAAGCCGGTCGCGGCGCCGGCAGGCGAGACGTGGTCGCGCACGGTCACGGCTGACGCGGTGATGCTGTTCCGCTATTCGGCGCTGACCTTCAACGGCCACCGCATCCACTACGACCGCAGCTACGCGACGCAGGAGGAAGGCTATCCGGGGCTCGTCGTGCACGGCCCGCTGATCGCGACGCTGCTCGTCGATTTCGTGCACCGCGAACGGCCCGACGCGACGCTCGCGAGCTTCGCGTTTCGCGCGGTGCGCCCGACTTTCGACGGGGAGCCGTTCACGCTATGCGGCAAGCCGTCGGATGACGGCAAGACGATCGAGCTGTGGGCGAAGGATCGCGACGGCTGGCTGACGATGCAGGCCACCGCAACCCTGGTGTAACGGGCGCCGTGCCATCCACCTGCGATGCGGCGAGATCCGCGCGCGGGTGACCGCTACCGCACGCCGCGACTGCCCCGGCCACCACTCGGGCGGGCCCCGACGTTCGCCGGCAAATCGCTGTAAGCTGCAGGCAGGTCGCATGACGTCCTGTCGAACGGTGCGGCGCGCGGCCGGCCCTTCCCCCTTCCACGCATCGCATCAGGAGCACGTATCTTGGCCACCTATATTGTGTTTACACGTGAAAGCATGCAGGATCCGCACGAATTCGATCTTTACCAGAGCAAGGTCGGCGCGACGCTCGCCGGGCATCCGGTAAAGGTGCTCGCCGCCTACGGGCCGCAGGAAACGCTCGAGGGCGAAGGCCCGGAAGGCGTTGTGATCGTCGAGTTCCCGTCGAAGGAAGCCGCGCACGCGTGGTATCACGGCCCCGAATACCAGGCCGTCGCCCAGCACCGGTTCAAGGGCGCGCGCTATCGTGCCGTGCTGGTCGAAGGCGTCTGAACGACCCGCATCGGACGCCCGGCCCGCCGATGAATACACCGTCTCCGCCCCTGCGCCCGTTCGGACGAAGACGCGCTGATGGATGGCCGACACTCGATGCGGATGTCGACGGCGCAGAAGCCGCGTGGCATCGCAACGATCCACTGCATCGGCACCTGATGCGAAAGGGCGCCTTACGTGCCGATGCATTGAAGGCGCGATGCCGATGGCGCGCCTTCAACCCTCACCCAATGTGTGCCTGCAACGCACGCAGCCAATACGACACCGCCACCGCGCCGCCGTCCGGCGTGCCGATCGCACGTTCGCCGAGATAGCTCGCGCGCCCGGCGCGCGGCGTCATGCGTGCGGTTTCCTGCGCGCCGCGCTCGGCGGCTTCGACCGCGGCCGCCCATGCGCCGGCGGGATCGCGATCGTCGTCGAGCGCACGCTCGAATGCTGTGACCGCCGGTATCAGCGCATCGAGCATCGTGCGGTCGCCGGCGTGCGCGCCGCCCAGTTCGCTGATCGCATCCACCGCGCCGCGGAACGCCGCCGCCCAGTCGCGTGCCGACGGCTCGGCGATATCGGCCAGCCGGCGCGACGCGCGCAGCAGCGCCGTTGCATAGAACGGCCCCGAGCTGCCGGCGATCGCGCGGCGCAACGCGGCGCCGAGTGCCGCAAGTGCACCGGCCGGCGTGCCGTACGCGGTTTCCGGCAGTGCGAGGATCGCCTGCGCGGCGCGCAGCATGCTCGCGCCGAGATCGCCGTCGCCGGCCGCCGCATCGAGGTCCGTCAGCGTCTGCTCGTGATCGGTCAGCGTCTGCGCGACCGCGTGCAGCGCCGGTCGCAGGCGCGCCGTCCACGCGCGGCCGTTCGCGTCGAGCGGCGGCAACGGCGCTTCCGGCGCACTGGCTGCGGCCACGCGGATCTGCGTGTTCACCGCGCCGCCGCCCGGCCATGCGCGCGCTTGCGTCGGCGCGTCGAGCAGCACCGCGCGCTCGTCGTTCAGCCGCAGCACCGAGATCGAGCAGCCGGGCATGTTCAGCGCCGACAGGAACGTGCCGGCCCACGCGCGCGCGACGACGATACCGCGCCGGTGCAGGTTGTCGTGCGC
Source organism: Burkholderia sp. BCC0322 (assembly GCF_902833045.1). Classification (GTDB taxonomy): domain Bacteria; phylum Pseudomonadota; class Gammaproteobacteria; order Burkholderiales; family Burkholderiaceae; genus Burkholderia. The sequence continues at coordinate 55,739 of NZ_CADFDU010000005.1, forward strand.
GGCGCGCAGCACGATCGCGAGTTCCATGTCGGGCGTCGCGCCGAGGCCGTTGACGAACAGCGCAACGCGTTCGCCGCGGTCGAGCACGAGATCGGCGACGATACTCGACAGCAGCGTGTCGACCAGCGCATCGGCCGACAGCGGCGCGCGGCGTTCGACGCCTTTCTCGCCATGGATGCCGAGACCGAGTTCGATCTCGTGATCGCCGAGGCTGAAGCCCGACTTGTCGGCGCCTGGGATCGTGCAGCCGTCGAGTGCGACGCCCATCGTGCCGAGGTCGGCCGCCGCGTCGCGCGCGATGGCCGCGACACGGGCGAGCGGCAGCCCGCGCGCGGCGGCCGCGCCGGCGAGCTTGTGGATCAGCACGGTGCCGGCGATGCCGCGCCGCTGGCCGCGCTCGACGCGGCCGCGCAGCGACACGTCGTCGGCGACGATGACGGTCTCGACCGGAATGCCTTCGGCGCGCGCGAGTTCGGCGGCGAGCCCGAAATTGAGCCGGTCGCCCGTGTAGTTCTTCACGATCAGCAGCGCGCCGTTGGGGCCGGCGCTCGCGCGGATCGCGGCGAGCACGGCGTCGGTGGACGGCGACGTGAACACTTCGCCGCAGACGGCCGCGCTCAACATCCCTTCGCCGACATAGCCGCCATGTGCGGGCTCGTGGCCGCTGCCGCCGCCGGAGAGTATGGCGACGGGGCGTAGCGCCGGCTCGGGCAGCGGCTGGCGGACGAGCACGTGCTCGTCGCCGAGGATCGCGACATGCGGCGACTGCCGCGCGATGCCTTCGAGCATTTCTCTCACGACATCGGACGGGCGGTTGACTAGCTTTTTCATGGCGACGGATTCCGGACGGGTGAGAACGGCACGGCCGGGCCCGCAGGGGCGCCGGACGGCCTTTCGTGTTGCGGAGGATCGTGCGGGCGCGCGGTCGCCGGGTGCAGGCGGTCACGTAACGGACGACCGGATGCGGGAGGCAGACGAGGCGCACGCTTCGCGCCACGATACATCAGGTTCGGACGTTGCTGTCAGGATCGCGGTGCGATCGCGCCGGAGCAACGCAGCGGCGCGCTCCCATACGCGGCTACTTCACCGCCGCAATTTCCTTCGCGCGAATCAGCCGCGCGCGCAGCACGTTGCGGCTGATGCCGAGCAACCGTGCGGCCTGGATCTGGTTGCGGTGGCTGAACTCGAACGCGACGCGCATCACGGTGTCCTCGATGCGTTCGAACAGGTTGCCGTGATCCTCGTCGAACAGGTCGCGCAGCGCGCGTTCGAGCGCGGCCTGTGCACCGGCGGCAGGGCCGGGTTCCTGCTCCGGCGTGCGCACGGCGGCAGTCGGTACGCCCGGCGGCGCGATGTGCAGGTCGGCTTCTTGCAGCGCGTCGTGGCGACTCACGAGCAGCGCGTGATGGATCACGTTCTCGAGCTCGCGGATGTTGCCGGGCCAGCCATGTGCCTCGAGCCGGCGCTCGGCGCGCGGATCGATGCTGCGCGGCCCGTAGCCGAGGCGGCTCCGGTAGTCGTCGAAGAAGTGGCGCGCGAGCGGCAGGATGTCACCCGGGCGCTCGCGCAACGTCGGCACCGCCAACTGCACGACGTTGAGCCGGTAGAACAGGTCGCCGCGAAACTGTCCGTTCGCGACGGCCTGCTGCAGATCCACGTTGGTCGCGGCGACCACGCGCACGTCGATCGGTACGCCCGTGCGCGAACCGAGCCGCACGACCTCGCGCTCCTGCAGCACGCGCAGGAGCTTGACCTGCATCGACAGCGGCAGGTCGCCGATCTCGTCGAGAAACAGCGTGCCGCCGTTCGCGGCTTCGAACCAGCCGGGCTTCGCGCTGAAAGCGCCGGTAAACGCGCCTTTCTCGTGGCCGAACAGTTCGCTCTCGACGAGCGTTTCGGAGAAGGCGCCGCAGTTCACCGCGATGAACGGCCCGCCATTGCGGCGGCTGAGGCCGTGTACGTGGCGCGCGATCAGTTCCTTGCCGGTGCCGGTCTCGCCGACGATCAGCACGTTCGCATCGCTCGGCGCGACCAGGCGAATCCGTTCGAGCAGCGCGACCGAGCGCGGATCGACGAACACCTGCGCGCGGGCACGAATGGACGTCGCAAGCGCGGGCCGATCGGGCAGCGTGAGGACGGGCGCGGCGTCGGGCCACGCATCGGAGGGGGAGTGGTTCACGAGTAGAAGCCCGGCGTCGGAGGGGTTCGCTTGAGCGCCCATTCGCCGATCTCGCGAATCTTGTACGCGAGCGGGTCGTGGAGCGTGTGGGTGCGCAGGTTGCGCCAGTGCCGGTCGAGCCGCAGCGCGCCGTGCGTTGCGCGCGCGCCGGCGACGTCGAACATCCGCGTGCAGAGGTCGAGCCCGGTGCGCGCGGCCGACACTTTGGCCGCGGCCGTGGCGAGCGCAACCTGGCCGCGCTCCGCATGCGTGAGCGCCGCACCGCGCGACCATGCGGCGTCGAGCCGGTCCGCCGCGCGATCGGCGAGCACGCGTGCGGCTTCGAGCCCGACCCAGAATTCGCCGTACTGGCCGAGGATGTACGGATCGTCGCCGGTGCTCGCGACCTGCGCGCCGGGCCACGGCCGCGCCTCGTGCAGCGTGTAGTGCCGCGCGTCGTTGAACGCGGCTTCGGCGATGCCGAGATACACGTTCGTCAGCACGAGCTGCGCGACGAGCGGGCGCAGGCATGCGAATGGCGTCGACAGCGGGCCGGGGTCCGTCAGCAGTTCGTGATCCTCGACGCGTACTTGCTCGAACGTGACCGTACCGCTGTCGGTCTGGCGCTGGCCGATGTTGTTCCAGTCGTCCGCGATCGAGATGCCGCTGCGCTGCGTCGGCACGGCGGCGATCAGGAATGCACGCGTATCGGCATCGTGCGCGGACGCGATCAGCATCTGCGAATCGAGCGCCCCCGAGCAGAAACTCTTCTGGCCGCTGAATTCATGCCATGCGCCGCGCGAGCGGCTGAGCGTGCGCTCGTCGAGCGGATTCAGCGCGTTGCCCCAGAACCATCGCTGGCGCGCGGTGCGTTCGAACCACGATTCCCACTGCGCTGGCGCGCCGAACAGCCGCACGGTCGCGAGCATCAGGTGGTGGAAACCGAACACGTGCGCGAGCGAACTGTCGGCCGCCGCGAGTACGCGGACGACGTCGAGCGTCGTGCGCCAGCTCGCGCCGAGGCCGCCATAGACGGCCGGAATGCTCAGCGCGAGCAGGCCGCTGTCGCGCAACTGGTCGCGTTCGGCCTTCGGCGTGCCGCCCTGCTGGTCGCGTTCGGCCGCCGTGCTTGCAAAGCCGGCCGCCAGGCGCTCGGCGGTTTGCAGGGCGTCGGCGGGCGCCGGTTCGCCGCGGGGCGGCGCGACGACGCGCAGGCTTTCCGCGCGGGGCGATACGGAAATGGATGTCATGGCGATGAATGCGTCGGGTTGCTGCACGAAAACGGTCAGGGCGCGGCGAGCGTTGCTGACCGGGTGCTGCGTGATCAGCAGAGTGTTCAATGTTTTGCGCAACGCGGGAAACATCGATTTCTGATAACCAATGCGGGATTGCTGCGCTGGACGCGGTCGCGCACGGCAAGGTCGCGCGGCGCAGCGATCGGTGGCGCGCAAGGTGACGCCTGCAGCAGGCGTGTCGACGCTCCGGCACGGACGGGACGCGCCGTGCCTGACGGAATCCGTGTCAAAGCAGAGAAATACGCGTGCTGGACACAGCGCTGCTGATCACGCAGCAGCGTATCAGCAGCGTTGTTTCCCCGAGTTCATCGCGCTGCGGAATATGGTTGTGATGCTGCGGCTGCCACGCTTATCAACGTGCGGCGTTTGTCGGGGACGCCATGACAGGCCGTCGATCGCGATGCATTTCGTCATGCAGACGATTGTTCGTCGTCGCGATCGTTGAAATGGCACGCTCCTTGCTGATCATGACGTGACGGGTGCGTCGGCACCCGACTCGACAATGGGAATGCAACCGATGAGCCATGCAATCAACGTGGTCGCGATATCGGGCGGCCTGCAACGGCCGTCCCGCACACTGGCGCTGACCGACGCGATCGTCGCGGCGCTCGGCACCGCGCTGCCGATCGAAACACGGCTGGTCGAACTCGGCGAGATCGGCGCCCGGCTGGCCGGCGCGCTGACGCGCGCGCAGGTACCGGCCGATCTCGATGCGCAGATCCGCGCGATCGAGACGGCCGATGCGCTCGTCGTCGCGAGCCCCGTGTATCGCGCGTCGTACACGGGGCTCTTCAAGCACCTGTTCGACCTCGTGCATCACGAAGCGCTGATCGACGTGCCCGTGCTGCTTGCGGCCACCGGCGGCAGCGAGCGTCATGCGCTCGTGATCGACCATCAACTCCGTCCGCTGTTCAGCTTCTTTCAGGCCCGCACGCTGCCGATCGGCGTGTATGCGTCCGAAAGCGATTTCGACCAGTACCAGATCGCGAACCCGGCGCTGCGCGCGCGTATCGCGCTCGCCGTCGATCGCGCGGTGCCGCAACTGCGCCCGCATGCGCTTTCCGTCGCGGCCGCGTAGGCGGCCTGCGTTTTCTCCCCCGACCAGGACACACTCATGAGCCATACCGATCCTTCCGCCGACGGCGTCAAGTTCGCCTACTGGGTGCCGAACGTCAGCGGCGGCCTCGTCGTCAGCACGATCGAGCAGCGCACCGACTGGAGCCTCGAATACAACCAGCAACTCGCGCGCACGGCCGAAGCGGCCGGCTTCGAATACGCGCTGAGCCAGATCCGCTTCACCGCCGGCTACGGCGCCGAATACCAGCACGAGTCGGTGTCGTTCAGCCAGGCGCTGCTGCATGCGACGACGAAGCTCAAGGTGCTCGCCGCGATCCTGCCGGGGCCGTGGCATCCGGCCGTGGTCGCGAAGCAGCTCGCGACGATCGACCACATCTCGAACGGCCGCATCGCGATCAACGTCGTGAGCGGCTGGTTCAAGGGCGAATTCACCGCGATCGGCGAGCCGTGGCTCGAGCATGACGAACGCTATCGGCGCTCGAAGGAATTCATCCAGGCGCTGAAGGGCATCTGGACGCAGGACAACTTCACGTTCAAGGGCGACTTCTATCGCTTCAACGACTACACGCTGAGCCCGAAGCCGGTGCAGAAGCCGCATCCGGAGATTTTCCAGGGCGGCAGCTCGCGGGCGGCGCGCGACAACGCGGCGAGCGTGTCGGACTGGTACTTCACGAACGGCAATACGCCGGAGAACCTGAAGGCGCAGATCGACGACATCCGTGCGAAGGCGGCGGCGAACAACCATCGCGTGCGCATCGGCGTCAATGCGTTCGTGATCGCGCGCGATACCGAGGAAGAGGCGAAGGCCGTGCTCGACGACATCATCCGGCACGCGCACGTCGAGGCCGTGCATGCGTTCGGCGATGCGGTCAAGCAGGCCGGCAGCGCGTCGCCGGAGGGCGAAGGCAACTGGGCGAAGTCGACGTTCGAGGATCTCGTGCAATACAACGACGGCTTCCGCACGAACCTGATCGGCACGCCGCAGCAGATCGCCGAACGCATCGTCGCCCTGAAGGCGATCGGTGTCGATCTCGTGCTCGCGGGGTTCCTGCATTTCATCGAGGAAGTCGAGTACTTCGGCAAGCGCGTGCTGCCGCTCGTGCGCGAACTCGAGGCGCAGCGGCAGGCGGTTGCTGCGTAATGCGCAGGCCGGTGCGCGGCGGGCATTCACGCGTGCCGCGCGCGGGTTGACCGAACGGGTGACGCCGACCGCGCTGGCGGGTCATCCGGGTTTGACGTTTCGGATATCGAAACAGGAGGTCGGCGGATGCTTCACGGCACCGCGGGCCGGTTCATGAGCTTTGCCGGAAATGACATGTCCACGGAAATCATCGAAGAAAACGTGCAACCGCAGGCGGGCGCCACGCCCGTTCCCGTCATCGGCTCGGATGCCGAGGCACTCGATGTCGCACATCAGGTCGCGGCACGACTGGCCGAGCACGCCGCGTTGCGCGACCGCGAGCGGAAACTGCCGTTCGACGAGGTCGAGCTGTTCTCGTCGAGCGGCCTGTGGGGCATCACCGTGCCGCGCGAATATGGCGGCGCGGAGGTGTCGAACGTGACGCTCGCGGAAGTGATCGCGATCGTTTCGCAGGCGGACCCGTCGCTCGGCCAGATTCCGCAGAACCATTACTGCCTGATCGAGGATATCCGCCTCGAAGGCAGCGATGCGCAGAAGCGCTTCTTCTTCGATCTGGTGCTGAAGGGCGCACGCTATGGGAATGCGTTTTCCGAAGCAGGCGGCAAGAACGTGCTCGACATCCGGACGCGTGTGCGCCGCGACGGCGACGCGTTCGTGCTGAACGGCCGCAAGTTCTATTCGACCGGCACGCTGTTCGCGCACTGGATTCCGGTGCTCGCGCTCGACGAGTCGGATCAGGCCGTGCTCGCATTCGTGCGGCAGGGTGCGCCGGGACTGACCGTCGTGGATGACTGGAGCGGCTTCGGGCAGCGCACGACCGCGAGCGGCACGGTGATCGTCGACAACGTGCGCGTCAGCCCGTTCGAAATCTTCCACACGCAGCGTTCGTACGACCGCCCGACCTTTGCGGGCCCGTTCGCGCAGATCACGACCGCCGCGATCGACCTGGGGATTGCACGCGCGGCGCTGCAGGACACGATCGCGTTCGTGCAGCAGCATGCGCGCCCGTGGATCGACAGCGGCGTCGAACGCGCGAGCGAGGATCCGCTGACGGTCGCGCAGATCGGCGACATCGCGTACCGCGTGCACGCGGCCGAAGCGCTGCTCGCGCGCTCGGGGCGCTTCGTCGACGCGGCGAAGCGCGAGCCGAGCGAGGAGACGGTCGCGCAGGCCGCGATCGCGGTCGGCGAAGCGAAGATCGCGACGACCGAGGTGTCGCTGCTCGCGGCGAGCAAGCTGTTCGAGCTCGGTGGCAGCAAGTCGACCCTCGCGAAATACAACTTCGACCGCCACTGGCGCAACGCGCGCGTGCATACGCTGCACGACCCGGTGCGCTGGAAGTATCACGCGATCGGCAACTACTACCTCAACGGCGTGAAGCCCGCGCGCCATTCCTGGAACTGACCGGCTCCTGACGAGGCTAACCCATGAGTCATCCAGCAAGCTCCGCGCAGGCACTGCCCGTGCGGAATGCCGTACCCCAGGCAGGCGGCCTGCGGCGCAACTACCTGAGCCTGCCCGAACTGATCGCGCAGTCGATCGGCCTCGTCGGCGTGTCGGGCGGGATCGGCGTGCTGATTCCCGCCGTATTCGCGACGGCCGGCAACGGCACGTGGCTGGCCTACCTGTTCGCGATCGTCGCGCTGCTGTTTGCGTCGTGGAGCATCTCGGTGTTCGCGCGCGATTCGGCGTCGCCGGGCGCGTTGTATGCGTACGTGTCGGCCGGCATCGGGCCGGTCTGGGGCGCGATCTGCGGCTGGTCGTTGCTGATTGCCTATGCGGTGGCCGCCGCGGGCATCCTGCAGGGGACGATCAACACGTTTCTGGTGCTGGGCCGCGAGACCGGGCTGCTCGGCAGTGCGACGCCGCTCGGCGCGGTGCTCGGGCTGACGGTCGTCACCGCGTTCGCCGCGTGGTACATCGCGTTTCGCGACATCCGGCTGTCCACGCGCTTCACGCTGTTCGTCGAACTCGCGACGCTGCTGCTGATTGCCGTCGTCGTGATCGGGACGATCGCGTTCGGCGGGCATCCGGTCGATCGCGCGCAACTGACGCTCGAAGGCGTGAAGCCGACGCAGCTTCAGCTCGGGATGGTGCTCGCGTTCTTCAGCTTCACGGGGTTCGAGAGTGCGACCGTGCTCGGTGCGGAAGCGCGCGACCCGTTCCGCGCGATTCCGCGCGCGGTGCTGATCAGTGTCGTCGGGCCGGCGATCCTGTTCGTGATCGGCGCCTACGGGATGGTGAGCGCGTTTCACGGGCAGACGCCGCCGCTCGATCAGGTCGACGGCCCGCTCGCGGTGCTCGCGCATCGGCTCGGGGCCGGCTGGGTCGGTGTGCTGATCGACGCGGGCGTGGCGCTGAGTTTCTTCGCGGCGTTCTTCTCGTCGATCAATGCGGCGGCGCGGATCGTCTATACGTTCGGGCGGCAGGGCGTGCTGCATGCGTCGACCGGGCAAGCGCACGAGCGGAACGCGACGCCGCACGTCGCAGTGGCGCTGATTGCGGTGCTGGCGCTGGCCACTGCGCTGGTGTTCACCGCGCGCGGCACCGCACTGCTCGATTCATATGGCTATCTCAGCTCGATCGCGACGTATGGCTGGCTGCTTGCGTACGTGCTGGTGGCGATCGGCGCGCCGCTTTATCTGCGCCGGCAGCACCGGCTGCGCGCGCGGCACGTGGCGATCAGTGTCGTCGCGGTCGTGCTGCTCGCGATTCCGCTGGCCGGCAGCGTGTATCCGGTGCCGGCGGGCGTCTATGCGTGGCTGCCATATGTGTTCGTCGTGCTGCTGGCGATCGGGCTCGGGTGGTTTCTGGTGCTGCGCGTCCGGTTTCCGGAGCGCTTGCGCGAGCTCGAGGCTGAGTTGCTGACGAAGTGACCGAGCCGCGCCGACGCAGGCGTTCTTGCGTGACGGCGGGCCGATTCCGCTTCAGCGGCTCGCTCGCGGCCGTTACGCCACCCCGGCCATCCTCGACGCATCGACCAGCATCTGCACGCCGAGCCCGCCGAGAATGAGCCCCATCGCCCAGCGCTGCGCGAGCAGCAGCGTCGGGCGTCCGAGCAGGAATTTCGCGATGCGGCTCGAACCGATCGCCACCAGCCCGTTCGCGCAAGCGAATGCGGTGATCAGCAGCGAACCGAGAAACAGCGATTGCCCGAGCACGCTGCCGTTCCGGTAGTCGATGAACTGCGGCAGCAACGAGATGAACAGCATCGCGAGCTTCGGGTTCAGCACGCTGGTCGTCGCACCCATCGCGAGCAACCGGAGCGGCCGCTCGCTGGGCAACGCCTGCACCTCGAACGGCGAGCGGCCACCGGGCCTGACGGCCTGCCACGCGAGATACAGCAGGTATGCGGCACCGATCACGGCCAGCCCGCTGCCCGCATAGGGCACGCTCATGAACAGCGTCGTGATGCCGAACGCCGCGCCGAACATGTAGAACAGGTAGCCGATCATCACGCCGCCGAGTGAAATGAGCCCCGCCGTGCGACCTTGCGCGATCGAGCGCGACATCACGTAGACCATGTTCGGCCCGGGCGTGACCGCGAGCATGCCGCCGATGACGAGAAATCCGTAGAGCGATCCGGACGTATGCATGTCTGATGATTCCTGCAACGAGTGAGGGCTGACGAGATGCATTGTCCGGCCGTGGAGGAGAACAGTAAAACGGGATAAACTGAATCGATTAATCAGTTTTTCTGAATTCGATGAAAAAGCTCGACCTCGATGTGCTCGCGATGGTGGTGGCCGTCGCCGAATCCGGATCGTTCGCGCAGGGCGCGCAGGCCGTGCACCGGTCGCCGTCGGCGGTGAGCATGCAGATCAAGGCGCTGGAAGACGCGCTCGGCAAGCCGCTCTTCATCCGCGACACGCGCAACGTGACGCCGACCGACGACGGCACGATGCTCGCCGAATACGGTCGCCGGATGCTGGCGATGCGCGACGAGGCATGGGCGTCGGTCGTGCGCCCGGAAATCCGCGGCCGCGTGACGATCGGCGTGCCCGACGACTACATTTCGTCGCTGCTGCCGCAGGTGCTCGGCAAGTTCGCCGCGATGCATCCGCGCGTGGAAGTGCGCGTGATCGGCCAGCCGAGCAGCGCGCTCGTGCCGATGCTGAAGGACAACACGGTCGATCTCGCATGCCTCACGCGGATCAAGGGCGTGACCGGCGAGCTGATCCGGCTCGAACCGCTCGTCTGGGTCGGGTCGCCGAAGCGCAACGTGTGGGAAGAGCGGCCGCTGCCGGTGGCCTTCTTCACGCACGGCGGCAGCATGGCGCGCGATCACGCGGTCAAGGCGCTGAACCGGCGGAAGATCCCGTACCGGATGTCGTACGAAAGCCCGAGCCACCTTGGCCTGCTCAGCATGGTGGAGGCCGGGCTGGCGGTCGCGCCGCTCGCGCGCTGCTGCATTCCCGATCATCTCGTGCAGCTGTCGGAAAGCCACGGGCTGCCGTCGCTCGGCGAACTCGAGGTCGTGCTCGCGCGCAGCGCGCAGTCCGCGCGCCCGCCGTGCGACTACCTGGCCGAGCAGATTCTCGGCGAATGGCGCACCTGAGCGGGCCGCCGGCGGTCGCGGTTCAGCACGACTTCAGCAGCCATTCGCGGAACGCGACGAGCGACGGCAGCGTCTCGTTCCCCGGCGGGTAGATCAGGTAGTAGCTGCGCTGGCTGGTGATCGCGTCGCCGATCGACACGAGCTCGTTGCGGCTCAGCTCGTCTTCCACCAGCACCTTCGGCACCAGCCCGATCCCCATCCCGGCCCGCACGGCCTGGATCAGGTGCGACGTGAGCTCGAAGCTCGGGCCGATGCGCATCTGCCGATGGTCGAGCCGATAGTGCGAAAACCATTCCGACCACGCCTGCTGGTTGCTCGTCACACCGAGCAGCGTCTGCTTCGCGGCCCATGCCGGCGTGCGTGCGCCGGCCTTGCGGCGGCTTGCGCTGCCCGCGTCCGGCGGCGCGATCGCGATCAGGAACTCGTTGTACAGCCGGTGCGCGCGCAGGCCCGGCCAGTCGCCCGCGCCGACGGTAATGGCCGCATCGAGGTCGTCGTTGAGAAAATCGACGCCGCCGATCCGCGAATGAAGGTGCACGGTCACGCCCGGATGCGCGGCGTAGAAATCGTGCAGGTGCGGCAGCAGCCATTTCGAGCCGAATGTGGGCAGCGTCGCGAGCCGCAGCGTGCCGGCGCCCGCCTGGTGCGACATCGCCTGCAGCGTCGCGCCGCGGATGCGCCCGAGTGCACCGCTCAGCTCGGTGAAGTAGCGGCGCCCCACCTCGGTCAGCTTGACCGAGCGCCCCTCACGCCGGAACAGCGGCACGCCGAGCTGATCCTCGAGGGTCTGAACCTGCCGGCTGATCGCGCTCTGGCTCAGCGACAGCTCCTCGGCCGCGCGCGTATAGCTTTCGTGCCGCGCGGCGGCCTCGAACACGAGCAGCAGTGACATCGACGGGGTGAGGCGACGGTAATTCATGAGTTTTATGCAATATTCGCCGGAGCAGAATTCGTTTGTTTCTCGCGAAATATCCAAAGATACTGGAATTCCCGGTCGCGTGGAAACTTGCTAAAAAATCATGTTTCGGCTGCGCGAGCCGGCCGGTTCCACCCACACTGCCGCCTTTAGCCCATGTCGATCGTCTCGTTGCCCCGTCTCGCCAGCGCGCCCGCGCGTGCATACCGTGACTTTCTCGCCGCGCTGCAGGCTGCCGGATTCGCCGGGGAAATCCACGCGGACCATGCGAACCGGACGGTGCAGGCCACCGACAACTCGATCTACCAGCGCCTGCCGCAAGCGGTGGTCTGCCCCGCGCATACGGACGACGTCCGGCTGCTGGCGCGGCTGCTCGCGCAGCCCGCGCATCGCGACGTCGCGGTGGCCGCGCGCGGCGGCGGCACGGGCACCAACGGGCAATCGCTGACCGACGGCGTGGTCGTCGACCTGTCGCGCAACATGAACCGGATCCTCGAAATCGACGTCGAGCGGCGCTGGGTGCGCGTGCAGGCCGGCGTCGTCAAGGATCAGCTCAATGCGGCACTGAAGCCGCACGGGCTGTTTTTCGCGCCGGAGCTGTCGACGTCGAACCGCGCGACCGTCGGCGGGATGATCAACACCGATGCGAGCGGGCAGGGCAGCTGCACGTACGGCAAGACGCGCGATCACGTGCTCGAGCTCGATTTCGTGCTGATGGGCGGCGAACAGTTGCACAGCGACGCGCTCGCGGACGACGAGCTGGAGCGCCGCTGCGCGCGGCAGGACCGCATCGGCAAGGTCTACCGCACCGCGCGGCGCATCAGCGACGACAAGGCGGCGCTGATCGACGCGAAGTTTCCGAAGCTCAATCGCTGCCTGACCGGCTATGACCTCGCGCACCTGCGCGAACCCGATGGCCGCTTCAACCTGAACAGCGTGCTGTGTGGCGCCGAAGGCTCGCTCGGCTTCGTCGTCGAGGCGAAGCTCAACGTGCTGCCGATCCCGAAGGTGTCGGTGCTGGTCAACGTACGCTACGCGGGCTTCATGGATGCGCTGCGCGACGCGCGCGCGCTGCTCGCGCACCAGCCGCTGTCGGTCGAGACGGTCGACTCGAAGGTGCTGCTGCTGGCGATGAAGGACTTCGTGTGGAGCAGCGTGGCCGAGTATTTCCCGCAGGACGACGCTCGGCCGACGCTCGGCATCAACCTGATCGAATTCAGCGGCGACGACGCGGATGACGTCGATGCGCGCGTGCGCGCGTTCGTCGACCATCTGCGCACCGATACGAGCGTCGAGCGCCTGGGCCACACGCTCGCGGCCGGCGACGACGCGGTGAAGCGCGTGTATGCGATGCGCAAGCGCGCGGTCGGCCTGCTCGGCAACGTGCAGGGCGAGGCGCGCCCGCAGCCGTTCGTCGAGGACACCGCGGTGCCGCCCGAAAACCTTCCCGCGTACATCGCCGAATTCCGCGCACTGCTCGACGGCCACGGGCTGCAATACGGGATGTTCGGGCACGTCGACGCGGGCGTGCTGCACGTGCGGCCGGCGCTCGACATGAAGGACCCGAAGCAGGCGGCGCTGGTGCGGCCCGTGTCGGATGCGGTGGCGGCGCTCACGCAACGCCACGGCGGCCTGTTGTGGGGCGAGCACGGCAAGGGCGTGCGCTCCGAATATGCGCCGGCGTTTTTCGGCGAGCTGTATCCGTCGCTGCAGCAACTGAAGGCCGCGTTCGATCCGCACAACCAGTTCAACCCGGGCAAGATCGCGACGCCGCCGGACCCCACGATGCGGCTGCTGAAGATCGACGAAGTGCCGACGCGCGGCGACCACGACCGGCAGATCGACGAGCGTGTGTGGCAGCGCTACGGCACCGCGATGCACTGCAACGGCAACGGTGCGTGCTACAACTTCGACCCGGACGATGCGATGTGCCCGTCGTGGAAGGCGACGCGCGAACGCGTGCAATCGCCGAAGGGGCGTGCGTCGCTGATGCGCGAATGGTTGCGCCTGCAAGGGCAGGCCGGCGTCGACGTCGTCGCGGCGGCGCGTGCGCGGCAGCCGTTCCTGAGCAGCCTTGCCGCGCGCTGGCGCAACAGCCGCGCGGCGCGCAACGGCGAAGCCGATTTCTCGCACGAGGTGTACGACGCGATGGCCGGGTGCCTCGCGTGCAAGTCGTGCGCGGGGCAGTGCCCGGTGAAGGTGAACGTGCCGGAGTTTCGCTCGCGCTTTCTCGAGCTGTATCACCAGCGCTACCTGCGGCCGCTGCGCGACTACCTGATCGGTTCGCTCGAATTCACGATGCCGTGGATGGCGCGGGTGCCCGCGCTGTACAACGGGCTGATGCGGGCGGGATGGGTGCGCGCGGTGCTGGAGCGGCACGTCGGCATGGTCGACAGCCCGCTGCTGAGCCGCTTCGATCTCGCTGCCGTGATCCGTCGATGGCGCGTGAAACCGGCCGACCCGCAGGCGCTCGCCGCGCTGAGCGACGCGCAGCGCGCATGCAGCGTCGTTATCGTGCAGGACACGTTCACGCGCTATTTCGATACCGAGCAACTGGCAACGCTGATCGAGCTGGCGGCGCGCATCGGCTTTCAAGTGTGGCTCGCGCCGCTCGCGCCGAACGGCAAGGCGCTGCACGTGCAGGGCTTTCTGCGCGCCTTTGAGCGCGCGGCGATCCGCAATGCGACGCAGCTGGCCGCGCTGGCGCGCTCGGGCGTCGCGCTGGTCGGCCTCGATCCGGCGATGACGCTCACGTATCGGCAGGAATACCTGAAGGTGACCGGGCTCACCGATGTGCCGAAGGTCGCGCTGCCGCAGGAATGGCTGCTGCAGGCACTGCCGGAAGTCGATACGGGAGCGGGCGCTGGCGGCGTGCCCACGGCGTACCGGTTGCTGCCGCACTGCACCGAGAAGACCAATGCGCCCGACAGCGGCAAGCAATGGGCGCAGGTGTTCGCGCGACGCGGGCTGCGTTTGCAGGTCCAGGCGGCCGGGTGCTGCGGGATGTCGGGCACCTACGGGCACGAGGCGCGCAATCTCGCGACGTCGAAGACGATCTATTCGCAGTCCTGGGCGGCGCACGTGGACGGGCCGGAGGACGAAGGCGAGGCGCTGGCGACCGGCTATTCGTGCCGCAGCCAGGTGAAGCGGATGTCGTCGAAGCAGGTGCGCCACCCGTTGCAGGCGCTGCTCGATCACTTGCGGGCGGCGGGGTGACGATCGGGCGTGGCGTTTCGCGTGGCCCGCGAGATGGCTTTCGTTTCAGCGTCGAGCGGTAGGCACTGTGCCGCTGTCGACGCACGCCTGTGCTCAGGCGTCGGCTTTGGCCGTCTTGCTGGAATGCGGCTTGTCTGCCGCGGGAAACGTGCCGCCGCCGCGCGGCCGTTTCGGATCGATCCGCATCTGCCGGATCACGCGCCGGAAATCGATCTCGTGCGCGGCCATCGTGCCGATCAGTGTCGCGATGACCGCGAGGTGGGACGGGACCGTGCCCTTGCTCGAATAGTTCGTGATCGAGCTTTCGTTCATCCGGATCAGGCGGGCGAACTCGCGCGCCGTCAGCTGTGCCTTCTTCAACTCCTGTTGGAATTCCGCATACGCCATTGCACACATGATGCTTTGTCTCCGTGAATCAGAAATCGGCCCGCGCGGCGCCGGCGCCGACGGGTGGCGTTCCCGTCGTGCCGGCGCGGCGGCGGGTTACATCTTCACCTGGTCGAGGAAGGTCTTCTTGCCGCTCTTGTAGCCGTAGATCGAGATGATCCCGTGCGTCAGATCGCCCTTCGAATCGAACGTCGTCGTGCCGATCACGCCTTCGTACTTCGTCGCCGGCATCGCCGCGAGGATCTTCGCGGGATCGGTCGAGTTCGCGCGCTTCATCGCGTCGACCGCGATGTAGACCGCGTCATACGCGAACGGCGCATCGAACTTGATGCCCTGGTTGAAGCGCTTCTGGTACTTCGCGAGGAAGTTCGCGCCGCCCGGCATCTTCTCGAGCGCAGCGCCGGCCTGCGAGCACAGCACGTTGTCGGCCGCCGGGCCGGCCAGTTCGGCCAGCGAGTCGGTGCACACGCCGTCGCCGGACAGGATCTTCGCGCGCAGGCCGAGCTGCTTCGCCTGCTTCGCGAGCGGGCCGCCGGTGGCGTCCATGCCGCCGTACATGATCGCGTCCGGGTTCTCGCCCTTGACCTTCGTCAGAATCGCGCGGAAGTCGACCGCCTTGTCGTTGGTCGCGTCGTGCGACAGGACCTTCAGGCCGAGCGCTTTCGCCTTCTTCTCGAACTCGTTCGCGAGGCCCTGGCCGTACGCGGTCGAATCGTCGATCACCGCCACGCTCTTCACGCCCTTCGACTGCGCGTAGCTCGCGAGCGCCGGGCCTTGCTGCGCGTCGGTCGCGACGACGCGGTAGGTCGTCTTGAAGCCTTGCTGCGTGTAGGTCGGGTTCGTGGCCGACGGCGAGATCTGCACGATGCCCGCGTCGCTGTAGATCTTCGACGCCGGGATCGACGTGCCCGAGTTCAGGTGGCCGATGACGGCGACGACCTTGTCGTCGACCAGCTTCTGCGCGACCTGCGTGGCCTGGCGCGGGTCGGCCGCGTCATCCTGCGCATCGAGTTGCAGCGTGATCTTCTTGCCGCCGATCGTGAGACCCTTCGCATTGATTTCCTCGACCGCGAGGCGCGCGCCGTTCTCGTTGTCCTTGCCGAGGTGCGAGATGCCGCCCGTCGTCGGTTCGACGCTGCCGATCTTGACGACCTGGTCGGCCATCGCGGTCGACGCGGCCGCGAACGCGGCGGCAGCCAGTGCGACGGTGATCAGGGGTTTGCAGCGCATGCCGACAGTGCTTCGTTCCATCTGCCTTCTCCGATTTGAATGTCTTTCTATTGACGTCTCGACCAGCCGACGGCGAGGTCGGGGCGATCGGACGAGTCTCCATAGCCATCATGGGCTTCACTTGCATCGCGTCCGGCCGCTCGACGGGCCGCCCGGGTGAGCGGGCAAATCGGGGCCGGATACGGTGCAATTCGTATGAATATATATGAAGCCGATTTTGCGCGCTGCAGCGAATCGCGTAGCGGCGCGGGTGCAGCACGTCCGGCGCCCGGCATTCGAAGGCGCCGGATGCCGGAAATCGTGCGCCGCGGCAGGCCGAAGGCTGCGATTCGCTGTCGACGGCCTTACGGGCCGTATCCATTATTCGGCCGGTGGCCGGGACGAAGCCATGGACACTGATGTGCGGTCAATCCGGAACTGTTCGGTCGATTTGTCTGCACAGTTTGGGCGATGTCGATTGCGCATCCGGTTGCGGGGCCATGCTTCATCGGCATCGACGTGCGCTTTGATGCAACTAACGGTCAAATTCGGCAGCATCGGCGAACTGGCGCCGATCGACAGCCCATGCGACGCATTCGGCTTCGCAGATGTAGGGGGTCATCCTGGCCGGCCCGCTTGCGGATCGCCGGGGCGATCGGGCCGGCCCGGTGCGGCGTCGAGCCTACGAACGTCCGCGCAACGCCACGAAGATCACGCCGGCAATCGCCAGCAGGCCGCCGCACACCGTCTCGATGCCGGGCCGCTCGCCCGTCAGTGCCATCGACAGGACCGTCGCGACCGCAGGCGTCAGATAGAGGAAGTTGGCGGCGCGCGCCGCGCCGAAGTAGCCGAGTGCGAACGTCCACGTCGCGTAACCCAGCGCGGCGGGGAAGATGCCGAGCGTCAGCACGGCCAGCGTCGTGTCGCGCGACCCGCTGCCCAGCGCCGCGAGTGCGCCCGGCAGCCACGGCGTGAGCAGCAGCGCGCCGGCCAGCAGCGTGTACGCGGTGCAGGCCAGCGCGCCGTATACCGGAATCAGCCGCCGCTGCAGCACGAAATAGCTGGCCGAGCACAGGGCCGCGCCGAGAATCAGCGTGCTGCCCGCGCCGAGGACGAGGCCGCCCGGTTGCCCGCGCGCGATCACCGCGATGCCGGCGAGGCTGACCAGCGAGCCGAGCCAGCCCCAGCGATTGAAGCGCTCGCCGAGAAACACGGCGGCCAGCAGTGCCGTGAAGATCGGCAGCGTGTTCACGATGAAGCTCGCCGCGCCGGCCGAGACCGTTTGCTCGCCGGTATTGAGCAGCGCGTTGTAGAGCGCGATGCCGAGAAAGCCGCACAGCAGGAAGCGCAGTGCGTCGCCCCGTGTCGGCACGCGTGGCCGCCGCGCAATCAGCCACGCGACGATCAGCACGGCCGCGGTGGTGAAGCGCGCCGCCGCGAGCTGCAGCGGAGTCAGGCCATGCAGGCCGATCCGGATGAACGGGAAGGCGGACGCCCACGAAACGATCGTGAAGGCAACCGCGCCGGCCGCGATCAGCGGCTGTCGCGCAGGGCGCGACGATGGTGTGGAGAGTGTGTTCATGCGGCAATGATGCGATGTGGCAAGATGCTAAGCTAGCGCACAGATCAGCACGCAGATATGACCATGATTCACAGCTCGAGCCGGCGGACGGCCAGCGCTTCAACCCGCGCGAAGCGCGCGCCGGCAGTGTCGCCCGCCGCGGCGCCGGCGCCGGGTTCGCGGCCGCCGCTCGCGAGCCTGGAGACGGTGTGCACGGTCGCGCGCGAGGGCTCGTTCCTGGCTGCCGCCGATGTCTCCGGCGTGACGCACGGCGCGATCAGCCGGCGGGTGGCCGCTGTCGAAAACTGGCTCGGGCTGAAGTTGTTCGAACGTCATGCGCGCGGCGTGCGCCTGACGCCGGACGGTCAGCGCTTCGTCGGCCGGATCGAACAGGCATTCGCGATCATCGACAGTGCGGCCGATCAGTGGCGCTCGCCGCGTACGCCGCGACTGGTCAGGATGAGCGTGGTGCCGGCCTTCGCGCAGCTCTGGCTGTTCGAGCGCCAGCATGCGCTCGAGAGCGAGGCGCCCGCATTGCGGATCGAACTCGGCATTGATCTTCGCAACGTGGATATCGCCGGCGGCGAGGCGGACCTGTCGGTCCGGTACGGGCGCGGCAACTGGCGTCAGCTCGAGACCCGCGCGTTCATGCCGGAGCGGCTCTATCCGGTCGCGCATCCGCGGCTCGCCGCACAACTGGCCAAGGCGCGCCGCCGGCGCGGCGATGCCGCGTTGCTCGACCTGCCGTTGCTGCACGATTCCGATGTGACCGGCTGGCGCACGTGGTTCGATGCATTGGGCGTGCCGTTCAAGCCGCGCGCGCAGGATCGCCGCTTCGAGGATTACAACCTCGTGCTGGCCGCGGCCGAGGCCGGACTCGGCGTGGCGCTGGCGCGGGTACCGCTCGCCGACGCCTATCTCAAGCGCAGCGAACTCGTGCGCGTGAGCCGGCACGAGGTCGATTCGGTGCTCAGGTATTACTTCGTGCACGCGAAGGGGGAAAATCGGCCTGAGGTGCTGGCGTTGATGGAGCGGATGCGAGCGGCGGTGGGGGCAGGCGGCTAGCCGGCGTGCCGCCGTGAGACCGGCCACGGTACGCCGGTGGGCGCGAAGAAAGCGTTGTGCGATACGGGGCACTAGGCTCGGGCCGCCGGATAGACGACAATGCGACCGCGAATAACGATGAGGTGGAGCGATGAACGAGATTCGAAAATACATGCATCCGTGCGGATGCAAGCGAGGTCAACAATGAACAAGCCAGACAAGTCGTCGAAAGCGCGTGCCGCGCTCGACCAGCTGTTTTCGGGCATGGCGCCCGCGGATTCGACGCGCGCGTCGCGTCCGGGCAATCCGTTCGAAGCGAGCGCAGACGACGCATCCGCCGGCACGGGCGGCCGCGGTGGGATCGAAGTCACGCTGTCGACCCGGATCCAGTTGCGCGGCTATCCGAATGCGAACGCATTCATGAAGCGCATGGCCGAAGCCTGGGGGCTGGAGTGGGGGATGTACGACAGCGTCAAGGCCATCGCGACGCTGCCCGCCGGATGGCGAGCGCGCCGGCTTCCGGAAGTCACGCAGATCGTCGACGGGCACGACGTGCTGCGCGCGGAGAGCAGCCTGCAGGGCGGCGAGATGTCGTATCTGAAAGTGCATCCGCGCTATTACATCGACGCACGCAAGGGGCTTGGCTGGGGCAAGTCGTCGAAGGCGTCCGACGATCCGGATCTCGACGGCCCCGACTGGAACTGCTTCGTGATCGATCGCGAAAAAGCCATCGAAGTGCACGAATTGACCACCTCGTCGCTGAAAGCCGACATGGACAACGCGCGGGCGACGTTGGTGAAATGGCTGGACGAGAACTATCCGAATCATCGCGATCCTTTCGCGTACTGGACGGATTGCGAAGGGGCGTCGTAATTTTGCGTGGTGGCCCGGTTCGGTGTCGCGGGCACACGCCGCGCGACCGGCGCCGTAGCGGGCGGCGCGCAGGCCGCTTCGAGGCATCGGCCGGTTGCGACGGGAGCGCCAATTGAAACGAGCCGGTTTCGTCCCGGTGCTCTGGGCAGCGTTCGGTGCGGCGTTCGGTTCGACGGTCGTCGAGCTGCTGCTCTGGCCGATCGTCGGCGACGACGCCATCGCGAACCTGTTGCGCGACACACGCCTCACGGCGGCGATCGTGATGGGGCGCGGCGTGCTCGGCGCATCGGCCGGCTTCGATCCGCGGGTCATGGCGGCCGCGACCCTCGTGCACCTGGTGTTGTCGCTGGCCTACGCGGCCGTGCTGGCGAAGGTGATTCGCAACCTGTCGCTTGCGGCCGCGCTACTCGCGGGCGGCGCGTTCGGCCTCATCCTGTACGGCGTCAACCTGTATGCCTTGACCGCGATCTTCCCGTGGTTCATCCCGGTTCGTGGCGCGATCACGCTCGTGGCCCATCTGGTATTCGGGATCACTGGAGCGGTCGTTTACCGCCTCGCCACGCGCCAGGCCCGATGCCAACCGCGGCAACGATAGTCGCCGGTTGCCCGTGTCGATCGTTAGCACCATTTCCACCACTTCGATCGCGTCGTCCACTTCAACGGGATGGACCATCGCCGCTTCGGCGTGCCGATCGGCGGCGGCTTTCACCATGGTGCGCTCCCTGCCGGCACCGCCGGCCACGGATTCGGCGGCATGCATCCGTTCGGCGGGGTGAGCGGATTCGGTGGAACGCGCCGACATTAGGCGGTGTTCTCGCACAGATCCGCGGCCAGTGCATCTGCTAATCGAGCCGCCCGCGCAAGTCGTCGAACGGAATCATCACGTGCGTGCGATAGGCGGGCCGCGCTTTCAGCCGTTCGTACCATGCCTGTACGTGCGGGAGGTCCGGTCGTGCGATGTCGAGTTCGAAGTAGCGATACAGGTGCGTGCCGGCCGCAATGTCGGCGAGCGTAAGCGCGTCGCCCGCGAGAAACGGTTGCCCGGCCAGCGCTGCATCGAGCGCCTGGAAGTGCTGCGCGCACGCCGCGATGCTTTGCTCGACGCGCGCGGTGTCGCGCTGCTCGGGCGGCGTCCGGAAGTAGCCCCGGAATACGCCGTTCAGGAACGTCGGCTGCAGCGTGGATTGCGACCAGTCCATCCAGCGGTCGGCGCGTGACTGTTCGGCCGGGTCGTCGCGCCAGAAGCCGGGGCGTCCGTAACGCGCGGCGAGGTAGCGCAGGATGCTGTGCGATTCCCAGACGACCGTGCCACCGTCGTCGATCAAGGGCACGCGCCCGTGCGGGTTCATCGCGAGAAAGGCGGGTGTGTCGAGCACGCCGAACTGCCCGCCGGCCGGCACGTGCCGATGCGCGAGCGCGAGCTCGTCGACGAGCCACATCACCTTCTGGACGTTGAATGCATTGCGGCGCCCCCATACGGTCAGCATGCCGGCCTCCATGTATCGTGCGGAACGGGATCGCGACAGTGTAAACGCCGCAGGCGCGCACCGCGGTGCGCGCCTGCCGGCCGTCGTCGTTGTCGCCGCGCGGCGACGCGATCAGAACTTGTGGCGAATCCCGACGATCGCGAGCTCCTGCGTATCGGTGCCGGAGTTCACGCCGTACGAGCCGACCGATGCGGCGGCCTTCACGACCGCGCCGTTCGCGTTGAGCGTGTTGCCGCTCGCCTTCTGGTAGCCGAACAGCGCATACAGGTCGGTGCGTTTCGACAGCGCGTAGTCCGCGCCGAGGTTGACCTGGTTGTAGTGCGCGGAACTCGGCCCCGTCAGCGACGTGTAGTTGTAGCCGACGCCCGCGCGCAGCGCCGGCGAGAACTGCCAGTTGAAGAACGCCGAGCCGTTGTTGAACTTCGCGTTCTGGCTGAATGCCGACAGCGTGTCGGCGCCGTACTGCGTATTCGAATACGCAAGGCCGAAGGTGGCAGGCCCGGCGACGTACTGGCCGGCCACGCGCACGATCTGGATCGACTTCGCGCTCGAGAAGCCCTGGTTGATCACGGTGTTGAACAGCGTGTCCGAGCTGCTCGACCACGTACGCACGCCGTTCGCGACGCTGGAACCGCCGTTCGCGTAGAAGAAGCCGGCGCCGAGCGACAGCGGGCCGTTCGCGTAGCTTGCGCCGAAGCTGTACGTGCGGCCGCTGCCGGTGGCGCCCGCGACGCCGCCGAAACCGTACAGGCCTTCGAACTGGAAGCCGGAGATCAGCGGGCTCGTGTACTTCACCGAGTTGCTGACGCGCAGGCTGTTGTCGTAGTTGTCGAGGTCGCCCGGCGTCGCGAACACGCCGCCGAAGTAGTTGTCTTGCGTGAGGCCCTGCACGAGATCGACGACCGGATCGTACTGGCGGCCGAGCGTCACGGTGCCGTACGTGCTGCTCGCGAGGCCGACGACGGCCTTGCGGCCGAATTCGCGACTGCCCTGGCCGAGCGCGCCCGTGCCGATGTTGAAGCCGTTCTCGAGCTGGAACAGCGCGGCCAGGCCGCCGCCGAGATCCTCGGTGCCGCGCAGCCCCCAGCGGCTACCCGACAGGTTGCCGCTGCTGAACTTGACGAGACTCGACGCGTTGCTGCCGTTCGCGTTCTGCGCGTTGTGCACGTAGGCGATGCCCGCATCGGCGATACCGTACAGCGTGACGCTGCTTTGCGCGTGCGCGCCGGCGGCATGGAGCGCGGCCGGCAGTGCGAGCAGTGCGAATGAACGGATCTGTTTCATTGTTGGATTCCCCCGTTGGTCGATTGGTCTGACGAGTCGGTGAACGATACGGACAGCGCATCGTCGAGGGAACCAATAAATAGTCGGATCGTTATGAGGCAGTGCGGGGATGGATGCGCGCGCAACCGGTTGACGGCCGGTGCACAGGGGCGCTATGCGTCGTGCCGCCGCGACGCGTTTCTCAGCACGAGCGTCATCAGCTGCCGGCGCGAGTCGACGCCGAGCTTCGCGAACGCGCGCTTCGCGTATGTGTCGACCGTGGACGTCTTGAGCCCCATCGCTTGCGCGATGGCGGCCGACGTCATGCCCTGGATGAACGACGCGCATACGTGCATTTCGCGCGCGGTCAAGCGTTCCTGCCATTCCGGCAGCCATTGCGCAACGAGGTCGAGGTCGAACTCGTCGCGTGGCGCGTCGTCCGCCGGGATCGCGCCGAGCAGGCGCTTGTGCGCGGACGCCAGCGGCAGCACGACCTGGGAAAGTTGCTTCAACAGGCTCAGCTCCTTCAGCGAAAACGGCGGCAACCGCCGCGAGCGCGCGATCGAGATCGAGTAACGCGTGCCGCCCGTCACGCCTGCGATCACGCATTCGTCGTGAATGTCGCCGGCATCGAAGAACAGATGACGCAGCTCGCTCGTCACGCGCTGCGCGGACACCTGCAGCAACTGCACATCGTTTTCGGTTTCGATCGCCGCGTAGGTTGCATCGTCGCTCGCGTAGCTGCGGTAGTAGTGGCGCATGACCTGCGCAACCAGCTCGGGCTCGCGGCCGAAGCTGCCGATCCAGCCGATGCTGCGGCGGCTCGACGATGCACTGCGCTCGTAGTCGAGATGCACGGCGTCGAAGTCGACGTAGCGCACGAGGGTGTCGTAGACGGCGCGCATGAACTGCGGCGTCCCGACGACTTGCGCGATGTCGCCGAGCGTTTCGGTCACGAACGCGACGTGGCTCAGCGGGAGATCGGGGGCGGGAAGCGCAGCGCTCATGGCGTGGAGTTTCGAGGATGTCAGGTGGCGCTACAGGTATCACGAATATTTTCGACTGCCTACGCGGGAATCTACCCAAACGGCCCCGAACGACGTTGCCGTTTGTCCCGGTTTTCGGGACTGACGGTGCGGGCCGCGATCTCTACATTGCCCCTTGTGCCGAACACCGCTTGACGGCGTTGACGCGAGTCCGGACCCGGACCGGGCGCAACGGCCGATCCCCATCACAAGGAGACTCCCCATGCGTATCCGTATCCGTCGCCACCCGGCCTTGCGTGCCGCGTGCGTCGCTTCAGCCGGGCTGGCCCTCGCGGCCAGCCTGTCCGCCCATGCCGGCGAGGCCAACCTGAACGTGTACAACTGGTCGGAGTACATCGCGAAGGACACCGTGCCCACCTTCGAGAAGCAGTCGGGCATCAAGGTGCGCTACGACAGCTACGACAGCGACGATACGCTGCAGACGAAGCTGCTCGCGGGGAGCTCGGGCTACGACATCGTCGTGCCGACGTCGAACTACCTCGCGCAGCAGATCCAGGCCGGCGTGTACCAGAAGCTCGACAAGTCGAAGCTGCCGAATCTCGCGAACCTCGACCCGGTGCTGATGAAGATGGTTGCGAAGGCCGACCCAGGCAACCAGTACGGCGTACCGTGGGCGTGGGGCACGACGGGGATCGGCTACAACGTCGAGGCGGTCAGGAAGCGGCTCGGCGACACCGCGCCGACCGACAGCTGGGCGCTGCTGTTCGACCCGGCGAACGCGGCGAAGCTGAAAGGCTGCGGCATCTCGCTGCTCGATGCGCCGGACGCCGCGTTCGCGGCGGCGCTGCAATACCTGGGCAAGGATCCCGAGAGCAAGAACCCGGCCGACTATCAGGCGGCCTACGAGGTGCTGAAGAAGATCCGCCCGTACGTCACGCAGTTCAGCTCGGCCGGCTATGCGGACGACCTGGCGAACAACGATGTCTGCGTCGTGCTGGGCTGGTCGGGCGACGTCGGCATCGCGCGGCGGCGCACGCTGGACGCGAAGCGCGCGTACGAGGTCCGCTACGTGAATCCGAAGGAAGGCGGCCTGCTGTGGTTCGACGTGATGGCGATCCCGAAGGATGCGCCGCATCCGGAAGCCGCGCTGAAGTGGATCAACTACATCGAGGACCCGAAGACCAACGCGGCGATCACGAACGAGATCTTCTACCCGAGCGCCAACAAGGCCGCGCGCCCGTTCGTGACGCCGGCGATCGTGCAGGACCCGAGCATCTACCTGTCCGATGCGACGATCGCGAAAGCGTCGCTCGCGATGCCGCGCAGCGCCGACATCGCGCGGATGCAGAACCGTCTGTGGTTGCAGCTGAAGTCGGGCGGTTGAGGGAACCGACGATGATCCCTACGCTCCCTGCCGCCTCGGTTGCGGCCGGCACCCGCCGCGGCCGCATGGTTGTCGCTGAAGATCGCGCTGCTGACGGCGACCGCGTCGGTCGCGATCGGCACCTGGGCCGGCTTCGTGCTCGCCCGCATGGGGCGCTTCCGCGGCTTCACGCTGTATGCGGCGATGATCAACGCGCCGCTGGTGATTCCGGAAGTGATCCAGGGCATCTCGCTGCTGCTGCTGTTCGTCGCGATGCAGCAGGCCTTCGGCTGGCCGGCCGGGCGCGGCTGGCTGACGATCTGGATCGGCCACGTGATGCTGTGCCTGTCGTTCGTCGCGGTGATCGTGCAGTCGCGCGTGAAAGCGCTCGACCGCTCGATCGAGGAAGCCGCGCTCGACCTCGGCGCGCGGCCGTGGAAGGTGTTCTTCGTGATCACGCTGCCGCTGATCGCGCAGGCGCTGGTGTCCGGCTGGCTGCTCGCGTTCACCGTGTCGATCGACGACGTGATCCTGTCGGCGTTCCTGTCGGGTCCCGGCTCGACGACGCTGCCGCTCGTCGTGTTTTCCCGCGTGCGGATGGGGCTCAACCCGGAGATGAATGCGCTCGCCACGGTGTTCATCACGGCGGTGACGATCGGCGTCGTCGTCGTGAACCGCGCCATGCTGGCCCGCGAGCGTCGGCAGGCGCGCGACACGCGGATGTGGCACGCGGCACCCGCGCCCGGGGTATCCGGCACCCCAGCGGCGCCGTCCGCCATGCCGCCTGCGCGCCGGCCGGCCGCGCCGCCGCTGCACGACCGCATCCCGCATCCCACGAAGTGACGAACGACCAGGAGACATGCCATGAAAAAGAAGATGCTCTGTGCGCTGATCGCCGGAGCGCTGCCGGGGCTGGCCGCGGCGAATTCGAGCGCCGACCAGATCCGGGCGCTGCAGCAGCAGGTCGCGGCGCTGCAACGGCAGATGAGCGCGCTGCAATCGCAGCTCGGCACGAAGCCTTCGGCCGCGCCGGTGGCGTCGGCCGCGGCGACCGGCGCGGCGGCTGATCCGTCGGCGCCCGGCTATGGGCAGGCGCCCGCCGTGCTGACCAATGACGACGTGTCGGAAATCCGGCAGCAGGTCGCGAACCAGCAACTGAAGGTCGATTCGCTGACGGATGCCGCGCGCACGGGCCCGATCGCGGGGCTGTCGGTGACCGGCTATCTCGACCCGACTTACATCTACAACCGCGGTGCCGGCACGTCGTCGTTCCAGTTCGCGAACCACGAGAACGCGTACACCTACTACAACAGCACGTTCGGCGATGTGTTCCTCGACATCAAGAAGACGTTCGGCGTCGGTCCGACCGCACCGTCCGCGGAAATCACGCTGATGCCGAATCGTGGCGCGGGCCTGTCGATGATGACGGGCAGCGGCGCGAGCGGGCTCGACATCATCAACACGGCGGTCGTCACGGTGCCGCTGTCGGGGACGACGGCATTCGTCGGCGGGCTCGTGACGGGCTTCGGCGGCTACGAATACCAGCAGTCGAGCCAGATGCTCACGCTCACGCACAACCTGCTGTACGACTTCTCCGATCCGGGCTCGTCGATCGGTGCGGGCGTCAACTACCAGAGCGCGGACGGACACTGGGCGTGGAAGTTCTTCGTCGGCAACGAGCAGTTCCGCAGCGCGGGCGCGGTCACGCAGACCGGCGTCAATGCGCTCGGCGACCCGATCACGACGAGCAACAAGGTGCCGACCTTCACCGCGCGCGTCGATTACCTGCGCGGCAGCGCGCTCGACGTCGGCGGCTCGATCAGCATCGGCCGGCAGACACTGCCGAGCGCGGTCGATCCGGCAACCGGCAATGTGCGCTACGGCGTGGGCGGCAACGCGCCGGGCGCGTACGGCGCGTTCTTCTTCGGCGAAGCCGATGCGACCTATACGCTCGCGGATGCGCAGTACAACGCCGAGTTCGATTACGGCCAGCAGCAGCACGGCGCGTTCAACGGCGGGCTTGCGCAGTGGTTCGGGCTGTCGCTGCTCGCGCACCGCAAGTTCAACGCGCCAGTGGTCGGCCGCATGGGCGCGACGCTGCGCTACGACCTGCTCGTGAACCGGAAGAACGGCGGCGGCGGTTCGTCGATCGGCCTGAACGCCAAAGGGATGGATCCGTACAACGGCTTCGGCATCGATGCGGACTGCCTCGCCATGTCGAAGGCGAATGGCGGCGTCGGCTTCGAGTGCAAGGGCGCGACGCGGCAGGCCGCCGCGTTCGACCTGCTGTTCTACCCGACCCAGCAAGTGACGGTGAAGGTCGAATACCGGCACGACTGGGCGAGCAACAAGGTCTTCCTGCGTCACGACGGGTCGTACACGAAGTCGAACGACCTGCTCGCCACCCAACTCATCTACGCGTTCTGACGCGGCGCCGTTCGCGAGTCTTGCACATGCTCAAGTTCCAAAACCAGCAACATGTTCAGTCCTACTATGCAGCAACGGCCAACAACCGTGCGCGGCATCCGTCGCTCGACGGGGCCGCGACGGCCGACGTCTGCGTGATCGGCGGCGGGCTGACGGGCCTGTCCGCGGCGCTCGAGCTTGCCGAGCGCGGCCATTCGGTCGTGCTCGTCGAAGCGTCGAAGATCGGCTGGGGCGCGAGCGGCCGCAACGGCGGCCAGCTGATCGCCGGGTACGCGTGCGATATCGATACGTTCTCGGCCTACCTGCCGGAAGACGACGTGCGGCGCGTATGGGCGATGGGGCTGGAGTCGGTCGAGATCGTCCGGCAGCGGGTCGAGCGGTACGGCATCGATTGCGACCTGACCTCCGGTTACCTGACCGCCGCGAACAAGCCGCGCCATCTCGATGCACTGCGCGCGTGGAGAGAGACCGCGGCGCGCCGCTTCGGCTATCGCGGCTACGCATTCGTCGAGCGCGCCGACATGCATCGCTTCGTCGCGTCGGACCGATACGTCGGCGGCCTCCGTGACGAAGGCAGCGGTCACCTGCATCCGCTGAACTACACGCTCGGCCTTGCGCGGGCTGCGCGCGAAGCCGGCGTGACGATCCACGAGGACACGCCCGCGCTCGCGCTCGATCGCGCCGCGCCGCATCACCGCGTCACGTGCGCACGCGGACACGTCGATGCCCGTCATGTCGTGCTGGCCTGCAACGCGTACCTGGGGCAGCTTGCGCCGGCGCTCGCGCGCAAGATCATTCCGGTCGCGACCTACCTGATCGCGACGGAGCCGCTCGGCGATGCGCGTGCGGCCGAGACGATGCCGGCCGATGCGGCGATCTGCGACACCCGTTCGGCGCTCGACTATTTCCGTCTGACGCGCGACCGCCGGCTGCTGTGGGGCGGCAAGGCGAGCAGCTCGACGAACACGCCGCGCGACCTCGCGGCCGCGATGCGACGCGACATGCTGAAGACGTTCCCGCAGCTCGCCGACGTGCGGATCGACTACGCGTGGGGCGGGCTGATCGACGCGACGATGAATCGCGCGCCGCATTTCGGCCGGCTCGAGCCGACCGTGTATTTCGCGCAGGGCTTTTCCGGGCACGGCGTCAACGTGACGGGCCTGGCGGGGCGGCTGATCGCGGAAGCAATCGATGCGCAGGCCGCGCGCTTCGACCTGTTCGGCCGGATTCGCCATCGCGACTTTCCGGGCGGGCGCGCGCTGCGCACGCCGATGCTGGCGCTTGCGATGACCTGGCACCGGATGATGGACCTGCTCTGACCCGCGCGGGCGGCTCGCCCGTCCGCGCGGCACCGCAACGTTTCGAATCACTCACGCCCTGGAGGCACTCATGACCAACATCACGAATCTCGTCGACCTGATGCGGGCGCCGGCGAAGCTCACGCAGAGCCGCGTGCCGAGCGGGCTGCTGCTCGACGGCAATCCGCTGCAGACGCTGTCGCATCATTACATCAGCCCGTGCGGGCAGTTCAGTTGCGGGATCTGGGCCTGCACGCCCGGCCGCTGGACGATCGAGTACGACGAGTCGGAGTATTGCGAGATGCTGAGCGGCGTCGCGATCGTGCGCGATGCGGACGGCCGTGAGCGCGTGCTGCGTGCGGGCGACCGGTTCGTGATTCCGCCTGGCTTTCGCGGCACGTGGGAAGTCGTCGAAGCGTGCCGCAAGATCTATGCGTCGCACGCGCCGCAGGCCGGACAGCCGGGCGCGTGACGCGCGGCCGGTTCAGGACAACCATCGAGATCAACGAGGAGCAACCCATGACCCGGGAATTGTGGCGTCTCAGCGCGGCCGAGATGGCCGAGTGTGTCGCGCGTCGCGACGTGTCGGCCACCGAACTCACGCGCAGCTGCCTGCGGCGGCTCGAAGCAGTGAACCCGATGATCAACGCGATCGTCGACGTGATGGCCGACAGCGCGTTGCAGGCCGCGTCCGATGCCGATGCCGCGATCGCGCGCGGCGCACCGCTCGGCCCGTTGCACGGCGTGCCGGTGACCGTGAAGATCAACGTCGACACGGCCGGCTGCGCGACGACCAACGGCGTGCGCGCGTTTACGGACCTGATCGCGCACGAGGACAGCCCGGTGACCGCGAACCTGCGCAAGGCCGGCGCGATCGTGATCGGACGTAGCAATGCGCCGGCGTTTTCTTACCGCTGGTTCACCGACAACGACCTGCACGGCCGCACGTCGAATCCGTGGAATCCGTCGCTGACGCCGGGCGGTTCCAGCGGCGGCGCGGCCGCGGCCGTGGCCGCCGGCATCGGCGCGATCGCGCACGGCAACGACCTGGGCGGCTCGATCCGCTATCCGGCCTACGCGTGCGGCGTCGCCGGGCTGCGGCCCAGCACCGGGCGCGTGCCGGCGTACAACCCGACACAGTCGAAGGACCGCACGCTCGCGGTGCAGCTCGCGTCCGTGCAGGGGCCGCTCGCGCGCACGGTCGGCGATCTGCGGCTCGCGCTCGACGCGATGACGGCAGGCGACGCACGCGACGCATGGTGGATGCCGGTCGCGCCGATTGCGCGCGCCGCCGCGTTTCCCGCGCGCGTGGCCGTGTGCCCGGCGCTGCCGGGCGTGCCGTCCGATCCGGTGGTGGTCGATGCGATTCGGCAGGCTGCGCGCTGGCTCGAGGAAGCAGGCTGCATCGTCGAGGAAGCGGAGCCGCCGCGGATCGCCGAAGCGTGCGAACTGTGGCTGGACCTGGTGACCAACGAGGCGCGCAGCGGCCTCGGCGACGTCATCATGCAGCACGGCGATGCGGCGATCCGTACCGCGTTCGCGAGCCAGCGCCGTCTCGCGACGCCGCTGGACCTCGAGGGCTACATGAGCGGCCTCGCGCGCCGCACCGCGCTGCTGCGCGACTGGCAGCAGTTCCTCGTGCGCTATCCGCTGCTGCTGATGCCGGTGTCGTGCGCACCGCCGTTCGCGATCGACGCCGATCAGCACGGCGATGACGCGATGCGCGCGATCGTGGACCGGCAGGGGCCGCTGCTCGCGACCGCGCTGCTCGGGTTGCCGGGGCTGTCGGTGCCGACCGGCATCCGCGATGGCGTGCCGACCGGCGTGCAGCTCGTCGCCGGACGCTTCCAGGAAGCGCTGTGTCTCGCCGCGGGCGAAGCGATCGAGGCACGCGCGGGTATCTTCACGCCGATCGATCCGGTCACGGGGGCGTGATGCACGACTTTTCACGAGGAAACGCATGAATCAACCGACATTCGAAGACTGGCAAGCTCGCGCGGCGGAGCTGCGGGTCGAAGGCCGCGCGTTCATCGACGGCGACGTGTGCCACGCGCAAAGCGGTGAGACCTTCGCGTGCGTGAGCCCGATCGATGGCCACGTGCTCGCGCACGTGGCCGATTGCGGCGCCGACGACGTCGACCTCGCGGTGGCGGCCGCGCGCCGCGCGTTCGACGCGCGGAGCTGGGCCGGCATGAATCCGCGCGCCCGCAAGGCGGTGCTGCAGCGCTGGGCCGCGCTGATGCGAGCGCATCTCGACGAACTCGCGCTGCTCGAGACGCTCGACACCGGCAAGCCGATCGCCGATACCACGGCGATCGACGTGCCGGCCGCCGCGCATTGCGTCGACTGGTATGCGGAGGCGATCGACAAGGTCGGCGGCGAAGTCGCGCCGGTCGACCATCATCTGGTCGGGCTGGTCACGCGCGAGCCGATCGGCGTCGTCGCGGCCGTGGTGCCGTGGAATTTCCCGCTGCTGATGGCCGCGTGGAAATTCGCGCCGGCGCTCGCGGCCGGCAACAGCGTCGTGCTCAAGCCGTCGGAGAAATCGCCGCTTACGGCGATCCGTGTTGCGCAACTCGCGTGCGAAGCCGGCCTGCCGCCCGGCGTGTTCAGCGTCGTGCCGGGCGGCGCGGAGCCGGGCAGGGCGCTCGCGCTGCATCGCGATGTCGACTGCATTGCGTTCACGGGGTCGGCGCACACGGGGCAGCAGATCATGGCGTGCGCCGCGCGATCGAACCTGAAGCGCGTGTGGCTCGAGCTCGGCGGCAAGTCGCCGAACATCGTGCTGCGCGATTGCCAGGATCTCGACCGCGCCGCGCAGGCGGCTGCCGACGCGATCTTCTTCAACATGGGCGAAGTGTGCACGGCCGGCTCTCGCCTGCTCGTGCATCGCGACATCAAGGATGCATTCGTCGCGAAGCTGGTTGACGCGTCGCGACGTTACGCGCCCGGGCATCCGCTCGATCCGTCGGTGACGATGGGGGCGATCGTCGATCGCATGCAGCTCGATCGCGTGATGGGGTATATCGGCGCCGGGCGCGACGAGGGCAAGCTCGTCACGGGCGGCGCGCGCGTGCGCGAGGAGACGGGCGGGTTCTATGTCGAACCGACGGTGTTCGAGGTGAAACCCGGTGCGAGGATCGCACGCGAGGAGATTTTCGGGCCGGTGCTGTCGGTGATCGTGTTCGACGATGTCGACGAGGCCGTGCGGATCGCCAACGATACCGAGTACGGGTTGGCCGCGGCCGTATGGTCGGCCGATCTCTCGACCGCGCATGCCGTTGCGCGGCGGCTGCGCGCGGGCACCGTGTGGGTCAACTGCTATGGCGACGGCAGCGACGACATGAACTTCCCGTTCGGCGGTTACAAGCGCTCGGGTAATGGTCGAGACAAGTCGCTGCATGCGCTCGACAAGTACACCGAGCTGAAGTCGACGGTCGTGCGCTTGTAGCCTGGGACCGCGCGGCACGCTGGCGGCGTGTCGCGCGATCCGGCGCGGGGATCATTGTCGACCGTCGCCCGATACGTACAGCCGCGGCTGCGCCGCATTCAACGCGTCGTCTGCTTCCGGCTGCCACGGAAAGATCCCGTTGCGGTCCGGCCACAGCAGCTGGACGCACGGGAAGTCGTCGTTGCCGTAGAACCAGCGATTCCAGCCGAGATGGGCTTCATAGTGGGTTTTCTCGACCGGCATGAGGCGCGCGTTCGCGTTGCCGTAGACGGATGCGGTGACTTCGCCGACCGGCGGCGGCGTGCCGGCCGCGACCATCCGGTAGACGTCCCACAGCACGTCGTGGACGATGCGCGCCGGCAGCGAGAACACGATGATTTCCGGAAAACCGTGGTTGACCCACAGTCCGGTCGTGAACGAGAACCCTGGATCGTCCCCTTCGGCGAACACTTCCGTGCGGAACCAACCGTGCTGGCGAATCTGGTTCACGAATCGCTGCTCGGCTTCCTCGAGCACCGAATCGGGCGCGTCGAGCGCAGTGGCGATATCCGGTCGCGTGGTCATGACGGCTCCTTGGATCTGCGTCGTGCGACTGGACGCCGGGCGATGGCGTCCGGCCGGCCGGCGGGAAAGCGGTCGCGGCCGGGTTCGCCGCCGATCGCTGCGCCGCCATGTTGCCACAGCGGTTTCGCCTACTGCTCCGCGCCTTCCGCGTCCGCCGTTTCACCGAGGAACCCGCCGCTCTGGTGCGCCCACAGCGCCGCATAGATGCCGCCCGCCTGCAGCAACTGCTGATGGGTGCCTTCCTCGACGATGCGCCCTTCGTCGAGCACGATCAGCCGGTCCATCGCCGCGATCGTCGACAGCCGGTGCGCGATCGCGATCACCGTCTTGCCGCTCATCAGGTCGTCGAGGCTGCGCTGGATCGCCACTTCGACCTCGGAATCGAGCGCGCTGGTTGCCTCGTCGAGCACGAGGATCGGCGCGTCCTTGAGCATCACGCGCGCGATCGCGACGCGTTGCCGCTGGCCGCCCGACAGCTTCACGCCGCGCTCGCCGACCTCGACGTCGTAGCCGCTGCGGCCGTGGCGGTCGCGCAGCCGGTCGATGAACTCGGACGCTTCCGCGCGCACGGCCGCGTCGCGCATCTCGCGCTCGGTCGCGTCGGGGCGCCCGTAAAGCAGGTTTTCGCGCATCGTCCGGTGCAGCAGCGACGTATCCTGCGTGACCATCCCGATCGCGCCGCGCAGGCTGTCCTGCGTCACGTGCGCGATATCCTGCCCGTCGATCCGGATCGTGCCGCCGCCCACGTCGTAGAAGCGCAGCAGCAGGTTCACGAGCGTCGACTTGCCGGCGCCCGAGCGGCCGATCAGGCCGATCCGCTCGCCGGGCCGGATCGTCAGGTTCAACCCGTCGAATACGGCGCGGTCGTTGTCCTCGTGCGCGAACTGCACGTTGTCGAACACGATTTCGCCGCGCCGCACCGCGAGCGGCTTCGCATCGGGCGCGTCGACCACGCTGTGCACTTTCGTCAGCGTGTTGATGCCGTCCTGGATCGTGCCGACGTTCTCGAACAGCTCGGTCATCTCCCACATGATCCAGTGCGAATAGCTCGACAGGCGCAGCGCCATCGCGATCACCGCCGCGACGACGCCCGCGCTTGCCTCGCCGTGCATCCATAGAGACAGCGCGAGGCCGGTCGAGCCCACCAGCAGCAGCGTCGACAGCAGGTGATTGACGACCTCGAACGCGCTGACGAGCCGCATCTGCGCGTCGCCGGTCGCCTTGAACGCTTCCATCGCGCGGCGCGCGTGGTCGGCTTCGCGCCGCGTGTGCGAGAACAGCTTCACGGTCGTGATGTTCGAATACGCGTCGGTGATGCGGCCCGTCATCAGCGCGCGCGCATCGGCCTGGCGGCTGCCGACGGCGCCGAGGCGCGGCACGAAATACGCGCACGCCAGGCCGTAGCCGAGCGCCCACAGCACGAGCGGGATCATCAGCCGCCAGTCGAAGCTCGCCGCGAGCGCGAGGATGCCGATCAGGTACGCGGTGACGCCGATCACGACGTCGACCGACATGAACAGCGCATCGCGCACCGCGAGCGCGGTCTGCATGATCTTGGTCGTCACGCGGCCCGCGAACTCGTTCGCGTAGAACGACAGGCTCTGGTTGAGCATCAGCCGGTGAAACAGCCAGCGCAGCCGCATCGGGAAGTTGATCGCGAGCACCTGGTGCTTGACCATCGTATGCAGCGCGATCAGCAGCGCACTGCCGGCGAGGATCGCGGCGAACCCGGCGAGCGTGCCGAAGTGCCGTCCGCCGAAATCGGCCGGCGTCGCGGCCGCGAGCCAGTCGACCACGCGGCCCATCATCGCGAACAGCGCCGCTTCGTACGCGGCCAGCGCGGCCGACGTCAGCGCGATCAGCAGGATCCAGCCGCGCGCGCCTTTCGTGCACGCCCAGACGAACGAGAAGAAACCCCGCGGCGGCGTGACGGGATCTTCGAGCGGGAAAGTCGGCAGGCGCCGTTCAAACCACGAAAACATTGAAACCTCTCCTTGATGCGTCCACGCCGACCGGCGCGGCTCGATGTCGGGGCGGTGGCGCGGCTCGGCCGGAACGTCCGTCCGGCCGAGGATCGCGTCGTTGTCGCGCCGCTCGGCGGCCAGTGTCGCATCGATTCGATCCGGTTGCAGGCCGGTTGCCTGGAACCGCTGTCGCGTGCGGCAAGTGCGTTGCCGGCGCCGGCTGAAAGCGGCGCCGACGATCATCGAGAGCGCGGGCCGTACCGCATCCGCGACGCGCGGAATCACCCAGCCGCCATGCGAGAAGCCGGGCAGGCCGATCTTGCGCGCGCGCGTGATCGTGGCGAACGAGGCGCAGGTGAAGGAGCGGACGGTCGCGCTGATCAAGCACAGCGTCGCGCAAGGGAAGATCGATCGCAGCCTGAAGCCCGATCTCGTCGCGACCTGGCTGCTCGCGCTCGCGGAAGGCGCGGTCGGGCGCGTCGTATTCGAGCCGGCGTTCAAGCCGCGCGCGCCGGGCGATGCTGCGGACGATCATTCAGCGGAGGTTGAAGCCGCAGCAGGCATCGCGATGCCGGTTTGACGCACGCCGGGCTCAGGCGCTATTCGAACCGGGCGCGCGCATTGGGCGGCCACTGGCCGGCAGGGGCGGGGAAATGCGGGCGGGTCGCCGGGCGTGGCACGGATCGCGCCCTTGAAAAATCCCTTGACTATCTATCTATGAGTAGATAAAGTTCGATCCATGGAAACGAAACCGACCGTCCGCGAACAGATTCTCGACCACGCGATCACGCTGATGATGCTGCGCGGCTACAACGGCTTCAGCTATCGGGACCTGTCCGACCTGGTGGGCGTGAAGACGTCGAGCATCCATTACTACTTCCCGTCGAAGGATGACCTCGTGCTGGAAGCGGTAGCGGCTTATAGCGACGACGTCCTCTCGGCGATGCGGGCGATCGATGCGGGGTTGCCGGCCGACGTGAAGCTGAGCCTCTATACGAAGATGTTCGGCCGCACGCTCGGCGACGGCAACATGATCTGCCTGTGCGGGATGCTGGCGGCCGATATCGAATCGTTGCCGGAAAACGTGCGGCAGGCCGTGCAGGCGTTTTTCAAGGCCAACGAGAGCTGGCTCGCGGCGTTGCTCGCGCAGGGCGCGAAGGAGGGCACACTGCAGTTCAGCGGCAAGCCCGAAACAGCGGCGCGCACGTTGTATGCGGCGTTCCAGGGCAGCGTGCTGGCCAGTCGGCTGTTTCACACGCGGGCGCGTCTCGAGGATGTCGAGGCGGTCTGGAAAACGCGGTCCTGATGGACGGCGCAAGCAGTCGGGCGGTTCGCCGCCTTTTGTTGGGATTGGGTATCTATCTGGTGATAGATAGATGGATAGTATGGGCAGGCGAATCAAGCGCCTGCATTTTTTGGGGATGTTTATCTATCTATGAGTAGATAAACATCCCGGATTGGAAGGTTGTTTCACTCACTGATTGAAAAAGGAGTCTGTCATGTCGATCGAAAAAGTGCTGTACCGCGCCCATGCAAAAGCCA
The DNA here is from genome assembly GCF_902833045.1 of Burkholderia sp. BCC0322. Lineage (GTDB taxonomy): Bacteria > Pseudomonadota > Gammaproteobacteria > Burkholderiales > Burkholderiaceae > Burkholderia. The sequence continues at coordinate 91,519 of NZ_CADFDU010000005.1, forward strand.
CCGGCGGCCGTGACGGCCGTGCGACGGTGCCCGAAAGCGGCCTCGACCTGAAGCTGACCACGCCGCGCGAGCTCGGCGGCGCGGGCGGCGCAGGCGCGAACCCCGAGCAATTGTTCGCCGCCGGCTACAGCGCGTGCTTCATCGGTGCGATGAAGTTCGTCGCAGCGCGCGACAAGATCGCGATGCCCGCGGATGCCGCGATCGAAGGCAGCGTCGGCATCGGCGCCCTCCCGAACGGCTTCGGTATCGAAGTCGAATTGAAGATCTCGCTGCCGGGCCTCGATCGCGAGGTCGCGCGGACGCTGATCGATCGCGCACACGTCGTGTGCCCGTACTCGAACGCGACGCGCGGCAACATCGACGTCACGCTCACGCTCGTCTGATCCTACGCATTACGAAACATCAACCGTCACATCGTCATTCACCGATTGAGCCAAGGAGTTACATCATGAAGATCGTCAAGCCGCTGCTGATCGCTGCCGCCGTCGCTGCCGCGCTGTCCGCCACGACCACCGCGTTCGCTGCGGGCGCCGGCGCGGAAGCCGTCCGGCCTGATGCGACGACGAGCGCGTTTCTCGCCGCGCTGAACGGCCAGAAGGGCCCGGGCCTCGAAACGCTGAGCCCGGCGAAGGCGCGCCAGGTGCTGGTCGATGCGCAGAACGGCGCGAAGGTCGACCTGTCGGGCATCGACGTGTCGAACCGCACGATCGAACAGGACGGCTTGTCCGTGCCGGTCACGATCGTCCGCCCGCAGGGCGCGACGGGTACGCTGCCGGTGTTCATGTTCATTCACGGCGGCGGCTGGGTGCTCGGCGATTTCCCGACGCACGAACGCCTCGTGCGCGACCTCGTCGTGCAATCGGGCGCCGTTGCGGTGTTCGTGAACTACACGCCGTCGCCGGAAGCGCATTACCCGGTGGCGATCAACCAGGCGTATGCGGCGACGAAGTGGGTGGCCGCGCACGGTGCGGAGATCGGCGTGGACGGCAGCCGCCTCGCGGTGGTCGGCAACAGCGTCGGCGGGAACATGGCGGCCGTGGTGGCGCTGATGGCCAAGGACAAGGGCGGCCCCGCGATCCGCTTCCAGGGGCTGATGTGGCCGGTGACGGACCACAACTTCAACACGGGGTCGTACAACGCGTATCAGCAAGGGCACTTCCTGACGCGGCCGATGATGAAGTGGTTCTGGGACGCCTATACGAAGAACGAAGCGCAACGCAACGAGATCTACGCGTCGCCGCTGCGCGCGAGCACCGCGCAGTTGAAGGGCCTGCCGCCCGCGCTGATCCAGGTCGCCCAGTTCGACGTGCTGCGTGACGAAGGCGAAGCGTACGGCCGCAAGCTCGACGCGGCCGGCGTCGACGCGACGACCACGCGCTACGACGGCACCATCCACGATTTCGGCCTGCTGAACGCGCTGGCCACGGATGCGCCGACGAAGGCCGCGACGAAGGCGATGGCCAACGAGATCGCGACGCGGTTGAAGTAAGCGATGGCCCGCACGCGCGCCGCGCTTGAGGCGGTGCGCGTGCGAAGACTCGGCGGCGGGCACGTGCCCGCCGTTTTCGCATGCGGCCGGCGAGCCGATGGGTTGGCGCGACGCTGCGCGCCGTCGACTATCCCGCTTTGGCCCGGCGCGGTTGTCCGGGTGCCCGCGCGTGCAGCGGGCGTACCGTCGTGCGACGACGCAGCCGCACGCGGCGATGTTCGATCGCGCGTGAAGTTGGTACGATCGCCCGTATCGTTCACGCCGGCGCCGCAAGCCGCCGGCCATCGGTCGCGCGGCCGCCCGGCAGCGCGGCTCCGTTCGGGAGAAGCGGCTCATGCTGCAGGCGTTCGCGGTCTTGCTGACCTTCCAGTGTCTCGGGGAAGGCGTGTCCTACCTGTTCGGCCTGCCGGTGCCCGGCCCCGTGATCGGCATGCTGCTGCTGTTCGGCTTCGTGATGCTGCGCCCTCAGGTGGCCGACGCGATCGAACCGACCGCGCTCGAGCTGCTGCGCCACCTGTCGCTGCTGTTCGTGCCGGCCGGCGTCGGCATCATGGTGTCGGCCGATCGCGTGCGCGGCGATGCGGTCGCGGTCGTCGTCGCGCTGGCCGTCAGCACCACGCTCGCGATCGCCGTGACCGCGCTCGTCACGCGCGCGCTGCTGCGCCGCCAGCGGCGCGCGGGCGGTGCGGCGGAGGGCACGCGTTGACGGCCTTCCCGAAACTCGGCGCGATCTGGGTCTATCTCGCCGCGACCCCGTTGCTGGGCCTGACCATCACGCTGATCGCCTATCTGCTCGCGCAGGCCGTCTATGCGCGGGCGCGCTTCAACCCGCTCGCGAACCCGGTGCTGATCGCGGTCGCGCTGATCGTCGTGCTGCTGACGATCACCCATACGCCGTATCCGACGTATTTCGAAGGCGCGCAGTTCGTCCACTTCCTGCTCGGCCCCGCGACCGTCGCGCTCGCGCTGCCGCTGTACCGCCAGTGGTCGAAGCTGCGCCGCGCCGCGGTGCCGCTGCTGGTCGGCCTGCTCGCGGGCTCGCTGACCGCGATCGTGTCGGCGGTCGGCATCGCGGCGCTGTTCGGCGCGTCGCACCAGACGATCGCGTCGCTCGCGCCGAAGTCGGCGACGACGCCGATCGCGATGGCCGTCGCCGCCGAAATCGGCGGGATTCCGTCGCTCACCGCGGTGCTCGTGATCTCGACCGGGATCTTCGGGGCCGTGTGCGCGCGCGGGATCCTCAACGTACTGCGCGTCGACGAACCGGCCGTGCGCGGGTTCGCGCTCGGCGTCGCGTCGCACGGGATCGGCACCGCGCGCGCGTTCCAGGTCAGCGAGGAGGCCGGCGCGTTCGCCGGGCTCGGGATGGGGTTGAACGGCGTGCTGACGGCCTTCGTCGTGCCGATCCTACTGCCGGTGCTGTCGCGCTGGGTCTGAGCGCCGGCCGGGCCGCGCCGGGTTATCGGTTTCCCTGATGGCGCGCGCGGGACGCCGGAACGGCGGCGCATGCGGTGCGCATGTATCGTGGCCGTTATCGGGAGAATTCAGGAACGCACAGGGACAAGTGCATACTGTTCGGCTAACGTTGCATCGGCGCCGTTGTCGCAAGCGGTCGAGTGCGCGCCGGTGTCCGACCCACAACCAACAATCGACAATCGACAAGGAGATCCGGCCATGAAGAAGGCTCGCGTGGTTTCGGTGGCAGTGGTAGTAACGGCGTCGTTCGGTCTGCTGTTGACCGCCGCGCCGGCGGCATACGCGCAGGATCCGGCGTCCGCGCCGACGCAGAAGCAGATCGACAAGGCGCAGAAGAAGGCGGCCCGCAAGGCCGCCCGGGCGAAGCATGCGTCGGACCTGAAGGCGATCGGCACGGGCAGCGGCTACCGGCTGACCAACGACCAGAGCAACTATCCGCAGAACGCCGTCTCGAAGGCGCCCGCGACGAAGGCGGCGCCGGCCGCCCCGGCGTCGGGCCAGTAACGGCCGGAGCCGGTATCCGGCACGAACGGCGCCGGATCGACCGGCGCCGTTCGTGCGGGTGCGGGGCCGCGAGGCCGCCGGGTTACGACGCGAGCTTGCTCGCGAGTTCCGCGACGTGCTTGCCCTGGTAGCGCGCGATGTCGAGCTCGTTCGCGCTCGGCTGGCGGCTGCCGTCAGCGCCGGCGAGCGTGGTGGCGCCGTACGGCGTGCCGCCGGTGATTTCGTTCATGTTGACGAGGCCGCTGCATGCGTACGGCACGCCCACGATCACCATCCCGTGGTGCAGCAGCGTCGTGTGGAACGACGTGATCGTCGTTTCCTGGCCGCCGTGCTGCGTGCCGGTCGACGCGAACACGCTGCCGATCTTGCCGACGAGCGCGCCCTTCATCCACAGGCCGCCGGTCTGGTCGAGGAACGTGCGCATCTGGCCGGCCATGTTGCCGAAGCGGGTCGGCGTGCCGAAGATGATCGCATCGTAGTCGGCGAGTTCGTCCACCGTCGCGACCGGTGCCGCCTGGTCGACCTTCACGCCGATCGCGCGGGCCTGGTCGACGGGAATCGTTTCCGGCACGCGCTTGAGCGTGACCTCGACGCCCGCCACCGATCGTGCACCTTCCGCGATGTGCTGCGCCATCGTTTCGACGTGCCCGTAGGACGAGTAGTAAAGAACGAGTACCTTGGCCATGTTGCGAATCTCCGATTAAAAGGGCCCCGCGTTCAGCGGGGCCCGGTTTCCCGAACGGGCTTCATGCCCACTCGGCCGTGACTTCGACCGGACGCAGGTCGAACGCCAGTACTTCGGCATCCTTCCCGTCGGCGAACGTCAGCGCCTGTTCGTCGCGGATGCGCACGCCGTCGCCTTCGCCGAGCGTCACACCGTTGACCGTCACGCTGCCGCGTGCCACGTGCACGTAAGCAAAGCGGTTCGGCGCCAGTTCCAGCGTCGCGCGTTCATCACCGTCGAACAGGCCCGCGTAGATCCGCGTGTCCTGCCGGATCTTCAGCGAACCGGCCTCGCCGGTCGGCGATACGACCAGCGCGAGCTTGCCGCGCTTGTCGTCGGCCGTGACGTTCGTCTGCTGATAGCGCGGCTCGGCGCCCTTTTCGGACGGACCGACCCAGATCTGCAGGAAGTGGACCGGCAGTTCCGGCGAGTGGTTGAACTCGCTGTGGCGCACGCCGGTGCCGGCGCTCATCAACTGCACGTCGCCCGGCACGATCACCGAGCCGGTGCCCATCGAATCCTTGTGCTCCAGCGCGCCGTCGAGCACGTACGACAGGATCTCCATGTCGCGGTGCGGGTGCGTGCCGAAGCCGCGGCCCGGGGCGACGCGGTCGTCGTTGATCACCAGCAGGTCGGAGAAGCCGACTTGCTTCGGATCGTAGTAATTCGCGAACGAAAACGAATGACGGGAGCTGAGCCAGCCATGCTCCGCACGGCCACGTTGGTTTGCTGCACGGATTTCGATCATGATTTTTGTTCCTCAAGACGCCGGACCTCGGAAGTGGGCCCGGCCGTTCGTTGAGATGCATCTTAGGTCAATCGATTTGACAAATAAATCACCGTAGAGATAATGACTGTCGCTATGGAGTGGACAATATGGAACTCAACGATCTGAGGATCTTCGTCGCGACGGTCGATGCGGGCAGCTTCACGGCGGCGGCCGACCAGCTGATGCTGTCCAAGCAGTTCGTCAGCCGGCGCACGATGGCGCTGGAGGCGTCGCTCGGCGTGCGGCTGTTGCACCGGAACACGCGCAACCTCGCGGTGACCGAATCGGGGCAGGAGTTTTATGTGCGCGCGCAGCGGATCCTCGCGGAGATCGCCGACGCCGAGCAGGCGATGTCGGTGCGCAGCACCGAACTGCACGGGTCGCTGAAAATCAGCGCGCCGCTGTCGTTCGGGATCACGCACGTGTCGCCGCTGATCGCCGAATTCCTGTCCGCGCATCCGGCCGTGCGGCTGAATCTCGACCTGACCGACCGGCGCGTCGACCTGATCGGCGAGGGCTTCGACCTCGTGCTGCGGATCGGCTCGCTCGAGGATTCGACGTTGATCGCGCGCCCGCTCGGCGCGTGGCGGATGGTCGCGTGCGCGAGCCCTGCCTACCTGAAGCGGCACGGCACGCCGCGGACGCCGGCCGATCTCGCCGGCCATACCTGCGTGCTGTACGGGCGCGAGCGGCGCATCGGCTGGGAATTCCGTGTCGACGGCGTGGCGCGGACGTTCGACGTGCAGGGGCCGCTCGTCGCGAACAACGGCGAAGTGGTGCGCGACGCGGCGATCGCGGGGCTCGGCATCGCGCTGCTGCCGGATTTCATCGTCGGCGGGGCGCTCGACAGCGGCGCGCTCGTGCCGGTGCTCGATGCGTATGCGCCGTCGCCGATCACGCTCAATGCGGTGTTTCCGCAGCATCGGGAAGGGTTCGTCACGCTGCGCACGTTCATCGGGTTTCTCGCGGAACGGCTCGGCGAGGCTGCGCCGGCGGCGAAGGGCGGGGCCGGGCGGGCGCGTTAACGGACGGGGTTGCGGGGAATGCGGGCGCTATTCTCCGCATAATTTGCGGAGAATATTGAGTCATGCGGGGAATCGGTGGGATAATCTCCGCATCATGAGCGGAGATTACACCTACATCTGGGAGTCGGCCGACTGGCCTGCATGGCGCTTCGACCTCCCCGCACTGGCGACGCCGCTTGCCGACGTCAGCCGTGCGCAAGGCATGCTGGCCGGGCGGCTGGCGGATGTCGGCCTGGCGTTGCGCGACGAGGCCAGCCTGGCCGCGCTGACGGAGGACGTCGTCAAGACCAGCGCGATCGAGGGCGAAAGCCTGAACGTGGCATCGGTCCGGTCGTCGATCGCTCGCCGGCTCGGGGTCGATATCGGCGCACTGGCGCCGGTCGATCGTCACGTCGAGGGCGTGGTCGACATGGTGCTGGACGCGACGGCCCATGCGGCGGCGCCGGTCACGGACGCCCGTCTGTTCGGATGGCATGCAGCACTGTTCCCGACCGGCTACTCGGGGATGTCGCGAATCACGGTCGGCGGCTGGCGCACGGATGCCACCGGGCCGATGCAGGTCGTGTCCGGTCCGATCGGCCGGCAGCGCGTGCATTTCGAGGCGCCGCCCGCCGCGCGCGTCGCCGGCGAAGTCGCGCGTTTTCTCGCATGGCTCAATGCCGCGCCGGCCGAGCCCTTGCTGATCCGCGCCGGCCTGGCGCACCTGTGGTTCGTCACGCTCCATCCGTTCGACGACGGCAACGGCCGGATTGCGCGTGCGCTCGGGGATCTGGTCCTCGCGCGCGCCGACCGCAGTCCGCAGCGCTTCTATAGCCTGTCGGCGCAAATCCAGCGCGAGCGCAACGCGTACTACGACGTGCTGGAGCGGACGCAGCGCGGTTCGCTCGACGTCACGGAATGGCTCGCCTGGTTCCTGACCGCGCTCGGCAGGGCCATCGATCACGCGCACGTGACACTCGACGCGGTGCTGGTCAAGGCGCGCTTCTGGCAGCGCTGTGCGGGCTTCGCGATGAACGAACGCCAGGTGAAGGTCATGAATCGGCTGCTCGACGGCTTCGAGGGGAAGCTGACGACCACCAAGTGGGCAGCGCTTGCGAAGTGCTCGCAAGACACCGCGCTGCGGGACATCACCGAACTCGTCGAGCACGGCGTGCTGCGCCGCTCTTCGTCCGGCGGCCGGAGCACGAGTTACGAGCTGATGGCGGTCGACGGCTGATGCCGGCCGGGTTTGCGCGTTCGCACCGGGCGATCGGACACGACGCGATGCCGGCGTTCGCGCGTGTCACCGTCGCCGCGCCGGGCGTGCTCGACAAGGCGTGGCTGAAGGCGTTGCCGCGCACGATTCTGCGTGCGAAGGGCATCGTGCGCGTGGCCGATGTGCACGGTACGGTCGCTGCGCGCGTCTGTCAGGCCGCCGCGCGGCGCATCCGGTTCTCGTCGATGGAAGACGAAGGGCTGGCCGCGCACGAAGGAGACGGCGTGAGGGTGTTCATCGGGTTCATCGATGCCGCCGTGCAAGCCGCATCGCGTGACGGCATCGTGCGACGCAGCGTGGCAGCCTCGATGGTTGCGCCTGCATCGAACGTCGATTGATCGACGTCGCGCATTCGGGTTAGGCTTCGGCGAGCAACGGCATGCGCCACGTGCCGGGCCGGGCGTTTTTACCTCGAATGCCGCGTGCAGGTAGCTTCTACAGGCGCGCGATCCAGCGACGATCCAAGCCGATGACCATCCCGAATCGATCGAATGCGCACGGGCAAGCCGCGATTCCCGCACGTAATGCATCACACATGCATCTGCGATCCATCGCGTCCGCCGCGTGGCTGACACTGCTGCCGCTCGCCGCGCATGCGGCCGGCTTTGACTGCGCGAAAGCCGCTTCGCCAACCGAGAAGGCCATTTGCGCGGATGCCGCGCTGTCGAAGCTCGACGGCGACCTCACGGCGGCGTGGAAGCAGGCGCTCGCAAAAGGCGGCGATACGGCCGCGCTGAAGGCCGCGCAGTTGAAGTGGCTCAAGCAGCGCGACCGGTGCGACGCCGACGCATCGTGCCTGGGCGATCGCTACCGCGAACGGCTCGCGAGCCTGAACGGCAAGCCGCTGGCTGCCGACCGCTGGCAGCAGACGTGGTACATGACGAGCGACAACCCGTCGTTCGGCGGCGTGCTGACGTTCACCGGCACGCCGCCGCGCCTGCATTTCGAACTGGGCGGCAACAACGGTGCGAATACGGGCGGGCTCGACGGCGACATCGTGCTGCACGGCGACAGCGGCACCTACCGCAAGGACAGGTGCCGGCTCGATTTCGAACGGAAGGGCGCGCGCATCGGCGTCACGCAACACGGCGCGGATGTCGATTGCGGTGCCGGCTCGGGCGTGTTCTACGGCGGCGAGTATGTGACCGCGGCGCAGTTCCAGGCCAAGCCGGCGGCCGACCTGCTGAGCCTCAAGGTCGTTGACGACGCGACGCAGAACGCGGCCGCGCACACACTGCTCGGCGCCGATTACCAGACGCTCGTCGACATCGTCAATTACAGCGTCGACGAGAAGGATCTCGACGGGCTGAACGCGCACGTGGCGTCGTACTGGGTGCGCGGCATCGCGACGACGAACGCGGCGATCGTGATGCGCCGCGGTAACGATCTGTGGATCGGGGTGCTCGTGTTCGACGCGCAGAGCAACGTCCGGATGCGCTATTACACGAACGTGCCGGCGTGGAAGAAGCGCGTGCCGAAGACCATCCTGGCGTGGCATGACCATCTCGACAAGACGTTGCCGGTCGACGTGATGCAGTGACGGGCGGGCCGGGCGGCCGAAGCCGCCCGGCGCCTCTTCATTTCCTTCGCGCTGCGCGCGCGTGCGCGGGCGCCGCAGCCGATTCCCGCGCGCGCAACTCCGGCTGCACCGCATGACCGGGCCCCGTTGCGCCGTTCTCGAGCGCGTCGAGCAAGGCCTGAGCGGCCTGGCGCCCGATCGCGTCGGTGTCGACCCACATCGTCGTCAGCGGCGGCTGGATCTCGCGCGCGAGCGCGATGTCGTCGAACCCGGTGATCGACAATTGCGCGGGCACGTCGATGCCGAGCGCCTGCGCCTCGAGCAACGCGCCCAGCGCGAGCGCATCGTTGCCGCAGATCACGGCCGTCGGCCGCGTCGCCGCGTCGCTGCCGGCGATCGCGCGCAGGCTCGCCCGCCCGAACGCGATCGTGGCCGCGCCTTCGTGCTGATGGACCGGGCGTACCGCGAGCCCGCGCGCGGCCAGCGTGTCGTGAATGCCGCGCAGGCGGGCCTGCACGCGATCGTTGTCCGCCGACGGCTGCATGATGATCGCGAAATCCCGGTGGCCGAGGTCGAGCAGGTGGGTGGTGAGCCGCGCGAACGCCGCGCGGTTGTCGAAGCCGATACAGCAGTGCGGGCTGTCGTCGCGATACGCATAAGTGACGACGTACGGCACGCGGTGCATCGCAAGCAGTTCGAACAGTTCCGGCGGATACGCTTCGCCGACCAGCGACACGGCTTCCACGCCGCGCGACAGCATCGCGCGCACCTGGGCCAGCGCCTGCGCGGGATCGTAGTTCGAGCAGCCGAGGAACAGCGTGATGCCGTGCTCGGCCATGACCGTCTGCATGCCCGCGACCTGCGATGCGAACACCTGGTCGTCGAGCGTCGGAATGATCGCGCCGGTGATGTGGGTGCGGGTGGACGCGAGCGCACGCCCCGCCGCGTTCGGAATCCAGTTCAGCGTGCGCGCCGCGTCGCGCACGCGCTGCTGCACGTCGGCCGACACCTTGCCGGGATCGTTGTACACGCGCGAGACGGTCGCGGTCGACACGCCGGCCAGTTTCGCGACATCGCCGAGCACCGAGCGGCCGCTGCCGCGGCGCGCGCGGGGCGCGCCGCCGCGGGACGGTGGCGCGCTCATCGGCCGGCTCCCGGCGTGGCCGCGGTGGCGGCGCTACGCGTTGTCAAATGCGTCATTGTTTACCCTCGATTCATGGCAGCGCCGCTTGCATTCTCGCTCGACCCTGTGAGAATGTAAGCGCTATCTTGACGTGCTTCCCTATTATCTCAGACCTAGATTCTATCCAGATCGTGAAATTTTCATCGACGACGGCCGTTCCGGCCATTTTGTCCGTCAAAAATGTAAGCGGTTACATTCGGAAATGAGCTACACCTATCCACCTCGCATCGCCGTCTGCGGCAGCGTGAACATCGACCTCGTCACGCGCGCGCCGCGCCTGCCGGTGCCGGGCGAGACGCTGCTCGGCACGGATTTCCAGACCGTTTACGGCGGCAAGGGGGCGAACCAGGCGGTCGCGGCCGCGCGCCTGGGCGCGTCGGTCGCGATGATCGGCTGCGTCGGCGACGACGCGTTCGGTGCGCGCCTCTACGACGCGCTGGCGGCAGAGGGCATCGACGTGACGCATCTCGGCCGGATCGGCGGTACGGCGACCGGGGTGGCCACGATCACGGTCGATGAGGGCGGCGCGAACAGCATCGTTGTCGTGCCCGGGGCGAATGCGCGTCTCGATGCCGACCGGATCGACGCGGCGCGCGAAGCGATCGCCGGGGCCGCGATGCTGGTGTGCCAGCTCGAAGTGCCGGCGACGACGGTCGCGCGTGCCATTGCCTGTGCTTCCGCGCATCACACGCCGGTGCTGCTCAATCCCGCGCCTGCCCAGCCGCTGTTCGACGCGCTGCTGGCACGGGTCGACTACCTCGTCGTCAACGAAACCGAAGCCGAGTCGCTGACCGGCGTTGCCGTCGGCGACGACGCGTCCGCCGTGCGTGCCGCCGATGCGCTGTGCGCGAAGGGCGTGGGCAACGTGCTGGTCACGCTTGGCGCGCGCGGCGTGTGCTGGCGCGGCGGGGCGGGCAACGGTCGCCTGCGGGCGATGTCGGTGGTCGCCGTCGATACGACCGCGGCCGGCGACACCTTCGTCGGCGGGTTCGCGGCCGCCCGCGCGGGCGGCGCATCGATGATCGACGCGATCGGCTTCGGCCAGCGCGCCGCCGCGATCAGCGTGACGCGCTACGGCGCACAGACCTCGATCCCGACGCGTGACGAAGTGGCGCGCCTGGAGACCTGAATTCCGCATGAGACGGACAGGCCGGAACCGGCCGATACCAGTGACATGGAGACAACCGCAATGAACGAAACCCCGACCGTTCCGCCCGCACCGCCACGTATCCGGCGCGGACAACGCATCGCGCTCGCGCTGTTGATGGCGAGCGGCATCGTCAACTACCTCGATCGCGGCACGCTGGCCGTCGCAAGCTCGGCGATCCGCGGCGATCTTGGCCTGTCGCTCTCACAGATGGGGCTGCTGCTGTCGGCCTTCTCGTGGAGCTATGCGCTGTGCCAGTTCCCGGTCGGCGGGCTGGTCGACCGCATCGGGCCGCGCCGGCTGCTCGGGATCGGCTTGATCGTGTGGTCGTTCGCGCAGGCGGCGGGCGGCATCGTGTCGACGTTCGGCTGGTTCATCGTCGCGCGCATCGTGCTCGGCATCGGCGAGGCGCCGCAGTTCCCGTCGGCCGCGCGGGTGGTGAGCAACTGGTTTCCGCTGCGCGCGCGCGGCACGCCGACCGGGATCTTCAACGCCGCGTCGCCGCTCGGTACCGCGCTCGCGCCGTTGCTGCTGTCGATCCTCGTCGCGTCGTTCGACTGGCGCTGGGCGTTCATCGCGACGGGCGCAGCCGGTCTCGTCGTCGCCGTCGCCTGGTTCGCGCTGTACCGCGATCCGGTGCGCGCGCAACTGACTGCGACCGAGCGCAATTATCTCGACGCCGATGCGCAAAGCGCGGTCGCGGCGCCGAAGCTGACGTTCGCCGAATGGCGCGGCCTGTTCTCGCACGGCACGACCTGGGGGATGCTGATCGGCTATTTCGGTTCCGTGTACCTGAACTGGGTGTACCTGACCTGGCTGCCGGGCTACCTGACGATGGAGCGGCACATGAGCCTGATCCGCACCGGCTTTGCCGCGTCGGTGCCGTTCCTGTGCGGATTCGTCGGCTCGCTGCTGGCCGGCTGGTTGTCGGATCTGGTCACGCGCCGCAGCCGTTCGCCCGTCGTGAGCCGGCGCAATGCGGTGGTGGTCGCGATGCTCGGGATGGTCGCGTTCACGATTCCCGCCGCGCTCGTGCAGAGCAACACGGTTGCGCTCGCGTGCATTTCGGTCGTGATCTTTCTCGCCAACGCGGCGTCGGCCTGCTCGTGGGCGCTCGCGACGGCGGCCGCGCCGCCGAGCCGTATCGCGTCGCTCGGCGCGATCCAGAATTTCGGCGGCTTCGTCGGCGGCGCGCTCGCGCCGATCCTGACGGGCATCATTGCGCAGAAGTGGTCGTTCGTGCCGGCGCTGCTGGCGGCCGCGGCGATCGCGTTCGCGGGCGCGATGGCGTACCTGCTGCTGGTGCGCAAGCCGATTCCCGAGCAGGCCGCGAACGCGGCGCCCGGGCCGTTGCCGGCCTGAGCACGCGGTATGCGCCCCGCATTCACTGAAGCAAGGAGAAACAGATGCAACACCCGCAGCAATCGAACGTGACCATCGAGGGCATCGTCCCGGTGATGCTGACGCCGTTCGACGATGCCGGCGCGATCGACTACGCCGGGCTCGAGCGGCTCATCGAATGGTATCTGGCACACGGCGCCGATGCGTTGTTCGCGGTCGCGCAGTCGAGCGAGATGCAGTTCCTGAGTCTGGCCGAACGCGCGGAACTCGCGCGCTTCGTGGTCGATCGGGTGGCCGGGCGCGTGCCCGTCGTCGCGTCCGGGCACATCAGCGACGATCTCGACGCGCAGGCCGAGGAGCTGTGCGCGGCGGCCGAATCGGGCGCGCAGGGCGTCGTGCTCGTGACCAACCGGCTGGATCCGCAGCGCAAGGGCAGCGCCGCGTTGCTCGACCATCTTCACCGGCTGCTCGCGCGATTGCCGTCGGATCTGCCGCTCGGGCTGTACGAGTGTCCTGCGCCTTACCGGCGGCTGCTGTCGGATGACGAACTGCGCGCGTGCATCGACACGGGCCGCTTCGTGATGCTCAAGGACGTGAGCTGCGACCTGGAGACGGTGAAGCGGCGGGTCGCGCTCGCCGAGGGCTCGCCGCTGAAGATCCTCAACGCGAACGCCGCGATTGCCTGGGACGCGATGAAGGCGGGTTCCGCCGGCTTCAACGGCGTATTCACCAACTTCCATCCGGATCTGTACCGGTGGTTGCGCACGCAAGGGGATACGAATCCGGCGCTGGCCGACGAGCTCTCGACGTTCCTCGTCGTTTCTGCGGTGTCGGAGGCGCTGGGGTATCCGGCGCTCGCGAAGCTCTATCACCAGCGGATCGGCACCTTCGCGTCGATCCGTTGCCGCGCGATCGACTACGACGTGCGTGAACGGTTCTGGGCGCTCGATGCGGTGCTCGACAAGATCGTGGCCGGGACCGAGCATTTCCGTCGACGGATCGCTGCGTAATCGGGCACGCGGCGCGCCGTTCGAGGTTTGCCGTGCGCGGTGGGGCGGCGTGCTGGACGGGCCGCCGCCTTCGCGCCGGTTCGTCGGGGCGCGCGTGGTGGCGGCGCACGACGCTACCTTCACTCGTCCCATCGCACGATCGAGCCGCGGGCAAGCCCCAAGCTCCAAGCTCCAAGCTCCAAGCTCCAAGCTCCAAGCTCCAAGCTCCAAGCTCCAAGCTCCAAGCCCCAAGCCCCAAGCCCCAAGCCCCAAGCCCCAAGCCCCAAGCCCCAAGCTTCGCTTGATTGTCCACCTGTATGAGACAGCGAATCTTGTTTTGACGGATTGATGATTCGTGGGGAGACAGTAGACTGCATCCGTGCTTCGCCAGAACTGATCCGGAGCGCGCCGGGAGCGGCGCGGCCAGACGGATTCTTCGGCGGCGGGCCAGCCGGCTTGCTGTCCGATCGTGCGAGGAGTGGTTCGTTGCCGACCTGGCGCGCCAACTTGGCGCGTATCGGCACCGGACGCATCAAACCGTCAATTCAAGGGTGATTGTTATGCGTTACGTTTCGCTGGAATCGAAGAAGGACGAACTGCTGCTGGCGGCTCGCGTGCTGTTGATGATCCTGTTCGTGCTGTTCGGCTGGCAGAAGCTGAACGGCTTCTCGGGCACGGTCGCATACATGGCGTCGACGGGGAACCCGGCGCCCGAACTGGCAGCCGCGATCGCGGTCGGGGTCGAACTGGCCGGCGGCCTGCTGATCGCGATCGGCTTCTATACGCGTCCGCTCGCACTCGTGTTCGCCGCCTATACGCTCGCGACCGCGCTGATCGGCCATCGCTACTGGGCGCTGCAGGGGATGGAGCAATACATGGCGATGATCAACTTCTACAAGAACGTGAGCATCATCGGCGGGTTGCTGTTGCTCGCGCTGACCGGGCCGGGGCGGTATTCGCTCGACCGGAAGTAAGGCCGGGCGGCGTTGCCTGCCGATGTGACCGCCCGGTGCGCGCAAGCGCACCGGGCTTTGCTTGTTGGCGAGGGGCGCGGTGTGGCCGCGCCGCGGATCGTACTCACGCAGGGGCGGCCGCGCGGCGAGCCGACGTCGCCGGCAGTACCGGCGTCATCCCGGCGCACATGACACCCGTCCGTCGAGGCGTTTCCGATCTGCCGCCACGATGTGCCGGCTGCGATACTCGGCTATCCTGCGCACCACGATGGCTCGAATGTCGATCGCGACTTCGCGCCCCCACGTCACCCGGATTGCCGCCCATGCCAAACCCGACCCCGTCGACCGTCCTCCCGACCGTCCTGCTCATCGGCGCCGCCGGCCTGCTCGGCCGCGCGGTTGCCGCGTCCCTGGCCCGCGAATCGTCGTTGAACCTCGTCGCGACCCTCCGGAACCCGCAAAGCGCGGGCGCAAAACGCCTCGCACTGCCACCGGAAAACCTCGCCGAACTCGACGTCCTCGACGAGCCGGCCCTCGAACACCTCTTCGCCACCCGCCAACCGGCCGCCGTGATCATCTGCGCGGCCGAACGCCGTCCGGACGTCTGCGAACGCGATCCTGCCGGCGCCCGCGCGATCAACGTCACCGCCCCGGCCCGCATCGGTGCGCTTGCCGCGCGCCACGGCGCATGGACGCTCGGCATCTCCACCGACTACGTCTTCGACGGCAAGGCTGCCCCGTACCGTGAGGACGCCGCCCCGAATCCGCTGAACATCTACGGCCGCACGAAGCTGGAAGGCGAGGCGGCGCTACTCGCCGCGTCGCCGCTGTCGTGCGTGCTGCGTCTGCCGCTGCTCTTCGGCCCGATCGTCGACTGGAGCGAATCGGCCGTCACGAGCCTCGTGCCGGCGATCGTCGCATCCGCTCGGCCGGGCGCCGGCGCGGTCGGCATGGACGCTTGGGCGATCCGTTACCCGACCTATACGCCGGATGTCGCGGACGTCATCCGCGACCTGACGCTGCGCCATCTCGCGGGGGCGTCGATCACGGGCCTCCGTCACTGGTCGGGCGAGGAGCCGATGACGAAGTACGACATCGCGCAGCGGATCGCGGCCGCGCTCGGCGTCGAAGCCGCGCTCGAGCGAATCGACCAGCCGACCGACGCGACGCCGCGCCCGTACGATTGCCATCTGGACGCGTCGCGCGTGCGCGCGGCCGGGATCGATCACGCGACGCCGTTCGATACCGCGCTGCGCGCCGTGCTGCGCGATGCGCCGCAGGTGCTGTAGGAGCCGGGCGCCGCGCGCGGCCCGCGCTGCACGAGCCGCACGAGCCGCACGAGCCGCACGAGCCGCACGAGCCACACGAGCCACACGAGCCACACGAGCCACACGAGCCATACGAGCCGCATCTGCCCATGTCGGCGGCCGCGCGATGAATGCCGTTCGCGAGCGAGCACCGACCCGCACCTCGTCGCCCACCCAGGAGCCCAGCCATGCAACTGACTGGGGCGATTGCTGGATCGATGACGCCGTCTGCGGCGGGCGGCCGGTCCGCCGCTATCCGCTCTGCGCGATCTCGCTGAGCCGATGTGTCGCGCGCTACGCCGCTACGATTCGCGCACCGGCGCGGGGCTCGGCGACGTGGCGCGCTGCGCGCGCGGCAATCGGCACGCGCTGGGCGGGCGGTTGCCTTTCGCGGGGGCATATGCAGCGCCCGCCGCCGGTCGCCTGGACGAGCGGCGGAGCGGTCTCGATCGGTCAGATGTGGCGGGGAGGTTCGCCGTCGTGCTGTCGCGTGGCTTGAAGCAGCGTCCGGTAGTGGCGCAGCGCGCCGAACAGCGGACACGATGCGACGATCGCATCACGCCGATCCCGAGCGTGAAGAGTATGAGGACTGCGAAGCGGTATCGCTGATCGAACAGGAACTGACGCAGGCTTCGGGATTGCGACGAACGCCGTGCACGCTGCTGCACGATCGACGCGTGCCGACCGACGCGGCCTTGTGGCGCTGGCTCCGATTGCACAGCCCATTGCCGCTCCCGAGCTCGACCACAGACCCATGCTTTCAGTTGCTGCGCCAACCGCAGCGCGGGCAGCTATGCCAATTGCGAGCCACGTTCCCGTTTCCTTTCGCTCATACATGGTTACGGTGCCACGTACATTGACATGAGATCAACAGGGCTGCGAAGCGTGGAGCGCTACAGTGAATCCGGCACCCGTCACGCGACCGCGCGTCCAGCTCCGTCGTGGGCGGCAAACCCCGACCGTCGATGAAACAAGCACGCCTGATGCCGCGACGTTACATGACGCTTTCACCATGATCGCCAAGGCGGGCAACGAGATCGCGCACGACAGCGACGATGCGCTCGTCACCCGCATGCCGCCGGGGCGACAACGGCCCGATAATGCCTGTCCCGTTACGGTAAGCACGGCCTGTTTCATGCGGCCCGGGGTGGAACTGGCAGGGGGGTGATCAGGTAGCGGGCATGAAGGTGTCATGATGCGCAGCGCCGACACCGCAGCCCGCGACGGCGCTGGATTCAGAATGTCAATCCAGCTCCAGGCTCTACGTACCGGTAATCGTCGAGCATTTTAAGGTTGATTAGCGAATGGCAAAGCGGGTCGCCGGCGAGCCATTTGCGCAATTATTGCCGTAGATAAAAAGATTCCGGTTTTCAGAATACGCCTGGTAAATAATTGAATAAACTTCCTTGGCGCTGAACGAGTAGACGCCGTCGTTAATGGTCACCAGCAGGTTGCCGGTTGGGTCGGTTTCGATCTTGTCGATCTTGCCGGCCTTGCAAAGCGCCTGTGCGGACGCGCACGTGGAGGCGAGCATCAGTGCCGAAAACAGCACGGTTGCAATCTTCTTCATGATTTTCCTTTTGTATTGAATGAATTGATGCGATATGACGACGTCGGTCAAGTCCGGAAAGACGTGTCGGTCTTTCCGGATTGCTGATTCACAAGTGTCTGGGAATCAACAGTGGCCTGACAAGGGGGAAACTTTGCGACCAAGCACGAATGAAATAAGTCGTGCTGCGTCTCCGCTTCTCGTTGATTTTTGATTCGCGGTGTTGCGACGCACAACGAAGGTTATTTATTTGAATTTGATGGCGCCAATCGTATTAATTTATCGTTAATCGGATTCGATAATTTTGTTTGAATTTGATTTCATTGAATTCTGCGAACTGTTGTTTTTGTTTTTTGATTATTCCGATATTTAAATAATCGGCGCCGAATATTGATTCGATGGTTGATGGTGCGGCGGGTGAAGCGCATGGGTGTTCATGGGGGGCTCAAGCGTTCGCGCGCGGGACTCGTCCGGTGCGCGCGCTGCGCGGCGCGCATCCTTCGAAGTCGGCCCCGGCCGGGTCGACCCGGCCCGGAAAGACGCTACACTGCGCGAGTTCCCGAACCTGCGGGGAGCGTCAGGACACCGGGCCCGCGGATGGCAAGCACGTGACGATGCAATTGCCCGCCCCCCCTGACGCATTCGAACAAGTAGCCCGGTTTGACACGCCGCGTTCGCGGCCATTAAAGTCGCATCGCGGGCCGGTGGGTCAAGCACACGCCCGGAACAGGCAACGAATGTTCCAGGACTACGGGGCTACCCCGTGGATCAGATCGACACCCCGATGCGTCGCAAGGAGCGCCGTTGCGCGTTGCGCAACACGACTCCTCGCGGCACCAGTCACGTTGGCTCATCGTCCCGCCCATCGATTCCCATGTCCGGCTCCCTGTTCGACACCACCCGCACGATTGCCGAAGCAATGCTGGCCGGTGCGCCTGAACGCGCCGGCGTCCTGTCCCGGATGGCGGCCGTGCTCGGCAGCGCGCCACCGTGGACGCACGAAGTCGCGGATGCCGCGCTCGCCCGCTTCGGTGCGCGCTGGGACGACGTCGACATCGGTACGCTGGCGGCGGTCCTCGCCGATGCGCCGGCTTTCGTGCTCGCCTGGTACGGCAGCGATCGGCCGGCCGCGATCCGTGTCGTGCGGCGCGCGCCGGTGCAGCGGCCGTTGCCGGCGCCGCTCGCCGGCTGCGACGTGCCGCAATGGGCGACGCCCGGCGATCTTGCCGGCTGGCTCGGCGTGAGCGCGCCAGCGCTCGACTGGCTGTCCGACCACTGGCGCGTCGACGCGCGCGGCAGCGCCACGCCGCTGCATCACTACACGTACGTGGCGCACGACAAGCGCAGCGGCGGCAGCCGTCTCGTCGAAATCCCGAAAGGCCGGCTGCGCGAAGCGCAGCGCCGCATCCTGCACGGGCTGCTCGATCGCATCGCGCCGCACGGTGCGGTGCACGGTTTTCGCAAGGGGCACGGCATCGTGTCGTTCGCGGCGCCGCATGCGGATCGCGATGTCGTCGTCCGTTTCGATCTGGCGGATTTCTTCGTATCGATACGCGCCGCGCGCGTGCACGCGCTGTTCGTCACGCTCGGGTATCCGGCCGCAGTCGCGCGGACGCTCACCGGGCTGTGCACCAATCGCGTGCCGTCCGCGCGGCTGCTCGCGCCCGACCTGCGCGACCGGTTCGACTGGATCGGCCGCCAGCGCTATCGCGAACGGCATCTGCCGCAAGGGGCGCCGACGTCCCCGGCCCTCGCGAACCTGAGCGCATTCCGGTTCGACATGCGGCTCGCCGCGCTCGCGCGATCGCTCGGTGCAACCTACACGCGCTATGCCGACGATCTCGCCTTTTCCGGCGGTGGCGCGCTGGCGCGCGACGTCGAGCGGCTGCAGGTCCGGGTCGCCGCGATCGCGCTCGAGGAGGGCTTTGCGCTGCAACTGCGCAAGACGCGCGTGATGCGGCGCGGCATGCGGCAACAACTGGCCGGGGTGGTCGTCAATCGTCATCCGAATCTGGCGCGCGACGAGTTCGATCTCCTGAAGGCCATCCTGACCAACTGCATCCGGAGCGGGCCGGCGTCGCAGAATCGCGATGCGCATCCGGATTTCCGCGCGCATCTCGCCGGGCGCGTCGCGCATGCGGCCGCGCTGAACGCGGCGCGCGGCGCGAAGCTGCGCGCGCTGTTCGACCGGATCGCGTGGGAAGCCCGCGACATCTGCAGGTAAACGGCCCGGCCCGCATCGACGCCGGCCGTCGGATTCTGCAACACGGCGCCGAGCACTGCTATCATTCGCGCCATGCCGCGCCCGTGCCAAGTGCGGCGCTGACTTGCCGCAGCCGCTCGCCGTGCCTTCGTACATGGCGGGCTGCGCATTGCCGGCCCGGTCCTGTCCTGTCATTGATTGACGCGTGACGTCGTTTAATGCGTATTGCGCAAGCCGTGCCGGCTCAGGCAAACGATTCGTACATTTGACAGCCCCGATCGGCGGAACTTCGTGGTAGGTTCCGCCATCGGAGCTTTTCGAGAAAACATGCCCAAAGAGGATGAATACATGACCCAGGCCCTGCAGGAACTCGAAGCACAACTTCGGGACCTGAACATCAAATTGTCGGATGCCAAGCAGAAGGAGAAGCAGGCCGCGCTCGCGGCATTCAAGGAACAGGTCGAGCTTTTGGGAATTTCGCAGCAGGAAGTACTGAGCGCGCTTGGCTATATCGTCCAGCGAAAGCGCAAGGCACCTGCGAAGTACTACGATCCGACGACCGGCCGCTCATGGTCGGGCCGCGGCCCGCGGCCGAAATGGCTCGAAGGCAAGGATCTCGATACGCTCGCCGTCGACCGCGGGGCCAAGACCTGGTGGCCCGGAGACGACCAGGGCTGAAGCCGGCCGGGCCGCGAGGCCGCCCGGCGCCGTCCGGTTCGCGCAAGCGGGCCGGCCGGCAACACTGCGCCAGCATGCTGTTTTTCATCCGGTGTCCGGCCTGACCGCGACACTGCCGGCCTCGCCGCCGCCGGATCGCCGTTTTTCCCTCCCGTTCATCGCCCGCAGATTCCCGCCCGCCGTCCCGCAAGCGGGTGCCGACGCGCGCGCGGGCCATCGCCGGCGGCTGTTCTGCCGGCCCGTCGGGCATGGGCACAGGCCTTAGAATGTCGCCGGACAATCGTGGCGGGACACCATGGCAGCAAACATGAAACCTTCGTCGCTCGGCGGCCCGTCGGCCCCGCGCGTGGAGCAGGTCGGCGCGTATGCGTGGAAAGCGCTGGCCGGATCGGCGATCGGCTATGCGATGGACGGCTTCGACCTGCTGATCCTCGGCTTCATGCTGCCGGCGATCACGGCGGCGCTGCACCTGACGCCCGGGCAGGGCGGCGCGCTGGTCACGTGGACGCTGATCGGCGCCGTCGCCGGCGGCATCCTGTTCGGTGCGTTGAGCGACCGTTACGGGCGCGTGCGCGTGCTGACCTGGACAATCCTGCTGTTCGCGATCTTCACCGGGCTGTGCGCGTTCGCGCAGGGTTTCCGGGATCTGCTGGTGTACCGCACCATCGCGGGCATCGGGCTGGGCGGCGAGTTCGGGATCGGCATGGCGCTCGCGGCGGAAGCGTGGCCGGCCAGCAAGCGCGCACGCGTGTCGTGCTACGTCGCGCTCGGCTGGCAGGCCGGCGTACTGCTGGCCGCGCTGCTGACGCCGTTCCTGCTGATGCACGTCGGCTGGCGCGGGATGTTCCTGGTCGGCGTGCTGCCCGCGCTGCTCGCCTGGGCGATGCGCAACAAGCTGCACGAGCCTGAAGCGTTCGTGCGGCGCGCAGCCCAGCCGAAGCCCAACGCATTTCGCCTGCTGGTCGCGGACGGCCGGACCGCGCGCACGAGCCTCGGCATCGTGATCCTGTGTTCGGTCCAGAACTTCGGCTACTACGGGATCATGATCTGGCTGCCGACCTTCCTGTCGAAACAGATGGGCTTCTCGCTGACGAAGTCGGGGCTGTGGACGGCGGCGACGGTCGTCGGGATGATGATCGGCGTCTGGGTGTTCGGGCAGCTGGCCGACCGCATCGGGCGCAAGCCGACGTTCCTGCTGTATCAGCTCGGCTCGGTCGTGACGGTCATCGCGTATGCGCGGCTGTCGGACCCGGCCGCGATGCTGTGGGCCGGTGCGCTGATGGGCATGTTCGTCAACGGGATGGTCGGCGGCTACGGAACGCTGATGTCGGAAGGCTATCCGACGGCCGCCCGCGCGACCGCGCAGAACGTGCTGTGGAACATCGGCCGCGCGGTCGGCGGCTTCGGCCCGGTTGCGGTCGGCGCGCTGGCCGCGCACTACTCGTTCCAGACGGCCATCGCGCTGCTCGCCGGCCTCTACGTGCTCGACATGGTCGCGACGCTGTGCCTGATTCCCGAGCTCAAGGGCGTCGAACTCGAGTGAGCGCGGCGATCGCGCGCCTCCCCACGATTTCACCGGAAACCACGATGCAGCAGCAGAACAAGACGATCGGCGTGATGGGCTCGGGCAAGGAACCGTGGCTCGCGTTTTCGGAGCCGCTCGGCGCCTGGCTCGCGCAGGCGGGCTTCAACCTGCTGACGGGCGGCGGGCAGGGCGTGATGCTGGCGGTTGCGCGCGCGTTCGCCGACGTGCCCGGGCGGGCCGGCCGATCGATCGGCATCCTGCCGACGCAGGCCGATCCGCACGCGGGCTTCGTGCCGCTCGACGGCTATCCGCATCCGTTCGTCGACATCCCGATCCTCACGCCGCTGCCGCGCCGCGAGCCGGACGCCGCCCCGGATACGATCAACCGCAACTACGTGAACGTGCTGAGCAGCGACCTGATCGTTGCGCTGCCGGGCGGGCACGGCACGGCCGAGGAAATTGCGCTCGCGCGGCGCTGGCGCAAGCCGCTCGTCTGCTTCGGGCCGGACGGTGCGTTTCGCGAGCTCGCGGCGGGGGCCACGTGCACGTCGTCGCTCGACGACGTGATCCGCTTCGTGGAACACGCGTTTTCGACGGAGCAGGCGCTGCGATAGCGCGTCGAGCAGCGTCGACGCGTGTGCGCCGCGACGCCCGCGCGGCATGACCGGGCCTGCCGTTGCCGGCTGTCCGGGCGACGAAGCGCGACGAAACACGACGTGCCCGCGTGGAACGGCAGTATCGGACTGGTCCGATTCAATGAGGCGAGTGCGCACGATACCCTTTGAGTGTCCAGGAACGGCCGGTCGTTGCGCTCGCCGGTTCGTCCGTCACCTCTGACCCTCCGGCCCGGTTGCGTGCCGGCTCATTCAGGAATCCGCCATGCCCCATACCGTCGAACTTGCCGGCGCGATCATCTTCGGTCTCGCGCTGCTCCACACTTTCTTCGCGTTGTCGGAGAGCCGGCCGTGCGCCCGACCGTCGAGGTCATTTCGCTGCGCCGCGGCGACGCGCGCCGGCATGCGTTCCGCGCCAACGATCCCCATCTGGATTTCGCGTTCGTCGATGCGATCGACGGGCATGTGCTGTCGGATGACGATCTTGCGGCATCCGGCCTGTTCGCGCCCGGGCTGCCGTACACGCGCGGCGCGTTCGGCATCGCGATGACCACGCACCGCCTGTGGACCGACATCGCCTCCGGCAGCGAACTCGTGACGATCGCTGAAGACGATGCGATCTTCCGGCCGGACTTCCACGACGCCACGCAGCAATTCCTGCGCGACAACCCCGGGCGTCACGATTTCGTCGCGTGGGGCTACAACTTCGATTCGATCCTGCGCGGGTCGATCTTCAACAGCCGCACGCCGGTGACGATGCGCTTCGACGAAGCGGCGCTCACCGATGCGATCGGCGATTTCCAGAGCGACCGCGGCCCGGTGCTCGTGATGAATCTGCTCGAGTTCTACAGGATCTGCGCGTACACGATCTCGCCGGCCGGCGCGCGTTTCCTGCTCGATCGCTGTTTTCCGCTGCAGCCGGAGGCGCTGTATTCGCACGGACTGGGCCGCATGATGCCGAACTGCGGTATCGACGTCGTGATGAACAAGTTCTACGGCGCGATGTGCAGCGCGGCCACGTTTCCGCCGCTCGCCGTGACGATGAATGCGCGCGAGACGTCGACGATCCAGGTTTGACCGCGCGAAACGACGAACCGGCCGCGCAAGCGGTGATTCGGCGATCGGTGTGTGGATCAGGCGCATGGCGGATCGGGCGATCCGGCGGGTGAGCCGCTGCCGTTGATCACGGCAGCGGCTTTTTGCAGATTCAACGCGAATGACGGAACGCGTTGGCAGACTTCCGACGTTTGGAAAGCAGCGATCGTCTCTTGATCATGCGGAACACGGTAGAGATTCGCTTGACTGATTACAGAATCAGCCCGTTCCGATTGGCTGTGACAATCGTCGACGTTAAATGGAAGGGGGCGACGAAGCCGCTTCGTTGGCGACCGTTCGGCCCGGCCGCCTTTATGCTATTTCCTTGATAGCACCGACGCCCGACGCTGCCTTAAGCGCGCGCCGGCGCGCTTAAGGCCGCCACCCCCTTCCTTATCGGGCTACACCCGCTGTCAGACCGACACCGTGATACCCGCCGGGCCCGATTTCCCCACGGGCCGCACCACGATTTCCACATGCTGGCCAAATGCCGCCAGCATCACCATCAGATGATCCAGCGTAACGTTCCGGAGCCGCTCGCGCTGCTCGGGCGTGACCGCTGCCCGGGCCATTTCCGCGAGCGCCGCAGCCTCGTCCTCACTCAGGCCGCGCGAGGCGATCAATGCGTTGAGTTTCAGCACGAGTGCGGACTTGGCCGCCAGTTCCCCGACGTCGTAGTAGTCGAAATCGGCCGGCACGTTGTCGGTGTCGTGATGCTGATTGTCGTGACTCATTGTGCTTCCCCCGTGATCACCGAGAACTGCCGCTGCCGCCGCTCCGTCGCGGGTTCGACAGCGGGGAATCCATTCTTCCCGACCTTCCCGACAGGATCGCTGCCCGCGGCGTCGATCGGCGTGATTACCAGCCGCTGGTGCGACACCTCGATCTGCAGGCGCTGCTCGGGCTCGAAGCCCGCTGCCTCGATCCACCGGCCGGACAGCTTCATCCACAGATGCAGGACAGGCGGCGCCATATCGGTGAGCCTCAGGTGCGGGACGATGCGGCAAGATTGAGACGATGTCTGAGTGTTGACGAAACAGTCTTGGAAAATAAATGGTGCGCTATGATTCGCGTCAGCCATGGTCAACTCCGTGGTTGAGTTGGTTGTGGTCAGCGGCCTGCGGGTGCTCCTACATCTGCAGGCCGCGCTCGTTTACGCGGTGGATTCCGGTCGTCACTTCGTCACATGCGTGGCGTGGCGACATGACCTGAACCTCCTTGCGAAAACGTGCAACCACTGTAGCCAAGTTCGACCGGTTCCGGGTGATGGTTATGTGCGTTTCAGCAGTACTGGCCATCAGGCCGATGTCGCGGATGCTTGCTGCTCAACGATTTCGCGGCGCTTGCGCTGGCCGGCCGCATCGTCGTTTCATCGCCAATGTGTTGAAAAGCGTGTCGAACGATTGCTTCGATGCACTCCGTGGCACGCCGCACGAGGATCGTTTTCGCGGCTCGCCATGACGATGAATGCACGCGTGACTTCGACGATCCAGGCGTGACCGCGCGAGCCGTTCGAGGCGCCGCGCATCGCGGCAGTCCGGGCGACGGATTTCGGCACCGAAAATCGCGCGTGGGCGGCGTCGCACGGCCGGCGCCGGTTGCGGCCGACGCTGATGACGCTGCTCGTCGGCCTCGTGTTCGGCTCGGTGTGTGTCGCGGCGACGCACATCATCGACATCCGCAAGCGTGCGCCGTCACCGGACACGTTCTACGAGGCGGCGATCTCGATGATGCCGGAGGCGGGCGTCGCGGCGCCGGTCGCCGCCGTCGTCGCGCCGGAACGCACGCAGCCGGTGGCGAGTCGGCAGGAATCGTTCGCGATGCAGACGGATAGCCCGGCAGCGCAGAACCCGCAGGAGATCGTCACGACCGTCGTGCCCGCCGCCGCACCGACGCCCACGACCGCACCGAGCCGCAAGCGCGCCCGCATCGCCCCGGCCCGCCAGCCGGCGACGTCAACCGCATCGGTTGCGCCGGCCGCCACGAATGCCGCCGCGCCGAAGGTGCGTGCGGCCCGCCACGACGACGCGGCGCTTGCCGCGGCATCGTCGTCCGGCTCGGCCGCGGCGGTCGGCATGACCGCCGCCGAGTTCACGCGCTGGCTGGCCGCGACGCGCGAACCCGCGCGCCAGGCCGCGCAGCTCGCGAGCCCGGCCGACACGGGCGTGGCCTTCACCGACCAACCGCGCCTGATCGAACCCTGAGGTCCGGGCGTCGCGCGAACGGCGCGCTGCTGAGCGCCGGGCTCGACATGGCCCGCCGCGACGAAATCGACGAACGTTCTGGTCGAGCGACGGCGCGATGTTGATCGCGGCGTCGGTGACGATGAGCGGTTTCGGATAGGCGGGAAGGTCCATCGCATGGACATGGCTGATGCGCCAGTCGGTGCGCAGTCCCGAGGTCGGGGCCGAACCGGTCGCGCGCGGCGAACGCCGCATCGACGTGCGCCGGATTCACGTCACCGGACCACGCGGCGAACAGATCGCTGTCGTCCCGGGAAATGCGAAGCGCGTGCCGGTCAGGTTGTCCGGCAACCGGCCGGCGAGCGCCGTACTCGCGGGTTGCGTGATTCGTCTGGCCATTTCTTGACGAGGATCAGCCCGGGAACGCGAGCAGCCGTTACCGTGGAACAGGACCCAACGATAGCGGGCAGGCACACGGTGACGATCGATCAAGGGCTGACCTCCGAACAGGCAGAACACGCCGCGCAAACGCATCGCGACGGTCGCGTGCTGGCCGTGCGCGGCGCCGTGCTGGACGTCGGGTTCGATGCGCACGCGCTGCCCGCGCTGAACGACGCGCTCGAAATCGTCGTCGACGGTGCGGCGCCGGTGACGGCCGAGGTGCACGCGCACCTGAGCGAAACCGCCGTGCGCGCACTCGCGCTCGCGCCGACCGGCGGTTTGCGGCGCGGCATGACGGTCCGGGCGCACGGCGGGCCGCTGCGGGTGCCCGTGGGCGAGCACGTGCTGGGCCGGCTGCTGACGATGACGGGCGCGCCCGGCGACGATGGCCCGGCGCTGCCCGCCGACGTGCCGCGGCGGCCGATTCACCGCAATGCCCCGCCGCTGGCCGAGCAGAAGGGCGCGAGCACGCTGTTCGCGACGGGCATCAAGGTGATCGACCTGCTTGCGCCGCTCGCGCAAGGCGGCAAGGCCGCGATGTTCGGCGGCGCCGGGGTCGGCAAGACGGTGCTCGTGATGGAGCTGATCCATGCGATGGTCGAGCGCTATCAGGGCATTTCGGTGTTCGCGGGCGTGGGCGAGCGGTCGCGCGAAGGGCACGAGATGCTGCTCGACATGCGCGGCTCCGGCGTGCTGGGCCGCACGGTGCTGGTGTATGGCCAGATGAACGAGCCGCCGGGCGCCCGCTGGCGCGTGCCGTTGACGGCGCTGACCATCGCCGAATATTTCCGCGACGAACGCGCGCAAAACGTGCTGCTGCTGATGGACAACGTGTTCCGTTTCGTCCAGGCGGGCGCGGAGGTGTCGGGTCTGCTGGGCCGCCTGCCGTCCCGCGTCGGCTACCAGCCGACGCTGGCGAGCGAGGTCGCCGCGCTGCAGGAGCGGATCGCGTCGGTGGAAGGCGCCGCCGTCACGGCAATCGAGGCCGTCTATGTACCGGCGGACGATTTCACGGATCCGGCGGTGACCGCCATTGCCGCGCACATCGACAGCATGGTGGTGTTGTCGCGTTCGATGGCGGCGGAAGGCATGTATCCGGCGATCGATCCGGTCGCGTCGTCGTCGATCCTGCTCGATCCGCTCGTGGTCGGGGACGAGCACGTCGCGGTCGCGACCGAGGTGCGCCGCGCGATCGAGCATTACCGCGAACTGCAGGACGTGATCGCGCTGCTCGGCATCGAGGAACTGGGCGCGGACGACCGCCGCACCGTCGAACGCGCGCGCCGCCTGCAGCGCTTCCTCACGCAGCCGTTCGCGGTGACCGAGGCGTTTACCGGCCAGCCGGGCCGCTCGGTGACGACCGCCGAAACGATCGCCGGCTGCGCCGCGATTTTGCGCGGCGAGTGCGATGCATGGCGGGAAAGCTCGCTGTACATGGTCGGCACGCTGGACGACGCGCGCCGCAAGGAAGCCGCCGCCGCGGGCGGCAATGGAGGCGCGCATGGCTAGGCTCGACCTGACGATCGCGACGCCCGCGCACCTGCTGGTCGATACGCTGGAGATCGCCTCGCTGCGCGCCGAGGATGCGACCGGCAGCTTCGGCGTGCGGCCCGGCCACGTCGATTTCGTGACGCTGCTGCGCGCGTCGGTGGTGCGTTGGCGAACCCCCGACGACCAATGGCATTACTGCGCACTGGACGAAGGCGTGTTGAGCGTGTCCGGCGGCGTCCGCGTCGCGATCGCGTGCCGCGACGCGGTGCCCGGCGATTCGCTCGAACAACTCGACGCGCTCGTGCGTGCGAACCGCGCAGCCCGGCTGGACGCCGAACGGCGCGCCCGCGTCGACGAGACACGGCTGCATGCCGAAACGGTCAGGCGTTTGCTGACCTATCTGCGACCCGGGGGAAGCGCGGGCGACGCTCGCGATCCGTTCGTCGCGGAGCCCCGGCGATGAGCGGGCGGCCGCCGCCGGATCAGCGCGACCGGCCCGATCGCGTCGAGCAGGCCGCGCGGCATGCCGCCGAACGCGCGTCGCGCGGCGCACGCGATCCCGAACCGTCGCTGGGCACGCGGCTGGCGCAGATCGGCGTGCTCGGCTGGGCGATTCTCGCGCCGACGCTCGCCGGGCTGGCGCTGGGGCGCTGGCTGGACCGGTTGTATGCGACGCGCGTGTTCTTCTCCGCGCCGCTGGTCATGATCGGCGCGGCCGCCGGGTTCTGGTTCGCGTGGAAATGGATGCATAACCAACAAGGACACGACCATGACGATTGATGCGTGGCTGGCGCCGCCTGCCGTCGCCAGCCTGGCCGCCGCGATGCTCGGCGTTGCCGTCGGGCTTGTGCTCGGTGCGTGGCACTTCGGTTCGCTCGCATGGAACGGCCGCCTGTTCGCCGCCGGCCGCGTGGCTTGCGCGCTCGGACTGCAAGGCGCGCGCATCGCCATCGCGGTCGCCGTGCTGGTGGCGCTGGCCCGGCTCGGCGCCGCCGCCGTCGTGGCGGGCGCGCTCGGGCTGCTGGTCGCGCGCGCCGTCGCGCTCCGATACGCCGGCGCATTGACGGCACCCCGGAGGCCGCGATGAGCGCCTCGCCGCTGGCGACCGTCCCGCTCTGGACGCTGGGCCCGCTGTCGATTTCGTCGCCCGTGCTGGTCACCTGGGGAATCATGCTGGCGCTGGCCGCGTTCTCGGCGTTCGCGCGCCGCCGCCTGTCGCTCGAGCCGTCGCGCCTGCAAAGCGTGCTGGAACTGCTGGTCGCCACCGTCGACGCACAGATCGTCGACACGATGCGAGCCGGGGCCGCCCGCTATCGCGCATTGATCGGCACGATCTTCCTGTTCGTGTTCACCGCGAACGCTTCATCGCTGATCCCGGGTGTCGAGCCGCCCACCGCGCACCTGGAAACCGACGCGGCGCTCGCGCTGGTCGTCCTCGGCGCGACGGGCTACTACGGCGTGCGCACGCGCGGCTGGAAGAACTATCTCGCCACCTTCGCCGAACCGACCTGGGTGATGATCCCGCTCAATCTCGTCGAGCAGCTGACGCGCACGTTCTCGCTGATCGTGCGGCTGTTCGGCAACGTGATGAGCGGCGTGTTCGTGATCGGCATCGTGCTGTCGCTCGCGGGGTTGATCGTGCCGATCCCGCTGATGGCCCTCGACCTGCTGACCGGCACGGTCCAGGCCTACATCTTCATGGTGTTGTCGATGGTGTTCATTGGTGCGGCGGCGGCCGATGACGAACCCTCCGTTCACCGCCGCAAGCAGGAGCAGTCATGAGCAATCTCGTCGAAATCGTCAGCATCGCGGCAGCGGCGCTCGCCGTGTCGTTCGGGGCGATCGGGCCCGCGCTGGCCGAAGGCCGCGCGGTCGGCGCGGCCATGGACGCGATTGCCCGCCAGCCCGATGCGGCGGGCACGGTGTCGCGCACGCTGTTCGTCGGGCTGGCGATGATCGAGACGATGGCGATCTACTGCCTGGTGATCGCGTTGCTGCTGTTGTTCGCCAACCCGTTCATCAAGTAGCGCGAGGCGACGATGCGAATCGACTGGTCCACGCTGATCCTGCAGACCATCAACGTGCTGGTGCTGGTGTGGCTGCTGTCGCGCTTTCTGTTCAAGCCGGTCAGCGCGATCATCGCGGCGCGCCAGGAAGCGGCGCGCAAGCTGATCGACACCGCGCGCGACGATGCGCGCGCGGCGAGCGATGCGCGCCAGGCGGCGGAGGCCGAACTCGCCAGGGTAGTGGCCGCGCGCGCCGATGCGTTGAAGGAGGTGGCGGGGCAGGCCGCCGCGGAGAAGGCATCGCTGCTCGCGCAGGCGCAGGCGGAAGTGGGACAGTTGCGCGACGCGGCGGCTGCCCGGCTGGAGTCGGAACGGCTCGAGCGCACGCGCGACGACGCCCGCCGCGCGACCCGCCTCGCGCTCGACATCGCGGCGCGGCTGTTCACGCGCCTGCCGGAACCGGCGCGCGTGAGCGGCTTCATCGATGGCCTCGCCGGACAAGTCGCGATGCTGCCCGAATCGGTCCGCTCGGAACTGGGCGCGGGCAATACGCCGTTGCAACTTCGCACGCCGCGCGCGCTCGATGCGCAGGAAATCGCGTCATGCCGGGCCGCGCTTTCCGCCTGCCTGGGCCGGCCGGTCGAACTGGCGGTGCGGATCGACGCGTCGCTGATCGCGGGACTCGAGCTGGACGCGGCGCACGCGCGGGTGCGCAACAGCCTGAAGCAGGATCTGGAACATATCGAGGCGGTACTGCTGAATGACGATGAAGCCAGCCGATCTTCCTGAACACGCCGACTGGCTCGCACGCCAGCGCGCCGCGCTCGAGGGCGCCGCACTCGCGCCGTCGGCGGAGGCCATCGGGCGGGTCGAACGGCTTGCCGACGGGATCGCATTCGTGTCCGGCCTGCCCGACGCGATGCTCAACGAGCGTCTGCTCTTCGACAACGGCTCGACCGGCTTCGTGCACACGCTCGATGCCGACCAGATCAGCGTGGTGCTGCTCGACGCCGATGCGGGGTTGGAGGCGGGCGCGGCGGTGCGCTGCTCGGGCGCCGTGCTGGAGGTGCCGGTCGGCCCGGCCCTGCTCGGCCGGGTGGTCGATCCGCTCGGCCGGCCGCTCGATCATCCGGGCCCCGTCGGCACGACGATGCGCTCGCCGATCGAACGGCCGGCCCCCGCGATCATCGATCGGGACCTGGTGGTCGAACCGCTCGAGACGGGCTTGCTGATCGTCGACGCGCTGTTCACGATCGGCCGCGGGCAGCGCGAACTCATCATCGGCGACCGGGCGGTCGGCAAGACCGCGCTGGCGATCGATGCGATCGTCAACCAGCGGCATTCGGACGTGATCTGCGTCTACGTGGCGATCGGCCAGCGGGCGAGCGCCGTGCAGCGGGTGATCGACGCGGTGGCCCGGTACGGCGCGCCGGAGCGTTGCATTTTCGTCGTGGCGCCGGCCGCCGCGGCATCCGGGCTGCAGTGGATCGCACCGTTCGCCGCTTTCTCGATGGCCGAATATTTTCGCGACCGCGGCCAGCACGCGCTCATCGTGATCGACGACCTGACCAAGCACGCGGCCACGCACCGCGAGCTGGCGCTGCTGACGCGCGAGCCGCCGGGCCGCGAAGCGTATCCGGGCGACATCTTCTATCTGCATGCCAGGCTGCTCGAACGGGCCGCGAAGCTGTCCGCGAAGCTCGGCGGCGGTTCGCTCAGCGCGCTGCCGATCGCGGAAACCGATGCCGGCAACCTGGCCGCCTATATCCCCACCAACCTGATCTCGATCACGGACGGCCAGATCGTGCTGGACGCCGCGCTGTTCGCGTCCAACCAGCGGCCCGCCGTGGACGTCGGCCTCAGTGTCAGCCGGGTGGGCGGCAAGGCGCAGCACCCGGCGCTGCGCGAGGCGTCCGGGCGCTTGCGGCTCGACTATGCGCAGTTCCTCGAACTCGAGGCGTTCACGCGCTTCGGCGGGTTGACCGATGCGCGCCTGAAAGGGCAGATCACGCGCGGCGAGCGGATTCGCGCGCTGATCACGCAGCCGCGCTTTCATCCATTGCGAACGATCGATGAAGTCGTGCTGCTGAAAGCGCTCGCCGACGGCGTGTTCGACGCCGCGCCGCCACGCCTGCTGACGGCGATTCGCGAACAACTGCCGGCCTGGCTCGATGCGCATCAGGCGCCACCGGGCGCCCTGCTCGACGATCCGGCCGCGCTCGCCGGGCGGGTCCGGATGGTCCGGGAGCAGGTCGAGCGGCTGGCCGCCCAGGCCGGCGCGACGGAATCGGGAGCCGTGGCGTCATGAGCGACAAGCTGAGCGCCGCGGAGGCGCGCGCCGAGACCGCCCGCCAGCTGCAATCCGTGATTGGCGCGATGCGCGGCGTCGCGGCCGCGCGTGCGCACGACGCGCAGGCGCGATTGCCGGGTGTGCGCGCGTGTGCCGCGATCATCGGCGCGGCGATCGGCGCCGTCCTGTCGGCGGATCCGACGCGCCCGGCGGGCGGCACGGCCGGCGCGCCCGCGAAACCGCAGGTGGTTATCGTGCTGTGCAGCGAGCAGGGCTTCGTCGGGGCATACAACGCGCAGATTCTCGATCGCGCCCGCCGCTGCGGCGAGGTTGCCCACTATCTGCTGATCGGGTCGCGCGGCGCGGCGCTCGCCGACGCGTGCGGACTGCCGGTTGCGTGGACCACGCCGATGACTTCGCGCGCGGATGACGTCGTCGCCCTCGCGGGCCGCCTGACCGATGCGCTGTTCGCCCATCTCGCCGCCAGCGGCGCCGAAACCGTGTCGATCGTGCACGCGATGCCCGGCTCCGCGAGGCTCGACGTCGTCGAGCATCGGCTGCTGCCGTTCGACTACAGCCGCTTCGACGCCGCGCCGCGCTCGCAGCCGCCATTGCTGAACCTGCCGCCCGATCGGGTGCTGGCGGAGCTGGCGCAGGCGTATGTATTCGTCGAACTGTGCGAAGCGGCGATGCTGGCGTTCGCGGCGGAAAACGAAGCGCGCACGCGGGCCATGATCGCCGCGCGCGCCAATATCGAACACAAGCTCGCCGAATTGCTGCAGATCTGCCGGCTCGCGCGCCAAGACGAAATCACGGCCGACATCCTCGAACTGGCGGCGGGTATCGATCCGTGACCGGGATGGCCGGTTCCTCCCCGCGTCGGCACGACCTCGTCCGCGCGTCGTCGTCGGCGACGGCGCCGCTGCGCTCCCGGCCGGTCGTGTGGCCGGCACCGGTTTCGCGAGGCCCGCGCCGGTTGGCGGACAGCGTGCGGCGATGTCCGTCGCTTGACGCACATCAACGAGGCCGGGCCGCCGCCACGGAAGATGGATGCACGGAATCGGGTATGGCGAGCGCCCCACGCTGATGAACCGGCTCTCGCCGTCGATCGGCGCGATCAACAGGAGCGGAACATGGGAATCGGGATGCAGATCGCTTATTTCGGCTTCGCCGGGTCGGCTCAGCTGGAGGCGGAAGCGAGCATCCAGCTGATGCGTCTCGAGCCGTTCAGTCCGCGACTGGCCGGCTGCCATCTCGCGATCGAGGCCATGGGCGCGTCGACCCGCCAGCCGACGTATGACGTGCGACTCGATCTGATCACGCGCAAGGGGGAATTTCGTCCCGTTCCGCATATGACAGGCATGGATCTCATGGACGCGCTGAAGCGGGCATTCGACGTCGCCGAGCGGCAACTTGCCGGGATCGCCGCTGCTGAAACCCACGAGAACCCGAGCTGACACGTTCCGCGCATCGGACGCCATTCGCCGTGGCCCGACGCATCGGCCCATCGGCCCACCGCGGTTCGCCAGGCGTGGGTCGATTCGCCGCGGTGATGGAGGCGGCGCAGTCGGCGCCGGTGGTCCGGCTAATCTTCTTCGTCGCCCGTGAATATCTCGTGCTCCGGCGTCTCGGCCGTATCGTCGACACACTGCACCCGCCATGCGCCAGGCACTGGCGCCTGCCGGGCATCGCGCAGCCAACGCGCGATGCCGGCCTGGCCTTCGAACGGCCCGGACGGTGCGTCGAGATCGAAATCGTCGAGCCAGCACAGCGCGCCGGCGTCGTCGGGACCGGTCATCAGCGTGGCGCTGCCTTCGCGGACGAGCGTCCCCCACGCGGGCAGGTCCATCCCCGCATGACCTTCGCGCGACCAGCGACGCATGGCCGTGTCGATCCAGAGAATGGCATAGGCCGAAGGGTTGTCGCAGGCGAAAGTATCGAGATGCAGGGTGATTCGCACGATGGGCTCCGAATCGACGAAGGAGGGCGGCCGCCGGCACCGGCGGCCGACGCATTTACTGGCTCATGACCCAGCGAATCGCGTATGCGCGTCCTCGGAAGACAGCGGGCCGCCCACGCTCGGCAGGCAGCGGCGTCGCGGTGTCGCCGCAGTGCGCGCGGCCGCCGAGTCTCGGCTTGGCCGCGAGGATGTCTTAGGCATGCGTGTCATGGGAGCGGTCGTCATCGCGCGGTGCGTTCGGCAAGTCGTCCGACCCAGTCTATGCGCGGACTCGCGCAGGCGATTGATGCAAGTCAAACGCCGGAACGCGCTCCCCGGCGATCTGGAATCCGGTCACTTGCGCGTGGCCGTCGCGATGCATGACGATCGTCTTGAACGAGCCGGTGCGGACCGAGTAGAGACGCTGGAACGGATCGTGCGCGCGGAACAGCGGCTCGCCCCGCTTGACCGAGCGGCTCACCGCATCGGGTTCCGGCTGCCCGGCGTCGCCTGCCAGCGCCAGTCGCGGATTTCCGGCAGGTCGTCGCCGTACCGGTCCACATGGCGTCGATGCTCGACCAGCCTGTCGCGCAGGTACTGCCTGAAATGCGCACCCGCCTGCACCTGTTCGCCCACGTGATCGAGCACGGCCTCGCACAGATGGAAGCGGTCGACCCGGTTGAGGACCGTCATGTCGAACGGCGTCGTGGTCGTCCCTTCCTCGATGAAACCGTGCACGTGGAAATTCGCGTGATTCGCGCGGCGATAGGTCAGCCGGTGAATCAGGGCGGGGTAGCTGTGATGCGCGAAGATCACCGGCCGGTTCGTCGTGAACATCGCGTCGAAATCCGCGTCGCTCAACCCGTGCGGATGGACGTCGGCAGGCTCCAGCGTCATCAGGTCGACGACGTTGACGACCCGGACGCGCAACGCCGGCAGATGGATGCGCAGCAGGTCGACGGCGGCGAGCGTCTCGAGCGTCGGCACGTCGCCCGCGCAAGCCATCACGACATCCGGTTCACCGTCGCCGTCGTTCCCCGCCCACTCCCAGATGCCCGCGCCGGCGCTGCAATGCCGGATCGCGGCATCCAGGTCGAGCCATTGCGGCGCCGGTTGCTTGCCGGCGACGATCACGTTGATCCGGTTCCAGGTGCGCAGCGCGTGATCGGTGACGACCAGCAGCGTGTTCGCGTCCGGCGGCAGGTAGACGCGCACCGTGTCGGCCTTCTTGTTGACCGCGAAATCGATGAAACCCGGATCCTGGTGGCTGAAGCCGTTGTGGTCCTGCCGCCAGACGTGCGAGGTCAGCAGGTAGTTGAGCGACGGCAGCGGCCGCCGCCAGCGGATTTCCCGGCACGCCTTCAACCATTTCGCATGCTGGTTGAACATCGAATCCACGATATGGATGAACGCTTCGTAGCACGACATCAGCCCGTGCCGCCCGGTCAGCAGATAGCCTTCGAGCCAGCCCTGGCAGGTATGCTCGCTGAGCATCTCCATGACCCGGCCGTCGGGCGCGAGCTGGACGTCGTCGGGATCGGTCGCGGCCATCCAGGTGCGCGCGGTGACGTCGAACAGCGCCGACAAGCGGTTGGATTCCGTTTCGTCCGGGCCGAACACGCGAAACGTGCGGTCGGCCAGATTCGCGGACATCACGTCGCGCAGGAAGCCGCCCATCACGCGCGTGGCCTGTGCGTCGACCTGCCCGGGCGCGGGCACCGCCACCGCGTGGCGGGTGAAATCCGGCATCCGCAACTCGCGCGCCTCGCCGCCGCCGTTCGCCACCGGATTCGCGCTCATCCGGCGCGATCCGGCCGGCGCCAGCGACCGGATCGCCTCGCACGGTCGCCCGTGCGCGTCGAACAGTTCGTCGGGGCGATAGCTGCTCAGCCAGTCTTCCAGCAAGTGCAGGTGCGCCGGTTGCTTCAGGTCCGCAATCGGCACCTGGTGCGAACGGAAGTGGCCTTCCGTTTTCAGGCCGTCGACGCGCGTCGGGCCGGTCCAGCCCTTGGGTGTGCGCAGCACGATCATCGGCCAGCGAGGGCGGGCGAGGTTGCCTGCGCTGCGCGCCCGCGCCTGGATGCCGCGAATGTCGTCCAGCGCGTCGTCGAGCGCGGCCGCCATGCGCTGGTGCGTGGCCATCGGCTCGTCGCCCGAGACGAACAGCGGCCGATAGCCATAGCCGGTCAGCAGGCTCTCCAGTTCGTCCTGCCCGATGCGGCTGAGGATCGACGGACTGGCAATCTTGTAGCCGTTCAGATGCAGGATGGGCAGCACCGCGCCGTCCGAGGCCGGATCGAGGAACTTGTTCGAATGCCAGGCGGTGGCGAGCGGCCCGGTTTCCGCCTCGCCGTCGCCCACGACGCAGGCGACGATCAGCCCGGGGTGATCGAAGGCCGCACCGAATGCATGCGACAGCGAGTAGCCGAGTTCGCCGCCTTCGTGAATGGAGCCCGGCGTCTGCGGCGCGATGTGGCTCGGCACGCCGCCGGGGAAGCTGAACTGGCGGAACAGCGCGGCCATGCCCTCGGCGTTTTGCGGCACGTTCGGATAGGTGTCGCTGTACGCCCCTTCGAGCCAGGCGTTGGCGAGCACGCCGGGGCCGCCGTGGCCCGGGCCGGCGATGAACAGCACGTCGAGATCGCGCGCGTTGATCGCGCGGTTCAGATGGACGTAGATGAAGTTCAGCCCAGGCGTCGTGCCCCAGTGGCCGAGCAGGCGAGGCTTGACGTGCGCGATCTGCAGCGGCTCGCGAAGGAGCGGATTGTCGAGCAGGTAGATCTGCCCGACCGACAGATAGTTGGCGGCCCGCCACCACGCGTTCATGCGATGCAGCAGCGCGTCGGAAAGCGGGGCGGGGGAGGTTGGGTCGGCTTGGGTCATGCCATGCTCCTGCAAGTGACGCGCCGCGTGACGGACACTCGACACGTGGCGAATCGCCCGGTTTTCACCGTGCGATGCGATAACGACGAGGCCGGCCCTTCGTCACGCGCCGGCGTCGATGGGCGGCGTCCGATCATGCAGCCGCCGCGCGACAGTCGGATCGCGTCGGACGGACTCCGCGTGCGGCAGGGCCCGTCATTCGGATGTCTGCATGAAGCGCCACGGCGCACATCGTTCCGGGTGGCAACATCGTCGGTCGCGGCAGCGTCCGGGCCGTTGACATGGGTCAAGCATGCTCGGGGCGGGATCGGGAGGCCGGCAGCGCAACCCGCCAACCACGATCCGCCCGCGCTCAGGCATCGTGCAGCGTCGTGAATGCTCGATACAGCACCCGTGGGTCGTGCTGTCCCTTGTAGACCGGGGGCGGCCGCCGGTCGAGATCGAGCAGTGCCGCGACGGCCGTCTGAGCGCTGCGGATCGAGTATTCGACGGTAAACACGACGTCGTCCGGCAACTCGCAGAACTGCCCGACGAAAGCAAGATTGGCCGTGCCTTCCGGCGTCACCTGCGGCCGGTCGCCGTCCTGGCGCGCCAGGAACTGGCTCGTGATGAACGGCATCATGCACGGGATGCAGGTGGGCCTGGCGAGGAGGTCGTCAGCCTGCTCGGCGAGTCGCAGATGTCCGAGCAATTCGGTCATGATCTCGCGCCCCGTGCAGGCCGCCATCGGCTTCTCGACGAAGTTGCCGGGCGCGTCGACGAACAGCCCGTATCCCCACAACACGCTGACGTCCTCGGGCTGGCCGAGGAAATGCGGCTGATGCGGCACGACGATCGACATCAGCCAGTTCGACTCCGCGAAGGTGATCAGGCCGCCCTCGCCGGGAACATTGCCGGTCAGGTCGCGAATCCGCTGGAGCAGGACGGGTTCGCGCAGCGTGGCCGTGAACGACAGCCATTTGGATTCGTCGATGTGATCGGCGAACGCGGCCGGGCGTCCGAATGCAGGCCGTCCTGCGGCGATCTTCTCCCACAGCGCCCACGCGCCGGCGTCGGCCCGGCCGTTGAGCGTCGCGGGGCGGTCCATGTCGCCGAGGCTCGATCCTTCCGTCATGGAGCCCAGCGTGACGATCGCGCAATCGCCTTCGCGCACCGCGATTCGGCGGGTGACGCCGTCGCGCTCGCAGACGATTTCCTCGACGCGGGTGTCGCCCTCGGTGCGGCTCAACACGAGATCGGTCACGCGGGTATTCGACTCGAACCGCACGCCGCGCTCGTCGAGCCATTTCTCGAGCGGCCTCACCAGCGAGTCGTACTGGTTGTAGACCGTGCGCATGATTCCCTGGAGCTGGTTGAATCCGGACACCATGTGCGCGAACCGGAGCAGGTAGCGCCTGAATTCGACCGCGCTGTGCCAGGGCTGGAACGCGAAGGTCGTGCACCACATCAGCCAGAAATTCGTCGTGAAGAAGCCGGCGTTGAAGTGATCCGAGATCCGGCTGTCTCCGAGCATGCTTTCCGGCTCGATCGACAGGCGTTCCAGCGCGACGATGTGCGCTTCGTCGAGCCCGAAGGGCGGCTTGTTCACCCGTCGGCCGTCGCGCACCAGGCGCGACTTCGACGCGGTCCGCATGGTCTCGTTCCAGTCGAAGATTTCTCGGGTGACG
Source organism: Burkholderia sp. BCC0322 (assembly GCF_902833045.1). Taxonomy (GTDB): domain Bacteria; phylum Pseudomonadota; class Gammaproteobacteria; order Burkholderiales; family Burkholderiaceae; genus Burkholderia. The sequence continues at coordinate 129,764 of NZ_CADFDU010000005.1, forward strand.
GAACCTCGCTTGTCGAGCGTCGGGATCGATGAAAACAGATCGTAGGTGCAGAGGTATTTGCTTTCGAGCATGCGGCCGCCCCGGATCACGTAGCCTTCCTCGGCCGAACCCGCGCCGTCCAGGCTGCCGCCCAGGCGATCGAGCGCTTCGATGATCGTGATATTGCAGCCGCGTATGTCGCCGTCCCGGATCAGAAAGGCTGCCGCCGCCAGCGATGCGATGCCGCCGCCCACCAGACAGAACCGGCTGTTGTCCCGATCGATGCCGGCCGCGCGTCGGCGGGCGGCTCGATCCGAATCCCGTGTGCTGCGTTGCATGGAAATGCCCCTGTTCAGATTGGGTGAAACCGCTGCCGACGTCCGGGGACGCCGGATCGCGCTGCCGTCATTGGCGAGCGCTCGGGCCACGATATCCGCGTCCCGGGCACGGCGATTGAGATGCGTCAACCGATCCGGATGCGGCAGGCCAAGCCCGTGCGCATCGCGCGCGGCTTGACGCAACTCAAGCAGATCCGCGGCTTCGTGCGCTGCAATTCGGATGCGCGCGAGGCCCTGCAGAGCGGGGGCGGCGCCGGATGGGCTTGATGTGCGTCAAGGTGCCCGGTGACCCGATGGGCGAGATTGATCACGGGAACGGCTACGACGAAGCGCGGCCGCCACGAATGCGATCCAAGGAGAATCGATCATGGGAGGCGACTTTCGACAGGGGGCGCGACCAGAAGGGACGCAGCGCGTATTGGGTGGCGACGACGTCGGCCTTCGGCAGTATGTGCGGCGCATCTACAACTATATGGCCGGGGGCCTGGCGCTGACGGGCGCCGTTGCGTACCTCGGCGCGTCAACCGGGTTTTACCGGTCGATCGCCGGAACGCCCCTCTTCTGGGTGGTGCTGCTCGCACCGCTGGCGCTGGTCATGTTTCTGAGCTTGCGCATCGAGCACATCGGCTTCGGCGCGGCGCAGATCAGTTTCTGGGCCTACGCCGCGCTGGTCGGGCTCTCGCTTTCCGGCATCTTCCTCGTGTATACGGGCGAGAGCATTGCGCGCGTGTTCTTCATCAGCGCGGCCACGTTCGGCGCAACGAGCCTCTATGGCTACTCGACACGGGCCGATCTCTCGCGCTTCGGCTCCTTTCTGTTCATGGGGCTGATCGGCATCATCATCGCGGGGCTCGTGAATCTCTTCCTGGCTTCGTCGGCACTGCAGTTCGTCGTTTCCGTGATCGGCGTGCTCGTGTTCACGGGGCTCACCGCGTACGACACGCAACGCATCAAGCGTATCTACATCGCGGGTGAAGAGGGCGAGATCGCCGGCAAGAAGGCGATCATGGGGGCGCTTGCGCTCTATCTCGACTTTCTCAACCTGTTCCTGATGCTGATGCGGCTCTTCGGCAGCCGCCGCAGCTAGGCGAGCGATGGCGATGACGCTTGCACCGGCATCGACACAGCGCTGTGCCAGTGCGAGCCCCATCCCTAAGCTGCCACCGAAGATCATTGTTCCGGCGTGTGCGATTTTCATCGATTCCCATTTTTCACGGCGGTTTGGCCAGTGAATTCTCAGGTAAACGATGCGGAACAAAAACTATGGATTCCTGTATTTCACTGCTGGGGCATCTGGGACATATCGACGAAAATCACTTCCCAGATATGGCCATCGGGGTCTTCGAAGCTGCGTCCGTACATGAAGCCGAGATCTTGCTTGGCATTGACGTCCGCCGTGCCGCCGTGCGCGCCGGCGGCTTCGGTCATCCTGTCCACGCTTTCGCGATCGTCGGCGCTGAGCGCCAGCATCACCTCGCTTTCGCGCCGCGAGTCGGCGATGGGTTTCTTCGTGAAATGCGCCCATTTTTCACGCGTCATGAGCATCACGAAGATGGTGTCCGACAACACCATGCAGGAACTTGTGTCGTCGCTGAATTGCGGATTCTTGCCGGCGCCGATGGCGGTATAGAAGGCCGTCGCTTTTGTCAGGTCCTGAACGGGCAGGTTGATGAAGATTTGCCTGGACATCGATTTTTCTCCTTTCAAACAGGTTGAGATAAAAAGGCGTAGCGGCGCAAGGATCGACTTCTTCGCGTGCGCCTTGTCGTCACCGGCGCTCGAAATGCCAATGCCGTTCGATCATGGGTCGCAGCGCCCGATGTCGAGCACGCATCTCGTGCTCAGATGAGACGCAAGCCGCCATCGCATTCCACGACGATGCTGGTGGCACAGCCATTCCCGACGAGAAAGGCGATGACCTGCGCGCCATCGCCAGGCTGACCGACGCGCCCCACCGGCAATTCGCTTGAATGCGGTGCTAAGAAGGCCTGCCGGGCTTTGCTGGTCACGGTGTTCCACTACGGCGTATCCACCACACCGGGGGAGACTGCGTCGACCCGGGCCGCGGCCCGTTCGCGAGCATTCCTCGATGTTCGCGCTGCCCCGGTTGCAGCGGGTGGAGATAGCATGCATGCTAGGCCGACTATCACTCCAATCGTTTGTCATGATGACTTCCATCATTGAGAATGATCTTCGTCGATTCGATCTCAATTTGCTGCTGGTCTTCCATGCGCTCATGCAGGAGCGCCACGTCACGCGTGCGGCGGAGCGGCTGTTTCTTGGTCAGCCCGCGGTGAGCGGTGCGCTGAAACGACTGCGCGCCGCCTTTGGCGACGAGTTGTTCGTGCGCGGCCGCTCGGGAATGGAACCCACGCCTCGCGCGCTGGAACTTTCCCGGCAGATCGACGCGCTGCTGATCGGCCTTCACGAGACCATGCGGGTTGGCCAGCCGTTCGATGCCCGGGACGCCAATCGGACGTTCCGGGTCGGTGTTTCCGAGGCGATTGCGGTGACGCTGTTTCCTTCGTTGTTGAAATTGCTGGCCGCCGAGGCGCCGGGCGTGAAGCTCATCTCGCTGGATACGGACTGCCACCGTGTCTCCAGCATGTTTGAACGCAATGAGATCGAGGTCGCATTGGGGGTGTTCAACGAATGCGCTCAATGGCAACAGCAGCGCACGCTGCTGGATTGGCGCTTCGTCTGCCTCTACAACCCGGAGTTGATACGGACGCGAGGGGACACGTTGAGCTTGAGCGAGTTTCTGGCGCATCCGCATGCGCTCACCTCGTTCAAGGGAGAACTTCGAGGATTGATCGACGAACGGCTGGAGGCGCTGGGCAAGCAACGGCGCGTGATATTTTCCAATCCTCACTTTGCCACCCAGCCTTTCATCGCACGCGACAACCCCGTGCTGGTGACGGTGCCCGACTACATCGCCCGCACCTGGAGCCGTAGTCTTGGCCTGCACATCAGCCCGTTGCCGTTCGATACGCCGATCCATCAGGTCAGCGCGTTGTGGAAGACCGCGCATCAGGGCGACAGCGGCCTGCGCTGGCTCATCGGATTGATCGGGCAGGCGGCCCGAATGAGTTGAACCCGCGCACGGGAGAACCTTGGTTCGAAACGCGCACCGCGTGGCGGGACGGTCGCGACGCGCTCGGGTGTCGGATCGGTCGCCGGCGGCAGGCGCCCGGTCAGGTCGAAGCCATGCGTCGCGACATCTGATTCGAAGCGCTGCAGCGTCGGCGCGCGTTCTCGCGTGACGCGCATCGCGTCGTTCGCATGCATCGTCGAGTACATCGTGCCGCGCGTCGTCGCCTAGACCGCGCCGATCAGCTTCAGGGCGGAGATAGCCCGCCGACCGTCAACTGCCCGATGGCCCCGGCCGGCTGAAGCGCTGCTCGACCACCTCGGTTCCCCACTGCGTGCCCGCGGATTCGTGGGTCAGCGTGAAGCCGAACGACTCGTACAGATGGCGCGCCGAGTCCAGTCCCTTGAACGTCCACAGGCAGGTTTCGCGAAACCGCCGTGCGTCGACGAAGCGCATGGCTTCCGTCATGAGCCGGCGGCCGATGCCCGACCCGCGCAGCGCATCGTTCACGATGAACCAGCGCAGGTGCGCGACGCCCGTTGCCGGGTTGCCATCGATCGCGAGCGACGCGAGCGTGCGCCCGTCTTCCTGGCACAGCCAAAGCGCCTTGCCTTCAGCCGGCAGCGCACCGGCGAACTCGGCCAGCTCGGTCGCCACCCGCTTTTCGAAAAAGGCGCCGAAGCCCCAGTGTTCCGAATAAAAGCGCGCATGAAGGCCCGCGATATCGCCGATACAACCCGGTTGGTAGCCTTCGCGGATCGTTGGCGCGTCGAGCGCCGCGGCAGGCGCTTTGGCGGCGTTGTCCTGGGCGAGCGCATCGGCATACAGCGCGAGCGAGCGCAGCAGTGCCTGCTGGTCGGCGGGCACCATGCGGCGCAGCGCATTCGACACCTGATCCGTCGCGAACGCGTCGATTCGTTTCTGGAGCTTTTTTCCGTCGGCGGTCAGGTACAGCTCGCTCGCTCGCGCATCGTCGCTCGACACGCGCCGCTCCACGACGCCGGCAGCCTCCAGCCGCGCGAGTTGCCGGCTCGTGTTCGATTTGTCCAGCCGCAGGAGGTTGCCCAGGTCGCGGGCGTTGATGCCGGGCGCCATCCCGATCTCGAGGATCGCGTGGACGGCCGAGGGCGCCCAGTCGCTGTCGGCCAGCGTCGCGCGCATGAAGCCGAGCTCGCGAACCAGTTTGCGGGAGAACTCGCGCAGCTCGAGGATGGTCGCTTCGCGAGGCTTGGCGGGAGCGTCGATGAGGTCCATGGTTGGCCCGGGAAGGTTGCGGATCGCAATCAATAATAGTTGCGGGTCGCAACTTGATCAAGGTGGATCTTCATTGGGGGCGGGTCATCCCCGGGGCCGCGTTTCCGGAGGCCGAAGTCGGCGTGAGCCGAGACGGCGGTGAGTGGTACTGGTGCCGATGGCGGCGTGCCACGAACCGGACGCATACTGGGTGCATCCGGACGGCCTGCGATGCGAACGCGGGCGTCGGCCGATCATCGATCCGCGGCTGCGGACAACGGAGCTCACCATGAACCATCTGAAGCCGATGACGATTGCGTTGCTTGCCGGATGCGGCATCAGCGCCGGCGCGGTCCACGCCGCCGGCAGCATGGATGCGCCGCCTTGCAGCGCGGCGCAAGCGGCGGATCAGGGCGGGGTCGCCGCGATGCCGGGCACGTCGGTCCGCAGCTTCTCGACCGCCGGCTGTTCGGGCGCGGTGTTGCAGGGCGAGCGGGCCACCGCGATGGTCAACGGCGACCGGGTCGAGCTGCGGAACGGCACCGTCTACGTGAACGGTCGTTCGTACGGCGCGGTGACGCCCGCGCAGACGGTCGAATACGAAGCCGCGCACGACCGGCGCACGCTGAGGGTCGACGGGAAAGTCCGTACGCCGGTGCGCTGATTACACGCTCAGGGGCGCGGCAATCGCGCCGCGCTTACTCGACCAGCGTCAGCTGGCCGTCGCTGAGCCGCACCTCGCGCCCGATCCACGCGGCATCGACGCGCGGCAGCACGGCCGACGGCTTGCGCAGTTCGCGCAGCAGCGTCGCGCCGTGCGACAGCCGGCCGCCCATGCGCGCGATCACGGCGCGCGCCGCCTGGTACTGCGCGTGCCGGCCCGGGTCGAGCGTGTCTTCTAGCAGGATGTCGAGGCCGAGCACACCTTGAGTGTGGCCCGGATAGATCATGAAGCCGGCCGCCTCGTCGACGCCTTCGCTGCCGTCCTGCCAGAAGCTGCCGTTGCGTTCGCGGCGATCGGGATGGGGCGCGAACCACACGTCGCGGTCGGCGGCCGGCATCGCATGATGCAGGCGGAAGAACACGCGCATCAGGTTGTCGCGATACCACTCGCGTACCTGTAGATACCAGCCGCGCATGCCGGGCGCGCCGAGTGCGTGGAGCACGCGGATGGGCAGCGGCCAGTCGGGAAATGGCTGTAGCGGCAGGTCGGTGGGCGCAGGCCGCGCGGTGCCCGGATCGGTTTCCCACGGCAGTCGATGCGGGCTGTCGTCGAGCTGGCCGTATGCGGTCGGCGGACGCCCCCACAGTGCGCCGCCGCTGCTGGCCAGCGATGACGCGATGCACAGGTTGCCCTGCACGACGAACACGTAGAAGCGCGTGAACCAGTCGGCCAGTTGCCGGCCGTCGGCGCGCCGCTCGACGAGCGTCGCGAGCTCCTGGTCGAAGCGCTGCAAGCCGCGCTCGAGCGTCGGCAGATGCCCGCGTGCGACGCGCAGCATGCGCCAAAACACCGGCAGCGAACGCAGCAGCCGCAGCGGACGCCAGCGCAGCGGCGGCGTCGCGCCGCCGATCTCGCCGCTGTAGTTGCCGGCCGAGACGCCCCAGTCGGCGAGACGGGCGAGGAACAGGTCGTTGTTGATGTACGACGCGCCGCCATAGAGCGCGGTGAATGGTTCGTTATCCTGCAGTACGCGTGCATCCCAGCGCGCCATGATGGCCGGGATGCTGCCGGCCGCGCGTCGTTGCGCGTACTCGACCAGCCGGCTCGGCTGCGGCGGCAGGATCTCGGCGATGTTCGCGGCGGTCAGGTGGCGATGCCAGCCGTAGCGGCTGATCGGACGGTACTGCAGCAGCCACAGCTGCTGGCCGTCCCACGCCCATTCGACATCGCCCGGCACGTAGTGGAACGCGCGCAGCACGCGCTGCAGGAAGGTCCACAGCTGCGTCGCGCTCAGGCCGTGCGCGGCCGGGAACGTGCCGCGCTGCCAGGGCTCGCCGAGCCGCGACAGGATCGCGCGTTGCGGGCTGGCCTGTCCGTCGGCGAGCGTTTCGAGGTGGCCTTCCACCCATTCGACTTCGACGGCCAGATGCCGCACGAACGCGATGCCCGACAGCACGGGCGTGATGAAGCGCTGCACGACCGTTTCCTCGAGGCCGCTCTCGAGCAACTCGGCCACGCGTGCGGCCGCCTGCGCGGCAGGGACGCGCAGGAACGTCGTATGCAGGCCGGCGTTGGCCGCGTCGGCCTGATCTTCACCGTGGCTCGACGAGCGGATCGCCCACTCGGCGTCCGGCTGGCTCGCGAGAAAGCCGGGCAGGCGGGGATCGTCGGCGCGGGTCAGCGACAGCGCGGGCGGCACGGGCAGGCCGGCCATCGCGGCGAGCGCGAGGCGCCCGCCTTTGGTGTGCGCGACGAAGCCGGCATCGCCCGCTTCGAGCCATTGCACGAATGCCGCCGGCGCGTCGATCCACGGATAGTGTCCCCAGCCGGCCTGCAGCGTGACGGTGAGGTCGGCACGCGCGAGGATGGCCGACCACGCGGCGGCCTGGCGCACCCCGAGCACGTTGTCCTGGTCGCCCCACACGAGTTCGACGCGATCGGTGACCCACTCGAGCAGCGGCAGCGCGGTATCGGCGCGCACGAGATCCCAGTGCGGCAGGAACGCGCGGCAGCGCGCATAGCCGGCACCCATGCGGCGGTACTGCGCGTGTGTCCAGGTCAGGTTCGAGAATTTGCGGGCGAACAGCGCCGGGTAGTGCGCGAGCAGCCAGTGGATCGTCTTGCGCAGCGGTTTCGGCGCCATCAGTTTCGGCAGGCGCCGTTCCCACAGAAATGCGCCGACGGGCGCGAGCAGCACGCTGCGGCTGAAGTGGCCGGGGCGTCGCTGCAATGCGTGCAGCACCAGCAGCGCATTCACGCCGACCGCCATGATCGCGTGGCCCGGCTCGGTCGCGTCCAGCAGCGCTTGCGCATACGCGGCGAGATCCTCGCAGGGCGGCGCGGGGTTGTCGCCGAAGCCCGGGAGTTCCAGCGGCACGGGCCGGGAATGCCGGAAGTGGGGCAGCGCATCGTCCCACCAGTCGGCCGCGCTGCCGTTGCCGGCAAGGAGGTACAGGATCGGTTTGCTCATGAATGCTTCGTCGGCGGGCGATGTCGCGGTGGCGCCCGCCCGGTCGGGGCGGTGCCGTCGGCGGATGCCACGGGTCTTGTTCGTGTTGTCTTGTTCGCGTTGCGCCGGTGCGAGTGGAATGGAAGGGCGGCCCGCTCGGCTTGATGCTTGATTGTCGCGGGCATTCTACGCGAGTCGATTCGAGGCGATCTTCATTCCGGGTTGGGGAATTTTCGATAAATGATCGATACGCATGACCGGATGTCGATCAACCGAAATACGTCGAGGCCGGCGAATGATCCGGATCGAAATGCGCACTTCGCGTCGACAGGGAAAGTAGAATCGGGACGCCGGAATTCATCGCACCGGATTCGAGGAATGAAAATGAAAAAACGCTGGATCGCGGGCGCATTGCTTGCGCTCGTCGCAAGCGGTACATGGGCGGAGAACTGGGTCACGCTTGGCCCGGGTCCGGCTATCGCGCTCTATGTCGACCCCGCTTCCGTCGAGCGACACCCGCTCAATTCGTGGGTGACGGTCAGGATCGTCTACGCCGAGCCGCGCCGTTATTCGGTGCCGTTTCCGGTGAAGAGTCTCGTTTCCATTTGGTCATTCGACTGCGCGAACAAGACCTGGGCGATGGGCAAGACCCGCATGACTGGAACTCAACCGGGCCAGGTTCATGTTTCTCGTGAAGACGCGGATGACTACGACTACGTGCAGCGAGACTCCATTCAGACGCTGGTCATGAATTACGTGTGCGGAGCATCCTGATACCGGCAACGCAGCCGGATTGCCATCGTTCGTCGGGAGCGCTTACCGTGGGTTGTCCAGACGGGCGCCCGTTGCGCTTCACGCGTCGGAGTCCGTGCCGGCGCGCGGCGTGCGCCCGGTCCAGCGCCGATACGCATGGCGGAAACTGCGCGGCTCGCTGTAGCCGAGACGTTCCGCGATGGCCGCGACCGTCAGTTCAGGGTCGTCGAGCATCCGCTGCGCCTCGTCGCGGCGCACGTCGTCGAGCAGCGCCTGAAACGTGAGGCCGTCCTTGTCGAGCCGCCGGCGCAGCGTGCGCTCCGTCAGGTGCAGCGCGTTCGCGAGCGACGTCATCGACTTGAAGCGCGCGAGGTCGCGCGCCATCAGCTCCTTCGCGCGATCGGCGAAGCGCGTGCCGACCGACGCGGCCCACTGCCGTTCGAGCGCCTCGCACTGGCCATGCAACGCATTGAAGCTGACTTCGTTCGCGAGAAGCGGCATCTCCGTGCCGTTCACCGACGTGAACACGAGGCGGTTGTCGCTCGCGTTGAACGCGACCTTGCAGCCGAAGTGGCGCGTGTAGTCGGCCGCATTGCGCGGTGTGCGGCGCGCGAGCTGCACCTGCGCGGGCCAGACGGGCTTGCCGACGAGATCGGACACGATCAGGCGCAGGCTGGACAGGCACATGTCGACCTGGAACACCTCGAGATCGGGCTCGCCGTTGTAACGGCTGATCGTCACGCTCATGCCGTCCGGATGCGCATCGATACGCACGTCGAAATACAGCCCCATGAACAGCGGAAACTGGCTCATGCACCGGAATGCCTGCATCACGGAGCCGCTGATCAGCATCGCGTAGCCGGCGAGGCCGAGCGTCGACACGTGCAGGCGCGCGCCGATCGACAGCCCGATCGACGGCACGCCGCTGCGTTGCAGCAGGTTGCGGAAGCAGCGCTGCTCCTGGCCGCGATTCACGTGCAGGTTCGGCGACGCGACTTCGTCGGCGCCGAGCCCCGTGCCTTCGAGCAGCGCGGCGCCGTCGATATGCCGCACGCGGCACTCGTCCAGCGCGACCGCGATCGCGTGGACGGTGGCGGGAATGTCCTCCTGGCGCCCGGCCGGGCGCGCGAGCCCGAGCGACGAGCGCAGGCTGCGCTCGGCCCGGCTCGGGTTGGGATGGGAGCGGCTGTTCATGGTGCTGACGGGGCGACGGGGTCGCGTAGAACATAGCCGGAATGTCCGCAAAACGCCAGTGCGGCACCGCGTCATGCATGACTCGCCGGCGCGACGCGCGGCGCTGTGTCCGCCAATATCCCCTGATTACGTCCGCTTTTCTCATTCGTGGCCGATTTTTTGGCGCACCACACTTTCTTCCAGCCGTGCGCTGCCGGCCGCGCCGGGCGAACGAGTGTTGAAGCCGTGAACGCCACCCACGTGAGGACAGCATGGACAACGACAGCCCAGGTCGATACGCATCAGCCGCCGCGACGCATGACTTCGGCGCGCACGCCATGCGAGGCGACGCGGACGAACGCCGCCAGCCCCGTCCGATCGGGCTCGCGACGCTGGTGATCTTCGGCCTTGCGTACATGTTGCCGATGACGGTGTTCACGACCTACGGGCTCGTCACGAGCGAGACGAACGGGCACCTGACGGCCGCGTACGCGCTCACGCTGGTCGCCATGCTGTTCACCGCGCGCAGCTACGGCCACATGGCGCGGCTGATGCCGAGCGCCGGGTCCGCCTATACGTTCGCCAGCCGAAACTTCGGTACGTCGGCCGGCTTCATGGTCGGCTGGGCGTTGCTGATGGACTACCTGTTCATCCCGATGATCAGCTACCTCGCGATCGGAATCTACATGAAGCAGATTTTCCCTGGCGTGCCGGCCGGCGTGTGGATCGTCGGCAGCATCGTGCTGATCACCGGGCTGAACATCGTCGGCATCCGGCTCGTCAATCGCGTGAATCTGATCCTGATCGCGAGCCAGCTCGTGTTCATCGCGATCTTCTTCGTCGCTTCCGCGCGGGTCGCGGCGGGCGAAGGGCTGTCGATGGCCGTCGCGCTGCCGTCGTCGGGCGACGCGCATGCGATTTTCGCCGGGTCCGCGATCCTGTGCCTGTCGTTCCTCGGATTCGATGCGGTCACCACGCTGTCGGAGGAAACACGCGAGCCGACGCGCACGGTGCCGCGCGCGATCCTGCTCTGCACGCTGGCGAGCGGCGTGCTGTTCATGCTGGTCGCCTACGTCGGGCAAGTGGTGTTTCCCGACTGGCGCGCATTCAAGGATCTCGATTCGGCCAGCCTCGAACTGATGCGGCGCATCGGCGGCGGCTCGCTTTCGGCGTTCTTCGTCGCGGTGTACGTGGCCGGCTGTTTCGCGAGCGCGATGGCCGGGCAGGCGAGCGTGACGCGCGTGCTGTTCGCGATGGGGCGCGACCGGGTGCTGTCCGAACGCGTATTCGGCCATCTGCATGCGCGGCTGCGCACGCCGGTGCGCGCGACGCTCGCGGTCGGCATCGTGTCGCTGTCCGCGCTGTTCATCACGCTCGACCTCGCGTCGACGATGATCAGCTTCGGTGCGCTCGTCGCGTTCGCGGTCGTGAACCTGTGCGTGATGCGCAGCTATCTGTGCCGCGCGGAGCATCGCCGCTTCGCGGGCTGGATCACGTTCGGCGTGATGCCGGCGATCGGCTTCGCGATGAACGTGTGGCTCTGGTCGGGCCTGTCGCGCCAGACGTTCTACGTCGGCATCGGCTGGCTCGTGCTCGGCCTCTGCCAGCTCGTGTGGCTGACGCGCGGCTTCACGCGCCCGGCGCCGACGCTGTCGATGAATTGAATGACCGGTGGCCGACTGCCGGCCGCCGGCTCTGAAACCCTGAAGGAGGAATCATCCATGAACGCTGTCGACGTCAATTCCGATGCGGACCTGCAGGCCATCGGCAAACGCCACCTGCTGATGCATTTCACGCACGCCGATGCGTATCGCGACCACGCGCTGACCGTGTTCGACCGCGGCGAAGGCTGCTGGCTCGTCGACCGCAACGGCAAGCGCTACTTCGACGGGCTGGCCGGGCTGTATTGCGTGCAGGTCGGCTACAGCCACGGCGCGGAAATCGGCGACGCGATCCGCGAGCAGATGGTGCGGCTGCCGTTCGCGACCAACTGGGGCTATGGCCACGAACCGGCGATCCGTCTCGCGCACAAGCTCGCGGCGCTCGCGCCGGAAGGCCTGAATCGCGTGTTCTTCACGTCGAGCGGGTCGGAGTCGAACGAAGCGGCGATCAAGCTGGTGCGCCAGTACCACCAGGCGCGCGGCGAGCCGCAGCGGCGCAAGTTCATCGCGCGGCGCGTCGCGTATCACGGCACGTCGTTCGGCGCGCTCGCGCTGAACGGGATGACGAATTTCCGCAAGCATTTCGAGCCGCTGATGTCGGGCGTGCGGCATGTGGGCAACACGAAGCGCTACGGGCGCCCGACGGGCGAGACGGAAGCGCAGTTCACGCGCCACCTGCTCGACGAGATCGAATCGCTGATCGTGCAGGAGGGGCCGGATACCGTCGCCGCGATCGTCGTCGAGCCGTTGCAGAATGCGGGCGGCAGCCTGACGCCGCCGGTCGGCTATACCGCCGGGCTGCGCGACATCTGCGACCGGCACGGGGTGCTGCTCGTCGCAGACGAAGTCATCTGCGGGTTCGGGCGGCTCGGCGAATATTTCGGCTCCGCGCGCTACGGGTTGAAGCCGGACATCATCACGTTCGCAAAAGGCATCGCGTCGGGCTACGTGCCGCTCGGCGGCGTGATCGCGAGCGATGCGGTGGTCGACACGGTGCTCGACGGCCCGCAGCAGATGTTCCTGCACGGCGCGACGTACGGCGGCCACCCGGTCGCGTGCACGGCCGCGCTCGCGAACCTCGCGATCATGGCGCGCGAAGGCGTGCTCGAGAACGTCCGCGACAACGAAGCGGTGTTCCGCCAGACGCTCGACGGCCTGCTCGAACTGCCGTGCGTCGGCGACGTGCGCGGCGACGGCTATCACTACTCGCTCGAACTCGTGACCGACAAGGCCGCGCGCCGCTGGGCGGCCGGCATCGGTGCGCAGGCGTTCGTGTCGACGCTGCTCGCGCCCGCGATCTTCGACGCAGGACTGCTGTGTCGCGCGGGCGTCGATCACGAAGGCACGCCGATCGTGCAATTCTCGCCGCCGCTCGTGATGTCGCGTGACGAGATCGTGTGGTTCGTCGCGAAGATCCGCGACATCCTCGTCGACACCTATGCACGGGCGACGCGCTGAGCGCGGCGTCCTTCATTTCGGGAGCATGCGATGCGAACTTCACAACAGTCCTATATCGACGGCCGGTGGCTCGATCCGGCCGATGCGCAGTCGATCGACGTGATCGACCCGAGCACCGCGCGGCCGTATGCGCAGCTCAGGATCGGCGGCGCGGCCGACGTCGATCGCGCGGTCGGCGCGGCGAAGCAGGTGTTCGACACGTATTCGCGCTGGCCGGTGGACGAACGCGTCGCGCTGCTGCGGCGCGTGCTCGAGATCTATCAGCGCCGCTACGAGGAGGTCGCGCAGACGATCAGCCAGGAGATGGGCGCGCCGATCGCGTTCGCGCGCTCAGCGCAGGCCGCGGTCGGCACCGCGCACCTCGAGCAGACGATCCGCGCGCTGCAGTCGTTCCGTTTCAGCACGCAGACCGATGCGCTGCTGGTGTCGCACGAGCCGATCGGCGTGTGCGCGCTGATCACACCGTGGAACTGGCCGATCAACCAGATCGTGTGCAAGGTCGCGCCGGCGCTCGCGGCCGGCTGCACGATGGTGCTCAAGCCGAGCGAGATCGCGCCGTTCAGCGCGATCCTGTTCGCGGAGATCCTGCACAAAGCCGGCGTGCCGCCCGGCGTGTTCAACCTCGTGCACGGCTACGGGCATGAGGTGGGCGACGCGCTGTCGCGGCATCCGGACGTCGACATGGTGTCGTTCACGGGGTCGACGCGCGCGGGTGTCGAGGTCGCGAAGGCGGCCGCCGATACCGTGAAGCGCGTGCACCAGGAACTCGGCAGCAAGAGCCCGAACCTGATCCTGCCCGACGCCGATATCGAGGAGGCGGTCACGCGCGGCGTGCGCAGCTGCTTCAGCAACAGCGGACAGTCGTGCAATGCGCCGACGCGCATGCTGGTGCATGTCGACCATCTCGCGCAGGCCGAGCAGGCGGCGCGGCGGGAAGCGGAACGCACGGTCGTCGGCGATCCGCGTTCGACGGAAACCGGCATCGGGCCGGTGGTCAGCCGCACGCAGTTCGACCGCATCCAGCACTTCATCCGGCTCGGAATCGAAGAAGGCGCGACGCTCGTCGCCGGCGGCCCCGGGCGGCCGGACGGGCTCGGCGACGGCTTCTACGTGCGGCCGACGGTGTTCTCGAACGTCACGCCGGACATGACGATCGCGCGCGAGGAAATCTTCGGGCCGGTGCTCGCGATCATGACCTACCGCACCGAGGACGAGGCCGTCGCGCTCGCGAACGATTCGGTCTACGGGCTCGCGGGCTACGTGCAGTCGAAGGATCTCGAACGCGCACGCCGGATCGCGGCGCGGCTGCGGGTCGGCAATGTCCACATCAACTACCCGCCATGGAACCCGGCCGCGCCGTTCGGCGGCTACAAGCGCTCGGGCAACGGCCGCGAGTACGCGGAGTTCGGCCTCGTCGAGTATCTGGAGACGAAGGGCACGACGGGGTACGCTTGAGCGACGCGCGGATGCGCTGACCGGGCGGCGGCGTCCTGCGGGAAAGGGCGCCGCACCGCTGTTCATCGATGGATCGATTGGGAGGAATTCGACGATGCAGATGACGGAGATGACGGAGACGACCGAACGCATGCGCGGCGCGGTGGCGCGCGCGGTGGGCCGCGTGCGATGAAGATCCTGATCGCCCGGATGAACCACGAGACCAACACGTTCTCGCCGGTGCCGACGCCGCTCGCCGCGTTCGGCCGCACCGGCCCCGACTGGGGCGACGACGCGTACCGCGCGAATCGCGGGATGCGCACCGCGATGGCTGCGTTCATCGATGCGGCCGAGCGTGAGGGCGCTGAAATCGTGACGCCGGTGTCGGCGGCCGCGAACCCGAGCGGGCCCGTCGCGGCCGACGCGTATGCGGCGATCTGCGACGCGATCGTCGCGGCCGCGCCCGGCTGCGATGCGGTGATGCTCGACCTGCACGGCGCGATGGTCGCCGAGCAGAGCGTGGACGGCGAGGGCGACCTGCTCGCGCGCGTGCGCGCGGCGCTGCCCGGCGCACCGATCGCGGTCGCGCTCGACCTGCACGCGAACGTCACGCAGAAGATGATCGATCACGCGGACGTGATCGTCAGTTTCAAGACCTACCCGCACGTCGACATGGTCGAGACCGGCGAGCATGCGGCACGCGTGCTGCTCGACCGGCTGCACGGCCGCGCGCGGGCCGTGCTCGCGTGGCGGCAGCCGCCGCTGCTGACGTCGACGCTGCGCAGCGCAAGCGCGGAAGGCGCGATGCGGCGCGCGGTGGAGGCCGCGCGCGCGGCCGAGGCCGACGGGATGCTCGCCGTCTCGGTGCTGCCCGGCTTTTCGCTCGCGGACATTCCCGCGCCGTGCATCAGCGTCGTCGTGGTGGCCGATGGCGACCGGGCCGCCGCCGACGCGGTGGCTGAGCGCATCGCACGGCAGATCTGGGATGAGCGCGACGATTTCGTCTATCGCAGTGCGCCGCTCGCCGAATCGGTTGCGCAGGCTGCGGCGCTCGCGCGCGGCGCGGATCGCCCCGTGCTGATGCTCGATCACGGCGACAACTGCATGTCGGGCGGCCCGTGCGACACGATGGACCTGCTCGAGGCCGCGCTCGCGCACGGCCTCGACGGCATCGTCAGCGGGCCGCTGTGCGACCCGCAGGCCGTCGCGGCGCTGATCGACGCGGGGGTCGGCGCGAGCGTCACGGTACCGGTCGGCAACCGCCTGCCGTCGCACGGCGGCGTGCGGCGCGAGCCGTTCCGCGCGACCGGCATCGTGCGCGCGCTCACCGACGGCGAATACGTGATCACGGGGCCGACTTACACGGGCCAGCGCGCGTACATGGGCCGCACGGCCGTGCTCGATATCGGCGCGGCCACGCTGGTCATCAGCGAGCGTACGCAGGAGCCCTGGGATCTCGGCGTGTTCGAGAGCGTCGGTGTCGATCCGCGCCGCGCGCGCTTCCTGCTGCTGAAGTCGCGGATGTATTGCCGGCCGGTGTTCGTGCCGATCGCGGCCGCGCTGGTCGAGTGCGACAGCCGCGGCGTGACGGGTTCCGACTACGGGCTGTTCCGCTACGAGCGGCTCGCGCGGCCCGTGTATCCGCTCGACGATGTCGACGCGTGGCCGTCGTCCGGCGCACAGCGGACGCAGCGGACGGATTGACGGAAACGAACCGGGCGCGGGACGCCGGATTGGCCGGCTTTCGGGCATCATGCGGTGGCGTCGACCCGTCGAGCAGCTGGGTCGGCCCATTCATTGCGTCCGCAACCGATCCGGAGAACCGACCGCCATGCATTCGAATCCTTTCCGCCCGCGCAGCGCGCGCCTGCTCGCCGCGCTGACCCTCGCCACGACGGCCGTTGCCGCCCATGCCGCCGATTGGATCGTGTCCGGCAACGACGGCAAGTACCAGCGCGTCGAGGGCCGCGACACCTATCTGGCCGCGCCGCCCGCGGACACGCTGACGCTGCTCGACGCCAGCACGTTCCCGCCGAAGGTCGCGCTGCAGGTCGATGTCGAGAACGGCATCCAGGGGCCGCCCCAGGCGGTCGCGATCACGCCCGACGCGAAGCTCGCGCTCGTCGGCGCGCCGACGCGCTACGACACGGTCGCGAAGCAGCTCGTGTTCGACACGTTCCTGCAAGTCGTGAATCTCGACGCCGCGCCGCCGTCGATCGCGCGCATCGAGCTCGGCACGCATCCGCAAGGGATCGCGATCGACCGCTCGGGCAAGCTCGCGCTGGTCGCGAACGTCGACGGCAGCGTGTCGATCCTGCGCATCGACGGCACGAACGTGACGCTCGACGGCAACCTGAAGATCGGCAAGAAGCGGCTGGCCGGGATCAGCTTCACCCATGACGGCAAGCATGCGCTCGTGTCGCTGCGCGACGAGCAGGGCATCGCGGTGCTGAACGTCGACGACGGCAAGGTGACCGACAGCGGGTCGCGCCTGAGCACCGGCGTCGCGCCTTACACGATCGACGTGTCGAGCGACAACCGCTGGGCCGTCGTCAGCAACGTCGGGCTCGCGGGGCTGCCGGGCTATACGGGCACGCTGGCGGGCGACGCCGATTCGGTCGCGCTGATCGACGTGTCGCGCGTGCCGTTCCGCACGGTCCAGTACCTGACGGTGCCGTCGCTGCCGGAGGGCGTCGCGATCTCGCCGAACGGGAAGTGGATCGCCGTGCAGGCGATGGACGGCTCGAACCTGACGCCCGACAATCCGGGCCGCCACAAGATCGGCAAGGTGCTGCTGTTCGAGATCCGCAACGGGCAGGCCGTGAAGGTGAGCGAGCTGCCCGGCGGCGAAGCCGCGCAGGGCATCGTGTTCACCGCCGACAGCCGGCACGTGATCGTGCAGTTCAACGTCGAGCGGCAACTCGCGCTCTATTCGGTCGAAGGCGGCAAGCTGCACGATACGGGCAAGCGGATCGCGCTGACGGGCGGGCCGTCTTCGTTGCGCACGTTGCCGCGCTGACGCGCACGGCATCGACTCGTTCGGTTTCGTTAGTTCATGCGGCGCCCGGATTCGCCGGGCGCCCGTCCGTGCCCCTTCCATGAGCCGCCGTTGCAACGTAACAAATGGCGGGAGTTTGCACCCCAAGCCGCTTGACGCCGGATTGGTTGGTTAAACGAATCAACGCGGATGCCGGTTGCGCCGGCAACGTGAGCCTGGGCGCAATGGCGCCGTTCGGGAGGTTGAATGTCGGGCCGAACACGCCGCGCTACGACTTCAACGGCTCGGGCGGCTACCTGTCGTCGGGCGGGACGGGCGGCGCGATCGACTGCTTCAGCGTGACGCTGAACAACGGGCCGCCGTTCGCAGGCTGCTGACGGTGGCGTGTGCCGCGTGATGCCGCGCCAGCAGGCGCGGGAGCCAGCCGGTGAAACGCCGCGTGAATGCGCGCGGCGCTCGTTGCTTGCCGGCGGGCCGGCAAGCCGTTACGGCTTGAGATACCTGTCGAGCCAGCGCGGTGTCGCCGCACGATCGAAGACGACGTGCAACTCGGAGCTGAACGCGCCGTATTCGAGCCCGTGGCGTTGGGCGAGCAGCGTCAGTGATTGCGTGGTGTGAAACGAGATGTGCCCGTTGCGCGGCGCGCAGTACCACCACTGATCGATGCCGCGTTCGATGATGTCGCGGTCGATCAGCGACGTCTGGAACAGCAATGCGCCGTCGGGCTTCCGGTAGCGCTCGATCTGGTCGAAGAGATCCAGCGGCGCCGGATGATGCTCGAACACTTCGAACGACAGGATCGTATCGAACCGGCCTTCGGGCGGAACCGGGTGCGAGAACGGGTCGTACGAGGTGACGTCCGCGAAGCCGCGCGACGACAGCTTCCGTTCCAGCAAGCCCAGCCCCGAGCCGAAGTCGAGAATCCGGCCTTCGCGCATTTCCGGAAAACTGCCGCAGATCAGGTCGGCGTGCTGTTGCGGACGGGTCTCGAGATAATCGGGGTCGTGGCGCGCATAGTCGGCGTTGTACACATGCTGCGCGAAATCGTCGTGCGTCCAGTCGTCGAACGCGGGCGCCCACGTGAAGCCGCATTGCTCGCAGGCGTAGTAGTAGATCGGGATGCCGGCATACGGGTCGACTTTCTTGCCGGCCATGACATCGGCGCCGCAGCGCGAAAAATCGACCAGGCCGCAGATGCGCGCCTGGGCCGAACACACTTTGCAGGCGAGGGCCGTTGGATGGCGGTTCAGGTCGTGATTCAAGTTCCTGTCTCCCGTTCGCCGGCGAGGCGTGCGCGTGATGGATGGTGCGGGAGAGGCTATCACAGTCGAGTCGGCCGTCGCGGCTGCGCAGGGCGAGCCGCCACGCGCGCTTACGGACGCAGCAGGTCGAATCCGCCGAAGACGACGACACCGCTCAACACGATCATCGCGACGGAGTGCTGGCCGAAGTAGAGAATCGCGGCGGCAAGCCACGTCGTGATGCAGAAGGCGCCGATGCGGGCCATCGTGTGTTCCTCGAATGCGTGATGAAGTGAGTGCGCGCCGAACGGCGTTCGCCGCTCGAATCGGCGCGCGGGGCATGCCGGCGGACGGAAAAGCCGACCGCGAAGCCGCGACCGCGGCGCCAACGCGCGTGGCGCGCCGAACCCGGAAGGACGGGAGCCGAGGCCGGCGGCGTCGCGCGCGAGCCCGGCGGCGGTCGGCGCGCGAATCCGGGGCGGCAAACCGGCGATTTTACCAGCGCCGCCGTGTCGCCAATCTGGCCCTTTCGCGGCGAAAACGCGGCGATCTTCGGCCAATCCCGTCCGGCCCCGAGACTCAAGTTTCGTGTGACGAATGCCGTAAACGAGTTGGAAGGCAGCTTCTGCCTCCGTCACGATTCGTTTACCGACCCAACCGACTTACGGACCGACACGATGCAAATCGATTTCTCCACGACCACGCGCGCCCCGCTGGCGGACGGCGGCCTGACCGCGAATACGTCGTCGGGCGCCGCGGCGACCCACTCGGCCGCGGCCGCCGCAACGTCGTCCACCGACGGCGCGACGAATACCACCGGTGCGACCAGCACGACAGGCGCCACCGGCACGCAGGGTTCGACCGGCGCCACCGGCGGAACGCTCGGCGCATCGGGCGGATCGTCGGACAGCCCGGCGGTCGCCCAACTGAAAGCGTTGATCGACCGGCTGCAGAAACAGCTGGCCACGATCGAGCGCCAGATGGCGAGCGCGGCGCAGCGCGCGAAGGACGATCCGGCCGCGGCGGTCGAACAGCAGTCGCTGAGCGCGGAAGCCGGCGCGATCTCGGGCGCGCTCGCGACCGCGGTCTCGCAACTGGCGGCGGCGATCGAGAAAGCGGGCGGCTCGACGGCAGGCGGGCTGGTGTCGACGCAGGCCTGACCGGCTGCGGCCGCGGCCCGCGCCACGACCGGCCCTGTTCCGCTGCTTCGCGCGGCACCGCAAGGACGACGCGGAACCGTGCGCGACGCCGGACCGGGTCGACGCATTCGCAGCGGCGGTCGGCGAAACGATGCGCACGCAACCGATTACAGCGCGCAGGATCTCGCGGCGATCGCCGTGCCGGTCACGATCGTGCCGGGCGAGCACGATGAATTCATCCGGCCCGACCGTGGGCCCGCGCGTTCGCCGCCCGGGGTTCATACCATCGCGTTGTCGCTGCCCGGAATCTCGTGCGCCTTGATCTGCTTTCGGTGCAGCTTGTACAACAGCTTGCCGAGCATGCCGTCCTCGTGGCACGCGCGCGTCATGTTGAGCACGTATGCGTCGTCGGGTGCGACGGCCTGTGCCCCCATGACCCAGCGCACGCTTTCGCGGTAGTTGTCGTGCGACTTGTCGCGGCCGTCGCAGAGGAAACCCGATAACGCGGCCATCGCCGCCGGATGACCGACCTCGGCGTGCCGTCGCAGTTCGTCGATGTAGCGATGGCGGGAATGCGCGCCGTCGCGGGCGAAGCCGAATGCGCCCGCGCGGTGTCCGTAGCCGCGCAGGACCATGGCCGCCGTGCACGCGCGCGTCGGGATGCCCGTTCGATCGCGCCGCGTACCGGCGTATGCGGATCTGACAAGACTTATCTCTTTTTCAGCGATTTTCGACGCGGTGCGATTCGGCCGTCGGATTGAATGCTGTTAACACCGACAGGTTGTTCCGGGAAACCGGCGAGCGTTCCCGGAATGGCGTCCGGTAACGCAAGGCTTCGGGTATCTCATTAGTTTTTCTTTAGGCTCGCGCAACATATCGTCGATTGTCCGCCGCGTGCCGACAGGGGATAGTCCTGCTTCGGCAGGCCGGCCACTGCGATTGCCGCGTGGCGCGGCCGGATCCGTTGTCCACACAACCATCAGAAATCAAGGGAACCGCAACCATGCGATTCAACGCGACACGCTTCGCCGCGACCCTGCTCGTCGCCGCATGCGCCGCCGCCACGGCCGGCCGCGCGGCCGCCGCCACGCAGGACGATCTCCACGACACCGTCACCCGCCACATCGCGCCGCTGATGAAGCAGTATGCGATTCCCGGCATGGCGGTCGGCATCGTCGCCGACGGCAAGCCCTACGTGTTCGACTACGGCGTGATGTCGACGCAAACCGGCAAGCCCGTCACGGGCGATACGCTGTTCGAAATCGGCTCCGTCAGCAAGACACTGACCGCGACACTCGCGGCCGACGCGCAGGAGGGCGGCGAACTGTCGCTCACCGACCCGGCTGCCAAGTACCTGCCCGCGCTGCAGGGCAAGCCGTTCGGTGTCCTGACGCTGCTGCAGCTCGGCACGCACACGTCCGGCGGCATGCCGGTGCAGGTGCCGGACAGCATCCGCGACGACGCAGGCCTGATCCGCTATCTCGACGCGTGGCGGCCCGCGCATGCGCCGGGTACGTACCGGACCTATTCGAACGTGTCGGTCGGCATGCTCGGGTGGCTTACCGCGAAGGCGATGCACAAGGATTTCGCGGCGCTGATGGAGCAGCGGCTCTTTCCCGCGCTCTGCATGACGCACACGTACATCAACGTGCCGGAAGCACGCCAGGCCGACTATGCGCAGGGCTATACGCAGGACGGCAAGCCCATCCGGATGACGGGCGGCATGCTGTGGCAGCCGGCGTACGGCGTGCGGACCACGGCGGCCGATTTGCTGCGCTTCGTGCAGGCGAACATGGGGCTGACCGGAACCGCGCCGCGCCTGCAGCGCGCGCTCGAACGCACGCATACCGGCTATTTCCGCGCGGGGCCGCTGACGCAGGACCTGATCTGGGAACAGTATCCGTATCCGGTCGCGCTGCCGACGCTGCTCGAAGGCAACTCGATGAAGATGCTGCGCGACGGGTTGCCGGCCGCCGCGATCAAGCCGCCGCTCGCGCCGAGCGCGGATACGTGGATCAACAAGACGGGCTCGACCAACGGCTTCAGTACCTATGTCGCGTTCGTCCCGTCGAAGCGGATCGCGATCGTGATGCTCGCGAACCGCAGCTATCCGAACGAGGACCGCGTGAAGGCCGCGTACGGGATCCTCGCGGCGCTCGACGGCAGGCGGTAACGTTTCCACCGACGAGCCGGCCGTTCCACCTGGCCGGCTCTCCCCAAAAAAACCGATACCTGTATCGGCACGCTTCTGCAAAACGAAATACGTGCATCGCATCCCCTGAGCAGAATCCGGGCAGATCTCCGGGCGTGTCCGGATAGTCCAGTCAGGGGGGAACATGCGGAAGACCACTCTCGCGCGGCTGCTGTGCGGGCTGACCTTGGTCGGCGCGCTCGGCGCGTGCGGCGGCAACATGGATGGAACGGGCGCGGCAGGCGCGTCGGCGAACGCGGCCGGCGGGTCCGGCGGCACCGATAACGGCACGGGCAACGGCGGCAACCCGCCGGGCCAGCAGGTCGCGAACCGCGCGCTCGTGATCGAGATCGACGGCGTCACCTATGCGGCGCTGCAGGCCGGCATCGCGGGCGGCACGCTGCCGAATCTCGCGAAGCTGCACGCCGCGCCCGCGTACAGCGGCGGCGTCAACGGCCTGCTGTCGCAGCAGCCGAACCTCGACACGCCGAGCTGGGCCACGCTGCTCACCGGCGCGTGGGGCAACCGTCACCAGGTGCTGTCCGACGCACCGAACCAGGCGCTGCAGGCGCCGACCGCCTTCGACACGCTGAAGACCGCGAACGCGGGCCTGCTCGGCGCGGCCGTCGGGTCGCCGGCGCTCGCGTCGCTGCTGACCGCCGGGCGCAACGCGGGCAGCCTCGACACGCTCGCGAACTGCGCGGCGGTCGACAGCTGCGTCACGCAGCAAGGCGCCGCGATGATCCAGCAGGGCTACTCGCTCGTCGTCGCGCAGTACCACTCGGCGCAGGATGCCGCGCTGAACTACGGCCTCGGCGCGTCGGCGTACGCGAACACGCTGCATCAGCTCGACGCGGCCGTCGGCGCGCTCGTCGCCGAAACCGCGAAACGCAACAACGAGAACTGGCTGGTCGTCGTGACCGGCGGCCACGGCCTGAACGCGGCCGGCGGCAGCGACGGCCTGCCGCTGCTGTCCGAATCGACGACCTTCATCGCGATGAACCAGGCCGACAACGGGCGGCTGGGCAGCGCCGCGCAGCCGGCGTCGCTGGCCGACCTGCACACGCGCGCCAGCATCGCCGATATCGCGCCGACCGTGCTCGCGCAGCTCGGCGCGCTGCCCGCACCGTCCGCGTATGAAATGGACGGCGGCGAACTGATCGGCACGCAGCCGGTGTCGCAGCTCGCCGGCGCGACGAGTGCCGATGGCCATGGCGTCGTGCTGACGTGGGCCGCGCCCGCGAGCGGTGCGATCGCGGTGTACCGCGCGGGCCAGCCGATCGCGACGCTGCCGGCCGGCACGATGACCTATACCGACAGCAATCTCGGCCTGACCGCGGCCGGCACCTACAGCGTCGACTACGTGGTGACGGCGGGCGGCGCACCGGTCGGCAGCATCGCGCAGATCGCGTACGTGCCGCCGCCCCCGCCGCCGCCGCCGCTCGCGGCGACGCTGAAGAACGGTCTTGCGTCGTACTATCCGTTCGGTGCGCTGCCGGCCGTCGATGCACTGAGCGCGACGACGATGGGCCCGTTTTCGGCCGCCGCGAACGGCGGCTCGCTCACCGCCGATCCGTTCGGCGGGCAGGCGCTGCAGGTGACGACGCAGACCGTCGACACGAACGGCTACGACGGCTACAAGCTCGTGCAGAACGCCGATATCGCGACGCAGGCGCAGTTCACGATCGGCATGTGGCTGAAGACGCCGTGTACCGACGTGGTCGGCTTCGGCACGCCGGTGTTCGCGAACAAGAACTGGCAGAGCGGCAAGAACGCGGGCCTCGCGATCGGGCTGTTCCCGCAGGCATCGGGCGCGCCGTCGGGCACCTGCAACATCCAGTACAACGCGGGCGACGGCAGCACCCGCAACGACCTGAAGACGATGAGCGTGACGGCGAACCAGTGGGTGTATGCGGCGTTCGTGATCGACACGGTCGGCAAGACGATGACCGCCTACACGTTCGACCCGGTGCTCGGCGAGCAGAAGCAGAGCACGCCGCTCACGGTGTCGGTGGCCGCGCTGCCGGGCCTCGGCACGAAGACGTTCGGCGTGAACGAGGACGGCACGGGCCAGTACCACATGCTCGCGTGCGGGTACCCTGCGAGCCACTACAGCGGCGGCTACACGGTCAACGCGTGCACGACGGTCAAGCCGAACGTCGAGAGCTTCTCCGACGTCGCGATGTGGAACCGCGTCGTGACCGAAGCCGAACTGCAGTCGATCGCGGGCTCGGGCAAGCCGCTGTCGACGATCCTTCACTGACGGAGTGCCGACATGAACCTGACGAACCTGCGCCGCGTGCGCGTCGCGCTCGCCGCCTGTGTGCTGAGCGCGCTGGTCGCCGGCTGTGGCGGCGACGATTCGGGCGGCACGGCCGCCAGTGTCGCGAAGGCGAATGCCGCGCCGGCAGGCGCGGGCGGCGCGAGCGCCCCCGTGCCGATCGTCGTGGCGCCGGGCGCCGGCCCGTGCCCCGCGTCGGGCACGGCCGCGCTGCAATCGCCGTCGCTGAACTCGCAGCTGCGCTGCGCGCCGTGACGCGCGCGGCTTTCCGGGACGACCTACCTTCTCGACCATGACTTCCATCGACCGCCGTTCGTTTCTCCGTGCCGCCGCCGCCGGCACGGCCTTCTCGATGTTCCCGCCGGCGATCCGGCGCGCACTGGCGATTCCGGCCAACAACCAGACCGGCACGATCAACGACGTGCAGCACATCGTGATCTTCATGCAGGAAAACCGCTCGTTCGACCACTACTTCGGCACGATGCCCGGCGTGCGCGGCTTCGGCGATCGCGTGACGATCCCGCAGCCGGGCGGGTCGCCCGTGTGGCAGCAGAGCGACGGCAAGCGCCCGGTGCTGCCGTTCTACCTCGACAGCACGAAGGGCAATGCGCTGCTCGTCGGCGGCACGCACTCGTGGACCGATTCGCACTCGGCGTGGGACAACGGCCGGATGACCGCGTGGCCCGCGTCGAAGGGCGACGCGTCGATGGGCTACCTGCGGCAGTCCGACCTGCCGTTCCATTTCGCGCTGGCGAACGCGTTCACGCTGTGCGATGCGTATCACTGCTCGCTGCACGGCGGCACCAACTCGAACCGGATTTTCCTGTGGACCGGCACGAACGGCCCGACGGCATCGTCGAACGTGGCCGTCGTGAACAACGACGGCTGGGACGGCCTCGGTTCGTCGAAGACGGGCCTGACCTGGACGACCTACCCGGAGCGCCTCCAGGCGGCCGGCGTGAGCTGGAAGGTCTACCAGAACATGCCGGACAACTACACGGACAACCCGCTCGCGGGTTTCGCGGCGTTCCGCAAGGTCAACGAGACGGTGCCGGGTTCGCCGAATGCGCCCTATACGCCGGCGATGGAAGCGCTGTCGCCGCTGTACAAGGGGATCGGCAACACGATGCCCGACGGCGGCTTCCTGCAGTCGCTCGCCGACGACATCGCGGCGAACCGGATGCCGCAGGTGAGCTGGATCGTGTCGCCCACGGCGTACTGCGAGCATCCGGGTGCATCGACGCCGGGGCAGGGCGCGTACTACCTGCAGCGCCTGCTCGACACGCTGACCGCGAACCCCGACGTGTGGAGCAAGACCGTGCTCATCGTGAACTACGACGAGAACGACTGCTTCTTCGATCACATGCCGCCGCCGAACGCGCCGTCGCGCAACGCGGACGGCACGTATGCGGGCAAGTCGACCGTGACCACGCAGTACGAGTACTTCACCGTGCCGAACCCGCCCGGCGATGCGTCGCCGCTCGCGCCGGACGGCCGCCCGTACGGGCCAGGCCCGCGCGTGCCGATGTTCGTGGTGTCGCCGTGGAGCACGGGCGGCTGGGTCAACTCCGAGGTGTTCGACCATACGTCGGTGCTGCGCTTCATCGAGAAGCGCTTCGGCGTGCAGGAGCCGAACATCAGCCCGTGGCGTCGCGCGGTGTGCGGCGACCTGACGTCGGCCTTCAACTTCAAGAACCCGAACGGCAACCCGACGACGTCGCTCCCGGCGCCGACCAAGGCCGCGGCCGATGCGCAGCACGTGCAGCAAAGCCTGCTAGGCGCGGTGCCGGTGCCGTCGGTCGGCACGCAGCAGATGCCGACGCAGCCGGCCGGTACGCGCGCGTCGCGTGCGCTGCCGTACGAACTGCACACGAGCGCGAGCGCCGATGTGTCGGGCGGGCTGGTGTGGCTCACGTTCAGCAATACCGGCACGGCCGGTGCGGTGTTCCATGTGTACGACAAGCTGCATCTCGATCGCGTGCCGCGCCGCTATACGGTCGAAGCGGGCAAGCAGTTGTCGGATTCGTGGCGCGCGGTGGCCGACGATGCGGGCAACTACGACCTGTGGGTGCTCGGGCCGAACGGCTTCCTGCGCGAATTCCAGGGCAACGTCGCGAAGGCCGCGAGCGGGCCCGTGCCGGAAATCCGCGTGTGCTACGACCCGGCGAACGACGCCGTGTACCTGACGATCATGAACGTCGGCAACGCGGCGAGCCAGGTCACGGTCACGTCGAACGCGTACCGCACCGACGGCCCGTGGTACTACGCGGTGCCGGCCGGGATGCAGGTCGAGCCGTACTGGACGCTCGCCGCGTCGAGCGGCTGGTACGACTTCACGTTGACGGCCGAGAACGGTCTCATGCGCCGCTTCGCGGGCCGCGTCGAGACCGGCAAGGACAGCATCAGCGATCCGGCGATGGGCGTGTCCAGCTGACCGGCGCCGGCCGCGCGGCCGGCGTCGCATCACCGGTTGCCGCCGGCGCGCCGACCCGCGCCGGCGGCTTTTTGTGCGCGGCCTCGATTCGACGGGGCCGCGCGTTTTTCATTCATTCCTGTTCACACGACGCTTCATTCGATGACGCAACTCGCGCTTTTCGATCTCGACTTCACCCTCATTCCGTTCGACAGCGACCAGGCCTGGGGCCACTTCATGGTCGAGCACGGCCTGGTCGACGCGGCTGAATTCGCGCGCATCGACGCCGCGTTCTCGGCCGGCTACGCGGCCGGCACGCTCGACATCCACGCGCATCTGCGCAATATGCTCGCGCCGCTCGCGCGCCATTCGCGGGCACGGCTCGCGCACTGGCATGCGTGTTTCATGGCCGACGTCGTGCGGCCCGCGATCTCGCCGGCCGCGCTCGACCTCGTGCGTCATCATCGCTCTCGCGGCGACCTGTGCTGCGTCGTCACCGCGACGAACGCGTTCATCACGCGGCCGATCGCGCGTGCGTTCGGCATCGATGCGCTGATCGCGTGCGAGCTCGAAACCGTCGACGGGCGGCCCGATTCGCGCTATACGGGGCGTCCGTCCGGCGTGCCGAGCTACCGGGAAGGGAAGGTCGTGCGTACCGACACATGGCTCGCGTCGCTCGGGCTCGCGTGGTCCGACTTCGAGCGCAGCTGGTTCTACAGCGATTCGCACAACGACATCCCGCTGCTCGAGCGCGTCACCGACGCGGTCGCGACGAATCCGGACGAGCGGCTGCGCGCGCTGGCGACGGCACGCGGCTGGCGGATCGTGGAGCTGTTCGAAACGGCGTGAACGCGCGTACCGTCACGCGCCGGCCTGCGTGCGCCCGTCGTGGCGTTCGACGTTGGCCATGAACGCGGTAATCAGCCGCGTGCCGGCGCGCGCGTCGAGGTAGTACAGGTATTCGTGCATCGGCGGCAGATTGTCGTCGAACGCGACCGCGCGCAGTTCCGGATGCGCGCCGACCTCGCCGCGCGGCATCAGCGTGCAGCCCATGTCGTGCCGCACGGCTTCGCGGATCGCTTCGCGACTGCCGAGCTCGATCGCGTTCGCGGGCAGCCCGATGCCCGCGTGCTTCAGCACGTGCTCCATCAGCGCGCGCGTGCGCGAGCCGCTCTCGCGCAGCAGCAGCGTCTCGCCGGCCAGCGCGGCGAGCGCGACCGACTCGCGCGCGGCGAGCCGGTGCGAACGATGCACGACCAGCACGAGCGGATCGTTCGCGATCGTATGCCGCACGAAACGCGGATCGTCGTCGCGTTGCGACGACACGGCGACGTCGCAGCGGAAATCGACGAGCGCGTCGAGCACCTGCTGCGAGTTGCCGATCTCGATGCTGATCTTCACGGCCGGATACTGGCGGCGAAACGCGGCGATCGCGGGCAGGATGTAGAACGGGCCGGTCGTGCCGACGCGCAGGTTGCCGGTCTGCAGTTCGCGCTCGTTGCGCAGCGCGAAATCGATATCGTTCTCCATCTGCAGCATCTGGCCGATCATCGGCATCAGCGACGCGCCCGCGTCACTGAGATCGAGCCGGTTGCCGCGGCGATGGAACAGCTCGACGCCGTAATGGCGTTCGAGCTGCTGGATGCGCGACGTGATCGTCGGCTGGCTCACGTCGAGGCGCTTCGCGGCTGCGGTCACGCTTCCCTGGCGGGCGGTTTCGTAGAAGGCGGCGAGAAGCAGGGCAAGCATGGCGGCACACGGGACGAGACGAGCGGAACTTACCGGCCGCGTGTGTCAGCGCCGTGTCATTGACGTGGAAATGCGTGGCGAATTGGGGCGTGATGTTGCGCGCGCGGTGCGCCGCACGCCGGCGCCGCTTATTCGGGCGGCTGCTCGTCGTACGCGACGAAGATCTTCCGCGTGTGTTCGACGACTTCCCAGGTGCCGCGAAAACCCGGCGGAATCACGAAGCGATGGCCTGCGCGAACGGTCTTCCGGTTTCCCTCCGTGTCGGTGATCACGGACGTGCCTGCCAGGATCTCGCAGTATTCCGCTTCCGTGTAGGCGACGTGCCAGCAACCGGGCGTGCTTTCCCAGATGCCGGTCGAGAAACGGCCGCACGGGCTCGCGAAACCCGGCGTGAGCGTTTGCAGCGGATCGCCCGCAATCAGCTTGTCGGGCGACACGCGGTACTGCGTCGGCTCGCCGCTCGGGATGAGCGCGTCGGTAATGGATGAAACGTCGATCATGATGGGCCTGCTTCGTCGAGTTGAAATGAACGCGCCGACGGCGCGTTCGCATGATTTCATACTTGCGGCCGGGCGGGTCAGTTGCCGGTTTTCAGTTGTTGCCACAGCCGGTTCTCGAGCCGCGCGATGTCCGCCGGGCGCGGCTTCGAGAGCGTCATCCTGTCGAGCACGTCGGCGGGCAAATAGACATTCGGATCGTGCGCGACGGCCGGCGTCACGTACTGATGGGCCGCCTTGTTCGCGCTCGGATAGTAGATCTCGTTGGTGATGTCCGCGTTGACCTTCGGATCCTCGATGTAGTTGATCCATTGCAACGCGGCTTCCGGATGCGGCGCGTCCTTCGGAATGGCCATCACGTCGAACCACAGGATGCCGCCCTCCTTCGGGTTCGCATAACGAATCTCGTAGCCGCGTTTCGCCGCGATCGCTTCGCGGCGCGCGACGCTGACGTCGCCCGACCAGCCCAGCACGACGCAGACGTCGTTGTTCGCGAGGTCGTTGTTGTAACCCGACGAGTTGAACTGCGTGATGTACGGGCGCACCTTCCTGAGCATCTCGAACGCCGTCTGATAATCGGCGGGGCTTTTGCTGTTCGGGTCTTTCCCGAGGTACTGGAGCGCGGCGGCGAACACGTCGTCCGGCGCATCGAGGAACGACACGCCGCAGCTCTTCAGCTTCGACACGTTGGCCGGATCGAACACCAGTGCCCAGCTGTCGAGCGGCGCGCCGTCGCCGAGCGCTTTCCTGACCGCCTGCACGTTGTAGCCGACCCCGTCGGTGCCGTAGGCCCACGGCACGCCGTACTGGTTGCCGGGATCGGATTCCGCGATCTTCTTCATCAGCGCGGGATCGAGGTTCGCGAGGTTCGGCAGCTTCGATTTGTCGAGCTTCTGGTACACGCCGGCCTGGATCTGTTTCGCCATGTAGTTCGAGGTCGGCACCACGATGTCGTAGCCGGAGCTGCCGGCCAGCAGCTTCGACTGCAGCGTGTCGTCGCTGTCGTAGACGTCGTAGCGGACGTGAACGCCCGTTTGCTTCTGGAAGTCGGGAATCGTGGTTTTCGCGATGTACTCGGACCAGTTGTAGACGTTCAGTTCGGCATCCGCAGCATGGGCGGGCATCGCCGCCGGCGGCGCGAAACAGGCAGCGGCTGCGATCGCAACCGGGAAGGCGAGACGGAAAACGCGGACGATCATGATCACTCCCTTTTCGAAACGAGGGCGGGCGCTGCATCGCGCATGCGCGCCGCGGGTCGGTCGATGAGGCTCGCGGCGGCTTGCTGCGCTGCGTGTGCGCACCGGCGGGCCTCGCCGAATCTCGGGGATGACTGTATGCGGCGGCGGTTGGCGTGTCTGTCCATGAAATCCGTACAGCGGTACCGCGGCATGCGCCGGAAATCCGTGCGAGGGAATTGGCAGCGCACTTTTGGCGTGGTAACGGTAAGCGTCCCATTCTTCCGTGCATCGTATGACCGACCGTGACGCCGACGCGACGATCGATATCCAGCTGGGCCAGCTCGTGTTCATGTCCGACGCGCTGTCGGCCGTGGCCGCCGCGATCGGCTCGCCGGATTTCGTCGCGGTCGTGTTCGAGAACCTGACGCGCATCGTCGATTGCGATTCCATTCACCTCGATTACGAGGACGAATCGCTGCACGATCGCCGGGTCGGCTGGATCGGCAGCTACGGCACCTATCCGGACCAGATCGAGCGCACGATGACGCGCTATTACCGCGATTTCGCGCGGATCGACACGACGTTCGACTGCATCCGCGGCGAACGCGACACGCAGTTGCTGCAGCTTTCGACGCTGCGGCTGAACCCCGAGATCCGGCGCGCGTTTTACGACACCGAGGACATCCACGACGAGTGCGTGGTCACCTATCACGTGGACGAGCTGACCTATGCGCTGTCGGTGTGCCGCGCGCGACGGCTGCCGGCGTTTTCGCTGAAGGAGCTGAGCATCGTCCGGCATGTCGCGCTGATCGTGTTACCGCTGGCGGTCGCGCATCGGCGCATCGTCGGCGACCGCCGGGCCGATGCGGGCGCGGATGCGCCGCGCGCGCAGGAAAGCGGTGCCGCGCAGCGCTTGAGCGACGTGTTCGGGAAGCTGACGTCCCGCGAATCGGAGGTGTGCGCGCGGCTCATTCGCGGCAGGAAGACGCAGGACATCGCGCATGAACTCGGCATCCGGCCGTCGTCGATCGACACCTACGCGCGGCGCGCGTTTGCGAAGCTCGGCATCGAATCACGCCGCCAGCTTCTGAACCTGCTGCTGGATCATGACGTGCTCGATGCGTCGTCTACCCGGAGCGGCATTGCGTGATCGCGCTACGATAGCGCCGGCGCGAAACACGAGGAGAGCCGATTGAGCATCACATGGGATGGGATCACGGGCGCCGACGTGCTCGACGAAGCCGAGGTCGCACGCCGGCACGCGTTGGCCGATGCGGCGCGCAACGGCGACTGGGCGACGATGCTGGATCTCGTGGCGAAACAGTCGAGGCTCGTCAACGCGACGCGGCTGGGCGGCACGTCGCGCGATACGCCGCTGCATCAGGCGGCCTGCGGCGGCGCACCGAAACAGGTTGTCGTCGAGCTGTTGCAGCTCGGTGCATCACGCATGCTGCGCAATGCACAGGGTGCGCGCCCGGTCGATCTTGCCGAGCGGCGCGGGCATCGACATCTCGTCGATCTGCTGACGCCGCAGCCGCGGCGCTTCGTACCCGACGCAACGCTGCGCGACATCCAGCGCCACTTCCACGAGATGATTCTCGGCCGCATCGCACACTTGCGCGTCGACGCGCTGCGCCTGCCCGAACTCGAGCCGCTGCTTGAACTCGATGGGCAGGCCGAACGCGCATGGTTCGCGGTGCCGGGCATGTATGGCGGGTTCGGCTATGCGCTGCGCAACGACGGCGCCGCGGCCGTGCTCGTGTCCGACAGCTGGAGCCGCGTGGCCGGGGGCTCGGGCCAGCGGCACGAGATCACGGCGCAGGGTTGTACGCTCGTCGACGAGGGCTTCGTGTGACGGCCTTGCGCCGCCACGTGAGCGCTCAGGCGACCGCCGTGTCCGGTGCGGCGACCGCCGCGGCACCGCGCGCGGCCGAAGCCCGCGCCGCCGCTGCGCCCGCCAGCCGCCGATAGCGCGCCAGCGCCCACAGCGGGAAGTACGCGGTATAGCCGTGATACTTCAGGTAGAAGATGCGCGGAAAGCCCGGCGCGTTGTGCGAGCGGTGCCACCAGAAGCCGTCTTCCTGCTGGACCGACTGCAGATATGCGATGCCGCGCTTCACCGAATCGGATTCGCAGTCGCCGAACGCCATCTGCGCGAGCAGCGCCCACGCGGTGAAGTTCGACGTGCTCTCGCCGCCATTGGTGCCGCCCAGCTTCGGGTCGATGTAGCTGTCGTTCGTCTCGCCCCAGCCGCCGTCCGCATGCTGCCGTGAGCGCAGCCATTCGATCGCGCGTTGGATATACGGCTGCGACTTGTCCTCGCCGGCAAGCGCGAGGCCGGCCAGCACGCTCCACGTACCGTAGATGTAGTTCGTGCCCCAGCGGCCCCACCAGCTGCCGTCGGGCTGCTGCGTGCGCTTCACGTAGTCGATGCAGCGCGCGAGCGATGCGCGTTCGTCCGCGCGTTTCGTCACGCCGAAGCACAGCAGCACGCGGCCCGACACGTCCTCGGTCGGCGGATCGAGCAGCGCGCCGTGATCGGCGAACGGGATCGCGTTCAGGTACATGCGGTCGCAGTTGGCGTCGAACGCCGCGAAGCCGCCGTTGCGCGATTGCAGCCCGCGCATCCAGTCGAGCGCGCGCGCGACGCGCGGCGCATACGGGTTCGTGCCGTCCGCGTTGCAATGCGTACGGCCGCGGCGATCGAGCATCGCGGTGACGACCGCCGTGTCGTCGATGTCGGGGTAGTACGGGTTCGCGTACTGGAACGCCCATCCGCCCGGCTGGACGTCGGCCGGCGCGTTCTCGATCCAGTCGCCGCGCAGGTCGTTCACCTGGCGTTGGGCCAGCCAGTCGTAGGCGCGCGCGATGCGCTCGTCGAGTACGCGCCGTGCGTCGCCGGGCTCGCCGTCTTCCGCCACCGCCACGCCGCGCGCCTGCTCGAGCGCCATCGTGCTCCACGCGGTATCCCACACCGGCGACAGGCACGGCTGGCAAACCATGCTCCCGTCGGGCCGCGTGACCAGCAGCTTTTCCAGCGCATCGTCGCAGTCGCGACGATGCGGGTGATCGTCCGGGTAGCCGAGCACCTGCATCATTTGATTGGCATACACGATCGGCGGGAAGATGCCGCCGAGCCCGTCCTCGCCGTTCATGCGCTCCGCGCACCACGCCTCGGCGTGGCGGATCGCGCGCTGCCGCAGGCGCTTCGGCATCAGCGGCTCGACGTGACGCACCGTGCGATCGAGCGCGAGGAACAGCTTGCGCATGCCGCGCGCGGGCGGGAAGTAGTGGCGCTCCTCGTCCGGCGGCGTGACGAACAGCTCGCGGATCGAGACGTTGCGCGGATTGCGGGCGCGCGCCTTCAGCGAACACAGCACGAGCAGCGGCACCATCGTCGTGCGCGCCCAGTACGCGACCTTGTACATCGAGATCGGCACCCACTTCGGGAACAGCACGAATTCGATCGGCATGAACGGCGTCGCGCGCCACGGCACCTGGCCGAACGTCGCGAGCAGGATGCGCGTGAACACGTTCGAGCGTGCCGCGCCGCCGAGTTTCAGGATCGCGTCGCGCGCGCGGATCATGTGCGGCGCATGCTCGCTGTCGCCGGCCGCCTTCAGCGCGAAGTACGCCTTCACGCTGCACGACACGTCCGGATCGCCGTCGACGTACAGCGCCCAGCCGCCGTGTGTGTCGAGCCGCTGGTTCGCGCGCAGGTAGCGCGCCATCTTCTCCTGGCGGATGTCGTCGATCTTGTCCATGAAATGCATCATCAGGATGTATTCCGCGGTGATCGTCGCGTCGGATTCGAGTTCGAAACACCAGCTGCCGTCGGGCTGCTGGAGACGCACGAGGGCGTCGCGTCCGCGGGCGATGGCGGTATCGAGCGCGGACCAGGGGGAGGCGGTGGATGTCGTCATGCGGCGGATCATACCATCCAGCCGGAATGTTTATATCGAGACGCCGGGTGCTACCATCCGCACCATGAAAAAACACCTCGAACCTGCGCCGCACGCTGCGTCCGCGCCCGTCGAACCGGCTGGAACGGCCGGTGCGCGGGCGCCCGAGGCATCGTCGGCGCCGGCTGCCGCCACCGCCGGCGTGCGTCGAAAAAAAGCGCCTGACCAGGTGCGCGCGCAGTTGCTGGCGGCCGCATCGGAAATCGCGACACATCACGGCGTGGCCGCGTTGACGCTCGACGCGGTGGCCGAGCGCGCCGGCGTGACGAAGGGCGCGCTGCAATATCACTTCGCGAACAAGCAGGGGTTGCTGGATGCGCTGTTCGGTCAGGCGACCGAGCGGTTCGCCGCGCAGATGGCCGCGCGGGTGGCGGCGGATGCCGGCGGCGCCGGTGCGGCGGCGCGGGCGTACGTGCACGCGGTGCTCGACGAGTCGCATCCGGCTGCGAGCACGGATGTGCTGCGCGTGCTGGTTGCGTCGATGATTACCGACCAGGACACGCGCGAGCGATGGTCGGTGCCGATGCGCGAATGGACGCGGCCCGACCCGGTGCCGCTCGAGCAGGCCGCGACCTTGATGATTTGCCGGCTCGCCGCCGACGGGCTGTGGATCTCGAAACTGCTCGACAGCATCGAGGTGTCGGCCGAGTTGCGCGCGGAGATCGTTCGGCAACTCGACGCGATGAGCCGCGGCGTGTTTCCGAAGGGGCGCGACGGCGCCGCGTGATGCATGTGTCGCGGCGCCTGGCCGCCCCGGCGAGCGCGCGACTGTCGGCCAGTGCGCGCCGCCGGCTTCCGCCGGGATCGCTACGGCATCAGCCGGTCGAGCAGCGGCGACCGGAAGATCCGGTGCGGGTCGTAGCGTTCGAGGGTCGCGCGCGCCGTATCCCAGTTGCTCGACGCCGGCTGGCCTTCACGATGCAGGTTCGGAATCGTGGTGGTGAGCATCGTGTCGTCTTGCCAGGCGGCCGCGTCGGTATAGGCCCAGCCCTTCGACCATTCCGGGCGCACCGTCGCATACGAGCCGGTGTAGTTCGCGAGCATCCATTGCTCGATCTCGCGATAGAAGCGACCGGCGGCCGGCGTGCCCGGCAACGTCAGGATATCGAACCACACGGCGGTATCCCATTCCGGCCGGTCGGGGCGCGGCTTGAGTCCGGACAAGGCGGGCACGACCGCGCCCGCGCCGGCATCGGCCGGCTTGTCGAGACCGGTGACACGGATCTCGACGGGACCGTTCATCGGATACTCGCCGCGCGCCTTGTACGTGTCGACGCGGTTCTGATAGAACTGCACGAATTCGCTGATCACGCGCTGCACGTCGGCGCGCCGCGCCAGTACCGCGTAGCCGTTCGCGGTGACGCGCAGCGTCGTCGGTCGAATGTACTGCAGCACGGTGCGCGACCAGCCCCAGATGTCCCCGCTGAGCGTGAGTGCGAGACCGGCCGTCGTGATGGCCAGCTGCGTCTGGCCGAACAGCGGCGTCAATCCGCCTTCGCCGCCGATCACGATCCGCTTGACGAGATCCGAGATGGACTGCGAGATCGAATCGGAGAACGGATAGTTGTACGGCTGCGTGACGGCGCGCGACAGGAACGGCTTGCTGGGCGTCGGCGTCCAGACCTTGAGCCACGGCTTGGTCGTAAACGGGAACCAGATGGCTTCCACCCGGCCCGAGGCGTCGAGAAACGACGTGATCGTGCGGCCCGTCGCGCCGGCCGGGGCAAACAGTTCGGATGCCGGAATGTCGACGTAGCTCTGGCAGCGTAGCCGCTGGTTCGGGCCTGCCGTCAGCGTGACTTCGACGATGAACGCGCGCCCGATGTGCGCGAGGAACGCGCCGATCTCGGGATCGCTGCGCTCGAACCGGCGCAGCACGTATTGCTGCCGGGCCGGATCGAACACGACCGCGGTGAGCGCGACCACGAGATTGCTCAGCGAGCCGTAGGTCTGGCCCGGTTGCAAGGTTTCGCCGGCCGCCGGCACGGCGGTGCCGTGGGCGTCGATCGCGAGCGCGCCGCCGAGCGTGATGTCGCCCGGTGCGGGCGCGGCAATCACGCCGAGGCCATATTGCTCGAGCGTCGCGAGCAGCGACTCCAGCGAGACGCCCGTCTGGGCGGTGACGCGCGCCGGACGCGCCGTCGTGTCGACGGAGACGGCCGTCAGCGACTTCGTCGTATCGAGCAGCACGAGGTTCGCGGCGCCCGCGCCCGGGTCCAGCGTCAACGGCGACCAGTTGTGCATGTAGCCGCGCGGGCGTATCCGGTAGCCGTTTGCGCGCGCCCAGTTGACCGCCGCGACGACGTCGTCGGCGGAGCGCGGCGCGGCGGTCCATACGTCCTGCACGGCGATCTCGCCGCTCCAGTTCTGGAACGCCTGCTTGTAAAGCGGGATGTCGGCCGGGAAGCCGGGCGGCGTGTCGCCGGCCGTCCGCGCGTGCGCCGCAATCTGATAGAGCGGTGTCCAGCCGGTGACGATGCCGGCCGCCGCGAGCTTCGCCATGTCGGCCAGGAAGGCGCGACGCGGCGCAGGTTCGTCTCGGAAGTCGTGACTCATGGTGTGCTCCAATTTTTCGGAATTGTTTTGCAGATCGGAAAGACGACAAATGACGCGTTGAGACTCGTATGGCAATTCGAGCAGGCGCGGCGCGTGAAAAGCGTTGCGCGTTGGCAGGCCGGGATTGAAAAAGACGGTGCGTTCGGCAATGCGCGGCCGCGCATCGCCACGGACGTCCAAAAGGAAATCGAAAAACCGCCGGGCGATTTCTTCAATTGGCCGTCGGCCCGTTCTGGCGGCAAGCAGATACGGAGATTCGACGAAATCGCGTGCGGCGAAGCGCTAGCCGCGACGGTCGATAAAAAATGATTTCACGTGAATATTAATTCCCATGTTTCGGTTTTTTAAATAAACCCGGCCGAAGTTTAAAATTGATTGACGATAGGCTGTGTATTTCGGTCGAAAGCCTAGCAATTTATCTGTCGCGAGGCAAGCGGCGGGTTGGCGAATTTCCGATTACTTAATATGGAAATTTCGTGACGAGAGGTGGCTTCTCACCTTGTGGATATTTTGCAACGCCGGTGTCGGTGGCAAGCTGTCGTGGGCTGGAAGCGGAAATTATGCTTTGCCGCCGCGCGAATTGAATCGATCGTTGAGCGAATCGAAATAACGTCCGGTAGACAATATTTGAAGCCAACTCGGTGAGCGGGTGGATATGGTGAAATTCGGAAATTCTTTGATCGAATAAGGCACCCGGATGAAAATTCGTGGTATGCGTCGCTTGGGTGATTGTTGCAAAAGTTCGTGGTAAACAGATTTTGGTTTATCCGCGCATTCATAATCATGCCAATCGGTGGCGTGCGGATTGAACGATTTCCGGTTCGCGAGCGGAATGATTTAAAAAATAGATGTCAGGTTAACCGCAAATGTCTTAAATCGTCGCTATCATACGCGGCTGGGATATACATGGATAAAATTCAATGGAAAGAATCGTTTCGATTTTTGATCGCGATTATTCGTTGAATTCGCCGGGCACGCGCCCACTCCGGGGCGGCGCCGGGTTTTCCAATTCAGGTATTCAGCACGTCCGGCGGCGGCGCGTTTTCATCCAGCAACGCGTATCGATTGAAATGGACGTTTCAGCCTGTTGCGGCTTCGCCAGTCATGATCGTCCATCAATGCGACGCCTGCCGCATCGCGTCGTCCAATACGGGGGAAACATCGTGCCTGTTTCACGCTTGTCATCGGATCGCTCGATCGTCGGTGTCGAGGCGGCATTCGCCGCGCCTGAAGATCGTTCGCACGCGCACTGCGTCTTACGGATCGCGGGCTATAGACGCATGCCCGACGGCCCGCGCCACGTTGCCGGGCCATTCGACGCGCGCTGGCGCGTTCGCGAACGGGTCGCCGACGCATTGGGCACGCAGCCGACCGTTGAGTGCGGCGCGGCCACCGTCCCCGCATGCGATCTCGCATCGGGCTGAACAGGGAACGGCGCGCCGTCGTTTCGCGTGAGCCGAACGCATCGGCACGCGAGGGTGGCGGCGCGTGGCCCGTCGAAGAAGGCGCGCGACGCAGCGCGACCAGACGCGTGCCGCGCAAACCGTGCCGGCTCGCCCGCGCTGGCGTTGCGCCACGTCCTCAAGCACGCACAACAAGGAGAATCAGATGTTCGCGAAGCTCGGGAAGGTGATTTCGAGCGCCGGCAGTGAGCGGTTCGCATCCGACATGCATGCATTGCTGGTCGAATCGATTCCGCTCGCGATCACCCGGATGACCGAATGGACGCTCGACGAGCCGGCGGGCGAAGTCGTCCGCGTCCAGTCGCTCGGCGCGTTCGGCGCGCCGGGCGGCGACGGGCGCGGCGCGCCGGCCGCGCACGGCGAGCGGGAACCGGCCGCGCATCCGCCGTTGAACCGGATCCTGGCGGCCTGCGACCGGCAGCTCATTCACATCAATCCGCTGCTGCGGGGCGGCAATGGCGGCGAAGCCGCGCCGCCGGGCGGACCGGGCGGCGGATTTCAGTGCCATCTCGTGTCGGGCAAGGCGAATCGCCGCTACGTGATCTCGCTGCATCGCACGGCATCGCATCGCGATTTCTCGTTGCAGGAGATGTCGTTCCTGAAGAATTTCGCCGATACGCTGCTGCCGCTCGTCGAGTGGCATGCGTCGACGCGCCGGCACGGCGAGCTCGAATGCACGACGGCGCCCGGTGCGACGGCAGGCATGCCCGGCGTCGAGGCGCTGCGCCACGAGTTCGAATCGCGGCTCGCGCGCGCGGGCGTCGCGCTGTCGGCGCGTGAAAACGAAGTGTGCCTCGGCCTGCTCGCGGGCAAGATGCTGCGCGAAATGGCCGGCGAACTCGGCGTGAAGGAGAGTACGGTCGAGACGTACATCAAGCGCGCCGCGGTGAAGCTGGGTATCAGCGGCCGGCACGGGCTCACGAAATGGATGATCGACGATTCCGTACCGTGCGCGTCGGCGGCGTGACGCGGTCACGCCGTCGACGCACAACGAACACCGCCGGGTGATGTGCCGGTATGGCTGCCGCGCGTGCCCGCGCCGACGACGATGTCACCGGGTGTGGCAGCCTGGGCTGCGTTGCCGGCCGGATTGCCGGCGTGCGACTCGACGTGGAGGCCGGCGGCAGCCGCCCCCCGTTGTTTCGTGCGTCGCCTGCGTCGGCGTCGTGCGCGCTGAAGTGCCTGGCGTGCCGCACCTGACGCACGCCACGCCGCCGGGCATGCGCGTTCGGGCCGCGGGGCCTCAGGTTCCGATGCGCGCCGACGTGTAGTCGCGCCGCACGCTTCTCGCGCTGTCCCGGCCGGCTTCCGTCGCGGCTCCGGCCGCCTCGTCGAGCATCCAGCGCGTCAGGCCGTGACGCCCGCCGAAGCCCAGCTTGACGGCTGCCCGCTTCAGGTAGGTCTCGACGGTGCTTTCGCACAGCGCGAAACGTGCGGCGATGGCGGGCACCGTGTCGCCGGCCAGCAGAGCCGTGCAGGCCTCGATCTCGCGCGTCGACAGCTTCACGCCGGCTTGCTGCAGCCGGTCGGCGAACCGCCGCGCCACGCGCTCCCGGCCCGATTGCGTCGCCGGCGGCGCGGCGGTGATCACACGGGCGGCCGGCGCAGCCGAATCGCGCGCCGCGACATGGCTCGCGACGATCGGAAACAGCACGTGCGAGAGTTCCTTGAGGAAGGTCCGCTCCAGCGGCGAGAAATCGTCGAACGTACTCGTGCGATACAACGAGATCACGTAACAGTGGTTCCGCTTGCGGGTCACGAGGTGGAATTGCGCGCAACGCGGCGACACGATCGCCGCCTGCATGAGGACGAAACGGTCGAGCTGCGCGTGGATCGGGTCGTGGCCGGCGAGCGTGTCGTCGACGTGCAGGCGGCTCGCACCCGGGTGCGGCGGCATCTGCGGCCCGCAACAGGCAGCGGCCGGGCCGGCGTTCGCGAGCGCCGCGCCGACCGCACCGACCGCACCGAGGCTGCGCACCCCGGGGTTGCCGTCGGGCGCGGCGTCGACCGCAAGCTCCGAAATGCGGATCTCGTCGACGGGGATCGCCGCGGAGATCAGGTTGTACATCATTCGGGGAAAACGTCGGCTGCCGCTGCTCGAGATCGCTTCGCCGACGTGTGCGAACAATCTGCTGAACTCCATGAAAGAATTCCTGATGAGACGTTGAAGCTGCGCTTGCGCGCATGGATGCCGACATGATTTAAACACCTGGCCGCAAACGCGTCTGTAACGGATTGCCGGGACAACCGCGGCATCGCCGGCCGCCGAATCCGGTCCGCCGCACGGCGGCTGTTCCGCCCGTCGGCGACAGGCAGCGTGCACGGTGTCCGCATCCGGATCGCCGCTCATCCGGCAGCTTCGGCCCGGGCATCGCACAGGGCCGTATCGGAGAAGATGCGGCCGCTATCCAGGCGAATGACCCGATCCGCCAGCTTGAAATACTGATCGTCGTGGGTAATGATGACGACGCATTTCCCGCGGGACTTCAGATCGGGTACCAGCACTTCATAGAAAAATCGCTTGAAGACCGGATCCTGATCGGCGGCCCATTCGTCCAGGATATAAATCGGACGATCCTCGATGTAGGCGCAAAGCAACGCCAGGCGCTTGCGTTGCCCGGTCGACAAGGCCCGGGTCGTCGAGTAAGTCCGGCCGGAAATCTCGATCTTGTCCGCCAATTTCAGGGTTTCAAGGTATTTCCGCGCAAGCTCGATGCGTTCATTGCCCCGGTCCGGTCCTATGACGCGATTGAACAAATGGAAATCGGTGAAGACGGCGGAAAACAGGTTTCGGTACCGTTCCCTGGCAGCGTCGTCAATGACTCTTCCGTCGAGGGAGATGGTGCCGCCGGTAGGCGCATAGAGGCCGCTGAGCACCTTGCCCAACGTGCTCTTGCCGCTGCCGTTTCCGCCGATGACATAGACGAGTTCGCCCGCATGAATCGTCATGTTGATGGGGCCGAGCACGAAGTCGACAGACGACGCGTCGTCACGGTAGTTCATCGTCACCTCGTTCAACTCGATGACCTTCCATGACTTCGCCGATGGGGATTCCACGGTGCCCGGAGAGGGCGGTTCGTTGCGTGAATCCTGCGTGTCGTCGATCAGGAAGCCGAATTCAGCCAGCCTGGCGAGCGCGGTCTTGCCTTCGGCCACCACCGGCAGGATATTGATCAGCATGGTCAAGGGCCCCATCATGTAGAGCACGGCCAGAATGCTCGCCGTGAGTACGGAAGGGTCCACGACGCCGAGCGACGGTACGCCGAACAACAGGAACCCGAGCAGGACCGCTACCGTGATCTGGCCGATGCTGTCGCCGCTCATGAACCAGAAGCGTTCGATGTAATTGAAGCCTGCCACGCGCTTCGACGACAACTCGATCGCGGCCCGGGTAAACCAGCGTCGCCTGGCCCGGTTGAGCTTGAGCTCCTTGATTCCGAACACGAGGCCATGGGTATATTCGTTGAACTGGACGAATTCATCGCGAACCCGCTCCGTGAAATTGACCGCCTTTCGATAGAAAAACAGATAAAGCAGCAGGCCGACGAGGGTCAGGATGATCGTCGAAGCGAACACGATCCACGAGAGATAGGCGAGATAGGCGATGCTGCAGATCAGGACGACCGATTGAACGATGATCGTCGGGATGGTGAGCAGGGTCTGGCTCAGCTGCGGAATGTCTTGCGTCAGCATCGTCAGGACATTGGGGGCGCCGCGGCGGTCGATTTCATCCAGCGGGGTCGCCAGGATCCTCTTGCACAGGTTGACGCGCAATCGCGTCATGACTTTCATGCAGGCATAGGAAGGCATCACGGCAGCGCCGCTCCTGCAGACCACCGCGACGACATTCACCGCAATGAAGATCAGCAACAGCGTTTGCCGATCATCCCGGTCGTGCAGCGCGGTGCTGATCAACCCGACGCCCACGATCGACGCGATGCCGCTGACGAGGCCCGTCAGGACCGTGCCCAGCGTCAGCCAGGGATGACTGCGCCACATCAGGGTGACGGCGGAATGCCATGGCGGCGATTTGCTTTGAGCGGAATCCATGAGTGGCCAGTAGGTCTCAGTTGATCAGGTGGCTGAGTTCGACGTTTCTTGCCGCTGATCTCAACCTCGACGAGGTTTCGTGCTTGCCCAGGAACGTGATGCTCTTCACGATTTCCAGCGGCGAATCGGAAAACAGGATGCAGCACTTCAGCAGGCGCTGCGCACGATCCCAGCCGACGCCGTCCGTCGAATCGGCCACGCTGCGCAACGCGGCCTCGACCGACGCGGCCGTCCAGTTTTCGTTCCCTGTCAGCCGCGCATCGACCTGCCGAAGAAATTGCAGGAGCGTGCGGGGATTGCTTTCGATGCTGTACATGAGGATGTAATCGATCCGCACTTTCTTCGTGATCAACGGAAAAATCAGGTCGATCACGCCGGCAGCCGATTCGCATTTCCCATAAGCCAGTGAAATCGCGTCGCCGAGCTTGCAGTCCCGGTGAAGCGCATTCAGCGCGGCCTGTACGAACGCCGCTTCGGGGTCAACAGGGGTGATTTGCATGAGGGTCAATGGCTTGTCGAGTGAGGGATCGCGGCGGGCACGAGCCGCAGGCATTACCAGCCGTCCGGAATGGGCATCGAATAGGTCAGCGGCTTTTCCGGCATCACTTCGTCCATGATGTCGGAGTAGCCGGACTCCTGTCCGACCAGGTTCGGCTCGAAGCAGTAGCAATTGAACGTCTGCTGCAGGACGAGGTTGTTACGGTCGTTGATCGCCGGCGGGTTTTCGTTGATCGCGATGAACGCGTCGTACAGCGAGTCCCGGACGACATACGCGTGTGCGGTGAGCGTCTCCACGGCCTTGACGATGTTCGGTGCGACGGGAATGGGCGGCGTGAAGTGATACGCGCCCAGGAACAGCATGTGCCAGTCATCCGGCACTTGCGCGATGAACTCGGGAAAGCGCGCGGCGAAATCGGCGTCGAAGAACGCGTCGTCCTCGAAGATCAGGACTTCGCTCGCGCCGGCAGCCTTGGCCTGTTTCACGGCGGCGAGATGGCTCATCGTGCAGCCGTAGTCCTGCGGACGCATATGGCTCAACGATTCCGGCACGCTCACCAGCCTGGCATCGACGGCGGACAGCCGTTCCACCGTGCGGATGTTCTGCTCTGCGAATTTTCGTTGCATCGCTTCCCAGCGGTCGGGGCGCCGGTCCAGGTTGATGCAGACCTTGCGGGCGAAAGTGTTGTCGATCGTCGGCGTTGATTTCATGAGGGCAGTTTTTCCAGAAACGAATTGACATGGGCGGCGAGGACGCCGGCATGCGGATCGAGCAGCATGGTCAGGTGGTCGCCGGGGACGTCCGTCACCGCGACGGGGAGCGCCGAGAAGCGGGACCACCCCCAGCTCGGGTCCAGGCGAAGCTGCGCGATCTCGGCAGACGGCGCGTAGTCGCCGGGATCGCGTTCGGTGCTGCGGAACAGCGCGATCGGCACGGGCAGCGGGGTGGCTTGCGGCGCGTAGTGCGACTTGAAGTTGGCCTGGTAGACGCGCAGGTAGGCGCGCAGGCGGTCGGACCCGGCGTCCGCGAACCAGTTGCCGCGGTCGCCGATCCGCTCGAGGATCAGGCCGGCCTGGGCGTCGGGATCGAGATCGACGAGGTCGGTTCGCGTCACCTGAAGGTCGGTCCCGAGGAAGGTGCCGATTTCATGGGCGATCGCGACCAGCCATTCGGTGTCGTCCCAGTCCTGCCAGTAAGCGGCGGCCGGGCTGTCGATGGGCGCGGACGCGTCGAAGATCGCCAGCAGTTTCACGTCGGCGCCCCTGGCGACAAGTTGCCGGCTCATCTCGAGCGCCACCTGCGCGCCGAACGAGTGGCCCGCCAGGTAGTACGGCCCCGCGCCCACCCGCGGCCAGATGCGTTCGATATGACGGGCCGCGATGTCTTCCACGCGGGTGAGCGGCATGCACGAGCCGTCGAGGCCGAGCGCTTCCAGCCCGTGAATCGCGTGGGCGCCGCTCAGGTGGTGCGCGAGCGGGTGGAAGTAGACCACGTTCCCGCCGGCGCCCGGCAGGAGGAAGAGCGGCGCGGCGGGGCCGCCGTCGCGAATCGGCACGAGTCCGCCGGCGGGCGCGGACGGTTCCTTCGCGGCCAGCGCCGCCGCCAGTTTCTCGATGGTCGGATTCTCGAACAGGCAGGAAATCGGCAGCCGGCGATCGAACGCCTTCTCGACATGGGCCATCAGCTGGATCGCGATGATCGAGTGGCCGCCGAGGTCGAAATAGTTGTCGCCGATCTTGATGTCGTCTCGTTTGAAGATCCGCCGCCAGATCTCCAGCAACGTGCTTTCGTCCGCCGTAGGCGCGGCGGCGCGTGCCGCCGTGGCCGCCCCGGCAGCGGCTTCGATGGCCGGCTCGGCCGCGCCGCGCGATGCGCTCGGCAGGCCACCGGCGGCCTGCGGATCGGCGAGCTCGCCGGTGCGCCGGGTCGGGTCGTCGGCGAATCGTTCCAGCAACGTGCGGAGGGTGCCGAGCATCTGCCGCACGACATCCGGCGCGACGCGGTGTGCATCGTGCGAAATGTGGAAACCGATGCGCTCGTTCGGGTGCACCGTCAGGGTCAGCGGGTAATTCGATTCCGCGAACGCGCGGGTGTCGAGAATCTCGATGTCGTCCGGCCCGAGATCGGGGGCGGCGGCCACCGGGAAGTTCTCGAAGACGAGCAGGCTGTCGAACAGACTGTCGCGGGCGGGCACGTCGC
The DNA here is from genome assembly GCF_902833045.1 of Burkholderia sp. BCC0322. Classification (GTDB taxonomy): domain Bacteria; phylum Pseudomonadota; class Gammaproteobacteria; order Burkholderiales; family Burkholderiaceae; genus Burkholderia. Next base: position 174,413 of record NZ_CADFDU010000005.1, read on the forward strand.
TCCACGACTGGATATCGACCAGCGAGCTGTACGAATGCGGCTCCATTGCCGTCTGGGCCGCATGGACTTCCGCCAGCCATTCGATGAACGGCCGCTCCGGTGCGATACGCAAGCGCAGCGGCAGCGTGTTGATGAACAGCCCCACGATCGACTCGACGCCGTCGAGCATCGGCGGGCGACCGGACACGGTGACGCCGAAGACGACATCGTCCGTTCCGGCGTGGCGCCGCAGCACCAACGCCCAGACCGCGCGGATCAGGACGTTGAGCGTGACGCGATGCGCGCGCGTCAGCGCTTGCAGCCGCGCGGTCAGGGTCTCGTCCAGCAGGAATTGCTGTGTCCTGCGCGTGTCCTCGCGCGCGGCGTCGCCGGCGTTCTGCCGGGCCGGACTGGCCGCGATCGGCGTGGCGGCATGGAAGCCGGCCAGTTCGGCGCGCCACCAGGTTTCGTCGGCCGAGCGAGGATGACGCGCGAGCCAGTCGATGTACGCGCGGTAGCCCGGCGCCGACGCTGCGACCGCGGGCACGCCGGTGCGGGCGAGCGACAGGTAGTCGTCGAACACCTCCTTCATCAGGGTCGCGGTGCTCCAGCCGTCCAAGATGATGTGGTGCGCGCTCCAGCAGAAGCGATGGCGCGTGTCCGTTTCCTGGATCAGCGTGCAGCGGAACAACGGCGCCCGCTGAAGATCGAAGCCGCGCTTGCGGTCGTCGGCGAGGAACGCATCGAAGTCCTGCGCGCGGCGGGACGTATCGCGGTGCCGCCAGTCGAGCATTGTCCACGGCAGCTCGACCGCGCGTAGCACGGTCTGGACGGGGTGATCGCGATTGGCCCACGCGAACGCGGTGCGCAGCACGCCATGGCGCGCGAGCGCATTGGCCCACGCCTGCCGGAGCGCCGGCACCTGGAGCGGGCCGCTGACGACAAAGCTGAACTGCTGGAAATAGGCGGCAGGATCCAGGTCGTACAGCGAATGGAACAGGATGCCCTGCTGCAGCGACGAAAGTGGGTAGCTGTCCTCGATGTCGTCCCACGCGGTGTCGGGGACCGACGCCGCGAAGTCGAGCAACCGGTCCTTGAAGTGCGCGGCCAGGTTCTCGACCGTCTGCCGCCGGTGGAGCCGTTCGCCGTAGCGCCAGTCCACCTGAAGCTTGCCGTCGACGACGGCGGCGACGATCTCGAATGCGTGCGTGCGCTGTGACCGCCCGGCGCGCAGCGAGCCGAGATCTTCGGCCGCCGGGCGCCAGCCGTCGGATTGCCGCAACACGGTATCGAGCTGCCCGTGATAGTTGAAGAGGATATCGGCCTTCGGCAACGCGGCGAGACTGTCGCGCACGGCGGCGTCGGGGCTCAGGTAGCGGAGCAGCGAATAACCGAGACCGTCGGCCGGAATCCGGCGCAGCTGCTGCCGCGCGTCACGCAGCGCGTCCTCCGGCGTGTGCATCGCGTCGGCGTCGAGCACGACGGGGTAGATGGACGTGAACCAGCCCACCGTCCGCGTGAGGTCGAGCGGCGCATCCGACACGTGGCGGCCGTGACTCTCGAGATCGATCCGGGTGCGGGTGTTGCCCGTGACCATGCTGCAGGCTTGCGCGAGCGCGACGAGCAGGACGTCGTTGATGCGGGTGTCGTAGGCCCGTGGCAGCCGGCGCAGCAACGCGGTGGTGGCGGCTTCGTCCAGCTCGAATGAAACGGATGACGCGTCGCCGACCGCGTTGTTGGCCCTGTAGTTGGCGCCGTGGTTGTCCGCACCCGCGGCCGGATAGTCGACCGGAATCGGTTCGACGTGCTGCGCAAGGAGGGCTTGCCACAGTCGGGCTTCGTCGCCGATGGCGGGCGACCGGGCCAGTTGCTGCAGATGCAATGCCCATTCGCGGAACGAAGTCGTCTTCTCGGGCAGCGGCCGGCCATGGTAGGCGGCATGCAAGTCCTCGAGGAGCACGCGCCACGACACGCCGTCCACCGCCAGGTGATGGACCGACACGAACAGGCGGGCGAGCGGCTCGTCGGCCAGGCAGAAGAGCCGGGCCGCGAGCAACGGGCCGTGCGTGATGTCGATGCCGCGCTCCGCGTCGGCGGCGGCGGTGCGCATCGCCGCCAGGCGCTCGTCGGGGTCGCCGGCGATCACCTGTTTCGCAAAGAGCGCCGGCATCTCGCCGCCCGCGACGACTTGCTGGGTCCATCCGCCCGCACCGTGCGAGAAACGCAGTCGCAACGCGTCGTGATGTTCGTAGACTTGCCGGAACGCGTCGGCGAGCCTCGACGCGTCGATATCCGCCGGCACCTGGATCAGGACCGTTTGATTGTAGTGTGACGGCGCATCGATCTCCTGTTCGAAGAACCAGTGCTGCACCGGTGTGAGCGGCGCATCGCCCAGCGGGCTCACGGTTGGCGCGTGTGCGGCCCGCGCCTCGGGTGCGGCGGCCAGCTGCGCGATCGTCTGATACTGGAACAGCTGCTTCGCCGTCACGCGCAGCCCGGCCTGGTTGGCGCGCGCGATCACCTGGATGCTCAGGATGGAGTCGCCGCCGAGTTCGAAGAAATTGTCGTGGATGCCGACGGAAGGCAGTTGCAGCACGTCTTGCCAGATCGACGCCAGCAGGATTTCCCGCGGCGTGACCGCGGGCGCGTGCGGCGGGGGCGCGTCGGCCCCATTCGCCGGAAGCGGCAGCGCCTTGCGGTTGATCTTGCCGTTGGGCAGCGTCGGCAGGGACGCGAGCGCGACGAACTGCGACGGCACCATGTAGTCGGCCAGCTTGCCGCTCAGGAAGCCGCGCAGATCGGCGAGGTCCGCCGCCGCGGTCGCGACATAGGCGATCAGGAAGGTTCGGGTTCCTTCGGTTCTCGCGATCACGACGCAGTCGTCGATCGACGGATGCGCGCGCAGCGCCGCCTCGATTTCGCCGGGTTCGATGCGCAGGCCGCGCAGCTTGATCTGGTGATCGATGCGGCCGAGGAACGCGATGTTGCCGTCGGGGCGGTAGCGCGCGAGATCGCCGGTGCGGTAGAGGCGCGCGAGCGGGTCGGAGGAGAACGGATCGGCGATGAACTTTTCGGCGCTCAGTTCGGGTTCGCCGTGGTAGCCGCGCCCGACCGGCGTGCCGCCGATCAGCAATTCTCCGGGCACGCCCACCGGCACGGGCTGCATCTGCGCGTCGACGATGTAGAGGCGGGTGTTGGCGATGGGCCGGCCGATCGGGACGATGCGGTTCGGGTCGTCGCGCCGGCATTCCCACGCGGTTACGTCGACGGCGGCCTCGGTGGGGCCGTAGAGGTTGTAGAGCTTGACGTCCAGGCGCTCGAGGCAACGCTGCTGCAGGTCGTGGGGCAGCGCCTCGCCGCTGCACACGACGCGCCGCAGCGACGCGCAGTGCGCGTCGAGGTCCGGATGGTCGAGGAACGCGCGCAGCATCGACGGCACGAAGTGGATCGTGGTGATCCGTTCGCGCTCGATGAGATCGACGAGGTAGTCGGTTTCGCGCTGGCCGCCGGGGCGGGCGAACACCAGGCGCGCGCCGGTGACGAGCGGCCAGAAGAGTTCCCAGACCGAGACGTCGAAGCTGAACGGGGTCTTCTGCAGCACGGCATCGTCGGTGCCGAGCGCGTAGGCGTGCTGCATCCAGAGGATGCGGTTGGTGATGGCGCGATGGGTGTTGAGCGCGCCCTTGGGCCGGCCGGTCGACCCGGACGTGTAGATCATGTAGGCGAGGTTGTCGCCGTTCAGCGCGGGCGCGGGGTTCGACACGGGCGCGGCATCAAGATCGAGTGCGTCGGTATCGATGGCGATCACGCGGGCGCCGGTGTCGGGCAGCGCGGCGAGCAGGTGCTGCTGGGTGAGGAGCCAGCGCAACTGCGCGTGGTCGATCATGAAGCGCACGCGTTCGGCGGGGTAGTCGGGGTCGACGGGGACATAAGCGCCGCCGGCCTTGAGGATCGCGAGCAGCGCGACGCTCATGTCGAGCGAGCGTTCCATGGCGACGCCGACGAGTGCGTCGGGGCCGACGCCGAGTGCGATGAGATGGTGGGCGAGGCGGTTGGCGCGCAGGTTGAGTTCGGCGTAGGTGAGCGAGACGTCATCGAAGACGGCGGCGATGGCGTCCGGCGTGCGCTCGACCTGCCGTTCGAACAACCGATGCAACGGCTGCGCGGCGGCCTCGCCGAAGTCCATGTCGGTGCGGTTCCACTCGACGGTCAGCAAGTGCCGCTCCGCATCGCTCGTCAACGGCAGCGCGCCGAACGGCCGGTCCGGATCGGCGATCACGGCATCGATGAGCGTACGGAAGTGTTCCGCCATGCGCTCGATCGTGGCGGCGTCGAACAGGTCCAGGTTGTATTCCAGCGAGCCCGCGAGACCGTCGTCGGCATCCTGGACATGGAGCGTGAGGTCGAATTTCGCGGTGTGGGTCTCCACCGATACCGGCGTGGCCACGAGACCGGGGAAGCTCGCCGTCTGGGCCTGCGCTTTCTCGTACGCGAACACGACCTGGAAAACCGGCGTGCGGCTCAGGTTGCGTTCGAGTTCGAGCGCGTCCACCACCTGCTCGAACGGAATCTCCTGTCGGCTGTAGCCGTCCAGCGCGACGCGCTTCACGCGCGCGAGCAGTTCGCCGAAGGTCGGATTGCCCGACAGGTCCACGCGCAGCGCGAGCATGTTCGCGAAGAAGCCGATCAGCGGCTCGGTCATGCTGGAACGCCGATTGGCGATCGGGGAGCCGATGACGAGATCCTGCTGGTTGCTGTATCGCGACAGCAGCAGCGCATACGCGGCGAGCACGACCATGAACGTGCTGGTGCCGGACGCGCGCGCAATCGCGCGCAGCCCGTCGGCGCGTGCGCCGCTCAACCGGAACGGTAGGACCGCGCCGCGGAACTGCTGGACGGCGGGCCGGGGGCGGTCGGTGGGCAGTTCGATCAGGTCCGGCGCGTCCGCCAGCGCGGCGCTCAGCAGCGCCAGTTCCCGATGCGTGTCGGCGGACGCCAGGCGCTCGTGCTGCCACACCGCGTAGTCCGCGTACTGGACGGCCAGTTCCGGCAGCGGCCGGCCGGCATAGAGCGCGGCCAGTTCGCCGATGAGGATGCCTGACGACCACGCATCGGAAACGATGTGATGCATCACGATGCCGAAGACGTGCAGGCGTTCATGGACGCGGTACAGCACGACGCGATAGAGCGGCCCGGCGGCGAGATCGAACGGGCGGTCGGCTTGCGCCGCGAGCAGCGCGAGCGTGTCGGATTCGTCGGCGACGTCGACGACGTCGAGCGCGACCGGCGCCGGCGGTGCGATGCGTTGAACCCCGCGGCCGTCGACGGCGGGAAACGTCGTGCGCAGGATCTCGTGACGCCGGCTGATCTCGGACACGGCATCCCGCAGGCGCGCGATGTCCAGTTCGCCGTCGAAGCGCAGCGCGCTCGCGATATTGTAGGTGGCCGACGGGCCTTCCAGTTGCGCGAGGAACCACAGCCGCTGCTGCGGAAACGACAGCGGCAGGTCGTTCGCGCGCGAGCGGGGCAGGATGTGGCCGGCCGTCGAACCGGCGCGGGGCGACGACGCTTCGATCAGGTCGGACACCGCGCTGATGGTCTGGAGTTCGAAGATCGCGTCGATGCCGATCTCGACGGCGAAGCTGCTCCAGATCCGCGAAACCAGCTGCATGGCCTGCAGCGAATCGCCGCCGTAGTCGAAGAAGCGGCCGGTGAGATCGACGGCCGGATTGTCGAGCACGTCGCGCCAGATGCGCACCAGCTCGAGCTGGATCGGCGTGGCGTCGAGACGGGCGGCGTCGGGCGCGGCGGCAGGCTCCAGGGCCAGGAGCGCCGGGCGATCCAGCTTGCCGTTCGCGTTGAGCGGGAATTCGGCGATCGGGACGATGTCGGACGGGACCATGTAGTCCGGCAGCTTCGCGGCCAGATAGGCCCGAAGGTCCGGCACGTTCAGGCTCGCGGCGCCCTTGACATAGGCCGCCAGCTTGCGCACCCCGTGGGCGGATTCGCGCACCATGACCGCCGCGCCGACGACATCCTCGTGCGCGGCGATCGCGGCCTCGATCTCGCCGAGTTCGATACGGTGCCCGCGGATCTTGACCTGGTGGTCGACGCGTCCGTAGCACTGGATACGTCCGTCGGGCAGCCACCGGCCGATGTCGCCGGTGCGATAGATGCGCGCTTCGCCGGGAAACGGATGCTCGACAAATTTAGAGGCGGTGACGTCGGGCCGCTGGTGGTAGCCGCGCGCTAGGCCGGCGCCGGCGAGGCAGATTTCCCCGGGCACGCCGAGCGGAACCGGCCGCAGCGCGTCGTCGAGCATGTACACCCGGGTGTTGGCGATGGGACGGCCGATCAGCACCGTGGACGGCGCGTCCTCGACGCGCTCGACGATGCAGCCGACCGTCGCCTCGGTGGGGCCGTACTCGTTGTAGATTTCGATCGCGGGATCGATCTTGCGCAGCGTGGCGATGTGCTGGGGCGTCAGCTCCTCGCCGCCGACGATGACCTTGCGCACGCCGGAGCGTGGCAGGTTCATGTATTCCAGCAGGTGAATGTGGGTGGGCGTGAGCTTGACGGTGTCGACGCCGCTGCCGGGCTGGAACATCCGGGCCAGGATGGTGTCGATGCTTTCCGACTGCGGATAGATGCGCAGCGTCTTGCCGCGCACCAGCGGGCAGAAGATGTTGGTGAGCGTGAAATCGAAGCACAGCGAGCTGTACAGGCCGAAACTGCCGGTCGTGCCGTCCGGAAAGTAATACCCGACGGCCCACGCGATGTAGTGGGCCAGGTTCCGGTGTTCGAGCAGGCAGCCCTTGGGTTTCCCGGTCGAGCCGGACGTGTAGAGCACGTAGGCCAGGTGCGCCGGTTCGGCACGGCAAGGCGGGTTGTCCGGCAGCGGCGTCCAGCCGGGGAGTGCCTGGTCCAGCAGCAGCGTCGCGCCGGAGAATTCATACCACTGCGCGAGCTGGCTCGATTGGGTCACCAGCAGCGACAGGCCGGTGTCGCCGAGGATGTGATTGATCCGTTCGGCCGGATATGCCGGGTCCAGCGGAACGAACGCCGCCCCCGCCTTCAATATGCCGAGAATCGCGACGATCATCCATTCGGAACGGTCGAGCATGATGCCGACCAGCGATTCCGGCCCGACGCCGTGGTGTTCGCGCAATTGATGCGCGAGGCTGTTGGCGCGGGCGTTCAGATCGGCGTAGGTCATCAGCGAACTGTCGGTGACCAGGGCCGGCGCCGCCGGCGTGCGGGCGACCTGCGCTTCGAACATGTCGACGACCGTCGGGTGGCTGGGGCCGACCGTCGCGGTTGCGTTGAAGGCGGCCAGCAGCGGGCGCTCTTCCGGCGGGGCCGCTTCGATGTCGCCGACCAGTGTGTCGAGGTGTTCGAAGGCCTCCAGCACCACGCCCAGGCTGCCGGCGAAACCGTCGATGACGAAAGGCTCGATGGCCCCGCTATAGCGGAGCGCGATTTCACCGCGCGCGAGCCGCAGATGCAACTGCAGGTCGTCGTCCCGGCTGGCCGGTGCGTGGTGCACCCGATCGTCCGCCAGCGCGACTTTCGTGAGCTGCGCGAGATCCATGTCCTTTTCGTTGCGCACGAGCGTTTCGAGCGGGAATTGAGGCTCGGCGTAGCTGTCTTCCACGATCGCCGCCACGCGCGACAGGTAGTCCTCGATGCGCTCGTCGGGACGGACCTCGATGATCAGCGGAACGGTGGCCGCCTGAGCCGGCGGATGCTCGGCCAGCCCCGGCGTGCCGAGCACCGTGACCGGCATCCGGAAGTATTTCCAGAGCAGGAACGCAATGCCCGCCGCCGTGACCGCGAATTCGGCAAGCTCGCCGTCGCCGATGCGCCGCAGCAGGTCGAGCGACGCGGGCGTGAGCCGCACCGAGCGGGACAGCCGGTCCGGCTGTCGACTCGGGGCGTGCGGCGCGATCCGGTAGACGCCGGCGACCTGGGAAAGGCTGTCGCGCCAGAACTGCGCGATGTGCGCATAGCGATGGTCGGTGACCAGCACGTTATTGTTTTGCACAGGAAACTCCTTGAAACGTTTTGTTCACCTGAAACAACCCGAAGCAGCACGCTCGGCGGGCCCGCATCACGTCTTCTCCTCGAGCGCGCCGTCGGCCGTGACCTCGGGCGCGCGCTTCAGGCGCAGGCCGACCCGGACCCGCGGGCCGGCGGCGGGCGCATCGCCGGAGAGCGGGATGCGATCGACCGGCGTGGCCGGATCGCGGCGGAAGACGTCGTGGATCGCGAGCAGTCGATCGCGCATCGCGGCGATGGTCGACGGGCGGAACAGGTGGGTGTTGTAGATGAACTGGATCAGGTGCCGGCCTTCGCTTTCCACGACCTGGAAGGACAGGTCGAACTTGGCCGTCGTGTCCGCCTGCGAGAGGTCCGTGATGCGGAGGCCGGGCCGCGGCGCCGGCATCGACACGGAGTTCGCTTGAATGTCGAAGATCGGAAAATGGCCCGCCGGGGTGCGAATCTTCAGGTCCTCCAGCAACACGTCGAACGGATAGGACGCATGCGCCAGCGCGTCCGCGGAGGCTTTCGCCACGCCGTCGATCACCTCCGCGACGGTCGCGGATTTCCGCACCGGGACGCGCAGCACGACGGTGTTCAGATACACGCCGATCTGCGATTCGAGCTGCTCGCTGTCGCGCCCGGCCGACACGCTGCCGATGACGATGTCCTCACGCCCCGTATAGCAGTGCATCAGCACGCAGAACGACGCGAGGAGCACCGCATGGAGCGACGTATGGTGAGCGCGCGCCAGCGTCGCGAGTCCCGCCGCCTGCGGCTCCGGTAGCTCGACTTCGAGCGTCTGCCCGGCATGACCGGGCCGCTCGGGACGCGGGAAGTCCGACGCCAGTTGCAGGCGGGGCAGCGGCGCCGCCAGTTGTCCGAGCCAGTACGCGCGATGCGCGGCGGCGCGCGGACCGGCGAGGCTCGCGTTGTGCCATGCGGCGTAGTCGCGATACTGGATCGACAGCGGCGGCAGGTCGCGTCCCGCATACAGCGCATGCAGGTCGTCGGTCAGCACGCGGATCGACCATGCATCCGATATCACGTGGTGCATGTTCAGCAGTAGCAGATGCTTCGCGGGCGAGAGCCGAACCAGCTTGACGCGAAAGAGCGGCCCCGTCGCGAGATCGAACGGCTGCGCGCTTTCCGCGCGAATCAGCGCATCGATCGCCTGCGGCCCGGCGTCGTCCGCGAGATCCTGCTGCTCGACCCGGAAACCGGAGGCTTCGCGGGTGAGGATGCGTTGCCGCAACTCGCCTTCGATCATCGCAAACACGGTGCGCAGGCTCTCGTGGCGATCGACCAGCAAGTCGAACGCACGAACGAGGCGCGCGGTGTCGACGGCGCCGTCCAGTTGCAGCGCGCCTGCCATGTTGTACGTGGATGGATCCGCGCTGCGGCTGGCGAGCCAGATCCGCTTCTGGGCGCGAGACACCGCGTAGGACGGTTGCACGGCCAGCGCCGGGATGAGCGCGTCGGCGTCGTCGGCGGCGGTGCCGTCGGCAGGCAGCGAAGCCAGCTTCCGCGCGAGCGCGCGCGGCGTCGGCGCATGGAAGATGTCGGCGACCGCGACGTCCAGTTTCAGTTCGCGCCGGATCCGGCTGACCATCTGGATCGCCTTGAGGCTTTGGCCGCCATGCTCGAAGAAATCGTCGTCGACGCCGTTCGGCCGGCGGCCCAGCACCTCGGCGAAGATACGCAGCAGCGCCGCTTCGACCGGCGTCCGCGGTTCGGCCGCCACGCCGTCGGGCACGGACGCGGCCTCCGGGAGCGGCAGCGCGGCGCGGTTGATCTTGCCGTTCGGCATGACCGGTAGCGCCGGCAGCAGCATCACGGTGTCGGGCACCATATGCGCGGGCAACTGTTCGCGCAGGGCGTCGCGCAGCCGTTGGGGCGTCCAGCCGGACCCCGACGCATAGCCGCACAGGGTCATGCCCGCATCCGGCGTCTCGCGGGCGACCACGACGGCGTGGGAGATGCCGGCGAGACCGGTCAGCGCGGCTTCGATTTCGCCGAGCTCGATGCGATATCCGCGGATCTTGACCTGGAAGTCGCGGCGGCCGAAGAAGTGGAGATTGCCGTCCGCCCCGAAGCAGCCGATATCGCCGGTGCGATACAGGCGCGCGCCCGGTTCCGGGCTGAACGGATCGTCGCGGAACACCGCCAGGGTGCGGGCTTCGTCGAACAGGTAGCCGCGCCCGACGCCGACGCCCCCGATGCAGATCTCGCCCTTGACGCCGGCCGGGCACGGATTCATGTCGGCGTCCACGACGTAGACGCGCAGGTTCTCGATCGGCCGGCCGATCGGAATCGCCGGCAGATCCGGGGCGCGCGTCATGCTGTAATGCGCGACGGAATCCGACGCTTCGGTCGGCCCATAGGCGTTGATGAGCCGGACCGCCGGATTCAGGCGGAACCAGGCTTGTACGGACGCGGGCTGCAGCGTTTCGCCGATCGTCAGCAGCGTTTCTAGGTGCGGGAAGGCCGGTGCCGCGTGCCGTTCCAGTTCGTCGAGAAAGGTCGCCAGATAGGACGGCACGAATTGCATCGCCGTGATGCGGTCGCGGTGCAGGCTGTCGATCAGGCGCGCGGGCTCGAGAATCACGGCATCGGGATAGATCACCGTTGTGCCGCCCGACGCCAGCGCCGCGAAGCACTGCCAGACCGAAATGTCGGAGCAGTGCGAAGCGGTCTGGGCGACCGCGCTCCGCGCGCCGAGCCCGACCCTGCGCGCCATCGCGAGCACGTGATTGAGCATGCCGCGATGTTCGACCATCGCGCCTTTCGGCTGGCCGGTCGAACCCGACGTGAAGATCACGTAGGCGAGGTCCGCGGGCCGGCAGCGCGGCGTCGGCGCTTCGGCATCCTGATGGGCGGGCAGGCGAACGGGATCGACCCGCGGGATCGACGCAAGCGCCGGCGGCGGCTGGCAGTCCGTGCCGACGATGACGGCCGGCCGGGCCAGCGTCAGCAGGGTCTCGACCCGCTGGGCCGGATAGGCCGGATCGACCGGCACATACGCCGCACCGCACTTCCAGATGGCCAGGATCGTTTCCAGCATCAGCGGCGAGCGCGGCATCCACACGGCGATCCGGTCGTCCGGCTGGAGCGGCGCCGTCCGCAGCAGATGCGCGGCGATCCGGCCGGCGCCTTCGACGAGCTCCCGATAGGTGCGCACCTCCGTGCCGCAGCGGACGGCGATGCGTTCCGGGTGCGCGGCGGCGACGGCCTCGATCAGTTCGGGCAGCGTCCGGTCGAGCGGAACCGGCGCGAACGTGTCGTTGCCGCCGTGCAGGATGGCGTCCCGCTCGGCGGCGGTGAGCAGCGCAAGGCTGCGGTTCGGGCGATCCGCCGCGCCGGCCAGGCCGGTGAGCAGGGTCTCGACATGGCGCAGCAGGCGGACGATCGTTTCGCGATCGAACCGGCCGTCGTCGTACAGCACCTGCAGCGACAGGCGCTTGCCCGGCGTCACGACCAGCGTCAGCGGGTAATTGTTCGGATCGGACACCTGGAATGCGCCGATCCGCAGGCCGGGCAGCGCCTCGGCCAGCGCTTCCTCGACCGGATAGTTCTGGAAGATGAGCAGGCTTTCGAAGAGCGGCACGCCGGGCGGCAGGCCGGCGAATGTCTGGATGTCGGCCAGCGGATAGTGCGCATAGTCCTCCTGCTGCGCGAGGTCCATCTGCAATTGCGCGAGCCACGCGGACGTCGGGCGCGCGTCGATGCGCACCCGCACCGGCAGCGTGTTGATGAACAGCCCGACCATTTCGTCCGACGCCGGCAGCGATGCCGGCCGGCCGGACACGATCGTGCCGAACACGACGTCCGGTTCGCCGCTATAGCGGCTCAGCAACTGCGCCCACGCGCCCTGCGCGAGCGTGTTCAGGGTGAGGCGGCTGGATTGCGCGAAGGCGACGAGCCGTTGCGTGTCGCTTTCGGAGAGCAGCAGCGGCTCTTCCACGTAGGCGCCCGGCGCGGCCGTGCCGTCGAGTTCGGGGCGGCCCAGCACGAGCGGCGTCGTCGCCGGGAAATCCGCCAGCTTCGTCTTCCAGAAACGTTCCGCCGCGGCGGCGTCCTGGCGCGCCAGCCAGCGCACGTAATCGGCGAAGGCGGGCGGCGCGTCCCGCTCCGGCGTGGCTTCGGCCGGCGGCGTCTGATAGGCGGCGGCCACTTCGCTCAGGAGCCGCGCGGAGCTCCACCCGTCGAGCAGGATGTGGTGATGGCTCCAATGGAAGCGCCATGCGTGATCGCCCACGCGGAACAGTGCGAGCCGCATCAGCGGGGCGCGGGTAAAGTCGAAGCCGCGCGCCCGGTCTTGCGCCACGTAGGCTTCCCAGCGTTGTTCGGCCTCCGCGGCGGACGCCGCGCGCAGATCCTCGTCGTGCCACGGCAAGTCGATGCGGCGATGCACGACCTGCACGGGGCTTTCGATGTCTTCCCAGTGAAACGAGGTTCGCAGGATGTCGTGCCGGTGCGCCACGGTATCCCACGCGCGGCGGAACCGTTCGGTGTCGAGCGCCCCGTCGATCGTGAAATTCAGGCTGCTGAAGTACGCATCCGACGCGGGTTCGTACAGGCTGTGGAACAGCATGCCCTGCTGGGTCGGCGTAAGCGCATAGACGTCGGCGATCTCGTCCGGCAGCACCGAGGCCGGCGCCTGCGGCAAGCCGGTCGCGGGCCGGGACGACGCGGACTCCACGGCGTGCCCGGCGACCAGGGTGTCGAGCGCCGCGATGAAGGCCTGCGCGACGCGCCGGATGGTGTCCGTGTCGTGGCAGGCCCGGCTGAACTCCCACGCAACGTGCAGGCGGTTGCCGGTCACGTAGGCGTTGACGTCGAGCAGGTGCTCGCGCCGCTGGTTCGCATGGCGGCCATCGCCGCTTGGCTCCGCGGCCTGTTTCCAGTCGCGTGCAGCGGTGAACAGCTGGTCGGTCTGGCCCAGGTAGTTGAACAGCAGTCGCGGCTGCGGAGCCGGGCCGTCGAGCCGGTCCTGCAGCAGGCCGTAGCTGATGCCCGCGCGCGGCACGGCGCGCAGTCGCTTCTTGACCGACGCAATCAGGCGCGCCGGATCCTGCGAGCCGGCATCGACGGTCAGCACGACCGGGAAAACCGACGTAAACCAGCCCACCGTGCGCGAGATGTCGAGGTCGTCGATCAGTTCCTCGCGCCCATGCGCTTCGAGATCCAGCAGGACGTCGGCGCAGCCGCTCCAGTCGCTGACGGCACGCGCAAGCGCGGCGAGCAGCAGGTCGTTGACCTGCGCGTCATGGGCGCGGGGCGCGGCGCCCAGCAAGGCCGTCGTGGCGGCTTCGCCCAGCTCGACCACGATCGTTTCGGCGGACGACACGGTATTGGCGTCGGCGGGCGCATCGCGATCGAGCGGCAGGCCGGGCAGCGCGGCACGCGCGAGGGCCTGCCAATGGGCGATGTCGGCGTCGGCGGCGCCGGAGCCGGCCCAGTTCGAGATCGCCCGGGTCCATGCGGTCCAGGTCGCGCTGCCGCCCGCGAATTCGGGCGCCTTGCCGTTGCGCAGGCGCGTATAGGCGTCGTACACGGTTTCGAGCAGCGCGCCCCACGACACGCCGTCGACCACGAGATGATGGGCGACCAGCAGCAGGCGGAGCGAACGGCCTTCGTCGAGGCGAAACAGGTCCGCGCGCACGACGGGGCCGTCCGCGAGATTCAGGCTCGCATGCGACTGCGCGACGTGCTGCGCGAGCTGATCGCGCGCAAGGTCGGACACGACGACGGGCACTTCCGGATCGTCGACGACTGCCTGGATCCAGCCGGCTGCGCCCGCGCGAAAACGCAGCCGCAGCGCGTCATGCCATTTGGCCGCGTGCCGCAGCGCCTGGCGCAGCACGACCGGATCGAAATCGGCCGGCACGTCGAGCAGGATCGCCTGGTTGTACTGGTCCGGGTCGTCCTTGCGCTGCGCGAAGAAACGCTTCTGGATGGGCGTGAGCGGCAGCGGGCCGGACGACGCGACGAACTCGGCCGCGCCGACCGTGCCGCGCGTCGCCACGGCGGCGAGTTCGGCAACCGTCGGATGCTGGAAGATGAGCCGGGTGGTGATCTTCAGGCCCGCCTTCGCGGCCAGCGACACGATGCGCATGCTGAGAATCGAGTCGCCGCCCAGCGCGAAGAGGTTGTTGTGGATGCCGGGCGCCGGAATGCCCAGCGCTTCGCCCCAGATGCGGCACAGCAGCGTCTCGGTGGGCGTGCGGGGCGGCGTCGGCGCGTGTGCCGTGGCGGCTAGTCGCGAGCGCGCCAGCGGCGGCAACGCCTTGCGATCGATCTTGCCGTTGCCGCTCAGGGGCAGCGCGTCGAGCACCACGTAGATGCCGGGCACCATGTAGTCCGGCAGCGTGGCGGACAACGCGGCGGCAATCCGGGCGTCGCTCAGCGACGCGCCGTCGCGGAACGCGACATACGCGCACAGCGCCGCGCGGCCGGCCTCGTCGCGATAGTCGAGCGCGGCCGCCTGGCGGATTTCCGGAATGGCGGCCAGCGCGTTGTCGATCTCCCCGAGCTCGATGCGGTAGCCGCGGATCTTCAGTTGGTGGTCCTTGCGGCCGTGCAGCACGATCGTTCCATCGGGCAGGTAGCAGCCGATGTCGCGGGTGCGGTACAGGCGGACGCCGCGCTCCGGATGGAACGGATCCTCGACGAAAGCCTCGCGCGTCGCGGCTTCGTCGTTCAGATAGCCCCGGCCGACGGCGACGCCGGACACGCAAAGCTCGCCGGGAATCCCGATCGGGCACAGGTTCATCTGCGGGTCGACGACGTACATGCGCACGTTGCGGATCGGCTTGCCGACCGGTACGTAAGGCGTGGCCGGCGCGCATGTCATGCGGTGCTGGGCGATGTCGTCGGACGCTTCGGCCGGGCCGTACGCGTTCACCAGCGGGATGTCCGGGAACGCGTCGAACCACTGTTTCACCAGCGCCGGGCTGACCATCTCGCCGGTGACGAGCAGGTGCCGCAGGTGCCGCATCCGCGCCGGCTGCTCCGACGCGCGGTCGAGCACGGCGGACAGATAGGACGGCACCAGTTCGAGGATGCCGATCCGGGCGGTTTCCAGATACGCGACGAAGCTCGCGGGATCGCGAATGCATTCGTCGTCGACGATCACGGTCTTGCCGCCGACGAGCGGCGCCGTGAAAAATTGCCAGACCGAAATGTCGAAGCAATGCGGCGCGGTTTGCGCGATCACCGACGATGCCGAGATCGAAAACTCGTCGATCTCGGCGAGCATGTGATTCAGCATGCCGGCGTGCTCGACCATCGCCCCTTTGGGCTTGCCGGTGGAGCCGGACGTGTAGATCACGTAGGCGAGGCTGTCGGGCGACACGGGGCGGCCGGGATTGGTGTCGTCGCCGGCGTCGGCGACGGCGTCGAGCGACACGACCGGCGCGATCCCGGCCAGCGCCGCGGGCAGGAGGCCGTCGCGGGTCACCACGAGGGCGGCGCCGGAATCCTCGAGAATGGTGCGGATGCGGGCCGCCGGATAGTTGGGGTCGATCGGAACATAGGCGGCGCCGCACTTCCAGACGGCAAGGATCGTCTCCATCAAGTGCGCCGACCGGTGCATGCAGATCGCGACCCGCGCGTCCGGCCCCAGTTCGGCGGCGGCCAGCAGGCGGTGCGCGATGCGGTTGGCGCGCGCGTTCAGTTCGCCCGCGCTCAGGACGCTATCCCGGTACTCGACCGCGGGCCGCTCCGGGTGGCTTGCTGCGGCCTGCTCCAGGCGATGCACCACGGTGAGCGCGGCGTCGAACGGCACGGCGGTGTCGTTGAAGGTTTCCAGCAACTGCCGGCGTTCGGCGTCGGGCAAGATCGGCACGCGGCCGAGCAGCCGGTTCGGATCGGCCGCGAACGCGTCG
Organism: Burkholderia sp. BCC0322; assembly: GCF_902833045.1. Taxonomy (GTDB): domain Bacteria; phylum Pseudomonadota; class Gammaproteobacteria; order Burkholderiales; family Burkholderiaceae; genus Burkholderia. Next base: position 190,321 of record NZ_CADFDU010000005.1, read on the forward strand.
AGCGTCGCGGCCACGTGGCCCAGCATCCGCTGCATCGTGTCTTCATCGAAGCGCCGCGGGTCGAACGACAGTTCCATCTTCCAGTCGTCGCGCGCCGTCACCACGAACTCGAGCGGAATGTCGGCGCGGTTGTAGAGCGCCACCTCGTCGACCGCCAGCCCGTGCGCGCCATGCGTCAGGGACGCGTCGAGCGGGTAATTCATGAAGGTGATGTTGCTCTCGAACAGCGGCATCGTCGGCGGCACTTCGCTGCAGCGCTGAATGTCGGGCAACGGGGTGGACTCGAACGGCGCGCGGGCGGCCACGCGCGCCTGGATCATCTTCAGCCACGGCACCAGCGGTTGCCTGGGGTCGACCCGCACCCGCACCGGCACCGTGTTGATGAACAGGCCGAGCATGGTTTCGATCCCCGGCAGATCGGCGCCCCGCCCGGACACGACGGCGCCGAACACCACGTCGGTCTCCCCGCTGTAACGCGACAGCACGAGCGCCCAGGCTGCTTGCGCGAGGGTATTGAGGGTGACGTGATGGCGGGCCGCGAATTGCCGCAGGCGCGCGCTCAGGTCGGCCGACAGGTCGGCCTGCACTTGCGCGAGGCCCTGGCCGAAGCGCTCGCCCGCGTCCGCGCGCGCGGCCGTGGGCAGCGGGGTCGGCGAGCGGAACCCTTCGAGATAGCGCGTCCAGTATTGCCGCGCGGCTTGCGGTTCGTGCTGCTGCAGCCACTGGATGTAGTCGCGATAGGGGCGCACCGGCGGGAGCGCCGGCGGCACGCCGCGCGCGAGCGCGCCATACACGTGGAAGATCTCCTCGATGACGAGCGACAGGCACCAGCCGTCGGCCAGGAGGTGATGGTGGCTCCAGCTGAACAGGCAGGCGTCGGCGGCGACGCGCGCCAGGCGGCAACGCACGAGCGGCGCGCGATCGAGCGCGAAGCCCTCCGCCAGGTCGTGGTCGAGATGCGCGCGCCACCGCGTGCGCTGTTCGTGTTCCGGCAGGTCGCGCCAGTCGTCCTGCACCCACGGCAGCGTGGCGTGCGCGTGCACGACCTGCACGGGCTTGTCGAATTCCTCCCAATGGAACGACGTGCGCATCACCGGATGCCGATCGACGAGCTGCTGCCACGCGGCATGAAACAGCGCGGGATCGAGGCTGCCGGTGATCCGGCAACTGAGCTGGTTGAAGCTGCTTCTCGTGCCGGGTTCGTGCACGGCATGGAAGAGCATCCCCTCCTGCATTGGGGAGAGCGCGTAGATATCGGCAATGGCGGGGGATGTCACGATTTGATCCTTGAGACAAGGGCGTCCAACGCATCCTGGCTGATGCGCGCGGCCGGAAAGTCCGACGGGCTCAGCGCGCGCGGGCCGTCGCCGCTGGCCGCGACGATCGACAGCAGGCGGCTGCGGTAGCACTGCGTCAGCTGCTCGATGACGCCGGGCGCGCAGGCCGCGCGGTTGTAGTGCCAGGTCAGGCGCAGGCGGCCGTCGAACACCATCCCGTCGATCTCGAACAGATGGCCGCGCCGCGCGCGCGGGCTGTGCTCGGGACTCTGGAAGTCGAGCACCGGCTTCCAGCCCGTGTCGTCGGGCAGCACGCGATCGACCTGGCCGAGATAGTTGAAGCGCACCGGCGCCGGCGGCTGCCGCTCCAGCGCGGCCGCGATGCCGGCGTCGTGGCCGAGGTGGCGCGCGATGCCGTAGCCGAGCCCGCGCATCGGGACCGCGCGCAGTTGCTCCTTGACGTGGCGCAGCGCGTCGACCGCCAGGGTGGCGTCGCCGGCATTCAGGCACACCGGATAGTGGGTGGTGAACCAGCCGATCGTGCGCGACGTATCGACGCCGTCGAAGAGGTCCTCGCGGCCGTGGCCTTCGAGATCGACGACCAGCGACGCGTTGCCGGTCCAGTCGCCGAACGCGAGCAGCAGGGCCGTCAGCAGGACTTCGTTGATCTGGGTGTTGAACGCGCGCGGCACGTCCTGCAACAGCGCGAGCGTCTGTTGCGCGTCGAACTCGACGACCGTCGAGCCGGCTTCGGCGACGGTGCCGACCGGCATGTCGTCGAAGCATGCTGGCTCGACGGCGTGCTCCTGGAGCCAGTAGTCCAGCCCGTCGAGCTTGGTCGCGCCGAGTTCGGACAGACGCGTCGACCAGTCGCGCCAGGCCGTCGTCCTGGCCGGGAGCTGCACCGCTTCGCCCGCTTCGAGCTGGCGACACGCGGTGTGCAGGTCTTCGAACAGGATGCGCCACGAGACGCCGTCGATCACCAGGTGATGCGCGACCACGAGCAGGCGCTGCGACGCGTCGGGACCGAACTGGAACAGGTGCGCGCGCAGCAACGGCGGCGCCGATAGCGTGAAGCGCTCCTGCATGCCGGTGGCGGTCGCGAGCATCGCGGCCTGCCGGGCGGCGGGCGCCGCGTCCGCCAGCGACGTGACGCCGAGCGGAATGGCCAGCGGCGGCGCCGCATGCGACTGCCGCCATGTACCGGCGACGCATTCGAAACTCAGCCGCAGCGCGTCGTGATGCGTCGCGACGGCCGCCAGCGCGCGCTCGATCGTGTCGGGCCGCAGCGACGCGGGCACCTCGATCATCGTCGACTGGTTGTAGTGGTGCGGATCGGCCAGGTCTTGCGCGAAGAACCAGTGCTGGATCGGCGTCAGCGGGGCGGGGCCGACCACCGGCTCCTGTGGGATCCGGATCGACGGCGCTTCCGTCGCTACCCGGGCGAGTTCGGCGATGGTCGGATGCGCGAAGAACTGGTCGGCGCTGAACTTGAGGCCGACTTGCTGGGCCTGCGACATCACCTGGATGATCAGGATCGAGTCGCCGCCCAGTTCGAAGAAATTGTCGTGCACGCCGATCGGCTCGCGGCCCAGCACGTCCGACCAGATCTTGCCCAGGCGCGCCTCGACGTCATTGGCCGGCGCGACATACGCGGTTTCGCTCGGCGCGGGCGCCAGTTCCAGCGCGGCGAGCGCCTTTCGGTCGGGCTTGCCGTTCGGCGTCAGCGGCAGGCGTTCGAGCGTCACGATCGATGCCGGCACCATGAACTCGGGCAGCCGTTCCTTCAGGTGTGCCCGCAGGCTGGCGACGCTGGCCGTCGCCGTCGCGACGCAGGCCACCAGCTGCTTGTGCTGCGGCGCGTCCTCGCGCACGAACACGATCGCGTCGGCGACGTCGGCGTGCTGCCTGAGCGCCGCCTCGATCTCGCCCATCTCGATCCGGTAGCCGCGAATCTTCACCTGCGCGTCGCGCCGCCCGGTGACTTCCAGGTTGCCGTCCGGCAGCCAGACGCCGAGGTCGCCGGTGCGATAGAGGCGCTCGCCCGCCTCGAACGGGTGGTCGACGAATGCGTCGGCCGTCAGGTCGTCCCGGCCGACATAGCCGCGCGCCAGCGCGATGCCGGACACGCAGATCTCGCCCGTGCAGCCCTCGGGGGCCAGCGCGCCGTGCTCGTCGAGCAGGTACAGGTGCGTATTGCGGATCGGGCGGCCCACCGGCAGACGGGCCCCGTAGTGGATGGCCGGATCGACCACGTAGTCCGCGATGCACACGGTTGCCTCGGTCGGGCCGTACGAGTTGTGGCACGTGCGGGTCCGGGCCAGTTCGCACAGATCCGCCACGCGGGCGTTGTCGCCCGCGCTGATGACCCGTGTCACGGTGCCGAGCGCGTGCCAGTCGAGCGCGGCGAGATAGGCCGGCGTCGCGTTGAGGGTGGTGACGCCCTGCTGCGCGATGAACTCGACGAAACGCGGGACGTCGCGGATCACGGCGGTCTTCGCCAGCACCAGGCGCGCGCCCGCGAGCAGCGTGACGAAAATCTCCATGATCGAGCCGTCGAAGCCCGGCGAGTAGAACTGCACGAACCGGTCGGCGGCATCGAAACCGAACGCGTCCACATGGTACTGCGCCATGTTCAGGAGCCCTGCATGTTCGAGCACGACGCCCTTGGGTACGCCCGTGGAGCCGGACGTGTAGATGATGTACGCCGCATCGTCCGGCCGGACCTCGACCTGCGCCGACGCCGACGCCGACGCCGACGCCGACGCCGTCGCGGGCGCCAGCGTATCGAGCTGGAAGTCGAGGGCGAACATCGGGATCGCCCAGAAATCGGCGAGCAGCGGCAGGTGTTCCGAGTGCGTCAGCAGCGCCTTGACCTGCGCATCCTCGATCATGAAGCGCAGCCGTTCCCGCGGAAACTCCGGGTCGAGCGGCAGATACACCGCGCCCGCCTTGAGCGCGCCGAGCATGCCGACGATCCAGCGCTCGGAACGGTCGGCCACCACGCCCACCACGTCGCCGCGTTCGATCGCGTATTCCGCGAGCAGGAAGCTCGCCAGCCGGGACGCCTGGTCGTCGAGTTCGGCATAGGTCAGCGACGCTTCGGCGGTTGCCACGGCGATGCTGTCCGGCGCGGCCGCGACCCGCTGCGCGAACTGTTCGAGGAAGGTTCCCCGTGTTGCGACGGGCGCCGCCTGCGAACGCAGGCGCGCGCACTCTTCGTCGTCGAGCAGCGAGACGGTGTCGAGCGCGGCGTCCAGTGCGCCGAAGCCGGCCACGACGTTGCGCAGGTGCCGCGCGAGATGCTGGAGATAATGCAGCGTGAACACCGTCGGCCGGCCCGTCAGCACGATCTCGTAGCGCTCCCGATGCCGGATCTCGATCGACAGGTCGTAGTCCGCCGACGCCCAGGCTTCGTGAAGGCCGTCGAAGCGCACGCCGACATTGGTCGCGCGCCGTTCGCCATGCAGCTTGTGCGCGAGCGCGGCGATCGGAAAATCCTGGTACGAATAGCTGCGTTGCACCCGGTCGCGCAGCTGGTTCAGGTACGCGCGAACCGTGGGGCCGGGCTCGCCGGCGTCGAGCAGCGGGACGGGATCGGCGGGGCCGCTCGCGGGTTCGACGATCAGGCGGGGCGACGCCACGAACAGGCCGGCCGCGCCGTTGTAGCGCCCCAGCACGCGGAACAGCGCGGCCAGCAGCACGACGAACGCGCCCAGCTCGTTGCCGGCGGCGAGCTTCTCCAGCACCGGCGCCGCGTCGCCGTCGAGCGCGAACGTCAGTGTCGGCGCGGGGCCGAGCGGCAGCGCATACGCCTGCCACGCCTGCTGAAGGCGGAAGTCCTCGTCGATGCGGCCGAGCGCGTCGCTCCAGAACGCCACGTGTTCCTGGTAGTGCCCGCTGGTCGAGAGCGCGTTGAGATTCAGTTCTGACAAAGCACGATCTCCCTCTGCGCGTACAGGATTTCGGAAGCGATCCCCTTGGCCTTGCAGTGCGCGACGAACTGGGTGGACTGGATGTGGCTGGGCGAGTTTTCGTCGAAGGTGTTGTCGAGGAGGTGGTTCAGCCACGGCTCCTGGCCCATCGCATAGACATACGCCGCGTTGAACGGGAAATCGTCCACCAGCGCGGCGGCCTCGCCGAACTGGCAGCCCCGCGCCCGGCGCGACTGATCGATATCGCGCGGCAGCGCCTTGGGAAACAGCGGGCCGTAGACCCATGACGGCGGCGCGCCCTCGGTTTCCATCCCGACGAACAGCGTGTCGGGCTTGCCGGCGAGGCGGAACACATGCTCGTAGAGGCGCGGGTCCAGGTTGCACGAATCGGCGATGCACAGCACCGAACGCGAGCCGAAGCGGATCATGAAGCTCTGCTTGCTGTGGATCGCCAGGTCGTTGTGTTCGCCCAGGAACGGAATGGCGGTGATGGCGCCGTTGGGCAGCTTGATTTCCTGGGCGTCCCGAACTTCCAGCACGTCGTCGAAGCCGAGCTTGCGCAACGCCAGTTCCATCGACGGATCTTGCGGAAAGCCGTCGAGATTCCGGCCGACCACCACGGTCCTGACCTTGTGGCGAAGCTGCAGCAGCGTCTCGAGGACGATGTGATCGTGATGGCTGTGCGTGATCAGCACGTAGTCGATCTGGTCCGGCAGGTCGGCGAACGTGTAGCGCGGCAGCGCGGTGTCGTAGCCGTAGCTGATCACCGGATCGATCAGGATGCTCACGCCCCGGCTCTGGATCAGCACGCACGCATGGCCGTAGTAGCGGATGCGGATGTCGTCGCCGTCGAACGAACGATCCGGTTTCGGCGCCGGCGCCGCCTCGACGAAGAACGAGCGGAACAGCGGCTCGTCCTTCTCCTCCACGCGCATCAGGTCGACGATTTTCGCGTAGCTGCCGGGCGTGTCGCGCATGCGGAACAGCGCGTCGAGCGCGCGGTCGTCGAAGGCCATGTTGCTGAACACCGTGCGCGCGTCGCTGAGCCGCGGCGTGCTGAGGATGAACGGCCGGGGCGTGTTCTCCTCGATCGCCGACAGCGCGATGCTCTGCGCATCGCGCGCATAGAACGGGCTCGCGTACAGCAAGCTTTCGAACACCCGGAAGGACGGGTTGTGGTTCAGGTCGTAGTAGATCTCGACATAGCCCTTCAACACCTCCGGAATCTCGGGGTAGAGCGGGTCCGACGCCATCCCCCGGGCCTGTTCCAGCAGCAGCGTCGAGAACGCCTTGTAAGCCTTCGCCAGTTCCAGTTGCCGGGTCGCGCGCCGGGTGGTCTGCTCGATCAGCGCGCGGATTTCGTCGACGCGCTGGCCGCCCAGGTCGAGGAACGGCCCGCCGCGCATCGCGGGATCCTTGCAGGCCGCCGCGTGCATCATCGGCGACGCGGCATAGGACTTCAGCAGCGGCAGGAACCGCTCGGCCACGTTGAGGGCGGCGGTCAGCGGCGGAAGCGTGTGATACCACGCGTACCAGCTGTTGATCAGCGGTTCGAACTGGATGTTGGGTCGCAGGTAGACCTGCGTGCTGGACGAAATAGTCAACGAAGGCTCCTTAGAATGCGCTGAGTTCGACGGTGGGCTGGCGGGCCTCGGCGTGCAGCGCGCGTTGTCCCAGGGTCAGGTTCCGGATGCGAACGCCCGGATCGGCAAGCACTTCGCCAATGACGGACGTCAGTTCGTTCGCGAGCCCTTGCACCAGCGCCTCGCTGAACCGCCCCGCGTGATAGACGACGCGGATCGCGAGGCCCTCGGCGCGCGGTTCGGCGAGGAACCAGAAGTCCGTCGCGGCTTCCGTGTCCGCGCCCTGCGGGTCGTGGTCGGGCAGCTCGGCGATGTGCACTTGTCCCGCATAGCGATCGACGGGGCCGTGTCGCTGGTTCTGCAGCGTCAGCCCGATGTCGAAGAGCGGGTTGCGTCCCGCGACGCGTTTGACGTGCAGCTCGTCGAGCAGGCGATCCAGCGGATACAGCGGGTGCGAGAACGCTTCGAGGGTGGTGTCCCGCACGCGGGTCAGCAGCGTGTCGAACCGGTCGTCGCCCGTGACGCGGTCGCGCAGCGCCAGCACGTTCAGGTAGGGGCCGACCTGCGACTCGAGTTCGGGCAGCTCGCGGCCCGCGACCGGCGTGCCGACGACGATGTCCTCCTGGCCGGAACGGCGGTAGAACAGCGCCTTGATGGCGGACAGCAGCGCGATGAACAAGGTCGCGCCGTGGCGCTTGCCGAGCGCTTCCAGCGCCGTCGTCTCGGCGGCGGGCAGGTCGAATCGCCAGGATTTCCAGCTCGGCGCGGCCGGCTGCGCGACGTCGCCCGGCAGTTCCAGCGCGCGCAGGCCGCCGCCCAGCTTGGTCAGCCAGTAGTCCTTCATGCGCGCGCCGTCCGGCCCGGCGAGCAGGCGGTTCAGCCAGCCGGCGTAATCCTTGTACTGGATCGGGAGGGCGGGCAGCGGCGTGTCGCGACGCTGGACGAATGCGTCATAGAGCGCCGACAGGTCGTCGAGCAGGACCTCCGTGGACCAGCCGTCGCTCACGATGTGATGCATCGTGCAGATGCAGACGTGACGAACTTCGGAGAGCCTGAGCAGCTTGACGCGGAACAGCGGGCCGGTCGCGAGATCCATCGGCGCGAGCCGTTCGCTCGCCTGGATCGACGCCGCCCGGGCGTCCCGGTCCTCGGCATCCTGCAGATCCACGACCTCGACCGGGAACGCGGCTTCGCCGGGCGGCAGCACTTGCTGGACCGGCTGGTTGCCCGCCAGCACGAAACGCGTGCGCAAGATCTCGTGACGCTCGCTCAACGCGCGGAACGCCCGCACGAGCGCGTCCACGTCCAGCACGCCCTCGAACAGCAGGGACGTGGGCAGCGGCCCGCCCGCTTGCGTCGCACTGAGACGATCCTGGACCCACAGCCGCGTCTGGGCCGGAGAGAGTTCGTAGTGCGCCTGCGCCGGCAGCGGCGTCACCGGTGCGTAATCGATCGGCTGCGTATCGGCGATGCGCTTCGCGAGGCTCGAAATGGTGGGGAGTGCGAACAGGCTGCGGATTTCCAGCTTCGCATGCAGATCGCGGCGGATGCGCGCGACGACCTTCGTCGCCAAGAGCGAATTGCCGCCCAGCTCGAAGAAATTGGCGGTTGTGCTGATCCGCGCGTTGCCGAGCACTTCCTGCCAGATCGCCGCCAACTGCGCTTCGAGCGCGTTGACGGGCGCCACGTGGTCCAGGCCGTCGCCGGGTTCGGGCAGCCTGGCGCGATCGAGCTTGCCGTTGGGCAGATGCTCGAACGCGGTCACGACGACGAACGCGGAAGGCACCATGTAATCCGGCAGTCGCTGCCGCAGGTGGCCGCGCACCGCTTCGACCAGTTCGGCTTCGGGGTGCGACGAGCACAGCCAGCCGACCAGCCTCGCGCCGTCGTCCACGCCGCGCAGCGCCACGACGGCGGCATCGACCAGCGGGTGCGAAGTCAGCGCCGCCTCGATTTCGCCGGGTTCGATGCGCAGGCCGCGCAGCTTGATCTGGTGATCGATGCGGCCGAGGAACGCGATGTTGCCGTCGGGGCGGTAGCGCGCGAGATCGCCGGTGCGGTAGAGGCGCGCGAGCGGGTCGGAGGAGAACGGATCGGCGATGAACTTCTCGGCGCTCAGTTCGGGTTCGCCGTGGTAGCCGCGCCCGACCGGCGTGCCGCCGATCAGCAATTCGCCGGGCACGCCGACCGGCACGGGCTGCATCTGCGCGTCCACGATGTAGAGGCGGGTGTTGGCGATGGGCCGGCCGATCGGGACGATGCGGTGCGGGTCGTCACGCCGGCATTCCCATGCGCTCACGTCGACGGCGGCCTCGGTGGGGCCGTAGAGGTTGTAGAGCTTGACGTCCAGGCGCTCGAGGCAGCGCTGCTGCAGGTCGTGGGGCAGTGCCTCGCCGCTGCACACGACGCGCCGCAGCGACGCGCAGTGCGCGTCGAGGTCCGGATGGTCGAGGAACGCGCGCAGCATCGACGGCACGAAATGGATCGTGGTGATCCGTTCGCGCTCGATGAGGTCGACGAGGTAGTCGGTCTCGCGCTGGCCGCCGGGGCGGGCGAACACCAGGCGCGCGCCGGTGACGAGCGGCCAGAAGAGTTCCCAGACCGAGACGTCGAAGCTGAACGGGGTCTTCTGCAGCACGGCATCGTCGGCGCCGAGCGCGTAGGCGTGCTGCATCCAGAGGATGCGGTTGGTGATGGCGCGATGGGTGTTGAGCGCGCCCTTGGGCCGGCCGGTCGACCCGGACGTGTAGATCATGTAGGCGAGGTTGTCGCCGTTCAGCGCGGGCGCGGGGTTCGACACGGGCGCGGCGTCGAGGTCGAGATCGTCGGTATCGACGGCGATCACGCGGGCGCCGGTGCCGGGCAGCGCGGCGAGCAGGTGCTGCTGGGTGAGGAGCCAGCGCAACTGCGCGTGGTCGATCATGAAGCGCACGCGTTCGGCGGGGTAGTCGGGGTCGACGGGGACATAAGCGCCGCCGGCCTTGAGGATCGCGAGCAGCGCGACGCTCATGTCGAGCGAGCGTTCCATCGCGACGCCGACGAGTGCGTCGGGGCCGACGCCGAGTTCGATGAGATGGTGGGCGAGGCGGTTGGCGCGCAGGTTGAGTTCGGCGTAGGTGAGCGCCACGTCATCGAAGACGGCGGCGATGGCATCCGGCGTGCGCTCGACCTGCTGTTCGAACAAGCGATGCAACGGCTGCGCGGCGGCCTCGCCGAAATCCATGTCGGTCCGGTTCCACTCGACCGTCACCAAGTTCCGCTCCGTGTCGCTCGTCAACGGCAGCCGGGCAACGGCGGCCGACGCATCGTCCGCGAGACCCGTCAGCAGGGTCCGGTAGATGCCGAGGAAACGTTGAACCGTGCTCGCGTCGAACAGATCGGTGTTGTAGTCGCAATCGATCAGGAGTGCTTGCCCCGCGTCGAGCACGTTGACGTTCAGGTCGAACGCGGTATGGCGGATCAGCGGGGCAACGAGGCCGACCGTCAGTCCGGGCAGTTCGGGCAGCGCCGACACGGGTTCGAGGTTGAACACCGCCGATACCAGCGGCGCGGCGTTGAGATCGCGCTGCGCGCCGATTTCGCGGACCAGCTCGGCGAACGGATAATCCTGGTGCTCGAGCGCGTCGAGCAGGTTCTGCCGGGTGCCGGCCAGGAAGCTGGCCACGGTGGCCTGCTCCGGCAGCGTGGAGTGCAGCGGCAGCAGGTGCGTGCAGTAGCCGGCGAGGCGGTCGCTGCCGGCCACGGAGCGGCCGGTCACCGGAATGCCGGTGACGATCTCCTGCTGGCCGGCGACGCGGTGCAGGAACAGATTGAAGCCCGCGAGCAGCACCATGTAGAGTGTGCAGCCGTTCTGACGGGCCGCGGTGCGCAGCGTCGCGGCCGCCGCCGCGTCCAGATGCAGGGACACGCGCGCCCCGTGAAACGTCTTCACCGCGGGCCGCGGGTAGTCCACCGGAAGATTCAGCGGAGCGATCTGATGCGCGCATTGTGCGAGCCAGTACGCGCGATTCGCCTTCGTTTCCGCGCTGTGGCGCTGGCCGTCGAGCTGCTTCAGGTACGCGCGAAACTGCAGCGGCGCCTCGGCCGGCGCCGCACCCGCATACGCGCGGGCCAGATCCTCGAGCAGGACGCCGAACGTCGAGCCGTCGCAGATGATGTGATGGGCCGTCATCACCAGCAGGTGACGCTCGCGGCCCAGGCGCACGAGCGCGGCCCGAAAGAGCGGACCGTTCACCAGGTCGAACGGCTGGCGGCTTTCGCGGTCCCGCCACGCGTCCTGGTCCGCGTCGATCAGCGGAATCTCGAGTTTCAGCGACGGTTGCACGATCTGGCCCGACCCGTCCGGCATCACCGTGGTGCGCAGCGCCTCGTGCCGATCGACCAGGCTCTGGACGGCCGCGCGCATCGCGGCTTCGTCGAGCCGGCCGTTCAGTTCGAGGGTGGTGTTGACGTTGTAGGCGAGCGACCCTTCGGGATCGATTTCCGCCAACACCCACAGCTGGCGTTGCGCTTCGCTCAGCGCGGCCACCGTGCCGTGTTTCGAGTGCGGCCGGATGAAGCCGCCCCGGCGCAGGTCGGCGACGCTGTCCTTCACCGCCCGGATGAAGCGGTCGATATCCGCATCCGTATGCGCGGTGGACAGGAAGCAGGTGCGCCATTCCCAGATGTAGATGCCCTTTTCGAGCATGTGATAGAAGAACAGGTCGAGGTTCTCGGTGAATTCGAAGCGGAACATCGAGCCGAACCACGTCACCTTGATCGGCGCCTCGGCCTCCGCGAAGAACGCATTCAACGTGCCGGCGATCTGCGCGGTGCGTTCGTTGAGCGCGGCCTGCAGCGCCGGGCCTTCCTGTTCGATCTTCTCCAGCACGGCCAGCGCGGCCGCCATCGCGAGCGGGTACTGGCAGAAGGTGCCGCCGAACGCGGTGCGGTCCGCGGCGGGGAACGAGTGGTCGCCGTAGGTCCACATGCCGCCGTCGATGGCATCCATGAAGCGGCTGGTGCCGGCGATGACCCCCAGCGGCAGGCCGCCGCCGATGATCTTGCCGTACGTCGCGAGATCGGCCCTGACGCCGAACAGCGCTTGCGAGCCGCCCGGATGGACGCGGAAACCGGTGATCATTTCGTCGAAGATCAGTGCGACGCCGGCCTCCTCGGTGATGCGACGCAGCGCCTTGAGGAACGCGACGGGCTGCAGGGAAGGGTTGCGGCTCTGCACCGGCTCCACCATCACGGCGGCGAGGGTCGACGCCATGCCGCGAATGGCCTCGAGCGCGGCGTCGCTGCCGTAGTCGAGCAGGATCATGTTCTCGACCGAACCGAACGGCACGCCGGGGGCGATGGTTTCCGTCACGCCGTCCGCGTTCGCCGCGGCGAGCGTGCCGTCGGCATGGCCGTGATACGAATGCGTGAACATCACGATCTTGTCGCGCCCGGTCACGGCGCGCGCGAGCCGCATGGCCGTCATGACGGCCTCGGTGCCGGTGTTCGAGAACGCCACGCGATCGAGGCCGGTCACGCGGGCAAAGCGCGCGGCCACCTCGCCGACGAGGCTGGAACGCGCGCCCAGTTCGAGCGGGCGCTGCCATTCGCGGGTGACCTGGCGCTGGATGAAATCCGGCGTGTGGCCGAACAGGTGCACGCCGAAGCCCATCGTGAAATCGATGTACTCGTTGCCGTCGATGTCCCACAGCCGCGAACCGGCCGCGCGATCGCCGACGATCGGATACAGCATCTCCTTGGTCGAAAAGCGGAAGCCGACCGTGGCGCGGCTGTCGGCCAGCACGGGGCGCGACGCCTGCACCGAGTCCTTCGATTTCCGGGTGCGCGTCGTGTAGCGCACGATCAGCGCTTCGAGATGCTCCTGCTGCACGGCGGACAAGCCGCGCGCCCGCTGCTCGACCGGGCTGCCCCACGGCATCATCGGCTTGGGGCGCGGATTGTCGGCCGCGGGCGCCGCGGCAGCGGCAGGCCGGGGCTGCGCGGCGGCCGGGGCCGCCGGGGCCGCGATCGCGGCCTGAGGGGCGACGCTCGCCGTGCTTGCGACGGCTTGCGCGGCGGCCGTCGTCGGCCGGGCGCCGGCCTGGCCGGTCAACGACGTGCGCAGCAGTTCCATCTGCTGGCTCATCACGTGGGACAGCAACTGATTCTGCTCCCGCAACACGCGCTCGACCGTGGAGCCGCCTTCGGCCGCCACCCATTCCGCCGGGGCGGCGGCGAGCGGCGCAAGCCGCTCCGCGGACGGCGCGACCGCGACCGCGACCGCCGCCGTGGACGGCGCTGCCACGGAGCCGGCTTCGACCTCGGCCTCGGCCTCGGCCGGCGCGGCGGCCGCCGGCAGGTGGTCGGCAACATATTCGGCGAGCGCCTGCACCGTCGCCAGGTCTTCGAAGAAGCGGCGCATGGCCAGCTTCACGCCGTACTCCGTCTCGATGTGCCGGATGGCTTCGATCAGCACGATCGAGTCGGCGCCCATCTCCAGGAAGGGCAGTTCGATGTTGATGGTGGCGGGATCGGCCTGGATCAATTCGCCGATCTTGCCGCGAAGCCATTCGAGAACCTCGCCGCTGCGATTGGGCGTCGGTGCTGCGGCGAGGGGTGATGCGCTTGTCTGAGTCATGGACGTGTCCGCTTTCTGGAACCAGGTACGGCTGCGTTGGAAGGGATAGGACGGCAATGCGACGCGCGCGGGCGCGGGTGTTTCGATCGAGGCCCAGTCGACATCGACGCCGCGGGCATACAGGCTCGACAGCGTTTCGACCAGCGCTTGCTGCTCGACTTGCGGCCGCTGCAGGGCAAGGAACTGGATGCCGGCGTCCGGCGCACAGCACGCGCGGGCCAGGTTGACGAGCACCGGCTTGGGGCCGATCTCGACCAGCACGTTGAAACCGGCTTCGGCGAGGCGCTCGACGCTGCGCGCGAACTGCACCGGCTCGCGGCAGTGGCGGCGCCAGTACGTATCGGTGGGTGCCTCGTCCATCACGGCGCCCGTGAGATTCGAATAGAACGGGATCGCCGGGCGTGCGACGGGCACGGCTGTCGCCGCGGCCTGGAAGCTGTCCAGCATCGGCTCGACCAGCGGCGAGTGAAACGCGTGCGACGTATTGAGCAGCACGGACCGGATCTCCCGCGCGGCGAACGCGTCGACCAGCATCGCGATGCGCTCGCGCTTGCCGGAGATCACGATGCTCGCCGGACCGTTGACGGCCGCCACCGCGACCTCGTGCGGCCACGCTTCGATCGCGCGCTCGACCGTGGCGAGGTCGGTGAAAATGGCCGCCATCTCGCCGTCGCGGGGCAACGCCTGCATCAGCCGGCCGCGTTCGGCGATCAGCCGCAGGCCGTCTTCCGGCGAGAAGACGCCGGCCGCGCAGGCCGCCGCGTACTCGCCGACGCTGTGGCCCATCACGGCGTCGGGCACCACGCCGAACGACGCCAGCAACGTGGTGAGCGCGTACTGCAGCGAGAACAGGGCCGGCTGGCTGTAGCCGGTCTGGTGGATGTCCTCGCCCTGGGCGGACAGCACGTCGAGCAACGGCGTGTCGAGCAGCGGATCGGCCACCGCGCGGCAGCGGTCGATGGCGGCGCGGAACACCGGATACGCGTCGTACAGGCGGCGGCCCATGCCGGCGTATTGCGAGCCCTGGCCGGTGAACAGGAAGGCCATCTTCACGCGCGGGGCGGGCTGCGCCGCGCCGGCGGGTTCCTTCGCGTGGAACGCGCGCAGCTTGTCGATGGCGTCGTCGAGCGACGTCACCGGCAGCACCAGCCGATGCGCGAAATGCGAGCGGCCGGTCGCCGCCGAAAAGGCCACGGCCGCGATGTCGAGACCGGGTTCGGCTTCGAGCCGCCGCTGATAGCGCCCGGCAAGCGCGCGCAACGCCGCGGGCGTCTTGGCCGACAGCACCAGCGGATGCACCTTGTGCCTGGACGGCGTCGCCGGCCGCGCCGGCGCGGGCGCTTCTTCCAGCACCAGGTGGGCATTGGTGCCGCTCGCGCCGAACGCGCTGACCCCGGCGCGCCGCGGCCGCTCGCCGCGCGGCCACGCGCTCGCCTCGGCGCAGATCTCGATGGGCAGCGCGTCCCACTGCACCAGCGGGCTCGGCTGGCGGAAATGCAGGTGGGCGGGAAGGCGGTCGTGGTTCAGCGACAGCACGACCTTGATGACCCCCGCGATGCCGGCGGCGGATTCCGTGTGGCCGATGTTGGTTTTCACCGAGCCGACGCGCAGCCGCCGGCTCTCGTCGCGGCCTGCGCCGAACACCGTCGCCAGCGCCTGCAACTCGACGGGGTCGCCCAGCGGGGTGCCGGTGCCGTGCGCTTCCACGTAATCGATGGACGCGGCGGGAAGCCTGCCCAGCGCCTGGCGGATCACGGCTTCCTGCGCCCGTCCGTTCGGCGCGGTAAAGCCGCTCGACGCGCCGTCGTGGTTGACGGCCGAACCCCGCAGCACGGCGAGCACGCGATCGCCCGCGGCGAGCGCATCGGACAGGCGCTTGAGCACCAGCGCGCCGCAGCCTTCGCTGCGCACGAAGCCGTTCGCGGACGCGTCGAAGGTCTTGCAGCGGCCGTCCGGTGCCAGCGCCCGCGTGCGCGAGACGGCGATGGAGTTGTCCGGCGACAGGATCAGGTTGACGCCGCCCGCGATGGCGAGATCGCACTCGCCGCTTCGGAGATTCTGGCTGGCGGTATGGATCGCGGTGAGCGACGACGAGCAGGCGGTATCGATCGCCATGCTCGGCCCCTGCACGCCCAGCCCGTAGGAGATGCGGCCGGCCGCCGTGTTGAGCGGGTTGCCGGTGAAGAAATAGCCGTCGATGCCGCTGCCGCCGCCGTTGCGAAGCTGCAGGTTCGCGTAATCGTTGGTGGTGATGCCGACGAAGACGCCGGTCCGGCTGCCCTTGAGACTGTCGACCGGAATGCCGGCATGCTCCAGCGCTTCGTGACTGACTTCGAGCAGCAGGCGCTGCTGCGGGTCCATCGCGGCCGCTTCGCGCGGCGTGATGCGGAAAAACGCCGGATCGAACTGGTCGACGTCGTCGAGAAAACCGCCGAAGCGGCACACCATGCGCCCCGGCGCTTCCGGATCGGGATCGTAGTACGCGTCGATGTCCCAGCGCTCGCGCGGCACTTCGGTGATCGCATCGACCCCGTCGTTCAGCAGACGCCAGTAGGCGTCGAGATCGTGCGCGGCGCCCGGAAACCGGCAACTCATGCCGACGATCGCGATCGGCTCCGGCGTGCCGGCCTCGCGTGCGTCGATGGCCGGTGCGACCGGCCGCGGTTGCGGCGGCAGCGGCACGGCTTGCGGCGGCAAGGCTTGCGCCGCCGCCGCGTGCGCGTCCGGCGCCGTGCCGGACGACTGTTCCGCCAGGAATTCCGCGAGCGCGTTGACCGTCGGATGATCGAACAGCAGCGCGACGGACAACGGGATGCCCAGCGCTTTTTCGAGGTGCGTGCGCACGTCGAGCGCCATCAGCGAATCCATGCCCATCTCGAAGAAGCCGAGATCGCGATCCAGCGTTCCCGCGCCGTAGCCGAGCACCTGGGCAACCGCGCGATCGATGCTGTCCGCCAGCAGGCGCTTTCGCTCGCGCGGCGATGCGTCGCTCAATGCCGGCATCGCCGGTGCGCCCGGCGCGCCGTTGGCTACCCGCACGCGGTCGAGGAAGGGCTTGGGCCCGCGCGCTTCGTAGGAGCCCTGGAACAGCGCCAGGTCGATATCGACGACCGCGACCTGGGGCACGGCCGGGAGACGATCCAGCGCGTCGAGCGCGCGATCGGCCGCCAGCGACCGGATGCCGACGCGCCGCAGCAGCGCTTCCGCCTCGGGGAACGTCATGCCGCCTTCCGCCCAGGGGCCCCAGTTCACGCTCAGGGCCGGCAGGCCCAGGCCGCGGCGATGATGCGCGAGCGCGTCGAGGAAGCGGTTCGCGGCGCTGTAGTGCGCCTGTTCACGCGAACCCCACGCGGACGCGATCGACGAAAACAGGATGAAGAAATCGAGCGGGAAGTGCCCGCTTTGCTGATGGAGCAGCCACGCACCGGCGACCTTCGGTTGCAGGACCGCGTCCAGTTCCTCGCGCTCGACCTGCAGGATCGGCTTGTAGCCGACGATGCCGGCCGCGTGCACGATGCCCCGCAGCGGCACGCCGTCGCGCCGGAGCGCGGCGAAGAAAGCGGCGACCGCCGCGGGGTCGGCGATATCGAGGCGCTCGCAGCGCAGCGCGACGCTCCGCTCGCGCAGCTCGGCGATCGCCTGCCGGCTTGCGTCGCTCGCGGCCCCTTGACGGCCGACCAGGATCAGCGTGCGCGCACCGCGCGCCGCCAGCCACCGGGCGGTGTGCAGCCCGAGCGCGCCGAACCCGCCGGTGATCAGGTAGGCCGCGTCCGGGTCGACCGGCAGCGCGGCGGTGTCGCCTTGCGCAAGCGGGCACAGGCGCGCGACGTGGCGCGCGCCGTGCCGCAACGCCACCTGTTCTTCGCGGCTCTCGCCGAGCATCTCCTGAAGCAGCGCCTGCGTCTCGTCTTCCGGCGCGGCCGGGTCGAGATCGATCGCGGTGCCGAACCATTCCGGATGCTCGATCATCGCCCCGCGTGCCAGGCCCGACAGCGCAGCCTGTGCGAGCCCCGTGACGCGGGGCGCTTCGCCGGCTTCCACCGCGTCGCGCGTGACCACCGAGATCCTGGGGCGGGTCGAAGGCGTCCACTCGCGCGCGCTGCCGACCAGCGCGTGCACGAGATGCAGCAGCGCCGTGGACATGCGCGTCGCGCCGACGGCTTCGTCCAGCCCCCACAGAAAGACGATGCGCTGGCCGGGGGCGGCGGTCTCGTCCAGCAGGCGGGCGAAATCGTCCGGCCGCTCGGGCGCGACCTGCCGGCCCGCTTCCCCGTCGACGACCGCGTCGAGGCCGGGGCGCACCAGCGAGCAGGAGGCGCCGCGCGCCCGCAGCAGCGCCGCGAGCCGCTCGCCGACACCGCTCGCATCCGCGAAGATCAGCCACGCAGACGCGTCGGCGGCGACCGGTGCCGACGGCAACGCGGCTTGCTGCTCCCACACCACGTGATAGAGCGGGCTTGGGTTCGACGCGGCGGTGTCGGCGGTTTCGGCGGCGGCGAATGCGGTCCTGAGCAGGTCCGGAAACGCGTTCAGCATGTCCTCCGGGTACTTGCCGGACGACTTGAGGTGCCGCACCGCCGCGTCGATGCTGCCGGCATCCAGGCCGACGCCGGGCGACCGGATCTTCTCCAGGCTGAAGCGCTGCCGCTCGAACGGATAGTTCGGCAGGGTCGTGGCGGGCTGGGCGGGCCCCGGAAACAGCGCGCGCCAGTCGAACTGCGCGCCCTGCACGTACAGCGCCGCGAGCGCGCGCTCCAGTGCATCGCCGGCGCAGGGCGGCGGCAGCCAGCCGTCGGCGAGCCCCTGCGGCGGGTGCGGCGCGTCGGCTTGATCCGACGCCCCGGCAAGCTTCAGCCAGTACTGCGGGTGTGTCACCTCGTCGGTCACTTCGGCGCCGAGACAGCCGGAAATCAGGCGGACCGACGGCCGTGCGAACGCCATGTCCCGAAGCGCGGCGCGCAAGCCTTCGGCATCCGGGCGGGCGGCCACGAGGCGCAGCGCGTCGGCAACGCTCACGACGCCTGCCACGCAGGCCGCGACATATTCGCCGATGCCATGGCCCGACACGACTGACGGGTGGATGCCCCATCCCTTCCACAGTTCCGCCCACGCGAACTGGATCGCGAAACGGCCCGCGTCGGTCTCGAGTGCCGCCAGCGGCACCGCGCAACGCGCGAACGCGTCGCGGAACAGCGGTTCCGACGCGTGGAGCGCGCGCGCGACGCCGGTGTCGGGCGCGTCGAACCTGAAGCCCAGGCGCAATGCCTTGCCCGTGCGCGCGGCTGCCGCCGATGCTGCCCTCACGCCGGATACATAGGCCGCGCGAAACGGATAGTGACTCCGTCCGATGGCCGCGGCGCGGCAGATGGCGGCCAGCTCCTGCGGCGTCGCGCCGGCGGTCGCGCGCTCGTAGCGTTGCGCGAGCGCCGCCAGCGCCGCTTCGGATCGGGCCGACAGCAGCAGCAACGTGCGCTGCGCGGCGTGCGCCGGCGCGACGGGCGGTTCCTCGACGATCGCGTGGGCGTTGGTGCCGCTGAATCCGAACGCGCTCACCCCGGCGATGCGCCGGCGTTCCCCGCGCCGCCACGCGACCGGATCGGCCGCGACGCGGATCGGGATGTCCTGCCACGGCGTATGCGGATTGGGTTGCGTGAAATGCAGGTGCGCCGGAATCCGGTCGTGCTCGAACGACAGCAGGACCTTGATCAGGCCGGCGATGCCGGAGGCCGACTCCAGATGCCCGATATTGGTCTTGACCGAACCGATCACGAGCGGCTCGCTCGCCGCGCGCCCGGCGCCGTAGACGCCGGCCAGCGCTTCGACCTCGATCGGGTCGCCGAGGGACGTCCCGGTGCCGTGGGCCTCGACATAGGAGACGTCGCCGGGCGCGACGCCGGCCTGGTTCAGTGCGCGGCGGATCACGCGTTCCTGCGAATCGCGGCTCGGCACGGTCAGGCCGCCGCCCGCGCCGCTCTGGTCGACCGCCGTGCCGCGCACGATGCCGAGCACCAGGTCACCGTCGGCGAGCGCATCGGCGAGGCGCTTGAGCACCACCATGCCGCACCCTTCGCCGCGCACATAGCCGTCCGCCGCCGCGTCGAAGGTCTTGCAGCGGCCGTCCGGCGACAGCATGCGCGCCTGCGAGAAACTGACCATGACCTCGGGCGACAGCATCAGGTTGACGCCGCCCGCGAGCGCCATGCCGGTTTCGCGCGAGCGCAGGCTTTCGCAGGCCAGGTGCAGGCACACCAGCGACGACGAGCAGGCGGTATCGATCGCCATGCTCGGGCCGGTGAGGCCCAGCACGAACGATAGCCGGCCCGCGGCCATGTTCAGCGCGCTGCCGGTGCCGGCGTAGCTGCTCGACGGCATCGACGCATTGGACACCTGGATCGCATGGTCGAAGCAGGTGATGCCGACGTACACGCCCGTGGCGGACTGCCGGAAGCGCTCGGGCGCGAGATGGGCGTTCTCGAGCGCCTCCCAGGCGACTTCGAGCAGGAGCCGTTGTTGCGGATCCAGGTAGGTGGCTTCGCGCGGCGCGATCCCGAAGAACGCCGCGTCGAACTGATCCACGCGTTCGAGAAAGGCGCCGTGGCGGGTCGCCATCTTGCCGGGCGCGGCCGGATCGGGGTCGTAATAGCGATCGATGTCCCAGCGTTCGCCCGGCACTTCGGTGACGGCATTGCGCGCGCCATCGAGCAATTGCCAGAACGCGTCCGGCGTATCGCTGCGGCCGGGGAAGCGGCAAGCCATGCCGATGACGGCGATCGGCTCGTTGCGGTCCGAACGCAGCGCCGCGATTTCCGCGCGCCGCAGGCGCAGTTCGTCGAGCGCGGTTTTCAGTGCATGCGTGGCCTTGGCGTTCATCGGGCGCCGATCTCCTGGGCGATCAGTTCGGAAAGGTCGTCCTCGTCGAGGTCGTCGGATGCTTCGTCGACGACCGGCGCGGGGAGCGACGGCGATAGTTCGTTGAGCACGTACTGGGCGAGCGTCTGCAGGTTCGGATAGGAAAAGAACAACGTCGCGCGAAACGGTCTGCCGAACACCTTGGTGAGGCGATCGGTCAGCTCGAGCGCGACCAGCGAATCCAGGCCGAGATCGAGCAGCGATTGCTCGGGCGCGATGGCGTCGGGGCCGGCAAGACGCAAGGTCTCGGCCAGCATCGTCGCGAGCGTGTCGGTAATGCGCCCGACCCGCTCGCCCGGCGCGCACGCATGCAGTTGTCGCAGCAATGCCGTCTCCTGCTGCGCAGGCTGCGCGGCCGGTTGCGCCAGCTCGGAAAACAGCGCGGACCCGGCGGCCGGCGCATCGACCCGGAACAGGGTCGGCCAGTCGATCCGCGCGACCCCGGACTGGGCGACGCCGGCCGCCATCAGCCGTTCCAGCGTCGCGATGGCCAGTTCGGGCGGCAGCGTGCCGACGCCGAGCGCGCCCAGTTGTTCGTGCGCGCGCCGCCCGTAGTCGGTGGCGGCGTGGCCGATCTCCGCCCACGGCCCCCAATTGACGCTGAGCCCCGGCTTGCCCTGCGCGCGCCGATGCTGGGCGAGGGCGTCGAGGAAGCTGTTCGCCGCCGCGTAGTTGCCCTGGCCCGGCATGGTGATCAGCGCGGCCATCGACGAGAACAGGACGAAATGGTCGAGCGGCAAGTCGGCCGTCAGCTCGTGCAGGTACCAGGCGCCGTCGGCCTTGCCGCTGCCGGCGCGATGGAAGCAGTCGATGTCCTGGCGCGTCAGCAGCGCATCGTCGAGCGCGCCGGCGAGGTGAAAGACCCCTTTGAGCGGCGGCATTGAATGCGCGATTTCATCGAGCGCCTGCGCGACGTCCTCGCGACGCGACAGGTCGGCGCGAATGAACCGCGCGCCGAGCGTGCGCAGGATGGTCTCAGCCGCGGCGGAAGGCTCGCCGCGCCCCAGCAGCACGATGTTCCCGGCGCCGTTGCCGGCGAGCCAGGACGCGAGCCGCAGGCCGAGGCCGCCGAGCCCGCCGGTCACCAGGTAGGTCGCGTCAGGCTGGAACCGGATCGGCCGGTGGCTGATGTATTCGCGATTGTCGCGGGCGATGCGCGCGACGTAGCGCTGTTCGCGGCGAAACGCGATCATGTCTTCACGGCCGCCGGCCTGTAGGGCTTGCACGATGTGCGCCGCCGACGGCTGCGCGGGATCGAGGTCGACGAGCCCGCCCCACAGCGCCGCATGCTCGACCGCGATCGCCCGGCCCAATCCCCACAGCGGGGCCTGCGCCACCGTGATCGATTCGCCGTCCAGAACGTTCATCGCGCCCGACGTCACCAGCCACAGACGCGCCTGCCGGGCCGACGGCGCGCGTGCCGCAAGCGCGCTGACCAGGTGCAGCACGCTCGCGCTGGCACGCCGTCTCGCCGCGATGTCGGCGGGCGCGAGATCGAGACTCCACAGGTGGATGACGCCCTTCAGCGGGCGCTCGGGCGCGGGCAGTTCCGGCGTCGCGTCGGCGAAGCGCAGCGTGCACGTATCGCCCGCGCTTTCCAGCAGGGCGGACAGCTGTGCGCCCACGCCGCCACGGTCCGCGAGAATCAGCCACTCGCCCTGCGCGGAACCGCCGGTTGCCGCGTCGACGTTCGACGGTCTCCAGACGCGTTGATAAAGCAGCGCGGCGAAGTCGTGCCGCTCGACGGCGCGCCCCGCGCGTACCTGCTGCAACCGCAACGCATCGATCTCGATCAGCAGTCGCCCCGCCAGGTCGTGGACGCGGATATCGCCTTCCAGCGCGCCCTGTCCGCTCGGCTTGCGCAGCGTGGCGTGACTCCATGCATCGGTCGACGACGGCGGCTGATGGACCCGTACCGCGCCGATCGAACTGGGCAGGTACAGGTCGCCCGACGCCAGCGCGTCCGGATCGATGGCGGCGGCGAGCACGCGGCTGCACGCGTCGAGAAAGGCGGGGTGCACCTGGTACGGCGACTGCGCCAGCGCGTCGGCCGGCAGGCTGATTTTCCCCAGCGCCTCGCCGGTCGTGCGCCAGATCTGCTGGATCGCGTTGAACACGCCGTCGATCTGCACGCCGTGCTGCCGGATTTCGCCGTTGAAGTCCGTGCCCGACGTCGTCCCGATGCAGCGGGCCTGCACCTCGGCGGCATCGAACCTCGTCGGCGCGGCGGCTCGCGTGGGGGCACACATCTCCCGTAGTCGACGCAACTGCGGAAGATTGCCGAGGATCAGCTCGACCGGCGGGCCGAAATCGAGCAGGCAGGCCACTTCATCCACGCCGATCGACGCGAGATCCCGCACCAGTTCGACGCAGGTGTCCGGCGTGCCGATGAGGCCGCGCGATTGCGCGAAGCGTTCATAGAGAAACTCGACGAACTCGTCCAGTTCGCGCGCGCCCATCGCGCGCACGTCGACCGACTGGCCGCGACTCTGCGCCAGCCCGTTCAACAGCCCGATATTGCTGCGGATGTAGTTGCAGAACGGCACACGCGCCTGTTCGCGCGCTTGCGCCGCGTCGTCGCCGACGAACGTATGCAGCATCACGGATACGGTGCCGGCCGCCGGATCGAAGCCATGCCGTGCGCGCGCCTCGCGGTAGAGGGCGATCTTGTGCGCGAGCTGGTCCCGATCCTGGTCGAGCACGTGGGTCAGCAGGTTGGCGCCCACTTCGCCGGCGCGCACGAACGTCTGCGGATTGCTCGCGGCCGTCACCCAGACGGGCAGTTCCGGCTGCACCGGCGTCGGATAGATGCGCAACCGCACCGGCTTGCCGACGCCGTTCGTCGCATCCAGCATGCCGCCGCGCCACAGATGCTGGACGGCGCGCATCGTCGCCAGCATGTCATCCTGCCGGCTCGCATATTTGTCCGGGGCGAACACGAAGTCGTCCGGATTCCATCCGGACGCGAACGACACGCCCACGCGGCCGTTCGACAGGTTGTCCACCATCGACCATTCTTCCGCGATCCGGATCGGGTTGTGCAGCGCGGCGACCACGCTGCCTGCGACCAGCTTCACGCGTTGGGTGGCGGCGGCGAGCGCGGCGTGCAGGACGGCGGGATTCGGGTACAGCGAGCCGAATTCGGTGAAATGGCGCTCCGGCACCCAGACGCTGGAGAACCCGTTCGCATCGGCGAAACGCGCGCTTTCCATCACGAGCTGGTACTTGTGGCCGGACAGCGCCTCTTCACTGCTGGCGAAGAACATCAGGCCGAATTTCATGCGTGGCTCCGATCCGATTCGTGAATTTCGGCACTCGCGCACATCTGCCACGTCGCGGCGGCGCTCGCGTCCTCGATCCGGTGATAGACGGCAAACGAAAACGGCCCCCAGGACCGGCGGCTCAGCACGGTCTGCACGGTGCGCGATGCATGCGGATGCAGCGGCAACGGCGCATGCAGTGCGAGGTCCTTCAACGTCGTATGGCCGGCGGCGCCGATTTCCGACGTGGCCGCCAGCGCCATTTCCACATAGGCGGAATAGGGCAGGACGGGCGCCCCCTTGACGCGATGACCGTCGAGAAAGGTGGTGGCCGGCGCATCGAGACGCGATTGCCAGATCCACGTGGCCGGCGCATGCGCGTGCTGCTCCATGAGGTGCCCGAGCAACGGATGCCGAGGCGCACGCGGGCTGATCCAGAAGGTGCGACGCTCGAACGGGTAGGTCGGCAGGGCGAGCCGGCGGCGCGGTGCGTCCTGTTCCACGGCATCCCAGTCGATGGACGCGCCGCGCACGTAGAGCGCGGCGAGCGTGTGCAGGATCGTGTCCCACGCGGCCGCGTGCGCGCCGATCTCGATCACGATGCCGTGGTGTCCCGCGGCACCGCCGTCCGGCGCCTGCGGCACGCCCGCCCACGAGGCGGCGGCGCGATGCCCGTCGCCGGTGCTGCTGACGGCGCCCGGCGTGATGCCGAAGGCCATCCACAGTTGCGCAAGCGCGCGCTGGAATGCCGTGAACCCGGCTTCGGCGGGCGGGAGCCCCGGCGCGTCGGATTGCTGCTGCATCAGCGCGTCGAAAGCGGGGCAGGCGGCGCGCAATTGCCGCACCGCGTCGGCGCTGCCGCCGTCGTCGGCGCAAAAGTGGAAGGTCGGCGCAGGCGGTGTCTCCGCGGGCTCGCCGGACGAAACGGCGTCCAGTTGCGAACGCAACGAATCGAGACTCGATGCGACGATGGCCGCGCGCCGCGCGAAGTGGGTGCGCCCGGTATTGGCCGTGAACGCGACATTCCGCAGGCGCACCTCGGGATGCGCGTCGAGATAGGCCGCATAGGAAGCCGCCAGCGCCTGCAATGCTTCGGGCGTGCGCGCGGAGAGCGTCACGACGCGCGCCGCGGGCGCTGCCGGGTCGGCTTCGATCTCTGCGGGCTGCGGCGCTTCGGACAGGATCATGTGCGCGTTGGTGCCGCCGAAGCCGAACGAACTCACGCCGGCCATGCGCGGCCCGTGTTCCGAATGCCAGGGCGTGACCTGCTGCGGAATGCGGAAGGGCGTGCCGTCGAGCGCGATTTGCGGATTGATCGACCGGAAATGGAGGTTCGGCGGAATGACGCGATGGTGCAGCGCCAGGGCGGTCTTGATCAGGCTGGCGATGCCCGCCGCCGATTCCAGATGGCCGATGTTGGTCTTGACCGAACCGATCCAGCAGGGATCGTCCGGCCGACGAGCGTCGCTCAGGACGGCCGCCAGCGAGTTCAACTCGATCGGGTCGCCGAGCGGCGTTCCCGTACCGTGCGCCTCGACGAAGCCGATGTCGTGCGCGCGTACACCGGCATCGCGCAACGCACCGTGAATCACGGCCTGCTGGGCCGGGCCGTTGGGCGCGGTCAGGCCATTGCTGCGTCCATCCTGGTTCACCGCCGAGCCGCGGATCACGGCGTACACGGTGTCGCCGTTCTCGAGCGCATCGTCGAGCCGCTTGAGCAGCACCATGCCCACGCCTTCGCCGCGTACATAACCGTTCGCCGCCGCATCGAACGCCTTGCATCGGCCATCCGGCGAGAGCATGCCCGCTTGCGTGAAGGAGGCGCTCAACTGCGGCGCCAGAATCAGGTTGACCCCGCCGGCCAGCGCCGCATCGGACTCGCCGCGCTGCAGCGCGCGGCACGCCTGATGAACCGCGACGAGCGAGGACGAACACGCGGTATCGACCGCCCAGCTCGGGCCGCGCAAATCGAGCGTGTAGGAGATGCGGTTGGCGGCGACGCTGAGCGCATTGCCCGTCGCGACATAAGGGCCGACGTCCGCGACTGCTTCCTGCGCCAGACGGATGTAGTCCGAATTGCTGATGCCCACGATGACCGCGGTGCGTCCGCCGGCGAGACGCCGGGGCGCGATCCCCGCATGCTCGAGCGTCTCCCAGGCAAGCTCCAGCAGCAGGCGCTGTTGCGGATCCATCGATTCGGCTTCGCGGGCGCTGATGCCGAAGAATGCCGCATCGAACTGATCGACCTGGTCCAGCAGCCCGGCGGGCGGAAGGCCGGCGGCGCGCTTGGTCGACGCGCCGACCGCGTCGCGGCCCTCCAGGAGAAGCTGCCAGAATGCGTCGGGATTGGCGGCGCCGGGGAAGCGGCATCCGATGCCGACGATCGCGATATCCGCGCGTGCTGCGGCTGCGCCGGGCGCGGAGTCCGGCATCGCATTCCCGGTGCCGCACAAATGGCGCGCCAGCAGGGCAATACTCGGAAAATCGTAGACGACGGTCGGGGAAACCGGCCGCCCGAGCCAGTCCTGCAACTCGCCCGAGAGCATGATGGCGTCTTTCGAATCGAGCCCATGGACGCTGAACGGCGCGTCGGGGTCGATCTTGCCGGAATCGATTCCCGACAGACGCGCGACACGCTCGATGCACCATTGCACCAGCGCTTGCGTGTCGCGCGCCGCGGCCGTGGCGGGCGCGTCCTCCACGGAGAACGACCGCCGCCACTCGCCCGCGATCGCGAGCCCCTGTTCGTCGAGGAATGCTTGCCTGATCCGGCTGCGCTGGATTTTTCCGCTGGACGTGCGCAGGATCGTGGCGGGCTTCAACAGGATCGCCGCATACAGATCGACGTCATGCGCTTCGGCGAGCGTGCGCCGGATTTCCGTGGCGACGGCTTCCGCGTTCAGCGTGTTGAGCGCTTCGCGGCGCACTTCACAGGCGATGACGACCCGCTCCACGTTGTCGACGTTGATCGAGAAAGCCGCCGACGCGTTGGGCGCCAGCGCGGCATGGCTTCCCTCCGCGGATTGTTCGAGATCCTGCGGATAGTGATTGCGGCCGGCGACGATGATGAGGTCTTTCAGACGGCCGGTGACGAAGAGGTCCTCGCCATCGACGAAGCCGAGATCGCCCGTGCGCAGGTAGCGCGCGTCATCGCCATCCAGCTTCGCGAGAAAGGTGTGCTCCGTTTCCTCGACGCGGTTCCAGTAGCCGACGCCGACGCTCGGGCCGGTCAGCCAGATCTCGCCGATCCGGCCGGGCGCGCAGCGCTCGCCGGTATCCGGATTCACGATCTGCAGGCGGTGCTCCGCCCAGGTCCGGCCGCATGAGACCAGCGCGTGGCGCTTGCCGTGGTCGCTTCTCGTCGCCACGCCTTGCGCCAGGCCGTCGGCGTCGTAGTCCGCCACGCGCGGCAGCGCGCGCGCCGGCTGACCGGAGATGAACAAGGTCGCCTCGGCCATGCCGTAGACCGGGCGCATGGTGTGCGCGTGGAAGCCGCATGTGGCGAATGCGTGCGAAAAACGCGCCACCGACTCCGCGCGCACCGGTTCCGCGCCGTTGAATGCCACCCGCCAGCTGCTCAGGTCCAGCTGCGCGCGAGACGCGTCGGAGATCTTGCGCGCGCACAGGTCGTACGCGAAATCCGGCGCGGCGCAATGCGTGCCGCGATACTTCGTGATGGCCTGCAGCCAGCGGATGGGTTTCTGCACGAACGCCGCGGGCGCCATCAGCACCGACAGCACGCCGAGGTAGATCGGCAGCAGCACCTTCCCGAAGAAGCCCATGTCGTGAAACACCGGGAGCCAGCTGACGAACACCGCCGACGCATCGGCATCGCTCGCCTCGGCGATGACCGCCATATTGCTCAGGATGTTCGCGTGGCTGATCATCACGCCTTTGGGCGTGCCGGTGGAGCCTGACGTGTATTGCAGAAGCGCCAGCGTCTGCGGCGTGATTGCCGGTGCGCGCCATTGTTCGGCCGGTGCGTCGAAGCGCTGGTCCGTCGCCAGGATCTTCAGTTCCAGCGTGTCGGAATAGCCGTCCGCGTGATGCGCGATACCGTCGAGCGTGGCGGCGTCGGTCAGCGCGACGACCGGCGTGGCGTCGGCGACGATGGCCTTGAGACGATCGGCGGGACGATGCCTGCGCGGGGGATAGGCCGGTACGCCGATCAGGCCCGCGTACAGGCAACCCACCCATGCGCAGATGAATTCCAGCCCGGGCGGATAGACCAGCAGGACGCGATCGCCTGGTTGCGCGATGTCCTGCAGCCTGGCGGCGATGCCGCGAGCCCGCTGGTCCAGGTCGCCGAACGTGAGTCGAGTCAGTTCCGCTTCGCCGTTCTCGAGAAAAACGAATGCCGTCTTCTCCGCTTCGACCTTGCCGCGAAACAACAAAATTTCTGTAACAGTCCTGAATTTTGTATCGGGAAGCATGCTCAACCTTCGTTGTCTTCTAAACGTTGAATGTCTCAGGGCCGGTTGTGGCGATCCTGCCAAGCTTGCTTCTTGAACTGGATGGTCTTGAAATTAGAGCATTGCTCTAACCCGGCGTCTGCCCCGTAATCCAAGGACACGGCGTTTCGCGCACTGGATCAATACGGCTTTTGATTGATTCGCACGCCCGCGCTCGCTAACGATCGGCCATTCCGTCGATGTCGGGCGCGTACGGGTCCAGCAGCGACACGACGACCTTGCGCTCGCCTTCGAACGGGTTGCGGCCATGCGCGAAGCGCATGTTGTCGACCAGCAGGACGTCGCCGCGTTGCCAGGCAAACGTGATCGCGCATTCGCGGAACGCGGTGCGGATCTGCTCGATGTCGGCGAGATCGAATGGGCTCCCGTCGCCATAGCACGCATTGCGCGGAATTCGATCCTCGCCGAACAGGCTGACGATCGAACTGGCGAGCGATGCTTCCAGGTTCGAGATATGGAACAGATGGGCCTGGTTGAAGAATATCCGGTCGCGGGTGACCGGATGGTAGGCCACGCCCTGGTTGATCTGCGCGGTGCGTAACGTGTCGTCGTCGAGCCATTCGAGCGCGATGCCGTTGGCTGCGCAGAAGGCTGCCACCTGGCCGCGGTCACTGGTCTGGAAGACGGTTTCCCATGGAATGTCGACGTGCCGCCGGTAGTGCCTGACGTAGCGAACCTGTTTCGCCTCGAACTGATCCAGGATGCGCGGTCCGATCCTGCGGGTCACCTCCCGCATGTCGGCAAGCGGCGTTTCGCCGCCGGTCGTGGCCGGCGTCAGGCAACAGAACGCCACGCTCAGCGGCCAGCTGCGTTGATACGCGTTTTCGCAATGAAGTGCGATTGTCTCGCTCGGCGGATACTCGGTTGCGGTGAAGATGTCGTTGCCGATCGAGGTGCGCGGAGTGGAACGATAGACGTAGTCGGAACGACGGGACGAAATCGCGTGGGCAAACGCCTCGAAGCCGCTCACGGATGAAACGTCGAAGCCGCGAAACAGGAGTGCGCCATGTTCCAGCAGTCGGGATTCGAGTGCCTCCCGGTTGTCGTTCACCGCCTGCGCGATATCGCGCCGGTTCGACACGGGCTCCAGCAGCCACGGAGAACTTCCGTCGGCAAGCAGCCTGCGTTCCGTCATGCCCAGCATCGTCAGTCATCCTTTCCTGAACGTGGATCGCGGCGACACCGAACGGGTGGATCTGCGTGGTCGCGCCGCGGTGTGGCTATGCCCGGCAGGCCGTTTCCACGGCATGCTCGAAGCGATTGAGAATCTCGTGGATATCCGCTTCCGACACGATCAGCGGCGGCAGGAACCTAAGTACCGCGCCGTTGCGGCCGCCGGTTTCGATGATGAGCCCGTTTCGCAGGCAGTTCCGCTTGATGGCCTTTGCCCGTTCCGGATCGGTCGGGCCGGTTCGGCCATGTGCGCCGGGCATGACGACTTCGGCGCCGATCATCAGGCCGCGGCCGCGTATCTGGCCCAGACACGGAAAGCGTTCGGCCAGCGCTTCGAGGCCGGCAACCAGGCGTTTGCCGACTCTGTCCGCGTGCGCCGACAGATCCTCTCGTTCGACGATGCGCATGGTCGACAAGCCGGCCACCATCGCAATCTGGTTGCCTCGGAAGGTGCCGGCATGCGCGCCGGGCGGCCAGGTGTCCAGGCGCTCGTCATAGACCACCACCGATAACGGATAGCCGCCGCCGAATGCCTTCGACAGCACCAGTACGTCCGGCCGGATGCCGGAATGTTCGATGGCGAACCGGGCGCCGGTTCGGCCGAGCCCGGTCTGTACTTCATCGACGATCAACGGGATTTCATGCCGCAGCGTCAGCTCGCGCAACTCGATCAGCCAGGCGTCGGGAGCGGGGATGCAGCCGCCTTCGCCTTGCACGACTTCGACGATGATTGCCGCCGGTTTCGTGATCCCGCTCTCGGGATCGGACAGGACGGTCCGAATATAGTTGATGCTGAGTTGATCGGTCGCCGAGCCATCGGTGCCGAACGGGCAGCGAAAAGCATAGGGATAAGGCAGGAAATGCACGTCGCGTCCGTGGCCGCCGGCCGATTTGGGCGTGAGATTTCCCGACGCGGCGAGTGCGCCGGCCGTCATGCCGTGGTAGGCGCCATGGAACGCCATGATCGTCGAGCGGCCCGTATAGTGCCGGGTCAGCTTGATCGCCGCTTCGACGCCATCCGCTCCGCTGGGGCTGCAAAACTGGATCTTGCCGGATTCGGCCATCTTCCCGGGCAGGAGCGAGAACAGCTGTTCGACGAACGCGTGCTTTGCCGGCGTCGCCAGGTCGAGTGCCTGTTGCATTTGATCGGACGACAGAAACCGCATGACGGCTTCATTGACTTCCGGGTGATTGTGTCCGAGCGCGAGCGTACCCGCATTTGACAGGCAGTCGAAGTATTCCTGCCCCTCGGAGTCGCGGATGCGTACGCCTTTGGCATGGGTAAACAGTCGCGGGAAGGAGGCAGCGTAGGTTCGCGCCTTCGATTCGACCTGCTTCAGATACTCGAGTTTTTCCATGCGCGCAGATCCGGCTTGCGAGGCGGATTGATGGACACTGGCGCACGAGAATCGCTTCATCCTGGCCAATGGTGTAACGGTACGACCTGATTGGAGCATGGTCTCCCCGCCGCGTCTGTCACGTAAAGAAGGGACACCGGCAATGCGACGTCACCCCGTCATGCCATTGCCTTTCTGACATCGAGGCGTGGTTTCCGTGCGCGGCGTCAAACAGCGAGGGTCGCGCGGAAATAATCGATGGTCCGCTGGAGCCCCGCTTCGAGCCCGATCGTCGGCTCCCAGTCGAGGTGGGTGCGTGCGAGGCTGATATCGGGGCAACGTTGTGTCGGGTCATCCTTCGGCAGCGGACGGAATACGAGCCGCGACTTCGAGCCGGTCAGGCGCAGGATGATCTGCGCGAGTTCGCTGACCGCGATCTCGTACGGATTGCCGAGATTGATCGGGCCGGTGAGGTCCGCGGGCGTCGCCATCATCCGGATCAAGCCGTCGACCATGTCATCGACATAGCAGAACGCCCGGGTCTGGCTGCCGTCGCCATACAGCGTGATGTCCTCGCCGCGCAGCGCCTGCACGATGAAGTTGGACACCACGCGGCCGTCGTTGGGATGCATGCGCGGCCCGTACGTGTTGAAGATGCGTACCACCTTGATGCGCACGTTCTGCTGGCGGTGATAGTCGAAGAACAGGGTCTCCGCGCAACGTTTGCCTTCGTCGTAGCAGGCGCGCGGCCCGAGCGGGTTGACGTTGCCCCGGTAACTCTCCGGTTGCGGATGCACATCGGGGTCGCCGTACACCTCGCTCGTCGAGGTTTGCAGAACGCGCGCATGCGTGCGCTTGGCGAGCCCCAGCATGTTGATCGCGCCCATCACACTGGTCTTGGTGGTCTGCACGGGATCGAATTGATAGTGGATGGGCGAAGCCGGGCAGGCGAGGTTGTAGATCTCGTCCACCTCCACGTGCAACGGAAAGGTGACGTCGTGGCGCAGCGCCTCGAAGCTCGGGTTGCCGAGCAGCGCCGCCACGTTCTGCTTCGTGCCGGTGAAATAGTTGTCGACGCACAATACGTCGTGACCGAGTTCGACCAGACGCTCGCACAGATGCGAACCGAGGAAACCCGCGCCGCCTGTTACGAGGATTCGCTTTCGATTACGTTGCACAATGGCACTCCAAGTATCGCGAGCAGGGAAGCGACGCGGCCTCCCGGCGTGCTTGACCGGCCCGCGGCGCCGGCATGGAAGCGGATAGGGCGCGGGCCTCTTCGTTCGACGATCACGGCACCGGCCGGCACGCCGATCGCGAGGATCGGCCCGTCATGCTTGCAGGGCGCTCAACGCGACGTGTTCCGTGCGCCGCAGGCGGGCCGCGATGATGCCGGCCATCGTCCGCATCTGGTGCCTCAAAAAGAAATGATCGCCTTCGATCACGTGAAAATCGAAGCGCCCGGTGGTCGCGGCGCCCCAGCCTGCAACGGCATCAACAGGGACCTGTTCATCCGCGCGGCCCGCGAACGCGGTGATGTCCACCGCCAGCCTGCGCCCCGGCACGGGCCGGTGGTTTTCGATCATCGTGAAATCCGCACGCAGCGCCGGCATCAGCAGCGCCATCAGTTCGCTGTTGTCCAGCACCGCCTTCGGTGTGCCGCCCATGTCGCGCAGTGCATCGACGAAGGCGCGGTCGTCCAGCGCCTGCATGCGTCGATCGGGGCGCTCCTTGCCCGGTGCGGGGCGCGCGCTCACGAACAGATGCCGCAGGTTCGGTTGCGCGTGGGCGGGCAGCCGCAGCGCCAGCTCGACGGCAATCGCCGCGCCCATGCTGTGTCCGAGCAGCGCGAAGGGACGATCGAAGCAGTTGGCCAGGTCGCGCAGCAACGTGTCGACCAGCGTCGACATGTCTTGTACGGCCGGCTCGGACAGGCGGCTGCCTCGGCCTGCCAGTTCATGACGGCGCACTTCGATGCCGGGCAACAACGCTTGCAGCGCACGATAGACGGCGGCCGAGCCGCCCGCGTAGGGAAAACAGATCAGGCGCATGCGAGCGGCTCACTTGCGCCTGGCGCACAGGCGATCGCGCTGTGGAAATTCACGTGTTCGGCGTTTTTCACCATTCAAGTTCCAGTCATTGTTGCCATGGCGACGCATCGGCAATCTTCACTTGGAGAGCAACGGGGGCGGCAGCAACGCGCGCGTTGGTTCGCACGCCGATAGCCGGTTCGTCATCGCTGTGCACAGGCAGTGCGTCAAGCACATCGGACGTCATGGAGGCATGGACTGGCTTCATGAAGACTCAAGATGCGCGCCGCTCGGATTCGGAATACGCCCGATCCGGGTGGGCATGAGTTAAACACGAGGCTGCGTGGATGTATGTCGTAGGAAGACGGGACGCGCGTAGTCGACCCTGTCGGATCCGCGCGAATCTGAACGCGTACGGAGGCGGCGCGCAGACGCCACGGAACGCCATGTTCATGTCCGGCGGGTGTATCGGTTTCAAGCGCACAGGTTGACGTGCGCCGCATCCAATCCGCTTGCTCGCGATCGGGCCGTTCATCATTCTGATGCGCCTGATCCATTCGCAAACCCGTTCGATTATTTGCGCCGTCACGTTGCCGGCGGGATAGCGATCGACTGGATGGATATCGTTACGACCCGCCCGGAACGCGGGTTCTTGCTTTCCGGGCAATCGCTCGTGAGCGAGCCTTTGAGTGTTTGGACGAGGCTGAGTCGTAGCGACTCGCGACATGGCTGTGTGCGCTGGCCCGGTTCGGTCCCGGTCCCTTGAGGGCTGCGTCGCCGCACGCCCCGCGCCCGATCAGGCAGGGGTGTACGACCCATCAATGTGCGGAGGTGGCTCGCAGGCCATCATCGACCAAGGGCAAGCATCTGCGTGGCGGATGATCCACCTGGACAACCTGCGGCTAGCGGCGATCACCGATTGCGGCCCCGCGGTGGCGGACAAGGCGCGGCGGGCGGTCGAGCGCTCGACGCAGGTGCTGCGGGATCTCGGCTGCGCGCTGCCGACCGTTGACCAGGCCCAGGCTTACAGGGTCGCGCAGGAGGGGGCATGCGCACCCGCGCAGGCAGCGCGCCCGACGAGCTCCAGATCGGGTCCGCGCCCCGTCGCCGGAGCAGAGCAGAGACGCGCGAGGAACTGCAACTGGCCATTCCGAGGGTCAAGAACAAGCGGCTGAAGCGCAGCATCTCGGCAGTCGCCACCGAGGCCGTGCGTGGGTGGGTCTATTCCTTGTGTCCGGGTGTGGTTCGTGACATGGGCTTCGAGTCGGCAAATCGTGTCACTTTGACTTGGCGGAGATGTCGATACCATGATTGCGACCCGATTCGCGCGCTGTCGCCGATGGGTCCAGTGTCGCGAGAATCTTGTCGCGACATACCGTCAGGATTTCGTCTGCGAGTGGAGAATCATCCGGGCAAGCGCGCGACAACACAATCGCACCAACCAGATGCGCCATGATGTCGAGGCAGTTGGCTCGGACCTCCGCCGAGTCCGCACCGTCTGACGGATCTCGTTCTTGAACTAACGCCGCCAGCAGTCTTTCTATGCCGTCCGCGAATGTGGCCCGGACCGCTTCGGGTTGGCGCGCGGCATCCCCGCCCAGTGCAGCCATCGTGCAGCCGGTTGCGCGCGAGTCGCGGTGCTCGCGCGCGAGATACTGCCGCACGAACTCCGATGCGTCGACCCCGGCCGACAGCGCAACGGTCTGCGCCATGCCGCAGGCCGCCGATTCCGCCATCAGATCGGCCTTTGAGCGGAAGTGCTTGTAGAAGCCGCCGTGGGTGAACCCGGCTGCGCCCATCAGATCCGCTACTCCGACCCCATCAAAACCGCGTTCCCTGAACAGCGTCGACGCTGTTTCAACGACGTGGGCCCGATTGGCCTCGGCCTGTGCCTTGGTGACTTTCACTTTTCCTCTCCGTGGGCGCGTTCCTGTCTGATGGCCTGACTATACATTGATGTTGGTCATCATCAAAGTGTTGACACGTTAGATTATGATCGTCATCATTGAGCCATTCCCATCATCCGACGCTGGAACGACATGTCAGAGAAAACGCTTTTCGAGCCGTACGCCCTCGGTGGCCTGATGCTCGCCAATCGCATCGTCATGGCACCGCTGACTCGCAACCGTGCAGGCGCCGGGCTGGTGCCCGGCGAGCACGCCGCGACCTACTACGCCCAGCGCGCCTCGGCCGGACTGATCATCACCGAGGCCACTCAGGTTTCGGCCCAGGCCCAGGGCTATCAGGACACTCCCGGCCTGTACACGCCCGAGCAGATTGCCGGCTGGCGCAAGGTCACGGATGCCGTCCATGCCAAGGGTGGACGCATCTTCGTGCAGCTCTGGCATGTGGGCCGCGTCTCGCACACGGACTTGCAACCTCACGGTACGGCGCCGGTCGCACCTTCGGCTATCCGCGCCGAGACGAAGACTTTCGTCAACAACGGATTTGCCGACGTGTCCGAGCCGCGCGCGCTGGAACTCGCCGAGCTGCCGGGCATCGTGAACGACTTTCGACAGACCGCGGCCAACGCTATTGCCGCCGGTTTCGACGGCGTGGAAATTCACGGCGCCAACGGATACCTGCTGGAGCAGTTCATCAAGGACGGAGCCAACCAGCGCACCGACGACTACGGCGGCTCGATCGAGAACCGTGCGCGCCTGTTGCTGGAAGTCGTCGCCGCCGTGGTCGAGGAAATCGGCGCGGAGCGCACCGGCGTGCGCATCTCGCCGGTTTCGCCGGCCAACGGCATTTCCTGCAGCGATCCGCAAGCGCAGTACGACTACATCGTCGAACAGCTCAGCGCCCAGGGCGTCGTCTATCTGCACGTCGTCGAAGGTGCGACGGGCGGCCCACGCGATGTCGCCGCGTTTGACTATGACGCGCTGCGCCGCCGTTTCAAGCAGACCTATCTGGCCAACAACGGCTACGACCTGGAATTCGCCACTACTCGACTCAATGAGGGCAGAGCCGACCTGTTCGCGTTCGGCCGCCCGTTTATCAGCAACCCGGACCTGGTCGAACGCCTGAAGCACGGCGCGCCCTTGACGCAGTTCAACCCGGCGACGCTCTATGGCGGTGGCGCGGTGGGCTACATCGATTACCCGACGATTTCGGGCTAAGGCTCGTGCCCTTGACCGAGTCTCCACCAGCAGAACCCTTGCAAAGGAAAGTACCCATGACCACGCTTCCGACAGTCCTCATCACCGGCGCCTCCAGCGGCATCGGTGCCACCTACGCCGAACGCTTCGCCCAGCGTGGCCATGACCTCGTCCTCGTCGCCCGCGACAAGGCGCGACTCGATGCGTTGGCAGCGCGCCTTCGGGAGGAAACCGGTGTGGCGGTAGACGTGCTGCCGGCCGACCTGACCCAGTCCACCGATCTGTCCGCGCTCGAGGCTCGTCTGCGCGATGACGATCGAATAGGAATTCTGATCAACAATGCCGGCGTGGCTCAGTCGGGCGGCTTCCTGCAGCAAACCCCTGAAAGTATCGAACGCCTGATCACGCTCAACACGACGGCGCTGACGAGGCTCGCAGCCGCGGTCGCGCCACGCTTCGTGCAGTCCGGTAACGGCTCGATCGTCAACATTGGCTCGGTGGTAGGTTTCGCGCCGGAGTTCGGCATGTCGATCTACGGCGCGACCAAGGCATTCGTGCTGTTCCTGTCGCAGGGCCTGCATCTCGAGTTGTCGCCCAAGGGTGTTTACGTGCAAGCCGTCCTGCCGGCGGCGACGCGCACGGAGATCTGGGAGCGCGCCGGGGTTGACGTGAACACGCTGCCCGAGGTGATGGAAGTGGGCGAGTTGGTTGATGCCGCACTGATCGGGTTCGACCGTCGCGAACGGGTCACGATCCCGCCGCTGCATGTAGCCGGGCGGTGGGACGCGCTGGACGGCGCTCGCCAGGGACTGCTATCGGACATTCGACAGGCACACGCGGCCGAGCGTTATCAGCGCCGCGCCTGACCATTCAATTGCGGCAAACGGCGGAACGACGGATACCACGATGACCGACAACCCCATCACCACGCCCACGCGCTTCGTGGATGCCAACGGTACTCGATTCGCCTGGAGAACCGCGCCCCGACGAGGGCGGGCTTGCAGCGTTCTTGAAGTCTGCGTTCAGCAGCGGCTGGGGAACGTTTCGCACGCGGCGTCTACGGGCACGCATTTGAGCGCCGAACGCTTGCGATCAGAAACTCATCGCTGGTGAACGTCAGATGAAACGATCCACCACCCGATCGACGCAAGCCGCGCACGAGCGCATCGCCGATGCTGGCGCGCGCCGTCGAAGAAGAGCCGTTGTCCGAATCGATGCCTGAGGCCACACTTGAGCATCGGTTCGCGGCGCGGATTGAAGTCCCACCTTTTTTCCCGTCAGCAGGATGCTCGACCTATGAAAGCAGCGCCCAGGGAGTGAATGATGAAGAGCATCAACCCGGACACCCAATCGACAACGTCGTATGCGCGGGCACCGAACAAGTTCGTCAACGCGGCTGGAACCCGCTTCGCCTACCGTGAACTGGGGCCGCACGGCGGCATTCCTTTAGTTTTGCTGAACCATTGGGGCGCCGTGCTGGACAACTTCGATCCGCGCATCGTCGATGGCCTGGCCCAGAAACATCGCGTCATCGCCATCGACTATCGAGGCATTGGCTTATCCGGTGGCATCGCGCCCGTAACCGTGGGCGAGATGGCGCGCGACACCATCGCGCTGATTCGCGCAATGGGTTTCGATCAAGTCGATCTGCTCGGCTTCTCGCTTGGCGGCTTCGTGGCGCAGGACGTGGCGCTCGAGGCGCCAAGCCTGGTGCGTAAACTTATCCTCACTGGCACGGGCCCTGCCGGCGGTCACGGTATCGATCGTGTGGGTGCCGTATCCTGGCCGCTCATGCTCAAAGGCCTGCTGACGCTGCGCGATCCGAAGGCGTATTTGTTCTTCACGTCCACAACCAACGGCCAGCAGGCGGCAAGCGCCTTCTTGAAACGGTTGAAGGAACGTAAGGCCGGCCGCGACCAGGGGCCGACACCTCGCGCCTTCCTTCATCAACTCAAGGCGATCAACGCGTGGGGCCGGCAAGCGCCGCAGGACCTCGCGAGTCTGCCCATGCCCGTCCTGATCGCCAATGGGGATAACGACATCATGGTGCCCACCGCACTCAGCCGCGATATGGCCCGCCGCATCCCCCAGGCGCAGCTCGTCATTTATCAGGACGCCGGCCACGGTGGAATTTTCCAGCATCACACCCACTTCGTACCCACGGCACTGGAATTTCTATCGCAATGAATACGTTGCGGACCAGAGGGTATGAAGTTTTTCGCGAATACGACGCAGCATCGGAGCAAGCGCAACATGAAAGCACTCACATTCAAACGCTATGGAAAATCACCCGAGATCGGGTTCGCCGAAGTGCCGCGCCCCACGCTCAAGCCCGACGAACTGCTGGTTGAGGTGCACGCCGCGGGGGTGAACCCGATCGACAACATGATTCCAACGGGAATGTTCAAACCCGTGTTGAAGTTCCAATTGCCCGCGACCATGGGTAGCGATCTGGCCGGCATCGTGATCGACGTCGGCAGCCGCGTCACTCGCTTCAGGAAAGGCGACGCCATCTTTGCAAGTCTGTTCGACCTTGGAAGAGGATCTATTGCCGAATATGCCGTGGTACCGGAAAGCGCAGCAGCCCGGAAACCGGTCGATCTGGACTTCGTGCAGGCCGCCTCGGTTCCAATGGTCGGGCTCACTTCATGGCAAGCACTGAAGGAGCGGGCCAATCTCCAGCCGGGTCAGAAGGTGTTCATTCCCGCGGGGTCCGGCGGTATTGGAACATTGGCGATCCAACTGGCCAAATATTTCGGCGCCAAGGTGGGAACCAATACCAGCACGGGTAACATCCCGTTGGTGAAAAGCCTGGGCGCGGACGAAGTAATCGACTACAAGAAGCAAGCGTTCGAGAACGTGCTGCGCGACTACGATGTGGTGCTTGGCACGATCAGGGGTGACGCGGTCGAAAAATCGGTAGGAATCTTGAAGCGAGGAGGAAAGATCGTCTCTCTTGTCGGGCCGCTGGACGCGGCGTTCGCCCGCGCTCGGGGGCTGAACTTCGTCCTGAAGTGTGTATTCGGCCTGATGAGCCGCAAGATCATGCGTCTTGCGAGGAAGCGGGATGTTACCTACTCATTTCTCTTCGTACGCCCCGACGGCGCTCAACTTGACGAGATCGGCAAACTGCTCGAATCCGAACGTATCCATCCCGTGATTGACAAGGTATTTCCGTTTGAACAAGCAAAGGACGCACTTGAATACCTGGCCCAAGGACGTGCGAAGGGTAAAGTCGTGGTCAAGATCAAGTAACGTACCTAAGGGTTGAGTGTTGAGGGATGCTAAGCTCGGGAATGGTGCGTGACTCTCGATACGCCTGCCCCTGGGTGAGTTTGCATCAGTCTTCGCAACGAATCCTGGCGTTTCTCAAGCATATTGACCAATCGGTACCGGCCGATCTCGATGTGCATCTGATCGTCGACAACTACGCGACACACAAGCATCCGAAGGTCAAGGCGTGGTTGGCCACGCTACGCGCTACCACATGCACTTCACGCCAACCTACCCGAGTCGACTAAATCAGGTCGAACGCCGGTTTGGCCTGATTACGCAGCAGGCAACCCGTCGAGGCTCGTTCAGGAACGTGCGCCAACTCAATGCTGACATCGAACGCCAAATCGGGCAGTACAACCGGCACAAGCGGCCGTTCGTATGAACGGCGACCGCCGATTCCATTCTCCGGAAAGCGGCTCGGCTATGTAAAGTTATTTCTGGGACAGAGCACCAGGCAACCGACACCTGTCGCAATCGTCAAGATTCGCGTCGCGTGCAGATAAAACCTCCCCGTTCCCCCCGCCGTTAACCCGTTCGCAGCCCATGCGCCCCGTGTTGCGTCGCGGCGCGCGTCTTTCGTGATCCGGAATCCACATCCGCCGCTGGCCGCGTCCGGCCGGCGCAAGGGAACGTCATGCGAAAACAACTCACTATCCGTGGTGGTCTCATCGCGACCGTCACCGGCTACACCGTGCTGCTCGTACTGGTGGTCGGCGCGTGCATCGCGGCCCTCTATATGGGTAACGGTTCGCTCGAGGCGATGTACCGCGACGACACGGCGTCGCTACTGCACCTGAAGACCAGCTCCGAGCGGATGCTCGTGCTGCGCGAACGCATGAGCGACGTCGCGCAGATCATCAGCGCCGGCCGCTCGGGCAAGGAAGAGATCGCGAAACTTCGCACGCTCCTCAAGCAGAGCAACGACGAACTGGATGCCTATGCGGGCCTGCACGCGCGCAACGCCGACGAGCAGGCGCTGTTCGACACGCTGCAGAATCGCCGTCGGGCGTTGCTCGACCGCGTGTTCCTGAAGGCGCTGTCGCAACTCGACGGCGACGACGGTTTCGGCTTTCTCGACACGCAACATACCGCACCGCCCGAGCTGTTCGCCGCCTACCAGGAGGCGATCGATGCGCTCGAGTCGTTCCAGGTTGCGCGCGAAAAGGCGCGCTATGAGGCGGCCGGGGTGCATTTCCACCGGATCGTGTTGGGGATGGCGGCCGTTGCGGCTTTCGCACTCGTCGTCGGCTTCTTTGCCCAGCGCGTGCTCGCGAAGGCGATCATCGAGCCGATCAATCTCGCGGTCGACCAGTTCGAGAAGATCTCGAAGGGCGACCTGACCGGAACGGTGGTCGTGCCCGGCGAGAACGAGATGGCCTATCTGCTGCATGCGCTGAAGCGGATGCAGGACGGCCTCGTCGACACCGTGAACCAGGTGCGCGCGAGCACGGAGACGATCGTCGGCGACGTCCGCACGATCGCGAGCGGCAACGTCGACCTGTCGGCGCGTACCGAGGCGCAGGCCGTATCGCTGCAACAGGCGGCGGCGAGCGTCGAGCAGCTGACGGCGGCCGTGCGCCAGAACGCGGACAACGCGCGCGATGCCCGCACCTATGTCGAAGGCGCGGCCAGTATCGCGTCGCGCGGCGGCGAGGCGATGCAGCGCGTCGTCGAGACGATGTCGGCGATTTCGCACGGTTCCACGCGGATCTCGGGGATCGTCGGCGTGATCGAGAGCATCGCGTTCCAGACCAACATCCTGGCGTTGAACGCCGCCGTCGAAGCCGCGCGCGCAGGCGAGCAGGGGCGCGGCTTCGCGGTCGTCGCGACCGAGGTGCGCGGGCTCGCGCAACGCTGCGCATCGGCGGCGAAGGAGATCCGCGAACTGATCGGCCATTCCGCGCAGCGTGTCGAAGACGGCAGCGACCTCGTCGCACAGGCCGGCTCGGCGATGGCCGAACTCGTCGCGGCGGTCGAGCGGGTCAATACGATCATGAACGAAACCAGCAACGCGTTCGAGGAGCAATCGTCAGGCATCGAGCAGGTGAACGCCGCGGTCATCCAGATGGAGCAGACGATGCAGCGCAATGCCGCGCTGGTCGAGGAGGCCGCGGCTGCGGCGCTGTCGCTCGACGAACAGGGCTCGCGGCTGAGTGCGGCGGTTGCGCAGTTCCGTCTGCGTGACGCAGCGCTCGCCTGACGCACCGATGCTTGCGACCGGAGCGCGATCGTCGGGCCGCACGTGTGGCCGACGCGGTGCGCCGGTGTCGAAGCGGCACGGTTCTGGTGCGCACATCCTGACTGCCGACGTCGACGCGCTGCATGCACCGGCGTGGTGAAGCACGACAATCGGACGATCGCCGAACCCGGTGCGACGCGTTCTGCGTTCATGGCCCGCGAGGCGATGATGTCGCCGCCGCAATCCTTGTCGGCCAAGGCGGACGCGTATTTTCTCGAACGTTCTCCACAGGGTTATGCACGGAAATTGTGGATAACTCGAGGAAGACGAAGGACCGCCGACGGTTCGCGCGCGCGGGCGTCGCCATGCGACATCACGTACCGCGAATTGCTTTGCCGGAATGATCGTTTCGTGGCTGTCGAGAAAGGGCATAGCATGAAGACCCCTCTCGATTGGCCGCGCTATGCGTGGCCAGTCATCGCGACCGTACCGGCCCGACATGACGACACTGAACGACTATCTCCAACAGAAGCGCGACGCCTGGCTTGCGAAAAAAGAAGCCGCCCGCAGCCATCCGGATCTCAAGGCGACCCCGCTGAAAGCGACCGTGCGCGCGCTGGGCCGCAGCGGCGTGCGGGAGATCCGCATACGCGATTTCCAGGTGATCAGCGACAGCCCGCCCGATTTCGCGGGCTACAACCTCGGGCCGGCGTCGCCGGAGCTGCAACTCGGCGTGCTGGGCAGCTGCCTGACGCACATCACGCTGATTCAGGCCGCGGAGCGCGGCCTGAAAATCGACTCGATCGAGGTCGAAGTGACCGGTGACCAGCATCCGCTCGCGCAGCAACCGGGTTTCGAGCATGTGCCGGTGTTCCCGCACAACCTCCGCTACACGCTCGATATCGTGTCGCCCGAACCGCCGGAGACGATCCGCGCACTGCATCAGGCGGTCGAGGTCCTGTGCCCGATCTTCAACCTGCTGCGATTGCCGCAGACGATCGACGGCGAGTTGCGGCATACGCACGGTTGAGGTGCGCCGGTGCACCGGTGTGTTGCAGCCTGTCGCGCCGCTGCGGGGCGAGCAAGCGCACGATATCCTGCGTACCCTATCGGCGCGCGGATATGACTGCGATTCCTGTCGCACCGGTATTCCATGACGGATGCGTCGTCCCGGTGCCGTACGCATGCCGAGTGAGTCAGCCGGCGTGAAGTCAGGCTTCAGGGGGGTGAAGGTCACGCGTTCGGTGCCTCGTCTCGTCGGCACGATCCTGAAGCTGCTGGAATGCGTCCAGCAGCCGCGCGCGCAGCCCGGCCAGCGTCGGGTCGCGGCGATCGCGCGGCCGGGAGACCTCGACGTGGATCTCGTCATCGATGCGGCCCGGGTTGGGCGCAAGCATCAGCACGCGATCGCCGAGATACAGCGCTTCGTCCAGATCGTGCGTGACGACGATCGCAGCCATCCGGTGCCGCTCGACGACATCGAGCAGCAGCGTCTGCAACCGCATCCGGGTGATGGCGTCGACCGCGCTGAACGGTTCGTCGAGCAGCAGCAGGTCCGGTTCGCCGAACAGCCCGCGCGCGATTGCCGCGCGCTGGGCCATCCCGCCCGACAACGTGGCCGGCAGTTGCCGGGCAACCCCGGCGAGGCCGACTTCGTCGAGCAGCCGTGCGACGGACGGCTCGCGTCCGCCTTGCGGGCCGGCCGCAAAGCCGACGTTGTCCGCGATCGATAGCCACGGCAGCAGCCGCGGCTCCTGGAAGATCACGCCAACGCGCGGGGAGGGGCCGTCGAGCGCGATGCCGCCCAGCGTCACGCTGCCGCGGAAATCGGCGTCAAGGCCCGCAAC
Organism: Burkholderia sp. BCC0322; assembly: GCF_902833045.1. Classification (GTDB taxonomy): domain Bacteria; phylum Pseudomonadota; class Gammaproteobacteria; order Burkholderiales; family Burkholderiaceae; genus Burkholderia. Next base: position 233,319 of record NZ_CADFDU010000005.1, read on the forward strand.
GATCCGCAGCAGCGTGCTCTTCCCGCAACCGCTCGGGCCGACCACACAGACGATCTCGCCGCGCGCGACCTGCAGCGCGACGTCGGCGAGGATCGTGCGATTGCCATGACGCTTGCGGGCGATTCGCAGGTCGAGCAGCGGTGTCGTGGTACCCGCCGTGTGCGCGGAAGGACGCGTGCTCATGTCGGCACCTTGCGTGGCGTGTGGTCGAACGCGTCGCGCCAGCCGAGCCAGTGCGATTCGATGCGCGCCATCGCGCCGTCGGTCAGCTTGCCGAGCAACGCCAGCAGCAGGATCGCACCGAACACGAGATCGGGGCGCCCGGTTTCCCGGCCGTCGCTCAACAGGAAGCCGAGGCCACGCGTGGCCGCGATCAGCTCCGCCGCGACCATGAACATCCACGCGAGACTGAGGCCGGTGCGCAAGCCGGTGACGATCTGCGGCAGCGCGGCCGGCAGCAGGATGCGACGGAACAGCGCGAGCGGGCCGAGCCGGTACACCGCACCGAGCTCGACGAGCTTGCGATCGACGTCGCGAATGCCGGCGACCACCGCGAGGTGGACCGGGAAGAAGGCGCCGATGGCGATCAGCGTGATCTTCGGTGCTTCATCGATGCCGAGCCACAGCAGCAACACCGGCACCCAGGCGAGCGACGGAATCGCGCGCAGCGCCTGGAACGTCGGTTCGAACAGCGCGTCGATCCGGCGGCTCAGGCCCATCGCCGCGCCGACGACGAGCGCGAGCCCGGCGCCCGCGGCAAATCCCGCCGCAACCCGCAGCGTACTCGCGCCGACATGGCGCGCCACGCGCATGACGCCCATGCGCGCGAGCGTGGCGAGAATCTCGCTCGGCGCCGGGACGAGATGATTCGGCAGCCAGCCCTGCCGCACGACGACCTCCAGCAACGCGAGCGCCGCGAACGGCAGCGCGAGGCCCGCGATTCGCCATCCGCGCAGCGGATCGCGCCGGACGGCGCGTGACGCAGCGGGGCGGCGGGGGGCGAGCGCATCGTCGCGGGCGGCGGTATCGGTCATGGGCGGCAGGCTCAGCGCGACGCGCCGACGAGCGGGCGCGCGAACGCCGGATCGATCAGCGTATCGACGATCTTCGCGGGATCGACGCCGGGCCTGGTCAGCTGTTCGGCGGTCAGCACGGGCGCCGCCGCCTTCAGCGCCGCGCGCTGGGTGTCGCCGGGAACGGGATCGCTGAAGTCGTTGCGCTGCAGCTGCAGTGTCGCCACCGGCAGCGATACCTTCGATGCGTCGGCGACGATCTGCGCGGTATCGGCCGGATGCGCGACGATCCACTGACGCGCGCGATCGTAGACCTTCAGTACACGCGTGACGGCCTGCGGGTACTGGCTGGCGAACGCGTCGCGGACGTTCAGGAAACCATAGGTGTTGAATGCAACGTTGCGATAGAGCAGGCGAGCGCCGTCGTCGAGCTGCGCCGCGGCCATGTGCGGATCGAGGCCGGCCCAGGCATCGACCTGGCCGTTCGCGAGTGCGGTGCGCCCGTCGGGATGCTGCAGGTTGACGATCTCGACATCGTCGCGGGTCAGGCCGACCGTGTGCAGCGCGCGAAGCGTGAACAGGAACGGATCGGTGCCGCGCGTCGCGGCGATTTTCTTGCCCTTCAGGTCCGCGAGCGAGCGGATCGGCGAATCCTTGCGGACCACGAGTGCGGTCCATTCAGGGCGGGAGAACACGTAGACCGTATGAATCGGGTTGCCGTTCGCGCGGGCGAGCACCGACGCGAGACCCGCGGCGGAACCGAAATCGACCGCGCCGCTGTTCAGGTATTCGAGGGCACGATTGCTGCCCAGGCTCAGCACCCAGCGAATCGACGTGCGGTCGGCCTTGAATTCGTCTTCGAGCCAGCCGAAGTGACGGATCACCAGGCTCTCCGGTGAGTAGTACGCGTAGTCGGCGCGGATCTCCGCGGGTGTCGCGGCGCGTGCGTGCGCCGCGACGAGGCCGGCGAACGCGGCAACGAGGAGGGCCGCGGAGTGCCACGCGCGGGGCCAGGACAGCTTCATCGGGAATGCTCCGGAAGAGCGGCAAGGTGCCGCGAACAGTCAGGGTGACCGGCTAATGTAACGAAGCATCGGCGATCCGCGAACGAAGAAATCCGCGATTGAACATGTACGCTGCTGCTAAGCGCGGACGGCGAGCAACTTAATGACGCACGCCGAATAATTTATCGCTTTATATCGGTTGGGATAAGCGGATCGGAAGAACAGAATGCATGCGGCCGGAACGTGATGGCGGCGCGTGTCGAAAGGATCGCGGTAGCACCGGGTCTTTGTCGGTCGCGCATGTTGAACGCCCGACTTCCGGCTCCATGCGGACCTCGCCGATCATTCGGCGGAAAACTAAGGAATGCGATGAGTTCGATTGATCTGAATGCTGTCACGCCGGTATCGTCACCCATTCGCTCTGCAAGCGACGTCGCGCGCCTGATCAACACGGTGGGCAGCCCGGTCAGCCATGCCCGGATGATCGTATTGCTGGCGCTCGGCGGCGTCTTTCTCGATGCGTACGACCTGACGACGCTCTCCTACGGGATCGATGACGTGGCGCGCGAGTTCGGCCTGACACCTGCGCTGACCGGGCTGGTCGGGTCGGCGATCATGATCGGCACGATCTTCGGCAGCCTGATCGGCGGATGGCTGACCGACAAGATCGGCCGCTATCAGGTTTTCATGGCCGATATGCTGTTTTTCGTGGTCGCGGCGATCGCGGCCGGGCTGGCGCCGAACGTCTGGGTGCTGATCGGCGCGCGCTTCGTGATGGGGCTTGGTGTCGGCATCGATCTGCCGGTCGCGATGGCGTTTCTCGCGGAGTTCTCGAAGTTCAACGGTCGCGGCAACAAGGCGTCGCGGCTCGCGGCGTGGTGCCCGATGTGGTACGTGGCGTCCTCGGTCTGCTTCCTGCTGATCTTCGGGCTGTATTTCCTGCTGCCTGCCGAGCACGCCGGATGGCTCTGGCGCGCGTCGCTGATCTTTGGCGCGGTGCCCGCGCTCGTCATCATTCTGTTCAGGAACCGCTTCATGAACGAATCGCCGCTGTGGGCCGCGAACCAGGGTGATCTGGCCAATGCCGCGCGGATTCTGCGCGAGTCGTACGGGATTCACGCGCACGAAGCGGAGGACGCCCGACGCGCGCCGAGCCCGCCGCCCGTGCGAATCCGCGTGCTGTTCCAGCGCCCGTACCTGGGGCGCACGATCGTCGCCAGCGTGATGAATCTGTGCATCCCGTTCGAATACACGGCGATTGCCTTCTTCTTGCCGTCGATCCTGTCGCAGTTTCTCGGTGCGGGTGTGTTCGAAACGATCGCGGCGTCGCTGGCGCTGAACGTCCTGTTTGCGTTCACCGGCGGCTTGCTGGGCATGCGCCTGGCCCGTCGCCATGCGTCGCGTCATGTCGCGATCGCGGGATTCGCACTCCAGTGCGTCGCGCTCGTGGCGCTCGCGCTGGCGGGGCATCCGCATGGTGCAGTCGCGATCGGCTTCGTGCTGTTGATGCTCGGGACCTGGCTGTTCGCCGAAGGGTTCGGGCCCGGCGCGCAGATGATGATCTACCCGACGCTGTCGTATCCGGCGGCGATCCGCGGCACCGGCGTCGGCTTCGGGCGTTCGCTGTGCGGCATCGGTCAGGCGCTCGCGCTGTTCGTGCTGCCGATCCTGCAGGCCCGGCTCGGTACGGATATGTTCTGGGTCGTCGCGATCAGCGCCGCTACGCCGATCGTGTTCCTGCTGATCGTGCGTTACGAGCCGACGGCGCGTGATATCGACGACGACGGCGGTGCTTGAGCGAGGTCGCGGTCGCGCGTCATTGGGAACGCGAGCGCGCTGGGTGCGCGCGTCGTCGTTGCCACGACCGCAATGCTCGCCCGCTCGATGTGCGAGCGCGGAAGCAGAGTGCACGTAGGCGTCGCACCGGGTGGCGAGTGAGGGGAGAGGGGCGATCGGGCGGCGGATCGGGCGAGTGGTGGCCCGACGCACCGGTTTCTGCTCATCGTGAAGCCGGCCGGCCCGCACGCGGGCCAACCAGCCGATACATTGCCGTTACGCTCAGGCCGCTACCCGCTCGGCATCGCGCTTGACCTGCTCGATGTCGCGGAACTGCGCGGCCGGATGTTCGTCAGGCAGCCGCGCCGATCCGCCGAACAGTTTCTCGCGCAGCGTGCCGGGCGCATAGCCGGTCGGATACACGCCGCGCCGCTGCAGCTCGGGGACGAGATGACGCACGACATCCTCGAAGGTTTCGTGCGCCAACGCATACGCGAGATTGAAGCCGTCCACGTCGGTAGCGGCGACCCATTCCTGCAGGATGTCCGCGACGGTCGCGGCCGAGCCGACGAACACCGGGCCCAGGCCGCCGATGCCGCCCCAGGCCGCCAGTTCCTCGATCGTCCATGCGGTGTCGCCGCCCGCCAGGTGCTCGACCGCCGACACGATCGCATTCGTTTCGACGCGCCGGACGGGATCGCCCGGCGCGTACTGGCCGAAGTCGATGCCGGTCCAGCCGGACATGAACACCAGCGAACCGTCGTACGACACATACTGGCGATATTCGTCGAACTTTGCCTGCGCTTTCTCGTCGGTTTCGTCGACGATCACGGTGACGAGGTTGTAGATCAGGACCTTGCTCGCGTCGCGCCCGGCAGCCGTGGCCTGCGCGCGCACGTCGGCCACGTAGCGCGCGAGCTGCGGGCGGGTCGGCGCGGCGACGAACACGCATTCCGCGTGTTGCGCGGCGAACGCCTTGCCAGGGCCGGACGCGCCGGCCTGGAACAGCACCGGCGTGCGCTGCGGCGACGGTTCGCACAGGTGGTAGCCGGGTACGTCGAAGAAGCGGCCCTTGTGGCCGATCTCATGCACTTTCTCCGGATGCGTGAACACGCGGCCGTCGCGATCGCGGACGACCGCCCCGTCTTCCCAGCTCCCCTCGAACAGCTTGTACAGCACCTCGACGTATTCGGCCGCGACCGCATAGCGGTCGTCGTGCGTGCGCAAGCCGTGATCGCCGACGTTCTTCGCGCCGCTTTCGAGGTAGGACGTGACGATGTTCCACGCGAGCCGGCCCTTCGTGTGGTGGTCGGCGGTCGACAGCCGGCGCGCGAACGTGTACGGGTGCTCGAACGTCGTCGATGCGGTGATGCCGATGCCGAGATGCTCGGTCGCCATCGCGATCGGCGCGGCGAGCTGCAGCGGATCGTTGACCGGGATCTGCGCGGCCTGTTGCAGCGCGTGGTAATTGCTGCCTTGGTAGACGTCGTAATAGCCGATCACGTCCGCGATGAAGATCGCATCGAAAATCCCGCGTTCGAGCACGCGCGCGAGGTCGGTCCAGTAGTCGAGATCCTTGTACTGCCACGACCGGTCGCGCGGGTGGGCCCACAGCCCGGGCGACTGGTGGCCGACGCAGTTCATCTCGAACGCGTTGAAGCGGATGGTCTTGCTCATCGGGCGGCTCCTGTCGCTGCCTGCGTGTTCGCGCTCGCATCCACATCCGCGCCTGCGCCGTTGCCGATCTGCCAGACGAACGGCGGCGTGCGCCCGTTGATGACCCAGTCGCCGACGATCCGTGCCTTGTAGACGAGCGGATTGTGCGACGACACGGTGCGCGCATTGCGCCAGTGACGATCGAGCGCCGTCGTGCTGCGGGTCGCGGAAGCGCCGAGCGCGTCGAACAGGCGCGTCGCCGCGCGCAATACGAGTTCCGACACGACGAGCTGGCTTTGCGCGGATTCGATCTCGGCCGCGACGTTCGCATCGTGCTCGGCCGTTGCGTCGCCGCCGAAGTGCGCTTCGTAGGCCTGTTGCAGCGGCTGCGCGGCGCGCAGCGCGAGCGCGTCGGCCGCATAGGCCCACGACGCGATCTCGCCGATGACCTGTTGAAGCTGCGCGTCGTCGGCCGCGCGCGGGGCGTTGCCGTGGCTGTATACGCGGGTGCGGCGGCGTACCAGGTCGCCCGCGTCGCGCACGATCGCGTGGCCGATGCCGGCCAGCGTCGCGACGTGGAAGAGCTGGTAGAACGCCGTCTGGTACTTGAAGCGTCGCGCGAAGTCGGTGATGTCCCGTGCGTCGACCGCCGCGTCTTCGAAGCGCGTGGTGCCGCTGCCGGTCGTCGTCTGGCCGAAGCCGTCCCAGTCGTCTTCGCGGATCACGCCGGGCTGCGCGGTTGCCACGGCGACGATCACGTCGCGGCCGTCGTCCGCGCGTTGCGCGAACACGTCGATCCAGTCGGCGAACAGGCTGCCGGTGCTGTAGAACTTCCGGCCGTTCAGCACGAACCGGCCATTCCGTTCCGAAACCTTCGTGATGGTCTGGCCAAGCGCGACGTCGCCGGTTTCCGTCCACGCATTGCCGACGAGCTGGCCGCTCGCGAAGCGGTCGAACCACGTCTGGCGATCGGCGCCGGGCGGCGCGTTCAGCCAGTCCTCGACGAACGCGAAGTGCCCGCGCAAGGCCTGCGGCAGATTGGAATCGGCGGTGGCGAGTTCGATCAACAGCCGGAACAGCTGCGGCAGCGACGCGCCGGCGCCGCCGTCGTGCACCGGCAGCCGCACGGCGCCGAAGCCGGCGGCCTTCAGCCAGCCGATCGCCTCGTGCGGCAGCTCGCGGCGGTGCTCGCGTTCCGTGGTGCCGGCCGCGATGCGTTCGAAGATCGGCCTGAAGCGGCTGGCAAGCGCGTCATAGTCGGCGCCGGTGGAAAGGCGGGTTGCTGCGGGAGACGAAGTCATGCGGAGTCCTTGAAAGGCGGGGTCGTCGATGCCGGCAGGCCAGTATATGAAGCGCGCTGCCGACGATCCAATAACGGATTCGCACATCGTTATCGCCATCGGGCATTACGCCGGCGGGGCGGCGTGGTGTCGATGCTGAAGCGTCGATCTCACCGCTGACGCGCGGTTTCCTGCCTGCGGCGTGCCGGATCGTTTGTCGTCCGAAGGAATATCGTTGTGCGAATCGATCGGTTTGCCGGCATGCGGGGCGCTGCTAGATTGAATCTTTCCGTCAATCAGCAGGAGAGCCCGATGTCAGAGACGAGCGCCACGATCCAGGAACGGCCGGCCGATACGCAACCTCAGGCGGCCCGCGTGATCGCCGACGACGCGCAGGCCATCGCGGCCGCGCATGCGCTTGCGCAGCGGCTCGCGGAAGGGGCGGCCGAGCGCGACCGGGCGCGCCGACTGCCGCACGACGAGATCGAATGGTTCTCGCAATCGGGGCTGTGGGCCATCACGGTGCCGAAGGCCTATGGCGGCGCGGGCGTATCGCATGTGACGCTGACGGAGGTCGTGAAGATCGTCGCGGCGGCCGATCCGTCGCTCGGGCAGTTGCCGCAAAATCATTTCGGGCTGGTCGACGTGATCGCGCTGACCGGCACCGACGCGCAGAAGCGTCACTTTTTCTCGGAAGTGCTGAGCGGCAAGCGGTTCGGCAACGGTTTTTCGGAGAAGGGCACGAAGCACGTGCTCGACCTGAAGACGCGCGTGCGGCGGGACGGCGACGATTACGTCGTCGACGGCACCAAGTTCTATTCGACCGGGGCGCTGTTCGCGCATTACGTGCCGGTGCTCGGCCTCGACGACGAGCGCCACGCGTGGCTCGCGTACATTCGCCAGCCGACGCCCGGGCTGACCGTGATCGACGACTGGTCGGGGTTCGGGCAGCGGACCACCGCGAGCGGCACCGTCGTGCTCGACGAGGTGCGCGTGCCTGCGTCGCACGTGCTGCCGGCCCAGCGCGTGTCGGATCTGCCGACGTTGAACGGCCCGCTGTCGCAGATCATCCAGGCCGCGATCGACGCGGGCATCGCGAAGGCCGCGCTCGACGATACGCTGGCGTTCGTGCGCACGCGCACGCGGCCGTGGGTCGACAGCGGCGTCGAGCGGGCGGCCGACGATCCGCTGACGATTCGCGAGATCGGGCACTTGCACATCCAGCTGCATGCGGCGGAGGCGCTGCTCGAGCGCGCGGCGCGTACGCTCGACGAGATCGCGGCGCGCGACGACGTGACCGAGGGCGATGTGGCGCGCGCGTCGGTGGCGGTGGGCGAGGCGAAGGTGTTGACGACGGAGATTGCGCTGCTCGCGGGCGAGAAGCTGTTCGAGCTGGCCGGCACGCAGTCGACGCTGGCCGAGCACAACCTCGACCGGCATTGGCGCAATGCACGCACGCACACGCTGCACGATCCGGTGCGCTGGAAATATCACCTCGTCGGCAACTACTACCTGAACGGCGTGCGGCCGGCGCGCCATGCGTGGAATTGAACGCGTGGCGACCGTGGTGTGATGGCTCGGCGAGGGTTGAGCGCATCGCCGCGGTCGAATGCCTCACGCGATCATGAGCGAACCCGGCAATGCGTTCGTCGAAGCGCAATCGCCGGGTATCGGGCGGATGAATGCTGCCAGGCGGGTGTGACTGTCACGTCGCGGCGACGCGATGAAGTCACCGCACCCGATGCGTCGGCTTACCGGGGCGAGTCAGGCAGCGTGTAGTCGAAGCGGTACGAATGCTGGCCGTTGTCGATGGCAATGGTCATCGAGCCTGAGAGCCCCAGCAATTCTCCGGTTCCGGAATCGGGCACGACGGTGATCGATTGCTGCGGCTGCCCGCGCGTCATCGTGGAGCTGTGCTGCAGGACAAAACTGCCGTGGCGGCCGCCCAGCGCACCTTGCACGGTTTCCATCGCCACATAGCCGGCGGAGCCCTGGACGCTGCTTCGAAACGCGAGCATCTCTCCCTGACTGACGGCTTCCAGGTCGCCGTGATACTGCTTGTCCAGCGACATGCGGCCGAGCCCGGCGTGTTCCGCGACGGTACTCAGGGATTCCGGATTCAGCTTCACTTCAAACGGACCATTGGCCAGCAATGTCATCGCAGCGCTCCTCGTCGAATGGGCAACCCGGACTATAAACCAGCCGGATTCCGCCGGAGTAACGGTTTGCGCGATAGGGCGGAATCGAATACGAATCGGACGGCCTTCAGCCGCGGCGGCAACTGAAGGTCGCGGTGGCGTTGTCGGCGTTCAGCTGCGGATGAACGCGAGCAGATCGGCGTTGATCGTCTCGGCGTTCGACGTGGGCATGCCATGCGGGAAGCCGGCATACGTCTTCAACGTGCTGTTCCTGGCCAGCTTCGCCGACAGGAGACCGGAGTCGGCATACGGGACGATCTGGTCGTCGTCGCCATGCATCACGAGAACGGGAATCGTGGTGCTTTTCAGGTCTTCGGTGAAGTCGGTCTGCGAGAACGCGACGATGCCGTCGTAGTGCGCCTTCGCGCTGCCCATCATGCCCTGCCGCCACCAGTTCCAGATCACGCCTTGCGACGGTTTTGCGCCGTCGCGGTTGTAGCCGTAGAACGGGCCGGCCGGGACGTCGTAGTAGAACTGAGCGCGGTTTGCCGCGAGTTGCGCCTGGAGGTTGTCGAACACCGCTTTCGGCAGGCCGCCCGGATTGCTGTCCGTCTGGACCATCAGCGGCGGAACGGCGCTGATCAGCACGGCCTTGGCGACGGGGTCTTCGCCGTGACGGGCGACATAGTGGATGACCTCGCCGCCGCCGGTCGAATGGCCGACGTGCACGGCGCCTTGCACGCCGAGGTGTTTCACGACCGCGGCGACGTCGTCCGCGTAGTGATCCATGCCATGACCGTCCCAGACCTGGCTGGAGCGCCCGTGGCCGCGACGGTCGTGCGCGATCACGCGGTAGCCCTGTGCGAGGAAGTAGAGCATCTGCGCATCCCAGTCGTCGGCGCTGAGCGGCCAGCCATGATGAAAGAAGATCACCTGGGCGTCGCGCGGGCCCCAGTCCTTGTAGAAGATGTCGACGCCATCCCTCGTTGTGACGTATCCCATGTCTGCTCCTGTTCGGTGGGCGATGTCGATCCGTGACGGTCCTGCCGTTCGCGGTGGTCGCCAGGCGGGCGCTGCGTACGCGGCGGCATCGGCCGTCCGCCTGCCTTGGCGATGCACTCACTCTAGGTTTAAAGTTAGGTTTAATGTCAATGCGCTGGCGAGGCAGGTATGAGAATTGGGGAGCTCGCGAAGCTCAGTGGCCTGACGGCATCGCGGATCCGTTTCTACGAGGCTGAAGGGCTGCTCACGGCCGTGGAGCGCGGCACGAATGGTTATCGCGACTACGGCGACGATGCGGTGTGGATGCTTGAGATCATCGCCAGCGCACAGAGCGCCGGGTTCTCGCTGGAGCAGATTCGCCATCTGCTGCCGGTGAAAGCCGGCAACTGGCAGCATGACGGGCTGGTGGAGGCACTCGAACGGAAAGTCGCCGAGATCGAGGCGATGCAGAAGCGCCTCAAGGAGAACAAGGCGCAGCTGCTGGTTGCGATCGACAGCATCAAGAACCGGCCGACCGAGCTGAACTGCTCGGAGCGTACGCGATGGGTGATGGACCGGTTGCGCAATTCGGGCGAGGTGTCGACATCCGGCAAGGGGCGTCGCACGGCCGTCAAATGATCCGACATCGGCGCGGCGAGCGCCTGCCGGTCGCCCGGACGCAATCCGACGTGCCCCTCTACGCGGGCCCTTGACCTTAAAGTTGACTTCAATCTTAGAGTGCTTGCTGACGGCAGTGAGTCAGCGGGCATCGGGTGTTGCCTGCCACGGTCGATCATCGACGAGAGGCGACGAACATGGAAAGGCGGTTGACACAGGTCGAATTCGGACCACACAAGGTCGACGTGCCCGAAGGCGGGTACTACGACCGGTTCCGGATGAACCCTGACCTCGACGAGGTGGCGCGCGATCCCGCGGCGGGGAACATCGACTTTTTCCGTCGGATTCCGAAGCGTCAGGTGGAGTCGAAGGTCGGCCCGACCTGGGCGCCGAATTTCTACTATCGTTCCAGCAGCATTCAGCTGCTGTTCCTCGCGCCGCTCGAACGCCTGCGGACCACGCTGCCGGTGCCGCTCGAGCCGCTGCGCGCGCTGCCCGGGTACGGGCTCGTCGCGCTGACCTTCTTCTCGTATTCGGTGTGCGACAACGATCCGTATGACGAAGTGTCGGTCGCGGTGGTGATCCGGCGGCCCGGCGCGACAGGGTCGCACGCGCTCGAGCTGATCGACTCGATGCGGCGTCGGAGCTTCTTTGCGCACGTCCTGGCGCTGCCGGTCACCACCGAAATCGCGCGGGTGCGCGGCGTGCACGGCTATCAACTGCCCAAGTGGCTCGCCGATATCGACGTGAACCTCGGCGCCACCGCCAGCGCCCGCATTGCCGGCCCGGGCGGCCGGCCGGACCTGAGCCTGAGCGTGCCGATGCCCGAGCTGACCCGCGTCGCGTCGCAGTCGCACATGGGCACGTCGACGATGATCAACCGCATCGACGGCGAATGGCACCAGACATGGGTGCAGACGAATGCGCTATCGTTCGCCCAGCGCCTGCTGCCGCGCAACGTCGAGCTCGTGCGGCACGGCGGTCCGTTGAGCCAGCTGCTCGACGGGCTGGGCGCGTCCACCATCCTGCGTCTCGACGTGGTGAAGGACGCGCAGCTGGTGCTGAACCTGCCGACTCCCTTGAAGGCCTTCGATGAACCCGGAAAGCAACGCTGACACCACGCAACGCCGCGGCACGCCGGCGCCGAAGGCGTCGCCCACGACCCGTCCGATCCACGATCTCGTCGTGTTCGGCGCCACCAGTTTCGTCGGGCAGATCCTGGCCCGCTACCTGTCGGAATACCTGTCGGGCTCCGGAGAGGCGCTGCGCTGGGCCATTGCCGGCCGCTCCGAGGCAAAGCTCAGGCAGGTCAGGGATACGCTGGGCGCGGCCGGGCAGTCGGTGCCGATCATCGTCGCCGACGCGGCCGACGAAGCGCAGCTTCGAGCGCTTTGCGCGCAGACGCGGGTGGTCGTGTCCACCGTCGGCCCCTACGCGCTTTACGGGGAGCCGCTGGTCAGGATCTGCGCGGAAACCGGCACCGACTACTGCGACCTTACCGGCGAGACGCAGTGGATCAAGCGGATGATCGACAAGTACGAGCCGGCGGCCCGGCAATCGGGCGCGCGCATCGTCCATTGCTGCGGCTTCGATTCGGTGCCGTCGGACATGGGGGTGTTCTTCCTGCAGCAACAGGCGCGACAGCAGTGGGGCATGCCGGCCACGCAAGTGAAGATGCGTGTCAGGACGCTGAAGGGCGGCGCGTCGGGCGGCACGGTGGCGAGCGTGATCAACGTCGTCCGGGAGGCCGCGGCCGATCCCGCGTTGCGCAGGGAACTGCTCGATCCTTATTCGCTGTGCCCGAAGGGGCATGGCTTCACGATGCGCCAGCATGCGGTGCGGTCCGCCGCGTTCGACCGCGACTTCGATGCGTGGATCGCGCCATTCGTGATGGCGGCGATCAACGAGCGTATCGCGCATCGCACCAATGCGCTTGCCGGCAACGCGTACGGCAGCCGCTTCACGTACGACGAAGCGGTGATGACGGGTACGGGCCTCAAGGGCCGCCTGACCGCGGTGACGATGGTGGCGGGCCTCGGCGCGTTCATGGCGGGTGTCGTCGTCAAGCCGGTGCGCAGCCTGATGGAGCGCTTCCTGCTGCCGAAACCCGGCGAGGGGCCGAGCGCTGCGGCACGACTGGCCGGCCGCTACGATCTGCGGTTCTTCGGCCGTGCCGACGACGGGAAGACCTTGCGGGTGAAAGTCACCGGCGACCGCGATCCGGGCTACGGCTCCACCGGCAAGATGCTCGGCCAGGCCGCGATCAGTCTCGCACTGGATTGCGCGGGCGACGGCGTCAAGACCGGTCGCGGCGGCGGCTTCTGGACCCCCGCGACGATGTTCGACACGCGCTACATCGAGCGCCTGGTTCGCCATGCGGGGTTGCGTTTCGAAGTGATTTGAGCGCGTGCCGTTCGCCATTCGACAGGAAGCCGATAAAGATCGGATTGCGAATCAATATCAGGAGACAGCTGACAGTCACGACGGGGCAGAGGGCCGGACACGATCCGGCCGGGGAGTATCGGAACATGAAGATCGGGGAACTGGCGGAACGCACCGGCGTGACCCCTTCGCGCATCCGCTTTTACGAACGCATCGGTCTGTTGACGCTCGTCGAGCGCGAAGCGAACGGCTATCGCACTTATCCGCAGGAAGCGGTGACGGTGCTCGATCTGATCACGGCCGCGCAGCAGGCGGATTTCAGTCTCGACGAGATTCGCACCTTGATCCCGGCCGACCTCGCGCAATGGCCATGCGATTCGTTGCTGGCTGCGCTGGGCCGCAAGGTGCAGGACATCGAGGCGCTCGAGGCGCAGCTCGCGCAGCGCAAGGCACGGATCCTGTCGAGGATCGCCGAAATCGCCGCGAAGCTGGAGTCGGTCGATTGTGCAACCCGTGCGCAACGATGACTGCCGCGGATTCCACCCGGGCATGCGGCGGATCGCGGAAGCGGTGACGCTGCAACGGTCGCCGTCGATCGTGGCGAAGCAGTTGTGCGCCGGTCGAGCGGCGCTTGAGCCGCCGCCGGCGCATCACGTCACAGCAACGCGACGACCTGTTCCGCGGTCGCTTTCGCCGACTGCGGATTCTGGCCGGTCACCAGGCGGCCGTCGACGACGACGTTCGACGTGAACGGCAGCAGCGCCTTCTCGTAGCGCGCGCCGCGCTGCTGCATCTGCTGCTCGACGTTGTAGGGCACCTTCTTCGCGACGCCGGCCAGGATTTCCTCCAACCACGAATAGCCGGTGATCCGGCGGCCGGCAACCAGCAGCGAGCCGTCCGACAGCCTCGTGTTCAACAGCCCGCAGTAGCCGTGACAGACCGACGACACGATGCCGCCGCGCTCGTAGATCTCGCGCGTGAGCCGCTGCAACCCCGCATCATCCGGGTAGTCCCACATCACCGCATGGCCGCCGGTGAAGTAGATCGCATCGAAATCGGCCGGATCGATCTCGTCAGGGCGCGCGGTGCTGGCCAGCAGCGCCGCGTTGGCCGGGTCGGCGCGCCACGCCTTCGCGGCGGCGTCCACATGCGGCCATTTGAGCGAGCGCGGCTCCAGCGGCGACACGCCGCCCTTGGGGCTCACGAGCTGCTGCTCATAGCCTTTCGCCGCGAAGATGTGATGGGCATGCGTCAGCTCGGACAGCCACAGGCCGGTCGGTTGCGACGGATCGGCATAGTGCGCGACGTTGCTGACGACGTGGAGGATGCGCTTGCTCATGATACGGTTTCCCTTTCATCGGCCACGGGCGGGCGGGCGTCGTCGACGCACCGCCGGATTGTCGGATGGCAGTACCCATACCCATGACCTCGACAGGCTGCCGAGGCAAACCATAACCTTGAAGCAAAGTTGAAGGTCAAGGCCTTTTCGTTTTCGCCGCCTTCGCGGGATTCGCGGGCAGCACGAGTCCGTCCAGCAACGTGGTCAGCGCATCCTCGATCGCGTGATCGCCGACCTTCTCGCGCACCAGCCGCCCGTCGATCACCAGCATCGTCAGGCCATGCAGGTGCGCCCAGCAGGCGGTCGCCTGGCCGAGCGCCGGGCGCGGGCGGATCGTGCCGGCGCGCTGGCCGCGCTCCAGGATGTCGACGACCAGCAGGAACGGCGCCTGCACGCGCGGATCGAGATGGATGTCCGTGGGCTCCCCGGCATCCGCGGCAAACATCAGTCGATAGAGATCCGGGTTGCGCTGCCCGAACGCGAGATGGGCGTAGGCCAGTGCGAGCAGTACGTCCGGTGCGTGCGCCGCGGGATCGACGGACGCGACGAGGTCGTCGTGCAGCCGGTCGAAGCCGATCAGCGCGAGTTCGTGCAGCAACGCGGCCTTGTCCGGGAAATGCCGGTATGGCGCCGAGTGGCTGACGTTCGCGCGCCGCGCGATTTCGCGCAGCGTGAACTGCCAGCCCTGTTGCTCGTGCAGCGTGTCGAGCGCCGTTTCGATGATCGCGCGACGCAGATCCCCGTGGTGATAAGCCCTTTGCCCGGCGTCCGCATCCCCATCCGACGACATCGCGTTGCTCCTATGTTGACAGGGAACACATTGTGGTCCTATGATCCGCCGCATGCAAGTTGACAGTGTCTACATTGACGCAACCTCGTGAGGTGCACCATGGCCGTTTTCGCGGAATCCAGCTCGAGCTTCGACCCGGCGGTGTTGCTGGCCCGCCAGCGCAACGCGTTTGTCAGCGAGGGGCCGCCGAGCATGCAGCAGCGCAAGGCCCGGCTCGCGCGGCTGCGCGCCGTGGTGCTCGCGTATCGCCGCGAACTGGAGGAGGCGGTCAGCGCCGATTTCGGGCACCGCTCGCGACACGAGACCGCGATCATGGAACTGGTCGGCGTGATCCAGGCGATCGACTACCTGACGCGCAACCTTCGCCGCTTCATGAAGCCGCAGCGCCGGCACGTCGGGATTTTCTATCGGGCCGGGCAGGCGCACGTCGAATACCAGCCGTTGGGTGTCATCGGCGTGATGGCGCCGTGGAACTACCCGTTCGCGCTCACGTTCATTCCGCTGGCCACCGCGCTGGCCGCGGGCAACCGCGCGATGCTCAAGCCATCCGAACTGACGCCGCGCACCAGCGAGGTGATGCGCCGGATGCTCGCGGAGACCTTCCCGAGCGAAGAAGTCGCGGTCGTGCTCGGCGGCCCGGAAGTCGGCGCCGCCTTCAGCGGCTTGCCGTTCGACCATCTGCTGTTCACCGGCAGCACGCAGGTGGGCCGCAAGGTCATGAAGGCGGCCAGCGACAATCTGGTGCCGGTGACGCTCGAACTCGGCGGCAAGAGCCCGGCGATCGTCGCGAGAGGGCACGTCGACGGCCGGACGATGTCCAGCATCGTGTTCGGCAAGCTGTCGAACGGCGGGCAGACCTGCGTCGCGCCGGATTACGCGCTGGTGCATGAAGACGACCTCGACGCGTTCATCGCGCAATACGATGCGGCCGTCGCGCGCTTCTACCCGGACGGGCCGACCAGCCCGGACTACACGTCGATCGTCAGCGACCGGCATTACGATCGCCTGAAACGTCTCGTCGACGAAGCACGCAGCCAAGGCGCACGCGTGATCGAGGCGGGCGTGAACCCGCAGCAGGCGGCCACCCGCAAGCGGACGCTCGCGCCCACGCTGATCGTCGGGGCCGGCGACGATACGACCGTCATGCAGGAAGAGATCTTCGGGCCGATCCTGCCGGTGCGCACCTATCGCACGATCGACGAAGTCGTCGACTACGTGAATGCGCGTCCGCGGCCGCTCGCGCTGTATTACTTCGGCGCGCGGGACAGCGACTGCGCGTCGTTGCTGACGCGCACCACGTCGGGCAATGTCGGCATCAACAACACGCTCCTGCATGTCGCGCAGGAAGACCTGCCGTTCGGCGGCGTCGGTCCGAGCGGGATGGGGGCGTATCACGGCATCGAGGGATTCCGCGCGATGAGCCATGCCAAGGGCGTGTTCGCGCTGGGGCGCTGGAACCTGCCGAGCCTGCTGCGCGCGCCGTTCGGCAAGCTCGCGGATCTGTCGCTGGCGGCGCTGCTCGGGCGGAGCCGGGAACCGGAGGGCGTGCGGGCGGGATTGACCGCGAAGCGCTGAGACCGGCGGCGCACCGCGCCCGGCGCGCAGCGGTTTCGCAAGCAGCGCGCCGTGGGGGGGCGAACGCGAATGCGTCGGCGAGTGCGTGGTTCGGACCTCAACCGCGAACGATGCCCACCAAGGCTTGTTGCGCGTGCCTGCCCCGTTGCGCATGGCGGTTTCATCGCAAATCGTCGCGGTGAATTCGACGGCGGCCGGCATCGCCGCGCCATGCATCATCACGAATTCCATTTCCGGCAGCGCCGGCAAGCTGGCCGGAAAAACGGCGGCGGTGATCCATGTGCGCGGGCTTGGTTATCAGTCGCCGGGCTCGTTCACGCAAGCGGCCGGATTCGATCTTCAGCGCCCGCCGCGTGCGATGGCGAGCGCGACGCCGAAGCCGACGAGCAGACAACCGAAGGTGCGGTCGATCCAGTGGCGCAGTGCCAGCAGCCGATCGCGGACGGCCGTCGCGGAGAAGCACAGGGCCACCAGGCTGAACCAGCCGGCATGCGCGACGGCGATGAACGCGCCGTAGCCGATCTGCACGATCAACGGCGTGTCCGGCCGCACGGCCTGCATGAACAGGCTGACGATGAACACCGTGGTCTTGGGGTTCAGCGCATTGGTCAGGAAGCCGGTGCGCAGCGCGGCCAGATCGGATAGCGGTGCGGCCGGTGCATCCGGCTGCCCGTTGCCGGCCTTCGTCATGAGCATCTTCACGCCGAGGTAGATCAGGTAGATCGCGCCGACCAGCTTGACGGCATTGAAGAGCCACAGGGACTGGCGGATCAGCAGGCCGACGCCCAGCAGCGTGTAACTCACGTGAATCGTCACGCCGAGCCCGATACCCAGCGCGGTGAGCACGCCCGAACGGCGCGACAGCATCAGGCTGTTGCGCGTGACCATCGCGAAATCCGGCCCCGGGCTGATCACGGCAAGCAGTGTGATGGTGACTACAACTATCAACTCGGTCATCGTCTTGTCCTTGCGATTGATGGCTTGATGGCCCAATCTTATGGATCATGTTCCATCGGGAAAAGCGATGATTTCTGACCAGAATGGTGAGATTGACTCACAATCGGTTCGCGTGAACCTGCCTTCGCTGATGGCGCTGCGTTGCTTCGAGGCGGCGGCGCGTCACGAGAACTTCAGCCGTGCTGCCGACGAACTGTGCTTGACCCATGGCGCGGTGAGCCGCGCGGTGCGATTGCTCGAGGGCGACCTGGGCGTGGCGCTGTTTCTGCGGCGCAGCCGTCGCGTGTTTCTGACCGATGCGGGCCGCAAGCTGGCGCAGGCCGTCCATGAAGGGCTCGGGCTGATGCGGCACGCCGCGCAGGAATTGCGTACCGAGGCTGCCCGGGCGCGGCGCTGGGTTCTGTCGTGCGAGCCGACGCTTCTGATGCGCTGGCTGATTCCGCGCTGGCCGGATTTTCAGGAGCGGTATGCAGGCGTCGACATTCACCTGGCGGCCGCGGGTGGCCCGTTTTCATTCGACAGCGGCATCGACATGGCGATTCGACGCAATGACTTTGCGTGGCCAGCGGGTTATCACGCGGAGCGGCTGTTCGCGGAGAAGATCGGGCCGGTTTGCCGGCCGGACAAGGTCGATGCGTGGTTTTCCGCGCGTCGCGGCGATCGTTCATTGAAGAAGGACGCGCCGCGGTTGCATACGCGGACACGGCCGGACGCATGGAAGGAATGGGCGGTGGCGGCGAATCAGCCGGTGGCGGGCGGGCGCGGGCAGGTGTTCGACCATTTCTACTTCAGCCTGCAGGCGGCGGTCGCGGGGCTCGGTGTCGCCATGGGTCCGTGGCATCTCGTTCGCGATGATATCGAAAGCGGTGTGCTGGTCGCGCCGATGGGGTTCGTCGAGGATGGCTCGCATTACTGCTTGTTGACGCCGGAACCGGTGGCGGCGGGGAGTGCGCAGGCGGAGTTGCTGGGGTGGTTGAGGGCGGTGGTTGGATGAAGGGCGGCTGGCGACGTGTGCGATCGGCTGCCGCCTTGACGATCTTGCGAAGCCGCATGTGCCGCGACTCGATCGCGTGGGTCGTACAGACAATCTTCCGGATGTCATCCAGTCGCTTCTTTCGACCAACGCTTCATCGCCCGGCTGAATGCGGATGTGTTTTTATACCCCAATCGCGCAGCAATCTCCTTGATCGAATATTCCTTTTTGGAAAGATATTGCGACGTCAGGTCTTGACGTACAAGGTTGTGCATGGCGCTGAACGACGTTCCCATTTCCTGGAGTTTGCGCTGCAAGCTGCGCAGTGACAGTCCGAGCGCGCTGGAAAAATCGGCGATGTCTTGACACGCGGGGTTGTCATACATCAGGCCGAGCAGTCGTCCGATGAGGTCCGACGGGACCCAGTGCGCCAGTTCGAATTCGCGCTTTGCGCACGCCTTTTTTGCCAATTCGAATTCTATCGGGTGTGCGAGCGGAAGCGCGGTCTCAAGCGTTGATCGATCGAACTCAAGAAAATTTTCGCTGGAATTGAATTCGATCGGGCAGTTGAAATAGGCACGATAAGATTCCACGTGCGGGGGCTCCGGATAAGAAAATCCTATCCTCAGGAACGCCGGATACTTGCCGATCAAATCATGCATCTCCCGGCGAATGGCGGTGAAAACCATGTCGGTATTCAAAACAAGGAGATCCGAGCGATAGGTATACCCGCCAACCGCGATCCTGGCCACATCGCCCCTCGTCGTCATCCTCATTCTGAAATAACTGATCCCCAGCAATGGATGCTCGAAGCCCAGGCGCAGCGCGTCACCCAGCGTCGGGCTCACCAGCATCGCGTGGGCCCGCAGGCCGTACGATGTCACCGGGATCGCGTTTCCGATATGAAGCCCGATCGCGGTGTCG
This sequence comes from Burkholderia sp. BCC0322, assembly GCF_902833045.1. Classification (GTDB taxonomy): domain Bacteria; phylum Pseudomonadota; class Gammaproteobacteria; order Burkholderiales; family Burkholderiaceae; genus Burkholderia. Next base: position 252,725 of record NZ_CADFDU010000005.1, read on the forward strand.
CCGGTTGCCTCGAGTGCATTCGCAAACAGCACCATTTCCTGCGCATGCGTGACCATTGCGTTGGGTCGCTCGACGTCCGAGGGGGAAATGCCCGTGCCTCTCAGCAGGACGTCGACGGGAACCCCCATACGCTTCATGAAGTCGAGCGTGACGAAGATGGTGTGAAGCGGCGCGGGACGTTGCGCTGCAGTGCGGTGACTGACGTCGGCTACCGGCTTCATTTGACGCCTTGGATCACGCATTTCCGAGCGACTTCGTAAACACGACCTGGCATCCATACTCGTCCAGTTCGCCGCGCTTCCACCCGAGACGCTGGTAGAAGCCATCGGCTCGCGAGCCTGGATCGGTCACGAGCGTGACTTGCGCCACGCCCTTCTCCTTCAACCACGTCAGCGCACGGTCGAGCAACGCGCGGCCGATGCCGGCGTCATGGAATGACGGCCTCACAAACAATGCAGTGATGAACGGCTTTTCGGTGATGACCGGCAGGCAGATCCCGACCACCTCATCACGAGATTCACAAATCCAGCCGCCTCCCTGCCTGATTTTCTCGATCAAGAGGTTGCGGTTGAGCAGGTGAACCTGGTGAGGATGGATTCTATTCTCGCTCACGGAGAATCGCACGTCATAAAAAGCGCCGATGTCGCGCTCGGTCATTCGGCGGTATTCCAGCTTCTCAGCAATGGCCATATTCGATATCGTTTCTCATCTCGTTATATGAAATATACGCGGTACGACTTAGGCAACTATCTCACGATTTTTGCAATTCCACCAACGATCATGACGCGGGAGCGGGATAGCTATCGACATGTGCCGCCGCGGACGGCCGTCGGCGTGGGGCGCGGCACCCGGCGACCGTTCATGGTGGTCTGGCGATTGGCCAATAATTTAATATCCCTACGATCACAATTGCACTAATTAGTGAATTTCCGTATCTGAAATAATTTGCCAAAAAATACCGAATGCCAAATTTATAATTTCATTGTCGCTCACGGGTAACACTTTGGCGCGAACGGCACGGGCAACCCCTGTAAATGAAGCAGTCAATTTGATACGCTTCCTGCCAATCGAACCGACCGATTTGAGGTTATTGGTAGTGCGCCAAGTCCCTATAGTCCACCTGCTGAAATCATGGCGGAAGATGTATAACCCGGCGGTGGCCGTCATGGTCGCGGGTGTTGTGCTTCCGATGATCGTCCTGGCAGTGGTCTCGCTCAGCGTGCCGCTCGACTTCGGCGGCGTTGCGTGGGGCAACTTCACTGCTCGGGCGTACGAGCGGGTTGTCTTCGATCGGGACTTTGATGGGTCGTTTGTCGTTCAGCGGGGGTATCTCGCCATTTTCGCGCGGTCGATGGCCATGGCCCTGCTGACCACCGCGGGATGTCTGTTGATCGGATTCCCGACGGCGCTTTTCATGGCGACGCGCCCGCGGAAGTGGAAAGCCGCGTTGCTGATCTTGATCACGATCCCGTTCTGGACCTGCGTCGTCGTCCAGATGTACGGGTGGATCATCATCATCGCGGACAACGGCCTGGTGAATCAGATATTGACCAGGGCGGGCCTCATGCAAGGCCCGCTCGGCCTGCTCTATACCGATCTCGCGACGGTGATCGGCCTCGTCTATGCGTTCACGCCATTCATGATCCTGCCGATCTTCGCGGCGCTCGATGATCTCGACTGGCGGTTGGTCGAAGCGGCCTACGATCTGGGCGCACACAAGCCGGCCGCGCTTGCCCATGTCGTCGTGCCGTGCTGCCGGCCGGGCATCATGGCGGGCGTCGGCCTCGTCTTCGTTCCGGCACTGGGTTCCTATACGATCCCGGGTTTGCTCGGTGGCAACCATGCTTTCATGATCGGCAACTTGATCGATTTCCAGTTCGCCGGTGGACGGGATTGGCCTTTGGGCGCTGCCATGTCGTTTGCATTGCTCGCCGTCGTGCTTCTGGCGATGCTCGTGTCTCGACTGGGCGTGCTCTTTCAACGACAGGAGCGCGTTCATGAGTTCGCGTGAACTGCGCCGGTTTCCGTTGACCCGTCCAATCGCATTCGCGGTGTTGTTGTTCCTCTATCTGCCGATGCTGATCGTGATAGGGATGAGCTTCAACGTCGGTCAGTCGGCCCTCATATGGGACGGGTTCGGTATCCGTGGTTACGTGGAAGCCTGGTCTGATCCGACCTTGGTCCGCGCCGCGAAGAACTCGCTGCTGCTGGCGTTGGCGTCGATGGTGCTTTCCACCACGCTTGCGACGAGTGCAGCGGTCGCCTGGTGGTCGCGAAGCGATCGGCGCGGTTTCGACCCGGCGGGACTTCTCATCGCGCTTCCTCTGGCAATACCCGAAATCGTGCTAGCGATCGCCACCATGATGCTGTTCTCGATGTTCGGGACCGAGTCCGCATTTGGCGTCGTCCTGTTCGCGCATGTGGTCTTTTGCGTGCCGCTTGCTTACCTGCCGATCAAAGCCAGGCTCAAGCGGATCGATCGCACCTTGCTCGAGGCCGCCGCGGACCTGTCAGCCACACCCTGGGCGGCGTTTCGGCACATCACCTTGCCTTTGGCGCTGCCCGGCATCGTCGCAGGGGCGCTGCTGTCGTTCGTCGCGTCGATGAATGACTACGTCACCAGTTACTTTCTCGCCGGGGCCGGCATGACCACGCTGCCAATGTACATCTTCAGTGCGATGAAGATCGGGATCACGCCCAAGGTCAGTGCGGTCTCGACCGTCGTCATCGGCCTTTCGTCGGTGCAGCTGATCGCGGTCTGGCTCATCGGTGCTCGAGGTAAAAAAAGATCCACGCCCACGCAATCCGAGATACATCACGCAAATCTCCAAGCAATAGGAACAGTATGAAAAAAACAATCGGGGCGATGCTGCTCCTTGCCGCTGTGACGACGCAGGCTGCCGAGCTTCATATCGGAAGCTGGCCGGGCATCCTGCCTGCGAACCTGATCAAGAAGTTCGAGACGGATACCGGGATCGAGACGACGCTGGACACCTATGCGAGCGATGCCGCACTGACCCAGAAACTGCAGGCGGGAGGCGGCGGCTACGACGTCGTGGTGGCCGGCGACTATTACGTCCCGGTGCTCGTGAAATCCGGCCTGTTGCTCAAGCTCGACAAGAGCAAGTTGCCGAATATCGCAAACATCAAGCCGGAATACCGTCATCCGGCATTCGATTCTCAGCGGGACTACGCGATGCCCTTTACGATCGTCCTGACCGGGTTTGCGTATGACAGCGCGCGCGTGCCGGGCGGCAGGCTCGACGATAGCTGGAAATCCTTTTTCGAGCCCCCCGCGGCACTGCGCGGCCAGATCGGCGCTCTGGACGTCGAGGAGGAGTTGTACATGGCCGCGAGCTGGTATCTGGGGCAGGACGAATGCACCGAGCGGCCCGAGGATGCGAAGCGCGTGCTTGACGTCCTGCAGAAGCAGAAGCCGTTCGTGAAGACATACAGCAACGACGGAACGATCGACCGTCTCGCGTCCAGGCAAATCACCGTTCAGCACATCTGGAATGGTGCCGCTGCGCGCGCACAGGATCGTCTGGCGAGCATCCGATTCGTGTATCCGAAAGAGGGCGTCCGGTTGTTCATGGATAGTCTGCTTATCCCGGCGAAAGCGCGGAACGTCGAATCGGCCTACAAGTTCGTCGACTGGATGATGCGGCCTGAAAATATCGCGCTGGTGACGAACGCGATTCGGTACAACAACGAGATCATCGGGTCGGAGCGCTACGTTGATCCTGCGCTGCTGAACAACCCCGCGACCAAGATGCCCGAGCAATACAAGGATAGGCTCAAACCGTACAAGATGTGCTCGCCTGCGGCGATTCAGCTACGCAACAAGGTCTGGCTGAAGTTGAAGGGAAATCAATGAGAAGTGCTGGAGCTTGCTGACTTCCTGAATGAATCCTCGCTGCATGTTGCCGAAATCAGGCAGTGACGCGTCGGAAGCGGCCGTAGACGATGCCGCGAACATCGTCTACGGCCTGAGCTTGGCGTACACATTGAGAGACCACCATGGCTGACCGCATACTCTGGCACTGTCGACCTGCCGAAACGCATGGCGTAGGCACGCCCGTGCGTCCCTCGGCACGAATCGCCGGATGCGATCGTCGACTACAGGAACCCTTGAACAGGCGGGGGGGGGGACACAAGCATCCCGGTGCCGACGGGCGCGCGGGCGCAGCGAGCGCGTCTTTGCACTTTCTCCGGTCGATCGAGCCTGGAATTCCATCTGGATCCCACTGTCGTAGCGCTTGCGCGCTCGGCATGCGGCCGGGTCATCAAGCAGCGAACGGACCAGCTTGTTCCGGTAAGAACAATTAGCCTCAGTTGCCGGCCCCGCCTGGCTTCTGCGACGCGTTAGCGCTCGGCGCAGGGCGCTCGCGATCGCCCCTCTCGATCGCGCTTTTTATTCCGAACGGCCATTGCGTTCGTTCGGTTAAGTATATTAAGCATGACGAATAATATTGAACTATGACGGTTGCAAATCGACCCGTTCAAAACATTGCACAAACCAAAGGAACCGAGATGTCGACCTACCTGGAGCTGAAAGCCAAGATGCGTACACTTCAAGCTCAGGTGGAACTTGCGCGCAAGAATGAAATGGAGAACGCCGTAAAGGACGTCCAGAAAGTCATTGCCGAGTTCAATCTGAGGCCTGAGGATTTGTTTGCCGGGATTCAATGTGTGTCGTGTCGGGTCAGGCGTCGCGCACCGGCGATCGCGAAATATCGGGACCCTGTGTCAGGCGCTGTCTGGAGTGGACGTGGACGGACACCGCGTTGGATTGCCGGACAAGATCGGGAGAAGTTTTTGATCCGCACGCCGACATAGCGGCATACAGGTTTCGGTGCATCCCAAACATTCGACCGCAAGGTGCCTGGCCCGCCTCGCTGCTCGGGAGTTTCCGGCGTCAGCTCGCTACCTGGATCGATGCCGGGCGAGCCGTGCATCAGAGTGACGGCACGGATTCCCCTGATGCTTTGTCTTGGCGCCGGTTCCTATTAGGGAAATCCCGGTAAAGCTCAGGGTTATCAAACGCGATTAACTTATATCAAACAAATTTTGACGACGATTTATGTTCCTGATATGGTTTTTCGCACCTGCAAAGCGCGGCCCGGTTGCGTTGGCGCTCGGTAAAAAGGTCGGCGTCCTTCGCCGGCGGCTGAACCGGACGCGCAATCGGCCTGCCATGGCGGCCGGTATTTCCAGGCCGTGTTGTCGTGCGCGTCGAGCGTGGTTCGGCTTCGTCATCGCTGACCGCGCGCGTGGGTATGGCGCGAGCATGGAACGTGACGATGCCGTGCTTCTTCGAAATGCCATCGAAGAAACGTTCGGTTTCGCGCGGTGATTCGCTCGGGTTCTTCGGCTGCGTGGATTTGGCACATATGCTCGTCCGGATCACGAATTCGGTGGCAGGACGTCAGTTCGAGTGAATTCTCGGGTGCTGGCCTATAGGCAAGACGCGCCCGGAAGTCGCCACTCAGGGGCGAGTCCCTTTGCGTGATCGACGGGGCGGTATTGCTGGAACTGGAAGGCAACGTGTTTGTGCTGCTTCAAGGCGGTTCGGCATGTTATCAATCCGCGTCGCCGTGGAACTGGAGCGGCAACGGAAGCAGGAAAGCGGCTTTCGTCCAGGCAGGGACGCCGCGATGGTTCTAATCGAGAAATTGCCGGACAGGTCGAGATGCGAGGCGCCTTCCTGCATGAAATTTTGAGGACGACGAAATGATTGAGTCAGATACGCCGATCTGGAGAACATGACGCCGGCCGTTGCGGCTCGAGACGACGCGCAGGCCGTGCGCCGTCATCTGCATCCGAATACAACAAAAACCGTTTCAAACAATCCCGAAACCACTCCTGACAGTGAAATACCGATGAAAAACAAGAAAATCAAGGTCAGCGTTATCGCTGTTGCCGCCTTCGCAGCATCGTCGGCAGCAATGGCACAGTCGTCGATCACCCTGTACGGCATGCTCGATGCGGGTATCGGCTACACGTCGAACATCAATGGCCACAAGCGGTTCGGCCTCGACGGTGGTGCCGCAGGTTCGAACAAGTGGGGCCTCAGGGGGACGGAAGATCTCGGTGGCGGCCTCAAGGCAATCTTCAAGATCGAAAACGGCTTCAACATCGGTACAGGCGGCATAGGCGGCCAGGGGCCCATCGGTTCCACGCGTTCGCTATTCAACCGCCAGGCTTACGTATCCCTCGCTTCCGATCAGTACGGTACCGTGCGTCTGGGGCGCCAGCTCGACGCGGTGACGGAAATGGTTCAGGTCCTGACGGGCGACGCCATTTCGGCGTCGACATTCTCGACCCCGGGCGACGTGGACAACAACGACAACACGACGAACCAGAACAGCGCCGTGAAGTATATTTCGCCGCTCATCCATGGCTTCCAGGCTGAAGGCGCGTACTCGTTCGGCGGCGTTGCGGGTTCGATGGGTTCGGGACAATCGTGGTCGGTGGCTGCGAACTACGCCCAGGGTGGTCTGACGGTCGCCGGCGGCTACTTCCATGCCGCGAACCAGGGTGAGAACGGGTGGATGAACGCAACAGCGCAACCGAGTTTCGGTGGGGCGCTGGGCTATCCGAGTTCGGGTTACAACGGCGGCAATGCGTTCAAGAGCGCGGGCATCGCACAAGTCGCGACTCAATACCAGATTGGCCCGTACACGGCCGGCTTGCGCTACTCGAATGCTCAGTACCAGGGCAACGCTGGCCAGCCGTCGATCCACTTCAACGTGTTGGGCGCTCTCCTGCAGTACCAGGTCACCCCGGCGCTGTCGCTGGCGACCGGGTACACGTACGTCTACGGTTCCGCAGCCACGCCCACGCTGGCTGCTCAAGGCCGCACGATGGCGTCGATCAACCAGGTGTCGCTGGGGGCGACGTACTCGCTGTCGAAGAGCACCGCGTTGTACGCGATGGGCGGGTACGTTCATGCTCAGGGCGCTCAGGCTTCGGTTGCCGACTTTGGCAACACCGCATCGGGCGGCAACCAGGTTCAAGTCAACATCGGCATGTACCACGGCTTCTGATCGCCGGCGCGGAAGTCCGGAGTAGTGGCTGCACTACTCCGGCAAAGCGGCACTCTGCTGACCGCGCTTCACCTCGAGCGGGTGTCCTGAGCTGAAAATTCCTCTCGTTGATCGTTCGTCCTGCAGGCAGTGACGAAGGGATTGCTTGACGAGACGGTCATCCCGCATCGGCACCGCGACCAGCGGCGAATGGCGGCGCCTGGGCGATGCGCACGGCTCCGGACGACTCCGAGGAGACACCTGCCTCACCCGGTAGAATGATCGGCACTCCGCTCTGGATGCGGCCGCCGTTCCCATTTCGCGAGGCCTGGCGATGAAGGTGACGATTGCGTACATCGACGAACCCCCTTTTGGATGGACGGAACCCGGAGGTGGCGCCACCGGCGCCGACCTTGAATTGGCCGATGCCATTCTTCGGGCGATCGGCGTCACGCAGATCGAGCATCGACCGACGACGTTCAGTGAATTGCTGCCCGGCGTTGCGACCGGGCGCTGGGACATGAACGTTCCGCTCTTCGTCACGCCTGAACGCGCCGAAACGGTGGCGTTCAGCGTGCCCGTATGGGGGATCGGAGACGGCTTTCTGGTTCGGGCCGGAAATCCGAAAGGCCTCGACAGCTATGCGTCACTGGCCAAATGCGCCGACGCCCGCCTCGGCATCATTGCCGGACAGGTTCAGCACGACTCGGCGAAAGCGGCGGGCGTAAGCGGGGACCAGATAGTCATGTTCGCGCAACAAGCCGACGCGATCGATGCGGTCCTCTCCGGAGAAATCGACGCATATGCGAGTACCGCCGTCGGAAATCGCATCGTGGCGAATCGGATCGGCGGTTCCGCGCTCGAGGCCGTGCCGCACGTGCGGGGAACGGCGGATCAGCAACAGGGGCTCCCGCTCGGCGCGTTCTCGTTCAACCCGCGGGACAGCGATCTGCTCGAGGCGGTCAACAGGCAACTCCGTGCGTACCTGGGTTCGCCGGACCATCGAGCCAGAATGGCGGCATTCGGCCTGACGCAGAGCGAGATCGATCCCGCACTCGCGCAGTGAGCATGAAGCGGGCGTCGACCGGCGGCGGCCGAACGGCAACGCCAGATCGATGGCTGACGTGTCAGTGCCGCTCTGCCGATGATCGATTTCAGGCCAATCCTTTTCAGGCAGGCGAGCCGCGAGCGTGGCGTGCTGAGCAGGAAGCACGCGTTGCCTGACAGCCTCCGTTGATCTGCCGCACCGTCGCCCGTTTGCGCGTCATTCGAACTGATGCCGTATCGGTCGTCGGGTTGCGTTTCTTCGTCGTATTTCATGGAGCGATCGGCGATATCGGGCAGACGGAAGATCCGTATTCGCTAAAGGTAACGACGATCCCTGGCGGACCGCATGGAAAATGGATCTCCAGGGCATCGTGGCGTGCTGAGCAGACTGGGTCAACGTGCCTTGTCCGCGCAAGGCTTCACCAATGGCACGGACGAGCAGCCCGCAAAGTATGCTGCTTCCGGAAACGCACCAGGCAAACCCGCAGAGGATGAAGGGGGCGCACCCAGCCAGCGTGACCGATGTTCAAGGTGCCGCCTCGGGCGAACGTCAACCGCCGCGCCGCGTTCAGATCCCCATCCGCTCCGCGACACCGTCCCGATCGACGAACTTGTGTTTCAGCCCGGCCGCGACGTGCATGACCAGCAGCAAGCCAAGCGTCAGCACCAGCGCGCGATGCAGTGCATCGGTCAGGAGCCGCAGCGGTTCGTCGCGGCCGACCAGCACCGGCAATTCCGCGATTCCGAAGAAACTGACCGGATGGGCGCCAGCGAGGCGGTGCACGTAGCCGGTCAGCGGCACGAGAAACAGCAGCAGGTACAGCACGCCGTGCAGCGCACCGGCGATCCGCGCCTGCCACGCCGGCACGCTGGCCGGCAGCGGCGGCGGTGTATGCGTCGCACGCCACGCGAGGCGTGGCACGGTCAGCATGAAAATGAGGCTGCCGATCGACGCGTGATAGAACAGGATGCTGTTGAACCGGGACGAGTTGTGCGGAAATGTATCCATGTAGATCCCGATCAACAGGTTCGACAGGATCAAGATTGCGATCGACCAGTGCATGGCGATCGCGAAGCGTGTGTAGGCGACGTGGTCAGGGCGTGACATTGCGGTCTCTCCGTTGCGGTGGGGCGTAGTGCACCGGCTCGTTCGGCGTGGTGAGCGGCGCGATGCCCCGATATACCGGAGCCGGCTGGGTTTTATTCCCGCGGGACGAATCGGTGCCGTTTTTTTCGTGTGGAAGGCAATCGAAATGTCTTGAAAGGTTTGCGGTGTTCTTGGCGGCGTTGCGCCGGCCGCAATACCCGAAACGCATGAAGTGCGGTTTGTTTCGGCTCGGCCATCACCGACGTTCGACGGACATGCCAACGGTCGCTTGCCGTCACGGCGCCCGTTTTTCCGCGAGCGGGATCGCCCGGGCCTACGACGCAGCGCCGAACACGATGACGCATCGCGCCGCTTGCGTAGATCGCGGGAGCCGGGTGGGGCGGCGACGTCGCCGGAGAGTCGACATGTCGCCCGGTCCGCAGCCGCTCGACTTGACGGCGCGCAGCCCGAATATCGTCGCGGCACTCAACTCTTGTCCAAATCTGTCGTTAACTCAGGGCGGCTGCCCCTGCAAGGGCAGGGCTCCGGCGTCTGGGTCCGCCGGACCAGGGATCGTCAAATGCGGCATCGAGGCCAATGTGCCGCGCTCGCCGCCACGACGCTTCAAACGATGGATCGATTCCCGTTTGCGAGTTCGATGAGTGCGCAACCATTCGAGGCAAGTGAGATCGCACCGTGCTTGTCGCCGCGGGCGAGTCCGCAGGTTGCCGAATCGGAGTGCGCCGGCAGTTTTTTTCGTCTTGGTTAGAGAATGTATCCGAGCAGCTACGATGTTCCGATTGCGCGCCTCGTCGCGCGTCAGATTCTGTCCTGCGCGCCCGCCACGCCGGTGCGGGAGGTCGCACGACGCATGTTCGCCGAGCGTTGCAGCTCGATCGTCGTGATGGAGGATGAGCAGGTCGTCGGGATCTGGACCGAGCGTGATGCGCTGTCTGCCGGCGACGAACCGCATGCGCTCGATCGGCCCGTCAGCGAGGTGATGAGCCGCCCGGTGCTGACGCTCGAGGCCAATACGCCGCTGGGTGAAGCCGCGATGAAGTTCAAGCAGTCGGGCGTGCGGCACTTCGTGGTGGTTCGCGATGGCGCCGTGATCGGCGTGCTGACGCAGACCGACGTCGTCGTGAACCAGGGGCCGGAATTCTTCCTGCACCTGAAGCCGATCGAATCGATCCGCGTCCATCCGCCCGTTGTGGTGCACGAACAGGTTGCGCTGCACGAGGTCGTCGCACGGATGCGTGCGCAACGGCTCGATGCGATCCTCGTCGGCTACGACGACGGCGAGCACGGCATCCTCACCGAACGGGACATCGTCCGGCTCCTGGCGGACGGCGGGGTGCGAGGCGCGGTCGGGGCCTACGCGAGCAAGCCGCTGCAGATGCTGACCGCGAAGCAGAGCCTGTATGCGGCGCAGCGCTTCATGACCGAGCACAATATGCGGCACGTCGGCATTCAGGACGAGGCGGGCAGGCTGGCCGGGCTGCTCTGTTTCGCGGACGTGCTGCAGAGCATTGAGCACGAATACGCGAACGAGCTGCGCAGCGCGTTGCGCGAGCGCGACGAAGCGCTGGGTCTCGCTCGCTTCAACCTGCGCATGGCGGATCGGGTGTTCGAATCGGCGCTCGAAGGCATCATGGTGACCGACCGGCACGCGAAGATCGAGCGCGTCAACCAGGCCTTCACGCGCCTGACCGGATACACCGAGGACGAAGTGGTCGGGCGCAATCCGGCCCTGCTGAGTTCCGGGCGCCAGACGGCAGATTTCTACCAGCGGCTCTGGCATTCGCTGACGACCGATGGCCACTGGCAAGGCGAAATCTGGAATCGCCGCAAGACCGGCGAGCTGTTTCTCGAATACCTGACGATTACCAGCATTCGCGACAACGATGGCGAGATCTCGCACTATGCGGCGATCTTCTCCGACATCACGCAGCGGCGCCAGGCGGAGGAGCGGCTGGGCTATCTCGCCACGCACGACGTGCTCACCGATCTCGCGAACCGGGCGCTGTTCGAGGAGCGGCTCGCGCACGCGATCGTTCAAGCGAAGCGGCTCGGCCGCAAGGTCGCGGTGATGTACCTCGATCTCGACCGTTTCAAGCTGGTCAACGACACACTCGGCCACAACGCCGGCGACGAGGTGCTGAAGATGGTCGCGGGGCGCATCGTCTCGACCGTGCGCGCGAACGACACGGTGGCGCGCATGGGCGGCGACGAATTCGCACTCGTGCTCGAGGAGCTCGACGATGTCCGCGACGTCGGGCGAGTGGCACGCAAGCTGCTGGACGAAGTGGGGCGGGCGATCGATATCGGTGGTCGCGAGATCTTCGTGACGCCGAGCGTCGGCATCAGCATCTATCCGGACGACGGCACCGAGGCGGAGCACCTGATCCTGCTCGCGGACCAGGCGATGTACGGCGCGAAGAGCCGGGGCAGGAACGTGTTCCAGTTCTTCGAAAACAAGATGACGTCGTCGGCGATGGAGCAGCTGGAGACGCTCGGCGAACTGCACCGCGCGCTCGAGCAGAACGAATTCCGCCTGTTCTACCAGCCGCAATACGATCTGGCCAGCGGCCGGATCGTCGGTGTGGAGGCGCTGTTGCGGTGGATGCATCCGCGCAAGGGCCTGGTGCCGCCGGGCGACTTCATCGGGCTCGCGGAGCGATCGGCGCTGATCGTTCCGATCGGCCGGTGGGTGCTGCGCGAGGCCTGCCGGCAGGCGCGCCGCTGGCTCGACGAGGGCTTCGAGTTCGGGCGTGTGTCGGTGAACGTGTCGGCAAGGCAGTGCTTCACGGACCATTTTCTCAGCGACCTGACGACCATCCTCAGCGAAACCGCATTGCCGGCCGAATGCCTGCAGCTCGAGTTGCTCGAAAGCATGGCGATGAACACTCGCGAGGAAATCGGCATCCTGCTGCGCGAGCTGGCGACGCGGGGCATCAGCCTGGCGATCGACGATTTCGGTACGGGTTATTCGTCGCTGGTCTATCTGAAGGATCTGCCCGTCGATACGCTGAAGATCGATCGGTCGTTTCTCACGGGTTGCGGTTCAGGCAGCACGGACGACGCGATCGTGCGCGCGATCGTTGCGATGGGGCGCGCGCTGGGGCTTGATGTCGTGATGGAGGGCGTCGAGACCGAAAAGCAGTTGGCTTTCCTGCGGGAGATCGGCTGCCACCAGGTGCAGGGCTTCCTGTTCGCGCGGCCGCAGCCTGCCGAACAGCTGGTCGGGCTCTCGTCGCGCGTCGGCACCGAATTGCTGACCGAGTGAGTCGGTTGCCGACGCACGCGGCGCGCACGGGCTGCCGCGCGGTGCGTTGACCGGTACGTTGTGGATACAGCGCCGGTTCGCGGCAGGGTGTCGTGAATCCTGGTATCAGTCAGGCGCGCACGATGACTCGAACCGGGCCCGGGGCCGCACGCGGCGCAATGCGGCAGCCCGGCGTGCGCACTAATTCACGCATTCCGGCACCACCGGGTCATTGCTGTTCGTGTAGACGAATCCGTCGGAGATCCACTGATTCGATTCGAGTCGATACCAAAGCCGTGTGGCGCCCCAGTTGCCATTCACGGAGTCGCCGTACCGGTGGCAAGCGAGCTGCACGGTGCGCCCGTTCTCGAGCGTACCGACAATCGGCGCCGACAGTGAAGGCGCGCTGCGCAGGTTCGCCTGTCCCGGCGCCTGTACACGCGCGCTGACGGGCGTGGAAGGTTCGCCGGAATCCGCGCTCCCGTAGTTGACCAGCCAGGCCTGCGGGGAGACGCGCCGTTGATTGCGAACCGCGTATCCGGAGTACGGTGAAGTGCCCTCGAAGAATTGCCAGCCGCCGATCGTCATGCCATTGACGGACACGTCATTGCCATCCTTGCTCAACGAAAAGTGAACGTGCGGCCCCGTCGTTTGACCGCCGCACGGCAGGCCGTTTCCGACGGTGCCGAGATATTCCCCCTGACGGACACGTGTGCCGCTGTTCAGCGACGTCAGCTGAACCATGTGGTAATAAGTCGTCGCATAGCCATTGTCGTGAACCACCTTCACGATCGCGCTGCCGTTGCGCTCGCAGCTCTTGTAAAGATAGCCGTCTCGCGCCGCCAGCACGCGGCCGTTGCCACCCGAGAAATCGAGCGAGTTATACGGCCTGCTTTGTCCGGACCAGCCGTGTGCGCCGCCCGTCCAATACCACCCGGCATTCTGCTCCCACGGCAACGCAAGGCCCGGTTGCGGCAATGCCGCCGCCCGCGGCGCAAGCGAGGCGCGTCGTGACGCGAGATTCTTTCGCTCGTCGGCCGCGAGCAGCGTGGGTGGCGCCGCATCGAGCAGTTCTCCGAACTTGCTGCTGCCCTCCACACCCGTGATCCATCGGCCATTCACGTTGCGCGCGATGAACAGCTTCGTGACGGGATCGGCGGATTCGTCATCACGCAGGATTTGCGTCGCAGTACCCAATATCCATCCGGAAACGTCATCGGTCTTTATTGCCTCGACCAGCCCGCTGTCCGACTGGGCCGGCAGTGCCAACGTCCTGCCCGATCGGGATTCAAGCGCCTGCTCGATCGAGCGTTGCAACGACGTCTCGATTGGCGCCGCATGGGCGATTTCGGCCAGGCCGGCTGCAATCAGCAGCATTCCAGTGAGGGTTTTAATCGAATTCGATGCGGAACGACCTGATAAATTGCGCATAGTTAAATGCACCACGGATAGGGTTTGCAAGAAGTTCACGACAGCGGCGTCAAGCCTACATCATTCGTCATTCATTGCAAGAAAAATGCAATGTATATTTGTCTTATTTTAAGTGGCTGATAAAGTTGAAATTATTGATTCGATAATTTCAACGTGATTTTTTCGATCCTGAAACCGGAGTCGGTCGATCTGGAGTCGTCTTTCTGGTTTCGATGGATTTTCGATGAATCAAAGCGGTTTGATCGAGCAGATATCTGTCTCCATTCCGGCGCCACACACGAAACAATCGGTCCAGGCGGGAGCATGGGGTCACTGTCGCGCGATGCGAAGAGCGCTGGTCAACCCGACAAGACTGCACATTCACCGGTTGCTGCAGTGCCAGAGCCGCGGCAAGTGGATCAAGGCCGCCGCCTCAGCGGCATCACTCAATGGCTGCTGGCGCTTGCCGGACAAGATGGCATCCCGCTCTTCGCGCAGGTCGTGCCTCTGCTGGCAAGCCAGGTTGATAAAAGCGTTCTCCGCGCAATGAAGCCCGTCGTATGCCGATTCACTGGTTTTCGTCCATCCTGGCCTGCCGGTGAATCTGCGAACCGGTTCAGGATGTCGACATGGTCGAGTTGCGACTGGCGATCAAGCGGTCTCGACTCGCACCGCAATATATCGAGGCGAGAATGGGCCCGGATTTTTCCCGACATGCAGGGTGTCGGTTTGCGGTCACGGAATATTTATTGAAAACTGGCGTGCATTATTCAGCTCAGGTCACGCCAATGCGTGAGTGCTCAAAAGACATTCCCGAAACATGGCGACCGGATGCGCAACGATGGCGCTTTGCGCGGCGTAGGTTGCCGTCGTCGGCAAATGCGAATGCGAACGCATCCCGGCCGAGGTCATGCAATCAATTCGCCGCGATCGATTCATCGGCGTGTTCATGGATGCGCTTGAACCGGTCTTGCCCGAGCAATGGTGTTCGTCAGGTCATTGGGCTAGAGTGAACGCTTCCCCGGCGCCTTCGAACCGGCTTCCCCCCTACGCGGATCATCGACGAGGCCAAACCATGCAACTTCAAACCGGTAACCTGTTCGCCACCGAAGGCCGGCGCGGCGGCGATGAGCAAATCGATCTCCTCGTCACGGGCCGGCATCTGAACGTAGAGCGAATCGTATCGATGGGGCACACGAGCCCCGACGGCTTTTGGTATGACGACTCACGCGCCGAATGGGTCGTGTTGCTGTCGGGCGCAGCCGTACTCGAATTCGAAGAAGGCCCGACGCGCCATGAAATGCACCCGGGCGACTACGTGCTGATCGAGCCGAATTGCCGCCATCGCGTTGCGTGGACGCACGAAGAAACGCAATCCGTCTGGCTTGCGATTTATTACGAACGTTGAATCAGGAAATATTGGGCGGACTGCGATCGGGCGCGTAGCATGCCGCCACGCGCCGAATGAGACAAAGCTTCATCAACCGGAACGGTCTTTGAATACCGCCGGTATCGATGCCCAAAAAACAGGACGGCGCGCTGAACCGCACGCCGTTGCACGTCTGGAATCTTATTCCTGGATCAGGAATCGATTGCGATTCTTCGCGTCCTTGATCCATGCGGGCGCGCGACCACGGCCCGACCAGGTTGCCCCGGTCTTCGGGTCGCGATACTTTGCCTGCACGGGGGCGGCCGCTTGCTTGGCCGGTCGACCACGGCGCGTACCGAAAATGTCTTTCTCGGTAATGCCGAATTCCGCCACCTTGGTGCGGATGTCGTCGACGATCGCCTGGAATTCCGCGGCACGTGCAGCTTCGGCTTTTTCGGCCAAAGCTTCCATTTGGGCTTTCAGTTCCTTGTACGTTGCCATGTATCACTCTTCAGGTTGAGTACACACATGATAGCGGTTTCAGCGGAAAATTTTGAGGAAATTCTCTTCCACGACGCGTTTTGTTGTCGATAAGACGACACGGGACTGCTTCGAACACCTGAAAAGTGTGTCATGTTTGAGAAATCGTAGAGGCTTACCCGGAGACTTTTAACGGCAGCGGCACGTCGCTTTGACCGTTCCCGGCGGGTTTTCTTCTTGAAGACAAGCGGCGCAAACTTAACTACGCTTTACATTTTTTCTGAAGTATCGGGGAATTCACCCATGAACAGAGACGATAAGCTGAGCCGGATCGCGGCCGAATTCGGCTTCAATCCGGACGAGGAAATCAGGATCGGCGGAAAGTACAGGCCCGTTCTGGTCGACGGGAGCACGGCCTACATTGCCGGTCAGATTCCGCGGATCGGCGATGTGGTGCATTTCGTTGGCGTAGTGGGGGAATCCGTTTCGCTCGACGAAGCGCGCCGGGCCGCCGGCGTATCGGCGCTGCGTGCGCTCTCGCTGATCAGGAAGCACTGCGGCACGCTCGACGCGATCGCGACGGTGCCGCGCATCACCGTCTATGTGCGAAGCGCGGCTGACTTCACGATGCAAAGCGAAGTGGCTGACGGCGCATCCGATGTTCTGTAC
Source organism: Burkholderia sp. BCC0322 (assembly GCF_902833045.1). Lineage (GTDB taxonomy): Bacteria > Pseudomonadota > Gammaproteobacteria > Burkholderiales > Burkholderiaceae > Burkholderia. Next base: position 269,080 of record NZ_CADFDU010000005.1, read on the forward strand.
GCGGTGCTTGGCGACGCAGGCGTCCATACGCGCTCGTCGGTCGGCGTGCTGCAATTGCCCAAAGGCGCGTCGGTGGAAACGGATTTCATTTTCGGGTTGAAGCATGGCGATGCCGATCGCTGACTGCAACAGGTCGCATCTCGCGGGTGCGTAGGTTAGCGAAACATTCAGGTATCCGGCGCACGTCGTGCCTGCGAGTGACAACGGGCACCTGCAATGCCGAAAGAAAATGAAACGGCTGGCGAACGAATTCGAGACGTCGCTCGACGAAGAGGATCTCGCGAAGGTTCAGGCGGCATTCGATACCTGTGATGCGAACCTGCGCGGTGGGGGGGGAAGGTGGGCTGCGCTGTCGTGCGACCTGCATCGAGACGATCTCGCTCGTCGAGCAAGGGCGGGCGGACGCTGCCGTGACCGACGCATTCGGCGTACGGCGCTCCACGTTCGCGCTCTTAGTCGTCGCGCATGGGGGCCGTGCACTACGCCCGTGCACGCCACACATCCGCGCGTCCTGTCTACCCGACGGCAGTGCACTGACTGCGCGCCGTTCAAGCGGCCGGTGCGATGGCACCTCATCGCCGGCCGGCAACCGCATACCTGCCGCGCGTCCCCGGGCTTCCCGTAACAACTGGAAATCACCGTCCCGCCAATCTCGCCCGTATCCCCACTTTGGGAGATGCGATCACCCGACAGCAAGCCTACGATTGACCGCAGGGCATCGGGTCGGATGTCATCAGAACAAACGGACAGGCCCGCCGTTCCGTGTCGAAATCAGTGAATGCCCACGAGGTTGACTGACACAGCTTCTGCGTACGATGGCGACACGACGTGTGCGGTGAGTCGTTTGCATCGCAACACGATGGCGCGTTGATGACGGAAGGCCTGTTGTCGTATTTCGGGGAATTTCAATCAATATGCTGGCACGAGACTATGCAGAACGAGAGCTCTCTCACATTCAGAGAATGGTCGCTCTCCTGGACAGCGAGACGAACGCTGACGATGTGTCGATGTCGGGCGCGGGGCGCGTGCGACATCCGAGCTACTGGCGCGGGCGAATCGAGGAGCTGCTGTCGGCGCCCGATGTGCCGCGCCACGTCCGGACGCTCAGCGAAGCGGTGCTCGCGAAGCTCGACGCGATGGAGATGCGGTTCGCGACGATGAAGTAAATACATCGTCGGATGCGGCGCTTACATGCGCTCCATCGCGTTGCCGACCGGATGGCCGGTCGCTTGTCCGGGCGTCATCACGTCAAGCAGGGCCGCGCGAAACGCAGCCATCTCCGCAGCGGTGCCGATGGACACGCGAAGATACGCCGGCGGCCCGGACTCGCGAATCAGGACGCCGTGGCGCAGGAGTCCGCTCCAGATCCGGTGCCGATCCGCAAACTCGCCGAACATCACGAAGTTGGCATCGGAATCGGCTACCGTGAGGCCCAGGCCACGCAGCCAGCGGACGGTCGAATCGCGTTCGGCCTTGATGGTCTCGACTTGCGACAGCATCTCGTCACGCGCGGCCGGCGCCGCGCAGGCCGCTGCCTGGGTAAAGGCGGACAGGTGGTAGGGCAATCGAACCAGCTTCAGCGCTTCGACGACCGCCGGCGCGCACGCGCAATACCCGACGCGGCCGCCCGCGAACTTGAACGCCTTGCTCAACGTGCGGGTGACGACGAGCCGCGGATGCTCGGGCAGCAGCGTCACCGCGCTGGGGACGCCGTGACGCCGGAACTCCGCATAAGCTTCGTCGACGACGACCACGCCCGGCGCGACGTCGAGTATCGCGCGGATATCGTCGATCGGCAGCGCGGTGCCGGTCGGGTTGTTCGGCGACGTCAGCAGCACCACGCTCGGCTGGTGCTCGCGCATGCTGTCGAGCGCCTGACCCCGATCCAGCGCGAAATCCCGGGTGCGCGGCAACGTATGCAGGCGCGTGAAAGTCGTGCGGCAGTATTCGTCATACATGGGATACGCGGGCGTGAAGGCCAGCGCCGAACGCCCCGGGCCGCCGAATGCCTGCAGGATCTGCTGGATCACTTCATTCGAGCCGTTGGCCGCCCAGACGCGCGAGGCGTCGACCGTCACGCCGGTGTCGTGCGTCAGATACGCCGCCAGATGCGCTCGCAGCTCGGCAAAGTCGCGATCGGGATAGCGGTTCGCCGCGCGCGCCGCGTCGGCCACCGCGGTCGCGATGCGCTCGACGAGCCCGGGCGACGGCGAATACGGATTCTCGTTGACGTTCAGGCGGACCGGCACATCGAGCTGCGGCGCCCCGTACGCGTGCTGCAGCTTGAGATCCTCGCGCAGCGGTAAATCCGGCAAGGCGATTGCTTTCCAGGGTTGTGGCATCGAAAACACTCCATACGGGTTCGATTGATCGGCGCGGCGGGTTTATGAGGCGGCAAAAAACAAAAAAGGCGCCGGAGGCGCCTTGGTTGTCGTCTTGATCGGGCATTCACCCGACGCAATTGCTAGATGCGAAACGAACCACGGCGCAACCGGGGGCGGCCGTGGTGATGGTGCAGCGAGAGCGTGGTGTTTCGAATCGTCATGCGCCGCATCATGGCATGCCGTGATCCGGATGAAAAGCGATCGGCATCGCGTGTGCCGGAAAAACGGCCATTACAAGCGGCCATTACATCAGACGATAAACGGTAACAAACGTGGTATTTCGATCAAGCGCAAACGAGTGATTCAAACGTTGGCGCCGATTGACTAAGATGCGCAGAAGACGTTCGACAAAAACGCACGGCGCGGGGTGGCCAGATGCAAATGAACGGATTGATTCCATCGGCATGGGTCGATGACGTCTATGCTGCGGCACTCGGCGATCAGCGATGGGAAACGGTGCTGGACGGGCTGCGATCGTGGGTCGGCGTGCGCATGGTCACGCTGCTGTCGTTCGACGACGCGGCGCGGGTGCCGGCGATCGAGCAGGCGGCGGGTGACGACGCGTCATGGGTCGCCGCGTGTTACCACGCCTACAACACCGAGTTCTATCTGTACGACCCGGTCGTGCCGGTTGCCGCCAACTGGCCGACGGGCCGCTGGTTCGAGGACGTCAAGCACCTGTCTGCGCACCAGCGCGCGCACAGCGCGTTCTACCAGGAATTCCTTCACCCTTACGGGCTCGGCAGCATCTCGGGCCTGTACATCCTTCGCAGCGAGGGCGCCGGCGCATTCCTCAGCGTCCAGAGCGGCCCCGAATCGCAAGGCCTTTCCGATGACCAGCGCCACGCGATCGAAACCATGGGAATGCACATCGGCCGCGCGCTGCAGATCCAGGCACGGATCGGCGCGCTCGAGGCACGCGTGGCCGCCGCCGAATCGGCGCTCGACGCGATTCCGGTGCCGGTGTTCCTGCTCGGCGAGCAGCGTGAGCTGCGCTACACGAATCGCGCGGCCGATCAACTGCTCGCGGCGGAACCGGCGCTGCGGGTCGTGAACGGGCGATTCGCGCCGGAAGGCTGTGTCGACGATGCGCAATGGCGGCACGCGTACGCGCGCGGCGGGCTGCTGTTGCGGCGCTCGACGGGCGAGCCGCTGCCGCTGGCGCTGATGCCGGTGCCCGAGCAGTCGCGGCTGATGCGAGAGCGGCCGGGCGTCGCGACGTTGATGACGGCCGCCGACCTGCGTTCGCCGTCGGCCCGCGCGCAACGGCTGCGCGTGTTCTACGGGCTGTCGTCGGCCGAAGCCGATCTCGCCGTGCTGCTGTGCTGCGACGGGCTGTCGCCGCAGGAGTGCGCCGGGTTGCGCGGCGTGTCGATCGGCACGATCCGCACGCAGATCAAATCGATCTACGCGAAGACGGCAGTGGCGCGCGCGGCGCAACTGACATCGCTCGTCATGCAGACGTGATGGCGCGGGGCAGGCGTGGGGCCGGCGCAAGCCCGTTATTGGCGTGAACGGACCCTGGGCGCCTGCCGCCGCCCGGATTCCCTGTCGTTCCCTCCGGGTCGTGCCGCACGCGGCGGTGCGTGGCCGGCGCGCGCATGGCATCGCGCCAACGGACTGGCAATGTGATCGGTCATCCTATGACTTATGCAAGCGAAGCGAAAGATTGCTTCCCGGCGTCGGCGGAAGCAATGGACCATCGCTCCGGCTCGAATGCGGCTCCCGATCCAGAAAACGTTTCGCGCAAATTCGCCTAAACAGAGAAAACGATTCCCTGAAAATTCCCCTATACCTGGCATGACAATGCTTCTACGGGTATGCACCAAGTGAGTTAAACGATTAACCGACGTACATTCGCGTCAACATGTCATACGACGTATGACTCAGCGGTCAGCGCGCACGGCGCCGAAGCATGCGCATGCCGGCGGATCGCCGCGCAACAACGAGCAAAACCATCAAGGAGACTGACGATGAAGCACCGATTCAACCGCTCCCGTATTGCCCTGGCCGTCGCGCTGATGGCCGGCTGCGCGATGTCCGCCCAGGCGCGCGTGTTCCGCTCGGCGGACGTGCATGGCGACAACTTCCCGACCAACATGGCCGTGAAGTTCATGGGCGACGAACTGTCGAAGCAGACGGGCGGCAAGGATTCGATCAAGGTGTTCGGCAACAGCGCGCTCGGCTCGGAGAAGGACACGGTCGACCAGGTGCGGATCGGCGCGATCGACATGGCGCGCGTAAACGGCGCGTCGTTCAACGAGATCGTGCCGGAATCATTGATCCCGTCGTTCCCGTTCCTGTTCCGCGACGTCGACCATTTCCGCAAGGCGATGTACGGCCCGGCCGGCCAGAAGATCCTCGATGCGTTCACCGCGAAGGGGATGATCGCGCTGACGTTCTACGAGAGCGGCGCGCGCTCGATCTACGCGAAGCGCCCGGTGCGTTCGCCGGCCGACATGAAGGGGCTGAAGGTGCGCGTGCAACCGTCCGACCTGATGGTCGACGAGATCAAGGCGATGGGCGGCACGCCGACGCCGATGCCGTTCGCCGAGGTGTACACGGGCCTGAAGACGGGGCTGGTCGACGCGGCCGAAAACAACATGCCGTCGTACGAGGAAACGAAGCATTACGAAGTGGCGCCCGACTACTCGGAGACACAGCACGCGATGACGCCGGAAGTGCTGGTGTTCTCTAAGAAGGTCTGGGACACGCTGTCGCCGCAGGAGCAGGCGGCCATCAAGAAGGCGGCGGCCGATTCGGTGCCGTACTACCAGAAGCTGTGGACCGCGCGCGAAGCGTCCGCGCAGCAGGCCGTGACGAAGGGCGGCGCGAAGATCCTGCCGGCCGCGCAGATCGACCGCGCGGCGTTCGTGAAGGCGATGCAGCCGCTGTGGACGAAGTACGAGAAGACGCCGCAGATGAAGCAGATCGTCGACGAGATCGAGGCCACCAAGTGACGCGTCGCACTTCCCTGAACAGCGCAGCGGCCGCGGGCGGGGCGGCCGCCGCCCCGGACGGCGAGGCGCCGGCGCGGCCGCATGCCGCGCGGCTCTTGCGCTGCGTGAACGACGTGCTGTTGCGCGTGCTGGCCGTGATCGCGTCGGCGTGCCTCGCGGTGCTGACGGTGCTGGTGTTCTACGCGGTCGTGATGCGCTACGTGTTCGAGAACGCGCCGGATTTCGTCGAGCCGATCGCGCTGCTGCTCGTGATCGTGATCGCGATGTTCGGTGCGGCGATGAAGGTGCGCGACGGCGGCCATATCGGGCTCGATTCGCTCGTGCGCCGGCTGCCGCCGACATCGCGCGCGGTGGTGATCGCGATCCAGCACCTGAGCCTGATCGCGTTCGCGATCATGATCATGGTCGGCTGCGGCAGCATGGCCGCCGAGACGATGGGCGACCGCATCCCGATCATCGGGATTCCGGAAGGTGTGCGCTACCTGATCGCGATGCCCGCGGCGATCGCCATCATCCTCTTCTCGCTCGAGCACCTGCTCGCGCTTCGTCGTTCTTCGCCGGGACAATAACGCCATGGAACTCGCGATCCTGTCCGTCAGTTTTCTGATTTTCCTCTTGCTGGGCGTGCCCGTGTCGTTCGCGCTCGGGATAGCCTGCGTGCTGACCTATATGGTCGAAGGCTTGCCGATCGCGACCGCGATGCAGGCCATGATCTCGGGGATGAATGCGTTCTCGTTCCTCGCGGTGCCGTTCTTCATCTTCTCCGGCGAACTGATGCTGCACGGCGGCATCGCGGACCGGATCCTGCGCTTCGCGCAGGCAACGGTCGGCCACTTCCGCGGCGGCCTCGGGATGGCGAACGTCGTTGCCTGTACGCTGTTCGGCGGCGTGTCGGGCTCGCCGACCGCCGATACGTCGGCGATGGGCGGCGTGGTGATTCCGCTGATGAAGCGCGAAGGCTACAGCGCCGCGTACGCGGTCAACGTGACGACGCATGCGTCGCTCGCCGGCGCGCTGATGCCGACGTCGACCAACATGATCATCTACGCGTTCGCCGCGCAGGGCATCACCGGCATGCTGCACGGCCAGCCGGTGAGCGGCGTGTCGATCGGCGACCTGCTGTTCTCGGGGCTGCTGCCGGTGTTGTGGGTGATGGGCTTCGTGCTCGCCGCCGCGTACTGGCAGGCCGTGCGCCACGGCTATCCGCGCCGTGAAGACGGTTCGTCCGCGCTGCCCGCGTTTCCCGGCTGGTATGCGGTGCTGCGCAGCTTCGTCGGCGCGGTGCCCGGCCTGATGGTGATCGCGATCATCCTCGTGTGTGTCGCGAAGGGGATCGCCACCGCGACCGAAGCGGCCGCGATCGCCGTCGTGTACTCGCTCGTGCTGACCGCGGTGGTCTACCGGACGCTGACGGCCGAGAAGCTGCGCCGCGCGCTGTCGCATGCGGCGCGCACGACGGGTGTCGTGCTGCTGCTGATCGCGGTGTCCAACATGCTGCGCTTCCAGATGTCGTACCTCGAGATCCCGGATGCGATCGAAGGGCTGCTGAAGCAGTCGACCGCAGCGCCCTGGCTGATGCTGCTGTACATCAACATCATCCAGGTGTTCCTCGGCACGTTCGTCGACATGGCCGCGCACATCCTGATCACGACGCCGCTGTTCCTGCCGATCGCGATGGCGTGCGGCGTCGGGCCGGTGCAGTTCGGGATAATGCTGCTGCTGAACTGCTCGCTCGGCCTCGTGCACCCGCCGATCGGCTCGGTGCAGTTCGTCGGCTGCGCGATCGGCAACGTGTCGATCGGCGAGACCACGAAGATGGCGTGGCCGTATTACCTCGCGATCTTCAGTGCGATCAACATCGTCACGTACCTGCCGTTCTTCTCGACCTGGCTGCCGAGCCTGATCAGCGGGCACGCGGTGTTCTGACTCTCCGATCGCATGCCTCGCCCGACGCGGCGCCTGACGACCGAGGTTGTCCGGCGCCGCGGTTGTTTCCGCGGCGCTTGTTCAATTCACCGCAGGGCACCTGAACGCTCAATCCTGCCGCGTATCCGGCTCGCCGTGACCGCCAGCCGACCGGTCATCACGCCAATCCTCAAGCTCGCGCCACAGCGCCGGGCGCGCATGATCGCGCGGCGGCAGCCGGATCACGTAGGCCACCCCTCGCACATTGACCACGACGCCCGAGTCGGGCAGCGTGGCCGGGATGCCGGAGAACGGCGGCTCGGCATCCGGTTCGGAAGCGGTGCCCGGGCCGGGCGGGTGTCGAAGGGTCATGCGAATTCTCCGTGGCGCCGCGCAACGGCGCATCAATAGCGGACACGCCCGATCAGACCCAGCGGGTCGACGGCGTGCTGGACGGCGGCGGCGACCTGCCGTTGTGCGGCCGGCACATGCTTGCGGTAGTACGCGACGTTGACCGGCCCGACGCCATGCTCGGCGCTGAAGCAGCCACCGGCCCGCACCACGCGGTCGTACAGCGCGCCGCGCAGCGCCACCTGCTGCAGCGGCCCGTAGCGTTCCGCACTGGCATGCGGGATCGACACGACGAGATGACAGCCGCCGTCGCCGAAATGCCCGAACGCGTAACAGCGCAGCGACGGATGCGCGGCCGCGATCCATTGCTCGGCATCCGCGACGAACGCGGCCAGTGCGCTGCGCGGAAACGACACGTCGAACGACAGCGGCAGGCCATCCTGCGCAACCGCGGCCGGCAGTGCATCGCGGATTCGCCAGAACCGTTCGGCCGGCGCGCAGGCCGCGTCGAGCACCACGCGTTCGCCCGCCAGCGCGTCGAGTGTCGCGATCGTGCGTTCCTCGAGCAGCGCATCGAGCCCCGCCATGCCGGTCGCGATCTCGACCAGCGCATAGCACCCAGCAGCGTCGGCGTCGAACGGAATGTGTGACGCCGGAAACGCGGCGGCGACGCAGCCGACGGCCGCCGCCGACATGAATTCGAATGCCGACAGCATCTCGCCGAACACACGCTCGAACGCGAGCAGGCCGGCGAGCGCCGCGTCGTACGACGCGAACGCGACGAACGCGGCGCACGACGATCGTTCGAGCGGCGCGAGGGCGAACGACACGGCCGTCACGAGCCCGTTGGCGCCGTTCGCGCCGATGAAGCATTGCGTGACGTCGAAGCCCGCGTTGCGTTTGCGCAGCGGCGCGAGCGCGTCGAGCACGGTGCCCGCCGCATCGGCGAGCACGACTTCGACGCCGAGCACGTTGCGGCGCACGTCGCCGTACTTGATCAGGCGGCTGCCGCCCGCGTTGGCGCCGACGAGGCCGCCGGCCGCTGGATCGCTGCCGAGGTCGATCGGCAGGCAGAGGCCGGCTTCGGCCGCCACGCGGTTGATGTCGGACAGCCGCACGCCGGCCTCGACCGTGATGCTGCGATTCGCCGCGTCGAACGCGCGAACGGCACGCATCCGGTCGAACGACACCACGCATTGCGTGCCGCTGCGATCGGGCACGGCGGCGCCGACGAGCCCGGTGCGCGCGCCCTGCGCGACGAGCGCGATGCGGTGCGCGACGGCGATCCGTGCGAGCGCGCTCGTGTCGGCGGTCGAGGCCGGCCGCGCGACGCCGAGCGCAATGCCGCCGTGGAGCGTCACGTCCGTCGTGTAGGGCTCGCATGCGTCGTCGGACGCACCGTCGAGCCAGCCGTCGCCGAGCGTCGCGGCGAGCGCGTGCCGCTGCGCGGTGCGGTCGGGCAACGCGCTCATCGTCAGCCGGCCCGCACGAGCTGCTTGCGCAGTCGGCCGCGCACGACGACCAGCGCGATCAGCGGCACGACGCCGCCCCACAGCGGACTGTGGCGCATCGTGATCGACACCGCGAGCGCGACGACGGTGACGGCGAGCAGCACGATCGACAGCGAGCGCGCCCGGGCGTGGTCGACGAACGTGCCGTCGACGAAGCCGCCGTCCGACCACGCGGTATGCACGATGCCGACGACCAGCACGCAGACGAGCATCGCGGCCGGCCCGAGTTCCTCGCCCCACAAACGGCTACCTGTGGGCGATACGAGCGCGAGCACCGCGCCGATCACGAGGAACAGGTCGACGCCGATCGCGATGCTGTTGCGGTCCGCGCGGCGGATCAGCCACGCGCCGTGCACGAGCGCGAGCACGCCGCCGATCAGGAACGCGTGGGTCCAGCGCACGTCCGGCTGCTCGGGGCCGAGCCGGCCGTAGAAAAGGAACACGATCGCCGGCAGGAAGTTGCTCGCGTGCAGCAGGTAGTCGGTTATGGGATTGCTCGATTTCATCGGGTGGTTCTCCTTCGTCGAAACGTCGAAACGTCGAAACAGCGGGCGACGCGTCAAGCGTCGTGCCAGCGGAACAGCCGCACGGCGGCGAACAGGAACAGCGCCGTGCTCGCGGTCATGCCGAGCAGTTGCGGCGCGAGTTGCGCATACGGGGCGCCGTCGACCAGCGCGCCGCGCAGCGCGACCGCGAACTGGTTGGTCGGCAGGAACGCGAGCACCGCCTTCAGCCACGCCGGCGCGTCGTGCATCGGGATCGTCAGGTCGCTGAAGAACAGCAGCGGGTAGTAGGTGACGTTGCAGGCGAGTTCGGCGGCGGCCAGCGATTGGGTGCGGCTCGCGAGCAGCACGCCGATGCTGAGCACCATCGCCGCGCCGAGCAGCACGATCGGCAACGCGCGCAGCCCGTCCGGCGTCGCGATCGGCAGCGCGATGCCGAACGCGACGCGTGCGACCGTCAGCAGCACGAGCGCCGACAGCGCCATCATCACCATCCGCGCGACGATCAGCGCGGCGAGGAACACGCCGCGCGAGACCGGGAAGCACACGTACAGCTTGAACGTATTGCGTTCGCGCAGCGACGCGATCGAGGTCGTCGTCGAATTGAGGCCGATCGCCATGAACGCCATCACGAGAATGCCGGTCGCGAAGAACGCGCCATAGTCGAACGGGCGGCGCGCCGGCGCCGCGTTCTCGTAGCGCACCTGCGCGGCGGGCACCCCGAGCCGCTGTGCGGCGCAGCGCGCGAGCGCGATCTCGACGACGCGCGACGCGGCCTTGACCGCGAGCGAGCCGTTGAAGTCGTAGCGGATCGTCGCGGGCGTGCGCTCGTCGGTGCCGAGCACGACGGTCACGCGATCGGCCGCCGCGCCGCGGCCGTCGAACGTTGCCTTCACCGTGTCGCTGTGCGAGAGGCTGGCGACGATCTGCGCTTCGCAGGCGCGGCTGTACGGCGTTGCGCCGCCGGGCACGTCGAACGCGATGTCGGCCGTGCCGAGCGAGCCCGAGCCGCCGAACGCGAACAGCATCACGCTCAGCAGGAACAGCGGGAACACGAGCGTCCAGAACAGCGACGAGCGGCTGCGCAGATAGCCGAGCAGCTCGTTGCGCACCAGGATCAGGAACACCTTAGTCATGGGAAGGGCCCTCGGTACAGAGGCGCAGCAGGTCGCCCGGCGTGCTCGGCGCGAGCGCGAGATGCTGGATGCCCTGTTCGCCGACGATCCGGTGCACGTTCGGATGCAGCGTCGCGTCGCCGAACACCTCGACGACATGCGTGGCCGATACGCGCACCCCGGTCACGCCCGGCAGCGCCGCGAGGCGCTTGCGCAGCGCGCGCGCATCGGCTTCGTCGCGGCAATGCAGGACCGCGCGCGCATCGCCGACCAGCTCGGCGCGCAGCGCGTTCTTGTCGCCCTGGTAGCGCACGCCGCCGTCGCGCACCCACACGAGATCGTCGACGACGGCGAGTTCCTCCTCCGCGTGGCAGATCATCGCCACGCTCGTGCCGCGTGCACGCTGGCGCAGCAGGTCGATCACGACGCCCGCATAGCGGCGGTCGAGGCCGGTGAACGGTTCGTCGAGCACGGCGAGTTCGGGCCGGTGCGCGAGCGCGACGTAGAGATCGACGCGCTGGCGCTGCCCCTTCGACAGCGCGCGGCAAGGCTTGTCGAGCAGTTCGGCGATGCCGAGCGCATCCGTGACCGCCGCATCCGTGCGCACGTACATCGCGCGGTGCAGCGCGACGATTTCCGACACGCGCAGATGGTCGGGATACTCGACCTTCTGCAATTGCGCGCCGATGCGCCGCAGCGACGGCGTATCGCGCATGAAGCGCGTGGCCGGCACGTCGAGCACGCGCACGTCGGTGCCGCCGCGCCGGAAGCCGAGCAGCGTCTCGAGCAGCGTGGTCTTGCCGGAGCCGTTCGGCCCGACGATCGCGGTGACGGCGCCGAGCCGGAACCGCACATGCCGTGCGGAAAAACGGAAATCGCCGGCCGCGACGTCGATCGCGCGCGCACCGAGCGCCGCGCCCGGCGCGTGCGCATCGGGCAGCGGCGGCGTGGCCGTGCGCAGCGGCCGGTCGAACGCGGTGTGCGGGCCGAATAGCGCGCGCACGGAGGCGAGGAACGAATCGCTCATCGTTGCATCCTGTCAGTCGAACAGCATGACCTGCGTGTCGCGCGCGCCCCGATACGGGTTGCGGCCGTGCGCGACCAGCATGTTGTCGACGACGAGCACGTCGCCGGCCTGCCACGGGAACGCGAGCTCCTCGTCGTCGAACGCGTCGTAGATCGCGACGAGATCGTCGAACGGCATCGGCGACCCGTCGCCGTAGCGGATCTCGTACGGGAACGCCGCGCGCCCGGCGTACATGCGTTGCAGGTAGCGGTAGCTGAGCTCGCCCATCGAACGCGGGTTCGGGTGTTGCGCGCTCGCCTGGTTGAACCACACCGTCTCGCCGGTGCGAGGATGCGTGCGCAGCGCGCTGCCGACGTGCGACACGGTCACGCTGCCGTCGTCGAGCCAGCGGCAGCCGACGCCGCGTTCCGCGCACAGCCGCTCGACCTCGTCGCGCTCGCACGTGCCGAACGCGTCATGCCACGGCCGGTGGTATTCGGCGAACGGCAGGTTCGGGTTGGCGGCGAGGCCGTCCGCGCGATCGCCGGGTGCCGCGAAATTGCGCAGGTACATCACGCCGCGTTCGGCGAACCGTTCGCGCAGCGTGGCCGGCACGCGCGCCGTCACGCGCCGCATGTCGCAGATCGGCGTCTCGCCGCCCGCGTCGGCCGGCAGCCGGCAATAGAATGCGACGAGGCGCGGGAACGCGGGCATGTAGGCCATCTCCTGGTGCAGCCCGATCTTGAACGGCGGCGGCATGCGGGTCGATTCGTAGACCTGGCCGTCGATCTGCTTGCGGGGCGCCGCGCCCGCCGTGTAGCCGTTCGCGTGCGCCGGATACAGCGCGCCGAGGCGGCCGAACGCGGCGGTGTCGGGTACCGCGAAGCCGCGCCACAGCAGCGCACCGCACGCGTCGAGCAGCGTGTCGATCGTGTCGAGCCGCGAGCGGTACCATGCGACGAACATCTCCGGCGAGGTCGCGAGTTCGGCGCTGCGCGGCGTCACGCACAGCGGCAGCGTCGCGCCGGGCGCGACCGCCGAGCAGTGCACGTCGTCGGCGCCGAGCCGCGCGGCGGCGTGTGCGGCGAGGAAGGCGAGGTCGGTCATCACTCAGGCCAGCGCCGGTTTCTTCAGCAGGATCTCGAAGCCGAGCGCGCCGAGCCCGGCGCTCGGGCTGTAGATCGACGCGACTGCCGCGAGACCGGCTTCGGCGACGAGCGCATGCGCTTCGTCGAGCGTGATCTTTTCCTCGACGTGGGTCGGCGGATAGTCGGCGGCGGCGCGCATCTCGGTGAAGCGGTCGAGCAGGTGCTGCGGCGCGTCGCGGCGCATGTCGTGGACGAGCGCGATGCCGCCCGGCTCCAGCACGCGATACATCTCGGTGAGGCTCAACGCCTTGTCGGGCAGGTGGTGCAGCGTCGCGCGGCCGACGGCCATCGTCAGCGTGCCGTCGTCGAACGGCAGCGCGAGCGCGTCGCCCACGCGCATCTCGATCGTGTCGTCGAGATCGAGTTCGTGGATGCGCGGGCGGCCTTCGTCGAGCATCGCCGGATCGAGGTCGATGCCGACGTAGCGCCAGCCGCGCATCGCCGGATCGGTCGCGAGCCGTACCGGCACGACGCCGGTGGCCGTGCCGATGTCGGCGATCACGCCGGGCGTCATCCCGCGCGCGAGCTGGCGGATGCGGCTGATGAACAGCAGGTCCCACGGTTCAAGCGTTTCGGTGGCGAAGCGATCGTAGTCGTTCGCCGGGCGCAGGTTCTTGAGCAGCATGACGTTCCTTTTGCTGAGTGCGGAGGGAGGAAGGTTCACAGCCAGCCGACCGGCACGGCGGCCAGCAGCCGTCGCGCGGTCGCGCTGTTGACGCCGAAGGCAGGGCGGCGCCGGCGTTCGACCGCATGCGCGGCCATCGCCGCGATGCGCGCGCCGAGCCCGACGCCGACGCCCCACGACGGTGCGGCGACACCGAGTTCGAGCAGCGTCGCGGCCGTCAGGAAATCGATGTTCGGCCGCAAGGCGCGGCGGGCGCCGGCTTGCGCGCAGCACGCGTCGAACAGCGTCACGTACGCGCCGTCGAAGCCTTGCGCCGCGAACCGCGCGCGCATGTGCGGCGGACGCGGGTCTGCCACGAACAGCGGATGGCCGAAGCCGTACAGCGTGTGCTTCGCGTCGAGCGCCGCATCGATCGCCGCGCGCCCGGCCGCGTCGAGCGCGGCGGGCGGTGCGTCGGCGCCGCCCGGGACCGACCGCGCGAGCGCGGCGAGCCAGTGCATCGCTTCGAGTGCGGCGCCGACGTGGGACGGTCCGCTCGCGAGGAAACCGGATGCGATCGCCTGCGTGAGCGTGACGCCGGTGCCGATCGCGACACGCGGCGCGAGCACGGTCGGCGTGATGTAGCCGAAGCCGGCGTGCCACGCGACGAGCAGCATGTCCATCGCGGCTTGCGCCGGGGCATCGGTGCGCGTCGCGCCGGTCAGCACGAGCATGCGTTGTGCGTGGTTCGACGTGGCGGCGAGCGCTGCGCCGGCTGCGTCGTCGCGCACGGCGAACGGGCGGCCTTCGATCGCCGCGTGCAGCAGGAACGGCGCGGCGGCCGCGCACAGCAGCATCGTGTCGAGATCGGCGTCGCCCGGCGCTTCGCCTTGCATGCGGGCCGTCACGTCGTCGAAGCCGCGCAGCAGGCCGGATGCGGCCGCGAACACCGGCGCGACGCCTGCCGCGCCGAGATCCGCTGCGACGGATTGCGCGGCCGAGCCGGGCGCCAGTGCATCGGCGAACGCCGCGAGCCGCGTGCCGATTGCCGCCTCGTGCGTGCGATGCGCGGCGCTGCCGGGCGCGACGTCGAACCACAGGTGCGCGAGCGCGCCTTCGAACGTCGTCGCGCCGATCAGCGCGTTCAGGTCGAGATCGCGCACGCGCAGCGCTTCGGGTTCGAGCGTTGCGCCGTCGAGGTCGGTGCCGCGATGGCGAGTCGCCGGGCGGCCGAGCAGGTTGCGCGGCGCGTCGCCTGCCGCGGGGCGCGTGGCGGCCGAGGCTGTCGCGCCGGAGTCGAGGGTCGTATCCATGTCATTCCACCTGCGCGAGTTCTTCGCTGCTGACGCTGATCGCCGCCTGCGCCATCGCGGCGATCACGGCCGCGTGCTGGTCGACGACGGGCAGCACGTTCGCGAAGTAGTAGCGCGCGCTTTTCAGCTTGCCGCGATAGAACGCGAGTTCGGCGGGCGTGTCGGCGGTGTCCGGCGCGTCGAGCCGGCGTGCGGCGATCGTCGCCGATTCGAGCAGCACCCACGCCGACGTGACGACGCCGAACATCTCGAGAAAGCGCGTGTAGAACTGGCTGCTGCGATGCGTGTGGCCGTCCTGCACGTCGCGCGCGATGTCGTCGAGCGCGGCGGCGATGCGGTCGGCGCCCGCGCGCAGCGCGTCGAACAGCGGGCGCAGCTCCGCATGCGTGCCCGCGTGATGCTGGCGTGCAAGGAACGCATCGAGCTCGTCGCGGTAGTACTGGATCAGCCGCGAATGACGGCCGAAGCCGAGCTTGTCGCGCACGAGGTCCTGCGCCTGGATGTAGTTCGTGCCTTCCCAGATCGACAGGATCTTCACGTCGCGCGCGTTCTGCTCGACGGGGCTCGCATCGGTATAGCCGAGCCCGCCGTGCACCTGGATCGCGGTTTCGCAGATCCGCCATGCCTGGTCGGAGATGAACGCCTTGCAGATCGGCGTCAGCAGCAGCTGGAGCTTGCGATGGCGCTCGATCTCGGCCGGATCGGCATCGGGCGTGGCTTCGAGCATCGCCGCGCGCGTCGCGGTCGCGGCGAGCTTGCCGAGCAGGCCGCGGCAGCCGTCGACGCGGCTCTTCATGTCGACGAGCATGCGCTGCACGTCCGCGTGCTCGACGATCGCGACGCGTGCGGCGTGGGTGTTCGACGCGCGCTCGATCGGCCGGCCCTGCAGCCGGCGCCCCGCATACTCGACCGCATGCAGGTAGGCACTCGACGCGACGCCGACGCCGAACATCCCGGTGCTCATCCGCGCCTGGTTCATCAGCGGCATCAGTTGCAGCAGGCCGACGTTGCGGCGGCCGCCGAGCAGCCAGCCTTTGGTCGTGCCGTTCGCGCCGAACACGAGATGCGTGTTCGCGCAGCCCTTGAGCCCCATCTTGCGCGGCAGGCCGATGCAGTCGACATGGTTCGGCTGCAGTTCGCCGGTTTCCTCGTCAGGCCAGAAGCGCGGCACGACGAGGCACGACAGCGAGAACGAGTCGGGCGACGCGGTGTCGATGCGGCCGAGCACGAAGTACAGCGTGTTCTCGGTCAGCTCGTGCATGCCGGCCGAGATGTAGACCTTCTCGCCATCGATCGCATAAATGTCGCGTTCGAGCGGCGTCGCGCGCAGCGCGACCGCGGTGAGGTCGGTGCCGGCCTGCGGTTCGGTCGCACAGAAGCAGGCGTCCCAGCGGTACGCCTCGAGCGGCGCGATCAGCGCCTTCTGGTGCGGCGTGCCGTGCATCTGCAGCAGCTTGATCGCGGGGCGCGTGAAGCCGCCGTACGTCATGAACGACGGGTTCGCGCCCATGAACATCTCGTAGATCATCTGCGTGACGATCGGCGGCAGCCCGTGCGCGGTGCCGAACAGCGTGTTCGACCATTCGTCGCGAAACCGTGCCCACAGCGCGTGGAAGTGCGACGGAATGCGCACCTGGCCGTCGTCGAGCAGCGTGCAGCCTTCGACGTCCGCCTGCTGGTAGCTGCGGCCGAGATCGAGCGCGAAATCGCGCGCACGTTCGAGCAGCGCATCGATCGACGCGCGGTCGTGCGTGCCGTACAGGCCGTGTTCCGCCAGGAACCGCTTGTCGGCCTCGAACAGTTCCCACAGAAAGAAGCGCAACTCGCGCAGGCTCACCTTGTAGGCGCTCATCACGCGTCTCCTTCGATATCGAGTGCGGCATCGAGGCCGCCGGCGAGGTCGACGACGGCCGCCGCCGCCGCGCCATGCAATGCCGCATCCCACACGAGCACCGTGCGGCGTTCGCCTTCGTCGAGCGCGCCCGCGAGCCGGATCAGCGCGGCGGCCGATTCGGCCGACGACAGGTGGCCGGCGGCTTCATGCTGGATGCGGGCGGCGACCGGGATCGATGCGGCGTCGGCCACGCGCGCCGCGAAGCCGGGGTCGAAGCCGGGCGGCACGCACCAGTCGATCTGGCCGGCGCGCAGCCCGGCCATGTCGAGCGCGCGGCGGATCGCGCGCGCGGCGACCGGTGCGAGCGCGTCGCGTAGTGCGACCGGCGCGTCGGCCCACGGATCGGCGATCGACGGCCCGAATTCGATCGCGACGGACCGCACGCCGCCCCAGTCGGCCGGTTCCGGCGCCGGGCCCGCGCGCGACACGAGCAGCGCGGCCGCCGCGTCGCCGTAGCCGACCAGGTCGCCGAACTGGCGGAAGAACGGATAGAGCCACTTGTCGCTGAGGATCACGAGCGCCTGGTCGCCTTCGTCGAGCAGCCCGTCGAGCAGCATCAGCGCCGAATACCAGCCGAGCGTGCCGTTCTGGCCGAGCGCGAACGGCGTCACGCGCTGCAGGCCGAGCTCGTACTGCATGCGGCCGACGACCGAGTCGCCGATGCCTTCGTTGAGCGCGCAACTCGCGACGATCACGTGGGTCGTGCGGGCCAGCTGCCCGGAGCCGAGCTGGTCGCGCAGGTCGAGGGCCGCGTCGGCGGCCAGGTCGGCGAGACTGCGCCCGGGCGGCGCGACCCGCAGCGTGGGCCGGCCGCCCGGCGCGAGGCGCGTGCTTTCGTCGGGCGTCAGCGCCCCCATGCCGCGCGGCCGCGCGAAGCGTGCCTGCGGCAACAGCAGGTGCCGGTAGCCGGGATGGCGTTCCTGGGCCTGGATCGCGCTGAACACCACGGCGGGCGGCAGCACCACGACGCCGCCGGACAGGGCCAGCGTGCCGGGCTCGGCGACGCGGCGCGCGCCGAGGCAGGTTTCATCGAGCGTCGACAGGGTCATGCGGCGGTCTCCTCGTTCGTGCGCGCGAACGCGTCGCGATACTGGTTTTTCAGCGCGGGGCGGTCGATCTTGCCGTTCGGGTTGCGCGGCAACGCCGGCAGCGGCTCGACGACGAGCGGGCTCATGTAGGTCGGCAGCGCGTCGCGGCAGGCGCGCGCGATGTCGGCGCGGCATGCGTCGGCGTCGAGCGTCGAGACGACGCACGCGGCGATCGCTTCGCCGAGCGATGCGTGCGGGACGCCGAACACCGCCGCTTCGCGGATGTGCGGCAGCGCGAACAGCACGTCCTCGACTTCGGTCGGGCTGACGCGATAGCCGGACGTCTTGATCATGTCGTCGCCGCGCGCGACGAAATACAGGTAGCCGTCCGCGTCGCGCCGCACGATGTCGCCGGACCACACGGCGACGTCGGGGCGCGGGATCTCGCCGTGCCGGCGCGGCAGCGGGCGAAAGCGCTGCGCGGTCAGCTCGGGCCGGTTCCAGTAGCCGAGCGTGACGAACGCGCCGCGATGCACGAGTTCGCCGGGTTCGTCGGCCGCGCATTCGCTGCCGTCCGCGCGCAGCACGAGGATCTCGGCGTTCGGCACGGCCTTGCCGATCGACGTCGGGCGCAGCGCCGCGTCGGCGGGCGGCAGGTAGGTCGAGCGGAACGCTTCGGTCAATCCGTACATCAGGTAGGGCGCGGCGTGCGTGAACAGCGCCTGCAGGCGGTGCAGCAGCGGCGTCGCGAGATGGCCGCCGGTATTCGCGAAGCGGCGGATCCGCGTGCGCGCCGAGTCGCTCCAGCCGGCGGACGCGAGCTGCATCCACAACGGCGGCACGCCGGTGATCGACGTCACGCCGAACGCGTCGCAATGGCGCGGCACTTCCGCAGGCTGCAGGAAGTCGAGCGGTGCGTAACACGCGCCGGACGCCAGCGCGGTCGTGAGCTGGCTCAGGCCCGCGTCGAAGCTGAGCGGCAGCACGCCGAGCACGACGTCGTCGGCGGCCAGCCCCTGGTAAGCGGCAACGCTGTACGCGCCGGACACCAGGTTGCGGTGCGACACGACCACGCCTTTCGGCTTGCCGGTCGAGCCGGACGTGTAGAGCAGCGCGGCGGGATCGTCGTCCACCGGCCGGCCGGCGAGCGCCTGCGCCGGCGTATCGGCGCCGGGAGCGTCGATCGCATCGGCCAGTTCCTCGATCAGCATCGCGCGCTCGCCGACGAGCGCGGCGAGCGCCGGCAGGCGCTTCAAGCGCTGCGCGCCGGTGATGAACAGCGCCGCGCCGCTGTCGACGACGATGTGTTCGATCTGCGCTTCCTTCAACTGCGGATTGACCGGCACGAAGATCGCGCCGAGCGTGTTGGCCGCGAGCATCGCGACCACGGTTTCAATGCGTTTCGGCGCGTAGATGGCGACGCGCTCGCCGGGCTGGACGCCGCGCGATGCGAGCGCGGCTGCCGCGCGCCGAACCGCGCGCGCAAGCTGTTCGTAGGTCATCGTGCCGGCGCCGTCGGCATACGCGGGATGCTGCGGCCAGCGCGCGGCGCCGTGTTCGAGCAGGTCGGCGACGCTGATCAGGGCGTTCATGATCGGCTCCTCTGTCTGGGTGGTCTAGGCGGGCCGCACGTACACGTGCGCGGCGTCGTGGGACAGGAAATGCGCCATCGAATACGTGCGGTGATACGCGCCGCAGCGCGCGAACACGGCGATGTCGCCCACCTGCGGCGGTGCGCCCGTGTCGTCGCGGCCGATCACGTCCGCGCGGCTGCAGGTGCTGCCGACATAGATCGTCGGCACGCCGCGTACCGGCGGCGCTGCCGTGCGGCGCACGAGCGATGGCGCGGCCAGCCGGCGCATCACCGATTCGGTCTGCGCAAGCAGGAACGCATGCGACAGCCCGCCGTCGCAGACCGCGATCGTGCGGTCCTGCCACGTCTTGACCGCGACGACGCGCGTCGCGAACACACCGGCATCCGCGAAGATTGCGCGGCCGGATTCGTGTGCGAGCGAGTACTGGCCGGCCAGCGGGGCGAGCGCGGCGGCATAGCGTTCGAACGCGGCGTCGCCCGGATGATCGTCGGCAAAGCCGCCGCCGAGGCTCAGCGACGCGAGGGGGGCGCCGTTGGCGGGCGCGAGGTCGCGGGCCAGCGCCGCGAGCCGTTCGGGCAGCACGAGCGTGTCGGGCTGCGTCGCGTCCTGGCGGATGAACGAATGCGGGCCGGAGAACACGTGCAGCCCGGCCACGGCCAGGCCGGCGGCGGCGAGCGTGCGCACCGCGCCGTGCGCCTCGTTCGGCGTCATCCCGAAGTGGTCGTGCCACAGCGCGCGCGCATCGTCGCCGGCCAGCGCGCCGGCGTTCACGCGCAGCAGGACCGGGCCCGGCGCGCTGCCGCCGGCCGCCGCCTCGCGCGCGAGCGGCACGAAGCGGGCGACCGCGTCCGGGTTGTCGAACACGAAATGACAGCGCGACGCGAGCCCGGCGCGCATGAACATCTCGTCCATCGACGGGTTGTTCAGGTAGCGCGGCGTCTTGATCCGGCCGATCACCGCGTCGAGTTCGCCGCGGCTCGCGAGTTCGACGCCGTCCTCGTACGCATGCGCGCAGCGGGCGAGCATGTCCTGGTTCGGGTTCGCCTTCAGCGACACGATCAGCCGGGTGCCGAGCCGCGCCTTCAGCGACCGGTAGCGCGCGATCGCGACTTCCGGCTCGTACACGTAGCACGGCGTGCGCAGGTCGGCGATCCACGCGTGGTCGCCGGCGGGCGGAAGCGGGCGCTCAGGCGTCATGGCGACCCACCGGATGGAGCGTCGCGGCCGCGTACGCGCCGCAGTTGGACTGCATCACGCCGAGCACGCGTTGCCCGCGCGCGACCGCGTCGAGGCCGACGTCGGCCAGGTTGATCGGGAAATCCGAGCAGCACGCATGGCCGCGCGCATGGATGTTTTCCGCATAGAGCCGCTCGGCCGGCACGCGCATCGCGCGGCACAGCGCATTCCAGCCGGGCAGGTCGGCGTTGTGCGGCAGCACGAGTTCGTACGCATCGAGCGCATGCGGCTCGAGCGCGACCGCCGCGTCGATCGCCTTGCGCGTGTACGGCCACTCCATCATGATCAGGTCGGCCTCGTTCGCGGCGACGGTATCCGAGCCGCGATGCCATTTCGCATGCGTCTCGATCGCGATGCCGCCGAGCCGGTTCTTCGTGCTGTTGCGCGCGATCAGCATCGCGGCCGCGCCGTCGCACTGCACGCCGGTCATCTGCCGCATCCGGTAGTCCTCGCCGTACACGCGGTCGGACGACACGATGAGCGCCGCGTCGAGCTGCGGATGGCGGCGCATCAGCGCGCGCACCGTCTCGATGCCCGCCGCGACCGACACGCAGTTCAGCTGCGCGACCGAGCCGAGCCACAGCGGCTCGATGCCGAGCTCGGCGGCCAGCTCGTGCGGCAGGCTGCGCGGCGCGGGCGGCACGCTGAACTGCTGTGTGTGCACGTGCACGATCGCGCCGATGTCGGACGGATGCACGCGCGCGGTGTCGAGCAGGCGGCCGGCCGCCGCGATCGCGAGATCGGTCTCGCTCGTGTCGAGCGCCATGTGGAAATAGCGGCTGCCCGAGTGTGCGATCGCCGCGGCCCGCTGCGCCGGGTAGTCGCGCTCGGCGGCCCAGGCCTCGATATCGACGGGCAGGCCCGGCAGCTCGTAGGCCGCCGCGTCGATGCCGATCCAGAAGCCGGCGTCGCGGGATGCTTGGGAGGCGTTCGTCGTCATGGTTCAGTTGAGCGGCATCGCCGCGTAGTCGAGGACATCGAGTTTTTCGAAGGTCGCCTGCACGGTCGGCGTGAGCAGGCCCATCTCGCGGATCGTCGGCACCAGGCGCCGGAAGATCGAGCGGCGGATCGAGCTGGACACCGGCGATTCGCGCACCATCGCGCTGCATTCGCGTTTCGACAGCCCCATCGGTTCCCAGATGTCGTCCGCGCACAGGTGCTCGTACAGCACGGCCGCGCCTTCGCAGACGAACTCCTCGCGTTCGCGCAGCTCGACCGCGCTCATCTCCGCATACACGCGGCACAGCGTGATCCGGCCGACCGCGAAGTGACGGGATTCGTCGCGCTGGATCCGCACGAACAGGTCCTTGATGAACGGATCGGTGCTGTACGCGACCACGCTCTGGAAGATCGACAGCGCGATACCCTCGACGAGCACCTGCATCCCGAGGTTCGTCATGTCGAGCGCGCTGCTCGTGATCGTGTCGTGCAGCAGCCCCTTCAGCGAGCGGCTCATCGGGTAGCTGACGTCGAGCTTCTCGTTGACGAGCTTCGCGTACGCCTCGACGTGGCGCGCTTCGTCCATCATCTGCGCGGCGGCGCACAGCCGCGCGCTCAGGCCGTTCTCGGCCGACGCGAGCTTCGACGCGCAGATCAGCGCGGCCTGCTCGCCATGAAGGATCTGTGACAGCAGCCAGCCCTGCGCGTGATGACGCACCTCGCGCTTGTCGGCATCGGACAGCTTGCCCCACAGTTCCGTGCCGTAGATCAGCAGCGTCGGGTCGGGCATGCCCAGCGGATTCGCCGGATCGAGGTCGTGACTCCAGTCGACGTCGGTCGCGACGTCCCACTGCGCGGCCTTCGCCTTTTCGTACAGCCGGTTCAGCGCCTCTTCGCGCAGCGCGTAATCGTTCGACATCAGTGCGTCGACGGGCATCGACCAGCGGATGTCGGCCGTGTCCTGCATAACGGTGAGCATGTCAGTCATTTCAAGGTCTCCCCGGCCGCGCGGCGGCGCCGGAATCATGGGCGGAATCGGTAAGCGTCGTGACGGCGCCGCGTGGCGTGGCAGGGTGCGGGTCGAGGCGAATCGCATACGACGGCCACGGGCCGCGCAACTGCGCGTCGAAGGCGTCGGCGAGCCGCGCGGGCCAGATCGCGCAGCACACGCGGTTGTCGCCGGCGAACTCCGCATCGCGCAGGATCCGGTCGCCGATCCACACGACCGGTGCGCCGCGCGCGGCATCGCGTAATGCTTCGTCGTACAGGTGCACGCCGAGCAACACGTGCGGCGCGAGCAGTTCGGCGGGCAGCGCACCGAAGTACGGTGCGCAGACTTCGATGAACACGCGCGCGTCCGGATGCACGGCATCGCGAATGCGCGCGGTGACTTCCGCGAGGAACGCGAAGTACTGGACGTGGTCGAGGAGCACGCGGCGCTCGCCGCCGAGCGCATCGCCCGCGTCGTAGAGGTCGCCGGCGCTTTCCGCGAGCGCGGCGCGCGCATAGTCGGCCGGTGTCTCGAGCGGCATCCGGTACGCGCTTGCGGCGACCGCAACCGGCTGCCGCGCATCGCGCGCGA
The DNA here is from genome assembly GCF_902833045.1 of Burkholderia sp. BCC0322. GTDB lineage: Bacteria > Pseudomonadota > Gammaproteobacteria > Burkholderiales > Burkholderiaceae > Burkholderia. The sequence continues at coordinate 292,154 of NZ_CADFDU010000005.1, forward strand.
TCCGGTAGGTGAAGTGAACGGGTCGCACCATGTCACGCCTCGTCGTCGAGAGAGAACGTCGCGTCCGGCGCGAACGCGACGTCGGCGACCGCGTAATAGCCGTTCAGCGCGAGCGAGCAGACGGCCGCGCGGCGCGGCGTGTCGCCGTCGCGATGCGCGAGCAGCACCGACAGCCACGGATCGCTGCCGAACGCATGGCCGAACAGCCCGTGGCCGTCCGGCAGCAACGGCGTCTTGCCGACCGACGCGAGCAGCGCGCGGCGCGACGTCGCCGGAAAGAACGGCAGCGCCGCCTGCAAGCCGGGGCGGGCCGCGCAGAAAGCGCGGATGTCGCGGCCCAGCCGCACGACCGCGCTGGCCGGCGGGGCCGCATCGGCCAGCACCGACGGCGCCGACGGCGACGCTTCGCGGCCGACGTCGACGAGCAGCGTGCACACGCCGAAGCCCGAGCGTCCCCATGCGGGGTTGCCGTGCCAGTACGTAAAACCGTGCACGTCGACGTCGACGATCTGCAGCAGCAGCGTGCGCGGCCCGGTCTCGGCTGCGGTCGCGAGCGTGCGGCGCAGCACGTAGCCCCAGCCCGCGCATTCGTACGAGCAGGTCATCCAGTCGGGCGTGTAGTCGTTCGCGCCGGCGAGTGCCTGGGCGAACACGCGATGCTGCGGCGAATCGTTCATCAGCAGCATCGACAGGATCGTCGAGCTGACCACGTAGTCGTCCGCGCCGACCGCGCCGCACAGCCGCTCGCGTTCGGCGCACGCGAGCATGCCGATCGCGCGGGCAGTGCCGTCGAGCGGCACGGCCGCGCCGTCGCGCGACGGCGCGACGCGCCGGTACGCGAGTGCCTGCACGGTCAGCGCGGTCGCCGGGGCCGGCTGGGCGGCGGGTGCCGCCACGGTCGCAAGGGGCGCGAGCATCGTCGTATCAGGCGGCGTGCTGCTGGCGGCGCAGTTGTGCGTCGAGCTGCTGCAGCGTCGTGTACTGCGTGATGTTCAGCGCTTCCGGGTCGATCGAACCGTAGAGCTGTTCGCAGAACACGATCAGCTCGACGATGTTCAGCGAATCGATGCCGAGCTCGCCGATGCCGGCGTCGGTATCGACGGTTTCGACATTGAGGATCTTCGCGACTTCGCGGGACAGGATGTCGAGCGCGTCGGCCGGAACGTTCTGGGTCGTCATGAGAGGAGCTCCTGAAAATGAAGTGGGTTGATCGGGATCGATCGGCCTGTCGCGTGGGTCAACTGCCGGCTTCGCAGCGCAGGCTCTTGCGAAGCTCGTGATAACAACGGTACGAACTGCCTTCCATCTTCGAAAACGCCAGCAGGTCGCGCTGGTCGTCGAAAGCGGCGACCCTGCCGTCGCGCACGAGCGCCGTCAGGAACTCGTTCGACAGCAGCTTGATCGCGAGCACGCGCTGCACCTTGCCGAAGCTGTAGTGCGCGTCGTCGGTCTGGCTGCGTGCGGCGTCCGCGATGAACCGGTGTACGGCGCGCGCGTCGGCGTCGAGTTCGACGCGGCCGGTGCGTTCGAGCCAGCCGATGTGTGCCATCAACGCGCGGACGAAGTAGGGGCGCACGACGGTCAGGTACTTGTTGAATACGGTCGGGCCGCCGATCCGCAGGCGATCTTCGGCACTCACGCGCACCTGGCCGCCGACGTTCGCGAGCTGCAGGTTGCCCGCGAGGAACGGTGCGCCGCAGGTCGTGCGCGTGAGCTTCCGGTATTCGTCGGGCCACACGAGGTAGGCGGCCGGGAACATCACGCCCGGCAACCGCGCGGCGACGACGGCCATGCAGTCGCGATGCGCTTCGATGCCCCACACCTTGTCGACGGTGAGCGCGAGGCCGTTGTCGTCGCTGCGCACGACCGTGCGCCATGCGGCGAGCGTCGGGCCGCCGCCGTCGCTCATCAGGAACGCGAAGTTATGGCCGCTGTCGATGCAGTCGCACGCGCGACGGTTCTGGTCGTCGGAGAAGAACAGCCCGAACATGATGCGGATGAAGGCGCGCATGAACGGCTTGAACAGGTGATGGAAGCCTTCGCGGCCGATCTGGTCGAGCAGCGCTTCGGTGAGCGGCGCCTCGTCGTGCCGCAGCGGCGTCGACGCGGACGAATCGGGCAGCACATCCGGCGTGGAGGCGTGCAGCGCGATCACCATTTCGCTGTCGAGCAGCCGCACGGCGGCCGCTTCGACGAGCCGGGCCGCCGCGCGCGGCGGCGTGCCGAGCGACGCGATCGTGTCGAAGTGGCGCAGCACCGGATACGCGGCCTGGTCGGCCACGCGCGGCAGCAGCGGCGGGGTCGCGAGCGGGACGGTGGACGAAGCGGGCATGGAAAGCGTGGACATGGGGCAGGGTTCCTGTCAGAAGCGCACGCGCACGGCGGCGTCGATACGGGTGCCGAGACCGACCATCCGGTACTCGGAGTGGCTGTCGGAGAACGCACGGGTGACCGCGACATCGACGCTGACGCGCCGGTTCACGTCGGCGACGACTTGCGCGATGGCGAGCAGGCCCTTGTCCTGCGGCGAATAGACCCCGCGCAGCGAATACTCGACGCGGCCGATCTTCTTGCCGAGCCGCGCGAACAGGTAGTCGCGCAGGTTGCCGTCGACGCTCACGAAATCGGCCGTGCCGCCGAGGCCGGCCAGCGCCGCGCCGGGTGCGACGGGCAGCAGCGCGTTGTTCGCGCGGACTGCCCCGACCATCTGGCGCCACTGGCTCGCGTCGTAACGCGCCTCGTCGTGCGACCACTCGACGATCAGCGACAGGTTGCCGGGCAGCGCGCTCTGCATGCCGACCGCGCTGCGCCACATGACCTGGCGATCATTGCGGCGATCGACCGCGTCGTAGGCGGCCGGCGAATCGAGCGGCGTGCCGTTCGCGATGAAAGCGGGCAGCGGCCGTGTCGTACCGCGTTCAAGCCACGCGCTCGCATAGACGGTGTTCGAGCGCGCGACGTCGAACGACAGCGTCGCGCCCGCGCCGCCGCGGCCCGCATGACGGCCGGCAAGCAGCGCCGCGGAGCCGCCGGCCCAGTTGTATGCGCCGCGCACGAGCTGCGTCGCGCCCTGCACGTCGCGGTTGTCGACGTCGCTGCGCAGCGTGCGGTTCTCGCCGGCGATGAACTGCAGCGTGGTCTGCTCGCCGGCCCATTTCGCCTCGACGAGCGGCGTGCCTTCGACATCGCCGTAGCGGTCGTAGATGTCGGCCGTCGCGGCGCGCTTCTGGAAGAAGCCGAGCGGAAAGAACGCCTGCGACGTGTCGAGCGGATCGATCCGCTTGCCGGCGGTGAGCGTGATGCCGTTGTCGAACGCATAGCGCACGCCGGCCTCGTTGAAGCGGGTGGCTTGCGCGCCGAGCGAATGGGTGCTGGCGACGGCGCGCGCGTTCATGAACAGGTTCTCGCCGTCGATGCGCGCGAGCAGCCCGGCTTCCTGCTGGTTGCGCGGTTCGTCGCCGATCAGGCTGCCGAGCAGCGCGTGGCCGTCCATGCTGTCGACCGAGCGTGCGTACGCGATGCCGTTCAGCGTGCTCAACTGTTCCATCAGCGATGCTCCGTGCGCGAGCGTGCAGCCGAGCGCGAGCGGGATGGCGAGCGCGACGGCGGGCCGGATGCGGCCGGGTGATGGACGGAGGCGGTCACGATGGGCGTCGACATGGGCGTCGTGGTCACTGGCCATCGGCAAGCGTGTCGGGATTGAACCAGCCCGACGGAATCTTGCGCGGCTGGCCGTCGAGGATGTCGACGACACTTGCGCGCTGCTTCTCGATCTCGTTGCGATACGTGATCTTGCGGATCACCTTGCGCCCGTTCGCGTCGACCGGCGCGGAAAAGTCGGCGCTGCGGAACAGCAGGCCGCTGGCGAGGAAGAACTGCGCGCGCACCGGCACGTCGGTGTCGGGCGTGACCCACAGCTTGATCGTCGGGTAGACGTTGTCTGGGTCGGTCGCGGTCAGGTCGAGCTCGGTGGCCGGCTTGCCGGCGATCGTCGTCGGGCCGGCCGCGGCCGATGCGCGATAGCTGTCCGCCCAGTGGGTGCGCGTGATGTCGCTGATCACGACCTCGCCCTGCAGCCGTTGCATCCCGTTGATGCGGACCGCGCTGCGCGTGTTCGGCACGTAGAACCAGTGGCCGCGCGTCGTCGCGAGGTATTTCTGGCCATCGTTCTCGCCGCTGCGCGTCAGTGCGAGCGTGTCGCCGTTGCCGCGCGTATAGACGAGATAGCGCGTCGCGTCGCCGGACTGTCCGCCGACTTCATTCGTGATCTGGATGTTCGTCTGCGTATCGGCGGCCGTGCTGCGGTATGCGTCCGCCCGGGCGAGCATGGCCTGGGCCGTCGGCGTGTCGGCGGCATGAACGAGCGGCGCGCACGCGACGAGCGCGGCGGCCAGGTGGCGAATGCGAATCATGGGGCGAGTCCTTCGAGGATGTTGCGTTTGGCGAGCCCGAGCGTCGCGAGCAGCGCGGCGGCCACCCCGAGCGCGACGAACGCGCCTTCGACGGCGGCCACGGCGGCCGGCGAGACCGTGAATTCGAGCAGGATCGGCTTCACGCGGCCCGGCGGCGGCGGCAGGTGGATCTGCGCGTGATTGAGCGCGACCATCGTCAGCAGCGCCACCGCGATGCCGGCGGCCGCGCCGAGCAGGCCGAGGAAGGCGGTTTCCTGGATCAGCACGCCGCGCACCGTAGCAGCCGGCACGCCGAGCGCACGCAGCGTCGAGATCTCGCGACGGCGCTCGACGATGCTCATCAGGATCCAGTTGCTCATCGACAGCAGGATGGTCAGGCAGAGAATCGCGCCGAACACCGAGAACTGGTTCTTGTACAGCGCGACGACCTGGTGATAGAGCGACACGAGCTGGTCCCAGGTCTTCACGTCGAGCGTCGGCAGCGCGGCGCGCAGCGTCGCGGCGGCGGCCGGCGTGTGCGCCGTGTCCGACAGGAACACCGCGATACGCGACGCGCGGTCGGTGCGCAGCAGCGCCTGCGCGGCCGTGAACGTCACGTTGACGATCCGCTCGTCGACGTCCTTGTTGCCCGTGCTCATCACGCCGACGATCTGTGCGTCGGTCGCGTTGATGCCGCCGTGCGCGGTCGACGCCATCAGTTGTACGACCGAGCCGACGTGCACGCCGAGCTTGCGCGCGAGTTCGGCGCCGACGACGACTTCGGTGCCGACATTGGTCGGCGACAGGTAGCGGCCCGACAGTACCGTGTGATAGTCGAAGAAGCCGGGCGGCTCGCGGTTCGGCTCGATGCCTTCGCCGACGAAGCCGTCGCTGAGGTCGCCGTTCGAGATCAGCCCGTCGAAGTCGATGCCGCGCGCGGTGGTCGCGACGCCGGGCAGCGCCGCGATCGCGTGCGCTGCGGTGGCCTGCTCGTCGGCGCTCAGCCCGTACTGCAGCGGCCGCTCGCCGATCAGGTCGAGATAGCCGTGGTGCAGCACCTGCACATGGCCGACGCCGCTGTCGATCGACCCTTCGCGCACCGCGTCGAAGGTTGCGATCACGTAGCCGAGCGCGAGGCTCGACGCGAACGCGGCAACGCCGATCATCGCCATCGTGAGCACGGTGCGGCGCTTGTTGCGCCAGAGGTTACGCCACGCAAACGTCGACCAGTTCACGATTCACTCCCGGTACGCCGTCGCGCATCTCGATGCGGCGCGGCAGGTGCGCGCACAGACGATCGTCGTGCGACGCAATCAGAAAGGCGGTGCCCAGCGTGCGGTTGGTGTCGAGGATCAGTTCGGCCACCGCCCGCGCGTTGGTGCTGTCGAGGCTGGCGGTCGGCTCGTCCGCGATCACGATCGCCGGCTCCTTGGCGAGCGCGCGGGCCAGCGCGACCCGCTGCTGCTCGCCGCCGGACAGCTCGCCGGGGCGGTGGCGTTCGCGCGCGGCGAGCCCCACCGCGTCGAGCATCGCGCGGGCGCGCTCGCGGCGCGTGCGCGGCGTGCCCCATGCGAAGCAGCCGAGCTCGACGTTCTCGAGCGCGGACATCACCGGTATCAGGTTGAACTGCTGGAACACGAAGCCGATGCGCTCGCGGCGGATCCGTTCGAGCGTGTCCGGTGCGTCGTCGATCCGGCGGCCTTCGAGCCAGCGTTCGCCGCTGCTCGGCACGTCGAGAAAACCGGCCAGGTTGAGCAGCGTGCTCTTGCCGCTGCCCGACGGGCCGACGAGCGCGACGACGTCGCGCTGGCCGATCGAGATCGTCGCGCCGCGCACCGCGACGACGCGGCCCGCGCCCTCGTACACACGGGTGACGTCGCGCAATTCGAGCACCGGCGTGAGCGTGGCGGTCGTCATGCGTACGCTCCCTGGCCGGCTTCGGCGGCGGCCGCTGCGTGGATGACGGACAGCGCGCCGTTCGCATAGAGGTCGCGGCACTTCAGTCGCTGCAGCTTGCCGCTCGTCGTGCGCGGCAGCGAGCCGGGTTCGACGAAGCACAGGTCCTGCGCGGCGAAGCCGATCCGGGATGCGAGCAGTTGCTGGCACTCGGCGCGCGTCTGCGGCGTCGCATCGACGGGCCGTGCCTCGATCGCGACGACCAGCCGTTCGGTGCCGGTCTCCGGGTCGGGCAGCCCGAACGCGATGCAGGTGCTCTTGCGCAGCGTGCGATGCGACGCAAGCGCCTCCTCGATTTCGTGCGGGAAGTAGTTGCTGCCGCGAATGATGATGACTTCCTTCTTGCGCCCGAGGATATGAAGCTGGCCGTCGGCGACGTAGCCGATGTCGCCGGTGCGGAACCAGCCGTCGGCCGTCAGCGGCGCGGCGATCGAGCCGTCTTCCGGATTCAGGTAGCCGAGCATCACCGACGTGCCGCGGATCGCGACTTCACCGACGGCGCGGTTCGGGAGCGCATGGTCGCCGTCGTCGAGGATCCGGAACGCCATGCCGTCGATCGGCGTGCCCATCGCCAGCACGGTTTCGGTGTCGGTGTCGGCGCCGTCGTTCGCGGCGGCCGGTTGCGCATCGCGGCGCTCGATCAGCGCGCGCCGGTCGAGCGTGTCGGCGATCACGTACGGCGCGCCATCGACCGCGCCGTCGTGCCACGCGCGATGCATCGACACCGCGAGCGTCGATTCGGCCATCCCGTAGCACGGCTGCAGCGCCGAGGCCGCGAGACCGTACGGGGCGAACGTCGCGGCGAAGTCGCGCAGCGTCGCGTCGTCCACGCGTTCGCCGCCGATGAAGATGTTGCGGCACGCGGACAGGTCGACGCCCTCCATCGCGGCGGCGTTGAAACGGCGCACGCAGTAGCGCAGCGCGAAGGTCGGCACCGACGTGGTCGTCGCGCGCGCCGACGCGATGCGCTTCAACCAGCCGAGCGGATTACGAATGAAGCTGTTCGGCTGCATCATCAGCAGCGGCGCGCGGTAATGCATGTTCGACAGCAGCGTGAGCAGCCCCATGTCGTGATAGAGCGGCAGCCACGACGCGGTACCGTCGCCGGCCGCGAGGTCGAAACGCACCGACCCGCCGATGCCGAGCACGTTCGAGATCACGTTCTCGTGGCTGAGCACCGCGGCCTTCGGGTGCGACGTCGAGCCCGACGTGAGCTGGACATGATGCGGATCGCGGCCGTGCTTCGCGCTGATCAGTGCGCGTGCGCCGGCATCCGCCGCGAGCGACAGCGTCTCGAGATCGACGACGCGCGTGGACGAGGCGGGAAACGCGTCGTCGCGCCATGCGGCGGACCGGGCATCCGCGGCGATGACGAGGCGCGGCCGGTACAGCTCGCATGCGACGTCGATCACTTGCCGCCCGGCGGTGGCGCGGCGCGCGGGAACCGGCACGGTGCAGGGCAGTGCGCCCGTCATCACGCAGGCCATCATCGCGGCCGCGTGCTCGATCGACGCGGGCAATGCCAGCATCACCATGTCGTTTTCGCGCACGTCGAGTTCGCGCAGCGCGCCGGACTGGCGAAACACTTCTTCCGCGAAGCGCCGGTACGTGATGCTCGCCTCGTTGCCGGCGTCGTCGACGAACGTCATGCGATGCATGGCGCCGGCGACGTCCTCGAGCGATTCGATCAGGCGATGAATGGTGGATGCGTACTTCGTCACGAGGATTCTCCCCTTGAGGAACACGGCCGCTCGCGCCACGGTGCCGGCGGCGCCGTTCGTCGAGTGAGGGGATTCTTGCCGGATCGACAGGGCGCGACAAACGGAATATTTGCAGGCTATGCATGAGCAGCACGCATCCACTCGGCATGGCGATATACGTGAGCACGTGCGAGGTGACTGGTCGGTACGCATTCGACCGGTCGTCTAGTTCACGATGTGGGGCGCTCATGCGCGGGCGTCATGCAATGCGTTCGGAAAATTCGTTTGTCCGAAGCATCGACTCACAGAAGAATTGCAACCCGGCAGCGCGCCAGCGTCGCCGCGTCATCGTGCCGGGCAAGGTCCGGCTCAAGGAGAGCGTCTTGTCCGTCACCTCATCGCTTGTCGCCCGCCCGAAACCGGTTGCAGACCTGAAGAGCCGCCCGAGCGGCGTTGTCTTCTCGCTGAAGCTGGCGGTCTACGTCGCACTCATCGCGCACGGCATGCTATTCGCGCTGTCGACGTATGTGGTCCTGAAGATTGTCGGCATCCTGCTGATCGGCGCGATGTACGCGCACGGCGTCGAGCTGCAGCACCAGGCGCTGCATTACCAGGGATTCAGGAGCAAGCGGCTCAACATGGTGTTCGGCGTGCTGCTTGGCATGCCGATGCTCGTGTCGTTCCATGCGTACCAGGACAGCCACCTGCGCCATCACCGGCTGCTCGGCACGCCCGGGAACAAGGAGTTCTTCGACTACGGGGACCAGTACGGCGCGAGCCCCGTCGTCAGTCTCGGCCTGTGGGCGTGGCGGTTGTCGATGGCCGCGCACTATATCCAGTTCGCGAAGAACGTCGCGAAACTCGTCGTGCCGGGCGCACGCTTCGGCGACAATCCGCTCGTGTCGCGCGCGATCCGCCGCGATCACCTGCTGATGGTCGCGGTGATTGCGCTGCTGGCCGCCGTGTCGTTCGTGCTGCACACAGGGTTCGTCGTGTGGGTGTGGGTCGTGCCGCTCGTGTTCGTGGCCGCGCCCGTGCATGCGCTGGTCGAGATGCCCGAGCACTACCGCTGCGACCTGACGAGCACCGATCCGTTCCGCAACACGCGGACGATCGAGAGCAATGCGTTCATGACGTGGTTCACGAACGGCAACAACTATCACGTCGAGCACCACATGATGCCGAACCTGCCGATCGAGCGGCTGCACGATCTGCATGGCGCGATCGGGCCGCGCATCCGCTACTACCACCGCACGTATCGCCAGTTCTATTACGCGCTGCTGCGCGGCAGGCTGTCGCCGCGCACGGTGGAAGACGACGCGGACGACCGCGCGCCCGACGCCGACGCGGCGGCGCCGGTATCCACGCAATCGGCATGACCGCGACGGTGGTGGCCGGTGCCGCGCCCGAAAGCTTTTCGACGACGGTGACGACGATGCTCTATCCGGAACTTTTCAGGTCGCTGGAAGCGGTGCGCTGGGACATGGAGAAGGACATTCCGTGGGACACGTTCGACGCTTCGCTGCTCACCGACGAGCAGGCCGAGACGATCAGGATGAACGCGATCACCGAATGGTCGGCGCTGCCCGCGACGGAAATGTTCCTGCGCGACAACCGGCACGACAGCGACTTTTCCGCGTTCATGAGCGTGTGGTTCTTCGAGGAGCAGAAGCATTCGCTCGTGCTGATGGAATACCTGCGCCGCTTCCGGCCGGAGAGGGTGCCGACCGAAGAGGAACTACACGCGGTGCGCTTCGAATTCGATCCGGCGCCGCCGCTCGAGACGCTGATGCTGCACTTCTGCGGCGAGATCCGCCTGAATCACTGGTATCGCTGCGCGGCCGACTGGCATACCGAGCCGGTCATCAAGCACATCTACGAAACGATCTCGCGCGATGAAGCACGCCACGGCGGCGCGTACCTGCGCTACATGAAGAAGGCGCTGAACAACTGCGGCGACGTTGCGCGTGCCGCGTTCGCGAAGATCGGCGTGCTGATGGCGTCGGCGCGCCGCACCGAGAAGCCGCTGCACCCGACCAACCTGCACGTGAACCAGGCGCTGTTCCCGCGCGACACGGTGCAGTCGCGCCTGCCCGATCCGGAATGGCTCGAGCGCTGGCTCGACGAGCAGATCCGTTTCGACGGCGAGTGGGAAAAGAAGGTCGTCGAGCGGATCCTGCACAACCTGTCGATCCTGTTCGAGCGCACGTTCGCGACCGCGCAGGAGCTGAACCGCTATCGCCGCGAAGTGACCGCGCGGACGAACCGGGTGGCCGACAGTGGAGCGGACAGCGTATAGCGACACGCGTTCCGTCCGGTAAAGGGAGGAACCGATTCCGTATGGTGCGCTGGCGCGACGTACGCGGGTTGCCGCGTCCGGTCGGCGCAATATTCATTTCCGGACATAATTGGTTCATCAATTTCCGGGAATTGCATGGTGCAATTAAATTTCATGCGTTTAGTATATTTTAATAAACATGAAATTGAATATTTAAATAGTATTCCGCATGTATGTTGAGATGCGTATTCTTTTCGTAATCCGGGAAGGGAATAAAAATGTTTGGTGAATGAAATTATATTGTAGGAATCGGGGTGCGGCTCTGCTCTGGCATCAAGGTGGCTAGTGGAGCGCGGGTTTGTGCCTGAAATGTCCTGTTCTTGGGTGCCGTTGTCGACCGTTCTTCGCGTCGTTCCAGGTGCTGGCTTATTTACAAAATCACTACTTCATAATGTTAATGTAAGAATATCGGATTGATGAAAAAAGATAGATAAATACGAATGTCACGATTGAAAATAAGAATGATCCGCATCCATGCTTCAATATAAAATCGTTCCCGAATCCAAATAGGAGAAACGATTCAGGGAGACGAGCGGCGATTTGCCTGTCGGTGGGTGCAACTTTGAGGCGGCGGTATGGCTAATGTGAGATTGGCAAAGCGATTGAGAAGTATGCCTTCGCTGGATTTCCTGAGAGGTTTCGAATGCGCGGCGCGTCATTTGAGCTTTACGCGTGCCGGGCAGGAACTGAACGTCACGCAATCCGCCGTGAGTCGGCAGGTCAAGGCGCTCGAGGAGCAGCTCCGGATCGAGCTCTTTCACCGGCACATTCGTTCGCTGACACTGACCGACAAGGGGCGGGAGCTGTACGACGCGATCTCGTTCGCGTTGTCCGACCTGGAGTCGGTGATCGGCAAGCTGTCGTCGAGTGTCGGCCAGCGCGCGATCTCGTTGTCGACCACCGTTTCGTTCGCGGCGCTGTGGCTGATTCCGCGCCTCGGCTCGTTCCGAGCAAGCTACCCCGACATCGACGTACGCGTATCGGCAACGAGCGAAATTGAAGATCTTAAACGCAAACGTTTGCACCTGGCCGTGCGATATGCAGGGCCGTATACGTCGACGGACGAGACGGACGTGCTGTTTCGCGAGCGTGTCGTGGCGGTCTGCAGCCCGAGCCTGATGCCGGCGGCGGGCGATGCGGCGGCGATGAAGCCGGCCGACCTCGACAAGCACGTGCTGCTGCATCTCGACGATCCGCGCGGCGAGTGGCCGTGGCACGGATGGAGCCATCTGCTGAAGGAACTGGGCGTGCCGCGCCTGCGGCCCGCGGGCGCGCTGCATTTCAGCCAGTACGACCAGCTGGTGCAGGCCGCGGTCGACGGGCACGGCATCGCGATCGGGCGGCGGCCGCTGGTCGACGGGCTGCTGAAGCAAGGCAGGCTCGTCGAGCTGTTTCCGCACTGCACGGTCGCATCGGGTAGCTACGTGCTGGTGCAGAACCCGGATGCATGCAACGAGTTCGATATCGCGGTGCTGACCAACTGGCTGCTCGAACAGGCGCGCGATCCGCTCGCGTCGGACCAGGAAACGGGCGGCAGCAACGTGGTGCCGATGTATCGCGTCGGATAGTCCGGTCGTATCGCGCCGCCGCGGCTCGATGCGAGCGTGCCGCTGTGCGTCCGGCCGGACGTCAATCCGGCGGGGCCCCGTGCCATCCGCGTTTCACGACGCGCTGGCGAACCCGCCGGCCGACCGGCTGCGGCAATCGATCGTCCCGCACGGCCAGCCGATCCCCGACGCGACGCCCCGCGGTGTTCGATCGCCGAAATTCGGCGTTCAACGAGAAATGCCGTTTGCCGCGACAACGAAACGTTATCGGTCGGCAGGGTGCTTCGACTGCCCGGGCAACGTTTCGCCGAGCTTTTCCAGCAGGAAATCGGCAAACACCGTGACCGCGGGCGCCAAGGGCGGCCGGCCGGTATAGACGAGCTGCAGCCCGAGGTCCTTGCTCGAGCGTCGGTAGGAAGGCAGCACACGCACCAGCTTTCCCTGCTCGATGCCCGGTTCCGCGAGCAACTGCGGCAGCAGCGCGACCCCGAGCCCGGCGATGCACGCCTGTACCACCACGCGCATGTCGTTGACCGAGAAGCGGCTGTCGATCGAGATTTCCTGGGTGCCGCGCGGCCCTTGCAGGCGCCACATGCTGCGGCCCTGGCGGCCGGAAACCGTCAGGCAGTCGTGGTCGGCCAGTTCGCGCGGCGTGCGCGGCGCACCGCGCCGTTCCAGATACGCGGGGCTGGCGGCGAGGATCATCGTGCCCGGCGCAATCCGGCGCACACGGAAGCTGCCGCCGGTCTCGATCCCCATGCGCAAGGCCAGGTCGATGCGCTCGCCGATCAGGTCCGACGGCGTGTCGTCGAGCAGGAAGTCGATACTGATCTGCGGGTAGCGCGCATAGAACTCCGCCAGCCATTCCAGCCGGAAAATTTCGAACAAGCCGGCCATCGCCGTCATGCGCACGGTGCCGGACGGTTCCTGCCCGTCCGCATGCAGCCGCTCGATCTCGAAGATCCGGTCGAGCGCCGGTGCATAGCGCTCGAACAGCGCCTGCCCCTCGGTGCTCGGCGCGAGCTTGCGGGTCGAGCGATGCAGCAGGCGCGTGCCGAGCTGCCCCTCGAGCTGGTCGATGCGCCGGCTCAGCGTATTGGCAGGCATGCGCAGGCGGCGCGCGGCCTCCGAGAAGCTGCCGGCGCGGACGACCTGGACGAACAGCGCGAGGTCATTCAGATCGAGCATTGGATTCCTCCAAAAATGGATTAATCAAATCCTGTTTATCCATCTAGTGTAAAGCGGCTTCACTCTCCATACTGCTCTCACGCTACAGATGAACCTTTACTTTCCAGGGAGAAAGCGTTTGAAAAAGCAACTGATGATCGCCGCAGGCGCGCTGGCAGCGTCGCTGTCGTTCCCGGCCTTTGCCGAAAGCGTGACGTACCAGTTCGACCCGAGCCACACGTACCCTAGCTTCGAGGCTGACCACATGGGTGGCCTGTCGGTCTGGCGCGGCAAGTTCGACAAGTCGAGCGGCACCGTGACGCTGGACCGCGCGGCGAAGGCGGGCACGGTCGACGTGACGACCGACATCGCATCGATCCACACCGGCAGCGCGAAGCTCGACGAGCATCTGCAGACGGCCGAGTTCTTCGACGCGGCCAAGTTCCCGCAGGCGAACTACAAGGGCGCGATCAAGTTCGACGGCGACAAGCCGGTGTCGGTGGTCGGCAACCTGACGCTGCATGGCGTCACGAAGCCGGTGACGCTGAAGATCGATTCGTTCAAGTGCATGCCGCACCCGATGCTCAAGCGCGAAGTGTGCGGAGTCGACGCCGTCGGCGAATTCGACCGCGGCGATTTCGGCCTCGACTACGGCAAGCAGTACGGCTTCAGGATGAAGACGAAGCTGCTGATCACGGCCGAAGCGCTCAAGCAGTAATCCCGTTCGGAGAACATACGCATGAAACTGCTCCATATCGATTCCAGCATCCTCGGCCAGGGCTCCGTCAGCCGCGAACTGTCGGCGGAAGTCGTCGCGACGTTCCGTGCCAGCGATCCGGGCCTCACGGTCACGCGCCTCGATCTCGCCGCCACGCCGATCGGCCATCTGACGGCGGACCATCTGGCCGCCGCGCAAGGCGCCCCGATTTCTGACGCGCTGAAGGCGGACGTCGAGATCGGCCGGCGCGCGCTCGATGAATTTCTCGCCGCGGATATCGTGGTGATCGGCGCACCGATGTACAACTTCGGCATCGCCTCGCAACTGAAGGCGTGGATCGATCGCATCTCGGTGGCCGGCACGACCTTCCGTTACGGCGAGAACGGGCCGGTCGGGTTGTGCGGCGGCAAGAAGGTGGTGGTCGCGTCGTCGCGCGGCGGCGTGTACAGCGAGGGTTCGCCTGCTGCGGGGTTCGATCATCAGGAAACCTATCTGAAAGCGGCGTTTGGTTTCCTGGGCATCACGGACATCGCGTTCGTCCGTGCGGAAGGCGTGGCGATGGGGCAGGACTCGCGCAACGGCGCCATCGCATCGGCGAAGGAAGCGGCGGCTGCGCTCGCGGCCTGACGCCGCGCGACCGGGACCGACCACAGGAGCGCCACCATGTCACATGCCACGCAGCCCGCCGACGTCGCCGTTGCCGGCCGTCGCGTCATCTTGCGCACGCGCGGCCGCGCGCACGGGCCGATCGTCCGGATGGTGAGCCCGTCCGACGTCGGCGAGATGATCAAGCCGTTCGTCTTTCTCGACTTGGTCGATACGCAAGCGTCGATCGGGTCGGGCTTCGGCTGGCATCCGCATTCCGGGATCGCCACCCTGACGCTCGTGATCGACGGTCGCGGCAGCTACGCCGAATCCACCGGCCACGCAGGCACGATCGTGGCGGGCGACATCGAATGGATGAACGCCGGGCGCGGGGTCTGGCATGCCGGTACCGTCGTGCCGCCGGTCAAGGTGTTCCAGCTGTGGGTTGCGTTGCCGCCGGAGCGCGAGCTGGCGCCGGCCTTCAGCCAGCATCTGTCGATCGCCGACATCCCGTCGGACGGCCCGGCCCGCGTGCTGCTCGGCCGCAGCGGCGACGCGGTCAGCCCGATCGATGCGCCGCCGGGCCTCCACTACGTCGTCGTGCAGCTCAAGGCCGGCGAGCGCTGGACCTGCCGGCCGCAACCGGGCTGCAGCGTCGGCTGGACCGCCGTGATGGACGGCAGCCTGCGCGTACCGGATCCGGTCGGGCAGGGCGAACTGGTGGTGTTCGACCCGTCCGACGCCGCGATCGAATTCGAGGCGGTGACCGATGTGCGCTTCGTGGTCGGCACGGCCGTCCCGCATCCACACGATCTGCACCTGGGCAACTACTCGGTGCACACGAGTGCCGCCGCGCTGGCGGAAGGCGAGCGCGAGATCGTGCGCATCGGCCGCGAACTGCGCGCGAAGGGCGCGTTGCGCTGATCCGGCAGGCGCCGTTGCCTGACGGCGCAGCGGGCGGTGCCAGGGCGTGCATCGCACGCTGCCCGACGGGGGGGTAGCCTCCGCGGCCCGACGCAGCACGATTCTCTGGATGAAGTGGCCGGCGCATTCCCCGAATGCGCCTGCCTTTTCGCGTTCAAAACGACTCGACAGGCGCGCCGAAGCCATCTTCTCGTTGTGCTTAGGTGTTTATACGTATGCCGATTCCGATATCGCTTCAATCCAATATTTCATTGGAAGGTTATCGGGCTTGTTCCTAGACTGATGCGGGGCGTGCGGACCGGGCCGGCGGGAAGCCCCGGCCGGCGCCGCCCCGACCCGCGCCTGCGCCACGAAGAAGCAAAACAGCGCAGCGACAGAGAACGACATCATCGGAGACGAACCATGACATTCATCAGGAAGCTGGCGGCCGGCGCGATCGTTGCCGCGGCGGCGGCGCTGGCTGGCGGCGCGCACGCGCAGCAGAAACCGATCACGCTCGGGTTCTCGCAGGTCGGCGCGGAAAGCGCTTGGCGCACCGCGAACACCGTGTCGGTGAAGGGCGCGGCGAAGGACGCCGGCATCAACCTGAAGTTCTCCGACGCGCAGCAGAAGCAGGAGAACCAGATTCGTGCGATCCGCTCGTTCATCGCGCAGAAGGTCGACGTGATCGCGTTCTCGCCGGTCGTCGAATCGGGCTGGGAGCCCGTGCTGACCGAAGCGAAGGCCGCGCATATCCCGGTGATCCTGACCGATCGCGCGGTCGACGTGAAGGATCCGTCGCTGTACGTGACGATGATCGGCTCGGACTTCCTCGAGGAAGGGCGGCGCGCCGGCCACTGGATGGAAGAGCACTACAAGAACGATCCGGGTCCGGTCAATATCGTCGAGCTGCAGGGGACGGTCGGCTCGGCGCCGGCCAACGACCGGCGGGCCGGCCTGCTCGAAGTGATCAAGAACAATCCGAAATTCAAGGTGATCGCGTCGCAGAGCGGCGACTTCACGCTGGCGGGCGGCAAGCAGGTGATGGAAGCGTTCGCGAAGACCTACGGCAAGCAGATCAACGTCGTCTACGCGCACAACGACGACATGGCGCTCGGCGCGATCCAGGCGATGGAAGAAGCGGGGATCAAGCCCGGCAAGGATGTGAGCGTCGTGTCGTTCGATGCGACGAAGGGCGGCTTCCAGGCGATGGTCGCCGGCAAGATCAACGTCGACGTCGAATGCAGCCCGCTGCTCGGCCCGCAACTGATGAGCGCGGTGAAGGACGTCGTCGCCGGCAAGCCGCTGCCCAAGCGCATCGTGACGAACGAGACCGTGTTCCCGATGAACGTCGCGGCCCAGGTGCTGCCGACCCGCAAGTACTGAGCAACGTACCGACAAGCCGGCACGGGCGGCGGCGTGGCGGCCGCCCGGACGGCAACCGCTCCGAGGGAGGGTTCATGACGCATCCGCCGGTGGTCGAGATGATCGGCATCGACAAGTCGTTTCCGGGCGTCAGCGCGCTGCAGCGCGTGAGTTTCCGGCTGTTTCCGGGCGAGATCCACGCATTGATGGGCCAGAACGGCGCGGGCAAGTCGACGCTGATCAACGTGCTCACCGGCGTGCATGCGCACGACGCGGGCGAGATTCGCGTCGGCGGCCAACCCGTGCGCTTTGCCGCGCCGCGCGAAGCCGAGGCGGCCGGCATCCAGACGCTCTACCAGGAAGTGAACCTCTGCGCGAACCTGTCGGTCGCGGAGAACATCTTCGCGGGCCGGCAGCCGGTTCGGCGCGGTGCGATCGACTGGAACGCGATTCATGCGCGCTCGCGTGCGGCGCTGGCCGAACTCGACCTGTCGCTCGACGTCACGCGCTCGCTCGATGCGTATCCGATCGCCGTGCAGCAGATGGTCGCGATCGCGCGGGCCGTGTCGGTCGATGCGCGCGTGCTGATTCTCGACGAGCCGACGTCGAGCCTCGACGACGGCGAGGTCGCGCGGCTGTTCGACGTGCTGCGCCGGCTCAAGGCATCGGGCATCGCGATCCTGTTCGTCACGCACTTTCTCGAGCAGACCTATGCGGTGTCCGACCGGATCACCGTGATGCGCAACGGCGAGCGCGAAGGCGAGTACCTGGCACGCGACCTGCCGGTCGATGCGCTCGTCGCGAAAATGACCGGCCGCGAGCGGATGCCCGACACGCTGCAGGCGGGCGCCGCGGCCGTCGAGCGCACTGCCGGCGGCGCGGAACCGTTCCTGTCGATGCGGCAGGTCGGCCGGCGCGGGATGATGAACCCGCTCGACCTCGACGTGCGGCCCGGCGAGATCGTCGGGCTGGCCGGGCTGCTCGGCTCGGGGCGCACCGAAGCCGCACAGCTGGCATTCGCCGCGGAACGCGCCGACACCGGCACGATCGAGATCGACGGGGCGCGCACGCGGCTCGCGTCGCCGCACGACGCGGTCCGGCACGGCATCGCCTACTGCCCGGAGGACCGCAAGAAGGAGGGCATCGTCGCCGCGCTGTCGATCCGCGAGAACATCGTCCTCGCGCTGCAGGCGCGGCGCGGCTGGTGGCGGTTGATCGGGCGGGCGCGCCAGCGCGAGCTCGCCGAGACGTACATCGCGCGGCTCGGCATCAAGGCGCGCGACGCGGAGCAGCCGATCGGCCTGCTGTCGGGCGGCAACCAGCAGAAGGTGCTGCTCGCGCGCTGGCTCGCGACGGAACCGAAGCTGCTGATCCTCGACGAGCCGACGCGCGGCATCGACGTCGCCGCCAAATTCGACATCATGGAGCGCGTGCTCGCGCTGTGCGCGCAGGGGCTCGCGATCCTGTTCATCTCGTCGGAAATCAGCGAAGTCGTGCGCGTGAGCCACCGGATCGCGGTGTTGCGCGATCGCCGCAAGGTCGCCGAACTCACCGGCGCGGATGCGTCCGAGGAGCAGGTGTACCGGCTGATCGCGGGAGGTCAGTCATGACGCTGCTGCGCACGCTGTTTCGTCATCCGCTCGCGTGGCCGGCGTTGACGCTCGTGCTGCTGCTCGCGCTCGACGTCGCGCATCGCCCGGGCTTCCTGTCGATCACGCTGCTCGACGGTCACCTGTTCGGTGCGCCGGTCGACATCCTGAACCGCGCGGCGCCGCTCGTGATCGTGTCGCTCGGGATGACGCTCGTGATCGCGACCCGCGGGATCGACATCTCGGTCGGCGCGATCGTCGCGATCGCGGGGGCGGCCGCGGCGATCGTGCTCGACGCGGATCCGTCGCGGGTCGGCCTGGCGCTGGCCGCGGCGCTCGGCGTCGGGCTGCTGGCCGGCGCATGGAACGGGCTGCTGGTGGCGTTCGTCGGGATGCAGCCGATCATCGCGACGCTGATCCTGATGGTGGCCGGCCGCGGCGTCGCGCAACTGCTGACGGGCGGCCAGATCATCCCGATCGGCGCGCCCGGCTACCTCGCGCTCGGCGGCGGCTATCTCGCGGCCGCGCCGTGCGCGGTGTGGATCGCCGTCGCGACGATCGCCGCGACCGCGCTGCTGGTGAACCGCACGGCGCTCGGGCTGTTCATCCGTGCGATCGGCGTGAACCCGGTCGCGACACGGCTCGTCGGGCTGCGCTCGGGCGCGGTCGTGTTCGGCGTGTATCTGTGCTGCGGCGTGATGTCGGCACTCGCGGGCATCCTGGCAAGCTCGAACGTGCGCAGCGCCGACGGCAACAATGCGGGGCTGCTGCTCGAGCTCGATGCGATCCTCGCGGTGACGCTCGGCGGCACATCGCTGCTCGGTGGCCGTTTCAGCCTCGCCGGCTCGGTGCTCGGCGCGCTGATCATCCAGACGCTGACCTACACGACCTATTCGATCGGCGTGCCGCCGGAGGCGACGCTCGTCGTCAAGGCGGTCGTCGTGATCGTCGTGACGCTGATCCAGTCGGACGCGGCGCGCGCGCTGGTCGTCCGGCACGCGTCGCGGTTGCTGTCTTCCGCGCGTTCGCGCGCCACTTCCGGAGCGACGCCGCGATGAACCGATTCCTTGGCCGGCTCGCCGACCCGCGCACGCTGCCGATCGTCGTGACGATCGTGCTGTTCGCCGCGCTGTTCGGCTTCGGGTCCGTGACCTACACGGGCTTTTTCTCGATGCAGGTGCTGACCGGGTTGCTCGTCGACAATGCATTCCTGTTGATCGTCGCGATCGGGATGACGTTCGTGATCGTGTCGGGCGGGATCGACCTGTCGGTCGGTTCGGTCGTCGCGCTGACGACGATCTTCTGCGCGGTCGGCGCCGAGCGGCTGCACTGGCCCGTGTGGGCGATCGTGCCGCTGGTGCTCGCGTTCGGCGCGCTGTATGGCGCGGCGATGGGCGCGTTGATCCATTGTTTCCGGCTGCAACCGTTCATCGTCACGCTGGCCGGGATGTTCCTCGCGCGCGGCGCGTGCTTCCTGATCACGACGCAGTCGATCACGATCAACGAGCCGGTGTTTCATGCGATCGCGGGCTTCAGCGTGCCGGTCGGCGGCGGGATGCTGAGCGCCGGCGCGCTGATCGCGCTCGCGACGCTGGCCGGCGCGATCTACGTCGCGCATTTCACGCGCTTCGGCCGCAACGTCTACGCGATCGGCGGCAACGAGCGTTCGGCGCTGCTGATGGGGTTGCCGGTCGCACGCACGAAGATCGGCGTCTATGCGCTGAGCGGCTTCTGTTCGGCGCTCGGCGGCGTGGTGTTCACGCTGTACGTGCTGTCGGGTTACGGGTTGCAGGCGCAGGGGATGGAGCTCGACGCGATCGCCGCGACCGTGATCGGCGGCACGCTGCTCACGGGCGGCGTGGGCTACGTGGTCGGCTCGGTGTTCGGCGTCGGCATCCTCGGCACGATCCAGGTGCTGATCACGTTCGACGGCACGTTGAGTTCGTGGTGGACGCGGATCGTGATCGGCGCGCTGCTGTGCGTGTTCTGCGTGCTGCAACGGGTGATCGAACGGCACGCAGCGCGGCGGCGCACGGGCGGCACGGGGCTCGGCGCACCGAGCCCGACACGCGACCCGGTGCGGGCGCGGCCGGCATCGCCCGACGAGGGCGACGCGCTGGTTTCGACGATGCGGCGGCTGTAGCGCGCGCATCGTCCGGCGGGCGGAGCGGCACAAGGCGTCCTGACGTGCCGGTCGGCGGTGCGCCGATGCGCGGGCGGTCGCCTCCGGCGGCCGGCCGGTGCCCGATCGGCGCGTGAGCGATGCGGCGGACCGTGCTGTCAGGCCGGCCCGGCGGTGTCGGCTTCAGCGTCGAACGCCGCGGCGGCGCTGCGCGCATGTTTCAGCGAGCCGGCCAGTTTTCCGATCGCGTCCAGGTCCAGGGCATCGAGGTGTTCGTGTACGTCTCGCACGAAGGGCGCGTAATCCGGCTCGTCCGCGTACTGGCCGAGCCATGCCTCGATATCGGTCAGCTGCCCGTTGTCGGCCAGCAGGATCAGGTGGTCGAGCGCCTCGTCGGGCGGGCACGGCATCGCGGGCGCGGGGAGATCCGGTTCGGCATCGCCGTCCGGCTGAAACCGCCGGACGAGTTCCGGCACCGGCACGAGCGCGTGCCCGACGGCCGGCGCGACGATCGCGAACGAGAATGCCGTGCCGACGCCCGGCTGGCTGGCCACGGCCAGCTCGCCCCCCATCGCGCCGACGATGCGCTGCGCGATGAACAGGCCGAGCCCGGTGCCGCCGTTCACGGCCTGCACCTGCTGGTACGCGCGGAAGATGTCGCGGTTTCCGCTGACGTCGATCCCGATGCCCGTATCGGCCACCTCGAACAGCAGGCGCCAGGTGTCGCCTTCGCGCGCGGCATGAATCGACAGCGTGACCGTGCCGTCGCGCGTGAACTTCGACGCGTTGGACAACAGGTTGAGCAACACCTGCTGCAGGCGCATGCCGTCGATCGACACCGTGCGCGGCAGCGGCGTGGCCGGCCGGTAGACGAACCGGTTGTCCTGTTGCGCGCACAGCGCGACCGCGTAGTGGCCGATATCGTCGAGCAGGCCGGGCAGGTCGGTCGCGTCCGGCGACACGCCGAGCGGCTGCAGCTCGGCCTTCGTGAACGCGAGCAGTTCGTCGATCAGCGTGAGCTGGTAGCGGATGCTGCGGTCGATCGACCGGATCAGCCGCGCCTGGCCGCGCGTCGCGCCTTGCAGCAGCAGCTTCGCGTAGCCGTTGATCGTGGACAGCGGCGCGCGCAGGTCGTGGCTGACGTAGCCGAGCGTCTCGATCTTCTGCTGCATGTGGGTCGTCACCTGTTGCAGCGCGTCGTTGAGCGCGAGTGTGCGTCGTGCGACTTCGTCGCGCAGGCGATCCTGTTCGGTGAGCTGCCAATGCTCGAGCCGCTTCCTCGCCTCGGTGCGCTGGCGGCCGACGTGGTGGATCCATGCGGCCAGCACCAGCAGGTGCGTGGCGAGACCGACGATCGCGATGACGGGGTTCGGGAAGATGTCGGATTTCAGCCAGGCGAGCGCGGGCGGCAGCGTGTTCATGCCGTCGAGCACGCGGATCAGCATGTTGAAGGTGGCGAAGGCGATCGCAATCAGCATCACGCGGCCGGTCGGCGTCCGGCGAATCGCGAGCACCAGCGCGACGCTGATGTTGACGATCCCGACCAACGCGTTCAGCCGCAGGCAGAACCACGTGAACGTCAGCAGGTCGCCGCACGCGGCGCCGACCATGCCGACGCCTTCGAGCGCGAGGAATGCCGTGTAGATCGCGCGCATCGGCAGCTTCGCCTGCTCGCGCCGGGCGACCATCAGGATGAACACGATGAAGCAGGAGATCGCCAGGTACGCGAAGACGATTTCGCCGCGCGCCGACCATTCACGCAGCGCAGGCGGCAACGCCGTCGCCAGGTAGCCGCGGTAAGCCGCTTCGAACAGCGTCGTGCCCAGCGCCACCGCGGCCAGCACGTGGAACACGCCGCTGCGCGAAAAGAACCCGATCAGCAGTGCGCACCACACGAGCGCGAGCAGCCCGCCGAAGAAGCCGAAGTCCCACATCGTCGCGCGCCGTTCCAGCGCATCCCATGCCGCGCGCGTGAACGCGGCCGGCGCAAGCCGCATTTCCTTGCGCGACGTGACGCGGATCAGGACGGGGAGGCTTTCGCCGGCGCGCAACGTGACGTCGAGCGTCGGGTAGCGCGAGGGCGGCCCGGCGGCACTACCGCCGGCGCCGGCGGCCGGAAAGCGGCGGTCGAGCGTCCACCGGCCGTTCCGGCCGATATAGAAGTCCGCCTGGTCGACGCGCGCGTCGCGAATCGCGAGCACCAGCGGGTGGGCGGCGTCGTCGCGGTTGGTCAGTGTTGCGCGGATCCACCACGCCGATCGCGAGAACTCGATGTTGAACGACGACGTGCCGGCCACCGGTGTGCGATGAACCGGATCGGCGAGCCGTGCGGCCGCCTGATCGGCGGACATCGTCGTGCTCGCGTCCTCGAATACCGATACGGCGTCCAGTTGCGCGGGGTTCGGCGTCGGCGCGGCGCGCGCCGTCGCGCAGGTGACGGCCATCGCGAGCAGAAGCAGCAGCGTCGCGCGACATCCGGCTGCCCATGCCGCGTGGCGCCTACCCATCGTGATGGTGCTCCGCGGGTGCGACGGCAGGGGCATTGACCGCATGGCGCTGGCGCCGCCAGTCGGACGGCGTGCTGCCGAAGCGTTCGCGGAACGCGGTCGCGAAGTTGCCGGGCGTGGAAAAGCCGATTTCCTCGGCGATGTCGCCGATCCCCATCGACGTCTCCGCCAGGAAGTGCATCGCGGCGCGCAGGCGCGTGTCGCGCAGATATTCGAACACGGTCTGGCCGAGATGGTCGCGGAACACGCGGGACAGGCGCTTTTCGTGCGTACCGACCTGCCTGGCGAGTTCCTCGAGCGCCGGCGGATGGCGCAGGTCGCGCAGCAGGACCTCGGACGCCGCGCGCACGAGGGCCGCATCGGGGTTGTCGGGCAGCTCGGGCAGATGGGCGAACGGCTGGCTGCGCCGCGCCCGTTTCAGGTGATTGCGGATCCGGGCCAGCACTTCGGTCGGCTCGAACGGCTTGATGATGTAGTCGATCGCGCCCGTTTCGAGCCCGGCGATGCGATCCGCGAGATCGCCCGCGGCCGTCAGGATGATGACCGGGATCGATTGCGTCGAAGGCGTCGACGCCAGCAGCCGGCACGCGGCGAAGCCGTCCATGCGCGGCATGCGGACATCCATCAGGATCAGGTCGGGCGCGATCGCCTGGGCACGGTGATAGGCCTGCAGCCCGTCGAACGCGACGCTGATCCGGCACCGTGCGGCACGCAGGATTTCGGTCAGGAGTCGCAGGTCGTTCGGGCGATCGTCGACGACAAGAATATGGGCGTCAGCGAGATCCGGCGTGGGACGAGGCGACGCCGAACTGGACAAGCGGGATGACATGGTTGCGGACGCGTTGGAAGGGTGGCCGGTCAGAGTGAGCGCATCGCTGTCTGTGCGATTGTTGCAAAAAATTATATGCCGACAACAGCGCATGTTGTGAGGATTCCGTGCGACCCGTGGGGGCTTGCGCGACAAGGTGTTGCGTGTCGGCTGCCACCGCGTTCGGCCGAATGAAACGGAAGCGGGAAAACGTGCCGAATTGATTTTTAATGATCGGTCTTTATTTCCGGATCAATTCTGAAAAATTCTATTTTGTACGAGTGAAGAATCAGTTGACCGTGCGGCCGGAGGTTGGCGTGTGCAATGTAAAGCAGATGAAGGGTGTGTAGTTTGACCGATTAATTTTTTGTCGATTCCTGGTTGGAATCATGTTAGTCAGGAAGTCGCTTTTTGCACCGGAATGTATGAATGTAAATGCCGTCCGCTCGGGAAAAGGATTTTTCCGCTCGGGAAAAGATTCGTTCGGACGGATACCCGCACACTAGCCCCGGCGCGGCTGGAATCGGTTCTTCCGATGCGGACGAGATCGCGCGGATCGCATGTCGAAGTTCCATCCAGGTGCATGCGATACCAATGTGACATTGCATGATGTAATTCCCATGATCCGGGATTGCGGCGGTGAACGAATAACTGGCACGAGGGTAATCAAAATTTCATAATTCGCCGAATACGTTGTCATATAAGAGAAATCGGTGAATTCTGGAATTCGGTTGGGTGTGTGATACCGGTCGAGACGAAATCGTCAAGGAAATTCGATCGATTCATTCGGTGCAGGGGTCGTCCGGCAAATCGTCGATGCTGTTCCGGAAATCCGGAAAAAGCGTTTGAATGCCGGACGGAACGGGTGAGTGGCTGCGCGTTGGCCGTCCGAGGGTTCGATCCATCGGGGGGCGGCCGCGCGCGGTGCGCTCTCGAATCAGGCGGGCACGAAAACGATGAGCACAGCAGGCACGACAGGCCAACGCCCCGGTTCGCACGAACCGGCGGCGCATGCTTCAGTCCCGGGGATCGCATGGCGTCATCCTCCTCCTGAATGAAGCAGGGCGGGCCGCCCCCGGGTGCGGGCCGGCTTCCGCCATCCGGCGTCCGAGTGACGCTTTCCCACGAGAGTCAAGATCGTCGCTGATCCGGCGCGATGGCGCACGCGCACGCGCGCGCGGAAGAGCGGCGCGCATGTTGCCGCCCGGCCTGCCGCGTCGGCGTCCATGATTCGATAACTGCGATCGTCGCGTTGCATCGTGTCGACGGACACGGGCGGCGTGCGGTCGCGCGATCGCGAGGTCCATCGCGAGTGTCGTGCAGCGTTACCCGGCTGTTTAGTTAGTGATCCAAAGTGAAAGGCGACGCGTCGCGAGGCGGACGGGAATGTGCGGAGGGTGTTCTCGCCGGCCGCCGCGTTCGACGTTGCGTCATCCAGCACATGAGAACCGAGGGAAGACAAGATGAACAAGTCGTTCAAGTCGATCTGGAACGAAGCATTGGGAGCCTGGGTTGCGGCTTCGGAGCTTGATCGCGCGCGCGGAAAGCGCGTCGCGTCGTCGCGTGGCACGCCGGCGCGTGCCATGGACGGAGGAGTCGCGGCCTGCGCGGGCGCGCCTTCGGCCCCGTCGCTCAGGCGGCTCACCGTGCTGATGGCGTCAGCGTATCTCGCGCTGTTCCATGCCGGCGCGCACGCGCAGTACCAGCCGGATGGCGGCTCGGCTACCGGCGGTGTCACGTCGATCGCGATCGGCGTCGGTTCGAGTGCCGCGCAGCAGAATTCCACGGCGCTGGGCAACCTTTCGACGGCGCAGGGCTTGTCGGCCACGGCGCTCGGCCCGGGTGCGCATGCGATGGCGGACGGTTCGACGGCCGTCGGCATCAACGCGCAGGCGACCGGCGTCAACAGTACATCGATGGGCGTGCAGGCGATCGGGTCGGGCAACTACGCGGTCGCGCTCGGCAACCAGTCGAATGCGACGCAAACCGGATCGGTGGCGCTGGGCAGCGGGTCGTCCGCAACCGGCGTGTCGGCCATCGGGCTCGGCAACAATGCGACGGCTTCCGGCCAGTATGCCGCCGCGCTGGGCCTCGGGGCCGTCTCGTCCGGCATTGCCAGCGTCGCGCTCGGCTATTCGTCGCAAGCCATCAATCAAGGCGCGATCGCGCTCGGCAATCAGTCGACGAGTTCGGGCGCGGCCGGGGTTGCCGTGGGGAGCGGTGCGCTGGCGACCGGCAATTCCGGCGTCGCGATGGGCGTCAATGCCGGCGCGAAAGGCGCGACGTCGATCGCGATCGGCTGGGGCGGGACAGCCGGCGTACCGGGTTCGGGCACGCAGTCGCTCGGCACCAGTTCGATCGCGCTGGGCTCGAAAACGACGGCAGGCGCCGACAACGCCCAGGCGTACGGCTTGAGCGCCAATGCGTCGGGTGTCAGTTCCGTTGCGATGGGCGTTCAGTCGACGGCGACGCAGCAGTTTGCGGTCGCGCTCGGCGATCTTGCGCTCGCGACCGGCGTGTCGGCGACTGCATTGGGCTCGGGTGCGACGGCGTCAGCCACGAACGCGACGGCCATCGGCATCAACAGCGTCGCGGCGGCGGCTTCCACCGTGGCGATCGGCGACAGCAACTCGGTCGCGGCCGCGGCGGGGGCGGGCTCGATTGCCGCCGGCAACAACTCGAAGGTGCTCGGCGGTATCGGCGCCGTCGCGCTCGGCGCGGGCCAGACGGTCAGCGGCAACGGCGCGGTGGCGATCGGCGATCCCAGTACCGCGATCGGCACCGGCGCGGTCACGGCCGGTTCGAACAACACGGCGAACGGCGACGGCGCGGTGGCGATCGGCAATTCGAACAACGCGCAGGGCGCCGGCTCGCTCGCGCTCGGCAACACGTCGACGGCCGCGGCTGCCGGTGCGGTGGCGTTCGGTGCATCGGCGGTGGCGAACAATACCGGCGATGTCGCGCTCGGCTCGGGCTCGACGACGGCCGCGCCGAATCCGACGGCAAGCGCGACGATCGGCGGCGTGACTTACACGTTCAAAGGCACGACGCCGGCGAGCGTCGTCAGCGTCGGCGCGGCGGGCACCGAGCGCCAGATCACCAATGTCGCGGCCGGGCGCATCAACGCCGCGAGCACGGATGCGATCAACGGGTCGCAGCTCGATGCGACGAACCAGGCGGTGAATTCGCTGTCGACGTCGACGGCGTCGAGCGTCGGTTCGTTGTCGACGGGGGTGTCGTCGTTGTCGACCGGGTTGTCGTCGGCCAACAGCTCGATCACGTCGCTTTCCACGTCGGCTTCGACGGGTATCAGCTCGTTGTCGACGGGGTTGAGCTCGACCAGCAGCGCCGTCACGTCGTTGTCGACGTCCGCATCGACGGGCCTGTCGTCGGCCAATAGTGCGATCACGTCGCTGTCCACGTCGACTTCGACCGGCATCGGTTCGCTGTCGACGGGGTTGAGTTCGACCAACAGCGCGGTGACGTCGTTGTCGACTTCGACGTCGACCGGCATCAGCTCGTTGTCGACGGGCTTGAGTTCGACCAACAGTTCGGTGACGTCGCTGTCGACATCCACGTCGACCGGATTGTCGTCCGCCAATAGCGCCATCACGTCGTTGTCGACTTCGACGTCGACGGGCATCACCTCGCTGTCGACGGGGCTGAGTTCGACCAACAGCGCGGTGACGTCATTGTCGACCTCCACGTCGACCGGATTGTCGTCGGCCAACAGCGCGATCACGTCGTTGTCGACTTCGACGTCGACGGGCATCACCTCGTTGTCGACGGGGCTGAGTTCGACCAACAGCGCGGTCACGTCGCTGTCGACCTCCACGTCGACCATCGTCGGTTCGCTGTCCACGGGGTTGAGTTCGACGAACAGTGCGGTGACGTCGTTGTCGACCTCTACGTCGACGATCGTCGGTTCGCTGTCCACGGGGCTGAGTTCGACCAACAGCGCGGTGACGTCGCTATCGACGTCCACGTCGACGATCGTCGGTTCGCTGTCCACGGGGCTGAGCTCGACCAACAGCACGGTGACGTCGCTGTCCACGTCGACGTCGACCAGCATCAACTCGCTGTCCACGGGACTGAGCTCGACGAACAGCGCGGTGACGTCGTTGTCGACCTCGACCTCGACGATCGTCGGTTCGTTGTCCACCGGCGTCGTATCGCTGTCCACCGGCCTGAGCACGACCAACAGCAACGTCACGTCGCTGTCGACCGCGACATCGACGAGCATCGGTTCGCTGTCGACCGGGCTCAGTTCGACGACCAGCTCGATCGCGTCGCTGTCGACTTCGACCTCGACGACCGTCGGCTCGCTGTCCACCGGGCTGTCGAGCACGAACAGCAACTTGACGTCGCTGTCCACCGCGACATCGACGGGCATCGGTTCGCTGTCGACCGGCCTCAGCTCGATCGCCAGCAACAACACCAACCTCGGCAACAGCACGGCGGGCGCGATCGGCGGCGGGGCCACCTACGATCCGACGACCGGGAAGATTTCCGCGCCGTCGTACGTGACGTACAACAGCGACGGTTCGACGACGATCAACAACAACGTCGGCTCGGCGATCGACAACATCAACGCGAACGGCATCAAGTATTTCCACGCGAACTCGACCGCACCGGACAGCCAGGCGCTCGGGCTCGACAGCGTCGCGATCGGCCCGAACGCGGTCGCGAAGGTGGACGGCAGCATCGCGCTCGGCGCCGGCTCGGTGTCCGATCGCGCGACGGTGCCGGCCTCCGGCGTGATCCGCAACGGCAGCGCATCGATTCCGTTCAACACGACCGACCAGACGTTGCTGGGCGCGGTGTCGGTCGGCGACGCCGCCAGCAAGACGTATCGCCAGATCACCAACGTCGCGGACGGCACCGGGCAGCAGGACGCCGTGACCGTGCGGCAACTGGCCGGCGCGTTGCAGTCGTTCGCGGTCACGAGCCAGAAGTACTTCCACGCGAACTCGACGGCGGTGGATTCGCTCGCGGTAGGCGCGGATTCGGTCGCGGTCGGCCCGACGACGGTCGTCAACGGCGATAACGGCGTGGGCATCGGCAACGGCGCGATCGTCGACGCCACCGCGCCGGGCGGCGTGGCGATCGGACAGGCGGCCAGCGCCGCGCAGGCCGACGCGCTCGCGCTCGGCAGCGGCGCGACGGCAACCGGCGCGCAGTCGGTTGCGCAGGGCGCCAACGCGGTCGCGGCCAGCGTGGGCAGCGTCGCGCTCGGATCGGGCGCGCACAGCACGGCGACCGATGCGCTCGCGCTCGGCGCCGGCGCGTCGGCGACCTATGCGAACAGCGTCGCGCTCGGCGCGGGGTCGCTGACGACGGTCGGCGCGCAGACGAACTACATCGCGTACGGCCTGAGCAGCCCGCAGTCGTCGGCCGGCGAGGTCAACGTCGGCAACCGGCAGATCACCGGCCTCGCGGCCGGCAAGAACGGCACCGACGCGGTGAACGTGTCGCAACTCGACTCGGTCGCCAACCAGTTGACGACGCTGATCACCCAGCGCACGTCCAACCTCGGCGGCTCGTACACGACGAATCCGGCCGGCACGAACCTGCCGCCGGGCTCGACGGGGGCGAACTCGTCGGCGGGCGGCTCGGGGGCGGTCGCGTCGGGCTCGAACAGCACGGCGGTCGGCAACGGGGCGCTGGCGTCCGGCAACGGGTCGACCGCGATCGGCGTCGGCTCGAGCGCGACGGGCAGCAATTCGGCCGCGATCGGCACGGGCAGCAACGACGGCGGCCGCTCGAACGTCGTCGCCGTGGGCTCGGCGGATTCGGCGCGGCAGGTCGTCAACGTCGCGGCCGGCACGCAGGGCACCGACGCGGTCAACGTGAACCAACTGAACGCGAGCGTGGGCAATACGCTGTCGCAGGCGAACAGCTACACGGACGGCCAGGTCGCCAGCCTGCGCAACAGCCTCGACAGCTACCGCCGCGACGCGGATGGCGGCACGGCGACGGCGATGGCCGTGGCCGGCCTGCCGCAACCGTCCGGGCCCGGCAAGAGCATGGTCGCGCTGGCCGGCAGCGTGTATCGCGGCCAGTCCGGGCAGGCGCTCGGCATTTCGACGATCTCGGAGAACAACCACTGGGTCTACAAGGCGGCCGTCTCGACCAACACGCGTGGCACGTATGGCGCGGTGGTCGGTGCCGGGTATCAGTGGTGAGCCGCGGCCCGTGCCGTTTCCCTTCCATTCAGACAATGGCAAACATGAACGCAAATCTTGCAAAGTTCGCGGCCGCGGCGCTGCTCGCCGCCGCCGGCCTGACCGGATGCGCCACGCAGCAGGGCGATCCGCCGTTCCCGTCGGCCGACACGGCCACGCTGCCCGAGGGGACGTACCCGAATCTCGCCAACCTGGCGCGGGTCCAGCCGGGCGTGACGAAGAACCAACTGTACGAACTGCTTGGCCCGCCGCATTTCCACGAGTGGATCTTCCACGTGCGGACGTGGAACTACCTGTTCCAGTTCCGCGACGCCGGCAAGGTCGCGACCTGTCAGTACCAGATCCAGTTCGATTCGGATAACCGCGTCGTGAAGACGCGGTGGGACAAGCCGGAGTGCGAGGCCTTTGGCGGGAAGGCGGCGGGCGGCACGGAAGGCTGACGCTGCATGACCGGCCTGCGGGCCGGTTGGCGGGCGCCGATGTCGCGGGGGCATCGGCCCGCCACCGTATTGCCGTGCACGGCCTTGTATGCGCATGAACACGGTTTCCCGGTCATCACCAGCTCGTTGGGCATCTCGCGGTGGAAGAGCATGCAACAGATCAACGATTACGGTGTGCGCGCGGCCTCGCCTTATCCCGACATGCTGTATTGGGAATAAAACTGGCGCAAAGGCGGCGGCTCGGCGCGCATGATCGAGATTCGCAAGCGGGAAAATTTCTACCAGCAAGAACATTGCGGCTGCGTCTACTCGCTACGCGACACCAATCAGCATCGCCTGGAAAGCGGCCGCGAACGCATTCAGCCGGGCGTGAAGTTCTACGGAGACGACGACTCCGCGATCGAGTCCTGAGCTTGCCATCCGTGCCCGGATCAACAAGCGGAACGGCTTTAAGGCAGCGTGCTCGAACAAAACCCCGGTCGCGCTGCGTACCGTCCGACGCATGTTCCGGATCGCCAGGCTGCAGGCCTTTGGCACGGCGCTGGCGCATCGGAAGCGACTCGGTACCGACCTGCGCCCCTTGTCTGCTGCGATTCAGCGCAAGATCGAACCAGCTATCGGCTACTTCATTCGTCGTTCGTCGCCCCTCGCCCCCGCAGTGAGGGACGTCTCTTTCACGCACGCTTCATTTCGCGGTTCGCCGCGCGATTCGATCCGAAGCAAGCGAATCCGCTTGTCGCGCGACGCGTTCGCCACGCGCGCTCCATGACTTTGCCGTTGGCCGAGCGCCGGAGCGGTCAACCTCCCGCAAGCAAGGAAGGGCCCTGAGGCCGATGTTCCTGGACGCGAGAGCGTCGGGACATGAAGCGTCGCATGACCGCGAAGCTGCCTCCATCAGGCCATGACGGGGCGAATGGAGAAGGGCGAGTGCGCGAGAAAACCAACTGGCACGTCGAATCATGAACGTGGCTAATGGATTGATGAGAGAAATTCACTTTTTTTCATGGATGGCCCGGCATAGAATTTCGACTTGAACGCCGATGTGAAACATATTTCTGAGAAAAAATCAGAAAATAAAATCGGACAGCATTGAAAAGTCACGGCCTGAATTCAGGCTTTATCTCGGAAATCAGGGTGCCAGATCAAAATGAGTCAGGATTTTACATTTGCCATCAAGCGCATTTGTTTCGATGAAGACTATCGTCCGTCAGACAGCACGCGTATCACGACCAACTTCGCCAACTTGGCCAGAGGCGCGAATCGCCGAGAGAACTTGCGCAATACATTCAGGATGATCGACAATCGTTTCAATGCCCTGGCGCATTGGGACAATCCCGCAGGCGATCGCTATGCCGTCGAACTTGAAATCATTTCCGTTGAAATGAGCATTGACGGCGAGAGCAGCGGCAGTTCGCTCCCCTTGATCGAGATGTTGAAAACCAATATTGTCGATCGGAAGACCCATGAGCGCATCGAAGGCATCGTAGGGAATAATTTCTCCTCTTACGTGCGGGATTATGACTTCAGCGTTCTACTGCTGGATCACACCAGGAACCAGTCCGAGTTCAGCACGCCGGAGAATTTTGGAGATCTGCACGGGAAGCTGTTCAAGTGCTTCGTGAATTCAAGCGCCTACCGGGCCAATTTCAGCAAGCAACCCGTTATCTGCCTGAGCGTGTCGAGTAGCAGGAACTATTATCGAACCGCCAATCAGCATCCGGTATTGGGTATTGAATACGAGCAGGACGAATACTCGCTGACCGACGAATATTTCAAAAAAATGGGGTTGAAGGTTCGCTATTTCATGCCCCCGAATAGTGTTGCACCTTTGGCATTCTATTTTTCCGGCGATTTGCTGGGCGACTACAGCGATCTCGAGCTTATCGGCACCATCAGCACGATGGATACGTTCCAGAAGATCTACCGGCCCGAGATTTACAACGCGAATTCAGCAGCAGGAAAATCCTATCGGCCAAGTCTGAAGCATCAGGATTTTTCATTGACCCGAATTGTTTACGATCGGGAAGAACGCAGCCGGCTGGCTATCGAGCAGGGAAGGTTTGTCGAGGAGCACTTCATCAAACCGTACCACGCTGTCCTTGAGCAGTGGTCCGCCAACTACGCGCTTTGATTCATCAAAAAACCACGGTCACCTATTGTGAAGAAATTGTTCCCGACTTCAACTGCCGGCAGCTTGCCCAAACCCTCCTGGCTCGCACAACCCGAGACGCTTTGGTCGCCCTGGAAGCTACAGGATGAGGGGTTGATCGAAGGCAAACGAGATGCTTTGCGCTTGTCATTGCAAGAGCAGCAACATGCGGGCATCGATATCGTCAGTGATGGCGAGCAAACGCGCCAGCATTTTGTGACGACGTTCATCGAGCACCTCAGCGGCGTTGATTTTGCGAACCGCAAGACCGTTCGAATCCGTGATCGCTATGATGCAAGCGTGCCGACGGTCGTCGATGCCGTTGCGCGACAAAAGCCGGTTTTCGTCGAAGATGCCAGGTTCCTGCGCCAGCAGACCACGCAACCCATCAAATGGGCGCTGCCGGGCCCCATGACCATGATCGATACGCTCTATGACGATCATTACAAAAGTCGCGAGAAACTGGCCTGGGAGTTCGCAAAGATCCTGAACCAGGAAGCCAGGGAGCTGGAGGCGGCCGGCGTCGACATCATTCAATTCGACGAGCCCGCGTTCAATGTTTTCTTCGATGAAGTGAATGATTGGGGCGTGGCGACCCTGGAGAGGGCCATAGAAGGTCTCAAGTGCGAGACTGCCGTGCATATTTGCTATGGCTATGGCATCAAGGCCAATACGGATTGGAAAAAGACGCTGGGGTCGGAGTGGCGCCAATACGAAGAAGCCTTTCCCAAGCTGCAAAAATCCAGTATCGACATGGTTTCGCTGGAATGCCACAACTCTCGTGTTCCAATGGATCTGATCGAACTCATTCGAGGTAAAAAGGTCATGGTGGGGGCCATTGATGTGGCAACCAATACCATTGAAACGCCCGAGGAAGTCGCCGACACCTTGCGGAAGGCGCTTCAGTTTGTCGATGCCGACAAGCTCTATCCTTGCACCAACTGCGGCATGGCGCCCTTGTCTCGTGACGTCGCGAGAGGCAAGCTGAATGCTTTAAGTGCGGGCGCAGAAATCGTCCGAAGAGAACGCTCGAACGCGTTCTGAGCGAAAGTCGATGCGATGCTCGGCAGGATCGAAGGCGATGGGTTTCAGGGAGTTTATTAGCAGGACTCCCTGAATCTGCTGAAATACGCCGCCCGGGTTGCCCGAGTATCCAGTTGAAGCAAGCATCGTTGTCGACCCCGATCAAGCCGGCAAGCGCAAGCGGGCCTGAAGGTTGTTTCCGATCGAAACGGGTCGGGTGACGCCGCAGAAGAGGGGTTTGCCCCGTTCGAGCCGCCTCCGGCATTCAGTATCTACCATGTCACTTTCCAGCACGGCCATCGAGCCATCGAGCTTTCGCGAAGCGCTCGGGCACTACGCATCCGGCATCACGGTCATTGCCTCACGCGTTGAGGGTGAGCCGATCGGCTTCACTTGCCAGTCGTTCCATAGCGTGTCGATGAACCCGCCGCTGGTGTCGTTCAGCGTCATGTCCGGTTCGGCCAGCTATCCCAGGATTCGCCAGGCAGGTCGATTCGTCGTCAATATCCTGTCAGAGGGGCAAGTCAGTATTTCTAATCAATTCGCCAGGCGAGGCACGGACAAGTGGCATGGAGTCGAATGGCAGGAATCGCCGCTGGGCAACCCGATCATTGTCGGCAGCCTCCACTGGCTTGATTGCGAAATCCACGCCGAACACGCCGCGGGTGATCACCTGATCGTGATTGGTGAAGTGAAGGCGTTGAACCGGCAGGAAGCGGCTGCTGCGCAGCCATTGCTGTATTTCAAAGGGCAATATCGCAACATCGCTGCGCATGGCGCGGTTTGAGCGTTGACTTTCGTTGCCCGCTTCGACGCGTCTATCGATTGAAAGCGTGATCATTGCCGTGAATTCGCCTGGCACCGGCGCAAACGCGGCACTGCACCAATCCGTCAAATGGCGGGCCGGGTGGCGATCACGCCGGGTCATCCGGCGGCGTTGATGACCTGTCTCGGATTCGAGGGAATCAGGAAGGAGGACGTCGGTTGCCGGCCGCTGCTTGACTGTCGAGTCCTCAGGTTTGATTCGACGCAAGCGCGGCGCGATTGCGTCTCGCGTGCCCGCAATGGCGAGTACACTGAAAATGCCTTGGAAACAGGAGAATGCGATGATCGACGCTGGCCCCCAAAGAACCTTCCGAGGGCTGCCGCTGACCGTGGAGCAGGACGCGGAAGTGAGGCACTACATCAAGGATCGAACTCGGCGCGGGCTGCCATGGGACACGCCGGAGTTGAGCGCGATGCTCAAGGACATGCTGCATCCCCCGGGTGACGGCGACGGTGATCCGGCTTCCGCGGCAGACGAAACCCGGGCGGCCGCCGAGCGCGCGACGGCTTCGGTTGACGAAGCGATGGACCCCATCGAGGCGAACGAGGAGTGGCATGCGGCCATGGAGTCGGAGGGCATGAAAGGGCCGAGACGATAGACGCGGCGCAACGACGCTCCGATTCCTGCAGCGCCGCATGCGGGACATACGCGCCGGATGCCAGGCCTTTCAGGAATGGCACGTTCCGCGTAGCGCGTGCGCTGCGTCGCACCGGATGCGGCACGACTGCCGGCACGCACGGCGCCCCCATCGCGAGCCGCCCGACACGTAATCCGTCCGTCTGCAGGTGATTTCGGACGCAGCCAGTCACGGCACCCGCGTCGCATGGCGCCAGCGAAACTGCGAGCGGCATCTCGTCGCCGGGCGCCCGGCAGCGGGCGCCCTGTCAGTGTCTGAGCACGCAGACGGCCACGATTTCGTATCCGGGGTCGGCATGCACGTGCGCGGCCTTTTCCGCTTCCTCATACGAACCAAACGACGTGGCATCTTCAACCGCCGGTGCCATGCCGATATCGCCATCCTCGGCGGTGCAGAGGAACTGCTCGCCGGTCTTCACGACGTAGACGGACAACATGATTCCCTCCATCGTTTGCAGGGGGGAATTCCAGTCTAGCAGGCCAGAAACGGGGTACAGGCGGTTTGCAGCGTCCTTTCCGCGAGGCCTGCGACAGGCGCGAAAAGCCGTGCACAATACCGGCATGCAAAACCCCGACCTCGAACGCCTCGTCACCGTCACCATGCCCTTTGGAAAATACAAAGGCCGGCTCATTGCCGACCTGCCCGGGCCTTACCTCAATTGGCTGGCCCGCGAAGGGTTCCCGCGCGGCGAAATCGGCCGTCAGCTTGCGCTGATGCACGAGATCGATCACAACGGCCTGCGGGACTTGCTGGAGCCGTTGCGCAAACGCGGATAGCGCCGGTCGGATGCCATCGACGCAGCGCGCTGCGCCGGCTTCGCCTCGCAGGCGGAATCACCGCGTTGCCGCTGCTGACATAGAATAGAAAGCAGTCCCCCGAGGACGAGTTGATGGCAAGAAAGGGGTGCCATATGAGACGCCTTTATTTCCTCGTACCCGATACGCAGATGGCGAAGGCTATCGTCGACGATCTACTGCGCGCACGCATCATCTGGCGCCATATCCATGTTCTCGCCGATCACAGTGTCACACTCGATCAGTTGCCCGAAGCATCGTTGCTGCAAAGCAGCGACGTCGTGCATGCGCTCGAACGCGGTGTCGCGCTCGGCGGCGCGGCCGGTGCGCTGATCGGACTCGTCGCGCTGGTATTTCCCCCGGCGGAGCTCGTGATTGCGGGCGGCGCCGTCGTCGGGCTGACGTTGGCGGGAGCGGGTTTCGGGGCGTGGACCGCCGCGATGATCGGCATCGCCGAGCCGAACGCGCGACTCCAGCGGTTTCGCGAGGCCATACAGGAAGGCCAGATCCTGATCATGGCCGACGTGCCGGCATTGCGAGAGCAGGAAATCGAAGAGATGGTCGCCCAGCATTTTCCGAAGGCGGACCTGGAGGGCGCCGAGCCTACTACACCGATCTTCCCCTGACGCGCGACAGCAAGCCGGCCTGCCCGACAGCCTGGTTCATCGATGCGTTTCGCCAAGTGCGCCGTTGCATGGCCGCGGCCTCGCGTCGCCACGCGCCGACAGCCCACCGATGCGCCGATCCGGAACCGCGAACGGAACGCCGCCGCCGTGCCATGCGACGAGCGGATCGTTCGCCGATTGTGCAGGCGACCCTGTCCGCCATGCCGGATCGGGCCAGGGACGCAGGGCCGGCACGCGTGACGCCTTCGGATCGGAAGCGCCGACGTCGAACCGTCGGCAAGGAGGTCGTATGGAACTGCACATTCAATCTCACCATTGGGAGCGTCGTACGCCCGACTGGGTCGCCGCTGCCGTGGCCGGACTCGCGGGCGGTGCGCTGGTGATCGCGCTGGAATTCGTCTGGTCGACCCTCGTGCTCGGCACAAGCCCGTGGCAACCGACCCACAAGATCGCGGCGATGGTGATGGGCCGCAGCGCGCTCGGCCAGCTGACGCAATTCAACCTTGAAATCGTGGCGATGGCGCTGCTGCTGCACTACGTGCTCGGCGCGATCATGGGGATGATGCTCGCCGCGATCATGGCGCCTTTCCGCTTCGATTCGAGCGTGGGCATGGAAGCCGCGATCGGGCTGGCGTTCGGGATCGTCGCGTATGGGTGGAACTTCTACGTCATGACGGCCGTGTTCCCGTGGTTCGTCTCCGAGCGCGGTGCCGGGCCCTTGCTGGCCAACCTGTTGTTCGGCGTGGTTGCGGCCATCACCTACGGCCGGCTGGAACGATTGCGCAAGCAGAACGGGGACGACTGACCCATCGCGTTTCCCGCCGCGCCGAGCTTGAACGCGCGGCGCCCGCGGGAGACCCGGAACCCGGTGTCGGCGGCTCTGGCGAGTGATACACGGCGAGGCGGCCTATGGCCCTTGCGATTGCCCTGATCCTGATCATCCTGTTGGCGGTGGGGTTTCACTTTGCCAGTCCGTGGTGGATCACGCCGATCGCGTCGAACTGGGTGCGCATGGACGACATGCTGACGATCACGCTCGTCATCACCGGTGCATTCTTCATCGCCATCAACCTGTTCATCGTGGTCGCACTGGTGCGCTATCGCCACCGCGGCGGGCATCGCGCCGCCTACGAACCGCACAACCGGAAGCTGGAATGGTGGCTGATCGGCCTGACCGTCGTCGGTGTGGCGGCGTTGCTCGCGCCGGGGCTGTTCGTCTACGCGGACTACATCCGGCCGCCGCGCAACGTGCTGCAGATGGAAGTGCTCGGCCAGCAATGGCAATGGCGATTCCGCTTCGCCGGCCCCGGCGGCAGGCTGGGCACGACCGACGTGCGCTACATCAGCGACGACAATCCGTTCGGCCTGAATCCCGCCGACCCGAACGGCCGTGACAACTACCTGATCGAGAGCCCCGAGGTGCACCTTCCGCTCAACCGGCCGATCCAGGTCCTGACACGGTCGCGCGACGTGCTGCACGACTTCTACGTCCCGCCGTTCCGCGCGCGAATGAACATGGTGCCGGGCATGGTGACCACCTTCTGGTTCACGCCGACCAGGGCAGGCCGTTACGACATCCTGTGCGCGCAGCTCTGCGGGATCGGACACTCCGGCATGCGCGGCGTGGTGGTGGTGGAAGACGAAGCCGCGTTCTCGCGCTGGCTGGCGCGGCAGACCACGTTCGCGCAGCAGCAACTGGCCCGCGTGCAGGCTGCACCGGCCGCGGCGGGCGGCAGCGCGCAGGCGCTTGCCAACCTGGGCAAGACGCTCGCGGCGGCCAAGGGCTGCATCGCGTGCCATACCGTGGACGGCAGCCCGCTCGTGGGCCCGACCTGGAAAGGCCTGTACGGCAAGACCGAAACGATGGCCGACGGCAG
Source organism: Burkholderia sp. BCC0322 (assembly GCF_902833045.1). GTDB lineage: Bacteria > Pseudomonadota > Gammaproteobacteria > Burkholderiales > Burkholderiaceae > Burkholderia. The sequence goes on from NZ_CADFDU010000005.1 coordinate 330,407, forward strand.
CACCGCGAAGGTGGACGAAGCCTATCTGCGCGCGTTCATCCGCAATCCGACGGCCCGCGTCGTGAAGGGCTTCTCGCCGATCATGCCGCACTTCGACCTGAGCGAGCAGGAACTGGCCGCGCTGGTGGCCTATATCGAGGCACAGGGCGGGACACCGGCCCGCACCGCGGCCCAGCCAGCGGAACAGACGGAGCAGACGGAGCAGACGCCATGACCTATGCGCACACCGACCACGTCCCGCGCAGCTTCTGGACCCGCTACGTGTGGAGCCAGGACCACAAGGTCATCGCCGTGCAGTACGCGCTGACGGCCATCGCGATCGGCCTGGTCGGCCTCGTATTGTCGGACCTGATGCGGCTGCAGCTCGGCTTTCCGGGCAAGTTCGCGTTCATCGACGCGAACCACTACTACCAGTTCGTCACCATGCACGGCATGATCATGGTGATCTACCTGCTCACGGCGCTGTTCCTCGGCGGCTTCGGCAACTACCTGATCCCGCTGATGCTCGGTGCGCGCGACATGGTGTTCCCGTTTCTCAACATGCTGAGCTACTGGGTCTACCTGCTGGCCGTGCTGGTGCTGGTGTCGAGCTTCTTCGTGCCGGGCGGGCCGACCGGCGCCGGCTGGACGCTCTATCCGCCGCAGGCCATCCTGCCGGGCACGCCGGGCGTGGAATGGGGCATCGTGCTGATGCTCGTGTCGCTGGCGATCTTCATCGTCGCGGCCACGATGGGCGGCCTGAACTACGTTACCACCACGCTGCAGGCACGCACGCGCGGCATGACGCTGATGCGCATGCCGCTCACGGTGTGGGGCATCTTCATCGCGACCATCATGGCGCTGCTGGCGTTTCCGGCGCTGTTCGTGTCGGCGGTGATGATGCTGTTCGACCGGACGCTCGGCACCAGTTTCTTCATTCCGGCCGTGGTGTCGATGGGGCAGACGCTCAAGCACGCCGGCGGCAGCCCGCTGCTGTTCCAGCACCTGTTCTGGTTCTTCGGGCATCCGGAGGTCTACATCGTCGCGCTGCCGGCCTTCGGCATCGCGTCGGATCTCATCAGCACGCACGCGCGCAAGAGCATCTTCGGCTACCGGATGATGGTGTGGGCCATCGTCATCATCGGCGCGCTGAGCTTCGTGGTCTGGGCGCACCACATGTTCATCGCCGGCATGAATCCGTACTTCGGCTTTTTCTTTGCCACCACCACGCTCATCATCGCCGTCCCGACCGCCCTCAAGGTCTACAACTGGGTGCTGACGCTGTGGCGCGGCGATATCCACCTGACCGTGCCGATGCTGTTCGCCATCGGCTTCATCAGCACCTTCGTGCTGGGCGGCCTGACCGGCCTCTACCTCGGCAATGTGAGCGTGGACATCCCGCTGTCGAACACGTACTTCGTCGTCGCGCACTTCCATATGGTGATGGCCGTGTCGCCGATCCTGGTGGTGTTCGGCGGCCTCTACCACTGGTACCCGAAGGTGACGGGCCGCATGCTGGACGACACGCTCGGTCGCGCGCACTTCTGGATCACCTTCGTCGGCACCTATGCGATCTACTTCCCGATGCACTATCTCGGCATCCTCGGCATGCCGCGGCGGTATTACGCGTATCAGGGCTACAGCTTCATTCCGCATTCCGCGCAGACGCTCAACGCGTTCATCACGATCGTCGCGCTGATCGTCGCGGCGGCGCAGTTGCTGTTCCTGTTCAACCTCGCGTGGAGCCTCGTGCGCGGCCGGCGGGCCGACGGCAACCCGTGGCGGGCCACCACGCTCGAATGGCAGACGCCGCAAACGCCGCCCGTGCACGGCAACTGGGGCGCGACGCTGCCCGTCGTCTATCGCTGGGCATACGAATACAGCCCGCCGGGGCAACAGGAAGACTTCGTGCCGCAGAACCAGCCGCCCGAGACCGCGCCTGAACCTGAAGCGGCCCACCCGACACTACACCCCGGCGAGGCGCACGAATGACCACGCTGCCGCGCCCCTTCGTTCCCGATGCGCCACCCGGCTTGCCGAATGCGGGCCGTACCGGCCTGGCCGTGTTCATGGCGGTTGCGACGATGCTGTTTTCGCTGCTGCTGCTCGCCTATGCGATGCGCATGCGTGAATCCGACTGGCAGCCGATCCCGCATCCGGCGCTGCTGTGGTGGAACACCGGCGCGCTCGCGCTGGCCGGCATCGCGATGCAGCGCGCCCGGCAACCGACCCTGCACCGTACGGCGTGGCTGGTGGGCGGCGGCGTGCTGGCGGCCGGGTTCGTGATCGGGCAACTCGCCGCGTGGCACGTGCTGTCGGCGGCCGGGCAGACCGTCACCGTCAATCCGTCCAACAGCTTCCTCTACCTGCTCACCGGCCTGCACGGGTTGCATGTACTGGGCGGGCTGGCGGCGTGGGGCGTGACGATCGCGCAGCTGCGGCGCGCCGACCCGTTCCGGGCTCGACGCGCCATCGCGCTGTGCGCGCTCTACTGGCATTTCCTGCTCGCGGTCTGGCTCGTGCTGCTGGCGGCGATGTGGTGGTTGACCCCCGGGATCGTCGCCGCGATCTGCGGGCCGGTGTATGGAGCCGCGCCATGACCGCGCCCACGATCCACACCGAATCCTCGGCCGAATCGCCTGCGGCCCCGCCCGTCGATGCCCGGCCCGACGGCTGGCGCGGCATCGTCACGGACTGGTCGTCCGACCGCGAAGCCTTCAGGGTGCCGTGGGGCAAGGCGATGATGTGGATCTTCCTGCTGTCGGACACGTTCGTCTTCAGCAGCTTCCTGATCGGCTACATGACGGTGCGCATGTCGACCACGGCGCCGTGGCCCGATACCGCGAAAGTGTTCGGGCTCAGCGTGGGCGGCGTGGAAGTGCCGTTGCTGCTGATTGCCATCATGACGTTCACGCTGATCAGCAGCAGCGGCACCATGGCGATGGCCGTCAACTTCGGCTACCGGCGCAACGCGAGGCCCGCCGCCGCGCTGTTGCTGGCGACCGCGCTGCTGGGCGCGACCTTCCTGTCGCTGCAGGCGTTCGAATGGAGCAACCTGATTTTCCGTGAAGGGATTCGCCCGTGGGGCAACCCGCTGGGCGCGGCGCAGTTTGGCGCGTGCTTCTTCACGATCACCGGGTTCCACGGCTTCCACGTGACCTGCGGCGTGATCTACCTGCTGCTGATCGCACGCAAGATCCTGCAGCCGGGGTTCACCGAACACGGCAACTTCCAGATCGTCGAGATCGCCGGCCTGTACTGGCACTTCGTCGACCTGGTGTGGGTGTTCATCTTCGCGCTGTTCTATTTGTGGTGAGGCAGGCCATGGAACATATCGATCCCGCCGATCGACCCGACGCCGCGCACGGCCAGCAGCATCCGATCGGCCTCTACCTGAAGATCTGGGGCCTGCTGTTCGTGCTGAGCACGTTCTCGTACCTGGTCGATTACTTCAACGTGCAGGGCCTGATGCGCTGGGTGCTGATCGTCGTGCTGATGATTGCGAAGGCCGGGCTGATCGTGTCGATCTTCATGCACATGATGTGGGAGCGCCTGGCGCTGGTGTACGCGATCCTGATACCGCCGCTGTGCCTGCTGGTGCTCATGGTGCTGATGGCGGCGGAAGCGCATCACACGTTCGGGATGCGGGCGCTGTTCTTTCGCTGATGCGTTCGCCGGGTGATCCACCGGCGACGGGCGCCGTGTCGGAGCGGGCGGCATTGCGTCTTTTGGGGAACGACGCGTCCCGGACATCCGTTCACGCAAACCTGAAGGGAGGCCCCCCATGAAATTTTCACGCCGACGTTTTATTGCAGTGACCAGCGTTCTCGCCTCCGCGCTCGCCGTCGGACGCCGCACGGCGGCGGCAGATGCCGGTGCCGGTGTCGTTCAGGAAACCGATGCAAATGCCCAGGCGCTCGGCTACAAGACGGACGCCAGCCGGGTCGACCGCGCGAAGTACCCGAAATTCCGGGCGGGCGAGGCCTGTGCGAATTGCCAGTTCTTCCAGGGCAAGGCCGGCGCCGCGACGGGGCCGTGCGCGATTTTCGGTGGCAAGCAAGTCAATGCGAAAGGGTGGTGCAGCACTTATGCGAAAAAGGCGTAGCCGGAGAGCGAGCGCCTGGCGATGTCGACATTCACGTCACGCTGAATTTTCGCCATTCGACTCGGAACCCGGAACTCGGCGCTGTACTGCGCCGACCGGCGGCCGACAGTCATCAGGCGCACGCGTTGCAACCGGAGCCATCGACTGCGGGGCTGGGCCGAACCTGATGCAGGGAGCGACGCGGACGCCGGGTTGTCCGGCTCATTTCGGCCACAAGTAGACACCCGGAAGCCTTCGGTGAACGGCAGTTAGCGAGAAATGAACCGTCACCCATCGATACGCGGCGAACGCATGGCTGAAATGCTGCGACATCATTCAGCGCGTGTTACGTCGACGCTTTCGCCAAACTCGTCCAGCAAGAAATTGATGAAGGCGCGGGCCGCCGCCCGGGTCGCGCGACCGAGGGGGAAATAGGCATGCACGTTGGTGCCGACCATCGACCAGTCGGTGAGGATCGGCACGAGCGATCCTTCCTCGAGCTCCCTGCGGCAGGCCCAGTATCCTATCGAGGTGATACCCAAGCCGGCCTTCGCGGCTGCAACCGCGCCTTCGTTGTCGCTGAACGATATATTGGGTTCGATCGGCACATTGCTGGTTATTCCGTTGTGCGTAAATGTCCAGGCGGTGCTGACAGTGGCCGCCGGTCCATAGACGATCCGGTGACCGACGAGCGCGTCCGGCGACAGGGGCGTGCCGCATCGCGCGAGATATGCAGGGGAGGCGACGATCAGCCGTGCGTAGCTCGTGAGCAGACGCGCTGTCGCATTGGAGTCTGGCAGGGTGCCTATCCGGATGGCGACATCGACCGCGTCCCGGACAAGGTCCTGGCGACGGTCGTCGAGCACCACGTCGATCCGCAGCCGCGGATGACGTTCAGCAAAACGGGGAAGTCGGGGGATGATCTCCCGCACCCCGGCACTCGTCGGCATCCCGACGCGCAGCGTTCCGCGAAGTTCGTCCTGCCGGACGCTCTGTCCGGCATCGTCAAGCTGGTCGAGCACGGCTTCGATGCGGATGAGGTAGTCGGCGCCTGCTTCCGTCGGAATCACGGCGCGCGTCGTCCGCGCCAATAGCAGCGTGCCCAACTCGGCCTCGATGTCCGACACGGCGCGCGATGCCTGCGATTGCGAGATGGACAGCTCCCGCGCGGCGGCCGAAAAACTTTGCAGTCGGGCGACCCGGCAGAAAATCCGCAACGCGTTGATGTCCATCGTCTTCCTCCATGCGTCCTACGTTCTATCTATGCACATTCCGGATAGGTCATAACCGCGTTTCATGGCTAGTGCATGGCGAGTCCGCCTTCTATATTGACACCGTAGCAGCACGAAACCGTCAATTCCGACAGGCCGCCACCTTCCTGGTTAGCGCGTTGGAGCATAGAGGATTAAACCATGAACAGCATCAATTACGATACGGCACCGACCCAATTCGTCGAGGCCAACGGCATCCGTTTCGCCTACCGCCGGTTCGGCAAGCACGGCGGCGTGCCGCTTGTCTTCAATCAGCACTACACCGGCACCCTCGACCACTGGGATCCGGCGGTAACCGATGGTTTTGCAAAGGATCGCGAGGTGATCCTGTTCAACAACGCCGGCGTCGCCAGTTCCTCGGGCGAGACCCCGACGAGTTTCCAGGAGATGGGGGCCAATGCGATCGCCTTCATTCGCGCGCTGGGCCTGACCCAGGTCGACGTGCTCGGCATTTCGATCGGGGGCTTCGTGGCCCAGGAGATCGCGCTGCAAGGCGGCGACCTGGTCCGCAAGATCATCCTCGTCGGCACCGGGCATCGTTCACAGGACATGTCGGAAAGCCGCTCCGCGGAAATCTTCGCCGGCAGCTACGACCCGCCCGAACATCTGTGGCTTGCTGTCCATTTCGGACCTTCCGAAGCCAGCCAGAAGGCCGGCCTCGCCTTTCTCGAGCGCAAGCTGCGTCGTCAGGATCGCGATCCGCAAGTGAGCGAGCAAACCATTGCCGCTCAGGGCGAGGCGATCGGCAAATGGCACGTGCCGAACGATCGCGCGCTGGCGTATCTGAAAGAGATCCGGCAGCCCGTGCTGATCGTCCAGGGCAGCAACGACGTCATTATTCCGACGAGGCATTCGTTCACGCTCCAGCAGCATCTGCCGAACGCGCAACTGATCGTCTATCCGGACTCCAATCACGGGTCGATTTATCAGTATCCGGAGACGTTCGTCGCCCATGCGACGACCTTCCTCGACGCCTGAAGCCCGCCGCTGGCTCGTCAATCGAGCCGGCGGCACCTGACGCGACGGAGCACCATATGACCAGACATCGCCAACTCCACCTCGGTGCATTCATGCGGCCGGCGGCCATCCACACGGGTGCGTGGCGCTATCCAGGCGCCGATCCGCATGCGAATTTCAGCCTCGACCAGATGCGTCGCTCGATCCGGCGACTGGAAGCGGCGAAGTTCGATGCCTTCTTCATGGCCGACCATCTGGCGTTATTGAACATGCCGATGGCGGCGCTGATGAGGAGCCACACGGTGACGTCATTCGAACCTTTCACGCTGCTCTCGGCGCTGTCGGCGGTGACCGAGCGGATCGGGCTGATCGCAACAGCGTCGACAACCTTCGATGCGCCGTACCACATTGCCAGGCGGTTTGCGTCGCTGGACCACATCAGCGGCGGTCGGGCGGGCTGGAACGTGGTGACAACGGCGAACCCCGACGCGGCCCTCAACTTCGGCTACGAGTCCCAGATGGGGCATGACGATCGCTACGAGCTTGCACGGGAGTTTGTCGATGTCGTCACCGGTTTATGGGACAGCTTCGCCGATGACGCCTTCGTCAGGAACACCGAAAGCGGGGTCTTCGTCGATCCCGCACGAATCCATGCGATCAGTCACACAGGTCCCTCGCTGAAAGTGCGCGGCCCGCTCAACATCGCACGGCCTCCGCAGGGCTGGCCTGTGATCGTGCAGGCCGGTGCGTCGCCGGCAGGGCGGCAGTTCGCGGCGGAAACCGCCGAGGTCATTTTCGGCGCCCCGCCGACGATAGAGGCCGCCCGCAGCTTCAATGCCGATGTCCGTACCCGCATGGCAGCGATCGGCCGCGCCCCCGACGCGCTGCGTTACTTGCCCGGCGCATTCGTGGTCGTGGCCGACAGCAAGGATGAGGCGCTCGAGCGCCGCGCGACGCTCGACAGTCTCATCCACTACGACAGTGGCATCGGCTCTCTGAACGCGATGCTCGGATTCGACGTGTCTGGCCATGATCCCGATGGACCACTACCGGAGATTCCGGAGACTGAAGCCGGCCGCTCGCAGCGCGAGCGCATGGTCAATCTCGCGCGGGAGAAGGGTCTGACGATCCGGGAACTGGCGCGAGCCGCCGGCAGCTATTCGGGCTTCGCCTTCGTCGGCACCGCCGCATCGATCGCCGACGAGATGCAGGAGTGGTTGGAGACTGAAGCCGCCGATGGCTTCAACGTCATGTTTCCCTGGATTCCAGGCGGCCTCGACGAGGTGGTCGACAAGCTCGTCCCGGAGCTCCAGCAGCGCGGTTTGTTCAGACGCGAATATGAAGGGCGCACATTGCGCGAGCATCTCGGCCTTCCACGGCCATCCAACCGTTTCTTTCCGCACGAGCCCAGTGCGGCCTTCTGATCGCATTTTCCGATAAAGGATTTCACCATGGCACGCATCGTCACATTTGCTGAATATGGCGCACCCGATGTTCTGAAGATCGAGGACGTCGCATTGCCGGAACCGGGACCGGATGAGATTCGCATCGCCGTCAAGGCGATCGGTTTGAACCGTGCGGAATCGATGTGGCGCACCGGCGTCTATGTCGAACCGGTCAATCTTCCCGGCCGGCTGGGCTATGAGTCCGCAGGCGTTGTCGAAGCCGTCGGAGAAAACGTCACGCACCTCGCGGTGGGCGATGAGGTTTCCACCATGCCGGCTTTCTCGATGAACGATTACGGCCTGTATGGCGACCATGTGTTGGCGCCAGCAAGTGCCGCCGTGAAGAAGCCAGCGTCAATCTCGTTCGAAGAAGCGGTTTCAATCTGGAATCCCTTCATCACGCCGTGGGGAGCGTTCATCGAAAGCGGCATCGTGACGCATAGCGATACGGTGATCATCACTGCCGGTTCGAGCAGCGTGGGCATCGGTGCGATCCAGGTTGCGAAGCTTGCAGGGGCGAAGGTCATCGCAACGACGCGCACCAGGGAGAAGGTCGCGCCAATCAGAGCGGCCGGTGCGGACCATGTCGTCGTCACCGACGACGAGGATCTGGTGGTCGAGGTCGAACGGATAACCCAAGGCGCGGGTGCAACCGTCGCGTTCGATCCGGTCGGTGGTCCCGCTTTCCCCAAGCTTGTCGACGCCCTGGCGCCGGGCGGCACGGTCATGATCTATGGCGCATTGAGCGACGAAGTGACACCGCTCCCGATGCTCCGGACGCTCGCAAAGGAGGTCGTGATCCGGGGCTATAACCTGTTCTCGATTACGACCACCCCGGCCCGTCAGGCCAAGGTAGCCAGATTCGTTTATGAAAATCTCGAAGCGGGCAAGCTGAAGGCAACCATCTCGAAGTACTTCCCGTTCGAACGAATCGTCGAAGCGCATCGCGAGCTGGAGAAGAACCGGCATATCGGCAGGATCGTCATCACGCTGTAAGTTGCGGCAGTCGTCCGCAGCGAACTTCCGCGCAACGCTTTTTCAACTCGTCTTTGCAGCGTTTGAACAGCATCGGGCGATTGCTATGCGCGTGACTCACCCTCTACTCAATGGACAGCATCATGGCAAATACGCTTCAAGGAAAGATCGCTCTTGTGACGGGCGGCTCACGCGGTATCGGCGCGGCAACCGCCATCCAGCTCGCTGCGGAAGGCGCGACCGTAGCGCTAAGTTATTCCAGCAGCGAGACCGCGGCCAGAGAGGTCATTGCAACGATCGAAGCGTCCGGTGGCAAGGCTATTGCCCTGAAGGCCGACCAGGCGGACGCAACTGCGGTTAAAGCATTGATTGCCGACGTTGTCGAGCGGTTGGGACGGATCGACATTCTGGTCAACAACGCCGCCGTTTTCGTGACGGGCACGGTGGCCGAGACCACCGACACATCGGGCTTCGAGCGACAGCAGAAGATCAATTATGAAGCCGTGGTAACCGCAATTCGGGAAGCATCGCGGGTAATGGATAGCGGCGGCAGGATTATCTCGATTTCCTCGGCCCTCGCGTGGCGATCGACCTGGCCAGGCCTTGCTGACTACAGCGCAACAAAGCGCGCGATTGAGGGCTACAGCAAAGGTGCTGCGCGGGATCTGGGCCCGAAGGGCATTACCGTGAACGTTATCGGAACCGGTTCGACGAATACCGAGATGAATCCAGACAACAGTCCCTTTGCCGAGGCGCAGGCAGCCGCCACTGCGCTTGGACGCTTTGGCCGGCCTGAAGAGATCGCTTCCGTGGTCGCCTTCGTCGCCAGCCCGGCGGCGAGCTTCATTACCGGCGCGATCATTCCCGTTGACGGGGGTTACAGCGCGTAACGCAATACGAGCCATGTGACGCGATGTTCGCGTTTGGTGGCTCGGATAACCTTGAATCTTTTTCGTAACGGGTTACCGAAGGAGTCTGAACATGAGTCATTCGCCAGTAGTACTTGTGACGGGAGCGCTTTCTGGAATTGGTCGCGCGACAGCAATTGCCTTCGCTAAAGAGAAAGCGCGGCTCGTGATTTCGGGCCGTCGGCTCGAAGAAGGCAGGAAGTTCGCAGAGCAACTGCGTTCGTCTGGTGCCGATGTGGAATTTGTGCAGGCAGACGTGCGTTTCGAGGATCAGGTCCAAGGCTTGGTCGACCGCGTCATTTCCCGTTTTGGTCGTCTCGATATTGCGGTGAACAGCGCCGGTTACGAGGGCGACCCGGCGCCGATCGTCGAGCAGAACGTCGATCAATATGCGTTCGTTTTCGATACGAATGTTCTCGGCACGTGGCTGGCGCTCAAGCACGAAATCCGCGTGATGACGGCCCAGGGCAGCGGAAGCATTGTCAATGTATCGTCAACGATGGGTATTCGCGGCGCCCCCCGTAACGCACTTTATGTCGCCAGCAAGCATGCGGTCGAGGGCCTGACGAAATCCGCCGCACTCGAGACGGCGGCGCACAATATTCGAGTCAACGCGGTGGCTCCGGGGCCCATACAGACTGAAATGCTTGACCGCATAACGGGTTCCGAATCGAGCAAGGCCGCGATGCTCGCCACCGTGCCGCTTAAACGTGCGGGAACGCCCGAGGAGATTGCAGATGCCATCGTTTTTGTGGCGTCGGATAAAGCGAGTTTTATGACCGGAGAAGTGCTTCGGGTCAACGGGGGGCGCACTGCTGCGTGAGACTTGCTCACAGCCCGCTCGTGATTGGATGACCTCGCTGCCCGCGCTGCGGGCTCGAGATTTTGTGCCATTCAACACCTGAAGTTCAGGCCGCGTTGGCGGGTCTGCGCCCCCTTTGCCTTGCATGCTCAGACATCCTATGCAAGCTCCCGCTCTTCCACTTTCTCTTTGAACAAATCCGTTCCAATGGCCGGGGCCGCGTCATAAGCACCGAAGTTGTAACCGGCATAGCGCGCGAACATTTGAATGTCGTTCCCTTCGGTGAGACACTTTTGCAACGCGTATGCTCGAGCGGATTCGGAAAGGAAAAACCTATGTTCGCCGTTATTCGGCTCCACACTCACCAACGACTTCTCAGTCAGTTCAGCAATGCCGCTGACAACTTCAGACAGCGTATACGTCGTATCACACGCTAGCGCACACAACGCTTCAAAAGTAAAAGCACTCCGGAATGCCGCAACTTGACCGAAAAGTTTCTGACTTGATGGGCTCAGCGACGCAAAGCTCCAGTCGAAGCTGGCCCGTAACGTCTGGTGGTGCGCAAGAGCGGTCCTGTATCCCAGCGTCAGCAACTCGAAGCGATTGTCGAGAAATCCGTGAACACCTCGAACGCCCAATGCACCGACACGTCCGACTGCCATTTCGATCGCCAGTGGATTACCGTCGAGCCGACGACAGATATCACCAACGAGATGAGCGCTTTTTCTCAAATTATCAACGTCGCAACCTGACTGTTGCGCGCGCTGCAAGAACATTTGTACTGCCGCACTATCCAGAACCTCTGTGGTGGATGATCCCGGAAGCGGCACTTCAAGTGGGTGTACCTGGAAGACAACCTCACCTAATACCCGCAACGGTTCGCGGCTCGTTACGAGTACCTGTAAGTTGTCACGCCGCATGCCAAGTGAATCGACAAGTCGAGCGACTGCATCGATGACGTGCTCTGCGTTGTCCAGCACTAGTAGAGTGCGGTCTTGCGGCAATGTTGAGACTAGCTCGTCAACCCCCGACCTGTCGTCCCGTATCGATACGCCGAATGCCGCAGCAACTTTTTGCAGAACCATTTCTGGAGAGGCAGCAGCGGCAAGCTTGACGAAACGTGTGACGCCAAAGCGGCCGCATACTGCCGCATGAGCCACTTCAATTGCCGCGCTGGTCTTCCCGACTCCGCCGGCGCCCACCAGTGCCAATACACGCGTCGTGTCCAGCATTGCCGCGATATTGGAGACCAGTTTGTCGCGTCCCGTGAGTGCCCTGTGCCGTAGCGGGATATCGCCGTCGCTCTGCCTGACCGGTGTCGCCGCCGTCAAATTCGCGCCAGGGGCCTGCGTCTGCCTGAGTTGGTAACCGCGACCGGGTACGGTCACGATCAGGTCGCGCTGCGGTCCGAGCAATTTTCGCAACGTGGAAAGGTGCACATGCAGATTGTTTTCTTCAACTACTGTTCCGGGCCAGACCGCGTCCATCAACTCGTCTTTCGTTACGAGACGTCCCGCCGCAGACAAAAGTACCGCGAGCACGTCAAAGGCACGTGAACCGACATGGATCGCTTCCCCGTCACGTCGCAATGAGCGCGTCGGCAAATCGACTTCGAGTGTGCCTAGCAGCATGGCATCAGGCCTCGTCAATCAGACAAACCGGGCCACTGAGCCAGCAACCCCTGCCTTCATCGGCCGGATCGCGGAAGTTCACCGTGATTGCGGACGGACGTCCCATCGCGACGCCCTGACGCACGACGATGCCGCGTACTCCCCTGGCGACGAGCCCATAGCGACGCGCGCCGAACAGCAGCGCTGCCGCTGCGATGCCGGTCGCCGCGTCCTCCGGATAGCCGGATGCGCGCGGGAATTGCCGTGCCTCGAACACGTGCGGTGCATGAGCATCGAACGAAAACGGATACAGACCGGTCGACGACAGGGCGTCGCATAGAGCTTTGATGAGGTCCAGTTTGGGCGTGATCGCATTCAGCCGTGAGGTCGTGCGGACCGGCACCAGCGTTTTGGTGCGGCTCGTCGTCGCGTTGGCGATGCCATGAGGCAGCAGATCGCTCGCATCGAGATTCAATGCATCGAGTGTTCTGGCGATTAGCGCCGCGTCAATGACCGGCTCGACGCGCCCCGCAGGCTGGCTGACTTCGATCCGCGCGTCGGACGCGTCATATCGCGCTTCGACGCTTCCGCTCAGCGTCTCGATCAGGGCCGTCTTCGTGCACCATGCGCCCGTGTGACGCAGCAGCCACAATGCGCCCAGCGCCGCGTGTCCGCACATCTCCATCTCGTGGTTGGGCACGAAAAAGCGGAAGCGGAAATCGTGGCGCGGGTCGACGGCGCGCATCACAAACCCGCTTTCCAGACCATAGGCGCGGGCCACGTCTTTCATTTGCGCCTCGGTCCAGCCGTTCGCGTCGAGGGCAACCGGGGCCGGGTTGCCGCCTTTGTCTGTGGTCGAAAATACCCGTACAAGTCGTACTCGTTGTACGATGCTCATGCGCTTGTTCCGAAATTAATCCTGCTCATCGGCGTGCTGCCCTTTGTGAAGCCGGCGCGAAGGCCAGTCCGTCATCTCTCGCAGCATGCACGATCGGCGTTTTTTCTTCGCTTCCGTTTGGGCCGGAACATGCTCACTATTGGGCCATGGCGGTTTGCGTTAGTGCGTTGCTACAATCCACCGGAAAATCCCAAGTCGCAGGTTCGCGTTATGTTTTATCAAACGTCTAAATCGCACATTCCCGCCGACCGCGTGGCTGCGCCCCGTCGCATCACGATGGCCGATTACGTGACGTCGTGGCACGAGCACGAAGAGTTCATGTTCCTGCTGCCACATCAAGGCGCGCTGACGCTGACCTCGGAGCGTTCGAAGCACGCGCAGCGCATCAGCGCCGGCGTGCTTGCGATGGTTCCGGCCGGGATTTTTCACGACACGGCGAGCAATCGCGGAGAGCATTGCCATACAGCGGTATATGTGGAGCGCGACTTCGTTTCGTTTTGTGCGCGCAAATCCAATGGTCGGATCGCCAAGGGAGAGGCACCGCGCTATTGCGCGCCGCCACATGCACTGCTTGGCGCGCTGCGTATGCAAAGACAGTTCAACGCGGCCGACAAAACGGGGGAAGCAGATGATATGTCGCGGTATCAACACGATCTGATCGATCGGCTGATTGCATCAGCGTGCGTGGAGGCCGTGCTAAGTGCCGCGCCGAGCGGTACCAATCCGAAGGTTTCGCGCGGGCAACTGGTCAGTGAGATTAAGGCGTATCTTGACGTCATGCTGGCGGAGCGAATTGATATAGACGCAATCGCTTCAGAATTCGCCATATCGCGACGTCATCTCACTCGGATCTTCCGCGAGGAGACAGGCGAAAGCCTCACCGCTTATCAAGTCCGACAACGTGTAATGCGTGCGCGTTCGCTCTTGGATGTTCCCGGCACGACCGTGCTGTCGGCGGCCTTGAGCGTAGGGATCGAATCGCCGTCCTACCTGGCAAGGCTATTTAACAAGTTCGGTATGCCTTCGCCCCGCGATCTAAAGACATAAGATGTGCTCGATGCAACTGACGCTTCTTTCCTTTAGTCAACACCGTCAGACTCAAACCATTCATCCCGTAAATCCTGGAGTAACTGACGGCTCGCGATAAGGTTGCCGCCGGCGGTTTGGACGAGTCTGTTCCACACTGTGACGCCGAACGGCCGATTCTGATGGCCGTTATCGTGAATCTCGAAAGTCTGCTCAGGGTCGACCGCATCAGCCAGTCGCCCGCCATCAACCGTCATTGGCCCTCGACGGGCCTGACGGCCGTCCGCCGGCGCGAAGCGGACGGTGGTGCCGAGCGCCCGACCGGCGCCAACGTAACCGGCGCATTGCGACTTGCCGAACGGCTTGGCCCGGCCGCCACGATCGTGACGATCATGTGCGACACGGGCATGCGGTATCTGAAGTCGTTCGCGCAAGCGATCGGCTGATGGCCTTCGGGTGGATCGGAGCGGTCGATCAGTCGATCAGTCGAACCTGATCAGGTCCTTGAAGATCAGGTGTCCCCAGCTTTTTCCACGCGCGTGCACCAGCCATCCGCCTTTCGACAGCCCGCCAAGCTGGATCGGCGCGAAACCGAGTTTTTCCGCAAGCGCACCGACCTCCGCAGCGGCACCGTCATCGTCGCTCGCCAGGAACACGACGCGCCGGCCGCCGTGGACGGCCGGGTCCTGGTCGAGGACGGCAGCGACCAGATGGTTGAAGCCCTTCACCAGCCTCGCGCCGGCGAACGCTTTCGCGACGAAGGCCGAGGACGGGAGACCGTCCAGTTCGTCAAGCGGGGCCTGCGTGTTCATCGCGTCGATGACCGTTTTCCCGGTCCAGTCGGCCAGTGCTTTGGCGACCGCCGGGTGCGACTCGAAACGAACGGCCAGAAAGAGGATGTCCGCCTTGACCGCTTCCGCAAGGGTGGTGGGGACGATCGTTGGCCCGATCGCGGCGGCATCGGCCGCAAAGCTTGCCGGATCGCGTGTGGTTGCAACGGCCACTTCGATGCCGTGGCGGGCGAAGGCCCTGGCAAGCGCGCGGCCGATCTTGCCGAAGCCGATGATTGCGTAACGCATGTGTTTCTCCTTCGTTTCGCGGTGGGCTCAGAGCTTGTAGCCGCCGCTCGCCTCGATCGTCTGGCCGGTCACCCAATGGCCTTCATCGGAAGCCAGAAACGCCACGACATCGGCGATTTCCGAAGGCTCGCCAACGCGGCCCAGCGCGATTTGCGCCTCGAGCGCCTTGACGAGTTCGGGGTTCTCCCGAAGGGCGGCGTTCGCATCCGTTCGCGTGAAGCCCGGCGCTACGGCGTTCGCGGTGATGCCACGCGGCCCCAGCTCGATGGCGAGCACATGGGTCAGCGTGTTGATCGCCGCTTTCGCCATCGAGTAGACGGGCGCCGCCGTAACGGGCTTCGTGGCGGAAGCGGAAGAGATGTTGACGATGCGTCCGCCATCGGCGAGGCGATCGAGCGCGGCTTGAATGATGAAGAAGGGCGCGCGGGCGTAGACCGCCATCAGGGTGTCCCAGCTCTCCGGCGTCGCGTCCTTGAAGCCAAGCCAGCCGGAATTGCCGGCGTTGTTGACCAGAATGTCGAGGGTTTTGCTGCCGTGCCGTCGGGTGAATTCGTCGTCGAGTTTTTCGAACAAGGCCGGGACGCTCGCCGGGGCGACGAGATCCGCATGGATCGCAAACGCGGCGCCTCCCGCTTTCTCGATGGCCGAGACCGTCTCGTCCGCGCCCGATCGGCTGGCGTTGTAGGTCAGAGCGACTGTCGCCCCGTCCCTGGCCAGACGTTCGGCGATCGCGCGACCGATGCCCCGTGATGCGCCGGTAACGAGCGCGGTCTTGCCCTTTAGCGATTGGGTCATGTTGTCCTTCTCCTCAGAGTTGTGCCAGGCCGCCGTCGACGGCGACCTCGCTGGCGGTCATGAAGCTGCTGTCCGACGATGCGAGAAAGGCGGCCGCCGCCGCGATCTCCGCCGGATCGGCCATACGCTGGAGCGGCGTCAGCGCACCGTAGGCCCGCTGACCTTCTTCGCCCAGCGCCTCCTTGGCCAGTTCGGTTGCCGTCGCCCCGGGCGACAGCACGTTGACCCGGATGCCGGTGCCCTTCAGGTCCTCCGCCCATGTCCGGGCGAGGTTGCGCACGGCGGCCTTGCTCGCGCTGTAAGCCGTGAATCCGGGCGCTCCCGTGGTCCCGGCGCTCGACCCGGTCAGGATGATCGAACCGCCCGCGCCCATCAGCGGCAGCGCCTGCTGGACCGTGAAGATCGTCCCTTTCACATTGGTGTCGAAGATGTCGTCGATGTGCTCGGCGGTGATCTGGCCGAGCGGAAGCGGGCTTCCCGTCCCCGCATTGGCGAAGACGATGTCGAGGGTCCCGCGCTCCGCCTTCACTGCCGCGTAGAGCCGGTCGAGATCGGTCGAATCGGAGACAGATCCTTTCACCGCGCGGGCATGGGGCCCAAGGTCGGCCACCGCGGCGTCGAGCGCTTCCTGCCGACGGCCGAAGAGGAAGACGAACGCGCCTTCCTCGATGAAGCGCTTTGCCGCGGCGCGGCCGATGCCGGTTGCGCCACCGGTGATCACGGCGGTCTTTCCGTTCAGTCTGTTCATGTCGTGCATCCTTCGAGACAAAAGTGACGAACCTGATTCTGGCGCGCTTGATTCATGAAGCCAATTGACTGAATATCTATAAGTACCATCTACTTTCTAGATAGATATGCTGGACAACGTCACCATCAATCAACTTCGGGCGTTCGTCGCCGTGTGCGACCAGGGAAGCTTTTCCGGAGCGGCAAGGGAACTGAGGCGAGCGCAGTCGGCGATCAGTCACGCGATCAGCGCGCTCGAGAGCGCCTTCGACGTGGTGCTGTTCGAGCGCAACACGCGCAAGGCGACGCTCACGGCCGCAGGCCGCAGCCTCCTGCCCGATGCGCGCGGGGTGATCTCACGCACCGAGGAAATGAAGATGCGTGCGGTCGCGATTGCTGAAACCGGCGTCCCGCAGGTCTCGATCGCCGTCGACACCTATTTTTCGCGTTCGCACCTGATCGAATGCCTGCGCACGCTGCAGGCGGAGTTTCCAACGATTGCGATCAACCTGCGCATGACGACCATGCAGGGCGGCGAGCGCCTGGTTCTGCAGGGCACGTGCGGATTGGCGGTGACGATCACGGACGTGCCCGAGCTGAGCCCGGGCACCATCGAACGGCATCATTTATGGGATGCACAGATGGTGACCGTGTGCGGGCCGTCGCATCCGCTGGCCGCCATGGCGCAGCCGATCCCGCGGGAAGAATTCGGCCGGCATATCCAGCTCGTCGTCACCGACAACCAGCCCGATGCGGAAAAGACCCAGCAAGGGGTTGCCAGTGAACGCCAGTGGTGGGTGAACGACCTCGGCGCGAAGCACGATCTGCTGAGAGGGAGCTTGTGCTGGGGACACATGCCGCGCCATATGGTCGAGGCAGACCTCGCGATGGGAACGCTCGTCGAGCTCAAACGGCGCGGATGGCACATGCACCCGCTGACGTTCATGGTCTCGCAGCGGCGCGGGTACGCGTTCTCCGGATGCGAGACACGGCTGGTCGAGCTTCTTGGCAAGTGCCCTTCGCAGAGGGTGGGGAGAGTGAAGTCGACGTAATGTGCGGGCGATTTCGGGAATTGCAGTTGTCGCTGATGGGGCGGCCACGGTGTTGATGGACAGCGCCCGTTCAGCCGGCAAGAGGGTAGAGCTCACCTTCATCGCCCCGGACGACGGCGGAAAGCGCCACCGCCAGGTGCATGGCCGCCGCCATCGTTGGATCGACTGCGGATAGATTCCGACGCGCATTGAAACTTGCGCAGCCCTTGCTCCAGCTAAAGGTCTTGATCCATTCGCCACCGACGAGGATCGACACAAATGAAATCGCCCTCGATAGTCAAGCCGCTTGAACACCCCTTGGATGCATTCTCATCGGGCATCGATTCTGCTCGCGAAGTTGTCTGGACCGGCCAGAGTTTCATAGACACTCACGAGCCGTTTGGCGCGTAGCGCCGCTCAAACTCTACAGGTGACAGGTCGCCGGCGGAACCATGCCGGCGAATCGGGTTGTAGAACATCTCAATGTAATCGAATACGTCCGTGGCAGCAGTAGCCCTGTTCGGGTAGATGCGCCGCTTAATTCGCTCCTTCTTCAATGCGCTGAAGAAGCTTTCGGCAACGGCGTTGTCGTGGCAATTACCGCGACGACTCATGCTCGGCACCATATGGTGAGTACGCGGCGGCCTTTTTTAGAATGTCTCGTTCCTCGGTCACCCGCTTGAGTTCGGTCTTCAATCGCCGCACCTCGGCGCTCGGGTCTAGTTCCACCTGCCGCACGACATCTGGCTTATCGAACTTCGCTCGCCAGGCATATAGGCTGTGCGTCGTAATGCCCAACCGCTGGGCCACATCTGCAACCGAATGACCACGCTCGCTGACTTGCTTGACTGCTTCGATCTTAAACTCATCCGTGTACCGCTTTCCGCTCATACTGACCTCCTCGGTTGCCGCAAATTATGGCTCGAAGACGTCTACGAAAGGCTGGCCGGTCCAAATTGATCCCGCACCCAATCACGAGAAGTGCTCTCGTCAACAGCACTCGCGGAGTGCCGCGATTCATTCCAGCGGCGGTCTATCATTGCTATCCGCCAAGCTACGGGAGCCGCCATGATCGAATTGCTTGAGCCTTTCTCTCGCCAAATGGCGGGAGACCTTCTATCGGTCTTCCCGAGCTGGAGGAGCCATTTGTCTATCGTCGCCAACGCTGGTGAGAACTACTTCAATGTTAGGGTGCCTGCGCTCGCGGCATCGAAAGGTGGCCCCTTGGAGGTTTCGTCCTTGTACAACGACGAGGTGACGGTTTTCTACGCAACAACCCATCGGCATTTTTTCTCCATGCTGGGTAATGCTGACGAAGCCGCCGGTGCGGTCGAATTCATTCGGAGGATACTCAACGAACAACTTGCCGTGGTCTCATACATTTGCACGGGGGACGCAACCATACGAGACGGGGTTTTTTCAAGCGTTGCGGTTCCTGCGGACGAAATTCCACGCGCAAATTATGAGTATTTCTACACCACCTCGATGAGCGTGCGTTCATGGAGGGGCACTTTCGATGCCGACTTCGTAGCCCCGTACGTCCGAGATAGGCCAACAGGTATTGGTGGTCGAGCGTAAGTATTGGCGTAGGGTTATCCGGCGACCCTGTCAGATCAGACGCAGGTACTGCGGCATCGTTGGAGTGACGGTTGGAGGTGCTGCGGTGGGTTGCATGCTCATGTGACCCGGAATAGTTGCTTTGGCTGCCCGAGTTTACCAGCCGCTCGAACGCGACCGCGCGAAGTTCGTTGTTCGGCTAGTTGCGTGGCCAGCAGTCGGAAGCAGGCGTTCGATAAGTACGACAATGGCTCCCGGACAGGGCCGTGTTTCGGTGATCGGCATCACGGAGCCCGTTCTAAGCAGGGGGGGCTGATTGATTGATAGACGATATTGCGTCAGTCCCGGACGTTCAATGCGTTCCGTGATCGCAAATCCATGGCGTATATAGAAGGGAATATTGCGCGACTCCGCGGTTTCCAAGGAAATCGTCCCGGATGGTTCGATCTCGCGAAGATGGGCCAACGTTGCGTTCAGGAGCGTCGATCCGATCCCTTCGCCTTGCAGCATCGGGGACACACCGATGAACTCGATCCAGCTTGAATTCGAACCTGGCGAGTTCGAGGCGGAACTCTCGCGAAGCAGATCGATCCTTGCCAACGATAGTTCACCGCAGCCGCTTGCAATCTGATGTCCCAGCTCGGCTAGGTTGTCGGGGGATTCGGCGCAGGATGCCGGCGCAAAGTAGCTCACGGCAATGAGGTCACCGTTTCGCCACGCGCCCAAAGCAGGCATGAGTGCATCGTGGTGATACCTCAAATAGCTTCTTAGATAGTTTGTGCGGCGCTCGTCGAATCCCCTGTTTTCAGCGAACAGGCACCAGGCAAGGGTCGGGTCTTGCTCAAACGCTGCCTCTAGCAAAGCCAGCGCGAATTCAAAAGACTGATGCGGCAATGGTGCTACCGAGAGTTTTGCATCGTGCATGTCCGGTTCGGGCAGTAGGCGCTCGTTGAATCAATCGGCGAAACCTGCAGCGTGGTTTTTGCCGTGAAGCCGTGTCAGATTAGGCACAGGTACTGCTGCATCATTGGAGTGACGGTTGCAGATGCTGCTGCGGATTGCGTGCTCATGTGACCGGGAAAAGTTGCTTTGGCAGCCCAAGTTTACCTGCGGGCCGTACGGGACCGCTCGAAGTTCTCCGTTCGGCCAGTTGCCAGAGACATCACGACCGGCAGCTACCGGCCATAAGCGGCCCTTCGACTTCGACGCCCAGATCGTCCGCAATCGGCATCGCAGATTCTCGCCTGAACCGCCATGACCATGACAATGCCCACGCCTACGCTACGCCTAATCGACCGCCAGTCGTCGAACGACATGGAACGTCTGCAAGCCGTGCTCGAAGGTGCGCCAGGCTATAGCCTGGCCGTGGAAGGCAGGCTGCCCCCTCCGAACGCCGCCATCGAGGTACTTGATGCGCTACCGCCCGGCAAAAGCCACTCGGACAAATTCGTCTACGAAATCTCTCAGGATGTCGAGGCGGTTGGATGTATGGAAATGGTGCGGGGCTATCCAGAGGTCGACATCGCTTTCATCGGCCTGCTGTTGTTCCGGGAGAGTTCGCAGGGACGGGGCTTGGGCCCGCAGGTTCTGCGGCTCGCCGAAGCAATCGGAATGGGCTGGCAATGTCGCGCATTACGCATTGCAGTCATCGATACCAATCCGAGAGCGTTCGAATTCTGGAAACGCGAAGGCTTCGTTGAGTTGCTTCGCAAACCAGCGATGGATTTCGCCGCCCAAGCAATCGTGATGGAGCGTGCGCTACCGGCCGCAATATCCATCTAGGGCAGATCGTTGTCCCATTGAGTTCGATACCTCGCGACTGTTCGTTATCGCCGTCAGTCGGTCACGACCGGTCATTCGACTGCACTGCACGAATCGTCGAAAATGACGGTATCGAAACGAACTTCGTCAGGCGCCAGGGGAAAGACGGAGGAAGCGTTGCAGCGGATATTTAAAAATGCCGCCGCCGGAGGCGCCGCCTCGATGTCGAACGTGTCGACATGGCCGCTCCCGGTCCTCCCCATCTCGACGGCCGCCTTGAATCGGGTCTCAATCGCTCCGACCAAGGATGGCGGGCCACGAACGCATCGGGGCCGGCGCCATGTCCAGACCGGGTTCCAGCTTGAGCGAACAGCGTTCCGGCTGAAGTGAATCCCGATAGCCGGCCGCGTGCCCATGACGCCCCCAGGGTCGTCATGGAAAACTGTATGAATATACAGTATAGTGTCCGTCGAAATCGAGCCGCACGGGTACGACCTTGCGGCACGTGCGCCGCGCCTGCGGGCATCCGCCGCAGCGTTCCGGCACCGTGAAATCCGGCTAACTCATTCAGACGGGCAGGCAAATTGTCATCCAGCAATCTGATCCGCATTCGCGGAGCACGTCAGCACAACCTCAAGAATCTTGATCTCGACCTGCGCACCGGCGAGATGACGGTCGTCACCGGCCCGTCGGGCTCCGGCAAGTCGAGTCTCGTGTTCGACACGCTGTACGCTGAAGGGCAGCGGCGCTACGTCGAGACGTTCAGCGCGTACGCGCGGCAGTTCCTCGACCGGATGGATCGCCCGCAGGTCGAGCGCGTCGACGGCGTGCCGCCCGCGATCGCGATCGACCAGACCAACCCGGTCCGTAGTTCGCGCTCGACCGTCGGCACGATGACCGAGCTGAACGATCACCTGAAGCTGCTGTACGCGCGTGCGGCCGAGCTGTTCGACCGCAAGACCGCGCGGCAGGTGCGGCACGACACGCCGGAGACGATCTACGCGGATCTCGTCGCGCGCACCCAGGCGGACGATCCGCGCGTCGTCGTCACGTTCCCGGTCGAGCTGCCGGAAGCGGTGTCCGACGAAGAAATTGCACAGTGGCTGTCGGCGAGCGGCTATACGCGTGTGCAGGCGCAGCGCGAGGTCGCGTCGCCCACCGGGCCGCGCAAGGTGCTCGACGTGGTGGCCGACCGCTTCCGCGTGCAGGGCGCCGACAAGGTGCGCGTCGTCGAGGCGATCGAGGCGTCGCTGAAGCGCGGCGGCGGGCGCGTGAACGTGTACGTGCTCGCGGCGGAGCCGGAAAGCCCGGATGGCGCAGCCGCCGAGCCGCAGGTGTGGCGCTTCTCCACCGGGCTCCACGATCCCGACAGCGACCTGCGCTACGCGGAGCCGCAGGCGGCGCTGTTCTCGTTCAATTCGGCGTACGGCGCGTGCGAAACCTGCCGCGGCTTCGGCCGCGTGATCGGCGTCGATCTCGGCCTCGTGATCCCCGACGCGCGCAAGACGCTGCGTGGCGGCGCAATCAAGCCGATGCAAACGCCTGCCTGGAAGGAGTGCCAGGACGACCTGATGCGCTACGCGGCGAAAGCCGGCATCCCGCGCGACACGCCGTGGGCCGAGCTGTCGGACGCCGAGCGCGACTGGGTCGTGAACGGGTCGCCGGACTGGAACGGCAAGTGGCAGAGCCAGTGGTACGGCGTGAAGCGCTTCTTCGGCTATCTCGAGTCGAAAGCGTACAAGATGCATATCCGCGTGCTGCTGTCGAAATATCGCAGCTACACGCCGTGTGACGTGTGCGGCGGCGCGCGCCTGAAGACGGAATCGCTGCAATGGCGGCTCGGCTCGAAGGAAAACGCCGACGGCGTGCTCGCGCCCGCCGGCCGTTTCATGCCGCGCGGCGTCGACTGGAGCCGCGCGCAGCTCGAAGCGCTGCCGGGCCTGACCGTGCACGACCTGATGCTGCTGCCGATCGAGCGCATCCGCCGCTTCTTCGATGAAATCTCATTGCCGAGCGCGCTGCTCGACGATGCGCTGAAGCTGCTGCTCGCCGAGGTGCGCACGCGCCTGAAATACCTGTGCGACGTGGGGCTTGGCTACCTGACGCTCGACCGGCAGAGCCGCACGCTGTCGGGCGGCGAGGTGCAGCGGATCAACCTGACGACGGCACTCGGCACGTCGCTCACGAAAACCCTGTTCGTGCTCGACGAACCGAGCATCGGGCTGCATCCGCGCGATCTCACGCGGATCGTCGAGGCGATGCAGCGGTTGCGCGACGCGGGCAATACGCTGGTCGTGGTCGAACACGATCCGTCGGTGATGCTCGCGGCCGACCGGCTGATCGACATGGGGCCCGGCCCGGGCGAGCGCGGCGGCACGATCGTCTATGACGGCACGCCGGGCGACATCCGGTCGGCGCACACGCTGACGGGCGAGTATCTCGGCGGCCGCAAGCATGTCGCGCACGCGTCGAACTGGGCGCGCCGGGTGGTCGATGCAAACACGCCGCGCATCGTGCTCGAGGGCGCGAGCGAACACAACCTGCGCGACGTGACGGTCGAGATTCCGCTGCAGCGGCTCGTCTGCGTGACGGGCGTGTCGGGGTCCGGCAAGTCCACGCTGCTGCAGGACGTGCTCTATCCGGCGATGGCCCGGCACCACGGCAAGGCGACCGAGTCGCCGGGCGCGTACCGCGGCCTCACGGGCGCCGACCAGGTGGGCGACGTCGTGTTCGTCGACCAGTCGCCGATCGGCAAGACCACGCGTTCGAACCCGGCGAGCTACGTCGGCGCGTTCGACGAGATCCGCAAGCTGTTCGCGAAGGCGCCGCTCGCGCTGCAACGCGGGTACGGCGCCGGCACTTTCAGCTTCAACTCGGGCGACGGCCGTTGCCCGACCTGCGGCGGCTCGGGCTTCGAGCACATCGAGATGCAGTTCCTGAGCGACGTCTACCTGCGCTGCCCGGACTGCGACGGCAGCCGCTACCGCGCCGAGATTCTCGAAGTGCGCATCGAGCGCAACGGCCGCGCGTTGAGCATCGCCGACGTGCTCGACCTCACGGTCAGCGAAGCGGCCGCGTTCTTCGCGGCCGACGCCGAGGTGCTGCGCGTGCTGCAGCCGATCGTGGACGTCGGCCTCGAATACGTGAAGCTCGGCCAGCCGGTGCCGACGCTGTCGGGCGGCGAAGCGCAACGCCTGAAGCTGGCCGGCTTCCTCGCCGAATCGGCGGCAGCCGTCAACGGGCGCCGGGTCGTCACGGAAGAGGCGCGCATCGCGCGTGCGAAGCTGTTCATGTTCGACGAGCCGACCACCGGGCTGCATTTCGACGACATCGCGAAGCTGATGCAGGCGTTCGGCAAGCTGCTGGCGGCCGGCCATTCGCTGATCGTGATCGAGCACAACCTCGACGTGATCCGCGCGGCCGACTGGCTGATCGATCTCGGGCCGGAAGGCGGCGACGGCGGCGGTCGGGTGCTGTGCGCGGGCACGCCGGACGAGGTGAAGGCGTGCGCCGAATCGCATACCGGCGTGGCGCTGTTGCAATACGACCGCGCGATGGATGCCGAGCTGGCGGTCGCCGACGAAGGCAAGCCGCTGCAGGCGGTGCTGAACGCGGCGCGCGAGCGCCGTGCGATCGAGGGCGAGGACGTCGTGCGGATCGTCAACGCGCGCGAGCACAACCTGAAATCGCTCGACGTCGATATCCCGCACGGCAAGTTCAACGTGATCACCGGCGTGTCGGGTTCCGGCAAGTCGACGCTCGCGTTCGACATCCTGTTCCACGAAGGCCAGCGCCGCTACCTCGAATCGCTGAATGCGTATGCGCGCTCGATCGTGCAGCCGGCCGGCCGCCCCGAAGTCGACGCGGTGTACGGTATTCCGCCGACGGTGGCGATCGAGCAGCGGCTGTCGCGCGGCGGGCGCAAGAGCACGGTCGCGACCACGTCCGAGGTCTGGCACTTCCTGCGGCTGCTGTACGTGAAGCTCGGCCTGCAGCATTGCATCCACGACGGCACGCCCGTCACGTCGCAGTCTGTCGAATCGATCGCCGCACAGTTGCTGCGCGATCATCGCGGCGAGCACGTCGGGTTGCTCGCGCCGCTCGTCGTCAACCGCAAGGGCGTCTATACGGATCTCGCGAAGTGGGCGAAGGCGCGCGGCAGCACGCATCTGCGGGTCGACGGCGAGTTCGTGCCGGTCGATCCGTGGCCGAAGCTCGACCGTTTCCGCGAGCACACGATCGAGTTGCCGGTGGCCGATATCGTCGTGTCGCCGGACAACGAGGCCGAACTGCGGCGCGTGCTCGACGAGACGCTCGAGCTCGGCAAGGGCGTGATGCACCTGCTCGCGCCGCTCGACGGGCTGCACGATGCGATGCAGAACGATCATTCGACCGCGCGCGTCGGCACGGTCAAGGTGCTGTCGGTGAAGCGCGCGTGCCCGGTGTGCGGCACGAGCTACCCGGAGTTGGATCCGCGGATGTTCTCGTACAACAGCAAGCACGGGTGGTGCACGACCTGCGTCGGCACCGGCGTCACGCTCACGCGCGAACAGCGCGCGGCGTACGACGACACGGTGCTCGCCGGGGATGATCGAGGCCGCGAGCAGACGCTGCCGTCCGACGAGCAGGAACCGGAAGGTGTGGGCAACGAGCCATGCCCGGATTGCAACGGTACGCGGCTGAACCCGTCCGCGCGCGCGGTCACCTTCGACGCGCATCCGATCGTCGAGGTTGCGCAATGGACGGTGTCCGACA
Source organism: Burkholderia sp. BCC0322 (assembly GCF_902833045.1). Lineage (GTDB taxonomy): Bacteria > Pseudomonadota > Gammaproteobacteria > Burkholderiales > Burkholderiaceae > Burkholderia. The sequence continues at coordinate 356,066 of NZ_CADFDU010000005.1, forward strand.
CGCGGCGCTGGATCGACGGGCTGGAACTGACGGGGCGCGATGCGCAGATCGCACGCGACATCGTCAGCGAGATCGGCAGCCGCCTCGCGTTTCTGGAGGAAGTCGGGCTCGGTTACCTGAGCCTCGATCGCGCGGCGCCGAGCCTGTCGGGCGGCGAAGCGCAGCGCATCCGGCTCGCCGCGCAGCTCGGCAGCAACCTGCAAGGGGTCTGCTACGTGCTCGACGAACCGACGATCGGCCTGCATCCGCGCGACAACCAGATCCTGCTGGACGCGTTGCGCAAGCTGGGCGACAAGGGCAATACGCTCGTCGTCGTCGAGCATGACGAGGACACCATTCGCCGGGCCGATCACATCATCGACGTTGGCCCGGGCGCGGGCAAGCGCGGCGGCACGCTGGTCGCGCAGGGCGCGGTCGCGGATCTGGCCGCGCAGGCCGATTCGGTGACGGGGCGCCTGCTCGCGCAGCCAATGACGCACCCGCTCCAGCCGCGCCGCAGTGTGAGCCTGCCGGGGAGGAAGGGTGGCGCCACGGTGCCGGAAGCCTGGCTGACCGTGCATGGCGCGCGGCTGCACAACCTGCGTGACGTCACGGTCGGCATTCCGCTCGCGCGACTCGTCGCGGTGACGGGCGTGAGCGGCTCGGGCAAGTCGACGCTCGCGCGCGACGTGCTGATGACGAACCTGCTCGACGCGGTCGGCCGCTCGGTGCTGTCGTCGCCGGCCACGCGCCGCGCACGCAAGGCCGCGCAGCAGGACACGCCGGGCACTAACCGCCGTTCGAGCGTGCTCGCGCGCAGCGCACCGCGGCCGTCGCTGAACGTCACGCATGCGTGGCAGGGCTGCGAGTCGCTGAGCGGCTGGGAGCAGATCGATCGCGTGCTGGAAGTCGACCAGACGCCGATCGGCAAGACGCCGCGTTCTTGCCCGGCCACCTATATCGGCGTGTGGGACACGATCCGCAAGCTGTTCGCCGATACGCTCGAAGCGCGGGCGCGCGGCTACACGGCGTCGCGTTTCTCGTTCAATACCGGCGACGGGCGCTGCCCCGCATGCGAAGGGCAAGGCGTGCGCACGATCGGCATGAGCTTCCTGCCCGACGTGAAGGTGCCGTGCGACGTGTGCCACGGGCAGCGCTTCAACCCGGAAACGCTCGCCGTCACGTGGCGCGGCCGGAACATCGGCGACGTGCTGACGATGGAGATCGACGAGGCGGTGGCGTTCTTCGCGCCGATCTCGAACATCGCGCATCCGCTGCAGCTGATGAAGGATGTCGGCCTCGGCTACCTGACGCTCGGCCAGCCGTCGCCGACGCTGTCGGGCGGCGAGGCGCAGCGCATCAAGCTCGTCACCGAGCTGACGAAGGTGCGCGACGACATCACGCGGCGTGGCCAGAAGGCGCCGCATACGCTGTATGTGCTCGACGAACCGACGGTCGGCCTGCACATGGCGGACGTCGCGAAGCTGATTCGCGTGCTGCACCGGCTCGTCGATGCGGGGCACAGCGTCGTCGTGATCGAGCACGACCTCGACGTGATCGCGGAAGCCGACTGGATCATCGATCTCGGGCCGGAAGGCGGCGTGGGCGGCGGCACGATCGTCGCGGCGGCGCCGCCGGAAGCGCTCGTGCAGGTGAGCGCGAGCCACACCGGGCAGGCGCTCAAGCCGGTGCTGGCGCGAACGGGGACGGACGAGGGGGAAGCCGAGCACGAAGGGGAGGCGCGGGTAGGCTGAGCGTGACGCTTCGTATCGACGGCCCCGCCGCCGGGCGAGGATGTCCCCCAGCCAACTTGCAAGTGGCCGGGGGGCACCGCGATCCGGCCCATGCACCCCTCTTCGAGGGGTGTTTTCTTTCAAGCGTCACGGCGAGCCGGAGACGCCGGCCGATCTGGTCCGGCCCAATTGCCTGGGAGGCGGAAACACGAGAAGCGATCGTGGCTTCCCGCGCCCGAGGCGGTCGCGCGAAGTCGAACGGCCGGCAAGCGGGGCGATTGCCGTCCTGGATCGCTGCGCCGCGCCCTGTGCAATCACGCTTGCGGCGCGACGGATGCGCCGGTGATGCCATGCCGCCGCAGCGAATCCGCGACGAAGCCCGACGCCTTCATTTCCTCGACGAAAGCATTCAGCGCCGCCGCGGCCGCTTCGCCGCGGCTCTTCGGCACGCCCATGGCCTGCTGGATCACCATGAACCGCTCGTCGAGCAGGCGCAGGCCGGGCGTTTTCGCTGCATCGGCCTCGAGCTGCTGCTTCACGCCTGCCGCCACTTCCAGTTGCTGTTCGAGGAAGGTTGGCACGACGGCTTGCGACGTCGGCGCACGCACGATCTGCGCGGCCTTCAGTTCGCGCGTGAGGAACAGGTCGTAGGCGCTGCCTTTGCCGACGGTCACGCGGTTGTCCGGCTCGTCTACGTCCGCGTTCGTGCGGATCGGCGACGCGTCACGCACCAGATAGAACCCCTCGATCAGCACGTACGGCGCAGTGAACGCGACCGTTTCGCCGCGCAACGGATCGACTGCGAAGAAGCCGAAATCGGCACGCTCGTCGGTCAGCGCCTGCACCGACTTCCCGGCGGTGTCGAACACCACGAGCTCCAGTTCGGCCGACAGGCGCTCGGCGAACGCGCGCGCGAGATCGATCGACACGCCGAACGGCTCACCCGTCGCCGGGTCGCGGTTCGCAAGGATCGGGTTGCCGAGGTTGATCGACGCGCGCAGCTTGCCGATCGGCGTGAACGCGGAGAGAACGGAAGGGGCGAGGGGCATGGGAGGCTCGTTGCGGTCGTAGGGTCAGGGTTTGGGGCGCGTCGAGGTACGACGGCGCGTCGGCATCGAGCTTATCACCGGGCTTTCGTCATGGCGCAGCGTCGAGCGGCGCAAGCCTGCCTGCGCCGCCAACCGGGAGTCGCGATATATGCGCCTTCGCCTCATCTTGTGGCCCGAACGGTTATCGATGGGTGAAGGGGGAACGGCTGCGACAGGCGAGTGAATGCGGGAAAAGAGGGGGTGATTTGCTTGCTCCGCGCCGGCGGCGGCGGGCGGTTGGCCGTGTCGTCGCTCCGCGTCGGCGCCTTCCAGCCGGGAGCAGTGGGCTTTGATTCGCCCGGCAACCGCTAGAATTGCGCTTTTAGTCCGGAATACGTCCATGTCTTTTGCCTCGCTTGGCCTGATCGATCCCTTGCTGCGTAATCTGCAGGACCTCAATTACCAGGCCCCGACGCCGGTGCAGGCCAAGGCGATTCCTGCCGTGCTCGGTGGCAGGGACGTGATGGCGGGGGCCCAGACCGGCACGGGCAAGACGGCGGGTTTTGCGCTGCCGCTGTTGCAGCGGCTGGTGCAACACGGCCCGGCGGTGTCCAGCAACCGTGCCCGTGTGCTGGTGCTGGTGCCCACGCGTGAACTGGCTGAACAGGTGCTGCAAAGCTTCATCGCTTACGGCAAGGGCCTCGATTTGCGATTTCTGGCCGCTTACGGTGGCGTAAGCATCAACCCGCAGATGATGAAGCTGCGCAAGGGCGTGGATGTGCTCGTGGCCACGCCGGGCCGTCTGCTGGATCTCCATCGCCAGAACGCGGTGCAGTTCGACCAGGTGCAAGCGCTGGTGCTGGACGAAGCCGACCGCATGCTGGATCTTGGCTTTGCGCGTGAGCTCAACGCCGTCTTTGCCGCGCTGCCGGCTCAGCGCCAGACCCTGCTGTTCTCCGCCACGTTTACCGACGACATCCGCGCGATGGCGGCGACCATTCTGCGGAGCCCCGTCAATATCAGCGTCAGCCCGCCCAATGCCACGGCCAGCAAGATCAAGCAGTGGGTGGTGACGGTGGACAAGCGGAACAAGCCCGACCTCTTCATGCACCTCGTCGCCGAGAACAAGTGGGAGCATGCGCTGGTATTCGTCAAGACGCGCAATGGCGTGGATTACCTCGCGGCCATGCTGGACGAAGCGGGCTATGCGGTCGACACCATCCACGGCGACAAGCCCCAACCGGCGCGCCTGCGTGCGCTGGAGCGCTTCAAGACGGGTGAAGTGCAGATGCTGGTGGCCACCGACGTGGCCGCGCGCGGGCTGGATATCGACGACCTGCCGCTGGTGATCAACGTGGACCTGCCGATCGTGGCGCAAGACTATGTGCACCGTATTGGCCGTACCGGGCGCGCCGGCGCCAGCGGGGTGGCGGTGTCCCTGGTGTGTGCCGACGAAGCGCCGCAACTGGCGGCGATCGAAGCGCTGATCAAGCAAACGCTGCGCCGTGAAGAAGAGCCGGGTTTCGAGGCTGAACACCGCGTGCCGGAAACCAGCGCGACGGGCCAGATCATCAAGAAACCCAAAAAGCCCAAGAAGCCGAAAGTGCCGCACGCTGCGTCGGGTGCCATGCCGGCGCCGGGTAAAAAGCCGCGTCCGCAAAGTGGTGAGAACAAGCACAAGGTTGCGGCGCCGCGCGCGGGGTCTGCGGGTCAGGGCAAGCGCTCGTCCAGTGGCAGTCCGTTCAGCGCGCAGAAGCCACGCGGCAAACCGGCCGGCCAGCCGGCCGCAGGCGCGCGCAAGCCGGCTGGTAAACCTGCTGGCGGCCGTGGCAAGCGTCCGTCCTGATTCGTTGGAATGAGGCGCGCCGGCCATGGGTAAGCGCTCGACATGTACCGTCTATTCATGAGGGCACGGCACAGGCAATCTGATTCCCATCAGATGTAATGGGAATTAGATGGATGAGGCCAGTGGTGCATGGAAGACAACCGGGATCGAAGAACGACACGAAGGCGTTTCGGGAAGCGGTTGCTGCCGAAGCGATCGATCCGAATCGTTCGATTGCCGAGGTGGCGCGTGCGCATCGCTTGAACGCCAACGTGATCGCGCAGTGACGGAGAGGCTTGGTGGAGGCGCAACGTGCAACGTCGATACCAAACATCGCGCTGCTGCCTGTCGAGGGGGGCGATCTGCCACTGAAAGACGTCCCAAACCACGCTCTGCCGCAAACGCTGGATGTGTCGGCGAGTCCGGCGATGTCGCCGAGCCGTGAAATCGAGATTGAGATTGGCGAGCGACGTATCCGCATCCGCGGCGTGTCAAAGGAGTTCGCTGAACGGTACCTACCCACGCAAGGATTTGGCTTTGCACTCGGATCCAAGTCTTGATAGTATGCGCGCATACTATTTATCGAAAAGGGCCGACATGTGGTCAATTGAGGTCGTAGGTGAGTGTGCAGCAACACCTTCGCAGGTCTATCGCATCTTGGCCGAGCCGCAGAGGTGGTCGGAGTGGAATCCTGGCGTCCTTAGAATCGAGATGCACGGCCCATTCCAATCCGGTACGACGGCAGTGATGGTTCTCCCTGACTCGACGGCGTTGCCTTTCCGCTTCGCGTGGGTTGAAGCCGACAAGGGCTTCGAGGACATCACTGAGGTTCCCGACGCTGGCGCGGTTGTTCGCGTTCGGCACGAACTGTCGCCAACGGAACTGGGGACTCGGATTACGTATCGCTGTGAAATCGACGGGCCCGAGCAAGTAGTTGAAGAGTTGGGCGCAGCGATCACTTCCGACTTCGCCGATGTGATTGCTGCCCTCGGCGCACGGGCAGAGCTGCTCGGTGAGTAAATCTCTAGAACCTGGCGAAAGCCCGGGTCTGCTTCTATGGCGCGCGACGCTGAGTTGGCAGCGTCGCATCACTGCTGCACTGAAACCGTTGGGGCTGACCCATGTGCAGTTCGTCTTGCTGGCCAGTACCTGGTGGCTGACGTGCATTGCCGAGGAGACCCCGAGCCAACGCCGTATCGCCGAGCACGCCAATACGGACCCGATGATGACCTCACAGGTTCTCCGCGCACTTGCGGAACGAAAACTGGTGACTCGAACGCCCGACCCTTCTGACTCGCGAGCTCAGATCGTTGACGTAACGCCAGCCGGTGCGGACCTCGCCGTCCGCGCAGTGAAGGTCGTTGAAGCTGCGGATCGTGACTTCTTCAAGGCCGTGGACCAACAAGTGCTGATGAGCGTTCTCGGCACCCTGAGTCGATGAATCTTGCCCCATCCGATAGCATCGCGCATTCGTTGCAGCTCGTCGTGAAAACCCAAGGACAGCGCAGCTGCCCGATTCGCCAGGTTCAATGCACTTCACTTGCGACGATGGACGCCAACGCCCGATCGCCGTCGCGTTGGGCAGTGTCTTCCGTGGAAAAGATGTCGGTACTGAATGCGATCAGTTTGAAGCCGGATCCCGCTGAGCGAGGGACCGTGATGCCCCAGTGCCAGCCTCCATCCTGCTGGAACACGTGGAGGGCATGAGGCGCTTGGGCCAGTGCGGGTGAAGAAGTCGTCATGGCGTGCTCTCCCGTCGTAGGGCGACTGCGGGGCAACTACATCGGACGCGCGAACCCAGTCTACGGGCACTTTTGCTGCGGCGCAATATTCGAGTCTCGCGAAAATGCCGATGTGTGAATCGCCACAATTTTGAAATACAAATATGCAACGTCGGGGATGACTGGCATATTGATGTGACGATTAGGATTGTTCGGAGGCTTTATGGATCGCAGTTCGCTTGTGTGGGCGGGGGTCCCGCATAGCAGCGATGGCATCGTGTTTCAGATTCGGGTAGGCCGCGGGCTTCAGCGTTTTCATATTGCTCGATTGACTCTCGAGAAGGCGTGCGACCTTGAGCGACTGGCGTCTGACGCGCGACAGCTCGAATGCTTTTACGAGCATTTGGCGCCGATCCTGGCGGTTGCACGGAAGACGCGCTCAAAGGCGAAGGCCGATACGGTGTCGCTGAATGTTTCGGATTTTGTTCGAACGGGGAGTGCCCGGGGTGAGCAGGGGGCTTGGGCGGGAATGCGGTAATTGACAGGGACCGGGAAGCATTTCTTTCGCGCAGTCTCGTGATTGAGCCTCGCGATGAACGGGCGTCGCTCAATGACCGCATCCCCATGAATGAAAAGCGCTGGCCGGTGAACTGGCCAGCAAAATGGTCCTGGCGATCCGAGGTTGAGGTGTGCCAGGACCGTAGACACTGAACGGCGTGCGCATGCAGCCAGACGGGCATATCAAACGATCGGCCCCGAAAATCGGGGCTTTTCCGGCTCGGGCGTGCGCAACAATCTGTGATCGCAGTTTAGGCTGGGCTGGCGCATGCGGCCAGACGTGCGCTCACGCCCGGAAGCTTGAACGCATCATAGGGCTGCTTGGGAACGTCCCATGTTGCGATCATCGCGGCAGTCGGCAGATAGTCGGGATCGGCCGACGCGACCCCGGCCCACACGCCTTGAGACACCTGTCTGCCATGGAGATAAAAGTGCAGCTCACGGCCGGCGCGTTCGCAAATACACCTGATTCTCTCCGCCGATTGGCCCAATCCTCTAATCCGTGCGATTTGGTCGCGATCCAGCTCGAACATGGCACTCGTCACGCCGTCACAATCGCCAATGGCAATCATGTTGCTGTCATCAGTCAACGCCCACGTCGGATGCGGCGTGCCTAAGCGCAGCATGAAATAATCTGCAGATTCCGAACCAACCATACTGTTTCTCCTGCAAATATGTATCGCTCTACTAACTGAGGGTCAATAAAAACGAACGTTCATCCAATCCTGTTCTCGTCGCCGTACCGGGACGTACGAGTGGATGTGCCCCAGTGCCTTGCAATGGCCGGGCGCAACATCGAAGCGCCCTGCGCCCGCGGCTTCCGAAGCACCTACACGCTTGCCTGACGCGTCACGGTTTCTGCAGTGAGACTGTCCGAACCGGACAGTCTCACTGCAACAGCCGCTGCCGCCGTGCTCCCGTAGACGTTGAGGGCGGTTCTCCCCATGTCGAAAAAGGCGTCGACGCCCAAAAGCAGCAGCACCGCATCGGCCGGCAACCCGATCGACGTCAGCACGATGGTGATGGCTACGATCGCCCCGGAGGGCACATTGGCTGCTCCGTCGATGGTGATGATCGTCAAGATCAAAATCGTAATCACCAGCGGCCAGGACCAGGCAAGATGATATGCGTCGGCCAGATAGCCGACCGCAAGGGCCGTGTAGAGGACTGCGCCGTCGCGATTGAAAATATATGCGAGAGGCAAAATCGTGGACGCCACGCCGTAGGGAACGCCCAATTCAACCAGCTTCTTCAGGTGCAATGGATAGGTAATTTCAGACGAACGCGTCGTGAAACCCAGGATCAGGGGTTCCTTCACCTTTCTGAAAACGGCGAGCGGCGACTGGCCGGCGACGCGAATGACGAGGGTGAGTACAACCGCCAGAATTGCCATGCCGAGATAGGCCACGCCCAGAAGTTCGATAAGCGAGTGCACGCCGGTAAAACCCTTGGCCGACAGCAGCTGCGCGATCGCGGCGAAGATCGCGAGCGGCGACCATGCGATCACCCACTGGGTCATCTTGAACAGTCCCGACAGCAGCGCCTCGAAAACGGCAATCGCAGGCTCGGCCCGCTCCGGGGCAGCCGCCAATGCCGCACCGAAAATGACTCCGAACACGAGTACCGGGAGCGAGTTCCCAGCAGAGAGCGCGGCGACGATGTTTGCGGGGATCAAATCGACGAGAAATTTCGTCCAGTCGATGCTGGACGCGAGTGCTGCGGGCATCGACCCGGAGTGAATGACGCTCGCCCCGAGACCCGGTCGAAATGCAAAGTTGAGCAGCAGGCCGAGCGATGCCGCCAGGCCCGTCATGAGAACGAAGAAGCCGATACTGGATAGTGCGACCTTTCCAAGCCGCTCGCGAAGTCGGCCCGCACGAAAGACCCCGACCGTGACCGACAGGAAGATCAATGGCATGACGACCATCTTGATCGCGTGGCCGAACATGGTGCTTAGAAAGCCCAGCTTCGCGGCAAAGCCAGGGGCAAACACGCCGCAAGCGACGCCCAGGACAAGCCCGCCAAGCATTTGTATCGGGAGGGAAGGCCCCTTATTTTTCGTGTTCATGCCGCGCCTTTAGCAGTTTTATCCGAGCGGGAGTCCCGTCGACGATGTGATTCCACATGTGCTGACGTGCAAGCTCGCCGTTGTTCGCTTCGATTGCGTGAAAGATGTGCAGGTGTTCGATCGTGCCGCGCCGAACGGTTTCGGCGTCACTCCGCGGGAGTTCGTTCAGGGCCAAGGTTTGAGCCCGCAACAGACCATACGCCGTTGAAATTCGCGCGTTCCTTGCGGCGGCAAACAACGCTTGATGAAACACCCAGCCGACGCGTTGCTCGAGCATGATGTCCGCGACGTCCTGGTCAATCAGCTGCTGCATTTTCTCAGCCGCCTCGCGAAGGTCCGCCGTTACGCCCGACCTGGCTGCAAGAAACGCGGCGGTGCTCTCGAGAGCCAGCCGCATTTCAAAGATTTCGCGGAGATCGCTCGTCGTCGGCGATGCGACATAGGTCCCGCTCTTTTCGATCACGACGACCAGCCCCTCGGACTCGAGCAAATGCAATGCGCTGCGCACGGGCATGTGGCCGAAGCCAAGTTCGTCCGACAGGCCTCGATGGGATACTTTCTGCCCAGGCGCAAGGCGCCCGTCAAAAATCCTCGACCGGATCTCGTCGTAGGCAAGCTCTGCATCGGTCGACACTTTCGACGTCATCTGTGATCGCAGTTATCGTATGATTAGAAAAGAGATGGCTGATAGGAAATTACCCTTACTGGTTGCGCCCGGCAACTGCTATTTTTGCCAGTAGGGTTGCCGAAAGAGAACCTGAAGAAAATCAGCGTGACGAAAGGGGCGGATAATTAAATGATTTCACAAGATGTGCGCTTTACCATCTGCGCCGTTCGTGCGGAAGAAACTTATCCCCTGAGGGCCGCCATCTTGATGGCCGGAGATGAGGAGGGGAGCGCCCTACACGGAGACCTCGCCCCAACGACAAAGCACTTTGCCGTTCGTAATGACGGCGGCATTGTTGCGGTGGCGTCAGTATGTAAGGAAGGACAATCCGGCATTTTGAACTCTGAAGCCTGGCGCCTTCGCGGCATGGCCGTCCATCCATCGGTACGCGGTCTGGGATTCGGACGCCTTCTGGTCAATCTGGCCATTCGCCATGTCCGCGAACAGCATGGATTGCTGCTCTGGTGTACGGCGCGCGAATCGGCATACCCATTTTACGAAATGCTCGGCTTTAATCGCGATCCGGTACCGGTTTCAATGCCTGGTCGCGACGACATGAAATTTTATCTAATGCAGTTCCAGGTCGAGTGCTGATTTTCGTCTGCTCCTGACGTCGACAACCTGACGCTGTCTGACTGGTCTGTTTCAGCTTGCAGTGTGATTCAGGCCAAGTGGCTCAATGAGCATCCGCGAAAGACACTAAACATCGATACACCAGCTGAGCGATTTCATCAATTCGTTGCATCGACGGGTCGAATCCGCACTCAAAAAACGTCACTCGATTTGAACGGGCGACCGACGGTTATTGGCGTTGGACGGTGGCGTCGCACGTCTGGATACGTGTGGCTTCATGCTTCATGCTCGTAAATCAACTCGTATCCGCGACTCGTGCGCTTGATCCGCGCGAACCCGAGTTCCCCCAGATGCATGCCGGCGATCACGAGCCCGTCCGAGCTGACCTGATCGAGAAGCCGTAATCGTGTGCCTGCTGCCAGCGATGCATCGTGATCGAAGGCAATCGATACGTCCGGCCGCCGGATCTGGATATGCGGAAAATGAACCACATCGCCCCACACCAGAAGCCCTTGATCGCGGGATTCAAGAACATATCCGGTGTGTCCATCGGTGTGTCCCGGCAGCGGCAGCGCACCGATGCCGGGGAGCACGTGTCCGTCTTCGAACGTGCGAAGCCTGTCGTCATAGGCATCGAACACCTGACGCGCCTTCGCAAAGTTGCCGCGAGCCCGCTCGCTGGCGCGACCGAGGTTTCCATCGTCCTGCCAGAACCTGACCTCGCGCTGATGCACAACCAGCTCCGCGTTCGGAAACGCGACCTGGCCCGCGCCGTTCACCAGCCCCCCGACATGATCGGGATGGGCGTGGGTAAGCAGGATGGTGTCGATCGCAGCGGGTTCGATACCGGCAAGCGCCAGGTTCGTCCGGAGTCGGCCGCCCCATTGCTTGAACCCGCCCGCCCCGCCATCGATGAGCACGGTGCGGCCCGCTCCGCGTACGACATAGCAATTGATATGCACCGCCGCCGGCTCCCTCTGTCCCGCGTCCCGCTGCATGCTCGACGCCTCGTCCGAATCGATATTCGACAGAAAGTCGAGACTGGCCGTGAGATATCCATCGCTGATGGCGGTAATCGTGAAATCCCCGACTTGCTGGCTCGGAAAGGTAAGGGTGGACATTGTGTTGCTCCGAATCGGCTAATTGCGGGCGTGAATGTTCGACGCGGTGTAACCAAAACACCGAATGCGCGCCGTGAGGCCGGTGCGGCGAGCGATCGCCTGATCCAGCGCTTCCATGAACCGTTCCATGACCGCTGGTGTGCGAGATGTCCCGACGCGATACCGGATGTCTGCGAAGACGGGGTGTCCATGCCCGTGGCGAACCGCCAGAAAAATGACATGGACGTTCTTGAGTTCCGCCTCGAGCACATGCGTACAGAGCTCGACGCAGTCGCGCGACAGCTCGGCAAGATTTTCATCAGCCGGCATCCGCTTCGCATCGATCGAGAAAGTGACGTTCGGCATCGTGGTCTACTCGTGCGCGGTCGAAAGGGAGCGTGTGCTCGTCAACTGCTCCGTCATCGGCGCGTAAAGGTGAACGCCTTCGGGGCGCGGCTCGACGAGCAGTGCACTATGCGGCGGCACGACGGCGAGCCAACGTCGCTCGGGAAACTTCTCCAGCGCAACGGCCTGCATGGCCAGCGGTTCGAGGCCCGACCGAATCAACGGAGCGGGGCCGTCGGCACTCAGTGCGAGGTGTTCCCCTTCCTTTACCGCCGGCGCGAAGCCGATATCCCCATAGAGATTCCGATGCCAGTCGGTGATGTGGTGTTGCCACTTCGCGAAATTGCCGCCGCCTTTCCGCCGATATTCGTCGCCGGTCAGGACATCGAGGCCGTCGATCGTGTGGATCGCCAGATAGACAGGGCAACCGCCCGTGATCGCCTGGAACCGCTGCGACGTGTGAAACCCCGTCACCGAGATCAGGGCGGGCAGCTTTTCATGCGTGTAGAAGTCGTTCCATTCGGCTTCGCTGGCGCGGTCGGCGAAGCTGCATTCCACGGTGTAGATCATGGGATTGTCCTTTGGGCAGGATGCACATCGATCTGAGCACGTCGGATGTTCAGTGCGGTAACGTAATGCTAAGCTCGCAATTCCGCACCATAAAACGAAATAAAGTCAGCCTTCAGTGATATTTGCTCAAGCTGATGGCGAACGCACCCTGACCGACACGACGCCCATGTCCCGCAAGATTCCAAGCAATTCCGCGCTCCAGGCGTTTGAAGCCGCGGCCCGACACGGCAGCTTTGCCCGAGCCGCCGAGGAACTGGCGCGGACCGAGGGCGCCGTCAGCCGTCAGATCGGCCGGCTGGAGGCGTTCCTGGGCGTGACCCTGTTCGAGCGGATCGGCAATCGGGTACGGCTTGCGCCGAACGGCGCGCGCTATGCGGTGCAGGTTCGCGAGATTCTGGATCGGCTCGAACGGGACAGCCTGTACCTGATGGGGCAGCCGATCGAAGGCGCGAGTATCGATATCGCCGCCATTCCAACCTTTGCCACCCGCTGGCTGATCCCCCGGCTGAAACACTTTCAGGACCGGCATCCGAACATCACCGTGCATATTGCCGAGCGGATGGAACCGTTCCTGCTGGCCGGGAGCGGTTTCGACGCGGCGCTTCATTTCGAGCATCCGGCATGGGCGGGGATGCATCTGCATCCGCTGCTGGAGGAAGTGCTGGTGCCCGTCTGCAGTCCGGCGCTACTCGCCGGCGCCGGGGCGAGCCCGTCGCTGGATGCATTGCCACGTCTTCACCGGCGGCAAAACCCGGACGCGTGGCAGGCCTATGCACAAGAGTCCGGCATCGTGCTGACCAATTCCGCGGTCGGCGCGCGTTACGACCTTCATTCGATGTTGATCGAAGCGGCGCTGGCCGGCCTGGGTGTCGCGCTGGTGCCGCGCCTTTACATCGACGCGGAGCTGGAGCAGGGCCGTTTGGTCGCACCGTGGCCGGTGGGCACGGCGGTGACGAAAAACTTCTGCCTCGTGCTGCCCGAGCCGATCGAACTGGCCGACGGGCCGTTGCAGGCGTTCGCGACCTGGATCCTGAATGAAGCGCGGGCATCGGCGCCACACGGTCGCGACTGACGCTCGTCGCCAAACCGTTACCGCTGCAAGCGGCCTCGTCAGGCTGATGCGCCGGGCGCGGCTTGCGCTCGGGTACACTCGTGATCCCGTCACGCACGCGGCACCAGCATGGACAGTCAGCTTTGGATCATCTGCGGGCTTACCTTCGTCATCCATGTGATCGCGACACTGGCGTATGCGGTGCGCATTGCCGGCGTTCGCACGCGTCGCATTGCGTTGTCGTTTTCGTTGTTCGGGATCATCGCGCTGGTGTCGCGAACGGCCAATTCCTTTCAGGGGCCGTTCATCGCGAAACGGGTTGAAATGGACATCGCGCACCGGATGGGGAGCGGGTTGCTGGCCGACTTCCGGTGGTTCCTGCTCGCCGCCACCGCGGCGACCATCGCCGGGTCGTTCCTGATCCCGACGTTCCAGCGTTATTTCAGTCGCGCTGTCGAACACTTCCAGGTGAACCGCTCGATTCCCCGCCTGCTGCTGCACGCGTGCAGTCGTGCGGGTATCAACTATCTCCGCGTCGGCGCACGACTGCCGTCCAGCCAGAACGTCACGCAGCTGACCGCGAACGTCGGCGTGTCGTGGGGCGTCATTGCGCTGAACGTGGCCGCGATGGCGATCTGGACGGTCGGCGTGTTCGCGTCGCTGTATGCGGGCTATCTGAAGCCCGAACTGCGAGTGACCTGCGCGAACCTGTCGTCCGTCATCAACGGATTCGCGACCGTCGTGCTGGCGGTCGTCATCGACCCGCAGGTTTCCGTCATGACCGACGACGTCATCGAAGGGCGGATATCGGAGAACAACTTTCGGCGCGCCATCACGACACTCGCGCTCGCGCGCGTGCTCGGCACGGTGTGCGCGCAGGCGGTGCTCGTGCCGGCCGCGCTCGTCATCGTGCGCGTCGCCGAGCTGATCTAGCGCGGCAACCGGGCAACCGGCAATCTCACCGGACCATCGCCATGAAACCCGTCGCTGTCGTATTGCACGGCCCGACCAGTGCAGGGAAGAGCAGTCTGGCGCGGGCACTCCAGCAAAGTTCGGTCGTGCCGACGTTTCACGTGTCGCTCGACGCGTTCGTCGAAATGTCGCGCCGGCGTGACATGCGATCCGACGAAGAACGGAATCAGGCGCTGAGACTTCACCTGCTCAACCTGCAGTCGACGCTCGCGCGGATCGCCGCGAGCCATTTCGAGATCGTGCTGGACCTCGTGCTTCGGGATCTGTCCGCGCTCGACGCGTGCATCGCCGCGCTGTCGCCGCGACCGACCTTCGTGATCGGCGTGACGTGCCCGCTGGATATCCTCGAGCAGCGCGAACGCGCGAGACCGGATCGAGCCGAAGGCATGGCTCGTTCGCAGTTCGGGCATCCGGCGTATTCACGTCCCTACTCGCTGCGCATCGACACATCGACCTGCACGCCGGAGGAAGGCGCGCGCCGCATACGTGCGCACGTCGACGCGCAGCGCGAATGATCGTCACCGGATGGCGTCCGGACAGCCAGTCGACCTTCTCCTTTAAACTCGCCGGCAATGAAGCGCGTCGGCCACACGGATTATGTCGTTGGCGCGCGACAAATGGCATTGTGCCGACACGCGGGGGATTCTCGATGAAACCGATTCCGGTGTTTTTATGCCGATCGCCATTCATTCACGCGTCAAACGGATTGCCGTGTTGACGGTGCGGCCAGGGCGGCTCTGGCGGGTGAACGGGCGTTGCCGCCCCTTCGTGTCCAGGCAGGGGATTCATGGATTGAATGCGCATCGATTCAAAATATAAATTTCGGAAAGACCCTGGCACGGGATATGCTCGGCGGGCCTTATCCGGTCGGAACACATGCCGGATATTCGTCAGCGTAATCAGGCAAGCGCATGACCCGGTTTGCTCCGACAAGACGATCGATTAGAGGGTCGATTAGAGGATCGAACGTTTGTGAAATCCGCGCGGGAGTGCCAAGCTGCGCGCGGAGCAAAGTCGTACGCGGATTGATTGAGTTGGGTGACTTGAAACGCAGGCCGTAATTCCTTGCGACGGCCACTACTGACAGTTCAGGATATGACACTACTGATTGGGGTCCCTCTGGAGACGGCCCACGAGGAGCGGCGCGTAGCGACCGTTCCCGACGTGGTCGAGAAGCTGATCAAGCTCGGGTTCTCGGTGGCCGTGCAAAGCGGCGCCGGCATCGGCGCGAACTTCAGCGATGACGACTACCGCACGGCCGGGGCCGAAGTGGTGGCGACGGCTGCCGATCTGTGGGGCCGCAGCGATATCGTCCTCAAGGTGCGCCCGCCGAGCAGCGAAGAAGTCGCGCTGATGCGCGAGGGCGGCGCGCTGATCGGCTTCGTCTGGCCGGCCCAGAACCCTGAACTGATGCAGCAGCTGGCCGCGAAGCGGGCCACGGTGCTGGCGATCGATTCGCTGCCGCGCACGCTGTCGCGCGCGCAGAAGATGGATGCACTGACGTCGATGGCCGGCGTGAGCGGTTACCGCGCCGTCATCGAGGCGGCCCACGCGTTCGGCCGTTACTTCAACGGGCAGATCACGGCCGCGGGCAAGGTGCCGCCGGCCAAGGTGTTCATCGCCGGCGCGGGCGTCGCCGGCCTCGCGGCGATCGGCACGGCCGCGGGCCTCGGCGCGATCGTGCGCGCCAACGACACGCGTGCGGAAGTGGCCGACCAGGTCAAGTCGCTGGGCGGTGAATTCGTCAAGGTCGACTACGAGGAAGAGGGCTCGGGCGGCGGCGGCTACGCGAAGGTGATGAGCGAAGGCTTCCAGCAGGCGCAGCGCGCGATGTACGCGCAGCAGGCCAAGGACGCGGACATCATCATCACCACCGCGCTGATTCCGGGCAAGCCGGCGCCGAAGCTGATTACGGCCGAGATGGTGCAATCGATGAAGCCGGGCAGCGTGATCGTCGACATGGCAGGCGAGCAAGGCGGCAACTGCGAGCTGACGGTGCCGGGCGAGGCGGTGGTGCGTCATGGCGTGACCATCATCGGCTACACGGATCTCGCGTCGCGCCTGGCACGGCAGTCGTCGACACTCTATGCGACCAACCTGCTGCGCGTGGTCGAAGAGCTGTGCAAGGCCAAGGACGGCACGATCAACGTCGACTTCGCCGACGACGCGATCCGCGGCCTCACGGTCATCAAGGAAGGTAACGTCACCTGGCCGCCGCCGCCGATCCAGCAGCCGGCCGCCGCGCCGAAACCCGCCGCGCCGCCGGTCGCGGCAACCGCGTCCAAGGGGCACGGTCACGGCAGCGGCGCGCCGATGTCGGCGAAATCGCTCGCCATCGTGTTCGCCGTCGGCGCACTGGCGTTCCTGCTGGTCGGCCAGTTCGCGCCGGCCACGTTCCTGTCGCACTTCACGGTCTTCGTGCTGGCCTGCTTCGTCGGCTACATGGTGATCTGGAACGTCACGCCGTCGCTGCATACGCCGCTGATGAGCGTCACCAACGCGATCTCGTCGATCATCGCGATCGGCGCGCTGGTGCAGGTCGCGCCGCCGTTGGGCGACGCGGCGGCGGAGGGCCGTCCGTCAGGACTGATCCTGGGCCTGGCGGTGGGCGCGCTGACGCTCACGGCCGTCAACATGTTCGGCGGTTTCGCGGTGACGCGACGCATGCTGGCGATGTTCCGCAAGTAAGGAGACGACAACCATGACTTCCAATCTGACTACCGTCTCCTATATCGGCGCGGCCATTCTGTTCATCCTCAGTCTGGGCGGGCTGGCCAATCCCGAGACCGCACGGCGCGGCAACCTGCTCGGCATGATCGGCATGCTGATCGCCGTGATCGCCACGGTACTCGGCCCGCGCGTCTCGGCCGGGGGCATTCCGTACATCGTGGCTGCACTGGCAGTCGGCGGCGCGGTCGGCCTCTACGCCGCGAAGAAGGTGCAGATGACGCAGATGCCCGAGCTGGTTGCGCTGATGCACAGCCTGGTCGGTCTGGCGGCGTGCCTGGTGGGCTTCGCGAGCTACATCGATACGTCGGTGCAGTTCACCGGTGCCGAGCACGCGATCCACGAAGTGGAAATCTACGTCGGCATCCTGATCGGCGCGGTGACCTTCGCGGGCTCGGTCATCGCGTTCGGCAAGCTCTCCGGCAAGATCGGCGGCAAGCCGCTGCTGCTGCCGGCGCGGCACTGGCTGAACCTGGCCGCGCTGGTGATCGTGATCGTGTTCGGCCGCGCCTTCCTGCATGCGGAGACGATCCAGGACGGCATGACGCCGCTTATCGTGATGACGGTGGTGTCGCTGCTGTTCGGCGTGCACATGGTGATGGCGATCGGCGGCGCGGACATGCCCGTCGTGGTGTCGATGCTCAACAGCTATTCGGGCTGGGCGGCGGCAGCCACCGGCTTCATGCTCGGCAACGACCTGTTGATCGTGATCGGCGCGCTGGTGGGCTCGTCGGGTGCGATCCTGTCGTACATCATGTGCCGCGCGATGAACCGCAACTTCATCAGCGTGATTGCGGGCGGCTTCGGCACCGGCAGCGGTGCGCCCGCGGCGGCGGGCGGCAGTGCGCAGCCGGCCGGCGAAGTGGTGGCGGTGAGCGCGCTGGAGACGGCCGAGCTGCTGCGCGATGCGAAGAGCGTGATCATCGTGCCCGGGTACGGGATGGCCGTGGCGCAAGCCCAGCACACCGTGCATGAACTCACGAAGGTGCTGCGCGAGAAGGGCGTCGACGTGCGTTTCGCGATCCATCCGGTGGCCGGGCGCATGCCGGGTCACATGAACGTGCTGCTCGCCGAGGCGAAGGTGCCTTACGACATCGTGATGGAGATGGACGAGATCAACGGCGATTTCCCCGAAGCCGACGTGTCGATGGTGATCGGCGCGAACGACATCGTGAACCCGGCGGCGCAGGACGATCCGGCGAGCCCGATCGCCGGCATGCCGGTGCTCGAGGTGTGGAAGGCCAAGACCTCGATCGTGATGAAGCGAAGCATGGCGTCCGGCTATGCGGGCGTCGACAATCCGCTGTTCTACAAGGACAACAACCGGATGCTGTTCGGCGATGCGAAGAAGATGCTGGACGAGGTGTTCGGGGCGTTGAAGGCCTGACGGGGAGCAGGGCCGGGTGCGTGCGCGGGTCGAACGACGTCGGCGGATAGTCGGCTGATCGAGGCCCGGCACGCCGGGCATGCGCATTGGGGAAGGCACGGCAGTGCGAAGCGGGGTGGTACGTTTCGCACTGCCTGCCGGTAAAAGACAGCGATCGATCGTCGGCGTGTAGATCGACGATCAACGGGCATGATGCCGTTGGCACGGAGGGGCGCCGCATCGTGGGCGCGACGATCGCCGGTGCTTCGCCGGTTGCCGGAATGGTTCGGGTCGGCCGCTGTCCTTTCCGCCCCAAGGCGCGCACGAACATTTGACGAACACCGAGGTCTCGCCTGCCGGCGATACCGTACTTGCCGCGAACGATACCGGCGCCTTTCCTCCCGATGTCACGCAGCCGCGCCTTGTCCATCCCCGCGACCGCGCCGGCGACGAACCCGTCTATCCAGCGAATCCAAGCGCAGCGAAATCAGTGATCCTTGCGTCGCAGGCGTGCGCCAGTGCCGGATCGTGACTCGAAAAGAAGACCGTACGGTCTGCCGCCAACGTCCTGAACAGATCGATCAGAACCGCACGCGACGCCGCGTCGAGCCCGCTGTCCGGTTCGTCGGCGATCACGACGGCGGGCGCGCCCAGCGTCGTCGCCGTCAGGAACAGTTTCTTGCGCGTGCCGAACGACATCTGCTCGAAGCGCTTCTCCAGATGCGGCGCAAGCCCGAACCGATCCGCCAGCTCGAGCGTGCGGGTGTCGACGACGGTCTTCCTGGCGGCCGCGACGAGACCGAGAAACTCGCGACCGGTCTGGGACGGATACGCCAGGCAATCGTCGGGCACATACGCCAGCGCGGATTTCGCATCGTGCGGCGCGGTGAGCAGCGAATGGCCGCCGATCCACACCTCGCCTTCGTCCGCGTCGATCGCGCCGGCGAGAATGGCGAGCAACGTCGATTTGCCGCTGCCGGTTTCGTCGCACAGCGCCACGCATCCGGCACCGGATGCGTGGCTGAGTCCTTTGAAGATGACGCGCTTGTCGTAGCGCTTGCCGAGATTGTCGAAGCGGAGCATGGATCGGTAGTCAAACGAAAATTTGCCGGGCGAGCGTGACCTGGACCACGGTCAGCAGGGGGCGCGGCGGCACGGATTGTCGGGACGCTTAGCGTTGCGGCGGATAGTGTAATGCGAGGCGCGGTGCGTCCGGGCATACGAAGGTGAACCGCAAAGTCGCGGCGCGCGCGTCATACGGCTCGGGTATGCTGGATGAATGCCGTCCGGATGACCGACCCGGGCAGCAAAACCGCACACAATCACCGCGATTGCATCGCAATCACCGGCCACACCGGGCCGATTTCAACTCCGGAGCAGGGACTCGACATGGCAGAACTGGACAACGCACTGTACGAACGGATCGGCGCGCTGAGCGACGCGGGCGATGCATTGATGGAAGACGGCGACTACGCAGGCGCGCTGGCGAAATTCTGGGCGGGATTCGACCTGCTTCCCGAACCCAAGACCCAATGGGAAGCCGGAACCTGGTTGATGGCCGCGATCGGCGACGCGAATTTTCTTCAAGCGGACTACGCGGCCGGACGCGACACGCTCGCCCAGTCGATGCATTTCCCCAACGCGATCGGCAACCCGTTCCTGCACCTGAGGCTCGGTCAGTGCCAGTTCGAACTGGGCGATCTCGACCGCGCGGCCGACGAGCTGATGCGCGCCTACATGGGCGGCGGGCCGGAACTGTTCGAGGACGAGGACGGCAAGTACCTGCGATTCCTGGCGACGCGGGCGGAAGGCATCGAGACGCCCTGACGCGCCGTTCGTGCCGGCGGCCTGCGTCGCGAGAACGCTGCGACGCCGGGCCTTTTCTCCGCGTGAGCGCGACTTGCCCATGAACCTGACCTTTCCCGTTACCACCCGATCCGACGCCGAAGCGCTGGTCGCGATCCGCATCGCCGCGATGCGCGACAGCCTCGAACGCATCGGCCGCTTCGATCCCCGGCGTGCGCGCGAACGCTTTCTCGCGTCGTTCGACCCGGCGCTGTGCCGCTTCATCGAAGCCGACGGGGTGAACGCAGGCTTTTTCGTGGTTCGGCGGCAGGAAGACCACTGGCTGCTCGATCATCTGTACATCGTGCCCGAGCATCAGGGAAAGGGCATCGGCGCGGCCGTGCTGCGCAGGATCTTTGCCGAAGCGGACGAGATGCGCGTGCCCGTACGCGTCGGTGCGTTGCGCGGCAGCGATTCGAACCGCTTCTATGCGCGGCACGGCTTCGTGCAGGCGGACGAAGCGAAGTGGGACATCTTCTACGTGCGCGAACCGGGTTCGACGGCGGGGTAGATCGCATGCGGTAGCGCGCCGCGGTAACGCATCCGCGGCGTGTTCCGGACGAGCGCATCAGCGTTTTCCCGGATATGGAATGCGCGGTGTATGCCGATGATGCAGAGAGAATATAAATACACGATCCGAGGCCTATCATGACGACATCTGCAACAAACGGACCGAATGCGGTATCGCCTGAAACGAGCGGGGCGCCGGCGACATCCGACGATGCGGGTGGCGTACCGTCGATCCTGCTGGTCGACGACGAGCCGAGCATGCTGTCGGCGCTCAGGCGCGTGTTTCGGCCTGCCGGCTACGAGATCCTGACCGCGCAAAGCGGCGAGGCGGCCCTCGAGATACTGGCATCGACCGAAGTCGACCTGATCGTGTCCGACATGCGGATGCCGGGCATGAGCGGCGCGGAGTTCCTGGCGCGGGCCCGGGCGCTCTACCCGGACACGATGCGCATCCTGCTGACCGGCTATGCGGAGATCGCGTCGGTCGTGCAGGCCGTCAACGACGGCGGCGTCTATCGCTACCTGAACAAGCCGTGGGACGATCACGACCTGCTGCTGACTCTCGAACAGGCGCTGGAGCAGCGGCGCTTGCGGCGTGAAGCGGCCCGGCTCGCCGCGCTGACGGAAGCGCAGAACGAAGCGCTGCGCCGGTTCAACACGGAACTCGAAACGCAGGTTCGTGCGCGCACCGAAGAGCTCGGCCAGACCGTGATGTTCCTCGAAGCCGCACAACGTGACCTGAAAAGCAGTTTCACCGCGATGGTCCAGGTCTGCGCGAGCATGATCGAGATGCGCTGCGGGTCCGCCAGCGGCCACGCGATGCGGGTCGGCGAGATTGCGCGGCGGCTCGCGCTGGCCGCCGGGATGAGCGAGCTGCATGCACAGGACGTCTATTTCGCGGGGCTGCTGCACGGCATCGGCAAATTGTCGCTGCCGGACGAATTGCTGCACAAGCCGCTCGCGAAGATGACGGCGGAAGAACACGGCCTGTTCCTGCAGCATCCGCTGCGCGCGCAGATGGTGCTGACGCCGGTCGCGCAACTGCACAAGGTCGCGTCGATCGTGCTGCACCAGTACGAACGCTTCAACGGGCGCGGCACGCCGGACGGGCTGGCAGGCGACGCGATCCCGCTCGGCTCGCGGATCGTGGCGATCGCGCGCGATTTCGAAGGGCTGAGGAATGGCGACATCGGCACGCCGCATTCGGTCGAACAGGCGATCGACGCGTTGCGCTCGCAGGCCGGCGTGCGTTACGACTCGCAGATCGTCGATAGTCTGGTCGAACTGATGCGGGACCCGGCAGGCCTCGGCATCGCGGCGTCCGTCGCGGAGATCAAGTCCGCGCAGCTGCGCGAAGGGATGCAGCTCGCCGACGATCTGCGCACGCATCGCGGCGTGCTGCTGATGACCAAGGGCAGCGTGATGTCGGCGCACCAGATCGAACTCGTGCGCCGCTTCGAGACGCGCGAGGGGACGTCGTTCGACATCCTCGTGCTGGCCGGCCAGGCGGCCGCGAAGCCCGCGCTGAACGCGGGTGCGGCACCGGCCTGAGCCCGGCCGCGCGGGCCGATGGCCGCGGTGCGCGACCGGGCGCCGCGGCAACGCACTCACCTCGATTCGGGCGCTCGATCATGTACGGCACCTACAATCTCCCGCTGGTCCTGCTGTCGCTCGCGATCGCGACGCTGGCCTCCTATACGACACTCGACCTGGCCGCCTTCATCTCGCTGCTCGACAACCCGAAGCTCAAGCGGGCGTGGCTGGGCGGCGGCGCGGTGGCGATGGGTGCCGGCATCTGGTCGATGCACTTCGTCGGCATGCTCGCGTTCTCGCTGCCGATTCCGCTCGGCTACGCGTTGCCGGATACGGGGGCCTCGCTGGCGATTGCGGTGCTCGTGTCGTACTTCGCACTGACTGTCGTCACGCGCGCGCGGCTGGGCTGGCGGCGGCTGCTCGCGGGCGGCGCGCTGATGGGCGGCGGGATCGCCGGCATGCATTACGCGGGGATGGCCGCGATGCGCATGGAGCCCGGCATTCGCTACGACGCCGTGCTGTTCGCCGCCTCGATCGGCATTGCGGTGATCGCGTCGACCGCCGCAATGTGGATCGCGCAGGCGCTGCGCGTTCAGCACGCGCGCCATGCGACCGCGCAGCGGGTCGGCGCCGCCTTCGTCATGGGGATTGCCATCACCGGCATGCACTACACGGCGATGGCGGCCGCCCATTTCGCGCCGGACGCACGGTGCGGAGCCGCGAACGGGGTCGACACGCCGTGGCTCGCGACGACCGTCGCGCTGTTTACGATGGGCACACTGGTCGTCACGCTGTTGCTGAGCCGATTCGATGCGCGCACAACCTTCCTGCGCGGCATGACCGATACGCTCGAGCGGCTCGTGCGGCTGCGAACCGCGGAACTCGAACGCGCGTTGCACCGCTACGAACAGACGACGACGGTACTGCAGCACACGCGCGAGATCATGGCGACCGAGATCGACGAGCGCAAGGTCGCGCAGGCACGGCTCGAACAGGAGAAGGATGAGCAGCGGCGTTTGCTGCATGAACTCGAGGACACCCACGAGCAACTGCTGCAGTCGGAAAAGCTCGCGTCGATCGGTCAGCTCGCGGCCGGTGTCGCGCACGAGATCAACAATCCGATCGGCTTCGTCAGTGCGAACCTCAATACGTTGAAGACGTGGGTGCACGGTCTGCTCGACGTGATCGCCGCGCATGAAGCCGCGCTGCCGCAGCTCGACCCGGCCGCGCGCGACGCGCTGGCGGCGATGGGCCGCGCGGCGGACCTGGACTACGTGCGCGGCGAGATCGAGACCCTGATCGACGAATCGATCGACGGCGCGCTGCGCGTGCGGCGCATCGTGCAGGACCTGCGCGATTTCTCGCGTCCGGCCAGCGACGAGTGGAGCGTGGTCGATCTTCGCGCGGGCCTCGAAAGCACGCTCAACGTCGTCCACAACGAACTCAAGTACAAAGCCGACATCGTGCGCGATTACGGTGACGTGCCGCAGGTCGAATGCCTGCCGTCGCAGTTGAACCAGGTGTTCATGAACTTGCTGGTGAACGCGGCGCACGCGATTCCCGAGCGCGGCGTGATCACGATCCGCACGTCGAGCGACGGCGAGCAGGTGACGATCGCGATCAGCGACACCGGAACGGGCATGACGCCGGACGTCATCCGGCGCATCTTCGATCCGTTCTTCACGACGAAGCCGGTCGGGCAGGGCACGGGGCTCGGATTGTCGGTATCGCACGGCATCGTCGAGCGCCATCGCGGCACCATCGACGTGACGAGCGAGCCCGGCCGCGGCACGACGTTCTGCGTGCGAATACCGATCCGGCGCGCCGGCGGCAATGCGAGTGCGGGTTCGACTGCAACCGCGGCCGTGGCGGAGGCTAGCGCCGATCCAGCAGCGTATCGCCAAGCACGCTGAACGCCGCGCCCGGCAACGCGTGCAGATGCTCGACCACGCTGCTGACCGGATAGAACGCCTCGACCGAATCATCGAGTATCCCGACGCCGATCAGTTCGACGCGCCGCTCGCGCAGCGCGTCGATGCGCGCGCGCAGGTCGGAGCGCAGGATCGCCGGGTTGCCGTCGCCGGTTGCCGGATAGCCGTCCGACAGCACCATCAGGATCCGCCGCCGCGCGCGCTTCGCCAGCAGCCGATCGGCGGCCCAGCTCAACGCCTCGCCGTCGGGATTCTCGTGGCCGCATTCGATGCAGGCGAGGCCGCTCGGGTTGTCGGAATCGAACCGCTTGTAGACGCGCAGGTCGAGCCGTTCGACGAACCGGTTGTAGCCGAACGTGTCGCGGCCGGCGTCGATCCAGCGCTGGTAGTGCGCGCGCATCGCGGCATCCTCGACGGAGCTGTAGCCGAGCACTTCGCACGCGAAGCCGAGCTGCGTCAGCGCATCGCACAGCGCCGCCGCGCACAGCCCGGCTAGTTCGATCTTCCTGCCGGCCATCGACCCGCTGCAATCGATCAGCAGGCTGACGGCCGCGTCGCGCCCGGGCGTCGCACGCCGGACGCGGAACGGCGTGCGATAGCCGGGCGCGGTGACGAGGCGGGCGAGCGACATCCGGTCGAGCTCGCCGCGCTCCTGTTCGCGCTTCCAGCGCGTCTGCTCGTCCACTTTCAACGCACGTTCGAGTTGCCGCTTGAGCGGCTCGGTCTGTGCGCGGGCCGCACTTCGCAGGCGGTGCCAGCGCGCCGGCTCGCCCTTGCCGGTGAAGTCCGTCACCGTGTCGAACGCGGTGGTCAGCGGGACCGACAGCAGCGGCCGGTTGTCGGCGGACAGGGGAATCGTGCGGGGCGTTGCATCGCCCGGTGACGGCACCTCGGCTGACGATCCGGTGTCGGCGATCGCACCGGCGCTCGATTCGGCCGAAACCGGCGCGCGTGAGTCGTCCGGCGCGCCCTGTCCGTCCGATTCGAATTCCGCAGCGATGCTGTCGCTGTCGATCGTGCTGCCCGGATCGGTCGTGAACATCATGTTGTTCGCGCCGGCCGACGCCAGTGCGCGCACGCGTTCGACGATCCGGTGCGCCGCGCGGATGCTGTCGGCGGTCGATGTCGCCGCACGGGCTTCGTCGACGAGATCGTCCGAAGCCGCCATCGTCGCGTCGAGCGACGGCACGCGCTCGATGGGGGACGGCGGTTCGTCCCACAGCGCGCGCTCGATGCGCCACATCAGCCGGTCGCGCCACGCCATGCGCGGCCACCGATGGAGCGTGTCGGCGGCCGCCGCGACCCGCATCCGCCGCAGGAACGTCATCGCGCCGGGATAGATCGAAGCGAGGCGACCGGCCGCGCGCCGATCGTCGATCGCCTGCGCAACGGCCCGCACCGCGGGCGACGCCAGCGCGGCAACCTCATCGATCGCGCCGAAGCGGGCGCGCGCCGCGTGGAGGTCGACGAGACCGGTGATCGCGTCGTCGTCCACGTCGCCGGCGAGCAGCGTGTCGGGCAGCACCAGCAGGTCTTGCCGCGCAACCTGCCCGTCGCGCGCGAACCGTACCTCGATGCCGTGCCGTTGCGCGAGCGTGCGGGCCAGCCGGCTCAGGTGAAGCGAGCGCGCGTCGTCGTCCCGGGCCATCCCGTCAGGCCTCGACGTCGATGTAGTGGCGGATGATGCTGCGGATCAGGTCGGCGTCTTCCGCGCTGACCTTCGCATAGATCGTCGGCCCGGCGGCCGATTCGGGGTCGCCGGTGCGCAGCATCAGCTCGGCCCAGTCGATCAGGCGCCGCGTCGAGAACGCGCTGGCCAGATCCTCGCGGACGAACGCGGCGCGGCAGTCGGCCGCGATTGCCGCGAGCGTGTCGGCCATCGCCGCAGTCATGGCCG
Organism: Burkholderia sp. BCC0322; assembly: GCF_902833045.1. Classification (GTDB taxonomy): domain Bacteria; phylum Pseudomonadota; class Gammaproteobacteria; order Burkholderiales; family Burkholderiaceae; genus Burkholderia. Next base: position 382,065 of record NZ_CADFDU010000005.1, read on the forward strand.
CGCCGAACGTGCGCTGCAGCACGCGCGCCTCGTCGGGGGGCGGCAGGTAGTCGAGGCGGTAGACGCGCCAGCGGTCGAGAAACGCCTCGTTCATCACGTTGGCGCCCTGGTACAGATGACGGAACTGCCCCATCGCGCCCGCCGCATTGGCCGTCGCGAACAGCCGGAACGACGGATGCGGGACGACGATCTCGTTGCCTTTTTCCTTCAGCAACAGGCGGCCGGCCGGTTCGAGCACGGCCGTCAGCACCGCGAGGATCGCCGGTTCCGCGAAGTCGATTTCGTCGACGATGAGCCACAGCCCGTCACGCATCGCGGTCGGCAGCACGCCGTCGACCCAGATCGTCTCGCCTCCCTTGACGGTCCAGAACCCGACGAAGTCGCCGACCGTCGTCTGCCCGTTCATGTTCGAGCGCAGCACGCCATGGCCGGCCAGCGCGGCGGCCTGCTCGATGAGGCTCGTCTTGCCGGTGCCGGTGTGGCCGATCAGCAGGATGCGGCGGTTCTCGACGATGTCTTCCAGCACGTTCGTCGCGCGCGCGGTGAACAGGTAGGCCGGGTTCAGCGGCGGCACGAGCGGCCCGCCCGGGCCGCGCGGCATCGGCACGCTGCCCACCTGCACGACGTGCGCCGCAGCGCCGGCTGCCGCCGCTCGCGCAGCGTGCGCGCGGCGCAGGTCCGGCATGAACGCGCCGCGATGGGCGGGCGCCGCACGGTCGCCTGCTTCGCGCCGGACGAAGCCTTCCTGGATCCACTTGTGCAGCTTCGCATCGAGGTTGTCCGCATCGACGACCGTATCGACCGATGTGCTGCCGTCGGGCCGGTGATGCTGGATGCGGTACAGGTGCGCGCGTTCGGAGCGGCTGACGATCCATTGCCCGGCGGACGGGTCCGCCAGTTGACGATAGACGCCAAGTACCGACGGGGCGGACGGCGGGGAATCAGCGGGTGCGTTCATGGTGGCGAGCGAGAGTGGGGCGGCCGGCGCTTCATGCCTGCAATGCATCGCGTCGATTGTAGATTTTTTTGTCGTGTAGGAGGGCATTCGCGCGGGAATCGATTCGCTGCGATCCGGCGCATCGGCCAGCCGGATCAGGCGAGCGCGATGGAGTATGCGTTGCGGCATGGTTTTTCGGCCCCCTCGGCTTGGCGCCGAACCGCTTTGGTCGCGCCGCTCCAGCGGCAAGGTCGCGGCTCGCGGGCCGTCACGCCTTGATCAACCGGGGGGAATTTCAGTACCTTAGCGGGCTTGATCGCCGGGTTTCGAGCGCGCGTCCTCGGGCGCGCTCGGCACGACATTCAGTTGCGCGCCGGTCGTCGAATCCGGCGAAGGAGGGTTGAGCGTGAAGGAGACAGGAATGGACGAACAGGTGATTCGTCGCGCCAGTGCGCTCGATGCGCCGGCCGTGCTGGGGATCTTCGATGACGTGATAGCGTGGTTCGTTTCCATCGGCAACGAAGGGCAATGGGGCCGCGAGCCATGGTCGACGCAACCCAGGCGGATTGCGCTCGTGACCGAAGCCTGTGCGCTGCCCGACGCGTGGGTCGCGGAAGATCGGGACGGTCGCGTCCTGGGCGCATTGATCCTCGGCGAGTCCATGCCCTACGTGCCGCCGGCGACCGAGCCGGAGATCTATGTGCGCGTGCTGGTGGCGTCGCGCGATGCACGGGCGCGGGGTGTGGGCCGGCGCCTGATGGCCTTCGCGGATGAGCGCGCCCGGGCGGCCGGCGTGGGGCGCTTGCGGGTGGACTGCTATGGCGGCGGGACGGGCGCCTTGGTGCGCTTCTACGAGTCCTGCGGGTATGAGCGAATTTCAACCTTCGACGTGGACGGCTGGCCGGGGCAGTTGTTGGGACGTAGCGTGTGACGGTGCGTGGCCGCGACTTTGCGTGCGGCCCATCAGCCGACGGGCAACTCGCGGCCCATGAACAGGCCGCCGTACCGGGCGGCAATGGGGCGCTGCCGGTTCCGGCGCATCGTCGATGAAGCGTTTCAGGTCCTGCCGTTCGGCGGCATTCGCGTGGAAGATCGCCTTGAACGCGGTATTCGGTAGCCGCGAGAAGTAGCTGTGACGATCCTACGACGGGTCGAAACCGGGCTATTTCGTGTCCGGCCGGCTCCCGCCGATTTCGATCGACGTTTCCCAGCGGAAATAACCGGATACGGCGCCGTCGCGGTCGAACACGGCGAAATCGGCCGTACACGTGGTGGCACCCGCGGCCAGCACGTCGCTGCGCCAGTAGTGGTCCTTCATCGGCTGGCACGACGGATGCAGCAGGTCGTCGGCGACCGGCACCGGGGTGGCCGCATCGCGAACTTCGGCTTCGATCGGCGTGACGATGCCCGCATCCTTCAGCGCGAACCGGACGAACAGCACGCTGGCTTCGGCGCGCAATGCCAGTGCGGTTTCGCGCAGGTGCAACTGGTCGCCGGGCGACAGGCCGGTAAAGAGCCGGCTGTCGTTGTGGCCGAGCTGCGCGGTGTCGCCCGGGCTCACCACGTAGAGGTGCCGGCCGTCGATCACGGTCGGCGCGTCGGGGTCCCGGCTCGCCTCGGGGTAGGCCGACAGCAGCGTGACGGCGTCGACGATCACGAGCACATCGCAACGAAGACCAGGCATGAGCGCTTCCTCCGCAACAAGTGGGTGACGCGGGCAGCCGCCGCGCGGCCGCCCGCCTGCCGCGATCAGTTATGGATCGAGATGAACGGATCCCAGGAGAAGCAGCCCTGGCTCTGGCAGTTGCGATCGATGATCTGGAACTGGAAGTGATAGGTCACGCGGCCGACCTTCAGGCATTCCGACGACCAGTAGTAGTTCGCGACCTTTTGGCAGGTCGGCACGTCCGGCTTGCTGGTGTTCGGCACCGGAATCGACGCTTCCGCGACCCGCGGCGTGGGCGTCGAGATCAGTTCGTTGCCGACGTTGCCGATGAACTTGTAGAACACCACCTGGTTCTCGAAGCCGAGCGACAGGCTCGTTTCGCGCCAGCGGATCAGGTCGCCGACTTGCGCCTTCAGGTCGAGTTCGCCGCCCGCCTGCCCCGAAACCACGTTGTCCTGGTTGGTGACCATGTACACGTGCTTCCAGTCGATCAGCGTCGGGCTATTCGGATTCTTGCTGGGATTCGGATATTTTTTGAGAATGGTTTCGGTATCGAAAGAGACGAGCACATCGGTAACGCGTGACATAGAAGCTCCCGTTTGAATGAATGGGACTTATTGTTGCGCGAATTGCTTCGTGCGGCCGCCATCGCCTTGTCCTGCAAGGCTTTGTTCCGATCAAGCCATGTGCAGTCGAGATGGCGAATGCAGGTTATCCCGTTCGGTTAATTCCGGAAGCTGTAAAAGTAAACAGGGTATTTAATATTATTTCAATACGGTAATTTTAAAATTGAAGTCAATCGATTTGATGCATTACTAAAATGTTGCGATATTGAACCTCTTAATTGAGCGGCCGCTTATTTTCGGGCGGCGGGGAGAGGGATGACTTGCCGGTAGGTCCAGAACCGGTGCAGCACGAACGTGGTCGGCGGAACCAGCAGCGCGATCGCGACGATGCTCATCCCGCGGGACACGTCGAGCGCTTCGGCAGCCCGCGCGAGCAGCATCGTTTCGACGAAGCCGGCCAGCGTGACCGCGAGAAAGCGCACCGCGTTGCGCGTGCCCACCGTCGACGAGAAGCTCCACAGCGTATTCGCGAGATACGAGAACGCCGTCGCGCAGAGGAAGGCGATCGCGTTCGCCGTCACCAGCGTTGCATCGAGCCGCGCGAACAGCGCCGCCGCGACCAGCGTGTGGATCGCGGTCGAGCCGAGCCCGGACACGCCGAAGCGCACGAGCCGCGTGCGTTCGCCATGGAGCAGGCCGATCATGGCCGCCGGCGCGCGTCAGCGTACGCCGATCCGCGCACGGGCCGGCTGCGCGCGCCGGCGTGCGGTCTGGCGGCGCGCATCGCGCGCGACCCGGAGGTCGATCACCTTGCTGTGCGCCTGGTAGCGGCGGCGGATCAGGTAGACGGGCCGTTGCTTCGACTCGTCGTAGATCCGCCCGATGTATTCGCCGACGACACCGATCCCGATGAGCTCGATCCCGCCGATGAACAGCGTGACCGAGATCAGCGACGCGTAGCCGAGCACCGCATTGCCGAACAGCAAGGTGCGAACGATGATGAACAAGCCGTACAGGAACGAGAGCGCGGCGATGCCGCCGCCGATGTAGGTCCAGCTGCGCAGCGGCACGGTACTGAAGCTGGTGATGCCTTCCAGCGCGAAATTCCAAAGCTTCCAGCCGGAGAACTTCGAGTGCCCGGCGCTGCGCGCATCGCGCTGGTATTCGACGATCACGGTCTGGTAGCCGACCCACGCGAACAGCCCCTTCATGAAGCGATGCCGCTCGGGCAGGTTCCGCAGCGCGTTCACGACCTTGCGGTCCATCAGCCGGAAGTCGCCGACGTTCTCCGGCAGTTTCACGTCCGACAGCAAGTTGTGCACGCGATAGTAGATCGCGGCCGCCGTGCGTTTCGCGAACGAATCGCACGCACGGTTGCTGCGCTTCGCGGCGACGACTTCCGCGCCGTCGCGCCAGTGCTCGATCATCACCGGAATCAGGCCAGGCGGATCCTGCAGGTCGGCGTCGAGCGGAATCACGGCATCGCCGAGGGCTTCGTCGAGGCCGGCCGTGAGCGCGGCTTCCTTGCCGAAGTTGCGGGTGAGATCGATCACGCGCACGCGCCGCTCGCCGGTGCTGATCCGGATCAGCCGTTCGAGCGTGTCGTCGCGGCTGCCGTCGTTCACGCAGACGATTTCAAAACGGATCGCGTCGATGGACGTCATCAGCGGAATCACGACGTCGAAGAAGCGCTCGACGGCCTCGCCTTCGTTATAGAACGGTACGACCAGCGATACGAGCGGTGTATAGAGCGATTCCCGCATGATGATTCCCCTTGTGATGTCCGTTTCACCGATGCGTGCCGATGGTGGGTCGGCCGGTGCGGCGCAATCCGTACGCCGGGCGGTGGTGCGTTCTGGCCTGATGGGCGAACGCGGTTTCGGTCGAGTGATCGCGTGCGTCCGGCATCGACGGCACGTCGCGTCGTTCCCGGCCGATCCGGCTGACGAGCAGCCCCAGCGACGCCAGCGTGACGAGCGGCATGAACTGGAACGACAGATGTGGCACGACCACGAGGCCCGCGAGCGGCGTGAGCCACAGCAGCATCAGCCATTCGCGATCGAAACGCCGCCAGCCGTGCGTCCACGCATAGCGCGCGTACCACGCGATCACGATGCCGTACCAGGTCAGGTCGTAGTCGTACAGATAGGGGCTGACGAGCAGGCAGGCGCACGCGAGGGTCGCGGCGCGCAGCGCGTACGAGCATGCGCCGCGCCATGCGTAGACGACGGCGAGCGCCGCGATCGCCGCGGACAGCAGCTGCAGGCCGCTGGCGACGTAGGCGGGCCAGCCCGCCAGCGCGGCCAGCGCGAACACGGTAGGCATCCGCGTGAGCTTCGCGTGGCCGGTGCCGACGACCTGGTAGACGTCGTGCATCCCGTGTGCGAATGCGATCCACGAGTCGGTGCCGAACGCGAGCGTGGCGAGCGCGACGCACGCGGCGATCGTCGCGGCCCACGCGGCCAGCGCGCGCCACTGGCCGGCACACAGCAGCGCGAGCGGGAACAGGATGGCCATCTGCGGCTTCATCATCAACATGCCGAAGCAGATTCCGGCCCACACGGGGCGACGATTCAGGAGCAGCAGGCCGAGGCCGCCGAGCGTGGCGGTAAACAGGCTGGTTTGCCCGACGACGATGGTCACGAATGCGGCGGGGAAGGCCAGCGCGCACAGCCACGCGGTGCCGCGCTGCACGGTCGAATGAATGACGGCGGCGAACAGCGCGTACGTGACGCCCAGCCAGAGCACGACCGCCAGCGTGTACGGAAGCCAGCCGAGCGGCATGACCAGCAACAGCATGCTGGGCGGATAGAGCCACAGAAGCACGCCGTCGTCGAGAGTGATTCCCGGCACGGCGAGTTGCTGGATCGCAAACAGCGCGTTGAAATGCCAGACATCGGCGGCACGCCCGTGCGCGGCGAGCCAGGCCGCGCTCCAGATCGCGGAGAAATCCTGCGACAGCGGAACCAGCGAAGCGCCATGCTGCAAGTACAGCCGGGCGATGTAGATGCCGACGCACAGCAGCTCGGCCAGCAACGCCCCGCCGGCATAGACGCGCACGCGATCGCGATTGAGCCAGTGAGGGTAACGGCGCGGGCCCGCGATCGGGAGTTCCGGATGGGCATCCATCGCGGGGTGGGCGTGGCGAACGGAAAGGGGCGTCTTCATCGCGAATTCCGGGGCGAGTGCCGCACCGTGCGGCGAACGACGACGAACAGCACGGCAAGCAGGACGACCGGGCCGATCTGCGGCAGCTTCATCAACCGGTTCAGCATCTCGAAGATCGGCAGCAGCCAGGCGAGCACGATCACCGCCTGGTCGCCGGGCCGCCAGCCTGCCTCGAAACCATGGGCGATCAGGCAGAAGATCGCGATCCCGAGCCAGGTCAGTTCGTAGTGCCACAGATAGGGCGTAGTCAGCAAGGTGGCGACGGAGAGTGCGGCGCCGCGCAAGCGCATGTCGGGCGTGCGGCGCCACACGTCGACGGTGGCCGCGATGGCGAGCAGGGCGACCGCCGCCTGCGCGGCGAGCGCGACCGGCACCGACATGCCGGCGAGCCGCAGCGCGGCGAACGGCGTCGGCGACGCGAGCCAGTACGACGGCAGCATGAAATGCTGGTCACGCACCGTCGACACGGCTTCGGCGAGCCCATGCAGCGCGCCGGCGCCGGTCAGCGCGATCCCGGCCGCCGCGAACAGCGTCGCGCTGATTGCCGCGGCGCCGAACGCGCGCCACGCACGCGCCGCGATCAGCGCGAACGGGAACACGACGGCCAGCTGCGGCTTGATCGCGAGCAGCCCGATCAGCACGCCGGCCGCGACCGGGCGCTTGCCGAGCAGATGCAGCGCGAGTGCGGCGAGGCCGGCGGTCAGGATGCTGTTCTGGCCGAACAGTGCGGACAGGCACACCGCCGAATACGCGATCACGACGAGCGCCGCGGCGCGCGGCACCGGAAGATGCGCGCGCAATCCCGACAACCGCGAGATGGCGAACGCGTAGCATAAAAGACTGCCCGCGGAAAAGAGAACGTAAGCGGGCAGGAAAGGCACAAGGGCAACCGGCGCGATGAACAGCAACATCGTCGGCGGATAGAGCCAGGGAAGCGGCCGATGCTGCAGATACGCACCGAAGTGCGCGGATTCGGCCTGCAGGAATGACGAGGCGTCGTAGGCCGATGCGGCATGGCCTTGCAACACGAGATGCGATGCGGTCCAGAACACGGAGAAGTCGATACCCGGGCGAACCGTGTCGCTCGAGGTAAAACCATTGGACACGACACCCCACACGACCGCCAACGCGACGAAGAGCATCAGCATGATGCAGCTGTACGGAATGATCCGGTCGGCTGTCAGCCATTGCGCACGGCGCATGGCGCGAACGCGCGTCCAACGATCGGCTGTGTACATGATTCCCCGTATGTGTGTAGAGGCTGCCTGGCGTGTCGCAGCCGTTCGATGTTGTCGTGCCTGCGGATCGAATCGCGCTCAAATGGCGCTGTCCGGTGAATTCATTGTTGAAGAAAAAACCGCGTGATGCAAACCGCTCACTGAAAGCCGGTATCTGGATTGACCGATGACGCACGTGAAAACCGCGTTTTCCGGGTTGAAAAATCGATGCGGGGGCATTTCATGTTTCTGCTTTGAAACATTCGGCCATTTTGACCGGCTCCGCATCCTGCCGTCGGCATGACACGCAGGCCGCCTAGCGCGTTCGGGAAAGTCCCGAGTAAAAATTTTTGACCCTTGGCACAGCGCGGCGGCGGGCATTTCGGCTTACGACGCTTGCGGGAAAACATATGTCAAATTTGAAACATTTCGCGTATCGGGCCCCCGGCCGCGGAACGCCGGCATCGCCGGAACCCTTGATGCGCCTCGATTTCGCTCCGGGTGGCCCGCTCTTTGCGTAAGCGTTGGCACGGCAGTCGACGAGGTGACGATCAGGCGGTTCCGGCAAAAAAATCAGACGGAACCCGCTTCGGAGTCACCCGCGGAAAGGCAGGCCGGAGCGCATCGGGGAATACGCAGCTCCAGGCCGATCAACCGCACGAGGTTTCGTCGAGTGACCAATGAGGCCCGGTATCGTCAGGGCAATAAGAAATTGGCATGGCCAAAGACGGGGAATAAAAATGAAAGACCACAGCACATCGCGGTTCGCAAACCGCGTTAAAGACACATTGCAGCTTTGCGGGGCGTTTCTCTCCCGTTCAACTGGATTCCATGCGTCGAACGGCAGTCGTGCCGTTCAGGTCGATCGGATCGCCCGGTTCATCCGGCCGGTCGCACCGTACACGCCTCTCTCGCGCTCTGCCTCACTGATACCCGTTCGCACGGACAGGGGTGTGTATCCCCGTTCCCGCGGCTGAGCGGCGCGTTCCGATTTTTCGAGTAGTGCCGGTGGTGCCCGTCCCGACGTCCTGGAGGACGACGGGTAATTCATAGCAGTCCGAAAGGAGATTACTTATGCGGAGAGTCATCGAAAAGATCGCCTGGTTCGCTCAGGATCAGGGCGGCGTGACGGCCATTGAATACGGCCTGATCGCGGCGCTGATCGCGCTCGGCATCGTCGCTGCGTTGACGGCGATCGGTACGGACCTGTCGACCGTGTTCAGCAGGATCGCCTCAAGTCTGGACGCGGCGGTAACAGCACTTTGATGGACGGTACGACGAACGGCGCTTCCGAATCGCTCGTCGGCACCACACGGCATCAACACCCGCTCTCGACGTATCGATGCAAGGTCATCCGACCAGCCGGCACGCGAGGGCTTTGAAAGTCACCACGCAAGGAGATCATCATGACCAAGTTCATTCAACAAGCCGCCCGTTTCGTTCGCGATGAAGACGGCGTGACCGCCATCGAATACGGCCTCATCGCCGCACTGATCGCAGTCGGCATCATCGTCGCAGTCACCGCGGTCGGCACGCAACTCAAGACCGTGTTCACCACGATCGCAGCCGACCTGACCGCGGCCGTTTGAGGCCGTTGACAAGCAGAGCGTGCGGACGGCTCGGCCGGTGCAGCGTTCGAGCCGCTCCCACGCATCTGATCACCCGGTACCGGAGACCATCATGCAAACCAGGGCGCGTATCGCAAGCCTCGGGATCGGCGACGAGCAGGGCATGGCGTCGATCGAGTATGCGTTCCTCGCCGCGACGTTGGCCGTCGCGGTGCTGGGCATCGCAGTCACGCTGAAAGGCTCGCTTGCCGATACGTCGGTGGTGATCGCAACGGCCGTCCTGGCCGCCGCGGCCACCGCGCTGGCGATGGTTTCCTGATCCTTCGATTCGCTCCGCGAGGTTCGCCATGTTACCCGTTGCGCCGCCTTACCCGATTCCGTTGTGCGTGACGCTGCTCGCGGTCGCCGCGGCCGGCACGGACATCGCGGCCCGCCGCATTCCGAATCGCCTCGTCGCGCTCGGCCTCGCCGGTGCGCTGGCCGCCCAGTGCCTGCTGCACGGCGTCCTGGCAGGCGCGCTCGGCTGGCTCGCCGGCGCGGCGACCGGTTTCGCGCTGCTGCTGCCGTTCTACCTGTTGCGCGGGATGGCGGCCGGCGACGTGAAGCTGATGCTCGCGATCGGTGCGTGGGTCGGCGCGGAAATGACGTTTTACATCGTGCTGGCCACCTTCGTGGCCGGCGGGATCGGCGCACTCGCGGCCGTGCTGTTGCGCGGGCGGATGCGCCAGATGTGGGCGAACGTCCGCGCGCTGCTCGCGTGGCACGCGCGAGGCACGCGTGCGGAGGCCGCCGACGGCCCCGCGGCAATCACGTCGGTCGGCTCGCTGCCGTATGGCGTCGCGATCGCGGTCGGCACGCTGGTCATGCTGTTTGCGTCGTACGCATAACGCGCCGCGCCCGCAACGAGGATGGAACGACCATGAACACGACTCATACCGAACCGAGACGCGACGCGCAGGTGGCCCATCTGCCCGATCCGTTGCCGTCGCGGGAGGCGCCTACGAAGCTGGGCGCGCAACTGCCGGCTGCGCCGCGCTCGCTCGACGAAACGGGACTGAGCAAGACGTTCGTTGCCGGGCTCGTGCTGAAGTCGACGCTGATGCTCGGCCGCCCGTCGTACGGCGACCTGGTCGAGCGGCACCGCCTGCCGCTCGCGGTACTCGACGACGTCTTCGCGTTCCTCGTGCGCGAGCATCTCGTCGAGCTCACGCATCGCGGCGCGACCGATCTCGACGTGACGTTCCGCCTGACCGACGCGGGCCGTGTCAGTGCGCTCGAGGAACGGGTGCGCAGCGGTTACAGCGGGCCCGCGCCGGTGCCGCTCGACGCGTATCTCGCGTGCGTGGCCGCGCATTCGGTGCGCAAGCTGCACATCGGCCAGCACGACGTGTGGGCCGCCTTCGACGGCATCGTGATCGACACGTCGGTGATCGACGCCGCGGCCGCGGCGCTGAACGCGGGCCGCCCGCTGCTGATCTACGGCCCGGCCGGCAGCGGCAAGACCTTCCTTGCCGAGCGGCTCGGTTCGCTGATGCACGGCTACGTGCCGGTGCCGCACGCGATCTGCGCGGCCGGCGAAGTGATCCAGGTCTACGACCCGCTCGTGCATGTCGACGCGGCATCGCAACCCGGCGGCCAGTCGGTCGATCGCCGCTGGCGCCTGTGCGAGCGGCCGGTCGTGATCTCCGGCGGCGAACTGACGCTCGACGAGCTCGACCTGCGCCGCGACGAGGCCGCAGGCTTCTACCAGGCGCCGCCGCACATGAAGGCGAACATGGGCATGTACGTCGTCGACGATCTCGGCCGCCAGCGCGTCGAGCCGCGCGACCTGCTCAATCGGTGGCTGCGCCCGCTCGACTGCGGCGTCGATTTCATGACGCTCGAATCCGGCAACCGCTTCGTGCTGCCGTTCGACGTCTGGCCGGTGTTCTCGAGCAACCTGTCGCCGGAGCAACTGGGCGACGACGCGTTCCTGCGCCGCCTCGGCTCGAAGCTGCACATCGGGGCGCTGTCGATCGACCACTACCGCGCGGTGTTCGACGCGGCCTGCGCGTCGCTGGGCCTCGTCGCGGCCGGCGATGCATTCGACTACCTGCTGCATCGGCTGCATCTGCCGACCGGCAAGGCGTTTCTCGCCTGTTTCCCGGCGGACCTGCTGCGTCTCGTCGCCGCCGGCGCGCGTTACCGCGGCGATCCGCCCGAAGTGACGCACGACGCGCTGTACGACGCATGGGCGAGCTATTTCGGCGCGGCGCCTGAACGGGACGGCTGCCATCCGCCGCCCGTCGAGCGCGGCGGGCGCACCTACGTCACCGGTTGAGCCGTTTCTTTCAAGATTCGTCGAGGAGCATTGCCATGAAAAACAGTCGAGCAGTCCTGATGCTGGTCGTCGCGATGGTCGCGGGTCTTGCCGCGGTCGTGTTCGCGTCCCACTGGCTGTTGCAGACATCCACGAGCTCGGTCACGCAGGTTGCGGTGGCGGCCACCGACCTGAACCTGGGCGAACCGCTCGGGCCGAACCAGATCCGCATGGTGAACTGGCCGTCGGACAGCGTGCCGGCCGGTGCGTTCGCCGACACCAAGGCGCTCGAAGGGCGCGTGGTCCGCACCAGCCTGTCGCGCGACGAGCCGGTGATCGAATCGAAGCTCGCGCCGGTCGGCACGAAGGGCGGGCTGTCCGCGGTGATCTCGGACGGCAGCCGCGCGATCACGGTGCGCGTGAACGATGTGGTCGGCGTCGCGGGCTTCGCGCTGCCGGGCAACTACGTCGACGTGATCGTCAACACGCAGGAACAGCAGGGCAAGACCGACGGGCAGAGCATCTCGAAGATCGTGCTCGAGCACATCCTCGTGCTCGCCGTCGCGCAGCAAGTGAGCCGCGACGACACGGCGCCGAAGGTCGTCAACGCGGTCACGCTGGAAGTCACGCCCGACCAGGCCGAACGGCTCGACCTCGCGCGCAGTGTCGGCACGCTCTCGCTCGTGCTGCGCAACCAGGTCGACAAGAAGACGCTGAACACCGACGGTGCGACCAAGCTCACGTTGCTCGGCAAGGAGCCCGCACCCGAAGCGCCGCCGGCGCCGGCCCATGTGCGGACGGTACGCGTGCATGTCGCATCGCACGCGGCGCCGGAAGGACGGCGCGACTGCGTCGGCGTGCTGACGGGCGTGAGGGGCAGCGTCGAATGCTTCTGACGCAGACACACTCATCCAGACAAACAGATCGGCCGTCGGTGAGACACGGTGGCCTTGGAAGTCGATAACCGGCGCAGCGCCGGACTCTCGGGGGATCAGACGAAATGAAGCTCAAACCGCAATGCACAGGTACCGGGCCGCTGCGTACACGCGTCGCACGGGGCACGATGATGGCCGCGATCCTCTGTTTCGGATGGCTGACCGTCTATGGCGCACTGGCCCAGGAAGGCGTCGAAGCGGGCGCGCTGACGAAGGGCGGCGCCGGCGCGCCGGCCACCATCGGCAAGGGGCCGATGCAGATGACGATCAGCATGGGGCCGGTCGCGGCCGCCGCGCCCGCGGCGTCGGCGGGGCCGCTGCACGGGCCGAACTGCGTCGGTGCAGTGCGGGATTCGACCAGTGTCAGCGTGCCGCTCGGCAAGTCGCTGCTGGTGCCGATGCCGGAGCCGGTCCGCAATCGGACGATCGGCAATCCGGCCGTCGCACAGGCCACGATGGTGTCGCCACAGACGCTGTACATCCTCGGGCTGTCGGTCGGCACGACGAACATGATCGTGCAGGGCAGAAGCGGTGCTTGCCGCGTGATCGACGTGGCGGTCGGCGCGGATGCCGGCGGCCTGCAGGCGTCGCTGCAGCAGCTGATGCCGAACGAGCGCGATATCCGCGTGACGACCGCGGCCGGCACGATCGTGCTGTCGGGTACCGTGTCGAGCTCGCAGGCCGCGCAGCAGGCCGTGCAGATCGCCCATGCCTACGGCGACAGCGCCGGCGACCCGGCCGCGGCCGGCAAGTCGGGCGGCGCGGGCGTGCTGAACATGCTGGCCGTCACGTCGCCGCAGCAGGTGATGCTCGAGGTGAAGGTGGCCGAAGTGTCGAAGACGCTGATGAACCAGATGGGCAGCGCGCTCAACATCCAGGGCGGGTTCGGTTCGTGGAGCGGCGCGCTGGTCAGCAACCTGCTCGCGGGCGTCGCAAGCGGAGTCGCGTTCAGCAAGTCGAACAACAAGCCGTTCAACCTCGCGGCCGACGCGCAGAACACCGACAACCTGGTCAAGATCCTCGCGGAGCCGAATCTCGTGACGATCAGCGGCCAGGAAGCGACGTTCCTCGCCGGCGGCAAGATCTTCATCCCGATCCCGCAGAGCAGCGGCAACGGCACGTCGTCGATCACGCTGCAGGAAGAGGAATTCGGCGTCGCGCTGAAGTTCACGCCGACCGTGCTGGCGAACGGGCGGATCAGCCTGAAGGTGGCGCCGGAAGTGTCGGAACTGTCGCAGACGGGGGTCACGCTGAGTGCGACCAACATCGGCGGCACGTCGATCCTGCCGCTGATCACGACGCGGCGCGCCTCGACGACGGTCCAGATGAGCGACGGCGAATCGTTCGCGATCGGTGGACTGATCAAGGACAACGTGACGGGCGCGCTGAAGGCGATCCCGGGCGTGGGCGAAGTGCCGGTGCTCGGCGCGCTGTTCCGCAGCACGTCGTTCCAGCAGGACCGCACCGAGCTGATCTTCCTGATCACGCCGCACCTCGTGAAGCCGCTGCAGACCGCCGACGTGCCGTTGCCGACCGACAGCTTCTCGAAGCCGAACGAAGCCGACGTGTATGCGACGGGCAACATGGAAGGCCGTGGCGGGGTTCGCAAGCCGGGCGCACAGCCGTCGAACGGCGCAGCAGCAGCCCCGCAGGCGCCGGCTCAAGCGCCCGCACCGACGCCGCAATCGGAAGCGCCGACCGGCCCGACCGCCGCGCTGCCCGTACCGCGTGCGCCGCAAGGTGCGGACGCGCAGCCGCCGGTACCGGCCGAGCCGCAGAAGGCGCCCGCGCCGGTGGCGGCCACCGTGTCGCAATCCGACGCGGCCCGCATCGCGCACGTCGAAGCCGCCGCCGCGCGCCTTGCGGCGGCCGGCCCCGACGCGCCGGCCCGGCCGGCTGCACCGGTGCGACCGAAGCGCCGGATTCCGGCGGGTGCCGACGCGCAGATCGCACGGTCCGAATCCGCGTCCACCGATCGTTGATGCCATCCCAAGGGGACCCTCATGAAATCCGCCTACCTCGTATTCGTGCGCCGCGCGGCGCTCGCCGCACCGCTTGCCTTCGCGCTTGCCGGCTGCATGTCGTCCACCCCGGTGTGGGACACCCGCTTCGGCGATTCGGTCCGCACCGTGATGAAGGCCCAGATCATCGATCCGCATGCCGCCGAACACGCGGCCGCGACGACGCTGGTCGACGGCAATGCGGCTGCTTCGGCGCTCGACAACTACGACAAGTCGTTCAAGCAGATCGATCCGCCCGCCAATGCGTTCGTGATCGGGGTCGGCAAGGCCACCCAGTAACGACGGCACGCTCAGGGAGAACGCCATGAACGGCGCAGCTCGTTATCCGCAAGCCGTGCGTCGCAGCCGGCATCGCCAGCGCGGTGCCGTCGCGATCGTCGCCGGTCTCGCATTGCCCGCGACGATGCCGCCGTTCACGACCACACTGCCGCGCGAAAGCCTGACCTCCGCGACCGGCGGCGCCCACTGCAATTGATCGAACAGGCGAGGCACACGACATGATCAATATTCTCGTAGCTTCCGACGACACCGCACGCCTCTCGCAGATCGCGCGCCTCGTGGCCGACTGCGGACGCTATCGCGCCACACGCGCGAACGGCCGCCCGTCGCAGATCGAACATCGCACCGACGGGCTCGACGCGTTCGACATCCTGCTGGTCGACGGCACGTCGCTCGACGCATCCGAGCTGGCGGCGATCGAGCGGATCTGTCGCGCTCACGCCGGGCTGACCTGCATCCTGACGATGGCGGATACCTCGCCGCACGTGCTGCTCGACGCGATGCGCGCGGGCGCCCGCGACGTGCTGCAGTGGCCGCTCGACACGCAGGCGCTCGGCAATGCGCTCGAACGCGCGGCCGCGCAAAGCACGCGGCGCGACACCGACGATACGCGGATCATGTCGTTCATGTCGTGCAAGGGCGGGTCCGGCACGAGCTTCGCGGCCAGCAATGTCGCATTCGAGATCGCGGAGGGCTTCAAGCGCCGCGTGCTGCTGATCGACCTGAACCAGCAGTTCGCCGACGCGGCCTTTCTCGTCAGCGATGAAACGCCGCCGTCGACGCTGCCGCAGCTGTGCGCGCAGATCGAGCGGCTCGACAGCGCGTTCCTCGATGCGAGCGTCGCGCACGTGACGGAGAACTTCCATGTGCTCGCGGGCGCAGGCGACCCGGTCAAGGCTGCGGAGATGCGCGAAGACGCGCTCGAATGGATCCTGGGCGTTGCCGCGCCGCGCTACGACTTCGTGATCTTCGACATTGGCGTTGGCGTCAATCGGCTGTCGATGGTTGCGCTGGATCGCAGCGACCAGATCGAGCTCGTGATGCAGCCCACGATGCCGCACGTGCGCGCCGGCCGCCGGCTGCTGGAGATTCTCGTGTCGCTCGGCTACTCGACCGACCAGATGCGGCTCCTCCTGAACCGTGCGACGCGCACGAGCGACCGGACCCGCACCGCGCTCGAGGAAGTGCTCGGCCTGAAGGCCGCCTGCACGATTCCCGACGACGCCGACACCGTGCTCGAAGCGATCAACCAGGGCCATCCGGTGTCGCGGCTCGCACGCGGCGCGGCGGTCACGCGTGCGCTGCAGGGTTACGCGAAACAGCTCGTCGACGGGGAGGTGCGCGCGGGACACGGCGCCGTGCGCGGCGAGCCGCTGATGTCCAGGTTGTTCGGCCGCAAGGTCACGCCGAAGCTCAAGTCCATGTAATTCTTTCGGGGAATCGATCATGTCATTGCGCGAACAGATGTCGTTGCACCGGGCCCCGCCGCTGGCGACGGGCAGCGAACCGGCCGGCCCGGCTCATTCGTCGTTGCGCGACGCGTACCAGAAACTGCGTCGCGAGATTCACCTGGCCGTGCTCGAGCGCGTCGAGCTGGAGCGCCTGTCGCGGATGCAGCAGGATCAGGTCCGGCAGGAAATCGCCGCGCTGATCTCGCGCATCCTCGACGACGAACGGATGCCTGCGAACGATATCGAGCGGCGACAGCTCGCGATCGACGTGTATGACGAGATGTTCGGCTTCGGTCCGCTCGAAGTGCTGCTGCGCGACCCCGGCATTTCCGACATCCTCGTGAACACGTACCGGCAGGTCTATGTCGAGCGCAGCGGCCAGCTCGAACTGACCGACGTGACGTTCTACGACGACGCGCACCTGATGAAGGTGATCGAGAAGATCGTGTCGCGTGTCGGGCGCCGCATCGACGAATCGAGCCCGATGGTCGATGCGCGGCTGCCGGACGGCTCGCGTGTGAACGCGATCATCCCGCCGTCGGCGATCGACGGGCCGCTGATGTCGATTCGCCGCTTCGCGGTCAACCCGCTGAAGATGGACGACCTCGTGCGCTACCACAGCCTGACGCCGCCGATGGCCGAACTGCTCGACGCGCTGTCGCGCGCGAAGGTGAACGTGCTGGTATCGGGGGGCACCGGCAGCGGCAAGACGACGCTGCTCAACATCCTGTCGGGCTTCATTCCGCGCAACGAGCGGATCGTGACGATCGAGGATGCCGCCGAGCTGCAACTGCAGCAGCCGCACGTGCTGCGGCTCGAAACGCGCCCGCCGAACATCGAGGGCAAGGGCGAGATCACGCAGCGCACCCTGGTGCGCAACGCGCTGCGGATGCGTCCGGACCGGATCATCCTCGGCGAAGTGCGTGGCGCGGAAGCGCTCGACATGCTGAACGCGATGAACACCGGCCACGAAGGCTCGCTCGCGACGATCCACGCGAACACGCCGCGCGATGCGCTGACGCGGCTCGAGAACATGATCAGCACCTCCGGCCTGGCGCTGCCGCCGAAGACGATGCGCCAGCAGATCGCGTCGGCGATCTCGGTGGTCGTGCAGGCGGCGCGGCTGACCGACGGCAAGCGCAAGATCGTCAGTATCCAGGAGCTGACCGGGATGGAAGGCGACATCATCAACATGCAGGAGATCTTCACGTTCAAGCGCACGGGCGTGGACCGCGACGGTACGGTGCGCGGCCACTTCTGCGCGACGGGGGTGCGGCCGAAGTTCGTCGAGCGGCTGCAGGCGTTCGGCATCAACCTGCCGGATGCGCTCTACGATCCGTCGCAGCGTTACGAGACGAACTGACGACATGGCGCCGTTTGCTGCCGGGGAGGCCGCATGAACACGATCTTTTACGCCTTTTTGATTCTCACGTTCGTCGCGGTCGTGCTGGCGATCGAAGGCGCGTATCAATGGTGGAACGCGCGGCACGGCGCCGCCGCGCGCCGGATCGAGTCGCGGATTCGCGCGATGTCGGCCGGCGGCAACGTGCAGCAGGAGCGGCTGTCGATCCTGAAGAAGCGGATGCTCGACGAGTCGAAGCCGTTCGATCAGTGGCTGCTGCGCGTGCCGCGCGTGCATGCGCTCGATCTCCTGATCCAGCAATCGGGCCTCGACTGGACGCTGCCGAAGCTGATGGCGCTCAGCGCGGTGTTCGCGGCGCTCGCGTGGCTGGCGTTGAGCTTCGCCACGTTGCCGCAACTGGCCGCGCTGCCGATCGCGCTGTTTGCAGGCTGCCTGCCGACGATGTACGTGATGCGCAGCCGCAGGCGGCGCATGCGCAAGCTCGAACGGCAGTTGCCGGACATTTGCGACATGATTTCGCGCGCGCTGCGTTCCGGTCATTCGTTCACGAGCACGCTCGGGATGGTGAGCGAAGAGTTTCCCGATCCGATGGGCGGCGAGTTCCGGATCACGTTCGACGAGGTCAACTACGGCGTGTCGCTGCACGACGCGCTGATGAACTTCGCGACACGCGTGCCGGTGCAGGATCTGCGCTACTTCGTGATCGCGGTGCTGATCCAGCGCGAGACCGGCGGCAACCTGGCCGAGCTGCTCGACAGCATCTCCGCGCTGATCCGCGAGCGCTTCAAGCTGTTCGACAAGGTGCGCGTGCTGTCGGCGGAAGGGCGGCTGTCGGCGTGGATTCTCGGGCTGCTGCCGTTCGGGACCGCGGGGGCGATCGCGCTGCTCAACCGCGAGTTCCTGTCGGTGCTCTGGGAGGATCCGGCGGGGATCAGGATGATCGGCGTGATGCTGGTGTCGATGGTCTTTGGTCTGCTCTGGATCCGCCGGATTGTCCGGATTCGCGTCTGACGCGCCAATCGAATCACGAACCGTTGCGAGGCTGTCATGCCAAACCTGAGCGTAGTCCACGCCGTGATGCTGGTCGGCTTGTTCCTCTTCGTGGCCGGCGGCGTGCTCGTCGCGATGCTGCTGTTCGCGCCGCGCAATATCCAGCGCCGCATCCAGCAGGCCGGCGGCGCCGGCGTGGCCTCCGGCGACGGCGACGACATGGCGTCGCGCTGGGTCGCGAAGCTGGTGGAGCTGTCGACCCCGATCTCGAAGCTGTCGGTGCCGAAGGAGGGCTGGGAGAGTTCGCCGCTGCGCGTCCGGCTCATGAATGCCGGCTGGCGCAACCCGAGCGCGGCCGCGCTGTATTTCACCGCCAAGACGGTACTCGCGCTCGCGTTGCCGTGCGCGGCGCTGCTGGTGCTGATCACGACCCGGCTCGGGGACGAGCGCGCGATCCTGTCGGTGATCCTCGTCGTGCTGGCCGGGTTCGGCTATTACATCCCGAACATCGTGCTGTCGCAGCGGATCAAGGTGCGCCAGCAGAAGATCTTCGAGGATTTCCCGGACGCCCTCGACCTGCTTACCGTGTGCGTCGAAGCGGGGTTGGGGCTCGACGCCGCGCTGATGAAGGTGAGCGAGGAACTGCGTTTCAGCAGCGAGGTGGTCTCGAGCGAATTCGACCTGATGCTGCTCGAGATGCGCTCCGGCTTCGCGAAGGAGGCGGCGCTGCGCAATCTCGCGCTGCGTACCGGCACGGAAGACATCGAGTCGTTCTGCACGATGCTGATCCAGGCCGACCGGTTCGGCACGAGCATCAGCGAATCGCTGCGCGTGCTGTCGGACTTGCTGCGCACGCGGCGCCGTATGCGCGCGGAGGAGCGGGCCGCGAAGATCGCGCTGAAGCTGCTGTTCCCGCTGATCTTCTGCATCTTCCCGTCGCTGATGCTGGTGCTGCTCGGGCCGGCGATGATTCACGTCTATCGCGTGCTGCTGCCGACCTTCGTCGGGATGTCGCCGTGAGCGGCGAGCCGGCGTCATGCCGGGATCGGCGGGATCGTCTGAATCGTCGATAAAGGTTCTGCGTGCCGGACGGCCGCTCCCGCCGGCCGGCACGGTAACGGGCTTCATGGAAGCGCCCTCGCCAGGCGGCGCCGCGAGACAGGTCGACCATAGCGGCGTCAAGGCATCCTGGACCCATGGTCGGCCATGGAACTAGCCGTAGTCCACCGCCTGATCGGCTGCCCCCTACTGCTAACCTGAATGCCGGCGACGTTTGCCGGCATCGCGTTGTGCGCGATGACCCGGCAGTCACGGGTCGCAATCGGCGCTCCAGCGCCTCCCGAACGCAAGCGTTGCGACGACGGGATCGGCGCCGCGCGATAACCTGAACGCTGCCGGCAACGGTCCCGACGCGCCGCGTCGGCGCTTCGGGATCGACAAGGCCGCCTCTGACCCGTTGTGCAACGGCGAGCGTATCCGCATCGCGTTCGTGCCGATCTCCGGCCGCGTGCTGGAGATCGGGCCGGCTACGTAACGGCATCTGATCTGAATCCGGGAGGATTCGCGGCGCGGGCGGTGGAAGGACGCATGGCCCGCCATGCGCCGGAAAAATCCGATCCGCACGATTGTTTCGCCGGTCACGTCAATTGCATCGATACCTTGAGTTTCATCATCCAGCGCGCTACATTGCCGCTCGCAGATTTCCGCATGGACTCCTGCTCATCTTGTAATGCGTACGTAAGGAACCCCGATGGGGCAACAGGCGGAAGGCAACGACGACATTCCCGGCAACCCGACCGGCCGCGACGCGCTCGCGCCGGTCGCAGGGGCCGCCGCATTGCTGGTCGTCGCGCTCGGCACGCTGGGCGCCGTCGACGTTCTGCCCGCGGATCTGCGCTGGTGCGCGCCGCTCGCCAGCGCATGGTGCAACGTGCTCGTCGTCGCGATCGGCGTGCTGCTCGCCCACCGTGCGCGCCGCCCTCTCCCGGAAGGGACGGCCATCACGCTGATCGGCGACTGGCTGCGTAGCGCGTTCAGCCGCAAGCAGGAGCCGGAGCACGACGACAACCCGTGGCCGGCGATCGTCGCCGCGATCGACTGGCGGCCATGGGCCGTCGCCGCCGGCGGCGTGCTCTCCGTCGCGCTGGCCGCGCTCGCGTGGCAGCCGCCGTCGCCCGCGATGCTGGTGCGCGCGATGGCGGCGCCCGAACCCACGCTCGCGGCCGGCGCGGCCTGCATCGTCCTCGCCTTTCTGACGCTCGTCGCCGAGCGCCATCATGCGGCGGCGGCCAGCGGTTCGGCGGTGTCCGCGTCACTCAAGCGGGTGCTGCGCGTCGCGCTCGCCACCGCGCTCGCGGGTGCGCTCGCCGCCGCCTGGTTCGCGTTCCGGCACCGCACCGCAGACTGGCTCGTGCATGCGGTCGCGCTGCTCAATGCAGCCGTCGCCGCGGAACTGGCGCTGCGCGGCGTGCTGACGTGGTTTGCGGTGCCGCGCGGCGCCGTCGTGCCGACCAGCGCGATCGCCGGGCTGCTGAGCCGGCGCCCGTCGCCGTTCGCGTCGCTCGGCGCGGAGCTGCGCCATCGTTATGGCATCGATCTGCGGCAGAGCTGGGGCTGGCGCAGCTTCGTGCGGCTGCTGCCTGCCGCGCTCGCCGCCACCGCCGCGTGTGCATGGCTGCTCACCGCCGTCGTCGTGCTGAACCCGGAGCAGCGCGCCGTCTATGAACGGTTCGGCGCGCCGGTCGCGGTCTGGCAGCCGGGCCTGCACGTCGGTCTGCCCTGGCCGTTCGGGCGCGCGCGCATCGTCGACAACGGCGCGGTGCACCAGGTCGCGATCGCGGGCAGCGCGAATGACGGCAGCGCCGATACGTCGCCCGTGCCGGCCGACGGCCCGACCCCCGAACGCCTCGACCGTCTGTGGGATGTGCCGCACCCGTGGGAAACCACGCAGGTGATCGCCGGCGCGAACGGCGACCGCCAGAACTTCCAGATCGTCAACGCCGACGTGCGGGTCGACTACCGTCTCGGCCTGACCGATGCCGATGCGCGCGCGGCGCTCTATCGGACGATCGACCCGGAAAGCACGGTGCGCACGAGCGCCAATCGCGAACTCGTGCACTACCTCGCATCGCATACGCTCGAATCGCTGCTGGAAACGAACCAGGCCGCGATGGCCGACCAGCTGAAGCGCGCGATCCAGCAGCAGCTCGACCGGCTGCAAAGCGGGGTCGACGTGATCGCGGTCGTGATCGAGAGCGTGCATCCGCCGACCGGTGCGGCCGCCGCCTTCCACGACGTGCAGGCCGCGCAGATCCGCGCGCAGGGCAGCGTCGCGCAGGCGCGCGGCTTCGCGGCCGGCCTGCTCGGCAACGCGCAGCAGCAGGCGCTCGAACGGGTCGCGCACGCCGAGGCGCAGGCCGGCGACACGGTGTCGTCGGCGCGCGTGCAGCAGATCGATTTCGACGCCGACCTGGTCGCGTACCGGCTCGGTGGCCCCGCGTTTCCGTTCGAGTACTACCTCGACCGGCTGCAGCGTGGGTTGAGTAACGCGCGCATGACGATCATCGACGACCGGCTTGCCGACGGCACGCGGGCGACCGTCGATCTTCGCAACACCCCTGCCGGCGATCTGGCCGGCATCCATTGACATGTCTCGGCGTTATCCGCGCGGGCGGCGCAGCACGGCGGCAGGCCGTGCCGCCGCCCCGCACGCGGGCGACGCCGCACCCGGGGCGACATCGTGAGTCTGTTTCATTCGCACGCGCATGATCATGCGCACCACGGCCATGGCCATGACCACCATCATCACGCGCATCACGGTGCACCGCAGCCGCCCGGCGCGTTTCGCCTGCGCGTCGCGATCGCGCTGCTGTGCGTGCTCGTCGCGCTCGCGGTCGCAAGCTTCGTGCAGGTACGCGCCGGCGAGGCCTCGGTCGTCACGCGGTTCGGGCGGCCCGTGCGCGTGCTGCTCGAACCCGGGCTCGCGTGGCGGCTGCCTGCGCCGATCGATGCGGTGACGCCCGTCGACCTGCGCCTGCACACCACGTCGAGCGGCCTGCAGGACGTCGGCACCCGCGACGGGCTGCGCATCATCGTCGAGGCTTACGTCGCGTGGCGCGTGCCGGCCGATGCGCGCGACATCGGGCGTTTCATGCGGGCGGTCGGCAACGAGCCGGACGAAGCGGCGCGGCAGATCCGCTCGCTCGTCGGCTCCGCCTTGCAGACGACGTCGGCCGGGTACGATCTCGCGTCGCTCGTGAACACCGATCCGGCCCAGGTGAAGATCGGCGAATTCGAGGACGCGCTGCGCCGGCAGATCGACGCGCAGCTCTATGCGGCATACGGCGTGCGGGTCGCCCAGGTCGGGCTCGAGCGGCTCACGCTGCCGGCCGTCACGCTTGCCGCGACGGTCGACCGGATGAGCGCCGAACGCGAGACCGTAGCCGCGCAGCGTACCGCGGACGGCAATCGCGAGGCCGCGCAGATCCGCTCGGACGCCGAGCGCGACGCGCGCATCGCACTGGCCGACGCGAACGTGAAAGCGGCCGGCATCGAAGCGCAATCGCGCAAGGACGCGGCCGACATCTACGGCAAGAGCTATGCGGGTAACCCGCACCTGTACACGATGCTGCGTTCGCTCGACACGCTGAACGCGGTGGTCGGCACCAATACGAACCTGATCCTGCGCACCGACGCCGCGCCGTTCCGCGTGCTCGTGCAGGGCCCGGGCGACGCGTCGGGGCAGGCAGCACCCGCGCCCAACGCGCACAAGGCCAGGCGATGAGCGAACCGTCCGCACCGCCGCTCGGGCCGGGCGCGCAGGCCGTGCGCCTGTCGTTCTGGTTCGTCGCCGCGCTCGCGGTGCTCGCCGCGTGCGCGTGGGCCGGCTCGAACATCCGGCGGATTCCGGCGGACAGCCGCGCGGTCGTGATGCGCTTCGGCGCGCTCGTGCGCACCCAGGACGCCGGGCTCGTGCTCGCCTGGCCGCAGCCGTTCGAATCGGTCCTGCTCGTGCCGGGCGCCGCGCGCGTGCTCGAACAGCGGATCCGCTCGCTCGATCGCGATCCGCGGGCGCTCGCGCCGTCCGCGCAGGGTGTCGCGCGGCTGCCCGACGCGCTGGCCGGTTCCGGCTACGTGCTGACCGGCGACGGCGGCGCGGTCGCGTTGAGCGCGGTGCTCTATTACCGGGTCAGCGATCCGTACGCGTACGTGCTGCAGCGGGACCGTCTCGACGCGGCGCTCGAGCGGATCGTCTCCGCGTCGGCCGTCGAGGTCGCGGCGAGCCGCGATCTCGACGCGATCCTGGTCGCGCGCCCCGAGCAACTGGCCGCCGACCGGCAGATGGCCGCGCGTCGCGAACGCTTGCGCGGCGATCTCGCCGATGCGATCGCGCGGCACCTGCGCGCACTCGACGCGGCGCACGCGGGGCTCGGCGTCGAAGTCGCGCGCGTCGACGTGCAGCCCGCGTTTCCCGGTGCGGCCGCCGATGCGTTCAACGCGGTGCTGACGTCACTGCAGGTCGCCGAGCGGACCATCGCCGAAGCGCGCACCGCCGCCGAACAGCGGCGGCAGGACGCCCAGCAGGATGCCGACCGGATCGTCCAGGACGCGCAGGCTCACGCGGCCGAACGCGTCGCCACCGCGCAGACCGACACGCTGGAAATCCGGCAACTCGATGCGACGCTGCGCGAGAACGGCGATCCGGGGCTGCTGGCGCGGCTGTATCGCGATCGCGTGCAGCGCGTGCTGTCGAAAGCCGGGCGCGTGACGACGATCGATCCGCACGACACCTCGAACCTGATCCTGCCCGGAACCGCCCGATGAATTCGTTCGCCGAACCGGCCGTGCAGCCGGACGCCGCTCCCGCCGGCAACGCGGTCTATGCGCTGTCCTCCGACGAGCGCCGCACGATCACGCGGCAGATTGCGCTGGCGCTGCTCGCGGGCGGCCTGCTCGTGCTGTCGTTCGCGTGGCGCATGCTGTCCGACGGCGGCGACACGCTTGCGCAACTGCTCGCCGCGCTCGCGTCGCTGATCGTCGCGGGGCCGGTGTTCGCGAGCGCGTGGCACAGCCTGCGCGCGCCGAGCCTGCACGGCGTGACCGATCGCCTGATCGCGCTCGCGATGCTGGCCGCGTGGGCGATCGGCGACATGACGACGGCCGCGCTGCTGCCGATCGTGATGACGTTCGGCCATGCGCTCGAAGAGCGCAGCGTGCTCGGTTCGCAGGAAGCGATCCGCGCGCTCGGCCAGTTGACGGCCGGCCGCGTGCGCCGCATCGACGCCGACGGCAGCGTCGCCGAAGTCGCGTATGACGCGCTGCGTGCGGGCGACCGCATCGAAGTGGTGGCCGGCGCGCGCATTCCGGTCGACGGCACCGTGGTGGCGGGCACGTCGAGCGTCGACAACGGGCCGATCACCGGAGAATCGGTGCCGCACGACGTTGATTCCGGTAGCACGGTGTATGGCGGCGCGCTGAATCTCGACGGCGTGCTGCGTATCGAGGTCACCCACACCGGCAAGGATTCGACGCTCGGCAAGATCATCGCGCTGATGCAGCACGCGGAGCAGGCGAAACCGCCCGTCACGCAGGTGCTCGAGCGGCACATGGGCGCGTATCTCGCGCTCGTCCTGCTGATCGCGGCGATCGTCTGGTTCACGTCCGCGAATGCGTCGGCGATGCTCGCGGTCATCGTGGCCGCGTGCCCGTGCGCGCTGGTGCTCGCCGCGCCGTCCACGGCCATTGCCGGGATCGCGGTCGGCGCGCGGCACGGCATCCTGTTTCGCAATGCCGCGTTCCTCGACAAGATCGCCGAGGTCGATTCGCTCGTGATCGACAAGACGGGCACGCTCACCCGCGGGGAATTGCAGGTCCGGCAGGTGTGGCTGCAGCCCGGTGTCGACGGCGCGCAGGCGCGTGCGCTGGCCGCGCGGCTGGGCGAAAGCAGCGCGCACCCGGCGAGCCGGGCGCTCGTTCGCGATGCCGCCGCGTTCGGTCTCACCGGCGGCGCCGTCGCGCCGTTCGAACGCACGCGGGAATTGCGCGGGCTCGGCGTCGTCGCCGACACGCCGGACGGCACGGCCGTGCTGGGTCGTCCGGCGCTGCTGGCCGACCACGTCGGAGGTTTGCCTGCCGCCCCGGAAGGATTCGACGGGCCGCTCGTCGGCCTCGCGCTCGGCGGGCGGCTGCTCGCATGGTTCGGGTTCGCCGACACGATGAGGCCCGACGCGCGCGAAGCGCTCGCCGAGTTGCGGACACTGGGCCTGGCGCGGCAGACGCTGCTGACGGGCGACCTCGAACGCGTCGCCGGCAAAGTCGCGGCCGAGACGGGCATCGATACGGTAGTCGCGCA
Organism: Burkholderia sp. BCC0322; assembly: GCF_902833045.1. Taxonomy (GTDB): domain Bacteria; phylum Pseudomonadota; class Gammaproteobacteria; order Burkholderiales; family Burkholderiaceae; genus Burkholderia. Next base: position 407,876 of record NZ_CADFDU010000005.1, read on the forward strand.
GGCGCTGCCGCACGACAAGCTCGACTACGTGATGCGCGAGATCGGTGCGGGCCTGCATCCGCTCGTCGTCGGCGACGGGCTGAACGACGTGCTGGCGATCAAGGCCGGCTCGACGAGCATCGCGATGGGCGAGCGCGGCGTCGACATCGCGATTGCGTCGGCCGATGTCGTGCTGCTGGGCGACGACCTGAAGCGGATTCCGACCTGCATCCGCCTTGGCCGCCAATGCCGGCGCACCGCGACCACCAACGCGGCGATCGGCCTCGCGTGGACGCTCGCGGTGATCGCGCTCGCCGCGACCGGGATGCTCGGCGCGGTGTGGGCGGCGATCCTGCACAACGTCGGCACGTTCATCGTGATCGCGAATGCAGGGCGGCTGTTGCGGATCGACGAGGACGTTCGCGGCGCGTGAGCGGACGCCAGGGTCGAACGGCCGTCACTGAAAGTGATGCACATACCGCAGCACCAGCCGCGTGCCCTGCGGCCGGTTCCGCGCATAGGTCTCGAAATAGGCGTTGAACATCAGGTGATCGTGCGGCGAGACGCTGTACATGGCCCCCGGGCCGATCGCGAACACGGCCTCCCGCGTGCCCGGCACGTCCTGCCCGTTTTCCTTCATGTCGGTGGTCTGGCGCAGCCAGTAGCCGTTGAGCCCCAGCCGCAGGCCGGGGCGCACTTCATACTCGGTCGCGAAGTTCGCGTGGATAGCCTGGCCGGCCTGCGTCGACGTCACGTCCGGGCCGAGCGACGTGGCCGGCTGGTGGTTGGTCGCGTTCCACAAGTAATGCAGCCGCCACGACACGGTCCACTTGGGCGTGAGCCACAGCGTCGCCGCCCAGTACGGATCGAACGACCAGAAATGGCTGCCGGGATTGATCGCGCGCGACGGGTCGTACGCGCCGGTCGGCGCGATGAACTGGAATTCGACGCGCTGCGCGAAGCGCGGGCCTTGCGCGCCCATCACCGGGTCGAACTGGATGAACGGGCCGATCAGCAGGTCGCCGAAGCCCGCACGCGCATTCAGCGCGACATGGCCGATGCCGTCGTCGGTTCGCGCGGACGCGATCCACGGCAGGATCACGTCGAGTCCGGGATGCATGCCCGCGAATGTCAGCGGCGACTGATAGACGAGCTGGCTGAGCCCCGCGAACAGGTCGATGTCCTGCTTCGGCAGCCCGACCTTGTTGCCCGCGTTGTCGTTGACGCGGCTGGCCGTGTGGGCCTGCAGGTACTGCGTGCCGTACCAGCCGGAGCCGGCCGGCGGCATCCCGTCGAGGAAGCTGGTCATGCCGAGGTTGACCGCCGGCAGGTCGGCTGCGCCGGCAGGCGCGCCGGCGGACATGCCGGCGATCGTGAGGCCTGCGACGACGAGTACGCGAGAGCCGAATTTCATGTTCACCACCTCCTGGGTATTTATTTGTATAACTAATCAAACGGCGCGAAAAAGATCGGGGTGGTCGGCGATCGCGCGATACTGGCCCGCATGGAACACCAGCGGCGCACGGCCGAACGCGTCGAACTGCTCGATCTGGCCGATGAAGAGCAGGTGATCGCCGCCTTCGTAATGACCGACGTTGCGGCACACGAAGCGCGCGCTTGCGCCGTCGAGGCAGGGCACGCCGCCGGTTTCCGAATCCACGTGAAGCACGCCGTCGAACTTGTCGGCGCAGGGCGTCGCGAAACGGCGTGACAGGGCTATCTGGTCGTGCGCGAGGATGTTGATCGCGAAATGGGTGGCCGCGACGAAATCCGGGCGGCTCGGCGCGACCTTGCGCAGGCTCCACAGCACGAGCGGCGGATCGAGCGACAGCGACGAGAACGAATTGGCGGTGAGGCCCACCTTGCGTCCGTCGGCCGCGCACGTGGTGATCACGGTCACGCCGGTCGGGAATTGCCCGAACGCGGCGCGCAACTGCATCGGGTCGAGGGCCGGGCGATCGGTAGCGGTCGTTTCCATGCCGGTTACTCCACGCGTGCGCCGTGTTCGCGGATCATCGCCGCGCAGGCCGACGGCTCGAACCACCACGGCGAGAACCGGCGCGGATCGTCGAAGCCGTCGACGATCGCCGCAGCGAGCGAAGGAAGCTGGCCGGCCGCGCCGAGCAGTTCGAGGATGTGCGGCGGCGGCGGCGTGAGCAGCGAGTTGGTCCAGCGCACGACGTGCTGCGCATAGGCCCAGTAGCCTTCGAACGTCTGCTGCATCCAGTCTTCGCCGAACGGTGCGGCATCGCGCGCGACGATCGCGTCGAAATAGGCCTTCGCGCATTTCGCGGCGTTGTTCGATCCCTGGCCGGTGATCGGATCGTTGACGACCACCGCATCGGCCATCCCGAACACCGTCCGGCCCGACGGCAGACGGAAGAACGGCTTGCGCACCGTCGGCGCGAAGCGCCCGGCCAGCGTGCCGTTCGGATCGGTGAGCTCGACGTCGCGGCAGCGTTCGAATTCCCACGGCACGTACTGCTGCAGGAACGACAGGCTCCGGTCGAGATGCTGCTCGGGCGTCTTGACGTCGGCCCAGCAGTCGAGCGGGCCGCCCGGAATGCCTTCGAACACCATGATTTCGCACGGGCCCGTCGTGGTCAGCGCGGGGAACACGAAGTACTCGCCGATGCCGGGCAGCAGGTTGAAGCGCACGCGCGAATACGGCTGGCTCGGCGTCATCCCTTTCACGTAGGTGAGGGCCAGCGCGCGTTGCGGGCGGTCGAACGCGCTGCGCACGTCGTCGCGGCCGAGCAGGTTGACGATCTCGCCCTTGCCGGCCGCGAGCAGCACGAGGTCGTGGCTGCGCGCCAGTGCCTCGAGTTCGGGTACGCCGATGTCGTCAATGCGCACGTCCGCGCCGCGGCGCCGCACGCCGTCGAGCCAGTCGGCCATTTTCACGCGCTGGTCGACCGACTGCGCGTAGCGGGTCAGCCGCGATGACCAGTCGATCACCTTGCGGCCGTTGCCGTCCGGATGCGGCACCGCGACGCCGATCCCTTCGATGGACGGGCACGATTCCTCCCACGTGTTCAGGCCGAGGTCGCGCTCGATCTGCAATGACGTGTGGAACATGCACTGGCTCGACATGACCTTGCCGGTGCGGATCTGTTCGGCATCGCGGTTGGTCGCGAGCGTGACGTGGTAGCCCTGCTCGAGCAGGGCGAAGGCGAGTTGCAGGCCGGACTGGCCGGCGCCGACGATGGCGATGCGTCTCATGGATCTGTCCTCGGTTGGCCGGATGCCGGCCGGAATCGTGTTGATGAAGGGAAGCGGCGGTGAGGCGCGCTCACTCCGCCAGGCGCGGAATGGCCGGTACCGCCTGTTCGGGGCCCATCGCGGCATAGCCGCCGTCCACCGCGTAGTCGGCGCCCGTCACGAAGCTCGCTGCGTCACTGCACAGGAACGTCACGACCTGCGCGACCTCGGACGGATCGCCGACGCGGCCGAGCAGGTGGAACGGCGCGGCGACGCGATCGGTCTTTGCACGGTCGCCGTGCGTCAACTCGTCCATCACGCGCGACCACGTCCAGCCCGGCGACACGGAGTTGACGCGAATGCGGTCGGGTGCAAGATCCATCGCCATGCTGCGCGTGAGCTGGCGGATCGCCGCCTTGGACGTCGGGTACAGCCAGCGGCCGGTTTGCGCGCACTGGGCCGAGATCGAGCTGAAGTTCACGATCGCGCCGCCGCCGCGCCGGACCATGTGCGGATGCACGGCCTTGGCGAGCATCGCGGCCGATACGACGTTGACGTCCATCGCGGCGAGCCAGTCGTTGCGGGTCGCCTGGATGCCATTGTCGACGTAGCTGCACGCGAGGTTGACGAGCACGTCGATCGCACCGAACCGGTCGGCGATGGCCGATATCGCACGCTCGATCGCGCGATCGTCGGTGATGTCGAGCGCGACGAACATCGCCCGTTCGCCGAGCGAGGCGGCCGCGCGCGCGCCGTTCTCGGCATCGAGATCGAGGATCGCGACGCACGCACCGGCGCGGCTCAGGTCCTGCGCGACCGCGGCGCCGATCAGCGTGGCGCCGCCGGTGACGATCGCGACTTTGCCAGCAAGGGCAGTCATGGGGTGTCTCCGGAAATCGTTGAGTGAGGGAGGGGCCGCGTCAATGCGCGCCCGTCGACGGCCCGCTGTCCTGCCAGCGGCGCATCAGGCCGTTCGACGGCACGGTTTCGTCGAGCAGCTTGCGGGCCGTCTCGACGCCCGCGACCGGCAGGCCCGCCGGATCGAGCAGGCCGATCTGCACGAGCACGCTTGCCTGGTCCCAGTAGATATGCTCGTGATAAAGCTTGTCGCCGCGGAATTTGACGATCGCGACGAGCGGAATCTCGACGCGCTTGCCGGTCGGCGCGACGCCCGGCAACATCCAGTCGATCTCGGTGGTGTGCGTGAAGCAGAACAGCAGCTCGTCGACGATCTGGCTCGCGCCGATCGTGCGCGAGATCGGCGTGATCGTCGTGTCCGGCGGATTGGCATGCACGAAATGATGCGTGTAGAAGCGCTTGAGCTCGTCGTGGCCGACGCCGCCCGTCAGCGTGGGAATATGGTTGACGTACGGCTCGGCAACCATCGTCGCCATCGTTGCATCGACGTTGCGCGTGTCGAATTCGTGTTTGAGGTGCGCTTCCCACAGTGTGGACAGGTCGTAGCGCGGGCCGAGCGCGGCGCGGAACGCGGTGATCGCGCGCTGGTGGGCCATGACTGCGGCGGCCTTGTCGAAATGATCGCCGCCGACGCGCGCGAACGCGTGATCGACGCCCGGATACGCATGCACTTCGACGCCGTCGCGCCCGGCGAGCGCGTCGGCAATGCGCTGCTGCGCGTCGGGCGGGCAGAAGCGGTCCTGCCCGGCGATCTGCAGCACGAGCCGGCCGTGCAGGTGCGACGCCTCGTCGAGCGCCTGCTCGATGCCCACGCCGTAGTAGCTGACCGCCGCGGCCACGCCCGGCAGCCGGCACGCGGCGAGATACGCGAGCTTGCCGCCGAGGCAGTAGCCGAGCACGCCGGTTTCGCCCGTGCATTCCGGCAACTGCCTGAGCACCCCGAGCGCGGCGCCGACGTCCTCGACGCCCTTGTTCTCGTCGTATTCGCGGTACAGGGCCATCGCGCGTTCGACATCGGCCGCGGCATAACCGAGTTCGGTTCCCGGCGCCTGACGCCAGAACAGGTCGGGCACGAGCACCGTATAGCCTTCCTCCGCGTAGTAGTCGGCGGCTTCCCGCATCGTCGCGTTCGCGCCGAAGATCTCGTGGCACAGCACGATGCCGGGCCCCTTGCCGGCGGCCGGCGTGCTCAGGTACGCGCGAAACGTGCCGCCGTCCGGCGACGGAATCTCGATGTGACGTCCTTGCATGTGTCCCTCCATAGGGTTCATCTCGGTGACAAGCCCAGTATTGGCGGACGAAATGGGCGTTTCTATCCGCTTTCTTCGGCCGGTATCCGCGAATTCCGGAAACCTGTGGCACCGGCCGCCGCGCGTGGGCCGGCGCGCGGCTGACTGCGGGTATGTGCGGATGCGGAAGCCCCGCACAGTTTTCTACGATGCGCGAACGGTCCGCTTCTTGCGTTGTTTGCGCGGGACTTGCGTGCTTTGGCGACCGGACTGTCCGGATACTCCGGGCGCTATCCGGATCGTGCGGCGGATGCCCCCATATCGGGAACGCATGCACGACGCGAGTGCAATCGAGCATGACGGGAGAACATCGATGGCGCAATTTTCCGGAACAGGCTGGCTGGCCGACACCGCCTGTTTCAATCACGACAACCTGATGCTGCAGTCGAACGACGTGGACGAGGTTCGCACCCGCGTCGCCGACGTATTCAAGCCGCACCGGCTCACGCCGACCGGCGAATCGCGTGCGCTGCACAGCTGCATGCATCACGCGCGCTGGGGCAACCTGTCGTTGAACCTGCTCGATTATGGCGGTGGCGTGAGCATCGAGCCGGGGCCGCTCGAGCACTTCTTCCTGTTGCAGATCCCGCTGCGCGGCGACGCGGAAATCGAGTGCGGCTCGGCGCGTTTCGTGTCGTCGCCGGGCACCGCATCGCTGATCTCGCCGACGCTGTCGCTGAAGATGCGCTGGGGCGACGCGTGCCCGCAAGTGATCCTGCGCATCGAGCGCGAAGTGATGGAGCGCCACGCCCGGCGGCATTTCGGCGACGACCGCCACGCGCCGGTCGAATTCGAGCCGGAATTCAGCCTGTCATCGTCGCAGGGGACGTGTCTGACGCAGATGCTGCCGATCCTCGCGGGCGCGATCGCGACGGATGCGCATCCGCTGCGGCACCCGCTCGCCTTCGAGCAGCTCGAATCGACGCTGCTCAACCTGCTGCTGCACGGCCACCCGAACAGCGCGCGCAACGGCACGCGACACCTGCCGGTGGCGCTGGCACCGTTCTACGTGCGGCGCGTCGAGGACTACATCCGCGCCCATCTCGACGAGCCGCTGACGATCGAGCGGCTCGCCGAACTGGCCGGCGTCAGCCCGAGCACGCTGTTCGCCGGCTTTCGCCAACGCCACGGCATCACGCCGATGGGCTTCGTGCGGCAGATGCGGCTGCAACGTGTGCGCGAGGCGTTGCTGGCCGACGAGTCGCCGGGGCTCGCATCGGTGACGGACATCGCGCTGAAATGGGGCTTCGCGCACCTCGGGCGGTTCGCGATCGAGTACAAGCGCGCGTTCGGCGAGTCGCCGTCGGCGACGCTCAGGATGCGGCGCGTGCGCGCCTAGCGGCGCGCGCGGCAACCCACTCGCGGATCGTCTACGGCAGCGGCACGCCCCAGGCTGCCGTCACGTTTCCGCCGAGCCGCCATTCGGTGAACGGGCGGCGCGACGCGATGATCGCCGGCAGCCGCGCGTCGTGAAAACGCGCGTAGTACGGCTCGACCCAGCTCAGTTCATCGCGGAACGTCCACGGAAACAGGTCCTGTTTGACCGGCGTGATGGCCGTGAAGCTGGCGGGATCATCGACCGCATGGATGACGAGGTTCGCCAGGCGCCCGATCGCGCCGTCGTTTTCCCGATAGAGATCGATATGGCGCCGCTGCACGAGTTCCGCAGCGAACACGAGCGGGAGCAGCGCGAACGTGTGATAGTGCAGCGCGCGGTTGCCGCGTTTGACTTCGCGCGCGAGCGCCCCGTCGGGGCCGATGTCGCGGATGCCCTCGCGTACCCGCAGCAGCCCCGAGTCGACGAGGCTCGAGTTGCCGGTCACGGTGCCGATGGCGATCAGGTCGAGCCCGGCCCAGTACACGAGGTTGTTGTGCAAATGATTGATCGCCTCCGCATCGCGGGTGGCGATCGCGATGCGTTCGAGCCACGGATCGATCGCGTCGAACCGCGCGCGGTTCGCGTCGTGCACGTCGCGCGGCATGCGCAGGATCACCATCGCGAAGTCGGTGCCGGCCCACGAACGCTCGTAGTAGCCCTGATAACCGGTGATTCGGCCCATCAGGGCATCAGCGCGCGCCCAGCTTTCCAGCAGGCTGGCTGCGCACGACCAGTCCCCCTTGTCAGCCGACGCATTGAGCCGGGCAATGAAATCGCGCATCGGCTTCACGGCGCGCGCATAGCCGGCGGCGTCGTCATAGTAGCCGGGCGGATCGATCGTCGTGACGGCTGCCGGGATGTCGCAGGCGCGGGCCGGCGACACGGCGGCGAAGAGCAAGCCCACGACGAGCAACGCAGCGGACAGCGGTCGGGTCGGCATGCGGCGCATAGCGTCCTCGGTGATGACGGTGGTGTGACAAACAGGGAAGCCGCCCCTCGGCCTGACGACCCCGCGACGTCGGACGCGTGCGGCCGGCAAGATGCGGCGAAGCCCGGTGACGCGCGCAGGGCCGTGCAACCTGCAGTCACTCCGGCGGCGCACGTAGTCTAGCGTCCGCGTCTTTCATCCGGCTTGCCTGGCGAAAGCCGTACGGAACGATGCCGAACCGGCTCCGTTTTCCACGCACCGAACCCCGACGCACTTTTTTAAAGACTGCGTTATGTTCGCCCGGTATCATCGCTGCGCTCGCGACCGACGCCATGGGCCAGTGCATGCCGACTCGCGCGCAACCAGCATCGCAAAGAAGACAACACAGGGCGGACGCCGACGGTGCGTCGCGCCGCGATCAGGCCGAATCGGCCGCCAGCACGACGGAGCACGGAACGATGGTAACGGGGACGGGTGCGGCGCGACGCGCGAGAGCGATCGCTGCCGGGAGCGCGTTGTATGTGGCGGCAGCGGGCGGCGCACACGCGCAGGCATCGGGGGCGGCAGCCACGCCGCCGGCCGGCGCGGCTGCGGCCATGCTGCCGACAATCGACGTGACGGGAAAGGCTGGCGGCGCGTCGAGCGGGCTCGTCGGGCTGCGCACCACGACCGGCACGAAGACCGACACGCCGGTGGCCGAGATCCCGCAGACGATCAATCTCGTGACCGCGCAGCAGATCGAGATGACCGGCGCGACCGACCTGAACCAGGCGCTGCGCTACGTGCCGGGATTCGCGACCTTCGGCGCCGACAGCCGCACCGACTGGTATGCGGCGCTGCGCGGCTTCACGCCGACGCTGTATGTCGACGGCGTGGCCGCGCCGAATACGGCCATCATCGCGAACTGGCGTGTCGACCCCGACACGATCGATTCGATCGCCGTGCTGCGCGGGCCGACGTCGGTGCTGTACGGCGCAGGCGAGCCCGGCGCGATCGTCGACGTACACACGAAGCTCGCCGACGGCGAACGCGTCCGCGAAGCCGGCGTGCAGATCGGCAACGACGCGCGCAAGCAATTCGCGCTCGATGTCGGCGATGCGCTCGACCCGGACGGCCGCTATGCGTACCGCTTCGTCGGGGTGGCGCGCGACGGCAATGCGGTAACCGGCCCGAACGGCAACCGGCGCGTCGCGCTGGCGCCGTCGTTCCGCTGGCGGCCGAGCGCCGATACGTCGCTGACGCTCTCGGCGACGTTCCTGCAGGACAGCGGCGATATTTCGTCGAATTTCCTGCCCGCGTCGGGCACGGTGTTGCCGAACCCGAACGGCCGTCTGTCGCAGGACATCTACATGGGCGCCCCCGGGTTCAACGACTACCGGAAGAAGCAGGGGTCGCTCGGCTATGCGCTGGAGCACCGCGTGAATGCCATCTGGTCGCTGCATCAGGACGTGCGCTGGTTGCACCTGTCGCTCGACGACGCGACGGTGTTCGGCAACGGCTTCGTGCCCCGCAGCACTACCGACATGATGCGTTTCGCGGGGCTGTTCCAGCTCAACTACAGCCGGCTCGATCTCGACAACCACGCGCAGGCGCGCTTCGGCACGGGGCCGTTCGAACATACGCTGCTGCTCGGCGCGCAATATGACCGGCAGACGACGACCAACAGCGTGTGGCTCGCGCTCGCGCCGTCGCTCAACCTGTACCACCCCGTCTACCGGCCCGTCACGGACGCGATTTTCTCCGGCCCGACGTCGCTTGGCCACGTCGACCAGTACACGGCGATGAACGCGTTCGGTGTGTACGCGCAGGACCAGATCCGCTGGAAGCGCTGGACGTTGACGCTCGGCGGCCGCGAGGATTTCGTCAATGAGCGGTTCGACGACCGGACGACCGGCACTCAGGCGCAGCAGGACGTCAGTGCGTTCTCCGGGCGCGTCGGGCTCACCTATCAGGGTGACGCGGGGCTGTCGCCGTACGTGAGCTATTCGACGTCGTTCGATCCCGTCATCGGCGTGAGGATGTTTGGCGGCGGCTTGCCTAAGCCGACCCGCGGCAAGCAGACGGAAGCGGGGCTGCGCTGGCAGCCACCCGGCAGGAACCTGATGCTGAGCGCGGCCGTCTACCGGATCGACCAGACCAGCGTCGTGACGCCGACGCCGGCGAGTCTCGACCCGACCGGCACGACGTCGGTGCAGACCGGCAAGGTGCGCTCGCGCGGGATCGAGCTGAGCGCGCTCGGCAAGGTCACCCGCGAGTTGTCGGTGGTCGCGTCGTATGTGTATCAGGACGTCAAGAACGTGCAGGCGAACGACGCATCGCTGAACCACTGGCCGGTGGCCGTGCCGCTGCCGCGGCAGATGGCGTCGATGTGGGCCGACTGGACCTGGCGTACGGGTGCCCTGGCGGGCCTCGGGATCGGCGGCGGCGTGCGCTACCAGAGCGCATCGGCCGGCGCGCCCGACAATTCGTTGACCGTGCCGAGCGTGACGCTGGTGGACCTGGCCCTGCACTACGAGATGCCGCGCTGGCGGTTCGCGCTGAACGTCGCGAACCTGTTCGACCGGCGCTATGTCAGCGGCTGCCAGTCGTACGCCGTCTGCGTGTTCGGCAACGAGCGGACCGTGCTGGCCACCGCGAAAACCACCTGGTAATCGCGAACGCGCGGAACGGTCCTACGCGTCGCGTTGGGGCTCCCGACGCGCGGTGCGCTCGCCGGCATGACGCTGGCGTCGCCACTCGGTCGGCGTGAGGCCGAACCGTTCGCGGAATGCGGTCGCGAAATTCGCCGGCGTGGAAAAACCGATTTCCTTCGCGATGCTGGCAATGCTGAGCGACGTCGAGTCCAGCAGATCCTGCGCGATCCGCAGCCGCTCGTGCCGCAGATACTCGAACACCGTCTGGCCGAGATTGTCGCGAAACGCACGTGACAGCCGCTTTTCGTGGGTGCCGACCGCGCGTGCCAGTTGCTCCACCGTCGGCGGATCGTTCAGCGTCCGTGCCAGGTGGCGGATGGCCGCGCGCACGATGATGTCGTCGTCCTTGCCGGCCACGAACGGGCTTGCCGTGTCGACCGGCCGCTCGCGCTTCTCCCGTGCGAGCTGCACGCGAATCCGCGCGAGCACTTCGGCGGGCTCGAACGGCTTGACCACATAGTCGACGCAGCCGATTTCGAACCCTTCGAGGCGTTCGTGCAACGCGCCGGCCACGGTCAGGAAGATCACCGGAATCGCACACGTCAGCGGATCGGCGGCAAGCAGCCGGCAAGCGGTGAAACCGTCCATCCGCGGCATGCGGACATCCATCAGGATCAGGTCGGGCATGAGCGCCTGCGCACGCTGGCACGCTTGCAGCCCGTCGGATGCAATGCTGATCCGGCACCCCGTGCCGCGCAGGATGTCGATCAGCAAGCGAAGCTGGTCGGGCTGATCGTCGACGATCAGGAGATGGGCGTCGCCCAATGCGGAGATCGATGGATGCATCGTGCACCTGTTCTGGAATGGCTGCTGGCTGCGTTCCTGCGGGTGGCCGGCCCGGTTCGGATAGTCGTCGGAAGCCGCTCTATGGCGACGCACAAACGCATCGATATTCGGATTTCGCCCAGCTACGCGACAGACATCCGGTCGGCGTAATGCCCGGCATGGCTTGTTTTGATCACGGATCCGGGAAAGGCGCGGAGCGTTGCCGTCGTCGCGTGACGAATAGGGCGCGGCTGCCGGTACCGATGCGAGGCGAATTGTAGGGGCATATTTAGATTCCTGCCAGAAGCATTGACTCTATTCGCTTCATTCCGATTTTGGGAATCTTCAGCGTGTATTGTGGTTTGCATTCGCGGTTTGGCATGCGGAAGCCTGTCCATTTCCGCCATTTTCATTCCCGTCGTCGTGACCAGTCGCGCCGTGCGGTGGCTTTTCGGCGGAAATTTGCTGCCGGAAATTATCGTTAATCCGCTTCAGCAAAGTATTTATGCGCCAGAAAAAACATCCTGATTAATTTTGGCGGAGAGAAATCGTTTGCGAGATGAGCGTTTTTAACGTAACGCATTGAATATATTGAATTTTACAATCTATAAAGAATGTCACCTTCAATAATTTTAGATCGTGTCTCATAATTCGTCCGAACTTTGAAAGCAGGGTTGCACCGAGCAGCACGAGGCACGGTGGGTTGTGACGGATGTTGTGCGATTCGGGTCCGAGGCATCAATCGATGTGTATCCGGACGCAAGTCCGTCGCGCACAAGTGAAAATCCGGTTGCCGTAGATGAAATAAAAGAAGCGGGGTTGGTCGCGGTCGACGCGACATCAAATCAGGGGTGTTCATAACGACGGGTTGAATCTCCGGATTCAGTCGATGGACGAATTCGTCCATATAAAACGATATGCATTCCTAATGCATTGCCTGGATTAACGGAACGGGCCGTAACACGAACGGCGTGCCCGGGCTTTCGAACGTCCCGTCGCGACGGGCGGACGAGGCGTGTCGCCTTCGGCACGCCCGGGCCGGGCATGGGAGCCGGGTTCCGCACTGAAGTCGCAATCGTAACGCAGCTGAAGTCTTCAACAAAAAGTAAGTAGTCCGTATTCAAACCAAACGCTACAAAACGGAGCAGAAGACCATGAAGAGGAAGCAGATTTCGGCGCTGGCCGCCGCCATGTTCACGGGTGCAGGTGTCATGATCGCCGGCGCCGCGCACGCGGACAATTTCGTCGACCGCGGCAACCCGGACAACGCGCTGAGCGGCCAGTGCATCGACGGCACGAACCCGCTGTGCGTGTCGACCAAGAGCGGGACTTACGTGGCGGTGAGCACGGCAAACGTCACGATGGGAACGAATGCCAAGGCCGGCGCCAGCGGCATCGCGATCGGCGACCAGTCGAATGCGAGCAGCAAGGGCGGCACCAGCAGCGGCGGCGCGATTGCCGTCGGCGTCGGCGCGCAGGCGCTGGCGAACTCGGCCACGGCGATCGGCACGGTAGCCGTCGCGCAAGGCAACACGGCGCTCGCCATCGGTCGCCAGTCGGCCGCGGTCGGCGATTTCTCGATGGCGCTCGGCAACGTCGCGGATGCGCACGGTACGAGCTCGATCGCGCTTGGCCACTCGGCGCTCGCCAGCGGCGATCGCTCGGTTGCGATCGGCGGCGCCAACCCGACGTCGAGCGACGGCGTGTCCAGCGGCGCGGCGTACGACGCGGCGACGCAGACGCGCGCCGGCGGCACGCAATCCGTGGCGATCGGCGCAGGCGCGCAGACGAACGACAACAACCAGGTGGCGATCGGCTCGGGCAGCGTTGGCGCGAACAATGGCGGTACGCCGGTGTTCGGCGGCACGGCCGCGCCGGTTGGCGGCGCGGTGTCGTTCGGCGCGCTCGGCAAGGAGCGCCAGCTCAAGAACGTCGCGGCGGGCGCGGCCGATACGGACGCCGTCAATGTCCAGCAGCTGAAGAACGTGAACGGCGCGCTCAGCACGAGCATCGCCAACGTCGACGCACGCGTGACGTCGGTCGGCAATTCGCTGTCGACCACGATCTCGAACGTCGACCAGCGCGTGACCAGCGTGGGCAACAGCCTCAGCACCAGCATCGTGACGGCAACGAAGAACGTCGTGAAATACACCGACGATTCGCATGCGGCGATCGCACTCGACGGCAGCAACGGCACGACGATCAACGGCGTCGCGGCCGGCGTCGCCGATACCGATGCGGTCAACGTCGGCCAGCTGAAGGGCAGCGTCGCACCGCTGCAGACGTCGATCTCGACGGCGGCATCGAACATCACGAACCTACAGACCAGCGTCGCCGGCATCAACACGTCGCTGAGCACGGCGACCACCAATATCGGCAACCTGCAGGCAGCCGACGCACGCAACGTGAAGTACGACGGCCAGAGCGGATTCGACTCGGTGACGTTCGCCGGCACGAACGGCACGACGCTGCACAACGTCGCGGCCGGTGTCGCGAACACCGATGCGGTGAACGTCGGGCAATTGAACGGCGGCCTGTCGTCGCTCAGCACAAGCGTGACGAACAACATCAACACGACGCTCGGCAATCTGAGCACGTCGATCAACAATCAGATCGGCAACGCGACGAAGAATGCCGTGCAGTACGACGACGATGCGCACAGCGGCGTGACGCTCGGCGGCAAGGGGGCGCAGTCGCCGGTCGCGCTGCACAACGTGGCGGACGGCATTGCCGCGAGCGACGCGGTGAACGTCGGCCAGCTCGGCAAGGCCACCGACACGCTCAACCAGTCGATCACGAACGTCGGCAACAGCGTGACGACGCTCGGCAACCAGGTGACGACGAATACGGGCAACATCGCCGCGCTCCAGCAGGACGCGCTGCTGTGGAACGCGAACCTCGGTGCGTACGATGCGAGCCACGGCGGCAACGGCCCGCAACGCATCGGTAATGTCGCAGCCGGTGTCGCGAACACCGATGCGGTGAACGTCGGGCAATTGAACGGCGGCCTGTCGTCGCTCAGCACGAGCGTGACGAACAACATCAACACGACGCTCGGCAATCTGAGCACGTCGATCAACAACCAGATCGGTAACGCGACGAAGAACGCGGTGCAGTACGACGACGATGCGCACAGCGGCGTGACGCTCGGCGGCAAGGGGGCGCAGTCGCCGGTCGCGCTGCACAACGTGGCGGACGGCATTGCCGCGAGCGACGCGGTGAACGTCGGCCAGCTCGGCAAGGCCACCGACACGCTCAACCAGTCGATCACGAACGTCGGCAACAGCGTGACGACGCTCGGCAACCAGGTGACGACGAATACGGGCAACATCGCCGCGCTCCAGCAGGACGCGCTCCAGTGGAACGCGAACCTCGGCACCTACGACGCGAGCCACGGCGGCAACGGCCCGCAACGCATCGGCAATGTCGCGGCCGGCAAGAACGGAACGGACGCGGTCAACGTCGACCAGTTGAACGCGGCGGTTCAGAACGGCACGAGCCAGCTCGATGCGCTCGCCGTGAAGTACGACGACGCGAGCAAGAAGCAGGTTTCGCTCGGCGCAGGTAACGGCGGGAGCCCGGTGCGCCTGACCAACGTCGCGGAAGGCAACGTTGCAGCCGGCAGCACGGACGCGGTGAACGGCGCGCAACTGCGCCGCGCGACCGACGGCACGGCAGCCGCGCTGGGCGGCGGTGCGACGGCGAATCCGGATGGCTCGATCAGCGCGCCGGCCTATAAAGTCGGCGGCGGTTCGTTCAACAACGTCGGCGACGCGCTCACGAACCTCGACGGCCGCGTCGGCAGCAACACGACGACGCTCGAGAATCACGAAACGCGCATCGGCAACGCCGAAACGAACATCGCCGGCAACACGGCGGCGATCGCCGGACTGCAGCAGGACGCGCTCCAGTTCGACCCGAAGGCCGGCGCATACAATGCGGCGCGCGGCGGGGCGCCGACGAAGCTGACGAACGTGGCCGACGGCACCATCGCCGCGGGCAGCACGGACGCGGTGAACGGTGGCCAGTTGTCGGGCGTGAAGTCGTCGCTCGAACAGCAGATCACGCAAGTGTCCAACCAGGCGGGCGAGGCCGTGAAGAATGTCGTCAAGTACGATGTCGACACGAGCGGCAACCGGCTGAATTCGGTATCGCTCATCGGCGGCGACGCGAATGCGGCCGTCGTGCTGAAGAACGTCGCCGCAGGCACCGACGATACGGACGCGGTGAACGTGAAGCAGCTGAAGGGCGTCCAGTCGAGTCTCAACCAGCTCGGCGCGCTCGCGGTGCAGTACGACGACAGCTCAAAGAGCTCGATCACGCTCGGCGGCGCCGGCGGCACGCGCATCACCAACGTGCAGGCCGGGACGCTCAGCGCCACCAGCACGGACGCGGTGAACGGTTCGCAGCTCTACGCGACCAACCAGCAGGTCGCGAAGAACACGACCGATATCACGAACCTGCAGGGGAACGTGACCAATATCGCGAACGGCAAGGCCGGCCTCGTGCAGCAGCAGGATCCGAACGGCGCGGTCACGGTCGGGAAGGACACCGGCGGCACCAGCGTGAATTTCTCCGGTACCGCGGGCGACCGCGTGCTGACCGGTGTCGCGGCGGGCGTGAAGGACAACGACGCGGTCAACATGGGCCAGTTCAACACGGCGCTGAAGAACGTGGCGGCCAACGACCAGATCCGCGCAGCGGTGACCGATGCGAACACCACGTGGATCGCGCGTGCCGATGCGGGCGCCATCGGGTCGACGGCAACCGCAACCGGCAAGAACGCGGTGGCGGTCGGCCAGGGCTCCGTCGCCGATCGCGACAATTCGTTCTCGGTCGGCTCGAAGGGCGGCGAGCGCCAGGTCACGAACGTCGCGGCCGGCACGGCGCCGACCGATGCGGTGAACGTGCAGCAACTGAACGACAACCTGTCGGCCGCGTCGAATCAGGCGAAGGGCTACACCGACCAGCGCATCGGCCAGGTGTACAACTCGTTCAACGACCTGAAGAAGGACATGTACGGCGGCGTGGCATCGGCAATGGCCGTGGCCGGCCTGCCGCAACCGACGGGCGCGGGCCGCTCGATGGTCTCGGCGGCGACGTCGAACTATCACGGCCAGCAGGGTTTCGCCGCCGGGTATTCGTACGTGACGGAAAGTAACCGCTGGGTCGTCAAGGCTTCGGTGACGGGCAACACGCGTTCGGATTTCGGCGCGGTGGTGGGCGCGGGTTACCAGTTCTGACGTCGTTCTACGCCAGTGCCGGGCAGTGTTTGTGATGCCCGGCACCGGCGGGAAATCCGTGGCCCGGGGTGGACTTGTCTGCCTCGGGCCATCGGCGTCTGATGCGCCGCGACGATCGACAGGGTTGCGCCGAGCGCGTCCGGCAGGCCACGCCGCTTGCCCTGCGCGCGAGTCTCACACGGCACACACCGGAAAAATGGCGTCGGCAGGAGGCGTCGATCGAGGGTGTTCCGGCCAATCCCGACTGAATGCGAGTAGCACGATCCGCCGCGGTCGCAACGTCGCCTCAACCCTCGATTTCACGCGGGTTCGCGCGCGGTCGAAACATGCGTGCAATGCGAGTTGTCGAATGTGAGCGTCGGCCCGTATTCTGAATTCGTCGGGCGGAACGGCATGGGGCCTCCGCCGATCCACGCATGACAGGGACTCGCAATGACCGCCATGACGCAAACCATGAAGCTCAATCACCTGAGCTTCCCCTCGGTCGACACACGGGCCACGGCCCGATTCTTCGAGCGGCACCTCGGCTTCACGATCGCGGGAAGCTGGGAGAAATCCTGGATCCTCAAGCGCCCGGGCTTCGACGTGGTGATCGATCACGTCAGCGACGACGTCCCGGCATGGCCGACGAATTTCCACGTCGGGTTCGAACTGCCGAGCCTCGATGCCGTTCACACGTTGTTCGAACGCTTCAGGGATGAGGGCGTCGAGATGGTGACGGACATCTTCGACAACGGGCGCGGCTCGCGCTTCTTCTGTCGCGCACCGGGCGGCGTGATGTTCGAGCTGAACACGCGCGCGGATGCCGCGCCGGAATATCGCGGCACGTTCGACGACTGATGCAGGCAAGCGCCGCGCTCGACCGCTGGCGCGGATCAGCGTGTCGATGACTGCGCGGGTGCGAGAGCACCCGGTGATTTCTGTCCACGACCGATCGCGGCAGTACGCGACACGACCGATCCGCACCGTCCGCAACCCGACGGAGGGGCGCCGTTGCGCAGGACTTCAAAAGCAAGAAACGGAGTGTCTGCCGGCGTACAGTCATCTACATTGCCGTGACCAACTTCACTCACGGGATGTAAAAACCATGCTCTTGCTCGAAGGGAAAGTCGCCATCGTGACCGGAGCCTCGACCGGCATCGGCCGTGCGATCGCGCTGCTGTTCGCGGCGCACGGCGCGTCAATCGTATTGAGTGCGCGAAGCGAGACCTCGCTGAATCAGGTTGCCGACGAAATCCGTCGTCAGGGCGGGCAGGCGTGCGCATGCGCCGGCGACGTCGGTCACGTCGATACGCATCGAGGGCTCGTCGCGACGGCCCTTCGCGAGTTCGGTGGCCTCGACATCGCGATCAACAACGCGGGAACGGTCGGGCCGCTCAAGCCGCTCGCCGACATCTCGCTCGACGATTGGCAGCAAACGGTGTCGACCAACCTGACGGCGGCTTTCCTGGGGGCAAGCAACCAGATTCCAGCGATGCTCGAGCGCGGCGGCGGGACGATCGTCTTCACGTCCAGCTTTGTCGGAACCAGCGTCGGGCTTCCCGGCATGGCCGCGTATGGCGCTTCCAAGGCCGGCTTGATGGGATTGGTGAAGGGCATCACCGCGGACTATGCGGCACGCGGGATTCGCGCAAACGCACTGTTGCCGGGCGGTGTGGATACCGCGATGGGGGGAGACCGTGAGCAGAAGGCGTGGGCGGCCGGGCTCCACGCGATGAAGCGTATCGCCCGCCCCGACGAGATCGCATCGGCGGCGTTGTTCCTTGCGAGCCCGATGGCCAGTTTCGTGACCGGCTCGGCGCTGTTCGCCGACGGAGGCAATGCGGCCGTGAAGTGATGTCCCGTCGGTGCAACAGCGCATGCGCCGCGCTCAGCGGCTGGCGCGGATCAGCATGTCGATGACTGCGCGGGTGCGCGAAGGCTGGGTGATTTCCGTCCAGTGCAGATGCGCGTACTTCGGGTCGTCACGCAGGCCCGCGAACTTGACGCGATTCCTTGCGAACGTGGTGTAAGACCACAGCAGCACCGACTCCCGGGAGAATGCCATCCGCAGCGACTCACGGTTTCCGTGCGAAAGCTCGGTGCGCATCAGCCCGCGGCTCAACGTGCGCCAGAGCACCCGGGAGAATACCGTGCGCCGCCCGAAGTTCAGCCAGATCACGTGGGTGGCGCTCGACCAGAGCACGTCGCGCACGGCACTGTAGTTCCCGTCGGCGACCCATCGGTCGCCGGCCGTCGCGGCCCGCACGGCGTTCTCGAACTGCTCCGGCGGCACGGCTGTCCAGTCGGGGCCCCAGTAAAGTCGATCCAGCTCGATGTACGGGCAGCCTGCTGCTGCCGCCAGTGCGCTGGAAAACGTGGATTTTCCCGCTCCGCTGGTTCCAACGACGACGAAGCGCATGGTTTTGACCGTGGTGGAATTTGGAAACCCGCAATTGTGCCCGATGCACGCAGCGGCCGCTCGGCTGCAGCGGTTCGTCAATGAACATCGGCCATGACCCGGCTCGCCTCGCCAACCCGTCTGCAGTAGTGGGGCGAGCCCGTCGTTCGTCGCCGCGCAGGTCATCTCGAATCCAGCCCCTCTACGCCGGCAAACCGGATCAAAGACAATACCCCCCCGTTTGCGCGGACATGCCGATGCGAGAGGACACGAGGTGTACGCGTGCTATCGGCTGTACCACTCAAACCGAAGATTCGTAGAAAGCGCTTTCTCTTGCGTCGTCCGTCAGGTTTTCACTACGAATTCAAAGGCGCCATCAAAAGCCGGAATCGAATAGGCATTGAAGAGTCGCATCGCCAAACCCGAAAAGGCAACAATCAAAATCAGTATTTAATAGTGCAAATAGCAGCTCCGGCCATACTCCGGCCTCACATCGTCCGCCCCGCCCGACCCACGCCACACTCGGCCTAGCCCCGCCACACCAGGCTTGCCGGGCACATCCCGGCGACGCAACGGCGCCGATACCGCCATCGTGGCCGACGAGATCATTTCAAATTCCTCACCAAACCATGACTCGATTAACACCAGCGACAGAAACAATTAATCTGTCAGAAAATATCTTGTAATTATAAAAATGACCTTCTAGCATCCCTCTGCGGTTCGTGACATGTCTTACATCAAAGTTTGTCCTTGATGCATTCCTCGAACATCACCCATACATAACCGGGGGATTACATGAAGAAACTGTCTCGTCTGCTGTCCATCACCGCGATTACCGTCGCGAGTCTCAGTGCCTTTGCCCAGGCCGGCGACCAGTCGGCCACGGTCGACAAGGCGCTGCTACTGATCCAGCAGAACCCGTCCGCCTTTGGTCTCGCAGTCGGCGGCACACCACGCGCGCTGAAGTTCGCAGGGTCGCAAGCGAGCGCGCCGACGGATGGCGATCAGTTCCAGGTACGCGACGTGATCGTCGATCCCGATGGCACCGAGCACGTGCGCTTCGACCGCTTCTACGCGGGCCTGCCCGTGATCGGTGGTGACGTTGTCGTCCATTCGAGCAAGGGGCAGTTGAAGCAGGCGAGCGTGACCCAGCTCGCGCCGATCAGTCTCACCGGCACGATCGGCAAGATCGGAGACCGCTCCGTGATCCGCAACGCACCCGACATCGGCGCCGCCCGGGTCAAGCGCATCGCTGCCGCGCACTTCAACTCGGACGTGCGCCGCGTCAATGATGCGGAACTCGTCGTGTTCGCACGCGACGTGACGCCGACGCTGGCCTATGCGGTGCGCGTGTACGGCAAGGCGACCGATGCGCATGGCGAAGCCGTGCTGTACTACGTCGATGCGCGCACGGGCGCCGTGCTCGACGCACAGGACCTGATCAAGACCGCCGCCGCGACCGGCACCGGCCGCTCGTTGTACTACGGCAACCTGACGCTTACCACCGACCAGACGGGCACGAACGCGTACCGAATGCTCGATCCGAGCCGCGGCTCCGGCTCGGTCTACGACGGCCGCGGCCTGACCTCGGACGACGTCGAACAGGCGACCGACCTGCCGATCTTCACGAGCAGCACGAACGTGTGGGGCAACAACACGACCACCGACCGGCAGACCGTCGCCGCAGACATCGATTATGGTCTCGCACTCACTTGGGACTACTACAAGACTGCGCACAACCGCAATGGCATCTTCAACGACGGCCGCGGCGTGAAGAGCTATGCGCACGTCGTATTCGATACCGGCAGCGGCACGACCGGCGCGAATGCGGCATGGCTGTCCTCGCACGTGATGGTGTACGGTGACGGCCAGCCCGGCAGCAGTCTGCCGAAACCGGTCGTTTCGGTGGACGTCGCCGGTCACGAGATGAGCCACGGCGTGACCGAGGCCACGGCCAACCTGAACTATTCCGGCGACCCGGGCGGGCTGAACGAGTCGACGTCCGACATTTTCGGCACGCTCGTGAAGTACTACGCGAACAACCCGAACGATCCCGGCAACTACGTGATCGGTGCGCGCGTGGTGAGCGGCGGCCTGCGCAAGATGTACAAGCAGGATCTCGACGGACGGTCGTTCAGCTGCTACCCGTCCGGTGGATTCTCGTGGTCGAATCCGCGCCACAATCCGCATTACACGTCGGGTGTCGGCAATCGCCTGTTCTACCTGCTGGCCGAAGGCCCGACGGTGCCGTCGACCGATACCGGCCTGACGAAGGCGCAACTGGTGTGCAACGGCGACACGACCTTCAGCGGCCTGGGCCGCGAGAAGGCCGGCAAGATCTGGTACCGGACGCTGACCGTGTACCTGAACGCCAACTCCAGCTACCCGAACGCGCGACGTGCATCGATCCAGGCGGCGAACGACCTGTATGGCGTGAATTCGGCCGAAAGCGCAACGGTCGCTCGCGCGTGGAGTGCCGTCGGGGTGAATTGATCGAGCTTGCGTGAGTGCGCTGAAGCCCGGAGATCGCGTGGCGACATTGCGTGTCGCAGGAGGTGGCGCCGATCGATGCCACGCGATACTCGGGCGCATGACGGACCGTTGTTGATCGACCGCCTGCGACGGCAGGCGGTCGATCGTCGGAACCGGCCCGATACACAGACAGATGCCGCCTGTTTCGTTGATTTGCCGTCACGCCGCGTAGAAGGTCAGGCATCAAGCAGCAAGGCGCTGGTGCTGCGACGACGAATACTTCTTCCTCCCTCGAGATCCGCACCGCGTTCCCCGGCAGTTCTCGACATACCTTAAAAAAACCTGACGATGAACCGCGGCGGAACCCCGCTGCTTGACCATCGCTCACACCATCCGGTTGATCGGCAAACCATCGGCCGATCCTCCGCTTCCCCATCCCGCGTCGTTCCGGCAAGTTCCCCGGAAAAATATCTGCCGGGCAATCGTTTGCGCACAGCAGCGTGGCGTTCAGTTTATTCATCGCAAGCCGATATCTTGAAGGCGCGCCTGATCGAAGCGGCATTGCCCCCGCCGCGTCGATCAGGATCGGCATCAGCCCATGCGACGGATAGGGGAAGAAAGGTTTTGGTGACAGTTTTCGGGTGCATCGTTCATCGGCACAATCATTGGCTGGTGTTGCTTGCCGCACTGTTGTGCGGGAGCGGCTCATGGGTCACCGCGCGGCTGTTCCAGCGCGCGGTGAACACCTCCGGCACGCAGCGGCTCGGCTGGCACGTGCTGACCGCCATTTCGGCCGGCGTGGCGATCTGGTGCACGCACTTCATCGCGATGCTCGGCTTCGACGCCGGCGCGCCCGTGTACTTCAACATGCCGCTCACGCTCGTGTCACTGCTCATCGCGGTCGGCGGCAGCACGATCGGTTTCGCGCTGACGACCTGTCGCGTCGTCAAGGTTGCGCCCGCGCTCGGCGGCGCGGTCGTCGGCGTGGCGATCGTGCTGATGCACTACACCGGCATGCTCGCGTGGCGGGTCGAAGGTATCGTGTCGTGGGACGTCGGCTACCTGATCGCGTCGGTGCTGCTGGCCATGACCCTCGCCGCGCTTGCGCTGCACCTCGCGATGCGGCCGTCGCCGCATGCAGTCAACCAGATGGCCGGCGTGCTGTCGCTCGCGATCCTCGCCTTGCATTTCACCGGGATGTCCGCGCTGCGCATCACGCCGCTGATGCTCGACGGCGCATGGACCGAGGTGAGCGAGCTGCGTCCGCTGGCGCTGGCGGTCGCGGGCACGTCGCTCGTGATCGTCTGCACGGGGCTCGTGAGCTATGTGATCGACAGCAACGTGCGGGCCGAATCGCTCGAACACCTGCGCCAGCTGGCGTTGAGCGACATGCTGACCGGCCTGCCCAACCGGGCCGGCTTCAACGAGCGGCTGGACCTCGAAATCGCGCTTGCGCAAGAGCGCGGCACGAAGCTCGCGCTGATCGGCATCGACCTGAACCGTTTCAAGGAAATCAACGACCTGCGCGGTCACCACGCCGGCGACGAGGTGCTGCGCATCCTTGCGCGCCGCATGGCGAACCTGCTGCGCGAAGGCGAATTCGTCGCCCGCATCGGCGGCGACGAATTCGCGGCGCTCTGCCGGATGGACGGCGACACGTGCCCGACGAGCCTGCTCGAGCGGCTCGAGCAGGCGCTCTACAAGCCGGTCAGGCTGGACGACTACGAGGTCGTGCCGGGTGCGAGCTTCGGTGTCGCCATCTACCCGGACGACGCCACCACCAAGGCGATCCTCATCAACAACGCGGACCTCGCGATGTACCGCGCCAAGGGCAGCATCGCGCAATCGATCTGCTTCTACGAGCCGGCGATGGACCTGATCGTCCGCGCGCGCCGCAGCCTCGCGGCCGACCTGCGCCGCGCGGTGGCCGACAACCAGCTGAGCGTCCACTACCAGGTGCAGACTTCGCTCGCGACCGGCGAGATCCGCGGCTACGAGGCGCTTCTGCGCTGGCAGCATGCGACGCTCGGCACGATTCCGCCCGCCGAGTTCATTCCGCTCGCTGAGGAAAACGGCGTGATCCTGGACATCGGCGCGTGGGTGCTGCGCGAGGCATGCTCACGGGCCGCCACGTGGGAGCCGCCCTATGCGATCGCGGTGAACGTATCGGCCGTGCAGTTCATGCACGCGGACCTGACGGCGCTCGTGACGGACGTGCTCGAAGAAACCTGCCTGCCGGCGTCGCGCCTGCAGCTGGAGTTGACCGAATCGACGATCTTCGCCGGCCGCGAGCGCGCGCTGGACACGCTTCGGCAGATCAAGGCGCTGGGCGTGAGCATCGCGCTCGACGATTTCGGTACCGGCTATTCGTCGCTCGATACGCTGCGCTCGTTCCCGTTCGACCGCATCAAGCTCGACCAGTCGTTCGTCGAGGACGCGGAAGCGAAACCGCAGGATCGCGCGATCATCCGCGCCGTGCTCGCGCTCGGCAAGAGCCTGGGCATTCCGATCCTGGCCGAAGGCATCGAGACGCGCGACCAGCTTGCGCTGCTGGCCGACGAAGGCTGCGACGAAGCACAGGGCTTCCTGCTCGGCAGGCCGGCACCACTCAACGAAATCGTCGGCAGCGGGCAGATTGCGCTGACCGGCGGCAACCGCGTCCGCACGCCGGTTCCCGCGTCCGAATCGGCCGTCAGGGCCGATATCGACCCGGGCCCGCTCGGGTAACCCTCGACGCCGGACACGGCAACCCGACGCCGGGTTGCAGCCGGCAGGCTCACATGAAAATCCTCTACGCACGGATGGCAAGACTGGCAAGCATCGCGGCGCCGGCCCGGAACCCGGACCTGCTCGCGGCGCAGTACCGGGTATTCGCCGGCCAGATCCCGGTGTCGTACCTGATCCTCATCTCGAGCACCTGGAGTCTCGCCGTCACGCACCTGGGCAGCGCGCCGTGGTGGCTGTCGGTCGCGATGCCGGCCGCGATGACGCTCGCGGTGCTCGCGCGGCTGCTGCACTGGCGCCGCACCCGGCTGCTGGAGCCGACGCCGGACAACGTGATGCGCGCGCTCACGGTCACGAACTGGCTGGTGATCCCGGTCGTGGTGACGTTCACCACCTGGGCGCTGCTGCTGTTCCCGTACGGTGATGCGTGGCAAAAGGCCCAGGTCGCGTTCTACATGGCGATCACGGTGATCGGCTACATCTTGAGCCTGATGTACCTGCGCACGGCCGCGCTGATCGTGGCCGTGATCGCCAACGTCGCGTTCGTCGCGTTCTTTCTGTCGACGCGCCAGCCGACACTCATCGCCACCGCGGTCAACATGGTCTTCGTGTCGGCGGCGCTGATCGCCGTGATCTCGGTCAACTACCGGGGCTTCCTGCGCACCGTCGATGCGCAGGCCGAATCCCGCCTGCGCGAGCAGGCGCAGACGCGGCTGATGCGGATGATCGACGACATGCCGGTGGCCGTGATGACGGCCGACCTGGAGACGTTCCGCATCAACTACCTGAACGCGACATCGCGCAACCTGCTGCGCTCGATCGAGCACTTGCTGCCGATCCGCGCGGACGATGCGCTTGGCGCGTCGATCGACTTCTTCCACCCGCACCCGCAGCACCAGCGTCGCCTGCTCGCCGATCCGGCGAACCTGCCGCATCGCGCCCGCATTCCGCTCGGGCCGGAAGTGCTCGACATCCAGGTCTCGGCCGTGCGCGACGCCCAGGGGCGCTACATCGGCCCGATGCTGTCATGGTCGATCGTCACGCAGCAGGCCGAGGCGGAGGCGCGTATACACCAGCTCGCGCATCACGATTCGCTCACGGGTCTGCCGAACCGCGCAACCTTCCTGGCCGAATTCGACGCGAGCCTGCGCCGCTCGGACAAGGTGCTGTCGCTGCTCTTCATCGATCTCGACGGCTTCAAGCTGATCAACGACGCGTGCGGGCATTCGGCGGGCGACGAGGTGCTGCGCCAGGTCGCGGAACGCCTGCGCGGGCAGTGCCCCGAGCCGGGGATGATGCTCGGGCGCATCGGCGGCGACGAATTCGCGGTGCTGCTGCGCGACACCGATGCGAACGGTGCGATGGGCGCGGCCGCGCGGCTCGTCGACACGCTCGTCGCCCCCTATGCGCCGTCGCCCGACCGGCCGTTCCGCATCGGCGCGTCGATCGGCTGTGTGCTGGCGCCGCATCACGGCGACGACGCCGGCGTGCTGCTGTCGCGCGCGGACATGGCGCTCTATGCGGCCAAGAAAGCCGGGAAGGGCACATACCGAATGTTCTCGCCGGACATGGAAACGAGCGCGCAGGAGCGGGTCGCGCTCGAATCGAAGCTGCGCGTCGCGCTGGACGAGAACCAGGGGTTGTACGTGTTCTACCAGCCGATCGTCGATGTCCAGACCCGTCAGATCACGACGCGCGAGGCGCTGCTGCGCTGGCACCACCCGCGCTCCGGCTGGATTTCGCCCGGCCTCTTCATTCCGGTGGCCGAGCGCGGCGGCCTGATCGACCGGCTCGGCCGCTTCGTGCTCGTGCAGGCGTGCCGGGAGGCGGCGCGCTGGCCCGACGGCGCGCGCGTTGCCGTCAACGTGTCGGCGGGGCAGCTCGGCCACGGCACGATCGTGCCGACCTTCGCGGCGGCGCTGTCCGGCGCGGGCCTCGCGCCCGACCGGCTGGAAATCGAGGTAACGGAAACCGCGTTGCTGCACGACGAGGGCAAGGCCATCGCGGACCTGCGCGCCCTGCGTTCGATGGGCGTGCGCGTCGCCCTCGATGACTTCGGCACGGGCTTCTCGTCGCTCGCGCATCTGCGCGCGTTTCCGTTCGACAAGATCAAGATCGACGGCAGTTTCGTGCGCGATGCGGTCACGCGCCCGGACTGCGCGGCCGTCGTGCGCACGGTGGCCGATCTCGGCAAACGTCTCGGCGTGACGACCGTCGCGGAAGGCGTCGAGACGGAGGAGCAACTGGCGTGCATCACGGATGCCGGTTGCCGCGAGGTGCAGGGCTTTCTGATCGGCAGACCCGCGCCGGGCGAGCAGGATGCGCCGGCCGTTCGCTGGATCGAGCGGGCCGCGCTGGCGGCACAGGCCACGGCCAGGCAGGCGTGAGCACGAACGAATCGATCGGGTTCCTGAACGAGTGCGAGCGGGCGCGCCGTTTTATGCTGGGCCCGTGTCAATCACGCACGCTTGCGCGGCGGTGCGAGCACCGCATCGAGTCCGCCAGCGTCCCGCAGGGGCGTGGCCGGTTCGCTCGCACTCGGCCTCGGCACGCCGACGCGTGTGGCGTCGACTATCTGCGCCAGAACGACGTGAACACGCCCGATACCGGCGAGTCGTTGTTGCAGCATACCGGGGCGTATCACAACCTGTTGAGGATGTGGACGGATATTTGATGGGGGATTGAGCGATGAAATCGTGGAATGAACGGCACCAGGATGGATGAGACGGAAATCCACCGGGAACGGTAAAAGGTCGGAGGGGCAGAGAGCGATGACGCGTGGCCTTCGACGGTCGCCGAGCGCACTGAACTCGAAGCGTTGCTTCTTGTCCATCATGAGTTGCCTGCTGCCAGGCCGGTCCATCCGGATCTTGAGGCGCCGCGGCGGGTGGGAAGGGAGGGGGCTGATCGCTGACGCAGCGATGCAATGGCGGGGTGTCGCGCGCCGCGTCATCGCAGCGACATCTTTCTCGCGTAAATCTATGGTACTTCGCTAGTCGGCGAGGTACCGTTTTCTCAAGGAATACCGACCATGGCGGCAAAACGTCTTCGCATCAACATGATTACCCGTCGCCAATCGACGTTCGACGGCCGGAATCTCGACACCGAGGCGGCACGTCGCGTCGGCGCGCACGCACAGGACGCGATTCCCGCTCATCTGAAAGGCACGCAAGGCGCCGAGGCCGAATGGCTGCCGCGCATGAAGGTCAGCGAGCGGTAACCCGGTTCCGCCGGACGAGCCGTTGCGCGACAGCGCCGATCTCGCCGTCCGGCCGGCTCCCCGTTTCGATCCATGCGAAATGCGCCCGCCGGACGGCGAGCGCATGGCGCGCGTGGCGAACACGTCTCTTTGCCGGCAAATTACTTGCTGGCGGCCAGTTCCGCTGGGTCAACCTTCACGACGGGCCGCAAACCGGTCGCGAGCGGGCGCGCGGCGTCGGACAATGCGTTCACGTTGCCGCGATTGGCCCGCACGATCAGGCCCGCCACGGCATTCGGCGCACTCATGAACGCGCGTTCGAGCCAGCGGCCAAGATGACCGTAGCGGTCGCTGGCGATGAAGAAGCGGTTGTCGAGCGATGCGGCGAGCGCATGCGTGTGATACCCGAAGCACTGGTTGCTCCGGTTTCAGAATCACCGCGATCTTGGCCGGATCACGATTCCCGATCGGATAGGTCGCGACATCCTGGCCTTGCGGGTTGCCCGCCAGTCCGCCGGCAACGACGCCCGGCACCTTCAACGAAACGCCGGCAGCACGATGTGACGGGAATATCGCGGAACATTCGTCAACCGAACCTGACGCCGTTCCGGCTCGCGCCGTGCGACCGTCAGCGCGCGATGTCCATCCGGCCGATCTGCACGCGCAACACGCGCGCGAGGGGGTGGCCACCGACATTCAGACAATGGTCGATAGCGTGCGCGAGGCCATCGCAGTGCTGGAAAATCCAGTCGGCAAGCGAGGGCAAGCGGTTATGCGATACGAGGTGAGCGGCGGTGGGCCAACCAAGACGGCTTACCCTTTATGCGTCTTTCAGCCAGGGCATTTCCACGGGTGACACGACCAGTTGCCGGAATTCGCGTTTCAGATCGAAGATGAACCCGACCAGGATCATGGAGTCGGCGTAAGGAATCGGAAAGACATGCGGATTTTCCGGCGTACGCAGGGGGCGCTCGGGGCTGTCCGCCGTGGCCGCGGCGTTCTCGCGAACGCTTTCCAGTTCGTCGGCCATCGCCGGGCCACTGAGTTTCAGCACACGGCTACGCAGGTCGCTGAAGGGCTCGATGCGCGCAGCGTCTTCGTGGTATTCGGGCACTTCGTAAACGAACCAGGACATTTTCGTCTCCTATGAGAAGGGGCGCTATTCTAGCGCTACGCGAGGATCCACCGAGAATCGGCCATGTCGGGCGATGGCCGCAGTC
This sequence comes from Burkholderia sp. BCC0322, assembly GCF_902833045.1. GTDB lineage: Bacteria > Pseudomonadota > Gammaproteobacteria > Burkholderiales > Burkholderiaceae > Burkholderia. The sequence goes on from NZ_CADFDU010000005.1 coordinate 436,265, forward strand.
GCCGCGAGGCAGTCCGGCAGGGGCGATTTCTGACGAGACGGGCCGCCGCCGCGGAGCCGGAAGCGCTACTTGCAGACGGTTGAGGATGGCCCACGATGCGCTCCAATCGTGCAAACGGCCGCCAACATGCCAGCAGTCAAAAACACGACATCTGTAGATAGGGCTGCTGCGTCAAAAAGGTGAGACCGCCAGCGGTATACGAATATTAATTCGCAATCCGATGCATGCGCCACAACGTTATTCAAGGCGATGGAAAAGTACGACCTGGTCGAAGAGGGTTTCGAGCGCGTCGCGTGCGATGCCGATGCCACGATCGGTCACGCGGATCGCGATACCGGCGATCATGCGCAGCGCCAGCACCGCATGGAACGCGGGGGCACGGAGCACCGGCTACCGGGGTAGCCGGACGCGGCGAACGGTCGTGCGAAGCCGGACGGGGAGGTTACACGGCGCTTGTAAAAAAAGGCCGCGGGGGTGTCGTGGCGCGGGCGTCAACTGCCGGTGCGCGCGGCGGCGCGTCGGGCTGACTTGCCCGCGACGACGGCCAGCCCGCCGGCGAGCGCAAGGAGCGCCGCGCTCATCGCGAAGGTCGCGCGGTAGCCGTGCAGGTCGAACAGCATGCCGCCGATCGTCGCGCCAAGCCCGATCGCGAGTTGCACGACCGCCACCATCAACCCGCCGCCGGCTTCCGCATCGTGCGGCAGCGTCCGTGCGAGCCACGTCCACCAGCCGACCGGCGCCGCGGTGCCGAGCAGGCCCCATGTGCCGAGCAGGCATGCGATTGCCGTCGTGGATCCGCCGAAGAACATCAGCGCCACCGCGATCGCGGCCATCAGCGCCGGCGTGACCACGAGTGTCCGGTAGAGCCCCCGTTCCAGCACGCCGCCGATCAGGACCGTTCCCGCGAAACCGGCGACGCCGATCACGAGCAGGATCAGCGACAGCGTGACGGTGCCCGCATGCGTGACGGTTTCGAGAAACGGACGCAGGTAGGTGAACAGCGTGAACTGGCCCATGAAGAACACGCTGACCGCTGCCATGCCGAGCGCGACCGGCGGCCGGGCCAGCAGCCTGAGCGCATGGGCGGACTTGGCGCGCGGCGCGGACTGCATCGATGGCAGGCTGATGAGCTTCCAGCCCAATGCGATCGCGGCGACCGGCACGACGCAGAAGAAGGCCCAGCGCCATCCGACGATTCCCCCCAGAAAGCTGCCGAGCGGGGCCGCGACGACAGTCGCCAGCGCATTGCCGCCATTCACGATCGCCAGCGCGCGCGACACGTGCCGCGCCGGCACGAGGCGCATCGCGGTGGCGGCCGACATCGACCAGAAGCCGCCGATCGCGACGCCGATCAGCGCGCGGCCGGCGATGAACGACGCGTAGTTCGGCGCGAACGCGACGAGCGTGCCCGACACGATAGTCAGCAGTGTCAGCAACAGCAGCAATGGCTTGCGATCGCGCCGGCCGGCGAGCGATGCGATGAACAGGCTCGTCACCAGCGCGAACGCGCCCGATACGGAGATGGCCTGGCCGGCCTGGCCTTCGCTGACGTGCAGGTCGGCGGCGATCGGCGTGAGCAGGCTGACCGGCATGAACTCGGACGCGACCAGCGCGAATGCGCCGAGCGACATCGCGAGGACGGCGCCCCACGCGGCCGCGCCGTCAGGTGCCGCGCCGCGATCGGGTGTGGAGAGGGTTTGCATGTCGGGAACGGGAACGGGATCGGAAAGGAGTGGCCGTCGCGCGCTCAATCGCAACGCGTCGCGATGCCGTGCCCGGCCAGTTGCGTGCGCGCGTCGTCATCGCGCCCGGCCTGCACCCTGGCCGCTGCGGCCTGCGCGTCTTCGACCCAGGTGCGCGGGTTAAGGCGCGCCGGATTGAAGCCGGCGGCCTCGTAACGCAGCATGTCCTGGCGGACCTGTTCGCGCGTCAGGCCCGGTGCGGATTGCGCGAATAGCGGAGCGGACGCGACAAGCGCGGCGAGGGTCGTGAGAAAGCGGGTAGGCATGAGGTTCGGCTCCGAAAGCGGGTAGCCGGTGCGTCCGGGCTCTGCCGCGACGCATCGGGTCGATGGCTTCGCAGTCTAGCGAGCCGCTCCGGATCGATTAAGTAGCGCGGCGCGCTTGGACTTATGAGCCAATCTGATCAATCGCCGCGGGCGGTGCTACGATTGGCGTCCGTCCCGACCGGAGCTTTTCGACATGGCGCGCGAAAATTTGAACGACCTGATCGTCTTTCTCGCGGTGGCCCGCGATCGCAGCTTCACGCGCGCAGCCACGCGGCTCGGCGTGTCGCAATCGGCGCTGAGCCATACGATTCGCGATCTCGAAGCGCGGGTCGGCGTGCGGCTGCTGACGCGTACGACGCGCAGCGTGTCGATGACCGACGCGGGCGAAGCGCTGTTCCAGGCGGTGGCCCCGCGCATCGACGAGATCACGGCGCAACTGGCCGCGCTGTCGGATTTCAGGGACAAGCCGGCCGGCGTGGTGCGCATTACGGCCACCGAGCATCCGATCGATACGATCATCTGGCCGAAACTCAGGCAGGTCCTGCCCGACTACCCGGATATTCGCGTCGAACTGTCGGTCGATTACGGGCTGTCGAACATCGTCGAGGAACGCTACGACATCGGCGTGCGCTACGGCGACCAGGTGGCGAAGGACATGATCGCCGTGCGGATCAGCCCCGATGTCCGGATGGCGATGGTCGCGGCGCCCGTGTATCTCGACGGCCGCAAGCCGCCGAAGAAGCCGCAGGATCTGCTCGATCACGATTGCGTCACGTTGCGGCTCGCCACGGCGAAGGGCATCTATGCGTGGGAGTTGAAGAAGGGCAAGAACGCCGTCCTGGCGCGCGTGAACGGCCGGATCACCTGTAACACCCAGCCGCACATGGTCCAGGCAGCGCTCGACGGCTTCGGCATTGCGTTCGTCACCGAGGACGTCGTGCTGGAGCATGTCCGCAACGGCAACCTGCGGATCGTGATGCCGGACTGGTGCCCGGTCTTTCCCGGCTACCACGCGTACTACCCGAGCCGTCGCCCGGCGTCGCGCGCGTTCACCGTCGTGATCGACGCGTTGCGGCATCGCGCATAGCGCGTCGTGCGTCGCGACCGACATCGCCGCGGCTTGCAGAATAATGCCCCGCGCGAGCGGGGCGTTCGAAGCGGCGGCGCCGGCGAACCGGCGCCGCGTCATCGCGATCAGTGACGGTCGCGTGCGCGCGGATCGTTCAGTTCCTCGGTCGGATCGGTCAGCCCGAGCTCGTCGCCGGCACGCCAGTACGGCGCGCTGCCGTAGAACGCGTGCAGCGGCCCGGCCCATTGCGGATCGGCCATCGCCGGCCAGTGGTCCTTGTCGAAGCCCGGCGCGTTGCGGATTTGCTCGGACGACACCGACAACAGGAAGCATTTGCGCTCGGTGTCGAGCGTGAGCGCGCTCCACGGGATCGCGTGCAACGTGTCGCCGATGCCGAGGATGCCGCCGCTCGACAGTACCGCATAGGCGACGCGGCCGGAGCGCACGTCGAGCATGATGTCCTTGATCTTGCCGACATCGTCGCCGTCGGTCGTATAGACCTTGTTGCCTTTCAGCGTATCGGCCGCCATCACGTCGGGGCCGGGGCCGGCCGCCGTTGCGGCGCCCTTGCCGATGATGCGGGTCTGACCTTGATCGGAAGTCTGCATGGTTTCCTCCAGGCTGCATGGGGCGCGACGGTGCCCGGGGAGGGCCCTGCGGGTCGCGCGGGGTTGTCGCGACGGGGCGAGGGGCGCTCCGTCACGTCTGCTTCGGTTGCGACATGCCTTCGAGCGTGTTCGCGATAGCGTCCTGCTCGGGGCCGGCCATGCGCGTCGCGATGCTCGCGAGCGACAGCAAGCCGATCGGCCCCTCGTGTTGATCGACGACCGGCAGGCGACGCAACTGTTCAGTCATGCGATGGATCGACACGTGCACCACGGGTGCAGCAAGCCGCGTGCCGTGGGCCGTCATGTGTCGCGGCGTTCGCGCTCGTCCTGCCGCGGCCTTTCGTCGTGCGTGCCGGGTGGCGTGCCCGGCTCGATGCGGGTGACGCCGCCGATCGCGGGTGGGTCGCTCGCGGGAAACGTGTCCTCGAGCTGCTTGTCGATATGACGTTCCGAATGGCGCGTATGCGCGCGGTCGCGATGCCTGAGCGGCGGCGACGGATCGGGTTGCCGCTCGTGTGCCGGCGCGTCGTGGCCTGACCGGGTCGAATCCTTCATCGCGAACCTCCGTGTCGATGGCGATGGCGTGTCCCGTTCGCAACGGCCGTGCCCGGTATGCGACGGGTTCGCGCCGGACATGAGCGGCACGCGATTTGCCACGAGGACGATGACAGCGGTGGGTGGTGCGGAAGGTGCCAGCCCCGCGTACTTCGAGCGGGAGGCACGATGAAGATTCCGAAACGACAACCGGGCGTGCGCTACGAGGTCAACGTAAGCGGCGGCGGATTCGATTCGCTGAAGCGCCGTTTCAACGAATGGAAGCATGAACCGCTGATTTACCGGCCCGAGCGCCGGATGTTCGAAGGCAAGGCCGACGTGCGGCCGCTCGGCGGCGACACGTTCGGCTCGACCGAACCCGCGCGGTTCGCGCTGCAACGTGCGTGCGAGCCCGCCGATCCGTATGCGCTCGCCGCGCATGTACGCGATGACGGCCGCGAGCTGTGGCTCGTGATGGCCGCGTACGACGCGTAGCGGCGCGCTTGCAAGATTTGCAGCGAACGGTGTAGCGAAGATACGGCACGTCGTGCAGTGCCGCCCGCATGGACGTGACAGCGGACATGCGGGCGGCGTGGATGTTCGACACGTTGACGCGTGATCCGTGGGAAGGCTTTGCGCAGGCGCGGCAGCGCATCACCGCGTCGATGCGCGCCCGGCGGGACAATGAAACGTGAATGCGTCATCGCCGATGCTGCGGACGGTGGTACCCGTTTATCGGCGGCGCCGCGGAATCTCCGCGTGCGCTCGCCGATGTCGACACGACAGCCGGCACGCACCGCGAGCGAGCGCACCGCGCCGGCCGGCCCGTGTTCGAGCGCGTCCCGTTAGCCGGACCGGCACGCCGCTTGCTGCGAGACCGGCGCGGCACGACCCGTGCCGCATCACGGACGGAGGGGTTTCATGAGCGGAAGGCTGGTTCATTGCAAGGTGGCAATCCTCGCGGTCGACGGCTTCGAGGAAGCCGAACTCGTCGAGCCGCAGCGCGCACTCGCAGCCGAAGGCGCGCAGGTCGACGTGATTTCGCAGAAGCGCGGCGAGATCCAGGGTTTCAGGCACGTCGACAAGGGCAAGCGCGTGAAGGTCGACCGCACGTTCGACGATGCGCGCGTGGGCGACTACGACGCGGTCGTGCTGCCCGGCGGCGTCGTGAACGGCGACGCGATCCGGATGGTGCCGGCCGCGCGCGAGTTCGTGACGGCGGCCGTCGGTGCCGGCAAGCCGGTCGCGGCGATCTGCCACGGCGGCTGGCTGCTCGTGTCCTCCGGTCTCGTGGAAGGCCGCACGATGACGAGCTGGCCGAGCCTTCAGGACGACATCCGTCATGCAGGCGGCAAGTGGGTCGACCGGGAAGTCGTCCGTGACGGCCCGTTCATCACCAGCCGCAAGCCCGACGACCTGCCTGCCTTCAACGGCGCGCTGATCGACTCCCTGGCGCCGCAGGGTGCGTGAACGCGTATCGCGCCGACGCCATCCGTCCGGTGGAATGCGACACGACTGCTTCCTTCGACCGGATGAAGGGGCATCAGTCGCGCGCGTCCAGCACAGGCTGAAGTGCGGGCTCGCCTGACGATGCCGCTTCATGGCCGCCGTGGCGGGCGGCGGCGGAATCGCCGGGCCGGATCCTGAACCAGATCGCATACATCGCCGGCAGGAACATCAGCGTGAGGATCGTCCCGGCGAACGTGCCGCCGATCAGCGTGTACGCGAGCGTTCCCCAGAACACCGAATGCGTGAGCGGAATGAACGCGAGCACGGCGGCCATGGCGGTCAGGATCACCGGGCGCGCCCGCTGCACGGTCGCTTCGACGACCGCGTTGAACGGATCCAGTCCCGCCTGTTCGTTCTGGTGAATCTGGCCGATCAGGATCAGCGTGTTGCGCATCAGGATCCCCGACAGCGCGATGAGGCCGACCAGCGCATTGATGCCGAACGGCTGCCGGAACAGGATCAGCGTGGGCACCACGCCGATCAGGCCGAGCGGGCTCGTCATGAACACCATCACCATCGCGGAGATCGAGCGCACCTGGAAGATGATGATGACGAGCGTGACCGCCAGCATGATCGGGAAGAGCGGCAACATCGCCTTCGTGGCCTTGCCGGATTCCTCGATGGAGCCGGCTTCCTCGATTCGATAGCCGCTCGGCAGCGCGGCGACGATCGGCTGAAGCCGTTTCGTGATCGCGGCCGACACGTCCGGCGGCTGCAAGCCTTCGGCGATGTCGCCGCGCACCGTGAGCGTCGGCACGCGATCGCGCCAGCGCATGATCGGCTCTTCCATCCGCACGTCGACCTTGCCGACCTGCGACAGCGGGATGCGCTGCCCGTTCGCGCCGGCGAGTGTGAAGTCGCCGAGCCGCGCCGGGTCGAGCCGCGCATCGCCGCCCGACCGCGCGATCACCTGTACGGTCCGGATATCCTCGCGCACCGCAGTGACGGGCACCCCGGTCAGCAGGAACTGCAGCTGCTGCGCGACCGCACTGGACGTCAACCCGACCGCCTGCAGGCGATCCTGCTGCAACGTGAAATGCAGCGTCGGCGCGCGCGTCCCCCAGTCTGCATTGACCGTGCGCATCATCGGGCTGCCGGTCATCACGCGTTCGACGTCGGCGGCGATGCCGCGCAGCTTGTCCGGATCGGGGCCCGTGACCCGATACGCGACCGGGAACGGCGAATACGGGCCGAACACGAGCTGCGTCACGCGCACGCGCGCTTCGGGCGCGAGGCCGTCGGCGACGGCCCGCCGCAGGCGCGCCTTCAACGCGTCGCGCTCGTCCTGGCTGTCGGTGCGCACCACGATCTTCGCGAACGACGGATCGGGCAGCTCCGGCCCCATCGCCAGATAAAAGCGCGGCGCGCCCTGGCCGACGTACGCGGTGACGATCCGCGCTTCCTTCTGCTTCGCGAGCCACGCTTCGATCTTCGACGTGGCGGTGCTCGTTTGCGAAATCGACGTGCCGTACGGCATCTGCACCTCGATCAGCACCTCGGGGCGATCGGAGATGGGGAAAAACTGTTTCTTGACGACCGCCATGCCGAGTATCGCGAGCACGAACAGCGCGACGACCGAACCGGCGACGAGCCATTTGCGGGCGATCACGCGCGTCAGCCATTGCCGGAAGCGGTTGTAGCGGGGCGTGTCGTAGATCGCATCGTGACCGCCTTCGAATTTCCTGAGGTTCGGCAGCATCTTCACGCCGAGGTAAGGCGTGAAGGCCACTGCAACGATCCACGATGCGATCAGCGCGATCCCGACGATCCAGAACATGTTGCTGGTGTATTCGCCCGCGGTGGAGCGCGCGAAGCCGTTCGGCATGAAGCCGACCGCGGTGACCAGCGTGCCGGCCAGCATCGGCGCGGCCGTATGGCTCCACGCATACGCCGACGCGGCCACGCGGTCGTAGCCTTCCTCCATCTTCACGACCATCATTTCGATCGCGATGATCGCGTCGTCGACCAGCAGCCCGAGCGCGAGGATCAGCGAGCCGAGCGTGATGCGGTCGAAGTTCTTGCCGGTGGCGGCCATGACGACGAACACCACGGCCAGCGTCAGCGGCACGGCCGCGGCGACGACGAGGCCCACGCGCCAGCCCATGCTGACGAAGCTCACCAGCATCACGACGAGCAGCGCGGCGAAGAACTTGACCATGAACTCGTCGACGGCGGAGCTGATGTTCACGGACTGGTCGGTGACCTTGGTCAGGCTCATGCCGAGCGGCATTTCCGCGTTGATGGCGCCGACTTCCCGGTCCAGCGCACGGCCGAGGTCGAGCCCGTTCCAGCCGTCGCGCATCACGACGCCGAGCAGCAGCGCGGGTTCGCCGTTGTTGCGGATCATGAACGTCGACGGGTCTTCGTAACCGCGCTCGACGGTCGCGATGTCCGACAGTTTCAGCGTGCGGCCCTGCGCGACGATCGGCGTGTCGCGAATCTTCTGCAACTGGTCGAATGCACCGTCCACGCGAATGAAGATCTCCGGCCCGCGCGTCTCGACGGAGCCGGCCGGCGTCAGCGCGTTCTGGCCGTTGAGCGCGGCGAACACCTCCTGCGGGCTCACGCCGAGCGTCGCGAGCCGGTCATGCGACAACTGCACGTAGATGCGCTCCGCCTGCTCGCCGATGATGTCGACCTTCTTCACGCCCGGCACATGGAGCAGCCGCTGGCGCTGTATCTCCGCATCGCGCACCAGCAGGCGCTGCGGTTCGCCCTTGGCCTTCAGCGCGAACAGCGCAAACGTGACGTCCGCGTATTCGTCGTTGACCATCGGGCCGATCACGCCGGCCGGCAGATCGTTCGCCACATCGCCGATCTTCTTGCGCGCCTGATAGAACTGCTCCTGCACCTCGGACGGCGGCGTGCTGTCGAGCAACGTCAGCGTCGTGAACGCGAGGCCGGGGCGCGTGTAGGTTTCGGTGCGGTCGTACCAGCGCAGTTCCTGCATGCGCTTTTCGATCTTCTCGGCCACCTGGTCGTGCATTTCCTGCGCGGTGGCGCCCGGCCACGCGGTGACGATGGTCATCACCTTGACGGTGAATGCCGGATCCTCCGCGCGGCCCAGCTTGAAGAACGACACGAGCCCGGCGATTGAAATCAGGCAGATCAGGAACAGCGTGATCGCGCGCTCGCGCACCGCGAGCGCCGACAGATTGAAGCGGCGCTCACTCACGGCCGTGCTCCTTCGCTTGCGACCGCGAACGCCTGCGGCGACACGCGGACCGTTTCGCCTTCGCGCAGCAAGTGGGCGCCGAGTGCGACGACGCGCTCACCCTGGTTCAGCGCGCCGGACACGCGGGCGCTGTCGTCGTCCAGATGCTCGAGCTTCACCGGCCGCCACGCCACCTTGGCCGGATCGCCGGCGACGACCCACACGCCGGGCCCTTTGCCCGTGTCCAGCAGCGCGCCGATCGGCACCTGCAGGCCGGCTTGCGGCGCCGCGCGGGCGTCGTCCGGTATCCGGATCGTGACGGTCGCGCCCAGCGGGGCGGCGGCCAGCGTGCCTTGCAGCACGTAGCGCGCTTCGAACGTGCGGGTTCGCGCATCCGCCGTATCGGAGAGCTGGCGCAGCGTCGCGGGGACACGCAAGCCCGGCTTGCCGAACAGCTCGGCCTGCGCGACCGAGCCGACCGCGGGGCGCAGCGTTTCCGGCAACTGGATCACGGCTTCACGGCTGCCGGCGTGCGCGAGCCGCACGACCGGCTGGCCGGCGTTGACGACCTGACCGGGCTCCGCGAGCGTGTCCATCACGACGCCGTCGCCGTCCGCCACGAGTTCCGCATAGCCGGTGGCATTGCGCGCGACGTCGGCGTCGGCTTCGGCGGCGCTCAGCTGGGCTTTCGCGGCATCGGCCGCCGCCTTGACCTGGTCATAGGCCGATGCCGATATCGCGCCGGTGCCGCGCAGGTCGCGGTAGCGCGCTTCGTCCTCGGCGGTCTGCCGCGCGCGCGCCCGTGCCGCGGCCACTGCTTCGTCGCGTGCGCGCGCCGCGAGCTTCAGGTCGACGGGATCGATCCGCATCAATGGCTGGCCGCGCCGGACGGTTTGTCCGGCATCGACGAGCCGCTCCAGCACCTTGCCGGACACCCGGAACCCGAGGTCGCTCTGCACGCGTGCAGCGACGGTTCCGGTAAACGAGCGGGACGCGGGCGCGGCGGCCTGCACGATGGCGGTACGCACCAGCGGCGCGTCCGTTCGCGGATCGGAAGGCGCTTTTCCGCTGCAGGCGGCTAGCGCGACGGGCAGTGCCGAGGCGACTGTGAGAAGAGCGAGGCGACGCCGGACCATGGAAGACCCACTGACGAAGTAATCGGGGCTTCCATTGTGTATCTAGTGACCAATTCAGTCAATGGTCACGATTGATGTCGATTCAGGGGGCGAGGCTGCGGAGCACCAGGCTCGACAACTGCGCCGGCGCGGCGTCGGTCGTGTCGAGGTTGTACTGCAGCAGCAGCGGATTCAGGTAGGGCCGCATCACGAGGTAGATCGCCGCCGCGGTTTCGTCCAGCGGCGTCTTGCGCTCGAACTCGCCGCTTTGCCGGCCCGCCTGCAGCACCTCCTGCAGCAGCTTCTGCACGCGTGCCTCGTAGGCCTGCACCGACGGCCAGTTGCCGGTGGCGGCCGACGCGGCGATGTCGTACAGCTTGCGGTCGCGGAAGAACAGCCGCAGGCTCGCTTCGGTAAAGACCCTGAACATGCGCCGCAGTTTCTCGGTGGGTCGTTCCGCATCCGCGACGGCGGCGCGCACGTCGGTTTCGATTTCGTGCAGGCAGTTCGCGCAGATCATCTCGCCGATCGCCTGTTTCGACTCGAAGAACTTGTAGATATAGGCCTTCGAGAAACCGATGGCCTTCGCGAGGTCGGATACCGTCGTCTTTTCATAGCCGTACCGGCTGAAGTGCTCGGTGGCGGCGGCCACGATCTGATCCCGCACGTCGTGGTCGGCCGGGCCGCGCGCGGGAGCCGGGGAAGGGGTGTTTTCTGTCATGGATTGCGGCTGGCTGGGATGGACAACGAGTGACTATTTGGTATTATAGTCACTACCTGATCTTTGCTGGAACCGTCATGCTACCGAAACCCATCGTTGCCGCGGTGCTTGCCGCGCTCCTGTCGGCGGGATGCGCCGTCGGTCCCGACTATGTGCGGCCGGACGTCGCCATGCCGCAGCGCTTCCCGGGCCAGAGCGCGGTGGAGCAGCGGCGCGCGGCGGCCGAAGCCGAGCTCGCGACATGGTGGACGGGTTTCGGCGATCCGAAGTTGACCCGGTTCGTCACGCTCGCGCTCGCGCAGAACCTCGATCTCGCGCAGGCCGCGGCGCGCGTCGCGCAAGCGCGCGCGGGGCTCGGTGCGGCCAATGCGGCGCTGTTGCCGTCGGGCAACGTGACCGGCCAAGCCGCGCGCGCCTATCAGTCGGTGGAGACGCCGTTGGGGCGTGTGCTGAATTCGACGCCCGGTTTCGACCGTCACGGCAACGACTACGAGACCGATTTCAACGCAAGCTGGGAACTGGATGTGTTCGGCGGGCTGCGCCGCGGGCGGGAGGCCGCGCTCGCCGACTATCAGGCCTCCGAAGCGGCGGCGGTCGCCACGCGCCTTGCCGTGGCCGCGCAGACGGCGGACGTCTACATCACGATTCGCGGGTTGCAGGGCCGGCTGAAGGTCGCGCGGCATCAGGTGCAGACCGAGCAGGATCTGTTGTCGACCATCAATCTGCTGTATGGAAAGGGGCTTGCCGCGGAGCTTCAGGTCAGGCAGGCCGAAGGCGCGCTCGCCCAGGTTCGCGCAACGGTGCCGGTGCTCGAAGCGGCGCTGGACGCGGCGATGAATGCGCTCGACGTGATGCTCGGCTCGCAACCCGGTACGTATCGAGCGGAATGGCTCGACGGCGGCGACGTGCCGGTTGCACCGCGGATCGCGGTGACGGGAACGCCTGGCGAACTCCTCAGGCGGCGGCCCGACCTGATCGTCGCCGAGCGGCGCCTGGCCGCGTCGAACGCGCGCATCGGCGTGGCCATTGCCGAGTATTACCCGAAGTTCTCGCTGAGCGGGCTGATCGGTAGCGCGACGACGATGGGCGCGGGCAACCTGTTCGCCGGCGGCGCGAACCAGGCTGCCGGCGTGCTCGGCCTGCGCTGGCGCTTGTTCGACTTCGGCCGCATCAATGCGCAGATCGCGCAGGCCAAAGGGCAGGATGCCGAAATGCTTGCTGCGTATCGGCTCGCGGCGCTGCACGCCACCGAGGACGTCGAGAATGCGTTCTCGGCACTCGTCAAACGCGACGAACAGGCGGCCGTTCTCGCCGACGGCGTGGATTCGCTCGGCCGCGCGAGGGCCGCGTCGTTCGCGGCGTACCAGAAAGGCGTGGTCAGCCTGATCGAAGTGTTGCAGGCCGACGAAAGCCTGCTGCGCGCGTCCGACGATCGCGTGCAGGCGCAGACCGAATCCGCACGCGCGGCGGTCGCCGCTTTCAAGGCATTAGGTGGCGGCTGGCAATCCGGCATGCCCGATGCGGTCGCCAGTCGATAGCGGCCGCCCGTACCGGGAGTTTGATCGTTGGCAAGCCCATTGATGGGTATGCGTTCTTGACGATGTCGTCGGTGTTCGAAGTTTCTGCTAATCGTGATCGCCGCACTGCTGACGCGGAAGCCCTCGGAAGCCCCGCCGGCAAAAGCCGAGCGGGATGTGTTCGCCGAATCCGCTGCGATGCTTGGGCGCAACCACAGAACGCCATTGGCAGAATCTCCGAACATCGACATCAGTCGAAGGGCACGGCAAGCCGGTCGATCACCGCGCTGGTCTTCGGGCGTACGCCGCGCCACCAGGCGAACGCTTCGGCCGCCTGCTCGACCAGCATCCCGACGCCGTCTGCGATCCCGTGAACACCGGCATTTTTCGCGAGCCGGAGAAACGGCGTGAGACGCTTGCCGTAGGCGAGTTCATAGGCGGTACCCTTCGGACTGAACACGCTCGGCGGGACAGGCGGCAGGTCGCCGGTCAGGCTGGCCGACGTCGCATTGACGACCAGGTCGAAACACCCCATCCGAGCGAGGTCCGCGTAGGAGCAGGCGACGGGCGAACCGCGTGCCGCGACCTGCGCGACCAGCGCGCGCGCCTTGTCGACGTCGCGATTGGCGATGACGAGTTCGGCCGGTCCGGCCTCGAGGAACGGCAACAGAGCACCGCGCGCGGCGCCGCCCGCACCGAGCACCAATACCCGCTTGCCGGCCATCGGAAGGTTGAGGTTCGCTTCGATATCGCGAACCAGCCCGATGCCGTCGAAGTTGTCCGCCAGGATGCGGCCGCCGTCGAACTTGAGCGCGTTGGCCGCGCCCGCGAGCCGCGCACGCTCGCTGCGTTCGTCCGACATCCCGAACGCATCGAGCTTGAACGGCGCGGTGACGTTGAGGCCCTTGCCGCCGCCGTCGAAAAACGCGCGTACCGCTGCAGCAAAGGCGCCTGCCGGCTCGACGGGCCCCTCGATCGCCGTATAGCGGATGTCCTGATGCGTTTCTTGTGCGAAGAGGCCGTGAATCAGCGGGGATTTCGTGTGACCGATCGGATTGCCGATCACCGCGTATTGGTCGGTCATCATTGGCTCACTTTTGAATAGAGAACGCCATCGGCCTGCATCGCGTCGATTTCGGCCGAATCGAATCCGAGGGAGCGCGCGACTTCGGCGTTGTGCTGCCCGAGATCGGGCGCGACCTCGCGTATGGTCGTATCGCAATCGGAAAACCGGAACGGCAGGTTGGGCAGGCGCAGCGTCCCGTAGCGCGGATGGTGCTGCTCGACGACCATGCCTCTCGCCTGGATCTGTGGATCGTCCAATACCTCGTCGATGCGTTGCACCTTCGCGCAGGGCACGTCGATGCCGTCCAGCAACTCCAGTACCGACGCGACGGAGCGCGCGGCGACCCACGGCTCGACGACCGACAGAATCTCCGCGCGATGCGCGTTGCGTCCGGTGCTGTCGTGAAACCGCGTGTCGGCGCCGAAGTCCGCCGGGCCGCCGTGCGCCGCGATCAGTTGGGCGAAGCGCTTCCACGCGTCGTCGACTTGCGCGGCGATCACGAGATCGCCATCCGCGGCTCGGAACACGCCATAGAGTGTCGAGGTGGGCATATCGTGCCCGGTCTGCTCGGGCAGCACGCCTTTCAGCGTATAGCACTGCACCGCGTACTCGTGCATCGACACGAGCGTGTCGTACAGCGCCATGTCGACATGCTGGCCGCGGCCGCTCTTCACTCGCCCCAGCAGCGCGGCGTTGATGGCCGCGACCGCATGAATGCCGGTGTACATGTCGCCGAGCGAAATGCGCAGCAGCGGCGGCCGGTCGCCGGGCGTGCCGACCATCTGCATGATCCCGCTCTTGGCTTCGGCGATCAGCCCGAAGCCTGCGCGATGCGCATCGGGACCGGTGTGACCGTACGCCGAAATCGAACAGTAGACGAGCCCGGGATTGCGCGCCGACAATTCGGCATAGCCGAGCCCGAGCTTGTCCAGCGCGCCCGGCCGGTAGTTCTCGATGAAGACGTCGGCGGAGTCGCACAGCCGCTGCATGAACGCCTTGCCGCGCGCGTCTTTCATGTTGACGCTCACGCCGCGCTTGCCCATGTTGAGCTGTAGAAAGTAGCCGCTTTGCTGGTCGTCGAGCACGGTAGCGTGCTGGCGTCCGGCGTCGCCCGTCCCGGGGCGCTCGACCTTGATGACTTCGGCGCCGAGCGCCGCGAGACAGCGCCCGACGTACGGGCCGGCAAGGAAGTGGCTGTAGTCGACGACGCGAATGCCTTCGAGTGGACGAGCCTGCATTACAGCACCTCCGGGCGGCGCGGCACCATCAGGCGATGCTCGCCGCGTTGAACCACCTGGCCGTCCTGGTTGATCAACTCCGACGGCAGCACGACGATGCCCCAGTCCGGGCGACTCTTGCTCGCCCGCATCGAACCGACGCGAAACGTCACGTGCAGCACGTCGCCGACCTTGATCGGCAGCAGGAAATCCCAGCTCCAGCCGAGCGACATGCCCGGCAGGAAGCGATAGTCGCTCTGTGTTTTCAGCCCGTCGGCGATGGACAAGCCGAACAGCCCGTGCGCGACGAGGCACCCGAAATGGCTCGCGTTTGCGTATTCCTCGTCCACGTGGACGGGCGTATGGTCGCCAGTGAGATCGGCGTACGCGAGAATGCGCTCACGCGTCACCGTGTAACTCGGGCTCGTGCACGCGTCACCCTCGCGGGCGTCGTCCCAGTATTTCTCGACGATCGTCATCATCACTCCCCCGCGCGCGGGTTGATGGCCAGCGCCTGCGCAACGCAGGAAGCCGGTCTGGCCTGGATCAGTTCGACGGCAAGCCCGTCGGGAAGGCGAAGCCAGTTCCGCCCTTGGGGCATCTCCGTCACGCCGAATCGTTGTGCGGCGGCCAGCGCGGCCTCCAGGTCTTCGCACATCACGCCGAGATGGGCGAGCCGGCCTTCAGGGCCTTCGTGTTCCGGCGCGTGGATGAACTGCAGGCCGCCGAGCGTCCAGTATTGGCGCGGTGCGTCGAGCGTGCCGTCCACTTCGCGCAGGGTCATGCCGAGCACTTCCTCGAAGAAACGGATGTGCCAGCGGATATCCTTCACCCAGATCGCAACGTGTTCGAGATAGGCTTTCGGGGCATTCATGCGGCAGCCTCCTTGCGTTGGCGATCGGCCATCGCGCGTTCGAGCCCCTTGATGCAGGCGACCAGCGTTGCATTGATCGGCGTCGGCACGCCGTAGCGCTGTCCCCAGCGCACGACCGAACCGTTAATGAAGTCGATTTCGGTGATCGAACCCTTCTCCAGGCTTTGCAGCATCGACGTCTTGAAGGTCGCCGGCAGCCCTTCGGCGGCGAGCGTCCAAGCCTGTTCGGGATCGGTCATCGACAGCTTGACGCCCGCCGCCTGCGCCGCCGCGATCGCCTCGGCCACGGCCGCGAGCGACGTCGCCTTCAGCAGCGGCTCGTCGTAAAGCTGCCCGTAGGTGAGGCCGGTCAGGCCCGTCAGCGCGCCCGTCGCGACGTTCACCAGCAGCTTGTCCCACATCGTGCCGACGATGTTGTCGCTGATCGTCGTGGCGAGGCCGGCGGCATTGAACGCGGCGGCAATCGCCTGCACGCGCGGCGTGATGCGGCCGTCGAGTTCGCCGATATGGGTGGTCTTGCCGATCACGCCGGATTCGATGTGTCCCGCGCCGCGAAGCACGCCGCCGACGTAAGTCTTGCCGGCGAGCACGCGCTCGCGGCCGACGACGTCGATCAGGATGTCCTCGTGCCCGAGCCCGTTTTGCAGCGACAGCACGACGGTTTCGGGCCCCACCAGCGATTGGGCGCCGCGGATCGCGGCGTCGGTGTGGAACGACTTCACCAGCACGATCACGAGGTCGGCCGCGCCGACATCGTCCGCGCGAGTCGTCGCACGCACGCGCACCTGCCGGGTGCCGCCCGCATCGTCGACCCGCAGCCCGTCGCGACGCATCGCATCGACGTGCGCGGGCGAGCGGTCGATCAACCAGGTCTCGTGACCGCCTTGGGTGAGGGTGGCGCCGATCGCACAGCCCAGTGCGCCGGCCCCCAGAATCGCGATTTTCAATGGCTTCTCCTTGACGTATGGCTTCACGATAGGAGTCGCCGCTCATATCGACAATGCAATGAATATAATGACGTCATTGCCTTGGACAATAGTGCGACGATGCCAGCCGACCTGCCCGACCTGAAGCTGCTTCAACTGTTCGATCTCCTGTACGACGTACGCAGCGTCACGCGCGTGGCCGAGCAACTCGGCCAGAGCCAGCCGACCATCAGCATCTGGCTCGGGCACTTGCGGGAATACCTGCACGATCCGCTTTTCATTCGCACGCCTGGCGGCATGGCGCCGACACCGCAAGCCGACGCGCTGATCGGGCCGTGCCGGGAAATTCTCGAATCCCTGCGGCGCTTCACTGCATGGGAGATTGCGTTCGATCCTGCGACGGCCCAGCGACGCTTTCGCATCTGCATGACCGACGCGAGCCACGTCACGCTGCTTCCGCGGCTGCTGGCCCATGTCCGGGCGCAGGCGCCCGGCGTCCGGCTGGAAGCCGCACGAATCGACGGCAATACGGAGCGGGCGCTCGAATCCGGCGAAGCCGATCTCGCGATCGGCTATGTGCCATGGCTGGGCGGCGGCATTTATCAGCAGAAGTTGTATGACCAGGACTGGGTGTGCCTCGCAAACCGGCATCATCCGAGAATTCGCGGGCGCCTCGGGGCAAAGCAGTATCGTTCCGAGGGGCATGTCGCCATCACGGCGGGAACCGGGGCGCAACTCCTCGAACAGGCGTTGAGACAGGCGCGCATCGAGCGAGACGTCGTGCTGGAGTTGCCCGGTTTTCTGGGGCTGGGGGCGATCGTCCAGACGACCGACCTGATCACGACGCTCCCTCGTCATATCGGCGAGACACTGGCTCACGCCAGCGACCTGGCGGTTCATGCATGCCCGATTCCGGTCGACGGTTTTGCGGTGCGGCAGCATTGGCACGCGCGCTATCACCATGAGGCCGGCAACCGCTGGCTGCGCGGCCTCGTGATTCGATTGTTCGGTGCAGCGCATCAATCGGCAGGCGACGCGCCGGAACCGCATTGAGGCTCGATTGAATTCCGTCGAAAGAACCGATGCTCGACGATCGGATGTTCGTTCGCGCACCGACATCCCGAGCGGCCCCGGCCAGCGCTTCCGCATGTGCTCCGGCGAGGGTGTATTCGTTGGGCGCTTCCTCTTCGCGCGACACTGCTGCCGCTAGCGTTGCCATCGCAGCAGCGACGAGAGCCGCCTGGTTGCCATGCAGTCGTTCCGTATCGCCATGGCGAAGGTCGTCGAATGCGTTGATCGCGGTACCGTCGAGCGCAGCGCATACCGTGCACCATGCGTCGGAAGGAAGTCCAGGGTCGATCCTCGTCGTCAATTGCGCATCGAGTGCCGAAGGTCGTCGGCAGCGTGGGTATGCACTAGTGCATTTGCAACTGTCGCGGAGCACGAAGGTTTGTGACCATGTCGAATCCACGGCGCACTGCGCCGGATGCCGACCACCCGGGAGCCCCGCATGTCCGAAACGATCTTCGATGCACTGCGCGAAAGCCACGAGATCCAGCGCACACTGATGCGCCGGCTGTTACGGTCAAGGCCAGGCCCGGATCGGAGTATCCTGTTCGAACAGCTGCGCATCGAGCTTGGCGCGCACGAGGCCGCCGAGGAGCGCTTTCTGTACGCTCCGATCCTGATGGACGACCGCGGGCTTCATCCGTCGCGCGATGCGCTTGCCGATCATCACCGGATGGACGAGATCGTCGACACCCTGCGCGGCCGCGACTCCAGCGCGCGCGGCTGGCTGGCGACTGCCAGGAAACTATCAGGAGAGCTGCACGATCATCTGAAAGAAGAAGAGAAGATCTTCTTCCAGATCTCCGGAAAGATCCTGCGCGATACAGAGAAGTCGGCGCTCGCGAAGCGATACCGGAACGACTATCGGCGCATGCACGCGCGGCTGGCGGACGAATAGCCGCCGGCGACGTCATCCTCTACCCGGACGGCACATCATGAAAACCTTCCACTGCGGCCAATGTTCGCAACTGGTGTTCTTCGAGAACGTGAAGTGCGAGCGCTGCGACGCACTGCTCGGCTATCTGCCGGACGTCGGCGAAGTCGGCGCGTTCGAGCCCGCGGGCGACGGAACATGGCGCAGCCTGCACGCGGCCGCGCCCGGGAAACGCTATCGGCAATGCGCCAACTACGCGATGGAGCATGTTTGCAACTGGATGATTCCGGCGGAAAGCGACGACGCGCTGTGCCGCGCATGCGTGCTCACCGAGACGATCCCGAACCTGTCGTCTCCCGACAACCGGCTGCTGTGGTTCCGGCTCGAGGCCGCGAAGCGACGGCTGCTCTATACGCTCCTCGTGCTGGGCTTGCCGGTGGAATCGCGCGCGCAGCAACCGGCGCGCGGGATGAGCTTCGCATTCAAGGCGTCGTCGGACACCGAGCGCGTCATGACCGGCCATGCGAACGGCCTCATCACGGTGAACCTCGACGAAGCAGACGACGCGAAGCGGGAGCGGATCCGCGCGGACATGCGCGAGCCCTATCGCACCTTGCTCGGCCACTTCCGGCATGAAATCGGCCACTACTACTTCGACCGCCTCGTGAGCGGCAGCCGCTGGATCGAACCGTTTCGCGCCTGTTTCGGCGACGAGCGCGCCGATTACCAGGCGGCGCTCGACGCACATTATGCCAACGGCGAACCCGCAGGCTGGGAGAACGCGTACGTCAGCGAGTACGCGACGATGCACCCGTGGGAAGACTGGGCCGAAACGTGGGCGCACTACCTGCATATCGTCGATACGCTCGATACCGCGACCGCGTGCGGGCTCGTGCTTGCCCCTGACGACGCGAGCCTGCCGACGCTGGCCGACCAGACGTCCGTCGACGAAGCGAGCTTCAGCAGCCTGATGCGGCGCTGGTTCCCGCTGACTTACGCGCTGAACAGCCTGAACCGCAGCATGGGGACGCCGGACGCCTATCCGTTCGTGCTGGCGCCTGCAGTCGTCGCGAAGCTGCGCTTCGTGCACGATGTCGTGACCGCGTCGGGCGACGCGACGGCGGCCCAGCCGTCGCTCGTCGCGTATGCGGCGGGGAGCGGGGCGGAGCCGGACAGCGTGCGGTAGACGTCCGGGCCTGGCGAGGCCCGACACGGTTCGCATACGGACAAGACACGCGGCATGCGAGCGTCGTGCATGTCGCAAATGTTTCGTGCCAACGGCGAGTGCGTTTCACGCAGGATGGGCCTGCGCGGGCGCCCCGCTTTTTTCAAGGAGAATTCCCGATGAAGTTCCTCTCGATCGCAGTGGCGTGCATCGCGTTGTCGGCCGCTTCCGTGTCGGCTCAGGCGGCCGGATGCCTGAAGGGCGCGGCGGTGGGCGGGGTGGCCGGGCACGTCGCCGGCCATCATGGCGTGGTCGGTGCGGCGGCGGGATGTGCGATCGGCCATCACCATGCGGCGAAGAAGGCGAAAGAGGCGAGTGCGGCGGCCGCCGCGTCGCAGTGACGCAGTGACGCGACGGGACGAGCGGCTGCAACCTGTTGCCGCTCGTCCGTTCCCGCCGGGTGGCCATGGCGGCAATCCGGATGGCGCTCCTGCGGCCCCTTCGTCGAACCGCGCAAGATCGGCGCCGAGGATGCGGCGTCAGGGGCTCGCGATCGCCGCGGCGTCGCGGCGGCGGTATCGGAAAAACGACCACATCATCGCGGTTGCGTCCGGCCCTTCCGCGGCATGAAACGGCACGCGAGCGTCGCCGCCGCTCCACGCGTGACCGAGCCTGCGGACGATGCAGACACGCACGATGCAGCGGCCGCCGCGCCGATGGTCGACGACCAGCCGGTCGCCTCGATCCGACACGGTGCGCGTCCCGCTGATGGGCTCGCCCTCCGCGTCGATGAAATGATTGACGCGCAACCATTGACGTGCCGCCTGTTCCGCGTTGATCTTCGCAACGACGCCGTCCCGTTCGCCGTGCACGATCAGCGCCGGCATGCCGGGGTAGTCACGCACGCAGACGGCCGCATCGACGAGCTGCACCGGATCGGCGCGGCTGCCGTACTGCATCACCTTCAACGCGTCGAGCGATGAGCGGGCGGCAGCGGAAACGGCGCCCGAATGAAGCGCCACGGCCGCGAACAGCGCAGGGTCGTGCAGTGCGAGTTGCGCGGCAAGCCCCGCGCCGGCGGACAATCCCGCGACGTAGACGCGGCCGGGATCGAACGCATGCTGCTTGACGATCGCCCGGATCAGCGACGCGATCGCATCCGCGTCCGAGCCGGCGGCCGGCTCGGGCGGGTCGAACCAGTTCCAGCAGCGATGGGGGTGCCTGCTTTTCGATTGTTCGGGCAGGAGTACGGAAAAGCCGAAGCGATTGGCGGCACGATCGATCCGCGTGCCGAGCGCGAACGACTCGGCCGTCTGCTTGCAGCCGTGCAGCATGACGACGAGCGGGCCATGGCGTGGCGCGCTGCGCGGGCGATACAGCGAGTAGGTGACGTGATTGACGAAACGGCCGGGCGCCGGCGGCGAAGAGAAGAACGAGCGGGCCCATACGCCGTCGGTGGACAGCGCGGGCTGCTTGCCGGAAGCAGGCTTCGCGCGCGGCGCGGCCGTGCGTCGCACGGCCTTTCTCCTGGGCGGCGAAGCGAACGGATTCAATCTCAGCCAGAGACTCACCGGTTTTCGCGGCATGATCAGTGAGCGGCATGCGGCGTCGCATGCCGGTTGGTGATGAAGGGCACGCGGTCGGCCGTCAGGCCGCGCGATTGAACAGACGGATCACGAACAGCAGGATCACGGCGCCGATGACGGCGATGATGATCGAGCCGAGAATGCCGCTGAAGCCGATGCCGAGCAACCCGGCGAGCCAGCCGCCGATCACTGCGCCGACGATGCCGACCACGATGTCGATCAGCAAGCCGAAGCCTCCGCCCTTGACAAGGACACCCGCGAGCCAGCCGGCGATTGCGCCGATGACCAGCCATACGATCAAGCCATGTACGTCCATGATGTTTCCATTTCCTTCGGATCGACGACAGATTCGTGAAACGGGATCTGTTCGGCGGTCCACGCAATATAGGACAGAACGCGGCGCGGAATCGCCTCTTTTTGCACTACACGGCGACGCCGTTCCGCACGATTGAAATGGCCCGAAGAAATCGGACCGGTCGGCCGGGCCTCCAGTAGAAGCGGCCGTTGCGGCACGCACCCCGGTCTGCGCCGATCTACTTCTGCATGATGTCCCGCGTCATTCGCCCGATCAACGTGACCAGCCCGGCGCGAACGGCTGTCGTCACGAGCCGCCGCGGTCCCAGGATGACGAAACCGGCCAGCGCCACCGCGACGGCTGCGCCGGTCGACCCGCCGAGGGTCGGCAGCTTCACCGCCGGATATTCGGCGATGTCGCCGGGACGGCCCCGCCGAGTCATTTCGGCGACGTGGTTCGACGCGGACAGTTCGGCCCGGGTCGCCGCCATGCGGGCCAGCAGGACACGCCGCATCGACTCCGGCGAACCGTCGGGGATTCGGCTTTTCATCACAGGCTCTCTTTGACGGTCTGGATGTCGCGCTGCAATTCCTCGGTCAGGACGGAAAACGTGCCGCGCTCGTCACGCATGCGCACCGCCGCGAAGGAGGCGACGGACACGCACACCCAGAACCCGGCGACGACCCAGGATGTTTCGATCAGGTACGGCGTTCGCGCGGCGCTGACGATCGCCGCCACGCACACGAAGGCCAGCCCGAACGTGACGCTCAGGCCGAGCAGCGCATACAGCATCAGATCGCGCAGGAAGTACTTCCTGGCGAGATCGAATTCGATCGCCGCGAGACTCGCGTAATCGGTCAGGCGCGCGACCGAGAATTGCGCGACATCCTGCCATTTCCTGATTCTTGAAAGCAAAACCATGACATGCTCCGATGATGACTTCAACGCATGCCGTCGGGCTCGCGACAGCCGATCAGCGCTTCGACCACATTGCGCCGATGATGAAACTCACCGCCGCGACGGTCGCCAATGCCGCAATCGGATTGCTTGCGGCAACGTCGCGCACCTGCTCGAGCGCCTCGCCATAGGATTGCTGAACCGCGCCGGCCACCTGACGCGCCTTTCCCTCGAACTGCATGTCGGTACTGCCCGTGGCGTCCCCCACCGCTTCCTGCGCCTTGCCCGCGAGCTTCTGTACCGTGCCTTCCGTCTTTTCGAACATGATCGACCTCGTCATTCAATCGGGTTGCCTGACTATCGGGACAACGCTGGATCACATCCGTGAAGCCATCCGATATCCCGTGGCTCAGTGTAGAGAGGCTGCGGCGTGCGGGTCATGTTCAAATGCACCGGGACGGGTAGTGCATTTGAGGGGGGCGGTGACGAATCGCGTCGCATTGACTGCCGACGGTTGGGGGCGAACGCGGCGCGCGCGGCCGGGGGCGGCTCAGGCGCGCCCCATGATCCGGGTGCCGAGCGAGATGCCGAGTTCGGACAGCGATGCGTTGGTCGTGAGCTGAAGCCCTTCCCAGCGCGACAGCGCGGCGTCGAACGCGGGGCCGCGCTCGACGCCGCGTAGCGCCTCGGCGAGACCGACGGCATTCTCCGCCGCTTTCGCGACGCCTGCGGCCGTGTGCGGCCGGACGAGGCAGGACGCATCGCCGAGCAACACCGCGCGGCTGAACACCATGCGGTCGACCGCGAGATCGAGGATCGACTGCGCGAACGGCGCGCGCGTTGCCCCGACGAGCGCGGCGAGCGTCGGCGCGAGCATCCGGCGGCCCGCGTCGACGAGTTCGAGCCGGTTGTCGTCCCCCATCGCGCCGGGCGGCAGCGAACCGTCGCGTTGCGTGCCGTCCTGCGCCAGGAACAGGGACGGCAGGCGATCCTGCGCGAGCCGCCGGTACCAGACCCAGTTGACGCGCCGTTTGCCCGGTTCGATTGCGCCGTCGCGGCCGGGCACCAGATAGGTCAGGAACAGATGCGCGTCGCCTTCCTGAAACGTGAAGCGCTCGCGCAGCACGTGCAGCACCGTGTCCGGAAGATCATGCTCGTCGACCAGCCCGCGCCAGGCGACATAACCCGCGTACGCGGGCCGCGCCTCGGGCAACAGTTGCGCGCGAACCTTCGAGCGGCCGCCGTCGGCGCCGACCAGCAGGTCGGCCTGCTCGACGCGGCCGTCCGCGAAATGCGCGATCACGCGATCGCCTTCCTGCTCGAACCGCTCGAACGATACGCCGGCGTGTACGACGCCCGCAGGCAGCGCGCGCTTCAGGGCCGTGTAGATCACGTTCCATGCGGTCTGCGTTTGCGGCATGTAGTAGCGTTGCACGATGCGGTCGTGCTCGTCGAGATAGATCCGGTCGACGGAATCGACGCCCCCATCGCGCGGCGCCGGTACGCCGCCGAACGCGAACGCGCGCTCGATCGGCGGTTGCAGCACGATGCCGCCGCCGCGGCTGTCGAGGTCGTTCGGCGATTGCTCGAATACCTTGACGCGCCATCCGGCCGCACGCAGTGCAGTCGCCGTGAAAAGCCCGCCCACCGATCCGCCGATGACGATCGCCAGCGGGCTCGAAACGTCGCTCATGATGCCTTCCTCCCGATGATCCGTGATGTGCACGGCGATTCAGCCTTCCCGGTGCTTCGGCAATTCGAGCAGCAACGCGTTCACGCGCTCCGGCTGCTCGTCCTGCGGCAAGTGCCCGCATTGCGCGATGGGCTCGGCATGCTGGTGTCGATATCGATGTAGTGCTGGCGGATACCATTCGCGGTGACGGTGTGATGGGCGATCGAAGGCGTGGCGGTGGTCATGTGACGGTCCCTGTTCGGTTCAGTCTGCGCACAGTTCGGGGGCGGGTGCCAATGTCTTTCGAGGATAGGCGAAGCGATCGGCGGGGCGGGTAAATTGTTCTGAATTCGTCTGGCTGCGCGTGCGGCCGACGAACTGCCGCGCGGCTGCAATGGGTTGCGAATCCAGACGCGCCTGACCGGCGCGGTCATGCACGAGGCGTCGACGTCGGACATGATTTTCGACGTCGAAACGCTGGTCGTGCTGCCGAGCGACGTGATGAGGCTGCTGGCCGGCAACGTGATCGTCACCGGCACGCCCGCCGGTATCGGGAGGGCGCGCAACCGCAGCTTTGGATGAAGGCCGGCGACATGTGCGAAGTCGAGATCGGGCTGCTTGGCGTGTTGCGCAATCCGGCCGCTGCCGGGCGGCGCGATACGTAGCGAACGCGTGGCGCGCCCGTCGGGCCGCCGCGTCAGGCGCGCCGGCGGCGGCGGGCGGCCGCGCCCGGCGCGAGTTGCTTCAGCGCGGCGGGCGTGCCGTGCAGGAACGCGTCGATCAGCCGTTCGATTTCGGTGTCGAGATCGTCGGGCACCGGCAGGCCGTAGACCCACTTGCGGACGCCTAGATAGAAGATGCTCGCGTGCAGGCTCCAGACCAGTTCGATTTCCGCATTGCGCTGGGTTTCGGTTGCCGGCGTGGCGAGGTCGTATTCGTGGCGCAGCTCGCGCAGCACCGGCAGGAACACGCGTTCGCGCAGCCGCGACAGGTAGCGCGTGTTGAACCCCTCGCGGCTGAGCCCCGCGAAGATGAAGGTGCGGATCCATTCGCGCCGCAGGATGGTTTGAGCGTACGCGCGGTAGAACGCGACAAGCCGCGCCTGCAGTGGCACCGCGCGATCGGCGATCAGCTTTTCCCAGTCGGAATTCCACGTGTAGATCTCGTCGTACACGCGATCGATCAGCGCCTCCTTGCTCGGGAAGTACCGGTACAGCAGCGGCTGGGTGACGCCGATCTGCCGCGCGAGCTCACGCGTGCTGCCGGAAAAGCCGTGTGTCGCGAAGTGCTCGATCGCTTTCTCGACGATCTGACGCTCGCGCGCTTCCGGCGCAAGCCGGCGGCCCGGCGCGACGGTGTTGCCGTCGGCGTTCGTCCCGCGGTCGCGGGCCGGCGTGCTGCGTTTCCTTTCGGTCATTCACCGGCTCCTGATGGCACGCTGCTTGACGATCGATCGAAAAATAACACGGCTGGGGCGTCGAATCCGGCGGAGGCGCGGCTTGTGTCGCGGAGCGGGGCACGTTGCGGGGGCGTCCCGCGACGAAGCGGGACGGCAGCGCCGTCCGGCGCTCGGGCGGCGAATTCAGAAAAATTCAGGCTGTCCGCCCATGACTTTAAGACGCGCCTTAACTAGTCTAGCTCCCGAACCGCCGCATGGGCCGGACGCCAGTCGGCGATCCGGGCCGGCCGGCGAAACCGGAGTGGAGCATGCGTTATCTCATCTCGCCGCGCGCAGGCACGACGTGCGCCGGCGCCGCCGACACCTTCCAGGAAGCCGCGTCATGCCGCCGCAGCCAGTAACCGCGGGCACCGCCGCGGCGCCCGATCGCGTGCGCGGCGAGGACGTGTTTCTCGCGTCGATCGCGGGTTATGTCGACACGCTCGGCTTCGTCGCGCTGTTCGGCCTGTTCACCGCGCACGTCACCGGCAACTTCATCCTGATCGGCTCGGGGCTGGCCGGCGTCGGCCAAGGGCTCGCGATCAAGTGGCTCGCGTTTCCGGCCTTCATCGCCGGCATCGTCGGCGCGCGCGTGCTCGACCACCGGATGCGGTCGCTGGGCCACGGCGTGCGCGCGCGTTCGCTGTATGCGCTGCAGGCCGTGCTGCTGGCCGGGTTCATGCTGGCCGGCGTGATGGCCTCGCCGATCGCCGACGCCGATGCGCCGAAAACGATTTTGTGCGGCCTGCTCGGCGCCGCGGCGATGGGCGTGCAGAACGCGCACGGCCGGCTGACGGCCCGCTCGGTCGTCGCCAATACGGTGATGACGGGCAATGTCACGCAGGCGGTGATCGATGCGTTCGACTGGCTCGTGCCGATCGCCGCGCCGGCCGAACGGGCCGCCGCGCGCGCGCGGCTGCGGCGCACGCTGCCGCCCGTCGCCGGCTTCGCGCTCGGGGCGGGCGCGGGGGCGACGGCCTATCTGTATGCCGCCTTCTGGGCGCTGGCGTTGCCGCTCGCGGCGCTGTGCTTCCTCGCTTATCAATCCGGCCGGCCCGACGAGGGGCCGGCGCCACGCTGAATGCGCGCGCGCCATACGGCCGCGCTTGCCCCTTTCCAGGAGAATTCGATGATTGCACTGAAGTTGCGACAAGTATTGCGGATGACGGCCGCGTCGACGGCCGTGCTCGGCGCATTGCTGGCGACCGCGCCGGCCCAGGCCGACGAAACGCGCCTGCTGGAGACCTCGTCCGCGAAGGTGCCGGCCGTCTCCGTCGGCCCGCAGTACGACACGACGCACGTGTGCGTCGCGCCGGAAGATTTCGACCGCTTCACCGACAGCTTCGTCGCGACGTTCGGCGGCAAGAAGTCGCAGCAGGGCGTGTTCCAGGTCACGCCGACGCCGAGCCAGACGATGTCGCAGCTCGTGTTCACGCCGGCCGGCACGATCTCGGTGTTCGGCTTCAAGACGCCGATCCCGTATCCGTTCTGCGCGGAGCGCACCGGCTATCTCGTCACTGACATGGACGTCGCGATGAAGTCGGCGCGCGCGCACGGCGCGGACGTGGTCGTCGACACGTTCCCCGACCCGATCGGCCGCGACGCGATCATCCGCTGGCCGGGCGGCGTGAACATGCAGCTGTACTGGCACACCCAGGCGCCGAAATACGACCCGCTGCAGACGGTGCCGGAAAACCGCGTGTACGTGTCGCCGGAAAGCGCGAGCAAGCTGGTGCACGACTTCGTCGCGTTCTCGCGCGGCAAGGTCGTGTCCGACGTGCGCAAGGCGCCGGGCGTCGAGATCGGCCGGCCGAACGATACATATCGCCGCATCCGCATCGAGTCGGGCTTCGGCAAGATGACCGTGCTGGCCACGGACGGCCATCTGCCTTATCCGTTCGGCCGCGAGATGACCGGCTACGAAGTGCCGGACCTGGCCGCCACGCTGGAGAAGGCCAAGGCGGCCGGCGTGACCGTGCTGGTGCCGACGTTCACGTCGGACGGGCGCGATGCCGCGCTCGTGCAGTTCCCGGGCGGCTACGTCGCCGAGATCCACGCGCGGTCGAAATAATGGATCGTCGGCCGATGCGACGGGCGTGGCGGCGCGTGCTGCCGGCTGCCGTGCTGGCGGGCGGCGTCGCGACGTGCGCCGGTACGGCGGCCGGTGCCGAGGAAGCCGCGGCGGCCGCTGCCGCGGCGCCGGTCTCGACCGCCGGCACGACGTGCACCGCCAAGCGTCCCACGGTGCTGTTCAACCGCTGGCAGGAAGACTGGTCGGTGCTCGCGAATCCGTGCGTGCCGCGCGCGCCGCTCGATTCGCTCAAGTACATCCCGCTGGGCGGCGACCCGTCGACCTACCTGTCGCTCGGCGCGAACCTGCGCGAGCGCTTCGAGCTGAACAACGCGCCGCTGTTCGGGCTCGGCGCCGCGCATGACGACAATTACGTGATCCAGCGCGCGACGGTGCATGCGGACCTGCGCTATGCCGGGCACTTCCAGGCGTTCGTCCAGTTCGTCGATGCCCGGCCGTTCGGCAAGGATACGGTGGGGTCCGTCGACAAGGATCAGCTCGATATCGAGCAGGCGTTCGTCGCGTATGTCGACCAGGTCGGCGGCGGCACGTTCAAGACCCGCATCGGCCGGCAGGAGATGGCCTTCGACTTGCAGCGTTTCGTGTCGGTGCGCGACGGCCCGAACGTGCGCCAGGCGTTCGACGCGCTGTGGGCGGATTACGAAATCGGCAAATGGCGGCTGATCGGTTATGTGACGCGCCCGGTGCAGTACCGCAACGACGCGGTGTTCGACGACGTGTCGAATCGGCACCTGAGATTCGACGGCGTGCGTATCGAGCGCAACGGCACGGGCCCCGGCGACCTGTCGGGCTACTGGTCGCGCTACACGCGCGACAACGCGCGCTATCTCGCCGGGGCAGGGACCGAGCGGCGCGACGTATTCGACATGCGCTACGCGGGCAAATCCGGCCGGCTCGACTGGGACGTCGAGGCGATGCTGCAGACCGGGCACATCGGGCAGGACACGATCGGTGCATGGGCGTTCGGCGCGCTGGGCGGCTACACGTTCACGAAGACGCCGGGCACGCCGCGCATCGGCATCCAGGTCGACGGCGCGTCGGGCGACAAGCACCCCGGCGACGGGCGCATGGGCACCTTCAACCCGCTGTTCCCGAACGGCTATTACTTCACGCTCGCCGGCTACACCGGCTACAGCAACCTGATTCACGTGAAGCCGTCGCTGACGTTCAAGCCCGCCAGCAACGTGACGGTGCTGACCGCGGTCGGTTTCCAGTGGCGCGAGACGACGGCCGACGCAATCTACGGGCAAGGGATGCAGGCGGTGCCGGGCACGGCCGGCAAGGGCGGTTCGTGGACGGGCATGTATGCGCAGGCCCGCGTGGACTGGCTCGTCAGTGCGAACGTGGCGCTGGCCGTCGAGGCCGTGCACTTCCAGGTCGCAGACTCGATTCGCGCGCTCGGTGCACGCAATGCCGACTATGTCGGCATGGAAGCGAAGTTCGGCTGGTAATGCGGCGCGGCGCGCGGCTCAGTGCTGCGCGCCTGCCAGTGCCTCGACGAAATCGATGAACGCCGTGACGCGCTTCGAGCCGCGCTGATTCGGCAGGTAGAGCGCAGTGACGACCGAGCGGGCCGCATCGGGCGTGACGTCGTACTGTTCGAAGAGCCTGCGCAAGCGGCCCGACTGGACGTCGGCATCGACCAGCCAGTCGGGCAGCAGCGCGATGCCGGCGCCGTCGAGTGCGGCATCGCGCAGCACTTCGCTGTGATTCGACTTCAGGCACCCGGCGACGAGCACTTTCGTCGTGCCGTGCGCATCGGCAAACGCCCAGGCCCGCTGGTCGCCGCCGAAGTGAAAGCGCAGGCAAGCATGGTCGACCAGCTCGCCTGGGGTCGATGGCGTGCCGTGCGCATCGAGGTAGTCGTGGCTCGCGACGACATAACGATGGAACGTGCCGAGCTGCCGCGCGACGACTTCCGCGGACGGCGCCGCTTCGCCGAGCCGGATCGCGACGTCGATCCGGCCGGCGACGAGATCGACGCGTTCGTCGGTGAGTTGCAGGTCGAGGTCGAGCTTCGGATAGCGCGCGAGGAAGGCCGCGACGTGCGGCGCGATGCGGCGCACGCCGTACGCGACCGGCACCGACACGCGCAGCGGCCCGGACGGCTCGTCGCCGCGATCGGCGACCAGTGCGTCGGCTTCCGCGAGTTCCTCGAGCAGCCGCTTCGCGCGTGCGTAGTACACGGAGCCGGCATCGGACAGCGTGACCTGTCGCGTCGTGCGGTTCAGCAGCACGGTGCCGAGCGACGCTTCGAGCGCATCCACCGCGCGCACCACCGACGACGCCGCGAGTTCGAGACGCCGTCCCGCGCTCGAGAAGCCGCCGGCTTCCGCTACTTCCACGAACGCGCGCAGCGCGGAGAATTTGTCCATGTGGTTGCCTTTGTCGCTTCGTGACTTCGTGCCTTTGTGCCTTTGTGCGTACCGCAACGATGCGTTGCGTGCCGTTCGCATTCCATCGCCGGCCCGCACGCGCTATCTTCAGGACTGGCAATGTACAGGAAGGAGCGTGCGATGAAACCCCTCGAAGTCACGGTGACCTACGATCTGATCTGCCCGTGGTGCTGGATCGCGGAGCACAGGCTCGCGGAAGCAATCGACGAAGCGGGCGTGGCCGGCAACGTGAGCGTCCGGTTCGTGCCGTTCGAACTGAACCCGACGATGCCGGCCGGCGGCATCGACCGCAAGGCGTACCGGAGCGCGAAGTTCGGCAGTTGGGCGCGCTCGCAGGCACTCGACGCGCATGTCGCCGAAGCCGGCCGCGCGGCGGGCCTCGTGTTCGATCATGCGCGGATCGCACGCACGCCGAACACGCGGCTTGCACACCGGCTCGTCTGGTTCGCGCAGCAACGCGGCAGCGCGGTCGCGCTCGTCGATGCGTTGTTTGCCGCGTATTTCCGCGACGGTCGCGATATCGGCGACGCGGACGTGCTGGTCGAGATAGCGGCGGGCGCCGGTTTGCCGGGCGACGCGGTGCGTGCGTTCCTCGCGTCCGGCGAAGGGCTCGACGCGGTGGTGGCGCTCGAAGCGGAGGCGGTGAGTGAAGGCATCGCTTCGGTGCCGTCGACGCGCATCGGTCGGTCGGTCGTCAGCGGCGCGCAGCCGGCTGCCGTCTTTCGCGATGCGTTGATCGACGCGCAGCGCGTGCTCGGCGAGATCGCCTGAATCCGGGCCGGCGCCGCCGAGGCACGGCTGGCAGAACGATTCATGTCCCGCTCGGGATGATGGCGAACCCGGCCGGCAAGCTCGGTGCCGCTCCCATCGCGTTCCCCGGGCTCGGGCGTTTGTGCAGGGACACGGAGGCCTACGACCGGGTGCCGGACAACTACGACACGACACCGTTTCGATGACGGGCAGGGCGCGCGCGTGGCGGTGGCGTCAGCGCGACCGTTCGCGCCGCCATGCGCCCGGCGGATGGCCGACGATGCGCGCGAACACGCGGTTCAGGTGGCTCTGGTCCGCGAAGCCGCAGGCGGCTGCGATCTCCGCGAGCGTCATGTCGGTCGTCTCGATCAGTTGCCGGGCGCGGATCACGCGCTGTTCGAGCAGCCATTGATGCGGCGTGCGCCCGGTCGTCCGCGAGAACGCACGGATGAAATAGCCGCGCGACAGATCGCATTCGCTCGCGACCTCCTCGATCGACACGCCGAGATCCGCCTTTTCCATCAGCAACTCCTTGGCGAGCGCGGCCTTGGCCGGCGACAGCAGGCCCTTGCGCTGCAGGTCGCGCGCGCGCGGATTGCCGTAGCGGCATGCGAGATGCGTGCCGATCGCGAGGCCCATCTGCTCGACGAACAGCGTATTCAGCGCGCCGGGCGCGTCGAGGCTGTCGGCGACGGCGTGTGCGAGATGGCCCAGCACCGCGTCCTGCACGTCGGGCGCGCAGGTCAGGCCGCCGATTTCCGTTCCGTCGTGCTCGCGGCCGAGGCGGTCGAGGTAGCCGTGCGACAGCTCGACGAGCACGAAGTCGAACTTGCCGTACAGGTCGGCACGGAAATTCCGGGAAAAATCGCGAATGTAGATCGAGTTGTGCTGAAACCGCCGCTCGGATTTGCCGGCCCCGCCGTAGATCGTGCGCCGGTGCCCGCTGTTGAGCGATACGCCGATCAGGAAGCCGCGATCGCTGGCCGCCATCTCGATGCGCTCGAATTGCTCGTCGCGCATGCATTTGCGATGGAGCTTCAGGCCGCCGACCGACCTTTCAATATCCTTGGACAGCAGGCTCGACAGACATCCGAGCGTGTCTTTCGGCGGCGCCGCCGGCGGCGCGACGTGGAGATCTGGCATGGCGGAACAATCCTTCGGTTGTGGGGCGGCGCGCGAGCATTTTTACGCGCAGTTTATACGGCGCGCCCGGCAGCCCCAAGATAACTTGAATAAATGTCCACTTGCTGACGAAATGCTTGCCGCGGACCGATCCGAGCCGCGCCAGGCCCGGCCGGCAAGCGAAGGCGCTATTCTGACTGATATCACCCCATTTATATTCGCGCGCCGTGCGTTCGGTGGCGTGCCGCCGCGGCAGGGGCCAGTGCATTTTCCTTCAAGATTTTTATTTATACGGCGTTTACACTCGGCCCACTTTTTTGAGATTAGCCCCCGGCCTGCAGGGCTGGCCGGGGGCGCACTCCCGCCCCGGTGAACTGACGTGTTCACATGGCGGTCATCGTGGGGAACCTGGAGGCGGCTATGATCCAGATCGGGACGTTGTCGGTGGATTTCGAGCAGCGAGACATTCGCTGCCACGGTGCGTCGTTGCGTATTGGCGCACGCGCGCTTGACATACTGGAAGTACTGCATCGCGCCAACGGTTCCGTCGTGTCGAAGGACGACATCATGGATGCCGTCTGGCCGGGCCTGATCGTCGAGGAGAACCGGCTGCAGGTGCATGTCGCGACGTTGCGCAAGGCGCTGGGCGCGAACCGCGACCTGATCAAGACGGTGCCGGGCCGCGGTTACCTGCTGATCGCGAATCCCGCCGCCGTACACGAGGCGGCGCCGCGCACGGCTGCGTTGCCGCACGACGCCGTCGTGGCTGCCCGTCCGGTTCCGCTGGTCGGACGTCAGGCCGAGATCGAGCAGATCGTCGACATGATCGAACGTGCGCCGGTCGTCACGCTGGTCGGTGCGGGCGGCATCGGCAAGACGAGCCTGGCCGAGCGGGTCGCGCACGAACGGCACAGCCGCTCCGGCGAGCGCGTCCTGTTCGTGGCGCTGGCGAGTGCCGCGACGCGCGACGACGTGTTGCTCGCGATCGCCGCGGAACTGGGACTCGAGACGGACGGCCTGCCGGGCATCGACCGGATCGGCGATGCGTTCGCCGCGTCGCCGGGCCTGCTCGTGCTCGACAACGCGGAGCACGTCGTCGATCTGGTTGCCGACCTCGTCGATACGCTGACGTCGCGCGCCGCATCGCAGCGCGTGCTCGTGACGAGTCGCGAACCGCTTCATATCTCGGCCGAAGCCGTGTTTCGCGTGAGCCCGCTGGCGGTGCCGGACGGCGCTGCATCCGTCGACGAGATCGAGCGCTCTTCGGCCGTCGAGCTGTTCCTGGCGCGAATCCGTGCCGCCACGCCCGACTGCGCGGTCGATCCGGCCGGCATCCGGCTGATCGGCGACATCTGCCGTCGCCTCGACGGGCTGCCGCTTGCCATCGAACTGGCTGCCGCGCGCGTCGCGACGCTCGGGCTCGAGATCGTCGCGTCGCGTCTCGACGACAGGCTGAACCTGCTGACGGGCGGGCTGCGCTCGGCGCTGCCGCGCCACCAGACGCTGCGGGCGACGTTCGACTGGAGCTATGTGCTGCTGGATGCGCCCGCGCGGTCGCTGTTTCGTCGGATGGCGTGCTTCATCGGCCCGTTTACGTTCGATGCCGCCCGCGAGGTTGCGATGGAGCCCGGCATGTCGGCCGCCGAAATGATCGCGGTGCTCGGCGAACTGGTCGCGAAGTCGCTGGTGACCGTCGAGTTCGACGGTGCGCAGGCGCGCTACCGGTTGACTGAATCGACGCGCGCGTATGCGCTCGAGAAGCTGCACAACGAGGGTGAATTCGACGCGATCGCCGAGCGTCATGCGCGCTACGAACGCGAGCAGGGGGAAGCGCGGATGCAGGCACAGGCCGCGGACCACGCGAGCCTGCGTCTCGCCGCCGATGCGCCGGCGTCGCGCGAGCCCGTGGCGGCCGAGCCGCAGGCGCTGGAGGCGGACGCGTTGGCGCGCGCGTTGCTGGAGCCGGCGCGGATGCGCGAATGTGCGACACCGGCGCGGCGAGCGCTCGACGCGATCGAGGCCGGGGAGGGCGCGTCCGTCGACGCGGCGCGCGAGATGCGCTTGCGCGCGGCCTATGCGTCGGCGCTGCTGCATACCGATGGCGATACGCATACGGCCGCCGCGATGTGGGACCGGACGCTCGCGCTCGCGGGCCGGATCGGCGACGAGGCATTCGACGCGCGTGCGCTGGTCGGGCTGTGGAACACGATGCTGACGCGCTCCGACATCCACGAATCGTTGCGCTACGCGACGCGCTTCGAGCGCGCCGCCGAGCGGCGGGGCGATCGGTCGCAGCGGCTGCTGGCGAATGCGATGGTCGCGACCTCGCTGCATTACTTCGGCGAGCACGCGCAGGCGCGCGAGCGGCTGGAAGCGGCGACGGCCGAGCTGGCCGAGGCCGGCGATCCGTCGTGCGCGGAGGCGGCGCTGGGGATCGACATCGCGACGCTCGGCCGGACGATGCTGACGCGGCTCGTGTGGATGCAGGGCGATCCGGAATATGCGATGCGACTGGCGGCGCAGGCAGTCGAATGCGCGCGCCGCGCCGGTTCGGGGCTGGCGTTGTGCGTCGTGATCGGTGCCGCGGCCGTACCGATTGCATTGCGCTATGGCGATCACGACGTGATTTCCGACTATCTCGGCACGCTGCGATCGACCGCCGAGGCGAACGGGTTCGATATCTGGCTCAGTCACGCGGAATGTCTGGCCGGGCAGTTCGACATCCAGGCCGGGCACCCCGGTGCCGGTCTCGCGCGGCTCGAGCCCGCGCTGCGGCGCATCGAAACCAGCGGGTTCCGGCGCGTGCTCGCACCGCTGACCGTCGCGTACGCGGAAGGATTGACGCGTACGGGCCGCGCGGCCGAGGCCTGCACGAAGCTCGACGCGACGCTCGCCCGCTGTCGCGCGCACGGCGAGCATTTGTTCGTGCCCGAGCTGTTGCGCGCCCGGGGGCTCGCGATGCTCGAACAGGCCCGCACCGCCGATGCGGACCTCGCGATTGCCTGCGAAGCCGACGGGCACCGTCATCTGCTGATGGGGATCCATACCGCGAACGGGCAAGGGGCAGCCATGTGGGCGCTGCGCGGCACGCTCGATCTCGCCGATCACCTGATCGAGCGTGGGCGTACCGCGCAGGCTGCGTCGCTGCTGGCCAGCCTGCCGGGGCATTTCGATCCGCAATCGCGTGCGTTCGATGTTCGCCGGCTGGCGCGCGTGCAGAACTTCGTTCGCCGGGAGACGACGCCGTCGACGGCCCGTCCGCGCATGCGGCACGAGGCGGCGGATGCGATGCAGCAGGTGGCGTAACGGCGCGCCGGACCCGTGCAAGACGCCGCCGCGCCATCGCGCCGCGGCCTGCCGGTCCGATCGTTCAATGTTCAAGGGGAAGTGGATGGTCCGTGTATCGTCAATCCGGGTGCATGCCGCGTGCGACCGTGTGCCGGCTTTCGGGGCAAGCAGGAGGCCGGACGGTGCTTAAGGCGACGGAACCCGCGGAATCGGCGGACCTCATCGTATACAACGGCAAGATCGCGACGCAGGACGACCGGCAGTCGTTCGTGACCGCGCTCGCGGTGAAGGACGGCCGGATCCTCGCGGCCGGCGGCGAGCCCGACGTGATGCGCCACGCGCGCGCCGACACGCTGCGCATCGACCTGAACGGCCGTACCGTGATCCCGGGGCTGAACGATTCGCACCTGCACGTGATCCGCGGCGGCCTCAATTTCAATCTGGAACTGCGCTGGGACGGCGTGCCGACGCTGGCCGATGCGCTCGCCATGCTGCACCGCCAAGTGCTGCGCACGCCTGCGCGGCAGTGGGTGCGCGTGGTCGGCGGCTGGACCGAATTCCAGTTCGCGGAGAAGCGCGGGCCGACGGTGGCCGAACTCAACGCGATCGCGCCCGACACGCCGGTCTTCATCATGCACCTGGGCGACAGCGCGCTGCTGAACGCGGCCGCGCTGCGCGCGATCGGTTATGGCCGCGACACGTCCGATCCGCCCGGCGGCGAAATCCAGCGGGATCGCCTCGGCAGGCCGACCGGCATGCTGATCGCGCGACCGGACATGGCCGTCCTGCACACCGCGCTCGAGAAGGGCCCGAAGCTCGGTCACGACGACCAGATGAATTCGATGCGGCACTTCATGCGCGAACTGAACCGCCTCGGCGTGACGAGCGCGATCGACGCCGGCGGCGATTTCCAGGCCTTTCCCGACGACTACGGCCCGATCCTGGCGCTCGCCAGGCGCGGCGAACTGACGGTGCGCATCGCATACAGCCTGTTCGTGCAGCATCCCGGACGGGAACTCGACGACTACGCGCGCTGGGTGACGCTGGCCAAGCCCGGCGACGGCGACGCGTTCCTGCGGATGAACGGCGCGGGCGAACTGCTGGTGTACTCCGCGGCCGACTTCGGGAATTTTCTCGAACCGCGCCCCGATCTGCCCGAAGCGCTCGAGGCCGAACTGGCCGCGGTGGTGCGGCTGCTGGTGCGGCACCGCTGGCCGTTCCGGCTGCACGCGACCTACGACGAATCGATCGGCCGCTTCCTGAACGTGCTCGAAGCCGTGAACCGCGACATGCCGTTCGACGGGCTGCGCTGGTTCTTCGACCACTGCGAGACCATTTCGGATGCGAACATCGCGCGCATCGCCGCGCTCGGCGGCGGCGTGACGGTCCAGCACCGGATGGCGTTCCAGGGCGAGTACTTCATTGCGCGCTACGGCGCGGAAGCGGCCACGCGCACGCCGCCGATCCGCGCGATGCTGGCGGCCGGGCTGCCGGTCGGCGCGGGCACCGACGCGACGCGCATCGCGAGCTACAACCCGTTCGTGTCGCTGTACTGGATGGTGTCCGGGCGCACCGTCGGCGGCACGGCGCTCTATCCCGAACGCAACCGGCTCAGCCGGATGGAAGCGCTGCGCCGCTACACGGTCGGCAGTGCATGGTTCTCGAGCGAGGACGACCGCAAGGGCGCGCTGGTGCCCGGCCAGTACGCGGATTTCGCGGTGCTGACGGACGACTACTTCACGGTCGACGAACCACTGATCAAATCCTTGTCGTCGGTGCTGACGGTCGTCGACGGCAAGGTCGTGCATGCGGACGACGAGTTCGCGCCGCTCGCGCCGCCGCCGCTGCCGGTCAGCCCCGCGTGGTCGCCGGTGGCCGAATTCGGCGGCGCCGGCGGAACCGGCCAACGTCGTCCGGCCGCTTCGGCGCAGCCGCGCGCGGCGGCCGGCGACGGCGCGGACGCCGGTTTCGCGCGCGGCCACGGGCGTCGTTTCGCGCAGCGCCTTCATGTGGCCGCGCGGGAGGCTGTCGAGCAGTGCGAAGCATTCGGTCAACCCGGTGTCGCGTTTTAGGATGGCGTCGGTCAACGGGCAGACCGGCCACCCCGGCACGTGTCGCGCGATGAATAGATGATGATTCGCCCCCTGCGCGGGGCAGAAGGAGACGAAATGAGTGCTGCGCACACCTGCGCACGGGCCGATGACGAAGTCGCCGGCGTCCGCATTCCCCGGACGCCGATGGCGATCGAGGCCGCCGAAGCGGCATGCGCGTCGCTACCGCGGGTGATCACCGATCACGCTTGCCGGGTGTTCGTCCTCGCGTCGCTGGCTGCGCGCCGGGCAGGCGAGACACTCGATGCGGATGCGCTGTACGTGGCCGCGATGTACGCGAACATGGGATTGAGCACCGCGTATGGCCGCTCGACCGAGCGCTACGAGCTCGACAGCGCCGATGCCGCGCAGGCGTTCCTGCTGCGCCATCAGACGTCGCAGCGCCTGCGCGACGACGTGTGGCGCGCGATCGCGCTGCATACGACGCCCGGCGTGGCCGCGCGTGTGTCGCCGCTCGCGCGTGCGCTGGCGTCCGCCGTATCGACCGACCTGATGGCAACCGGCTTCGACGCGTATTCGGCCGACGAGCGGCGGGCGCTGCTCGCCGCCTACCCGCGCGGCGACGGGTTCGGCGACGCGTTTCTCGACGCGATCGCACGCGGGGTCGCGCACCGGCCGGCGTCGACGTTCGGCACGTGGAGCGCGGATGTGCTCGAGCGCGCCGATCCGGATTTTCACCGGCCGAATTTCTGCGGACGCGTGCTGGGCGCGCGCTGGAAAGACGCCTGACGGGTTCGTTCCGGACGATCCGGCCGACTTCGCCGGTCGGCGGAGCGGCCCGGCGCTTGTCGCCCCGGGCTGCCGCCGGGGCGGGCTCAGGCGTTCCGGGCCGCCACGTCGTGACGCGCATAGTCGACGTATCCCGCGCGGTCGCCGCCATACCAGCCGGCCGTCTTCGGCGTGGCGAGCGGTGTATTCGCCGCGAGGCGTTCGACGAGATCGGGGTTGGCGATGTACGCGCGCGCGAACGCGACGAGATCGGCGTCGCCCGCATCGATCAGCGCATGCGCGGCATCCGGCGCGATGCCGCCGTTGACGATCAGCGTGCCGCCGAAGTGCTTGCGCGTGTGCTCGACGATGCGCGGCAGGTCGGGCTCGCCGCTCCAGCCGTTGGTATCCGCCGCGTGCAGATAGGCGACGCCGGCTTCGTCGAGCATGCGGCCGACGTAGGCGTACGTCGCATCCGGATCGGCGTCGCGCACGTTGTTGTACTGCGCGTACGGCGAGATGCGCACGCCCACGCGGTCGAGCGGCATCACGCCGCCGACCGCGTCGACGACTTCCTCGAGGAAGCGCGCGCGGTTCGCGACCGAGCCGCCGTAACGGTCGTCGCGGCGGTTCAGCGTCGACGACAGGAACTGGTGCGGCAGGTAGCCGTTGGCTGCATGGATCTCGACGCCGTCGAAGCCGGCCGCCTTCGCGCGGCCGGCCGCCTGGCGGAATTCGCCGACCGTCGCGGCGACTTCGTCCGTCGTCATCGCGCGCGACGGCGTCGCGTGAATCTTCGTGTAATAGCCGTTCTGCAATTGCGCCCACACCTGCAACTGCTCGAGATCGTCGTTGACGCCGGACGGCGACAGCGGCGCGTCGCCGCCGAGCAGCGTCAGCGAGCTCACGCGGCCGCCGTGCCACAGCTGCGCGAAGATGCGGCCGCCGTTCGCATGGACCGCGTCCGTGATCTGCTGCCAGCCGGCCGCTTGCTCGTCGGTGACGAGCCCCGGCGTCAGTTCGAACGACGCGGAGGCCGGGCTGACGTTGGTTGCCTCGGTCACGATCAGGCCGGCGGACGCGCGCTGTGCGTAGTATTCGGCCATGAGTGCGGTCGGCTGGCCGCGCGACGGCGCGCGCGAGCGCGTCATCGGCCCCATCACGACACGGTTGGGAAGCGGCAGGCCGCGCAGATCGTAGTGGCTGAGCAGGGAAGACATGACGGATTCCTTTTGCGTGGAGCAGGGCGGTGCCGCTCATCGTGCGGCGGGCCCTGCGGAAAGTTCGGTTGCGATGCGGGTGACGTGCCGGCAGCGTTCCGGCGCGCGAACGGCCCGGGCGGGAGTCGCGCGTGAACCGGTGCCGGCGCCGGTTCAGGCTTGTGCGTGGCGTTCGGCGTGCGGACGCCCGATCGCGAGGTAGTGCGCCAGCGCAACGATCGGGAACGCGCCGGCGACAGCGGCGACGAGCGGCCAGCCGCCATGCGCGTACAGCGGGCTCGCGAGCGCGGAGCCGAACGCGCCGCCGACGAAGATGCTCGTCATGTACAGCGCGTTCAGGCGGTTGCGGCTCGCCGCATGCAGCGCATAGATCTCGCGCTGGCCGAGCACCATGTTCATCTGCACCGCGAAATCGAGCACGATGCCCGTGATGACGAGCCCATACAGGCCGGCGCCGTGGATCAGCGCAACCGCATACGCCAGCGTGCCGGCGACCAGTGCGATCAGCGTCGCCCGCACGGTATGGCCGGCATCCGCGAGGCGGCCCGCGACCGGCGCCGATGTCGCGCCGATCGCACCGACGAGCGCGAACAGGCCGATGGCCGATTGCGACAGCCCGTAGTGACGCGTCAGCTCGACCGGCACGGCGGTCCAGAACAGGCTGAACGACGCGAACATCAGGCCCTGGTAGAACGCGCGATGGCGCAGCACCGGCATCGTGCGGACCAGATGCAGCAGCGAGCCGATCAGTTCGAAGTAGGTCGCGCGATGATCGGGCTGACGCGACGGGATCGTCAGCGCGAGCACGGCCGTCACGAGCGTCATCAGCACGGCGGCGGCCGCGAACACGACGCGCCAGCCGAACGCGTCGGCCACGACGCTCGACAGCGGGCGCGCGAGCAGGATGCCGAGCAGCAGCCCGCTCATGATCGTGCCGACTACCCGGCCGCGCGAATGATCCGGCGCGAGGTGCGCGGCGAGCGGCACCAGGATCTGGACGGCGACCGAGCTGAAACCGACCAGCAGCGAGATCGCGAGGAACAGCCCGGGCGTCTGGACGACCGCGGCCGCCGCGAGGCTCGCGATCGACACGACGGCCGTGACGATCATCAGCTTGCGGTTCTCGAGCAGGTCGCCGAGCGGCACGATGAAGAACAGGCCGAGCGCATAGCCGATCTGCGTCAGCGACACGATGAGGCTCGCGGTCTCGCCGGACATGTGCAGGCTCGGCGCGATGAGTTCGGTGATCGGCTGCGCGTAATACAGGTTCGCGACGATCGCGCCGCAACTGAACGCGAACAGCAGGATGAGGCCCTGCGTGAGCTTGACCGCGTGCCCGTGGGCCGCAACCGGGGTGGATTCTGCTGACATCGTCGACTCCTTGAAAAGAGGGGGCGGGTGCCCGTTCATCGAGCGGGCGTTCCGATTGCCGTCGCGGCGAAACGGAAGCCGCCGCATTGCCGTCAAGATTATTGATCGATCGATAACAAGAGAATGGGTCCGGGGCGCAATCGAGCATTGCGTGCCACGCAAAGGGGGCGGACCGTGTGCGGGTTCATGCGTGGGCGCCTGCGCCGGCCGACGCGATGCGGCCGCCGGCGAAGGCGGGACAGAGGACAGCGAAACCGGCCTGGACGGACGGCGCGGCGATCGCGACCTTCATGTTGCGCGTCTCGAAACGGGCCTCCGGCGCGGAGGTCGCGGATCGCGAAGCCCGATGAGCGCAGTCTGGATCGAGCGGACTGAATCGTCCTGAACCGCGTCTTGATTCAGTTGATCCATGCGGTGCGCGCGGCGGCGCGGACGATCGGTTTCAACGGCGGGTTTCGAGCGCCGGTGTCAAGCGCGCTTGCCCTGCAGCGTCGGAATCTGCGCGAACAGCCCCGCGAGCCAGTCGACGAAGACCTTGAGCTTGACGGGCGTATGCCGGTTGGGCGGATACAGGATCGAGATCGGCCGGGGCGGCGTGTTGAAATCGGTCAGCACCTCGCGCAGGCGCCCCGATTGCAGATACGGCTCGACCAGGTACAGCGAGGTCTTGATCAGGCCGATGCCCGCGACGCCGGCCGCGATGTAGGTGTCGGCGTCGTTGACCGCGACCGTGCCGCACATCTGGATGATCCGCGTTTCGCCGTCGACGACGTAGTCCCAGGACCGCGGGCGGCCCGTATCGGCCGAGATATGGCTGACTGCGATGTGCTGCGCGAGATCGTCCACCGTCTCGGGTGCGCCGCATCGTTCGAGATACGCGGGGGCCGCGCACGTGCAGGTGGTGAGGCTGCCGATCCGTTTCGCGACCAGCCCCGAATCGTCGAGTGAGCCGATCCGCACGACGCAATCGACACCCTCGCCGACGAGGTCGATCTGGCGATCGGTCACGCCGAGTTCGATCGAGATGCCCGGATGGGCGGCGAGAAACTCGGGCAGGGCGGGCACCATGATCTGCTTGGCCATGGCCGGCGGCAGGTTCACTTTCAGCCGGCCGCGCGGCACGTTGCGCGCCTGCGAGACGGCCGCTTCCATGTCGTCGATTTCGCGCAGCACGCCGACGCAGCGTTCGTAATAGGCCTGTCCGTCCTCGGTCAGCGAGATCCGGCGCGTCGTGCGGTTCAGCAGCCGGCAGCCGAGATGCTGTTCGAGCGTGCTCAGCAGCGCGGACACGCGCGGCGTCGTGAGTCCGGTCGTGTCCGACGCGCGCGTGAAGCTGCCCGTCTCGACGATGCGCGTAAACACGCGCATCGAAAGCAAGGTATCCATCGTTCAGAAATCTCCAACCTGTTTGTTGTCCGCGCCGGTTCGTGCCGGCGCGATTTGTCGTGGTCGTGCGATGCCGCTATGCGTCGATGCGTTTCCTGAGCCCTTCGCCGGCAAACGGCATTTCGCGCAGGCGCTGGCCGCTCGCGTCGAAGATCGCGTTGGCGAGCGCACCCGCGGTCGGCCCCATCGACGCCTCGGCCGCACCGAGGAACGGTGCGCCCGGGCGATTGATCAGGTGCACCTTGATGCTTTGCGGTGCGGCGCCGAAGCGGAGAATCGGATAGCTGCTCCAGTCGAAGCTGCGCACGCGTTGCGTATCGTATTTCAGTGCCTCGTACAGCGTCCAGCTCGCGGACTGGATGATGCCGCCCTCGATCTGGTTGCGAATGCCGTCGGGCGATACGACCTGGCCGGCGTCGACGGCCGCTTCCGCGCGTTCGAGCGTCACCTGGCCGGTTTCCGGAACGACCGACACCTCGACCGCGATCGCGACGTAGGCCATCAGGTTCTTGTATTTGCCGAAGGCGAAGCCGACGCCGCGGTTGCGTTCGCGCGGCGGCCGGGGCCAGCCGAATTTCGTCGCGGCGAGCTTGATCACCTGGCTCGCGCGGTGATCCTGCATGTGACGCAGCCGGAATTCGACCGGATCGACGCCGGCGGCGTGCGCCAGCTCGTCCATGAAGCTTTCGATCGCCCAGACGTTCGTGTGCGCGCCGAGCGAGCGCATCGCCGACGTCTGCAGCGGCATCGTCGGCGAGAAGTTGTTGACGATGTGCATGTTCGGCAGCGCGTACAGCGGGATCGCGTTGCGATCGCCGCCGCCCTCGGGCTGCAGCATCGGCGTGGACGGCGCGGAGACGAACGGCGGTTCGAGCATCCGCGCGGGCAGCAGCCGGCCGGCATTGACGATGCGCTCGTTGTGCGAGCTGCTCCACAGCGCGTAGTGCCAGTCGACGATGCGGCCGCCCGCGTCGAGCGACGCGCTGAGCTCGGTGACCATCGCCGGCGTGAAGTGGTCCCACGTATGTTCCTGCTCGCGCATCCACTGGACGCGAATCGGCTTGCCGGGCATCGCGGCCGCGATCAGCGCCGCATGCGCGGCCGCATCGTCCGCACCGTTGTGCCCGTAGCAGCCGGAGCCCTCCATGTGAATGCAGCGCACGCTCGCCTTCGGCATCGACAACATCTCGGCGAGTGCGTCGCGCAGCGGGTACACGCCCTGCGAGTGGGTCCACACGGTCAGCGTGCCGTTCTCGAGATGCGCGACCGAGCAGGACGGCCCGATCGAGCCGTGCAGCAGGTAGTTCTTCAGGAACGTGGCGCTCAGCGTTTTCGCTGCCGGCGCGGTTTGCGCATGCGTGTCGGCGATCTCGATGCGCTGCGTCGCGATCCGCTTCAGGTCCTGATGAACCGTCGCGCGATCGGGCAGCGCCCGGCCGGGCGACCAGCGGCAGCCGGCGGACAGCGCGCGCTGCGCGACGACCGCCTGCCATTCGCCCTGCGCGACGACGGCGAGCATGCTGCCGTTGCGCACGATCCGCACGACACCGGGCAGCTTCAGGATCGCGGCTTCGTCGAACGACAGCAGTTGCGCGTCGTACACCGGCGGCATCGCGACGCGCGCATGCAGCATGCCGGGCAGTTCCATGTCCTGCACGTAGCTGACGCCGCCCGTGACCTTGTTCGGGATGTCGACGCGCGGCAGCGACGTGCCGATCACGGCGAACGTGGCCGGACTCTTCAGCGGCGAGGTCGGCGTCGCGTTGCGATGCAGGTCGACGGTGCGCACCGCGTCGCCGTAGCGCATCGTGCGGCCGTCGGGCGCCTTGATGACCGCGTCGGCGACGGTGAGCAGGCGCGCATCGACGCCGAACTGCTTGGCCGCGCCGTCGACCAGCAGCCCGCGCACCTGCGCGGCGGCATTC
This sequence comes from Burkholderia sp. BCC0322, assembly GCF_902833045.1. GTDB lineage: Bacteria > Pseudomonadota > Gammaproteobacteria > Burkholderiales > Burkholderiaceae > Burkholderia. Next base: position 479,947 of record NZ_CADFDU010000005.1, read on the forward strand.
AGCAACGCGGAGCCGCTGTCCGCCATCGTGTGGCTGCCGGCCGTCAATCCCTCGTCCGGCGACGCGCCGGTGTCGGCGGTCAGGAACGTGATCAGCGAGGGCTTCATGTCCAGCTCCTCGGCGGCCACCTGCAGCAACGCGGTGCGCACGCCGGTGCCGAGCTCGACCTTGCCCGTGAACACGGTGACCTTGCCGTCGGGCGTGATCTTGATCCACGCGTCCAGCAACGGATTGGTCTTCAGGCTGCCGGCCAGCGTTTCGGTGGCCTTGGCCACGTGGACGGCGGCGCCTTCGTCCGCGATCACGACCTCGGCGGCGGCGCGCGCGGCCGGTGCGAGGCTGAACGCGACGAACAGCGCGCCGGAAACCATGAAGTGCCGGCGGCCTTCGTCGATGTCGTCGGGTGGGTTCATCAGAGCCCCTTGCTGATCATGACCGGAGCGGCTGCAGGTTCCGGGTCCGGCAAGCCCGAGACCTGGCGCACGGCCGCCAGGATCCGCATGTGGGTGCCGCAACGGCACAGATTCGGTTCCATGTGCGTGCGCAGCTCGCGTTCGGTGGGTTTCGGGTTGCGTTCGAGCAGCGCCTGCGCGCGCATGATCATGCCGGCGATGCAATAACCGCACTGCGCCGCCTGATGATCGATGAACGCCTGCTGAAGCTTGCCCGGATGCTCGGCGGTGCCGAGGCTTTCGATGGTCCTGACGCGGCGTTCGCCGATCGCGGCCACCGGGATCAGGCACGCGAACATCGGCTTGTCGTCGACGATCACGGTGCACGCGCCGCATTGTCCGAGGCCGCAGCCGAACTTCGCGCCGTGCAGGTGCAGGTCGTTGCGCAGCGCGTAAAGGAGCGGCGTGGACGGATCGATGTCGAGCGTGTGCCGCACGCCATTCACGGTGAGGGTGATCATTGCGCGCTGTCCTCCTTTCTGAGCTTCGCGGCCAGGGTGTCGATGCCGCTCCACGCGGGGCGATCGGAGTACGTTTCGCGGAGGTAGGCGGCGAGGTCCGCGATCTGCGCGTCGTCGTACTGGTCGAGGTAGGACGGCATGTAGTTCAGCGTGTCCTCGCCATGCCAGCCGATCCCGTTGAACATCATCTGGATCGCGTTGCGCGGCGTGTCGGCGGCGATCGCCGTGCCGAACGCGAGCGTCGGCCGCTCGCCGATCGACTGCATCGGCGCTGCCGGCCCGTGGCACTGCGCGCACGACGCCTGGAACAGCACCGCACCGCGCTGGCCGGCAGGCGTCGTCGCGTGGCGTTCGGCGACGGCCGTCGCGGGCCGTGCGGCGGCCGGCTTCTGGATCGCCAGGATGTAGGCCGCGATGGCCTCGACATCCTCGACCGGCACCGTCGCGAGATCGCGCGTGACGGGCAGCATCGGTCCGGCGGCCGCGCCGTGCTCGCTCGCGCGGCCGGTGCGCAGGTACGTGACCAGTTGCGCTGGCGTCCACGGGTGGACCGCGTTGCCGAGCGCATTGAGCGGCGGGGCTTCCCAGCCGTCGACGATGCCGCCGTCGAACGCCTTGCCTGCTTGCTCGCCGCCGATCGCATTCAGCGGCGAATGGCAGGACGCGCAGTGTCCGAGGCCGTCGACCAGCAGCTTGCCGCGATTCCATTGCGCGGATTGCGACGGGTCCGGCTGGTACGCGCCTTCGCGCAGGAACAGCACGTTCCAGAACGCGACGAGCGGCCGGAAGTTGAGCGGGAAGATCAGGTCGTTCGCCGGCGTCTTCGCTTGCACCGGTTCGCGTGTCATCAGGTACGCGTATGCGGCCGCGATGTCCTGGTCGGACATCCGCGTGAAGTGAATGTACGGAAAGGCCGGGTAGAGCGGATGGCCGTCGCGGGCGATGCCGCTGCGCAGCGCACGCGCGAAGGCGGCCTGCGACCAGCGGCCGATGCCGGTGTCGGCATCCGGCGTGATGTTGGTCGCGTAGATCGTGCCGAACGGCGTCGCGAGCGGCAGCCCGCCGGCGAACGGCTTGCCGTCCTTCGCGGTGTGGCAGACGATGCAGTCGCCCAGCGCGACCACGCGTGCGCCGGCCTTGATCAGTTGCGGATCGAACGACGCGCGGGCCGGCGGATCGATCGGCGCGATCGACGGCCGGACCATGATGCCGATCGCGACCGCCAGGCCGATGATCGCGATGCCTGCCGCGCCGAACCAGAGTCGTTTGTGCTTCATGCGCGCTCCACGCGAACCGGTTCGTCCGGCGTCATCGGACAGGCGGGGCAATGGGCGGTGCGTCGGCCGCATGCGTTCGCGTGACGATTGCCCGCGGTTTCGCAGATCCGGTTGCCGAGGCGGGCAGGCCGACGTGTGCGGCCCGGCGTGCACGCGCTCGCGACGGTCGTTCCGGTCGGCGCCGCCGGATGGCGTGGCGGCATCGTCGATCGATGCGGCCATGACAGGCTTGCCCAGCGGCAGCGATTCGCGGCGGAGATCATGTCGTTACTCCAGGGTGGGGGCCGCACGCGGGCCGTGGCCGGCGCGCTCGTTGGTGGAGGCAGTCTACGCGGGCGCCGACGCCATTTCCTGAAGCTGCGCTGAAACGTTCTGAACGGGCGCACGCACCGATCCGGCGCTCGCGTTCCTGCGTCAGCGCGGCGTGCCGAGACCGAACGCCGCGGCAAGCTGCGGACCCTTGTCGAGCAACGAGGTCACTTCTTCGCGCCGCTGAGTCGACCATTGCGCGAGGCGCGCGACGACGTCGGTCGCGTCCGCCGGCAGCGCTTCGGCGAGCGACACGGCATCGCTCGCCGCCTTCGACGTACCGGATGCCGTATGGGGGCGCACGGTGCAGGCCGCGTCGCCGATCAGTGCGACACGACCGTCGACGAAGCCGGGGCTCAGTGCGTCGAAAATCGCCTGGTTGAAAGGTGCGCGCGTCGCGAGCACCAGTTGCGACAGGGTGGCCGGCAGCCGTTCGACGGCGAGCTGCCGCAGCGTCGCGACGGTGTCGTCGGCAAGCTGCCCCGGATGCACGGACGCGTGATGGATGTGGCCGGCGCGATCGGTCAGGTGGCGGCGCAGCGCGTCGGGATCGGCTTCGTTGCGATACCACAGCCAGTTGAAGCGGCGCGCGCCCGGCGCGAGCGAGCCGTCGAGCGCGGGAATCAGGAACGCCATGAACAGCTCGCCCGGCGCCTTGTGCAGCGTCATGTTCTCGACCAGCGACGCGATCGCGGCGGCGTCGAATTCGGCTTCGTCGACGATGCCGCGCCACGCGAGGTAACCGGCAAACGATGGCGTATAGCCGGGGAAGATGCGCGCGCGCAGGTTCGAACCGGAACCGTCGGCTGCAATCAGCACGTCCGCGCGGATGCGTTCGTCGTCCACGTGTACGTCGACGCCATCCGCGTCCTGCTCGAAGCCGGTCACCGTGCGGCCGTACCGGATGCGCCCGCGCGGCAGCGTCTCGCACAGCGAGCGATAGACGGCGTCCCACGACGAGAACGGCAGCATTTCCGGTTCGTCGCGCGTGACGATGCCGTCGCGATCGATCCAGCGCCGCCGATGCGTCGGCACGCTGATCGTCTGGCGGCAATGACGGCCATGCCGTTCGAGAAACGCCATCATGCGCCGCAGCACGGCCACCCCGCCGCCCTGGCCGCGCAGCGCGGACGGCGAGCGCTCCCAGACCGTGACGTCGTGCCCGACGCAATCGAGCGTCAGCGCGGCCGCGAGGCCGGCGATCGATCCGCCTGCAATGACGATCTTCATCGTGCGTGACTCCCGTGTTCGAAACGCGGCGTGCGTTGCCGGCCGAGTCGTGATGCGTGGCGTCGCACGCCAGTCCTCACGGTTCGCCGGATGATGTCTTGTCCGGCCGCGGGTTGCGCCGACCGTGCCGGTGTCGTCCGACGCCGACGCTACGCCGGTCGGAAGGTTCGCGCTGGATCCTCGGCAGCTTGCCGGGTGCAGGTCGTGGCCATCTTCCGCACCGATGCCGGCGCCGGCGTCGGCGATCACACGCAGCACGGCCGGCGCGAAGCGGTGAGCGGGGTTGGATACGGTTCATTGTGGCCGGTCGCGTCGCGAGCGCACCTTAATTCTTATTAAGGGTGCCGGCCCGGAGGGCACGGAGGACGTACAGTCACGCGTGCGGCCGGCGCGATTGCCGGCCGGGATCCGACATGACGGTCATCGGGAGGCACTTATGACGCAGTCGCAGAAAGTCAAGGTAATCGGCTTGCCGAACAGCAAGGAAGCCTATGCAATCCGCGACTTCCTGAAGCGCGGCGTGGTGGAGTACGAATGGTGCGAGTTGACGTCCGACACCGATTGCGCGCGCGAGCTGGGCATCGCGCCGCTGCGCGATATCCGGTTGCCGGCCGTCGTCTTTCCGGACGGCGCGCGCATGTTCCAGCCGACGCTGCCGGAGATTGCCGCCAAGCTCGGCTGGGTGGCCCGGCCGCGTTTCATCGAATACGACGTCTCGATTTACGGCGCCGGTCCGGCCGGCCTGTCGGCGGCTGTCTACGCGGCGTCGGAAGGGCTGCGGGCCGTCGTGATCGAACGCAATGCGATCGGCGGGCAGGCGGGCACGAGTTCGCTGATCGAGAATTACATGGGGTTCCCGGAGGGCATTCCGGGTGCCGAGCTGGCCGAGCGCGCGCGCCAGCAGGCGGTCAAGTTCGGCGTCGAGCTGCTGATGATGCGCGAAGGCGTGCACGCGACGTTCGTCGACGGAAAAATACGCGTCGACCTGGCCGATGGCTCGATCCTGACCGCGCGCTCGAACATCTGCGCGACGGGGATCGAATACCGCAGTCTCGGCCTGCCCGACGAACAGAAGTTTCTCAACGCCGGCCTGTTCTACGGCGCGGGGTCGAGCGAAGCGCCGATGTGCGAAGGCAAGCACGTGTTCATCGTCGGCGGCGGCAATTCGGCGGGGCAGGCCGCGATGAACTTCGCGCGGCACGCGCGCGAAGTCACGATGATCGTCAGGGGCGCGTCGCTGGCGGCGACGCTGTCGCGCTACCTGATCGACCGGATCGAGCGCACGCCGAACGTGACGGTGCGGTACGGTGCGACCGTCGACGCGCTGCACGGCGACGGCCGGCTCGAGGCGATCGTGATTCGTTCGGAAGACGGTGCGAGCGACAGGCTGCCGGCGACGCACCTGTTCGTCTGCATCGGCGGCGCGCCCAACACCGAATGGGCCCGCGATACGAACATCATCCGCAATCCGGGCGGTTATCTGGTGACCGGCAGCGACCTGGTCGACTGCCCGGCGTTCGAGCGCGTGTGGCCGCTCGAGCGCCGGCCCTACTATCTGGAAACGAGCGTGCCCGGTTCGTTCGCGGCGAGCGACGTGCGGTCGGGTTCGGTCAAGCGGGTGGCGGCGGCAGTCGGCGAAGGGGCGATGGCCGTGACGTTCGTGCACCGATTCCTCGGCGAAGACGCGCATCGGCCACGGGGCGCCTGAGCCCGAGCCCGGTCGCTCGACCCAACGGCGCAGGCTTCGCGCGGCGCACCGGCACCAGGCAACGCGAAAAACGTTAGGCAAGCGTAAGAGCGACATGAAAACGCGTGAGCCCGCTTGACCGGGGGCCGGAGGCGCGTTGGTGTTTTTTCAGAACCGGTCTTCGCGATTCGCGACGTTCGCCGGTTTCGCTGCAGGCGGCGTCCAGCCGCCGCCCAGCGCGCGTATGAGATTGACCGTCGCGATGGCGAGTGCCTGGCGGCTGTGAATCAGCTGGCGCTGCGCAGTCAGCGCGTCCCGGTCCGCATCGATGACCTCGAGGTAACTGACATAGCCGTGCCCGTAACGGCTCAGCGACAACCGCGCCGCTGCTTCGGTGGCGCGGGCCGCGCTGTCGTAGCGCACGATCCGCTCCTTCTGCGCGGCGATGTCGTTGAGCGCATCCTGGACCTCGCGCAGCGCGCCCAGCGCGGTCGCGCGATAGTTCGCGTCGGCGAGTGCCGCGCCGGCCGTCGCGGCGGCCACCGCGGCCTCGCGCTTGCCGCCGTCGAACACCGTTTCGGCCACGCTCGCGCCGAGGCCCCACAGCGAACTGTTGCGATCGAGAAACGTGCCGAGGTCGCGGCTGGCGAACCCGCCCTGGGCGGTCAGCGTCAAGGTCGGGAGCCACGCGGTGCGGGCGACGCCGATGTCGAGCGACGCGGCGTCGACGCGGCGCGCCGCCGCATAGACGTCCGGGCGTCGCGCGAGCAGCGCGGACGGCAGGCCGGGCGGCACCGCCGGCACGCGCAGGTCGGATGCGGTCGGCGCGACCGTGAAGGCGGTCGGCGAGACACCGGTCAGCACGGCGAGCGCGTCGACGAGGTTTTCGCGCAGCCGCCGGCTGTCCGCGAGATCGGCCCGAGCCGTATCGAGATCGGCCGCCGCACGCAGCGCGTCGAGATCGCTTGCCGCGCCGGCCCGCACGCGCGCGGCGATCACGTCGAGCGCGGTGCGCCGCAGTTCGATCGCGCGGGCGAGCGTCGCGAGATCCTGCTCGACGAAATGGAGCGTCAGGTAGTCGCTCGCGACATCGGTCGCGACGCGCAGGCGAACGGCCGCACGATCCGCGTCGGCCTGCAGCACGTTCTGCCTGCCGATCTCCGCATCGCCGCGCAGGCGCCCCCACAGATCGACTTCATAGCCGGCGTTGAACGGCACCGACCAGTTGTGCATCGTGCGCTTCGGCAATGCGTTGTCGACCGTGCCGGATACGCGCGAGCGGCTGAACGACGGATCGACGCCGACGGTCGGCGCCAGTGCGGCTTCGCGCACCCCGAGCAGCGCCTGCGCCTGGTCGACGCGCGCCGCGGCGGCGCGAATGTCGTGGTTGCCGGCGAGCGCGGCATCGACGAGCGCGACGAGTGGCGGATCGCCGAACGATGCGGGCCAGTCGACGAGCGACGGTGCGGCTTCGCCGGGCGCATCCGCATGGCGGAACCGGTCGGAACCGACCGCGACGGGCGCGAGCGGCTGCGGCGCGATCGTGCACGCGCTCAGCAGGGCGGCAGCGAGCAGGGCGGCGATGCGGGTCATGGCTGTGTGCGGCCGCGTTGCAGCGAGACGATCACCGACAGGCCGGGCCGAATGCGCGGTTCGGTCGACGCCGGGCCGTCCAGCAGGATCTTGACGGGCACCCGCTGCGTGACCTTCGTGAAATTGCCGGTCGCGTTGTCGGGCGGCAACAGCGCAAATTGCCCGCCCGTCGCGGGCGACAGGCTGTCGACGTGTCCGCTGAAAGTCCGGTTCGGCAGCGCGTCGAAGCGCAACTGCACGACGTCGCCGGTGCGCACATGCCGAAGCTGGGTTTCGCGGAAGTTCGCCACCACCCACGGGTGCGGTTCGACGACCGTGAGCAGCGCCTGACCGGGTGCGACATGCTCGCCGGTCTCGACCGTCTTCTTGCCAACGTAGCCGTCCGACGGCGCCACGACGGTGGTGTACTGAAGCTGCAGCTCTGCATCGCGCAACTCGGCGTCGTTCTGGTCCGACACCGCATCGGCAGCCTGCCGCGCGGCCTGCGCGCTGCGCTGCTGCGCCTCGGCCGCGTCGATGCGCGCGCGGGCGGACTTGCGTGCCGCGTTGGCGGCGTCGAACTCCTGCTGCGACAAGCCGCGCGGGGTTTCGCGGGTCAGTTCGCGTGCGCGTGCGTAGTCGAGCTCGGCCTTCTCGGCGTCCGCGCGTGCCGACACGAGCGCCGCGTCGGCTTGCTCGACCAGCGCCTTCGCGCGGCTCGCATCGGAATGCGCCTGCGCGACGCGGGCCCGCTGCAGCGCGACGCGCACGTCGAAATCGCGCGGATCGAGCCGCACGAGCGGGGCGCCCGCGTGCACGAACTGGTTGTCGTTCACCAGCACACGCTCGACCGTGCCGGCCACGCGCGGCGAGATCACGTGCAGGTGGCCCGTCACGTACGCGTCGTCGGTGCCGCGGTCATGCGCGTCGAATTCGTAGACCAGCAGCGCGACGAGCAACAGCGCGCATCCGGCGATCAATATGACCGGCCACTTGCGCGAGCGCGCGGGGGAAGTGGGCGGCACGTCCGGCGAGTTCGTGGTCACGATCGGGACACTCCATGGAACAGACGGGATTCGCTACATCGCGCTATGCTTGCGCGAGCCTTTTGTGCGGGAGCCGCTCGACGATGAACACCACGTTCGCCCCCGGTGGCGCGACACCGGGGCCGGCCGCAGCGCCGGCCTCCGATATACCGACGTTTCGGTCGATCGCCGCGATCGCGGCGGTGCTGCTCGGCGCGATCATTTCGACCTTGACGTCGCGCATCACGTCGCTCGGGCTCGCCGACGTGCGCGGCGCGCTCGGCGTCGGGTTCGACGAGGGCGCGTGGATCAACACCGCGTTCACCGCCGCGCAGATGTTCGTCGGGCCGCTCGCGATCGCGGCGGCCTTCGTGTTCGGCACGCGTCGCGTGCTGCTGGCGGGTGCCGCGGTATTCCTGGTCGTCGAAAGCGTGCTGCCGCTGTGTTCGAACTTCGGCACGTTCATCGTGTTCCAGAGCCTCGCCGGGTTCGCGTCCGGCGTGTTCGTGCCGCTGACCGTCGGGTTCGTCGTCCGCACGCTGCCGCCGCGGCTGATTCCATTCGGCATCGCCGCGTATGCGATGAACCTCGAGATGTCGCTCAACCTGTCGGCGACCCTCGAAGGGTGGTACAGCGAACACCTGAGCTGGCGCTGGCTGTTCTGGCAGAACGCCCTGCTGACCGTGCCGTTCATCGTCTGCCTGATGCTGTCGCTGTCGACCGAGCCGATCAAGCGCTTCGCGTCCGGCATCGACACGCGCGGCATGCTGCTCGGCGCCGGCGGGTTCGCGTGCCTGTGCGTCGCGCTCGATCAGGGCGAGCGGCTGTTCTGGTTCCAGTCGCCGCTGATCGTCGCGCTGCTGGGCATCGGCATCGTGATGGTGGCCGCGTTCCTGATCCACGAACTGGCGTCGCGACGGGCCGGGATCGATCTCGGCTACCTCGCGCTGCCCAACGTCGCGTTGCTGATCCTGCTCGTCGGCCTCGTGCGCTTTACCGTGCTCAACACGAGTTTCATTCCGTCGGCGTTTCTCGCGAGCACCTACGGGCTGCGCCCGCTGCAGATCGGCGATACGCTGCGCTGGATCGCGATGCCGCAACTGCTGTTCGCGCCGTGCGTCGCATGGCTGCTGCAGCGCGTCGATCCGCGCCGGCTGATCGTGGCCGGCTTCGCGATGGTGGCGGTCGCGTTCGCGCTCGGCGCGCAGCTCACGCCCGTCTGGGCCGAACCCGACTTCATCCCGTCGCAACTGCTCCAGGCACTGGGTCAGACGATGGCGCTCACGTCGGTCGTGTTCTTCTTCGGCAAGCACATGACGGCCGAGCATGCGCTGACGTTCGGCGCCGTCGTGCAGACGACGCGCCTGCTGAGCGGGCAGCTCGGCACGACGTCGATCGCGGTGGTCCAGCGCATCATGGAGGCTACCCATTCGAATCTCGTCGGTCTGCATGTCACGCTGTCGGATCCACAAACGCTGGAGCGCTTGCGGGCCGGCGCGGCGGCGCTCGTGTCGCACGGCGCGACCTTCGCGACGGGCGACCAGGCGGCCTATATGTTGCTCGATCGGGCCGTCCGCGTCCAGGCGACGACGCTTGCGCTCGCCGACAATTTCCGTGTCGCGATGGCGTTGGCGGTCGCGGGGGCGCTGATCGGCATGCTGCTCAGGCCGGCGCGTACGCCATGAGCGCGCGTCGCCGGAGCGGCGGCGATCCCGCGGCGACGATCCTGGCGATCGCGCACGCCGCAACGGAATCGCGACGACCTGAAAAATCCTGAAACGTGCCAAACGGCGCGCCGGCGCGCCGGCGTGACGGCCGGGCGCGCCGTACGGTGACGCTTGTACTTACGCCTTCAGAAATGCGAGCAGTTCGGCGTTGATCCGGTCGGCATTGACGACGCACATCCCGTGCGACCCGCCGGGGATCACCTTGAGCTCCGCGTGCTTCACGATCTTCGCGGACAGGCGGGCCGAATCGTCGATCGGCACGATCTGGTCGTCGTCGCCGTGCAGGATCAGCGTCGGGACGTCGATCTTCTTCAGGTCGTCGGTGTAGTCGACCTCGGAGAATTCCTTGACGCACAGATACTGGCCATGGATGCCGCCCATCATGCCCTGTGCCCAGAACGCATCGATCGTGCCCTGCGACACCTTGGCATTCGGACGGTTGAAGCCGAAGAACGGCACGGCGAGATCCTTGTAGAACTGCGAGCGGTTCTCGGCGACGTTCTTGCGGATTCCGTCGAACACGTCCATCGGCAGGCCGCCGGGATTGGACGCCGATTTCACCATCTGCGGCGGCACGGCGCCGATCAGCACGGCTTTCGACACGCGCTTCGTGCCGTGGCGCCCGATGTAGTGCGCGACTTCGCCGCCGCCGGTGGAGTGGCCGACGAGCGTGGCTTCGCGCAGGTCGAGCGCATTCATCAGCGCCGCGAGATCGTCGGCATACGTGTCCATGTCGTTGCCTTGCGACGGCTGGCTCGAGCGGCCGTGACCGCGACGGTCATGCGCGATCACGCGATAGCCGTGCTGCACGAGGAACAGCATCTGCGCGTCCCACGCGTCGGCGCACAGCGGCCAGCCGTGCGAGAAGACGACCGGGCGGCCGCTGCCCCAGTCCTTGAAGTAAATCTGCGTACCGTCTTGGGTGGTGATCGTGTTCATCGCATGGGCTCCATGATGGGCGGAAGTGGCGTGTTTGGGGGCAGCGGCGGCGGCTGCAGCCGGCAGCGCGGCGGCGGCAACGGCGGTCGCGCCGGCAAGCAGCATGTCTCGGCGACGCACCGAGGGAACGGCGTCGATGTCTGCTGGACGCATTGGAACTCCTTGAACGTGAGGTGGAACGATGCCGCGTTGGATGGATGGTTCGGATCTGCCCGCATGCGGCAATCGCGCCGGCAGCCGGCGTGCGTTCGCGGTCGCGGGCCGGCAGGCGCGCGAAGGCAGCGAACGAACGCCGACAGGAGCCTATCCCGCGGCCTTGCGGCCTGTACTGAAATCGCGCTGAATTGTCATGAAGCCGGTGGCGGCGCATGCCGCGCAAACCCGCCGGCCAGAAAAATTAAGCCCGGAATAAAGACTCTTCAGCGGCGGCTCGCTATCGTCAGCATCAGGTCATCCCGTCGCGGGTCGGTGCCGGTCCGCGTCGGCGGATGGCGCTCGCGACGCGGACGGGTGCGCAACATCCGGACCCCTCGCCACTTGCCTGGGTACGCCGCCATGGACGAATTCAATCGCTGGGAGCACGTGATGACGCTGCTCGACCCGTCGCCGGCCGCGAGCCGCTGCGCGCCGTCGCAGCTTCGCGACCCGGACCCCGTGCGCCGCCGCCATCGCGACGACGCGCCGCCCGCGTCGAGCGGCGGCGTGCGCCGCCGGTGCGCGATCGTCGCCGCCGAGCGGCAGACCGATTCGTCGGTGTTGATCTCATGGAGCGATCCGACGCGCTGCCGGTACGACGAGCAGCGCTGGATCAGCGCAAAGTCCCGCGCCCTCGGGCGCTGTGCGCTGACCGGCATCACGATTCATACCGGCGACGCGATCTACAAGCCGCAATGGCGCGGCGCGAAGCGCCCCGCGAACTACCGGGAGGTGATCCTCGCGTCCGAACTGGACCGGTTCATCGTCAGGCTGTCCCGTTCCTGACCTGAAGCGGCACGGCCTGTCCGTCGACCGTGGCTGACCGACGCACGCGCAGCGATTGAACGACGAACTGCTGGTTTTCGCCCGAGCATGGCTCGACGGCGGGTGCCGCCGTGACGTGGCATGGCCGAGCGGGCAGCCACCGGCCGCCTCACTCCGTCCATTTCGACCCGAGCACCAGGCCGCAGAAATTCGTCCGACGATAGTCCGGGTCGCACCGCTCGAGCACGTCGGCGCAGACGTTCCCGAACGCGGTCGCGGGGCGATGCGCGGTGCCCGCGGCGAACGCCTCGAGGAACAGTTCCTTGAAACACGGGCCGCGTGGCCACGCGTTGACGATCTCGTCACGTTCGGACCGGCTCACCTCGTCGAAATGACGTGCGAAGAGATCCGTCTCGATGCCTGCGCCGAGCAACGCCGTCAACGGCGTCATGTACGCGTGAATGCCGAAGGCCGTGTGCAGCGCGATCGCACGCCACACCTCCGCCGCATCGTCGGCGGCGACACCGTAGCCGCCGAGGAATGCGTGCGCGGCATTCGCGCCGTCGATTTCGAAGCGCTGGCGTGAATGCCGGTAGCGCTCCGTCAGTCCGAAGTCATGGAACAGCGCGGCGACGTACAGCAGCTCGGCGTCGAATGCGACGCCGCGACGCCGCCCGATGATCGACGCGAACGCGAACACGCGCATCGCGTGCCGGAACAGGAGTTCCGGTTCGCCGGCGCGCACGGCCGCGGCGGCCTCCCGTGCGATCGGGCCGTCGGGAATCCGGATGCCGGCGATAAGGTTGCCCATGCTCGTGTTCCTCGCGGCGTGACGGCAGTCGCTTGACGCTGGCGCCTTGGAACCATCGTCGCGCGCCGCGCCGCTGAATGTCCTGAGCGGCGCCTGAATCGTTCTGAACGGAAAATCCGACCGGCCGTCACGACCGGAATCGGTTTCGCCGCGCCGTGCACGTCGTTGTTACCGGCTTTTTTCTCGCAAGCCATCCGAACGTCATTTCAATTCACGAGACTACGAAATTGAATTCAGCGAATCAGCCGTTTTGTCCTACGAAACGCGTTCATGGGTAAACGGCCATTTCACGCATTGACAATGCAGGGCGCCGCGCTGGACCGTGCCGCGCCAGGCCGGGCGGCTCACGATGTCGCGGCGATCGTCGTTTTCATCGATTCAAAAAATTTGCTCCTTGAGTTCTGATTATTTGAATCATTCGACCGGACAAATGCCGTAGCATTGTCGTCAAACCGGTGTCATTTCTGACAGGGCATCGATGAATGCAATCGATTAAAAATTCCCATGATCCGGATCGGAACACTTCACGTTTTTCTCGACAGACGTGAAATTCGCTCGAATGGCAAGCTGCTGCGTATCGGCAGTCGCGCATTCGAAATTCTCGAACTCCTGATTCGTGCGAACGGCGCGTTGGTATCGAAAGACGAAATCATGCAGCGCGTGTGGCCGCACACGATCGTGGAGGAAAACAACCTGCAGGTGCATATCGCCGCGTTGCGCAAGGCGCTCGCCGACGACCGGAACCTGATCGTCACGGTGCCGGGGCGCGGTTATCGGCTGGTTGGCGGCCACGCCGAAGTCACGGTGCCCGCCCGTCCCGCGACGTCGCGGCTGACGGCCGCGCCGACCGCGCTCGTCGGCCGCGAGCAGACCGTCGCCGACGTCCTTGCCGCGCTCGACACCGCGCGCGTCGTGACGCTGGTCGGTGCGGGCGGCATCGGCAAGACGCGGGTCGCGCTCGAAGCGGCCATGCGCGCCGAAGCGAGCTTTCCGGATGGCGCCGCGTTCGTGTCGCTCGCCACGGTTGCGTGCCCGCGATTCGTGCCCGCTGCACTGGCGGGCGCGTTCGGCATCGTGGAGCCGACCGGATCGCCGACGCTCGAAGCGGTGCTGGCGAACGTGGCGGACCGCCGGATGTTGCTGGTGCTCGACAATTGCGAGCATCTGCTCGACGCCGCCGCGCAGATCGCGACCGCACTGACCGAGTCCGACGCCGGATTGCGCGTCCTCGCGACCAGCCGCGAGGCGCTGCGTATCCAGGGCGAGCGGCTGTGTCCGATTCCGCCGCTCGACGTCCCCGGCGAAGGGGCCGACGATGCCATGGCCCTGAGCGCCAGCGCGGTGCAACTGTTCTCGGCGCGCGCGCGGGCCGCCGATCCCCGCTTTCCGCTCGACGAACGCAGCGTGGCGCTGATGGCGTCGGTATGCCGGCGTCTCGACGGTCTCCCGCTCGCCATCGAACTGGCAGCGGCCCGCGCTGCCGTGCTCGGCATCGATGTGCTGGCCGCGCATCTCGACGACCATTTCAGGTTGCTGACCGGCGGTTTTCGTACGGCCTTGCCGCGTCATCAGACGCTGCAGGCGATGTACGACTGGAGCTACCGCTTGCTCGGGGACGCGGAGCGCCTGTTGTTGCGGTGGCTCGGCGTGTTCCGCGACAGCTTCTCGATCGACGCGGTGCGCGATATCGTCGGAACGAAGGGGTTGGCCGATGCGGACCTGCTCGACACGATCGCCGGCCTGGTCTCGAAGTCGCTGCTGGGCCTCGAGAGCGCGCACGGCACACCGCGCTACCGGCTGCTGACCACGACGCGCGCCTATGCGCTGCAGCAGCTCGAGAACAACGGCGAATGCGCGGCCGCGGCACGCGCACACGCGAACTATTTCCATACGTTGTTCAGGCTTGCGCCCGGCGGAGACGACGACGCCGAAGACGGGCCGCGGGCCGAATCGCGGCTCGACATGATCCGGCGCGAACTCGGCAATCTGCGCGCGGCGCTCGACTGGGCGTTTTCGCCGAATGGCGATGCCGAAGTCGGCATCGCGCTGGCGGCTGTCGCGGTACCGTGCCTGTTCGACCTGTCGCTGGTGGACGAATGTCGCGAAAGGGCGCGCGTAGCGCTCGATGCAATGCGCACGATGGACGAGACACGGGCGCGCGAAGATGCACGCGTGCGCCTGCTGGCCGCCTATGCCGCCGCGCTCGCCCATGCCTCGGGGCCGACGCACGTCGTACACGACGCGTGATCCCGCGTGCACGGGTTCGGATGCGACGCGGGCGGGGCCGGGTTGCGGCCGTGCGAAACGCAAGGGCACGCACCGCCGGCGAATTCAGAACGATTCAGCATGAACACAGGATCTGGGCGGTCGGTGCGTCTACATTGCATGCACGGAGACCGTCGGCGATTCGCAGGCGTGCGCGCAGCAGGCCGGCTCGCACCGTACCGCAACGCATCGATGTCGCCGCCACTGAATGCCAGCGCGGGGCGGTAGCGACACATGCGTTGCCGCCGCGACTTCGCGCGTCATCGAACGACTACCGCATGAAACCTGTCCAGTCCGACCTTTCTCGCCACGATTCGCTGCCGGCGGCCGCTCGCCGGATCGGGTAGCGCGTCATGCGATCGCGCCGACTCCCGGTCCGTCGCGCAGCGCACACGCGGCCCGTTCCGGCATGTTGAACCTGTCCGTCACGGTCGCTTACGGCGCGCCGATCGTCGCTGCCGACCTCGTTGCATGGCGGTTGCTCGGGCCAGGTCGTTCGACGACGAAAGCGGTCTGGCGCTGCGCGTCGTTCGCCGCGCTGACCTATGTGCTGTTCGCAACCGGCGTGAGCCCGCTCGCGGTGCCGGTGTCGCCCGACCGGATCGACCGGCTGGCGATCCAGGCGATCGGCGTCGCATGGTGGCTGCAGTGCGCGCTGGTGTTCAGCCTGATGCTCGACCATCTGCTGCTGCCGCGCGCGTGGCGCAACCAGCGACTGTTTCATGACATCGCCGCAGGCGCCGTGTTCGGCGCGGCCGCGGTGGCCGCGCTCGGCTACGTACTGGGCCTGCCGCTGAGCGGCCTGGTCGCGACCTCGGGCGCGGTGGCCGTGATCCTGGGCCTGGCCGTCCAGAACACGCTGAACGACGTGTTTTCCGGCCTCGTCCTGAATACCACCCAGCCGTTTCGCCTGGGCGATACGGTGGCGATCGGCGAGCTGGAAGGCCGGATTGTCGAAAGCAACTGGCGCGCGACCAAGATGATCAACAGCCTCGGCAACCTGGTCGTCGTGCCTAACAGCACGGCGGCGAAGGCGACGATCGTCAACCTGAGCGAACCCCCGAGCGTGCACGGCGTGACGCTGACGATCGAGATCGATCCGGGAGTGCGGCCGGCCGTCGTGGTCGATGCGCTCGACCGGGCGGCCGCCAGTTCGCTGGACGTGCTGGCCAGTCCGGCGCCGGTCTCGATCGTCAAGGCATTCAGAACCAACTCTGTCGAATACGAACTCGTCTGTTACGTCGACGCGCTGCAAAAAAAGGTGGCGGTGCGCAACCGGCTCTACGATCTGGCCCACCGGCACCTGGCCGCCGCGGACATCGCGCTGCGCCCGCTTGGCGGGACGGCCGCGGCGCACCGGCCGATGTCGCACGGTCAACGGCTGCTGCGCGCGGTCGAACTCTTCAGGCAACTCGATGACGAGGATCTGGCGGTGCTGGCCGAGGCGCTGGCGTCACGCGTATTCCACAAAGGGGAGGTGATCTACGCGTCGAATTCCGATACGCGCCTGCTGACGATCGTCGGGGCCGGTGTCGCGTCGGTGTTCGTGCCGGGCGCGACCGGCGACATCGAGGTCAGGAGGATGGCGCCCGGCGACGCGATCGGCCAGTCCGTCGTGCTGGCCGGCACGCAGCTTCACGCGAGTGTCTACGCGGTGACTGCCGTGACGGCCTATCAATTGAGCAGCCGCGACCTGACGCCGCTGATCGCGAGGAAACCGGAACTCGGACGGTTGATGTGCGAATCCCTGACCGAACACATCGCGACCGAGGAGAAGATGATGATCCCGCCGGCCGCAAAGGCGCACGCATCGTTCAAACTGATCGAGTGGCTCGAGAAGGAGATGAAGCGCCTGCACGATTCGTTCGCCTGATGCGGCCGGAGATCGCCGGGAAACGTTCGGTCGAGACGCGCGACCGACGAGCGGCGGAATCAGGCGAGCGCGGTGAACCGGTCGACGAGGTCGGGGCGGGCGAGCTGATCGACCCACCAGTGCAGCGCGCGTCCGGCCTCGTCGCCGCGCCACGCGATATAGCAATGCGTCGTGTCGCGCATGCCGGTCACCTTGCGGGCGACAAGCTTGCCCTGCGCGATCGCGCGCGCCGCGATGCAATCCGGCAGCGTGCCCACCGCGAGTCCTTCGCATTGCGCGGCCAGTTTTGCGGCAAGCGTGGGGACCGCGAGATACGGCTGCCCGGCGTCGACGGCGACCGAGCGCGGCTGCAGTTCGCGAGAAGTATCGCTGATGACGGCGCCGCGGTGCTCGACGACCGACGCCATCGACAGCGGCTCGGGCAGCGCCGCGAGCGGATGGGTCGGGGCGACGGCGAACACATGCCTGAGCGTGCCGATCGGCCGCGCGACGATGTCCGGCAGTTCCGGCGGCTCGCCCGCCGCGCCGACGACGAGATCCGCGCGGCGCGAAATCAGCGCATCCCAGGTGCCGCCGAGGACTTCGGTGGACAGGCGCAGCCGCGTGTTCATCTCGAGTCCGTAGAACGTATGCACGTAGGGCCACAGCGCCTCGAACGGCAGGATTTCGTCGATACAGATGCGAACCTCGGTTTCCCAGCCCTCCTGTGCACGCTGCGCCTTGCGTTCGAGCTGTTCGGCGGCATGCAGCAGCCGGCGGCCCTCTTCGACGACCACGCGCCCCGCGTGCGTGAGCTTCGCCCGGCGCCCGCTCCGGTCGAACAGTGCGACGTCGAGGTCGCTTTCGAGCTTTTGTACGAGATAAGTCAGCGCAGACGGTACGCGGTGCAGGAGCTCCGCGGCCTCGGCGAACGTGCCGGTGCGGTCGATCGCGTCCAGGGCCTCGAGCGCTTCGAATGACAGCTTCATGATGAATTCCACGGGGGCGTCGGGCTGTCATGTTATCGCCAAGCACCGCCGAGTCCAATACGATTCAGAACAATTCATCAAGGCGTCGCCGCCGGAGCGCTATCCTGGTCCGGGCAAGATTGCGTCGCGCGATTTCAGCGCCCGACCGGTATTGGCGACGTGCGCCATTTCCGGGGCGTCAGCGCACGGGGGAACCGTACCGGCCGGGCCCGGCTTTCGCGGGTGCCTCGCGTTCCGGCTTACCCGCGTGTCGTCCGCCGATCGGCCGCCCAGAATCCGGTCAATCACCGTGGGTCACGACGGTGTCGATTGACGTTTCTTCGCGGCGGCATCGGCCCCCTGGGCGCCGGGCAGGGAGCCGAACATGTGCTGGCTGCACTTCGCCTCGCTCCACGCGGTTCTCAAATGGATGCCTGCGAGCATCCTTCGTGCGACCGGCAGGATCTGTTCGCCGGCAAGGATGCCCAGCAGGCCAACCAGCGCGATGGTGGGCGGAGCGGGCGATTGCACGCCGATCAGGTAATAGACTGCGCCGGCGAGCATTCCGGCAAGCAGCGACGAAATATACGGCTTCATGATTCGGATATAAATGAATGACAACCGTGTGAAAAATACGGATGACTACCGATTTGCGCGGCAGCCCTGGATTCATTCGATAGCGTAGCAGGTCTTTTTTGATGCGATCATTCAATTCGAATTTTTTAAGATCTTTTAAGGGCTGAATTTAGGGATTTTATTAATTGAATTGATTAACTGGCGTTACCATGAATTCGCGTATTGAATGACAGCGGCTGGCAGGCGAACCTTCCGGCACAGCGCATTGGGCGCCTCCCGGCTTGCCGGCGAGACAGGCTAGTTTTTATCCGCGTCAAAGGACATGACCATCATGAGCAATCCGAAGCTTGAAGTACTCACCCCCCATAACAGCCAGCTGATCTTCATCGACCAGCAGCCGCAGATGGCGTTCGGCGTGCAGTCGATCGATCGCCAGGTGCTGAAGAACAACGTCGTCGGGCTCGCGAAGGCCGCGAAGGTATTCAACATCCCGACCACGATCACGACGGTCGAAAGCGACAGCTTCTCGGGTCACACCTATCCCGAGCTGCTCGACGTGTTTCCGAACCAGAAGACGCTCGAACGCACGTCGATGAACTCGTGGGACGACCAGAAGGTGCGCGATGCGCTGGCCGCGAACGGCCGCAAGAAGGTGGTCGTCTCCGGCCTGTGGACCGAAGTCTGCAATACGACGTTCGCGCTCTGCGCGATGCTCGAAGGCGACTACGAGATCTACATGGTCGCCGACGCTTCCGGCGGCACGTCGAAGGACGCGCACGACTTCGCGATGCAGCGGATGGTGCAGGCCGGCGTGGTGCCCGTCACGTGGCAGCAGGTCCTGCTCGAGTGGCAGCGCGACTGGGCACACCGCGAGACGTACGACGCCGTAATGGCGATCGCGAAGGAGCACTCGGGCGCGTACGGGATGGGTGTCGATTACGCGTACACGATGGTCCACAAGGCCGCGCCGCGTACCGCGACGCCGCACGAGTCGATCCCGCCCGTGCCGGCGAAGTGACCGAAGGCAGTCTCGACTGCCGATGCCGATGCGGCGTGTTCCGCGCGAACACGCCGCATCGGCAATCCGAAATCGCGGGCGGCGTCCGTGGTCAATGCACGGATGCCGCCCGCAGCGTGTTTGCCAGGACGTACGACCTGCATGCCAACCTGTCCGAGAAATTGATCGTATGGAACCTTACCTGGTTTCCCTGGGTGCGGGATTGCTGATCGGTGTCATTTACAGCGCAATCAAGGTCCGTTCTCCGGCGCCGCCGCTGATTGCCCTTGTCGGGTTGCTCGGCATGTTGATCGGCGTGCAGGCCATCCCCATCCTCAAACAGCTCTTTGGCTTCTGATCGAAGCGAGGTGACGCATATGACTGCAACCGAGACCCAACCGGATCTGATCCTCCGCAACGGAAGGTTCACGACCCTCGACCGCTCTAACCCCACCGCGACAGCGGTGGCAATAGCAGCAGGCCGCTTCGTCGCGGTTGGCCACGACGCGGACGTCATGCCGCTCGCCGGACGCGCGACGAAGGTCATCGACCTCGACGGCCGTGCCGTACTGCCGGGCCTGATCGACAACCACTGCCACGTGATTCGCGGCGGCCTGAACTACAACATGGAGCTGCGCTGGGATGGTGTGCCGTCGCTCGCGGTCGCGATGGAGATGCTTAAACGGCAGGTCGCTATCACGCCCGCGCCGCAGTGGGTGCGCGTGGTCGGCGGCTTTACCGAACACCAGTTCGTCGAGAAGCGCCTGCCGACGATCGACGAGCTCAATGCCGCAGCGCCCGATACGCCGGTGTTCATCCTGCACCTGTATGACCGCGCGCTGCTGAACGCGGCCGCGCTGCGCGTGGTCGGCTACACGAAAGACACGCCGGAGCCGCCGGGCGGCACGATCCTGCGCGACGCCGCGGGCAACCCGACCGGCCTGCTGCTCGCGAACCCGAACGCGACGATCCTCTATGCGACGCTCGCGAAAGGACCGAAGCTGCCGTTCGAATACCAGTACAACTCGACGCGCCACTTCATGCGCGAGCTGAACCGGCTCGGCGTGACGGGCGTGATCGACGCGGGCGGCGGCTCGCAGAATTATCCCGACGATTACGAAGTGATCCGCAAGCTGCACGACGCGGGCGAGATGACGATCCGGATCGCGTACAACCTGTTCACGCAGAAGCCGAACGCGGAGAAGGAAGACTTCGTGAACTGGACCAAGAGCGTCAAGTATCACGACGGCACCGACTATTTCCGCAACAACGGCGCCGGTGAAATGCTGGTGTTTTCCGCGGCCGATTTCGAGGATTTCCGCGTCGCGCGCCCCGATCTGCCCGCGCAGATGGAGGACGATCTCGAAGGCGTCGTGCGCGTGCTCGCGCAGAACCGCTGGCCGTGGCGCATGCATGCGACCTACGACGAAACGATCGACCGCGCGCTCGACGTATTCGAGAAGGTTAACAAGGACATCCCGCTGGCCGGGCTGAACTGGTTCTTCGATCACGCGGAAACGATCTCCGAAAAATCGATGGACCGTATCGCCGCCCTCGGCGGCGGCATTGCGGTGCAGCACCGGATGGCGTACCAGGGCGAGTATTTCGTCGAGCGCTACGGCGCGCAGGCGGCCGAAGCAACGCCGCCCGTCGCGAAGATGCTCGCCAAGGGGCTCAAGGTGTCGGCCGGCACCGACGCGACGCGGGTCGCTTCGTACAACCCGTGGGTGTCGCTCGCGTGGCTCGTCACGGGCAAGACGGTTGGCGGCTTGCGCATGTACCCGCAGCGTAACCTGCTCGATCGCGAGACCGCGCTGCGCATGTGGACCGAATACGTGACATGGTTCTCGAACGAAGAGGGCAAGAAAGGGCGCATCGCGGTTGGCCAGCTCGCCGACCTGGTGGTCCCGGATCGCGACTTCTTCGCGTGTGCGGAGGACGACATCGCGGACACGACCGCATTGCTGACGGTGGTCGGCGGGAAGATCGTATGGGGCACGGGGCCGTTCGCGTCGCATGATGCGCCGATTCCGCCCGCGATGCCGGACTGGTCGCCGGTGCGCGAGTACGGCGGCTACGGCGGTTGGGGCGCGACGCAGCGCAGCGGCGCGCCGTTGCAGCGCGCGGCAGCGGCCGCCGCCGCGTGCGGCTGTTCAAGTGCATGCAACGTGCACGCGCATGCGCATGCGAGCGCGTGGGGCCGCACGTTGCCGACGTCGGACGCGAAGGGCTTCTGGGGCGCGTTCGGCTGTTCGTGCTGGGCGGTCTGACATGTCGACGACAACCGGCCGGTATAGCCCAGGGTGGATTCGTGTGCTGCTGGCGCAGCCTTGGGTGCCGCCGCTCGCGCGGCTGGCGCTGGTGTCCGCCTTTCTGATCGGCGGCGTCAACAAGGCGATGCACTTCGGCGATGCGATCGCGGAGCAGGCGCACTTCGGCCTGCATCCGCCTGCGTTCTGGGCTGCACTGGCGGTTGTGGTCGAGATCGGCGGTTCGCTGTGCGTGGTGTTTCGCCGGTTCACGTGGATTGGCGCGGGTGGACTCGGCGTGTTGACCGTCGTCGCGATGGTGGTGGCGAACGACTTCTGGAACCACGAGGGCGTGGCGCGTTTCATGGCGCTCAACAGCTTTTTCGAGCACCTGGGGCTGATCGCCGCGCTCGTGCTAGTCACCCTGCTTGACGATGTTCAAGGCTGGAAACGGGACGGTCGCCCCTGATCGTTCGGATCGGAACGCAGGGGCTACCTTTCGGTCGATCGGGACACGGCGATCCCGTAGCGCGCGAGGCTGGCGCGTGGCCGGAATACTCGGGCAGCGGGGGCCGGAAATCCAAGCTGCGGGCCTTATGAATGTCATTGCCACGACGACGACGACGACGGCGAGGACGCCGCCGCGGAATGCCGAGTTGCAAGGCTCGCCACATTCGCCCGGTGCCAGCCATGCCGCCATCCGCCGGTAGCCGAAGCGCGGCACTGCCTGGGCGGCCGCTGTCAATGGCACGCCCAGGCTCCGATCTTCCTCCGGTTGCTTGAGCGAACAGGTTGCCACCCGGCGACTCGGCCCGAGATCGCAACATGTCTTGCGTTGCAAGCGCCCCTGCCGAGTCAGGACTTCCAGCGCTTCGCGTCGGCCCGTCGGAGTGCTCACTTTTTCGACTGAATTCCTTCAGGCCGTCGATTACCAGCATCTGCTCGGCGATCAGGCGCTTAAGCCGATCGTTTTCCGACTCCAGCGTCTTGAGCCGACGCACCTCGCTTGGGGATCAGGATGTGCGGCCGCGCCGGCGAAAAGTCGAGGTCGCTGGTTGCCGCCTGACGAATTTCCTGCGCGGTGATGCCTGTCGAAAGCAGCAGCGCGACGATCGCGCGATTGCCGACCGCACGCTCGTCGAGGCCGTCGAGCGAGGCAACCGAGTCCCGCAGCCTGCGATCGTCAGCTTCCAGCAAGTACACGGGGACGGGTTCGTCCTCTGGCCAGGTCTGGGCCAGGGCATAGGCGGCAGCGGGGTTGGTTTTCCGGACACCGACATCGACCAGATGCCCACCGAGCCGGTCGAGCAGCTTCTGGTAGCGCAGCCGGGTTGTGGTGCCAGGCTTGCATCGTCGATCGAGGCCAGCGAAGAACGGCTCGAGCTGGTCGGCGCCGAAGGTGGCCAGCGTCCGTTGCGCGGCGCCCAAGTGGCGCATGAAGCGCTCGAACATGGCTTCGTGCTGGACGATCGACCGCGGAGAGAATGCGCGCCGGTCGGCTCCGGTGCGTTGCCACTGCTGGTATGCGTCGGTCGGTGCCGACAGCCCTGAAGAACGGGAGGGCGGCGCGATCTCGAAATGTACGCGGTCCTTGCCGTCGATCCAGGCCGGCGCGCGGTCACGGCCGCTCCACGTCGCACCGGTTTCGGGATCGCGATACCGTGCTCGAGAGGATTGGTGTTTGCGTGCTTTGCTGCCACCGAAAATCTCGCGGGCGGAAAGATCAAATTCCACACCGTGCGCTTCACTTCGGCCAGCACGGTCTCGCGAGCTGCGGCCTTGGCATTCTCGATCTCGGTCTCGAGGACGGCGCGTTGTGCAAGCAGCGTTTGGTAAGTCGACGTCATTTCTCCTGTCGGGGTTAGGGAATCGATATCAACCAGCGTACCGGCTCATGTGGAAAGTCAAGTTCCGTTCGTTGGAGCGCAACAACCGGATCAACTCCATCGACGTTCGCGGCGCGGGTGCTTGTCCACTCAATCGCTTTCAATCAAGAAGAAACAGTGTCGATTATTTTCGGTCAGTTTCTGATCGGAATGACCAACAACGCTATCAGTCATACTATTTAACATTTGCTACATCGGCGACGCGCCGCGGTCATGGCTATGCCGCGTCCGATCTCACCGGTAAAGACGTCGATGTCGTTTGATAATCGGACAAGAATCTCGATAACACGATTTTAAAGATTGATATTTGATTGAGCTGCTTATTGATATTGGTAAGCGAATAACATATTAAAAAAATTCCTCGCATGCTATCCGTAAGATAGTGGAAAGCGATTATTTGCATGCCTGACAATTGTTGACCATCTTTCAGTTTTGGCTGTGCGACTATCTGCGGAAAATTCAAAGCGAGACCAGCTATGCGCCGCAGCACGCGCGATATTGAGATTCGGCACGTTCAACGGGAAACGGCCAAACAGGGGATTATCCTCGACCATGCTCCGCTGAAAAGCGAAGGGCGTGCGCTATGGGTCAAGGCGACTGCGTGGGTCATGACGGCGGTGATGTATTTCGCGCCGGCTGTGTTTCTCGCGGATCAAACGGCGCAAGCCGCACCGATTGTCGATCCGCGCGCACCCATCCCGTTCCAGCCGTCTGTCACCCAGACGAGCACGGGCGTGCCCGCCATCAACATACCCGGCGCCAACGCAAACGGAATCAGCGTTGGGCAATACCAGTCATTTGACATCGATTCGAGAGGCCTGGTGCTCAATAACAGCACCGTGGCGGGGACCCCTTTGCTCGGCGGTACGCTCGGCGCCAACCCAAACCTGAACGGCCGGCCTGCGACGACCATCATCAACCAGGTCACGTCCAACAACATCGCGACGCTGAATGGGCCGCTCGAGGTATTCGGCTCGCCGGCGGCCGTTATCGTGGCGGCGCCAGGCGGAATTTCCGTGAACGGCATGGCGTTGACGAACGTACCCGGCCTCACGCTGACGACCGGTACACCACAGTTTCTCGCCGGTGTCGGCGGAGCCGCGACCGATTTCGCGCACGCCAGCGCAGTGGCGTTCGACGTTCGCTCGGGCAACATCTCGATCGACGGTCCGTCCGGCGTGAATGGGCCCGGGGCTGGTATCGAAGGCACTGTCGGGAATATCGATCTCATCGGCCAAAGCATCAACATCACCGCGCCGCTGCGCGCAGATCAGCGCGTCAACGTGGTGACGGGTAACCAGCTCGTCACGCCGACGTCCGGCGCGAGCGGTATCGCTTACGATACAGCCGCAAACGGCGCGGCCAACACGGCCGCGGCGATTGGCAAGAGCGTCGCGGTCGATGCGAGCCATTATGGTTCGGTCACGTCGGGCACCGTCTATATCGTGTCCACGGCGGCCGGTATGGGCGTGAACACCCAAGGCCCGCTGTCAGCAACGGCGGGCAACGTAGTCGTCAATGCAAACGGCGACGTGTCGGTCGGTCAAACGTTTGCCAATCAGAACGTCAGTCTGACGAGCACGGGCAATACGGCCATCAGCGGTACCGGGCTCGCCAACCAGAACTACACGGTCAATGCGAACGGCGATATCAATGCGTCGGGCCCCGTATCGGCCGGGCAGAACGTCACGATGACGGCGGGCGGCAATCTGATTGCCGCATCTGTCGCAGCAAATGGGGTGGCCAGTCTTACGGCCAGCCAGTCAATGACCATCGGCTCGCTTTCCGCGCACGATATTGCGTTGCAGGCGACCAATGGGGACCTGACGGTGGGTGGGCTGAGCGCACCCGGCACGGTGGCGGCCAAAGCCGGACGCGATCTGACCGTCAACGGAGCTGTGCAGGGCGGCAGTACGGTGGCGCTGACAGGTGGTCGAAATGCGACTGTGAACGGATCCGTTTCGGGCGTGAACAACACGACGATTGCAGCACAAGCCGGCTCGGCCCAAATCAATGGTGACGCGATCAGTAATGCCGCGTTGTCGATCGCGGCTGGACAAAGTACCACCGTCGGCGGCAACGTATCGGCCCAAGGGCCACTGACGATCACGTCGAGCGCAGGCGACACGACGATTTCAGGCACGGCCGTCACGCCCGGCGCGCTGACGGTGCAATCCGGCGGCATGACGACGCTCGGCGGCCAGACGCAGGCAGCGACGGCGAACGTATCAGGCGGCAGCGTGGCGGTCAATGGTGCGCTGACCACGTCGGGAGACGCGACGCTTGCGGCTTCCAATGGCAACCTGACGGGCACGGGTGCGATTGGCACGACGCAGGGTAACGTGAACCTGTCCGCGAGCCAGAACATCGACTACCACGGTGCAGTGCAAAGCGGCGGAGCAGTCTCGGCGACGGCGGGGCAGGACGCGACGTTGGCGAACGTGTCGGCACCAGGCGCGATCACGATTCAGGCAGGCCGCGATGCAACCGAAACTGGCAATCTGGTCGGCGGCAGCACAGTGCAAATGACGGCCGGGCGCGATGCAGGTGTCGATGGCTCGGTCGCCTCGGTCGGCAATACGACGATCACGGCTCAGAGCGGTTCGGCGACCGTGAACGGCAACGCACAATCAAACTCGGCGCTGACGATTTCCGCCGCGCAGAATGCGGCGATCGGTGGCACTGCGCAAGCACAGGGGCCCGTGACGATTGCTGCGCAAGGCGGATCGATCACCGGGCAGGGGAACGTAACGTCCTCGCAAGGCGCGGTGAACTTGAACGCCGGGCAAGCCATTGGTCTGAATGGCGCGGTGCAAAGTGGCAGCACGATCGATGCGACGGCTGGCACGAACGCAAGTTTCGACGGGACGGTGAGCGCGCCTGGCGCGGTGACGATTCACGCGGGGCAGAACTCGACCTTGGGCGGCAACATCACGAGCGGCGGTAACCTGAGCGTGACCTCGGGCGGCAGCACGCAGGTGAACGGCAGCGCGGCGTCGGTCGGCAGCATGGTGCTCGCGGCCAATGGTGGCGCCCTAAGCACGACAGGCAACGTGGTGTCGATGGGCGACTTGAGCGCGACGGGGCAGCAGGGCGTGAACCTGGGCGGTACCGCATACGGTGGTGGCAATACGTCGATCGGATCGAGCGCAGGCAGTGTCTCGGTCGCTGGTACGGTTTCGACACCCGGCGCGCTGAACATCAATGCCGGACAGGACGCGACCGTTGCCGGTGCGGTGCAGAGCGGCCGGAGCACAACGGTAGCGGTGGGCCGCGATGCGAATCTGAATGGCGGCCTGTCGGTCAGCAATGCCGGTAACGCAAGTGTGACGGCGGGCCGAGACGTGAACGGCACCGGTTCGATCAGCGTCGCGAACGACACGACATTGAAGGCCGGTAACAACATCAATGTCTCAGGGGCCATTCAGACCGGCAACAACCTGTCGGCGACGGCGAGCAACAACCTGTCGGTCGGGGCGACGACTGCCGTGGGTAGCAGTACGTTGAGCGCCACGAACGGTAGCGCGACACTGACCGGTGATGCGCTTTCTGGCGGGGCGACGACGATCGCGGCCGGTACGGACGTCAATTCGCAAGGCGGCGTCAAGAGTCTTGGCGATCTGAGCTTCAGCGCAAAGTCCGGCAACCTGACCGCGAACGGTCCGGTATCCACGGCGGGTAACGCGACCTTGAACGCAGGGCAGAACCTGACGCTGAACGGTCAGACCACGGCGTCGAAGGACGCGACGCTGGTCGGAAACAACATCACGACGCAGGGCATGGCGGTGGGCGGCAACCTGACGGCCACGGCAACGAACAACCTCGATACCTCTGCCGGCCGGCTCAACGCACAGTTCGACGCGAGCGCGCCGGCGCTGTCGGTGAATGGCAACGCCACGCTGAAAGGGACAAATGTCACGACCGCGAACGCAGTGGTCGGTGGCACGACGCAAATCACGGCATCGCAGAACCTGACCACGGGCGGCACCGCAGCGTTCAAGGGCGACGCGAGCTTGAGCGGCAACTTGATTTCGAACGTCGGCACGCAGATGGCGGGCGGTAATCTGAACGTCTCAGGTTTGAACGTCACGAACACGGGAAGCCTGTCGTCGCTGCAAACCGCCACCGTCAACGCAACGAATCTGGACAACAGCGGTTCGATCTATGGCCCGGCCGCGAATTTCAACGTCAGCGACACGACGACCAACTCGGGTTCGTTGCTCGCGACGAACGCACTGAATCTGACAACCGGCAGTTTGAGCAACTCCGGGCTGATCTTCGCCGGGGATGTTCAAAACTCAGCGGCCGCCACCGGCAACACCACAGTCACGGTCACTGGCGGTAACGGCTCTTTCAACAATGCAAACGGCAAAATTCTCGCGCAGAACATCGCGGCGCTGAATCTGCCGAACCAGACGCTTGATCCGTCCGCCGGAGCCCTGGGCACGATCGACGGTACCAACGGCGTCAATCTTTCTGCGTTGTCGGTGAACAACTCGGGTACTTGGACGCTCCCGGCAAGAGCCGTGACGGTCACAGCCGCACAAGGCATCACGAACGCAGGAACGATCAATCAAGGTACGGGTTCGCTGACGCTGAACAGCGCCGTCGGCAACACCGGCACGATCAACGGCAACGACCTGACGATCAACGGCTCACTCGCAAACCAGTCGAGCGGTACGGTTTCGGCCAATGCCTTGACGCTGAACGGGTCGGGGACGAACGCTGGCACGGTGGAGGCTGCCAATAAGCTGGCCATCTCGGGTACGAGTTATGACAATTCGGGTGGTATCACGAAAGCTGGAAACAGCAACAGCCCGGCAGGTAGCGGCAACGCGACGATCAACCTGAGCGGTGATCTCGGCAATGCTGGCGGCACGCTGACGGCAACGAACGATCTGTCTATCACGGCCAACAACGTCAACAATTCCGCCGCCGCGACGGTCACGACAACTACGACCACGAAGACGGTCGACAACGCGGGGCTGTTGATGGCCACGCCGGTTGGCACTGAACTGGTCCATGCAATCTATAACGTGGGCAAGGACGGCGGCACGCTGACGCTTGGGCAAGCGACGTTGCCGGCAACGCTTGGTGGGCTTTTGTCGGTCGGTGGCGAGCAGCCGACCAATTCAACCGTCTGGTCGATCCACAGTGCCCGGCTGATCTATCAGGGATGGGGCAATCCGTCATCGCCGGTTGCAACCTCGGGTTCTGTCCAGTTCGCATTGGTCCCCACCAGCAATGTCCCTCACGGTGCCATCTGGGTAGTCGTACCGCCCTCGACGCCGGTTTCAGGCGCAACGACGGTTCAAACCCTGACCTTGCCCACGGTTACCGAGACCACCACCACGACCGGTGCAACCGTTACCTCCTCGGTTATTGCGGCCGGCCACGACCTCAACCTGACCGCCAACACGCTCAATAACCAGAGCGGCATCGTAAGCGCAGGTC
The DNA here is from genome assembly GCF_902833045.1 of Burkholderia sp. BCC0322. Classification (GTDB taxonomy): domain Bacteria; phylum Pseudomonadota; class Gammaproteobacteria; order Burkholderiales; family Burkholderiaceae; genus Burkholderia. The sequence continues at coordinate 508,644 of NZ_CADFDU010000005.1, forward strand.
ACGATGCCAACGTGAACGTGCAGCAGCTCCAGAATGGCGGCTCGAGTTTCACGTCGTCGGTGACGGATACGGTCGACGCCGCGTCGCTGAATGCGTTTCTGACGTCGCTGCAGGCGTTGCAGAAGTCCGGCCCGATTGGGGTGGCCGGGACGGCTAATCCGGGCGGCACTTACCAGTGCGAGGGCGGGTACTGCCTGGTGGGCACACCGACTCCGCCTGCCACCTACACAATCAGCGCGCCGGGTACGGTGCAGCTGGAGACAGTTACCCGAACCGCCACGACGCAAGGTGCCGTCGGGCAGATTCTGGCCGGCAACAACCTGAATCTGTCGGGCGGCAATCTGACCAATACCGGCACGCTTTCCGCTGGCAACAACGTCACGATTCAGGCGGCAAGCTTTACGAATCAGGGTTCGAATGTTGGGTCGAAGGCCGTGACGGCCGGCTGTGCGTCGGGGGTATCCAATGCCGGCTGCTCGAACTTGAAAACGACCAATCCGAACTCGGAGGCATACAGCTACCAGCAGACCAACAGCAACGTCACGGCGGGTCATGACATCGTCATCGCTGCCAACCAGGTCAACAATACCTACGGCAATCTGGTTGCGAAGAACGATGTTGTGATCGGTGGCGCCGGCACGACCGCGACGACCCCAACGCAAGCTGCCAGCGTCACGAACACATCGGCAGCGATCGAGGCGGGCAACAACGTGCAAATCAACGCGGCGAGCGTGACGAACACGATTGCCGCCGCGGCGACGGTTCACCAGAACTATGGATCGGCGTCGCCCTTTACGGGTTGCGGTCAGAACTGTGAAGCGTATATCGAGGTGCAGTCGGCCCAGCCGTCGACGATTACGGCGAACAACAACCTGTCGATCACGGCGGGTGTGTTCAGCAACACCGGGAGCCTCGTCACGGCACTGAACACCGCGGCGATCAATGCGACCCAAAGCGCGTCGAGTGACAACCAGTACCTGCACGCATACTGGACCGGTAATCCGGTCGGCACGCGGACGTGGGGTTGCCTGGGCATGGCGTCGACCTGCGAAAACCTGTATGGCGGGGCGTTCAACCTTGGAGATGCTCAAGCGGTATCGGGTCTGCCGTCGAATGTCGGAATGTCCGATTTCGTGCCGGGCACGATTCAGGCCGGCAATCTGAGCGTCCATTCGCCGACGCTGAACAACACCGGTAAAGTGGTCGGTCAATCGATCACGCTGACCGGCTCGCAGCTTGTCAACGGGATCACGAACCCGAACGTATTCACTCCGCCTCCGGTCCTCTCCGGGCAGGTCATTTCTCTGGCACCGCCGACGCTGCCGGGCTCCGTCGCCGATGCGGTGAACAACGCCGGACTGGTCACGGATCAAAACGGTCGTCCGACGTCGGTCACGGGCATGACGGGCCTGCCGGCCAATACCCCTATCGGTGCACAGACGGTCGGCCAGCCGGTCGCACCGGTGGTCACGGTCACGACTCGTCCGGTGGGTGCGTCGCCCGGGTCGGCGTCGGCGCCCATCGCTGGTACGCCGCTTAGCGTCACGGTGAAGACGATTGCGGGAGAAACGACCACGGTCAGCTACCTGATCAACAATCCGGCCGCACAGGTGATCGATTCGCTCTCGTCGGCCTCGCTGATCGCGAATTTGCCCGCGAGCCTGCAGCCGGGCAGCGTGCCGTTCTACTACGACCCGTACACCGAGAACCAGCTGATCGAGCAGGCCGCGTTGCAATCGATCGGCAAGAGCAGCTTCTACAGCACGACGAGCGCGACCGACAGTACGGGCCAGGTATCGATCAACAATCAGGACAAGGCGGCACTGTACGGCGCCGCGCTTGAGTATGCGAAGCAGAACAATGTCGCGCTCGGCACGAAACTGAGCGATGCGCAGCTCGCGCAGATCAACGCGCCGATGCTCTGGTATGTCGAGCAGTCCGTGCCGGAGCCGGGATGCAGCACGACCGGTGGTGCAGCGTGCCCGACGGTGCAGGCGTTGATGCCCGAGGTGCTGCTGCCGAAGAACTTTGCGGTGGTGAACGCTGATGGCGAAATCACGGGCACCAACGTCACGCTTAACTACGCCAACAGCATCCTGAACACCGGCACCGTCACGGCGCAGAACCTGACGGTCAACACGAATTCGCTGACCAACGAACAACGCTCGACGGATGTCGGGACGATTTATCAGAAAGGTCCGGAGGGCGTGACGCTCGAGACCACGGGCACCGTGGCGCAGCAAGGCGGCTTCATGTCCGCCGCCAACTACGATCTGCAAGTACAGGGCTTGAACCAGATCGGCGGAGCACTCCAGAAAGTCGGGGCTGATGGCAGTGTCGACACGGCCGGTACGCAGGCGATGCTGGCGAATCTGAAGGGGCAGCTCGGCGGCAACTTCACACAACAGACCGTCACCGACCATCTCGATACCAAGGCTCTCGACGCAGACTCGTGGTTCGACCAGCTCTTCATGACGGGCGTGTTTGTCGGGCTGTCGATCATGTCGGGGATGGCGGCCTCAGGAGCGATCGGTGCGGCAGCAGGGGCGTCGGCTGGCTCCGGTTCGGCTTTCGCGGCGGCGGGCACGGGCGCAGGTGCGTTGGGTGCAGGCACCGCGAACGCAGCGCTGGCGGCAGGCTTTGCCGGCATGATGAACAGCACGATGAGCCAGTTGAACAGCGGGGGCGCGTTCAACGTGGGCACCATGCTCACGACGGCCGGCGCCGCAGCACTGACCGCAGGCTTGACGAACGGCATCACATTTAGCAACGGCGCGGCAGGATGGTCGTGGACTGCATCGAAAGACAGCCTTGCTGCGTTGGCTGGTGTGCAAACCGTCGGGAATACGCTCGTCCCGCAAGCTGGCGCGGCAACGGGTTCGTTGCCGACGACGATTACCGCAATCGCAGCCGAATCGGTGCTCCAAGCGACGATTCAAACGACCTTGCAGGGCGGAAGCTTCCTGACGAATCTGCGCAACAGCGCGGCGACGAATGCGGCGGCATCGATTGCCTACACGATCGGCAACCTGAATCAGGACGGCACGCTGACCGGCGCGGCGTACGTGGCAGCCCACGCTGCACTTGGCTGTGCGGCAGGTGCGGCGACGGGCCAGGGATGTGGTGGCGGGGCGATTGGTGGGGCCGTGTCGGCCGCGTTGACACCCGATGTGTTAAGGGTGATTGACCCGAGCGGTGCGGCGCTTGATCAAGGCCAGATGGCTATGCTGGCGGCGATTTCAACATGGGCCGGTGGCGGCATCGCGGGCCTTGCAGGTCAAAACCCGACGGCTGGCGCTACGGCAGCTCAAAACGAGGCGCTGAACAACGATGGAGGAAGTCCCGATCATACCGCTGCAGCCGTGAAGAACGGCGGGGCGCTGAGTGCGGCCGCAGACATGATCCTGACGGCAATGATGCCGTGGAGAAGTCAGACGGGGCAAACCTACATGCAGCCCGTGACGTCGACGGTCAAAGGTATCGGTTCGCTGGCTCAGGCCAACTACGGGAACAAATCCCAACCCCCCGCTGATGCGAGTAATCAGCTTTCGGGGAACGATAACAATACGAGCGGGACCGCTGGCGCTGTAGTGACCCCGCCGACGATGATTTGCGCACCTGGTGGCGGTTGCGTAATGATGGTGCCGATCGTATCGTCGGGGTCTATTGTAGCCTCGGGTCATGCACCGCTACTAAGCGATTCCAATAGCACGAATGGCACGGGCACATCCGGAAATAGCGGAATTTCGCCAGACTCGGGTAAGACAGCGGTTTATGTCTCAGTTGCGCCGGACGGTACAGTTCAATACGTTGGAATGACGGATCACATTGATGCCAGAGCTGCAGCGCATATGTCTCAAAAGGGAATTTCTATTGATGCAATACCGGGGCTGGAAAATATATCTCGCGCAGATGCGCGTGCGGTAGAGCAAGTTTTGATTGAATACAATGGCCTTGGTAAGAATGGAGGCGCACTGCTGAACAAGATAAATAGCATTTCAACTTCCAACCCGATATATGCAAGCTCGCTATCTCGTGGAATGGGAATATTGAAATATATCGGATATAAAGGATTTTGAATTATGATTAAATCTGGTGATGTATTTCGCATAGAAACTTCAAAAGGGGGAGGGTATTTCCAATATGTGAAGAAAGTATCCCCGATGGGGACGTTGATTCGTGTTCTCCCGGGAATCTATAGGAATCCGCCAGATAATCTTGCGGAAATGGTGGAGATAGAAACAAATTTCTGGATATTTTTTCCGGTTGGTGTTGCGGAAAAAAGAGGGATAGTAAAGAAAATTGGAAATTTTGAAGTTCCTGAGCATGCGCGAGCCACGCCATTGTTTCGGACTGGAATTCCGGATCAGGAAACTCGGAAAGTTGAGAACTGGTGGTTGTGGGATGGGGAGAAATCATGGCCTGTAGGCGCAATATCTGAAGAGCAACGGCGATTGCCAATACGTGGGGCATGGAATGATACGCTGCTCATTGAAAGAATTGAGCAAGGGTGGCTTCCCGAAAAAGACCCGTTTTGAGTTTGTCGAGGTTATTGGAGAGCTTTGAGGGGGAAATGCAATGCATGTAAATCGGCTGTCGATAGCCTCGCTACTTGTGGCAGTGAGTTTTTCTGTTCAAGTATCTGCGGCCGGCATCACCCCCGACGGCGGCACTGCGACGTCCGTATCGACTGGCGCTGGCGGACGCCAGACAGTCAACATCGCCCCCGCAATCGGCGGCGTCTCAAATAACACCTACTCGTCCTTCAACGTCTCGAAGGCCGGTGCCGACCTCAACAACGTCAGCATCAACGCGCGCACGATCGTCAACCAGGTCACGAGCACAAATCCGTCGCTGATCCAGGGCAATATCAATGTCCTCGGTCCGCGCGCGAACGTGATCCTCGCGAATCCTAACGGCGTCACGGTCGACGGCGGGAGCTTCACCAACACGGGGCACGTCGTGCTCTCGACGGGGCAGGTGAGTTTCAACGATGTCACACTCGCGCCCGGCGTCGCTCAACGCAACGTCGTGCTGACGACCAACCGCGGTGGAATCGCGATCGGCCCCGGCGGTCTGTCCGGCACGCTGGTCAATCTCGACCTGATCGCGAAGCAACTGAGCATCAACGGCCCGGTGACCAACGATTTCACCAGTTCGACGAGCGGCATCCGCGCGATCGTCGGCGACAGCACGGCCACCTACGACACCAGCTTTTCTCCATCCGACAACGGCCATGACTGGCTGATCGGCACGGCGTCTCCTGGCACAAAAAGCAATGCCGTCGCAGTCGACATCACGGCCGCCGGCGGCCTCACGGCAGGCCGCGTCCAACTGATCGTCACCGACCAGGGCGCGGGCGTCCGCAGCCTCGGCAAGCTCTACGCGAACGCCGGCGACGTCGTGGTCACGACGAGTGGTGATATCGCGGTCGCAGACGGATCCGTGAAGTCGGAGCGCGACATCGCGCTCACCACGCCTGGTACCGTGTCGTTGCAGGGTGCGCAGGTAACCGCCGCAAACAATGTGAACGTTCAAGCCGGCAATATCGCGCTGTCCGACGACGCCACCGGCCCCACGACCCTGAGCGCAGGCAGCATGGTCAACCTGACGAGCAGCGGCGCGATCAGCAACACTGGCAGCCTGATTCAGGCAGGCGCGACGGCGAGCGACGGCACCACGACCGGCGGCGACGTGATCCTGACCGCAGCCGGCGACATCACGAACCGCTCGAGCGCGAACAACCTCGGGATCGTCTTTGCCGCCAACGGCCAGACGAAGCTGACGGCCGGTGGCAACATCGTCAACGACAACGCCCGCGTCCTGTCGAATGATGCAGTGAGCCTCACTGCGGCCGGTGACGTGCAGAACATCATCGACCATACGGGCGGCACGAACGGCGGCCAGCCGACCGCGTATTCCGATCGCGGCGGCAGCTTCCTGTTCTTCACGCACACGACGAGCGGCTTCAACGTCGACTACGGCACCGTCAGCAATCCCGACCAGCTCGCGTATATCGCCGCGGTTCACGGTCCGGTGACGATCAGCGCACGCAATTTCAGCAATTCGGGCGGCATCGTTCAATCGAACGATGGCGACGTCAACATCACCGCGCAGAACGCCTTCACCAATGCCGCCGTCTTCACCGGCCAGGCGAGCTATACGCGCAGCTGCTGGATCTTCTGCCACGCCGATGCGTCGAGCAACGTCACGCCATACGGCGGCACGATCCAGGCGGGCGGCAACATCGGCATCAAGGCGGGTACGGTCGCCCGCAACGTCGGCGGCAACGTGTTCGCGACGGGCGACATCAAGGTCGACGCCCCCGTCACGTACGCGCAAGGCGTCACGGGCTATTCGGCGATCAACCAGCACCGCGGCTTCAAGGCATTCTTCGGCAGCACGTGGGCACAGATCATCGCGATGGATATCGGTGGCGGCTTCACCGCGAACGGCAGCGTGACGTTGACCGGCGACGGCGTGATCGACGGCGGTTCATTCAGCGGCGGAAAAGGCGTGACGGCGGCCGGCGGGATCACGACCGTGCGTGCGCCGTCGCGCACGCCGGTGCAGATCGATCAACACCTGGGCCTGACGACGTGGTGGTGGCGATGATGAACCGAACCGTGCTCGGCGTGCTGCTGTTGATGGCCGCCGCGATGCTGGCCACCCTCGTGATCGTGCTGGTTACGGCCCCATCCCCGGTCGTCAAGACTGTCGCACACGCTGGTGCGGCGCATCTGGCCCATCAGGAGTGACGATGCGGATTTCGTTCAAACAGTGGCTGGGCGCGATCCCGGCCATCGCGGCGATGCACGCCCCCGTGTTTGCGCAGACATCGCCTGCGCCGGCGCCTCGTCCGGTTCAGGATCCCGCACAGCTGATCATCGAGCAGCAGCGCGAACAGGCGCGGCAGCGCCAGCTTGAGCAGCCGCCCGCGTCGATCACGATTGCGCCGACGTCCGAGACGACGCTCGACATTCCGCCCGGCACGCCGGTCGATTCCATCGTCGAAACCGGCCCGACCTTTCCGGTGCAACGGATCGTGCTGCAAAGCGCCGACGGCAAACCGTTCGAGCCGCCCGGCGGCATCACGGCCCAGCAGCTCGACGCGGTCGTGGCGCCGTTCGTCGGCCACGATCTCGGTTCGCACCGTATCAACGTGATGCTGAAGCGGATCACGGACGTGTTCGTCGAACATGGCCTCGTGACGACGCGCGCACTGCTCGGCCCGCAGAATCTCGCGAGCGGCACGCTCAAGATCACAATTCAGGTCGGCGTGATCGAAGCATTCACGATCAACGGCAAACCGGTTCACCGGCTCAAGCCGAGCGAGTCGTCGTCTGGCGGCGGCTGGTTCACGGACGCCGGCTACGAAAACGCATTCCCGACGGCGTCCGGCGATCCGCTGCGCCTGTCAGACATCGATCAGGGCGTGGCGCAGATCAACCGCCTGCGCCGCAATCAGGCAACGGTCCAGATCCTGCCGGGTCAGAATCCGGGCGAATCGATTGTCGATATCGGCAACAAGCCGGGCGATCGCCTGTACTACACGTTGGGTGTCGACAACTACGGCAGTTCGGCCACGGGCGTGACACGCTACCGTGCGGGCGTCGAGGCCGACAACCTGCTCGGCCTGCAGGAATCGCTGAGCGTGAATTTTCTCGACAGCCTCGACAGCAACGCGATCGTCGGCTCGTTCGCCGTGCCGTTCGGCCGCCATACGTTCAGCTACACGATCTCCGATTCCGAGTATCAGCAGGTGATCGGCACGACCGCGCTCGAATATGGCCGCACGCTGTCGCACATCTTCGGCTGGAACTATCTGGTCAGCCGCAGCGTGAGCGACATCACCAGCGTCGACGCCACGGTGTCCTGGCGCCGCACCGACCGCGAGGTCAACGGCATCGATCTCGATCCGCAGCGCGTCGCGGTGTTGCGGCTGGCAGGCAACTGGCTGCACAAGTTCGTAATGAACGATGCGCAGGGCAACTTCACGATCAACGCCGGCCTGTCGCAGGGGCTGCCGTGGTTCGGGGCGAACCACGATTCGCACGGGATCTCGCGCGATGAAGCGCACAGCCAGTTCACCAAGGTGGATGCGACGGCCGCGTTCACACTGCCGCTGCCGAAGATCGGTCGCGCATTGCTCGCCTACCGTGGCGTGTTGAGCGGGCAATACACGAACATGGCGCTGTTCGGTTCGGAGCAACTGTACCTCGGCGGGATGGATACCGTCCGCGGCTTCCGCTCGGGCGAAATCGCCGGCGATCGCGGTTTCTATTCGCGCAACGAGCTCGCGTGGGTGAATGCGCCAGCCTGGAAAGACGGTCGAATCGAACCGTACGTGTTCATCGATGCGGGCAAGGCGAGCCTGGTCGCGGTGCCCGGTTTCCCGACGCTGGCTGGGGCGGGGGCGGGGTTGCGCGCGCAATGGCAGTGGCGCAAACAGTTTCTGTCCGGCGAGGTCCTGATCGGGCGCGCGCTCACGCAACCGGCTGCACTCGGTCCGAAGGCAACGCTGGTGCTGGCCACGATGAACTGGAATTACTGATCGGTCGCACCCGTCATTCCAGGGAATGGGTGCATTTGTGCGAAGCGTCTGCTTCGTGGCTTCTTGTTCGACGAATAAACGATGATGAAAGCGACACTGAATTATGCGTTGATGGTCACCGCGCTCACCGGCGCACTCGCCGCTTCCGCCCACGCCCAAACGCCGACCGCGTCCGCGGCAACGAACACCGTAGCGACGGTGAACGGCACGGCAATCACGCAGGTGGAAGTCGATGCCGTGCTGCGGGCGTCGCGGCAACCGGATACGCCGCAGGTGCGTCAGGCGATCAAGAATCAACTGATCACGCGCGTGCTGATCCAGCAGGCGGCGGATAAAGCGAACTACGGCAGCAAGCCCGAAGTGCAGGCGGCCATGCAGGTGGCGAAGGCGAATGCCGAGACGCAGCTGTATCTGAAGGACAACGTGAAGCCGGAGCCGGTCACGGATGCCCAGGTGAAGTCGCGCTACGACGAAATTGTCGCATCGCTCGGGAAGGACGAATACAAGCCGCGCCTGATCGTCGTCAAGGATGCAGCGACGGCGGCGACCGTCGTGAGCGAACTGAAGGCAGGCAAGTCGTTTGAAGGTCTGGCTCGCCAGTACAGTATCGCGCCGAGCCGCGATAGCGGCGGGGAGTTGCCTTGGGTGAGCTTCAAGGCGCCGGCGACGGAGGGCAAGACTTCCGGATTGCCGGTCGCGATCGCCCAGGCGCTCGAGAAACTGCCGGTCGGCGCTGTGACGCCCGACTCAATCGCGATCGGTAACACGTGGGCGATCGTCAAGCTCGATGCAAAGCGGCCGACGCAGGTGCCGGCGTTCAACGCCGTCAAGACGACGATTCAGCAGCAGTTGCAGGCGCTGGCGCTTGAGAAGGCCAGCGCGGACTTCGTCGGCGGCTTGCTGAAGAATGCGACCATTCAGCAATAGAGCACGCGCATGATCAGGGAGACGAGCATGGAAGCCCGGATTCCGGACGCGCAGCGTATTGCACCGGAACTGATGTCTCCCATCGAGCAGGCGTTCCTCGCCAAGGTGGGGCGCAGCGGCGTGTCGGATACGGCCGTCAAATTCGCGCTGATGGTCGTGACGATGCTCAGCTTCGTGTCTTGGCAGACGCTGTTTCTGGGAGACATCGCAAAGCGTGTCGGCCTATCGCGACAAGAGGTGGCTGTCGCTGCAAGCGAGCTGATGACCATCGGTGCGTTCGAACGGCGCCTTTCAAGGTTTGCCGCGCGCAAGTTACAGTCGTTTCGACTCTGCAAGCAGTCCCGAGCTGCAAATCGCGCGCAGCAGTCGACACTGAGGCGTCGCGAGAGCGAATCAGGTTCGTCGTGGCCACACGTCGGAGCTGAGTTCCATGGCTGAGATCCGCCAAACAACGCCTTGGTAGGGCGGGCAATTGCCGGGGCAGGCGCGCTCGTTTTTGCTCGACACCAGGCAGCGTTCGTGGCTGAGCCGCTTGCGCGCGGCGTGGAACGACGACCTCGTCATTCAGATCTACGGCGGCTGGATACGGCTGCGCTGCGACAAGGGCGACTGGCGTTTTACCAGTAAGGCGGAACTCCGCACGGCGGTGACGCGTCGTCGGCGCCAGAATCAATCAGCAACGCCTTGAGTCATCGATATATTATATAAGGGGCGGACCGGAAAGCCCTGTCGTAGCTAGGCCGGTCTACACCGATAAAGTGCACGAAAATCAAGATTGCGGGGATCCGATGCCAGTTTATGCGAGCCAGAAGTGCCGTTACGGCACGATGCTGTTCAATTCGAATGACCAGTTTGTCGGCCGTAGCCTGTCGCTATATGGCGAATGGTCTGAGCCGGAATCCTTTCTGTTTTCCCAGACGGTTCGCCAGGGCGATATCGTTGTCGAGGCTGGTGCAAACATCGGCTCACATACGGTAATGCTTTCGCATGCAGTCGGTGAAGCCGGCGCGGTGTTTGCGTTCGAGCCGCAACGCCTCACGCATCAGTTGCTCTGCGCAAATCTTGCGCAGAACGAGCGCCTTAATGTACGAGCGCTACAGTGCGCGGTAGGCGATACGGAAGGGGTGGTGAACTTCCCGACCGTCGACCCGCGAGTGCCGAACAATTTCGGCGGCCTGTCACTTTTCATGAGCGACACCATAACCGAACAGGTAGCGCTGCGCACGATTGATTCACTGCGATTACAGCGTCTCGATTTTCTGAAGGCGGACGTTGAAGGGTTCGAAGCACAGACCATTCGAGGTGCACAGGAGTCCATACGCGCACATCGGCCAATCGTTTACCTTGAATACCTGAACCACTACACGGGCGACAGCTCGAAGTCGTTCCTCGAGTTCTTCTCGGCCCTCGACTATCGAGTCTGGTATTTCATCACGCCGCTTTTCAATCGGCAAAACTTTCTCGGCAACCTCGAAAACGTATTCGACGGTACGTGGTCGTTTGATCTCGTCTGTGTCCCGCGCGAGCGTGGTGAAATGCAAGGGCTGGTTGAGGTGACGCCTGACAACGAGGGCGTGTGCCGTGATCCGGATGCATGGCGAAGCGTACGTTTTGTTGCAGCGTAGATTTTCAGAAGCCGCACCGAGTCAGACGAGCCGAGGCTGTCTGCGTGGTCTGGTCTCGCTGACCCTAGCCCACAAATCTGTCCCACTTGGAAGTGGAAAATTCCGGCATGACGATGTCATCGAGACTTGGAGGTCATGCCGTGAAGAAGAGCAAGTTCAACGAAGAGCAGATCGCTTCGCGATGCAGCTTTCGTGAGGCGTGGTGACAACATCAGATCGAGAATCGATCGATATCGGGAAGCGGCGCAGATCGCAGATCGACAGCCTGCTCTGATTGGATGAGCCATCTAATTGGAATAGTGGGTGGCCCTCGGAATAGGGTGCTATTGGAACAAAATTCCGTGCCGATGATAACTGTCAATATTGACAGGGATTGTTCCGATTCGCGTTGCTGCCGAGCCGACGACAGCACCGCCTCGCCGCCCGTTCCGTCCAGGGACGGGCGGATGATTTCTTACGCGTGACGCCATTTTGCCAACGTGGGCAGTTCGCGCTCGGTGGCCGCATCGTCCAGACGGGTCCAGCTATAAAACGTGCCGCTCCATCCCGGAACGGGTAGCGGGGTTGCGCAGCGAATGTCCGCGAGACCCGGTCGATAGCCCTGAGATGGCCAGAACAGCGGCATGATGCGGCGTGCTTCCATGCCGCGACACAATTCGGCCGGTCCACCCGCGTCGGCCACGATATCGCAGTGGAACGACCAGTCCTCCTCGCTCCAGGCGAGAAAGACACTTGGCGCACCGGCGGCGTCAAACATCAGCACCGCGTCCTGATTGGGGCGCCAGTAGTATTCGACGATGCCTTCCCGCGCGGCCACTGCATCGATCAGCTTGACGATCCGCGGATCCCGGTAGGTCGCCCCCGCTTCATGCAGGCTGATGTGCCCGCGGGCTGCGCAGAACTTGCGTTTCGCGTTGTCCAGCACGGCTGCCAGCTTGCGAGGCATCTCGACGTCGGTTTTCTTCAGATAGCAATCGATCAGTCCCGCGTTGAATGCGTCCACCGCCTCGCGCTCGTCGGCGACGCCGGTGAGCAGGATTTTCATGCAGTCCGCGTTACGGATGGAGGCCAGAAACCGGATGCCGTCGACCTCCGGCATCGAATAGTCGACGACTACCGCGCCCACCGCCTCAAATCGGGCGAGATTGGTGAGCACATCATGGCCGATCGCATTTCCGCCGGTATTCTCCGCACCAAAAAAGTCCGCGGCGGTCGGTGGTGTCTCCGCGTCACGCGACGATACGAAGTCGAGCGCCGCCTGGGGCTGCGTAAAGAAACGGTTCAGGCGTTCGTCCGGAAATATGCCCCGCAGTGCCTGCAGGAAATCCGGATTGTCGTCGACAAATACCACGGACACGGGATAAAGCACCGGCTGCCTAACGAAGGGTTGCATTCGAGTCTCGAAAAATCAGCAGAGGAACGTGCGGCACCGGAGACGCATGACCGCGAACGACGGTCGCATTGCACGACCGCGCTAATTATCCGGCGAAAGTGGGACGCGCATCAACTACTCCTCATCCGCGCATTCGACATGTTTGGACCGCGCCGCTCAGTTTAAATGCACGGGGAGAATCGGGCCATTCCTTCTCGTTGAAGGAATGCGCCGCTACCGCCAGTAGCGATTCAAGGAGTTATCCATGCTGACGCGAGACGCGATTCTTAACGTCCTTTCCAACGAAACGGCACATCTGTCCGAGAAAACCTTCCATCACGTGGTCGACATTTACCTCAAGGATTCCAATGCCTTCATGAATACCTATTTCTCACGCTACTTCGAATGGCAGGGCGTGTGCCGTGAACGCTGGTTTCACGAATGCATCCACAACAACCTGCTGGCGGCCGGCGGGTCGTTCGTGACGAAGCGCGCGCATCAGGAATACGTCCACGAGACGTTTCCGTTCCAGCGGGTCGATTGCTATCTCAATACGTTCGAGGTTCGGCAGTGTTCGGCCTATCTGCTGTTTCGCTTCTACGTTGACGGACGGCAAGTGTCGCTGGGGTATCAGCAAATCGTGTTTGCCGGTTCCGACAAGCGGATCCGCCGGTTTCCGCCGGGCATCATCGAGCGGGTCAAGGCGTATGAACTGATCCTGCCGTCCGCCGCGAACTGAACGTGAGACAGCCTTACCCAATGCGATAGCGCCGGGTGGGCGCCGGCGGATCGCGCAATGCCTGGTCCGCCGGCGAACCGGGCTCCGGCAGCCGAATCGTGAACGTAGTCCGGACGCCGGGGAGGGATTCACACGCGATGGTGCCGCCGAGCGCCTCGCATACGCGGCGACAGAAGCTCAATCCCATGCCGGCACCGCGACCGTGCGACTTGGTTGAGAAGAAGGCGTCGAAGATTCGAGGGAGCACATCGGGTGCGATGCCCGGGCCCGTATCGCTGAAACGCACCACGCAGTAACCGTTGCTGCGATGGGCCTCGATCTCGATCTGCCCACGGCCGTTTGCGTGGATCGCGTACAGGGCGTTTTTCAGCAGATTGAAGATGACGAAGATCACGAGCGAGTCGGATCCGGAGAACTGAAGGTCCGGATCGATCGGGTCGACCGACACGCGGTCTCGCTCACCCACACGGAAGGGAAAGCGATCCACCGCGGCGTCGACACAGGCCCGTATCGGATAGGCCGCGAAGCCGTGGCGATCGAGTCGGTCCAGCGTAAAGGACGCCAGGGACATTTCGACCACCGTACTCGTGGTGTCAACCTGGCGCCGGATCGACGACGCGAGCGTCGGCAGCCGCTCCAGCTGTTCGGGATATAAACCGTCGGCGCACAACCGGTGCTCCACCGCTAGCCGATACCCGCGCAGCAGCACCGGCAGGACGCTCCGCAGCTCGTCCGCGTGCAGGCCGATCGCCGCCAGCGGCGTGGCCACTTCGTGCGCGACCGTCGCGGCCAGCAGATAGGGGCCCATCAGGCCATAGCGGACGATCGACGTCGCGAGAATCCCGAGACTGAGCGCGATAACCAGCACCCCGACCGGATAGAACTCGACTCCGTAGTTCACCGCATAGTCGGTAGCCGCGAGCGAGTAGAGGCCCAGGCTGACGAGACATTGGGTGAGCAGTTGCCGGACGTCTCGCGCTCGCTCCTGTCGTCTAGCGTCGATCAGGAGCCAACCGCTGCGGCCGACCAGGAGTACCGTCTGCACGACGTGCAACGGATGCAGTGGGCCTGCCTTGGGATACGGGCCAAAGAAATGCAGGCGAAATCCATCGACGACCGCATTGCTCGTGACGAGCAGTACCGCCAGCAGGACGCAGAGTCCGTAGGATGCGAACAGGATCGGCCGCTCGTCCCGACGCGACACGATCTCCGTCACGAAATGGTAGAAGGTCGTCGGCAGAAAAAGGATGAACAGATAGCCTGCCTTGACCAACACGTTGGCAACGTCCGCCTCGGTCGTCTGGAACAGGAAGGCCCACGTTCCCTGCCAGACGAAGGTCGTCGCGCACATCAAGACGAACGGGACCGATACGCGCGTGAGGCCCTTGGTGGCCATCACGTAGAGGCCGAACCCGAGAAACAACGCAGATACAAACGCGGGCAAGATCGAGTACATGATGCGTGAATCCACAATGTTCACTGGTCGCGCACCACGGAACTCTCTTGGCCGGTGCTATTTGCGAAAGTAGCACGCAGCGGCAGGCGAGCGGGTGCGGCAGGTTTGTACATGGGGTCTCCCCGCATCACAATAGTCGATCGCGCGCGCGACGGGTCCCGAACAGGACAGTCGAATGCCATCATGATGAGGAGCCGGCCATGGATTTCAACTTGGCCGCTACAAGCTATGTCCCCGCGATTGCATTCGTCATCACGATTGCGCGAGCTATCGCAATGACGAATGTCAAGAACCGCTCCGCAACTAAAGCTGCGGCCGATCGTGTGAAGCAGGAACTCGAACAGGACGACAGTCTACCCGGCGAACTGCCCGACTGGCGGGTGAGCCGTCACCGATTGACAAGAAAATTTTCGAAGCAATTGCATCGATCGAGTGCAAAATCTCGAATAATCGGCCGACCCGATACACCTGTCCGGGAGCCCGCGTTCCCTGTCATAAAAAATGACGTCGGATGGATAACCGATGCCTGCTTGCAGCAAGCACCGCATGCTACGCCTTAACATGGGGTTTCGCGAATATTTCGCGCCGCTCGAAATTTGCCTGGGTGGCTCGTTCGAAAGCGTCTTCCGATGAATGGAGGGCGAGCAGCGGATTTCATGGAGCGACGATACCGCACGCCGCACCGAAGACGAAGGGTGCCGATGTGAGGTCGCCGAAAAATGCGTTCTCCGGGGCGAAGCATATGGCGTGGCAATATAAATTATGCGAAGCCCGCGGAGCATACTTCCTACATTAACTGCAAACAAGGTAAGGGCGTCGATCTGAAACGGCTCGATGTTGACGCAACATTGGGAGCCGACGGGTTTAGGCCATGCGACGACGCGCTGGCGTCACTCGATGCAGGGTGAATAAAAATCAGACAGAGAGTATTCTTTTTCACTCGACATTATTGTGGGCGCGGATCGGAAGCCCTTGTCACGCTAAATCAGGCTACCCCAGTGAAGCCCGTCGAAATCGAGGGGATCCGGGAAAGGAAGAATTTTAGTTGCTTCGGGCGTGGTTGCACGAACCAACATCGCACTGTGAAGCCCATTCCGCCCGCTGCACCGCTCGATGGCCCGTCTCCGTTTTGCGGAATCCGGCTGCGACGCATGATTTGCCGTCGATTAAACGCCCGAAAACGTAACACCAGCGGGCATGACATAAGCATCCGGACGCTGATTTGCCAACGCGTCACTCATAACAAGGAACTTCGATGGCACATCGCATGTACATGTTCAATCTGCAAGACATCGGTCCGGCCGACACGCCATGTCTGAACATGGTGGAGTGGAACTACGACTTCCCGACGGTGTTGAGTCCGCTGCTGGCGGTAGCGCCATTCCTTGCACGTAATCGTTGTAACGATACCGGCGATGACGACGGAATTTATGCGGAAGCCGAAGGCGGCAAGACGCGGATGGCCAGGTTGTACGCATTCCTGGAGCGTCATGCCGACCGTCTGATCGACGATCTAGACGCGTTCCGGGAAGCAAAGCGCAAGATATTCGCATTCCTCGAAAATCGCGCGATCCACCGGTACTTTCATCTGAACGGATGGGATGTGTTCAACCTGTCGGCGAAGCCGCACGTTGAACTGGCTCAAGCGTTGTTGGCACGCATCGAGCGCGACAATGCGAGAATCGAGCAAGCGATCGAGGCCGACGATCTCGCCATACTCGACCAGTGCGAGGGTCTTGCGGAAGAAGATGTCACCAGTTTTCGCGAACTGATCAACCAGGACCACTACGACTACGGGTGGGAACCGTTAACCTCGATTTACTACGAGCAAGTTGAAGTGTTCGAGCAAGACGGGAAGATGGGCGTGATGGCCATCACGGGCGAGACGCTGGTGCCACCGCGCTACGACGAGATCTGCTTCGACGCATGGATGGAAGTTGCAATCGTGCGGCAAGGCGACCGATACGGACATATCGATAGCCAGGGGAACGCGATTACGCCGGTGCAGTACGAGCGCGTATGGGCGTTCTGGCGCGGGGAATATGCGCGGGTGCTGCATGACGGAAAGTTCGGGGTGGTGGATCGCAACGGCGTACAGGTCATCCCGTGCCGTTATACCGCCTTGACCGTGCTGCTGCACTCCGGCAGCAGGTGCTGGGCCGCCTGCGAACACGAGCGATGGGGCGTGCTCGACGCTTCGGGGCAATGGCGTCTGCCGGCCGAATACCAATCGATCGACGACTCGATCGGCCGGATCGTAGCGACCCGGCCGGGCAAGGACGTGCCGGACATCTTCACCCGTCGTTTCGTGCGGCTCGGCACATTGCCTGACGACGATATCGTGGCGTTCGAAGTCGAACACGACGAGGACGGCAAGGTGTTTCACTATGACGTCAAGCAGGCGGGTACCGAAATGGTCTCCACGTTCGACGAAGATGGCCAGCCGGTCGGCACCTGACACGACGATCATCATCGTGTGAGTTGCGTGACGCAGTATCTGGGCGCGGGCGAGGGTGAAAACCGGGACCGTTCACCACCGATGATCGCTGCCGTCGATCTGAATCAGTTCGCCCAAGCAGGCGCGCCGGGCCCGCGGCTGATAGACCTTCGGCGGCCGCTGCCGGCGTGGCACCCACAAACCGGCATCCGTCATCAGCCGCCGTACCGTTTCCTTGGCCAACTGGATGCCATGGCACTCGGACAACTTCTCGCAGGCCAGCGTCGGGCCAAAATCCGCGTAGCGCTCGCGAATGATCGTCAGCGCTCGCCGAGCCAGTTCCTCGTCCAATCGCCGGTTCCCCGGACGACCACGTTTGCGCGACGTCAGTCCAACCGCGCCAGATTCCCGGTACCGAATCACTAGCCGTTCGATCTGCCGGACCGTCAGGCCCAGTCGTTCGGCCGCGCGGCCAGGCTTCAGCCACGAATCCACTACAGCCTGGATGACCTTCAGACGATCGAGTTCTCGCATGTTCAATGTCACCAGTGCTGTTCGGTGCATCGCCGGCTCCATGATCTGACGGGGAGCCGGCAAGCTTACCGAGGTCCAAACACGACATTTCTAAAAAGCTACTACACCAAATGTCATACCCGGATTCAGATGTCGTAGCGCCAGCTAAATACAGATGTCGCATGTTTCTCGGCCTTTCCGTCCTTCAGCGTTGAAGCGCCGAGCCTGAAGCAGCAGGGCGCTTACGCTCACCCGCGGGCCTTCGCAGACCGCCGATTCGATTCCGGTTGATGTGTTTGTGAGGCAACCTGCAGGATGGCTGCTTCGATATCAGCCTCCGTGAACGCACGCTGTTTCTTGGCACCTGGCAACGATGCCTTGGCTCGTACCGGTAACCCTCGATTGGCACGCGACGGCGAACCCGAGATCCGCCGGTTGTCGCGCTGCGCCTGGATCGCTTCAGCCACCTGCAGCGCATGACTCAGACGCTTGTGTTCGATGATCGCGCCTTGATCGACCTCTGCCAGTTTGTCATAAAGGCGGCATCGCAATAGCTCGCCATCAGCCCGTATTTCGATCCGGCCATCCGGGTACTCCCAGACGTCGATGTAGCGATGAATCAGTTTCCGATTCTCCAGCGTATCGTCCAGCAGATACAGCACCCGGTCGTACAGCACCGTGAGCGACTTCGAGACCCGACGCGTTTCGCGCCAGGTCATCACCCGGTCCAGATTCTCGTCGTCTCGCAGCGGCCGGTGCGCATTGAAGTCGCTGCGCGGCGGCTTCGCGAAGCGACGATTGAAATCAGCGATGAAGGAGGGCGCGCGTCGGCGACCGTGCTGATGCCGCGCAAGCGCATTTCCTTGACCAACCGGTCCTGCAGCGTCAGGTTAGCCCGTTCCACACGCCCCTTGGCCGAGCTGCTGTTCGCGCAGAACGTGTCGATGTTCAGCTCATACATGGCCCGGCCAAACTGCGTCACGCTGCTACCGGTCTTGCCTGCGGTCGGGCTGCGGAACACGCTGTACTTGTCGCTGTAGAACGCCACCGGCTTACCGTAACGTTCCAGATATGCCCGCGTCGCCTCGAAGTAGCTGAACGTCGATTCGGTCGTCGTAAAGTGCAGTTGCATCAACCGGCTCGTCGCATCG